>NZ_JAJAVF010000001.1 GCF_020531845.1 Methylobacillus methanolivorans
GCTAGGTCGTCAGCAGGTTGACACTTTTGAAATGAAAAAGGGTTAGCTTTTTAGCTAACCCTTTGATTCTTTTGGTGGGCCGTGCGGGACTCGAACCTGCGACAAACGGATTAAAAGTCCGCTGCTCTACCAACTGAGCTAACGGCCCGTGAGATGAGACTCTCATCTCGGAAAGCGCGCAATTATGAAGAAAAGTGCTGCTGACGTCAATGCTGGATTGTAAATTCTCTTAGTTTCAGGCCTAAAGAAAGGGATCGGTGTATGCAAGCCCATGGACGAAAAAGCATTTCCTGCTGGTTACCTCATGCCTGGAAAACGGCCCTGCATGCTCCGCATGATTTTGCTCATACCCCCCTTGGAGAACATTTTCATCATCTTCTGCACTTCCTCGAACTGGTTGAGCAAGCGATTAACTTCCTGCACCTGTACCCCAGAGCCAGCGGCAATACGGCGCTTGCGTGTCGCCTTGATGATCTCGGGCTTGCGGCGCTCTAGTGGCGTCATGGCATTGATGATGCCTTCGATGCGACGTAAAGCTTTATCGCCAGCCTCACTATTGACCTGGCCCATCATGCCGGAAATCTGCGCAGGCATTTTGTCCATCAAGGAGCCCATGCCACCCATTTTGCGCATTTGCAGCATTTGCGCCTTAAAATCCTCAAGATCGAAATTCTTGCCCGACTTGACCTTGTCTGCCAGTTTCTTGGCTTCTTCCAGGTCGACATTCTTCTGCGCCTGCTCAATCAACGAAAGCACATCGCCCATGCCCAGCACACGAGAGGCCATGCGTTCGGGGTGGAACAATTCAATACCATCCACTTTTTCGCTGACACCGATGTACTTGATCGGTTTGCCTGTCACGTGACGTACGGACAATGCCGCACCACCGCGTGCATCACCGTCAAGCTTGGTGAGCACCACACCTGTCAACGGCAGGGTTTCACCAAAAGCGCGTGCAGTATTGACTGCATCCTGGCCCTGCATGGCATCGACCACGAACAGGGTTTCAATTGGGTTAAGCAATTCATGTAACTGCTTGATCTCGGCCATCATGGCTTCATCAATACCCAGGCGTCCCGCTGTATCGAAGATCAGCACATCATAAAAATGGCGTTTGGCGAAATCTAGTGCTTGCGCAGCAATGTCGGCGGGCTTTTGCGTGGCATTGGAATCAAAACAGTCTACTTCCAGGCTCTTGGCCAGGGTTTTCAACTGCTCGATCGCGGCTGGTCGGTAAACGTCGGCACTGGCCAGCAGTACTTTCTTTTTCTCGCTTTTCAGCAAGCGCGCCAGCTTGGCTGAGGTAGTGGTTTTACCAGACCCCTGCAAGCCAGCCATCAATACAATCGCGGGAGGATTGGTTGCCAGGTTGAGGCCAACATTCTGCTCACCCATGAGGCGGGTAAGCTCTTCGTGCACCACCTGGATGACAGCCTGGCCTGGCGAGAGGCTTTGCAGCACTTCACGGCCTACGGCGCGCTCCTTGACTTGGTTGACGAAATCCTTGACCACTGGCAAGGCAACATCGGCCTCAAGTAAGGCCATGCGAACTTCGCGCATGGCATCGGTAATGTTGTCTTCGGAAAGTCGTGCATGCCCACGCAGGGTTTTGACGACTTGTTGTAATCTGCTACTGAGGTTTTCAAGCATGATGGCTACCGATAGCTACCGCACATGGATTAGCGTATGTGGAGTGCGGCTGCATGTTATAGTGTTGTGAATATATGAATTCTAACCCAACTCATCCCGTATGATTGCGTTTCTGCCTTTTATTACCGCATTGATTTACCTCTTGGTGGCTACCAATTACTGGCGCCAGAGCAAAAACAATGGCACATCGGCACCCTCCAGCCCACTTTGGCCTTCCGGCTTGATTGCCGTTGGGTTGGTGTTGCATGCGCTCTCGCTATATTGCACCCTATTTTCACAGGGCCTGAATCTTAGCCTGACCAACGCCCTCTCAACCATTCTATGGCTCACGGTATTGATTTACTGGGTCACCAACCTCAAGCACCACTTACATAGCCTGCAAGCTTTTGTACTACCTCCAGCTGCGTTCTTCGTGCTGTTACAGGCATGGCAGCCTGAGTCACATGTGATTCCTTATGCTGACCAGCCCTTGTTTGTAGCCCACTTGGTCATTGCAATGCTGGCTTATAGCTTGCTCACTTTTGCCGCACTGCATGCCTTGCTGATGACAGCCGCCGAGCGCAAGCTGCACCAGAAATCAAGCTGGCTCAAACTGCCTGATTTCCCGCCGCTCATGACCATGGAGAACCTGCTGTTCCGCATCATTACGCTGGGATTTATCCTGCTGACGTTAACCTTGATCAGCGGCATGATGTTCTCTGAACTGTTGTTTGACCAACCGTTCCAGTTCAACCACAAAAATGTGTTCACCATGCTCTCATGGCTGATCTTCGGTGGGCTGCTGTTTGGGCGCTATCGCTACGGCTGGCGCGGCAAGACAGCCGTGCGCTGGACACTAAGCGGGTTTGTATTATTGTTGCTGGCATATGCGGGCAGCAAGTTTGTACTCGAAATCCTGCTGCACCGCTAACACGCCCTTATCGGCTCAACGTAGGCTGATAATAGGCCAGCCAGCCTGTTCAGCGTGCGCTTTCAATGTGGCATCAGGATCTACAGCCACGGGATTGTCCACCAACTCCATAAGCGGTAAGTCATTGTGGGAATCACTATAGAACCAGGTAGTGTCAAAATCACTCAACGATTGTCCGCGGGCAGCCAACCACTCCTTGAGTCTAGTGATCTTGCCAGCCTGGAAACTGGGCGTGCCAACCACCTTGCCGGTGAACTCTCCATTCACCTCTTCAGGCGTAGTGCCAATCAGGTTGTCGATGCCAAACGTCTTTGCAATCGGGCCTGTCACAAAGCTATTAGTCGCGGTAATAATCATTAACAAGTCACCGTTCTGGCGATGTTTCTCCACCAGCGCACGCGCCTTTTCGGTGATCATGGGCTGGATTTTCTCTTGCATGTATTCGCGATGCAAGGCATCCAGCTCACTACGCGGATGCTCGCTCAAGGGCTTAAGCTGGAAATCCAGGAAAGCATAAATATCCAGCCGACCGGCTTTGTAGTCCTCGTAGAAAGCCAGATTTTTGGCAAGATGCTCTTGTTCGTTGAGCAATCCTTTGCTGATGAGGAACTGGCCCCACTGAAAATCGCTATCACCAGCCAACAGCGTGTTATCGAGATCAAACAATGCGAGTTGCAAAATGTTTCTCCATCTACGGCAAAATTGCTAGAGTTTAGCTTATGACACTTAAGTACGCGACCTTAAACCAGCCAATACCACCAGCCTCAGTGGGTCATGAACTTACCTGATTACCTGGTACCGACAGCATGGCAGTGGATCGCCCACGCGTTGGCGCTGGCGCTGCTCGCTTATGCCTTCATCACGGCACCCTGGAAGCATTTAAGCACCTCCCCGTTACAACACGTTTTCCTGGGCTCTATCGTGGTGTTGATGCTGATCTGGAGCGTCAAGGCGGGCATACGCCCAGGCCTCAACATTCATCTCCTTGGCGCCACAGCTTTATGTCTGATGTTCCGCTGGCAACTGGCACTGATAGCACTGGCCCTGATTCTCGCTAGTGTCACCACTTTCGGCATGGCAGGTTGGCAATCCTTGGGGCTCAATTTTCTGATCATGGCGGCTATCCCGGTAGCCTTTAGCTACAACTTGTTTAGGTTGATCGACAGCAAGCTCCCCAACCACTTGGTCATTTACATCTTTGCCTGCGGCTTTGCTTGCGCAGGCCTCACCATTAGCCTGTCTGGCTTGGTCGCAGTCTTGGCTTTAAGTGCCATGCAGGTTTATCCAGCAAACTACTTATTCAGCAATTATCTGCCTTACTTCATCCTGATTGCCTGGTCCGAAGCGTTTCTCACCGGTATGGCCGTCACCTTGATGACTGCGTTTCGACCTCACTGGCTTGCCACGTTCAGTGACAAGCGTTACCTGAAGACCAAGCACTAATCATCACTGATACACCAGCAATAAAAAAGGCGCCTCCAAGGCGCCTTTTTCACATCTTATTCCACTTTTACAAATGAAAATCGCCCGCGGCTTCTGGCTGGTAATCAATCTCCAGAATCTTGTATTGACGTACACCACCTGGCATTGGCCAATCAATCACATCCCCAACACGGTACCCCAGAATAGCCGTCCCTAGCGGGGCGACTACTGAAATACGGTTTGCCGAAGCATCTGCATCGACAGGAAACACCAGCGTGCAATGCATTTCATGCCCATTCGCCTCGTCACGTAGCAACACGCGCGAATTCATGGTCACTACATCTGCGCCGACCTGCTCGGAGGCGACCTCCTCACTACGCGCTAGTTCATCCTCAAGGCGGGCCAGGTTACCCACCTCTGGAAAACCGTTCTTGCGCAATTGCTCAATCATGGAAAACAGCCGGTCCATATCAAAACTTGTGACCTGGATTGCACCTTGCAACATGAGGATTCCTTTACTTTTACCTTGATGACATCAATTATTGAGTTAATACCGCATTGTTCTGCTTGCTATACCTGCGGGTGCGCCCGCTCAGCATTGGCATGCAGCTTGTTAAGGCCATTGAGATAGGCTTTGGCCGAGGCGATCACGATATCGGTATCAGCACCCTGGCCGTTGACAATGCGCCCCCCCTTCGACAAGCGCACCGTCACCTCACCCTGTGCATCAGTACCGCTAGTAATATTGTTGACGGAATAAAGCAGCAACTCGGCACCACTATTGACGATCTTCTCAATCGCCTTGAAGGCAGCATCCACGGGGCCACCGCCCACTGCATCAGCTCGACGCTCAATACCATTTTCTGCCACAGTCACTTCAGCATGCGGAGTTTCCCCAGTCTGCGATGCGACATGCAGATAACTCAGCTTGAAGCTTTCCTCATTGACCACGTTATCGCTGACAAGTGCCTGAATATCCTCGTCGAATATCTCGGACTTCTTGTCTGCCAACTCCTTAAAGCGCGCAAATGCTGCGTTAAGTGCATCATCACTTTCCAGGGTAATACCCAGCTCGGTCAGGCGGGTACGGAAAGCATTACGCCCGGAGAGTTTACCCAGCGTCAGCTTGTTAGCGCCCCAGCCTACATCTTCGGCACGCATAATCTCGTAGGTCTCGCGATGCTTGAGTACGCCATCCTGATGGATGCCGGACTCATGAGCAAAAGCATTTGCGCCTACAATCGCTTTATTGGGTTGCACAGGGTAGCCAGTGATGGTGGATACCAGCTTGGATGCAGTGACAATCTGCGTAGTATCGATTGTGGTATCAAGCTGGAACACGTCACGACGTGTCTTCACGGCCATTACGACCTCTTCCAGGCTGGCATTACCCGCGCGCTCGCCCAGGCCGTTAATAGTGCACTCCACCTGCCGCGCACCAGCCAATACCGCAGAAAGTGAGTTGGCCACGGCCATGCCGAGGTCGTTATGGCAATGGGTAGACCATACTACTTTGTCAGCATCCTTCACGCGGGCAATGAGTTGTGCCATGCGCTCACCCCATTGTTGCGGTACGGAATAACCTACGGTATCCGGCACATTGATGGTCTTGGCGCCAGCCGCGACCACGGCATCGAACACCTGCACCAGGAAATCCATGTCGGAACGCACGGCATCCTCGGCTGAGAACTCAACGTCATCGGTATATTCCAGCGCCCACTTCACCGCTTGCACGGCACGCTCCAACACTTGCTCTGGCGTCATACGCAGCTTGTTCTGCATGTGAATGGGGCTGGTTGCGATAAAGGTATGGATGCGGCGTTTCTTGGCAGGCTGGATAGCCTCACCTGCACGGCGAATATCATTTTCGTTGGCACGCGCGAGCGAACAGACGGTAGATTCGGTAATCGCCTCGGCAATAGCGCGAATGGCATCGAAGTCTCCTGGGCTCGCCGCCGCAAACCCGGCCTCGATGACATTGACGCCCAACTTCTCCAGTTGACGGGCAATGCGCAGCTTCTCTTCCTTGGTCATGGCCGCGCCTGGGCTTTGCTCGCCGTCGCGCAAGGTGGTATCAAAAATGATGAGCTGGTTCTGTGTCATGGCCTGGATTCCATCAAGGTTTGGGGAGTTAAATGAGAGTTCAGCGTCTCAATAGGTATGGCTAAGCTGGGTAGGAGGAAATACTAGCGCGGGCCGCGCAGCATTAGGCTTGCCAGGGCCAGGAAGGCCCAAGCAACAGGAAAATCTGGATTTTGCCTGAAGGTTTGCATAGGTGATTGAATATAATTCTTTTCTCCACGCAAGGCAAGCCAACGCCTTGGCGCGCAGGCAAATTTGAGGCAGGATGACAAACATCTCCCCCAATCAGTCACAGGCCAGCATGTCTCAACCGACCACTCCATTGCGTACCTTTTTCCGGCTTGGATTTCACAGCGCATTTTTCCACCGCATTCATGTCCGCAACCTACGCATTACGCCGGTACAACTATTGTGGCTGTTACTCATCACCACTGCCGCCAGTATTCTCATGGGGCGACTGGTCGTACCCGGCCCGGCGGAATTCTTCCCCAAGGCATTGCTCTGGGGCTGGATGATCACACTACTTATGCTCTGGCTGTGTTGGTATCTCAGCGACCATGCGCGTGAACGAGGCCTCAAGACACAGGCTGCCGCATTATTTGCCATCGGCACCACCCAGGCGTTGGTGCTGGATGTGCTCAGCACCGTTCTTTACATGGGGGTGATCCAGCCACTAGGCCTGGAAAGCAGCAGCTGGCATTGGGCACTATACATCGCCATGACTAGCTGGGCAGCCCTGGCGTTCTGGCTGCTGCTCACGCGCAGCACGCAAGTACCAGTCAAGCTGATCCTGCTGGCTGGCCTGTTTTCCTTTGGTGCGCCTGTCATCGTCCATCTTTCCCAGCCACCGATGTATTGGCAGCCCTATGAGGAAGAAAGTACCGTGGCAGAAAACATCCTGCAACTGACGCAAGAGAATCTTGAAACACAGCTACAACTCGCCAACAAGCAACGGGCTGCCATCAAGCCACAACGTCCTGGCGTGGTTGATCTATTCAGCATCAGCTATGCCCCTTATGGCGATGATGAAGTGTTCTTGCGTGAGAGTAGCATGGTCAATGCTGTGCTCGAAGAGCGCTTCGATGCGAGCGGGCATATGCAGGAACTCGTCAACCATCCTGCCACCTTGGAAAGCCTGCCCTGGGCCAGCCTGGAAAACCTGGAGCGAGCCATCAACCGCGTCGCCGACCTCATGAACCCCGAAGAGGATGTACTGCTGGTTTACCTCACCTCGCATGGCGCACAGAATGGCGAACTCAGCGCATCCTTGTGGCCGCTGGAAATGGATGCACTGACTCCGCAGGCCCTGAACCTCTGGCTGGACAAAGCTGGCATCAAGCACCGCATCATCGTCGTTTCTGCCTGTTATTCCGGTAGCTGGATCGCACCATTGCAGAATGACAACACCCTGATCATGACGGCAGCCGATGCAACACACACATCCTTTGGCTGCGGCAGCGGCTCTGAGCTGACATTCTTTGGTCGCGCCGTATTCAACGAAGCATTACGCGACACCGGCTCTTTCGAAGAAGCTTTCCAGCATGCATTGCCCATCATCCGCGAACGCGAGCAGCAAGCCGGAAAAACAGATGGCTATTCCAACCCGCAAATCTATATCGGAGACAAAATAAAACCCGTGCTGCAAGCCTTGCAACACGGGTATTAAACAGGCAATCCTGAGATTATGTGGAAGGCGGCGAATGGTCGACGGATGCGATCTTGGATGTGCGCTTGCTCCATAACCACATCACATAGCCAGAAACCCCATACACGAGGAATACGGCAAACAGTACCTCGGGCGGGCTGTATGAAATCAGCACAAAAGCCAGCACGATCAGCAAAATGACAACAAAAGGCACACTGCGACGCAGATTGATATCCTTGCCACTGTAATAGCGCAGGTCACTCACCATGGACAGCCCGGCAAACAGCGTGATGGCCCATGCCACCCACTGCATCTTCACCGCATCGAAAAACACCTCGGTGCCGCTCACTTGATTTTCATACGACACCCACACCAGGCCAGCCAGCAACGCCGCAGCTGCGGGGCTAGGCAGGCCCTGGAAGTAACGCTTATCGCTCTCATCGAGCTTGGTATTGAAGCGCGCCAGGCGCAAGGCTGCCCCGGCACAATAAATGAAGGCTGCGATCCAACCCAGTTTGCCTAGCGGCTTGAGCGCCCAGACATACATTACCAAGGCGGGAGCGACGCCAAACGAGACCATGTCAGACAAGCTATCGTATTCAGCGCCAAAAGCACTCTGCGTATTGGTCATGCGTGCCACGCGACCATCCAGACCATCAAGCACCATGGCAATAAAAATCGCCACGGCAGAATGCTCAAAATTGCCATTCATTGCCTGCACGATGGCGTAAAAACCCGCGAACAAGGCCGCACTGGTGAACAGATTGGGCAACAAGTAAATACTGCGCTCACGCAAGCCTGATTCCATGAACGAACCACGGCGGCGCGGGCGGTTGGGAAGATCAGCCATTCCTAGAGTGTCCTCGATATATAGAGCTGGCAGGATATCTGCCAGCAAAGTCCGCACAGTATAACAAAGCGCGCAGGTTGCACTCCATGCCTAACAACCACGATCACGCTTTCATCCCATGCCACCCCTCAGTCCATGATAGTATCGCGACTTGTATTTTGGTTAAGCATCATGGAATTTACCCTTATCAAGCAAGACGGTGCCGCACGCCGTGGCACCGTCAGCCTCGCCCACGGTGATGTACAAACACCGGCCTTCATGCCGGTAGGCACTTATGGCTCAGTCAAATCACTGTCCCCTGTAGAAGTCAGGGAAACCGGCGCTCATATCTTGCTCGGCAACACCTTCCACTTATGGTTACGCCCAGGGCTGGAAGTGATTGGCGAATTCGGCGGCCTGCATCAATTCATGGGCTGGGATGGTCCCATCCTCACCGACTCCGGCGGCTTCCAGGTCTGGAGCCTGGGCGACCTACGCAAGATCACCGAAGAAGGCGTGCGTTTCCGCTCACCAATTAATGGTGATAGCTGTTTCCTGACGCCA
Source organism: Methylobacillus methanolivorans (assembly GCF_020531845.1). The sequence continues at coordinate 9,103 of NZ_JAJAVF010000001.1, forward strand.
GAAGAGTCGATGCGCATCCAAAAAGTGCTGAACTCGGACATCGTCATGATCTTCGACGAATGCACCCCCTACCCTGCCACGCATATTGAGGCTCGCGACTCCATGCGCCTCAGCTTGCGCTGGGCCGCTCGCAGCAAGGCCGCGCACCAGGGCAACCCCAATGCGTTATTCGGCATTATCCAGGGCGGCATGTACGAAGACCTACGCGATGAATCGCTGGCCGGGCTCACCGATATTGGTTTTGATGGCTACGCGATTGGTGGGCTTTCCGTGGGGGAGCCGAAAGAAGACATGCTGCGCATTCTCGACCATACCGCCCCCAAGATGCCACAAGACAAGCCGCGCTACCTCATGGGTGTAGGCACGCCGGAAGATCTGGTGGCTGCGGTATCGCATGGCGTGGATATGTTCGACTGCGTGATGCCAACGCGTAACGCCCGCAATGGCTGGCTGTTTACGCGCTACGGCGACATCAAGCTAAAAAATGCGCGCCATCGCAAGGATACCCGCCCGCTGGATGCAGACTGTAGCTGCTACACCTGCCGCAACTTCAGTCGCGCCTACCTGCACCACCTGCATCGCACCGGTGAGATCCTCGGCGCCCGCCTCAACACCATCCACAACCTGCACTATTACCAGGAACTGATGGCCGGCATGCGCGAGGCGATTGAGCAGGGACGATTCGCTGCATTTGTCACCCAGTTCCGGCAAGATAGGCAAACACTGCAGCAAGCTGCATAATCCAGTGCAAGTGTCACATTATGTTACAATTTTCGGCTAATATTTTGCGCTTCAAGTATTTCACCCTTAGATAGAAGAAAGGTTTACCCGTGTTAATTGCCTCTGCGTACGCTGCTGATGCAGCTCAGGCCACTCCAGACTGGACTAGCTTCCTGCCCTTGATCGTCATTTTCGTGCTCTTCTGGTTCATGCTGATCCGCCCGCAAATGAAGCAAGCCAAGGAGCAACGCAAACTAATCGAAGCCCTGCAAAAGGGTGACGAAGTCACCACCAGCTCCGGTATTGTTGGCCGTATTACCAAGGTAGGCGAAGGATATGTCAGCCTGGAAATTGCACCAGAAACTGTCATTACCGTGCAAAAGCACACTGTGCAAACTTTGCTGCCCAAGGGCACGATCAAGGCACTGTAACCTGCTTACCCTGACTTGAATCACGATCTTTAACATCACTGAAACACTGAAATGCGAGCTGCTTCATGAACCGCTACCCTTTATGGAAGTACCTCATGGTACTGGCTGTCGTCCTGGTGGGCCTGCTTTACGCTGCCCCCAATCTGTTTGGCGAATCTCCGGCTGTGCAAATTACTGCCGCCAAAGCCAATACCAAGGTGGATTCGGCCTTGCTGGAAAGTACGGAAAACATCCTCAAGCAGGAAAATATTCCGTTTGAAGCCCTGTTCCTTGATGCCACTGGCGTCAAGGTGCGCTTCCCTAGCACTGATGTCCAGCTACACGCCAAGGATGCACTGCAAGCACGCTTGGGCAAGGACTACGTCATTGCACTCAACCTGCTTTCGCGCTCCCCTGAGTGGCTGCGTAGCATAGGGGCTCGCCCGATGTACCTGGGCCTGGATTTGCGCGGTGGCGTGCACTTCCTGCTTCAGGTTGACATGAAGGCGGCACTGGATCAGGCAGCAGAGCGCTATGTCGGCGACTTCCGCAGTGCACTGCGTACTGCCCGCCTCAACTACCTCGGTGTTTCCCGTGATGGACAAGCCGTCAATATCCGCTTCAAGGACTTGGCCGAACTCAACAAGGGTCAACGTACCCTGGAAAAAGAATACCCGGACCTCACCTTCCGCACCTCCGATCGCGGCGAAGATAAAGTACTGACTGCAGTATTGAGCGAACCCGCGAAAAAACGCATTCAGGAATTTGCCATCAAGCAGAATATCCAGACCCTGCACAACCGAATCAACGAACTAGGTGTTGCCGAGCCTGTGATCCAGCAACAAGGCCTGGATCGCGTTGTCGTGCAATTACCTGGTGTGCAGGACACTGCCAAGGCCAAGGAAATCCTGGGCCGTACTGCCACCCTGGAAATCCGCATGGTGGATGAAGACAAGAGCAATGCCATCAGCCTGGAAAATGCGTCCAAGGGCCAAGTACCATTTGGGACCGAGTTCTTTACTGACCGTAACGGCATTCCCATGCTGGTCAAAAAGAATGTCATTCTGACCGGTGACTACATCACCGATGCTGGCCCCGGCATGGATTCTCAAGGTGGCGGCGCAGTCGTGCATGTCACTCTTGACGGGCGTGGCGCGCGTATCTTCAAGCAAGCCACCCGTGAAAACGTCGGCAAGCGCATGGCTATCCTGCTGATTGAGAAAGGCCAGGCAGAAGTCATTACCGCTCCCGTCATCCGCGAGGAAATCGGCGGTGGTCGCGTACAAATCTCTGGCATGGCCAATACGCAAGAAGCCACCGACGTCGCTCTGCTGCTGCGTGCTGGTGCATTGGCAGCCCCCATGGAAATCATTGAAGAGCGCACCGTGGGCCCAAGCATGGGTGAAGCGAATATCGAGCGCGGCATGCACTCTACCTTGTGGGGCTTTGTTGCCATCTCCGCCTTCATGATCGTCTATTACATGCTCTTCGGCAGCGTTTCCGTGCTCGCACTGAGTATCAACCTGCTGCTGCTGGTTGCCCTGCTCTCCATGCTACAAGCGACCCTGACATTGCCGGGTATCGCAGCGGTTGCACTGACCCTGGGTATGGCGATTGACGCCAACGTGCTGATCAATGAACGCATACGCGAGGAGCTGCGTAACGGCAACACGCCGCAAGCCTCTATCCATGCGGGTTATGACCGTGCGTTTGGCACCATTCTTGATGCCAACGTCACTACCATGATCGCTGGTTTGGCGCTGTTCATGTTCGGCACCGGCCCAGTGAAGGGCTTTGCCGTTGTTCACGTATTGGGCATCCTGACCTCCATGTTCTCGGCAGTGCTGGTTTCCCGTGCAGTGATCAACCTGATCTATGGCTATCGTCGCAAGATCAGCAAGCTGTCCATAGGTTAACCGTCGATCAACAGGTCATACACTAGAGTAAATATCATGGAATTTTTCAGAATCAAAAAAGATATACCGTTCATGAGCTATGGCCGTCTAACGACGACTATTTCGCTCCTGACCTTCCTGTTGTCGGTATTCTTCCTGGCCACCAGAGGCTTGCACCTGGGTGTAGATTTCACTGGCGGCACAATGATGGAAGTCAGCTATCCGCAAGCCGCAAACCTCGAAAGCATCCGTAAGGCCGTCGATGAAATCGGCCTCAAGGATGCTACCGTGCAGAACTTCGGCACCAGCCAAGATGTACTGATCCGCCTGCCGGTCAAGCCTGGTTTGTCCACCGCGCAGCTTTCCGAAAAAGTACTGACCGCCCTGTCTACCGACAATGCCGAGGTGAAGCTGCACCGCGTCGAGTTTGTCGGCCCGCAGGTTGGCCAGGAGCTTTATGACAAGGGCGCACTGGCGATGCTGTTCGTTTGTGTAGGCATCATGGCTTATCTCGCCATGCGTTTTGAATGGCGCTTTGCCGTAGCTGCTGTCATCGCCAACATGCACGACGTCATCATCATTCTCGGTTTCTTTGCTTTCTTCCAGTGGGAGTTCAATCTCACGGTATTGGCAGCGGTGCTTGCGGTGCTAGGTTACTCAGTGAACGAATCCGTAGTGGTGTTTGACCGGGTGCGCGAAAACTTCCGCAAAATGCGCAAGGCCAGCGTGCCGGACGTGATCAATAACGCGATCACCCGCACTATGTCACGTACTATCATCACCCACTTCTCTACCGAGCTGATGGTATTGTCCATGCTGTTCTTCGGTGGCGAGGTATTGCACAACTTCGCCCTGGCCCTGACTATCGGCATCTTGTTCGGTATCTACTCCTCCGTCCTGGTGGCCAGCCCGATCGCCATGTACTTGGGCGTATCACGTGAAAACCTGATCGGTAGTAGCGAGAAGAAACCCGAGGCAGAAGAAGCCTTACCTTGACAAAGTTGGCGCGAAGCGCCGACACTAGTGGTATCTCATTCACCGATTGATACCGTTGGACAGTTCCTTATTATGGCAGCTGGGCATTCTTGCCCTGCTGCTATTCGCTTCAGCTTTTTTCTCCATGGCCGAAACCAGCTTGTTGATGCTCAACCGGCACCGGCTCACCATCCTCGCTAAAGAAGGTCTGCGTAGCGCTGAATTCGCCACCCGGCTCCTCAATGAGCGTGAGCAGTTTCTCGGTGCCATCCTGTTAGGCAACACCTTGGCCAATGCCGCAGCCGCGACACTCGCAGCCTTTATCAGCATTCGCCTGTTCAATCTGGGTGAGCTGCTGATGCCAGTCTCTACCGTACTCATCACTTTTGCCATCCTGGTGTTCAGCGAAATCACGCCAAAAGTGATTGCTGCACGCCATGCGGAGCCATTGGCTCTCTCGTTCAGCTATGTCTTGTTACCCTTGGTCAAGATCGGCTACCCCTTGATCTGGCTTGCCAATCTATGTGCTAACAGCCTGTTACGCCTGCTGGGCATGAAAGTCAGCTTTACCCAGAATAACCACACCACCAGCATTGAAGAACTACGCAGCATTTTCAGCGAAACCACCAGCCCGATTCCGCAGAAGCATCGCGAAGTATTGCTCAACCTGTTGGAACTAGAGCAAACCACTGTTGATGAGATCATGACTGTGCACACGCAACTGGAGATCATCGATATTGAAGCACCAATGGAAGACATATTGGCTCAAGTCACTGCAAGCCAGCATTCGCGCCTGCCCCTACGCAAGGGGCCAAACGAGGAAATCATCGGCATGCTGCGCATACGTGCCATCATGAATGCCTTGCGGACACAAAACCTCAGCCAGCACTTGCTGACACAGCATATGGAAGCCCCTTACTTCATTCCCTCTGGCACCCCGGTCTATACCCAGATGCAGGAGTTCAAGCAATGCCAGCAGCGCATTGCACTAGTCGTAGACGAATACGGTGAACTCAAGGGACTGGTTACGCTCGAAGACATCATCAAGGCCATCATTGGCGATTTCGCACATGAATCCACGCAGCAACAACTCAACTATCGCCAGGAAGAAAAAGGCAGTTGGCTGGTTGATGCCAGCAATAGTTTGCGCGACATCAACAACAAATTAGGCATTACCTTACCACTGGATGGCCCGCGCACCTTGAATGGGCTGATTGTGGAACATTTCGAGGATATTCCCGAGCCTGGTATCGGATTAAAAATTGGCGATTACAAACTGGAAATCCTTAAAACCCAGGATCGCACTGTAAAAACTGTCAGAATTCATCCGTAATCAATACAGTATGGCAAATATCTTGCATACATAAACATGGCATCAGTAATAACCCTACTCATTTCAGACTTGAAAATTTCTGCATTCGGCTCAAAATAGATCAAACGTATGGCTAGCATCAAACATCAGGACAACATCGTCGAGAAAACGGGCAAGGCCAATATCAAGCCGCCCTCGATGTACAAAGTCATTCTGCTGAATGATGACTACACGCCCATGGAATTCGTGGTGGATGTCATGCAACGCTTTTTCCAGAAAAACCGTGAACAAGCAACGCAAATCATGCTCCAAGTACATACCGAGGGCGCTGGCGTATGTGGTGTGTATCCACACGGCATCGCCGAGACCAAGGTCAACCAAGTCATTAGTTATGCCCGTGAGCACCAGCACCCGCTGCAATGCACCATGGAAGAAGCCTGAAGAAAGCTGAGGAAGCTTAAATGATTGCGCAAGAACTTGAAGTATCCCTACACATGGCATTCATGGATGCCCGGCAGAAGCGCCACGAGCTTATCACCGTGGAACACCTGTTGCTGGCCATGATAGACAACCCAACTGCTGCGGACGTATTGCGTTCATGCGGGGCCAATCTTGATAACTTGCGCAGCGAGCTCAATAACTATATTGAAGAGCACACCCCCACCGTCGAAGGCAACGAGGAAGTTGATACGCAACCGACCTTGGGCTTCCAGCGTGTGATACAGCGTGCGATCCTGCATGTGCAATCGTCCGGCAAGAAAGAAGTCACCGGGGCCAACGTCCTAGTCGCCATTTATGGCGAAAAGGACTCGCATGCCGTGTTCTTCCTGCACCAACAAGGTGTCACCCGCCTGGATGTCGTCAACTACATCTCCCACGGCGTGGCCAAGGTCGCCGATGGCAGCAATGCCAAGCGCCCTGAAACAGAACAGGAAGCCGAAACCGAGGCATCTCCATCAAGCGCACTGGAAAGCTATACACAAAACCTCAACCAGCAAGTATTGGCAGGCAAGATAGACCCGCTGATCGGGCGCGCCCAGGAACTGGAGCGTGTGATCCAGACCTTGTGCCGCCGTCGCAAAAACAACCCCCTGCTGGTAGGTGAAGCTGGTGTGGGCAAAACCGCTATTGCCGAAGGCCTGGCACGTCGTATCGTCGAAGGTAATGTACCCGAAGTACTGGAAAACGCAGTGATTTACTCCCTGGATATGGGAGCCTTACTGGCTGGTACCAAATACCGCGGTGACTTTGAGCAACGCCTCAAGGCCGTGATGAAAAAACTGGCAGACCAGCCTGATGCCATTTTGTTCATCGACGAGATCCATACCTTGATAGGGGCCGGAGCTGCTAGCGGCGGTACGCTGGACGCCTCCAACTTGTTGAAGCCGGCACTCTCCAATGGCTCGCTCAAATGCATAGGTGCGACCACTTATCAGGAATTCCGCGGCATTTTCGAGAAAGACCATGCCCTATCCCGCCGCTTCCAGAAAGTGGACGTGATTGAGCCCAGCGTTTCGGAAACCGTAGAGATTCTCAAGGGTCTCAAGTCGCGCTTCGAGAAGCACCATAGCGTCAAGTACACTGCATCAGCGCTGAATACCGCTGCTGAGCTATCCGCGCGCTACATCAACGACCGCCACCTGCCTGACAAGGCAATTGATGTCATTGACGAAGCGGGTGCAGCGCAGCGCATCCTGCCGAAATCCAAGCAAAAGAAGGTCATCGGCAATAAAGAGATTGAAGACATTATCGCCAAGGTAGCGCGCATTCCGCCCAAGAACATCTCCAGCGATGACCGCAATGCGTTGAAAACGCTGGAGCGTGACCTCAAGGCCACTGTGTTTGGCCAGGACAAAGCGATTGAAGCCTTATCTGCCGCAATCAAGATGGCACGCAGCGGCCTGGGCAGCTTGAATAAGCCAATTGGCTCCTTCCTGTTCTCCGGCCCTACAGGGGTTGGCAAAACCGAAGTAGCCAAGCAACTCGCTTACACCCTGGGTGTGGAACTGATCCGCTTCGACATGTCGGAATACATGGAGCGCCATGCTGTGTCACGCCTGATCGGCGCACCTCCGGGCTACGTTGGTTTCGAGCAGGGTGGTTTGCTCACGGAAGCTATCAACAAGACGCCTTATTGCGTGTTGCTGCTGGATGAAATCGAGAAGGCACATCCTGATATCTTCAACATCCTGTTGCAGGTGATGGATCACGGCACGCTGACCGACAACAATGGTCGCAAGGCTGATTTCCGCAACGTCACCATCATCATGACCACCAATGCAGGTGCAGAAGCGATCAGCAAAACCAGTATCGGCTTCACTCTGGGCAGTAACTCTGGTGACGAGATGGGCGACATCAAACGCCTGTTCAGCCCAGAATTCCGTAACCGCCTGGATGCTATCGTCTCGTTTGCCCCGCTGTCGGAAGATATCATCATGCGCGTAGTCGACAAATTCCTCATGCAGTTGGAAGATCAACTACACGAAAAGAAAGTCGACGCAACCTTCAGCGATGCCCTCAAGGCGTACCTAGGCAAGAAGGGCTTTGATCCATTGATGGGTGCGCGTCCAATGTCACGCCTGATTCAGGACACAATCCGCCGCGCCTTGGCTGATGAACTGCTCTTCGGCAAACTCGCCAATGGTGGCCATGTGCATGTCGATATTGACCATACTGACAATATCAAGCTGGACTTTGGCAACGCCGGTATATCAAAAGACAAACCTGCGCTGGAAGCTGATGTCGCGGGTTAATCGACCCATATCAACCAATAAAAAACGCCGCTAAATGCGGCGTTTTTTATTAGTTGCTAATCCACATAAGTTGGGTATTTCTGCATAATGGCGCTAAAGCGCTCGCTCTCCAGCCAAGCCTGCAACCAGGCCTTTACCCTATGATAAGACGTAGCCTCAAACCAGGCCTGATCCACCATGGAGAATTGCCTCACAAAAGGAAATATGGCGATATCAGCCAGGTTTGCTTGATCAGATAGCAGATATATATGCTGATGCAAGCGCGCCTCTAGTTGCTTCAGAAACTCTTCGCCCTGCGCACGATATATCTCGGGGGGCTGCTCAGGGAAACGTATCGCGTATTTATATTGATCAAGCCCCCGCTTGAATGGGCCATCATTCTCCGTAATCAAGATTTCTGCTTGAGCTTGATGTGCCTGACTATCAAGCCAATCTTCCGGATCATGCTGTTGCAGTGCCCAGCGCATAATGTCCAGGCTTTCATCAATCACTGAACCATCCGGCAATACCAACACAGGCACAGTGCCCTTGGGCGACACCTGCAACATATGCGCAGGCTTGGCCTTGAGGACTATTTCACGAATTTCTACAGAAATTCCAGCGTAATGCAGTGCCATGCGGGCACGCATGGCATATGGACAACGCCGGTAGGAATAGAGTACAGGCAACACCACCATCACCCCAGCTTGCGGCAAACCTCATCCACCAGCACTGGGCCACGATAAACGAGACCGCTGTATACCTGCACCAAGCTCGCACCTGCCGCCATCTTTTGCTCTGCATCATCGCCGCTCAGAATGCCCCCCACCCCAATGATAGGAAGCTCTCCTGCCAGATGGGTAGATAAGGCTTTGATGACCGCAGTAGAGCGATCACGCACTGGTGCGCCAGACAAGCCACCAGCTTCCTCGGCATGCGGCAAACCCTGTATTGCATCGCGCGCTAGCGTAGTATTCGTGGCAATCACGCCATCAAAACGATACTCCCTCAACAAGCTGGCAATATCGGCGATTTGCATGACATCCAGGTCTGGCGCTATCTTGAGCGCAATCGGCACATATTTGCCATGTTGGTCAGCCAGCACTTGCTGCTCAAGCTTCAAGGCATGCAGCAATTGGCCCAAGGCTTCCTTCTCCTGCAAGGCACGCAGGTTCTTGGTATTGGGAGAGGAAATGTTGACAGTGACATAGTGCGCTTGCGCATAGACCTTGCGCAGACAATGCAGGTAATCATCCACAGCCCGCTCGTTGGGGGTATCAAAGTTCTTGCCAATATTGATACCCAGCACACCCTTGTATTTTGCCGCAGCGACATTACGCAACAAGGCGTCGACACCTAGATTGTTGAAACCAAAACGGTTGATCACCCCCTGCACTTCAGGCAGGCGGAACATACGCGGCTTGGGATTACCCGGCTGTGGGCGCGGCGTAATGGTGCCGATCTCGATAAAACCAAATCCGAGAGCAGCCAGTGCATCAATATAGGCACCATTCTTATCCAGTCCTGCGGCCAGTCCAACAGGATTTGGGAAGTCGATTCCCATCACGTGACGTGGCTTGCACTTGGCAGGCCGGGGGTAAAGATTAAGCAAGCCTGAACGCTCCAGGCGTTTCAGGTTTTTCAGGGTGAAATCATGGGCGCGTTCCGCATCCAGACGGAACAGCCAAGGTTGGGCGATTGAATAAAGCATGTGTGGATTTTACCGGAAAACCCACACATGCTCACGGCCTATGCAACCGATAATGCCGTACAGATCAATACAAGGGCTGCCCAGATAAAGCCTACGGTAGTAATGATAAAGCTCAGGCCAGTATAAATCTTGACCCACAATGCCTGCCAGAAATCAGGCTTGAATGCCGCAATCACGAATACGCCGGGATTTGTGAAACCACCAATCGCAATCAACCAACAGGCCAAGACTGGGATTTCCGCACCTACCGCCTTGGCTGCGGCATAAATGGCCAGGCAATACAGCGACATCAAAACAAAATCAATATGCGCCTTGATCAGCACCCCATAATCCTTCACCAAGCCACCATCAACGCCCGGCACAACGAACCAGCGTGCAAAAGTACCCAGCCACGCCATGCTTAATACTGCAACGATCATCCCACCAGCAGCTACTAACAACACTTCCATGACTTTCTCCTCTTTTTAATTTTCAATATACACATCTGTACACAAACTCAACTATTACTCTTCAAACACTGCACAATCTCGTCACAACGATGCTCATCAACCTGGTGCCAAACCTTGCCTTTCTCCAACCACCTGACATTTGGGCCTTTCTGGCAATAAAGCAGGCAGTTAATCGGCTCCACAGTAGAATCTTCACCTGAATCAATCACTAGCTGTTGCAAGTAATGCAGTAATAGCACACTGCCTTTTGCGCCGCAGCTTTCACCCGGACCGTGCCTATGCATGACACACACTTGTAATTTGCTCATGCAATTTAATATACAGATCTGTATATTAAATATCAATACCTATATTGATTGTTCATTCTTACTGGAAATAACAGGCAATAAAAAAGGCACCCTCAGGTGCCTTTTGTGCAATACCACTCGCTTATGTGTCTAACAGTCGAGCACCAACACTTGCTCCGAGAGCCTCACCATGCGCTCCACGGACGTCACCCAGACAATGCCATCACCGACATGGCCAGTATGCCCAACCTCGACCAGCACCTGCAGGATGCCCTCGACCAACTCATCGGGGCAAACCATTTCAATACGCACTTTGGGACTGTAGTCGGTCAACTCTTCACGAATGCCCAAGGTCGGGCGTGCCACATGATGGCCACACCCTTCTACCTTGCTCACCGTCATTCCCGGAAAGCCCTTGATATTGCGTAACCCAGAGCGGATTTTAGGCAGGCGCTGCGGCGGGATAATTGCTTTAATCTCTTTCATTGCTCAGCTCCTTATCATCATGCTTCTACACGCTGCTCTTCAAATTTACGATATAACGTCGGCACCACCACCAATGTCAGCAAGGTGGATGTAATCAAGCCGCCAATCACTACGATAGCCAACGGACGCTGGATTTCCGAACCTGGCCCCGTTGCAAACAGGAAAGGCACCAAGGCCAACATCGCCACGGTTGCCGTCATCATCACAGGGCGGAAACGCTGTGTACAGCCTTTGAGGATAGCTTCGCTCTGGCTTAGCCCTTCATCCCGCAGACTGCGGATATAAGACACCAACACCACGCCATTCAAGACCGCAATCCCCCACAATGCAATAAACCCAACTGAGGCAGGCACTGAAAGATATTCACCTGTCAGGAATAGGGCGATGATGCCGCCAATCGACGCGAATGGTAGCACCATGATGATCATGGTGGCATAGCGCACTGAATTGAACAGCAGGAACAGCAAGAAGAAAATCGCCCCGACAGTGACAGGAATAATCACCATCAAATGGCCCATGGCACGCTCCATGTTCTGGAACTGGCCGCCAAACTCGAGATAATAGCCATCAGGCAGCTTGAGCTTCTGGTTCAGCACCTGCTGCAGCTCAGCAACAAAACCACCGAGATCTCTATCCTTGACGTTGATGCCAACCACCACGCGGCGCTTGGCCAGCTCACGACTGATTTGTGCCGGGCCATCGCGAACCTCAACTTTCGCGAGGTCACGCAAGGCCACTCGCGAACCATTGGGCGAAGTGATCAAGATATTGCTAATGGCCTCGATATTATTGCGAAAACCAGCAGGGAAGCGTACCGCAGCACTGTAGCGTCGCTGGCCCTCATAGATTTCGGTAGCAATCTTGCCACCAATCGCCGTCTCGATCACATCATGCACATCAGCTGCATTAATACCATGACGCGCTATGGCATGCCGATCCACCGTGATATTGAGATATTGCTGACCAGATACCTTCTCGACCTTGATCTCGGTGGCACCACGTACCCCACCAGCAATGCGTGAAATTTCATCTGCCTTGGCCTTGAGCAAGACCATGTCTTCCCCAAATATCTTGACCGCAACATCGGCACGCACTCCGGTCAATAGCTCATCCACACGGTCAGAAATCGGCTGCGCCATGACGATCTGCACGCCAGGCAGGGACTCCTCCAGCACAGTACGCATTTTTTCTGCAATGTCGTCCTGAGTCCAGCCATCAGGCCATTCATCGCGTGGCTTCAGGCTAATAATGGGCGTGGATTCGTTCTGCGCCTGTGGGTCAGCAGGACTCTCACCACGGCCCACTCCGGAAACGGCAGATTTCACACCCGGGACTTTTTCCATGATCAGGCGCATGGCATCGTTTTCCATCTTGATCGATTCCTCGAGCGAGATGTTGGGTACGCGATTGATGCCCGGCACGATTGAGCCTTCCTTCATTTCAGGGATAAAGGAAGTCCCGAGGAAAGGTACCAACAAGATCGTGACGATAAACAAGGCCGTTGCCGCAAGGATGGTGGTCTTGTCGTGATTCAACGCCCAATCCAGCATCCTCAGGTAAGGACGCTTGATCACCTGGATAAACTTGGTGTCCTCACCGCTCCCGCCTTTGAGAATGTAAGAGCACAAGACCGGAGACAAGGTCAGGGAAATCACCAGTGAAATAAACAAGGCAATGGCAATTGTCATGGCAAGAGGAGCGAACATCTTGCCCTCCATGCCCTGCAAGGTCATCAAGGGCAGGAACACCAAGATAATGACGCCGACCCCGAACAGCACCGGCGTACCTACCTCAGCCGCAGCTTCCAGCACGACACGAATCTTGCTCTCACCTGGACGGTGTCCAAGATGGTGAAATGCATTCTCAACCACCACCACTGAACCATCTACCATCAGACCAATCGCAATGGCCAGGCCGCCCAGCGACATCAAGTTGGCCGAAATGCCGTAATGATTCATCGCCATGAAGGTAATCAATGGCGTAAGGATAAGCGTGGACACCACAATCAGGCTGGAACGCACATCGCCGAGGAACAGGAACAGGATGATGATGACGAGAATAATGCCCTCGATCAGCACCTTGGTCACCGTATGCAAGGCCGCATCCACCAGCTCGCTGCGATCGTAGTAAGGCACGATCTGCAAGCCGCCGGGCAACATGCCTTGCTCGTTAATTTCCTTGACCCTGGCCTTGACGCGACTCACCACTTCCTTGGCATTACCGCCACGCATCATGATGACAATACCGCCGACAGACTCGGTATAACCATTCTTGACTACCGCGCCATCGCGCACCTCATGGCCGATCTGTACATCGGCCACATCGCGGATGTATACCGGTACGCCATTCTGCTCTTTAAGCACGATATTGCGGATATCGTCGAGATTCTCAATCAAGCCCACGCCGCGGATTAAGTATTGCTCGGCAAAATGCGGCAACACTCCACCGCCACTATTGGCATTATTGCGTGCCAGTGCCATGTAGACATCTTGCAGCTTGAGGCCATAGTGGCTCATGCGATCTGGGTTAACCAGCGCCTGGTACTGCTTGACATAGCCTCCCTGGGAGTTGATCTCGGCAATGCCAGGTATCCCACGCAATAAAGGGCGCACCACCCAATCCTGGATAGAACGACGTTCGGTCAACTCCTCCTGCGACAATGATTTGTTACCGTCAGAGGGTTTCTCCAAGGTAAATTGATACACCTCGCCCAGGCCAGTCGCTACCGGCCCAAGGATGGGCGTCACACCTTCCGGCATGCGGTCCATCACCTCCATCAGGCGCTCCATCACAAGCTGGCGGGCAAAATAGACATCAGTCTTGTCGGTGAATACCAGGGTAATCAGCGATAAGCCATTGCGGTTCATCGAACGCATTTCTTCCAAGCCAGGCAAGCCTGTCATGGCGATTTCCAGCGGTACGGCAATAAATCGCTCCACCTCTTCTGGAGAGCGGCCCGTGGCTTGGGTGGCAATCAGCACCTGGACGTTGGTGACGTCAGGAAATGCATCGACAGATAACTTTTTCAGGGCAAAGGCCCCGGCAGCCATCAAGGCCAGTGCCACGACCACGACGATCAGGCGCTGCTTGAGGGCAGCTCTAATGAGGGATTCAATCATGGCTTATTCCAGTTCCTTGCGCTTACGCTCATTATTCACATGGAAAGCACCCTCGATAATGATGGTTTCACCTTCTTCCAGGCCAGACACCACAGCCGCCATCTCATTGTACTCATTGCCCAACTCCACCTCTCTTAGGCGGAATTTATTCGGTGCGATCTCGACATAGACATAGTCCTTGTCATTCTCGCGCACCACGGCACGCCTCGGCACGGCCAGTTGTGCCGTTGGCTTGGATTGCACCAGCATGGAAACCAGCATGTCTGGCTTAATCGCCTCATCCTTGTTTTCCAGGTCGGTACGCACCGTCACGGTTCGCGTCAGCGGATTCACCACATCACCAACAAAAATCAGCTTGCCAGTGAACTTGCGATTGCTCAGCGCCGGAATCTCGATCTCGACATCCTCCCCCTCCTGCACCAATTCCACTTGTTGCTCTGGCACCTCGGCCACGGCCCAGACACGCGACAGATCAGCCACGATGAACAGCTCCTCTGCGGGCTGCACCACCTGGCCCAAGTTGACCTTACGGCTAATCACCGTGCCAGAAAGGCGCGCATCGACATTGCTGTAAGAGCGCAACTGGCCAGAACTGGCGATTTGCGCAATCGACTTCTCCGACATGCCCAACACCTGTAACTGCTCCTTGGCGGTATACAAATCAGCCTTGGCAGCGCTCAACTCGGCTTCACGGCGTTGCAATTCAGCTGCACCAATCACATCAGCCTCCAGCAGTTGGCGCGCACGCTCCACCGCTTTAGTCTGCAACGCGATTTGTTGCGATGCCTTGATATATAGCAACTGGTTCTGTGCAAGCTCGGTGCTGTTCAATGTCGCCAGCACCTCACCCTGCTTGACGTCTTGCCCCAGGATGACATTAATATCAGTAATACGCCCGGTCACGGAAGCGCCAATACGCGCCACACGCTGATCATCCACCTGAATGCTGCCAGGCACGCGCAACACCTCGCGAATATCAGCCTTACCAGCAGGTGCCAGCTTGACCTGGCTTTGTAACAAGGGAGAAAGCTCGACTACATTAGGATCCTGAGGCTCGCTCACGGCCTCATCCGGCGTATCGGCAGGTTTACAGGCAGCAAGCATCATCGCCAGCACCAACAGGCTACTTTTAGTCAGCATGGAATGGGATTTCATCAATAAATTGGGGAACATTACGGCTTAACCTCCAGAAGTTCTGTACCGAGCAGGCGCTCTATTTCCAGCATGCTGCTGACATAATCGAATTTTGCAGCAAGGTAATCCTTGCGTACGACGCGGAAAGTACGCTGAGCATCCATATATTCAAGAATGCCGCGTTCGCCGTAACGATAGGCGGCTTCTGCCACCTTGAGCACTGACTCAGCTTGGCTCAGCAAGCCATTCTCGAATGCTGCCAATTGCTGCTGCGCAATCAGGTAGCGCTGATAGGCCGCTTCCATATCGCGGCGCAAACCAAGCTCGCGATCATGCAGGCTAGCCTGGGATTGACGCACATCAGCAGAGGCTGCGGCAATTGGCCCCTGGCGCCTATCCCATAATGGCAGTGGGATCGCCACACCAAATCGCATCTGCCTCAAGTCGGGGTCTTCCTCGACGCTAGCCTTGAGGGTCAGGCCAGGATTGCGTAAGCGCTCTTCCAGCTTGAGCTTGGCCTCTGCCGTTTCAGTCTCAGCACGTAGTTGCGAGAGTTGCGGGCTTTGCACCACTTGATCGCGCAGTTTGTCCAGCGATGGCAAGCCATAGCCCATAGGCAATTCGCCCTCCACGTCGTAATCCAAAGGAATGCTGGAACCCAGCAACCCCCGTAGATAAGCCTTGCCCTCACTAATGCGCACCAGGGCTGCCTGATAATCACGCTCTGCCGCCAAGGCCTCGGTATCGGCCTTGATCAGCTCATACCTGGGCGCTTCACCGACCTCCACGCGCAACTTGACCCGCTCGCGGATCTGCTGCAACAAGTTGCGGTCACCTTCGACCAACTTGAGCACTGCCTTACGCTGCAATACATCATAAAAAGCATTCTTGACGCGGGAGCGTAACTCAATACGGATCAATTCCGTACCAGCATCAGCCACCTTGGTGCCAGACTCCGCGGCAGCAATCCTGGCATCACGCACCCATGGGTAATCCAGTGGCTGTGACAAGCCGACGTTCCAGTTGCGGTTGTCTCCTTGTCCGCCAGGCGTCAGGTAACGGCTAGGCCCCATGACCGCTTCCACCTGGGGGTTACTATACGTCGAAGCCGTGGTAACGGCCGCCTGGGCCGCATCGCGTCGTGCAGCTGCAATACCCAACGCAGGGTTATATTGCATCGCCGTATCTATCATCTCTGGTAGCGTATAGGCTGCCGATGCTGGTGCCATATACCCACATACCAGCAAGACGGATATGCGCACAAAAAAAGTACGCAGGCCAACTTGCTGGATCAGCGATGCACCATGGCGGCGCATGCGTGTATCTAGATTTATTTTCATGTCACTCTTGAACCGATTGATCAACTTTTTCTGCAATACGGCACAGCCTGTGGCGAACCTATGCAGAGCGTACTAGGTTGCCCGGGGGCAGACCTCGAATACTTTTGGTTACCGGGATTTGATACCGCCTTACGGCAGTTCTTTAGCAAACCCCGGGCCAATTCATACTTCAGGGATAATTACGCGATGATCTCACCTGAAAACACAGTCTTTCCCAATAGGGATAAACCAGCACCAAGGCGGACTTCACGCGTGATCAGGCAATCGGAGGGCGGGTGGTAAGGAATATATCAGGCTGGCGATAAGTCACTGCCAGAATGGCAAGCTTAAGATCGAAAATAAAAGAAGGGCGCACTAAAGGCATGTGCATGACGAGGATAGGCTCGCTGAGTTCGCGGTCATTATCCATTTCCATCTGCTGCACATGACTGAACATGGGATCGTCATATTCCATTGCGTAGGACTGCTCCGCTTGCTGGGCAAACAAACATAGGCACACAATGACGCTGAGTAACGCAAATAAGCGTTTTGCAAAAGACATGTAGCGATTATAGACCAGAACCGCTACTGCTGAGAACCGGCTTACCTCAGCCTCACTCAGCTACGACGCCAGCTTGTGCCCTGCGCTGTGTCTTCAAGAATAATGCCTTGGGCAGTCAATGTATCGCGAATGCGGTCCGCTTCGGCGAAGTTCTTGCCTCGACGCGCAGCCAAGCGCTCTTCAATCAAGCGCTCAATATCTTCCGCGGCCAAACCTGCCCCAGCATCACCCTTGAGGAACTCATCAGGGTCACGCTGCAGTAAACCCAATTGCCCGGCAAGCACCTTGAGCAACCCTGCCTGAGCCAATGAACCGGTACGGTTAACCTCGTTCGCAAGTTCAAACAGCACGGCAAAAGCTTCTGGCGTATTGAAATCATCGTCCAGTGCCAGCTTGAAGCGGGCGGCCTCAGGCTGCTTCCAGTCGATATCCACTTGAGGAATTTCACGCCCGCGCAAGGCGTTATATAACCTGGTCAACGCCTGCTTCGCATCATTCAAGTGATGGTCGGAATAATTCAGCGGGCTACGGTAGTGCGCACGTAGGATGAAAAAGCGCACCACTTCTGCATCGTACTTGTCGAGTACCTCGCGAATCGTGAAAAAGTTGCCAAGCGACTTTGACATCTTCTCGTCATCTACGCGGATAAAACCATTGTGCATCCAGTAATTGACGAAGGTGCACCCATGGGCTCCCTCGCTTTGGGCGATCTCATTTTCATGATGGGGAAACTGCAAATCCTGCCCACCACCATGGATGTCAAAATGCTTGCCCAAGTGGCGCTCGCCCATCGCCGAACATTCGATATGCCAGCCAGGGCGGCCCGACCCCCACGGAGAATCCCAGCTGGGCTCACCTGGTTTGGCAGCCTTCCACAAGACAAAATCCATGGGGTCACGCTTGTGTACGTCAACCTCTACACGCTCCCCTGCCCGCAAATCCTCGAGTGACTTGCCTGACAATTGCCCGTAATTGGCAAAACTGGAAACCGCATAATAGACATCACCGTTATCTGCGGCATAGGCATGGTGGCGCTCGATCAAGGTATTGATCATAGTGATCATCTCGTGGATATAGTCTGTCGCCCGCGGCTCCTGGTCGGGACGCCAGACACCCAGCCGTGCTGCATCCTCATTCATCGCATCAATGAAACGACTAGTAAGGGCCGTGATGGTCTCGCCATTCTCATTGGCACGCGCAATGATTTTATCGTCAATATCCGTGATGTTGCGCACGTAGGTCACGTCATAGCCAGAACTACGTAACCAGCGATTCACCATATCAAACACCACCATCACGCGTGCATGCCCCAGGTGACAGTAGTCATAGACAGTCATGCCACAGACATACATGCTGACCTTGCCCGCCACAATTGGGGAAAAAGTCTGTTTCGCACGCGCAAGGGTATTGTAGATTTTCAGCATGGTCTAAATTGCGAGGTAGGCGTTGGTGGAGGGTTCGTTATACAAAAAATTGGAGTGAGCATCATACCTGTTGCGCTGGCAGTAGTGCTGACATGCGCTTATTGATAGAATTGCGCTCATAAATAATCGCTGGAAAGTATAACATATGCCTGTTTCACGCGCGCTGAGCCATAGCCTGTTGCTAGCTGCTCTTCTGCTCTCGCTCAATGGATGGGCATCCACGGAGCTGGATGAAATCAATCAGTTGGCAGAGCAAGGAAAAACCGCGCAAGCGCTGCAGCGCCTGAATGGCTATCTGGGCAAGCAACCCATGGATGCCAAGGCCTTGTTTCTCAAGGGCGTGCTCCTTGCAGAAAGTGACAAGCAAGAAGAAGCGATCAAGGTATTTACCGAATTGACAGAAAAATACCCACAGCTCCCCGCGCCTTACAACAACCTAGCAGTACTTTATGCCTACCAAGGCAATTACGAAAAAGCCAAGGCCGCTCTCGAATCCGCCATCCGCACTCATCCGAGCTATGCTACCGCCCATGAGAACCTGGGCGATATTTATGCTCGCATGGCATCCGAGTCATACAGCCGCGCACTGCAACTGGACACTAATAATAGTCGAGCAAAAAGCAAGCTGGCCCTGATCAAGGACTTGCTCCCTCCACCAGGCGACACGACAACCAAACAGGCCACCAAAGAAACACCAAAACCCACCTTGGCAATCAGCCCGGCACCGGTCAAAGCAGAACCTAAACCCCAGCCTCCTGCACCTACAAAGCCTGTAGAAACCAAACCTGCTCCCGAGCCAACACCAGTGCCCACGCCCGCAAGTGCGAAACCTGCAACCCCTGTCGTCGCCACCGCTCCAGCAACCGTCCCTGAGCAAAAAAAAGCTGATCCGACACAAGCAATTCGCAATGCCGTAGAATCTTGGGCAAAAGCTTGGTCTAACCAGAATGTGGATCAATATCTCGCCAGCTACGCAAAGGATTTCAAGACACCTAACGGTGAAAGCCGTTCAAACTGGGAAGCTACACGCAAAGCGCGTATCAGCAAACCTGCACGCATTGAGGTTAAGCTGAACAATCTCCGCGTCACGCTCGACAATGAGCACTCGGCGCGCGCAGTGTTCCAGCAGTCCTACCAAGCCGATCATTTATCTCAACGCACTGGCAAACAATTGGTATTGGTTCAACAACAAGGTAAATGGCTAATCCAACAGGAACTGACCAACCGATAATCCCACAGCCATGATCAAGCGTTTTATTAAACTCGTCGCTACAGCACTGCTCATATCCAGCAGCCTGCTACCTTGGAATGCCACAGCCGATAGATCCGGCTCGCCCACCAGCAATGTCCTGCCTGCATTTAGCAGTAACCAGGCCGAAAACCTATTGGTGCAAAGCCTGCTCGAAATCAATGAAGGCCAATTACGCGAAGCCCTGAGTACGATAGACCAACTGCTACAGGCAGTGCCCAATTTCCGCTTAGCTCACTTGGTGCGCGGTGATTTACTCATGGCGTTTGCGCAGCAATCGACCAAGTTTGGCGATTATCAAAACGCCGCAGTCTCAGATTTCCAAGAAGAAGCCAAGGTGCGTATTGAGCGCCACTTATCGGCCGCGCAAGATGGCAAGATTCCCGACGTCCTCTGGCGCATGTCACCAGAGCAACGCTATGCCATTGTGGTGGACACAACAAAGTCACGGCTTTACGTCTACCAGAACCGTGACAACAGTCCCCAGCATGTCGTCGACTACTACATCACCATGGGCAAGAACGGCAGCGAAAAGTTTGTGGAAGGCGACAAACGCACACCGTTGGGCGTCTATATCGCAGGGAAAAAGCTGGATCGCAAGCTGCCTGACTTTTATGGGGAGGCTGCCTATCCCTTGAATTACCCCAACCCATTAGACAAGCAACAAGGCAAGAAAGGCCATGGCATCTGGCTACATGGCACACCCAAGGATGTCTACAGCCGCCCACCCAAGGCCAGTGATGGCTGCGTGGTCGTGACCAATCCGGACCTCAAGGCGCTCACCCCGGTATTACAACAAGGCACAACGCCCGTCATCATCAGCAATAACCTGCAATGGATTTCGCCCAGCGAAACGAAGCACCGCCAGCAAGCATTAAACCAGGCAGTGGAGCAATGGCGCCACGACTGGGAAACACAGAACACGGAACGCTATCTCTCCCACTATGCCAAGGACTTTTTCAGTGAGAGTGGCAATCTGGAGAACTGGAGCCAGAACAAGCGCCGCATCCAGGCGACCAAGGCAAAAGTGCAGATCAGCCTATCCAACATCAGCATGTTCCGTTATCCTAATGGCCCAGCATCCATGGTCCAAGTAAGCTTTGATCAGGATTACAAGAGCGACGCAATCGCCAACCGCATGAAAAAGCAGCAGTACTGGGTGTGGGACAATCAACGCTGGAAAATCATGTATGAGGGTCCCGCATGATGCAGACTTTTGACATTGGAGGACAGCTAATGCGCGCAAACAAACGTGCTTTATTCACCCCATTCCTATACTTTTACATGCTGTGCGCAAGCTTGACCGCACTTGCGGCTGACAATGCGCCACAGCAACTGGAAATTCAGACCAACCAAGGTAGTTTCGTCATTGAGCTATACCCCGACAAGGCACCTAAAACCGTCGCCAATTTTATCCAGTACGTCACCAGTGACTTTTATACTGGCACGACCTTCCACCGCACTGTTGACCGCTTCATGATTCAAGGTGGCGGCCTAACAACGGATATGCGCGAGAAGTCGACTTACTCCCCCATTGAGAATGAATCCAGCAATGGCTTGAAGAATGAATATGGTGCCGTCGCCATGGCACGCGCGTTCAGCCCGCATTCAGCCACTTCGCAGTTCTTCATCAATTTGGCCGACAATAAATTCCTCAACTTCCACAAACCAGAAGCTGCCTATATCGGTTATTGCGTATTCGGTAAGGTCATCAAGGGTATCGACGTAGTGGAACGCATCGGCAAGAGCCCAACAAAGGTAGTAGGCGCTCACCTCAATGTTCCGGTAGAACCCGTTGTGATTGAACGCGTTGCCTTACTCGACCAACCCATCAATATCGCTGAGCGCATTGACTACAAGAAGGTCAAGACCATCGCGCAGACAGAAGCTCCAACCAAAACCAAAGGAAAGAAACCTTGATTAAGCTACATACCAATTTCGGTGAAATCACTCTGGAACTCGATGAAGAAAAGGCACCGATCACTGCTGCCAATTTCATTGAATATGTAAAAGATGGCTTTTACGACAACACCATCTTCCATCGCGTAATTGATGGATTCATGATCCAAGGCGGTGGCTTTACGGCAGACATGCAGCAAAAGCCAACCAATGCCACGATCAAGAACGAGGCAAATAACGGCCTGCAGAACAAGACATACACCATTGCCATGGCACGTACACCTGCACCTGACTCTGCCAGCAGCCAGTTCTTCATCAACGTATCAGACAACGATTTCCTCAACTTCACTGCGCCAACTTCCCAAGGCTGGGGCTATGCGGTCTTTGGCAAGGTTGTGGCTGGTACAGAAGTGGTCGACCAAATCAAGAAGGTCAAGACTGGCAGCAAGAATGGTCACCAGGATGTGCCTCTTGAGCCTGTGATCATCGAACGCGCTGAAATCGTTTAAAGCAGCAAACAGCATGGGACCAGCAGGCCAGAAACCAGCGGCATTCAGCCTGTTTATTTCTGACCTGCACCTGTGCTCCTCCAGACCAGCCATCACAGCCCAGTTCCTTGGGTTTCTCCAAGATCAGGCTATTCATGCCGAGGCTCTGTATATACTGGGGGATTTTTTTGAATATTGGGCAGGTGATGATGACCTTGCACAACATCAACCCATCATCCAAGCACTGCGCATGCTTGCGCATCACGGTACCCGTGTCTACTTCATGCATGGCAATCGTGACTTCCTGATTGGCGAGACATTTGCAGAAGCTGCAGGGCTGACATTACTCGCAGATCCTACCCTGATCACCCTCTACGGCAAACGCGCCTTACTGAGCCATGGCGATGCGCTCTGCACCGACGATGTCGCCTACCAGACCTTCCGCCAGCAAGTGCGCACACCCACTTGGCAGCAAACCTTCCTGCAACAACCGTTGAGTACACGTAAGGCGCAGATCGAAGCACTGCGCCAACGCAGCGAACAGGAGAAATCCGGCAAGCAGGAGAGCATCATGGATGTCAATGACCAGGCAGTAGCCAGCTTGTTACGCGAGCATGACTACCCCGAACTATTGATCCACGGGCATACCCACCGCCCTGCTCGACATCCGCTGGAGGTCGATGGGCACAAGATAGATCGCTGGGTATTGGGAGATTGGTATGACCAGGGCAGCTGCCTGGTGGCCGACCTGCAAGGCATCCGCAACCAGCCGTTAGCTTGAATGCGGATCTGGCCAGCTTTATAAGCGATAGCCGGGGATCGCGGCTTCATTCACCTCATCAATTTGCTCGGGCTGCAAATATTGCCGGGCATATTGCAGATAGACTTTCTCGCGAATAAAAATATCAAACAAATCTGGGTCGATATGTTGGTCCAGCTTCATTTCACCCAAGATATGCAAGGACTCTGACAAGGTCTTGGCCTTTTTATAAGGGCGATCACCCGAAGTCAATGCCTCGAAAATATCAGCAATGCACATCAGGCGCGCCGGTATGGAAAGCTGCTCCTTGGTCAATCCGCGCGGGTAACCACGGCCATCCAGCCGCTCATGATGTCCACCCGCATATTCAGGCACTCGTTGCAACCCCGGTGGGTAAGGCAAGGATTCCAGCATGTCTATCGTCACCACGATATGCTGGTTCACGACTTGGCGCTCTTCTGGCGTCAATGTGCCGGAGGCAATCGTCAAATTGTAGACTTCATCCTCAGTCAGGAAGTTGACTCTATTACCCTGCGCATCTTCTAACGGATATTGAGCAATCTGCCGCACGCGATCTTGATCCTCAGTTGGCATGGACTCACACCCCTCATTCACCTTGCGCAAGAATATTAGGTCATCATCAAGCTGCTGGACCCAGCCAGCATACTCTTGCGCCACGGCATCCAGTACTTGCTCTCGCTTGTCCCGTATCGCCTGTACTTGCTGTTGTAGAAAACGGCATTCGGCCTGTTTTTTCAGCAAGGCAAACCTCTGCTCAATCACGCCAATCCGGTCAACAATCGCGGATAGCTTGGTGGGCTTATCCATTAAGGCTTCTGGCGTCGCAATCTTGCCACAATCATGCAGCCAGGCAGCGATTCGCAGCTCATCCAGCTGATTGCCACTCATCTGAAAGTCCTTAAGCGGACCAGCGGAAGCACGATTCACTGCCTCAGCCAGCATCATGGCAAGCTCTGGCACACGCCGACAATGACCACCAGTGTAAGGTGACTTGGCATCAATCGCACCAGCAATCAGGCGAATAAACGCTTCGAACAAGCCTCTCAACCCCTCGATCAATTGCCGGTTAGTCAGCGCAATTGCCGCTTGTGAAGCCAATGACTCCACCAGTTGCTGGTTGGAAGCAGAGAAAGAAACAATGTCGCCAGTCCGCTCATCCTTGGCATTGATCAATTGCAATACCCCGATGATATCTCCATCATGGTTCTTCATCGGCACGGTAAGGAATGAACACGAACGATAGCCTGTGGTCTGATCAAACTGCCGCGTGCCAGAAAAGTCAAAACCTTCCGCCGCGTAAGCATCATCAATATTTACCGTGCAATCGTTAAGCACCGCATAAGCAGCGACCATATGCTGATTGGGCTGACCATCGTCGAGATACAGTGGCAAGGGCGGGAAGGGAATGTCCTTGCCAGTAGTGCCACCCATGGCAATCCCCAGTGAGCTGGTGCGCACGATCTCGAATTGCAAGGTCTTGTCGGGAGTAACGGTATAGAGTGTGCCAGCATCGGCATTAGTCAGCCGCTTGGCGCTCATGACGATCATTTCAAGCAAGCGTTGGTGATCATGCTCAGCAGATAAGGCAATGCCTATTGCATTCAGGTCTTCCAGTTGTTTGATCAATGCATTGCGCGCAGTCATCACTCCTCCGCCAAGACCAAAAACGACGCTAGCTACTCCAGTGAAAATAACATGCTGACGCCAGCCAACTCAATAATATCGCCATTTTCCAGCTGTTGTGCCTGCAATCCAACCGCATGTCCATTCAGTACCGGGCGACCATCCCCCTCCACATGAGAAAGAAAATAACCATGGGGGCGCTTGGTGATAACTGCCACCTGCACCCCGCTACGACCCAACGTTGTCAGGGTTTTCTTGATGACCATTTCACGTCCACCATCCAACAACTTCACCTTGGCCTGGCGCGCTGCCAATGGGTTAAGCACCAAGCCCACTGCCTGAGAGGCTGCTACTGATTGATGGGCAGATTGCGGAGCACTTACTTGCTTCGCAGCAGCTTCCGCCATGATTTCCTGGACGAGTGGCATCACCAGCATCGTTTTTTCAAAACCACGCGCTGCCGCCAGATCCTCTTCGCGATATTCAATCTGATGACGGCCTAAACCTATCCTGTCACCATCCTGCAACTGATGTCTGATTATCGACTGTCCATTCACCAGAGTACCATTGGTACTATCATTATCCTCGATATAGAACACGCCATCCTGCTGGACTACAGCAGCATGCTCTCCACTGATCGCAAGGTTCTCCAGCCTGATATCACAATTCGGCCGCCGCCCTATGGTCAAGCGCGACTTATCCAATGGAAACTCTGCCAGAAAATCCCCCTCCAGCATAAGTACCAGTTTTGCCATGACGAAACTCCCTTATAGCCTGATCGACCACCACAGTTGTTTATTACCAGTGAGACTTGGTCAACTGACTTTAATTTGCTTATATGATTGTAAATGTCATCCTTACAAAGACAATACAAGATTACAAGTAGAGCATCACACAATGAAACTTTCCTGCATCAGGCAAAAAAATAGCCAGCTAAAAAGCTGGCTATTCGGTTTTGGGCTAGCGAGAATTTATCTGCGTCCACGCTGGAACTCATCCGGGCGAGCTTCAGCTGCCACCTTGTCCAGTACACCGTTGACGTATTTATGCCCATCGGTGCCACCATAGAGCTTGGCCAGCTCCACCCCTTCATTGATCGCCACACGATAAGGAATCGTCACATCATGAATCAACTCATAGGCAGAAATACAGAGAATGGCATGCTCAATCGGGCTGAGTTCGGAGAGCTGGCGATCTATCAAGCCCACCAGGCGAGCATCCAGCTCATTGATATTTTCCGCCACACCTTCAAGCAATTGACGGAAATACTCGTAATCGGCCCGGTCAAAATCAGGGTCATCAGCCAACTCACGGATGATGACAGACACATCCTTCTGGTTCATCAGGCCCAAGTAGATACCTTTTAGCACCAACTCCCGCGATTTACGGCGGCTACGGCCTGCCTTCGGTGGTGCCTTTTTTGCCTCTACAGGCTTGTTGTCGCTGTCACTCATAGTTGCTTGAGCAGATTGATCATTTCAACGACTACATCCGCTGCCTCAGCACCTTTGATCGCCATACGTGCTTCTGCCTGCTCGTCATTTTCAGTCGTCAGGATAGCATTGGCAACCGGGATACCAGTGCTTAACTGCACATCGGAAATACCGCGTGCAGACTCGTTGGATACCACTTCGAAATGGTAAGTCTCACCACGGATAATGGCGCCTAAAGCAATCAAGCCATCGAATTGCTCGCTATCAGCCATCTGCAACAAAATCGCAGGGGTTTCCAGGGCGCCAGGCACAGTTGCCAAGGTAATGTCGTCATCGGCCACGCCCAGCCTCTGCAACTGGTCAACACAAGCCTTGAGCAGACCATCGCCGATATTGCTGTTGAACCGTGACAGCACGATGCCGATGCGCAAATCCTTGCCATTCAAATCTACTGCGATTTTTTTCATGATTTCGTCCGAACTAGGCGCAACCACGTGCGCCATTGAAATGAACCAGCCAAGTTGCTGGCGAATCTTGCTATTTTACCACGTTAGGGGAATCAGACAGCAGTTCGGCATAGCGAAAACAATCGACAACATGGTCATTGACCATGCCAACCGCCTGCATAAAGGCATAACAGATGGTAGAACCAACAAACTTGAATCCATGCTTGAGCAAGGTCTTGGACATTTGGTCAGACAGCGCTGTTTTTGCTGGCACCTCTGCCAGGCTCACACGGTGGTTAATCTGCGGCGTACCTTGCACAAATTGCCAGAGAAACGCATCCAGGCTGCCATATTTCGCCTGCACCTCCAATGTGGCCCGGGCGTTGCCGATCGCCGCCTGTACCTTGAGGCGATTACGGATGATGCCAGGGTCTGCGAGCAAGGCCTCAACCCTGCTCGCATCATAAGTGGCTATCTTCGCAATATCGAATTGATCAAACACCTCGCGATAATGCGCCCGCTTTTTCAGTACGGTGCTCCAGCTCAGGCCCGCTTGTGCACCTTCCAGAATCAGGAACTCAAAAAGCTGCCTGTCATCATGCACGGGCACGCCCCACTCCGTGTCATGATAAACCACATCCAACTCACCCTTAGCCCATCCACACCGGCAACGTTCAGTCACGACATTCCCATCAATTAACAATCAATGGAACAAGATAACTGCTTTCTGCAAAGTGTTCCAGATGCCATAGGTAATAGGAATGCCAACCGCAATCCACACAACTGCTGTCAGAACAGTACTGCTCTTATGCACCGCCACTTGGCTGATCTTTTTCGCTTGCTCGTGGGATACTTTTTTCTCTGCGGCAAGCTGTTCAGCAGTCATGTAGTGTTTCTCTGCTACTGGGCGCACTAGCAAGTTGCATATCAGGCCAAGCAGCAACAGTCCGGCTAGCACATACATGATCATGTTATAGGCATGATCAGGCGCAACGCCTCGATCAAGCTGATAGTCACGCAAATAATTCACGATCACAGGCCCCAATACACCAGCCGTTGCCCAGGCTGTCAACAGACGCCCATGGATTGCCCCTACATGCTGGGTTCCAAAGATATCCGCAAGATAAGCGGGAATTGTGGAAAAACCACCGCCGTACATGGTGAGAATCACGCAGAACAAGCCCGCAAACAAGGCTACGCTTCCCATATTGCCTGCCCAAGGCGACAGCACATACAGCACGAACCCCAGTGCAAAGAAAATAATATAAGTACGTTTACGCCCGAGAAAGTCGGAGCAAGAAGCCCAGCCAATACGCCCCAAGATATTGAAGAAAGATAACAGGCCAGCAAACCCTGCACCGATGGCTGCCACCTGCAACTTCTGATCACCACTTAACTCAGCCAATTTCTGCGGCACATCAATCAACAGACCGCCAAACACCTCTTGCAACATCGGCGAAGCCATGCCAATCACACCAATCCCAGCGCTGACGTTCAAGCATAACACCCACCACAGCAACCAGAACTGTGGCGTCTTGTGTGCCTGGTTCACATGCACATGATGTGGCGTAATCATCGCCTTGCCCTTGTTTGCAGGTGGCGTCCAACCCTCAGGCTTCCAATCATGGGCAGGCACACGATAACCCAGCGAACCTATCATCATGGCCACGAAATACAGCACCCCCATGGTGGCAAAGGTTTCCCACACACCCACCGACGTCTCGGTAGCAAAGTAGTTCATCAAGGTATTCGCCAATGGCGCGCCAATCATGGCACCACCGCCAAAACCCATGATGGCCATGCCGGTGGCCATCCCGCGCCGATCCGGGAACCACTTAATCAATGTGGAGACTGGAGAAATATATCCCAGCCCCAGCCCAATGCCGCCAATCACGCCCGAGCCCAGCCACATCATCCATAGCTGGTGCGTATATACGCCAATCGCGGAAATCAGCAGTCCACCACCCCAGCATACGGCAGCCACAGCTCCTGCCTTGCGCGGGCCGGCATGCTCTAGCCAATGACCAAACACCGCCGCAGATGACCCTAAAAAGACAAAAAACAAGGTGTACATCCACCCCAGGTCACTGATTTTCCAGTCACAACTTGTGGTGATTGCCCGCATCCAGAAGCTGACATCCTCGCCACAAGCCAACGGCTCGGAGATACCTAATGCCTTGGACAAAGGCAGCCAGAACACGCTAAACCCATATGCCATGCCGATAGAAAGATGCACAGCCAGCGCCGCTGGCGGAACCAGCCAACGGTTATAACCCGGCCCTGCGGTGATACGTTCCTTGGAAAAAAAGCCAGCCATGCACACTCCCGAGTTTTATCTGAATTTTTAGAATGAATACGAAATAACAAAGTGAAACATTTTGTTACAAATCATTATACAAGTCGAATAAAACCGCAATCCTAGATGTACTTTAATCACGTTCATCAATCTGTCATATTAGCGTCATATATTGCTCGTCATTCAAACAGTGAGGAAACCCCAATGCCAGCGAATATTCTGGTAGTAGAAGACGAACCAGCCATTCAAGAGTTACTTGCGCTCAACTTGACGCAAGCAGGTCATAACCCTGTCCGTGCCTTGAGCGTGGAGCAGGCTCAGATGCTGATCCGCGAAACCCTGCCAGACCTGATCTTGCTCGACTGGATGTTGCCCGGCATGAGTGGCATTGAGTTTGCACGCAAGCTCAAGGGCGACGAACTCACGAAATCCATCCCCATCATCATGCTGACGGCACGTGGGGAAGAGGCCGACAAGGTACGCGGCCTGGAAGTAGGCGCGGATGATTACGTCACCAAGCCATTCAGCCCGCGCGAGCTGAATGCCCGCATCAAGGCAGTATTGCGTCGCCGCGCACCACAAATGACAGATGACCCGCTAGAAGTTGGCGGCTTGCGTCTTGACCCCATGACACATCGTGTTTCCGGCAATGGAAAAACTCTGGAACTAGGGCCAACCGAGTTTCGCTTATTGCACTATTTAATGTCCAATCCCGAACGCGTGCACTCCCGTACCCAAGTTCTGGATCGCGTATGGGGAGACCGCGTGTTTGTGGAAGATAGAACCGTGGATGTCCACATCCGCCGCCTGCGCCGAGCATTATCAGAATCTGGTCACGAAGAATTCATCCAAACTGTACGTGGTGTTGGCTACCGTTTCTCGGCGCAGTAGCTCATAATAGCAACCGTCTTAAGACAAGAAGCATTTCGTGCAAGATATTCGCTGGAAAGCCCTGTGGCTGGGATTAGCCACTCTATTTACCTGCCTGATCATCTGGGCAGCGACAGATGCCATCACGGCGCTCCTGACGTTCAGCGCCATGGTGTTGCTGTATCTCATCAGCCATCTTTACTGGCTGCATCAATTGCTGAAGTGGTTCAGAAAACCCGAACTCAACACCATGCCAGTCGGTGGCGGCATCTGGGAGGATGTGTTTTCTGCCATCTATTATGAAAAACGCCGCAACAATCGCAGCCAGGCGCAAATTAGCTCTGCATTGGATCGCTTCCGCCATGCAGCCAGCGCATTGCCTGATGGTGTGGTGCTACTCAATGGTAACGACCTGATCGAATGGTGCAACCCCACCGCAGAACACCAGCTAGGCCTCTCCATGCGCCAGGATGCCGGACAACCGATTAGCTACCTGGTGCGGCCAATTGATTTCATTCAGTATTTGCAGGCGCAGAATTACTCTGAGCCAATCAAGCTCAAGTCGTGGCGCACTACCGGCGCGACCCTGGAAATCCAGCTCGTCCCATTCGGGGCCAACCAGAAACTGCTGATCTCACGCGACATCAGCCAGATGGAAAAGCTGGAAACCATGCGCCGTGACTTTATTGCCAATGTGTCGCACGAACTACGCACCCCTCTTACTGTGGTAGGTGGTTTCCTGGAAACGTTGACCGACATGGAGGGTGCAGTACCGGAAAGTACGCGTGGCTACTTCGCCATGATGCAGGAGCAGACTGGACGCATGCGCCGCCTGATCGAGGATTTGCTTACGTTATCGCAACTGGAAAATAGCCCAGAAGCCCCGCAGGAAAGCGAGATTGACCTTAGTACCTTGCTGAACATGTTACTGCACGAAGGCACCAGCCTGAGCCAGGGCAAGCACGAGATTTCGCTAGAACCAGTGGAGCCCGGCCTATTCATCAGGGGAGCCACGGAAGAATTGCATAGCGCCTTGGGTAATCTAGTCAGCAACGCCGTGCGCTATACGCCTGCCGGTGGCACCATCAAGTTACACCTGTTCCTGCGTGGTACGGACGTCCTGTTCAGCGTACAGGATACGGGTATCGGCATTGAACAACAGCATATCGACCGCCTCACTGAGCGCTTCTACCGTGTAGATCGTAGCCGCTCGCGCGAGACCGGCGGTACTGGCCTAGGGCTTTCCATTGTCAAACATATCCTGACACGCCACCAAGGGCACTTGGAGATCGAATCAGAGGCTGGCAAGGGCAGCATCTTTACCGCCGTACTGCCGCAAAGCCGGCTAATCCGCAAGCCTGTGGCACAGCCCACTGCAGCAGCCTAGCATCACCTACTGCGTATTGGTCTACTGCCAGTTACGCCTATAAACGCGAATATCGGCCCCTTTGATGCGCGCAGCGTTGAACAGCTTGCGGGCGCGCATCGAATCCAGCCGGATACCATAAGCCGCATAGACAAAATCTGCCATGGGCGCACTGCTCTTGCGGAAAAAAGGCAACTGCGGCGAACTACCGTAAAAACTCTCGACAAAACTCGTGATACCCACCACGCCGTAGCTTCCTTCAGTTAACACCTCTAACCACGGCCCGCCTGAATCACCCAACGTTGGCATGGGCAAAGCCGGGTCGTAATCCCCCTGCTCAGTCAATCTATTCACGGCAACCAAGGTGTCCAGGGCAGAGACCACACTCGCCTTACTTTCAAATTGCACTTGATAACGCGCGTAAAATACCGGGTCCAGGCTGGCATAGACAGAAGGTAGAAAGGCTGCGAAGCCCTCCGTTGCTTGATGTACCGCCTTGTTGGCGCAACGCAAGCTGACTGGTAAGGCATCTGCCGCGCCGTAACCATAACCACAAATCAGCAGCACGGATGCAGGCTCATCCAACAGAACAGGCGCAATCGCAACCTGATCAGGCAAATCCTTATCAAATACCAGCACTGCCAGGTCATCAATCAGGTTGCCACGCACTTTGTCGAATTCGGGAAAGATGGCTTGCTTAAGACGGGCAGTCTGCAAGACAGAAGAAGCCGCATGGGAAATAGACAACATTGGCAAACCGGCCTGCTCATCCAGGCTAACGTCTCGCAGGCAGTGTGCTGCAGTCAACAATGTCATCGGTGTCCGGCCCACCACTACCGCACTACAATCACTATGGCTCACGCGCCACTCTTGGCGATACTCATGCCAAGTACGATGCTCAAACACCAATTGCACAACGGGCGCCGTATTGATAGCGCTGCCACTCATCAGAGCCATGGCCGGAAACGCCAGCCAAAGCAAGCCCAGACAACATAATCCAGTCACGCCATATGGTTTGCCCATGATGACCTCCCCGACACGTCAAGCTGGTATTTACTTTACTCCTGAAAGAAGACTGAGGGAAAGTATCCAGATCAGCGCGGCGCAAACATGATAATCGCCATGCCAGTAAGCGCCACGCCCACCCCGACAATATCCCAGGTGCTTGGCCTGATGCCATCCACCAGCCACAGCCAAATGAGTGCCACAAAAATATATACTCCACCATAAGCCGCATAAACACGCCCTGCCGCAGTAGGGTGCAAACTCAACAACCAGGCAAATACCGCCAAACTTACCGCCGCCGGCAGGAGTAACCAGGCAGAGCCGCCTTTTTTCAACCAGAGGTAAGGTAAGTAACAGCCAATAATTTCTGCTAGGGCAGTGATGATAAATAAGGAAAAAGTTTTTAATACCAACATTGAAGGCACCCGCTATTGATTACATATTATGTGAGGATAGAAAAATCCATGCTTGGGATTGTAGATCATGCCAGCCGCATCCATATTGATAAGTAGCGTTGCCTACAGACAAAAAACTACAAATCACGCGGTGTTGCACCTACATAAAAAACAGACAAAATCACGCCCTGCTGCAATTGACTTTAGTCGAAGATAAAGAACAGAATAGTCAAAAAATGTTAAGGGCAACCTTGATCGAAAGGTCGAGGGCGCAAAGTCACCGGTCTAAGGTAGAAACACGCTTCTACTACGACAGCGGAACCGCCATATTGAGGCTACAGCACTACTGGACTTCATGTTCAGTGCTGCTCGCAAGCGCTCACTATATATATATTAGTCAGCGTTTGATTAGGCGGTTCAACGCAACGCTCACTTCCCTTAGCAATAAAAACATATTGCATATTGTTTATAGGGGACTCAAGTTTGTTGCGATCTCGTCATGGATTATGTGGCGCATTAGCCATGCTATACGCATGTTTATCCAGCGCGGCTATCGAGCCAATTGACACCTCTGGCCAAGAACAACGCTTGCAACAAGAGCGCCTGCGGGTCTTGCGCCAACAACAAGAAGTCACGCCAGACGTACGCCAGCCCGGCGCCCAGTCACCGGCCCTATTGTCCTATCCTGAAAATGAATCCCCTTGCTTCACTATCCAGCAGATCCATCTGGAAGGTGAGCAGGCAACATTGTTCCAGTTTTCCTTGCAGGATGTACTGCATGGTGAGCACCTTGCCTTGGGCCGTTGCCTGGGTGCACAAGGCATCAATACCATCATGTCGCATGTGCAGAACGCCATTGTCGCGCAGGGGTTTGTCACAACCCGTATCCTCGCAGGCCAACAAGACTTAAGCAGCGGTGTGCTCAAGCTCACGGTGATTCCCGGCAAAGTACGCCATATCCATTTTACAGCAGATTCCAGCCCGCGTATCCGCTACGGCAACGCCTTGCCTATCGCCCCTGGCGACATTCTCAATCTACGCGCTATTGAGCAAGGCCTGGAAAACCTCAAGCGCTCGCCGACATCCGAAGCAGATATCCAGATCGAACCAGCCGATGGCAATGCCCAGCCGGGTGAGAGCGATCTGGTCATCCGCTATCGCCAGGCTTTACCCTTGCGACTCACCTTCAGCGCTGATGACGGAGGGTTTGACAGCACAGGTAAATATCAAGGTGGCATGACACTCTCCGGTGACAATCTGCTGGGCTTGAGCGATTTGTTCTATATCAACCTCAATCAGGATCTTGGCGGTGGCGATAAGGGTAGCCGCGGCTCACGTGGCAAAACCCTGCACTACTCACTTCCTATTGGCCATTGGCTGCTCAGCGCGACTGGCTCCAGTTACAACTATCACCAGGAAGTCGCTGGCCTCAATCAATCCTACATCTATAGCGGCCGTACGCAGAACGCAGACTTCAAGCTCAACCGAATGATCTATCGCTCAGCCATTAATAAAACGCAGCTATCCATCGGCAGCTTCTTCCGTAAATCCTTCAACTACGTCGATGATACCGAGGTGGAAGTGCAACGTCGCCGTACCGCGGGGTGGACACTAGGCATTAACCAAAGCTGGTATCTCGGTCAATCGGTACTCGATTACTCCCTGGCCTACCGTCGTGGCACGGGTGCACAACAGGCACTCAAGGCACCAGAGGAAGCCTTTGACGAAGGCACATCGCGCATGGAGGTTGTCACCACAGATATAAGCTTCATGACGCCATTTTCCGTACAAGCTCCCTGGGGCACACAACCCCTGCGCTATGCCGCCAATATCCGCGCGCAATCCAATCACACCCCGCTCACACCGCAAGACCGCTTTGCAATTGGCAACCGCTACACCGTGCGCGGATTTGATGGCCAGCTCACCCTCAGTGCCGACAGGGGCTGGTTCATCCGCAACGACTTTAGCGCCATGCTTGGGCAAAGCGGTCAGGCCCTGTATCTCGGACTGGACTATGGCGAAGTCAGTGGGCCATCCAGCGAGCTTTTGCTGGGCAAGCAACTAGCTGGAACCGTGTTGGGCTTACGCGGCGGCTACAAGGGGTTCAGCTACGACGTATTTCTAGGACAAGCCATCAAGAAACCAGATGGATTCGAGACTGCCAAGAACGCAGCCGGATTCAACCTCAACTGGTCGTTTTAGCCAGCCATACCTCAAAGGGGGAACATCATGAACAAACATCGCTATCGCCTGATATTCAATTGCTCACGTGGCCTGATGATGGCAGTTGCAGAACATGTTTCAGCATGCAGGAACACCCCAAGCACGCTCGCTGGGCATGCAGACCCAATCCCCATGCAATGGCTGGCAAACATTTCCACTTTGCGCTTATCCCTGATGTTCATGCTGGGCGCAGCGGTCATCATCGCCACCTCCGCTCGTGCAGACATCATCGCCGACCCAGCAGCACCTGCCAGCCAGCAACCCGTGATCAGCAACACCGCAAACGGGCTGCCCTTAGTCAATATCCAGACACCCAGCGCCGCCGGGGTCTCGCGTAACACGTATAGCCAATTCGACGTCAATGCCCATGGCGCCATCCTCAACAACAGTAATACCAATGTGCAAACCCAACTTGGCGGCTGGGTACAAGGCAATCCCTATCTTGCCAACGGCACAGCACGCGTGATCCTCAACGAGGTCAATAGCAGCAACCCCAGTCTGCTGAATGGCTTTATCGAAATCGCGGGTAGTCGCGCCCAGCTTGTCATTGCCAACCCGGCAGGGATCAGTTGCAACGGCTGCGGCTTCATCAACGCCAACCGAGCCACCCTCACCACCGGCACACCGATCATGAACAGTGGCAACCTCATGGGATATCGCGTGGGTGGCGGCAGCATCAGCTTCCTGGGCCAGGGCATGGATGCCAGTCACGCAGACTACACCGATGTCATCACGCAGGCAGTTGAGGTCAATGCAGGCATCTGGGCTAACGATCTCAATGTCATGACTGGCAACAATCAGGTCAATGTGGATAGCACTGGTCAGCAAACTTCCATCACACCGATTACACCAACCACTACCACTCATCCAGCCTTTGCCGTAGATGTCGCAGCGCTAGGCGGCATGTATGCGGGCAAGATTCATCTGATCGGCACCGAGGCCGGGCTGGGAGTGCGCAATGCAGGCGCCATGGGTGCCAGTGTGGGCGAAGTCATCATCACTCATGATGGGCACATTACTAATCGCGGTAGTATTAGCGCCCAAACCATACTGCACATCCAAGCCACTGGTGCCGTGGATAATACGCAAGGCACACTTGCCGCTAAAGACTCGCTCGCCCTGCAAAGCAGCTCCCTGGACAATACCGGCGGCACCATCACCAGCCACCAAGCGGCCAACATCAATACGGGAGGCCTGGTCAATACCCATGGGAGCCTGCGGGCAGAAGGCAATCTCATGATAAACAGCACATCACTTACCGGGGATGGTGACCTCTTATCTCAAGCGAATATGCACATTAACACCTATGGAGACATCGACAATATTGGGCACATGATCGCCAACGGTGATCTGCAACTCATTACTGATGGGCATCTCACCAACAATAGCCAACTGGAAGCCGGACAAGCACTGGCCATCACGGCCCAAAGCCTGGACAACAAAACTAACAGCACCATCATTGCTGGTAATACATCACTCCGATTGATAGACACATTAACCAATCGTGGCTTGATTGATAGCAGCAATACATTTATCCACGCCAATACCATCCAAAACATCGGCACAGCACGCCTCTATGGAGATCACATTGCGCTCCAGGCCAACAATCTAGTCAACCGAGCAGAAACCATCAATGGCACAACCACTGCGGCCACCATCGCTGCTCGCGACCAGCTTGACCTGGGGATTGAGACCCTGACAAACCAACAAGGCGCTACCATCTTTAGTGCGGGCGACCTGGCAATTGGCGCAGGACTAGACACAGATCATTTAGCAACAGGAAAGAGCCTGTCCATACTCAATGAAAGTGCCAGCATTGAAGCATTAGGTAACATCAGCATCACATCAGAAAACCTAACCAATCAACGCAGTAGTTTCAGCATGGAGCGGTTATATGTCGGATCATCAACAACCAGAGATCAGGTATGTGTCGATGTGGGCAAATGCTCCTACATTGACCATATGACTTATCAACGTACCGAATATGAGGATCAGATCACCAGCAACTCACCCATAGCTTCTATCCTAGCTGGCGCTAATGCACACTTCACTGTCAATACGCTCAGCAACTTTTATAGCAATATTGAAGCTGGCAACAACCTTAACCTCACAGGCAACATTTTGCTCAATCAGGGTGCAGAGTTATTCCACCAGACTGACCTGATCACAACCAGAAACAGAATTCACTGGGGTGACCGTGATCATGGCACTTGGGTCACATCAAGCAGCTCGAGTACATTGATTGACACCATCCCATCTATCATCAGTGCAGGTGGCACGCTTACCGGCACATTTACTGACCGCATAGACAACACCACCATCCGCGAGCAAACCGCACCAATCAACAACCCCAGCAGCAGCACACCGGCAGCGACAGCTCCCATCAGCATCACCCCCTCGCTCACCAGCAGCCTGTTCCACCCGGCACCAAGTATCACTAGCCATTACCTGATTGAAACCGATCCCACATTTGCCAATTACCACCAATGGTTGAGCTCAGACTATATGGTGCAGCAGCTTGCTTTTGACCCTGCCATCACGCAAAAACGTCTTGGAGATGGCTTTTACGAACAACGCCTAGTGCGTGAACAAGTGGCACAACTCACGGGAAAGCGCTTCCTGGAGGGCTACGCCAATGATGAGGCGCAATACCAAGCGCTTATGAGCGCGGGCCTTACCCAGGTCAACGAGCTACAGCTCATTCCCGGCGTTGCCCTCAGCCCAGCGCAAATCGCCCAACTTACCTCCGATATCGTCTGGCTAGTAGAGCAGGAAGTCACACTACCCGATGGCTCCGTCACCAAGGCCCTGGTACCGCAAGTGTATGTCCGCCTGAACGATAACGACATCGCCCCAAGTGGCGCTGTACTCGCAGGCAATTCGGTCAACCTCAATGTTGACCATGGCGACATCAACACCAGCGGCACCATTGCCGGGCGCAATGTTGTCAACATCTCCGCCGACAACATCAATAATGTCCGCGGCTTCATCACCGGCACGCATGTTGCCCTCACTGCCAACGACAATATCAATATTGAAGGCGGTAGCGTAGCCGCCACCGATAGTCTTATTGCCCAAGCGGGTAATAACCTGACCGTACAAAGCAGCACCACTGCTCTGGATGTACGCATGGCAGGGACCGCTAATCGTGTGCAAAGCCAGGTGATTGACCGTGTGGCAGGGCTTTATGTCAGCAACCCCGATGCGGTACTGGTTGCCAGCGCAGGCAATGATCTCAACCTCATGGCGGCAGCCATCCAGAACACAGGAGCCAGTGGTCAAACCCTGCTACAGGCTGGCAACAACCTCAATATAGGCACAGTAGAGACCACGACAGACAGCTACGCCACAGGTAGAAAATCGTGGCGCAAAGAACAATCCAGCACTGAAGTAGGTAGCAACATCGCTACCAATGGCGACATCACCCTCAAGGCAGGTAACAATCTGGAGGTCAAAGCCAGCGGCATCAGCAGCGAAGCAGGCAACCTCAATGCCTCAGCAGGGGGTGACCTCACCATTACCGCTGGCACCAACACCCTGACCAGCGAGGCCTACCGCAAGGTAAAAACCACCAGCCGCAAAAAGGAATACCGCGATACCCTCAACGAAACCACACGCACTGGCAGCACCCTGAGTGCAGAGAACATCACCTTGCAGGCGGGTACCGGAAGCACGGGCAATCTCGCCATTGAAGGCAGCAATGTCGTCTCGACCAACGGCACCACACTACAGGCGACAGGAGACATCACCATCGCCTCGGTTGACAATATCCATGACGAAACCCACACCAAGAAAGAAAAGAAATCTGGCTTCTCTGGCGGTGGCTCCAGCATTGGTTACGGCACTAGCAAACTCAGCCAAAAACAAACCGGCACCACCGTCACGCAAACAGGCAGTACCGTGGGCAGTGTAGAAGGCGATGTGAGCATTCAGGCTGGTCACACCTATACACAAACGGCCAGCGATGTCTTGACTCCAAATGGCGATATCGACATTGAGGCGCAACAGGTCAACATCACCGCAGGCAACAACACCTCCACCCAGACCACCGAAACCAAGTACAAACAAAGCGGCTTGACGCTCGCCATCACCAGCCCGGTGATCTCGGCTATTCAGACTGCCAACCAGATGAAAGACGCTGCCAGCAATACGTCCGATGGTCGCATGCAAGCCCTGGCAGCAGGCACAACTGCGCTGGCGGCAAGCAATGCTTACGATAGTACGATGCAGGCGTTAAATGCGGCCCCGTCAGGGAGCAACATTACCGATGCTGGAAACCAGGCAGGTGGCGTGAACTTAAGCCTCTCCATCGGCACCAGCAAGAGCAGCAGCACCTCTACGCAAACCATCAGCACGGCACAAGGCAGTAGCGTGATTGCAGGTGGGGATGTCTCAATCAAGGCAACAGGCGCTGGGGAGCAATCGGATATGAATGTGGTGGGCAGTACGATCAAGGCTGATGGAGATATAAGCCTGAAAGCAGATGATGAGGTAAACCTGCTCGCCGCACAGAATACCGACACGCTAAAGAACAAGAATAAAAATAGCAGTGCCAGTATTGGTATCAGCATAGGCTCCAACGGCCTTGCCATTACAGCTAGCGCATCACAAGGTAAAGGCAAAGCCAACGGTACAGATGTGACGTGGACTGAAAGTATGGTGCAAGCAGGCAATAAGGTTAATCTGGAGAGCGGCACCAATACCAACGTCATTGGCTCACAAGTAAAAGGTGAGCAAGTCATTGCCAATGTTGGCACATCAGGGGCAGGCAACCTCAATATCCAAAGTCTTCAAGATACCAGCACTTACGATAGCAAACAGAAGAGCACTGGGATTAGTATCAGTGTGCCCATCGGCGCGGGTATGGCTGGCGGCTCATTCAGTTCGTCCAGCAGCAAAATCAATAGCGACTACGCTTCAGTGAAGGAACAAGCTGGCATATATGCCGGGGATGGCGGATTCCAAGTCAACGTGAATGGTCATACTGATCTCAAGGGAGCAGTGATTGCATCCACTGAAACCGCAATTACGGAGAACAGGAATAGCCTCGTTACAGAAACCTTGACGGTTTCGAATATTGAGAACCAAGCAGAGTATGATGCCAAGGCCTCATCAGCTACCATCGGCGGCGGCATCCAGGCTGGCTTGCCGCAGCTCTCTGGCGCTGGCGTCGGTTCCGATAGCGATCAAGCCAGCAGTACGACGGTCAGTGCAGTCAGTGGAGGTGTTGTCAATATTACTAACGACTCAGCGCAAGCAACGATTATCGCCCTGCTCAACCGCGATGTCGTCGTTGATGAACATGGCAATGCGGTGGATAACCAAGGTAACAGTACTGCCAATACCATTGCGCCTATCTTTGATGCGGAGAAAGTAGCCAAAGAGATTCAGGCCCAGGTGCAGATTACGGAGGCGTTTGGTCAGCAGGCTCATTATGCTGTAGGCCAGTATGTTCAGGGAAAACGTCAAGCATTGCAGCAACAACTCAAAGAAGCAGCAACACCTGAGGAGAAATCAATCATTCAGTCGCAACTCAAAGACTTGCGACTGCAAGAACAGGTTATGAATGTGCTGATTGCGGCCGTCACAGGACAATTGGATACAGCACTTGGCAAGGAGGCTTTATCTGCTGCTGCAGAAAAAATGAGAGAAATCACCATTGCAAACTCAAGCCTGTTTAAAGGAATCACTGATGGCAACACTGTACTCAATAACACCTCTGGCGAAAGTGAAGGCGTTCGTGGTGATGGTATCAAGGGCGGGGGAACCCGGGTTAATTTGGATAATATCTGTGGCACAGATAATGCACGATGTGAAACTAGAATAGATGAAAATGGAAATAATGTACTTGATCTAAAAGATGGCATGGTGCAATGGAAGGCGACCAACACTATCTCACTTGCCGAATTCCTGGCATCCCCTGAAGGACAACA
Organism: Methylobacillus methanolivorans; assembly: GCF_020531845.1. Next base: position 49,645 of record NZ_JAJAVF010000001.1, read on the forward strand.
AGCGGCTGGTGCAACAGGCGGTATCCAAGGCTGGATAGGAACATTGTTTGGTACTGAATATCAGCCTGGTAGCTGGCAAGATCAATTGATTGAAGCCTTCGGTGGAACCCATGACTATATCGGAGGGCAGGTCACGGGCTTATATGACGAACAGGGCAATACAAAGCGCGGCATGGATAGCACAGAGCGATTTATTCGAGATAGAGTATCCGAATTAGCAATTTTACCGTCCACCCCATTTGCAATGGCAGAACTATTGCCTCCGGAGGTTTGGACTGCCATTTCCGCTTTATTGAAAGGCGCTAAATGAGAATAATCAGATTATGTATCGCACTAGGATTAACAACTAGTCTTTCCGGGTGCTTTTGTTGGGGGTGCTTTGTTCCACTCGGTGATTACCCCACACCTCTCAAAGAAGTAGAGAGCTGGGAGCGCCCCGGAACTTTGGCGGACACTCGCCTGGCTGATTGGCAGGCATGTGGCGGAAATGCAAATGGTACTTTTTCGAAAAAACCCAAAGAAAATTTTGATGGGGAAGAAATTCGGCAAGCTTATAAAAGACAAATTGCTGAACAGCAAATCTGTCTAATCAACAAAGGCTATCATTATATTGGAAAATGCTGGAATGACTATTGGAAATCTATGCCAGCTTGCGACTCACAATAGTAAATCAAAAACTCAAACTCGATTGATCAGCTCGCGTAGGACAACAAACGGCTGGTGCAACAGGGGTTGCTTGAGCATCTCCGATCAATAGAAAGAATGCAGAACACTATACAAGACACGGTGCTATCGCGATTGCGAATAACGATTGGCAAACTGCTCGCAAGGTTTTTGCACGTGCTGTCGTGAATGCTAATCTTGGCGGTGTTGCACCGTCAACGCGCGCTGTATTGAGTTCCGAATATGGCCGTTCTTTAGGTGCCACCTGCTTCTTTAATGATGCAACTTTCTATCTGAACCAAGCATACGATTTGGATAAGCAAACAGGAGGACCACTTTATATGAGCTTGGTCGAACTAGCCAGACTAAACCTGGATTAGAAGAAATTTTCAGAGGCCGCTAGCTACTACCAAAAAGCGATGCCTGACTTAGCACTTCATAATATTCCTAAAGTCGGGCCGATCAGTTATGTCGATATTCTGGATGAAACTGCCATGGCATTAGAGGCGATGGGGCAACAAAATGATGCTTCGCCACTCAGACTACAAGCCAAAACAATTCGCTTAGAACATCCCAATCAAAAATCCATCACTGACCGGACACCTTATGGGAAATTCTGCGATTAACCTGAATGACCCGGCCATTCTGTTCTGAAGTTTCACTAAATTATCTACACCAATTGTTTCCTTCGCAAAATCAATAGCAAAATCAATAGGGTCAGACTCGATTGATTATCTGCTGTTATGCTATGAGCTTCTTTACTTCTGCTTTAATTTTAAATCTTCATGAAGGTTTGCTAGTAAATGGCTCGTTTGCCCCGATTTGTGCTGTCTGGACATCCGCAACATGTCATTATTCGTGGCAATAACCGTGATCCGGTATTTCTGGCGGATGACGATTATCGCTTCTTTTTAGATAAGCTGGCCGACGCAGCCAAGAAGCACCAGTGTGACATTCATGCCTATGTGTTGATGACCAATCACATCCACTTGCTGCTGACACCGCACAAACAAGACAGCATCTCCAAACTGATGCAAATGCTGGGGAGATATTATGTGCAGTATTTCAACTACACCTACAAGCGCACGGGGACTTTATGGGAAGGTCGCTACAAAGCCAGCCTGATAGACAGTGAACAATATGCGTTGATTTGTTACCGTTATATCGAACTTAACCCAGTACGTGCCCAGATGGTGAGTTCCCCCTCGGAATACCCGTGGAGTAGCTATCGTGCGAATGCACTTGGACAATACGATGCACTGATTAGCCCGCATCCACTGTACGATGGGTTGGGGCAAGATGCCACACAAAGACAGGCAGGCTATCGAGATTTGTTTAAAGGGCAAACAGATGAGCTGAGTTTGGAGAAGATTAGAGAGGCGACGAACAAGGCGTGGGTGTTAGGGAGTGATTCTTTCAAGCAAAAGATTGAGAGTCAACTTAACCGAAGAACTGACAAGCTGGCAAAAGGTGGCGATAGGAAATCAGATGCGTTTAAACAACAATTCAAGAAAATCAATCGAGTCTGACCCTATTGATTTCCTATTACAGATGACGCAGGGCAGCAAGCAAAGTCTGGTACGGACGCTGCCACCACCATCGCGTTGCTCAATCAAGATGTGCATGTTGATATAAACGGCAATGCAGTAGACAGTGACGGAAATAGTACGGCCAATAGCATTACGCCGATCTTTGATGCAGCTAAAGTACAAAAGGAGATTGAAGCTCAGGTGAAGATTACTCAGGCATTCAATCAGGAGGCTCCGCGGGCATTGGCCACCTATGCAGCTAGCAAGACGCAACCATATCAGGATGCCAAAGATTACGAGCTGATCAAAAATCGTGCGGAGAATAATATCCTAACGGAATACGAGCTCAATCGGCTAGCAGTCTTGGAGTCCTCCGGGATGACACTGGAATCAGCTCAATCGATACTGAATAATCCGCAAGCAAAATCTGATTATGAAAACTGGAATGGTAACGGCAATTATCGAAGAGCTGCCAATATCATCATCGCTGCAATCGGTGGCGGCTCTGCAGAGCTCACCTCCGCCGTCACCAAGGAATCACTTTCGTGGGCTGCTGATGTAATGCGGCAGAAGATGATTGAGGATTCAAAGACATTCAATGGACTTTGCGATGAGCAAGGTAATTGTATTAATAATGTTTCAGGCAATAGTGTGGGAGTGAATGGGGATAATTATAAAATTGCAGGTGGGCGAATTATCTTATCTGATTGGTGTGCGGATGGGCGATGTGAGAAAGCCCCGGATGATAATCCTACAAAAAGTGGATACAAGGAAAATTCTGATGGAACAATACTTTTCACACCCCGGGATCAAGATGGAAATACAGTTAGTATGAGTACCTTTATAGAGCAACATCAAGAGTGGAAGAGCCCGATGGGTAGCCATCAAGGAGATAAAGGACACATGGTTTTAGCTGGAATAAAATTTGAATATGATCAAGGATCATTTTTAGATCAGCTTGCAGAAGCATACGCAGGAACACATGACGTATTAAACTCATTTATATGGTATGACAAACTTGGGAATGGGAAAAATCTTGATAAAACCTTGGTAGGAAAAGTTGGAGATGTAACAAATATTACGAATGTTGGCCTCGCCACTCCTTTAGCCATGAGTGTTTTACTGCCACCTGAGGTTTGGCTTACAATCGTTCAAGCAATAAAGAATACTCCTTAGCTAGGATAATTCATGAGAAAAATACACGTAATCATTTTGACACTCTTAATTACAATATTATTGTCGGCATGCTTTGGTCCTGGCTGGATAAGCGGTGCAAAATAAAAGTGGAATAAAATGTTAACCTCATGCCAACAGTAAGATGTACCCGCTTGCTGTACGCCACATGAAATAAAATATTTAACATTAATGGACTATCGACGTACATAAGCTCTCAAAGACATCTATTTTCAATAGTAAATTGTCTGCAACGCATGAAATTCACACGATTGATATAAAACTTCAAGGGGGTGCCTTCACTAGCGTGTATGAAGCGCCTATCATCAAGACTAGATACGACTTCAGGCATTCGGAAAAATCAAGCTGGTATTGATTGTGCTAGAGTCTTTTCATCCCTGATGAATTGAAAGCCTTCCCGTTATGGCGATTCGTGTCGCGTTGCATCACAAAACGAGTTACAAGTTCGATCGCCCGGTCAATCTCTCCCCGCATGAAGTCAGGCTGAAACCCGCAGCCCACGCACGTACGCCGATTTTGTCCTACTCGCTATCGGTAATGCCGGAAAAGCACTTCATCAATTGGCAGCAAGACCCTTACGGCAATTACATTGCGCGCCATGTATTCCCCGAAAAGGTGCGCGAACTGGCGTTTACGGTCGATCTTGTGGCGGATATGACGGTGATCAATCCGTTCGACTTTTTTGTGGAAAAGTATGCCGAGCAGTTTCCTTTCCGCTATACCGAGCAACTGGAACATGAGCTTGGCGCTTACCTGAAGCCTGAGCCTGCCTGCGCGCTGCTGCTGGATTGGGTAGCCTCGGCACAGCAGGCGTTGAGCCAGCAGATGAACATCACGCATTTCCTGGTGGCGCTCAATCAGCGCTTGCAGGCTGATATTGGCTATACGGTGCGCATGGAGCCTGGAGTACAGACACCAGAGGAAACATTGACCAAGCGGCTTGGCTCTTGCCGCGACAGTGCCTGGCTGCTGGTGCAGATATTGCGCCATCTCGGGCTGGCAGCGCGTTTTGTCTCAGGCTACCTGATCCAGCTCGCACCGGATATCAATAATAATTGGGGTCAGAGTAATAATTTGGAGGAAGTATGGTAAGACTACCGAGGGTTTGTCCAGTAGGTATCCCACAACATATCATTCAGCGAGGTAATAATCGTCAAACCTGTTTTGCAAGTGAGGATGATTTTTCAGCCTATTTAAGTTGGCTAAAAGCATACTCGAAGAAATTTGATGTAGCAGTCCATGCCTGGGTATTAATGACGAATCACGTACATTTGTTATGTACACCTAAAGCGGAAAATGGCATTAGCCAAATGATGCAATCAATCGGCCGTCAATATGTGCGCTATTTTAACTACACATACAAGCGGTCAGGCACCTTGTGGGAGGGTCGGTACAAGTCCTGCCTTGTAGAAGCCGAGAGGTATCTTTTAGCGTTATATCGCTACATAGAGATCAATCCAGTCAGGGCAAATATGGTGGAAGATCCGGCAAGCTATCCATGGTCTAGTTATCAAATCAATGCACTGGGAAAAGTTTCTTCACTGTGCACACCACATGATATATATATGCGCTTGGGCGCTGACCAGTTTGAAAGAACGCAGAATTATCGAGGCTTGTTTAAAAGCCACGTGGAGACCCAATTACTGGATGATATACGCTTGGCTGCGAATACAGGCATGGCTTTGGGACAGGATAGATTTAAACAAGAAGTTGAACGTCTGACTGGAAGACGGCAACGTCCTCAGAAAAGAGGTAGGCCTATTGGCTGGCGCAGAGAGGAGTGCTAATTTAAGCCTAGTCATACGTTATTTTACTCTGACCCCAATTATCTGACCCCAATTATCTTCTACCACCAGAAATATGGAATACAATTTTTACACTTCACAAACCTTAAATTCAAAAATTTCAACTATGAAACCAAATAATATTCTATTATTACTCACCATCATTACACTTACCATAATAATAAATGGATGCTCATTTAGATGTTTTTTTGAATCATGCGGACATTGAAGATTTAACCACTCAAATTTCCGCACAAATTCCATGCCAATCTTTCCGTGGCTCCTATACAACTTAAATAGTAGGGGACATACTTAGTGAGAAAACATTCCAAGGTTATTCTGTTTGCTATAGTCATTTTCTTACTAATTGGCTGTGCTAGGCAATTTGGTCAAGGAAGGTAGGTAGTTTTGAACCCTTTTCTATATTACAGATTCCCAATTTACAGATATTGGAAGTAAGTCTCTCTACAAGTCAAGATAATAAAGACGTGCAATGAAAATATTGTTCTTTTTAATCATTACGATGATTGAATTAATTCTTAGCGGATGTATATCTAATTGCAGTGTTTCAGGATGCTAATTATGAATACGCTCTACGTGGGCTTCATCCTATTATTTTTCTACTATTCTCTAATTGACATGTCGTCATTTAAAGGATAAAAATAGCTAACAAATGTTAAGGGCAACCTTAATCGAAAGGTTAAGGGCGCAAAGTCACCGGTCTAAGGTCGCATCACACGACTATGACAGCGGAACCGCCATATTAAGTCTACAGCTTCGTCGGTTTTTATCCGGCCCGAGGCATCCAGACTGGCCAGGTGATGAGCCAGCACTTGATCGGGCAATCCGTCCCGGCACTTGCCCCCTTAGCAATTAACAACGCTTAATTACTATTTCATATCAAAGGGGATACCTCATCATGCGTGACTTCCAATTACTTGGCATGCTTACTTTATCAACGATTTTGTTGGGCGCTTGCTCAACAACACCGACTGTTTCCAGCTCGCAATTGCGGCAGAAATTAACGGATAGCCGTGTTGTGGTTTCTTCTGTCGCAGGTAGTGTATTGGGTAGCGGAGGAAATGCGGGGAATATGCAGCAGTTGCAGAATAATATGCAAATTTCTCAGCAATTCAGCCAACAGTTATATCAATCCTTACCACAAACCTACAAAGTAGGTTCTGGCCATGGTGCTGATTTGGCATTGGCAAAGAAAGTGTCTGATTATTTCAATCCTGAGAACGTATCATCCACAGAAAAAAGCCAGGAGATTCATATTTCAATCTCTGGATCATTATGGGAGCTAGGCTATATTTCCATGCTCACCAGTCAAGATTATGCGCTGAACTATGGCATGCACTTCCTCATCAAAGAAAAACAGGGTGACAAGTTCAAGGTACTGGCTGTCATGCATTGCGCAGGTTCTGCCAAGGAGAAGATGGAGCTTGATGCTTGGAAAGCCAATGCTTATGCGAAAGTGAATGAGGCTGCCACAACGATTGTGGATAAATGCTTTAACGACTTTATTGCATTTTCTGGGCTACCACTCTCCACGAAGATGGCAAGTGCCAACCTCAAATATTAAGCCAGTCTTCTTCACTCAGGTGGGCAATATTAGCCTACCGAAAAATGTAAATATAGGTCAACAATACCATGAAGAGGAATATCATTTTCCTTGTTTTATTCAGTTTGACTGCATGTAAAACTCCTGCCCCAACTTATCGATTTTCTGACACATCAACACCGCATGCTGAGGTGTCATTTTCATCAAACTTTACATTGCATACCCACTTCTCAGTCGATATCGAAGATGCAGAAAAAAATGTGTGCCGCGACTATAAAACAGTGGGGTATTTACTCTACGATGACTCCATTTTCTTGTATGACAAATCGAATAAGTCCATCAAGATTAATGTACCGGCGAACAAGGAAATATCCGTGCAGGGCCTGCATCGCTTCAACGATCCCGCTTATCATGCCAATTGTGGGCCTATCATCGCGTCATTTACCCCTGAGCCAGGTGCCAAATACCAGGTTTTGTTTGCCAATGTAGGGGTAATTCCCAAGCTTACATTTGGTAGCAGCGTTCCCCTATCGTGCAGGCTGGTCGTGAGTCGCATCGATACCCATGGGGAGGAGACTGTCATCCCAGTAAAAGCGCTTCCACCTTGTAACAAGAGCCGTTAGTCGCTAGACCTCCGTGTTTTCCAGCCATTCATCACCACTTGATCACCAGAAACTTCATCATGAAAAAACCGCTGAATTATTTCATCTTATCGACGTTAGCGATACTCACCGGCTGTGGAATCTTCCCCCACATCAATTGCAATAAAGTCCCGGATTTAAGAGTTGGCATGACCGAAACTGAGCTTGTTAAGTTGATGGGTGAACCTTACTTTCAGAGCCTTTCCATCAAGAGCGGAACAATCGAGGCAAAAATCCTGGGCTGGCAAAACAAGGAGTCGCCAGTGGAATCTAGCGATTTATTACGCGTCAATATTGATAGCCAAGGAAAAGTCATTGATTATTCAGGAAAATGTACCGGGCAACCTGTTCATCCGCACTGATCTAGCGCCCATGCATCAACGCATGGCATCCATCTGCACCAAATCTTGACGATTTCTCATGGTGGCGTGATCAACGCCGCCCTGCCGTTGATCACGCCATTTCAGCTGGTATCGATTGTGCTAGAGTCTTTTCATCCCCGATGAATTGAAGGCCTTCCCGTTATGGCGATTCGTGTCGCGTTGCATCACAAAACGAGTTACAAGTTCGATCGCCTGGTTAATCTCTCACCGCACGAGGTCAGGCTGAAGCCTGCGGCGCATGCGCGTACGCCGGTGTTGTCTTACTCGCTATCGGTGACGCCGGAGCATCACTTCATCAATTGGCAGCAAGACCCTTACGGCAATTACATTGCGCGCCATGTATTCCCCGAAAAGGTGCGCGAGTTAGCGTTTACGGTCGATCTTGTGGCGGATATGACGGTGATCAATCCGTTCGACTTTTTTGTCGAGAAGTTTGCCGAACAGTTTCCCTTTGCTTACACCGAGCAATTGCAATATGAACTCAGCCCTTACCTGAAGCCGGAGCCTGCATGCGCGCTGCTGCTTGAATGGATTGCTGCAGCCAAGCAGGCATTGCTGACCAAGGATATCCAGACTTCGCATTTCCTCGTGGCGTTGAATCAGCAGCTGCAAAGTGATATTGGCTACACCGTGCGCATGGAGCCTGGAGTACAGACACCAGAGCAAACATTGACCAAGCGGCTTGGCTCTTGCCGCGACAGTGCCTGGCTGCTGGTGCAGATATTGCGCCATCTCGGGCTGGCAGCGCGTTTTGTCTCGGGTTACCTGATCCAGCTCACGCCAGATATCAAGGCGCTGGATGGCCCAAGTGGCACAGACGTTGATTTCACCGACCTGCACGCCTGGGCGGAGGTTTATATCCCTGGTGCTGGCTGGATAGGCTTGGACCCAACCTCGGGCCTATTGGCAGGTGAGGGGCATATTCCGCTCGCCTGTACCGCCATGCCCTCCTCGGCTGCGCCGGTCACGGGCTTCACCGATGTGTGCGAGGTGGAGTTCGTGCATGAGATGAAGATCACACGTATTCATGAAGACCCTCGCGTGACCAAGCCCTATAGCGAGGAAGACTGGCAGAAGATAGACGCGCTGGGCCACCTGGTGGATGCCGACCTGGCACGGCATGACGTGCGCCTGACCCAGGGAGGGGAGCCGACGTTTGTTTCGGTGGATGACATGGAAGGTGCGGAATGGAATACGCAGGCACTGGGCGACAAGAAGCGCGAGCTGGCGGGCAAGCTCGCCACTCGACTCAAGGACAAGTTTGCCCAGGGTGGCCTGCTGCATTATGGGCAAGGCAAATGGTATCCCGGTGAGCCGTTGCCGCGCTGGGCGCTGAATATATTCTGGCGGCTGGACGGCAAGCCGATCTGGAAAGATGCCTCGCTGTTTTCTGACGAGCACTACCCCGAGCGCTATACGATAGCCGAGGCTACAGCTTTCAGCGCCACCCTGGTCAAGCAACTGGGCTTGCCAGCGACATGCATTATCCCGGCGTATGAAGATGTGATGCAGCAGGTAGTGCTGGAACAAAGCCTGCCGGACAATATCGACCCGCTCAAGGCCAGCCTCAAGGATAGCGCAGAGCGGCGCAAACTCGCCAAGCTGCTGGAAACAGGCCTAGGCGAGGCCGTGGGCTATGTCATTCCGCTCAAGCCCGAGCCAGTCAACAAATCTACCACACAATGGATCACCAGCTCATGGCCGTTGCGACGCGAGCATTTGTACCTGCTGGCGGGCGACTCGCCCATGGGCCTGCGCCTGCCGCTGGCTTCGCTGCCATGGGTGCTTCCCGAGGAATTGGAGGCGGAATTTCCCATCGACCCCTTTGATGAAACAGACAGCCTGGCCGATCAGCCAGCCTCGACCAGACAGGGAAAATCACGGCTGGAAAAACCCAAGGCGCGAGAGGTGATCCACACCGCGCTATGCGTGCAAGTCCGCAACGGCAGGCTGCATGTGTTCATGCCGCCCGTGACGCGGCTGGAGGATTATCTCGCGCTGGTCAGCGCAGTGGAGGCCAGCGCAGCCAAGCTCAAGCTGAAGTTGTGGCTGGAAGGTTATACGCCGCCCAGGGATGCGCGCATCAGCATGCTCAGCGTCACGCCTGATCCTGGCGTGATCGAAGTAAATATCCATCCAGCGAACTCATGGAAAGAGCTCAGCCACACTATTACCACGCTCTATGAAGAGGCACGCCAGACGCGGCTGGGCACGGAGAAATTCATGCTCGATGGGCGGCACACGGGCACTGGCGGCGGCAACCACGTCACGCTGGGCGGGGCAACACCGGCTGACAGCCCCATGCTGCGCCGCCCGGATGTGTTGAAAAGCCTGATTACCTATTGGCAAAACCACCCGGCACTCTCCTACCTGTTTGCCGGCACCTTCATCGGCCCCACCAGCCAGTCACCACGCGTGGATGAGGCGCGTGATGACAATCTCTATGAGCTCTCCATCGCCTTCCAGCAAATGGAAAAAGCGCTGCCGGACGCCAAGGAAAGTGACCGGCCCTGGCTGGTGGACCGCCTGCTGCGCAACCTGCTGGTGGATCTCACCGGCAATACGCACCGGGCAGAGTTCTCCATCGACAAGCTCTACTCGCCGGACGGCCCTACCGGCCGCCTGGGCATCGTCGAGTTCCGCGCCTTCGAGATGCCGCCGCATGCGCGCATGAGCTTGTTGCAGGCATTGCTGCTGCGTGCCCTGGTCGCACGCTTCTGGAAAACGCCTTATACCGGCAAGCTGGTGCATTGGGGCACCGAGCTGCACGACCGCTGGATGCTGCCGCATTTCATCGCGCAGGATATTGCCGATGTGGTGCAAGACCTGCGCCGTGCGGGCTATGCCTTTGAGCGGCACTGGTTCGACCCGTTCATCGAGTTCCGCTTCCCCCGCTATGGCACGGTAGCTTACGAAGGCGTGGAGTTGGAGCTGCGCCAGGCCATCGAGCCCTGGCACGTGCTGGGCGAGGAAATGAGTGGTGGCGGCACTGCGCGCTATGTGGATTCATCGGTGGAACGCATGCAGTTGCGCGTGCGCGGCCTCACTGAATCGCGCCACATCGTCACTTGCAATGGCCGCCCCTTGCCATTGCAGCCCACCGGGCAAGCCGGGGAATATGTCGCCGGTGTGCGCTTCCGCGCCTGGGATCCATGGTCTGCGCTGCACCCCACCATCAAGCCGCATGCGCCCTTGGTCTTCGACCTGGTGGATACCTGGGGTGGCCGCGCCATTGGCGGCTGCACCTATCATGTCTCTCACCCGGGCGGGCGCAATTACGCCACTTTCCCGGTGAATGCACTGGAAGCAGAAGCGCGCCGTTTTACCCGCTTCTGGGATCATGGCCACACTGCTGGCGAGATGAAAATCCCCGACGAGGCGCGCAACCCCAGCTTCCCGTTTACCCTAGACCTGCGATGGCAAGATGGTTAATATCGACCATACCCCCTCGCCATCAGACAACGCACCTCGCATGTTGCATCCACTCTTGCAGACATATCCATCGCAGCAGCACCAGCGCCATGACGAGTTGATGCTGCCCACTGGCCAGCCAAGGGAACACTGGCAGGCGCTGATCGAGACACTGGAGTCGCTATCGCCGGAACAGATGCGCCAGCGCGTAGATGCCATCGCCCATCAGGTGCGTGAAAATGGTGTGACCTATAACGTCTATGCCGACACCAAGGGCCTGCAACGCCCGTGGGGGCTGGATATCCTGCCCTTCATCCTGCCACAGGAAGAATGGCAGGCCATCGAAGCAGCAGTCATCCAGCGCGCCACGCTGATGAATGCCATCCTCAACGACATTTACGGCCCGCAGCAGCTCATGCGTGATGGCCTGCTGCCGCCAGCGCTGGTGCACGGGCATGCGGGCTTTCTGCGCCCCTGCCATGGCATTCGCCTGCCGGACGATTATGCCCTGCATCTCTATGCCGTCGACATGGCGCGCTCACCCGACGGGCAGTGGTGGGTGGTGGGCGACCGCACCCAGGCGCCATCCGGGGCCGGATATGCGCTGGAAAACCGCGTGATCATCTCCAGCGCGTTTCCTGAACTGTTCCGCGACCTCAACGTGCAACGGCTGGGCGGCTTCTTCTCCAGCATGCGCGACAGCCTGGCCTATTGGGGCCGCCAGGTAGCCGCCACCCAAAGCGCCAACTACCCGCAGCTCAGCCCGCTGGGCGAAGGTGAGCACCCGCTCATCGTGCTGCTGACACCAGGCCCGTACAACGAAACCTATCACGAGCAATCCTACCTGGCGGGCTACCTGGGTTTCCCCTTGGTGCAGGGCAGCGATCTCACGGTGCGCAACGGCATCGTCTGGATGAAAACGTTATCCGGCCTGCGGCCTGTCCATGCCATCCTCAGGCGTCTGGATGATGACTTCTGCGACCCGCTGGAGCTCAACCCAGATTCTTTGCTAGGCATCCCCGGCCTCACCGATGCTGCGCGGCGCGGCAATGTGCTGATTGCCAACAGCCTCGGCTCCAACCTGCTTCAGACCGGCGCCCTGCTTGGTTTCCTGCCCAACCTGTGCCAGCACCTGCTGGGGCAATCGCTGCTTATGCCTTCTGTCGCCACCTGGTGGTGCGGCGAACCCGCCGCGCTGGAAACCGTGATCGCCAATATGCACAAGTTGGTGATCAAGCCGGCTTTCCCGCAAATCCGCGAAGTACCTATTTTCGGCGAGGACCTTTCCCCGGAACAACGCATCGAATTGGAACAAAAACTGCGCAACAATCCGCAGAACTATGTCGCTCAGGAACAGGTGGAAATCTCGCAGGCCCCGGTCTGGAACGAGCAGCAGCCTGCCCTCAATGCGCTGGCGATTGGCCTACGCGTTTATGCCTGCGCCACGCCGCAAGGCTATGTCGTCATGCCAGGCGGGCTCACCCGCGTCGGTAGCACCCAGGATGAGCGCGTACTCAGCATGCAGCGCGGCGGCACCAGTAAAGACACCTGGATCATCTCGCCCGGCCACAACGATTACCGCAGCCTGTTGCGCAAGCCCACCTCCAGCCGCGACTTGATCCACAGTAATGTGCACCTCTCAAGCCGAATGGTGGAAAACCTGTTCTGGTTTGGCCGCTACAGCGTACGCAATCATCACTACACCCGGCTTCTGCGGACTGCGATCCACCGCCTGCTGGAGTTTTCCAGCGATCACCGCAGCGCAGAATGGCCTACCATCCAGGCCTTGTGCACATGGTATGGCCTCATGGCAATAGAAACTTCACCTGAATCAGAAGACGCGCGCGCGGCTGATCTGGATGATGAATCTATCGAGGCACTGCTGATCTCCGGCATTTTCTCGATTGAGCCGGGGCAACCCAGCCTGGCGAACCATATGCAGCAATTCTTTAACCTGGCATTCAACTTACGTGAGCGCTTGTCCAGCGATAACTGGCGCAGCATTAACCAGATGGTCAAGCGTTTCAGCAGTGTACCCCTGCAAAGCCCGACACTGGCCGATGCCATATTGCTGCTAGACGAAACCTCGACCTCACTGGTTACCCTGGCCGGGTTTTCGCTGGATGGCATGACGCGTGACCAGGGCTGGCGCTTTTTGTCGATCGGGCGTCGCATCGAGCGGCTGCAATTGCTCTGCACCCTGCTGCGCAATGCCTTGCTTATGCCCGCGGAAAGCAATCTGGAATGGATGCTGGAACTGTGTGATAGCATCGTCACCTATCGCTCACGCTATGCGGCACAAGCCGAATGGCTGCCAGCGCTGGATTTGCTGCTGCTGGATGAAAACAATCCCAACTCCATGGCTTTCCAGCTAAAGGGATTAATCAAATACCTGTCACAGATTTCCGCCAACTACGGCAGCGGTGGTGAAGCCCCCTTCATCGAGCAGTTATCAAGACTGCGCTCCCTTGATCCTGACACACAACTCGCCCCAGGCAATCCTGAGTTGATTGCGTGGTTGAATGACACCTTCAATACCAGTGTCAGTTTGTCAGATGCCCTGAGCCATCGCTTCTTCAGCTATTCCGGCACATGGCAGGAACATTTACAAAAAAACAATGCCCAGCAGGCTCCCCTGCACTTCTAGTCTATGCGCTTCCAGGTTTCCCACACCACCCACTATGACTATGACTTCAATGTCACGCTGTCACAGCAGTTCCTGCACCTGACACCGCGCAGCTTCACGTTTCAGCAATGCCAGTCACACCAATTGGTGATAGACCCATTGCCTGAGGAGCGCCAGCAAAACCTGGATTACTTCGGCAACATCACCGACTATTTCTCGATACAGACACCACACCAGACACTCACCGTCAGCTCGTATACCGAAGTGCAGCTACTCCCCAGGCTGACGCTGGACGTGATGCAGAATAGCCGGGCCTGGGAATCGGTGCGGGATGAATTGAAGCTGGAGTATGTAAAAAATGTAGAAGCGCATGCCTACCTTTTTCCCTCGCCCCATATTGCATGCAGCGATGCCTTGGCTGACTACGCCCGGCAAAGCTTCACGCCTGGTCAGCAACTTATTCCAGCTGCATTCAACCTGACCCAACGCATCTTCACCGAGTTTGAATTCGACCCCACCGCAACGGATGTCGGTACGCCTTTATCGCAAGTCTTAGCCAACAAGCGCGGCGTCTGCCAGGACTTTGCCCACTTCATGATAGGCTGCCTGCGGAGCATCGGCCTGGCCTGCCGTTATGTCAGTGGCTACATCCTGACCAAGCCGCCGGAAGGCCAGCCCAAACTCATCGGCTCGGATGCCTCCCACGCCTGGGTGTCTTTATATAGCCCAGTTTATGGCTGGGTAGATTTCGACCCGACCAACAACTGCCTGGTGCAGCATGAGCACATCACCGTGGCATGGGGCCGCGATTTCAGCGATGTGTCGCCGATACGTGGCGTAGTGCTGGGTGGCGGTGCTCACTCGCTGGATGTCAGCGTCACGGTGGAACCCAAGTCATAGAACTTCATCACGATTGCATGCACGCCAGAACCATCCGCACTGTGAACAATAAAAAAGCCAGCAATGCTGGCTTTTTATTGCATGGTTTTCATTAGATAACCTGCTTCTTTTTAGAGCAATACCTTTTCTATGCCGCCATTGTTGGCCTTCTGCACATAATCCTGCATCCAGTTTGCACCCAGCACATGCTTGGCCATTTCTACTACGATGTAATCAGCTTCAATGCCCGTATCTTCACCGTAACGTGCCAAGCCTTGCAGGCACGATGGACAAGAAGTGAGGATTTTCACGTCCTGTTCGGGCGCACCTGGGGTCAAGCCCAGTTTGGCCATGCCTTTTTCCAACTCTTCCTGCTTGCGCATCTTGACCTGGGTTGCAATATCGGGACGCGCGACAGCAAAAGTGCCGGATTCCCCGCAACAACGGTCATTCAACGCGACATCGTTCTCCCCAACCAACGCCTGCGTCACCTTCATCGGCGCATAAGTCTTCATCGGGCTGTGGCAAGGGTCATGGTACATATAGCGAGTACCAGTCACGCCCTCGATCTTGAAGTTCTTCTCCATCAGGTACTCGTGGATATCCAGCAACCTGGCACCGGGGAAGATGCGTTCAAACTCGTATTTCTGCAATTGATCCATACAAGTGCCGCAGGACACAATCACCGTCTTGATATCAAGATAATTTAATGTGTTCGCCACGCGGTGGAACTGCACACGGTTATCCGCCGTGATTTGCTGGCCTTTATCGTGATTGCCGCTAGAGGTTTGCGGATACCCGCAGCACAGGTAGCCGGGTGGCAAGACGGTGATAGCGCCAGCCTCATATAACATGGCCTGCGTCGCCAGGCCGACCGTCGAGAACAAACGCTCGGAACCACATCCCGGGAAGTAAAACACAGCGTCTGAATCTTCATTGGTTTTCTGCGGGTTACGGATCACCGGCACGATGGTGTCATCTTCAATCCCCAGCAAGGCACGCGATGTCTTGGTAGGCATCGCCTTGGGCATGGGTCGATTGAGGAAGTGGATCACCTGCGCCTTGATTTCTGGCTTGCCCAATGTGGGCGGCGGGCTCTTCTTGGTGCTATTCAGCAACCCCAACTTCTTGAATACCGCATGACCCAGGCGTTGCGCCTTGTAACCAAAGCCAACCATGGCAGTACGCATGGCGCGTATCGTGGCAGGGTCCTTGATATTAAGGAAAGTCATGGCTGCGGTGGTGCCAGGGTTAAAGTGCTTCTTACCCTGCTCACGCAGGAAATTGCGCATGGCAATCGACACATCGCCAAAATCGATATCCACCGGGCAAGGCTTTTCACAACGATGGCAGACAGTACAGTGATCGGCTACGTCATTGAACTCGTCAAAATGCTTGAGTGAAATACCGCGACGCGTCTGCTCCTCATAGAGGAAAGCCTCAATGAGGAGCGAGGTGCCGAGAATCTTGTTGCGCGGGCTATAAAGCAGGTTGGCACGTGGTACGTGTGTGGTACACACGGGCTTGCACTTGCCGCAACGTAGGCAATCACTAATGGAATCAGCAATGCCACCAATCGCGGATTGCTCCATGATAATGGACTCCTGCTCCAGCAGGCCAAAAGACGGTGTGTAGGCAGAGTGCAGGCCAGAGCCAGCCATCAGCTTGCCCTTGTTAAAGCGGCCTTCAGGGTCTACCTGCTGCTTGTAGGCAGCAAACTTGGAGACGGTTTTCTCGTCCAGAAACTCCATCTTGGTGATGCCTATGCCATGCTCGCCCGAGATCACGCCACCCAGGCCAGTCGCCAGTTTCATGATGCGCGCAACAGCTTCATGTGCCGTCTGCATCATTTCATAGTCATCAGAGTTAACCGGGATATTGGTGTGCACATTGCCATCGCCAGCATGCATGTGCAGGGCGACAAAGACGCGGCCTTTCAACACCTGCTTGTGGATTTCATCGCACTTTTCCAGGATGCGGCGATATTCACGCCCCGTAAAAATACGGTGCAGTTCTTTCTTGACGTCCTGCTTCCAGGAGATGCGCACCTGGTGCTCCTGCACCGCACGGAAGATATTCTCCACGGCAAGATCGCTATATTCCGGCCCCAGCAGCGACAATGCACCATCGAGGTTTTCCAGCGTAATCTTCCAGTGCTGGCGTGTGGCAGCAAACAACTCCAGCGCCATCTGGCGCTTGGTCACCAGCATCTCCGGATCAGCCTGGGTTTCATCATCTTCATACAATGGCAGCTCGCCCTGCATGAAGCTTTCCAGGCTATCCAGCAGCTTCAGCTTATTGCGGATGGAAAGCTCGATATTGATACGCTCGATACCATCGGAATAATCGCCAAGGCGTGGCAATGGGATCACCACATCTTCGTTGATCTTGAAGGCATTGGTATGTTTGGCGATCGCGGCAGTCCGCGCCCGATCCAGCCAGAATTTCTTGCGCGCCTCACTGGAAACGGCAATAAAACCCTCACCACCACGCGCATTGGCCAAACGCACCACTTGTGAAGCTGCCTCGCCCACCCCGGTTTCATCATCGCTGGCAATATCAGCGATCAAGACCATCTTGGGACGTTCGCTACGATTAGCCTTGGTGGCATAACCCACGGCACGCAGGTAACGCTCGTCCAGATGCTCCAAACCCGCCAAGATGGTGTTGGGATGAGCATCCAGGTAATCCTTGACCTCGACAATCGAGGGCACAGCCAAGGCCACGTGACCAAAAAACTCCAGGCACACAGTACGCACATGCTTGGGCATGCGATGCAGAATGAAGGTCGCAGAAGTAATCAGGCCATCACAACCTTCCTTCTGAATGCCTGGCAAGCCGGAAAGAAATTTATCTGTCACGTCCTTGCCCAAGCCTACGGTACGGAAGCTCGGGCCAGGAATCTCCAGCAGCCGCGGCTCACCAATCAGGGTTTTGCCATCTTCTTCATAGCGCGTGATACGGAAGCGTGCCATGTCGATATCGTGGATCTTGCCCTGGTTATGTTCCAGGCGCTCGACAAACAACCACTCGGCATCAGGCGTCACCATGCGCCATGAGGCCAGGTTATCCAGCGCGGTTCCCCACAGCACGGCCTTCTTGCCGCCTGCGTTCATGGCCACATTACCACCGATGCAAGAAGCATCTGCGGAGGTTGGGTCTACGGCGAATTCCAGACCTGCATTCGTTGCGGCCTCCATCACGCGGCGGGTAACCACGCCTGCGCCACAATGAATCACTGGCACTTTCTCACTAACGCCGGGCAAGTCAACGTAATTAACCGCTGAATAATGATCCAGCTTCTCGGTATTGATCACCGCAGATAGCTTGGTCAACGGCACGGCACCGCCGGTATAGCCGGTACCACCTCCACGCGGGATAATGGTCAGGCCCAGCTCAATACATACACGCACCAAGGCGGCGATTTCGTCTTCGGTATCAGGATTAATGACGACGAATGGATATTCAACACGCCA
Organism: Methylobacillus methanolivorans; assembly: GCF_020531845.1. The sequence goes on from NZ_JAJAVF010000001.1 coordinate 67,795, forward strand.
GTCCGTCGCATCCGTGACGTGAGACACGCGTGACAATCCGTCAAAACGGATATTGTCCTTGCGGGTATAACGAGAAAGCTTGGCCAGCGCCTGCTTGCGCAGGGTTTCAGTCTGACGGAAATCCTGCTCGAACTCATTCACCGCCTTACGGGCAGCAACCACCAGCTTGAGCACCTTTTGATTGCCAGCGCTACGCTCGTCAATCGCCTTGATGCGATGGTTAAGCGCATCAATCAATGCATTGCGACGCTTCTTGTTCTGGAGCAAATCATCCTGCAAATAGGGGTTTCTTGACACCACCCACAAGTCGCCTAGCACTTCAAACAGCATGCGTGCAGAGCGGCCAGTCTTGCGCTCCTCCCTTAGCTCATTGAGCACATCCCAGATTTCCTCGCCGAGGAACCTGATGACAATTTCACGATCGGAGAACGAAGTGTAGTTATACGGGATTTCGCGTAAGCGGGCAGTCATGCTTGTAGGTGCGGAGTAAAAGGCTAATTGTATCATGCCCATACTTTGAAAACTGAGCGCAAATGCAGTGCTGGTGCGGCTTTCAAGAGAATGAGAATTGTTAACAAAATTAAAAAAGCATACGCACCCCAGATGACAAAGGGCACAAAAAGCACCACAATGACATCATAGATTCACACGATGCTGGATTGACTACTCTCCCATGCCACAAAAACTGCGCAAAATCCTGATCCCACTGGTTATTATCGGTTTGCTCGCTTTTCTCGGGTTTTCCCTCACGCAAAAGCCACAAGCCCCTGCGATCAACTTCGTTACCTTGGAAGGCAAGACCATCCCCTTGTCATCACTGCATGGCAAGATGGTCCTGGTCAACTTCTGGGCCACAGATTGCCCAGGTTGCATTGCCGAAATGCCCGGCTTGATACAAACCTACAATGAATACAAAAACAAAGGCTTTGAGGTCGTCGCGGTTGCCATGTCCTATGATGGCATTCAGCAGGTGATCAACTACTCCAAAAACAATGCCCTGCCCTTCCCCGTCAGCCATGACAGCAGCGGCGATGCAGCACAACAATTCAACGATGTCCGAGTCACCCCCACATCATTCATTATTGATAAGCAAGGCAGGATTATCCAGAAGCTGATCGGCGAGCTGGACTTTGGCTCCCTGCGCAAACTGCTGGATCAACAACTAGGAACGGCAAGCTGATATGTTGTGGATCAAGGCATGGCACATCATCTTCATGGTGACTTGGTTTGCGGGGCTGTTCTATCTGCCTCGCCTGTTCGTCTACCACGCGCAGACAGAAGACAAAGTTGGCAGTGATCGCTTCAAGATCATGGAGCGTAAGCTGTTCTTTGGCATCATGACTCCAGGCGCAGTACTGACCATCTTATTTGGCCTCTGGTTATGGCACGGCTACGGCTTCTCTGGCGGCTGGCTCCATGCCAAGCTCACGCTGGTTGCTTTGCTGATCGCCTACCATCTCTATTGCGGTAAGTTGCTGTTTGATTTCAAGCATGACCGCAACCGCCACGGCCATGTGTTCTACCGCTGGTTGAATGAGTTACCCGTATTGGCCTTGATCGCGGTCATCATATTGGTGGTCGTCAAACCTTTCTAGCCAGGATATGCCCATGTTCAATCAAAATCCCTCATGGTTGATGCAATCCCTTAAGGCAAGTAAAGATGCGCCGCAGTTGCGTTTACTAAAGGTTTTCGACCTATCGCTAACTCCTGCTCATTCTTTGCGAGAGTTGCAACAAGAACTCATACAACAAAAAAGCAGTCTGACGCGCTATTTAAGCAAACAAGCCAAGGCCAGTGGCGCTCAGCTACCCGATGTGCTCGCCCAGCAAATCATCATCATGCTGGAAAACGCCTTGCAGGCAGAACTACAGCACCCAGCCAGCCAGGCACTACGCCATGCGCGTATCGCCACAGATGCCCTGATTCATGCGCAATGCGATGGCAGTTGGCGCAAGTTGCGCGACTTCAGCATGAGCGCCAGCTTCGTCAGCCTGATCGCCATCAGCCTGTTCATGTCGTGGTATATCTTGCGGGATACAGCACCACTCCATAAATCCCCATCTAGCCATCAACTCTGGAACTTGGTTGCGCATGAACCGGCCATCAGCCACCAGCAGGTGACCGAGTTTTACAATACGGTGAAAAGCATGCGCCAAGGCACCTGCCACTTCCCGCAAGCATTAATGCTCAGTGAATCAGAACGCGGCGTGTTCCTCAACGTGATCGTGGCAGGCAATCTTTCTGCTCAAGCTGAGGAATTGGCCTTGGCAACACAACTACTTAAAAAAGTAAGCTGTGAGTACAAACCGCTCACCATGCTCTCGGAGCCAGAACAAGCCTTTATCAAGGCACAATTAACCGTACCTGCCGTCACCAGCAAGAAACCGATCCAGCGCTCCTGATCACTTCAGGCAATAAAAAAGCCGGTCACCCGGCTTTTTTATATTCCAGCAGAACAACTCAATGCAAGCTGGACTTCAACTGACCCAGGCCAGACTGAAACACGCCAGTGATTGTATCCACAGCGGCTTTGTCATCGCCAGGTGCCTTGCGCTTAAATTGGCTCGTCCACAAGACTCGACTGCCACTGCCTTCTGGCTTCACTGAAAGTGTCGCACTGTACTCACTCACAGGTAACACGCTCTCCGTGATTTTGTACGACAAGGTCATCTTCTTGGCATCACGCGCCGTCAGCGTTTCATGAATCTTGCCCCCATCCTTCAGCGTCAGCACACGCTGAGCTCCCGGTTTATCTTCAGCTCCACTCACGATTTCCGTCGAGGCCAATGCAGGGTGCCAGCTCATATCACCAAAATGTCCTATCTTGGCCCATACCACCTCGACTGGCGCATCCAGCAGAATAGACTCTTTAACGGACAAAGATTTATCTGCCGCAAAGGCAGCAGGAGCCACCACCATTAACCCACCCAACATCCAAGATAAAAGTTCGCGCATACATACCTTCCTGTAAATAGTTGACTCGTTTATTCCTACAGATGCAGCGCCTGCCAATTTACACTTTTTTATACTTTTGTAACAGTTTGTTTACACTTAAACCAAGCAGGATCGAGAAGCAGGACTTATACTCGGACATCAAATAAATTGTGCGGATCATGCGTTGGTTATCCACCTCTTCCGGCACAAACATGTATATACTGATTAGTATATAAACATTGTGTAATCTCAGGCATCCAAAAAGGATCACAACATGTCCGTGCTACGGGAAAAAATACTCCATGTCGCGTCTGACCTTTTCCAGACGCGCGGTATCAACTCCACGGGGGTCGATACCATTGTGGCAGTCGCCGGCACCACCAAGATGACCCTATACAAGTATTTCCGTAGCAAGGAAGACCTGATCCTGGAAGTACTGCAAAAAGGCCATTCTGACTTCACTGACTGGCTCAACCAGAACCTAAGCAAGAACACAAAAAAACCTTCCGAGCGCTTGCAAAAGCTATTCGATTTTATTGAAGAATGGGTCACAGCTCCCGATTTTCGCGGCATGGCTTTCCTCAAGGCTTCGGCGGAATTCCCCAATGAGGAAAACCCCGTACATCGTCTGTCAGCAGAGCAATCACGCCAATTTCGCCAGTTCCTGGTGGAGCTTGCTGCCGATGCAGGCGCACGCGATCCGGATAGCCTAGCGTTGCAACTTTCCATCCTGATTGAGGGTGCCATACAGGCAGAGCAGATCAAGCGTGGCTCAGGCGCTGTGAAATACGCAAAGAAAGCAGCCAAAATCCTGATTGAAAATTCATTAGAGAAACAGGCAGCTTAACGATACCTAATCTTAGACAGACCACATCAAGCCCGCACCCCTGCGGGCTTTTTCATGCTTGCAGTTGGCAGGCAGGCCTTGGATAATGCCAATTTACATACGATAGCAATAGGTTAGACATGCGGATATTGATTTGTGGCTCCATGGCATTTGACACCATCATGGTTTTTGGCGACCAGTTCAGGAACCATATCCTGCCAGACAAAATCCACATGCTGAATATCTGCTTCTTCGTGCCGGAAATGCGTCGTGAATTTGGCGGAACTGCAGGCAACATTGCTTACAACCTCAAACTCCTGCAAGGTGAGCCTGTGATCATGGCAACAGTAGGTGACGATTTCGCTGGCTATACCAACTGGCTGCAACAGCACGAACTCGACACCACGCATATCAAAACTATCCCTGGCACTTTCACGGCACAGGCCTTTATCACCACCGATCAGGACGATAACCAGATCACCGCGTTCCACCAAGGTGCCATGAGCGAATGTCACCAAAACAGCGTGCACGATGCACAGGATATTGGCCTGGCGATCATTGCACCTGATGGGCGTGATGGCATGTTCCTGCACGCCAAGGAGTGCCACGATAAAGGCATCCCCTTCATGTTCGATCCTGGACAGGGTTTGCCCATGTTCAATGGTGAGGAGTTACTGCATTTCATTGAGCTTGCTACCTATGTCGCCGTTAATGACTATGAAGCGCAACTATTACAGGAAAAAACCGGTCTTACGCTCGAACAGGTAGCAGAAAAAGTCAAAGCACTGATCGTCACGGAAGGCGCTCAAGGCTCAACGATTTATGCCGATGGAAAACAATACAAGATTCCATGTGCAAGAGCCGAGCAAGTGATCGACCCAACAGGCTGTGGCGATGCTTACCGCGCTGGTTTGCTCTATGGCATTTCCCAGGGCTGGGATTGGGAGGTGAGTGGTCGTTTGGCATCGGTGATGGGGGCGATCAAGATTGCCAGCCGCGGGGCACAAAACCACAAGATCAGCCGAGAGGAAATACAGGATTTTTACAGGCAGGTGCTAGTGGACGAAACCCTGTCGCAATATGTTGAAGGACAAACTGCTTAAGGAGCAAAACATGCGTATGACGTCATTATTGTTAGCAGCAGGTATTCTACTCACCCTGAGTGGCTGCATGAGCTCGAACTCTGGAGATGTATATAGCCGAGATGAAGCACGTAAAACCCAGACTGTACGCCTGGGCGTGGTGGAAAGTGTACGTAATGTAAAACTGGAAGGCACAAAAACTCCGATCGGCGGTGGCGCCGGTGCAGTGGTCGGCGGTATTGCAGGCAGCTCAGTCGGTGGCGGCAAGGGCCAAGCGATTGCTACTGTCTTGGGCGCACTGGTGGGTGGACTTGCAGGTGCTGCAGCCGAGGAAGGCATTACACGCAAGGATGGCCTCGAAATTACGGTCAAACTTGAAAGCGGCAGTTTGATTGCCGTGGTGCAAGAGGCCGATGTGCAATTCAACCCAGGTGATAAGGTTCGATTGGTAGAAAGCGGCGGTGTTACCCGCGTCACCCATTAAGTATCCATCACGACATCTCCACCATTGATTTCAACAATGCCGGGCATGCCCGGCATTGTCATAAAAGCTTCACCCTGTTTTAACCCTTCCGTCATTCAGCACTTTTAGAGTGTGGGCTATCTTAATAGTCAGGATTAGCCCTATGCTTGACCGGCAGCCTTCCCTAGGCACGAAGAACGGTGCCAGCCAGTTATACGTCAGCCTCGCTCGTAATGCCTCTGAAATTGCTGAGGCCCAACGCCTTCGTTACAAGGTATTTGCAGAGGAAATGGGGGCCAATGTTGCTGGTACCGAAGGATTAGACCAGGATGGTTTTGATGCTTTTTGCGACCACTTGCTGGTACGTAATCACGAAACAGGTGAAGTAGTCGGCACCTACCGTATCCTGAGCCCCGCCATGGCCAATGAGGCTGGTGGTTATTATTCTGCCGGAGAGTTCGATCTCTCCCGCCTGCGCCACTTGGCTCCAAGCATGGTAGAAGTTGGCCGCGCTTGCGTGCACAAAGATTACCGCATGGGCGGCACCATCACCCTCCTCTGGGCTGGCCTCGCTAATTACATGAAGGTACATCGCTACGAGTACATGATCGGTTGCGGCAGCATCGGCATGGCAGATGGTGGTCACATGGCAGCTAGCTTGTACCACCAATTACAGCAAGATCACCTATCGCCAGTGGAGTATCGCGTTTTCCCGAATTGTCCGTTGCCACTGGAAGCACTGCGCAATGACTTGGAAGTCACCTGCCCACCGCTCATCAAGGGCTACTTGCGACTAGGCGCCTATATTTGCGGCGCACCAGCCTGGGATCCTGACTTCAACACAGCGGATATGCTGGTTATGCTACCATTGTCGCGACTCAACAAACGCTATGCAGCTCACTTTTTCAAATAAGCTGCCAACCAGTACCTGCTTGCCTGAAAAAAAGACGCCCCTGCCGACGCAGCTATTCCGCCTCACGCGCCTCGCGCTGCACACGCTTTACGGCATTGTCGTTGCGGCAACTATTCTGCCTGGCGTCAGCGGCATCAAACGCGAAAGCATCATACGTCGCTGGAGCCAGCAGTTCCTAGACATCCTCAATCTGAAGGTCATTGCCACGGGTCATATCCCCAACGCGGATGTGCATGGCACGATGTTTGTTGCCAACCACATTTCCTGGCTGGACATCCACGCACTCAACAGCATTCGCCCTGTACGCTTCATTGCTAAATCGGACATCCGCGCCTGGCCAGTCATCGGCTGGTTGGTAGCACAAGCCAACACCTTGTTTATTGACCGCGAAAAAAGACAAGATGCCAGCCGTATGGTGAATACCGTAGCAGAGAGCATCCGCGCCGGAGACTGCCTATGCTATTTCCCTGAAGGCACAACAACGGATGGCACTGAGCTGAGGCCATTCAAGGGCAGCCTCATGCAAGCTACTATTGATACCAATACCACCATCCGCCCATTCTCCGTGCGCTACCCCAATCCTGATGGCAGCATCAATACCGCCATGGCTTATCATGGAGAAACTACCCTTTGGCAATCATTACGCATGGTACTGGCACAAAAGCAGGCGGTGGTAGAATTGGATTTTGCTGTCCCGATTGAAAGTGCAGGACATGAAAGACGCGGGCTATGCCGCATGGCCAGGCAAGCGATTGCTGCTAGGTTAAATCTGGATTAGTGCCAGCCATTAACTGCCCTTGATGGCTCGTGGCCCATCGGCAGGGTGGCACGGCACTTGAAACGTCTTGCGGTCCTCTAGCCTGAGCGCTGTCAACTGACCACCCCACAGACACCCCGTATCCAAGGCATAAAGATTGTCACGCTGCTGCAAACCCAGCGCAGACCAATGCCCGAAAATCACGGTAGAGTCCACCGACTGCCTCGCAGGTACATCAAACCACGGCATAGTGTCGGCAGGCATATCCACCAGCTCACCCTTGAAATGAAAATCCATCTCGCCGTCCCGTTTGCATACTCTCAGGCGTGTCATGGCATTGGTAATCATGCGTAGACGATCCATCCCTTGCAAACCGTCATCCCAGCGCAATGGATAATTGCCATACATGTGCGCAAGAAAGCTATGGTAGCCATCTCCACGCAAAGCAGCCTCAACCTCGTGCCCTAGTTCCAGTGCCTGCCCGGCCTCCCATTGCGGTAACAAACCAGCATGCACCATCACCAACTCACCATCAGCATGTATCATCGGGCGCAGACGCAGCCAATCCAATAACTCTGCTCGATCAGGGGCGTCAAAAATAGGCTGCAAAGTATCACTACGATGGGCGCGTACAAAGCCCTCAGCTACAGCTAATGTGTGCAAATCATGGTTGCCTAGCACCATCACTAGGCTGGATTCATTTGCCTTGGCCCAACGCAGGGTTTCCAACGAACCAGAACCACGGTTGATCAAGTCACCCACCAGCCAGAGCTGGTCTTTGGAAGCATCAAACTGGATAAGATCCAGCAGGGAGAGAAGGGAGTGATAGCAGCCTTGGATATCACCTATCGCATATGTAGCCATGAGCTGCTATTTAAGTGAAAAATACTTGAAAACAATACAGCGATTACTCGCTCTTTTCATCATCTGCCGCTGGCGCAGCTGGTGCCTCATCATCAGCATCATCTTCACTATCAGCAGACTTGGCAGCGGCAGTAGCTTCAGGCTTTTGCTCCACAACAGGATCATCAACCAAGCCAGACTGGATACCAAAAAACAAACGCGCCACGAGGAACAGTACCAATAATGGCGCAAACAAAGTGCCCAGTGCTGCTAGGATGAATTGCTTCTTCGTTGTTTTCGGGAAATCGTATTCGTGCGCGCTCATACCAACCAAACCTATCTTTAAAACAGGGAAAATGCCAAGGATTATACTCAATAAGCCCCGTCCGGGAAAAGGTTATACAAGGACAAGCATGTATTCATTTGCTATAATCCGCCTCCTAATCAAAATGCGCCCGTAGCTCAGTTGGATAGAGTGTTGGTTTCCGAAGCCAAAGGTCACAGGTTCGACTCCTGTCGGGCGCACCAACCACACATTACTCCTTGATTCTCATACGCTCTTAACCTCTAAAAGAGTTAAAAAAACACGTGGTTACCTTTCTGGATATATTTCAATACTATCCACAGAATGGAACCTCAGGACATAGCTTACCGTCAGGCTTCTTTCACACAGCAATTGTGTGGTGAGAGATAATAGCCCCCTCACTTTTTGCACTACGCTGGAATTCCCCAATGGAAATTAAGGTCAATTTTCTCGATAAGCTACGCCTTGAGGCCAAGTTCGATGACTTCACGGTGATTGCAGACCAGCCTATCCGCTATAAGGGTGATGGTTCGGCTCCCGGCCCGTTTGATTACTTTTTAGCCTCATCAGCCTTGTGTGCAGCCTATTTTGTAAAGTTGTACTGTAGTACTCGCAATATTCCTACCGACAATATCCGTCTTTCCCATAACAATATTGTTGATCCGGAAAACCGTTACCAACAGATTTTCAAAATTCAGGTTGAGTTGCCGACGGATATCTCCGACAAAGATCGCCAGGGTATATTGCGCTCCATTGACCGCTGTACCGTGAAAAAAGTGGTGCAAGCCGGCCCGGAATTTATCATTGAAGAAGTCGCGAATCTGGATGCAGACGCACAAGCACTACTGGTGATGAACCATGCTACCGATACGAGCACTTATATCACCGGCAAGGATCTACCTTTAGAACAAACCATCGCCAACATGTCAGGCCTATTGGCAAGCCTGGGGATCAAGATTGAAATCGCGTCATGGCGCAATATCATTCCCAATGTGTGGTCGCTGCATATCCGCGATGCGCACTCGCCCATGTGTTTTACCAATGGTAAAGGCGCGACCAAGGAAAGTGCACTGGCGTCAGCCTTGGGAGAGTATATTGAGCGGCTAAGTAACAACCATTTTTATGCAGGTACGTTTTGGGGAGAGGATATCGCCAACGCGGCCTTTGTACATTATCCAAATGAGCGTTGGTTTAAGCCGGGTCGTCACGATGCACTGCCAGATGGCATTCTGGATGAGTACTGCCTGCAAATTTACAATCCAGATGGCGAATTACGTGGCTCACATCTGATCGACACTAATTCTGGCAATGTGAAACGTGGTATCTGTGCATTGCCCTACGTGCGGCAGTCTGACAGCAAGGTTGTCTATTTCCCATCCAACCTGATCGAAAATCTTTATGTCAGTAATGGCATGAGTGCTGGCAATACCTTAGCCGAAGCACAGGTGCAATGCCTATCGGAAATTTTCGAACGAGCGATCAAGCGTGAAATTCTAGAAGGTGAAATCGCATTGCCGGATGTACCGCAGCAAGTATTGGCGAAATACCCTAGCATTGTAGCCGGTATTCAAGGCCTGGAAGAGCAAGGATTTCCGGTACTGGTCAAGGATGCATCACTAGGTGGCAACTACCCGGTCATGTGTGTCACCTTGATGAACCCACGCACAGGCGGTGTATTTGCCTCGTTCGGCGCACATCCCAGCCTAGAGGTAGCGCTGGAACGCAGCCTGACGGAATTATTGCAAGGGCGCAGTTTAGAAGGCCTGAACGATTTGCCGCAACCCACGTTTGCCAGTGAAGCCGTCACGGAACCCAATAACTTTGTAGAGCACTTTATTGACTCCAGCGGTATCGTGTCATGGCGATTTTTCAGCGCCAAGGCAGATTATGAGTTTGTAGAATGGGATTTTTCACACCAAGGTGAAAACGCCAATGCCGAGGAAGCAGCGACCTTGTTTGGCATTCTCAACACCATGGGCAAAGAAGCTTATATGGCGGTGTATGACCAGCTAGGTGCAACTGCTTGCCGGATTCTGGTGCCAGGTTATTCAGAAATATATCCAGTAGAGGATTTGGTCTGGGATAACACCAACAAGGCCTTGCTGTTCCGTGAAGATATCCTGAACCTGCATAGACTGGACAATGCCAGCTTGGAAGCACTGCTGGAACGCCTGGAGAATAACGAACTAGATGATTATGGTGATATCGCAACCTTAATCGGTATCGAGTTCGACGAGAATACCGACTGGGGTCAGCTCACCGTCCTAGAATTAAAGCTGCTGATCCACCTGGCCTTGCAGCAACTTGAAGAAGCGCATGATCTGGTGGGTGCCTTCCTGCAATACAACGACAACACGCTGGAGCGTGGGTTGTTTTACCAAGCCCTGAATGTGGCATTGGAAGTGGTGTTAGATGATGATTTGGCGCTTGATGACTATGAAACCAATTTCCGCCGGATGTTTGGCAATGTCAGGATGGATGCGGTTATCGGCTCAATAGAGGGCAAAGTGCGCTTTTTCGGCTTAACCCCCACCAGTATGAAACTAGAGGGCCTAGATAGGCATCATCGCTTGATCGACAGTTACAGAAAATTACATGAGGCTCGCGCCAGGATGGCAGCTACAGCCAGTGAGTAATAAGCATCTGGCTTTTTTCTCTCACCCTCAACAGACATCCCAAAGTAGGTGCTATTCGCCTGGGTATCATTCAGTAACCTGCCGAATATAGGCCAGGGAGTTCCGATGTGGAGGTGCCGCGAAGGTACTCCTCCGCATCAGACCCTTCCGGATTCGCCTCGTGCTTATCCATGCACAAACCTTTTGAACTATTGTTCATCTGGCCTATCTTAATTTTGGCCCCCCTTAACTCCATGTGCACACAACAAAAAGGAGATTGATCATGGCCGATGTTCCGCATCCACAATCCCCATTGCTGCCAGAACGGCTATTGCACGGCACGCCGCATAATCATCCTATCGAGCATATTTTTGGGATTTCGCCACAGCTTCCTTGCCTAGAAAGCGAAAAGACCTTGGTGCATTTTGTTTTGCCTCCCTGGAGCAAGGAGACTGACTGGGAGAAGGATAGGCAGGCACGTTTTATCGAGAATATTTTTCTTGGCGTCCCCATTGGCTATTACGTGATTCATGCCCCGCAATGGCGCACCAGTGGCGTCAAACCGATGTCAGGGTGGTTATTGGATGGCACAAACAGAATTACCGCCATACGTGACTTTGTGGCAAACAAAATCAGTATCTTCAATGGCGTTCTTCATGATGATTTGGATGAATTAACGCGTGAGCGCAGGTTCTACCACCAGCCATTCCCTTGCTTTGAGTTACCTTACACCAATGACTTGCAGCAGTTAAGGTCAATATACGAGCACCTTAACTACGGCAAAATGGAACATCATCCCAGGACATATAGCCATCTTCTAGTGAAGTAGCCTGATCTACCCTGAATGCGTTTGCATCAGTGCTGTACTCATGTCGCGCATTCACTGTAGATTGAAAATTGAAGTGAGTATTGAAGCTGTGGCAGAATCGGGAGTAAGCAACATAATCAATAAGAAAAACCAGCCATGCCAGCAGAACTATCAGACGAAACCATTAGCCTAGCCAAAGAAAGAGCTAACTATGCGGGCTTTGTGCCTGTACACCAGAATAATGACTGCATCAGGATCGCCTATGCATGGCTGGATGCCCAGACCAAGACCGCCAACCTGCGTGAAGTCCCGGTCAGCCAACGCGGCCTGATTCGCTCTTGGGGAGGTGCGTTGGTAATGTACGCTGACATTATCGTGGCAGCGGAACTACACCCCGAAATTCACGGCACTTATCCCAACCTCAACCTCTCGAAAGAGTTGACTTTACCTGACCAGGCTAGGCTTGACCGTATTGTCGGAGCCAATGTTCATCCAGGGTTGCAGCAATTCGAGCCCTCTCGCTTTTACACGCACCACGAAAACCTAGCATAACCATAAAAAAAGAGTCATACACCCACTGGGTGATGACTCTTTGAAGAAGCTCCATGATTGCATGAGGAGCAGGCATCGCTCATAAAAAGCTGATGTCATTGTGCCTGATCCCGCATTGATAGCACTATTCTCCTGAAGGGCTACTCCATTAGGAGTAGAACAACTCCTTCGCGACCAATCAGGCCGGCATGATAAAAAATGCCAGGCCATCACAGGAAGTGATGAAGCCTGGCGAGGGACCACGTCAGTACAACACAGGGGGGAAACTAGAACTGGGATACTCCAGGAATCCAGCTAGTACCTGCCAATGGCACCTTGGCCATGGCAGAAGCTTCCAGCGTCAGCGCCACTAGATCTTCCGGCTCTAGGTTGTGTAGGTGCGATTTTCCGCATGCGCGTGCAATGACTTGAGCCTCCATCGTCATCACGGAAAGATAATTCGCCAATCTACGGCCTGCCTTGACCGGATCAACACGCTTCATCAGCTCAGGGTCCTGCGTAGTGATGCCAGCGGGGTCCTTGCCCTCATGCCAATCGTCATAAGCGCCAGCAGTGGTGCCAAGCTTGTTGTATTCCTCTTCCAGATGCGGATCGTTATCGCCCAGCGCGATCAGTGCGGCTGTACCAATGGCTACTGCATCAGCGCCCAGTGCCAGCGCTTTCGCCACATCAGCACCGTTGCGAATACCACCGGAGACAATCAGCTGCACTTTGCGATGCATGCCTAGATCCTGCAAAGCCTGCACTGCCGGGCGGATGGCTGCGAGGATGGGAATACCCACATGCTCGATGAACACTTCCTGCGTGGCAGCAGTACCGCCCTGCATGCCATCCAGCACCACGACATCTGCACCAGCCTTCACGGCCAAGGCCACATCGAAGTAAGGACGGGTCGCGCCAACCTTCACGTAGATAGGTTTTTCCCAATCAGTGATTTCGCGGATTTCAGCAATCTTGATTTCCAGGTCATCAGGGCCAGTCCAGTCAGGGTGGCGACAAGCGGAGCGCTGGTCCACGCCTTTTGGCAGGCAGCGCATCTTGGCAACGCGATCGCTGATCTTCTGGCCCAGCAGCATGCCACCACCACCTGGTTTCGCACCTTGACCAATCACTACTTCAATCGCATCCGCCTTGCGCAGGTCGTCTGGGTTCATGCCGTAACGTGACGGCAGGTATTGATATACAAGAATCGAGGATTGACCACGCTCTTCCGGTGTCATGCCGCCATCGCCCGTTGTTGTGCTGGTACCTACAGCGCTTGCACCGCGGCCAAGTGCTTCCTTGGCGGGGCCGGACAAGGCACCGAAGCTCATGCCAGCGATGGTCACTGGCGTCTTAAGGTGGATAGGCTTCTTGGCAAAGCGATTGCCGAGAATGACATCGGTACCACATTTCTCGCGGTAGCCCTCCAGTGGATAACGGCTTATGGAGGCGCCTAGGAACAACAGGTCATCAAAGTGCGGTAGCTTGCGCTTGGTGCCGGCACCGCGGATGTCATAGATGCCGGTAGCCGAGGCACGGCGGATTTCCGAGATAGTGTTCTTGTCAAAGGTCGCAGAAAAACGCGGTTCAGTGTGCGGGATTTTTGGCGTATCGCTCATGATTAGTAGTCTCCTGCGTTATCTACGTGGAAGTTGTACAGCTTGCGGGCGGAGCCCAGCAGCGTGAAGCTGTCAGGGTCAACATCGGCATGACCGGATTCTTTCAACAGATCAACCAATATCTGGCGCGCTTCGGCATCCATGGTTTTCACTTCGCAATCAGAACCTAGGCTCTGGATGGTGCCGCGTACGAAAATACGGGCCTCATAGAGCGAATCACCGAGCGCTTCGCCAGCATCGCCTAAAATCACCAAATTACCAGCTTGTGCCATGAAGGCAGAGAAACTACCCACCGAGCCACCCACCACGATATTGACGCCCTTCATGGAGATACCGCAGCGCAAGCCTGCATCGCCATCGATGATTAATAGACCACCATTCGCAGTCGCTCCAGCAGCGTTAGAGGCAAAGCCCTTTACATGCACGCGGCCGGACATCATGTTCTCAGCAACACCGGTACCAGCACTGCCCTCAATCACCACATTGGCAAATTGGTTCATGCCTGCTGCGTAATAACCCGCATGGCCTTCAATCACCACATTCACGTCGGCCTTGAGGCCAACCGCAATATTGTGGGTACCGCCTGGGTTAGTGATAGTTACTGTCTTGCCATCCAGCTCGGTTGCATCGCTATGCAGATACTGGTTCACCTCGCGTAGCAGAGTTTTTTCCAGGTCGAAAGTTACAGTTTCCATACGTACATCTCCTTTGGTGCAGGCTCGAATACCTTGGCATTCTTGATATCAGGCAAGTGAGCCAAAGAACGGAACTCGGAAGCAATCGCCACATAGTCATCATGCTCGGCTACGATCGCTGGCTTACAAGCAAACGGGTCGCGCACCAGCGCCAATTGGTCTTTGGTACCCATCAGCAGGGTGTAGAAACCATCCAGTTCGTCAAAACCATGTTCCAGCGCTGTCTTGAGGTCATCGCCCTCGCGCATGCGCCATTGCAGGAAGCGGCACGCAGCTTCGGTGTCATTATCGGTCTCGAAGGAAATGCCTTCGTGCTCCAGCTTACGGCGAATGCTATGTGCATTGGAAAGGGAGCCGTTGTGCACCAGGCACCAGTCCTCGCCCGCCGTGAACGGGTGAGCGTGCGATGGGGTGATCGCAGATTCTGTCGCCATACGAGTATGGCCAACCAGGTGGCTGCCGGATAACTTCGAGAAGTCATAACGGCTGGCAACCTGGGCTGGCGTGCCGGTGTCCTTGTAGATGTCCATCAATTGACCAACGGACAACAAATGCACCTGGGGATAATGTTCCTTGAGCCAGGCCTTGAGCGTATCTGGGCTGATACCAGTAGTCACCACAGCGTGGTTCACCTTCACTTCCACCTTGGCATCAGCCTTCAGGCCGTTGTTGAGGTCTACACTGAGCTTGGCCCAGTCGAACTCAGGCGCAGCGCAATACAGGCTGAACTTGCGCTCGCTGCTACCTACCGGGGCGCCAAAAATCGCCAGGCCAGCGGAATCCGGGCCGCGCTCTGTCATGCCGATCAGCATGGGCAGCATCAACTCACCGATATTGGCCCGCATTTTCTGGTTTTTCACCAGCAATCCCACGATTCCACACATGATGTTTCTCCTTACAAAAATCCAGAATTCAGCATCTAGTTACAATGCACATTAAAAATTCGCTTAAAAGAACTCGATATAGCGATTGATTTCCCAATCCGAGACATGGCGCTGGTAATCAATCCACTCTGCACGCTTGAGCTTGATGAACTCGTCAGTCAACGCATGGCCCAACGCATCGCGTAACACCTGGTTAGCCTCAAACTTGTCCAGCGACTCATTGAGGTTTTGCGGCAGGATGCCAATACCTTGCTCCTTCATCTCGGCCAGGCTGAGGTCGAACAGGTTGCTCGAATGACCAGCACCAGGGTCAAGCTTGCGCTCCACACCATCCAGGCCAGCCGCGATCACCGCCGCAGTTGTCAGGTATGGGTTACAGCTACCATCTGGCAAGCGCAACTCCAGGCGACCATAAGGAATGCGCACCATGGTCGAGCGGTTGTTGTTGCCGTAGGAAATATAAGCAGGTGCCCAAGTAGAGCCAGTCAGTGATTGGCTCACCACCAGGCGCTTGTAAGAATTCACCGTAGGCGCAGCCAGGGCAGTCAATGCCGGGGCGTGATGCAAGATACCGCCAAGGAAGTGATACGCCAGCGGGGAAAGGCCATGGCCTGTGCTATCGCCATCGTCATGGAACAGGCTTTTTTTGCCATCACCAATCGACATATGCATGTGCATACCGTTACCTGGGCGGTTGCCGAAAGGCTTGGGCATGAAGGAGCAAGTCATGCCGAGCTCATTAGCAATATGGCTGGCCGCCATCTTGAACAGAATGTAGTCATCAGCACTTTTGAGGCAATCGGCATAGGTATAGTTGATCTCGAACTGGCCGTTGGCATCTTCGTGATCAATCTGGTACACATCCAGCCCGGCCGCGATCAATGCCTCGGTCAACTTCTCGAGGAACACCGCTTGACGTGTCATGCCCTTGTAGTCGTAGCAAGGCTTTTGCAGGGTGTCGCTCTCGTCACAGGGATGCAAGCCACCTTTCTCATCACGCTTGAGTAGTGAGAACTCTGGCTCCAAACCGGTATAGAGCGTCCAGCCATGTGCAGCCAGGCGTTCGACTTGCTTCTTGAGCACCACGCGCGAATCATATTCATAAGGCTTTTGGTCGACATGCCCATCGCAAATAATGCGCGCATAGCCTGGCTGCCAGGGGATGAGGCTCAAGGTAGATAAATCGCCCACGGCCATGTAATCCGGCCCGTTCGGCAAGATGCCCATGCCCCAGATCGCACCACCAGCGAACCCCGCGCCTCCCTTGAGGATGGATTCAAGATGGGCTGTAGGCACCGACTTCACCTTGGCGACCCCGTGGATATCCACGAACTGCGCCAGCACGTATTTCACGTTGTGATCAGCCAGGAACTGCTTCGCAGCTGCCAAATCCTGCGCTGGCGTGCTGGGCTGATACGTGAATTTTCCATCTACTGTCTTCATAAACTAACTCTCCGAGTCCGATTGAATTTTATGGATAGGCCGCGAAATAGCGCCCTATCCCGACGGGTCCGCCGTTGTGCTCGTGAGCGATGCCTGCAATCACTTCCCACAAATATGGACCGTACGAACTATCGCACCACAGCCTGAAATGGCTCTCCTCCTCCAGGTCCTGGTGCATCAGGACTACGCTGACCCCGGCGAATTGCGTCATAACGACGTCTTGTGCGCCTAGGGCCGCGCGAGTTAAATCAATGGAACAAACTTCTGAAAACAACACCTGCACCGCAGCGCCGCTCATCGCGAATGACGCTTCAACATGCGGTACCGGATATACACCCTTGGCCCCTGCATAGGCTTGTGCCAGCCTTTCGCAGCTTGTGCCTCCCGGCGCATCCTCAATGAGGAACTCGCTATTGCCCAGCCGTAGCACCAAGCTGCCATCCTCGCTGCGTACCCAACTATTGGCACTTGGCGGGATGGTTACGCCTTGCCCGGCTAGCCACTGGGCAGCCTGTGGGCCCTTGACGCCAAACTTGCGTAGCAGGCTCGCATCAGCGATTCCCACATTCTTTTTTCTACCCTCTTCCAGGGTCTTGTCGGCAAAGTGAGTCACGACTTGCATCTGATCAATGACACCCCAAGCACCCTGCTCATGATGGAGCGCATGCGCGACTGGGGTAACTAACTTTGTGAACATCGGCGTTTCTGTCTGCATCACGTTCTTTGCCTCACTATCGACTAACCAGGAAATGGGAAGGCACCACATTCGCGGGCACCAAGGCACCGCTATCAGTGCGGATTTCAAAGCCTGCTCCTACGGCACTATGCTGCGGTGCCACATAAGCAAAGCCGATCGCGCGGCCTACCGTCTTGGAGTAGGCAATGCTGGTGACACGCCCCTCGATCTCGCCGTTGCGGATCACCAGGTTGCACTCGAACGGCATCTCACCGGCATAGCCAGGATTGAGTGCAAAGGCCACCAGGGTTTTCTTCAGCGGACGCTTGGCGATGATCTGCAAGCTGCGCTTACCGATAAAATCAGGCTTATCCATTGCGAGGGCATGCTCTGCGCCAATTTCCAGCGGATTCGTTAAACCATCAGTATCAATGCCAGGCATGGCATGGCCCATTTCCAGGCGCAAGAGGCGTTGGGCATCAGTACCGAAAGGCTTGAGACCAAGGCTAGAGCCTGCACGCATCACTTGCTCCCAGACAAAGGCTGCTTGTGGCGTAGGCATATGTAATTCGTAGGTATGGTCAGAAACAAAAGCCACGCGCAGCAAGCGCACAGGCACACCAGCCAGCGTTGCCTCACGAGCGCTATGTGGCGCCTGCTCATCCAGCTTGAAATCAAGCAGGCCTGATAATATCTGGCGTGCCAGCGGGCCTGCCACATTGATGGCGGCATAAGAGCCAGTGACATTCACCAGGCCAATATCGAGCTGCCAGATTTGCTGCCAACGCTGCATCTCGCGATAGACCGCAGCAGCATTCGAGGTGCCGGAAGTCAGGTAAAACAGCTCATCGCCCAAGCGATGTGCCAAACCGTCATCTACCACCACACCTGTGTCATCCAGCAGCATGGTGTAACGTGATGTGCCTGTTGCCTGGTCAGCATAACGGCCAGTGAAGAAGCGTTCGAGGAACAAGCCAGCCTCAGGGCCGCGCACCTCAATCTTGCCGAAGGAGCTGCTGTCGATAATGCCCGCCTTGCTGCGCACGGCCTCAACTTCGGCGAGGATAGTGTCCTGCACGCTCTGGCCTTGCACTGCATAGTAGGCAGCACGCTTCCAGGGGCCGACATCGGTAAACACCGCGCCCAAGGCTGCATTAACATCATGCAGCGGGGTGGTGCGATGCGGATGGAAGCCGCGACCACCTAGGTGCCCGATCGGGGTGGGGTGGAAGAACGGGCGCGAAGTCGTAGTGCCGATCTGCTCCACCGGTACGCCACGCAAGCGCGCAAGGATGCGGATCGCGTTCATGTTGGAGTGCTTGCCCTGGCTGGGACCCATGCCCACAGTGGTGAAGCGCTTCATCAACTCAATGTTGTCGAAGCCTTCCTTGGCGGCATTGATGAAATCCTTCACCTGGATATCCTCGTCGAAATCGACGAAATTCTTGCCCTTGGGGTGCATCACGATAGGATAAGCATGGCTTTGGGCGCTGACGCTCACCGGCACAGTCGCAGGTTCAGGCAGCTCACGACCAATATGGCGCATCGCGGCAATCGCGGCACGTTTGCCATCAGCCAGCTTATCGGCCAGCGCATAGACGCCATTGACACGGCCTGCGGCAAAAATACCCGCTGGCAGCTTGTTGGGAACGAACTGGTGCACACCATAGTCGTAGCGCATCGCTGTACCAGCCTGATACAGCAGGTTTGCAGTCGGCACCCAGCCCGCACACATCGCCACGCCATCGCACTCAATACGCGTCTTGGCACTGGTATCTGCCTGGGCGCTATCGGCATCATACGGCGCCACGATCACCGCCTTGACGCTGAATTTGTCGCGACTGTGCTCTACTTCATAAATCGCGCTGCCATGCAGGGTTTTCACGCCACGGCGTGCCAATGCAGCTGGCAATGTGCTATCACCAGCCGTCGCCCGCAAGTCGATCAATGCAGCGACTTTCACGCCAGACTCAAGCAGGTCATGGGCGACACGATACCCATAGTCGTTGGCAGTAAATACCACACCATGCTCGAAAGGCTTCACACCGTAGCGGTGCAACAGACGCTGTGCGGCAGAGCCGAGCATGACTCCGGGAATATCGTTATTGCGGAACACAGGCGGCTGTTCGAAAGCGCCGCTCGCCATCACCACGGCACCTGCGCGTACCTTAACCATGCCGCCCTTGGTCACCACGGGAATCAAGTGATCAGGGTAATAGCCAGCGGCATAAGCACCAGTGATGACCTGAATATTAGGCAAGGCCTGTACTTCTGCGACTAGGTCGCCAAGCAATTTGCTGGATTCCTGGCTACCGCCCCAATCGAACCCAAGGCTACCACCCAACTCAGCGTTCTCATCCACCAGCACCACGCGCAAACCCTGTTTGCCCGTCTCAATTGCCGCAGCCAAGCCAGACGCTCCTGCACCAATCACCAGCACATCACAGTGGATATGCTGCTTGGGCTTGGTGATGCGCGGATAGTTGAAATTGACCACGCCCAGGCCAGCCGCCTTGCGGATGACGTTTTCCCAGAACGGGAACATTTTCTTCGGTGTATGAAATGCCTTGTAGTAAAAACCCACCGGCAAGAGCGGAGCAATGCTGTCGATAATGCGGCTCTTGTCCTTGCGCACCCCGCCATCGGTATTCACCGCTTCAAGCACTGCGCCGTTGTTCACAGGCACAACATCACCGCGAATATTGGTATCCACGCCATCGGTCAGCATGACGTTGACGTCATGATTGGCCAAGCTGAGGATGCCGCGCGGACGGTGATATTTGAAGCTGCGACCCAACACTTTTTCACCATTGGCCCACAATGCGCTGGTAATCGTGTCGCCCTCGAAACCGCTGTAATCCTTGCCCTCGAAGCTGAACTTGACGACAGCGGCACGGTTGATCCACTCACCTGCTTGTTTGGTCAAACGTGCACTCATTTGCTGCCCTCCTGCCCTTTAAGATATGTACGAATTACTTGGTCGGTCAATGTGTTGCGCTCTGCAATGAACCAGGTGCCGCTAGGGCCGTGGTACCACCACTCTTGCTTAAGGCCAGGCGCACCATGACGGTTATGCACATAATCAGCCCACTCTTTGTCGCTGCAATCGGCAGCAGGTGGAGTGCGTAATTCACCACCGTAGGTGAACTCGCTCAGCGGTCTGGTTCCATTCACGGGACAAGTCAGTAATTTCATCGTGTATTCCTTATCTATGCCCAGGCTTAGTGACCCACCGAGGCGGCACCCTTTTCGCCAGTCAACTCATAATCCTCAAAGCGCGACAGACGGAAGGAATGGATGAGGTCAGGTGCCTGGTCGCGCGCAATGGTCTCGGCCATGGTCTTGCCGCTGATCGGTGTTGCCTTGAAACCCCAGGTGCCCCAACCCGCATCCAGGTAAAAACCCTTGACTGGTGTCTTGCCCATCACAGGTGCAAAATCTGGCGTCATATCAGCCATACCCGCCCATTGGCGCACCACCTTGATATTGGAAAGGAAAGGGAACATGTCCAGCATGTGTGAGGTGAGGCCCTCAACGAAATCCAAGGTAGAGCGTGTGGAGTGCACCTCATAAGGATCGAGCGAAGAGCCCATGACAAGCTCACCACGGGAAGATTGGCTGACATACACATGCAAGCTGCCGGAGACAAGGATGGTGTCCAGCCATGGCTTCATCGGCTCGGTGACACAGGCTTGCAACGGATGGATGACGATAGGGGTTTCTACCCCCACCATCTCACAGATTCTCGGTGTAAAGCCAGCGACAGCAGACAAGACATTATTAGTCGCGATATAGCCCTTGTTGGTGTTCACGCCGACCACCTGGCCACCTTGCACATCAATGCCAGTGACTTCGGTATTCTGGAAAATTTCTACACCCAGACGATCCGCACCACGGGCATAGCCCCAGGCGACGGCATCGTGACGTGCGACAGAACCCGGCGCATGGTAGAGCGCACCAACGATGGGTGCCTTGCCGCTACAGCTCAGGTCCAGTTGTGGACAGGCCTTGCCGATCTCATCCGGGCCAACCACATAACTTTCCACACCCACATGCTTATTCACCTCGGCGCGCCAGCGCATGGTGCGCATGGCAGATTCAGTATGTGCAAGCGTGAAATGGCCACGGGTGGAGTAGAACAGGTTAAGGTCCAGCTCTTCGGAAAGATCTTCGTAAATCTTGACGCTAGCGTCATAAAACTTCACGCCTTCAGGCGTCAGGTAGTTAGAGCGCACAATGGTGGTATTGCGCCCGGTATTGCCACCGCCGATATAGCCTTTTTCCAGCACCGCCACATTGGTGATGCCGTGATGCTTGGCAAGGTAATACGCTGCAGCCAGGCCATGACCGCCACCGCCGATAATCACCACATCATAGGATTTCTTCGGCGTGGTATGCGCCTGGAAAAACCGCGTTCCCGGATATTCCTTGCTCAACGCGTATTTCAGCAATCTCAACGGCATTTATTGTGGCTCCAACGGATTAATCATCACATCCAAAAACTGCACTTTAAGTAAACTTTTTTTCTTTAAAAGAAACTTTATTGCATTTATACCGAAGCAAAAAAACAGCGTCAACACATTTATGAAACTTTTTTTCATAATAGGAAACATTGACTTTCCGTCAATACTCCTAAGGGAGTAGATCAATATAAAAAGAGCAGCTTGTATGCGGAAAAATCTACACATGCCGATAGCGATCAACGCCATGTGCCATTCAGGAGTATTGCCCTAAGGGCAAGCATGGGACATGCCAGACTTTAAGAGCCTAAGTCATTGCCTTAACTAGGCAAGAGAGCATCTGGATTGCAGCAGAGGATCAGGAAAAGACGCGGATAAATAGTGAAAAAGCAAGACTGCACAAACAACCAGCCCAGGGACTGTGCACGGCTAAGGGGTCATTGATAAGGAAAGGGATCAAGAATAAGAAGACGGCAGGCGCTTGTCGTCACGCAACATATGTTCAAACTCTGCGGCCGTCACAGGCTTGCTGAAATAATAGCCCTGCATCTCATCGCAAGCATGCTGTTGCAGGAATTGGCAATGCGCCTCCTCCTCCACGCCCTCAGCAATCACCTTGAATCCCAGGCTCTGAGCCAAGGCAATCACGGCCAGCACAATCGCAGAGTCCTCTCGTTCTGTCAGCATGGTACGCACAAAAGATTGATCAATTTTCAAGGTATCTACCCGGAAGCTTTTCAAATAATTCAGGCTGGAGTAACCGGTACCGAAATCATCAATAGACAACTTGATACCCAGCTCTTTCAACTGATTGATCGTTTCCGTTACCTTCTCGATATCCTGCGCAATCAGGCTTTCGGTCAGTTCCAGTTCCAGCCATTGAGGCGATAAACCTGTTTCCTGCAAAGTATTGGCAACCCACGCCACTACATCCTGTTGCAAGAACTGACGCACAGAAATATTCACTGCGACACAAACAGGCGGCAAGCCAGCCTCTATCCAAGCCTGTGCCTGGGTACATGCTGTACGTAACACCCAATCGCCAATAGGAACGATCAGGCCGGAATCCTCCGCTACCGGGATAAACTGACAAGGAGACACCGCCCCCAACTCAGGATGCTGCCAGCGCAACAAAGCCTCACAACCACTGATGCGACCACTTTCCAGATTCACCTTGGGCTGGTAGACAATATGCAACTGATCGTTGATGACCGCATGCCTCAGCTTGATTTCCATATCCACGCGACGCTGGATGGCCAGCCCCATTTCGCGGGTAAAAAACAGGCACACATTATGGCCAAGCTCTTTAGCCCGGTACATCGCCATATCGGCACGATCAATCAGCTCATCCGCACTTTCACCGTCATGTGGAAAGATACTGACGCCCATGCTGAGCGAGAGGTGAATATCACGCCCTTGCACCACGATGGGGGATTGAAAACGCTCAATGACCCGATGAGCCACCCGTTCTACCTCGGCCGGCTCAATCACGTCAGCCAGCAAGATCAGGAACTCATCACCACTCAGACGCGCCACTGTATCGCCTTCGCGCACATATTGGAGCAATTGCGCCCCCACCTCCCGCAGCACACTATTGCCAAAGATGTGACCGTAACCTTCATTCACCACCTTGAATCGCCCGAGATCAAGATAAAGTAAGGAAACCAGGCAATGATCCTCCTGCGCCTGGGTAATGCTCTTGGTAATACGCTCACGGATCAGGTTACGATTGGGCAGGCCGGTCAAGCCGTCATACATGGCCAAGTGATGCATATACTGCTCATACTGCTTGCGCTCGGTAATATCATTGAGAATCAGGGTATGAATGCGCTGACTCTCCTGACTTAGGGTCACTTGTCGCAGCTCTGCATCAAACGCACCGTCGATGCCGATGAACTCCAGTGTCATGGTATCTTCTGTCGCCAGTATCGCGGCCCAATCCAGTGGATCATGCGGCGACAACAACATCTCCTGCACCTGTCGGCCTACCACCTTATCCCGGCTCAATCCAAACATACGCTCAGCCGCGGCATTCCACTCCACAATCACCATCGTCTCGTCCAGACTGAACATGGCAGCAGAAGTGGAATCAAAGATCGCACCCTTCAAGCGAATAGAAGCTGCCTGCTGCTCCTTTGCCAACGCCTGCTGATGAATAGCATCTTCCATGCGATCCAAGGCCGTGCCCAGTAGCTGGGTTTCACGGAAGCCTTGACTAGCTTCCTCCATACGCCCCTCTGGTGCTCCTGCCTGCGGCTGGCCGATGCGAGCAACACGTTGCTCCAGCTCAGTTAACGGCCTACCAAAGCGACGTGCCAAGCGCAATGAAACCAGGGCCAGCACAACCGCCATGGCAGCCCCCATTCCCAACACCTGTAACAACTGGTGCCTGAGTGGAGTATCAATGAGTGGTGCTGGCCGCGACGTAATCACCATCCACGACAAGCCGCCTTTCAGCTGCAGCCGCTGCGCCGCGACCCATCTGCGCTCTCCTTGCACCTGCATGCGGTCAACAAACACATTCCCCGATGACTTGAGCACAGGCATCCAATCCTCACTAACTGGTAGAGGCGCACTCCCGATATCAGATGCAGCAATCAAGCGAGGTGTCGGCCCTAGCTCAACCACTTGGATATCCGTGCGATATTCCGTGATCAATGGCGATAGAAAACGATTCAATGCAGGAATATCAAAATCTGCATCTATCACAGCCAACAGCTTTCCGCTGTGATGGCGAATCGCCTTGACATAGCTCAGCCCCCACAGCGACGTATTGAGCTGTGAATGGACAATCCAGGCATATGTCGGCATCCAGGCGCCATCACTGGGTGCATGTAATGCTGCTTGGTAAAAGGGGCGCTGGCGCGGGTCATACCCCTCAACAGGATATGCCTTATCCTGAACAAAACCCTCTGCTGTGAGCTTAAAGGTCTGCGCTGTTGCAGCACTGGCCTTTACTTCTGGAAACTGCCAAAGCACTACGTCTTTGGAACTGACCCGCTCCATATTGCCGTATTCCCCAGTGCCGGGAATCACAATACCGAGGTAACTCAACTCAGGACGTTGCTCAAACGCGGACAGGGAGCTCTCCAGCATGGGGCGTAATGTTGCGCCACTCAGATGCTCATCGTGGATACGCACAATCCGCTCTAGCGAAAGTGCTGTCATCTCCGTGGCCTGGATCAATTGCTGCAAGCGCACTGATATTTGCTTGAGCGACTCACGGCTTTCCTGCCTGGCCGCGCTTTCAGTACTCTCTACAGCTTGCCAGGTCATGGCAAACAACAATACCGCACCCAGGCCAATCAGCAAGCCCACTACGCTGAACACCAATGCACGGGAAAAAGATGGCAACAAGGGCGGATGATTCACAGGAGTCGTCGCACCATGCATCACAGAACCAGAGACTATCGCCATAGCATCCGGTTTATTCACATCTGGGTCGACATCAGTCCCGCTCAATCCACTCCCCTTTTAATTCAAGTAATTGCCATAGATTGGCATCACTTGATGATGAAGTTCGTTTGTGCACTACCGTTTTCACTCACTCTACCTGATAACATTGCCGAATGTCACATTCTGGCCAAGTCATGTTATATCGTCAGCAATACTCCTGACATCCACCATGCCATCGGCCAATCAACGAAAGGACTTAGTCTTGACCATACTAGAAACATTCAAATACGTTTCCATCGTCGTTATCGGCCTTTTACCCATCATGAACCCGCTCACCACCATCCCGCTTTACATGGCACTCACCCAGCGCATGACGCCAGAAACCCGCAGGGTGCAGGCACGTAAAGCCTGTATTTATGCCTTCTGCATCCTCACCACCTTCCTGCTATTGGGTAATGGCATCATCTCGCTATTTGGTATTTCCATGCCGGGCATTCGCGTCGCGGGCGGCATCATCATCCTGATTCTGGCATTGCGCATGATTTTCTCTGGCTTCGACACCTCGTCCAGCGTCGACTCCGAGCCTGATGAAATCAAGCATGCCAATCTCGATTACTCCTTCTCACCGCTGGCAATGCCGAGCCTGGCCGGGCCTGGCTCCATCGCGGTCATCATGAGCTTTGGCTCACAAATCCCCGAAGGCTCACTGATCCTTGGGGACGCCATCGTCATTACCGGCATTGCCATCACCGCAGGCATTGCCTACGTAGCATTATCCGCCGCAGGGCATATCGAAAAGCTCCTTGGCGAACACGGCATGCAAGCTATCACCAAAATCATGGGTTTCCTGCTCACTTGCGTGGCAGTGCAATTTCTGGCGTCTGGTATACGCGATTTCTATATTGAGTTTTCAACCATCTGACACCTAACAATGCAAAAGGCCCCATGAATGGGGCCTTTTGCATTGCGCTTCTGACGCCTTACAAGTGCTGCATATAGATCACGATCAGCACAGCAATCGCAATCGCGATAAACGGCAAGATACCTGCACGTTTTCTCACCCCGCTTTCATCTCCCATATGCATGTCCTCTACCATGGACTTGGGGAATACACCTTTGTCCTGCACATAATGTCGATACAAGAACACGGGGATAATAAAGGCCGCACAGACCACGCCCGACCATAACGTCCCTTCACCCCAGATATTCGCGCCCAGGCCCATCAACGCAACATTGACGAAGCTAAGGATGGTGCCAAGCACGATGAGGATGAGCGGAGCCTTGTATGGACGCTCCCAATTTGGCCTATCCAGGCGGTGTATCCAGCCAGCGTTGAGGTTGAGGAAATTAAACATGATGTAACACACGTTCGATACCGCCAGCACGAAGACATAATCGGACATCAGCAACAGCACCAGGTTGAAGCACAAGTCTGTCCACATCGCCGTGGTGGGCGCACCATGCTCATTGGCATGAGCAAGATACTTCGGCAACCAGCCATCCACGGCTCCTTGGTACAGGGTGCGCGAGGAACCAGCCATGGAAGTCATGATGGAAAGTAACAAGGCCAAGACCAGCATGATGACGATCATGTTACTTAATTGTTGGCTACCACCCAGCATCGCGGCCAATGCACTCGCAACCCCCATGCCGCTGTAGATATCTGGGGCCAACATACCATCGTAAACCGCAGGGCTGATTTCATTGCCTGCTGCATCAAGCACGGCAGGTGTCACGAGATGACCCAGGCCAAGATCAGCCTGAAAGGCGATGGGCACCAGGGTAAACACCGCCAGGCATAACAAGCCGGAATAGAAAATCGCCTTGAACGTGTCAGTCTTGGGGTTACGAAACTCGCGTGTGTAGCAAACCGAGGTCTCGAAGGCATAGGTTGACCAGGCGGCGATGAACATGCCGCCCGCCATCAGCTTCCAACCTTCGATATTCCAGGCACCATTCACCACATTACCCGCGTCATCGTAGGCCAGCGGAGCAATCGGCAGGAAGTTAGCAGCCGACACATCACCGGTGAGGATAGGGACCAGGCCGATCAACATGAGTGGAATCAACGCTGCCAGGCCGAGGATCATGGTCACGCGTGAGGATCGCAATATGCCGCCATGCTGAATGCCGAACACTGCCAGCAAGACGGCAGCCCCCAAGACAAAAGTAGCATTGATGCGCAGGCTAAGGCCGGACTTGATGAAACCAAGGTCCATCAAGGTGATCTGCCAAGTATTGATGACGGCATCGGCAGGGAAAGTTGCTAGCAAAATGTAGCCCGCCGCCAAGCCAGAGCCAATGGCCAGCACTGGCGTCCAGGCCAGCCAGTTACACCAGACCGACACTGGGGCAACGAATTTGCTATACCTTACCCAGGCGATGGCGCCATAGACAGAAGCACCACCCGATTTATGTGGAAACATGCCGGCAATTTCGGCATAGGTAAAAGCCTGGATAAAGCCAAAGGTAATTGAGAGCATCCAGGCCAGCCAGGCGGGCTTGCCTACAGTGGATGCAATCGCGCCAATGGAAAACAGCACCAGGGCTGGCACGCCGCTAGCCACCCAGAATGCACCCTGCCAGCCTATCTTGCGTTGCAAGCTGCCAGGCTGTACTTGTGCAGCGTTAGGGGTTATCTGGGCCGAGGTGGCATCCAGGCTTGAGGTAGTACTCACTTGATTGTCTCCTGAAACATGATTCTTCAGGCTACATTGGATAACGGTGAGGCTAGACGCCACAATTCCCAATATGGATTACTTCTTTGGGAGTATGCGGCGCAGTGACAGGTGGGCTATTTGTGCCGATGCGCCCAAACAGCCGCTTCGAGCCGGCTGGTCAGCCGCAACTTGCTCAGCAAATGCTTCACGTGGACTTTCACCGTAGTATCGGAAATACCCAGCTTGCGCGCGATGGCCTTGTTGCTAAGGCCATCTGCCAGGCATTGCAGGATTTCCTGCTCACGATCGGTAAGTGACACCTGCTCCGGTGTCGCAGGCAGGGACGACTTATTGCCAAGCTCCAGCAATGCCTGCTTGAGTACTTCAGTGAGGCGATCCTGGATCACGGTCACGCCCTCGGAAATCTTTTTCAGGCTGTCACATAGCTGCTCGGGCTCCATGTCCTTGAGCAAATAGCCATCAGCCCCCGCACGCAAGGCTTCCAGCAAATCATCCTCCGCATCAGAGACGGTGAGCACGACGAAACGCGCCTTGAGATCACCTGTCTTGAACCTGCGCAGGGTTTCCAGGCCATCAACCCCCTTCATGTTAAGATCAATCAACACAATGTCTGGTGCCAGCATCGGTGCCTGTTCTAGCCCCTCCAGCCCGGAAGAGGCTTCGCCAACAACCTCAAACATGGGGTCAGCACCTATCATCTGGCTCACACCTTTACGAAACAGTGCATGATCGTCAATCAGGAATACCTTGAGCATAGTGTTCACTTACTTTCGTACTAAATATTTGAATAAACTGCACATAGTGGTCATTGGTACAACTTGGGGGTGAAGATCAGCCGCACGCGGGTGCCACCCTGGCGCCTGGCACTAATGGTAATGTCACCGCCCAGGCTGTAGGCGCGATCACGCATGATACTCTGGCCATAATGCCCTGGCTCCTCAGGGGGATTGGCGGGCATGCCGATACCATCGTCATCAATTGTCACAACTACAGTGCTACCTGGCGTATAGGCCAGCGCAACGACAACATGCTGCGCGCCTGCGTGGCGGATAATGTTGGAAAGCGCCTCGCGGATAACGTGCAGGATATGGAACTCCTCGTTCACGGTGAGGCGGCAATTCACCAGGCGGTTATCCAGGGTGATGGAAACTGAGGAACGATTGGAAAACTCCTCAATAGCCGCCTCGATGGCAAAACCCAAGCCGCGCACATCCATGTGCATGCGAAAGGTAGACAGCAATTCGCGCAACTCACGGTAGGCCGTATCCAAGCCCTCCCGCAGTTCGCTGGTAATCTCGTGGGTCTCGCCCTGATCGCCACTTTTATGCGTTTGCAGCCGCGCGATCTGGATTTTCATATAGGAAAGCGACTGAGCCAGGGAATCGTGCAATTCACGTGCAATCGCGGCACGCTCCTCGAACAATGCCAGTCGCCTTGCCTGCTCCTCGCGACTCTGCGCTCCCAACACTAGCGATAGTAATTGTGCAGTGATTTCTGCCAGCGTAATGTCTGATTCGTACAGCTCCTGGCCTGGTTTGCCTTCCAGTATCAAGGTACCGAAGTTATCTCCCGGACAGGTAAAGGTTGCCGCAATACAGCCCGCGCCACTCTCCAGGGTAAAGCTCGCTGAGCGCTGAGTCGCCAGGTCGCGCGTCACATCTTCCGGCAAGGCCGCAGGCGCATATTGCGAATACAGCATGCGTTCGCCCTTGGCTTCGCCTCCGTCGAGCACGAAGCGTAGCGAAACATTACGCAAGTCCAGGCTACTTTCCATCGAATACAGCATGGTCTTGAGCACGGATTCATTCAATACGCTGTCGTTGAGCGAGAGCACCAGCCCATGAATGAAGGTACGTGCACGCAACAACCGACGCAACAGCTCGCTACGGTTGCGGTTGAACCACTCGGACTCGGACTTGAAGCCCTGCATCTGCGCCGAGAAAGCCTGCACCATGCCTTCCAGTTGCGATAGCTCATCAAGATCACGGTCATCCTGAGCGAGCACTTGCTCACGAGGCAACATCGCCAGCAGGCTGGCCACGCGGTCTATCAATATCTGCTTGATCATCAACGCCACCGTGACCAGGCAGCACAGCAACAGCAACAAGCCGATCAACTGCAACATCACCAGCACTGTCTGCCTTTCTTCCACGTCGCGCCGCAACGCATCGAGCAGGGCATCATGATCCGCCAGGATCACCTGCAGCAACGAGGCCGCATGATCTTGCATCGCTACAAGATAAACCGTTTCATCACGCTTTAGCCTAGCAATCAGGCCAGCCAGCTTGCGTGCCTGTTGCTCGGCATACCATTCATGATCCGTATCGTCTCCCATCAAGGTCGCCCTACTCCAGGCAGCGGGTGGGTGACTGCCTGGATGCCCAGACAATTGACTCCATTCCAGCTTGCGCTGCGCCAGTTGCTGGATTGCAGATTGACTGGCAGGTATGTAATCTAGCAAGAACAAGGAGCCTGCTTGCAGCAAGATGGCGAGTATGGCGACGCAGGACAGCAGCAGGACAAGTCGCAGGTAAAGCGCGTGACGTGACAATCGCTCACGCCACGTATTGAGCGATTGTCCTAGCCTGGTGTTGGTGATTCCCGATTGCAAGTTTATCTAGCCTTTATCCATAGCCATGAGCCTATATCTTTTCAGCACTCTCATCCTCAGCGTCATCTTCCTGCTGGTATTCAACAGTTGGTGGACGGATGGAGCACCATTCACCACACACCTCACGGGCCTGCTCATCGTCAGTTGCGTATTATTCACGCTGCTGTTGATGACAGCCCTGGCCCCTATCCTGGCACGCCAGAACATGGGCCGCATGCAAGCACGCATGCGCAGCCTGAACTGGGAGCACGAAGTATCCTCGCGCCTCTCATCCCCCGCAGCGGTGGTTGAAAACCACACCGTGGTATTCGCCAACCAGGCCTTTCTCAACGAGCTGGGTATGGCGGGCATGTCAGACCAAATTGTCGGCATGCCGCTCACCAACGTCATCTACCCTGGAGACCACCAATTGCTGGCCTCGCAGCTCGCCAGCATCGATACTCCCGCCCAGGAGGATAGCACTTTGCGCCTGCTTTGTTTGGATGGCACCGTGCTGCCCAGTAAGCTCTCACTTTCGCCCATGGGTCACGGCACTACCCACCAGCGTTTACTACTGCAATTCTCGCTGATTTTGAGCGGCCCGGCCACGGGTGTACGCTTCAACGAGCAATTCAACTATCACCTCCTCATCAACCGCCTGGAAGACGTCGTGTTCGAGTTGCACCGCGCCAATCGCCTCAGCTTTCTCAACCCGAGTTGGGAAACCCTGCTGGATTATTCGATTGAGGAGTCGCTGGGAAAATCGCTGATCGACTTCATCCACCCCGAAGACAAACCGCTGGCAATTGCGCGCCTGGACTCGATCGCTCGCGGCAAACGCCTGCGCTGTAACGAACAGATACGGCTCATCAAGCGCAACGGCGAACCATGCTGGGTCAACATTCGCGCGCGTAGCTCGGCCATGGCGGAGAACGAAGGCGCCAGCGTGCTCGGCACCCTCACTGACATCACCGAGGCACGCCAAGTCGAGGCGAGCCTGAGAAGCAATCGTCACTCGCTCAGCAGCCTCATCAACAACGTGCCATGCATGATCTATCGACGCAAGGCAGACCAGGGGCTGAATTTTGAATTCGTCAGCGACGGTTGCCTCACCCTGACCGGTTACGGTGCCCATGAGTTAATCTCCAGCCCAGTACTCAGCTTTAAGAAGCTACTGCATCCGGATGACCGTCTGGTATGGGAAACCGCTCGCGAGCAGTTAGTGCAGCAGCACGCTTTGCAGGCCGTCTATCGTCTCTATTCACGCAATGGCTCCTATCAATGGGTGCTGGAACACGGTAATGGCATTTATGCCAGTACCGGGGAACTACTGGCCGTTGAAGGCTTTATCACGGCCATTGGTCACGATCATGCCAATACGGCTCAAACCTTCATGCAATTGCAGCAACAGCTAGAACATTAACCCGCACAATAAAACACCTGGCACAGTCAAACTGGCCAGGTGCCCTATGTTGCATCGCTAACAGGCAAGCTCCACATCACAACACTTGCCTAGCCCCTGTCGGCTACTCTGGCCGGGTACCTGGTGCTAACACTTCACCATCGTCCTGCGGAGCCAACCATGCCAGCAGCGGCTCGTGATAGACCTTGATGCCCTTGTACTCCAAGAGGTCAGGGTGCAAATCGCGGATCACCCGGTGGAAGCGCTTGATCCAGCGCGGGAAGGTCGTCATTTCTTCCAGACTGAGAAGATAACAGCGGATGCTAAACATGATGGCATTACTGCGCGGCAGACGGAACAAGGTCTGCAATTCGACGCGCAGGTGGGCCTTCTGACCGGCGTTTTCTGCGGTGACCTTGAGCCTGTCCGGGCCCCATTGCGGATAATGTTCAGGCGAGGTATCCAGGCGAGGATTGATGGTCATGGTCCAGTTCAATCTACGTACCGGGTTGCCTTGTTGCAGGCTAAGGAGGAATTTCAGCGCCCGGTCCATCACGCCAACTTTTTCCATCTGCGGTACCGGGCCGTGCCACTCGTGCCAGGCCATGCCCGCATTGAAAATCAGCGACCAGTCTGCTTGGCTGGTGACAAAGCCCGCATCTGCAAACAAGGTGCCCTCGCGCTGGTCCAGCAGGACAAAATCACCCTGCACCTGCCGCCCCATATATTCGAACGGCTCCATCGGCAGTGTCGATACATCGCCGAAGACAAAGCTGTCCTCAATACCCAGTGGCAGGTTGATCCAGGTCCACTTATCCCCTTGCTTGCTCAACTTGAATTGCGCGGGATAATCGCGCGCCAGGCTTTCCATGGTGAACTCCAGGAAATCCCATTGCGCATCCATCATGTGTGGCAATGCGGCATAGCGGCTCTTGTCCTGGGTCAGGGTGATCGCCTTGTCCTTGCATTCCGCCACGTAATGCTCGTCAATGTCGAACGCATGTTCATAAACCGAGCCAAGCGCACCAGGCTTATGCGGTTCGATGTTGACCGAATACATGTACTGATCCTGGTCGAACGGGAACGGAAAACGACGGATCGCCTCAGGCGAGTTACGGAAGGTATAGTCGTCGCGGAAGGTTTCCAGTTTGTAGGCGAGATTGTTCATGGGGTACCTCACAGGTTGAGTTCAATAAACGAGCACTTGGCCCGGGAGACGCAAGGCAAAATCTTGTTGCCCGCGCGTTTTTCATCCTCAGAGAGGTAATGGTCGTGATGCTCGATCACGCCATCGGTGGAAAGGACTTCCAGCTCGCAGCGGCCACAGGCTCCGCCACGGCACAGGTGTGGAACCTCAACGCTGGCCGCTTCCATCGCTTCCAGCATGCTTTCCTCGGCGGCAACATCCACCACCAGCCCAGATTGCTTGAGGCGGATGGAGAACGGCTCGCCAACGGGCGGCGCCAGGAATTGCTCATAATGGACATGAGCGTCTGGCCAACCTAAGCGTTTTGCACTGCCGACCACGGCATCGACCATGCCGGCCGGGCCACAGACATAGACATGTGTACCTAACGGCTGGCGGGCAAGCAGGGCCTGGCTGTCGATCACCTGTCCCTGGCTCTGGTCGTAACAATGCAGCCTGTCACCCAGAAGGGCACGCAGCTCATCGACAAAGCCGGCATGCCGCGGAGAACGGATGCCATAATGCAGCTCGAAATTGGCACCGCTGCGCAACAGCTCATGCGCTTGCGACATGAACGGCGTGATGCCGATGCCGCCCGCCACCAGGATATGCTTGCGGCCCAGCCGGGCAATCGCGAACAAATTGACCGGCCAGGTGATGTCCAGCGCAGTGCCCACCGTGACTTGCTCATGCATAAAGCGCGAACCACCGCGAGAGTGCTCCTGCAAGCGCACGGCGATCTGGTAATTGCTGCGATCAGATGGCGAACTCAACAGCGAATAGGCGTTGCGGTAGGTGCGCGGCCCTGCCGGCATGGACACCACGACATGGCTGCCGCCGGAAAAACCCGGCAGTTCGCCGCCATTGGCGGCAACCAGGGTGAAGTGGCGTATGCCTTCAGCCACCTCAGCGATATGGGACACAATGACCTTCAAGCTACTCATGGATAAATCTCCTCGGCGGCTGGCACCTTGCCAGGCTGCTCGGCATCCACCATCAGGCCCATATAGGCTCCGAGGCGGCGGGAAAAATGGTCGCGGACAAACAGGTGACGCTGGCAACCGCTACACACGGCGATATTGGTGGTGACATGCGGGGTAATGGTTTTGCAATGCACGCAATACACCGGGCGCGCCAGCGAGGCCGGCTGCTCGCGCATGATGTCGGCATTGAGCACACCATGACTGGCCGCCAGCGTGGATACTTGCCAGAGGAAAGCCTCATCGCCAGCCGCATACAAGCGCGTCCCCATATAGGCTTGTGAGAGCATGGCATCGAACGCCGCCCACAACGCGGCCTCAGTGTTGAATACCTGCATGCTGGCACCCGCCACCGCTTGTATCGACACGGTGTAATCAGCGCCCGTCACAGGCAGGTAAAGCACAGTCACCGCCTGCTCAGGCGGGCGCTGCTGGAAGAGGCGCAGCACAGCACGCCCAGCCTCACCCTGTGCCAGCACTACATGTGCCTGAGCCTGATATTGCCAGGCCAGGCTGCTATAGACAGGCTTGCTCCTGATCCAATATCCATATTCCATGGCTCAGACCTCCCGGGGATGGGTACGCAACCGCAAGGGATCGTAGAAAGGCGTCGGTGCCACATAGGCCTGCCAGCTTGCCGCCTGGCCCCTGATCTCGACCACGGTGCCGTTGACGGCAAAGGCCGGGGCAATATGCGCCAGCGCCAGCGATTGCATGAGGTAGCGGCTATAGGCAGCACTGGTGACCACACCCACTTGTTTGCCGTCGATGAACAAGCCTGCGCCCGCTTCCACGGCTGTCGCTGCCTTGCATACCAGGCCAATCTGGCGCACGCGCTCCTTGCCTTTGGATGCCAGCACAGCGGCCTTGCCGATATAGTCGCCGGGCTTGTCCAGGTCGACGCCCCAGCCCATATTGACCTCCCACGGCGTGGTGTCGCCCTCTATCATCTCAAAAGGGAAAAACAGCAGGGCCGCCTCGATGCGGGTCAGCTCCAGCGAATTCCACGAGGCGGGGATCGCGCCCAAAGGCTTGCCCGCCTTGAGAATCTCGTCCCAGAGCAAGACAGCGTCCTGTGCGCTGCAATACACTTCATAGCCAAGCTCACCGGAATAACCACCGCGAGCGATATAGACATCCTTGCCAAATAACTTGGTGGCCTTGTGCTGGAAATAAGCCAGCGACTTCAGGTCGAAATCCAGTAATGGATCAAGTATTGCCAGCGACTTCGGGCCTTGCAGGGAAAGAATATGCACATCAAGATCAGGCTCGACCTGGACATTGAGCCCGGCCGCAATCTTGGCGAGATTAGTCTTGGTAGCGCCACTGCCGTGCGACACGCGGAACGCGGTGGCAGAGTCACGGATCACCATGATGTCATCACAGATGGCACCTGCCTCATCCACCTCGGCCGCCAGCAGGGAATGTCCTGGCTTAAGCTTGGTGATATCGCGTGCAACCAGCTGGTCCAGCGCCTTTTCTGCATCCGGGCCGCTGACATTGACGATATTCAACGCAGATACGTCATAGAGGCCAGCCCGGGAGCGCACAGCGACGACCTCATCATGCACATCGCTATCATAGCTCCAGGGAATGGGCATATCATTCCAGGTATCCCCATCCAGCTTGGAGCCTAGGGCGCGGTGGCGTTCGTTGAGAATCGAGTTCCTTGACATGCTGTATCCTTAAAAAAAGTGATCGTTTCAAGGTCAACGATAGTCAAAACCCCCGCGTGGGAAAATTCTCTCGAAGGTGTACTCCCAAGGTAGTATGGGCCGCGATGGCATTCAAGCCCGCTTCAGCCCTCGGCTCCAGCGAGTATACACATGCCCGGCCCAGGCATTGAGCACAGCAATGCGCTCATCCAACATGCTCAGGATGTCATCGGCAGACTGAATCATGGGCTGTGCCGGATCGGCTTCGCTACCCCCTTTTAATTCTTCTGGAGAGAGACCACACCAGCTCTGCACCAACTCGCGCTTCATCTCGATATGGCACTGGAAACCGATGTGCAGGTCATCCAGCACATAGGCCTGGTTGGCACAATGCTCGCTGCGCAGGATATGCACGGCACCCGGCGGGATCGAGAATGTTTGGTAATGCCACTGGAACAAGGGCAGCTCCGCCCGGCTGCCTAGCCACTCTGCCGCCTGCGGCGCCTCCAGGGGCAGCCCGCGCACCCAGCCGATTTCGCTGAAACGGCTGTCCGTCACTTCCCCGCCCATGGCCTTAGCCAGCAGTTGGCCACCCAGGCAATGGCCAATGACGGGTATACCTTGGGCAATGGCCTGGCGAATCAAGTCCAGCAAAGGAGGGTTCCAAGGCAAATCATCATTGGCACTCATGGGACCGCCCATCATGGCAAGGCCGCTGTATGCTTCCAAGGTTGCGGGTAGCGCTTCGCCCTTATCTATCCTGAGCACATGGAATGGGATATGCTGGCTCGCCAGAAAATCCGCCAGGTAGCCCGGCCCTTCGGAAGCGCTGAATTGCACGATCATCACGGGGTTCATGAGTTGTATCCTGTTTATGTTGAGTGATTGCCTTGCTGTAATAGCAGCCAGAAGATATTATTAATAAACTTTTTTTAATTTCAAGAAACTTTTATTGCCTTTACTGAAAAACATGGCAGTCAAGCTGTTAAGAAGAGAGAAAGACAACGTATGGCGGACAATGTGAAAAAGCTGGTACCAGCCAATAATGAGAGTGAGAGCAAATCACTGGGCAGATACCTGGGCAATGTCATCAAGGATATCCGCCAGCAGCACGGCCTCACCATTGCAGAGGTCGCAGAGCGTGCCAATATCAGCCGCGGCATGCTGAGCAAGATCGAGAATGGCCTGGTTTCCACCAGCCTGGATACATTGGAACAACTCGCCAATAGCCTGGGAGTCACTATCTCCCGCCTATTCCAGGGATATAACCAACGCAAGGGCGGTGCGCAACACGTCAAACATGGACAGGGTATGGAGGTGGTGCGACGCGGCACACGCAATGGCCACACCTATCACCTGCTGGCCTACGACCAGGGGCCAAAGAAACTGTTCGAGCCCTTCCTCATCACACTGGAAGACCCGGGTGAGGAGTTTCCCTCCTTTGAGCATAGCGGAACTGAATTTCTTTATATGCTGGAAGGCGAACTGGGCTACCGCGTAGGTGAAGAGGTCTACATGCTGCAGCCTGGTGACGCACTCACTTTCCGCGGCGAGATCCCACACCGTCCGGAAGTCCATGCCAAACTGCCGATACGCTTTCTCGCCATCATCCACTACGATGCAGAAGAACCTGTGGAACATGACTGATCCCGCTATCAACATTCGTCATGCCCAGGCTAAAGATATTCCCGTCTTGTGTGAACTGCTGCAACAACTCTTCAGCATAGAGCAGGATTTCACGCCCGACCTGGAAAAGCAGTCTGCCGGCTTGCAGTTACTGCTGGCTAAGCCTGAACGCGGTGCCATCCTGGTGGCGCAGCAGGTTGGTGGAAAGGTGATCGGTATGGTCAGTGCACAATTGGTAATCTCCACCGCACAAGGCACGCCTGCTGCCTGGATAGAAGACATGATCGTAGATGCGGGCTATCGCGGCCAAGGACTGGGCAGGCAATTGCTGGATAGCATACTCACCTGGGCAAAGGCACAAGGTGCCACCCGCGCCCAATTGCTGGTAGACATGGACAACCAGCCCGCCATCGCTTATTACGACCACCTAGGCTGGAACACCACCCGCTTGCAGGCACGCAACATTTACTTGTAGGGTTCCAATCGAGCTGAATTTCAAGCTCAGCTAACTGTCACACTGGGTAACAACAGCCAGTGTGAGCAGGGAGTCGTTTGAAATACAGGCCAGAAATAGATGGGTTACGTGCAGTGGCAGTACTGGCTGTGGTGTTTTTCCACGCTGGATTTGCTGGTTTTAGTGGGGGTTATGTCGGTGTTGATGTGTTCTTTGTCATCAGCGGCTACCTCATCACGTCCATTCTGCAGAGCGAGCTAGAAAAACAGCGCTTTTCCATCATTCAATTCTACGAGCGCCGGGCGCGCCGCATTTTGCCCGCCCTCACCGTGGTACTGTTTGCCACCAGCATCGCCGCCTTTTTCCTCATGCCACCCTCACTGCTGCACGATTATGCGCGTAGCCTAGTATCCGTCGCGGCCTTTGGCTCCAACATTTATTTTTATTTCAGCAATGGCTATTTCTCAACCGCATCAGAAGAAAAACCCCTGCTGCACACCTGGAGCCTTGCAGTGGAAGAGCAGTATTACTTACTGTTCCCGCTGCTGCTCGCTGGCATGTGGTATGCCCGCCGTGCTGCTACCTTCTGGGTTATGCTGGGCTTGGCAGTGGCATCACTGCTGCTTTCTGAACACCTGCTCAGGCAACAGGCCATAGACGCCAACTTCTACCTGATTTTCAGTCGTGCCTGGGAGTTACTGGCCGGATCGTTACTAGCACTACTCAAGCCAGAAGGTTGGAGCCACTTTAATGCTCGCCTGCGTCACGGCCTGGCATGGCTAGGCCTGATGCTCATCATCGGTGCAGTCATCCTGCTGGATCAATCCACCCCATTCCCCGGTTTGTATGCATTGATTCCCGTGTTAGGTGCTTGCCTCATCATCGCCTTTTGCGATCCAGCAAGCATCACTGGCAAGCTGCTTTCACATCGTGCCATGGTCGGCATCGGCCTGATTTCCTATTCGCTATATCTCTGGCACCAACCCCTATTTGCCTTCCTGCGCATGAAAACCACCCAGCAGCCAAGCGCCATCATTTTTGCTGTCACGATTGCGGTGGCTTTATTACTCGCCACACTCAGTTATTGGTATATCGAACAGCCATTCCGCCACCGACAACGCTTTTCCAGGCGACGTATCTTCCAGCTCTCAGGTATAACACTCACCCTCACGCTCGCACTGGGGTTGGCTAGCATGCAAGGGCAAGGCTTTCCAGAACGTTTTGTCAATTCCACCTTGATGGCAAGCACTGTCGGCAGCCCGTTGCGGGATTCCTGCCACACCAGCGGCACCGACTACCTAAAGCCATCACTATCATGTGAATACTTTGGTAGCCGTATTACCTGGGCCTCGCTCGGAGACAGCCATACCGTCGAGTTGGCCTATGCCTTGGGCGAGAAACTACAGCAGCGAGATGCAGGCTTGCTGCATCTCAGTTTCAGTGGATGTCCACCAGCCTTATTGTTCGAGGCGAAAGAACCTGGTTGTAGCGCATGGCTAAAAGAAGCCGTGACCTACCTTGAACAGCGGCAAGACATCCAGCACGTTGTGGTTGGATTTAGCTATACCCGGGCATTGTTCGGCCATCTGGAAAACTATCCCTCCTTGCCCGATAAAAACCCGGTCAACAAATTCACCGCTGCGGATGCAGGCAAAACTCCAACTGAGTTGCGTGAGCAATATTGGTACAACCTGCAAACCCTGATCGAACGCATGCTCGCAGCTGGCAAGCAGGTGCACGTTGTCTACCCCATCCCTGAATTGCCGATGGATATCACCAAGGCCATCACGCCATTCTCCACTCTCCATAACCGCGCCCCTCATGACGTGCAACGCATGACCAGCCAAGCGTTTTATCTCGCTCGCCACGCATTTATCCTGCGCAAGCTAGATAGCCTGCCTTATGGACAACACCTGCATGCGATCAAGCCCCTGGACACCTTATGCCAACATGGTGACTGTGCCGCAGTGATGGATGGACAGGCACTCTATTTTGACGATAACCACTTGAGCATTGCCGGGGCACGCAAGATCATGTCTGGGGTTGAAATCACAGCTGACTAAGCTAACCTTGGTTTTGCCCCTCATCCTCCTCACAGTAGTTTACTGTCCCACAAATCCATCGTCAGAATATGGCTGAAATTTTGCGGCAGGGTCATTAGAATCGCAGTTTCCTCCATATTGGCAAGATGTTATGCACCCCCTCAAGCGCCTGTTCCGCCATGCTCATCAATATCGCCGCGATGCATGGATTGCCTCTTTTTATTCCCTGCTCAACAAGATATTCGATGTTTTGCCGGAGATCCTGATCGGTGTTGCTGTCGATGTGGTGGTCAACCAGAAAGCCTCGTTCCTCGCGGGACTAGGTATCGTCGAGCCCAAGGATCAACTGATTCTGCTGGCTATTCTCACGGTATTGATCTGGCTAGGCGAATCCCTGTTCCAGTATCTCTATGACGTACGCTGGCGCAACCTGGCGCAAAACCTGCAACACGACTTGCGCATGGAGGCCTATCAGCATGTGCAACAGCTGGAGCTAGCCTATTTCGAGCGCAACCGTAGCGGCAATCTGTTGGCAATTCTCAACGAAGACATTAACCAGATGGAGCGCTTCTTCAACGGTGGCTTCAATAGTTTGATCCAGGTATTTTTCGGCTCGGTCATGGTCGGCGGGGTGTTTTTCTTCCTGACCAAGGAGCTGGCTTTCCTAGCCT
The DNA here is from genome assembly GCF_020531845.1 of Methylobacillus methanolivorans. The sequence continues at coordinate 108,335 of NZ_JAJAVF010000001.1, forward strand.
TGATCCCGGTGCCATTCATCCTCTACGGCGCGTTCTGGTTCCAGAGCAGGCTGGCGACACGTTATACCTCGGTGCGCGAGGCGGCAGGCGCCCTTACCGCCCGTATCAACAACAACCTGCAAGGCATCGCCACGGTCAAGGCTTACGCAACCGAAGAGGTAGAATCCCAACACATCCGTGAGGCGTCAGATCGCTATCGCGAGAACAACGCTCAGGCCATCAAGCTGTCAGCAGCTATTACCCCGGTGATCAGAATCGCGATTCTCGCCGGGTTCACCGTGACGCTGCTTTATGGTGGCTTCATGACATTGAACGGCGAACTTGGCGTTGGCAGTTACTCCGCACTGGTCTACCTGACACAGCGCCTGCTGTGGCCACTGACCGGGCTGGCAGAGCTGACCGACCTTTACCAACGCTCCATGGCCTCCATCCAGCGTGTCATGAACCTGCTGGATACGCCGCTTGCTATCCAGTATGGCGGCAAGGCATTACCCGTAGCCTCGGTAGAAGGGCATATCCAGTTTTCCCAGGTACGCTTTGCCTATGATGCGCAATCAGGGCAACCCGCACTAACCCAATTTGATCTGGATATCCCCGCTGGCAAGACCATCGCCCTGGTAGGAGCAACTGGCGGCGGCAAGAGCACCATCACCAAGTTGCTGCTGCGTTTTTATGACCCGCAACAAGGCCAAATATTGCTGGATGGTCATGACATCGCCACGCTAGATTTGCAACAACTACGCCGCGCGATTGGCTATGTCGCGCAAGATACCTTCCTCACCGATGCCAGCATTGCCGATAATATTGCTTATGGTGAAGCCAACCCAGATATGAGCGCTATCATCGCCGCCGCAAAAGCCGCCGAAGCGCATGAATTCATTGAGCGCCTGCCTAATGGTTATGCTACCCAGGTGGGTGAGCGTGGCATGAAGCTATCCGGCGGTCAGCGACAACGCTTGGCATTGGCCCGCGCCATCCTCAAAAACCCGCCTGTGCTCATCCTTGATGAAGCCACCTCCGCCGTCGATAACGAAACAGAAGCGGCCATCCAGCGCTCACTCAACAAGCTGGTTATAGGCCGCACCAGCATTATCATCGCCCACAGGCTATCCACCGTGCGTCATGCAGATTGCATTCATGTGCTGGAGCACGGGCGTATTGTGGAATCCGGCAACCATGCAGCGCTGCTGCAAGCAGGCGGGATTTATGCCGACCTCTGGCGTTTGCAGACGGGAGATGTCGAGGCAAGCACATAGTCAATCGGCCGTGAGTAGTCTTGGGCTCCAAAGCAGCAGTATAAAAAACAAAGCCCGGCTTTCGCCGGGCTTTTTGTTGCCTAAAACATCAGGCCATTTTTAAGAGTGGTAAGCACGCTCACCGTGGGAGGCAGTATCCAGGCCTTCGCGCTCATCTTCTTCAGAGACACGCAGACCAACCAACAGATCAACGACCTTGAGGATGATGTAAGTCACGATACTGACATAAACGATGGTGAAACCAACTGATACGGCTTGTACGTAGAACTGGTGGCCCATGGTCACGCCTTCGTCGTAGCCGACACCGCCCAGGGATGGTGCCATGAAGATGCCAGTGCCCAGCGCGCCGATGATACCGGCAACACCGTGAACACCGAATACATCCATGGTGTCATCGTAACCCAGTGCGTTCTTGAGCTTGGTAACAGCCCAGTAGCTGATGATGCTGGCAATAAAGCCAAGTACGATCGCCCCCATCGGGCCAACGAAGCCGCAAGCAGGCGTGATGGCAACCAGGCCAGCAATTGCACCGGAGATAGCACCCAGCATGGAAGGCTTGCCCTTGCTCAGCCACTCAACGATCACCCAGCCCACGACCGCAGCCGCAGTTGCCAGTTGTGTGTTGACAACAGCCAGGCCCGCCATGCCATCAGCCGCCAGTTCGCTACCTACGTTAAAGCCAAACCAGCCAGCCCACAACAGGGAACCACCAACCATGGTCAATACCATATTGTGTGGAGGCATGGCTTCTTTGCCGAAGCCGATACGCTTGCCGAGTACCACTGCGGCAACCAATGCCGCAATACCGGCATTCATGTGCACCACGGTACCACCAGCAAAGTCAGCTGCGCCCATTTCACCGATCCAGCCACCGCCCCAGACCATGTGTGCCATGGGTAGGTAGGAGAATGTCATCCACAATGCCATGAACAGCAGCACAGCAGAGAACTTGATGCGCTCGGCAAAACCACCGACGATCAGGGCTGGAGTAATGGCCGCAAACGTCATCTGGAAAGTGACGAACAACAGTTCAGGAATAGTGCCTTCCAGGCTATCAGGCGTGATACCCGCGAGGAAAGCCTTGCTCAAGCCGCCAATAAAGGCGTTGCCTTCTGTAAACACCAGGCTGTAACCATAGACTGCCCAAAGTACGGAAAGCAGGGAGAATGTGACCAGTACCTGCATCAGTACCGAGAGCATATTCTTGGCACGTGCCATGCCGCCGTAGAAAATCGCGAGGCCAGGCACTGCCATGATGATGACGAGCACGGTGGCCACGATCATCCAGGCGGTATCACCGCTGTTCAAGACTGCTGGCGCTTCTGCGGCAACTTCTTCTGCCATACAGGAGCCTGCGGCCAACATACCGCCCAGCAAAGTGGAAATGGATAAAAATCGCTTCATGACGCCCTCCCCTTAAAGCGCATCAGCGCCGGTTTCACCGGTGCGAATGCGATAAGCCTGTTCAAGATCAAAGACAAAAATCTTGCCATCGCCGATCTTACCGGTGCTGGCAGATTGCTCGATTGCGTCAATTACCTGATCCAGCAAACTGTCTTCAATGGCGACTTCCAGTTTCACCTTGGGAAGAAAATCCACCACATATTCAGCGCCGCGGTAAAGCTCGGTATGCCCCTTTTGACGTCCGAAACCTTTTACTTCAGTCACGGTAATGCCTTGTACGCCAATAGCGGAAAGAGCTTCCCGCACCTCGTCAAGCTTGAATGGCTTGATGATAGCGGATATGAATTTCATACATGCTCCTTGCATCAAAGATTGTTGATCATCGCCAGAGAACTGGCACATTCATTTGTTTCATTAGAACAGCCGATGTTCAGCAACTCTTGTGCCAGCATGAATTACAATTAACTTTCAAATACTTATAAAAAACAAAGAGCACCCAGACATCACGTAGACAGTTTTACATGCACCACATCAGCGCAATGCACCAATAATGTGCGATAAACACCTACTGGAATGTTTCACATTTGTTGACAATTCATTTAGGCAAGACCGATATAAGATTGGTTATGGTCGTGCGTGATATTGCCGCAATGGCTTGGCATGTTTTCCTCATGCGCGCCTATAATGAAAAAAGGAAAGAGAATAAATGCGTTTTGCCGCCCTGGATGACAATCGCTCCGAATTAGAGCTCATCGAGAAAACCATCGTGTCACTGGGACATGACTGCCATACATTCAGTGATGGCCAGTCCTTGTTGCGCACTTTGCAACACGAAACTTTCGACTTTCTCATCTTAGATTGGGAATTACCGGATACTTCTGGGCCAGAAATCGTGCAATGGGTACGCGCAAACCTCAAGGAGGCCGTTCCTGTTCTCATGATCACCAATCGTAGTGACGAAAGAGATGTCGTGCATGGCCTCACCTCCGGTGCCGACGACTTCATGAGCAAGCCAGTACGTGTACGTGAGTTGCATGCCCGTATCAATGCACTCTTGCGTCGGCTGTATCCACAGAAAACCCAGCAGGAATTCGTCTGGGGTAACTACACATGCCATGTGGCTCAGCAACGCTTTGAATATAATGGGGTCGCCATTCCTCTCAAGCACAAAGAATTCGAACTGGCATTGTTCTTGTTCCAGAATCAAGGTCGCTTGCTGTCACGACAGCATATTCAGGAACAAATATGGGGCATGCAATCAGTAGATCTGCAAACGCGCACATTGGACACGCACATTTCAGCAATACGTTCCAAGCTCAAGCTTCATCCCAACAATGGCTACAAACTCACTGCCGTCTATGGCATGGGTTATCGACTCGAAAGTGATGCATTACCATTCGCGGAAGAACATTCTTAAATTTCATTATCGGGGACATCATGATCGCAGTCTGCAAGCAGCATAAATCGCCCGGGCGGCCTCACTGGCAACCGGCATTAGTGATAGGAGTTGCTCTGGCACTCCAGGCTTCAGCCCAGGCTGATACCATCAGCCATACTGTCGAACCAGGTGATAACCTTTACAAGCTGGCTGCACACTATATGGGCAATCCGCATGCTTGGCGTGAAATCCAGAAGCTCAACCGTATTCGCAATGCGCATTATCTAACGCCAGGCACCAACCTGCTGATCCCCAAGGTGAGTAGCACTGTGACTGCTAGCTTTGTCCATGGCGAAGTATCCCTCATCGACGCGGCAGGCAATACCATCAAGGCCATCAGCCATGGCGATCAACTCGCAGAAGGCGACATTGTACGCACCAGCGAAAATAGTTACTTATCGCTGGAATTTTCCGATAAAAGCATTGCTCGCATTCTCTCCAACACTCGCATCCGCTTGGATCGCATCAAGGAGGGAGGTTTGGTACCGCAAGGCCAACGTGTCATTTACCTGGAGCAGGGCGATATTGATGTCTCCGTGACACCCGCCCCCAAGCGCAACCCGAACCATTTCCGGGTGATCACGCCACAAGCAGTTGCCGCAGTCCGTGGTACCCGCTTCAGTGTGGGCACTAGCAACATATCCACCACCAGCGTAACGCAAGGCCAGGTGGAAATGAAGCAGGCCAAGCCAGCCAAACGCGCGCCAGGCGCTTTACTACAGGCAGGCCAGGGTATTGCAGCCAGCAACAATGGACTGGGCGAAGTACAAACATTGTTGGCAGCACCGGATCTATCGCAACTGCCTACCCACCTCCCCGAACCTGAGCTCTTGCAATTCGACTGGCCAGCCTTGGATGGCAGCAGTGAGTATCAATACCGGATTGCACAGGATGCAAATATGGAACAAGTGCTGTGGAATGCGGCTTCCAATACAGCCGAAGCCGTACTGCCAAGCCTGCAAGATGGAGAATATTTGCTTGCTGTGCGTGCACTCGATATGCATGGTATTGCCGGCTATGAAGCCCAGCACCGCTTTAAGATTGCCAGTCATCCTTCTAGCCCATGGCTACTGGCGCCCCAGCAAGGACAAATTGTGGGCAGCAACAGTCGCCTGCTTTGTACGCCCATAGCAGGAGCACAAAGCTATCACCTGCAAATCGCCAGCGATCAAGCCTTCCAGCAAGTGGTAGCAGATGCAGATCAGTTGCAAGAGTGCCAATATTCGCTTGCATCCTTGCCAGCAGGCCAATATTACTGGCGCGTGGCCAGCATCACTACCGACAGTGCATCAGGTATTGCACAGCATGGACCTTACAGCCAGCCGGCTAATGTCACCCTTGATGAAGATGGCGCCACAGCCCGATCCACCTCTGGCCTGGCTTATTGGAACAGTACCCAACAGGGTATCCAGTATGTTGCGCAGGTGAGCCGTTCTCCACAATTTGAATCATTGGTCGCAGAACAAGTGCTGGATAATCCCCAGATTGATCTCCAATCACTACCAGCCGGGCGCTATTACGTGAGATTAGCCACCCGGATCAAGCAATACACTGGGCCGTTCTCCGATGCCCGCATCCTGGAAGTTGAGCAGGTAAACGATGCTATTGACCGCACCTGGTTTGACAAACCCAAGTCCTGAGGATTGTTAAGCACAGCATGACCAAACCGCTGCCATCACCAACAGCTGCGCATTACCCTTCGCAAAGCAAGTTGCCATGGCTGCTGATTTCGGGGGTAATACTTCTCCTCATCGCGGCGCTTTCCCATCAGCGCACGCTGACAATTGTCGACCACCTGATCCAGGACTTTATCACTGCCAGCCAGCAACACCCACTGACTGGCAAGGTAGTGATTGTCGCCATTGACGATGACAGCATCGCCCACTTTGGCCGTTGGCCCTGGCGCCGTAATCTGCATGCCGAGCTGGTCAAACGCATCAGCGAACAACACCCGGCCGCCATCGGCCTGGATATCCTGTTCAGCGAACCTGATCTGCAACACCCTGATGATGCGCTCCTGGCCAATGCCATCCTGCAAAGTGGTGTAGTAACACTACCTATCGTCTTTAATGAAGCTGGGCCAACCCAATATGTGCAAACGCCAGCCCCGGCACTCGCCCAGGCTGCCTCCCAACTGGGACATGTTCATATCCAGGTAGATGACGATGGTGTGGTGAGATCTGCACGCATGCAGCAATCCATCAATGACACACCATTTGTTCACTTCAGTACCGCTTTATTACAGGCAGCAGGTCAATCAAGACTTAAGATTTCCCCCTTGGCCGGCACCCAACTCATTCCCTACGCAGGCAAGGCTGGCTACTTTCCCCGCATCTCCTATTTTGATGTGATTGAGGGCAGGATTCCCGACAAAATCTTTACAGATCGCCTAGTGCTGGTCGGCGCTACCGCCACTGGCATTGGCGACCAGTATGCCACCCCGGTCTCGCGTGATGGCCAATTAATGCCCGGCGTTGAAATCCTCGCCAACATCCTGGAGGGGCAATTGAGCCAGCGCACTCTCCAGCCTGCCCAGTCATGGCAGAATATGACGCTCAATCTCGCCTTTGTCAGCCTTGCGTTGCTCGGCTTTATGTTACTGAGCCCACTGTCAGCGCTGTTGCTCAGTTTTTCCCTCCTCATTGCGCTGCTCGCCACGACATATGTCGTGGCTCTGATCTCGGGCATCTTGCTTGCCCCATCAGCAGGGGCCCTTGGGCTAATCCTGATCTATCCGCTGTGGAGCTGGCATCGACTGGATACTGCAGCCCGATTTCTCACATCAGAATTTGAGTCTTTCAAGCGTGACTTTCCCATGCTATCAACGCCTCAATCCACCACCGCATTTCATGATTTTCTGGATAAACGCATCAATGCACTGCATGAAGCCACACATCAATTGCAAGGCATGCACCGCTTCATCAGCGACAGTGTGGATGGGCTGCCTGACCCTACCCTGATTTGCGATCCCGATGGCATTATCCGCATTGCAAACCAGGCAGCCGCCGCCTATTTTGGTGCCAGCACACCTTCGGCACTGATACAGCAGCCGCTGATCCCTTTGCTACAACAGATCCATGAGCACCAGAACAATCTACCCGCCATCCATACTGATACCCTGCAAGCAGGGCTTGAAATTGAGCTGGAAGCCCGTGATGACAAACAGCGCGAACTATTGGTAAAGCTCGCTCCATGCAAAGATGCCAAGGAGCAACATATCGGCTGGATATTGAGCATCATTGATGTTTCCAAGCTATGGCAGGCAGAACGTGATCGTGACGAAGCATTCCGCTTCATTACGCATGATATCCGCGCCCCTTTGTCATCCATTATCTCACTGGTTGAACTACAAAAACTTTCCCCTGAAACCATGGGGGAACGCTGGCTGGGCATGATAGAGCAGCATGCCGACAATGCCCTGACCCTCGCCGATGACTTTGTGCAGCTGACGCGGGCAAAGTCCGGGCATTACCAACTGGATGAAGTCAATCTGGCAGACTTGCTGCACGAAGCCATGGATGACGCATGGATTCTGGCCTACACGCGCGATATCACCATCACCATGACAGAAACACCTCCAGAGGCGCATGCCTGGGTTGACAGAACCCTGTTCAAGCGCGCGATCGCGAACTTGCTGAGCAATGCCATCAAGTTCAGTCCGGATCACGCCATGATTGAATGCAGTATTTGCGCCAAAGGAGACTACTGGAATATTGCAGTGCGTGATTTCGGCATTGGCATCAGTGCAGAAGCTCAAACGCAACTATTCCAGTCATTCAGTCGCGTCCACCAACACAGCCACCCTCAAATTGAAGGTACCGGTCTAGGCCTAGCCTTCGTCCACGCCGTTGCTAGCCGACACCATGGCGAGGTCAACGTCAGTAGTACACCAGGCACAGGCAGCACCTTCTCCATCCTCGTCCCAAGGCAACCATAACCCCTGAACTGATCCAGCAATTGTCAACAATTGTCAGATCGCTATGACAAGCTCAATAGCTATTGCAATATAGCGCCAGACTAAAAAGCTAAATCATAGACAGGGGGATGCAATGGACGACATCCTGAATCAAACAATATCACTGCGGCTAAGCTGGATAACAAGAGTGCTGATGTTGCTAATGGTTGCGGCAAGCCTGCTGGCCATGATGCATACCACTCAGCCATGGCCGCAATTAGCCACATTCGCGCCTGTGGTGGCGACTGTTGTCGTGCTAAGCACTACCACTACAGCACTGCTCCTGTTATTGCAATTCAAGATACAGAAGCAATTCTTCCTGGTTCCGCTGGCTGGCGCCTACGCGATCTACGCCTTGGCGGCCATCAGTAGCCTGATCTCGTTACATGCTTCATCAGCCAATAGCACACCTGCTGCCAGTAACATCTCCCACTGGAGCACATACTGGCAATTTGGTTTCTGCGCATTCATCATTATCGCACTGTTGTTCCGCAAGATTGCCCACTCATTCCCGCAACTGAACCGCATCAGCCTGGGCAAGAATACCGTGCCCTTTATGCTGACGCCATTGATCGGCATCATCCTTTACATGCTGGCACTGAATTCCGGCAACTTGTTTTCAGCACTCATGACAAGTGCCCCTATCGTCACGTCACCGCTAAGCTGGGGCAGTTGGATCATGGCGGCCACAACATTTGCACTGGTGCGTGCAATTGGCGGCGACAACAAGCTGGTGACAGTTTTCCTGTCGATCGCCGCCTTATCGCACTTATGCCATGTCTCGCACTTGCTGATAGACAGTACGCCATTTAGTAGCAACTGGTACATGGCACAACTACTCAGCCTGTTTTCCACCACCACATTGCTTGCCGTGCTGATCCTGCAACTTAGCCAGTTCTCACGTGACCTAGCGGCTTCGCATTCGGCATTGCTGGAAAAAGCCAATAAAGATGGCCTGACCGGCATCTATAACCGTGGTTATTTTGACGAAATGGCAGAAATCGAATGGCGGCGCGCACAACGCATCCATAGTTCCATCTCGATTCTCATGCTGGACATCGACCATTTCAAAGAATACAACGATCAGCACGGACACCTGAAAGGTGACAAATGCCTGAAGAAAATCGCGCAAGCAATCCAGGCGGAGATACAACGCCCCGGGGATTTTGTCGCCCGCTTTGGTGGGGAGGAATTCGTGGTGTTGCTGCCTTATACCGCAGCTGAAGGTTGTCATGCCATGGCGCGGAAACTGCATGTGGCCATCCAAAAACTCAAGATTCCATCACTCGACCACGGCAAGGTATCAGTGAGCATCGGGCATGCTACCTGGGAAACTCCCGGTGAAAATCATTCGGTCAGTGAACTACTTTCCCAAGCTGATCTCGCGCTGTACACCGCCAAACGCCTGGGCCGCAACCGCATCGTACGCTATGAAGAGCTAGCTCCCAGCCTAGCATGGAGCAAATCACTTTTCCCACCGGAAATCATGCACCACTAAGCTCTTTTTCACGCATACCTGGGCTGTCCGTCCTCCCCCGTTTTTCCAGGTATGCTTTTTATTCTCACGGCAGGTATAGGCATCATACTGGCATGTACCTGCCGCTCTACTACGCCCGATACCACCACCTCACTAAGCCAAAAAACAGACTTTGACCGAGACAAAGCCTATAGCCAACCCAGCAAGACATATAACAAGCAGCATATGCTTTGCCAACAAGGCCATGAGAACGTAAAGAATAGCGAAGAAGAGAATGGAAATGAGATGAAAACGGAGCACGTCATCACAAGCTCCGGTATAATCCGGCCTCCGTTAGACATCAAGCATGTCAGGACGGAAACGAATACCTAACTTACGGAACAACAAGGGAATTTTTTGGAGAATACTGCCTGATTGGTGCCGGGGGGGGGACTCGAACCCCCACACCTTGCGGCGGCGGATTTTGAGTCCGCTGCGTCTACCAATTCCGCCACCCCGGCAACAAGGCGTGCATTATAGCAACCATTATGACAATGCGCACTACTGATTTTGATTTTTTCTTACCTGACGAACTAATTGCCCAATTTCCAGCCAAGGAACGTAGAGGCAGCCGCCTACTTCATCTCGATGGCAATAGCGGAAAATTGGCAGACCGCCTGTTCCTCGACCTGCCTACATTGGTGCAACCAGGTGACCTCTTCATTTTCAACGACACTCGTGTCATCAAGGCCAGACTGCATGGGGAAAAGCTCAGCGGCGGTAAAGTTGAAGTGCTAATTGAGCGCGTATTGGGCGAGCGTGAGGCACTAGCCCATGTTCGCGCCTCACGCTCCCCAAAACCGGGTAGCCTGTTGCGCCTTGCCGATGCTTTTGATGTGGAAGTGATTGGACGACAAGATGACTTGTTCCATTTGCGCATTGCCGGTGAGACCCCACTGCTCGATTTACTAGAGCAATACGGCAATCTGCCTTTGCCACCTTATATCACGCACAATGCGGAAAGCACTGATGAAGAACGCTACCAGACTGTCTATGCGCGCGAGCCCGGTGCCGTGGCAGCCCCAACAGCGGGCCTGCATTTTGACAATGACATGCTGGAACACTTGAAACAGCTTGGTATCAACATCGCTTATGTCACCCTGCATGTCGGTGCAGGTACGTTCCAGCCGGTGCGGGTAGATAATATCAACGAGCACAAAATGCATAGCGAGCTTTATTCCGTGCCGCAAGCCACAGTGGACCTCATTGAACAAACACGCGCCCGTGGTGGCAAAGTCACTGCCGTAGGAACGACCGCATTGCGCGCACTGGAAAGCGCTGCCCGCAGCGGAGCTTTACTCGCAGGACAAGGCGACACCGACATCTTTATTACGCCCGGCTATCGCTTTCAGGTTGTCGAGCGCCTGCTCACCAACTTTCATTTACCCAAGAGCACACTATTGATGTTGGTTTCTGCCTTTGCCGGGGTGGAACATATTCGTCAGGCGTATGCCCATGCAGTGAGTACGCGTTATCGCTTTTTCAGCTATGGGGATGCCATGCTGATTGAACGTCAGGACTAGGGATAACAAGCTGGAGGACATTCATGTCACATGAATGTCACGAATATGTCATAATGCACCAGCACAATGCTGGCTCTTCCAGCGAAAACAAAATTCTTGATGAATACCAAAGCGTTACACTCAAGCAAATCAATTAGTAGTCGCCCAGAGCTGAGCAAAAAGCACAGCCTCATTACCCAAATCCTGTTTTTTGGCACCCTGCTCGCTGGGCTATTGTTTACTGTTGCCAGCCTGAATCACGATGTCAGCAATACCGACTCCTCGCCTACCACCTGGCTCCCCTTCATCCTGCTCGGTGTAGCTCTGCTGATTGCCTTGGGGTTCGAGTTCGTCAATGGCTTTCATGACACCGCCAATGCCGTTGCTACCGTCATCTATACGCACTCCCTGCCAGCCAATGTTGCTGTCGTCTGGTCCGGTTTTTTCAATTTCCTCGGTGTCATGGCCTCCAGTGGGGCAGTGGCATTCGGCATCATCTCCTTGCTACCAGTAGAGCTTATCCTGCAAGTCGGCTCTGCTGCCGGCTTTGCCATGGTGTTCTCATTGTTGATCGCGGCCATTTTATGGAACTTGGGCACCTGGTTCCTTGGGCTGCCTGCTTCATCCTCACATACATTGATTGGCTCCATTATTGGTGTTGGCGTCGCCAACGCCCTCATGCATGGCCGTGATGGCACCAGCGGCGTGGATTGGGCGCAGGCCAGCAAGGTCGGCTATTCGCTATTGCTATCGCCCATGGTCGGCTTCATTGCGGCAGCACTCGTGTTATTGGCGCTACGCACGATCATCAAGAACCGTGAGTTGTTCCGCGAACCCAAAGGTAACAAGCCGCCTCCAGCCTGGATCCGTGGCATCTTGATCTTGACCTGTACTGGCGTTTCGTTTGCACATGGCTCTAATGACGGACAAAAGGGCATGGGGCTCATTATGCTGATCCTGGTAGGTACCGTGCCGATGGCATATGCTCTAAACCGTGCTATGCCTGCCGACCAGGCAGTGCAGTTTTCTGCAGTAGCCCAGGTTACCCAGGCTTCCTTGCAACACAGTGCCCCTGGCGTAGCACCAGCAAAACCATTGGACACCCTTTCCACATATATTCGCACCAAGGAAGTCACGCCAGAACTCCTGCCAGCATTGGCCGCAGTGACTGGCAGCATTGGGCAGCAAGTCAAAGGCTACGGCAGCTTGGCAAAAGTCCCGGCAGATGCCGTTGCCAACGTGCGTAACGATATGTACCTCACTTCAGAAGCTATCCGCCTGATCGACAAAAACCCAGGAACCATACAACTGGATGCCGACACCAAGGCCAATCTCATGGCGTTCAAGAAGGAAATCGACAAGGCCACCAAATTCATTCCGCTGTGGGTGAAGATTGCAGTTGCCATCGCGCTTGGCCTAGGCACCATGGTGGGCTGGAAGCGTATCGTGGTCACTGTGGGTGAGCGCATCGGCAAAACCCACCTGACTTACGCACAAGGTGCATCCGCAGAAACCGTCGCTATGCTCACTATCGGGGCTGCCGATCTCTATGGCTTGCCGGTATCAACCACGCAGGTCTTGTCTTCCGGCGTGGCCGGCACCATGGCCGCAAATCGCTCTGGCCTGCAGATGGGAACCATCCGCAACCTACTGATGGCTTGGGTGCTGACCCTACCCATGGCGATGCTGCTTTCTGGTTCGCTTTACTGGCTGTTCTCGCAGTTTATTTAATCCAGTACCAACTCAGCGGTTTGTCATATCCCAACCAAGCTGCCCGGCTATCCAACGGGCAGCTTGCTGATTGCCCTGTGGCTGCACAGATGCAGGCTTAGGCGCATCAAGCATCGCAAACACTTCTCTAGCAAAATCACCGCTAGACAACTGGCTTTCAGCCACCTGCTGGCAACACCCATGCTGTTGCAACCATGTGATCAGGCACTCCTGCTCCGGCCAGCCATCGCGCGGAACATAAAGCACCGGCACACCATGGCAGGCGGCTTCGACAAAAGTGCCATAGCCAGGCTTGGTCAGCACCAAGTCACTACTCGCCAATAGGGTGGAGAAATGCAGGTGCAAAGGTTCTTGCGCATGAAAATCAGCCCGCCCCACACCTTGCATCCAGGCCTGCGGCAATAGCCAATGCACATCTGGCAAGCATGGAAACTGAGCAGGATTGATCTGTGTATTGATACCCCCCATGCCCACCAGCACCAACTTTGTCGAAATATTGCCCTGCACGCCGAGACGATCGAATATGACGGCTCGCTGTGATTGCGACATATCTGCCACCGGCCCCACAGCATGACATCCTAGCCAAGGCATATCCATTGCAGGCTCAATGCGTAGAAAACCACAAGCACTCGCATAAGCTTCGCGAATCTGGCACTGTACATTGTTGAGTGCTGGCGAATCCGCGTAATGCAAAAGAATATCAGCCCAATTCAGCGAGCACATCGCCAGAGAGGACAAGCCCAGCCTGGACGCTGCCGCCAGTGGCAAGTAAGCCACATTGCAAAAAACAGCATCGGCATGCTGCGTGGCGATCCACGCAGTCTCGTCTGCCACCCGGGCTTCCCAATTCGCATGAAAATCAAGATAAGCTGCCACGCTAGCGGTGACATCAACCTCCAAGGCAGACTGCATCAACATGCCAAAATCCGCTTGTCGTTGCACATACGAGAATGGCACGTGAATGCGCGATCGCAGGAAAGCCTCGCTCACTGCGCTGGCAACCACCAAGTCGAGCTGGGTATATGTCTGTGCCAACTGATTGAGCACAGGCGCAATCTGGGCCACATGCCCAAAGCCATGACCAGAGATATACACCAGCAGACGTTGCCTGCAAGATACAGCCATGATGAGGTACTAATTGAGTGCTGTTGCCGTCACCGGCACAACAGCGGTGGGATGATAAGTCCAGGATTTACGCCAGGCATTGACGACGAGATTAGGATACTCTGGCCTGCCTAGGCTGCCGTTGTAGCGGCCCAAGGCACGGTATAGATCGCCTTTTTCAATATCAAGGTAATGCCGCAGGATAGTGCAACCATAACGAAGGTTGAGCCGCATATGGAACAGGTTATGCTCACTGGCACCAATCGCCTTGACCCAGAATGGCATCACCTGCATATAGCCACGCGCACCTACCGACGACACTGCATATTTATTAAACGCGCTTTCGACATGGATCAAGGCCAGGACAAGCTGCGGATCCAGTCCTGCACGCGTTGCTTCATAATGCACGGTACGCAAGAAATCCTCGCGCATCTGCACATCGGGGATGCGCTTCTGCAATCGCCCAGACATTGTCTGCAACCACGCCAAGCCCTCGTCCGGGCTAGCAAATACCAACCTCGGGGCAGCACTGTCACTGATAGAGCGCTGCATCAAGGAGCGTACACTGTTGGCAAGAGGCTCTTCCCTCTGTGCACCAGCGTGCACAGACACACTGATACACAACAGGCTGGCTGACAAAAGTAAGCCAGCCCAATGCATTACAGCGCCTGCCTGATGACGGAGACAATATCCGCCAAGGCGACAGTCTCGGCACTAGAAGCCGTACGCGGCTGGTATTCGACCTGGCCTTCTTTCAGGCCACGATCACCGATAACGATACGGTGAGGAATCCCGATCAACTCCAGGTCTGCAAACATCACGCCAGGGCGCTCACCACGATCATCCAACAGCACATCAATCCCTGCCGCTGTCAGTTCGTCATAGAGTGCATGGGCGGTAGATTGCACTGCCTCACTCTTGTCATAACCGATAGGTGCAATGGCAACGGCAAAAGGCGCCATGGCAGCCGGGAAGATGATGCCGCGCTCGTCGTTACCCTGCTCAATGGCAGCACCCACAATGCGCGAAACACCGATACCGTAGCAACCCATTTCCATGACTTGTTTCTGGCCGTTTTCATCAAGGTAGGTAGCCTCCATGGCTGCCGCATATTTGGTGCGCAACTGGAAGATATGCCCGACTTCAATACCGCGACACAGGCTAATCACACCATTTCCATCGGGGCTGGGATCACCTGCGACCACATTGCGAATATCAGCCACGGCCACAGGCTCTGGCAGATCACGACCAAAATTCACACCCGCAAGGTGGAACTTGGGCTTGTTGGCGCCACAGACAAAATCACTCATGACAGCAACACTACGATCCGCCACTACCTTGACCTGATCAGACACGCCCACTGGGCCAATGAAGCCAGGTGGACAATTCAGGGTATCGCGAATCTCCTGCTCGCTAGCAAAGCGGAACGTGGACAAACCAGGCACCTTGGCTGCCTTGATTTCATTCAATGCATGGTCACCACGCAACAGCAGCAAGTAGAACTGCGTCTTGCCTGCTTCGTCAGTAGCCATCACGGCGATCGACTTTACCGTCTGCTGTAGCGTGATGCCCAGCAAGGCCGCGACATCTTCACAGGTAGTCTGCTTGGGAGTCTCCACCTCGCGCAAGGCTTCGTTGGCTGCACCACGCGCAGTCATAGGGGCCAATGCCTCAGCCAACTCGACATTAGCGGCAAAATCCGAACTCTCGGAATACGCCAGCGCATCCTCACCAGAATCAGCCAACACATGGAATTCATGGGAACCATCCCCACCGATCGCACCGGTATCCGCCCGCACCGCACGGAACTTCAGGCCCAAACGATTAAAAACATTGCTGTACGCCTGGTACATGGTTTCGTAGGTATCTTGCAGGGATTCAAGGCTGGTATGGAAGGAATAGGCATCTTTCATGACAAATTCTCGTGCGCGCATCACGCCAAACCGAGGGCGAATTTCGTCGCGGAACTTGGTCTGCACTTGATAGAAATTAAGCGGCAATTGCTTGTAGGAGCGAATCTCGCGGCGCGCAATATCCGTGATCACTTCTTCATGAGTGGGACCAAAGCAGAAATCACGCTCATGACGATCACGGATTTTCAGCATTTGTGGGCCGAACACCGCCCAACGGCCCGTTTCTTCCCACAACTCTTTAGGCTGTACAGCAGGCATGAGCAACTCCAGCGCCCCGGCACGATTCATTTCCTCGCGCACAACCGCTTCCACCTTGCGCAATACGCGCAGGCCCAAAGGCATCCAGCTATATAAGCCTGAACCCAAGCGCTTGATCATGCCGGCACGCAGCATGAGCTTATGGCTGGGAAGTTCTGCCTCTTGCGGTGCTTCTTTTTGTGTTGCTATGAAAAACTGTGACGCTCGCATGTGATCGCTTCTTCAAAATTTCGGATGCTGCGAATTCTATCGGGAAACGTGCGCCGCGTCAGCCGCCATGCATGACTTCAAGCAACAGCTACAGTCTTCTCGACCAAGCTATACAGCTTGTCCCTTAAAGGCACGAACTCCGGATCAAGGTCGACCACATAATAATTCGCAGTCTGGCCAAAGCTGAGATTAACAGCATAGCCAAGCGCAATGGAGCGCGCCGGAAACGGGCCACGCGCAATAATGCCACGCGTCAAGCTACCAGATACCAGAACCACGCGAGACTGCGGGGGAATATCGCCATATTGCGTTGATTGTGAAGACGGGATGAGATCGACAAACTGGTGGAACTGCTTTTCAGCATTGTCAGTAACTGGACCATCCACGCGGTCTAGGTACTCTTCGATCACAGCCTGGTCTTCGTCTTCGTAAACGCCGACCAGCCTCATTCCCTTGATGACACTACCTCTAAATAAGGCTTTCATTTTATTGCCTTTCTATGGATGGTATCCATTTAATATATCGGCATGCCATTGCAAAAACTGAAGACAGCATGCTGGCGCTCTCGACTTTTGATCTTGATCCGCCCATTCCACCAACCTACAGCACTTTTACCTATCTGCTGTTTTTTGATGGGTACTCACCACAATCACAAGAAACTGTTATACCCTTATTGCCGCATGACTATTGCATGTACGCACCAATAACATTGAAAGATTGACGCCGTACCGCTATGACAACACTTACCTCATCTGAATGGGCCGCTTGGACTCAGGCCATCGGCTCCGTCATTGCCATTTTCGCTGCCATCGGCATTTCCGCCTGGCAAAACTATGTAGATACCCGGCGCCGCAGCATGGAGCAACGCGGCTACTCCAAACGGCTGATGTCAGTGACCCACAAACTTGCCTACGACATTTATTTGACACTGCACAGCATCGAACAGTTGCGTAGCAACCCTTTAAAAAACGAGACCCGGCAGATGCGTGACTTCAACCGCAGTAAGCTAGGTCGCCTTGAGCAAGCGCTGCATGCGATTCCACTACACAACCTCGGCACTATTACCGCCGTTGAGCAGGTCATGATCATCTTCTCGCAAATCGAGGCCGCAAACAACCTGCTTGCGCCAGAGCCTGCGGATATGAAGCACCATATCGACCATGTGCCATGCAGCGAGATTTATGGGCGCTCATGGCGCCCGATTGTGGAAGCCTGCCGTGTTGCCAGCTATACACTGCGCGGCGAAGTGCTCAACTACACCTAATTGGAAGCTTGAAGCACTTCATAAGCCTATCGTGCCTTACAGGACGATAGGCTTATTGGGTAATTCGTTTTTGTCGTCTGCCGTGGCGGGAAAATGCTGCTGCAATGACTTGCCGATTTCGGCAATGCCATACAAGACACCTTCTTCAAACTGCCCCTGGCGGAACCTCTCCTGCATCACCTTGATGATGCAATCCCAGCCATGTTGACCAAGATGACGATTGATGCCACGGTCAGCCAGTATTTCGACATCATGGTCGGCCAGCAGCAAATAGATCAATACACCATTGTTTTGCTCGGTATCCCAGATTCCGAATTGTGAAAACAACTGGATGGCACGATGACGTGGGGTAACACCGCGCAATATCGCCAAGGGATGCAAATCGCCTTCAACGACAAAACGGATTTCACCATCATGGGTTTTCTCGCTGGCAGTGATCGCCTGCTCGATACGGTGCAATGCAGCCTTGGAGAAATGCCGACGCACATGCCAGGGAGTACTGAATATATGCGCAAGCAAGCGCTGGAATGTATGACGCTTCTTCATGCTTTACCAGTCGCCAGAGGCGCCTCCTCCTCCAAAACCACCGCCACCGCCGGAAAAGCCACCACCACCCCAGCCGCCGCGGCCGCCGCCAAAGCCACCGCCACCGCCACCGATAGGAATCCCGCCCATGGCCGAGCCAACCATGGTGATAAAAAACGCAACAAAACCTAGTGCAGCCGCAAACAACAGGCCACCGCCAAACAACATGACAGCGCCACCAATCAAGCTGCCATTAATGGCACTGCCGAGGAAATTGCCAAAGATGGCACGTAACACGCCACCCACGATCAAGCCACCGAACAACAGCAAAGGCAGCATCTCACCGAAACCGCCCTCACCTTGATTACCCTTGCGAGGTGGTGGTGCAGGCAAGCCCTCGCCAGCAATCAGCCGCACGAGATAGCCAACAGCAGCATCAATACCACCATAAAAGTTGCCTTGGCGAAATGCAGGTGCCATCACATCGGAGACGATACGCTTGGCAATCACATCGGGAATTGCGCCTTCAAGGCCATAACCGACTTCGATGCGCATCTTGCGGTCATCCTTGGCAACCAGCACCAGCACGCCATCATCGACCTTTCCACGACCCAGCTTCCACGCCTCTACCACGCGCAGGGAATATTGTTCAATTGCCTCCGGTGCCGTGGTTGGCACCAGCAGGATAGCAATCTGGCTACCTTTCTCTTGCTCGAATTGCGCAAGCTTGGTTTCCAGCGCTGCCTGCTCCTGCTGACTCAAGGTACCAGTGAGATCCGTCACCCTTGCCGTCAGCTGCGGCACCGCCACTTCATCCGCATGAGCCAGGCTGGCAAATGCCAGCCATAGCATCATCAAGAGCGTCAACCACCTCGTGTATGTATGTTGATTTAACACAACCCAACCAACGTCCTATTACTTGTCGAAACTGACGGCAGGTGCCTTGGAAATCTCACTCTCGTTCTCTACCGAGAAGTTGGGCTTGGGTTGGTAGTCGAACATCTTGGCAGTCAGGTTATTGGGGAACTGACGTACCGCAGTGTTATATGCCTGCACGGATTTGATGTAGCGGTTTCGTGCCACGGTCACACGGTTCTCGGTGCCTTCCAGTTGTGCCTGCAAGTCACGGAAATTGGCATCAGCCTTGAGTTGCGGATAATTCTCAGCCACGGCCATCAAGCGGGACAACGCAGAGGTCATCTGGCCTTGTGCTGCCTGGAAGCGTGCGAATGCTTGCTCGTCATTGAGCAATTCAGGCGTTGCCTGGATGCTGCCAACCTTGGAACGTGCATCCGCTACCTGGGTTAGCACTTCCTTTTCGTGTGAGGCATAGCCTTTCACTGTATTCACCAGGTTAGGCACCAAATCGGCACGACGCTGGTATTGGTTCAGCACTTCAGACCAGTCGGCCTTGACCTGCTCATCCAGTGTCTGGAAGGTGTTATAACCACAACCACTCAAGCTCAGCACCATCATGAGTGCAGCCAACTTCAACCAGATTTTTTGCATGTTCAATCTCTCCATTCCAAAGAGTCAATATCATTGATCGTCATGGGCACCATGCCCATGACCAAACTACGTCCCAGATGGGGGCACAGCCGCCGATTGCAAGCCCTGCATGGTTTCCCGCGCAAAACACAGGTCATCCCAGGCCTTGGCTTTATCAGGCAGATTACGTAACAGGTAGGCCGGGTGATAAGTCACGATCACTGGCACACCATGAAAATCATGCAACTTGCCACGCAGGCTGGCAATACTGCTATCGCTTGCCAATAATGATTGCGCTGCAAACTTGCCTAGCGCGACAATCAGCTTGGGCTTGATCAACTCCACCTGGCGCTTGAGGTAAGGATCGCATTTCACCACCTCCTCGCCATGCGGGTCACGGTTGGCAGGTGGGCGGCACTTGAGCACGTTGGCAATATAGACATTCTCACCGCGCTTGAGTGCGATCGCTGCCAGCATATTGTCAAGCAACTGACCTGCGGGGCCGACGAATGGTTCACCGCGCCTATCTTCTTCAGCACCGGGCGCTTCGCCGATCAGTAACCACTCCGCATTGGGGTCGCCAACACCAAACACCGTCTGGGTACGCGTCTGCGCCAGGTTGCAGGCTTCACATTCCTGCACATTCTGCTGCAAGCCCTGCCAATCAAGGGACATGATAGCAGTGCGCCTGTCGCCTTGCGGAGCTACCACCTCAGCTTCCATGTCGACTGGCATGACACTATCAGCAAACTCAGGCCATGACTGCATGGCTTCAAAGTATTCCGGCTCCAGCGGTATCGCGTCATGTAAAACGCTGTCCATTTCTTCGGCAGACTCTTGCTGTGGCGCTATTGAATCAACTGGTTGCTGCACTAGTACTGGAACCACATCTTGGGCTGGCTCAATGGCAATGACACCATCAGGGGCCGCGGCTTCAGCCTCAAGCGCAATCTTGATCTCTGCTGACTGCTCAGGATTAGACTCAGCAACATCCTGACGTTCATCCGCCGCCAATGTTGCCGGGTGACGCAAGCGCCACACTGGCAACAACTCCAGTTCACGTAGCATATCGTCACGACTCAAGCCCATGCAGTGCCTCTCATAACGCTACCCCCATGAGCACGGCATCCTCACGCCCGTTAGGCGCAGGATAATAACCACGGCGAATCGCCATTTCATTGAAGCCCATACTTTCGTAGAGGCCAAGAGCGGCCTGATTGGAAGGGCGGACTTCGAGGAACATGTTCAATGCACCATGGCCTCGGGCAATATCCATCACATGCGCCAGCAGGCTACGTCCATAGCCTTTGCCCTGCCAAGGCGTAGCGATACTGATATTGAGCAAATGCCCTTCATCCAACACCATCATCAGGACAGCATAACCCAACACTTCGCCAGCGTGCTCATACACCCAGCAACTGTAGCCAGATTTCAGGGAATCATCGAAATTACCCCTAGTCCAGGGATAAGGAAAAATCGTTGGTTCTATGCGGCAGACAGCATCAAGATCGGCTGCCAGCATGGGCCGCAGGCTAGCCTCTGGATTGAGCACGGCGCTCATGCGCCCACCTTGGCTGCGCGCTCGCTTGTGGTAAGCGCGACCTTGTTGCGGATGTAGATCGGGGCAGCCTCATGCGCTGGACGACCCTCTCCCGCCTCAAAACCAGGCAAGGCCAGCCGCGCTATCGCGGTAGCACGTGGATAAGCCTCAGGAAAACGCTGCAGAAATTGCTCGCCATAGCGTTGATCCAAGCTATCTGCATATGCCTTCCAGCCACTGCCTATGCCTGTCCAGCCCTGGCCTTCTATAGCGGGTACGTCATCCGGGGCATACAAGCCGGGAGATAGCACCTCCTGCCAGCCAGTGGCGGTTTTTTCATACACCGCGTGATATACCTCGCCCATGCGTGCATCCAGGCAGGCGATCACTTTGTCAGCACCCTGCGCATCCTCAGCCAACGCCAGCAGGGTGCTGACGCCGATCACAGGGAGATTTGCGCCAAAGGCCAAGCCTTGCGCCACACCACAAGCGATACGCAAGCCAGTAAACGAGCCTGGGCCTGCGCCAAAAGCGATACCGTCCAACTCATGCAACGCTATTCCCGCGTCATCCAGCAGCTCGCGCAGCAAGGGCAAGATACGCTGGGAATGCGTCTGGCCTGCCAGCAGCTCACGCTCCACAAGCTTGCCATCAAGCAAGAGGGTCAAAGATAGGTATTCGGTAGAGGTATCGAGGGCGAGAATGTTCATGCCGGATATATCAGGCTAGATCTATTGGGGAAGAAGCGAAGAATTCTACTACATCTTCCACATTGCGCGTCCGGCGCATGGGCGGCAGGCTCTGCCAGATGCGGCGGCCATAAGGCTTGGTGATCAAGCGCGGATCGCAAATCATCAGCACCCCCCTATCCCGCTCATCACGGATCAGCCGGCCCGCCCCCTGCTTGAGGGTGATCACGGCATAGGGGAGTTGATATTCCATAAAGGCGTTTTTGCCTTCGGCATTCATCTTGTCAATGCGGGCAGACAGCACCGGATCATCTGGCGGCGCGAACGGCAACTTGTCGATGATGACAGCAGAGAGTGCCTCACCGCGCACATCAACCCCCTCCCAGAAACTCTGGGAGCCAACCAGCACGGCATTGCCGAGTTGGCGGAAACGCTCCAGCAACTCGCTACGTGCCGTATCCCCCTGCATGAGCAGCGGATATTCCAGGCCCTCGCTGGAGAATGCATCCTTGAGCAATGCATGCAGCTCGCGCATCGCACGCAAGCTGGTACACAGCACAAACGTACGGCCACGGCTAGCCTTGATCACAGGCAGTGCCATGGCAGCCACGGCAGCAGCGTAGCCTGCACTGTTAGGCTCCGGCATGCCTTGCGGCGCATAAAACAAGCCCTGCTGCCCATAGTTGAATGGGCTATCCCAGTGCCCGGTGGTGGCTTCCTGCAAGCCCATTTGCGCAAGGTAATGGCTGAAATCGCTCTTGACCGCTAATGTGGCCGAGGTAAATATCCAGGCACGCGGCTGGGCATTGAGCTGCTTGCTGAAACCTTCCGCCACAGATAATGGCGTGGCATGCAACTGTACGGACTGGCTGAACACTTCGACCCAACGCACCAAATTAGTGTCAGTAGCCGCAATCCAGCGTTGCAGCAACACCTGTAAGGCCAGTGCACGCTGCCAGCAGTTCTCCACTGCCGGGTCGCGTGCTGCCTGGCTCTCAAGCACATTCGCCAATTCAGTCAGCTTTTCCTGCATGGTGGCGTATGCGCCATCGAAATTGCGCAAAGCTAGCACTTTCTGTACTGGCAAACGCGCGCCCTCATAGGCAAAAATCAGGCGAAAATCCCGCACGGCTTTTTCCAGCGCAGTTGTCGCTTCAGGCAAGGCGGTGCAATCCTTGACCGTGGTGAGGTATTCATTGTGAGCATCGCGGGCCAGTTCCATGAGCTGGCTGGTGGAATAGCCCTCGCCAAAGAACATCCCCGCCACCTCTGGCAACTGGTGCGCCTCATCGAAAATGACAGTATTCGCTGAGGGCAATAGCTCGGCCACGCCCTCATCGCGCAGCATGACATCGGCAAAAAACAGGTGATGGTTCACTACCACGACATCAGCCGCCAGCGCGCGCTTGCGCGCTTCCATGACGAAGCACTCCTTGTAGAACGCACATTCCTGCCCAACGCAGTTATCGCGTGTGGAAGTCACGGCAGGCCAGACGGTAGCGCTTTCTGGCACTGAAGTCAGTTCGCTCTTGTCACCCGTAGCACTATTTTCAGCAAAAGCCTGGATTTTATGCACATAGGCCGCATCCTCGCGCGAATAGAATTTTCCTTCGCTCATGGCACGTTGCAGGTGAAAGTGGCAGACGTAATTGGCACGCCCCTTGAGCATAGCCACGGTGACCGGCACCTTGAGAGCGTCACGCACCGCAGGCAAGTCGCGGTTGAACAATTGGTCCTGCAAGGTCTTGGTGCCGGTAGAGATAATCACCTTGCCACCAGAAAGCAGGGCCGGCACCAAATAGGCAAAGGTCTTTCCTGTGCCTGTACCAGCTTCGGCTACCAGTTGACGGTTATGCTTGATCGCCTCGGCAATGGCCTGGGCCATCTCCTGTTGTTGCAGGCGCGGACGATAGCCTGGAATGGTTTCCGCCAACAGACCTTGTGCGGAAAAAACATGATCAATATCCGTCATTAAAGTCCTATCTGATCCAGCGGACTGACGACCCCTTTGCCACCACGGTTTAGCACGTGGGTATAAATCATGGTAGTAGAAACATCAGAATGTCCCAGCAATTCCTGCACGGTACGAATGTCATACCCGAACTGCAAAAGATGAGTAGCAAAAGAATGGCACAAGGTATGTAGTGTCGCAGGCTTGGCGATTCCTGCCGCAAACACTGCCTGTTTCATGGCGCGCTGCACGCCTTTTTCACCCATATGATGCCGACATGTCTTGCCAGAGCGTGGGGCATCAGACAACTGACGCGACGGAAAAACATACTGCCAACCCCAGTCACGTCCGGCATTCGGGTATTTTTTATCCAATACAAATGGCAAATAGACTTCACCAAAACCTGCCGCCAAATCTTCTTCATGCAACATCTTTACCTTAACCAGATGACCTTTTAAAGCTGCTACAGCAGATTCGGGTAGCATGGTTACTCTATCCTTAAAACCCTTACCCTCGCGCACCACAATCTCGCGCCGCTCAATATCCACATCCTTCACCCGTAGCCGCACTGCCTCCATCAAGCGCAAACCGCCGCCATAGAGCAAAGCAGCAACCAATGCATGTGTGCCAGATAACCCAGCCAATACAGACTGCACCTCACTCACGCTCAACACCACAGGCAAACGCTTGGGCACGTTCGCCTGCGTGACGTTATCCAGCCACGGCAACTCAACTTCAAGCACTTCACGATATAAATACAACAACGCAGATTTCGCCTGATTTTGGGTTGATGCAGACACATTCCGCTTAACCGCCAAATGCCTCAATATCCACCGCCCCATCTCTCGCGGATGACGCTTGCTATGAAAAAGAATATAGCGTTTAATCCAATCAACCTAAGCCTGCTCTGTACGCAAACTATTAATGCTTAAGACGCAACTTATCGCGCACCATATCCAATAACTTGGGTGCTTTTCCCGCGGTAACATTTTCCGGAAAATTAGGGTGCGCCATTAAATTTAATGACATTAAAAACAGTTAGTTATAAAAACAAACCAGATTATACGCCTCCAAGGTGCATTTCACATGCATTTTTAGGGTGTCTATTATTAGTTAGAGTTCATCTATGGAATATATCGGAAACTTGGATTCCGCAGAGCAGAAAGTTCTGGTGGACTCATCTATTTTGCTCAAGACGCTCAGAGAACACTGTGCAGCAGAACCGACCTCTGCAGCCGATGCCGTTAGGGTTCTTGCCAATATTCGCGATTTGGCCTACGAGAACCTTAACCAGATACAGCATGAGTATTTGATTTTACTTTCCGCAAGGTATTTGGCAGAGCACGCAGTTGTTCCTACAGATACGTCTTGGCAGTGGAATCCCCGCCAGACCGGCGGCAGTAACGAACCAGATCTACAGGGCTCGGTTGGTGCGGAAATTCTTGTATCCGCAGAGATCACGACGTCACCCAGGCCAGTCGGAACCATTGACAAGCGTATGCGTACTACACTATCAAAATTAAATGGCTTTTCCGGGCAGCGATTTTACTTTGTGCGTACAAGCGCAATGGCCACGCGCGCTTTAACCATTGTTAAAGCCAATAACTATGTAATTTCTGTAGTCATCCTGCCTCATGGGGCGGATGAACTCTAACAAATGGTTCAAACCGTTCGCTTCGCTCACTGGGACGGGCTAAAGCCCGCCCCTTAACCAAACGCTATGTGAATAGGGAAGTAGATGAGAGCATTTAGCGATCTAGAAAAGCAATTAATTCATAGAATGATTCAGCTAGATGATAAGCCTGGTTCATTGAACGTTCTAGGAAACATCATTGATTCATTCTATGGGAAGTCACACCTTCCGGAACATTGCTACGTATCGCTGAAATCACCCACTGATGTATCCATCCAGATCAGAGATGAAGCGCTCGAGCAAAATAGTCTTGATTGGATAAGAAGTGTTGATAGCGACATATCAAAAAAGCTGCTTATCGTTGTTGCTCTTTTCGAATATCTGGAAGCCCAGAAGCTAGTTTACTTAGTGGGTGATCTGGATCTACAAAGTCTTGGAGAGGTTGGGGCCGATACAGAATACACTAGATTTGAGTTTCTAGATGATGATCTAAAGCCATTAATATACAAATACTCAAGAAAAAAGATATTTATATCAGAGACGCTACGAGCATTTGTAAATAATCAATTCAAAACAGATGAAGAGCTTAGACATGAGAAGGAAGTGTCAGTAATTTCTGATCAGCTGAAATTTACACGTATAGCCCTTGGCATCGCTATTGTCGGTCTTTTGGTATCCATATTAGTTCCTATATTAGTAACTTCAGCCATAGATATAAAAAATGAAAAAATTGTTACAGAGCTAAATGAGAAGACTATCTTTGAGGCAGAAAAATCACTCAAGGCAGCACTAACCCCATTGATAACAGAACTTGTGAATAACCAAAAAGAATTAGAACATATTTCGAATGCTGTAAAGGAGTCAAATAGTTCGAACTCTATTGCAATGAAAAAAACATCAAAGGTTATAGGTGAAAAAATTGATGAGCTTTCCCAAAACATAACCAAATCAATTGAGCCTATTGAGCGGTCATTGACCAAATCACATAACAAGAAAATCCAGCCCACCGCTAAAAGCAGCAGCTGATTTTGACGTTAGTCATATGAATAACTTACGCTTTGTCTCACAGAAATTACCAACTGAGTGTGGGGTCGCTTGTATTGCAATGCTCGGCAATACATCTCTATCAGAGGCCAGAAGTGCAGTAAATTTCGTAAACACATCTAACAGCCGAACTACTCAAAAGGAGTTACGTGCTGCACTTAAAAAAAGTAGAAAAACTCTTAGTAAAAAAATTACATTCACTGATAAAGAAAGACTGAAATCAGTTTCGGCTGTCGTATTGGTAGCAGTAAATTTTAAAGAAAAAAATGGCACTCAATATTGGCACTGGTTAGTTTATGACAACACTGAAAATTTAGGACGCATACTTGACCCAAGTAAACCCAAGGAGCGTAGATCATGGGGCAATACAAAACCAGCTTGGTTTCACTACGTATATGACATACTGGTTGATGGCTAACCCATCCATCAAGCGGGACGCGCCAAAGCACGCCCCTTATCTCAAACGTTGGGCATATTGGACAATCGACGTCTCTTGCCTCTTGCGATCAAAAATCTCCTGGAGAACTGATTAATGCATCAGCAAGCGATTCTGGTTACGGCAAACCCTAAACTCGGTAGCGCAGGAACGCCAGTCATCATTGGCGATATTGAAAAGCACTTCGCAACAACTGCCACTGCTAACGCAGGCATTGAATACAAATGTGCAGACCCTAAATGCGGGGTTCCTGTGATAGCGGTAATTACAAAATTGACAACGGCAACGCGAAAGACCAGCCCTTCATCCTATTTCCGTGCGAATGGAAGCAAGCCACACGCGAACGGCTGCACTCGCGAACCATCTCCATCAGTACCAACAACGGCATCGCATGGTGGCCCAGTTAATCCAGCCAGTCCCAACCGCACGAACGCCCCCGCTGTTTGGGTAGACCCACTTTCCCAGGCTGGCGGTACATCAGGCGTTGGCGGTAGCGCAACAGGAACACCATCAAGCGGTTCACGCAGCACACGAGGAACTAAAGGCTTGGGGACGAGCCAAGGCCGTTCACAGATGGTGGAGAGCTTTGCGAAGAAGTGGCTTGCGATGAACGCTCAGATACAACGCTCATCCCCACTAACAGCGCCATGGAACCCGCAAGGTACCTACTACACTGCTTTTCATGCATTTGCATACCATCGAGCCGCTGATGTTTCCTCTACCGGTCAGAAAATCTATGTGGGCATATTGAAGCAGGCCGTCAAAACAACATCCGGGTACATCATTTCACTTTCAGAAGTTAATTCATCAGGCGAAGCATTGGAGATGTTTGTTCCGTCGTCGGCACTTCTATTCGGCATTTCTGGTACCACATTGAATTCAAGGCTTGGCGGGCTCGTTGGTACAACAAAGACGACGCAGGTATTTGCTCTCGGCACATTCTCTCGCATCAATAGCGAGACTCTTTCACTTACTGTCACACACCCGCATTACATATACATTCCATGAGCGAACGCAGGCTCACTAACTTCAAATACCGGTCTGGCTCTGCGGCCTTACGTAGCTTATCGGAAGGCACCATTTATTTCGCTCGACCGGACGAACTGAACGACTCTCTTGAGGCTAAGTTCGCCCCGGCTGACCCTATGTCTTACCAGCAAAGACTTGCGCAGACGCTGACGGAGCTAGCAGCCGCAAGGAATGAGCGGATTAAATATGAACCGGAAGAGGAGCTGGCTGAACAATACGCCAAAATGATTCAGGAAGAAGACACGGCATTTGCTACCCATTGCCAGAAAGTCGGTATTTTTTCCGGTACAAAACGTCCTACCAACCAGCCTTTGTGGGCCTATTACTGCAACGACTCGCGTGGTTTTTGCTTTGAATTTGAATGGCCCGACGACGTAATACGAGAATTCAGTCTTCGCCCGACATTCGTGCACTACACCACCGAACCGCGTATTCATGACCGCTTCGAGGACATGCATGCCGCACTCATCAAGGTCGGAGAGCAGAATCCTGATTGGAGCGTGGAACAGATTTACGAGCATTTCTGCTCTGAAGATTTCTTCACCAGATGGTTGGCACAGTCAATGGGCCGGGCTGTATCGTACAAGCACGCCGATTGGGCTCATGAGGAAGAGTTACGTATGTTAAGTCCCATAGCTGGGCCACTAGCGATTCTTAAGCAGATTCTCAAGCGAGTCTACTTTACGCGAACTGACTTCCCAGAATGGCGGCCAGTTCAAATGCTGTTGCACCAACTCTACCCAGATGTCGAACTAGCACAGGTCATTTTTAATCATACTGAGCCGCTGGTTCATGTCCAGCCGATGCATAGAAAGGTGGTTCCGATACCGATGTCCATTACGGAGCCAGCCTGAGTGAAAATCGAGTCTGCCATGAACACACTTGCGCCTAACCATTCGGTAATCGCCCCATCTTCATCCTCCAGACCATAAATTACACGATCCGTTAGACTCCACTATTTCCAGCCTCCCTCAAACATTCGAGATTCGAGAATGGAGATCTTGTTGGTTTCATGACTGCCAGATTCTATTACCGTGCTATTTTCCGTTCAACACCAGTCTGGATTGGGCAGTTCAGCGAACACCTGCTTCAGGCCATCAGACCACCCTTGGCGTATGGTGTTGTAGTAGGCATCGCCCTCGCTGAGGCGGTGCTTGCAATCGGCGTGAAAACTATCAGTGCGATAAATCAGCAAATCAATCGGGGCTGCCACCGAGATATTGCTGCGGATGGTGGAGTCGAACGAGATCAGCACGCACTTCACTGCTTCCATAATATCGCTGCTGTGGGTGATAACACGGTCAATGATGGGCTTGCCATATTTGGTCTCGCCGATCTGGAAATACGGCGTTTCCTGGCTGGTCTCGATGAAATTGCCCGCGGCATAAATCGAGAACAGGCGCGGCGATTCGCCCTTGATCTGCCCGCCGACCACGATGCTGGCACTGAACTCGGTATTGTGGTTTTTCAGGTGCTCGTTATCCAGCTCATAGACCGCACGCAATTGCTCGCCCACCAGTTGCGCCGCATCGAACATGCTGGCGACATTGTGCAAGGTAGCGCCCTCGTTGAGCTTGACCGCATCGCGCAGGCGATTGATCACCGCCTGCGTGATGGCGAGATTGCCCGCGGTCATCAGCGTGATCACCCGCTCGCCGCGCACCTCGAACACGTTCATCTTGGGGAATACCGCCACCTGGTCAACGCCAGCATTGGTACGGGTATCGGACGCCATGACCAAGCCTTGGTCCAGCAACAAGCCTACACAGTAAGTCATGCGAGAAAGGGATGAATTGAGTTGGAATCATCATACGCATGCATACCAGCCTCGACAATACTGCAAGGGGAGTAGCGCCAACGACCTACGCAAAATGACGTACACTATCAGCCTGTTTTTCGCTCAACCATTCAGGCACTCACATGGAATATCGCAAGCTAGGCAAATCCGACCTCAACGTCTCCGCCATCTGCCTGGGCACCATGACCTTTGGCGACCAGAACACGGAAGCCGAGGCGCATGCCCAGCTTGATTATGCCCTGGCCCAGGGCATCAACTTCATCGACACCGCCGAGATGTACCCGGTGCCGCCCAAGGCCGATACCGCAACGCGTACCGAAACCATCATCGGCCCCTGGCTGAAGAAACAGGCCAGAGACAAGATCATCCTTGCCAGCAAGGTCGCCGGAGGCAACCGCAAGCTGGGATGGATACGCGGCGGCCCCGAGGCGGTGGACCGCGACAATGTGCGCAGCGCGATCGAGGGCTCACTACAACGCTTGCAAACCGACTATCTCGACCTGTACCAGATTCACTGGCCAGAGCGCAATGTGCCTATCTTCGGCCAGTACCAGTTCGACCCAAGCAAGGAAACCAAGGCCTGGGTTTCCATCCACAACCAGCTTGAAACCCTGGCCGAACTGGTCAAGGAAGGCAAGGTGCGCTATGTCGGCGTTTCCAACGAGCAGCCCTGGGGCGTGATGGAGTTCCTGCGCATTGCCGAGGAATATGGCCTGCCGCGCATTGCCTCCATACAGAACAGCTACAGCCTGCTCAACCGCGGCTTCGAGTTCGGCATGACCGAGATCGTTTACCGCGAGCAGGTCAGCCTGCTGCCTTATTCGCCGCTGGCCTTCGGCCACCTCAGCGGCAAGTATATAAATGACCCGCAAGCCCAAGGCCGCGTCACCCTGTTCCCCGGCTATGCCCAGCGCTATACCAAGCCCAATGTCACCCCAGCCAGCGTTGCATATGCCGAACTTGCCCGTAAGCATGGCCTCAGCCCGGCAGAGCTCGCCCTATCGTTCGTCTACCATCGCTGGTTCGTCACCAGCACCATTATCGGTGCCACCAGCCTCGCCCAGCTTGAAGAAAATATGGGCGCATGGCACAAGCCGCTATCTGAGGATATCTTGCAGGAAATCGAGAGCATTCATTTGCGCTACATGAACCCAGCACCATGAGCCCAGCCACATCTCGACAAGCAGGCAATGAAGCTACCTGATCTGCCAACGGCGCGGCTATTGCTGCGCCCGTATGTGATCCAGAATGCACCCACCACAGAAACCATGGTGGATGCACAACGTGTTAGCTTTATTTCTTCTGGTGTCATTGGCACCCGTTTTGCAGTAACACACGAAGCACTGATCGACACTCAGGATGAGCCTCACAACCAGCTCACAGGCATCATCTATGCAGTCATGCGGCACGAAGACGCTGAGCTGATCGGCAATGTCAGTCTGCTCGATATTCACATTGCAGACCAGCGGGCAGAGATAGGTTATTGGGTAGGTTCCGCGCACTGGAGTAACGGCTATTGCACAGAGGCCTTACAAGCGCTGCTGGCTTTCGCTAACGCCACCTTGGGCATCACCCGCATCACAGGGCGCTGCCTGACCAGCAATCTTGCTTCTATTCGTGTCATGGAAAAATGTGGGCTAGCCCGCGAAGGCTTGTTACGCGCTCACGCCAAATCCGGAGGCAGATATGAGGATGTCTTGATGTTCGGACTTTGCTGGCCCGAACGCAGCCAACAAAGCTAACATGCCATCATCGCGGCCTAGCACAGCCCTTTGCGCATAAGCACCCTCAAGCCAATTTGAATGTGCTCACTGCCTGGGTCAATTCATCAGCCTGATATTGCAATGACGCTGCCGCTGCTGCAGCCTGCTCAACCAGCGCTGCATTCTGTTGTGTCACCTGATCCATCTGGCTAATCGCAGTATTCACCTGCTCTATGCCCATAGTCTGCTCGCGGCTGGCTACCGTGATCTCGGTCATGATGCCGGTCACCCGCTGCACGCTCTGCACAACCTCTGCCATCGTGGTACCAGCTTCAGTCACCAGCTTGCCTCCGGCAGCTACACGCTCGACCGAATTACCGATCAGCTCCTTGATTTCCTTGGCCGCAGAAGCTGAACGCTGTGCCAGCCCACGCACTTCTGCAGCCACTACGGCAAATCCACGCCCCTGCTCACCAGCGCGTGCCGCCTCTACCGCTGCATTCAACGCCAGAATATTGGTCTGGAATGCAATGCCATCAATCACCGCAATAATATCGACGATGCGCTTGGAAGCCTCATTGATCGAATCCATGGTCACAATCACTTGCGAGACAACATGTCCACCACGCAATGCCACTTCAGATGCCGAAGCTACAAGCTGATTAGCCTGTTGGGCGTTATCCGCATTCTGGCGCACCGTGGCCGTAATCTCCTCCATTGAGGATGCCGTTTCCTCCAGCGCACTGGCCTGCTGCTCAGTACGCGATGAAAGATCCAGGTTACCTGTAGCGATTTCACTAGATCCTGTCGCAATGGCATCGGTGCCCAGGCGCACGCTGGCCACAATGCGCGACAATCCATCATTCATTTCCTTGAGCGCAAGCAGCAATTGACCGGTTTCATCACTGGAAGACACCTGGATATCGGCACTCAAATCGCCCGCAGCAACAGTCTTGGCAATCTGGATTGCACGGCTCAAGGGGCGTGTCACGCTAGTGATAATCCAATAAGTCATACTGGCACCAAGCACCGTCAGTAGTATCAGCGTCAGTAATACCATCATGGTGGCCATATCGTGCTGCGCCCTTGCCACCTGCTGGTTTTGCTGACGCAATGCCGCAGCATGCTCCCCCACTGCCTGCACGATCTGATCAATCTTTTGCGTAGGCTCGCGATCCATTCCCTTAACCAAGGCATCGACCACCCGATCACTATCGGCATGAGCTGGATCAAAGTGTTGTAATGCATCAAGGTATTGCTCTTGCAGCTTTGCCAAGGCATCTCCGGCCTCCACCACCATGGCCGCATCCATGTCCAAATGCTCAACTATGGCTTGCAGCTTGTGCAAATCGCCCCTGGCTTCCTCACCACTCTTGATGAATGCCGCGCGATACTTCTCGAAAGCGGCGGCATCATGCCCACGCAACAAGGTATTTTTCCACTCCTGGATTTGTATCTTGAACACCACCTGGGCCTTGCGCGCAGTATCTACAGCATCCTCAACCTGAGATGCCTGTTCCAGGGCATGTTGGAACATTACATTAGCCCGGGAAAGCGTCATCCAACTGACTAGCCCCAGGATCAATGAGCCGCAAAGCAGGAAAACACTCAGACCTATCAGGCGGGTGGAAATTTTAAGATGTTGAAGTTGCATGCTGTACTCAGTGTGGAAGATCATCATAATTGATTACGCAAGACAGCCATGACTAATCCCCAGTTAAAACGGGTGTCATGAAATCGTCTTGATGACGTCATATTTCGCCACACTAGTGTTACAACTTGATGTACAAATCACACCATTTAAAAACAACAACTTATTAAATTACTTCCACGTTGGGGTGTCCTTTTTCCGCGCTCACGTGTCATTACTAGTAGAAGCCCTGAAAATTTTAGGGCTACCTGCATAACAACTCGAAGCGAAGTTTATTCGCCGCACATTTCCCTGAACACTGGATGTATCCACCCTCCCCTTGTGGGAGGTTTTTCTTTTTCCAGTAGCCTGTAACCGCCTATCCCTAAACGCTGAAACTTGGCGCTGATATTGATTGATGCTTTAATCAAGCCAGATATCCCATGTAAAGGAAACCCCATGCGTATCGTTTTCTTCAGCACCCAGGCCTATGACAGGGAGAGCTTTCTCGCATTTCCCAAGCCCCAGAATGCGGAATTCATTTTTCAGCAACCCAAGCTCACTACAGATACCGCGGTGCTTGCCGCTGGAGCGGAAGTCGTCTGTGCTTTCATCAATGATGATTTATCTGCTCCGGTGCTAGAGAAATTAGCCTCTGGCGGCACCAAGCTGATTGCACTTCGCTCGGCAGGCTATAATCATATTGACCTGGAAGCCGCGCAGAAACTAGGGCTGGCAGTCGCCCGAGTACCATCGTATTCACCACATGCCATTGCCGAACATACCGTAGCGCTGATCCTCGCCTTGAACCGGCACCTGACACGTGCCTACAACCGTACGCGCGAAGGCGACTTCAGCCTGCGCGGCCTAACCGGCTTTGATCTCGTCAACAAGACCGTAGGCGTGATTGGCACCGGGCAGATAGGCGCAGCATTTGCCCGCATCATGGCGGGATTTGGCTGCAAGGTGCTAGCCTACGATCCCTACCCCAACCCGGAGGTTATCGCGCTAGGAGCATGCTATCTCGATCTTGATACATTGCTGGCACAATCGCATATTGTCAGCCTGCACTGCCCGCTGAGCCCAGCAACGCATCACCTGATCAATGCTAACTCACTCGCCCACATGCGGCGTGGCAGTATGCTGATCAATACCAGTCGCGGCGCATTAGTGGATACACCTGCAGTGATTGATGCCTTGAAAAGCGGCCATCTAGGTTACCTGGGGCTAGATGTTTATGAAGAAGAAGCGGACCTGTTCTTCGAGGATTTATCGGATTTTCCGTTGCAAGACGACGTACTGGCGCGCCTGCTGACCTTCCCCAACGTCATCATCACTGCGCATCAGGCGTTCCTCACACGTGAAGCGCTGGATGCCATTGCCAGCACCACCTTGTCCAATATCGAGCAATGGGCAACGGGCACGCCG
Organism: Methylobacillus methanolivorans; assembly: GCF_020531845.1. The sequence goes on from NZ_JAJAVF010000001.1 coordinate 142,780, forward strand.
CAAAACCTGGTCAGGCTGGAAGCATGAGCATGGACTTGATCCCACACCAATTACCCGAGGGCTTGCAGGCCTACAAGCGCACGCCGGACTTTACTCCCGAGAACCTGCCTGCGGCCCTGCAATCACAACACTCAACCAAAGCCGGTGTCTGGGGTCTACTGCATGTATTGGAGGGGCAAGTGACCTACCACCTCGCTCCGCCACACCAGGCATCGGCAATCGCCAATGCGGGCGACAGCATCGTTATCCTGCCGGAGATCGTGCACTGGGTAGCATTCAGCCACCCCGGCAGGTTTTATGTCGAATTTTACCGAGAAATGACACCTGCACCCTCAAGCTGAATTGTCACGCGAGAAGGTGGATTTCAAGATCAGTACCGCACCCTTGCCAAATCCATAACTGGTAGTAATCAGGCTCGCGAACAAATAGTATTGAAACAAATGCTGCGCCAAATGTTGCGGCGGCTCGGCCTTATCCAGCAAAGGAAATATGCCCATCAACAGGAACAGGCTAGAGTTGGTAAACGCTCCCACCACCATAGCCCAACGCACATGCCAAGGAAATGGCACCCGCGTCGCGTAATACCCTAGGATCAAGGCCGACATCAGCAGGAAATCGATATGCGCCTGCAATATCCGCGTTTGCTTGCCCTGAAAAATATCCGGCAGGCCTGGTACGCCGAAATTCAAGCCTACCATGCACCAGGCCAGGATCAACGCCATGATCATCCACAGGCAAGCGCCCCTTAACATGACGATATTGGTATTTACTGCGTTTTTTGCTGTTGATTCCATATAAGCTCCTCGTTCATCCGGGGCACATTATGGAATCTTCATCGTTGCTCATCTTGCCTAGCACGGTACAAAAAGTTGTCCAAAACGGTACTTTGCCGATTTACCGCACCACCAGCTTTCACTACCATACATGCATTATCCTGGAGGTCTCTCACTATGCAAGCCGTATCGCCATCACGCCCGGAAGCATTGTTCCTCAGCACCCAACAGCAGCCGGCACACTTACGCCACGACTGGCTGCAAGAGACCATTTCCCAGGAATATACCCATGTCGCCATCCGTGCCAGCCGCCAAACACCACTGTTCAATGAAATGACGATATACCCATGGCAACAGATGCGGCTTTCCATCATTCACTCCAACGGCATCACCATCCAGCGTCGCCCAGGTGAATGCGGCCACAGCAGCCAAGATGCCTATTTCGCCGTCATCCTGCTCGCAGGCCAATACCAGCTCGAACAACATGGCAGGGAGGCTTTCCTGCAGCCTGGCGACATGGCTTTATACGATGCCACGCGTGCGCACCACATCCACAGCCCCGGCGCCTTTTCCAAATTGATCGTTTCCATCCCGCGCCCGCTGCTACGCGGACAGTTAGCAGGTGTAGAACATTGCACAGCACGCCGCATCGTCGGTACGGAGGGCATGCCAGCCATCGGCACCGGGTTTATTCGCTCGGTCGCGCAACATGCTAACGGACTCGGCCAACAAGCATTCAACCAGCTTGCGCCCCAGGCGCTGGAATTACTGGCAGCTTCGCTTGCCCAGTCCTGCCCTGGCGATATCAAGATTGGCCGCAGCCGCTCCGCCTCGCTACATCGCGTCAAACGGTACATTGAAGCCCACCTGCATGAAACCGGGCTGGACATGCGAACAATTGTCGATGGTACCGGCCTGAGCAGTCGCTACATCACCAGCTTGTTCACCGATGACGATATGTCACCCATGCGCCATGTCTGGCAACGTCGGCTGGAAAAATGCCGACAGGCGCTGCTAGCTCCTGCCCAACACCACCAGGATATTGCCCAAATTGCCTATCAATGGGGCTTTAGCGACCAGGCGCATTTCAGTCGCAGCTTCAAGCAGGCTTTTGGCTTATCTCCTCGCGCTTATCGCGCATCGAAAACCCTATCCTTTTCCACGACGTAATCAAGCAAACGGTCTATCCGCGGCGCAATCAAAACAATCGCCAGGAACACCACTGGCCACGCCGTCATGAAAGCGTGGCACCATTGGGACAGAAACACTTGGGCCGGAACACCACGCAATCCCATGATCACAGCTGACACCAATAAAGAAGTAGTTGCCGACATGATCAGGGCAAACAAGGGCTTGCGGTATCTCATATGCAAGCGCCTTGCCTTCACGCTAGGCACTCCTACCAAGGCAAGGCCTCGCCATCATGAAAAAAGCCCCCATTTGGCCCTTCGGCTGGCAAAGTGGCCAACTGGACACTGGTCTTGCCGCTTCCCTCAACCTCCATCGGTGCATGCTCGCCTCCCAAAGCAGTCTTGACCCAGCCAGGATGGGCCGCATTCACCTTGATCCCAGTATGCTTGAGTTCATGCGCAAGATGCACCGTATACGCATTCAAGGCCGTCTTGGAGGTATTGTAGGCAACGCTCTTGGCCTGTTCGATAGGAGAGTCTGGCATGCTATGCAGGGTCAGCGAGCCCAGAATGCTGGAGAGGTTGACGATCCTGCCTGCCGGGGAACGCCGGATCAATGGTAGCAATGCTTGGGTCAACTCGACGACGGCAAAGAAATTGACTTCAAAAGTGTCCCGCAACACCTGCGCCTCTACCGAGCTACTATTGTTGCCGCCCACCAGGTCTTCTTTCAGGATGCCCGCATTATTGACAAGGATATCCAACTTGCCGCAATGCTGCTCGACGAAAGCCGCCACTTGCGTAGCGCTGCCTGGTTTTCCGGCGTCATAGGACACCACTGTCGCCTGGATACCAAGTGCCTGTAATTTTTCTGCGGCACTTTGCCCTCCCGCGAGATCGCGTACCGCCAATATCACGTGAATGCCCTGCTCGCCCAACGCTCTCGCTGTTTCAAATCCGATGCCGCGATTGGCGCCCGTAATCAATGCCACCTGCTGAGTGTTGCCCATGCTGCTCTCCTATAATTTTGTACCAAATGGTAAATAAATAGTAATGCACACGTATTCCGTAGTCAAATATTTTTTACCAAGTGGTACAATATGTTGATTATTGAGGATTCAGGTATGGACATCACAGATCAAAAGAAACGGCGCGGACGCCCCAGCAAGTTTGATGCAGACGCCTCGCTGCAGATTGCCATGCAGCTCTTCTGGGCGCATGGATATGAAGGCACATCGATCGCGGATTTGACAGAAGCCATGGGCATCAACAAACCCAGCTTGTATGCCGCTTTTGGTAGCAAAGAGACATTGTTCGAGAAGGCACTGCAGCAATACATCAGTGGCCCGATTGCATTTGTCAGCGCCGCCTTGGAAGAACCAACCGCTTATCGAGTCGTAGAAAAGTTATTGCTGGATAGTGCGCATTTTCTTACCGAGTTAACCACACCCCACGGTTGCATGGTCAATACTGGCTCATTAAACTGTGGGCCGCAGGCCGAGCCCATCAAGGACTTGCTGGTCGCACGCAGGCAATGGTTTGAAAGCGCATTGATTGCCAGAATGCAGCGTGCCAGAGAAGCTGGGGAATTAGCGGAGGGAACAGATGCGGCCACCCTTGCCCGCTATGTCGCAACCATCCACCGGGGTATGAGCATACAGGCCGTTAGTGGGGCCTCTCGAGAAGACCTGCTGGCGTTGGGGGAAATGGTATTGAATCTATGGCCGGGAAATAAAGATTAAGCAGGGCGCTTGGCAAAAAACTGCACCGGCTGTGGTGGTGGCATTTGCAGCACATTCTTGCGTACTTTGCCCATCACGTGCATTTCGCAGCGCTTGCAGTCAAACTTGAGGCTGATCCTGTCCTTGCCGCTGATCAGGGTCATGGGCTCAGCGGTAATCGTGCCTTGCACGCCGATCACGCCCTTGGCTTCCTTCGGACACATGGCAAAGCTGTAGCGCAAGCAGTGCTTGGTGATCATCACCGGCACGTCACCCAACTCCTCATTGGCTTCATAGGCAGCGGCTATGGCCTTGACGCCATGTTTCTCGTAAAAAGCCCGCGCCTGTTTGTTGTAGACGTTGGATAAATAGCTCAAGGTATCTTGCGGATATTGCGCAGGTGGTTCCACAGGAGTACCTGGTTGCGGGCGCTGGTATCCAATCAAGCGGGTAGCTTCCAGTTGTTCCATTACTTCGCGACGCAGCTGATTGATCGTCGAGGCTGGCACGAACCATGGCTGGCTTAACTGCAAGCTGATCGCAGTCGCTGCAAAATCGGTATTGCCGAGCTTGCCAAGGTTTTCACGCAAGCTGGCTTCGGCTTTTTCCTGATGTTGCGCAGGCTGTTTTTCTGCCTGGCATTGGGCATGAGCCATAAAGCCGTCTTCATCCGAAACGGTGAGGGAAAAACCATCATACGTTTCCTGCAACACCAACTCCACGGCGATCTTGCGCACGGCAGAATCTTTTTCCAGCAAGCGCATAAAAGCCTGGTCGCGGTTGCGGTACACCTTCATGTTGCGGCGTATATCCTGCGGCATTTCGTTGGGGTACAGACGATTATCCTGCACTGTGTTGATGCGCATGCCCACCAGCTCCTTGTGCACATCAAAGAAGCATACGCCATCGCCGTTGTGCAATTCCAATGAGGTTTCCACCTCAAAGTAGTCCTTGCCTACCTTGGTCACGCGACCAATTTCCTCACCAGAGAATTTGGGCGTATCAAAGGCCCCCACATCCTCGCCCCGTCCATGAACGAAATATTCTGTGGTGCTGCGATTAAAGGTTTTTTCCGGCTGTGGGGTAAAGCTGTAGATTGGCCGACCTGAAGAAGCGCGGTAATACCCAGGAGTATCTTCCAGGATTTCATCCAGCAACTGGCGGTAATGCGCGGTAGCATTTTTCACATAGGCCAGATCCTTGTAGCGCCCTTCTATCTTGAAGGCGCTCACACCTGCATCTACCAATGCGCGCAGGTTGGCGCTTTGATCGTTGTCCTTCATCGACAATAAATGCTTGTCCTTGGCCAGGATACGACCCTGGCTGTCTTCCAGCGTGTAAGGCAAACGGCACTCCTGCGAGCACTCGCCACGATTGGCGCTGCGGCCGGTGTGGGCATGACTGATATAACACTGACCGCTGAACGCTACACACAGCGCACCATGGATAAAAAATTCCAGGTTGCACTGGGTCGCAGCGGCCACCTGGCGGATGGTGTTAAGGTCCATCTCACGCGCGAGGACAATCTGCGTGAAGCCGACCTGGTCAAGGAACACGGCTTTGTCTACGGTACGAATGTCGGTCTGCGTGCTGGCATGCAGCTGGATAGGCGGAATATCCATCTGCAACAAGCCCATGTCCTGCACAATCAGCGCATCCACACCAGCGTCATAAAGCTGCCAGGCCGTCTGCCGCGCGGTTTCCAGCTCGTTATCATGGAAGATAGTGTTAAATGCGACGAACACTTCGGCATGATAGCGATGTGCATGCTTGACCAAGCGAGCGATGTCTTCCACCGAATTTTCCGCCTTGGCACGCGCGCCGAAAGCCGGGCCACCGATATACACTGCATCTGCGCCATGATTGATCGCTGCAATGCCGTAATCAGCATTGCGGGCTGGGGCTAGCAGTTCAAGGTGGCGACGGCTTTGGGTCATGATGTGTAGGATGGAAGCGAATAGCAAAAGGATGCGCAATATACCATAATCACGCAAGCGATAGCGCCAGATTGCCCAAGCGCATCAATATGATACAAGTCAAAACAACACCATCGGGAGAGACGTCATGCGCATGAACACCATCCGCAATATTTGCTTCACCATCTGTATTCTGTGCATCATCGCCAGCCTGCTGCTCGGCGTGGCCATGATCTGGGATTGGGTCAAGGATTCAGACTTCATCCACAAAAGCTTCATGACCTTGGGTGCATTATTCGTTGCTTCATTGCTCACCTTATCTGTCGCCAAAAAGCTGGGCGTAAGCAATGATTAAGCAGCAGTTGACCGGCTAACATCAACCACTTAACCAATCAGCCCAAGGATGCCCCTGACTTCACGCCTTCCTCACGCCCCGCCGCTTCGGTGAGCACGGCCACATTATCTTTGGTAAAAAAGCCCTGAAAATCGCCGAAGCGCTGCACGTATTCGACAATCAAGGAAGAATGCTCGGAGGCATTGGAGAATATCTGCTTCAAGCCCTCTTCACGCGAACCAATGACGTCGAGCAGGAAACCCTGTCCTTGCGAAGCAATGGCATTCACGACAAATTCAATATGTTCAATCCCATTGCGCTCGCCATCCTTCACCGCGACAGCGATATGGTGCAAGCGCGGGCCATAGTTGCGAACGAAAGTCTCTGTGGGGGAAGGCAATTTTTCCAGGTGGTTGACGAAATAAGGCGTGTTATTCGCGGTAAACACTTTGGCCGGGCTCTTGAACTCCGGCAAGCCGTGCGCGCTCTTGGTAACGTTGGTAGAAGAGTTCTGGTCAAAGATGTTGTACGCACCCCAGAAATAATAACTTGACCAGGAAAGGTATTCCAGAATCGCCACTTCGCGGTTCTGGCTATAAACACGGGTAGCAAGGTGATCAATTGGCAAGAGCAAATCGCCAAAGTCGAGCTTTTGCTGCAAGGTCTTGGCCGCGTCATAAGCCAGCTGCACTTCACTATCAATCCGGCTCACTCCCAGCGCATACACGCGCATTTCGTCGGGCTTACGCTCAAGATAAGCCACAATGTTATGCGTGTAAGGTGAGGGCTTGCTCACTGCCAGGTTACCCGGCAGCTCCAGCTTGCGCACCTCATCCTGGCTAAAAAAGCGAAACTCGCGTTCCTGCTGCAATTTGACCACATCGTGCAGGTTATCAACACGGATGATCTCGCCCATATATCGGCTATTAGGCTTCTTCGCACCGACCGGGTAGATTTCATTCAGGCTGCGGAAAATACCGCGCAGGTTCGGGTCTTTCACCTCGCGCACGAGGATATCCGGCGAGTTGAGGTCAATGCGCAAGATATGCGTCAGGTGCGTTTCACTTTCCAGCGTCACCAGGTAATGATATGACGTCATGAAGCATAACTCAGCCACATACTTGACTGAATGCCCGGGGTCCACCGTGATCATCAGTGCATCAATCTCGTGCACCAGAGCCGTCAGGCCCAGCGCGTCCCGCTCCTCCAGTAGCTTGACGAGATATTCCTCGAAAAATGGCGAGTTTTCCTTATCCCCATGACGGGGGAACTGCAATGAATTCATGATTATTTCTCACACCTCAGAACGAGCATTGAAGAGCACAGCGTTGAAAAATGAGCTTAGGCCGATGCGACCTGGAGCTTGCAAGGCACATCTGCGCAGACAGTACACCAAGTACGGCAATCAGATGTAGCCGCTAGCAATGCTTGCTTGAAAGCGACTACTGTTGCGCCTGGTCGACTTGCACCCCTACACTCATCGTCTCCAGCCCCCCACCCACCCGCATGCCACTCACCGGGCAGGCATCGCGATAATCCAGGCCGGTGGCCAGGCGCACATGCACGCCATTGGCGCGGCGGCGGTTGGAGACATCGTAGCTCGCCCAACCGTTAGGTAACCAGGCATCGGCCCAGGCATGGCTTTCCAGCAAACTGCCATCATCATTGAATAGATAACCACTGACATAGCGCGCGGGAATGCCCAGGTAACGGCAACAAGCAATGAATATGTGGGCATGATCCTGGCAAACACCGCACCCGCTGCGGAAGGCTTCTGCCGCCGTGGTATCGACATTGGTCATACCACGCTCATAAGGCACCTGGTCGACAATGGCATGCATCATCTCTTCCAACACTTTCTCATCAAGCACCTTATCCTTGAACTGCACCGCAAACTGACGCAAGGCTACATCCGTATCAGTCAACGGTGTCGGACGCAGGTAAATCTCTCGCGGCAGGATATCTTGCGCAGGCGGGGTATCCAGGCCGGTTTCCACTTCGCCGGTTGCCAGGATATTGATCTCTTCGTGCGGGGTATCCAGCACCAGCAGGTGCGCTGCATTGCCGTAGGCATCGTCGTGTCGCTGCAAATGGCCATTGACGCGGATTTCCCAGCGCTTGACGCGCTGGCCGAAGCCATCCTGCGGCGTCAGGCGCAGCTTCTGGATGGTGTAATTGACAATATCGGTATAGAGATAATGCGTACGGTGGTTGATCGTCAATTGCATGGCATGCTCCATTCACTCGAGGCTGTTGATCGGCGCATTCAGGAAGGTACGCTGGATCTCGGCACCAAGATTGTTGTTGGACATAATGAAATCAGTGAGGAATTCGTGCAGGCCTTCCTGGAAAATATCGTTCATGCGGCCATAACGCAGCCTCGCGTGTAGCTCGCCGGCCAGGCGGCGGCATTCGTTGCTGTGCAGGCCGCCCACCTGATCGAGAATAGGCGTGATTTCGGCGAAGCAGGCGTGCAGAGAGCGCGGCATGTCCTGACGCAACACCAGCAGTTCCGCCACTTTCCAGGGCTCAATGGCATCATTGAACACCTTCTGGTAGGCCTGGAACGCAGATACGGAGCGCAATACCGCACTCCACTCGTAATAATCCACCGCGCCGCCTACTTCTGCATCATTGGGTAGCAGCAGGTGGTATTTAACGTCCAGCAGGCGCGCGGTATTGTCGGCACGCTCGATGAAGGTACCCAAACGCAGGAAACGGAAGGCGTCATCGCGCAGCATGGTGCCGAAGCTCACGCCGCGAAACAGATGGGAGCGTGATTTCACCCAATCGCAAAATTCGCCCAGGCCTTTTTGCATCAGGTCCATGCCGACAAACTGGCTGAACTCCAGCCACAGGGCATTAATGTTTTCCCAGGTTTCCGCCGACAGGGTGACGCGCACGGAACGTGCATTTTCGCGCGCGCTGCGCAAGGCAGAATAAATACTGGAAGGATTATGTGTATCCATCGCCAGGAAGCGCACCACGCCAGCCGCCGTCACTTCGCCGTATTCCTCGTGGTACTTTTCAACGCCGCCAGCAATTTGCAATGCAGGCTCCCACAAGGTGGTCTCACTCTGCGAGGCATTGGGCACCAGCGACATGTTATAAGTCACGTCTAGTACCCGTGCCATGTTCTCTGCACGTTCGATATAGCGTGCCATCCAGTACAAATGATCTGCGGTTCTGCTTAGCATGGCATTAATCTTTCAAAATCCAGGTGTCCTTGGTACCACCGCCCTGGGAAGAATTCACCACCAGGGAGCCCTCACGCAAGGCCACACGGCACAATGCGCCTGGCACCAGGCTCACGGTCTTGCCTGAGAGCACAAATGGCCGCAGATCAACGTGACGGGGTGCAATGCCTTTTTCTACCAAGGTCGGGCAAGTCGACAACGCCAACGTCGGCTGGGCAATGTAGTTGGCAGGGTTTGCCAGGATGCGCTGGCGGAAATCCTCCAGCTCCTGCTTGCTCGCGGCAGGCCCCACCAGCATGCCGTAGCCGCCGGAGCCTTGAACCTCTTTCACCACCAGCTCTGCAAGGTGAGCCAGCACATACTTGAGATCATCGGCCTTGCTCAGCTGGTAGGTCGGCACATTGGAGAGAATGGGCTCCTCGCCAAGATAGAAACGGATCATTTCGGGCACGTAGATATAGGTGTCCTTGTCATCCGCCACGCCGGTGCCGACAGCATTGGCCAATGTCACGCCGCCATTGCGATAGACCGACAGCAAGCCTGGAACACCCAACATGCTGTCGGGCCGGAAACTCAATGGATCGATGAAGTCATCGTCGATGCGGCGGTAGATCACGTCCACGCGCTTGGGACCTTCTGTGGTGCGCATATAGACTGCATTGTTGCGCACAAAGAGATCTTGCCCCTCCACCAGCTCAATGCCCATCTGCTGAGCGATGAAGGCGTGCTCAAAATAAGCACTGTTATAAGCCCCTGGCGTGAGCAACACCACTGTTGGTTCGTGCACACCGGCCTGCGCCACGGCACGCAGGTTATTCAGCAATACTTGGGGGTAATGCTCAACAGGTGCAATCGGGTAGCGGCGGAACAATTCGGGAAACAAGCGCATCATCATCTTGCGGTTTTCCAGCATGTAGGAAACCCCGGAAGGCGTACGCAGGTTGTCTTCCAGCACGTAGAAATCGTTTTCGCCCGTACGCACTAGGTCAACCCCGGCAATGTGAGCATAGATGCCCTTGGGTACATCCACGCCAAACATCTCTGGTCGATATTGCGAATTCGCCAATATGCTGGCTGGCACAATGCCTGCCTTGATGATGTCCTGGTTGTGGTAGATGTCGTGCAGGAACATGTTCAGCGCCTTGACGCGCTGTATGGCTCCGTCGGACAGGCGAGACCATTCACCAGCAGAGAGTATGCGCGGCACGACATCAAACGGGATCAGGCGCTCGGCACCAGCATCCTCGCCGTAGACATTGAAGGTAATCCCTACGCGACGGAACAGTAGCTCGGCTTCTTGGCGCTTGCTCTCGAGTTGCTGATGCGGCACCCCTTGTAACCAGGCAGCGTATTCGGCATAGATAGGCCGGACCGCTTCGTCTTGCAGGAACATCTCGTCAAAAGGTTTTTTCTTAGCGGTATCCATGCAATTACTCTCGCAAGGGTCATGCCAGTTAAAAAATCCTTGTTATTCATGATATTAAAAACAACATCATGAATAACTCACACTATTTGCACCAAGATAGTGCAAATAGTGTTCATGGTCAGAACATCAGCACCATGCTGGTTATTCGGCTTAATCCTTGCCTGAACGCCAGATCGAGATCATCAGCATGATGCCGATGACGAAAGCCAGAAAGAACCCCAGGAAGCCAAACGCGGGTAAGCCGAATAATTCTGGACCACCGCGCACAGTCATCACGATGGAAGAACCAATGATCAATGACGCAGTAATCAGCGCCATGGTGAGGCGGTTGGTACTGTGATCCAACTGATGCCCGAAGTGATCAAGGCGCTTGAGGTCAAGATTGAGCTTGAGTCGCCCTTTGCCAGCCTCTTTCAGCACTTGCGACACATCGCCAGGTAAGTCACTCACGGCACCAATTGTCTTGCTGAACCCACGAGTGCCCTTGCGCCACAAGGTCTTGGGCATGTAGCGCTCGATAATGATCTTTTTTACAAAAGGAGTGAGATGGCTGACGATCTGGAAATCAGGGTCTAGCTGGCGTCCCAGGCCTTCCAGCGTAATCAATGCCTTGAACAGCATAGTAAGATCAGGCGGCACCGAAAGGTGATTCTCGCGCATGATGGTCGTAAGGTCATTCAAGAGAATGCCAAAACTAATATGCTTGAGTGGCGCATTGTCATAGGTGCAGATGAACTCATCGACATCCGCCCCCAGCTTATCTTCATCAACAACTGCATGGCCTGCCCAGGCGATGAGGATATCGCGCAGGGTATCAATGTCGCGTGACACCAAAGCAGCAAGCAGATCGGCAATCTCATTGCGCCGGTCTATGCTGATGCGCCCGACCATACCGCAATCGATCACGGCAATCTTGTTCTCGGGCAGGAAGAAAATATTGCCAGGATGCGGATCAGCGTGGAAAAAGCCATCAATCAATACCATCTTCATCACGGCATCGGCACCGCGAGCAGCCAGCAATGGCAAGTCCATTCCTGCCTGGCGTGCCTCCTGCAGGCTATTGCCCGGTATGCCATCAATCTTTTCCATCACCAGCACGCTTTCACTGGTGTAATCCCAGTAAATCCTCGCAAAACTGGTGGTTTTGTCATTCAAGAAATTGCGGGCAAAACGCTCGGTATTGCGGCCTTCCAATGCTAAGTCCAGCTCGCGCTTCAATGACTTGGAAAACTGATCGACAATCTCTGTGGGGTTAAAGCGCTTTGCCTCTTCCACTTCGGCCTCAATCAAGCGCGCAATATGGTGCAACAGGCGCAGGTCGGCATCAATGTTCTCTTGTATGCCTGGCCGACGCAGCTTGAGGATCACCGGCGTGCCATCCTGCAACTTGGCCTGGTAGACCTGGGCAATTGACGCCCCAGCCACAGGCGTCGTATCAAAATCGCGGAATACCTCAAATGGCGACTTGCCAAGCGCTTCCTGCAAACCAGGGAGCATCTCCTCAAATGGCACCGGAGGCACTTGGTCCTGCAACTTGGATAGTTCCTCTATCCAATTAGGCGGAAAAATATCTGGCCGCGTGGCCAACACCTGTCCCATTTTGACGAAAGTCGGACCCAACTCTTGCAATGCCATGCGTGCGCGAACTTCAGAAGGCAGCTGCATCACCTCCCGTGAAGCTTCTGAATTAAGTGCATTGCCTGCACGACGCAACCAACTACGCTTGCCCAAGCGCTCTGCAATATCGCCCCAACCGTAATGCATGAGGATGCGAGCAATCGCACGCACACGCTTGAAGTCACGCATTACCGAAATCGTTTCACGCAGCATAATGTTCCCGGGGAAAAACTTACGTTTGTATTATTCGTCTTGATCCAAGCGATCAGCGCGCTGCTCGATACGAGCAGCAACTTCCATGAGTTTATGACTGGCAGCATGTGCCACTTTAACGCCCACATGCTTGACTGCTTGTTTACCAGCACGCTTCAAGCGATGGCTGGTACCGTGAATGCGCCTGGCCACTGATTCGGCCAACAAGCGTGCACGTTCGCGCGCGCCAAGGCGGAAGTGGCTGGCATATTCTGCCAACGTTTGCTCCATTTCCTCAGGGCTCAGGTGATGCAGCAATTCCCGCCGTCTGGCATCGTCTAGATTGGTTTGTAATTTATGTATCAGTGAATAAGTGCTAGGGCTCATGATGACAGGCCTTATTCCAACATTAATGAAGTCATTCTACACCAAGCCAAATGCTTGCCTTCTCTTATTGCAAGACAGGTTTTTAGGTGTTGGAGTTTCCCACTTTTCTTAAAGAATTGGTTTACAGAACCGAAAACAAACTTATAGAATCGGGAGCGATGATGAAACTACCTGCCATTTTTGCTGCATTAGTATTGCTCGGCAACACGCCTGCCTTTGCAGGCGAGCGCACCGCTATACAGCAGTTCCAACAGGATGCGCTTGAGGCAACTCAAACCTGGACGGAATCTGTACAGGAAGTGCTCATCAATGCCTTAAGCCTGACAGGCATCAAGTATAGTTACGGCGGAAAATCCCCGGAAACGGGATTTGATTGCAGCGGCTTCGTGCGTTATGTATTCCAGCAATCCACCAGCATGACGTTGCCGCATGGAGCCAAAGCCATTAGCCAGCTAGGCCAACCGGTCCCGCAAGAGCAACTTCAGCCTGGCGACTTGGTGTTTTTCAACACCTTGAAATCAGCCTTCTCTCATGTAGGGATTTATCTGGGCGACCATAAATTCATTCATGCACCCAGTTCTGGCGGTGGTGTACAGGTCGTAGACATGACGGATAACTACTGGTCAAAACGCTTCAACGGCGCTCGCCGTATGGAAAGTAACCACTAGCTAGCAACCTAGCCCTACGGGACTGTAGTCCTGAAGCCACCTAGCTCCAGGATTTAAGCGAGTGCTGTATCCAACATCATCATCAACACGAAACCGATAATCAAACCACTAGTTGCAAATACTTCATGTCCTTTGCGGTGCGACTCGGGAATGATCTCATGACTTACTACAAACAACATTGCACCTGCAGCCACACCCAAGCCCCAAGGTAACAATGAGGCTGAAGAGCTTACAATCGCAGCGCCTAATACCGCACCGACTGGCTCAACCAAGCCACTCGCCATCCCAATCGTGATCGCCGTCCGCCGCGAATAACCCACAACTGCCAAGGCCATTGCCACCACAAAGCCCTCTGGAATATCCTGGATAGCAATGCCAGTCGCCAAGGCACCGCCGCGCACGACATCACCTCCTGCAAAGCCAACACCGATCGCCAAGCCTTCCGGTACATTGTGCAGGGCAATCGCAAATACAAATAACCAGGTACGTTTCAATGCCAAGGTATTCTCGCGCTCCATGCCCTTGATGAAGTGCTCATGTGGCACCCAGCGCTCCAAGGCAAGCAACAATGCAGCACCAATAATAATGCTGCCCCCTACAATGGAGGCAGCACCCCATGCGCTAGCCCCTTGCGCCTGAGCCGCCTCAATGCCAGGCACAATCAGGGAAAATGCACTGGCAGCAAGCATGACACCTGCCCCAAAGCCAAACAAGGTATCCATGATGCGATCAGGCAACTGTTTCCAGAACAGAACCGGCAATGTTCCAGCAGCGGTTGCAAGCGCTGCTGCTGATCCGCCCCAGAAAGCATCACGCACCTGCGGCACACGCCAAGCAGCCTGCCCCCAATCACCCCACAATTGCACCAGCAACAGGACGCAACCCAGTCCGGCCAGGACGAGCAACCACAGCCAGAGTTTTTGTCGATGGTTGGCGATGATGAAAGGGAAGTTCATGGCAGGTTCCAGTGCTTATTGAGACAAGGCTTCCTGGTAACGACGTGTCACTTCATCCCAGTTAACGACATTAAAGAATGCACCAACATATTCCGGACGGCGATTCTGGTAGCGCAGGTAGTAGGCATGCTCCCATACATCCAGGCCTAATATAGGCGTATTGCCATGGGAAAGCGGGCTATCCTGGTTGGCACTGCTCTCTACTACCAGTTTCTTCTCCGGTGTTACTGACAACCATGCCCAGCCACTACCAAAGCGCGTCAGGGCTGCCTTGGTAAAGGCTTCCTTGAAAGTATCAAAGCTACCAATGTCAGCCTTGATTGCCTCAGCGACAGCGCCTGTCGGCTCGCCGCCACCATTAGGGGACATGACTTTCCAGAACAGGCTATGGTTAGCATGGCCCCCCCCATTATTACGCACCGGGCCACGCAGGTTTTCCGGCAAACTATCCAGCTTGGCAACCAGTGCTTCTACTGGCTCATCGGCAAATGCTGTGCCTTCTAGCGCAGCATTGACATTATTGATGTAAGTCTGGTGATGCTTGGTATGGTGGATCTCCATGGTCTGCGCATCAATGTGCGGCTCCAGGGCCGTGTAAGCATAATCAAGGGGGGGTAATGTGTATGCCATTATTTCGCTCCTAAGGTATTGGAATCAATGAATTGAGAATCTGTTGAACCTGATTACCACAGTTTGCTTGCCTGGATCATCTTAGGCTTTTTGCCAAAGAAAATCTCACTGGGTTTCAGAATTTTTAATGTAAGGGCTGCTCTTGCAAGCTGCAGAATTGACCGCAGACACGCAAAGTCCTCGTCACTAAAGGATGTTGACTATAGAGATGGCTAAAGTTCAATAACTCTCTATAAGTTCGACGCCCGTGACGCTGCGCTGCTTCCCGTAGTGCACAACTCATCGCAGGATCAGCACAAATACGCGACAGGCATTGATGGGCTTCGCATAATCGACAAGCGGCCGTATTGATATCACCCTGACGGGCATAGACATTGGCTAGGTTGTGATGGGACACCACATAGGCAGCCATTACGGTATCTATTGCTACCTGAACAGGCTTATCTGCCTGCACGCACTCCTTCAACAGCAACTTGGCCTGCTCAAGCGCAGCTTGGTATTCATTCATGGCACGCTGATCCTGCTGGGCAGAATAAGCCTGATTACCCTCGCGCATGGCATTTTCCCACGTAACAATCCTGTTCTCATGGGCTTCGGCAGGTGTGCCGGACATAGTTGCTTGATGCCTGACTGGGCTCATATGCGCCTGCTTATTATCAATAATATCAATGAGAGTAATTATTATTTATTTAAATAAACAACACAACTCCCCTAACTTCAAAATCAGCAGCCAAGGCCCAGCAAGATAAAAATTAAGATTAATTGAGCAGGGAATGTACGTGCAGATTATGCTTGGAAAACAAGCGTCCTTGCACATAATCCACCCGCATTTTCCGCGCCCAATCAAGGGCTGCACAGGTATCGACATCCGTCATCAAGGTTTGTACGCCTATTTTTCTCGCCGCACTCACCAACCAATCCACCATAGCCTGGGCAGCCTTGTCATCCAGTTCCAGCAAGGCGCGGCTACTGAACTTGACGATCACGGCATCAAGAAAAGCACTGAGTGAAAACATACCCCAAGAGAGCCCGGCATCTTCAAGCGCCACCGAAGTGCCCGATTGTTGCAACAAATCCATCATGTGATGAATACGGAAAGCATCGTGCATGCTGTGGTGTTGCATCACATTGATGACAATCTCACGCTCGGACCAGGCATGCTCCCCAAACAATGCCAGAAAAGGATTGGTTGTATCCTCTCCCCCCGCAAAGAAACTCTCCATGTCGAGATTCAACATCAGCCAGCCTTCGCCTGGAAACTTGGCAATCTGTAGCTTTTTCAATTCCAGCTCCAGATGAAACAGTAAAAGCGGATTCTTGCGCAGATTGGCCTGCAACTTGTGGGCATCCAGCGGCCGCCCATTACGGGCCCAGAAACGGGCATGCGCCTCGTAGCCCAGCATTTCGGTGGATTGCACATCCACGATAGGCTGGTAATCCGTACCGAACTGGCGCGCCATGACCACATCAAGCAACTCATGAGGAAGCAAGTCGCATGGCTCGACCTCGCGCTCGAGTAGCAACGCCCCCATCTCAGATTGATTAAATGCATTCATGCTGATGAACCTTCCACAAAATCCCTGTCAGGAAACATCATAAATGAGAACAATTTACATTTGAAGTGTTATTTCCAACTATTTTAGTCGGATATTATTTCACCCTCGTCAAATACAATAAATCTGAGACATTCACTTGCGGTCACTATGACCCAGGTCACGCTCTGGATCGATACGATCCCGGATCAATTGCTTCAATTCCTTGGATTCCGGAAAGCGCTCCTGCTCCTTGCGCGAGAATAAAAGCTCACCATTCAACCTCACGTCAAAAATCCCACCAGTCCCAGGAACCAGACTGACGCGCCCGAGGTCTGAATCGAAGGTTGTCAGCAGCTCTTGCGCCATCCAGGCAGCACGTAACAACCAGCGACACTGCGTGCAATATTCGATTTCTACTTCGGGTAACTTGGACAAGCTCATCAGTGCATGGCTCCATATGTAAAATTAAAGAAATTTAGCGCTCAAGTGATTGAAAATCAAAAAATGACTGTGCGATACTCTGCATCGCTTTGCAATGACAAGATAAATAGCGGAAAATGGGCTCGTCGCTCCCCATCTTCACAATATAATCGTTAGTATTCAACCATTCTGGTTTTTCCATCGAGGAATTGTTTTACATGCGCAAACTTAAAAAGATCGGCTTGATTGTCGCAGGCCCGTTGCTTGGTGTCATGCTGAGCTTGAGCTATTCCGCCATTGCGGACAAGGAAACCAAGCCGCAATTGCCACTGGATGACCTACGCACATTTGCCGAAGTATTCGGCAAGATCAAGAGCGACTATGTAGAACCTGTAGAAGACAAGAAACTCCTCACCGAAGCCATTAACGGCATGCTTTCTGGCTTGGACCCTCATTCAGCCTACTTAGATGCAGATGCATTCAAGGACTTGCAAGCTGGTACCCAGGGCGAGTTTGGCGGCCTGGGTATTGAAGTCGGCATGGAAGATGGCTTCGTCAAGGTAGTCGCCCCGATTGAGGATACCCCTGCCTACAAGGCCGGCCTCAAGAGCGGCGACCTCATCATGAAGCTGGATGACACACCAGTAAAAGGCCTATCGTTGAATGATGCCGTCAAGCGCATGCGCGGCAAGCCTGATACCAAGATTACACTGACCGTGTTACGCAAGGGTGAGGCCAAGCCACTAACCTTTGTATTAACCCGCGCTATTATCAAAACGCAGAGCGTCAAGTACAAGCTATCCGAACCTGGTTACGCCTATATCCGCATTACCCAGTTCCAAGAACATACTGGTGAGGACTTGGCCAAAGCCATCAAAACCCTGCGCGAGCAGAACAAGGAAGCCTTCAAGGGCCTGATCCTTGACCTGCGTAATAACCCCGGTGGCCTGCTCAATGCTGGTGTCGGTGTTTCTGCCGCCTTCCTGCCCAAGGGCGAACTGGTGGTTTATACCGAAGGTCGTGGTGAAGAAGCCAAGATGCGCCTGACCGCCAACCCTGAAAACTACGTACGTGGTGGCGCTCGTGCTGACTACCTGCGTGACCTACCCGCCGACCTCAAGACCTTGCCATTGGTCGTATTGGTGAATGGTGGTTCTGCATCCGCATCCGAAATCGTGGCGGGTGCTCTGCAAGATCACAAGCGCGCCATCATCCTGGGTACTCAAACCTTTGGTAAAGGCTCCGTGCAAACCATCCTGCCAATGAATAACGGCGCGGCCATCAAGCTGACAACCGCTCGTTATTTCACGCCAAAGGGTCGCTCCATCCAGGCCAAGGGCATCGTGCCTGACATTCTGGTAGAAGAAGCAACTGTCAACTCACAGGAACATGCTGCCATGTTGCGCGAGGCAGACCTGAGCCGTCACTTGAGCAACCCCAAGGAAGCGGAAGAGGCACCTATCGTGCAACCAGCTCCTGCTGAAGAAAAAGACAGCAAACCAGCGACGCCTGCAGAACCTGACAGCAAGGATCAAAAAGACAAGGCAGCAACGCCAGCTGGGCCGATTGAACCAGGCTCCAAGGCCGACTACCAGTTCAACCAGGCACTCAACCTGCTCAAGGGCCTGCAAATCCTTCAACGTAAATAAACGCTTACCCGGGCCGCCATCAGGCGGCCTGTTTTGCTATTAACCTCGCACTACCCACCCCACCATGCTAGACCGACTGATCATCGAATTCGACAAAAGCCTGCGCACCTTGTTGGCCACACCCAACAGCCAGCGCGCCCATCCAGGCCAAGCACTAGCCGAAACACTCACCGAGAAGCAAGACAAGCAGCATGCTGCTGCCTTGATGCGGGTCAATCATACCGGTGAAATTTGTGCACAAGCCTTGTACAACGGGCAGGCTATCACGGCACGCAATCCCGCTACAGCAGCAGTATTACGTAATGCGGCACAGGAAGAAACCGAACATCTTGCCTGGTGCGAGAAACGCATCAAGGAATTAGGCAGTCATACCAGCCTCCTCAATCCACTGTTCTACGGTGGTTCCTTTGGTTTAGGACTGCTCGCAGGCGCGCTCGGCGACCGCTGGAATCTAGGCTTTGTGGCGGAAACAGAACATCAAGTCGGTGCCCATTTAGCACGACATCTTGAAACATTGCCTGCGCATGACCAGAAAAGCCGCGCCATTGTCAGTCAAATGCAAGCTGACGAAGCCGGGCATGCGCAACAGGCGATTGCACAAGGCGCAGCCGCTCTACCCTTCCCGGTTAAGACCGGCATGCAACTCCTTTCCACCATCATGACAACCACGACCTATCACCTATGACAACATTCAGTACAATCCTGGCTGGCCTTGAAGCCAGCGACCATATCCAAAAAATCGAACTACTCGATACCAAAGGCGCGATTGCAGCCACGATCGAGAACAAGCCTGGTAGCCAAGGCTCAATCAAGGTATACCATCATTTATACAAGAAATATGGCAGCATTAATGTTGCCGCAGCCCGTGACGGGCTGGAGATTTATGCGGAACATACTGCCGACGCCGAAGCCAACCCAGGCAAGCATCCCAATATTGATCGCCTATTCGAGATCATTCAGGCAGAACAACCACTCAGCGTAAGAGTTATCTAATCTCATCACCAATAAAAAAGCCCCGCCATGCGGGGCTTTTTTATTGCCGCTATTTCAGCGCCGCATATCTAATTGCAATCAATAATGTAAATAGTTGTTATTTTCTTTAATAAATTATTCACATAATTAATAACAATCATTATCATTTCAAAACTTTTTAATTCATCAGGGAAATGAATACATGAGTAAATTATTAGAACGCACAGCCAGTGCGGTGGCATTGCTATGCCTGTCAAACAGCGGTGTGCTACTTGCGGAAGATACGTTACCCGAAGTTCAGGTAAAAGCCGTTGCTAGCTCAGTAGAGCAAGAAGCATCTGAAAAAACCAAATCTTATACCGTCAAATCAAGCGCTACAGCTACAAAGCTCAACACGTCATTACGGGAAACCCCGCAATCAATTTCAACCATTTCCCGTACACAACTGGACGACTTCCGAATCACCAATATCAACGATGCTTTCGATTATTTACCTGGTGTACGTGTAGAAAGAGTTGAGACTGACAGAACCTATTACACAGCCCGTGGTGCTGATATTACGAACTTCCAGATTGATGGAATAGGCGTACCCATGGTATTTGGCAACCAGCCTGGCGATCTTGATTTAGCTATTTACGATCGTGTCGAAGCGTTACGTGGCGCTAATGGCTTGTTATCCGGCACGGGTAATCCATCGGCGACTATCAATTTTGTACGTAAACGCCCAACGACAACATTCCAAGCTAAGATTGATGCTTCGGTTGGCTCCTGGGACAACCGCCGCCTAGACTTTGACATTTCTGGCCCAATTAACGAAGCTGGTAATGTCCGAGGTCGTATCGTCACTGTGCATCAGAATAAGAATTCCTACCTTGATCGTTATTCCAATGAGAAGAATGTGTTCTACGGCATCATTGAGGCAGATATCACGGATAACACTCGCCTGAGCCTTGGTCACACGTATCATCAAAACGATAGCAATGGCACCATTTGGGGTGCTCTACAGCTAGACACCATGGCTGGTACACGTAATCATTTCCGCCGCTCAGATAGCTCATCTCCTGGTTGGACTTATTTCAACAATACAAAAAACGTGACTTTTGCAGAGATTGAGCATGTATTTAACAATAGCTGGAAAATCAAAGCAGCATTAACCAGGCAAGAAAATAACGGCAAGAGCAAGCTGTTCTATAACTACGAAGTAGCCGATGATCCAGCCAATAACGTGGTTGGGGGCTTATATGGCCTGCCAGGTTATTTCCGTGACACGGAAAAAGACCTAATTGCCGATATTTATGCTTCAGGCCCATTCAATCTAGGCGGTAGAGAACATGAAGTTGTGATCGGCACTAACTGGTCTCGTACCACCATGGACCAGAATGGCCTGTATGCAAGTTATT
This sequence comes from Methylobacillus methanolivorans, assembly GCF_020531845.1. Next base: position 163,703 of record NZ_JAJAVF010000001.1, read on the forward strand.
ACCAACAATTACTAGCTAACGGCTTCAACAGCATTCCCGGCTTTGCAAAACCGACCTTTGATTCCTTTAACCGCTTTGCAGCCTTCGATATCAAACGATGGAACAACTATGCCGCCACAAAACTCACCATCTCTGATGAGCTGAAAGTTACATTGGGCGCTAATGCCGTACGCTATGAAAGTACTGGCGAAAGCTATGGGGCTGCCTATGCAACGTCCGTCAGGGACAAGGTATCACCTTACCTGGGCGCAGTTTACAAACTGGATGACCTCCACTCGCTATATGCCAGCTACACTGAGATATTCAATCCCCAGGTCAACTTAGGTGCTGATCTCAAGCCTCTAGCTCCGCTAGAAGGCAAAAACTATGAGATAGGTATCAAGAGCGAGTTTTTTGATAAAAAGCTTAACTCCTCTCTAGCGCTATTCAAGAGCAAGCAGCAAAACGTGGCCCAGATCGTTGGCTACAACGCTAATAACATCGCGATTAATGAAGGTATTGATGCCAATACCAAGGGGATTGATTTTGATATTGCCGGTGAAATGCTAGAAAACCTACAGATCAATGCTGGCTTCACCTACTTATTCAGCATCAAGAACAACGACGGTGATAATGTAAAAACTTACACTCCTCGACGTAATGCTGTACTCAGCACCACATACAAAATACCAACGGTTGAAGGTCTCAAGGTCGGTGCCAGCGTACGTTGGCAAAGTGATATCCACGAAGATAACTACATCCGCTTGCGCCAAGAGAGTTACGCTGTCGTCAACCTAATGGCCAGTTACGATATCAATCGTAACTGGAGCACTGCTCTCAATGTCTACAATCTGACAAACGAGAAATACCTGAACAGCCTTTACTGGACTCAGAGCTACTATGGGGCGCCACGAAATGCGATGCTGACACTGACCTGGAAATATTAACCCTGTCAGGTTTACCACAACAAAAAGCCCCGCAATGCGGGGCTTTTTCATGAGTTAGCCTAGGTTAGAACCTGCCTGAAATCGGCGGATGGTAAATGATCTGTACGTGAGTCCCAGCCGGGTCTGCACAGTAAAAACTACGCGCACCGTCGCGGTGGGTCTTGGGCGGCATGAGTATCTTGACGCCATGGGCAACGAAATGAGCGTGCCATTCATCGACCAATTCAAGATCACTGATAATGAATCCAATGTGATCAAGGCGCTGCTTGCCTTCTGGTGCGTCATGGCTACGATGCAAGGCCAGGTTGTCATTGCCCGAAGTCAGGTAGTAATTGTCAGGGTCAGGCTGCCACTCAACTTGCATCCCGATGAGGTCGACATAGAAATGCAGGCAGGCCTCGATATCCTGCACAAACAGGGCCACATGGCGCAGCCCCTGCATGCCTTGTGGTCGGCTCAAAGTTCAGCCTCACGGATTTCAAAATCGTGGGTAATCTCAGCAGCCTTGCCCAGCATAATGGAAGCTGAGCAATATTTCTCAGCGGAAAGCTTCACGGCACGTTCGACCTGGACTGGATTCAAACTCTTGCCAGTCACGACAAAATGCACATGTATCTTGGTGAACACCTTGGGAATCTCATCAGCACGTTCAGCGCTGATCTCAGCCTCGCAATCCGTTACCGGCTGACGCGACTTTTTGAGGATGGTGACCACATCAAAAGAGGTACAAGCCCCCATGCCAATCAGCAGCATCTCCATCGGACGCATGCCGAGATTACGACCACCCGCATCGGGTGCACCGTCGAGCACAACGGCATGACCAGTCTCGGATTCGCCCATGAAACAGACATTCTCAATCCACTTAACACGTGCTTTCATTTTTTGACTCTTGATCCACTCATCATGGTAGATAAATCCGGCACCTGGCTTTCGGCACAGGTGCCGCGCAAGGAAGCTTACTTAACGCCGAGTAGCTCTACATCAAATACCAGCGTTGCATTCGGTGGGATCACGCCACCAGCGCCGCGTGCGCCATAGCCATATTCTGGCGGGATAACCAGGGTGCGCTTGCCGCCCACTTTCATGCCAGCAAAGCCTTCATCCCAGCCGCGAATGACTTGGCCACCGCCAAGATAGAATACAAAGGGTTCACGACGGTCAACGGAGCTGTCGAACTTGGCACCCTTGCCATCAGGCTTGCTGGGATCATAGAGCCAGCCTGTGTAGTGCACGGTGACATTAAGGCCAGCCTCAGCTTCGCGGCCTTCGCCCACTTGGGTATCGATTTTCTGCAATTCGGTGATTTTGTCGCTCATTACGATTTTTTCCTTGTCACTATTGGTATCGGCTGAACAGCCACTCATGGCGAGCATGGCCAGCACGAATGCGCTTGCCAGCATGGCAATTGGTTTCATGGATTTCTCCGATCACGGGTTTACAACAACAACGCATCAGCCAAAGACAGGCGTTTATACGCTGCGCGAAGCCAGTATCATACCTAGATTATTCCAGCCTGTGCGGATCAGGGCTGTTGGTAAATCCAGTCAATCAGAGCATCTTGTGCAGCACGCGAAGCACTGGCCTTGGGATCGTTAACCATGATGACCGACACCCAGCGCCGCCCCCGATTATCGTGAACATAGCCTGCCAGCGCACTCACGCCATTGATCGTCCCTGTTTTCAGGTGTGCACTACCCCGTGCCTGACTGTTACGCAAGCGGTTAGCCATGGTGCCATCAACAGAGGGAATCGGCAGGGCAGAGAGATATTCCGGCATCACCGGGCTAGCATAGGCTGCCAGCAGGAAAGCGGCCATATGCTTGGCGCTGATCTGTTCATTGCGCGAAAGCCCGGAACCATTTTCCAGTACTAGCTCCGGAAAATGCAGACCTTTGCTGGCAAGCCAGGCGCGAATGGCATGGATGCCATCCACCTCGGTAGCAGGGCTAGCCACCCGCTCTGCCGCAATGGTCAGGAATAATTGCCTCACCATGAGGTTGTTGCTGTATTTGTTGATGGTACGAATGATTTCTGACAATGGCTGCGAATCATGCGTGAGCAGGTGTGCTGCGCCTTCCGGCAGCACACCATAGCGCCATTTACCCTTAAACTTGCCCCCGAGTGACTGCCAGTGGTTGCGGAATAACGCATAGGCGTAAGGGCCGTCTTCCAGCACATTCAACTCCAGCGTCTTGCTACGGCAAGCCTGGGGAAAGTCACCCGTGAAGGTGACGTTTACCTCGTCGCCTATTGGCTCCACCATGAACTGCACCCGGTTTTTCCAGTCTCCGCAGTCACCGCGCACCAGCTTTAATTGATTGTGGATGTGAATCTCAGGTAGCTCAGGGTCAGACTCGACCTTGAGCTTGCCCTCCTCAACCAGAAAGTAAAACGAGGTTGACTTGATATTGACGGCAAAAGCATTGGGGATAGCGTTGTACGGCGCATGTGGCTTATCGTCAAACTCAGCCGCATCGTGGAAGCGCCGGGCAAAATAGTCGGCATCCAGCACAATATCACCGTGAATATCTTCTACACCCGCCAGCCGCAGGTCTTCCAGCATAGCGCGCATATCAGCTGCCAGCAGGTAGGGGTCGCCGCGCCCCTGGATGATGAGGTTGCCATGCAATACGCCATTCTCTAGCCTGCCATCATGATAAAGCCCGGTACGCCAGCGATAAGCCGGTCCGAGTAGCTCCAGCCCGGCATAAGTGCTCAACAACTTCATGGTGGATGCCGTCTTCATCGGCCGATCACTGTGATGATCCACCAGCGGAGCTGACTGGTCGACACGCTGTACATACACAGCCACGTTTTCTTCGGCGATGCCATTCTTACGCAGCAAATCACTGACAGGCTCCGGCAAGGCGGCATGGGACACCATGCTAGCCACCATCAGCAAGCTGAACAGCCACCACCTCATATCGTTTCCTTGAGCGCGTGCAGGGTTTGTTCCAGCATCCAATCCATCTCCGCTTCACTGATAACATACGGTGGCATGAAATACACGGTATTGCCTACCGGGCGCAACAACAGACCCCGCTGCAACGCCGCTTGATAGAAGCGCTGCTGAAAGCCAGGTTGGCTGGGGGCGACATCAAAAGCCCAGATCATGCCGAGGTTGCGTAAATGCGCCACTGGCAGATCAGCCAGGACAGCCAGCTTGTAGTTGAGGTATTCGGTTTTGCTGCGATTGCTGTTGAGCACGTCCTGCTGCGCAAAAATCTCCAGGGTTGCCAAGGCCGCGCTACATGCCAGCGCATTACCGGTATAGCTATGCGAATGCAGGAAACCACGCGTGACGTTGTCATCATAAAAGGCTGCGTATATCTCATCCGTGGTCTGCACGACAGAAAGTGGCAGATAACCGCCAGTAATCCCCTTGGAAAGGCAGATAAAATCAGGCCTGATACTCGCCTGCTCAGTCGCGAACATGCTGCCAGTGCGTCCAAATCCCACGGCAATTTCATCGGCAACTAGATGTACTTGGTAACGATCACATATGCCACGTAATTGTTGCAGATAAGCCGGATGGTACATCGCCATGCCTGTAGCACACTGCACCAATGGCTCCACGATCACTGCGGCAAGCTCGTCATGATGACGGGCAATATACTCCTCGGCAAAGCGAGCGCAACGCAAGGCGTATTGCTCAGCACTTTCCCCCGCCTCGGCAAGACGCCAATCCGGGCTCGGCAAGGTCACGGATTCCCGCAACAAGGGCGCATAGGTATCCTTGAACAAGGCAACATCAGTGACTGACAAGGAACCCAGGGTTTCACCATGGTAGCCATTCTGCAAACTGAGAAAGCGGGTCTTGCCAAGCTGGCCGCGATTGCGCCAGTAATGAAAACTCATTTTCAGCGCGATTTCGGTGGCCGATGCACCATCAGAAGCATAGAAACTATGCCCCAACCCGGTCAAGATCGATAACTGCTCAGAAAGCCGCACCACAGGCTCATGGGTAAATCCGGCCAGGATCACATGCTCAAGTTGCTCAAGTTGCGCAGTGATGGCTTGCTTGATATAGGGGTGATTATGCCCAAACAGGTTAACCCACCAGGAACTCACGCCATCCAGGTAGCGCTTGCCATCGAAATCCTCCAGCCAGACACCTTCGCCACGCTTGATCGGCACCAGAGGCAGCATTTCATGCTGCTTCATCTGCGTGCAAGGGTGCCAGACAGATGCCAGGCTGCGTTGCAACAGCGATGTATTACTGATGCTCATGCGCTTTAATGCAGAACGTAAGGTGCCGCCTCATCTGCCAGCACGATGCGATCCGTTGACAGCCCCAAATCCCATGCAGCTTCCTGTGTCGCCAACTGCAACATGCTGCTCAAGGCATGGCTCAACTCCGCGGTCAGCGCAATGCTATACGTCTCACCAGCCTGGCTATGCAATTCCAGCATGGATTCCGTATGATCCATATGCACCAGCTTGCATTCGGTAATCAGTACCGGAGGCTCGGCATGTGCCGACTTGAGGTCATGATAGGCACCTGAAAGATTGAAGCCTTGCATGACCGGCATACTCACGTCTTCCTGGTTGAAATGTTCCAGCAACTCTTCAGCCGTCACAGCCAAGGTGTCATGCATGGGTACAGGCGATAACTCACTATCCTGCAACAAGCCCCACAACACGCGCACGATACGACGCGTCAACCAAGCATTGAGCTCCGACTCCTCGCCCAAGCTGGCCTTGAGCAACATGCGATCCTGATGGCCGCTATAGCTCAAATGCAACTGATGAATAGCCATATCCGCGAACTCTTCCGACATCCAACCACTCCTGCACAACAATTCATTAAGATCGTGATTATAAAGTACTCAGGCATTCTTTACCTGATCAACCACTGCAACAGCACCCTCCTATTTCTCCCAGACTCCTGCTCAGACAAGGGCTGCAGCCCAAGCAAAAAATACTGTTTGCAAAATGATCAGCCCATGCGTAGGATGCCACCACATTACAAACTGATGAATTCATCATTAGTTCAGTGAACCAAACACAAAAGCCTCTCTCTAAGTGAGCACTATGGTAAATAAACTCAATCCTTCAGCTGTGCAAATGAGACTGTTCCTCGTATCAGTCATCTTTGCATTGATTGGATTGACGAACCATCTCATCCACTCCACCGACAATTGGTACATTGGCGATACTGAGCCGGTCCAAGTTTCTGTCATCGAGTCGATTACTGGAGGTGGCGAGCCACCTACCGCGCTGGACCTTACCCTCACCGGGCTGCTTTTCACCGCATTGTTGCTGGCAACCACGCTGCCTTACTCTTGGGCACCTGTCAGCAGCGATCATGCCTACCGTCTACTTTTCTCCAACCACGCAAGACCCCGCGACCCGCCTGCCCAGGCTTAATCCGTGTTTGTTCAGCACCCTTGCTGATGATGGATGCTGTTTTGCAGCCCAGCAACAGGATACAAGCCTGGTATAGCCTAAGCCTGTAAAACATCCTCCCGACGCCAAAGCTCCGTCCTAAAGAAACATGCCTGTCATGATTCCTTAAGCGGCTTCGTGCGCCCAGCGCCAGACTTCTGGCCAGTCATCCACCTGTGTTCTGAACCAGCACATCCCAGAATACCCCGCACCAGTTCTGCAGTCTCGCCACATGACACGTACTGATCAAGCTGAGCAGGATATTCGCCCCGGAAGAAAAGTAGCTCTCCATTTTCACCAATTGGCTAAGCATGAATCCTATGATCAAAAAAATCTCTGTTGCCCTAGGCATCATGGCAGTGCTCTTGAGCGGCTGCCATCAAGTTGAAACCAACGAACACCAGGAATTACTCAAACTCAAGGTGACCTCGCCATTACGCAAGGACACCAACATTGTGAAGGAGTACGTTTCACAGATTCATGCCATTCGGCATATTGAAGTCCGCGCCCTGGAACGTGGCTATCTGCAAGATACGTTTGTCGATGAAGGTCAACAGGTCAACAAGGGCCAACCTATGTTCAGGATCATGCCCAACCTCTACCAGGCCGACCTGCAAAAAGCCAAGGCCGAGGCCAACATGACCAAGATCGAGTATGACAACACCAAGGCCCTGGCAGATAAAAATATCGTCTCGCCCAATGAACTGGCGCTGGCAAAAGCAAAGCTGGACAAGGCCAACGCCGAGGTTAATGTCGCGAACACCCATCTTGGATTCACCAACATCAACGCCCCGTTCACCGGCATCATGGATCACCTGGAAGCGAGAAACGGCAGCCTGCTGGATGAAGGCGACCTGCTGACCACGCTCTCGGATATCAGCAAGATGTGGGTGTATTTCAACGTGCCTGAATCCGAATATCTCGACTACATGCAGAGCAAGAAGAACCCTTCGCAAGAACGGGAAAAGGTAAAGCTGAAAATGGCGAATGGCGAGGTGTTTGATCAGGAAGGCGTGATCGAGACCATTGAGGCCGATTTCGACAACAAGACCGGCAATATCGCTTTCCGCGCCAGCTTCCCCAACCCCAACAAGATTCTGCGCCATGGCCAGACCGGCAACATCCTCATGAGCATTCCCTACAAGGATGCCTTGTTGATCCCGCAGAAAGCCACGTTCGAGATTCTCGACAAGGTCTATGTCTACGTCATCAGCAAGGACAACAAGGTTGAGCAACGACTCGTCAATATCGACGGGGAACTGCCTCACCTTTACATCGTGAAAGATGGCCTGGAAGAAGGCGACAAGATCCTGGTCGAAGGCCTGCGCAAGGTACACAACGGTCAAGAGATTGCAGTCGATTTCATCGCCCCTGACAAAGCCATGTCAGACCTCAGCCTTTACGCTGAATAACCCACTCAGGTGACGAGATAAATGCTGAATATCTTTATTAAAAGACCGGTCATGGCGATTGTGCTATCGCTATTGATCGTATTCATGGGGTTCTTGTCGATCAAGTCCCTGCCTACTTCACAGTTTCCTGACATTGCGCCACCACGCGTGATCGTGTCTCTGGCCTATCCTGGCGCCAGTGCCGATGTGCTGGTGCAATCCTCGCTCATCACGATTGAACGCGCGATCAACGGCGTGCCGGGGATGAAATACATCGTCTCCGATGCCACCAGTGCCGGCGAAGCCACGATCCAGGTGATTTTTGACTTGGGCGTTGACCCTAACCAGGCCATGATCAACGTCAAGACCCGTATCGACCAGGTCATGAGCCGTTTGCCGCAACTGGTGCAGATGGAAGGCGTGGTAGTCGAGCGCGTACAGCCCAGCATGCTGATGTACGTCAACCTCTTCAGCAAGGATAAGAATGCTGACGAGAAATTCCTCTTCAACTATGCCAACGTCAACATCATCCCGGAAATCCAACGCGTCAACGGTATTGCCCAAGCCAAGATCCTCGGTAGCCGCCAGTATGCGATGCGTATCTGGCTCAACCCGGAGCGCATGCGCGCCTACAACGTCTCGACCGAAGAAGTCATGGAGGCAATCAACAGCCAGAGCGTGATTGGCCGCCCGGGCCGCTTGGGCCAAAGTTCAGGTATCAGCGCTCAATCCAAGGAATACGTGTTGATCTACAAGGGCCGCTATAACAAGCCCGAAGAGTACGAAGACATCATCATCCGCGCCAACTCCGAAGGCGAAATCCTGCATCTCAAGGACATCGCCAAGGTCGAGTTGAACAGTGAGTTCTACGACATTTACTCGAACAAGGACGGCTATCCCTCTGCCGCCATCGTGCTCAAGCAGAACTATGGCAGCAATGCGACGGAAGTGATTGAGCATGTGAAGGAAAGAATGCAGGAGCTGAAAGCATCCTTCCCCGAAGGCATGGATTATGAAGTCAACTATGACGTATCCAAGTTCCTGGATGCCTCTATCGAAAAGGTGATCCATACCCTGATCGAGGCATTTGTCCTGGTAGCCCTGGTGGTATTTATCTTCCTGGGCGACTGGCGTTCTACCCTGATCCCGATCCTGGCAGTACCGGTGTCGTTGATCGGTACCTTCTCCGTGATGCAGATGTTCGGGATTTCCATCAACCTGATCACCCTGTTTGCGCTGGTGCTGGCGATCGGTATCGTGGTGGATAACGCCATCGTGGTCGTGGAAGCCGTCCATGCCAAGATGGAAACCGAGCATTTGACTCCCTATAAAGCTACCCAACAGGTGCTGGGGGAGATCGGTGGTGCGATTGTCGCCATTACCCTGGTGATGACCGCTGTGTTCGTACCCGTGGCCTTCATGACTGGGCCGGTGGGCGTGTTCTACCGTCAGTTTTCCATCACCATGGCGGCTTCCATCATCATCTCCGGTATCGTTGCCCTGTCGCTGACCCCAGTGCTGTGCGCCATGCTGCTGAAGAACAACCACGGCCAGCCCAAGCGCAAGACGCCTATCAGCATATTCATCAACGCCTTCAACCATGTGTTCGAGAAGGTGACTGGACGTTACACCAAGCTGCTTGAGCTCGTGGTGACACGACGCATCGTTACCTTCCTGCTGCTGGCAGCCTTTGCAGGCGGTACTTTCCTGGTCAACAAGACGCTGCCAGCCGGCTTCATCCCTGGCGAAGATCAGGGCATGGTGTATGCGATTATCCAGACGCCGCCTGGCTCCACACTGGAAGTGACCAACAAGATCGCACGGCAGTTGCAGGCTGTTGCCTCCAAGGTGGATGGCGTGCAGTCGGTATCTTCACTGGCAGGTTATGAAGTGCTGACCGAGGGCCGTGGTTCCAATGCCGGTACTTGTATTATCAACCTCAAGGATTGGTCACAGCGTTCACGCTCGGTGCATGACGTGATCGAGGAGCTGGAAGAAAAAACCAAGGACTTCGGTGCCGTCGTCGAATTCTTCGAGCCTCCAGCAGTGCCTGGTTATGGTGCAGCATCCGGCCTGGCGTTGCGTCTGCTCGACAAGACCGATAACACCGACTACCACGAGTTCGACAAGATCAATCAGGATTTCATGAAGGCACTGGCCAAGCGTAAAGAACTCACCGGCCTGTTCACCTTCTATGCCGCGAACTATCCGCAGTATGAAATCCAGATCGACAACAAGCTCGCCATGCAGAAGAAAGTGTCAATCGCCAAGGCGATGGATAACCTGGATATCCTGATCGGCAGTACCTACGAACAGGGCTTTATCCGCTTCAACAACTTCTTCAAGGTCTATACCCAGGCAGGTCCCGAGTTCCGCCGTTATCCGACGGACATCCTCAACTACTACGTGAAGAATGAGGAAGGCGAAATGGTGCCCTACTCTGCCTTCATGAAGCTGAAGAAGATGCAGGGCCCGAACGAGATCACGCGTTACAACCTCTACAACTCAGCCACTATCCGCGCCATGCCTGCTGCAGGCTACACCACGGATGACGCCATCAAGGCCGTGGAACAAGTGGCCAAGGCTACCCTGCCACACGGCTACGACATTGGCTGGGAAGGCTTGTCCTTCGACGAGGCCAGCCGTGGTAACGAAGCCATCATCATCTTTGGTGTCGTGCTGGTGTTCGTTTACATGGTGCTGGCGGCGCAATATGAAAGCTTCATCCTGCCGCTGGTCGTCGTGCTGTCGCTGCCTGCCGGCGTGTTCGGTTCATTCTTCCTGCTCAAGGCATTAGGGCTTGCCAACGACATCTATGCCCAGGTCGGGCTGGTGATGCTGGTCGGCCTGCTGGGGAAGAACGCGGTGCTGATCGTGGAATATGCCGTGCAGAAACATGCACAAGGCCTGTCGATCAAGGATGCCGCGATCGAGAGTGCACGCGTGCGTTTCCGCCCCATCCTCATGACCTCGTTTGCCTTCATTGCCGGCCTGATCCCGCTTGTCATCGCGACAGGTGCGGGCGCGGTAGGCAATCGCACCATCGGCAGCTCGGCGCTGGGCGGCATGCTGTTCGGCACCATCTTCGGGGTCATTCTCATCCCTGGCCTGTACTACATCTTTGCCAAGCTTTCCGACGGCAAGTCGATGATCAGGAATGAAGAGTTTGAGCCTTTAACTGAAATCTATCACTACAGTAAAAACGATGATGACCAAGAATAAAGCCATTCAACTTGCCGTGTTGGGAGCCCTGGCGCTGATGATGCAGGCATGCGCCATCCCAACGATCACGAAAAAAGAGCCGCAGGTTGCACTGCCTGAGCATTACACCACTAGTGATGCCAGCGCCAGCAGCAGCGCCAATGTCAACTGGAAGGAGTTCTTCGAAGACCAGCACCTGGCAACACTGATAGACACGGCCATTGCCAACAACAAGGAGATCAACATTCTCATGCAGCGCATCAGCGTTGCCGAGAACGAGATTCTGGCGAGGAAAGGCGAATACCTGCCATCGGTTGGCATAGGGGCAACCGCTGAAAGCGAGAAGACTGCACGCTACACCCGCAACGGCGCCATTGAGGAAGGACTGGATATCAAGGAAGGCAAGCACTTCCCCAAATATTTTGGCAACTACCAGTTTGGCCTGGTTGCCTCTTGGGAGCTGGATGTCTGGAAGAAGCTGCGCAATGCCACCAAGGTTGCCACCATGGAATATATGGCGACAGTGGAGGGTAAGCACTTCCTTGTCACCAACCTAGTCGCGGAAGTCGCCAACTCTTATTACGAGCTGCTCGCTCTGGATAACGAGCTGGAGAATCTCGACAAAAATATCGAGATTCAGCAACACGCGCTCGACGTGGTCAGGGAGCTACAGCAATATGCCCGCACCACATCGCTGGCGGTGAAACGCTTCGAAGCCGAGGTGAACAAGAACCAGAGCCAACGCTTCGAGGTAAAGCAGAAGATCGTCGAAACGGAGAACCGTCTCAACTTCCTGCTGGGCCGCACACCGCAACCGATCGAACGGGCCTCAGCAGGCTTCATGGGTATTAAGCCTAAGATGCTGGCTGTCGGCATTCCATCGCAATTGCTGGAAAACCGTCCTGATATCCGTCAAGCGCAGCTAGAGCTGGAAGCTGCCAAGCTGAATATCGAGGTAGCCAAGGCGAACTTCTATCCGTCCTTCGCCCTCAAGGCTGGGCTAGGCTTCCAGGCCTTCAATCCGCGCTACCTGCTGAACATGCCAGAGTCGATTGCCGGATCGCTCGGTGGCGACCTGATTGCGCCGCTGGTCAACCGCAACGCCATTATCGCCACTTACAAGAATGCCAGTGCCGAGCAAATCAAGGCAGCGTTCGAGTATGAGCAAACCATCATCAATGCTTATGGCGAAGTGGCCACGCAGTTATCGAATCTGGACAACCTCGACAAGAACTACCAGTTGAAAAACAACCAGGTCGACACCCTGACCAGCTCTATCGAAATCTCCAATCAGCTCTTTAAATCCGCACGTGCTGACTACATGGAAGTGCTGCTCACACAGCGCGATGCGCTGGAAGCCAAGATGGACCTGATTGAGACCAAGCAGAAGCAGATTTCCGCAATGATCAACTTATACAGGGCGTTGGGAGGTGGCTGGCAATAAAAACTATCAACTGTACTGCAAAGCAACTATCAATTTTAATTATATGATTCTTAGGAGATTTACCATGAAACAGGCAATTTCAATTCTGACTTTCGCATTGTTGGCTTCTTCCGCCATGTTTGCACAAGCACAAGACGGCAACACCGTGCTCAATGGCCAAGTACTGGCCGCTGCTAATATCAGCCCGCTCAATAGCACATTTGATGCACGCATCGCCGAAACCAAGGCTGTTGCCAGCACCAAGGATGTTGCGGTCATCACCAACAACCGCCCCCATCCAAAGTACGGCTTCAACATGAATCGCATCAACACATCTGCTGAGCGTGCAGATCGCAACTTAGGCAAGCACTTCGTTTACGTCACACACCCCAAATATGGCTTTCAGGTCAAACGCTACGTAGGCTAAGCATTCAATGATTCAAGGGCGACAGTAAAAAAGCTCGAAAACTCTGCACACTAGGCCCGACCTGTTATCAGGTTGGGCTATTTTTTGTAGTGATGTGGAATCAAGTTAAGCCGTCAGCAATGCCCCGCAATTCACCATCTTGCTAACGCTGGATAGACTGCAACACTGCACTCAGGACACCAGGAAATTTCTGCTCGATCTCGGCGAGTCGTAGCGAATTCAAATGCTCCTTGCCATCAATGATGGTTTCCACCAAACCCGCAGCACGCAATATTTTGAAATGATGGGACATACTGGATTTTGGCCGGTTCATATCCAACTCACCACAAGTCATCTGCCGCCCAGCCTGTGCCAGGCATGCAACGATCTCCAGACGAGCGGGATCAGATAGCGCATACATGAGTTCGGTGAGCTCTATCTGTTCAATCGGTGGGTGTTTAATTTGCCTCATGGACAAAATTTATCATAGCCATTAATATGTTTCCATAGTTCGAATATATTGGAACTATGGAAACATCCCGAATAATATTAAGGGAAATGCTTGCACCATATCCACCAATCGTCAGTAGCGAGGGAATCACAATGGCAAACTTATTTTCTCCATTTCAACTAAAAGGTGTTGCATTAAAGAACCGCATCGCCATACCCCCAATGTGCCAATACATGGCCATTGATGGCGTTGCCAATAATTGGCACCAAGTGCATTACACCTCGCTTGCACGGGGCGGAAGCGGGTTAATCATCGTCGAGGCAACAGCTGTTGCCCCTGAAGGCCGCATCACCCCGCACTGCCTTGGCATTTGGAACGATACACAGGCAGAGCAGCTCCAGGCGATTGCCGCAGCCATCAAGGCCTCAGGGGCGGTACCAGGCATCCAGATTGCTCATGCTGGTCGCAAGGCCAGTGCCAATATCCCATGGGAAGGCGATGACCATATCCCAGAGGGCGATACACGCGGCTGGCAACCTATCGCGCCTTCAGCCCTGGCATTTGGCGGCTTGCTGCCTCGCATTCCCACTGCCATGACCATTGCCGACATTCAACGAGTACAGCAGGATTTTGTCGCGGCTGCACGTCGCGCCTTGGATGCAGGTTTCGAATGGCTGGAATTGCACTTCGCCCATGGCTACCTGGCACAAAGCTTTACCTCAGCCCACTCCAACCTGCGTACTGATGAATATGGTGGCAACCTTGAGAACAGGGGCCGCTTCACGCGCGAAACCCTGGCCGCTGTACGTCATGTCTGGCCAGAACACCTGCCACTGACCGCACGATTCGGCGTATTGGAATATGACGGGCAGGACGAACAGACATTGAGTGAATCCATCCAGCTAGTGAATGCTTGGAAACAGCTAGGCCTAGATATGCTCAGCGTCAGCATTGGTTTCAGCACACCCGCAGCACAGATTCCCTGGGGCCCGGCATTCCTTGCCCCCATTGCACAAAGAGTACGCAACGAAACCCAGCTCCCGGTGTCATCCGCATGGGGATTTGGCGCTCCTGATCTCGCAGATCAAGCCATTCGTCATGAGCAACTCGACCTCGCCATGATAGGCCGCGCACATCTCGAGAACCCGAACTGGGCCTATCAGGCAGCCAAAGAGCTAAATCAGGAGAACCCAGCCTGGGTACTACCTCCGCCTTACGCCCATTGGCTGGCACGCTACCACGACCCTAAACAACGCTAAAGCGTTTCCACGCACTCCCTCCAGTATGCATGCAGATCAAGCATCGGCCCATGAAGTGGTGCTTGATCTCACCTTGAGCAAGGTCGTTTGCAACTCAACTCTAGATTCTCATCCATTAGAATCAATAAAACGATAAAGCCTAATCCCCTGCCAGAGAGAATCTGCAGACTACCAAACGGATTGAAGTAACATAGCGCATCCATCAACCGCATTGATTGTTATGACACCCACCCCAGCGCCAGATGACACGCTCGCCCAACTCAAGGCGGGTAAGCTTCAAGGGGCCAAACAGCTCAAATTAAGTAGTCAGTTAACGCAGTTTCCGCCGCAAATTTTCGAATTAGCCGATAGCCTGGAAATTCTAGACTTGTCCGGTAATGCGCTGACTGATTTGCCCAGTGATTTACATCGCCTCAAAAAACTGCGCATTCTTTTTTGCTCAAACAACCAGTTTACGCACCTGCCAGAAGTGCTTGGGCAATGCGAAAACTTAAGCATGATTGGTTTTAAAGCCAACCAGATCACATATATCCCGGAAGAGGCCATCCCTACCCACACCTTGCGCTGGTTTATCGTCACCGATAACGCACTTGGCGCAGTGCCCCATGCCTTGGGTGAGTGCAGCAAGCTGCAAAAACTCATGCTGGCGGGTAACCAGCTCAGCAGCTTGCCTGCCAGCATGGCAAATTGCCACGCCTTGGAGTTATTGCGGATTTCTGCCAACCAGTTTGAGAGCTTGCCGGATTTTTTATTCGATTTACCTAAACTCACCTGGCTGGCTTACGCTGGCAACCCATTTTGCAACGCCATCGAGCAAGCGCTCATCAGCCAGCATCATATACACCACATCGATTGGCAAACCCTCTCCCTGCAGCACGTACTCGGTGAAGGCGCCTCTGGCGTCACCTACCAGGCCTTGATGCAACACGAAAACGCACAAGAGCTTGTGGCAGTAAAGCTCTTTAAGAGCGGCCTCACCAGCGATGGCCTGCCGCGTTGCGAACTGCACGCCAATATATTGGCGGGTGAGCACCCCAATCTAGTCGGTGTCAAAGGCGTGATACACAATCACCCGCAAGGCATCTCAGGCTTGGTCATGCCCCTGCTGGATGCCCATTTGAAAGTGCTGGCAAGCCCCCCCAGCTATAAAAGCTGCTCGCGAGATGTGTATGCAGATGATTGCAGGCTCACGCCCGAACAAGCCCAATTGATTTTACAAGGCGTCACGCAAGCCGCAGAACACCTGCATGCCCATGGCCTCATGCACGGCGATTTATATGCGCATAACATTTTGAGGGGTGCTGAAAAAGTGGTGTTAAGCGATTTGGGTGGCGCCTCTTTTTTACCACTGAATAACCCAGAGCTCACGCAAAAGATACTTAAACTGGAAGCAAGGGCATTAGAGATTTTGTCTGAAGAGTTGGCAGCTGTGGTGAGTAACAGTAGTCTTCGGGCAATGCAGGGATAGTTGGGCCGACTCAGTTGCCAACCTCTGGAGTTAACTTGCAAGAATCTAGAGTTGAGTGACAACCGACAAAAAAATTTCCACCCTTGCACTTGAAAAACCACTATCTCGTCCCTATCATTAGCACTCAATAGGGATGAGTGCTAATTCATTCTTCCCTAGCAACCCAATTTGTAACTAAATCAACGTTAATTCAAGATCTTAGGAGAACTGACTCATGGCAATTCGCCCATTGCAAGACCGCGTTATCGTGAAACGCCTGGAAGAAGAGCGCAAGACCGCATCCGGCATCGTTATCCCTGACTCTGCAACTGAGAAGCCAGATCAAGGTGAAGTGATTGCTGTTGGCCCTGGCAAGAAGGATGACAACGGCAAGGCAATCACTCTTGACGTTAAAGTGGGTGACAAGGTGTTGTTTGGCAAGTATGCAGGTCAAGCCGTTAAGGTAAACGGTGATGAAGTACTGGTACTGCGTGAAGATGACATCCTGGGTGTAGTTGAAGCCTAATTGTTCGCACAACATAGCTCAAACAAGTTTCAATAGGAGATATAAATGGCTGCAAAACAAGTGATTTTCGGTGATGAGGCACGTGCCAAGATTGTTAATGGCGTTAACGTTCTGGCGAATGCTGTTAAGGTAACCCTGGGCCCTAAGGGCCGTAACGTTGTGCTGGAGCGTTCTTTCGGCTCCCCAACCGTGACTAAGGACGGTGTTTCCGTTGCCAAGGAAATCGAACTGAGCGACAAGCTGGAAAACATGGGCGCTCAACTGGTCAAGGAAGTAGCTTCCAAGACCAATGACAACGCTGGTGACGGTACAACAACAGCTACCGTTCTGGCACAAGCGATCGTACGTGAAGGTTTCAAATACGTTGCTGCTGGCTTCAACCCAACTGACCTCAAACGCGGTATCGACAAGGCTGTGGCCGAAATCGTTAACGAGATCAAGGCAATCTCCAAGCCCACTACCACCAGCAAGGAAATTGCGCAGGTTGGTTCCATCTCCGCTAACTCCGACGCTGACATCGGCCAGATCATCGCCGACGCGATGGACAAGGTAGGCAAGGAAGGCGTTATCACTGTTGAAGACGGTTCTGGCCTGGAAAACGAACTAGACGTCGTTGAAGGTATGCAATTTGACCGTGGCTACCTGTCCCCATACTTCATCAACAACCCAGAGCGTCAAATCGCCCTGCTGGACAATCCTTTCGTTCTGCTGTTCGACAAGAAGATTTCCAACATCCGTGACCTGTTGCCAACACTGGAGCAAGTAGCGAAGGCTGGTCGTCCTCTGCTGATCATCGCTGAAGATGTAGAAGGCGAAGCATTGGCTACCCTGGTAGTGAACAACATCCGTGGCATCCTGAAGACTGTTGCTGTTAAGGCGCCTGGCTTTGGTGACCGTCGCAAGGCCATGCTGGAAGATATCGCCATCTTGACAGGCGGTACCGTGATCGCTGAAGAAGTTGGCCTGAGCCTGGAAAAGGTAACCCTGGAAAACCTGGGTCAAGCCAAGCGTATCGAAGTAGGCAAGGAAAACACCACCATCATTGATGGCGCTGGTTCCGAAAACAACATCAAGGTGCGTATCGAACAGATCAAGAAGCAGATCGAAGAAGCCTCCAGCGACTACGATCGTGAAAAGCTGCAAGAACGCGTAGCCAAGCTGGCTGGCGGTGTTGCCGTGATCAAGGTTGGTGCTGCGACTGAAACCGAAATGAAGGAAAAGAAGGCTCGCGTTGAAGATGCATTGCACGCTACTCGCGCTGCTGTTGAAGAAGGCATTGTGCCTGGCGGTGGTGTTGCCCTGCTGCGTGCCCGTGCTTCCATCAAGGAACTGAAGGGTGAAAACCCAGATCAAGACGCAGGTATCAAGATCGTGCTGCGCGCGATTGAAGAGCCATTGCGCCAGATCGTGGCTAACGCTGGTGACGAGCCATCTGTGGTTGTGAACAAGGTACTGGAAGGTACTGGCAACTACGGTTACAACGCTTCCAACGGCACTTACGGCGACCTGGTTGAACTCGGTGTTCTCGATCCAGCCAAGGTAACACGTTCCGCGCTGCAAAACGCTGCTTCTGTTGCTTCCCTGATTCTGACTACTGATGCACTGGTTGCAGAATTGCCTAAGGACGATGCAGCACCTGCAATGCCTGACGCAGGTGGCATGGGCGGTATGGGCTTCTAAATTTAGCCTTATCGCACAAAAGGGTTGCTTTCCAGCAACCCTGCCCCTTAAAAGCCCTGGGATACCAGGGCTTTTTTATTGTTATTTGTCATCACCTTCAGCTTATTTGATTGATACCGGCCGCCGTCAATTCGTCATACTCAAGGTGCAAAATATTTATTAGCAACAAACAATGATTTGGGCATATACTCGCTAACGAGTAGCATTCATTAAAGCGTGATGTTGCATTAGATGCAGCAAGCTCGCCACAAACGACAGACAAAAAAAACCCCGATTAAAGGGGAGTAAAATCGGGGTTAAGCATTTAAGCCTCATTGGGATAAGGCTTCCCGCTCAGGGAGGAAAGCGGGAGACGAGTGCGTCGTCTGGAAAATAAGACCGGGCCTTATACGGATAGTTCACAAAAAGTGCGGCTTTTACATCTGCTTACAATTGCGCACTAAAAAGGCGCAACGACTGCATTCCCTATCGATAATCAGTACCCATCGTAAATTCTCATCGCGCTTGCCCTGCTACGCAGGTGCTGCGTGCTCCTCGATATTCAATCGCATTCTTGCTCAACATACGATTGCACGATCCAGCCGATCCATCCATTTCATCAACAGAAGAAGTAGTGAACCTGCGCTAATGGTTCTCTTGCTTGCGCTCACCTGCGATAATGCAGGCTATGATGAATTCGACCTCCCCCACCTCCCTGCTTGACGGCCTCAACGATAAACAGCTAGAAGCTGTGACCCTCCCACACCAATCCGCATTGATTCTCGCAGGCGCTGGCAGTGGCAAAACCCGCGTTCTGACAACGAGGATTGCCTGGCTGATCCAGACCGGGCAAGTCTCTCCTCATGGCATTTTGTCAGTGACGTTTACCAACAAGGCCGCCAAGGAAATGCTGACGCGATTGGGTGCGATGCTGCCCATCAAC
This sequence comes from Methylobacillus methanolivorans, assembly GCF_020531845.1. The sequence continues at coordinate 182,723 of NZ_JAJAVF010000001.1, forward strand.
ATTCGCGGCATGTGGGCGGGCACTTTCCATGGCTTGTGTAATCGCTTGCTGAGAGCGCACCATCGCGAGGCCGAGTTACCAGCGACATTCCAGATTCTGGACACGGCTGATCAGCTCTCTTCCATCAAGCGCGTGATGAAAGCAATGAATGTTGATGACGAGAAGTTCCCACCCAAGCAGGTGCTGGGCTATATCAATAGCTGCAAGGAAGAAGGCCTGCGTGCTTATGCAGTGGAAGCCTACGACAGCCATTCACAACGCATGCGCGAAATTTTCGAGGAGTACGACAAGCAATGCCAACGCGAAGGTGTAGTCGACTTTGCCGAACTGCTGCTGCGCTGCTATGAGCTTTTGAGCCGAAACAACAGCATCCGCGAACATTACCAGCACCGATTCAAGTACATTCTGGTCGATGAGTTCCAGGATACCAACCGCCTGCAATATCTGTGGCTGAAATTACTCGCGGGCGCGGATAACTGCATCTTTGCCGTCGGCGACGACGACCAATCCATCTATGCCTTCCGCGGCGCTCGCGTGGGCAATATGCGCGATTTCGAGCATGACTTCAACGTGCAAAATATCGTCAAGCTGGAGCAGAACTACCGCTCCCACAGCAATATCCTCGATGCAGCAAACGCCATCATCATGCATAACCGCAACCGGCTGGGTAAAAACCTCTGGACCTCCGCGGGCAAGGGTGAGCCGATTCGCATCTATGAAGGTTACAACGACAAGGATGAAGCCACTTTCATCGTTGATGAGATCAAGGCCTTGCACAAGGAAGGTACAGAACTCAGCCAGATCGCCCTACTCTACCGTTCCAATGCGCAATCACGCATCCTAGAACACGAACTGTTTTCAGCCAATCTGCCTTATCGCGTCTATGGTGGCTTGCGCTTCTTCGAGCGTGCTGAAATCAAGCATGCTCTCGCCTATTTACGCCTGATCGCAAGCGGCGATGATGATACCGCTTTGTTGCGCGTCATCAACTTCCCTACTCGCGGCATCGGTGCACGCAGCCTGGAACAATTGCAGGAACTGGCACGCCAGCAAGACAGCAGCTTGTGGCAGGCAGCCTGTGCCAAGGCAGGGGATGGCAAGCCAGGCCGGGGGCTGGATGGCTTTGTTGCATTGATCAAGCAAATGCAGGAAGAATCCGTCGGCCTGACACTGGCTGAGCAAGTAGAGCTGGCTACCCGCCTATCCGGCCTGCGTGATCATTATGCCGCGGACAAGGAAGGTGAAGACCGCCTTGCCAACCTGGATGAACTGGTCAATGCCGCCATTGCCTTCATGAATCAAGACATCGGTATGCAGGTGGACGAAAACGGCGAGGTTGCCATGTCCATCCTTGCACAATTCCTCGCCCATGCCAGCCTGGAGGCGGGTGAGCACCAGGCCGATGTTGGCCGTGATGCCCTGCAACTCATGACCGTGCATGCCGCCAAGGGGCTAGAGTTTAATACCGTGTTTATCAGTGGGCTGGAAGAAGGCCTGTTCCCGCATGAGCAAAGCAGCTATGAATCCAATGGCCTGGAAGAAGAACGCCGCCTGATGTACGTAGCCGTGACCCGTGCACGCCAGCGGCTTTATATCAGCTTTGCGCAAAACCGCATGTTGCATGGCCAGGTACGTTACGGCATTCCATCACGTTTCCTGGATGAAATTCCGGAAGACTTGGTCAAGCGCCTGAACACTGTCTCTAACAAATCCTATGGCAACAGCAGCCAATATACGCCACCGCCCCCTGTAGCGGCGCGCCCTCAGGCCAACATGCCCTGGAAAATCGGCCAGGCCGTGGCCCATGCCAAGTTTGGGCAAGGCGTGGTAGTGAACTACGAGGGAAATGCCAACGACCTGCGTGTGCAGGTCAATTTTGGCAAAGAAGGATTGAAGTGGCTGGCGCTGGAATACGCCAAGCTGGAAGCGCTATAGCAGCTCGACGCTGTCAGGCCGCGGCATCTTGAAAATGTCGCGGTTGCTGACATACTGGAATGCCAGCATAAGGGCGCTGGCAAACAGCATGCAGGCAAACACCAACACCAGCATCAACAGGCCTCCCATGGATGAAGAAGCAGCAGACATCATCCCCACCAGTATTCCCGCCAGCGTCATGCTCAACATGATGATCAGGGTAACTGATACCCAGGTCAGCAACAAGGGCAACAAATACTGGATAAATGCCGCCAGGCTGGACTTGATGGCCTGCACCACGGAATATTGCTGAAAAGCCACCAACGCTGGCGCAAACCAGATCACCAATACCAGTGGCACCAATAACAACATCAGCTTGGTCAGGATGGGAATGGATTGCTCCAATACCTGTTCAGGATTGGATTCACTCTTGGCCAGTGCATCCAGCTTCATGGCATCATCTGCAGTCAGCAGGTTAATCAGCAGCACATACACCACACAAATGGCGCCCAAGGCCAGCAATTTCCTGAAGCTAGGCTTGATTTCATTGAGCAGGTCACCCAGGTCACTCTCGCGACCAAGATCGGCATCACGATAAAACCCCACGGCAAGCGCGAGGAAAGCAGGCAACAAAAGGAAAGAAATGAATTTCAGGCCAATCAGGCCTGGCAACATGGCAAAGAAAAACACGTGGGCAAGGCCCAGCAGCATCCACTTGCCTGGCTTCTGGCGAAACAAGGCCAGAATATCGCGCACCCAGGCATTCACTTGACCGAAAACGGTTGGTTTAACTTGCATCTTGTCCCCTAAATTGCTGGTCATCTTGCGCCAGTCTTATCAGGCTGCACCGCAGCCTAGTGCGTTAATTGACCCAGTTTTCCAATAGCTGTTCACGTTTTTTGATGCTATTACGCAGGATATGCTCGAAATAAACTGGATCTTTAGCATGCGTCAACTCACCTGCCTGAGGGAAATGCAGGTCATTGAGGCGCGACAACCAGAAGCGCATCGCCGCTACCCGCAACATACCAGGCCAGGCCTGATGCTCATCTGCGCCCAAGGCGCGCACGGCATGATAGGCGTTGAGTAGTGCCTGCACCCGCACGGCATCCAAACTACCATCTGGGTTGACGCACCAATCATTCACGGCAATCGCAATGTCATACAGCAAGACATCTTGGCAAGCATAGTAAAAATCAATCACGCCACCGACCTTGTCGCCATCCATCAACACATTGTCACGGAAAAGGTCAGCGTGGATCACGCCACGCGGCAAGGCACTGGTATCAAACCCTTGCTCAAACTCGAGCTGGACATCGAGCATCTGGCGGTTTTCTGCTTCCAGGAATGGGGCCACCTTAGCTGCCGTTGCCACACGCCAGCGTTGACAGCGCAGGTTACTCATGTCGGCCTTGAAACTGGCACCAGCCACATGCATGCGTGCCAGCACATTGCCAATTTCGGCACAATGCTGCGGCGTTACTATCTCCAGCGACTTGCCCGCCAGACAGCTCACCAGGGCGGCAGGCTTACCATTGAGCTCACCCAATGCAGCGCCTGTATTGTTCTTAACCGGGTGCGGGCAAGGAATCCCCCGCTCAGCCAGATGCGTCATCAGGTTGAGGAAATTAGGCAACTCCTCCGCACTATGCTCTTCAAACAGCGTGAGCACATACCGCCCGCTTGTTGTGGTAACGAAGTAATTGGTATTGGTGATACCCGATGCAATCCCCTGCAGATCAAGCAAGTCGCCTAAGGCATAGCCCTTAAGCCATTGCTGCATTTGCTCGAATGAAACGGTGGTAAATACGGACATAGAAAACTTTTGGAAAACCGGGGAAAGTGGAAATGAGGGCTAAACCACGCCCTCCTCAGGCATCAGCAACTCAATGGTTAGAACCGGAACAAGACCCACTTGGGGATACTGACGGTGGGGGCGATATCGCCCTCGCTACGTGCCCAGCCTGCATTTGAGTCTTCCTTGGTCATGTAATATGGCGCGCCCACTTTTGGCGTGACCTTGATCATGTACAAGTTACCATTGATACGGTATTCCTCGACGGTATCTTCACCCTTCTTGGTGATCGTCACCTCTGGCTCAGGGTTCTCACCTTCCATACCGGCAGGAGGTGGAGGAGGCTCAGGCAAAGGCTCCAGATTATCTGGAATCTCAGCAGCAGAGGCCATCAGCGGCAAAAGAAACGCCAACATCAGCAAAATTTTATGGGTACGCATGACAACCTCAGCTCAGAATAATGCAGCAATTCTATCAAATACCCCCCTTAGCCAAAAGGGCGGTGTTGCTTATTAACAACAAGATATTGGCGCGACCGAGCACCGCTGCCAACACACCTCCTGCTTACAAGTAGAACTGCATGATTTGCTGCTCAGTGGGTGATGGTTCAAAACCTCTGGTTTCATAATGCTTGAAGATGGCCTCCACGATCTCATGAGGCTTGTCGATCACCTGTAATAAATCGAGGTCTTCCGGCGAAATCATGCCCTCAGGCGCCAGAGTTTCCTTGATCCAGGACAACATGCCGCGCCAGAATGGTTCATGCACCAGAATCAGCGGGATCCTGCGTGTCTTGGCAGTTTGGATGAGAGTAAGCGCCTCCATCAACTCATCCAGCGTACCAAAACCACCCGGCATCACTACGTAAGCCGAGGCATATTTCACAAACATGACTTTACGCATGAAAAAATGCTGAAAGTTCTGGCTGATGTCCTGGTATGGATTGCCCTTTTGCTCGTGCGGCAATTCGATATTGAGGCCGATGCTGGGCGATTTCCCCTTGTATGCACCCTTGTTGGCAGCTTCCATGATACCGGGACCACCGCCAGAAATGACGCTGAATCCGGCATCTGACAAGAGCCGGGCAATTTCTTCCGTCAGTTTGTAATAGGGGTGATCAGGCGGGGTGCGCGCGCTACCGAAAATGGAGACCGCGGGCGTGATTTCCTTCATGCGCTCGGTCGCCTCGACGAATTCTGCCATAATCTCGAAAGCTCGCCATGATTCGCGCGCCGAGTACTTTTTATTGGGTAAATCGGGATCAAGAATCTTGGGAAGTTTTTTTGCAGCTGACATAAGGTTCCACACTCAAAAAATGAAAACATTGTTATTAGTGGACGGTTCGTCCTACCTCTATCGCGCCTTCCATGCCATGCCAGACCTGCGTAACAAGGCTGGCGAGCCCACCGGCGCCATTCAGGGCGTACTTAACATGCTGCGCCGCCTGCATAAAGACTACCCAGCCGATTATAGCGCTTGTGTATTTGATGCCAAAGGCAAAACTTTCCGCGACGATATCTACCAAGAATACAAGGCCAATCGTGCTTCCATGCCGGATGACCTGCGCCTGCAAATAGAGCCTTTGCATCGCGCCATACAGGCCATGGGCTGGCCGCTGATCGTCGAAGACGGGGTGGAAGCCGATGACGTGATTGGTGCCCTGGCGAAACAGGCAGAGCGCGAAGGCATGCGGGTGATTATTTCCACAGGCGACAAAGACATTTCACAGTTAGTGAACCCCCATGTCACCGTGGTCAACACCATGCGTGATGCCTTCAGGAAAACCGATGAGATGCTGGATGAAGCCGGGGTTGAGGCCAAGTTTGGCGTACCACCCAGCTTGATGGTGGATTACCTGATCCTGATCGGAGACAGCTCGGACAATGTGCCGGGCGTGGAAAAAGTCGGCCCCAAGACTGCGGTCAAATGGCTGACCCAATATGGCTCGCTAGACAACATCATTGCCAATGCCGACAAGATCACGGGCGTTGTAGGTGAAAACCTGCGTAAAGCCCTGCCCTGGCTGCCCACAGCCCGCGAGCTCATCACCATACGCTGCGATGTTGGCATACAGGAAAACCTCTCCGACCTCGCCCCACGACCGCAGGACAGGGATACCCTGATTGAGTTGTTTGACCGTTTTGAATTCAAGACCCTGCGCCGCGAATTAGATGCCGTCCCTGCGGCATCCAACACCACCGCAGCAGCCAGTAATATGCCGACTGACTTGTTTGCAGCCTCTGCCGCCACTACGCGCCACTTCGAAACCATATTCACTGAAGCCGCCTTGCAAAACTGGCTGGATAAACTCAGCCAGGCCACACTGGTATGTTTTGACACGGAAACCACTTCATTAGACCCGTTGACGGCAAAACTGGTCGGCATGTCATTTTCCGTCACGCCTGGTGAAGCAGCTTATCTGCCGCTGCGCCACGACTACCCTGGCGCACCTGACCAATTGTCATTTGACGCCACGCTCGCCCGCATCAAACCACTGTTGGAAAACCCGGATATCAAGAAGGTGGGGCAAAACCTCAAGTACGATAAGCATGTACTGGCCAATCACGGCATCCAGCTCAATGGCATCGCCCACGATACGCTGCTGCAATCTTATGTGCTGGAAAGCCATCGCACCCATGGCATGGATGACCTCGCTATGCGCCACCTGGGTGTAAAAACCATCACCTACGAAGAAATCGCAGGCAAGGGCGCCAAGCAAGTACCATTCAGCCAGGTAGCCGTGGAGCAAGCCGCGGAATATGCAGCCGAAGATGCCGACATCACGCTGCAGTTGCACCAGAACCTTTACCCGCAGGTGGCAGACGATGCCAAGTTGCAATTTGTATACAGCCAAATCGAAATGCCGGTACTGGATATTCTTTACACCATAGAACGCAACGGTGTGCTGATAGACCAAGCCATGCTGCAAGCGCAAAGCCATGAGATCGGCCAAAAACTGATCGGGCTTGAACAACAGGCCTATGAATTGGCTGGGCAACCGTTCAACCTCGGCTCACCCAAGCAATTGCAGGAAATCCTCTTTGGCAAACTCGGCATCAAGCCCCTGAAGAAAACGCCAAGCGGCGCACCTTCCACCGATGAGGATGTGTTGCAGGAACTGGCATTGGACTATCCATTGCCCAAAGTATTGCTGGAATATCGCGGACTCGCCAAGCTGAAATCCACTTACACCGACAAGCTGCCGCGCATGATCAACCCTGACACGGGTCGCGTGCATACCAGCTACAGCCAGGCCGTGGCTATTACCGGGCGCTTGGCTAGCTCGGACCCCAATTTGCAGAATATCCCGGTACGCACTGCCGAAGGCCGGCGCATTCGCGAAGCCTTTATCGCCAACCCGGGTCACAGCATTATCTCTGCCGATTACTCGCAAATCGAGTTACGCATCATGGCACACCTTTCACAAGATGAAGGCCTGTTGAGCGCATTCGCCAAGGGGGAAGATATTCACCGCGCCACCGCGGCCGAAATTTTTGGCGTGGAGCGCGATGCTGTCACTAGCGAGCAACGCCGCTATGCCAAGGTGATCAACTTCGGCCTGATTTATGGCATGAGTGCATTTGGCCTGGCGCAAAACCTGAATATAGAACGTAGCGCTGCGCAAAGTTACATCGACCGTTACTTCGCACGCTACCCCGGCGTACGTAACTATATGCAAACCACGCGCGAAGCCGCCAAGGATAAGGGCTACGTGGAAACTTTCTTTGGCCGCAGGCTATGGGTACCCGAAATCAACAGCCCCAATGGCATGCGCCGTGCGGGTGCAGAACGTGCTGCCATCAATGCGCCTATGCAAGGCACAGCAGCTGATTTGATCAAACTGGCGATGATTGCCGTACAAGGTTGGCTGGACCGGGAAAAGCTGCAAAGCAAGCTCATCATGCAAGTGCACGATGAATTGGTACTGGAAGTGCCGGATGGAGAATTGGAACTGGTGAAGCAAACCCTGCCACAACTCATGCAAGGCGTTGCCAAGCTAGATGTACCTTTACTGGCGGAAGTAGGAGTTGGCACTAACTGGGAAGCAGCGCATTAAACCAGTGTGTGCCAGATCAAGCACAAGCTATTTGTCTTGTGCTTGATCCAGCTCTTTCAGGTAATACTCGATTTCCCACTCGCAACCACCGCAACCAGTCAAGGCACCCGTCATGTCGGCGATACCCTGCAGATCAAAGCCCTGTTGATGCAAGGCGCGAATCTTGCCGCGTTTCACCCCACTGCAAAAACAGAGGATTTCGTCGTCGGGATTGTCTTTTGGCTTACTCATACATTTGTTTTTTCAATAACAGCGGCCTATTTTACCCATTCAACGGCAAAAACTTGCAGAACATGACTGCTCTGAGGCAAATTAACAGCCATTCAAGGCGACATACCACAGCATGAACCATCATACTCCCCGCTTCGGTGCCATCATCATTGGCGATGAAATCCTCTCAGGCAAACGCCAGGATGGGCATTTATCCAAGGTGATTTCACTGCTTGCCGAGAGAGGTCTGGCCTTGTCCTGGGCAGAGTATCTCGGTGACGAGCGCCCGCAGATTGCCGCCACACTCAAGCGCACCATGGCACGCAAAGATGTCGTATTTTGCTTTGGCGGCATAGGTGCCACACCAGATGACCAAACGCGACAATCTGCTGCCGAGGCCGCGGGATTAGCCATTGCACGCCACCCTGGAGCGGTCGCAGAAATTGAAGCACGTTTCGGCGAATCTGCTTACCCGAAAAGAGTATTGATGGCAGACTTCCCTGCCGGTGCCGCACTCATTCCTAACCCAGTGAATCGTGTCCCGGGCTTTTCCCTCGCCCAGCATTATTTCATGCCCGGTTTCCCGGAAATGGCATGGCCCATGACCGCATGGATACTGGATACGCATTACGCCCATTTGCATCACCAGCAAAAGATTACTGAATCCTCCATCCTGGTGTTTGATGCGGGCGAAAGCCAGTTGCTTGACCTCATGGGTGATATCACACGCACATACCCGGCCCTCAAGCTGTTCAGCCTGCCACGCCTGGATACACGCCGCACCATTGAACTCGGAGTCAAAGGCAACACGGAACAGGTGCATAGCGCCATGCAACATATCCAGGCAGCGCTGGAGACAGCAGGGTACCCTTGGCAGACTGTAGATCAAGCCTAATGGAATGCCGTCCAAGCTGCGGTGCATGCTGCATCGCCCCCTCTATCAGCAGCGCCATCCCAGGGATGCCTCTCGGCAAAAAAGCGGGAGAGCGCTGCATACAACTGGATTCGCAGAACCGCTGCATGATCTTCGGTCAAGCTGAACGCCCTGCGGTATGCGCCTCCCTAAAACCCAATGCAGAGATGTGTGGCGCCAGTAATACCCAAGCATTTATCTGGTTAACGCAGCTAGAACAATCTACCTCTCCCGATTAAGTCACGCCCAACTGAGGTGCATGCCGCCAGCCATCGTCGCACTTTAGTATCAAGTACAGCGCATTGAGCCTCTATCATCAGCTTGGCAAATCATTGACTTAGACCAACACCCGCCAGTGAGCAGTGATGAGTTTATTCTCAGGAATATTATTTGCTTAAAGCTTTCAACCTCATCACAAAGTACTTTCATGGCTTCTTTCAACCAACTGCCACTACGCAGCAAAGTATTGGCGATCGTCAGCACCATGGTGTTACTGGGCTTTGGCCTTACTATCGCGGTGCTGACCTACAAAGCCTCCACTCTGCAAAGCGAATCAGCATTGCAATACGCCCGCACTCTCTCCAGGCAACATGCCGAGGAAGTCAAGGCCGAAATCGAAAGCGCATTCGATACCGCACGCACGCTGGCCCAATCACTGGAAGGGCTGCACACGGCAGGTTTAGTCAATCGCAAGCTCGCAGACAATATGCTCAAGCACCTACTGGAAAACAATCCAGGATTCATTGGCATCTGGACCATCTGGGAACCCAATGCCTTTGATGGACGAGATAGTGAATTCGTGAACCAGGCTGGTACGGATGGCAGCGGACGTTACATCCCCTATTGGAACCGTGGCAGCGGCAAGGTCGAAGTCACAGCCCTCACGGATTATGACCAGCCTGGCGCTGGTGACTATTACCTACTCGCACGCAATAACGCTGAGGAAACCCTGCTAGAACCTTACGAATACGAAATCAATGGCAAAAATGTGTTGATCACCAGCATGGCGGTGCCTATCCGCTACCAAGGCAAGGTGGTAGGTGTGGCAGGGGTGGATATGCTGCTGTCTGAATTCCAGAAAAAAGTCAGTCAAATCAAGCCGTTTAAGCATGGCTTTGCCAGCTTGCTCTCTCACCAAGGCAGTTATATCGGTGATCGTGATGCCGCCAATGTTGGCAAGCCCACACCCAAAGCAACGGATTGGGAGCGAATTCGCCAGGCCATTCGCGCAGGTGAAGGCTATGAAGATAAAGCGCTAGACAGCGTACTCAAGACTACGGTCATGCGCATCTTCCAGCCGATTCATATCGCGCAAAGCCAGACACCTTGGTCCTTTGCAATCTCGGTGCCAGAAGACCAAGTCTTGCAAGGTGTTCGTAACCTGCGCAATACCGCCATCATCATCGGCCTGCTCAGTGTCATCCTTGTCTCGGTTGCGCTGGCTTACCTACTGGACCGCATGGTGATTCGCCCGATTGGGGGGGAACCGGCAACAGCCTCGGATTTAGCGCATAACATTGCCGAGGGTAACCTGAATACACCTGTCTCGCTTGCCGCAGACGACAAGGACAGCATGCTGCACGCGATGAGCGCAATGCAAGAGCGTCTACGTCATATCGTGAGTGATATCCGTGCCATCAGTGAACATGTCTCCAGCGCCGCCTCGGAAATTGCCCTCGGTAATAGCGATCTCTCCAGCCGCACCGAAAACCAGGCAGCGTCACTGGAAGAAACAGCCGCCAGCGTCGAGCAACTCACCTCCACCGTAGAGCAGAATACCGAGCATGCTCGCACCGCCAACCAACTGGCTGCCTCTGCCTCAAGCACCGCGGCGCGTGCTAGCGACAAGGTGAGTGATGCCGTCAACACTATCCAGCAAATCAGCGAGGAGTCGCGCAAGATGTCGGACATCACCAGCGTCATTGAGGGCATCGCCTTTCAAACCAACATCCTGGCGCTAAATGCTGCAGTGGAGGCTGCCCGCGCAGGCGAGCAAGGACGTGGCTTTGCCGTCGTGGCGCAGGAAGTGCGCAACCTGGCCCAGCGTAGCGCCAGCGCTGCCAAGGAAATCAAGCAATTGATTGATGGCTCGATCAATATGATCACTCAAGGCTCTACGCAAGTCGTGGATGCTGGCAGTGCCATGCAGGATGTCGTCCATGCCGTGCAACAGGTCTCAGACATCATGACTGAAATTGCACATGCATCGGAGGAACAAAGCAGCGGTATTCAACAAATCAATATCGCGATTACCTCCATGGATGAAGTCACCCAGCAAAATGCCGCTTTGGTAGAAGAAGCAATGGCCGCCGCACATTCGCTGGATGACCAGGCCCAACAATTGATCAAGGCAATTTCCGTTTTTAAATTGTCATGAAAACGCGTCCATATAAAAGCAGGAGAGATTAAGTCACCCAGCCCATTAGGCGTGCAAGTTAAAGTAAAACATTGAGTTAACTTCCCTGTATTGAAGCGAAAGTGGAATCAACGCCATGAATATGTGCTTTGTTCTCCTTCGATTTGCATATAAAATAGGCAGCTTTTCCATGTCACTGATACGGTTATAGTCTGGTGCAGATCGGTCCTTACAAGCTAAAGAACAATCTGGTCGTCGCCCCCATGGCAGGCGTGACTGACCGGCCTTTCCGCGTGCTCTGCAAAAAAATGGGCGCAGGCCTTGCCGTGAGCGAGATGGTGACTTCCAACTCGCTGTTGTACGGTAGCGCCAAGACGCTGCGCCGTGCCAACCATGAAGGCGAAGTCGACCCGATCTCCGTCCAGATCGCTGGTGCCGACCCCAAGATGATGGCAGAAGCCGCCAAGCATAATGTGGATAACGGTGCCCAGATCATTGACATCAACATGGGCTGCCCCGCCAAGAAGATCTGTAACGTCATGGCCGGCTCCGCCCTGCTCAAGGACGAACCGCTAGTCGCGCAAATCCTCAAGGCAGTAGTCGCAGCAGTCGATGTACCGGTCACGCTCAAGATTCGCACTGGGTGGGACAAAAACAACCGCAATGCCGTGGCTGTCGCCAAGATGGCAGAAGACATCGGCGTAAAAGCACTTGCCATGCATGGCCGTACCCGCGCCTGCTTGTATATGGGCGATGCAGAATACGACACCATTGCCGCCGTCAAGCAAGCCATCAATATTCCGCTGATCGCCAATGGCGACATTACCACACCGGAAAAAGCCAAGTTCGTGCTTGACTACACCAAGGCTGACGCAGTGATGATAGGTCGCGCCGCACAAGGCCGCCCCTGGATTTTCCGCGAAACCGAGCACTTCCTTGCCACTGGCGAGCATTTGCCCGCACCGGAAGTGGACGAAATCCATCAAGTCATGCTGGAGCACATCCACGACCTGTACAACTTCTATGGCGAGCTGACTGGCATGCGTGTCGCACGCAAGCATATCTCCTGGTACACCAAAGGCCTGGTCGGGTCGGCAAACTTCCGCCACCACATGAACCAATTGCAGACAGTCGAAGAACAATTGCAGTCGATCAACGACTTCTTTAGCGAGCTCAAGCAGCGGGATACGCGTCTGCAATACACGGCTGAACCTGCCGCTGATGATGAGGCGATCGCCGCGTAATGAGTAGCCAGGATCTCGCCAGCTGCGTACGCGCGGCCCTGGATGAATATTTCAAGGACCTCGATGGTCAACCGCCCCATGCCGTCTACGACATGGTGCTGCAATGCATGGAAAAACCCTTGCTGGAATACGTACTGAACCGAGCGGGCGGCAACCAAAGCAAGGCAGCCGAGATTCTAGGCCTCAATCGCAATACCCTGCGTAAGAAACTCCAGCAACACAATCTTCAATAACCTCTCTTTTAATAAGCTTTTTCATTATGGCTGTGATCAAACGTGCGCTTATCAGTGTTTCTGATAAAACCGGCATCCTCGAATTTGCGAAAGCCCTTTCCGGCTTTGGCGTTGAAATCCTTTCCACCGGCGGTACTGCCAAGCTATTCCGTGACCACGGCATCGCCGTGATCGAAGTCAGCGACTACACTGGCTTCCCGGAAATGCTGGATGGCAGGGTCAAAACGCTACACCCCAAGGTACATGGTGGCCTGCTGGGTCGCCGCGAATTACCGGAGCATGTGGCTGCGATGCAACAGGCTGACATCCCCAATATCGATATGTTGGTGGTCAACCTTTACCCATTTGAAGCCACGGTGGCACGCCCTGATGCCACGCTTGAAGATGCGATCGAGAACATCGACATCGGCGGCCCAGCTATGGTGCGCTCTGCCGCCAAGAACTGGCAAGACGTTGCCGTATTGACCGATGCAGCCCAGTACGAAGATGTGTTGGCGGAAATGCGCAGTACCAATGGCGCCACCAGTAAGGCAACTCGCTTCGCCCTGTCTGTTGCGGCGTTCAACCGCATCAGCAACTATGATGGCGCGATTAGTGACTACCTGTCGTCCTTCAATGCCGACGGCACGCGCAATGAATTCCCAGGCCAAGTGAATGGTCGCCTGGTCAAGGTACAAGACCTGCGCTACGGCGAGAACCCACACCAGAAAGCTGCGTTCTACCGCGACCTGTACCCAGCCCCTGGCTCCTTGGTGACTGCGCAGCAACTGCAGGGCAAGGAACTCTCCTACAACAACATCGCCGATGCCGATGCAGCCTGGGAGGCCGTCAAGAGTTTCGACAGCACCGCCTGCGTCATCGTCAAGCACGCCAACCCGTGCGGCGTAGCTATTGACGCAAGCCCGCTTGAAGCCTATCAAAAAGCCTTCCAGACTGACCCCACTTCCGCATTTGGCGGCATCATTGCCTTTAATCACACCCTTGATCAGGCAACTGCAGAAGCTGTTTCCAAGCAGTTTGTTGAAGTGTTGATTGCCCCGGACTATACCGAGGAAGCGCTGGAGGTATTCAAGGCCAAGGCAAATGTACGCGTGCTGAAGATTGCGCTGCCTAGCGGCGGTGACAGCGCCTGGAGTCGTGGTCGCAACTCCCACGACACCAAGCGCGTAGGTTCAGGCCTTTTGATCCAGACGGCGGACAATCACGAAATCAATGTCGCTGACATCAAGGTCGTCACCAAGAAACAGCCTACGCCTGAGCAACTGGAAGACCTGCTCTTCGCCTGGCGCGTGGCCAAGTACGTAAAATCCAATGCCATCGTTTTCTGTGGCAACGGCATGACCTTGGGTGTAGGCGCAGGCCAGATGAGTCGTGTCGACAGTACTAAGATCGCTGCGATCAAGGCACAGAATGCCGGGCTAACCCTGCAAGGTTCTGCCGTGGCTTCCGATGCCTTCTTCCCATTCCGCGATGGCGTGGATGTGCTGGCAGAAGCCGGTGCTACCTGCGTCATCCAGCCAGGTGGCAGTATTCGTGATGATGAGGTGATTGCAGCAGCGGATGAGCATGGTTTGGTGATGATATTCACCAACATCCGCCACTTCCGCCATTGATCGTCATTGGCAAAGCGTCACTGGCGGCGTTGCACCACCTTGCCGTACTTCTTTGTACTGTCTGCGTCGATGCGCCTTGCCAGCAACACTTTGCCAATGACTCACTGGTTGCAGCTTTATAAAACCAGGGTGCAGTAAAATAGCAGTGTTTGGCTAATTGATAATCAAAGGGTAATGATGAAAGTTCTGGTAATTGGCGGCGGCGGACGTGAGCACGCACTTGCATGGAAACTCGCTCAGAGCGAGCGTATAAGCCGTGTATTTGTGGCACCAGGCAATGCAGGCACCGCGCTTGATCCCGATATGGTCAACGTGCCCATCACCGCCGTTCCCGATTTGGTCGAGTTTGCGCAAAAAGAACAGATCGGCCTCACTGTCGTCGGCCCAGAGGCTCCACTGTCACAAGGCGTTGTCGATGCCTTCCGTGCAGCCAATCTCAAAATATTTGGCCCTACTCAAGCAGCAGCCCAATTAGAAAGCTCCAAGGATTTCGCCAAGGCCTTCATGATCCGCCATGAAATCCCGACTGCAGCTTATGCCACGTTCACCGATACCGCAGCTGCCCATGACTATGTGAAGCAACAAGGCGCCCCTATCGTCATCAAGGCTGATGGATTGGCTGCTGGCAAGGGCGTGGTCGTCGCCATGAGCGAAGACGAAGCGCATGAGGCGATTGATGCCATGCTGGCTGACAATAAGCTAGGTGCCGCCG
Source organism: Methylobacillus methanolivorans (assembly GCF_020531845.1). The sequence goes on from NZ_JAJAVF010000001.1 coordinate 197,770, forward strand.
GTGCACGCGTGGTGATTGAGGAGTTCCTCACGGGCGAAGAAGCCAGCTTTATCGTCATGGTTGATGGTAAAAACATTTTGCCACTCGCCACCAGCCAGGATCACAAGCGCCTGCTCGACGGCGACCAAGGCCCGAACACTGGTGGCATGGGCGCTTACTCGCCAGCGCCTGTCGTAACACCCGACATCCACGCCAAAGTCATGCGTGAAATCATTGCGCCAACTGTGGCAGGCATGGCCAAGGATGGCATTCCCTATACCGGCTTTCTCTATGCAGGCCTCATGATCAGTGAAGATGGCAACGTCAAGACGCTGGAGTTCAACTGCCGCATGGGTGACCCCGAAACACAGCCTATCATGCTGCGCCTCAAGACCGACTTGGTTGGACTGGTAGAGCACGCTGTCAACGGCACCCTGAACGAAGCACAGACCGACTGGGATCGCCGCAGTGCCTTGGGCGTTGTACTGGCCTCGGCCAACTACCCGGAAACCCCACGCCTGGGTGACGAGATTACCGGCCTGCCGAAAACACTGGAAGATGCCCACGTCTTCCATGCAGGCAGCACCATCAAGGATGGTAAGGCCGTCACCAGCGGAGGCCGCGTACTATGCGTTGCTGCCTTGGGCGAAACCGTGAAATACGCGCAAGCACGCGCCTATAAGATTGTTGATGACATCCATTTCGATGGCATGCAGTTCCGCCGCGATATTGGCTACCGCGCCGTCAAATCCTAGGAAATCGATATCTTGCAAGCACGCGCACTACAGGCATTTCTTCGTAGCGGCGGTGTCATTGCCTATCCCACTGAGTCTTGCTTCGGGCTTGGTTGCGACCCAACCAACCCGCATGCACTCAAACGCCTGTTACGCATCAAGGGCCGCCCGCAACGCAAGGGCCTGATCGTCATTACTGACCGCTTTGCCCATTTGCAAGCACTGATTGCACCGACTACTCCTGAACAAAAGCAACGCATGTTCGAGCGTTGGCCAGGCCCGCATACATGGCTGGTGCCAGCATCAAAGCGTTGCCCTGCCCTGTTGCGGGGCAAGCATACCTCTCTGGCCGTGCGCGTCACGGCCAACCCATTCGCGGCGAACCTCTGCCGCAATGCTGGCATGGCATTGGTTTCCACCAGTGCCAACCACAACGGCCGGGTCCCGGCCAAAACCACTCGTGAATGTCTTCGCCTGTTTGGCAGCCGTGTCAAGGTCTTGCCCGGCAGGACTGGCGGCGCGAGTAAACCTTCGACCATACAGGATCTGCTCACGGGCACTATCCTGCGCCCGTGATGCCATATGATCCGGTGATACCTGGAGAGCTTCATGAACACCAATGCAATCTTCGACTACCTTCAAGGCCTGCAAACCCGCATCGTGGAATCTATCGAGCTGGTAGACGGCAAGCGCTTCCTGCACGATAGCTGGCAGCGAGCGGAAGGCGGTGGCGGCACGTCCTGCATGCTGGAAGAAGGTAATGTGTTCGAGCGCGCGGGTATCGGCTTCTCCCATGTCATCGGCAGCAAACTGCCGCCTTCTGCCAGCGTCGCCCACCCCGAGGCTGCCGGGCGCAGTTGGCAAGCCATGGGCGTTTCGCTTGTGTTCCATCCGCGTAACCCTTATGTCCCTACGGTGCATATGAACGTACGCTTCTTTGTGGCAGAAAAACCCGGCGAAGCCCCCATCTGGTGGTTTGGCGGTGGCATGGACCTTACGCCTTACTATGGCTTTGAAGAGGACGCGGTGCATTTCCATCGCACTTGCCGCGATGCAGTTGCGCCATTTGGCAACGACTATTACGACCGCTTCAAGAAAGAGTGCGATGAGTATTTCTACCTCAAGCACCGCAAAGAAGCGCGCGGCATAGGCGGTATTTTCTTTGATGACTTCAGCGAACTGGGCTTCGAGCAAAGCTTTGCCTTCCAGCGCAGCGTAGGCGATGCCTTCATCAATGCTTACCTGCCCATCGTGCAACGCCGCAAGGATACACCCTACGGCGAACGTGAGCGCGATTTCCAGGCTTACCGCCGGGGCCGCTATGTCGAGTTCAACCTGATCTATGATCGCGGCACCATCTTCGGCCTGCAATCCAATGGCCGCACCGAGTCCATCCTGTTGTCCATGCCGCCTATCGTCAAGTGGCGCTACGATTGGAAGCCAGAGGCAGGCTCCGCTGAAGCAAAGCTTTATACCGACTTCATCACTGGGCGTGATTGGCTAGCGGAAAGCACTCAGGCCAAATAAGCCAACATATGCCCAGGCTGGGTGAAATTGAGAGCCTGGGCATAATTCGTGCATACTAGAAAAACCAACTAGAACACCCTCAAAGGGAGCCCGTATGTTTGCACAACTCTTCCGCACCAAACCTGTCGCGGCTAGCCATCACAGCGGGCTAAGAAAATGCCTGACTGCATTTGATCTCGCCTTACTGGGCGTGGGTTGTGCCATCGGAACGGGCATCTTTGTACTGACAGGCATTGCCGCTGCCATGTATTCTGGCCCTGCCGTCATCGTTTCCTTCATCATCGCCGGGCTGGCAGCAGGATTTGCAGGCTTCGCTTATGCCGAACTCGCAGCCTCAGTCGGTGGTTCTGGCAGTGCCTATGGCTATAGCTATGTGGCGTTTGGCGAATTCAGCGCCTGGATGATTGCCTGGATACTACTACTCGAATATGGCGTGGGGGCTGCCGCCGTTGCCAATGGCTGGTCGGGCTACTTTATCAACACACTGGCTAACTTCGGCATCCATATTCCAGAAACCTGGACCAAGGCACCTAGCCAAGGAGGCATCATCAACCTGCCCGCCTTTGGCATCATCTGGGTGTTGGTCCTAGTATTGATTAGCGGCGTCAAACAAAGCTCCACCGTCAATAACATCATGGTGGCCATCAAGCTCAGTACCATTGCCATCTTCCTCGCCATTGCCGTCGGGCATATCAATACAGATAACTGGCAGCCATTCTCGCCATTCGGTTGGTTTGCTACACAGCCAGATGGTAATAATATCGGCATCCTTGCAGGTGCCTCGTTAGTTTTTTTTGCCTACTTTGGTTTCGATGCCGTCTCCACCGCCGCCGATGAAGCCCGTAATCCACAGCGCGACCTACCTATCGGCCTCATCGCCTCCGTGACCTTCTGCACCATCGTCTACATACTGGTCTCAGGCACGCTCACCGGCGTTGTGCACTACTCTGACCTTAATGTCTCCTCCCCCGTTGCGTATGCGCTCAGCAAAATAGGCTACAGCTGGTCATCAACACTGGTTGCCACTGGCGTCCTGGCCGGGCTCATCACAGTATTACTGGTATTGCTGTATGGCCTCACCCGCATTCTCTACGCGATGAGCCGCGATGGACTACTGCCTGCCGCCTTTTCCAAGGTCGATCCAGAACGGCAATCACCCAATCGCGTCATCCTGTTCTGTGGCAGCATGATTTCCATCGTTGCCGGTTTCTTCCCGCTCGGTACCCTGGCAGAAACCGTCAATATTGGCACCCTCGCCAGTTTCGTCATGGTCTGCATCGGCGTCATCGTCCTGCGTAAACGCCAGCCCGACCTGCCACGCCCATTCAAGAACCCTTGGGGACCCACCATTCCCCTGCTAGGCATCGTCTCATGCAGCACATTAATGGCCTTCCTGCCTGGTGAAACCTGGCATCGTTTCCTCATCTGGGTAGGTATAGGCATTGTCACGTATTTCGCTTACTCCATGCATCACAGCAAACTCAGGCATCCCTAACCTAAGCCAATCTCAATGGCGTAGCGAGTGAAACGCGGCCAAGTGGCTGTTGGGTGTCTTCCTGTCTGGCGGAATCCACACTTGTGCTGTTGGGCAAAAAAAAGCCAGTCCACAAGGGACTGGCAGAAGGGACTACTAAAATGGAGATGAGCCCTGCCTTGCGGCAGGGATACTACTAACGATGGTTAGAGACTGAATACGTTGAGTGCACCACCACCAGGTGCTGCATTCCACTCCTTCAACTCCTTGTAACCACCGGCTGCGCCCAGACCATCGTTATCGTTGGTCAGGCCCAGATTCATTGCCACACCTGCCCAGCCACCAATGCCGGAGAGAACTGCGACGTATTGCTTGCCTTTGTGGCCATAGGTGATCGGGTTACCGACCACACCAGAACCCACGCGGAACTTCCAGAGTTCCTTACCGTTATTGGCGTCAACTGCCTTCAACCAACGATCCAGCGTGCCATAGAAGACAACATCAGATCCGGTAGCCAAGGCACCGCTCCAGACAGAGAACTTTTCTTTCTTGTACCAAGCTTGCTTGCCCTTGAGACCATCCCAAGCCATGAAACCACCCATCACGCCGTCAGGGCCAGGGTACATGCTCAGGGTTGCGCCCACCCAAGGCTGACCAGCCACATACTTCACTTCTACAGGCTCGTAATCCATGCAGACGTGGTTAAGCGGTACGTAGAACAACTTGGTCTTAGGGGAGTAAGCCGCTGGTTGCTGATCCTTCACACCCAGTGCAGCAGGGCAAATGCCTGTAACATTCACATCTTCATGGGTAGAGAACTTTGGATCTTTTTGTGGAATACCAGTAGCCAGATCAATGCCAGTCGCCCAGTTAACGAATGGATGCATCTTTTCAGCCACCAGCAACTTGCCAGTTTCACGGTTCAAGGTGTAGCCAAAACCATTACGGTCAAAATGGCTGGCCAATTTCTTGCCATCAGCTTCCCAAAGGATGGTTTCGTTGACAGCATCAAAGTCCCACTCATCGTGAGGAGTCAGCTGATAGCCCCACTTGGCAACACCAGTGTCCAAGTCACGCGCGAAAATAGTCATGGACCACTTGTTGTCGCCAGGACGTACATCTGGGTTCCAAACAGATGGGTTACCTGTGGAGTAGTAAACCAGGTTCAACGCGGAATCGTAGGAGTACCAACCCCAAGTAGCGCCACCACCTTGTTCCCAACCATTCTTGGTCGCTTGTGGCTTGAGCCATGTCTTCACGCCCAGGTCCTTTTCTGGGAACTTCAGCTTGTCCTTGGGCAGAGCCTTGTAGGAGCCGCCTTCTTTATTGCCACCGTTCACGTCTTCATAAACAGACAGTGCGCTGTAGTGAGGATTATCCTTGTTGAAGTCTTTACCGATCAGCACTTCACTGTCAGGGCCTGTGCTGTATGCACGCCATGCAATGGAGCCATCCTTGATGTTGTAAGCAGTCAGGTAGCAGCGCACGCCATATTCACCACCTGAACATCCAGTGATGACTTTATCCTTGAACACGTGAGGAGCATTTGTGGTTGTCGCACCTTGCTTCACGTCAACAACGGTTGTGTCCCATACCTTGGCACCAGTCTTGGCATCCAGAGCAACCAATACACCGTCGTTCTGTTGCAGGAAAATCTTGCCATCGCCATAAGCCAGGCCACGCGTTACGTTATCGCAGCACAACAATGCCTGGACGGAAGGATCTTGCTTGGGGAAGTAAGACCACTTGATCTTTTCTTCGTTGTTCAGATCAAGCGCATACACGTTGTTAGGGAAGGCAGTGGCAAAATACATGGTATCGCCAATCACCAGTGGCGCACCTTCATGGCCACGGTTAACACCGGTCGCAAACGTCCAGGCAGCCTTCAGGTTCTTAATGTTGGCCTTGTTGATCTGGGACAGCTTGCTGTAACCATTGCTGGAATAGTTCTTACGCTGTGACACCCACTGATTGTCATCCTGCATCAGCTTTTCCAGGTCGTCTGCTGCAAAAGCAGGAAGGGATACCAGGCCAATCAGGCCAGCACCCAGTGCTATTTTCAAATGCTTCGCTTTCAAGGGATATTCTCCGATAGTGTGTTTGTTGTTTTATTGCTGCGCTGATGTTCTCCACCTCAGCCAGCACCATGACCATGTCATCCGGTCATCAACTTGCAGGCCCTATTCAGCAATCCTCATGCCAGCCTTCATCACAATCAGGAATAATTCCCGAAAACCATGAAAAAATAATACGTTACCTGATGAATTTATTCCTAACTATCGACTCAAACCCACTGTAATCAGTTGTAACGAAACTGCACAAGTGCTACATTTGGGAACAGTTCCTCACACCAACCATGAAGTTCACCATGCAACACCCCATGACAAAGTCATTGCAGAAAATAGAGCATGCAAGACTACAGTTTCTTGAACAAGGCAATATGGTGGAGGGAGTCGTCAACGTCACCATTGCACAATCCTGGCAACGCAGCCTGAACAACGGTATCAACGCTTACGCCCCGCTCAGCACGACTACCCTGGCCACCACCGAACTAGAAAAGAAACGCAGCAAGAACCACTTGCTGCTAACCCAGGCGACACCGGAAATCACCACCCTATACGAGCAGATCGCGCACTCATATAGCATGGTCGCCCTCACGGATGCCGAAGGCGTCATCCTGCATAGTGAGGGACAGCACATGCTGACAGACCTCGCCCCTAGTGCAATCTTGAGCCCTGGGTACTCATGGGGTGAAAATGAACGAGGCACTAACGCTATCGGAACTGCCATTGTGGAAAAACAAGCGGTGGCAGTACAAGGGGCTGAGCACTTTGTCGAACAGCTACACGGGTTCAGTTGCTATGCCGTCCCCATCTTTGGCCCGAATCAACAGTTGCTCGGCACGCTCAATGTCTCCAATGCGTTTTCAGCCCACCAGCAGCACACGCTGGCCTTGGTCAAAATGGCGGCACAACAGATCGAGAACCGTATATTCCGCGCTTGTCACCAAGGGCCGGTACAACTCCATTTCCATACCAGCGCGGATTTCGTCGGCTCTGCCTGGGAAGGCATGGCCGTATTCTCCAGACTAGGTGAGTTACTGGCCATCAACAGGAATGGTCTGACGCTTGCGGCCCTGGATCACGTTCCCAGTCATTTTGAGGCCATGTTTCGGCCCTCATTCAAGCAGGTATGCAGCCAAGCTGGAGATAGCATACTCAAGCTATCATTGAGCAATGGCGATACCATCCATGGCACATTGCGAATTGAATCAGACACCAGCAATACTTCGCCACGCGTCACCTCTATCCGCAGCAGTCATGCAGTGACAAGCAACCCATTGCTCGCCAGTAAAAGTAATGATCCGCGCATTACCGAAATATTGGCCCAGGCCAAGCTGGTCATGAATCAGGATATCGCAATCCTCATCCAGGGAGAAACCGGCGTAGGCAAGGAATTACTGGCCAGCGCCATCCATCACAGTAGCACTCGCGCACAAGGGCCATTGATCGCCATCAACTGTGCCGCGCTGCCGGAAGGCTTGATTGAAGCAGAACTGTTTGGCTACGAAGAAGGTGCCTTCACCGGTGCTCGACAAAAAGGCAGCCAGGGCAAGATAGAACAAGCAGACGGCGGCACCCTGTTCCTGGATGAAATCGGCGACATGCCCTTGCTCTTACAGGCACGATTATTACGCGTCTTGCAGGAGCGCAGTATTACCCCACTCGGTGGCAGCAAGGCAAAAAAACTGGATTTTGCCGTGATCAGCGCCACCAACCAGAAACTACAGGAAAAAGTCGCCTCGGGTGCATTCCGCAAGGATCTTTATTACCGCCTGAATGGCATCAGCCTGACGTTACCCCCCCTGCGTGAGCGCAAAGACTTGCTTGGCATCGTACACAACATCATGGAAGCGCAAGGAGCGGGTAGCCTTGATATCCATGACGACGTCATCCAACTGTTCCGCCAGCACCCTTGGCCAGGTAACATCCGCCAACTGCATAATGTGCTGAAAACCATGCTGGCATTGGCCGCGGGCAATCCCTTACGTCGGCAGCACTTACCGCCTGGTTTTATGGATGAACTGGGTAGCCATGTTTCAGAGCAAGCTCAGACAAACACAACAGCGATCACCACAGGCTCCATTGATGACATCACTAATGAAGCGGTCAAGCTGGCTCTGCAACACCATGAAGGTAACATCTCAGCTGCCGCACGTGAACTCGGCATGAGCCGTAACCGCTTTTACCGCAAACTCAAGGCCCTGGGCCTCGCCTGAAATCACTAGGGCACTACTACCTACAAACGAAAAAGCCTGCACAAAAGGGCAGGCTTTTTCATGATGTATCAACTTCAAGCAACTACAAGGTCAGTATCCACTGAACGATGAGCTTGATGTCCTCATCCTTCACCTGAGGGCTATTAGGCCCCATCGGCACAGGCCCCCAGACACCGCTGGTACCATTCTTGACCCGGCCTACCAGCTTCGCCTCGGCCCCCGCTTCACCACGGTATTTTGCCGCGATATCCCGCAATGCAGGACCAATGACTTTTTGCTTGATGGTATGGCAAGCCAGGCAACCATTTTTTTGCGCCAGCGACTCTGCCACTTTTGCATCCACTGCCGCCGCCTGCCCTGCCATAAGCAGGCACCCCGTGGCGACTAAGATATGTACGATGGTCTTCATTCATTACTCCTTGGGAGCTTGCTGCTCCCGCTGAACCACGTTACAACAACCTAACTACAAGCTCTCAGTGCTGTACTGCACATTCAGGGTATGCGAACTGCCAGGTGCGACAGTCACGACATTGCCCCTGACATTCGAGCTCTCGACACACAACATATTCCGCCAACCATGATGGCTACCCAAGTCGCCGATTTCGGCGGCCTTGCGCTCCCATGGTGTCCAGACCACGGTGGAGTGGCTACCGGACTTCTCAATAATGATCTTGCGACGCAGCCCAGGGTCTTCCACCACGCAAGTAGATTCGGTATTGAGATAAACTCGGTCTACCTCTTCATTGAAGGTGATTTCGCCAGATTGGCGCTTGAGGGCGTAATCCTCTACCTTGTCTTCATACTCGGTATGATCCAGGCCCTGCACCTTTACCACCTCGATATCGCTGACCTGGAAATAAGTATGCAGAGCCTCGCCAATCACGAATGGCTCGCTACCCTTGTTTGTCGTCGTCAACGCCATCTTGAGCACGGGGCCAATATTGATGGTCAAGGTCAACTCGCAATCATAAGGCCATTGCTTTTCCACCTGGCGACTCTCCACTAGCCTTAGCACCAAGGTAGTGGTGTTATCTGGCAGAGGTGTAGCATCCACCACTTCCCAGGGCACCACGCGCGCAAAGCCATGAGGGCACAAGGTTTCATCGGTAGCATGGGGGCCGAACCACGGCCAGCAAACAGGTACGCCACCACGGATGGAGCGACCTGCAACGAAACGTGCCTGGTCAGACAACCACAGCACCGGCGCTTCCGCATGACGGGGGTTCCACTGCATGACATGACCGCCTTGCAGGGCGACCTTGGCAGTGGCATGGGGATTTTCGATCTCCAATGTCACCAGGCCATTCAAGTCTGCGGAAAAATGGATTTTATGCCCGACCCCGTAACGGGCATTCAATTCATGTACTGATTGCATACGCTCTTTTTTTAAATCTGATTAATCAATTCTTTTTATTAAGCTGAGCCAGCACACACTTATTTCTCGATCTGGCTCACGTCGCGCACGGCACCCTTGGCAGCCGAAGTGCTCATCGCAGCGTACGCACGTAATGCAACGGATACATGACGCTCACGGTTGACCGGCTTCCATGCATCCTTGCCTTTCGCCTCCATGGCAGCGCGTCGATGCGCGAGCACCTCATCCTTGACCGCCAAGTGAATGGTACGGTTCGGAATATCGATCTCGATGATATCGTTTTCTTCCACCAAGCCAATCGCACCGCCTTCTGCCGCCTCAGGAGAAGCATGGCCAATACTCAGGCCAGAAGTACCACCAGAGAAGCGTCCATCAGTCAGCAAGGCACAAGCCTTGCCCAGGCCCTTGGATTTCAGATAGCTGGTGGGGTAGAGCATTTCCTGCATGCCAGGGCCGCCACGTGGACCCTCATAGCGAATAATGACAATATCACCTGCCACGATCTTGTCGGCAAGAATACCGGCCACAGCATCGTCCTGGCTCTCGAAAATACGCGCACGGCCAGTAAACTTGAGAATGCTGTCGTCCACGCCCGCCGTCTTCACAATACAGCCATCCAGCGCAATATTGCCGTAAAGCACGGCGAGACCACCATCCTGTGAGTAGGCATGCTCCTTATCGCGGATGCAACCTTCCTTACGATCAGTATCCAGGTCAGGCCAAAGCATGGATTGGCTAAACGCGATCGTGGTGGAAATGCCACCGGGAGCCGCACGGTAGAACTTCTTCACTTCTTCGTCGTTGGTGGTCATGATGTCCCACTTATCGAGAGCATCGCCCAGGCTGGGACTGTGCACAGTCGGCGTATCACGGTGGATCAAGCCAGCACGGCTCAACTCGGACAAGATACCCATGACACCACCTGCACGGTGAACGTCTTCCATGTGGTATTTGGCTGTCGCTGGCGCGACCTTGCTCACACACGGCACACCGCGCGAAATGCGGTCAATATCTGCCATGGTGAAATCTACCTTGCCTTCATAAGCCGCCGCTAACAAATGTAATACGGTATTGGTAGAACCACCCATCGCCACATCCAGGCTCATGGCGTTCTCAAAAGCGTGCAAGTTGGCAATGCTGCGTGGCAGCACGCTTTCGTCATCCTGTTCATAATAACGTTTGGTGATTTCCACGATCAGGCGACCAGCCTTGAGGAACAACTCCTTGCGCGCTGCATGTGTCGCCAGCGTGGAACCGTTACCAGGCAAGCTCAAACCCAAGGCCTCTGTCAGGCAGTTCATGGAATTCGCAGTAAACATACCGGAGCAGGAACCGCAGGTCGGGCAGGCAGAACGCTCAATCGCCTCGGACTCTTCATCCGAGATATTGCTATCCGCAGCCGCCACCATGGCATCCACCAGGTCCAGCTTGTGCACATTGCCCTGCCAGTTCACCTTACCAGCTTCCATCGGGCCACCGGAGACAAACACCACCGGGATATTCAGGCGCAAGGCCGCCATCAACATGCCTGGCGTGATCTTGTCACAGTTAGAAATACAGACCAGCGCATCGGCACAGTGCGCATTCACCATGTATTCCACCGCATCCGCAATCAGGTCGCGACTGGGCAAGCTGTAAAGCATGCCACTGTGACCCATAGCAATGCCGTCATCCACCGCAATGGTGTTGAACTCCTTGGCCACACCACCGGCACGCTCAATCTCGCGCGCTACCAACTGCCCTAAATCCTTGAGGTGCACGTGACCGGGCACAAATTGCGTGAATGAATTGGCAATCGCAATGATAGGTTTCTGGAAATCGTCTTCCTTCATGCCGGTGGCACGCCAAAGTGCGCGTGCGCCTGCCATGTTGCGGCCATGAGTGGAGGTTCTGGAGCGGTATTGCGGCATAAAAACCCTAAACTAAACGTATAATTAGGAGATTTTACTCCAATCCAAGGGCCAATCCCAATGCTTGTTCACCCACAATTTGATCCCGTCGCCATTCACCTGGGCTCGTTTGGCATTCATTGGTATGGATTGATGTACCTCATCGGTTTTCTCGCATTCCTTTGGCTAGGACGTTGGCGCATCGCTCACCAGCCTTGGTGGACACAATCAGGATGGTCATACAAAACACTGGACGACGCACTGTTTTACGGCGCATTGGGCGTCATCCTGGGCGGCAGGTTAGGCTATGCCCTGTTCTACCAGCATGATTACTACCTGGCCCATCCGCACGAGGTCCTTTTCCTCTGGCAAGGCGGCATGTCCTTCCACGGTGGATTCATCGGCGTCATGGCCGCCATGCTGCTATTCGCGAAAAAACGCGGGCTCACTTTCTTCGGCATCATGGATTTCGTTGCTCCCCTGGTGCCAGTCGGCCTGGGTGCAGGACGCATGGGCAACTTCATCAATGGCGAGCTCTGGGGCCGCGCCAGCGATGCGCCCTGGGCCATGGTCTTCCCGCAAGTCGACAACATTGCACGCCACCCATCTCAGCTTTATGAATTTCTGCTCGAAGGGATTGTACTGTTCACCATCCTCTGGTGGTACTCCAGCAAACCACGCGCCAAGGGCACTATCTCTGCCCTGTTCCTCATCGGATACGGCAGTTTTCGTTTCCTGGTAGAGTTCACGCGCGAACCGGATAGCTTCCTCGGATTATTGTCTCTAGGCTTAAGCATGGGGCAATGGTTGAGTTTGCCGATGGTAATTGCGGGCATCTGGTTAATGATGAGCAGCCTGAAGCGCCATACACATTCATCTTAATAAGAGCCTCATACCCTCTCCATCTTCCAACAACGAATGCTCAACATTCGTTGTTGGATCAAAGGCATGCCCTAGCGCCTCATCATGCAACTGGCGTTTACCAAATATCACCGTCACCCATGTATCCGTGGGCCATTCCCATTAATTAAGTTCCAAACTGTACTCTAAAAATTCCAGCACTTCTGTATCTGGTTTCCATCTGTTATCCCTCTTACGATTGCTGTAATCGTCATTGTGTATTCATGGCTAGCCAGACTTCACTCTCGCCAGCCTAATTTGTTCACCAAGTAGGAAGATATGTCGCAACCTAAAGCCGCCATCAAGCCTTACCACCATCCTGCCGCTGGCTGGGGTGCATTGAAGCAAGTTGCCGCGCAGCTCGCGCTGCAGAAGATTCCCGTCAAGGGCGTCATGACGCTGCTCTCGCAGAATCAGCCAGATGGCTTCGACTGCCCAGGTTGTGCCTGGCCAGACAAGGAGCACACCTCCACATTTGAGTTTTGTGAAAACGGTGTGAAGGCTGTAGCGGCGGAAGCTACCTCCAAGCGTGTGCCACCGGAATTCTTCGCCAAGCATACCGTCACCGAGTTGATGGACTGGAGCGATTTCGATCTGGAAAACGAAGGCCGCCTGACCCATCCAATGCGTTACAACCCGGCGACGGACAAATACGAGGAAATTGCCTGGGATTGCGCCTTTGCCCTGATGGCAGAACATCTGAATAAACTGTCCGACCCGAACGAGGCAATTTTCTACACCTCTGGTCGTGCCAGCAATGAAGCGGCTTTCCTTTATCAATTGTTCGTGCGTGAATTCGGCACCAACAATTTCCCGGACTGCTCCAACCTTTGCCACGAATCAACCAGTATGGCCCTGCCACCTACCGTCGGTATCGGCAAGGGCTCGGTCACTTTGCATGATTTCGAGCACGCCGATACCTTGCTGATTTTCGGCCAGAACCCCGCCACCAACCACCCGCGTATGCTCGGTGAGTTGCGCGAAGCAGCCAAGCGCGGTGCGCGCATCGTGGCGATCAACCCATTGAAGGAACGTGGCCTGGAGCGCTTTGCTGACCCGCAAAGCCCATTCGACATGCTGTCATTCAAGGGCAGCAAGATCAGTGACATGTTCATCCAGCCCAAGCTGGGCGGTGACTTGGCCCTCATCAAGGGCATGATCAAGTTTGTCATCCAGTGGGATGACGAAGCCATCAAGAACGGCACCGAGCGCGTGGTAGATGTGGAATTTATCCAGCAGCATACCAATGGCTTCGAGGCGATTGCTGAAGATGCCCGCAAGGAAAGCTGGGATGCCATCCTGGAAGAATCTGGCGTGCCGCTGGAGCAAATTGAGGAAATTGCACATATTTACGCCACTGGCGACCGTGTGATTTCTACTTGGGGCATGGGCATCACCCAACACAAGCACGGCGTTGCCACCATCCAGACCTTGGTTAACCTGATGCTGCTACGCGGCAATATCGGCAAGGAAGGCGCTGGCCTGTGCCCAGTGCGTGGTCATAGCAACGTGCAGGGTAACCGTACGGTGGGTATCTATGAAAAGATGCCTCTGGCTTTCCTTGAAAGTCTGGATCGCGTCTTTGATATCAATGTACCGAAAGAACCTGGCTACGATGCGGTTTCCGCCATCCAGGCGATGATAGACGGCAAGGCCAAGTTCTTCTTTGCGCTCGGAGGCAACTTCTCGATTGCAACACCTGATACTGACCGTACCTGGGAAGGACTGCGTAATTGCGACCTCACCGCGCATGTCACTACCAAGCTCAACCGCAGCCACCTGGTGCATGGCAGGGAAGCCTTGATCTTGCCATGCCTGGGCCGCACCGAGATTGACACTCAGGAAACCGGGCCGCAAGGCGTCACGGTGGAAGATTCCATGAGCATGGTGCATATCTCCTACGGCATGAATAAACCAGCTTCAGCGCACCTGCTGTCGGAACCTGCCATCGTCGCTCGCCTGGCACATGCCACGCTCAAACACAGCAAGACGTCTTGGCTGGACTATATCAAGGACTACAGCAAGATTCGCGACGCCATCGAGCAGACCATGCCGGTTGCGTTCAAGAACTATAACGAGCGCATCAAGCACCCTGGCGGTTTCCGCATGCCTGTGCCTTCCAGCGATCGCGTCTGGATCACGCCATCAGGCAAGGCCGAATTCACCTTGCAGGAAATCCCGCGCAATTCGCCCATCCACCAGGCACGTGAACAGTACGGCGACCAGATGTTCGTGCTGATGACCACCCGCTCGCATGATCAGTACAACACCACCATTTATGGCATGGATGACCGCTATCGTGGCGTGTTCGGCCAGCGCCGTGTGGTGTTCATGAATCCTGACGATATCAAGCGCATGGGCCTCAAGGCTGGCGACTGGATCAATCTGGTGAGCGTCTGGCAGGATGGCATCACGCGCCGTGCCGACAAGTTCCTCGTTGTCTCCTACGATATTCCGCAAGGTTGCATGGGTGGCTATTACCCTGAGACCAACAATCTGGTGCCGTTGGAAAGCGTGGCTGACTTGTCGCATACGCCAACTTCCAAGTCTATCCCGGTGATCATCGAGAAAACCACTGCACCCGAGGTGGCCAATGCTGCTTGAGCGCGAATATCACGATGAACAGTCAGAGCAAGCTGATTTTTCCTCTGACCACGCTCAACTAGACCAGAGTGCTGTGCTGATGCTTGGCATCCTAGAACTTCTTCATGCCGAGCATGAAGAAGGACGTGCCCGCATGCCCCTGGCGGCCATCTGCAAACGGCTGGGAATACGTATGAGTACACTGCAACGTCTGATGACTGCCTTGAGCGAGCAGGCGTTGGTCGAAGTGTCCACCGAGAAAGACCGGCTAGTCGCAGCGCTGACTGCCGGTGGCGAGGAAATTTCCCAAGCTCTGCAAGCTGCCTGAGCAGAAACCACCGTTGGCAAACTCCAGCCGCACCCCTGCGTGGCTGGAGTACAATGGCAGGCATCAAAGACTCCACACCGGCCCCCATGAAGCTTTATGTCTCGTTTGCTGCACGCATACGCGCGATGATCGATGAAGGCGTATTGCGACCCGGCGACAAGATATTCTCAGTGCGGCAAGCCAGCCAGAAATACGGACTAAGCATCAGCACAGTATTGCGCGGCTATCTTCTACTGGAGCAGGAAGGCATCATCAGCAGCCACCCACAATCTGGCTACTACGTCACACCGCGCAAACGCTTGCAGCAACGCAACACCTCGCCGCTATCCAAAGACATCAACCTGTCAGAAGTTGATGCCAGCAAGCTGGTGCTCACAACACTGAAGTCTATCCGCGAATTTGGCACGGTACCATTGGGCTCACCGTTTCCCGATCCACAACTATTCCCGCTCAAAAAGATTCACCAGTACGAAAAAGCCCTCACCGACGATGAAGGGGAATGGGGCATTTTGAGTGACCTGCCACCAGGCAACGAAATGCTGCGCCAGCAGATTGCCCGCCGCTACCTTGCCAACGACATGGATGTTTCACCGGATGACATCGTCATCACACATGGTGCCACCGAGGCCATCACGCTCTGCCTGCAAGCCGTCGCCAAGGCTGGCGACATCATCGCACTGGAGGCTCCTGGCTACTATGCTTTGGCGCATACAGTAGAGCGATTGGGCATGAAGGTCGCCGAACTGCGCACTGACCCAGAATCCGGCATTGACCTGGATGCATTACGCGCCACCACGGATAATGTGCGTATTGCCGCCGTGGTACTCACTACCAATTTCCAGAACCCTTTGGGGTTTGTCATGCCAGATGCAAAGAAACAAGCATTAGTGGAATTTCTGGAAGAGCAACAGATTCCATTGATCGAGGATGATGTTTACGGCGAGCTGTACTTCAGTGAAACAGCACCCAAGCCTGCCAAGGCCTTTGACCGTTCTGGCCTGGTGCTACATTGCTCATCATTCTCCAAGTCATTGGCACCGGGTTATCGCGTAGGCTGGACCAGCGCCGGGCGCTATCGGCAGGAAGTGGAGCGCCTGATGTTCCTCAATAGCCTCTCGCTACCGTCCGCCCCGCAAATCGCGATTGCCAAGTTCATGCAACGCGACAGCTTTGAGCAACATCTCAAACAATTGCGTCATACCCTACGTTCGCAATATGTGCTGATCCGTAATGTGATTACAGAAAGCTTTCCCGCAGGCACCCAGCTTTCCGAACCAAAAGGCGGCTACGTGATCTGGGTCAAACTACCGGCACAACTGGATGCCCTGGCGCTTTACCGCTTAGCGATCGACAATGGCATTACCGTGGCACCGGGCACCATCTTTTCCCGCAAGAAAGATCTCACCCACTATATCCGCTTGAATTTCAGCCACCTCTGGACCTTGGCTATTGAGCAGGCAGTACGCGACGTGGGCGCCTTGGCACACGACATGCTGGCGTCGCATGCTCCACAGGGTTAACACCAGTCCATCATCAACAGCAACGCTTCACACCATCCCACTTCTGCTGCTGCCATTGCTTGAAGAACGCTTCTCGTGTCAGCGGAGGTTCCTGGTGTTGGTGCTTTTCCTGGTGGCTGCGATATAACGCCAGATAGCGCTCGTAAGCATCGTCACCAGATACCTGGCGCAAAAAGCGCCAGGTACGGTCAAGGCATCGTTTGGCGGCCTGCCACATTAGTCACGCACCCAGGCAGTATCAAGCTTGGTCTGCATATGGTCAGCCTCTACCGAGGGCAAGACAGGCTTGCCGCTCAAACTGCGGTAGCTGACGCGCAGCATGTCGAGAATCACTATCCACAATACCGCCACGAAAAATAGCGTCAATACTGCATCCAACTGCTGGTTGAAGATAAGTTGCGGCGCCACGGCAGCCTTCTCGGGCGGCAACACCCCGGCAGCAAGCTTGGCCGACATGTCATTGGCCGCCGCAATAAAGCCTACCCGCACATCTGCACTGGTAATCTTTTCCCAGGCGGCAGTCGTCGTCACGACCACTAGCCAACTTAACGGTAGCCCGGTTACCCAGGCATACCTAAGCTTGCCTGACTTGATCAAGATGCCAGTCCCTACTGATAGCGCAATGGCGGCCAGCATCTGGTTGGAAATACCGAACAAGGGCCAGAGAATATTGACGCCACCATTAGGGTCGATCACGCCGATATAGAGAAAATAGCCCCAACCTGCGACGACAATTGCGCTGGTAAACAGCACCGAGGGATACCATGAAGTCTGCCCCAGCTTGGGCCAGAAATTGCCCAGCATATCCTGCAACATAAAACGCCCAACGCGAGTGCCAGCATCCAACGTGGTCAAGATGAAGATCGCCTCGAACATGATGGCAAAGTGGTACCACAAGGCCAGCAGGTGCTCGCCAAAAGCGCTGCCAAAAATACTCGCCATGCCGACTGCCAGCGAAGGCGCGCCACCTGTACGCGCAAACAAGGTAGATTCACCCATCTGCCGCGCCAACGTTTCCATCTGTTCCACCGTGACAGGAAAACCCCAACTGGAAATGGTCGCCACAGCATCAGCCGCCTCTTTGCCCACCAGCCCGGCAGGACTGTTGATGGCAAAGAATACGCCAGGCTCCAGCACGGTAGCCGCGATCATTGCCATGATGGCCACGAATGATTCCAGCAACATGGCGCCATAACCTATCATGCGGATATCGGACTCATTGGCGATCAGCTTGGGTGTAGTGCCTGAAGCGATCAGGGCATGAAAACCCGAGACAGCCCCACAGGCAATGGTAATGAAAACGAACGGAAATAACGTGCCGCCAAAGATAGGGCCAGTACCGTCAATAAACTGGGTCAATGCCGGCATCTTGACTTCGGGTTGCAGCAGGATGATCGCCACAGCCAGCAGGAAGATGGTGCCCAGCTTCATGAACGTAGAGAGGTAATCACGCGGCGCCAATAGCAACCATACCGGCAGAATAGCAGCCGCAAAACCATAAGCAATCACCCACCAGGCCAGTGTCAGTCCATCATGATCAAACAGGCCGCGCAGGAAGGGATGATGGTCGATATAGCCGCCACCGAACACCGACAACAACAGCAAGACAACACCAATGATGGATGCCTCCAACACACGACCCGGCCTGATCAAGCGCATGTAAATACCGACAATCATGGCGATCGGTATAGTGGCCGCCACAGTGGAAGTTGCCCACGGGCTGTGCTTCATGGCGTTGACCACCACCAACCCAAGCACCGCGATGAGAATCACCATGATGGTGAACGTCCCCACCAGCGCGGCAAAACCACCTATCGGCCCCAGCTCCTCACGCGCCATCTGGCCAAGACTGCGCCCATTACGACGTGTCGAGAGAAACAAGGTGACCATGTCCTGCACCGCACCACCGAGCACGGCGCCCACCAATATCCACAAAGTACCGGGCAAGTAACCAAACTGTGCCGCCAGGGTTGGTCCAACCAATGGCCCGGGGCCTGCAATCGCAGCAAAATGGTGACCAAACACCACCCACTTGTTAGTGGGCACATAATCACGACCATTATCCAACCGTTCGGCAGGCGTTGCCCGCGTCGCATCCACCACCAACACCTTGGCGGCAATCCAGGCTGCATAGAAGCGATAGGCGATTGCAAATACACAGACTGCTGCTGCCACGAACCATAGCGCATTAATGCTTTCACCGCGATGCAGGGCAATGCCACCCACTGCGCTAGCCCCAATAATGGCGATCAAGAACCAGATCAGGTACTGCAAGGTTTTATTCATTTAGGTTTATGATGTGATGGAAATTAATGACCAGCAGTATAAAACCAAACCTGCAGACTGCGTAATCTGCCCGGAACGGATATTGCTAGTCTATTGGCTCCTATACCAACAATCTTGAGAGATAAGCATGAAATTAACCTGTGTGAGCTTTTTGGCACTGCTGGCATTGCATTTGCCAGCCATTGCGGCACCGGAAGAAGCGCCACCGATTGAAACCACGACGGCGAGCGGGGACAAAATCCTGCTGCATCCGAATGGTAAGTGGGAATATGTCGACAAGGTGAAAAAAGCTGAAGCCGACAAGATTGCCAAGCAATACCCAGAAAATCAGGGCTGCCCTCCCGGCACACAAGGTGGCGTCTTTGGCATCGGGCGCTGTATTGCACCTGGAGACAAGGACTTCAATCGCGGCTCCATCAGCGGCAAGGGCCGGTAAATCCTGTAACAGGGTAGCCCATTTGGCGACTACCCTGCTTACCCCAACCTTGCCCAGTGCGGTATGCTAGACATCCCGTGCAAGCCAAAGCGAGGTTCATCCTGCAATCCCCAAGCCGTCCTTTACGATTATTCAGTGAACTGTGGCCGTTATTACGGCCTTACCGCTGGCAAATCCTGCTCGCATTCTGTTTGCTCAGCCTGGCCTCTGCCATTTTGCTGCTGGTGCCATGGGCGTTTCGCGATCTGATCGACCAAGGGTTTCGCACGGACTCTGCTACTTCGCAAAGCATGCAGGATATCAACCGGCATTTTATTTTCATTTGCGGCCTGGTGATTGTCTGGGCCTTGATCGTGGCATGCCGCTATTTCATCGTGTCATGGATAGGCGAGCGAGTCACTGCTGATCTGCGTACCCTGGTCTATCAACGGGTACTCATGCAATCGCCCCAGTTTTTTGAAACCTTGCAAACCGGCGAGGTACTCTCACGCTTAAGTGCAGATACAACACTGATCCAGACCGTAGTTGGCAGCTCGATTTCCCTGGGTTTACGCAGCTTGTTCCAATTTATCGGCGGCATGATCATGCTCGCGATCACAAGTTGGTATTTGTTCAGCCTGAACCTCGGGCTGATGTTGTTACTGACACTGCCTATACTGCTGATTGGCCGCTCGGTAAGAAAGCTTTCGCGTGAATCACAAGATCGCATTGCCGACAGCTCGGCCATGGCCGGGGAAATCCTCAATGCCATACCAACCGTGCAAGCCTTCACCCAAGAGGCTCGTGAAAACCAGCGGTTCCACTACAGTGTGGAAACCAGCTTTCACGCTGCCATTCGCCGCATTCGCGTGCGTGCATTCCTGGCGGCCTTTGTCATTGCAGGCATCAGTGCGGCCATTATTTTTGTCTTGTGGCTGGGAGCACACCAAGTCACGCAAGGCGAGCTCTCGGGCGGCGAGTTGGCATCCTTCATCCTCTATGCCGCCTTGGTGGCCAGCAGCGTCAGCACCATCGCCGAGGTTTGGGGTGACATTATGCGCGCAGCTGGTGCTACCGAACGCTTGTTAGAGCTGCTCAACAGCGAACCTGCTATTCACAACCCATCCGTGCCAATTGCATTGCCAACCCCTAGCACGGCAAGCATCAGGCTGGAAAAAGTAAGCTTTTACTATCCATCAAAACCTGACCAGGCAGCGCTTGATCAAATCTCCCTTGAAGTCAATGCGGGCGAAACCGTGGCCCTGATCGGGCCATCGGGTGCAGGCAAAACCACCTTATTCCAGCTTTTGCTGCGCTTCTACGATATTCATGAGGGCACCATCACCATCAATGGTCAGGACATCCGCAGCCTCTCGCTCAGCACACTGAGAAGCATGATCGCCATCGTACCGCAGGATCCGGTGATCTTTTCTGCCAATGCACTGGAAAACATTCGCTACGGCAGACCGGATGCCAGCGACGAGGAAATCAAGCGTGCAGCTCAGGCGGCACAAGCGCATACATTCATTGAGCACCTACCACAGGGTTACAACACTTTCCTGGGAGAACGTGGCACCCGGCTCTCCGGCGGGCAGCGCCAACGCATTGCGATTGCACGCGCCATTCTCAAAAACGCACCTATCCTATTGCTGGACGAAGCCACCAGCGCTCTGGATGCTGAATCTGAAAATTTGGTGCAACAGGGGCTGGATATTGCGATGCAAGGACGTACCACACTGATTATTGCGCACCGCCTTGCCACGATTCAGAACGCAGATCGCATCGTGGTTCTGGAGCAAGGTCGCATCATTGAAACAGGCACCCCGCACGAATTAAGGCGGCAATCCGGGCTCTATAGCCGCTTGGCGAAACTGCAACTGGATATCCAACCGTGAGCGTGCACCATAATAAATCACCCCACCTACACAAATGCACCACAACCGTGCAAATAACCTAGCAGCTCCCTCACCTTAAGCTCACGGCGGCAAACCCAGGGCGGACTCATATGCCACCACGCGCATCCCGCCTTTGTTATTACTAGATATCTCACGATTCACGCCACGATATCGCCGCAACCGCCTGTCTCCCGTATCAATCAATCTGCATGATCCAAAGCGTGCATGGGATGCTGCCATCACCGGCATTGTGTCAGTGCTAAACCCCGGCACATTTTTTGCTGGCTTTGATACTGGATGTACTGCATGAGATAGCGCCAACGGGGGCGCTGATCATGCGAATGTAGCGCAACACTCCACAAAAAATCACGATAGGACAACGGCGTCCACTTCAGGTGTTCCTTACCAGGGATATCAGGAGTGGACGCTTTTTTATTTTTAACGAGGTGTACTTATGGCTTATCTACTACCATCAGAGTTCGTGACCAAAATGGTCGATGCCGGCGAATCCAAAATCTTCATGTCCACCCGGGACACCATCATCCGCGCTTATATGGCAGGTGCCATCCTGGCCTTGGCTGCCGTATTTGCTGTCACAGCATCGGTGCAAACTGGCTACCCGTTGATCGGTGCCATACTGTTTCCTGTCGGGTTTGTCATGCTTTACCTGCTGGGTTTCGATTTGCTCACCGGCGTTTTCGTTCTCACGCCACTGGCCTTGATCGACAAACGCCCTGGCGTCACCGTCAAAGGCATTTTACGCAACTGGGGGCTGGTATTTGTCGGCAATTTCCTCGGGGCATTTACCGTTGCAGTGTTCATGTCCATCGTCTTTACCTTTGGCTTTGCAACAGAACCGGACAAGATTGGCACCATCATCGCCGGCATCGGTGAAAAACGGACACTGGGCTATGCCGAGTTCGGCGCGGCGGGCATGCTGACCGTCTTTATTCGTGCCGTCATGTGTAACTGGATGGTATCCACCGGTGTTGTGGGTGCCATGATTTCCACCAGCGTTTCCGGCAAGGTAATGGCAATGTGGATGCCGATCATGGTGTTCTTTGCCATGGGTTTCGAGCACTCCATCGTCAACATGTTCCTTTTCCCTTCTGCCCTCATCATGGGAGGTAATTTCTCCATCATGGATTACCTGATCTGGAACGAATTACCTGTAGTTCTCGGCAACCTGGTCGGTGGCTTGGCCTTCACTGGGCTGACCTTGTACTCCACCCACATCAAGACAGCACCCAAGCGCAGCATGCGTTAATTGTTCACGGGGCGATGACTAGACATCGACGTCGTCGCCCCGGCACAGCAATATGGACAACACACTCAGTATTTCCATCGGCCAGCACTCTGACCGGGGACACAAGGATATCAACCAGGATTTTCATGGTGCATGTGTACCGCAAGGCCACCAATTGACCACTAAAGGCATTGTGGTTGCGCTGGCTGACGGCATCAGCAGCAGCACTGTCAGCCAAGTAGCCAGCGAATCTGTCATCAGGAACCTGTTGAGTGACTATTACTGCACCTCCGATGCCTGGAGCGTCAAGCACGCCGTACATTGCGTCCTGAATGCGATCAACTCCTGGCTATATGCACAGACCCGGCGTAGCCAGTATCGTTATGACCGGGACAAGGGCTACGTCTGCACCATCAGCGCCCTGGTCATCAAATCCAACCAGGCACATCTTTTTCATGCTGGCGATACCCGCATCTACAGATTGAGCGGCCAATCCCTGGAACAGCTCACCGAGGATCACAGGGTCGTCATCAATGCAGAGCAAAACTATCTCAGTCGCGCACTAGGCACAGGCCCGCAGATCGAGATCGACTACCTATCCATGCCCATCGAGACAGGAGACATCTTCCTGCTGGCTTCAGATGGCGTATATGAATATACAGATGCAACATTGATTGCCACCGCCATCACCGACCACCCGTATGACCTTGATGCCGCTGCACGGCGAATTGTGGAACAAGCCCTGGAGCGTGGCAGCCAGGACAATCTGACAGTGCAAATTGTCAGGATAGATCATCTTGACCAACGCCAGTCCAACCCGCTATTACCCCACTCAAGCCTGCCTGCCCCGCCATTGCTGGAAGCACGGACGGATTTCGACGGCTATCATATCGTCAGGGAGCTGCATCACAGCCATCGTAGCCACCTTTATCTCGCGATTGATCGTGATTCAGGCCGGCAAGTAGCGCTGAAGACGCCATCCACCGACCTAAGTGCAAATCCAGCGCAGCTCAACCGTTTTACTCTCGAAGAATGGGTGGCACGGCGCATCAACAATGCACATGTGCTAAAACCGTGCAAACGCGAACGCAAGCCACATTATCTCTATGTCGCGATGGAGTTCATCGAGGGCATCACTCTGGCGCAGTGGATGCGGGACAATCCCAAACCGGACCTGGAAACGGTACGCGGCATTGTCGAGCAAATTGCCAAGGGCTTGCAGGCCTTTCATCGTGCCGAGATGCTGCACCAAGACTTGCGCCCGGAAAATATCATGATAGACCACCATGGCGTCGTCAAAATCATCGACTTCGGCAGCGTCTGGGTCGCAGGCCTGGAAGAGTGCCATCTCGCGGAAAACTCTCCCATTCCTGGCGCTATTCAATACATGGCACCTGAATATTTCCTCGGCGATGCCGGGTCGCCGTTATCAGACCAATTCTCACTCGGTGTCATCGCCTACCAGATGCTCACGGGCAAGTTACCGTATGGCACCCAGGTCGCCAAACTCAAGTCTCGTGGACAACTGCAAAGACTATCCTACCTATCGGCCATCCATATTCACGACAGCGTACCATCCTGGGTGGATGATGCACTGGCCAAAGCCGTACATCCAGAACCAGAAAAACGCTATCAAGCCTTGTCAGAATTCATCCACGACCTGAGGCACCCCAACCAGGGCTTCCTCCATCGCCACCGGGGCGGATTACTGGAAAAGAATCCTCTCCTGTTCTGGAAAATCACAAGCCTGTTATTATTCATGCTTGTCATCAGCCTGTTGTACATCATCCAACTCTCCTGAGTTACATGCACTAGCACAAAGGCTTCATCAACTACTACTCCGCATTGTCATTGTTCCAAGCGCTTTATCCATTACCCTTGATCAGCCAGATCACAATGACACTGCGCATGATTTTTGCTACTGAATGAATACCATGAGAGACATTTCCCCAGACCAAACTATTATCCTGGCCAAGATGCGGCATATCGATGAGCTTGAGCGGCTCTCGATATGCACCGGCTTTGTCGAAACGATTGGCCTGATCATCCACCAGATTCAGACCGAGCGCGGTGCAAGCTGCCTTTACCTAGCCTCAGCAGGCCAGCGCTTCGGCAAGGAGCGCAGTGAAATCATTGAGCAAAACCAGAGCCTGGAACTGCAATTCCGAGAAGCATTGCAGCGCCACCTGAGCCATAACAACCAGGTTGATGCCAAACAGCTCACCCTGATTTCATGGATATTGCTAGGGTTTGATCAACTGAAATCATTGCGTCACCAGGTGACGTTGCACAAGATTTCATTTCCCGACTGCATACAGTCGTTCAACCGCTTTATCGGTAGCCTGATCTCGCTGATTTTTGACATTACCGACAATGCCGTGAATAGCCAGATTTCCACCTACCTGCTGGCGCTTTACAACCTCGTACAGGGCAAGGAATTTGCCGGGCAAGAACGCGCCGTGGGCTCCTACATGTTTGGCTCTGGCCATATCCAGCAAGAGCACCAGCACAAGCTACTGGAGCTGATCGCCTTGCAGGAAAGGCACTTCGAGCTGTTCAGCCAGTTTGGTGGCAATCCGTTGCAAAAAGCATGGACAGCCTCGAAGGATACCAGCACCCACCACCTACATCAGCAATACCGTGACAAGCTTACCCACGCTAAGGATGGCCAAGCCGTGCAAGCGCATGATGGCGATGCCTGGTTCGAGCTTTGCAGCCAACGTCTCAGCGATATCTGGCATATGCAGTGCCAATTGATCAATGGCATGCATGACATGCTGGAAACCCTGGTCAGCAATGCGAAAAGTGACTTGGCAAAAACGCGTCAATATCTGGAAAAGATGCGCCGCCACCCAGCCACACTGGATAGCGCTTTCTATAACCTCTCCATCCCGGTGGAAAACGCCTACACTTTTCTCGCGCATGACAACCAGCATCCCTACCCCATGGAATCCATCGTCTCCTTACTGCAGCAGCAGTCACAGCAGATTGCCGAAATTGAAAACGAACTGTCTGAAACCAAAAAGGCGCTGGCAGAGAGAAAACAGATTGAACGAGCCAAAGGCGTGCTCATGAGCACGCTAGGCATCAGCGAAGTGGAGGCTTATAAAGTCATGCGCAGTACCGCCATGGAGCAAAACCGCAAGATTATTGATGTAGCAGACAACATCCTAGCCAAGCAAAAAACACCTTGATCAGGGCACTAAAGATGGTGCACCCGCACTTGGGTGGTGCGAAGCATGTTGATGGCCCACTCCTTGAAAGATTCAAATTTACCAATAAAATAATTTAACAATCAACAACTTAAAAACAACCCCATCCCTGGCACGGCATTTGCTAATGCCTAAATGAACAGTGGTGGCCAATGGCGGTTGCCAGCGTTTGATGATGGCAACCTCAAGAGCCACACGGTAATTTGATGGCAAGCCACAAGGCTTGAAAAACCCAGGACAAAGGCGTCCCGATTACAGACAACAGATCGTCTGCAATCGGGACGCCTTTTTTGTTTTTACGCTTTTCATTTTCGATTGATTCAAGGAGCCGCCAGGATGAGCAATTCCAATAAAATGAGTACTGCCAAACCAGATCCATCATTACCTGAATCCACTCCCCATGGCGACGGTATCAACAACAGCAGGCGCCAATTCTTTCACAAGGCGATGGCCAGCACTTTAGGCGCTGCCGCCATGATGAACATGGTGCCCTCTGCTCTTCATAAGCAAGCCTGGGCAGCAGGTTCGGATGCTCCCGAACTCACCGAAGTGAAAATCGGTTTTATACCCTTGACTGACTGTGCCCCGGTGGTTGTGGCTGCGCAAATGGGCTTCGACAAGAAATATGGCATCAAGATCACGCCTTCCAAGGAGGCCTCCTGGGCCGCTATCCGCGACAAGGTAGCCAATGGCGAGCTACATGCCGCGCATATGCTGTATGGCATGGTCTATGGGGTACAGATGGGCATAGGTGGTCAGCAGAAGGATATGTCCGTCCTGATGACACTGAACAACAATGGTCAAGGCATCACGCTGGCCAACCAGCTCAAGGAAAAAGGCGTCACCAGCGGCCAAACGCTCAAGCGCCTGCTCGACAATGAAAACCGCGATTTCACCTTTGCCCAGACTTTCCCTACTGGCACCCATGCCATGTGGCTTTACTACTGGCTGGCCACCTATGGCATCAACCCATTCAAGGATGTAAAAACCATCGTCGTGCCTCCGCCGCAAATGGTGGCGAATATGCGTATCGGCAACATGGATGGCTACTGCGTGGGCGAGCCGTGGAACGCGCGGGCGATTTACGACAAGATCGGCTTTACCGCAGCCACCTCGCAGGATATCTGGGCAGACCACCCGGAAAAGGTGCTGGGCACCACCGCAGACTTTGTCGCCAAGCACCCGAACACTGCGCTGGCGCTGACCAAGGCCATCCTGGAAGCCTGCCGCTATATCGACGCCACCGCCAACCGCCCTGCCGTTGCCAAGCTGATTTCAGGCAAATCCTATGTCAACGCCCCGGAAGAAGTGATCGAAGGCCGCTTCCTTGGGCATTACGACAACGGTATCGGCAAAAAATGGGAAGACCCGAACTACATGAAGTTTTTCAATGACGGTAAGGTGACTTTCCCCTATCTATCCGACGGCATGTGGTTCCTCACGCAGCACAAGCGCTGGGGTCTGCTGAAATCTGATCCTGACTATCTGGCTGTCGCCAAAAAGGTCAACCGTATTGATATCTATACCGAAGCCGCGAAGTCATTAGGCATCACCGTGCCTAGCGACCCAATGCGCAGCAGCAAGCTGATTGATGGCGTAGTTTGGGATGGCAGAGATCCCAAGGCCTATGCCAATAGCTTCAAGATCAAGGCCTGATGATACGTGGCGGTGCAGGCCCCACCGGGCCGGCACCGCACCCCAAGACATGGTGATACGAGGCAAACATTATGAGCGCAGTCAGTATCCGCAAGGAAGATATCAAGACCATCATGAAAAATGATCAAACCATTACAACGCCAAGCAGCCAGCTTCCCCAGGCAAGGCCTGCAGCAGTCGCACGCCCTGGCGTGTTCGCGCAGAAGTCACGCGCGTTTTTCCAGTGGCTATTGCCGCCAATATTTGGCCTTGGGCTGCTGATCGTCGTTTGGGCGCTGATTTCCTATCAATCGCCTAACCTGCCTGGACCAGTATCTACCTGGCACGCCGCCACTGAGCTGTTCAGCGACCCGTTCTATGTCAACGACATCAACGACCAGGGCATAGGCTGGAATATCCTGGCCTCGCTGGAACGCGTGGCCCTGGGCTTTGGCCTGGCAGCACTGATTGGTATACCGCTGGGCTTCATCATCGGGCGCTTCCAGTTCATGTCGCGCATGGCGGCCCCGGTAATCGGCATTTTGCGCCCAGTGTCACCACTGGCCTGGCTGCCGATCGGCCTGCTGGTGTTCAAGGCCGCAAACCCGGCGGCGATATGGGTGATCTTCATCTCCGCCATCTGGCCCATGATCATCAATACCGCGGTCGGCGTCAGCAAGGTGCCGCAGGATTACATGAATGTTGCCAAGGTGCTCAACCTCTCAGAGTGGAAAATCGTCACCAAGATCCTCTTTCCTTTCGTTCTGCCTTACATGATGACAGGCGTGCGCCTGTCCATCGGCGTGGCCTGGCTGGTGATCGTCGCAGCGGAAATGCTCACCGGCGGCGTCGGTATCGGCTTCTGGGTATGGGATGAGTGGAACAACCTCAACGTCGAGCACATCATCATCGCGATTTTCGTGGTGGGCATTGTCGGCCTGCTGCTGGAAGTGGCCCTGACCTCGCTTGCCAAACGCTTCAGCTACGAATAGGAAAGAACCAGACCATGGACAAGATCATTCAGGAAAGATACGTGCAACTCGAAAACGTTGATATGACCTTTCACACAAAGAAGGGGACGTTCGAGGCACTCAAAAATGTCAATTTCAGCATCCGCGAGGGCGAGTTCATCTCTATCATCGGCCACTCCGGCTGCGGTAAGTCTACCGTGCTCAACCTGATTGCAGGGCTGCTACACCCCAGCGCGGGCAATCTGTTCTGTGCCGGGCGTGAAGTCGCCGGCCCAGGCCCTGAGCGCGCCGTGGTGTTCCAAAACCATTCACTGCTGCCTTGGCTCACCTGCTTCGAGAATGTCTACCTGGCAGTAGAACGTGTATTCGGCGCAAAGGAAAGTAAAGACAAGCTACAACAACGCACGCGAGCCGCGATTGAATTGGTCGGACTCGCCCATGCTGCCGAGAAGCGCCCTAATGAAATCTCCGGTGGCATGAAGCAACGCGTCGGTATTGCACGCGCATTGGCAATGGAACCCAAGGTACTGCTGCTGGATGAACCATTTGGTGCGCTGGACGCCTTGACCCGTGCCCACTTGCAGGACGAGCTGATGGCGATCATGGCCAAATCTGGTTGTACTGCTGTCATGGTCACGCACGATGTGGACGAAGCGGTGCTGCTGTCAGACCGTATCGTCATGATGACTAACGGCCCGGCTGCCACCGTGGGCGAGATATTGGCCGTAGATCTGCAACGCCCGCGGAAACGCCTGGAACTGGCGGAAGACAGCCACTACAACCACCTGCGTAGCGAGGTGCTGAAGTTTCTGTATGAGCGCCATGCGAAAAAGGCCGCATAAGCAAACCCTGAGCAAAAAAATGGCCCGTCGGTCAGGACGGGCCGGTAATACCGTCACCCCTCATCTGAAAAAAGGAGCAACACATGCAAAGTAATGCGAGATTCGCCCTGCGTCAAGCCTGCTACGGCAGCCTGCTGGGCTTGGCGATTGCATCCATTCCCACGGTACAGGCGGAAGAAGCCTTGCCGGAATATACTTTCCTGGATGCGATCAAGACTGGCAAAAACCTCACCAGCTTCCGCTTACGTTATGAGAATGTAGAGCAAGACGGTAATGCACCGACTGGCCAACCGCTCAAGGATGCCAACGGCGTCACCCTGCGCAGCCTGATTGGCTGGCAGACCGCGCCGTATCACAACTTTAGCTTTGCCGGGCAGATCATCGATGTCAGCAAGTTCCAGGATGATTTCAACGACAGCACCAATGGCACACGTATCAACAGTGTCTCCAACCAACCCGACAAGCTGGATTACGCCAAGATCGTTGACCCGGACAATACAGATATCAACCAGCTCTATGTTGACTGGACTGGCATCAAGAACAACCGCGTGCGTCTGGGCCGCCAGCAGATCAATCTCGATAACGTACGCTTCATTGGTGATATCGCCTTCCGCCAGGTCATGCAGGTGTTTGATGGTGTCACACTGCTCAACAAGTCATTGCCAGATACGGAAATCTACCTTGGCCACATTGAGCGCGTGAAGCAGATCACCACCAAGGTACGCTCGGATGGTGCACTGGAAATCGCCAACGTCAAATACCGTATTTCACCGACAGAGTCATTGGTTGGCTATGGCTATTTCTCCAGCTTCGACGACCTCGGCTTTGGTCGTGCCTGGTTTGGCAATGCAGCCGGCACTGGCGGGATTGCCGCAGGCAAGAATGGCAACATCAACCAGGAAGCTGACCAAGGTAATAAGGTGTTAGGTGTACGCCTGGATGGTGTGCATGTCTTCACACCAGACTGGAAGGGCCTCTACACAGCCGAATACGCCAAGCAAACCGACTATCGCGGTGGCGATTCGCGCATTGATGCCCACTACTACAAGCTGGGTGGCGGTGCAGCCTATGGCAACTTCAGCCTGCGTGCCGACCAGGAACTGCTCTCCAGCAACAATGGTCGCTATGCCTTCCAGACACCTTTCGGCACCAATCACCTGTTCCAGGGCTGGGTAGACAAGTTCCTCACCACCCCGCTGGAAGGCATCAAGGATACCTTTGTCACTGCCACCTACAAGGTTGGCGATTTCCTGTTTTTTGCCGATTACCACCTGATCAAATCCGATGAGCACTTCAACACTGTCGGCGGTGGCTTTGGCGACAAATACGGGACAGAGTGGAATGCAGCCGTCACCTATAACGTCAATCCGCATGTGATGACCAAGCTGGAGTATGGCAAGTTTTCCGAGAAAGATCAGTACACCGCCTTGCCTGGCAACAATGCGGGCGGCAGGGTGCGAGATACGGAAAAAGTCTGGCTAACCCTGATGTATACCTTCTGATGAGCACAGCAAACTAAAGCAATGCCGGGGCCTCATGCCCCGGCATACATAAAAGAATCGAGATTGATTTCATGCTATCCGCATTACGACAACACCAGCCACCACCTGATGACCTCAAGGCCATCAGCACCGAGACTTTCAGCTCGCTGATCAACCTCGCTGGTAGGCAACGTATGTTGTCGCAACGCATTATTCTCAACACCATGCTTTCCAGCCTGGGGCACGAAGATGCGCTCGACATTGCGCAAGAAGCACTGACCTTGTTCGCCAGCACCCATGCCGATCTAGTCGAAGGCAACAAGCACCTCCCGGGGATTTTTTCTCCTGCACTGGAGCAGGCCTATTTCGGTGAGAACAATGCAGATGCCACCATCAGGCGCTTTATTCAGGATGCCCGTCAGGCGTTGCAAATAACAGATGAAGCACACACCTTGTCCCAAGTGCAGCTAGACCGGCTGGGCAAATACGCCACGCCATTGGTCACCCTGCTCAACCAGATTACCCAGATTTATGAAGCCGAAGCCCGGCAGCATGCAACCCAACACAAGAAACAGCAGCAGGAATTGATGGAAAACATCCAGCAGATCACCAAGCAAGCCAAGATCGTCTCGGTCAATGCCAAGATCATTGCTGCCAGGGCAGGCAATGCAGGGAGAGAATTCTCCGTGGTGGCCGGCGTGCTGGCCAACATCACCAATGAGCTAGATGAGTTGATCTTCAAAGCAGTCAAGAACAGTGGCTACTAAGCCCCAAAGACCACAGCGTAATGCGGTGTTCCTATAGTAGATAACATCAGTGCAGGCAGAGAAAACATGACAGGAAAAGTATATTTGATAGGTGCAGGCCCTGGCGATCCAGACCTCATGACATTAAAAGCCGTCAAGGCATTGCAGGCAGCCGATGTTATCTTGCTGGATGACCTCGTCAACCGCGAGATATTGCAGCATGCACCACAAGCTCGCGTCATTGAAGTCGGCAAGCGTGGTGGCTGCAAATCTACGCCGCAGCACTTCATCAACCGCATGATGGTGGCGCTGGCTGAACAAGGCCAGACAGTCGTCCGTCTCAAAGGCGGAGACCCTTTCCTGTTTGGGCGCGGCGGTGAGGAAATGCTGGAGTTGCGTCATGCAGGCATCCCGGTTGATGTCATTCCCGGCATCACCAGCGGCATTGCGGTTCCCGCCACCATCGGGATCCCCGTCACCCATCGCGCCTATACCCATGGCGTCAGTTTTGTCACCGGGCACTTGCAGGATGGTGAGCACAGCCAAAACTGGAAAGCGCTGGCAGAGAGCGGGACCACGCTGGTGATTTACATGGGCATGAAGCACCTGCACCGTATTGTCAGTGAGTTGCTCTCGGCAGGCATGTCACCAACAACGCCTGTGGCAGCAATCCAGAACGGTTCCCTCCCTGAGCAACAGCATGTCATCAGCGCACTGGAACACCTGCCCATGGCAGTACAACAAGCTGGCCTCGCTAGCCCAGCCATCATTGTCGTGGGGGAGGTCGTGCACCTGGCCCATGGCAAGGAGCTGCTGGATTCCATCTCAATAGCAGCCTAAGCTGGTTTTTTGCATCACAAGTATTGATCTAAAAGGAAATAACATGAAACAAAGCTTCTGGCAGGCGGGCCATAAACCGACTCTCTTTTCTGCCTTTCTTTACTTCGATCTTAGCTTCATGGTCTGGGTGCTGCTTGGCCCCCTGGCGGTACAGATTGCAGGCGACCTGGGCCTCTCCCCTGCGCAAAAAGGCATGATGGTGGCAACACCGGTATTGACTGGTGCGTTGCTGCGCTTGGTTATGGGCATCCTGGTTGACCAGATACAGCCCAAGAAGGCGGGCATGATTGGCCAGGTGATTGTCATTGCCGCCCTGGCATTCGCCTGGCTCAATGGCATCCATAGCTATCAACAGGCATTGATCCTCGGCGTATTCCTCGGCGTAGCGGGTGCCTCTTTTGCCGTGGCGCTGCCATTGGCCTCGCGCTGGTATCCGCCAGAACACCAAGGCACCGCTCTAGGCATCGCCGGTGCCGGCAACTCCGGCACTGCCATGGCTGCCTTGTTTGCCCCAGGCCTGGCATTGGCATTTGGCTGGAGCAATGTGTTCGGCCTCGCCTTGATTCCACTGCTCATCACACTCGTGCTCTACACCATCCTGGCCAAAGATGCGCCCAATCCACCAGCCTCCAAGTCGCTGACCGAATATTTCAAGGTATTGCAGGACAAAGACGCCTGGTGGTTCATGTTCTTCTACAGTGTCACTTTTGGTGGCTTTGTCGGCATGGCATCCTCGCTCACCATCTATTTTAATGACCAATACGGGCTTGACCCGGTTCATGCGGGCTACTTCACAGCAGCCTGCGTGTTTGCGGGTTCACTGGTACGCCCGATTGGCGGCAACCTAGCTGACCGTATCGGCGGCATCCGCACACTCAGCACAATGTATGTCATTGCGGCAGCCTTCCTGCTCATCCTCAGCCTGGGCCTCAAGACCCAATTGACTGGCCTGCTGGTCGTCATCTGCGCCATGATTGCCCTGGGTATGGGGAACGGTGCGGTCTTCCAGCTAGTACCCCAACGCTTCCGCAAGGAAATTGGCGTCATGACCGGCCTTATCGGCATGGCTGGTGGTATTGGTGGCTTCTATCTCGCTTCCAGCCTGGGCTACTCCAAGCAGCTCACAGGCAGTTACCAGGTTGGCCTGAGCATCTTCGCTGGCCTTGCTATCATTGCACTGATCGGCCTCACCTTCGTCAAGCAGCGCTGGCGCACCACCTGGGGCTCAGCTGCAGTCACCAGCGCAAAGATATAAAGGTTTATTTAACACATGGCATTGATGTTCCAGACGGGATCGAGCTCACTGACAGGTCAACGCGAGCGCAATGAAGACTTTGTCAGCATGGTTACGCCCGCTGGCAGCACGCTTAAGCTTAAGGGAGCAATCTTTGCCGTTGCCGATGGCGTAAGTGGTAACGCAGGCGGACGCGAAGCGGCAGAAATGACGGTACGCAGCCTGTTGACCGACTTTTATGCTACCCCGGATACTTGGGAAATCCCAGCAGCCCTGGATAAGGTCATCAGTGCCGCCAATCGCTGGGTGCTTGCGCAAGCCATGCAGCATCGCGAGATGGCAGGTATGGCCACCACCCTCACCGTACTCGTGCTGCGCGGGCAGCGCTACTATGCCGCCCATGTCGGCGATAGTCGCTTGTATCGCCTGCGTGATGGCAAGCTGGAATGCCTGACCACGGATCATGTATGGGACAGGCCCGATATGCGCCATGTACTCAAGCGCGCGGTCGGGCTAGACCAGCAGCTCAGTGTGGACTATGCCGAGGGGGCGTTACAGGCTGGGGATCGCTTTGCATTAATGAGCGATGGTGTCTGGTCGGCATTGCCAGAACACCGCCTGCAACAATTGATGCAGCCCTACGCCCCACCACAGGCCATGGCCGATGCAATGACGCGAGAAGCCCTGCAAGCAGGCGGCAGTGACAATGCCAGTGTCGTCATTGTGCAGGTCGAAGCCATTGGCGAAGACACACTGACTGACTTCCTTGCCGAGAGCCGCGCACTCAAGCCACCAGCCAAATTGAAAGTAGGCGATACCATTGATCAATTCGAGATCATGGAACCCTTGCATCAATCCCGGGCGACCTTGGTCTACAAGGTCCGCCATCGCGACAGCGGGCAGTTATGGGTGCTGAAAACCCTACAACCCGTATTGGCAGATGACCTGCAAAGCTGCTCGGCACTACTCAATGAAGAATGGCTGGCCAAGCGCATGAGCTCCCAATACCTGCCACAAGTACTACCACTGGAAGCCGACCAGCGCAGCCACTTGTACTACATCATGAGTTGGCATGAAGGTGCCACGCTACAGCAGCGCCTGCAACACGGGCACCATTTCACCACGGCAGGCATTACCCGCATCGGGCAGGAAATGCTGCGCGGGCTGGGTGCATTGCACCGCATGCATGTGCTGCACCGCGATATCAAGCCTGCCAACCTGCACATGGGCAAGGATGGCCGCTTGCGCCTGCTTGATCTCGGCGTTGCCTCCAGCGGTCATATCTCGATGCAGGACACCATGCCCAATCCCGGTACACCTAGCTATATGGCACCAGAGTTGTTTGAGCATGCAGAGGCCAGCGTGGCGAGCGATCTCTATGCCGCAGGTGTCACGCTGTATCACCTGCTGACACGCAAATATCCCTACGGCGAGATTGAGCCTTTTCAACATCCGCGTTTTGGCGAACCAGTGCCGCCTACGCGCTATCGCCCGGATATTCCCGGTTGGCTGGAAAACATCATCCTCAAGGCCGTGGCGCGTAACCCGGCAGCACGCTTCGAAACCGCAGAAGAAATGCTGCTAGCCCTGGAACTCGGTGAAAGCCGCCCCATTGTGCCCGTGCAACGAACCCCATTGGTATCACGCGCAGGCTTGCAGCAATGGCAATGGCTTGCTGTGTGCTCATTGCTGATAAATGCCGTGTTGATCTACCTGCTGATCATCTCCTGAAACCAGTCAGACTAAGAGAACCCATCTATTTCGCACCAACATGGAGCAATAATTCCATATTGGTGCGCAACCAGCCTGCTATCACGCCACCCCATAACCCCAGTTAATACAATGGATTAAAC
Source organism: Methylobacillus methanolivorans (assembly GCF_020531845.1). The sequence continues at coordinate 233,014 of NZ_JAJAVF010000001.1, forward strand.
CCATACCAACCACATTAAGAAAGTTGGTATGGGTTTTGCATAGCTTAAAGCAAAACCCTGTTCAGGTAGGACAGGTACTTGATGAACATACTGGGTTTTCCTTGCGAAAACTCACTCTAACGGACAACGGCGTCCATTACTTGCAGCAAACTGCCCAGGCAGTTGCTATGCAAGTAATGGACGCCGTTTTTGTTTTTTGGCTTTGCAAACAGGAAAGCATGGCGGCTTCAGGCAGTTTCCCTGCGCCAGGACAGCTTTCCAATTTGATGGGAAAACATGAACATGACTGCACTCACTCGCATCCTTGTCGTTGGCAATGGCATGGTTGGCCACTATTTCATGCAGGAGCTGGTCAAACGGCATCCCGATCTGGAGGCCGCAGGGCTACAGGTCACCGTGCTGGGCGAAGAACCGCGCCCTGCCTATGATCGCGTGCACCTCTCCAGCTTTTTCTCCGGCAGCACTGCCGAAGATCTCTCGCTGGTAGAGCCCGGCTTCTATGACAGGCCGGGGCTGGAGCTGCGCCTCAATGCCCGCGCCAGCCATATCGACCGCCACCAGCGCAGCGTCACCCTGACCGATGGCACGGTACTGTCTTACGACAAGCTGGTGCTGGCCACCGGCTCCGTGCCTTTCGTGCCGCCAGTGCCGGGACGCGACCGCGACAATTGCTTCGTCTACCGCACCATTGAAGACCTGGAAGCCATGACCGCCGCTGGCGCTACCTCTAAGAGCGGCGTGGTGGTTGGCGGCGGCCTGCTGGGCCTGGAATGCGCCAAGGCATTGCGCGACATGGGGCTGGACACCCATGTCGTCGAGTTCGCCCCGCGCCTGATGGCGGTGCAAGTGGACGAAGCCGGTGGCCGCGTGTTGCGTACCAAGATCGAGGAGCTGGGCGTGCATGTGCACACCAGCCGCAACACGGTGAACATCACTGACGGTGCGACTGCACGTCACCGCATGGTGTTCTTCGACGAGACCTGGCTGGAAACCGACATGATCGTCTTCTCCGCCGGCATACGCCCCCGCGACGAACTGGCGCGTGAATCCGGCCTGGCACTAGGCGCCCGCGGCGGCATCGCCATCGACGATTTCTGCCGCACCAGCGATCACGATATTTACGCCATCGGCGAATGTGCCAACTGGAGTGGGCAGATGTACGGCCTGGTCGCCCCCGGTTACGACATGGCGCGCATTGCCTGCGCCCATTTATCCGGCGATAGCGCCACCAGCTTCCAGGGTGCCGACATGAGCACCAAGCTCAAGCTCATGGGTGTGGATGTGGCCAGTGTTGGCGATGCGCATGGCGAAACCCACGGCGCGCGCAGCTATCAATACCTGGACGAAGTGCGCAAGATATACAAGAAAATCGTCGTCAGCGAAGACGGCAAGAAGCTGCTGGGCGCAGTGCTGATCGGCAATGCCGACGAATACAGCACCTTGCAGCAGATGACGGTCAATGAGATGCCATTGCCGGAAAACCCCGAGTTCCTCATCCTGCCCGCCAGCGATGGCAAGGAAAAACCCGGCCTGGGCGTCGATGCCCTGCCCGACAGCGCCGTCATGTGTTCTTGCAACAATGTCACCAAGGGCGCAATCGGCGAAGCCGTGGCCAATGGTGCCTGCTCCATCGGCGAGATCAAGGCCTGCACCAAGGCCGGTACGGCTTGCGGCGGCTGCGTACCCTTAGTCACCCAGGTGATGAAGGCGCAGATGGTCAAGCTGGGCATGACAGTGAACAACCACTTGTGCGAACACTTTCCCTACTCGCGCCAAGAGCTTTACCACCTGGTGCGCGTCGGCCAAATCAAGACCTTCGACGAGCTGCTGGAAAAGCACGGCAAGGGTCTGGGCTGCGACATCTGCAAACCTACAGCCGCCAGCATCCTCGCTTCCTGCTGGAATGATTTCGTCCTCAAGAAAGACCTGGCATCGCTGCAGGATTCCAATGATTACTTCCTCGGCAACATCCAGAAGGACGGCAGCTATTCCGTGGTGCCACGCATGCCGGGCGGCGAAGTCACGCCCGACGGCCTCATCGCCATCGGCCAGATCGCCAAGAAATACGGCCTGTATACCAAGGTCACCGGTGGTGCGCGCGTGGACATGTTCGGTGCCCGCGTCGAACAGTTGCCCAATATCTGGGAAGAGCTCATCGCTGCCGGATTTGAATCCGGCCATGCCTATGGCAAATCGCTGCGCACGGTGAAAAGCTGCGTCGGCTCCACCTGGTGCCGTTATGGCGTGGACGACAGCGTCGGCCTCGCCGTGCAGCTGGAAAACCGCTACAAGGGCCTGCGCGCGCCGCACAAGATCAAGTTCGGCGTCTCGGGCTGCACGCGCGAATGTGCCGAGGCACAAGGCAAGGACGTAGGCGTAATCGCCACCGAAAACGGCTGGAACCTCTACGTCTGCGGCAACGGCGGCATGAAGCCGCGGCATGCCGAACTGCTGGCCAGCGACCTCAGCAAGGAAGACTTGATCCGCATGATAGACCGCTTCCTGATGTTCTATATCCGCACGGCAGACCGTCTGCAACGCACCAGCACCTGGCGCGACAACCTGGAAGGCGGGCTGGACTACCTCAAGAACGTCGTCATCAACGACTCGCTGGGCCTGGGTGAAGAACTGGAAGCGCAGATGCAGCATGTCGTCGACCACTACCAGGATGAGTGGAAGACCGCCGTCACCGACCCCGAAGTCCGCAAGCGCTTCCGCAGCTTCGTCAACAGCACCACTGGCGACAGCAATATCGTCTTCGTGCCGGAGCGCGAACAAATACGCCCCGCCACCGTGGAAGAAAAGCGCCAGGCCAAGATCATCCCAGTGCTGGCACTGGCTGAGTAATCAATGGAGTACAAGGTATGAGTCAATTACAACAATCCGCTTTTTCACCAGCAACAAGCAAACAGCAAATGTCCATGTCTACAGCACAAACCGGCACTTGGCACATGGTGTGTGCACTGGAGGACATCTGGCCCAACACTGGCGTGTGTGCCCTGTTGGCGGGCAGGCAGATCGCGATTTTCCGCATGAAGGGCGATGCATTATATGCACTGGACAACCACGACCCGCACAGCGACGCCAACGTAATTTCACGCGGCTTGGTGGGCGACTTGGGCGGTGAGCCCGTAGTGGCTTCGCCTATCTACAAGCACCATTACCAATTGCGTAGCGGTGTGTGTGTGGAAGATGCCAATACACAGCTAAACACCTATGCCGTCGAAGTGCGCGCAGGCATGGTCTGGGTGCAAGTCCCCGCCTAAGCAGAGCAAACGATGGCGACGACTAAAGTCAAATCGGTCTGTCCTTACTGCGGTGTTGGCTGCGGTATTGTCATGGAAGTGCAGGACCAGCGCATTATCAAGGTGGTGGGCGACAAGGAACACCCCACCAACTTTGGCCGCCTGTGCACCAAAGGCAATACCTGCGCCCAGGCGATCACCGAATCAGGGCGGCTGGAGCAGGCGTTCATGCGACAAGATCGTCAGCAGGAACCTGCCCGCACCGATATGCAAGTCGCCATCAAGGAAACCGCTCGCCGCCTGCGCGACATCCTCGACACTCACGGCCCGGATTCGATTGCTTTGTATGTGTCAGGGCAAATGTCGATCGAGTCGCAATACCTGGCCAACAAACTGATCAAAGGCTATATCGGCAGTAATAATATTGAGTCTAACTCCAGGCTTTGCATGGCAAGTGCCGGGAGTGGGTACAAACTTTCACTAGGCTCCGATGGCCCGCCAGGCTCTTATCAGGACTTTGACCAGGCAGATGTATTTTTCGTCATCGGTGCCAACATGGCCGACTGCCACCCCATCTTGTTCCTGCGCATGATGGATAGAGTCAAGGCAGGCGCCAAGTTGATCGTGGTTGATCCGCGTCGCAATGCCACAGCAGACAAGGCCGACCTGTTTATGCAGATCAGGCCAGGTACCGATCTCGCCCTGCTCAACGGCTTGTTGTACCTATTGCAGAAAAACGGCCATACCGACCCCGACTTCATGGCTGAATTTACTGAAGGCTGGGAAGCCATGCCTACATTCCTGGAAGATTACACACCAGAAAAAGTGGCTGAAATCACTGGGCTAACAACATCTGATATTCGCCAGGCAGCCGATTGGATAGGCCAGGCCAAAAACTGGATGAGCTGCTGGACCATGGGGCTCAATCAAAGCACTCACGGTACTTGGCACACGAATGCGATCTGCAATCTACACCTCGCCACCGGCGCTATCTGCCGACCAGGTAGCGGCCCCTTTTCACTCACCGGTCAACCCAATGCGATGGGCGGCCGCGAAATGGGCTATATGGGGCCAGGCCTGCCCGGACAACGCTCAGTCCTGGTCGAACAAGACCGTGCTTTCATCGAGCAACTGTGGGGCATTCCGGCAGGCACCCTGCATACTCGCTCTGCGGGCGGCACAATCGCTATGTTCGAGCAGATGAAAGAGGGGAAGATCAAAGCCTGCTGGATTATCTGCACCAACCCGGTTGCCAGTGTCGCCAACCGCCAGAACGTCATCGACGCACTGAAAAAAGCAGAACTGGTAATCACCCAGGATGCCTACCTCGACACCGAGACCAATCGCTATGCCGACATCCTGCTCCCTGGCGCGCTCTGGGCCGAGGCAGAAGGCGTCATGATCAACTCCGAGCGCAACATGACCCTGATGCAGCAAGCCGTACCCCCACCTGGCAATGCCATGCCCGATTGGGAGATCATCGCGCGCATTGCCTGCGAAATGGGCTATAGCGATGGCTTTAGCTATACATCGGCTGCCGAGGTATTTGATGAAATCCGCCAAGTATCCAACAGCAAGACCGGTTACGACATTCGTGGCGTGAGCCACCAGCGCCTGCGCGACACTTCGCTGCAATGGCCCTGCCCGCATGACAGTGACACGGATCGCCACCCGATGCGCTACATCAATGATGGCGTCAGCCAATCACTCAAGCAACAGGCGGATGGCAGTACGCCACGTATCGCTTTTGCCACGGAAAGCGGCAAAGCCATGTTTTTTGCCAGGCCCTACCTACCCCCAGCAGACATGCCAAACGAGGCTTTCCCCTTGGTGCTCAATACAGGTCGCCTGCAACATCAATGGCACACCATGACCAAGACCGGCAAAATCCCGACCTTGAACAAGCTGAACCCCAGCCCCTTTGTGGAAATCCACCCTGAAGATGCCATCGCACTTGGCATACAAGACAAGGATCATGTGGAAATCCGCTCGCAACGTGGCCGGGCCGTGCTGCCAGCCATCGTTACCCCGCGGGTGCTACATGGCAATTGCTTTGCCCCATTCCACTGGAATGATGTGTTTGGCGATGACCTCGCCATCAATGCCGTCACCAGTGATGCCATCGACCCACTGTCACAACAGCCAGAATTCAAATTCAGTGCCGTGGCACTGGCAAAGGTCGCCAAGGCTGTCTTCCCGGCATCTAGTGACAACACAACTAGTGATACATCTGCCGACATCCCCCCAGGCACAAGCAACAAGAAGGAAATCGTCATGAAAGATATTGATGCCCTGGCTGCGTTACTCGGCCTCGACCAGACACCTGCCCTGACCCTCACAGCAGAAGAGCAACGCTATATGCAAGGCTATATTACCGGCCTGCGCAGCGAGCCTTCCCGTCAGGCTGGCGGTGTACCCACCATTCCTGCCACCGCACCATTACAGGCAGAAAAACGTACACTGATTGATGGCATACTGGCCGGTATGTTCGCCAGGACATGGATTAACACTGATAAGGCTACAACCGATATACCAGCTATAGCCCAGCCCAAGCTCAGCATTTTGTGGGCATCACAAACCGGCAATGCAGAGTCCTTTGCCGGGAAATGTGCCGAGCAACTGCGCGCGACAGGCTGGGATGTCAGCCTGCACAGCATGGATGAGAGCAAGCCTGCTCTTCTGGTGCAAACCACGCATGTACTATTGCTCGCCAGTACATTCGGCGATGGCGATCCGCCAGATAACGCTGCCCAGTTCTGGTCTGCATTACAGGCAGAACAAATCGACCTTTCTACGCTGCACTATGCTGTCTTGGCATTTGGTGATTCCAACTACGATCAATTCTGCGGTTTTGGTCGCAAGCTGGATGAGCGCCTAGTTGCCTTGGGGGCAAAGCCGCTGACAGCACGTGTGGATTGCGAACCGGAATACAAGGAGCCAGCACAAGCTTGGCTCAACCATGTCCTCAATGCCCTGACACCCCAGCAAGCCAATCAGCAGGTCGCCAGCAAACAGGCCGCAGTGGCAACAACTGCAGACGATACCCTGCCTGAAGATGCTGCGCCTGCAACAGCCTCCAGCTATTCGCGCCAACATCCCTTCCATTCAAAACTAGTGATGAATAATTGCCTGAATGCCGAAGGTTCAGAAAAGGAAGTCCGGCAATTTGGCTTTGACCTGAGCAACAGCGATTTCACCTACGAGGCAGGTGATGCACTGGGCGTCTGGCCGACCAATGCCCCACAGCTGGTAGGCGATATATTGGCCGCATTGCAACTGAATCCCGCGACCAAGGTAGAGGTCAAGGATCACGGCAGCATGCCCCTGGTGGAAGCCCTATCCCACCATGTCGACATTACCCGCATTACTCCGGAACTACTGCAGTTTATCAGCGCCCGCTCAAAAAGCGCGGCACTGGGCAGCTTGCTTGACGATGCCCACAAAGCAGAACTCAAGCAATGGCTGTGGGGTAAACAGTTTCTCGATCTGGTGGAAGCTTACCCAGTCAAGGCAGAGGCCAACGAATGGCTGGCCATATTGAAGCGCTTGCAACCACGGCTCTACTCCATCTCATCCAGCCCCAAGCATACGCCTAACCAAGTGCAGCTCACCGTATCCGTGGTGCGATATGGCAGCCAGCAGGCACCCCGTGGTGGTGTTTGCTCGACCTTCCTCGCAGACCGTGCTGCCAATGGCTCCGTACCCATTTTCCTGCAAAAATCCGCCCATTTCCGCCCACCAAAAAATCCTGATACACCTCTGATCATGGTTGGCCCGGGTACTGGCATTGCGCCATTTCGTGCCTTCCTGCAAGAACGTCAAACGATAGGTGCCACCGGCAAAAACTGGCTCTTCTTCGGCGAGCAACATGCAGCTACCGACTTCTATTACCAAGACGAATTGCATCACATGCAGCAATCCGGCTTCTTGCGACTAGACACCGCCTTCTCTCGCGATCAGGCTGAGAAAATCTACGTACAACATCGCATGCTGGAGCATGGTGCAGAGTTATGGCAATGGCTGGAGCAAGGCGCACATTTCTGCGTTTGCGGCGATGCCAGCCGCATGGCGAAGGATGTCGATGCCGCCCTTAAGCACATCGTGCAGACCCATGGCAACATGAGCGCAGAAGCCGCAGCGCAATATGTCAGCCAAATGGCGCAGGACAAGCGCTATGTACGGGATGTGTATTAACAGCCAGTACTGATGTTGGAAAATGTCGTGACCAGCTACTGGCTGCGCTAGTCACGACATCCTCGCCCCACTATCAAGACGCTTGCCTCCCGGCAAATACTGCGATTACCCCACTCACACCCTTCACTTAGAGGAACCATCCACCCTGCGTGCATGTCACTCCTGACAATGGCACAATGGCGCCTAACAAAAAATGACAATCAAGGAGATCGTGACATGAAACAGGTACTGCTATTGATTGGCCTGGCCAGCATGCTGAGCCTGCCGGCACAGGCCGAGGACCAAAATGATCCTCAACAAGCCACCACTTCCAGCGGTGAGCGCATCATCCTGAATGATGATGGTAGTTGGCGCTATGCCGATCAGGATGCTCCCCAACCCAGTGGATCAGCCAAGGATTGTCCACCAGGCTCACAGGGTGGGTGGTTTGGCACCCGTTGCATCCGCCCTGGCGACAAGGATTTCAACCGTGGTTCACTGAGTGGCAAGGGTCGTTAAGCCAAGCGTATTCTGACCACTATAACAACCCACGTTCGGCAAATGACAACACCAGGTTTCCCGCTACGATAAAGTGGTCAAGCACACGAATATCCACCAGGTTAAGTGCGGCTTTCAACGCCTCGGTCAATGCTTCATCTGCCTGGCTGGGTTCGGGCACACCCGAGGGGTGATTGTGGGCAAAAATGACTGCCGCAGCATTGTGGTGCAAGCTGCGCTTGACTATTTCACGTGGGTAAACCGAGGTCTGCGTCAATGTGCCACTGAACAACTCCTCCACAGCCAGAACCCGGTGCTGCGCATCCAGGAAAATCACCATAAATACCTCGCGAGGCAAGGCGCCGATCTTCAAGCTGAGGTATTGGCGCACAGCTTGCGGCGAAGTGAGGATATCGCGCTGCTGCATCTGCTCCAGTAAGGCCCGCCGGCTCATCTCGAAAATGGCCTGCAACTGCACGAACTTGCTCTCTCCCATGCCATGCACTTGGCAAATCTCTTCAATACTTGCGGCGAAAATGCCATTAAGGCTGGAGAACCGTGTCAACAAATCACGCGCCAGGTCTACCGCGCTCTTCCCAGTCACGCCAGTACGCAAGAAAATGGCCAGCAATTCGGCATCTGAAAGTGCCATAGCACCTCCCGCCAGTAGCTTCTCACGAGGCCGCTCGCCCTCGGGCCAATCAGTAATCGCCACGGTTCAGCCTTTCATATAAAATCAAGCAACTCCATACGCGGTATGCGCGCGCCTGCCACTTACTACTGATGAGCCATTATTCCATAAAAAAACTCTTGCTCGGCATCACTGGTGGCATTGCCGCCTACAAATCCGCAGAGCTGGTCAGGTTACTGGTCAAGCAAGACATCGAAGTGCAGGTCGCCATGACCCACGCCGCCACGCAATTTGTCACCCCCATGACTTTTCAGGCACTCTCCGGCAAGCCTGTCTATACTGATTTATGGCAGCCGGATGCTGGCAATGGCATGGCCCACATTGATCTATCGCGCCAGGTGGATGCCATTCTTGTCGCCCCCGCCAGTGCTGACTTCTTGGCCAAACTGGTACACGGCGCTGCCGATGATCTGCTCTCCACGCTATGCCTCGCACGCAACTGCAAGCTGCTCGTTGCACCGGCCATGAACCAACAAATGTGGCACCACCCAGCGACACAGCGCAATATCCGGCAGTTGCAGCATGATGGCGTCAGCCTGTTGGGCCCAGCCAGCGGATCACAAGCCTGTGGTGAAACCGGCCCAGGCCGTATGCTTGAACCAGAGGAATTGGTTGAACGACTATTGGCAAGCACTCAGCCCAAGCTGTTCGCTGGCAAGCGCATGCTCATCACGGCTGGCCCCACCCATGAAGCCATCGACCCGGTGCGCAGCATTACCAACCACAGTTCAGGCAAGATGGGCTACAGCATCGCGCAAGCCGCTATCGCCATGGGAGCCGATGTTACGCTGGTCAGCGGCCCGGTCTCGCTAGCCCCCCCTACAGGCGCTCGCACTATTCAGGTCACGAGCGCTCAGGAAATGCTCGCTGTGGTTGAGAGTAACCTCAGCGGTCAGGATATCTTTATCTCAGTCGCAGCCGTCGCAGATTATCGACCAGCCCAGGCCAGCCAGCACAAGATCAAGAAAAGCACAGCACCACTGACTATCACACTGGAAGCCAACCCAGATATTCTCGCCACTGTTGCTGCACAACCCGATGCGCCCTTCTGTGTAGGGTTTGCGGCAGAGAGCGAGAATCTGCTGCAATATGCTGAGGAAAAGCGCCGCAGAAAAAATCTGCCGCTGATCGCCGCCAATATTGCCAGCGAAGCTTTAGGGCAAGATCACAGCAGCCTGGTATTGCTTGATGACGCAGGCACACACACCCTGCCACAAGCCCCCAAACTCACTTTGGCACGTGGCCTGCTGCACCATATTGCTGCGATGCTGGATCAACAGCAGGTTGCATAAACCACGCCCAGAACAACCCAACCAAGAAAGTACACTCATGAGCCTCAAGATAGACGTCAAAATACTGGATAGCCGCTTGCAACATATGTTACCCAGCTATGCGACGCCAGGCTCCGCAGGCCTGGACCTGCGTGCCTGCATAGAACACACGCAAACCCTGGCACCAGGCGAGACGATCATGATCCCTACCGGCATGGCCATTCACCTTGCCGACCCAGACTATGCTGCCTTAATATTGCCCCGCTCTGGCTTGGGCCACAAACACGGTATCGTCCTGGGCAATCTGGTCGGCTTGATCGACTCCGATTATCAAGGTCAGCTCCTGGTCTCATGCTGGAACCGTGGTAAAGAAAGCTTCCTGCTCAACCCGATGGAACGTATCGCTCAACTGGTCATTGTCCCCGTCATACAGGCAAGCTTCAATATCGTCGAGGATTTTGCCGCCAGTGAGCGCGGCACAGGTGGATTCGGCAGTACCGGCACTCAGTAAGTTTCTAACAAAAATCTTTGAATCCACTTGAAAAGAATTGGTTTTTCATGGTATAAATGCGGTCTTTTCGAATTTCGGAGTCCGCCATGGCACGCGTATGTCAGGTAACCGGCAAAAAGCCGATGGTTGGGAATAATGTTTCCCACGCAAACAACAAGACCAAGCGTCGTTTCCTTCCTAACCTGCAAAACCGCAAGTTCTGGGTTGAGAGCGAAAACCGCTGGGTTAGCCTACGTATCACCAATGCTGCTCTGCGCACTATCGACAAGAATGGTATCGATGCTGTTCTGGCTGATCTGCGCGCCAGCGGCGAAAAGATCTAAGGACTGAATCATGCGTGAAAAAATCAAACTGGAATCCAGCGCAGGTACTGGTCACTTCTACACCACGACCAAGAACAAGCGCACCATGCCAGAAAAGATGGAGATCAAGAAGTTTGATCCCGTTGCTCGTAAGCATGTCCTGTATAAGGAAACCAAACTGAAGTAATTCATTCAGCATTGGTAGACAAAAAAGCCCGCAACTGCGGGCTTTTTTATTGACTGAAATTTGTGTATTACCAGAACAAGGGTATTTCTAATCTAAATATAAGCATTTAAGCTTGTGGCTCACCACAATGCTCAACTATGACTAATTCGCCCCATTGAATGCATGATTAGCATCCTCTGAGGTAACTCCATGACCAAATACATGCACCTCGCGTTGCGGGAATGGAATGGAAATACCACGAGCCTTGAACTCATCCCATAAATTGAGGTACACGGTGGAGGGAATATCCCCTGCGCCATTCTCAGGATCGGGCACCCATACAGTGAGGTTAAGGTCGATACCACTCTCCCCAAAGCCGACTAGCTTGGCATCTGGCGCTGGCTCCTTCATCACGCGAGGATGACGGCCTGCGACCTCCTTCATTAGCTCCAACGTCGCCCTCAGGTCAGTGTCATATCCCACCTGGATAGGTAAGGCAATTTTCACCCGCCTGCGTGTCGCCGTATGATTAACCACGGCACTAGTAATCAAGGTCTCATTGGGAATAATCACATCAGTGCCATCCAGCTGGCGCAATACCATATACCTAGAGCGTAACTCCTGCACACTACCGTAATAGGAGCCGATAGTAACAAAATCCCCCAGGCTCATTGATTCATCAAGCAGGATGATAAAACCACTGACATAGTTACTGGCAATTTTCTGCAAGCCAAAGCCCAAACCCACGCCCAGGGCGCCGCCAAATACAGACAGCAAGGTGATATCCAGCCCGACCGCAGATAACGCCACCAGAACGGCAATAAACACGAAAGCAATGCGGATCACCTTATTGATCACCACACGCATATTGATGTTGATATTGGTCGCCTGCATCAACTTGTTTTCGATCAGGCGACTCAACCACAAGGCGATAAATACAGTGACCAGCACAGTAAACAAGCCTTGTATCACCAACCAGAGACTGACCGCACTCTTGCCGATGTTAAAGCGCACGCTATCCAGCGCCGCAATAATGTCGGGCAATAAGCCAGTCACATGTAGCACCAGGATCAGCCAGACCACCGTGGAAAATACATTTTCGGTCGCCCTTAGCCACCCACTGGGGGAGAAGACATACCGCAATACATAGACAGCCAGGCGAATCACCGCCATCGCAATCAATAGCCTGGAAGCAAGTTCCAACAAGTTGGCGTTATACCAATGACTGATCACCAACTGCCCCAACCACACCATCAATAAAGACGAAATCGGGAACAAGACACGCGTTAATCCTTCGATCGCCGCCTGATGCACATTGCTGCTGGCAAGCCTGGCGCGCTGCAGGCTGTTGATAGACCAAGCAATCAGCAAGCTACCCAGAATAATACCGACCTGCCATAGCATAGCCGCCGAGGAGAAATCATCAACCAGCTCTTGCCAGACCGTGAATATCGTATTGTTCATAGTAGGAAAATCGTCGCCAACCCGAGGAAAATAAAGAATCCGCCACTATCTGTAACTGCCGTAATCAGCACACTGGAACCCACCGCAGGATCTCGATTGAATTTTGTCGTCATTACCAGTGGAATCATGACGCCCATCACTGCTGCCAGCAACAAGTTCAATGTCATCGCCGCGGTCATCACGACTCCCAAGGCAATACTGCCATACAGCAGATAAGCAAGAATCCCCAACACACTCCCCCAGATCAGGCCATTCAATAGACCAACACCAGTTTCCTTGATGAGTAGCGACTTGGTGTTGTGTCCAGCAATTTGCCCAAGCGCCAAGCCACGCACGATCATGGTCGTCGTTTGGTTACCTGAATTGCCGCCTATACCTGCCACAATCGGCATCAAGGCGGCCAGCGCCACGATCTTCTCAATCGAGCCTTCAAACAAGCCAATGACGCGGGAGGCAACGAATGCCGTCACCAAGTTAATGGCCAGCCACATCCAGCGGTTTTGGACTGACTTCCATACCGATGCAAAGATATCTTCTTCTTCACGCAGACCTGCCATGGACAGCATATCGCTCTCCGCCTCCTCGCGGATGTAGTCCATCACCGTATCCACCGTCAGACGACCGACCAGGCGATTATTGTCATCCACCACTGGAGCCGTTACCAAGTCATACCGCTCGAAGGCCTTGGCCGCCTCATCAGCTTTATCTTCCGGGTGAAACACCACAGCATCATCCGCCATGACATCGGCCACTCCGGAATCCAGGTCATTGACGACCAAGCGCTTCAAGGGCAGTACGCCACGCAATACATCATTGCGGTCAACGACAAATAACTTATCAGTATGATCTGGCAAGCTACCGATACGCCGCAAGTAGCGCAAAGCCACTTCAAGACTGATGTCTTCTCGAATCGTAATGATATCGAAGTCCATCAAGCCACCTACGGCATCATCGGAGTACGACAGCGCAGACTGCAAGCGCTCGCGATTACGGCTGTCCAGGCTTTCCAACAACTCCTGCAACACATCTTTGGGCAAGTCGGGAGCCAGGTCAGCCAGCTCGTCCGTATCCAGCTGTTCAGCAGCAGCGAGCAATTCGTCGCTGTCCATGTCTGCGATCAGCGTCTGACGCACCGCATCCGACACTTCGAGCAGGATTTCACCGTCACGCTCGGCCTTGACCAGATCCCAGACATCCAGACGCTGCTCTAGTGGCAAGGCCTCCAAGATATAAGCTACGTCGGCAGGATGTAGGCTATCCAGCTTCTTTTGCAACTCTGCCAGGTTCTGCCTGTGCACCAGTGTCTGCACTAACTCCTGCTTGGGCATTTCCTGCTTATGCACCAACTCCTCAACCAGACGGTGCTTGTTCAGCAGGGTAATCACCTGCTGCAGGCTCTCCTGCAAACTTTCCTTTGATTCCTGAATATCCGCCATATGCTTTTGAAACCTGTGCCAATATGTTGAGGAAAATGCCTGGCAGGCATTGGTTACCTTAAGAAATTATATATTCAGCATAAAGATCGCTTCAGCGAATACTAAACTATTTCTTGAAGTATCTTGGATGAGTGCAAGGTTTTTCTATGACTTGATATTTCACAAGAGAAAATCAAGCGTAAAACACCCAGCGATTACTCCTTTGTCTAGAACTGACCAGCAGATACTACAGACTATATGAAGTAAATAAAGATCACGTATTTTGACAATAAAAAAGCCGGTTAAAAACCGGCTTTTTTATGAATAACTACTGCTGATTTATTCAGCTGCTACAACTTCACCATCTGTAGCCAATTCTGGGCGATCAACCAGTTCAACTAGCGCCATAGGTGCATTGTCACCTACACGGAAGCCGCACTTGAGGATACGCAGGTAACCACCGTTACGAGTTTGGTAACGAGGACCCAACTCATTGAACAGTTTGCCAACGATATCACGATCACGCAGGCGGCTGAATGCCAAACGGCGGTTAGCCAACGTTGCTTCCTTGCCCAGAGTGATCAAAGGCTCTGCAACACGACGCAGTTCCTTTGCCTTTGGCAAAGTTGTCTTGATGATTTCATGGCGCAGCAGAGAGTTAGCCATGTTACGCAACATAGCCTGACGATGGCTGCTGGTGCGGTTTAATTTACGATTGCTGTTGCGATGACGCATAGTGATTTCCTCACACCTTTTCCAGGCCCGCAGGTGGCCAGTTTTCTAGTTTCATGCCCAATGTCAGGCCCTTGGAGGCCAGTACATCCTTAATCTCATTCAAAGATTTACGGCCTAGATTTGGTGCTTTCAACAGCTCATTTTCAGTACGCTGAATCAGGTCACCAATGTAATAAATATTTTCTGCCTTCAAGCAGTTTGCAGAGCGAACTGTTAACTCCAGATCATCCACTGGACGTAACAGGATAGGATCAACTTGAGGTGTTTGCTTTACTTCAACTTCAGAAGGAGCACCTTCCAAATCAGCAAACACGGAAAGCTGTCCCATCAGGATACGTGCAGCATCACGGATAGCTTGCTCAGGCTCAACCACACCGTTGGTTTCAACGTCCATGATCAACTTATCCAAGTCAGTACGCTGCTCAACACGAGCACTCTCAACTTGGTAACTTACCTTACTGATCGGGCTAAAAGAAGCATCTACTTGGATAAAACCAAGTACACGATCTTCATCTTCGCTCTTTTGACGTTGTGGCACAGGCTGATAACCACGGCCCATTTCAACCTTCACTTCAAGATTGAGCTTACCACCCTTAGTCAGATGAGCAATCACATGTTCAGGATTGGCAATTTCCGCATCATGACCTGTGTCAAAGTCACCTGCAGTTACC
This sequence comes from Methylobacillus methanolivorans, assembly GCF_020531845.1. The sequence goes on from NZ_JAJAVF010000001.1 coordinate 248,156, forward strand.
ACACCCTCAACACTCTTGTTCAGTGTCAGCGTAGTTTCACTCTTGCTATTCAGCTTGAGTGCAACACCTTTGAGGTTCAGCAGGATATCTACCACGTCTTCCTGCACGCCATCCAGTGTAGAGTACTCATGCACTACACCATCAATCTTGACTTCTGTAATAGCGAAGCCAGGAATGGAAGACAGCAATACTCGACGCAAGGCATTACCCAGCGTGTAACCAAAACCGCGCTCCATTGGCTCCAGTGTCACACGTGCACGCACGGGCGAAATCACCTCGACATCAACAACGCGTGGCTTCAAATATTCAGTCGGACTGTTTTGCATAGCTATCCTTACGGTCCTCGATTACTTTAAATAAATCAACCACGACAACCAGGTTATCGTGGCTGCAACCTTATATCCAGCTTAGATACGGCGTTTTTTCGGCGGACGGCAACCATTGTGCGGCACAGGGGTTACGTCAGAAATGCTGGTGATCTTGAAACCAACGGCATTCAATGCACGTACAGCAGATTCACGACCTGGGCCAGGACCCTTGATGCGCACTTCAAGATTCTTGACACCACACTCTTGAGCAGCCTTACCAGCAGCTTCAGCAGCTACCTGAGCAGCAAAAGGGGTACTCTTACGAGAGCCCTTGAAGCCCTGACCACCCGATGTAGCCCAAGACAAAGCATTGCCTTGGCGATCAGTGATGGTAATGATGGTGTTGTTGAAAGAAGCATGCACGTGAGCAATGCCCTCGGCAATATTCTTTTTGACTTTCTTGCGTACGCGTACGTTAGCTTTAGCCATTATTTGCTATTCCTTACTTGGATGCCTTGATAGGCTTGATTGGACCCTTGCGAGTGCGCGCATTGGTCTTGGTACGTTGACCACGAACAGGCAAACCGCGACGATGACGGATACCACGATAGCAGCCAAGATCCATCAAGCGCTTGATATTCATTGTCACTTCGCGGCGCAGATCACCTTCAACCTGCAGCTTGGCGACTTCATCACGCAGCTTTTCTACTTCAGCGTCATTCAGATCCTTGATCTTCGCTGTCGCGGATACACCTGCAGCCAGACAAATTTGTTTTGCCGTAGTACGGCCCACACCGTAAATCGAAGTCAATGCGATTTCAGTATGTTTATGATTTGGGATGTTTACCCCTGCTATACGAGCCATGTAGCTACTCCAAAATAATGGCGCATCGTTTTCAAATCGCCAAAAAAGCCCAAAATTTTAACAGCTTGACAGGCTTTTAACAAATAGATTAAAAACCTGTCCCTTTTAAAACCACGTTACCGGATTAACCCTGGCGTTGCTTATGACGTGGGTCAGTGCAAATAATACGCACAACACCACGGCGGCGAACCACCTTGCAATTACGGCACAATGTCTTCACTGATGCACGAACTCTCATCTCTCACCTCTTCGCAAAAAACTTACTTGGCGCGGAATATAATTCGCGCACGCGATAAATCATAAGGAGTCATTTCCACGGTGACCTTGTCACCGGGCAGGATACGAATGTAGTGCATGCGCATCTTGCCTGAAATATAGCCCAGGACGACATGGCCATTTTCCAGTTTGACCCTAAACGTTGCATTTGGGAGGTTCTCAAGAACCTCGCCTTGCATTTCAATACGATCTTCTTTAGCCATACTACAGATTAACGCGGTAGACCCGCACCACCCTTAAAGTTAGCTTTTTTCAGCAAGCCTTCATATTGATGTGACATCAAGTGGGATTGAACCTGGGCCATAAAGTCCATGGTCACCACCACGATAATCAGCAATGAAGTACCACCAAAATAGAATGGAACATTGAACTTCAGAATCAAGAACTCTGGCAGCAAACATACTGCAGTGATATACAGTGCACCAGCTAAGGTCAAACGACCCATGATGCGATCAATGTATCGCGCAGTTTGTTCGCCAGGACGGATTCCTGGAACAAATGCACCACTCTTCTTCAAGTTATCTGCAGTTTCCTTTGGGTTGAATACCAACGCCGTATAAAAGAAACAGAAGAAGATAATGGCTGTAGCAAAGAAAATAATATACAGCGGCTGACCTGGGGATAAAGTTGAACCAATATCCTTGAGCCAAGACATGCTTTCGTGACTCCCAAACCAGCCAGCCATAGTCGCAGGAAACAAGATAATGCTTGAAGCAAAAATCGGCGGAATTACACCGGCCATATTCAACTTCAATGGCAAATGACTTGTTTGCCCACCAAATACCTTACGGCCTACCTGACGCTTGGCATAGTTCACTGTAATTTTGCGCTGACCACGCTCAACGAAGACAACAAACGCAGTCACAAGCACAGCAGCAACAAACAGGAACAATACCAATGGAATGGAAAACGCACCTGTACGAGCCAACTCCAGCGTTCCACCAATCGCATGCGGCAATCCAGCAACAATACCCGCGAAAATGATGATGGAGATACCATTACCAATTCCACGCTCGGTAATCTGTTCACCCAGCCACATCAGGAACATCGTACCGCCAACCAAAGTAATCACAGTGGTAAAGCGGAACATCAAACCTGGATCAAGTACAAGACCAGCTTGCCCCTCCAGTGCAATCGCAATACCCAGCGCCTGGAAAGTTGCCAAGAACACAGTGCCATAGCGTGTGTATTTAGTAATTGTACGACGCCCACTCTCGCCCTCTTTCTTCAACTGCTCCATGCGTGGAGATACCACGGTCAGGAGCTGCATGATGATAGAGGCCGAAATATACGGCATGATACCCAAGGCAAAAATAGTAAAACGCTCTAAGGCACCGCCCGAGAACATATTAAACATACCTAGGATACCGCCACTCTGCGATTCAAACAGGCGGGCAAGCACATCCGGATCAATACCAGGAACCGGAATGTGCGCACCAAGGCGGAAAACGATCAAGGCACCCAATACGAAAAGCAAGCGGTTTTTCAACTCGCTGACCTTCCCCACTGCACCAAAAATACTATCGTTAGCCACGAATTGATTACTCTACGATCTTACCGCCGGCTGCTTCAACGGCAGCACGAGCACCCTTGCTCAACGCAAGACCTTGCACTGTCACAGCACGCGTCACATCACCAGAAAGGAATACTTTCACAGCACGTGCACTACCGGGAATGACGTTAGCTTGCTTCAATGCCAAAAGATCAACTACTTCAGCATCAACGCGAACGAGATCAGCAGTACGTACATTTGCAGTATCAGCCTTGGTCAAGGAATTGAAACCACGCTTAGGCAAACGACGTTGCAAAGGCATTTGACCGCCTTCGAAACCTACCTTGTGGAAGCCACCAGCGCGAGACTTTTGACCCTTGTGACCACGACCACCAGTCTTACCCAGACCGGAACCAATACCACGACCAACACGACGCTTGGCGTGCTTAGCGCCTTCAGCAGGCTTGATAGTATTCAGCTTCATTATGCTTCTACCTTTAACAGATAGCTCACTGCATTGATCATGCCGCGATTAGCAGGAGTATCCTGCACCTCAACAGTCTGATTCAGGCGACGCAGACCCAGGCCAGCGACGCTTGCACGGTGAGACTTGATTCTACCGATGGTGCTCTTGATCAAGGTTACCTTGATCAAGTCATTTGCTTTTTTTGCCTTAGCCATGATGATTAACCTCTGATTTCTTCAACACTCTTGCCACGCTTTGCAGCGATTTCAGCAGGAGTATTCATGGACTTCAAGCCGTTCAGGGTGGCACGCACGACGTTGTATGGATTGGTAGAACCAATACATTTTGCCAATACGTTAGTCACACCCATCACTTCGAAGATAGCGCGCATTGCACCACCGGCGATAATACCGGTACCTTCAGAAGCAGGCTGGATGAATACCTTGGCAGCACCGTGAACGCCAGTAACAGCGTGATAAAGGGTGCCATTATTCAGGCTAACCTTGATCATGCCACGACGAGCTTCGTCCATCGCCTTTTGCACGGCTACCGGCACTTCACGCGCCTTGCCCTTGCCCATACCTACACCACCATCACCATCACCTACTACGGACAGTGCGGCGAAACTCATGATACGACCACCCTTCACCACTTTGGTGACGCGGTTGACGCCGATCATTTTCTCGCGCAAACCATCGGTTTGCTGCTGTTCAATTTCAACTTTTGCCATCATCAACCTCAGTCTTTAGAAGGACAAGCCGTTTTCACGCGCGGCATCAGCCAACGCCTTGATACGACCGTGGTACTTGTAGCCGGAACGGTCAAATGCAACAGTAGTGATCCCTGCCGCCTTGGCCTTTTCCGCGATACGCTTACCGACCAGTGCGGCAGCGGCGATATTGCCACCATTTTTTATGTCATTACGGACTTCAACCTCAAGGGTAGAAGCACTAGCAAGCACCGTGTCACCAGTTTCGGCAATAATCTGAGCATAAATGTGACTATTGCTACGATGCACACTCAGGCGGATAGCTTTCAACTCGGCGATCTTGGCACGGGTTTTACGTGCACGACGCAGACGTGAATTTACATTATTCATGGCTAAACCTTACTTCTTCTTGGTTTCTTTGATAATCACCACTTCATCGGAGTAACGCACACCCTTGCCCTTATAAGGCTCTGGCGAACGATACGCACGAATCTGCGCGGCAACCTGACCCACAACCTGCTTGTCTGCACCAGTCAGTACGATCTCGGTAGGAGTCGGAGTCTGAACAGTGACGCCTTCAGGCATCTTATGGTTAACCGGGTGGGAGAAGCCCAGATCCAGATTCAGGGTAGTTCCCTGAGCCTGAGCCTTGTAACCCACACCAACCAGGTTGAGCTTACGGGTGAAGCCTTGAGAAACACCGGTGACCATATTAAAGACCAGAGCACGCAAAGTACCGGACATAGCACGCGCATGCTGGGTATCGCGAGCAACCACGAACGTCAGGTTATCACCATCACGCTCAACGGCAACATCACCACTCAAAGGCAAAGACAACTTACCCAATGGACCACTGACCGCAATGTTGCCAGCACTCAATACAACTTCAACCTTAGCGGGGATAGCGACTGGATTTTTAGCTACACGAGACATGTTTTTCTCCTTAAGCCACAACGCATAGCACTTCGCCACCGATACCGGCGTCACGTGCTTTACGATCAGTCATTACACCCTTGGATGTAGACACAATGGTCACGCCCAAGCCATTCATTACCACTGGAATCTCTTGATTGCCACGATAGATACGCAAGCCAGGACGGCTAACACGCTCAATCTTCTCAATCACAGGACGACCAGCATAGTACTTAAGGCCGATATTTAACTGTGGCTTACCTTCAACATCTTGCACAGCGAAATCATCAATATAACCTTCATCTTTCAGTACAGCTGCAATCGCACGCTTTACCTTAGAAGACGGCATAGAAACAGAAACCTTGTTCGTGCTTTGCGCATTACGGATGCGCGTCAGCATATCGGCAATCGGATCACTCATACTCATACTAAATTCCTCCGTTACCAGCTAGCCTTGGTGACACCTGGCACTTCGCCACGCATCATCAACTCGCGCAGCTTACTACGCGCAATGCCGAATTTACTAAACACACCACGTGGGCGACCAGTCAAAGCGCAACGATTACGTTGACGAACAGGGCTGGAGTTACGTGGCAAACTTTGCAGCTTGTTACGTGCAGCGCGACGATCTTCAACAGATGCATTTACATCGTTGATCACCGCAACCAATTCAGCACGCTTGGCAGCATATTTCTTCACCGTGTCGCGACGCTTTTGCTCGCGTTCGATCATGCAGGTTTTAGCCATGATTAGTTCCTAAATGGGAAGCTGAATGCGGAGAGGAGCGCACGCGCCTCGTCATCAGTCTTTGCAGTTGTAGTGATGGTGATATTCAACCCGCGCAACGCATCGATCTTGTCGTATTCAATTTCCGGGAAAATAATCTGCTCACGCACACCCAGATTGTAGTTACCACGACCATCAAATGACTTAGGAGAAATACCACGGAAGTCACGAATACGAGGAATAGCGACTGTGATCAGACGATCCAGGAATTCGTACATATGCTCACGACGCAGCGTCACCTTGCAACCAACAGGGTAGCCATCACGGATCTTGAAACCCGCGATAGACTTCTTAGCCTTGGTTACAACAACCTTTTGACCTGCAATCTTTTCCAAGTCAGCCACGGCATTTTCCATGACTTTCTTGTCAGCAACAGCTTCGCCAACACCCATATTCAGGGTGATTTTTTCAATGCGAGGCACTTCCATTACAGACTTGTAGCCAAACTGCTCAACCAGCTGCTTAACCACGGTGTCTTTATAAAAATCTTTTAAACGAGCCATGATCTACCCTTATGCGTCCACAACTTCGCCACTGGACTTAAATACGCGAACCTTGCGACCGTCATCCAAAGTCTTGAAGCCAACGCGATCACCCTGCTGGGTGGCACGATTGAATAAAGCAACATTAGAGATGTCTACAGGCATCTCTTTGCTGATAATGCCGCCAGCTACACCGCGCATTGGGTTAGGCTTGGCATGCTTCTTTACCACATTGATACCTTCGACCAGAACTTGGCCGGACGCCAACACGCGCAATACAGTACCGCGCTTGCCTTTGTCTTTACCTGTATTCAGGATGACTTCATCACCCTTGCGAATCTTACTCATCCAGCAACTCCTTATAGAACTTCGGGTGCCAGAGAAACGATCTTCATGAAACGCTCGCCACGCAGCTCACGTGTCACCGGCCCGAAAATACGGGTACCAATCGGTTCCAGCTTATTGTTTAACAACACTGCAGCATTGCTATCGAACTTAACCAGGGAACCATCTGGACGACGAACACCCTTGGCAGTACGAACTACAACTGCACTATAAACCTCGCCTTTTTTGACGCGACCACGTGGGGCAGCATCCTTAATACTGACTTTGATGATGTCACCAATACCAGCATAACGACGCTTAGAACCACCCAACACTTTGATACACATTACGGAACGTGCACCAGTGTTATCGGCAACATCCAGCCGAGACTGCATTTGAATCATGAGAATAATCTCCAACTTAATCCGTTAAACCAACACCAGCCGCTTGTCAAAAACGGCTGACAGCACTACGGTCAGTATTGGGGCGCCAGCTTGTTGGGCGCCAAAAGGTCCGACATTATATATTGCCCTTCCAAGCGATTGCAAGTGGAAGGGCAATATTAATTACACAATACGTGCTTTTTCTACAATCTTGCTTACGCGCCAAGTTTTGGTCTTGGAAAGCGGACGGCTTTCTTCGATTACAACCAAGTCGCCTTCTTTGCACTCATTGTTTTCGTCGTGAGCATGGAACTTGTTGGAGCGACGTACCACCTTGCCGATTAAAGGATGTTTCACCTTACGCTCGACCAGAACAGTCACAGTCTTGTCCATCTTGTCGCTTACTACACGGCCACTCAAAGTGCGAACTAATTTTTCAGTTTGATTTTCGCTCATAATGACTCCGCTTACGCTTGACTTGCATTAGCCGCTTTGGCTTTTTCAGCAAGCACAGAACGAACGCGAGCAATATCACGGCGCACTTTGCCTACCTGGTCAACTTTATTCAACTGTTGAGTAGCCAGCTGCATGCGCAGAGAGAATTGCGCACGACGCAACTCAATCAGCTCATTGTTCAACTCTTCAACAGTCTTGTTTCTCAATTCGGACGCTTTCATGACTAGCTCCCAATATGACGAGTAATGAAGGTAGTCTCGATTGGCAGCTTTGCAGCAGCCAAGCGGAACGCTTCACGTGCCAGCTCTTCACTGACACCGTCCATTTCGTACAACATCTTTCCAGGCTGGATCTGGGCAATGTAGTACTCGGTACTACCCTTACCATTACCCATACGAACTTCAGCAGGCTTCTTGGAAATCGGCTGATCTGGGAAGACGCGGATCCATACTCGACCACCACGCTTGATATGACGAGTCATCACACGACGAGCCGCTTCAATCTGGCGTGCGGTCAGACGACCACGACCAATTGCCTTCAGACCGAACTCGCCAAAGCTTACCTTGTTACCGGTAGTCGCGATGCCCTTGTTACGGCCCTTCTGCATCTTACGGAATTTTTGTCTAGCTGGTTGCAGCATTTTTTGCCCCCGACTTTCTTACTTTCTTTTCTGGCTCAGCAGGTTGAGCGGATTGTTCAAGCTTGTTGCCAAACACTTCGCCCTTGAACACCCAAACCTTGATACCGATAATACCGTAGGTAGTCTTAGCTTCTGCCACGCCGTAATCGATATCAGCACGCAGCGTATGCAAAGGCACACGACCTTCACGGTACCATTCGGTACGCGCAATTTCGATACCATTCAAACGACCCGAACTCATGATCTTGATGCCTTGAGCACCCAGACGCATCGCGTTTTGCATTGCACGCTTCATCGCACGACGGAACATCACGCGCTTTTCGAGCTGTTGAGCAATGCTTTCTGCAATCAGGGTGGCATCGATTTCAGGCTTGCGCACTTCTTCAATGTTCAGGTGCACAGGCACACCCATCAAACCCTGCAGACCAGAGCGTAAGGACTCAATATCCTCACCCTTTTTGCCAATCACGATACCAGGACGTGCACTGTAAATCGTGATTTTGGCATTCTTTGCAGGACGCTCAATCACGATCTTACTTACAGCAGCGTGAGAAAGCTTCTTCTTCAGAAACTCGCGCACCTTGATGTCGCTGTTCAGCATCGCAGGGAAATTATTGCTATTGGAATACCAACGAGAAGACCAGTTTTTCTGGACGCTCAGACGGAAACCAAACGGATGAATTTTCTGACCCATAACGATTCCTTTAGTTACCGACAGTCACAGTGATGTGACAAGTTGGCTTGATAATCCGTCCAGCGCGACCCTTGGCACGAGCGCGGATACGCTTTAGCACCAGACCCTTATCGACATAAATCGAAGTCACCTTCAACTCATCGATATCTGCGCCTTCATTATGCTCAGCATTGGCAATTGCAGATTCAACAACCTTCTTAATGATTTCCGCACCCTTTTTAGGTGTGAAATTCAGGATGTTAAGTGCGTTGTCAACTTTCTTGCCGCGGATCAGGTCAGCGACCAAGCGAGCCTTCTGTGGGGACAGATGAACACCTCTTAATACAGCAGATACTTCCATCATCTCTCTCCTACCTCTTGGCCTTCTTGTCGGCAGCATGACCCTTGAACGTACGGGTCAGCGCAAATTCGCCGAGCTTGTGACCTACCATGTTTTCAGAAATCAACACCGGCACATGCTGCTTACCGTTGTGAACCGCAATGGTCAAACCAATAAAATCAGGCAGGATGGTAGAACGACGTGACCAAGTCTTAATTGGCTTTCTATCGCGAGCAGCGACAGCAACTTCTACCTTCTTCGCCAGATGGCCATCAACAAATGGCCCTTTCTTAATTGAACGTGCCATATTGATTACCTCTTATTCGCAGGACGACGGCTGACGCGCATGTTATCCGTACGCTTGTTGCTACGTGTACGATAACCCTTGGTTGGCAGACCCCATGGGCTGACAGGGTTCATACCAGCAGCAGTCTTACCTTCACCACCACCGTGCGGGTGATCTACCGGGTTCATGACCACACCGCGAACGGTAGGACGAACACCACGCCAGCGCACCGCACCAGCTTTACCGATAGAGCGCAGGGAGTGCTCTTCATTACCAACTTCACCAATGGTTGCCTTGCAATCAACGTGCACACGGCGAACTTCACCAGAGCGCAAACGCAACTGAGCATAGCTACCTTCACGAGCAAGCAACTGCACTGAAGTACCGGCAGAACGCGCAATTTGCGCACCCTTGCCAGGTTGCAACTCGATGCAATGGATCGTGCTACCGACAGGAATATTGCGCAAAGGCAATGCATTACCTGCACGGATAGGAGCATCGGAACCACTCACCAACTGCGCGCCAGCGGAAACACCGCGCGGAGCAATGATGTAACGACGCTCACCATCGGCATACACCAACAATGCCAAATGCGCACTGCGGTTTGGATCATATTCCAAACGCTCAACCTTAGCTGTGATGCCGTCCTTGTTACGACGGAAGTCAACAATACGATAGTGCTGCTTGTGACCACCACCTTGATGACGCGTGGTGATATGGCCGTTATTGTTACGGCCAGCTTTTTTGCTCTGCTTCTCCAGCAGGGGCGCATAGGGCTTACCCTTGTGCAGCTCAGGTGTCACCACCTTCACTACGGCGCGCCGGCCTGGGGAAGTAGGCTTGACTTTAATCAGTGCCATGATTTCTCCTATTCGCCCGCTGCGAAGTTAATTTCTTGACCTGGCTTCAGGCTCACATAAGCCTTTTTCCAGTCCTTGCGGCGACCAAATGTACGGCCAGCACGCTTCACCTTACCGCCCACATTGACAACTGTCACAGCATCAACTTCCACTTTGAACACCAACTCAACAGCAGCTTTAATTTCTGGCTTGGTTGCATCAGTGCGTACACGGAAGGCAATTTGCTGATGCTTATCAGCAATACGGGTAGCTTTTTCTGTAATTTGTGGTGCAAGAATGACTTGCAACAAACGTTCTTGAGTACTCAACGCGCTCATGCCAGGATCTCCTCAAGCTTCTTAACAGCGCCTGCAGTCGCCAGCACTTGCGGGAAGCGCACCAAACTAACAGGATCAACATATTGCGCTTCGAGAACCAGAACGTGAGGCAAGTTACGAGCAGACAGATACAAGTTTTCATCAAACTTATCCACCAATACCAACAAGCCTTCGTTGTAACCAAGACCCTTGATCTTCTCGAGCAACTGTTTGGTTTTAGGGGTATCGACAGCAAACTCTTCAACTGCGCTCAGGCGATCTTGACGCACCAGCTCAGACAGGATCGAACGCACACCGGCACGGTAGGCCTTACGGTTGATCTTGTGGCTGAAGTTTTCGTCAGGAGTATTCGGGAATGCACGACCACCTCCACGCCAAATGGTGCTGGAGCTCATACCAGAACGAGCACGACCTGTACCCTTCTGATTCCATGGCTTCTTGGTGGTATGACTAACTTCCGCACGTGTCAATTGAGCACGAGTTGCAGTACGTGCATTGGCCTGATAGGCAACAACGACCTGATGCACCAACGCCTCATTGAATTCACGACCAAAAGTCGTTTCAGAAACAGCCAATCCAGCTTTAGCTGGCTTGCCATTCTTATCGATTAATTTGATTTCCATTATGCCTTCACCTTCACACTAGGGCGCACGACAACATCGCCGCCTTTAGAGCCAGGAACCGCACCCTTGATCAACAACAGGTTACGCTCAGCATCTACACGCACAATCTCAAGATTCTGCACAGTAGTCTTCGCGGCACCCAAATGACCAGGCATACGCTTACCAGGGAAAACACGACCAGGATCCTGCGCCATACCAATAGAACCAGGCACATTGTGGGATCTGGAGTTACCGTGGGAAGCACGGTTGGAACTGAAGTTGTGACGCTTGATAGCACCAGCAAAGCCCTTACCCAAAGAAGTACCAGTTACATCAACCAACTGGCCTGCCTGGAAAAGCTCAACAGTGATCTGACCACCTACAGTGTAGTTAGCCAACACATCATCAGATACGGGAAATTCCTTGATACCAGCACCAGCAGAAACGCCAGCCTTGGCATAATGACCGGTCAATGCCTTACCAATGCGGCTGGCACGACGCTCACCGTAAGCAACCTGAAGGCCAGTATAGCCGTCGCTTGCAGCAGTCTTGATCTGTGTCACACGGTTAGGTACGACTTCCAGCACTGTTACCGGAACGCTTTCGCCTTCTTCGGTAAAAATGCGGGTCATGCCCACCTTGCGACCAATAAGCCCTAAGCTCATGATCGATTCCTTATAATAATTAAAAAGGCCGATTACAATTGACCGACCCGGTACGCGAAAGGGTCGGATTATATCCGACCCACTTCAAAAACACAAGTTACAGCTTAATTTCCACATCAACGCCCGCTGGCAGGTCCAGCTTCATCAATGCATCAACTGTCTTGTCTGTAGGATCAACAATATCCATCAAACGCTGATGAGTACGAATTTCGAACTGATCACGGGATGTCTTGTTAACGTGAGGGGAACGCAGAATGTCAAAGCGCTCAATACGAGTTGGCAAAGGCACAGGACCTTTAACCACTGCACCAGTACGCTTAGCCGTTTCAACAATCTCAAGCGCTGATTGATCAATCAAACGATAGTCAAATGCCTTAAGACGGATACGGATTTTTTGAGCTGCCATGTTATTTCCTTAAAGAGCGATATTTCCAAAGAGCGAAAAAGCCGTAAGCATTTAAGCTTACGGCTCAACCGAATAACGTATTACTCTACGATTTTAGCCACAACGCCGGCACCGACGGTACGACCACCTTCACGAATCGCGAAGCGCAGACCTTCTTCCATCGCGATTGGCGCGATCAGGGCAACAGTGATGGAGACGTTGTCGCCTGGCATCACCATTTCGGTACCTGCTGGCAGTTCTACTGCACCAGTAACGTCAGTGGTACGGAAGTAGAATTGTGGACGGTAGCCGTTGAAGAATGGTGTGTGACGACCACCTTCATCTTTGCCCAATACGTAGATTTCTGCAGTGAACTTGGTGTGTGGCTTGATGGAGCCAGACTTGGACAATACTTGACCACGCTCAACGTCTTCACGCTTGGTACCACGCAGCAGTACGCCGACGTTGTCACCAGCTTGACCTTGATCCAGCAGCTTGCGGAACATTTCAACGCCTGTACAAGTTGTCTTTTGTGTTGCCTTGATACCAACGATTTCGATTTCGTCACCAACTTTAACAATACCGCGCTCGATACGACCAGTTACCACGGTACCACGACCGGAGATGGAGAATACGTCTTCAACTGGCATCAGGAAGGTGCCGTCAACAGCACGCTCTGGTGTTGGGATGTAGCTGTCAAGTGCTTCAGCCAGACGGAAGATAGCAGGTTCACCGATATCGGATTGATCGCCTTCCAGCGCAAGCTTAGCGGAACCCTTAACGATAGGAGTGTCATCGCCTGGGAAGTCGTACTTGGAGAGAAGCTCACGCACTTCCATTTCTACGAGTTCAAGCAGTTCTGCGTCGTCTACCATGTCAGCCTTGTTCAGGAAGACGATGATGTAAGGTACGCCAACTTGGCGTGCCAGCAGGATGTGTTCACGGGTTTGTGGCATTGGGCCGTCAGCAGCAGACACAACCAGGATCGCGCCGTCCATCTGCGCAGCACCAGTAATCATGTTCTTAACGTAGTCAGCATGGCCTGGGCAGTCAACGTGTGCGTAGTGACGAGTTTCTGTTTCGTATTCTACGTGCGAGGTGTTGATGGTAATGCCACGTGCCTTTTCTTCTGGCGCGTTGTCGATCTGGGAGTAGTCTTTGGCTTCACCACCAAATTTCTTGGTCAATACAGTGGTGATCGCTGCCGTCAATGTTGTCTTACCATGGTCAACGTGACCAATCGTGCCTACGTTGACGTGCGGCTTCGTCCGCTCAAATTTACCTTTTGCCATTTCCGTTTCCTTTAATTATCTATTCTATTTGCTTAGATATTATTCAATTACTTCTTGTTAATAATGGCTTCTGCCACGTTTCTTGGAGCTTCAGAGTAGTGCTTGAACTCCATACTGTAGGTCGCACGACCTTGCGTCAAGGAACGCACTGTTGTGGCATAACCAAACATTTCAGACAAAGGCACTTCTGCGCGGATAGCCTTGCCACCGCCTGCCAGATCATCCATCCCCTGGATCACACCGCGACGGGAAGACAAGTCACCCATCACATCACCCATGTAGTCTTCAGGCGTTTCCACCTCAACCGACATGATAGGCTCCAGCAGGATTGGATCCGCCTTGCGCATACCATCCTTAAACGCCATGGAAGCCGCCATCTTAAAGGCGTTCTCGTTGGAGTCAACATCATGGTACGAACCGTCGAACAGGGTGACCTTGACATCCACAACCGGGAAGCCAGCCAGGATACCTGCGGGAATTGTTTCCTTCAGACCCTTGTCAACCGCAGGAATGAATTCACGAGGCACGGTACCACCTTTAATCGCATCAACGAACTCGTAACCCTTACCAGCTTCATTAGGCTCCATCTTGATCCATACGTGACCGTATTGACCCTTACCCCCGGACTGCTTGACGAACTTGCCTTCGACTTCAACAGACTTCTTGATCGCTTCACGATAAGCCACTTGAGGAGCGCCCACATTGGCTTCCACGTTAAATTCACGCTTCATGCGGTCAACGAGAATTTCCAAGTGCAACTCACCCATACCAGAAATAATGGTCTGGTTGGTTTCTTCATCGGTACGCACGCGGAAAGAAGGATCTTCCTGAGCAAGACGACCCAGCGCCAAGCCCATTTTTTCCTGGTCACTCTTGGTCTTAGGCTCAACAGCCACGTGAATCACAGGCTCAGGGAATACCATGCGCTCAAGAATGATAGGATGATCCAGCGAACACAGAGTCTCACCAGTCGTCACATCTTTCAGGCCGATACAAGCAGCGATATCGCCAGCACGAATCTCTTCAATTTCATTACGGTCATTCGCGCTCATCTGCACGATACGACCAATACGTTCTTTACGACCACTGGTGGAGTTATAAACTGTCTCACCCTTGGTCAAAACACCAGAGTAAACGCGCACGAATGTCAATTGACCAACGAATGGATCACTCATCAACTTAAATGCCAATGCAGAGAAATGCTCTTTATCATCAGCCTTACGAGTTAATGGCTCACCGGTTTCGCTTTCACCAGCCACATCAGGAATATCAACAGGTGCAGGCAAGAAGTCCAGAACAGCATCCAGCATACGCTGCACGCCCTTATTCTTGAACGCAGAACCGCACAACATAGGCTGAATTTCAGTGGCAATGGTACGCTGACGCAGACCAGCAATGATGTCCGCCTCGGACAATTCGCCGTTTTCCAGATACCTGTTCATCAGCTCTTCAGAAGCTTCAGCAGCGGATTCGATCATCTTCTCGCGCCATTCATTGGCAGTATCGACGAGATCGGCAGGAATATCCTTGTACTCGAACTTCATACCCTGAGAAGCATCATCCCAGAAGATCGCCTTCATCTTGATAAGGTCAACCACGCCAGCGAAAGTATCTTCAGCACCGATAGGGATCACCACAGGCACAGGATTGGCCTTGAGGCGCAGCTTCATCTGCTCGACAACCTTGAAGAAGTTGGCACCAGTACGGTCCATCTTGTTCACAAAGGCCAGACGAGGCACCTTGTGCTTGTTGGCCTGACGCCAAACAGTCTCGGACTGAGGCTGCACACCACCCACCGCACAGTACACCATGCAGGCGCCATCCAGCACACGCATGGAACGCTCAACTTCAATCGTAAAGTCTACGTGCCCAGGGGTATCAATAATGTTGATGCGATGCTCAGGACGGGACAAATCCATGCCCTTCCAGAAACAGGTCACAGCAGAAGAAGTAATCGTGATACCACGCTCTTGCTCCTGCTCCATCCAGTCAGTCGTCGCAGCGCCATCATGCACTTCACCCAGCTTATGAGTCACCCCGGTATAAAACAGGATACGCTCAGAAGTCGTAGTTTTACCAGCATCAATATGCGCACTGATACCGATATTGCGATAGCGTTCAATAGGGGTTTTGCGAGCCACAGTAATTACCTAACTTAAAATTTGTCTGAGTTTAGAAACGGAAATGCGAGAATGCCTTATTGGCTTCTGCCATACGGTGAACTTCTTCACGCTTCTTGATAGCAGCACCACGACCTTCAGAGGCTTCGAGCAACTCCGCAGCCAAGCGCAAGCCCATGGACTTCTCACCACGCTTACGAGCCGCATCACGCAACCAGCGCATTGCCAGCGCATTGCGACGAGCCGGACGAACTTCAACAGGCACTTGGTAGTTAGCACCACCAACACGACGGCTTTTCACTTCCACAACTGGACGCAAATTGCCGATAGCCAGAGTAAATACCTCCAGCGCTTCCTTGCCGCTCTTTTGTGTGATTTGATCAAATGCGCCGTACAGGATACGCTCTGCAACCGACTTCTTGCCACCGGTCATCAGCACATTAACGAACTTTGAAACTTCCTGACTACCGAACTTAGGATCAGGCAGGATGTTACGCTTGGGAACTTCTCTACGTCTTGGCATGGATTTCTCGATTCCTTAAACTTTTGGCCGCTGTAATTAAGCAGCCTTAGGGCGCTTAGCACCATACTTGGAGCGGGATTGCTTACGGTCTTTAACACCAGCAGTATCCAGACTACCGCGCACCATGTGATAACGCACACCTGGCAAGTCCTTTACACGACCACCGCGCAACAGCACAACAGAGTGCTCCTGCAAGTTGTGGCCTTCACCGCCGATATAGCTAATTACTTCATAGCCATTGGTCAGGCGCACTTTGGCAACCTTACGCAAAGCGGAGTTAGGTTTCTTAGGGGTTGTGGTGTAAACACGAGTACATACACCACGCTTTTGTGGGCAGCTCTCAAGTGCTGGCACCTTGCTCTTGGCAACTACTTTTTGGCGCGGCTTGCGCACTAATTGATTGATGGTTGGCATAACCTTTAGCCTTTATATTTTAACCGCTAAAAATTACGGGATGGCGAAACGCCATCCCGGAAAACTTAGCATTTTATTTAGCGTTCAATGTGTTGTCAAGCAACCTCAGGATTTCCAGAGGTTTCTTCGACTTGCACATCTCCTGCATCTTCAATGATGGCAGGCGCTGAATCTACACCTGCAACATTACGTTTACGTGTTTCATGATAGGCAAGACCGGTTCCAGCAGGAATCAATCGACCCACAATAACGTTCTCTTTCAGACCACGCAACTCGTCGCGCTTGCCCAGGATCGCAGCTTCGGTAAGCACACGCGTTGTTTCCTGGAACGACGCAGCAGAGATGAAAGAATCTGTAGACAGAGAAGCCTTGGTAATACCCAGCAATACATACTCAAAGCTCGCTGGACGGCCATCCGCTGCCAATACACGTTCATTTTCAGTCAACACGTCCGCACGCTCAACCTGCTCACCCAAGATGAAGCTGGTATCACCAGCATCGGTAATCCGTACACGACGCAGCATCTGACGAACAATCACTTCAATGTGCTTGTCGTTGATCTTCACGCCTTGCAGACGGTAAACGTCTTGTACTTCATCAATGATGTAGCGAGCCAATGCTTCGCGACCTTGCAAACGCAGAATATCTTGTGGATCTGCTGGGCCGTCGACAATACTCTCACCCTTGGTCACCACTTGACCATCATGCGCGGTCACGTGCTTATCCTTAGGAATCAGGAACTCATTGGAAACGCCGTCAAGGTCGGTAATCACCAGACGCTGCTTACCCTTGGTATCCTTACCGAAGGAAATCGTACCTGTCACCTCTGCCAGCAAGCCAGCATCCTTAGGTGAACGTGCCTCAAACAGCTCAGCCACACGTGGCAGACCACCGGTAATGTCACGGGTCTTGGAAGACTCTTGCGGAATACGCGCCAGCACTTCACCCACACCCACTTCCTGACCGTCTTTCACGGTAATGATACAACCAAGCTGGAAGGTCACGCTGACAGGTGCTTCACCACCGGCAACCTTGACTTCGACGCCATTAGCATCGAGCAATTTCACTTGTGGACGCAAGCCCTTGGATTGACCAGCACGTTGCTTAGGATCAATTACCACCAGGGAGGACAAGCCAGTGACTTCGTCCACCTGCTTGGCAACAGTGACACCTTCTTCCACGTTCTCAAACTTCACGCGACCTGCGTACTCGGTAATAATCGGGCGAGTATGCGGATCCCAGGTAGCCAGAGCCTGACCAGCCTTGACTTGCTTGCCATCAGTAATCTGCAAGGTAGCACCGTAAGGCACCTTGTGACGCTCACGCTCACGACCATTTTCATCCTGAATGATGGCTTCACCGTTACGGGAAATCACCACTTGCTCGTTACGCGCATTAGTCACATAACGCATGGTCGATGTGAAATGCACAATACCGTTGGACTTGCTTTCCACTTGGCTAACAGAGGCTGCACGCGATACCGCACCACCGATGTGGAACGTACGCATGGTCAGCTGTGTACCAGGCTCACCGATGGACTGTGCCGCGATCACGCCAACAGCTTCACCCATGTTGATGAGCTTGCCGCGACCCAAGTCACGACCATAGCACTTGGCACAAATACCATAACGAGTATCGCAAGTCAGCGCAGTACGCACCTTGACTTCATCAATGCCCAAAGCATCAATTTGCTCAACTTCATCTTCGGTCAACAAGGTACCAGCCGGATACACCACATCCTGTGTTTCAGGATGGAGCACATCCAACGCAGCGACACGACCCAAGATACGATCGTGCAAAGGCTCAACCACTTCACCACCCTTGACCAGCGCCTTGGTGTACAGGCCTTCTGTCGTGCCGCAATCATGTTCGGTCACCACCAAATCCTGCGTGACGTCTACCAGACGACGAGTCAGGTAACCGGAGTTAGCGGTCTTCAAGGCGGTATCTGCCAGACCCTTACGTGCACCGTGTGTTGAAATAAAGTATTGCAACACGTTCAGACCATCACGGAAGTTCGCGGTAATCGGAGTTTCAATGATAGAACCATCCGGCTTAGCCATCAGGCCGCGCATACCAGCCAACTGACGCACCTGAGCCGCGGAACCTCGCGCACCAGAGTCAGCCATCATGTAAATCGCATTGAAGGATTCCTGCTTGATATCCTTGCCATCGGCATCCTTGGCGATGGCGCCATCGGCATCCAGCACTGTTTCTTCACGCAGTTGCTTCATCATCGCATCAGCAACCTTGTCACCGGCACGACCCCAGATATCAACCACCTTGTTGTAACGCTCACCCTGAGTCACCAGACCAGAAACGTATTGGTCTTCGATTTCCTTGACTTCAGCCTCGGCAGAAGCGATCAATTGCTCCTTCTCCGGTGGTACCAACATATCGTTAATACTGATGGAGATACCAGCGCGTGTCGCATAGGTATAACCGGTGTACATCAACTTGTCGGCAAAAATCACAGTCTCGCGAATGCCAACGCGGCGGAAGCTCGCATTGATCAGACGAGATATCTCCTTCTTCTTGAGCGCCTTGTCGATCACACTAAATGGCAGGCCAGCTGGCAAGATTTCTGACAGCAATGCACGACCAACAGTCGTTTCATAACGCGTAATCTTTTCACGCTTCTGGCCATCCAGTTCAACATCGAACTCACGCAGACGGACAGTAATACGTGCATGCAGATCAATCAGGCGATTGTCATAGGCACGTTGCACTTCGGCAATATTGGCGAAACGCATGCCTTCACCGCGAGCAGCCTTCTTCTCACGTGTCATGTAGTACAGACCCAAGACGATATCCTGGGAAGGCACAATAATTGGCTCACCGTTAGCTGGAGACAATACGTTATTGGAGGCCAGCATCAAGGTGCGGGCTTCCATTTGTGCTTCTAGGCTCAATGGTACGTGTACCGCCATCTGGTCACCGTCAAAGTCGGCGTTAAACGCAGCACACACCAACGGGTGCAGTTGGATCGCCTTGCCTTCAACCAGTGTCGGCTCAAATGCCTGAATACCCAGACGGTGCAAAGTAGGTGCACGGTTGAGCAATACTGGATGCTCGCGAATCACGTCTTCCAGGATATCCCAGACTTCTGGACCTTCCTCTTCAACTTTTTTCTTGGCAGCCTTGATTGTCGTAGCCAGGCCCAATACTTCAAGCTTATGGAAAATGAAAGGCTTGAACAGTTCCAGTGCCATCTTCTTTGGCAAACCGCACTGATGCAGCTTGAGTTGAGGACCCACCACGATCACAGAACGACCGGAGTAATCCACACGCTTACCCAACAGGTTCTGACGGAAACGACCGCCCTTACCCTTGATCATGTCAGCCAGGGACTTGAGAGGACGCTTGTTAGCGCCCGTCATGACCTTGCCGCGACGACCATTGTCCAACAACGAGTCAACCGCTTCCTGCAACATACGCTTTTCGTTGCGTACGATGATTTCAGGAGCCTTCAGCTCTAGCAAGCGCTTCAAGCGGTTGTTACGGTTGATTACGCGACGATACAAATCGTTCAAGTCGGAAGTCGCAAAACGACCACCATCCAATGGTACCAATGGACGCAACTCTGGAGGCAATACTGGCAATACTTCTAGGATCATCCACTCTGGCTTGATACCAGACTTCTGGAATGCTTCCAGTACCTTCAGACGCTTGGCGATTTTCTTGATCTTGGCTTCGGAACCAGTTTCACCGAGTTCACGACGCAGCTTCTCGATTTCAGTGTGCACATCCATCGTGCGCAACAATTCGCGCACCGCTTCTGCACCCATGACCGCATTGAATTCGTCGCCGTATTCTTCAACCTTGGCCAGATAATCATCTTCAGTCAACAGCTGACCGCGAGTCAGTGGCGTCATACCTGGATCAATGACGATATATGCTTCAAAGTACAGCACGCGCTCGATATCACGCAAGGCGATATCCAGCACCATACCCAAGCGGCTCGGCAAGGACTTTAGGAACCAGATATGAGCAACCGGGCTGGCCAACTCGATGTGGGCCATACGCTCGCGACGCACCTTGGACAAGGTCACTTCAACGCCGCACTTTTCACAGATCACGCCACGATGCTTGAGGCGCTTGTACTTGCCGCACAAGCATTCGTAATCTTTGATCGGGCCAAAAATCTTGGCGCAGAACAAGCCGTCACGCTCTGGCTTGAAGGTACGATAGTTAATGGTCTCAGGCTTCTTGACCTCACCGTAAGACCAGGAGCGAATCTTTTCAGGAGAAGCCAACGCGATCTTGATCGCATCAAACTCTTCTTCCTGAGTGACCTGCTTGAATAAATCTAATAGAGCTTTCACGCGCGTTTCTCCTTAGTTGCGGTCAAGATCAATATCGATGGCGAGCGAGCGGATTTCCTTCACCAACACGTTGAAGGACTCTGGCATGCCAGCATCAATCTTGTGCTCACCCTTGACAATGTTTTCGTATACCTTGGTACGGCCAGACACGTCATCAGACTTCACTGTCAGCATTTCCTGCAAGGTATAGGATGCACCGTACGCTTCCAGTGCCCACACTTCCATTTCACCGAAACGCTGGCCACCAAACTGTGCCTTACCGCCCAATGGCTGCTGGGTAACCAGCGAGTAAGGACCAGTAGAACGAGCATGCATCTTGTCATCAACCAAGTGATGCAGCTTGAGCACGTGCATATAACCTACAGTCACAGGACGTTCGAAAGCATCACCAGTGCGGCCATCAAACAAGGTCACTTGCGTTTTGCCGGAAGCAAACTGTAATTGCTGTGTACGTGGATCTTCATCAGGGAACGCCAGATCAAGCATTGCCTTGATATCGGACTCAGCAGCACCATCGAATACAGGCGTTGCAAATGGCACACCATTCTTGAGGTTGCGTGCCAGATCCATCACTTCCACATCGCTCAAGGAAGCAATATCTTCAGGCTTACCGTTGCTCTTGTTGTAGATCTGCTCGAAGAAGCTACGCAACTCGGCGGTCTTGGCTTGCGCCTGCAACATATTGCCGATACGGATACCCAGACCCTTGGCAGCCCAACCCAAGTGGACTTCGAGAATCTGACCAATGTTCATCCGTGAAGGAACACCCAACGGGTTCAGCACGATATCCATCGGTGTACCGTCAGCCATGTGCGGCATATCTTCAATCGGCACGATCTTGGAAACCACACCCTTGTTACCGTGACGGCCCGCCATCTTGTCACCAGGCTGGATACGACGCTTAACGGCAAGGTATACCTTAACCATCTTCTGTACACCAGGAGGTAATTCGTCACCCTGGGTCAGCTTGCGCTTCTTCTCTTCGAACTTGCTGTCGAACTCGATACGTGCCTGGGACAAGCTGTCACGCAACTGTTCGAGTTGACGTGCAACATCTTCATCGCTCAGGCGAATGTCAAACCAATCGTAGCGCGCCAAACCATCCAGGTACTCAGCATTAAGGGTTTCGCCCTTTTTCAGCTTTTGTGGGCCACCAGTTGCAACCTTGCCTTCGATCAGGCGACGGATACGGCCAAACGCGTCGTCTTCCACGATACGCATCTGGTCAGCCAAGTCTTGCTTGTAGTCGGCCAACTGATCATCAATGATCTGCTGAGCACGGGCATCGCGCTCAATACCTTCGCGAGTGAACACTTGCACATCGATCACGGTACCAGACATACCAGATGGAACGCGCAGGGATGTATCCTTCACGTCGGATGCCTTTTCACCGAAGATTGCACGCAGCAACTTCTCTTCAGGAGTCAGCTGGGTTTCACCCTTAGGTGTCACCTTACCAACCAGCACATCACCGGCCTCAACTTCTGCACCGATATAAATAATGCCGGAATCATCCAGACGACCAAGCATGCGCTCAGACAGGTTGGAAATATCGCGTGTGATTTCTTCTGCGCCCAGCTTGGTGTCGCGGGCAACAACGGACAATTCCTCGATATGGATGGAGGTATAGCGGTCATCGGCCACTACACGCTCTGAAATCAGGATCGAGTCTTCGAAGTTGTAACCGTTCCATGGCATAAAGGCGACCAGCATGTTCTGGCCCAGCGCCAATTCACCCATATCGGTGGAAGCACCATCGGCGATCACGTCGCCACGCGCCAATATGTCACCGACATTCACCAACGGACGCTGGTTGATATTGGTGTTCTGGTTAGAACGTGTGTACTTGATCAGGTTGTAGATATCCACACCGACTTCGCCAGCAGCAGCTTCTTCGTCATGCACACGCACCACGATACGGCTGGAGTCAACATAATCAACCACACCACCACGACGCGCTGTAACGACAGTACCTGAGTCAACCGCAACAGTACGTTCGATACCAGTACCAACCACGGCTTTTTCAGCACGCAGACATGGCACGGCTTGACGTTGCATGTTGGCACCCATCAA
This sequence comes from Methylobacillus methanolivorans, assembly GCF_020531845.1. The sequence goes on from NZ_JAJAVF010000001.1 coordinate 271,130, forward strand.
GGCACGGTTCGCATCATCATGCTCGAGGAACGGAATCAGCGAAGCCGCCACGGAAACGATCTGACCAGGGGCCACATCCATGTATTGAACACGGTCAGGCTGCGCCATGGTGAATTCGTTATGGTAACGCGCAGAAACCAGGTCTTCTCTGAACTTGCCGTCCTTGTCCAGTTCGGAGTTCGCCTGGGCGATCATGTACTGGCTTTCTTCAATCGCGGACAAGTAATCAATCGTTGCCGAGACCTTGTTGCTATCTACACGACGGTAAGGTGTTTCTAGGAAACCATACTGATTGGTACGGGAATACAGCGCCAATGAGTTGATCAGGCCAATGTTTGGACCTTCAGGTGTTTCAATTGGACAAACACGTCCATAGTGAGTGGAATGCACGTCACGCACTTCAAAACCAGCGCGCTCACGTGTCAAACCACCTGGGCCCAAGGCAGAAACACGACGCTTGTGCGTGATTTCAGACAATGGGTTGGTTTGGTCCATAAACTGGGACAACTGTGAAGAACCGAAGAACTCACGAATAGCACTCGACACTGGCTTCGCATTAATCAAATCATGCGGCATCAGATTATCGGATTCAGCTTGAGACAAACGCTCCTTTACAGCACGCTCAACACGCACCAAACCAGCACGGAACTGGTTTTCAGCCAATTCACCAACCGAGCGGATACGGCGATTACCCAAGTGGTCAATATCATCAATCTCACCGCGACCATTGCGCAGCTCGATCAAGACAGCGATCACAGCCAGGATATCGTCGTTGGACAGGATGCCAGCACCCTCGGCGCCTTGCGGACCGACCTTCTCATAGAAACGACGCAACCAAGCAGCGGTACGCTCTTCAATCTTCTCAGGGAAGGCACGGCGATTGAACTTCATGCGACCAACAGAAGACAAGTCGTAACGGTCTTCATTGAAGAACAAGCCTTCAAACAAAGCTTGCACAGCATCTTCAGTTGGAGGCTCACCAGGACGCATCATACGGTAGATGGCAACGCGAGCACTGTACTCGTCAGGGATTTCATCAATACGCAATGTTTGCGAGATGTAATCACCATGATCAAGATCATTGGCATACAAGGTGCTGATCTTGCTGACATCTGCTTCGCGCAGCTTGTCCAGCATGGACTCAGTCACTTCATCATTCGCATTAGCAACAACTTCGCCAGTGGACTTGTCTACAATACCAGCAGCCAAGGAGCGACCAAGCAAGAACTCTTCCGGCACGGTAATCTTGCTGATACCAGCCTTTTCCATGTCACGGATGTGCTTGACGGTAATGCGCTTATCCTTGGCAACGATGACTTTGCCATCCTTATCAAGGATATCGAACTTCGCTACCTCACCACGCAAACGCTCAGGCACCAGCTCAAACTGAACGCCCTTCTTGGCGATATGGAAAGTATCGAAGTCGTAGAATGTTTCCAGAATTTGCTCTGGTGAGAAACCAAGCGCCTTCAAGAGAATTGTCACCGGCATCTTGCGACGACGGTCAACGCGGAAATACAGGTAATCCTTAGGGTCGAACTCGAAATCGAGCCAAGAACCACGGTAAGGGATAATACGTGCAGAGAACAACAGCTTGCCCGAGCTATGAGTCTTGCCGCGGTCATGTTCAAAGAACACACCAGGGCTACGATGCAATTGTGACACGATGACACGTTCGGTACCGTTGATCACAAAAGAGCCGTTTTCTGTCATGAGTGGCAATTCACCCATGTAGACTTCTTGCTCCTTCACCTCTTTGACAGTAGGTTTGGAAGCCTCTTTATCCATGATCGTCAAGCGCACCTTGACGCGCAAAGGCGCAGCATAGGTCAAGCCACGTTGCTGACATTCCTTGACATCAAAAGGCTCTTGGCCGAGGTTATAACTAACAAAATCCAGTCGTGCATTGCCAGAATGGCTGACGATTGGGAAAACCGAACTGAATGCTGCTTGAAGACCCGCGTCAGAACGCTTGTCAGCATGGGCTTCAGCTTGCAAAAATGCAGCGTAGGATTCCAATTGCATGGCGAGCAGGTAAGGAACCTCCTGCACGCTTTCACGCTTGGCGAAACTTTTACGCAGACGTTTCTTTTCGGTAAAGGAATAGCTCATAGCATCTCCTGAGGATAGAGGGCAGAAGACAGCAGCCCAGAGGGACTGCTGTCTTCTAACTTCTTAAAATGGTGAAGGCTGACAGTTTCCTGCCAGCCCATCCACCATGATTTACAGCGGTATTACTTGATTTCAGCCTTAGCGCCAGCTTCTTCCAGCTTCTTAGCAGCAGCTTCAGCATCAGCCTTGGAAACGCCTTCCTTAACTGCCTTAGGAGCAGCGTCAACCAGGTCCTTAGCTTCCTTCAGACCCAGGGAAGTCAGTTCGCGAACAGCCTTAATAACGTTCACTTTGTTGTCGCCAGCAGAAGCCAGGATAACATCGAACTCAGTCTTTTCAGCAGCGCCAGCACCAGCGTCGCCGCCAGCTGCAGGAGCAGCTACTGCAACAGCAGCTGCAGCTGCGGATACACCGAACTTCTCTTCCAGATCCTTGATCAGTTCGGACAGTTCGAGAACGGTCAGGGACGCAATTGCGTCAAGAATTTCTGCTTTGGATAATGCCATTTGTTAATACTCCTGATAAATATAATATTGATTAGGCTGCTTGCTTTTGATCGCGCACCGCAGCAAGACCACGTGCAAACTTTGTAGGCACTTCGTTGAGTGTGCGTACAAACTGTGCAACAGGCGCTTGCATCGTGCCGAGCAACTTGGCCAGCAACTCTTCGCGGCTTGGCAGGGTAGCCAGGGCTTGTACAGCCTTAGCATCCAGAACCTTGCCTGGCAGAGCACCGGCTTTGATAACGAACTTGTCATTGGCTTTGGCAAAATTATTCAATACCTTTGCCGCGGCAACTGGATCGGTAGAAATACCGAATACCAATGGGCCAACCATGTCGTTTGCCAGACCAGAAAACTGTGTGCCGTCAACAGCGCGACGAACCAGTGTGTTCTTCAGAACACGCAGGTAAACACCAGATTTTCTAGCTTCGGCGCGCAACTTGGTCATGTCGCCCACTTCGATGCCACGATACTCAGCAAGAACAATTGCCTGAGCCTGAGCGACTTGCTCGCTAACCTCAGCAACTACTGCCTTTTTCTGCTCAAGATTAAGACTCAAGGTCTTCTCCTTCCGTTAATTAAGCATTTGTAGCAAGCCACAAACACCTTCCCACGGCGACCTTTCATCAGGAATAAAAATCCTGTTCCGGGTAACGCCATCTGCGTAGGACTTGGCTAGAATTTTGCCGCCATTAAGCCAGTGAAGGCTCCTACGGTCTTTGATAACCCCATAGCTCACGCCATGGGCCCAAAGTTCTTTGCGGCGTCAACTTCAAAGTTGACGCCAAATTTATTAAGCCAGGTTTGACTGGTCTACACGCACACCGGCACCCATGGTGCTGGAAACGGAAACCTTCTTCAGGTAAACACCCTTGGAGGAAGCAGGCTTCGCCTTGTTCAATGCATCAACCAGAGCAGCCAGATTCTCCTTCAGTGCATCTACACCGAAGGAAGCACGACCGATAGTGCAATGTACGATACCACCCTTGTCGGTACGGTATTGAACTTGACCAGCCTTGGCGTTCTTCACAGCGGTAGTAACATCAGGCGTCACAGTACCAACCTTAGGGTTAGGCATCAGACCACGTGGGCCCAGTACTTGACCCAGGGTACCAACGATACGCATCGCATCAGGCGTTGCAATCGCAACGTCGAAGTCCAGCATACCACCCTTAACTTGTTCAGCCAGGTCTTCAAAACCAACGATGTCAGCACCAGCAGCCTTGGCAGCCTCAGCAGCAGCGCCTTGTGCAAACACGGCGATACGCTTGGTTTTACCTGTACCGTGTGGCAGCACCAGAGCGCCACGTACCAGCTGGTCAGACTTACGTGCATCAATACCCAGATTGATGACCGCGTCTACGGACTCGTCAAACTTAGCAGTTGCAGTTTCCTTGACCAGAGTCAGGGCTTCAGCCACTGGATATACCTTGTTACGATCAACCTTGGCGCGCAAGGCCTCAATACGCTTAGAAACGTTAGCCATTTACACACCCTCCACTTCAATACCCATGCTGCGTGCGCTACCAGCGATGGTGCGAACCGCAGCGTCCAGATCAGCAGCCGTAAGATCAGGTGCCTTGGTCTTGGCGATTTCTTCCGCTTGAGCGCGGGTGATCTTGCCAACCTTGTCTGTATGAGGACGCGGGGAACCCTTGTCGATCTTGGCTGCCTTCTTGATCAGAATGGTGGCAGGAGGAGTCTTCATCACAAAGGTGAAGCTCTTGTCTGCAAACGCAGTGATCACAACCGGAATTGGCAAACCTGGTTCCAGGCTTTGAGTTGCTGCATTAAATGCTTTACAGAACTCCATAATATTCAGACCACGCTGACCCAATGCAGGACCAACTGGGGGACTTGGATTGGCTTTACCTGCAGGAATCTGCAGCTTGATATAGCCGATAACTTTCTTTGCCATCTTAAACTCCTAATTTGGGTAATAACGCTTGCTCACACAAGCTCCCCATCCACATCGATGTGATGCAAAGCACCACGCCAAACACTCCAGAACTGCGGAGTGCAAAAAGCCGCATCTTGCCATCAAGGCAAGACACAGCTCAAAATTCTTAAACTTCCTTCTCCACCTGGCTGAAATCCAGCTCTACAGGTGTCGCACGGCCGAAGATGACTACCGACACGCGCAGCTTGCTCTTTTCATAGTTGATATCTTCAACACTGCCAGAGAAATCCTTGAACGGGCCGTCAATCACACGCACAGACTCACCCTTATCAAAGGTCATCTTCTGAGTAGGGTTGCTCTTACTTTCATCCATACGCTGCAGGATGATTTCAACTTCCTTATCCTTAATTGGGGTTGGCTTTTGCGCAGTACCACCGATAAATGCAGTCACGCGAGGCGTGCTTTTCACCAAGTGCCAACTCTCATCACTCATCTGCATCTGAACCAGCACATAGCCCGGATACAGCTTGCGCTCAGTGATACTCTTGACGCCGTTTTTCATTTCAACGACTTCCTCAACAGGCACCAGAATATCGCCAAACAAATCACCCACGTCCGAACGGGCAATACGCTCTTCCAAACCTTTTTTGACCGACTTCTCAAATCCAGAGAAAGCCTGCACGGCATACCATCGCATATTACTCATCAAGCGCCCCTCCCCATCAACTGCTTCACAGCCCACATGAAGCCAACATCAACCATCCAGAGGAAAATGGCCATTACAATCACCAACCCAAACACTGCAGCAGTAGTCTGTATTGTTTCCTTACGGGTCGGCCAGACAACCTTACGTGTTTCAACTACGGCTTCACGCGCAAACGCAAACGCATCCTGCCCAGTCACGGTTGTTTTCAGCACAAGCAGCGCAACAATAATCCCCGCCAAAAAGGCCAGAATACGCACCACCAACGCCTGATCAGCCAACAAATAAAAGCCGGCAACCCCAGCAGCAACCAGCAGCAGGGAAATTACCAGCTTAATCTTCTCGGTCATATTTTGCACTTAATATAATGGCAGGCCAGGAGGGCCTCGAACCCCCAACCCTCGGTTTTGGAGACCGATACTCTGCCAATTGAGCTACTGGCCTGTAACGCTTTACCAACAAAGGTCGCATACTTATTTAAGCACACGACCCGAGGAGATATTACTCTACGATTTTAGCCACAACGCCGGCACCGACGGTACGACCACCTTCACGAATCGCGAAGCGCAGACCTTCTTCCATCGCGATTGGCGCGATCAGGGCAACAGTGATGGAG
>NZ_JAJAVF010000002.1:0-148435 GCF_020531845.1 Methylobacillus methanolivorans
GCGGCCATAGCGAATTGGAACCACCCCTTCCCATCTCGAACAGGGCCGTGAAACGATTCCGCGCCAATGATAGTATACTTCTCGTATGCGAAAGTAGGTCACCGCCAGGCTTTTATTCAAAAGCCCGCTAGTTATCTAGCGGGCTTTTTCATTTTTTGAGTAAGTGAGTCACTTTAGATACTTTCTTGTTAAATAAGTGCTTTATGTGTGCAGCCTTAGCTGAATACTCATGTAACTTTAAAAAGAAAAGCCCTCTTGTAGAGGGCTGTCTTCGCGCACTTGCATTGATATTACTTATTCTTTAGGCCACTTCTGGGCTAATTCAATCAATAATGCCAAGTAGTTTTGTGCACCAGTGCTATTTGGTTGGTGGCGGAAGATATCAACTCCATGTTCAGGACTTTCTGCCACAGCGACGTTTTCTGAAATAACAGTATCTAGTAGCTGATCGCCAAAGAGTTCCTTAGCTTTTTTCTGTACTTCAAATGTCATGCTGCGTCTGCGGTCGAATCTTGTCAGCAAGTAGCGTCGTTCTATCCGGCGTTTTAATACTGGTTCGATAGCCGCCAATGTATCTCCTACTTTTTTTGCTCCTCTGAGGGAGAGAAAGTCGGATGAGATTGGAATAATCACCAGGTCTGCAGCAAACATAGCATTGAGTGAGAGTGTGCCTAGATAAGGGCAGCAGTCGATCAATGTATGGCGATTGATATAGAGCTTGTCAGCAATATCCAAACCTTCGCGTAGCTTATTCAGTACGGCAAAGCCTTTGCCAAACGCTGAATCTACTTTAATCAATTCTTTATGTGCTGGGATGAGATGACCTAAGCCAGGCCATTCTACTTCCAGATGATAAAGTGGTTTGTCATCTTGGTAGAATGCAAACAAGCTTTGCTTGGCACTTTCTGGAGGCTGTCCATGAATCTGTGTCAGATGCGCTTGAGGATCCATATCGATCAGCAGCGCTTCCTTGCCTGTGCGTTGTAATGCCGCAGCAAGGTTAAGGGCTGTGGTGGTTTTTGCGACACCACCTTTCTGGTTAAAAACTGCAATACGCGCCATAATGGTTTCAGCTGCTCAAGATAGTTTGCAGGATATTAGCCCTTATTATCCTTTATGAGCTGCATGCTTAATCCATGGATTTGAAGCATGAATCTTGTACTTTTTCCCATTTGAACTAGATGGAGGCGTAATTTTGGCAGAGTCAGTGGCTATTTTTGCTGGAGGGTGCTTTTGGTGTTTGGAGCCAGTTTTCTCGCAGTTACAGGGAGTGAAGCAGGTCGTATCTGGCTATATTGGAGGGGACATTCCGAATCCTAGCTATGAAGATGTCTGCACTGGAGCGACAGGACATGCAGAGGCGATCAAGATAGTGTTTGATCCAGCTGTGATTGATTACGCCATATTGCTAGAAGTATTTTTTCTGGCACATGATCCTACGACCTTGAACCGTCAAGGACATGATATAGGTACGCAATATCGCTCCGCTGTATTCTGCCAAGATAGCGCACAGCAGGCATCGCTGACCAATATGTTGGAAACATTTGCAACGGAAAATACTTTTAGTAAGCCTGTGGTGACAGAGATGCATATGGGAGGGGAGTTTTATCCTGCGGAGCAGTATCACCAGCAATATTATGCTCAACACGCTAACCAGCCCTATTGCCTTGCCGTAGCTGCGCCTAAGATCGCGAAGATACGTGCTCAATATGGAGCGCGTATCAAGGCTGAGTGAGGATCAATGTCTGCTGAGCCACTGGCGGCGCCAGAAATGTAGCCCCATGCCGCCAGCGACAAATAGCATCATGGCAATAGCGATCCAGAAGCCCCAGTGATCTTTCAGCAGCGGCATACTCTCGAAATTCATACCGAAGATACCCGAAATCAAGGTTGCGGGCATAAATAGCATGGTAACGACCGTGAGGATGCGAACTTCTTTATTGACCTGGTTGCTAATACTGGATAAGTAGATATCAAGCATACCGGCCAATAAGTCACGTAATGACTCCAGAGACTCGATAAAGTGAATGCTGTGATCGTAGACATCTCGTAAATAGAGAATGGTGTTTTCCTGGAAGAATGAAAACTCATTGCGGATTAGGGTGTTAATGATTTCTCGTAATGGCCATACTGCGCGTCGCAAGTCCATTGTTTCACGTTTAAGTTTGTGTATGCTTTGCAATACCGCATCACTGGGGTGATGCAAGAGTTGATCTTCCAGTTTTTCGCAATCGTCGCTAATTTGCTCAAGCATGACAAAGTATTTATCGACGATCATATCGAGCAAGGCGTAAGCCAGCACATCCGCACCTGACTTGCGTAACAAGCCTTTGTTAGCACGCAAGCGTTCACGTACAGGGTCGAAAGAGCCTGTGGGGCGCTCTTGGAAAGACAGGACAAAGTGGTCACCTAGAATGATGCTGATTTGTTCGGAATTCACCAGCATCTGCTCTGAGTCGTAGCTAAAGAAGCGTGTGACAAGATATAAGTAATCATCATACGCATCAACTTTGGGGCGCTGGTCGGTATTGAGGATATCTTCAAGTACCAATGGATGGAGCTTGAAGCGTTGCCCGATCTCAGCCATCAGCTTGGGGTCATGTAGTCCATGTACATTAAGCCAAAGAATGCTGTTTTGGGTGTCATCAGCTTGTATTTCATTGAGCGAGCTGATGGTGTGCTCTTCGATAGATTCCGCATTGTAGCGAAACAGGGTGAGGGTGATCTGCGGTGTCTTCACGTCTCCTGTATGCACCAGAGTGCCTGGGGGTAATCCAGTTTTCTTGCTGTGTGAATGACGCCGTTTTTTCATCCCTACTCCAATGGTTGACTTATTTAACGAAGAGACTTCATCGGCAAGACATGCGTACCGAGGTAGAATAGTAGCCGAATTGCTCGTTAATACTTGATGTTGAGCTACGCTGCCCTTTCTGTAGGGTAATACAATTAAAGCGGCATATACAACGATGTGTCGCCATGATGTAACGGAGGAAGTATGCGATTTTACTTATTCGCAGCCTTATTAAGCAGTGCATTGAATTTACAGGCAGCCGAGTTGGCTACAGACATGAAAGTAAGCTTAGTCGAGGATGACAGTTCTGAGTGTCTTGCCAATGATGGCAAGCTGATTTTGCTGAAGAGCGACGCTTCGGAAACCATGGTAGTGTGGCTAGACCGCTGGTTTATGGGTATGCAAACAGCGGATCATACCAAGCATGTGATTCAGCCCGGGGACGAGCCGATTGCGCTGGGGTGTTCTGTAACGCGCGATAAGGAAAAACAGGGCTGGACGATTGCGAGTATTAGCCCGCAACCATGACGCACTTGCTAGGTGCTGATACCAGTGCCTGGTGTGAAGAAGAAGCCGCCTGCAACATGATGCAGTGTGCGTAAATCATCGTGATCATCAAAATGCCAACGTCCTTCGCTGAATACACGGTTATCTGCATAGGCAGCGATGACTTCGGCAATAAACAAGTCATAAGTCTGCTGCATATGCGGCTCAGGGATGATGCGGCACTCCAACCACGCCACACATCCTGCTAATAAGGGTGCTGCAATATGTGTAGTGGGGAACGTGTGTAGGTCGAACGCTTCAAACTTGTTACTGGGTGACTTGCCCAATAACTCCCTGCCTGAGCTTGAGCCTACTTTGACGACCATATCGGCTTGCGCACGACAAGGGATATTGATGGCAAAAGTGCCGCTGGCCTCAATTAGGTCGCGCGTGAAGGTTTTCTTATCAATCACAATGGCAAGCCTGGCTGGATTGAAATCCAGGGGCATGTTCCATGCTGCTGCCATGACATTGCTATGTCCATGATGAGCGGATGTTACTAACACTGTAGGGCCGTGGTTAAGTAAGCGGAAGGCTTTTTCCAAAGCGACAGCTTGCACGGTACTGGTGGTTTCTACGGCGTTAAATGACATCATTGCGCCAAGTTATTTCTGCCAGGCATCACGTAATGTGACAGTGCGATTGAATACGGGCTTGCCCGGCTGGCTATCCTTGCTATCAGCGACGAAGTAGCCGTGGCGCTCGAACTGGAAGCGGTCTTCCGGCTTGGCTTCCTTCAATGCAGGTTCTAATTGTGCGGTAATGATGTTGACCGAATTGGGGTTGATGTCATCAAGATAATCACGTTCGCCAGCACCTGGGTGGGCTTCCTTGAACAAGCGGTCATACATGCGTACTTCAGCCGCATAGGCATGTGCTGCCGATACCCAGTGGATATTGCCTTTGACCTTGACTGAATCTGCCCCTGGAGTACCAGATTTGGTATCTGGCAGGTATTCGCAATGCACGACGGAGACATGACCAGCGCTATCTTTTTCAACACCGGTACATTTGACCACATAACCATAACGTAACCGTACCATATTGCCTGGGAACAGGCGGAAGTAGCCTTTGACCGGCTCTTCCATGAAGTCTTCTCGTTCTATCCATAATTCGCGCGAAAGCGGTACGACACGATGACCTAGTTCGGGCTTTTGCGGATGGTTGGGTGCGTGACAGTCCTCGGATTGATCGACAGGATAGTTGTCGATTACTAGCTTGATCGGGTCAAGTACTGCAATACGGCGCTCCGCTGAAGCATTGAGCACTTCGCGCATGCAGTCCTCAAGGATAGTGTATTCAATCCAGGAGTCTGCCTTGGAAACGCCAATGCGATCTGCGAACAGGCGGAAACCCTCTGGTGCATAGCCACGACGGCGCGCGCCGGCCAAGGTAGGCAAACGCGGATCATCCCAGCCACTGACAAATTGCTTTTCAACCAACTCAATCAACTTGCGCTTGGACAGCACGACGTAAGTGAGATTGAGACGGGAGAATTCATACTGCTTTGGCAATGGATGGGCAAGGAGCCCCCCTTCAGCCAGTCTTTCCAGCACCCAGTCGTAGAATGGACGCTGATCTTCGAACTCCAGTGTACAAATCGAGTGAGTGACGCCTTCGTAAGCATCTTCCAGCGGATGGGCAAACGTGTACATTGGGTAGATGCACCATTTGTCGCCAGTATTATGGTGATGGGCATGCTTGATGCGGTAAATCGCTGGGTCGCGCAGGTTGATGTTGGGCGAAGCCATATCAATCTTGGCACGCAGTACCATACTACCGTCCGCATGTTTGCCATCACGCATTTCGCGGAACAATGCTAGGTTATTCGCTACAGCGCGGTCACGCCATGGCGAATTCTTACCTGGCTCGGTCAAACTACCGCGGTTGGTGCGCATTTCCTCGGCGGTTTGTTGGTCGACGTAGGCATTGCCTGATTCGATCAAGTATTCCGCAGCGCGATACATGAAGTCGAAGTAGTTGCTGGCGAAATACAGGTGGGATTCGCCAAATGCATCCCAACCGAAGCCTAGCCACTTGACCGCGTCGGAAATGCTGTCGACGTATTCCTGTTCTTCTTTCTCGGGATTGGTGTCATCGAAGCGCATGTGACACACACCGCCAAAGTCGCGCGCCAAGCCAAAATTGAGGCAGATGCTCTTGGCGTGGCCAATATGCAGGTAGCCATTCGGCTCGGGTGGAAAGCGGGTGCGGATTTTCGCTGGGTCGGGTTCGCCCGCTGCATGATGTTGGGCATCCCCAGGGCATCGGGCCCAGTGACGACTGGCGTAAGTCCCTTGTTCAAGGTCACGCTCGACGATATGACGAATAAAATTGGAAGCTGGAGCAACAGGAGTTTTGTCAGACATGGTGGTAATACGCTATTGATTTGTGCCTATTTTACACTGTGTCATGCGCTAGCGGGCTGTCATGCATGTTGGCTGCTCCCAGAATATTCATTCCATGGTGACGGCTTGCGATATACTGCCCCAGCAATGAATAACTTGGTATTTCCTATATTAAGACTGCTAGCAGATGGCCGTTTTCACTCTGGTGAGGACATTGCGCGCCAGTTTTCAGTGACGCGTGCTTCTGTCTGGAATGCGATCCAGGCTGCAGAAGCCTTGGGTGTCGACATTTTCTCTGTAAGAGGGCGAGGTTATCGCCTGCCACAGCCCTTACATTTACTCGATAAACAGGCTGTGCTGGACGCGCTCGGAGCGCAGCAGCACCGGTTTCAACTAGCCTTGTTTGATGCGATTGATTCCACGAACAGTTATCTGATGCAGCAAGCTGCAAGCCATGCACCGCATGGAATGGTGGCTGCAGCATTGCTACAGACCAAGGGGCGTGGGCGTCGAGGCCGTAGCTGGCAAGCAGCATTCGGCGCCAGCCTGACCTTTTCATTGTTGTGGCGTTTCCAAATGGGTGCGTCGGCATTGTCTGGTTTGAGCCTGGCAGTCGGGCTGGCCTTGGTTCGTGCCTTGCATCACTATGGTTTGCGCAGTGCGCAATTAAAATGGCCTAACGATATTCTTGTGCAAGGTCGTAAGCTTGCGGGCATCCTGATTGAGTTAAATGGCGATATGGATGGCCCTAGTGCAGCGGTGATTGGTATTGGTCTTAACCTTAACTTGCCACCAGCTATACGTGCACAAATTGATCAACCTGTGACGGATATGGCAAGCCATCTGCCGATCAATATTGATCCCAATGCTCTTCTAGGCCAGTTGTTGCAAGAGTTGGTAAAAGTATTGGATACCTTTGAGCGAGAAGGCTTTGCTGCCTTGCGCGAAGAGTGGCAGGCGCATCATGCTTATCATGGTGAGGTGGTCAAGCTGCTATTCCCTGATGGACGGGAACAATTCGGTCATGTGCAGGGCATTGCCGATGATGGGGTGTTACTGGTGCAGAATGAGCATGGGACTCAGCGTTTTTCTTCTGGGGAAATCAGTTTGCGGGGGGCGCGTTAAATGGGTAGCCGGTTGGTGATTGATGCTGGCAATACCCGGACTAAATGGGCCGTTCTGCAATATGAAAATGGTGCGATATTGCATCATGGCGTCATGGATCGTCATGAAGTGCCTGCGGCCTGGCATGGCTGTGATGCTGTGGCCGTGGCGAATGTGGCAGGGCAAGGACGGCACGATATGTTGACGGAGTTGCTCAAGCCGCTAGGTTTGCCAGTGCGTTGGCATGCCAGCACTGCGCACGCTTGTGGTTTGAGTAATGGTTATGCCACCCCGGAGCAATTGGGCGTGGATCGCTGGGCGGCGATGGTCGGTGCGTGGCAGCATTATCAGCGTAGTTGCGTCGTGGTCAACGCAGGCACAGCACTGACCGTCGATATGATCGAAAAAACCAGCCCCGGTCAGGCACGTTTTATTGGTGGCATCATCGTGCCAGGGGTGAAATTAATGCAGAACAGCATTGCTAATGCTGCGGCCAATATTGGAGAGATACACGGGGTATTTCAGGACTTTCCCTTGAACACCCAAGATGCTGTCTATAGCGGTAGTTTGTATGCATTGGCTGGTGCAGTGGATAATTTGGTGCAATTGCTCAGTGAGCATTGCGGGCATGTAGTGCCTTGTATGTTAAGTGGAGGGGATGCGGCTACCTTGTTGCCCTTGCTGCAAAAGCATGTATTTGCAAGGGAGTATCAGCTAGAAGATTACTTGGTGCTGCAGGGGCTTTGGTATTTGGAAAGAGAGTTGCCATGAAGTGGTTGTTGAGCGGCTTATTATTGCTGAACCTCATTGCCTTGATTGGCCTCGGTTGGTACCAGCCAACAGCATCCTCCAATGAACCAATACATGAGCCTTTATCTGCCGATAAAATCAAACTACTGAGCCAGGATGATGTGGACGCCATGCCCAAGGTTAGCGCCTCTGGTGATACCGTGGTAGACGAAGTCTATGCGTGTTATGAATGGGGGAGCTTCTCCGCGGCAGGTTTACAACGTGCACAGGCGATTCTGGGGCAGCACTCACTGGTGGCTACTGTGCAGCAGAAAACCATGCAAGAGGCTTTGCGCTATTGGGTCTATATTCCGCCGTTACCCTCTTTGCAGGCTGCACAGAGCAAGGTGGCCGAATTGAAAGCGCTGGGCGTGGAGGTGAGTTTTATTATTCAAGAGGCACCTTGGCGCAACGCAATTTCGTTCGGGGTCTTCAAGGATGAACGTTTAGCGAATAAACTACTCGAACAGTTACAGCGTCAAGGGGTTCGAACAGCACAAAAAGGGGTACGCAATCAAGAAAAAGGACGTGCCAGTTTGCTCATTAACGATATGTCAGCCGAGATGGCTGGTGAGTTGAGTAAACAAGGTGCAAACTTTCCAGGTAGCGAACTTAAACAGGTCATTTGCCAATAGGAGTCTGTATGGGAATTTTCAAGAATATCATCAAGAAAGTTGCACTGGCTGCCGCAGTTGTTGCAGGGAAACGGATTTTGAGCAAAGTAGTCACCGATGTGATTGATGGTGATAAAAAGCCAGCAGAGGTGCCAGTAACCTCTGCGGTTAAACCCAAGAGTTCCAGTAATCGGCGGAGGGCTCCGGCAAAACCCAAGTCGGAGGGCGCAAAACCCACTACTAGTCGGGCGGCCAAGCCAAAGGCCACAGGAGCAAATAACGCATCAGCAACCGATACGCCTAAGAAACCTACTAAGCCTCGTACGCGTAAACCAAGAGCGGCTGCCCAACCGAAAAGCAGTGAAAATAAGGCAGATGTAGCCAGCACACCTGCTGCATCTCATTCTTCACAATCTGATACTGAATAATTCCGCAGGCCTATTTGTGACTGGGGTGAGTTAGCTGATGCCGGTTGCAAATAGGGATGGTGAATCTTGGATCAGTTTTTTTGTGTAGTTTTCCTGTGGGCGATCTAGTAGCTCGTCCACCGTCCCGGCCTCTATTACTCGGCCATGATTCAATACCATGACGCGATCTGCAATCGTGCGCACCACTCCTAGATTATGAGTGACAAAAACGATAGCAAGACCTTGTTGTTGTAATGATTGTAATAATTCCAAGATATTCGCTTGTACTGACACATCCAATGCCGACGTGATTTCATCGCAGATAAGCAGTTGAGGGTTGCAGATCAAGGCTCGCGCAATCGCGACACGCTGAAGCTCTCCTCCTGATAACTCACGTGGATATTGTTGCAGGATTTTTTTAGGCAACGATACCTGATTCAATACGCCCTCTACTTTTTGTTGTGTCGTGGTGGGATTGAGGTTGAAAAAATGTTGTGTTGCCGCGGTAAGCGTCATTCCAATCGTATGTTTTGGATTCAGGGCTTGGTAAGGGTTCTGGAAAATATACTGGATTTTGTGGCGTTGCTTGCTGGCGCGATAGGCTGCTCTAAGCGGTAGTTCCTCACCATTGAAGTTGATACGGCCAGTAGCGGAAATATTGAGCCCCGCCATGATCTTGGCAAGGGTGGTCTTGCCAGAACCGGATTGTCCAACAATAGCCAAGCATTCGCCGATGGCTACTTCCAGAGAAATGTCGTGCAGCACCGGTTGTTTGCCATATCGGGCTGAGACGTGGTGTAGATACAGAATCGGTGACTGGGTTGTATTACCTGTCTGGCGGGTAGCCGCCTTACGCTGCTGGTATTCCGCGTGTACCAATGGCAATGGCGTTGTGTGCAGGCAGGCGAGCTGATGCCCTTCATCCAGGGAGCGTAATAATGGTTGCGAGTCATGGCATTGCTGTGTGGCTTTGAAGCAGCGCGGTGCAAAAGCGCAGCCTTGGCCTCTATGGCCAGGTGCTAAGGTTTGGCCGGGAATAGGTTTTGGCGTCCGTCTGAGTGCAATGTCTGGAATTGCCTCAAGCAAGCCATGGCTGTAAGGATGGTATGGTTGCGTAAACAAGCGATGACGTGGCGAGATTTCCGCAATGCGGCCAGCGTAAAGTACCATCACGCGGTCTGCGAGTTGTTTGACGACAGCGAGGTCATGCGAAACATACACGGCAGCAGCATTGTAGCGTTTGCATAGGTCGCGGATGGTGTTGAGTATCCTGGCCTGCGAGCTCACATCAAGCGCTGTCGTTGGCTCATCCAGAACAATCAATTTGGGGCGCAGAATAAATGCCAACCCGAGCAGAATGCGTTGTTGTTGTCCCCCTGAAAGTTGATGAGGAAATCTATCCAGGAACTCTTCATCATCTGGGAGCCCAACATCATTCATGATCGTCACTACCTGGGCTTGTCTTTGGTGTTGGGCGAGTTCTGGTCGATGTGCTGTTAACACGTCATGCAAATGCTGGCCGATGGTGCGTAGTGGATTGAGTGCCATGGCAGGGTTTTGCGCAACCAGGCTGACCAGGTGACCGCGTACTGTACGTAAGTCCTGAGGCGCGAGCGCGAGTAGGTCAATGCTGTCGATGAGGATGGTGCCGGATTTTACCTTTGCACCGGCCCTGGTATGAGCTAGCAAGGCCATGGCGATGGTGGTCTTGCCTGACCCTGATTCGCCAACCAATGCCAATACTTCCCCTGCGTGTACGCTGAAACTAATGTCTGCCACTAGTTCGGTGCCATTTTCCAGGGTGATATTGAGTTGATCGACAGTGAGTAGGGCAGGAATCGATTGCGCTGATGTCATCGGGCCTCCTTGATGCCTGATTGTGCTCTTCCCAGGCCTTCTGCCAGCAGGTTGGTTCCCAATGCGAACAACGCGATCAGGATGGCTGGTGCCAATACTGCATAGGGTTGTATCTGTAAACCTGCACGGTTTTCGTTGACCATCAGCCCCCAGTCAGCTGCGGGAGGTTCAACGCCATATCCAAGAAAACTGAGCCCGGCAAGAATGCCGACCGCCCATGAAAGCATGGTGCCAAGATGAATCAGCAAAGGCATGCTGATATTGGGCAGGATTTCGTGCAGCAGGATGCGGTGCGTCGAATATCCCATCATCGTGGTTGCCTCAATATATTCTTGTTGAGCAATGCCCAGTGTAATGCTGCGGGATAAGCGGATGACGCCAGGTAAAAAGGCAATCGCAACGATGAGCACAATCAGCCAGGGATCTCGACCCAGCATGGCAACCACCAGCAATATCAGGATCAGGTTGGGAAAAGCAAGGAATACATCCGACCACCATACAATGCTTTGATCAATGCGGCCGCGAAAAAAGCCAGCCACCATGCCGAGCAGGGCACCTGAGGCCAAGGCGATGACAGATGCCGCTACAGACATCCATACCAAGGATAATCCACCGGAGAGCAAGCGTGACCAGACGTCATGACCCAAATAGTCATATCCCAGTAGTGCCTTGGCATCAGGTGACCCATAGCGAGGGCCTACCAGGTCGACAGGCGAGTGAGGTGCCAACCAGGGCCCGATCAAGGCCAATAGCAGAATACCTGCGCTCAGGGTAAATCCGAGGCCAACCTGACTGTTCTTGCTGATGTTACTGATCCAGGTTGTGATATTCATTGCTTGCCTCCTGCGTTGGCTGGCTGTGTGCGCAATCTTGGCGTCAATAGCACAGTCATAATGTCGGCGAGCAGATTGATTAGCATAACGCTACCGGCCAGAAAAACCACGATTGCCTGAATGACAGGAATGTCACGAATATCAACAGCAGCATTCAAGGCGCTGCCTATGCCTGGATAAGTAAATACCACTTCAACAACCAGTACGCCCCCAATCATGACGCTAGTTGTTAATGCGATCGCCTGGATAGCCGGGATGACCGCATTGGGGATTGCATATTGCCAGATGATGGTACTGTGTTTCAGGCCGCGTAACCTGGCGCTGGTGATGAATTCAGAATCAAGAATTTCTATCATGGAGCTACGTACCAGCCGTAACAGGTAGGGTACGGTGGCAACCACTAGGGTCAAGGTGGGTAGCACCAGAAAAAAAGGCTGAGAAAACGCCGATCGGTTAGGATCAAGGAGTGAAACGGCAGGCAAGATAGGAAACACTGATGTTGCCAATAGCATCATCAGGCCAATGGCAATGGCAAAGCTGGGAATGGCCTTGAGTGCAATCATGGTGGATAGGCAGGCGCGATCTATCCAGCTATCTCGCCGTAGTGCAAGAAACACCCCCAGAAATAGCGATGCAGGGATGCTGATGAGCAGAACGCTGGCCACCAGTGCCAGTGAGTTTTCCAGGCGACCAGCAATCAATTGCGTGACGGGTGTGTTGGAGTCAATAGAATGTCCCCAGTCTCCTTGCAGTGCGTTGCTGATCCACTGGAAATATTGGCTGGCGATTGGCTGGTCCAACCCAAGGGTTTGCCTAAATACCTGCACCGCGTCTTCTGTGGCTTCTGGGCCTAGAATTACTCGGGCAGGATCGGATGGCAATGCCTGGGTGGCTGCAAATACCAGTATGCTGATAACGATGATGCCCAGTAAGCTGGAAACGATACGCTTGAGCATCCAGGGTAGCCAGGCTGGGATGGTGTACTGATTTACCCAGGCTTGCGTTTTGTGCTTTTGGGAAGTGATTGGCAAGGTGCTAAATGAAGCCTTTGCTTTCCATCTTCCCGTTTTTCCTGGCTTGCCTACGCCTGTGAGGATCGTCATGCGGATCTGTTTATCCATAATTTGTCAAAGCGCCAAGTCGGGAAGTGGGAACGTTCTGGTGCCAACCCGCCGACATGCTTGCCAGCGGCATCCAGCGTGTTGGTATAGCCCCAGATGATTAATCCGCCATGATCGTGCTGGATTTGCTGCGCCTCATGTACTAATGGTTTTCTGGCATCGACATTTGTCGTGGAAATCGCTTGTGTGAATAGTTCATTAAAGCGAGGGTTGTCAAAATGCGTCTTGTTGGCGGTTGAGATGGGGCTATCTACCATTGCTGCAGTGTGCAGGAAGCTTCCACCCAGCCGGCTATTGGTGCTGAACTGCCAATCATTGCGCAACGGCCCACCGAATGTGGCGGAATCAACTTGCGTGACTTTGACCGTGACGCCAGCTTTCTTGGCTTGTTCAGCCAAGACCAAGCCTGCAGGCGAGCCTCCTGCAACAGCAGTCAAGCCAGGGCCTACGGTCAACTCCACTCTCAGGTCATTGTTGTATCCCGCTTGTTTCAGCAGGAAGCGGGCTTGTTCAAGGTCATATTCGCGCTGGGGAATGGTGTGGTTGAACGTGGGATCCAAAGGCGAGTATAAGTCATTGGCGATACGGCCTTCGCCACCCAATGCGCGGTCTATTAGCTCCTGACGGTTGACGAGCAGGCGGAAGGCCTGCCTGACCCGGTCGTCGTTGAATGGTGCCTTGCTCAAGTTCATGTCAAACGACTGCCAGCCATGGGTTTCGCTGATGATGACATTGACCTTGGGGTTTTGCTTGAGGGGAATGACCTGTTCCGGATCCAGCGCATTTGCGACGTCGATCTGCCCGCTAAGCAACGCGGCTACTCGCGAGGTTTGGTCTTTGAAGTCAATGATTTCCAGTTCATCCGGGTAAGGCTGACCAGTCTTGTAGAAGTTCTCGAAACGCGTGAACAGTGAGCGTTGCCCTGGCACAAATTCTTTCAGCTTGAATGGACCGGCACCGACTGGATTGGTAACTGGATGATAATCTTTCGGCACGAGGCCACCAAAATTCACCCAGCTATCCGGTAATGAAAGCAGGCCACGCCCCCCCTTGATCGGAATCCTGACGGTACGTTCATCCACCTTGACCAGATTATCCCGATCTATCCACTGCAGGTACGCCAGGTAAGGTGATGCAAGGGCAGGGTCTGATAAGCGCCGTGCCGAGAAAATCAGGTCATCGGCAGTAATCGTCTTACCATTGTGGAATTCCAGGTCTTTGCGTAGGCGAATAGTCCACAGGGAGGCATTGTCATTGACATCTACTTCTTCAGCCAACGCAAGTTCTGGAGTCATGGCCTCACCCCACTCCCACAATTTGCTGTAAAGCGCGAAGCCGCGAATGATGGCACCTGTGGTGAGCGGCTTGTGTGCATCCAGATCGCCGGTTTTACTGCCATCGATAATGCCTAGGCGCAGGCGTCCGCCATATTGCGGTGTGCTGGGTAATGCAGTCACTGCATTATCGTTGTTGTTGCGGCAACCACTCAGGAGGCCACCGCCAAGCAAGATGCTACCACCCAAGGCGGCAGAATTGATAAGAAAGCCACGCCGGGATAGTTCAGTGGTCATGTCTGTTTTCCAAGTGTGATGTCAATCATGAGTAAAGGGTTACGCAGCTTGTTGCTCTGTCTCTGAAGCGTGCTGGTGGCGTTCGCCACGATGTGGATAGCTGTCGCGTCGCACAGGCGAAAGCAAGGGCACATCAAAACCATGATCCAGGTCTAGCAATGGGAACAACAGGTCTGCTACGCGATGGGCTTCTTCAATCAGCGGCCAGCCAGAAAGAATGAAGGCATGTGTGCCGTTGGCTTCAAATTCGCGAATGCGCGCTGCCACATTCTGGGCACTGCCAACCAGCGTAGTGCCTGCTAGGGGGCCCAAGACGTTGAAGCCATGCAGTGCGGGGCCCGTCCAGATATTGGGGTATATCTCGTAATCCTTGGCTTTGGGCAGCTTACCAGCGCGAATGCTTTCCAGATTTTGTTGCACTTGCGGGTCAGGGCTACGATAGCTGTCGAAAGTTTCGCCGGGAGGCAGTTGGCGTTTGATCGAGTCAATGGCGTATTGCACCGAGGTGCGGTCGACCAGATATTGTGCATATTCCCAGGCCTCTTCCTCGGTTTCGCGCACGATGATTTGTAAGCGCGTACCAAAGGTAAGCTTGCGGCCATGCTTGGCGGCTTCTGCACCAACACGCCTGAATTTCTCGCCCAATAAGTGTGGCTTATCGGCAAAGCTGAGGTAAACATCCAGTAACTTGGCGGAATGGGCAACACCTGGTGCAGAGGTGCCCGCCCCCCACAATGAAATAGCATCCTGATATTGACGTGAATAAGCTTGTTGCCGTTTTACCATGCCTGCAACCGCAGGCGGTGCGGCATCAATCTTGATGTATTTGCCGACATAACCCGCTTGGGAGCCACGGTACAATTGCTGGAAGGCATCCCAGTATTCATAGCTAAAGTCGTAACGTTCATCATGGGTAATGTGAAATCCCATGGATGGCAAGATGGCATCGCTGCCATTGACGACGTTATAAATCAGCCTGCCTTCTGAAAACCGGTCAATGGTTCGCGCCATCTGGGCCAGCTTCGCTGGTGCAATCAGCCCTGGATAAACGGCGGCAACAAATTTCATACGCCTGGTGGCTGCCAGCAAGGATGCCGCGACAATATTCACATCATTGCCAGCGCCGCCGCCTGTTGCCAGCAGTGCGCCGTAATACCCCAGTTTATCAATGCTGGTCGCTAGTTGCTGGAGATGGTCAAAACCTGTACTCCAGCGGCCATCGTTTTCCCAAGGTACCGGTCCATCAGGTTCGGTGAGGTACCACAATAGTTTGACTGCCATGTTCTATTCCTTTGTTGATGCATGTGACTGTAGTGGCGTGCAATGACATGCAGGTATTTTGCAAGCCTCATGCCAGCATGAGTGCAGTGCAGGTGTATTTTGTGTGTGTGGTTAACTTTTTGTTTTATATGGAATATATGAATTTATGATCTGGCTTGATATTGCGCTTGTGGTTGGACACCAGCATTGCTGTTGCATGAGCAGCAGTGCTGGTGTCCACTAGGAGGCTAGTCCATATCAACCTAGAAACGATAACCAAACGTGGCTTGCACCGAGAGTGGGTGCGAGGGCACGACAAATTCCCCAGTGGTGCCACCCACGCCGCCAGTGCTGAAGTTTTTGCGGTTCGTGAGGTTGAGGACACGCAGTGCTACATCGTATTTGGGCTGGTTGTAGTACAGCGTCAGGTCGAAATTATGGTTGTTGGGGATTCTGACGTCTTGAGCGGGGTTGGTGTACCAGCTGCTGGTCCACCAAGCCGACAGTGTAGCGCCGAGGCCAGAGGGTAAACGGTAATCCAGATAGCCATTGGCAGAGTATTTGGGGATGCCTGGAGCACGAATGGCGCCTGGGTTAGGTAATCGGCTGAAGAAATTTCCATCACCAAACACCGTTGCATTGTCCGGCACAAAGCCTGCAGCAGAGAAGAAGCCCCCAGGGTAGGCCAAATAGGTGTAGCGTGCATCGGTGCGCGATGCATTGGCACCTCCGCTCAGGCGCTCGGTTGCCTGGAAGCGAATCGAGGTTTCCACACCTTTCACAATCAGTCGTGCCATTTGCCCCAGGTTATCTGGGGCAGTGTCACGCTCTTGGCGGTAGGCTGCCAACGTCGCAAATAGTTTGTCGGGGACCAGCTCGGATTTGATCCCAACTTCGCGCAAGATGCTCAGGCTACGGAATGCCAGGGGAGACAGCCGATTGCCGCTGCCCCAGGTCAATACGTCAGCAAAGCCACCGGTATTGATGGCATAGGAGCGGTCATAGTTGGTGTATAGCGTAGTGAACTGGCTAGGCTTGTAGAGCAGGCCTGCCTGCAGGCTGGGTAGCCAGACGCTGTAGCTGTCGCTGCGGTTATCGGTAGCAGGGTTGATAACCAGTGGATTCTTGATCCTGGCATCAATGTAGGAGGAGTTGAGACCGATATTGAAACCGTATTTGTCGTTGATGAGGAAGTTCTGCTGCGTGAATAGAGACGTTGTCGTCCAGCGGCCCTCACTGGTATAGACTGCACCGGACGGTGGGAAGCCACCGACTTCGGCATAAAGCCCTCCTCCTACCGGATACATCCGTGGTAATACCAAGTAACCGAAACTGGTGAGTTGTGGCACGCCAGCCTGGCCTATCCACGACCCCGAGGTGCCATAGGTGGGCAAGCCCAACAGGCCAGCAGGTGTCTTGAGCGCAAGTGATGCAGTGAGGTCATATGGCGAAGTGGTAAAGCTGTTATTGGCTGCTAATGAGCGGAAGCTTTCGCGGCGAAAGGAAATACCGGTGTTGCTGCGGTCACTGATTTTGAGGCCGAATAACTCGAACTCATGGTGTCCGCGCAACTCGGTGCGGTTGTCGAAAATCTTGTCAGTGAATTGGGTCAGGAAGCTGCCAACCGAGTCGTTGGTATCGTCCGAGTATTGCACCATGGTGCTGTTGAGGATAGACCATTGCTGATTGAGGTCTATCGCGATACGTAGCTGGCTGACGCCACGTTTGGCTGTGTTCTTGTCCTCGGCGCGGGAAAAATCACTGCGCGAGAGCTTGACAGTATCGTTGCCGGGAGTTGAGGGGTCATAAACCCAGCCACGTATTGTGCCTGGGTTACTTGAGTTGGTGAAAGGTGAGGCGACGTTGCCTACTACCACCATTTGCCCAGCGCTATTACGCACACGCTGCTGCCAGCCAGTAATGGCTGAATCGGCTGCCCCGGAAGCATAGACTGGGGAGTAATAATTGCTGCCTTGCTGGATGATGGGGGTGGCACGACCAGCGTTATAGGTGCCGTGATCAATCAGGTCCTGGGTGGTACGGTTCCAGCCGTGTATGACATTGTAATCATAGTAGTCATCATAGCTGGCATTCCAGTCCACGCGCACATTATCCTGAGGCTTCCAGGCCAATGCGCCATAGAAGGCATTGAAATTATTGCTGACATTATCGTAGTAGTCATTGGTGCGCTGCGGCGTGATACTGACGCGATAGGCAAGCGTATCACTGATGGGGCCTGTGGTGTCGTAGGTAATGCGCGCTGTACGGAACGAGCCGCCGCTAGGTACCCAGGTGCCGATGAGGCCGCGAATTTCGGAACGTTGTTTCTCGAAGTCAGGTAGCTTGGATAGATAGTTGATATAACCGCCACTGCGTGAGGTGGGGCCGAACACTTGGGGTGGTGTGCCACTGACGACATCGGCGCCTTCATAGGCATTGATATTGAAAGGCCGACGTACGTTATAGGTACGTTGACCGTCTTGGAACAGTTCTGATGCTTGCCCGCGAATCACTGGGGCAATATTGACGTTCTGGCCGCCATTGCGCTGTATGCTCGGGCCGTAACGCACCAGGTCATCAGCGTTACGGATAGGATCCTTGGCCAATTGGTCTGCGGTGATCTCGAACACTGATCGTGGAGTGTCCAATACCGAAGCTTCAGCGCCTAATGAGCTGGTCGGGCGGCTAGGCAGAGGCGAGCTTGTCAGGGTCTCGGCTTGTACCACCACATGACCGAGAAGATTGGTTTCTGTATCACTAGCAGTGGATTCGGTATTCGTGCCGGTTTCTGCATTGCTCTCTAGGGCCATCGCCTGGTTGGCATAGACGTTCAGTAAGGTGCTGATGGCGATAAAGCCCAGCGAACGTTTGGCGAACGACTGGTGTTTTTTCATGTTTTCCCCTGGTTGTATCCCGGCAAGACGCGGGATATTTGCAAAAATTTACAATTTTCGGGATGTCGGCAAATTTTGTGCCAAATAAATAGTTATTAAAAATCAATTGATTGGGAATTTAGTGTGCTGGGTAAGCATCAGCCCTGTTGTGTCATACGCAGCTCAGCTGTGCAGGAATAAGGCAATGTATTGATTGCCGCGGGTGTGCTACAGATTGGCCGGTAGATGAGATGGCTGCTGGAAAATCAGCGCTAGCTGTTGGGGTCTGTGCATGATGGATGGATGACTGTTTTTATGCAGACAGCATAGAGCAAGGGGTTGCTGGCAAGTATATGTTTAATTGAGGTTTTGTATTAAGTCTTATCAGGCATGGTGCTTGCCTGCATATAGACCTTATTAATCAAGAACCGAGGAGTGATGAAATGCCGGTGGAATTTGTTGGAGGTCTGTTTCCGCGTAACCAGTATGCCCCGCGCCAGGGAGCGAGTGCCAAGTTGGATCTGGAGTACCTACGTGACCTCGCACGCGCCCATGAGCATGCCGGTTTTGACCGCGTATTGATCGCTAATGGCGGTGGTGATCCTGCTTACCTTGCGGCTTATGCGGCATCCCAGACAGAACATCTGGGATTCATGATTGCCCACCGTCCTGCCTTGCAAAGCCCGGCCCTGGCCGCACGTGCCTATGCCACGCTGGACCATATCACTGGTGGGCGCATACGGTTGCATGCGATTACCGGTCATGCCATTGATGCCGAGCACGGCGATACTCTTGCCGATAAAGCCCAACGCTATGAACGTGCCGGGGAATACTTGGATATTGTGCGTCGCTTGTGGACTACGGATAAGCCATTCGATTATGAGGGCAAGTATTTCCAGCTCAAGGATACCTCTATTCCGCTCAAGCCCTTGCAGCAGCCCCATATCCCGATTTCGCTTGGCGGCTCTTCCGATGTTGCGTATGAAGTGGCAGTGCGCCACACTGATCTTTATGCCTTGTGGGCCGAGCCTCTGGCAGATATTGCCGAACGGATTGCCAAGTTGCGTCGCGTAGCTGAGGTGGCTGGTGTTCCTGCACCACGTGTCAGTCTCTCGGCACGCCTGATTATCGGGCCTACGGAAGACATTGCTTGGCAACGTGCGTATGAAATCGTCGAACGCCTGAAACAAAACCATCAAGGTATTGCACCACAACATCTGCATGCAGGTGGTGCATTGCGCCAGCAGGAGATTGCTGCACGTGGTGACCGTCATGACCGGGCCTTATATATGGCTACGTCTACTGCCATAGGCACAGGTGCCGATACTACTTCGCTGGTGGGAACGCCTGACACCATCGTACAGTCGCTGTTGGATTATTACGACCTTGGCGTAACTACCTTCCTCAATCGTGGTTATGAGCCGCTCTATGACGCGGTGGATTACGGGCGCTACATTATCTCTACTGTGCGTGAAGAGGTTCGCAGGCGTGATGAATACAAATTAAAACAGGCCGCGGCTTAACTGGTGAGGTAAAAGCAGGCATAAAAAAACGGCACCTGAGGGTGCCGTTTTTGCTTGGCCATATAAACTATTAGCGCTTCTTTGGCGGCAGCATATCGGTGATCGTGCCTTCTTTCAGCTCTGCTGCAAAGCAGATGGTTTCCGATAGGGTAGGGTGGGCATGAATGGTGAGGCCAAGATCATGGGCATCTGCCCCCATCTCGATCGCCAACACGGCCTCTGCCAATAATTCACCCGCATTGACACCGACAATACCAGCGCCAATGACACGATGTGTCTCCTTGTCGAAAATCAGCTTGGTGGCGCCTTCGGAGCGGGCGATGGACAATGCACGTCCACTTGCCGCCCAAGGGAAGCTGGCTTTCTCGATGGCACGGCCTTGGGTCTTCGCATCGGTTTCCGTGACGCCTACCCAGGCGACTTCGGGGTCTGTGTAGGCGACGGATGGAATCACCGAGGCGATGAACTCAACCTTGTGACCGGCAATCACTTCAGCTGCCACCTTGGCTTCATGCGTCGCCTTGTGGGCAAGCATTGGCTGGCCAACGATATCGCCAATCGCGAAGATATGCGGCACATTGGTGCGCATTTGCTTATCTACGGCAATAAAGCCGCGATCATCGACGGCGACACCAGCGTTCTCGGCACCGATGTTTTTGCCATTGGGGCGGCGGCCAATAGAGACCAGCACGCGGTCGTAGACCTGGGCTTCTTTCGGCGCATTCTCGCCTTCAAAGCTGACGTGGATGCCGTCTTTCTTTGCTTCGATCTTGGCGACCTTGGTGGAAAGCATAATGCTCTCAAAGCGTTTTTCCATACGCTTCTGCAACGGACGAATGAGATCGCGATCAGCACCAGGGATGAGGCCATCCATAAATTCGACAACGCTCACCTTGCTACCCAACGCGTCGTACACCGTACCCATTTCCAGGCCGATGATGCCACCGCCAATGACCAGGAGTTTTTTTGGTACATCAGCCAGCGCCAGAGCACCAGTGGAATCCATGATGCGTTCGTCGTCAGGTGCACCGGGGAATTTGGTGGCTTGAGAGCCTGCCGCAATAATGGCGTTCTGGAAACCAACCGTGGTAACTTTACCATCGGCTGCGGTGACCGCGATCTGATTAGGGCCACTGAACTGGCCTACGCCTTGCACCACGGTCACGCCGCGTTGCTTGGCCATTTGTGCCAAGCCACCGGTGAGCTTACCAACAACATCATTGGCTTTCCATGTGCGGAGTTGCTCCAGATTGACTTCTGGCTTGCCGAAGCTAACACCGTGGTGGCTGGTTTCTTCTGCCTCTGTGATGACCTTGGCGGTATGCAACAGTGCCTTGGATGGAATACAACCCACATTCAGGCAAACGCCGCCCAGTGTAGAGTAGCGCTCAATCAATACCACTTGCTTGCCGAGGTCAGCAGCACGGAAAGCGGCTGTGTAGCCGCCGGGGCCGGAACCCAGGACCACGACTTCAGTGTTGAGGTCGGAGTCGCCAGTCACAGCAGGCACTGGTGCTGATGCCGCGGGTGTTGTCGCAGGTGCAGGTGTTGCGGCTTCTTGCGCCGCTGGGGCAGGGCTGGCCTGTTCTGTGCTGGCTTCTTCCACCAGCAGGATCAGTGCGCCCTTGGCGACCTTGTCACCGACCTTGACCTTGATCTCTTTTACCACGCCAGCGTGGGAAGAGGGGATGTCCATGGAGGCCTTGTCGGACTCCAGCGTGATCAGTGCGTCTTCCTTGGCGATGGTGTCGCCAGCTTTTACCAGCACCTCAATCACATCCACGCTATCAAAGTTACCAATATCGGGGACGAATACTTCAGTAATCTTGCTCATGTTGATCCCTTAATCCTTACAGCAACAAACGACGTACATCGGACAACACCATGCGCAGGTGGCTGGTGAAGCGCGCACCGTCGGCACCGTCGATCACACGATGATCGTAGGACAAGGACAAAGGCAGGACCAGGCGAGGTTCAAACTCCTTGGTCTTGCTGTTGAATACTGGCTGGATGCTGGAACGTGAAACGCCCAGGATCGCTACTTCAGGACAATTTATGATGGGGGTGAAGGCTGTGCCGCCGATACCACCCAGACTGGAAATGGTGAAGCAACCACCCTGCATTTCCTCGACCTTCAGTTTGCGCTCACGTGCCTTGGCAGACAACTCACCCAGTTCAGCCGCGATTTCGAGCACGTCCTTGCGATTGACATCACGGATCACCGGGACAACCAGGCCGTCAGGGGTGTCGCAGGCAAAGCCAACGTTGTAATACTGCTTGAGAATCAGGCTTTCACCATCGGCAGACAAAGAGGCATTGAAGTTAGGGTAAGCACGCAATGCATTCACCGAGGCCTTGATCAGGAAGGCGATCATGGTCAGCTTGACGCCACGCTTTTCGGCTTCGGACTGCATGGATTTGCGGAAATCTTCCAGGTCAGTAATGTCGGCCTCATCGAACTGCGTCACGTGCGGTGCAGTGACCCAGTTGCGATGCAGGTTGGCACCAGAGAGCTTCTTGATGCGGGATAGTGACTTGGTTTCGGTTTCGCCATACTGACTGAAATCAATTACAGGTGCCGGGATGACAGCCAAGCCACCAGCTCCAGTGGCAACGCCACCACCGCGCGGTTTGCTGAGCTCACCCTTGACATAGGCCTGTACGTCAGCCTGGGTAATGCGATTCTTGGGGCCGCTGGCGCTGACCAAATCGAGATTGACGCCTAGTTCGCGTGCGAATTTGCGGATGGATGGGCTGGCATGAGCCAGCTTGCCGGAAGCTGTTTCCACACTCGCCGCGATCGGGTTGGGCGTGGTTTGTGGCTGGATGGTTTTTGGAGGCTCAGGTGCCGGACGGGTTGCCTCGGGTACGGGCGCCGGGGTTGCTGGCGCTGCGGCGGCAGGAGCAGGCTTGGCTGTTTCCGGTGCGGCAACTGGTGTGCTCGCGCTTTCTTCTGCGGCTTCTAGCGTGAGAATAAGCCCGCCTTGAGCTACCTTGTCGCCCACCTTGATTTTGACTTCTTTCACTGTCCCGGCAAATGGCGCGGGAATATCCATGGAGGCCTTGTCGGATTCCAGGGTGATCAGCGAGTCGTCCTTGGCAATGCTGTCACCGGCTTTCACCAGGACTTCGATGACATCCACACTGTCAAAGTTGCCGATGTCGGGAACGAGTACGTCTTTAATTGCCATGCTTGATGTTCCTTAAAATGTATCTTTTTAAGATATGCATTTACGCAAAACGCCCACATGCGGTCAGCCGGGGCGTAGATTGCTTGCGCGAGGCTGCCAGATGGGTATCTGGCAGCTTTCTGTCATCTGGTTAAACCGTTGTCGGGTTGGGCCTGTTGACGTTAATGTTGTATTTCTTGATGGCTTCTGCTGCCTTAGCTGCAGGCAACTTGCCTTCATCAACCAATGCTTTCAGTGCTGCAATGACCACGTGGTAGCGGTCAACCTCGAAGAAGCTACGCAGTGCTTCACGAGAGTCGGAGCGGCCATAACCATCGGTACCCAATGCAACATATCGCTGCGGGATGAAGTTGCGGATCTGGTCAGCGTAGGACTTCATGTAGTCGGTGGAAGCAATGACCGGGCCTTCTGCCTTTTTCAGGCTCTTGGCGACAAAGCTTTCCTTCTGGGTTTTCTCCGGGTTGAGCAGATTCCAGCGTTCTACATCCAGACCTTCGCGGCGCAGTTCGGTGAAGCTGGTCACGCTCCAGATATCGGCAGAAACGCCCCAATCCTTTTCCAGCAACTCGCCTGCAGCAATGACTTCACGCAGAATCACGCCGCTACCCAGCAGTTGCACCTTAGGACCCTTGGCCTTGGATTTGCTGAAGGAGTAGATACCCTTGAGTATGCCTTCCTCAGCGCCAGCAGGCAGCGCAGGGTGGGTGTAGTTTTCGTTCATCAGGGTGATGTAGTAGTACACATCTTCCTGGTTCTGCACCATGCGGCGCAGGCCTTCCTGGATGATTACGGCCAGCTCGTAGGCAAAGGTTGGATCATAGGAAATACAATTCGGGATAGTGGCAGACATCAGGTGGCTATGACCATCTTCGTGCTGCAAGCCTTCACCGTTCAACGTGGTACGGCCTGCGGTAGCACCCAACAGGAAGCCACGGGAGCGTGAGTCACCTGCGGCCCATGCCAAGTCGCCGATACGCTGGAAGCCGAACATGGAGTAGAAGATGTAGAACGGAATCATCTGTACGCCACTGACGCTGTAGGAAGTCGCTGCGGCAATCCATGAGGAGAACGAACCGGCTTCGTTGATACCTTCTTCCAGAATCTGGCCGTCCTTGGATTCCTTGTAGAACATCACCTGGTCGGCATCCTGAGGCTCATACAGCTGGCCGACGGAAGAGTAGATGCCCAGTTGACGGAACATGCCTTCCATACCAAATGTACGTGCTTCATCTGGCACGATAGGCACGACGTATTTGCCGATTTGCTTGTCACGCACCAGTGTCGACAGGATACGAACGAATGCCATGGTGGTGGAAATTTCACGCTCACCGGTTGCCCCCAGCATGTTCTCGAAGGCGGAAAGCTCAGGGACTGTCAGTTCATTACCCTTGCGGCGACGTGATGGCACAAAGCCACCCATCGCTTCGCGGCGAGCCTTCAGATATTGCATTTCCGGGCTGTCATCAGCAGGACGGTAGAACGACAGGTTCTCCACTTGCTCATCTGTCAGAGGCAAGTCGAAGCGGTCACGGAATTTCTTCAGTGTTTCGACGCCCATGCTCTTCTGCTGGTGGGTAGTGTTCTGGCCTTCGCCCTCCTGACCCATGCCATAACCCTTGACGGTCTTGGCGAGGATGACGCTAGGCTGACCCTTGTGGTTCACGGCAGAGTGGTAAGCCGCGTACACCTTGTGTGGATCATGGCCGCCACGGTTCAAGCGCCAGATGTCTTCATCAGACATCGCGGCCACCATTTCCTTCAGTTCAGGATATTTGCCGAAGAAGTGCTCACGTGTGTAAGCGCCGCCCTTGGCTTTGAAGTTCTGGTATTCGCCGTCCACGCATTCTTCCATGCGCTTCTTGAGCAGGCCATCCTTGTCCATGGCCAGCAATGGGTCCCAATAAGAGCCCCACAGCACTTTCAGCACATTCCAGCCAGAGCCACGGAACGCAGCCTCGAACTCCTGAATTACCTTACCGTTACCGCGTACAGGGCCATCAAGGCGTTGCAGGTTACAGTTGATGACGAAAATCAGGTTGTCCAGCTTTTCACGTGCGGCCAGGGAAATCGCGCCCAAGGACTCAGGCTCGTCCATTTCACCATCGCCACAGAATACCCATACCTTGCGGTCTGAGGTATCGGCAATGCCACGGTCATGCAGGTACTTGAGGAAGCGTGCCTGGTAGATGCCCTGCAATGGGCCCAGGCCCATGGATACCGTTGGGAATTGCCAGAAATCTGGCATCAGCCAGGGGTGAGGGTAGGAAGATAAGCCATTGCCTTCCGCTTCAATACGGAAGTTGGACATTTGTTCTTCTGTCAGGCGGCCTTCCAGGAAGGCGCGTGCGTACACGCCAGGGGACGAGTGGCCTTGGAAGTAGATCAGGTCGCCACCGAAGTTTTCGTTGGCAGCACGGAAAAAGTGGTTGAAGCCGGTGTCATATAGAGTGGCTGCAGACTGGAAGCTGGCAATGTGACCACCTACGCCGGGAGATTTCTCGTTGGCGCGCAGTACGGTCATGATGGCATTCCAGCGGATCAGCGCACGGATCTTGCGTTCCATGGCAGTATCGCCAGGATGCTTGGCCTGCAGGTGTGCAGGAATGGTGTTTACGTAAGCGGTTGTTGCGTTGTACGGTAAATACGCACCTGAGCGGCGCGCTTTGTCGATCAGCGTTTCCAGCAAGAAGTGGGCGCGCTCGGTTCCCTCGTTCTCAAGTACCGATGAGATGGCTTCCAGCCATTCCTGGGTCTCTTGAGGGTCGATATCAGGGGTCAATGCCATGTAAGGTTCTCCGGGAAACTTTTAAGATACGCTTGGGTATAATCAGCCTGATGCAGCATCAAGCTTAAAATATTGGTTATGGCTTGAGGCCGTTGTGAAGACGCTATATTGGCTTTTTTGACTGTTTAGGTCAAGTTTTGTCGCTTGTTCCAGTGCATGAAAGTACGGGCCTAAGCCGCTAAAAACAAGAGAAAACTTATGATTCTGCAACCGTATCAACCCCTCTTCCTGACAGCGACGAAATCGCGTCCCGCTAAGACCAATATACTGTTTGTTCTATGCAGTGCAGCGATCACTTGGCTATTGCGTGCACCAGCGCTGCAAGCTGCTTCGTGCCGTGCTGACGGCCAATATACCGACCTGGCGAAAATGTTGCGCTCAAAGGGGGTGCCAACGATAGGTCATATCTATAGCTTGTTGTGCTTAGGCGTTGAGCTAGGAGGGAATGGGGATGGCGGATATCCAGCTTGAACCGGATGAAATCACCCTGACTGCCGTGCGTGCGCAAGGGGCGGGCGGCCAGAACGTGAACAAGGTGTCGAGTGCAATTCACCTGCGTTATGACGTCAAGGCGTCCTCGTTGCCTGAGACGGTGAAGGCTCGGTTGTTGCGCTTGCGTGATCACAGAATTACCAAGGATGGTGTGATCATCATTAAGGCGCAATTACACCGCAGCCAGGAGTTGAACCGGGCAGATGCGCTGGTCAGGCTGCACGAGCTAGTGAATAGTGTGGCGACCATGCCTGCGCCGCGCATCGCTACCAAACCCACTAGGGGTTCCAAACTACGCCGCCTGGAAGGCAAGCGTATCAACGCCGAGCGCAAAGCCTTGCGACGGCAAGTCATCCAGTAGGGATTTATTGCGAGGTTGGTTTGCGTGGCTTGCGCAATCGAGTGATCTTGCGTGTCATCCAGCGCCATAGCCAGCCATCAGCAATTTCGCGACCATTGATGATCCAGGTCAATGTCTTGTGATTGCTCAAGGTAATTGGCTGGATACTCTTGGCCATAGCACTGCCGCAGAACAGCAAGCGGTCACCAACATGCAATTTCTCTGTGACTTCCGGTAGCAGTGTGTATTCTCCGCTGCGTACCAGCATGAGGGGAACCAGATCCAGCTTTTGTGTGCGGTTGCCAGGGTCGCGCGTTAAGGCATCGAGTGTGACTGGCAGGCCCCAGGCAATCAGGTTGGCAACCGCCGGGCTGTGTTCTGCATCTACGGTGACGCCCCAGGCATCGGGGACGTTTTCGCCTACTACGCCTACCAGGCGGCTGATCAGTTGGTTAGCCCAGCTATTATCTTGCGTCCGCACTAGTTTCAGGAAGTGCGTCATCATGGGCGTGATCATGCGCGCCAGGCATTCGTGTGCAATGATGTCACTGGGATCCATGGATATATCGGCGTTGAAATGCTCGAACAATGGTTCATTAAAACGACGGTTTTTGCGCACAACGACGAACAGGTTAGGGTTCATCTTTTGCGCAGTCATGACGATCGACAGGTTGTTGATGTCATTGTTGGTGCCGGCGATGATGCCTACGGCATCTTCAATTCCTGCTTCCGTCAATGTTGCTGCCTCGGTACCGCTGCCTACAATGCAGTTTTCGCAATTCGTTAGCTCAGGGTCGGCTTCAATAACCACAGTCGTGATCTGCTCACGCTCCAGGTTTTCCACCACGGCTTTGCCAAAGCGGCCATAGCCGCAAATGATCCATTTGCCGATTGGAGGTACCTTGGGCAGGGTCAAGGTATCACCGGGGACACCAGTCAGCCATTTGTGTAGCAGGTAGGTACCAATCGCGTGCACTTCCATGCCCAATTGGTCACCAAAGAGCGTGTAGGGATTGAGGATGTGGTCAGTGCCAAACGAGGCCATGTTGGCTGCGACCTCGTCGTCTTCTGCGCGCGCTAGTACCATGAGGTCAGGATTTAGCAGTTTGGCAGCCACGGCTACTGCGAGGTTGACATGGTCATTATCTGTGAGGGCGGCAATGCCCTTGCACATGGGGTGGCGCACACCCGCGCGTAGCAGGGTGTCGGGCATTTTTGCGTCGGCACAGAGAACCGGGATGTCAAACTGGTAGTCTTCCAGTTCCAGGTCGTTGACGCGATCCTGGTTCATTTCGGTGACTACAACACGTATGCCTTTATGATCCAGCGCCTTTACCAGCAAACTGCCAGTTTCCCCATAACCTGAAACAATGAAGAATGGTTCGTGCAGGTGGTCTACCGCGCGTGCGAAGCTGTTGGTGGTGAGTGCTTGCTTAAGGGCAGGGTCCTGGAATAGCGAAATGATCTTACCTATCGCATAAAACCAGGGGATAACAGTGAAGTAGATCGAAAATGTCATCCATAGCCGCTGCGCATCGCTATAGGGGAAAGGCACTTCACCAAAGCCAATTGTGGTAGCGGTGTAGCTGATGACATAAAAAGCCTCGAACAAGCTCATGTGCCAGGGGTTGCCTTGATGGTCAGCCCCTGGCATCAGTGTCAGCCCGACGATTGCAATGGTATAGCTGACAATGACGGTGATCAGCGGCGCACGCATGCGCCGCAGGATCAGGAAGAAAATATTATTCACAAGCGATTCCGCTCAGAATTTATCGACGCAGGGTAATGGTTTCCGCAAGTAGCAGGATGACCGAGGTGATATTGGCCAGCAAGGCACCGCCACTGAGCGACACTACTCGTGCCGCTGTGCCCGACTCTTCGCTGCTTGCGACCACCCAGACAATGGCGGCTGCGATCAGTTGCAGGTCTGCGACCAGGCTGGTGGACAAGTGGATGGCACCAATTTGCGAGCGGTCACCAAACTTGAGTACGGTGGCAATCAGGTTTACCACGATAGCGGTATACAGTTCATAAATATGGTGCTCGATGGGGTTACCGCTACCGCCGACGAAAAAACCAAAATTAAGGGTCATCGCCAAGACGATGAAGAAGCCGAAAATGACTTTTTCCAGATTCATTGTGATCCCTGTGTATGTCGAGTTGAGAGAATGGTGGCGAGTGTAGTGGATTTTCGCTGAGATGGCACCTTTACCAAGGAGTCGATGCTTTTTTGAACGCCTTCCAGAGATTAGGTAAGTCAGCTGTATGACGTTTTTCGCGCTTGCGTGCAGCTTGTTGCCAGATTGGCAATACAGGCACTAGGCCAGGATTGCGTTTGCTCATGCGCTCCAGTGTCTGGCTGGTAACGGCAGTATCGTTCAACGTGCCTAGATTAGCTTGCAAGCCACTGAGCGTACTGAGTAGTTTGGCTGCCTGTTTTCCTGGTTTCTTCCCTTGGTAGAGTGGGATGAAAAGCTCCAGGACGTAGCGCAGGCGCCGTGCCAATATGCGTAACTGGTGCCGTTGCTCGATGGTGAGCTTATCCAGTTGCTTGCCTTGCTTGAGCAGCTTTTTGTACGTGCGTTGCAAGTGTGAACTGGCTGTGCGTGACAAATTGGGGTGGCCAATTGGCAAGCCGCAGGCAAACAAGTAGCCTAGTGTCAGCAGCAAGTGTTGATAACGTGGTTGTCTCAATCCATTACGCAGGGTGCTGTATGCGCGCTTTTGTGCACTGCTGACATGTGCTTGAGCCTTGTGCAATACATCAGTTGATAGCTTGAGGCTGGGTATGGTTTCATGCAGCAATACATCCAGATCGCGTGCCTTGGCCAGCACGGAATTGAGCCAGTTAATTTCGTCATTGATGGCATCATTGTTGATGCCGAAGGCTTTGAGGGATGCTTTGAGGCGCCTTAAAGCAACCCGCATCTGGTGTACGCCCTCGGGGTCGTCACCCTGCATGGCAATCGCTTGATTGCTTTGCAGCTGTCGCAAGCATTCCCAGCCAGCTTTGGCAAAGGCATCGCCGGGGTTGTCTGTGGCGGCCAGACCTGCTGGCTTGGCTTTGGAGGGCTGCTGAGGAAAATGGCGATAGTAGGCATAGCCGCGTTGTGCCTTGCTGACGTTTTCTATTGTCAGTGCAATATCTGATTGCAGTTCCAGCGCCAGCGCAAACAAGTGTTCTACCTTGCCATCTTTTAGCTCCAGCTCAATCTCGATCAAGGGCTCTTGATGCTTGTCGGCAATGAGCAGGCCATCGTCCAGTGATAGTTCGATATGGCTGCCTTGATAATCCAGTTGCCATTCAGTACGGCGCATATCGGTAGTGAAAATGGGCTGTAAGCCTTGGCGCAGCACGGGATCGTCAAAAATAGGCGTGAGGCTAGAATCGGTAATTTTAGTGTAGTCTGGCTCGCCCTTGGAGATGATGTCCTCCCACTCTAGGCGCTGGTGCAATCCTGCCAGAGAATGACCCGCGGCCTTGACCGCCTGGAACCAGCCGCCAGACATGCGCCTGACGCGCAAGCTGACACGTTGGTCAAATAGCTGCAAGTCGGGCGTGTCGTAGTAGGTGCTTACCAATCGGCGCGTGATGGCCTTGCCGGTCAGATACTTGCGAATGGCGGCATGGCGGCGCAGGTGAGGAATATCCTCTTTGGCAATGCGTAGCTTGAGCTCGATCTCGTTAGGCATGGTGTACTCCTATGATTATTTTTGTTTGCTTGCATTGACCAGCCAATGCAAGAGCGGAGCCCATTGCTGCAAATCACGACTAACCTGGGATGGGCGAATGTCGAACAGGCTGGCACCTTGTTCCGCTGCAAGTGCATATACTTGCGCATTACGCAGATTGCCGACCGACGGAAAGCCAGATGCTGCAAGAAACTCTTGTAATGTCTGTGCGGCCCGCGTGCGGTTGTCGACCCGCATCCCGATCATGGCGACAAAGGTTTTGCCTTTGCGCACAGATTTTTCTTCCTGCAGTACTTCCAGGAAATCACGGGTCGCCCCCATGTCAAAAGCAGATGGCTGCATGGGCACAATGACAAAGTGTGCATCCTTGACAGCTTGGCTTAATCTATCGCCGCGCAACCCTGCCGGGGAGTCCACGATGGTCCAGTCTGCACTCAGGCTGTTGGTGTATTGGCTGCGCCCATCTTGTCCATGAATCAATGGCAGCTTGTAGGGTCTGCGCTCCAGCCAGTGCAGTGCAGAACGCTGTCTATCCATGTCAGAAAGCACGACATGCTTGCCACGGCTGGCAAAATAACCTGCCAGGTTGGTGGCTAATGTGGTTTTTCCGCTACCCCCCTTGGGGTTGGCAATCAGGACGGTGCTCACATGGGCTCCTGTTGAAGCGGGCACAGGGGAGATTGGTGCATAGTAAATGCGATATTCATATCCAATTTAGATCAATTCGGGGGTGACCATGGCTCGTAACACGGTTTGCTCTTCTTCGCCCCGTCTGCGATTGGCAATCCACCAGATTGCGCCTTTTTTCACGCTCCAGTATTGCATGCGGCGTGTCATGGCATAGGCAGCGGCCATGCCTAGCGTCGGCTGGTGGCCGATAATCAGTACGTTGTCATGGCCTAGGGGCCAGCCAGCGGCATCAAGTAATACCTGGGGCGATGAACCCGGAGCAAGCTCGTCCAAAGTGGTAAACTCCATGCCAAGAGCACTGGCAGTTTGCTGTGTGCGTGTTGCTGGACTGGCCAGAATACGCATATTGGCAGGCATATGTTGTTTCAGCCAAGACGCCATTTTTGCGGCTTGCTGTTCACCCTTGGGGGTAAGCTTGCGTGCAAGATCGGGAAAGCCTTCCTCGGCTTCAGCGTGACGCCATAAAATAATATCCATAACCCTGTTGCTAAGCTGAGAATGTCCTTCTATCTTAGCGCTCAACCTGCTTCATGACAAAGTGACATCTGTGTGAAATTACAAATCCTACTTTCTGATCCTGTTGATGCTTTGCCTGTGATGGCGGCGGATCAAGCCTTGCTGCACATGATGGCAAGAGGTAAGAAGCAATGGCTGGATATGGGGTGGGAAGCCTACTTGTGTCAGCAGTTCGGTGTGTCAAAGCAGCAGGATTGGCCAATCGCGGCATTGTCGCGCCTGGGGGCTGATTTGCCTGCCGATCATGCTTATTGGATGTTGGCTAGTCCTGTGCATCTGCTGTTACAGCGTGATTCTTTTGCCTTGAGCCAACCCGCACCCTTGGCATTGAGTATTGATGAGCGTGAGGCCTTGCGGAATAGCCTGAACCGGCATTTTGATGGCGAAGGTTTGGAATTCATGCCGGGAGCCCAAGGGCATTGGTACCTAAGGCTGCAATCCATGCCGGCATTAGCCACCACACCCGTCGAGATGGTAGCCGGGCGAGATATTACGTCCTGCATGCCTCAGGGTGATGATGCGCAGCGTTGGCGGCAGTTGGTCAATGAAATGCAGATGTTGTTGTTCAGTCATGAGGTCAACCAGGCGCGGGAAGCGCGTGGCGAGCTAGCCGCCAATAGTGTCTGGCTTCACGGCGGCGGTATCCTGCCAGGCAAAGGGCAGCCTCTAAACTGTGCCGCCGTCTATAGTGAGGATGTCAGTGTCAAAGGGTTGGCTATATTGGCAGGCTTGCGCCATGCTACGGTCACCAATCTGCATGCAGTGTTGCAAGACGCTCAAGCGCTAGCTGTGGTGCAGTCTGCCTATGCGAGCTTGGGGGCTGGCTGGAGTAGTGTGTGTTGGCATGCTCTGCGGGCCAGGCGTCTGCAGCAGCTTGATCTTTATTTTCCCTGGTTTGACCGCATGCTGCATGTGCGGCTCAAGCCTATGGATGTGTATAAATTCTGGCGTAAGCCAATAGCATTAGAAGCGTATCTTGATGGTTCAGATCATACAAAGAAATATTGAGCAGGATGCTTATGAAACCTTGGTCAATGGTGGTGTGCGACCTACCATGGCCAGGTTGCTGGCAGCTCGTGGCGTGCGTGACATCAGCCAGATGGAAGCAAGTTTGGCGCGTTTGATCCCGCCAGAACGATTGACGGGTAACCGTGAAATGGCGGTGCTGTTGGCTGAGGCAATTGCGGCAGGCAAGCGCATCATGGTGGTTGGGGATTACGACGCTGACGGTGCCACTGCCACTGCTGTAGCGGTCAAGGGATTGCGCAGCATGGGCGCAATCGTGGACTTCCTGGTGCCTAACCGTTTTGAATATGGTTATGGTTTGACGCCAGAAATTGTTGCCCTGGCTGCGAGCCAACATCCTGATCTGATCTTGACCGTGGATAATGGCATTGCCAGCGTCGATGGGGTGGAAGCTGCGCGTGAGCTGGGCATCCCGGTACTGGTGACAGATCACCACTTGCCCGGTGATGCCGCGCCGCAAGCAGCCTGCATTGTTAACCCAAATCAACATGGGTGCGAGTTCCCTAGCAAGCACTTGGCTGGTGTGGGCGTGATGTTTTATGTGCTGCTTGCACTGCGCGCTGAGCTACGCCGGAGGGGTGTTTTTGATGTGGGCTCTGAACCTAACTTGACCGAGCTCCTGGATTTAGTGGCATTGGGGACGGTGGCTGATTTGGTTCGGCTGGATGATAACAACCGTATTTTGGTGGAGCAGGGCTTGCGCCGTATCCGTGCTGGCAAGTGTAGTCCTGGCATATTGGCTTTGTTTGAGGTGGCAGGGCGTGAATACGTCAAGGCTAACCCACAGGATTTGGGATTCAGTATTGGCCCGCGCCTTAATGCTGCCGGCCGCCTGGATGACATGACTTTGGGAATTGCCTGCCTGCTGGAGCAGGATATGGCAGTGGCCAAGCAGATGGCGCAACAGTTGCATGAGCTAAACCAGGAACGGCGTAACATTGAGGCCGATATGCAAGATGATGCGATGGCCGTTTTGGATGAAATTGATGCGACTGGACGCTATAGTCTTAGCCTGTTTCAGGAAGGATGGCACCAGGGTGTCATCGGTATTCTCGCTTCTCGTATCAAAGAGCGATTTCATCGGCCTGTGATTGCCTTTGCCTCTGCGGGCGATGGCATTATTAAAGGCTCAGGGCGCTCAATTCCCGGGTTGCACTTGCGTGATGCGCTTGATTTGGTTTCCAAACGAGAGCCGGGCTTGCTGCTGAAGTTTGGCGGGCATGCTATGGCAGCGGGCTTGAGCATACGCGAGCAGGATTTTTCACGCTTTAGTACAGTGTTTGAAGAGGTGGTTGCAGGGTTGTTGACCCCTCAGCAGCTGGAGGCGGTAATAGAGGTGGATGGTTCATTGTCAACGGACGATGCTAGCCTGGAGATGGCTTATGCTT
The DNA here is from genome assembly GCF_020531845.1 of Methylobacillus methanolivorans. The sequence goes on from NZ_JAJAVF010000002.1 coordinate 33,759, forward strand.
TGGAGCGCCAAGTCTGGGGCCAGGGATTCCCTCCTCCTGTTTTTCTGGACGAGTTTCGCGTGATGAGTCAGCGTATTGTCGGGGAGCGTCACCTTAAGTTGAGCCTTGAAAAATCAGGGCAGGTATTCGATGCTATTTTTTTCAGGCAAGAAGAGTTTTTACCTGAGCAGGTGGAGTTGGTCTATCAGGTGCAAGTCAACGAATTTCGTGGGGCGAAGACACTGCAATTGTGTTTGCAGCATTGGCAGGTACCAGGCTAGATAAGGTTCCTGCGTTGACCAGCCTCATGGCTGCACTATAATAATATCCAATTCAAATATTCACTAAGTATATCCAGTAAGATTCAAACGGATATCAAATACAGTCTCGGGTTTCTTTAAATATGCGTCGCAAGCTGGTTGTCGGCAATTGGAAAATGAATGGCAATCTTGCTCAGAACAACAGGTTGCTGGAAAAACTCGCGCATGGCTTGCAGGATGTCAGCCAAGTCGATATCGCTGTTTGCGTTCCTTATCCCTATTTATTCCAGGCGCAGCAAATATTGGCTAACACCAACATTGCATGGGGTGCACAAAACGTGGCCAAGCACGAGAATGGTGCTTATACAGGTGAGGTGAGTGCTGCCATGCTCAAGGAGTTTGGTGTCAGCTATGTCATCGTTGGGCATTCGGAGCGTAGTGATGCTTATTGTGAGAGCGATGCCAATATTGCCGACAAATTCGCGATCGCCAAACATCACGGCCTGATCCCAATTTTTTGCGTTGGCGAGACTTTGCAAGAAAGAGAGTCGGGGGTCATGGAGTATGCCATTGCCAATCAGCTGGATTCGATCCTCTCGGTTTCTGGCGGGGCGTTGCTTGATCATGCCGTTATTGCCTATGAACCTGTCTGGGCGATTGGCACCAACAGAACGGCTACGCCTGATCAGGCACGTGCGGCGCACTCCTTTATCCGTGAGCGTATTGCTGCACAGCATCCCGGAGCGGCTGAAACGGTAAGAATCATCTATGGGGGTAGCGTAAATCCCAGAAATGCGGCACAATTACTGTCTATGCCGGATATAGACGGCGGATTGATCGGCAGGTGTTCTTTGGATGCCGATGATTTTGAAAGTATTTGTCGCGCTGCTTGCTGATTGATCGGTTAGGCAGGGGATTTAAGAGAAAAATGGAAACAATCGTAACCGTCATTCATGTGATTGCAGCGCTGGGCGTAGTTGGTCTGGTCTTGTTGCAGCATGGTAAGGGTGCTGATATGGGCGCTGCATTTGGTAGTGGCGCTTCCGGCAGTCTGTTTGGTGTCAGTGGCTCATCCAACTTCATGAGTCGTGCAACGGCTATCTGTGTCGCTGTCTTTTTCGTGACCAGCATGAGCCTTGCCTATTTGACCAGTCATCGTTCTGACCAAGGCAGTGTGGTGCAGAAGTCTGTGGTAAAATCAGCGCCCGTTTCTGATGTGCCTAAGGCAGCTGAGCCTACATCGGCAAAGGATGTACCTCAGTAATTAATAGTTTTAGGGTCTTGGCCCATGCCGTCGTGGTGGAATTGGTAGACACGCTATCTTGAGGGGGTAGTGGCGAAAGCCGTGTGAGTTCGAGTCTCACCGTCGGCACCAAGAATTAAATCAAGCTGTATCAAATCGGCTTAGAAAAACCCGCATGTAACCTAGAGTTTGGCGGGTTTTTTTCATTTTTGCTTATCTTGTGTGAAGTTTTTGCACGTGGAGCTAGTTCTTGTTTCATTTAATTGACATGTGATATCCATAATGTATTCATTAATGCATTGACTTGCAGAATCTTCCAGAAATTCATACAGGCCTCTCGGGGCCTGTTTTTTTATTTCTGCACCTTGGGGGGGGGCTTCCTTGAAAATTGGTATTGCAACATTGTTAGAGTGCTCATTGGTGGTGTGTTGCATGATCGTGCTCAGTGACTTGGTTGTTGGGATTGGTGTCATTTTGAGTTTGGCTGAATTTTCCGTGAACTAATGTGTTTTTTGTTGGTATAACCTGTATCTTGTAAGGTTATTTTTGTAACAAAAAGTTAATTTTGTTTCATTTTAACCCTGTTTTTGCAAGGTTATTTTTTAGTAAAGTTGATATTAAACAGGAAGTAATGGCAAGCTCGGCCCCGGATAAGGCATTTCAGGCTGTTTGGTTGTAATTTGTATGTTACAATTCATTAACAAATGCGGGGTATGATGTTTTATCAATACTGCTGTCAGGGTAAACAAACCTGATTTTCTTTGGGCTGATTTGTATAGGGTTAGAACGTGCTGGAGAACTACTTCCCGATATTGCTGTTCATCATTGTGGGTCTTGGTGTCGGTGTCGCTCCTATTGTGCTTGGCAAGCTGGTTTCCCCCAATCGGCCTGATGCCGAAAAGAACTCCCCTTATGAGTGTGGTTTTGAGGCATTTGAAGATGCGCGCATGAAGTTCGATGTGCGTTACTACCTGGTAGCTATCCTGTTTATCCTGTTTGATCTCGAGATTGCCTTTCTTTTTCCGTGGGCTGTGGTGTTGCAAGAAATCGGCTTGTTCGGTTTTCTCGCAATGATGGTTTTCCTGGGGATACTGGTTGTTGGCTTCGTCTACGAGTGGATGAAGGGAGCCCTGGAATGGGAGTGAAGTGTGGTGTCGTATGAGTATTGAAGGCGTTCTTGAAAAAGGTTTTGTTACTACAACACTGGATACGGTCATCAACTATACCCGTACCGGTTCCTTGTGGCCGATGACGTTCGGGTTGGCCTGTTGCGCAGTTGAGATGATGCATGCTGGCGCGGCCCGCTATGATCTTGACCGTTTCGGTATCGTATTCCGTCCTAGTCCGCGCCAATCCGATGTCATGATCGTGGCGGGTACCCTGGTCAATAAGATGGCTCCGGCCTTGCGTAAGGTATATGACCAGATGGCTGAGCCGCGCTGGGTAATTTCCATGGGGTCTTGTGCCAATGGCGGTGGTTATTATCACTATTCATATGCCGTGGTGCGAGGTTGTGACCGTATCGTGCCTGTTGACGTCTATGTGCCAGGTTGCCCACCGACTGCCGAAGCATTGCTCTACGGCATTATCCAATTGCAGAACAAGATCAAGCGTACCAATACGATTGCCCGGTGAGAGCTGACAAATGACGCGTCTGGAACAATTAAAACAACATTTGCAGGAAGTCCTCGGCGAAAGCATGGTTCGTTTGGAGGAGCATGTCGGGGAGCTGACTATTGAGTGCAAGGCGCCATGTCTGCTTGAAGTTGCCAACCTCCTGCGTGACCACAAGTTGTTAAAGTTCGAGCAGTTGATTGATCTTTGCGGTGTGGATTATGCCGATTATGGTGAGGGTAGTTGGTCTGGCTTGCGCTATGCCACGGTCTATCATTTCTTGTCCGTGAGTTTGAATCAGCGATTACGTCTGCGTGTTTTTGCTTCGGATGACGATTTTCCAGTATTGCCTACTGTGGTTGATGTTTGGCCAGTGGCCAACTGGTTCGAGCGTGAGTCATTTGATTTGTTCGGGATCATGTATGAGGGGCACCCAGACTTACGTCGCCTGCTGACCGACTATGGTTTTGTCGGGCATCCGTTCCGCAAGGATTTCCCAATGATAGGCAACGTGGAAATGCGCTATGATCCTGAGCAGCAGCGCGTCGTTTATCAGCCTGTGAGCATTGATCCGCGTAATAACGTGCCCAGGGTGATTCGCGAAGAGGGCGTGCATCATGGCTGAAATCCGCAATTACACCATGAACTTCGGCCCGCAGCATCCTGCAGCACACGGCGTGTTGCGCCTGGTGCTGGAGCTGGATGGCGAGGTGATCCAGCGCGCCGATCCGCATATTGGCCTGCTGCATAGAGGCACGGAAAAACTCGCGGAAAACCGCACTTACCTGCAATCGGTGCCGTATATGGATCGCCTGGACTATGTGTCCATGATGGCGAACGAACATGCCTATGTCATGGCCATTGAGAAGCTGCTTGGTTTGGAAGTGCCCTTGCGGGCGCAATACATCCGCGTCATGTTCGACGAGATTACCCGCATCCTCAATCACTTGCTGTGGCTGGGAGCCCATGCGCTGGACGTGGGGGCGATGACGGTATTCCTATACGCTTTCCGCGAGCGCGAGGATTTGTTCGATTGTTATGAGGCCGTATCCGGCGCACGCATGCATGCGGCTTACTATCGTCCAGGTGGCGTTTATCGCGACCTGCCGGATCGCATGCCGCAGTATGAAGAATCTGCGGTACGCAGCAAGGAAGACGTCAAGCAGCTCAACGAGAACCGTCAGGGTTCAGTGCTGGATTTTATTGAGGACTTCACTAACCGCTTCCCGGCTTATGTCGATGAGTATGAAACACTGCTCACCGATAACCGTATCTGGAAGCAGCGTACCGTTGGCATCGGTGTGGTGTCGCCAGAGCGTGCATTGGCGCTGGGCCTCACTGGTCCTATGTTGCGTGGTAGCGGCTTTGCCTGGGATTTACGCAAGAAGCAGCCTTATGAGGTATACGATAGGCTGGATTTTGACATTCCGGTCGGGGTGAATGGTGATTGCTATGACCGTTATCTAGTGCGTATGGAAGAGTTCCGCCAATCTAATCGCATCGTCAAGCAATGTATAGACTGGCTGCGCAAGAACCCAGGGCCAGTCATTAGTGATAACACCAAGGTAGCGCCGCCACAGCGTGAGGAAATGAAGCACGATATGGAAGCGCTGATCCATCATTTCAAGTTGTTCACCGAGGGGTTCCACATCCCCGCTGGCGAGGCCTATGCTGCGGTCGAGCATCCTAAGGGAGAGTTTGGTATTTATCTGGTTTCGGATGGTGCAAACAAGCCATACCGCCTCAAGATTCGTGCACCTGGGTTTGCACATCTTGCTGCGCTGGATGAGATGACGCGTGGCCACATGATTGCCGACCTGGTGGCGATTATCGGCACTCAGGATATTGTATTCGGAGAAATTGACCGATGAGTTTGTCTGCTGAAGCTTTAGCCAAGATTGATCGTGAATTAACCAAGTATCCACCTGAGCATCGCCAGGCGGCGGTGATGTCTGCGCTGCGCATTGCGCAGACTGAAAAAGGCTGGCTCTCCAAGGAGACCATCAGCGAAGTGGCTGATTACTTGGGTATCCCCGCGATTGCTGCGCTGGAGGTGGCGACTTTCTACAACATGTATGAGTTGGAGCCTGTAGGCAAGTACAAGATTACGGTGTGCACCAATATTTCCTGCATGCTGCGCGACTCATCCGAAATTGTTGAGCATTTGCAGAAGCGGCTTGGTATTGGCTTTAACGAAACTACTGCCGATGAGCGCTTTACCCTGAAGGAGGGCGAGTGCATGGGATGTTGCGGTGGGGCGCCGTTATTTCATATTAACAATAGCGAAATGCACGAGTTTCTCACGCCGGAGAAAGTAGACCAGATACTGGAGGGTCTCGATAAATGAGCGCGACACAAACTCTGGTTTGCCTGCGTACTGTTGGGCAGGATAACCCTGCCTCGCTGGAGACCTATCTTAAGCTGGGTGGCTATGCGCAGCTTAAGCGATTGGTGACGGAGAAGGTCAAAGCCACCGAGGTGATTAGTCAGGTTAAGCTTTCTGGCTTGCGCGGACGTGGCGGGGCGGGCTTTCCCACTGGCCTCAAGTGGAGCTTCATGCCACGCTATTTTGATGGCACTAAGTATCTGGTGTGCAATACTGATGAAGGTGAGCCTGGTACCTTCAAGGACAGAGACATCATCCGCTACAACCCGCACCAGCTCATCGAAGGGATGGCGATTGCCGCTTATACCCTGGGCGCACGGGTGGGTTACAACTATATTCACGGTGAAATCTGGCAGGATTACGAGATATTCGAGAGGGCGCTTGATGAAGCACGTGCCGCTGGCTATCTCGGCGAACACCTGTTTGGCACCGATTTCAGTTTCGATCTTTATGCAGTGCATGGCTACGGTGCTTATATCTGTGGCGAGGAAACTGCATTGATTGAGTCGATAGAGGGCAAGAAAGGGCAGCCAAGATTCAAGCCCCCTTTTCCTGCCAGCTACGGCGTGTTTGGCAAGCCGACCAATGTGAACAATACGGAGTCATACACGTCGATACCATGGATCATGGAGCACGGCGGCCAGGCTTTTCAAGAGCTTGGTGTCGCTAACTCAGGGGGAACCAAAATCTTCTCGATCTCGGGTCATGTAGACAAGCCTGGGAACTATGAAGTGAATATGGGCATCCCTTTTGCTGAGTTGCTGGCACTGGCCGGAGGTGTATGGAAGGGGCGCCAGTTGAAAGCCGTCATCCCCGGAGGGCCGTCAACTGCCGTTTTACCAGCTTCAGCCATCATGGGAGCGACCATGGATTACGATGGTCTTTCCAAGGCGGGCTCTAGCCTGGGCGCCGGCTCCATGATAGTCATGGATGAAACCACCTGCATGGTGAAAACCCTCAAGCGTTTATCCTATTTCTTCTTTGAGGAATCGTGCGGTCAATGTACGCCCTGCCGTGAGGGGACTGGCTGGCTGTATCGCGTGATCAAGCGTATTGTCGACGGGCAAGGCAAGCTTGAAGATCTGGATTTGCTTACTGATGTCAGCAGCAATATCTCTGGGCGTACCATTTGTGCATTGGGCGATGCGGCTGCAACACCGGTGCTGAGCTTCATCAAGCATTTCCGCCCTGAATTTGAATACTACATCCGCCATGGAAGCAGCATGGTGGAAGATCGCCTGGCTGGAAAGCTCCAGGTACAGCAAGAGGTGGCCTATGCTTAATATCGAGATTGATGGCAAGCAGGTCGAGGTCGAACACGGTTCCACCATCATTGATGCGGCAGACCAGCTTGGTATTGCCATTCCACGTTTTTGCTATCACAAGAAGCTTTCCGTGGCGGCCAACTGCCGCATGTGTCTGGTGCAGGTGGAAAAATTTGCCAAGCCATTGCCGGCTTGTGCGACGCCAGTTGCCGATGGCATGAAGATATTCACGCGCTCCAAGGCTGCTGTTGAGGCGCAGCAGAGCGTGATGGAGTTTCTGCTGATTAATCACCCGCTGGATTGCCCGATCTGCGATCAGGGGGGTGAGTGTGACTTGCAGGATATTGCTGTTGCTTATGGGGCACCAGCCTCACGCTACACCGAAGAAAAACGCGTTGTCATCAACAAGAATATTGGCCCGCTGGTGTCGACTGATATGACGCGTTGCATCCAGTGTACGCGTTGTGTGCGCTTCCTCAAGGAAGTGGGCGGCATGATGGAGCTCGGGCTGATTAACCGCGGCGAGCATGCGGAAATTACGGCTTATGTCGATAAGAGTGTAGATTCGGAGCTTTCCGGCAACATCATTGATTTGTGCCCTGTGGGGGCATTGACCAGCAAGCCTTTCCGCTACACTGCGCGAAGCTGGGAGCTGACCCGACGCCCCTCTATTGCCCCGCATGACGGACTTGGTGCCCATATCGAAGTGCATATCAAGGATGGCAAGGTGCTACGCGTCTTGCCACGCGAAAAGGAAACCATCAATGAGTGCTGGCTTTCTGATCGAGATCGTTTCTCCTATGACGGCTTGAATAGTCCGGACCGGCTTAAGGTGCCCATGGTGAAGCATAATGGCGCCTGGCACGAGACCGACTGGAAAACTGCACTGGAGCTGGCTGCAGGCCAGATCAAGGACATCGTGAATAGCGAGGGTGGCGACGCGCTTGGCGTGCTGGTTTCCCCCAATAGCACCATGGAAGAGGCTTATCTTGCGACCAAGTTTGCGCATGGCTTGGGCTCGGATAATGTCGATTACCGTTTGCGCCATACCGACTTTCGCCATGACGGCAAGCGTCTGGGTGTGATCTGGATGGGCTGCAATATCCCTGATGTGCAAGAAATGGACCGCATCCTGGTGATCGGTGGCAACCTGCGCAATGAACATCCCTTGCTGGCTCAACGCATCCGCCGTGCGGTTGCCAATGGAGCCGAGCTTTCCGTGGTGAATCCGCTGGATGAAGACCCTTTGATTCCGATCAAACACAAGGCTATTTGCTCGCCGAATGACATGGTGAACGTGCTATCGCAGATCCTCAAGGCTGTGTCTGGCATGGAGCGGCTTTCGTTATGTCTGCCCAAATCGCTGAGTGAGTTGCTGGAAGGCGTTAAGGTGTGGGATAACAGCAAGGCCATTGCGCTTAGCCTGACGGGTCATGGTGAAACCATGGACTTGATTAGCCCTCGTTCTGCTGTATTCCTCGGCAATATTTCCCAGCATCACCCGCGCTATACCGAGATTTTCAGTTTGGCCGAGGCGATTTCCTCTCTTTGTGGCGCGACCTTCGGTGTATTGAGCGCTGGTGCCAATAGTGTAGGTGCGAATCTGGTTGGGGCGATGCCCAAGGCGGGTGGCTTGAATGCCCGTACCATGTTGGAGTCGCCACGTAAGGCGTATCTGCTGATGAATGTGGAGCCTGAGCTGGATTGTCATAATCCAAGTCTGGCAACCAACGCCATGCAGCAGGCTGAGTGCGTTGTAGCGCTGACGGCATACAAGTCAGAGGCATTGGAACGCGATGCCGATATCATGTTGCCGATCGCACCTTTCACTGAGACTTCGGGTACTTTCATGAGCATGGAAGGGCGTGTTCAGAGCTTTGCTGCTGTGACCAAGGCATTGGGCGAAGCGCGACCAGGCTGGAAGGTATTACGCGTACTAGGCAACCTAGCCGGTGTTAGCCATTTTGACTATGACAGTACCGAGCAGGTCAAGAATGAAATTTTTGGTGGCGAGAAACCATCAACCGTGGTTTGGCGCACATTGAACAATAACCTGCGTGAGCTGATCGATGTCGAGATCAAGGTCAAGCTGGATAGCGATTTACAGCGTGTGGGGGAAATTCCCCAATTTCAGTCCGATGCGATTGTTCGCCGATCAACACCATTACAGAAAACGCGGCAGGTTGTGAAAGCGGTACTGGCAGCCTTACATCCTGAACAGATGCAGAAGCTGGGCATCAAGGATGGTGAGCGTATCCTCGTCAAGCAGGGCGAAGGCAGCGCTGTGCTGGAGGCACATGCGGATACTCGTGTGCCCCATGGCTGTGTGCGCATCCCGGGTGCCTTGCCGCAAACCGCAGGATTAGGTGATTTGCTGGGCGAGATCACGATAGAGCGTATTCCTGCCGAGCAGCCTATGGATGAGGTGGTGGCATGATAGAGCAAGTGCAAACCTTGTTAGGCCCGCTGTGGACGGTAGTCTGGACGCTGCTTAAGATTATCGCGATCGTTCTGCCTTTGATGGGCGCCGTGGCTTACCTGACATTGGCTGAGCGCAAGGTGATCGGGTTTATGCAGGTGCGCTTGGGACCTAACCGTGTTGGTTATCGCGGACTGTTGCAGCCATTGGCCGACGGGCTCAAGCTGCTGATGAAGGAAATCATCATCCCAAGTGCGGCAAACCGTACCTTGTTCCTGCTAGGCCCGGTGCTAGCGATTGCGCCTGCGCTGGCGGCGTGGGCAGTGGTGCCGTTTGACCTGACGCTGGTGCTGGCAGATATTGATGCTGGCCTGCTTTATATTCTCGCGATGACTTCCGTTGCGGTGTATGGGGTGATTATCGCGGGCTGGGCCTCCAACTCCAAATATGCTTTCCTTGGATCGTTGCGTTCCGCTGCGCAGATAGTCTCTTATGAAATCGCCATGGGCTTTGCGCTGGTCGGAGTATTGATGTCTGCCAACAGCCTCAATTTAGGCAAGATCGTGCTTGCTCAGTCTGGCGGCTTCTGGCAATGGTACTGGTTACCGCTGTTTCCCTTGTTTATCGTGTATTTCATCAGCGCGGTGGCTGAGACTAACCGTGCGCCATTTGATGTAGCCGAAGGTGAGTCGGAAATCGTGGCAGGCTTCCATGTGGAGTATTCCGGCATGGCCTTTGCGGTGTTTTTCCTTGCCGAATACGCCAATATGATCTTGGTAGCCATGCTTGCTGCGTTGATGTTCCTTGGCGGCTGGCTATCTCCAGTGCCTTTCCTGCCAGACAGTATCTTGTGGCTGCTGTTGAAGGTTGCGGCCTTGCTGTTCTTCTTTCTCTGGTTTCGTGCCACCTTCCCGCGCTACCGTTATGACCAGATCATGCGCCTGGGTTGGAAGGTGTTCATTCCTGTCACGCTCGTCTGGATATTGTTCGTTGGGGCGATGATGCAGACTCCTTGGGCATATTTGTTCCATTGAGCAATAGGCTGCCTTGAAAAACGATTTTATTGAGAAATTAGATGATCACTAAGATAAAAGAGTTATTCGCAAGCTTTATGCTGCTTGAGCTGGTCAAGGGTATGGCCTTGACTGGGCGCTATTTCTTTGCCCGCAAGATCACAGTGCAGTTTCCTGAAGAGCGCACGCCGATCAGTCCTCGATTCCGTGGTTTGCATGCGCTACGTCGTTATCCTAATGGAGAGGAGCGTTGTATTGCCTGCAAATTGTGCGAAGCGGTATGCCCAGCGATGGCGATTACGATTGAGTCCGAGCAGCGCGAGGATAATACTCGCCGCACTACACGGTATGACATTGATCTGACCAAGTGCATTTTCTGCGGGTTTTGCGAAGAGTCCTGTCCGGTTGATTCGATTGTTGAGACACGGATTTTTGACTATCACGGTGAGCAGCGTGGAGATTTGTTGTACACCAAACCCATGCTGCTCGCGGTGGGCGATAAGCACGAAGATCAGATCGCCGCCGATCGTGCCGTGGATGCACGGTATCGCTAGACGTGAATCAATTATAAAAAGCTACGAGGAGGAATGATGGATATAGCGTAATTGACCGCGCTAGTATCCACATAGGAGATCACCATGATATTCCAGGATTATGTTTTTTATGCCCTAGCCGCCATCCTGTTGTTTGCAGGCCTGCGCGTCATCACGGCACGCAACCCGGTACATGCTGCGTTGTTCCTGGTATTGGCTTTTTTTACTGCCGCAGGGATCTGGTTGTTGCTGGAAGCCGAATTCCTCGCCATTGCCTTGGTGCTGGTGTATGTCGGGGCAGTGATGGTGCTGTTCCTGTTTGTCGTGATGATGCTGGACATCAATCTCGATAAACTGCGTGAGGGGTTCTGGAATGCCTTGCCCGTTGCCTTGCCGGTTGGTTTGTTGATGGCTGCCGAAATGGTGATGATCCTGGGTAGCAAGCATTTCAGCGCAGACATGTTGACTGCGCCGGCACCCAAGCCAGCGGGCTACAGCAATACTGCCGAGATTGGGCGGCAACTATATACCGATTACCTGTTGCCATTTGAATTGGCCTCGGTGGTGCTCCTGGTCGCGATTGTGGCGGCGATTGCACTGACATTGCGAGATCGCAAGGATTCAAAATTCATGGACCCAGCCGAGCAGGTCAAGGTTAAGCGCTCAGACCGTGTGCGCATTGTCAGCATGCCAGCAGAAAAGGAAGTGATCGTGGCTTCCGAACCTGCGATTGAACAGAAATGATGGGGATGAATCAATGAGTGTCGGACTTTCTCACTACCTGATTTTGGGATCGATATTATTTGCGATCAGCGTGATCGGCATCTTCCTCAACCGCAAGAACGTGATTGTATTGCTGATGGCCATCGAACTGATGCTGCTGGCCGTCAACATGAACTTCATCGCCTTCTCGCATTATCTGAATGATATTGCCGGACAAATTTTCGTATTCTTCATCCTGACTGTGGCTGCAGCCGAGTCTGCGATTGGCTTGGCGATTCTCGTCTTGCTGTTCCGCAATTTGCGCACCATCAATGTCGATGATATTGGCAGCCTGAAAGGATAACCATGCAATTGCGAGTGTTCAGCCGGCCTGTGTTGTTGATGTCTGGAGTATGGGCATGACGGTACAAAGCCTTTATATCTGGATTCCACTGCTGCCATTATTTGCTGCTGCCGTGGTCGGCCTGTTTGGCCGCCAGTTGCCCCGAGCTTCTGCACATTGGCTCACAATAGTCGGTGTCGCAGCATCATTTGCATTGTCTGTTTGCGTCTTTATGGATGCGTTGCACGGTAATGTTTTCAATGGTTCGGTATATACATGGCTGACCAGTGGCGGGCATGTTTTCGAAGTAGGTTTTCTGGTTGATCGCCTGACGGCCACCATGATGGTGGTGGTGACGTTTGTTTCGTTGATGGTGCATATCTACACGATTGGCTACATGGCGGAAGACCCCGGCTACAGCCGTTTCTTTAGTTATATCTCTTTATTCACCTTCTCAATGCTGATGTTGGTGATGAGCAATAACTTCATGCAGCTTTTCTTTGGCTGGGAAGCAGTGGGCCTGGTGTCCTATTTGTTGATTGGCTTCTGGTACAAACGGCCAACCGCTATTTATGCCAACCTCAAGGCTTTTCTGGTTAATCGGGTTGGAGACTTTGGTTTCCTGCTTGGGATTGGCATGGTGTTGTACTACCTGGGTAGCCTGGATTATGCCGCTGTGTTTTCGGTGGCACCGCAATTTTCCGATACCACGGTAGAGCTGATTCCAGGGCATGCTTGGTCATTGATGACGGTGATTTGCATTTTGCTGTTTATCGGGGCCATGGGTAAGTCAGCGCAAGTGCCTTTACATGTCTGGCTGCCAGATTCGATGGAAGGCCCAACGCCGATCTCTGCATTGATTCACGCTGCTACGATGGTGACGGCCGGTATCTTCATGGTGGCGCGTATGTCGCCCTTGTATGAGCTATCAACGACCGCTTTGTCTTTTGTGCTGGTGATTGGTGCAATCACGGCCTTGTTCATGGGCTTCCTCGGTATTATCCAGCATGATATTAAGCGCGTGGTAGCGTATTCCACTTTGTCGCAGCTTGGTTACATGACCGTGGCTTTGGGAGTTTCCGCTTATTCGGTGGCCATTTTCCACTTGATGACGCATGCATTCTTCAAGGCGCTGCTGTTTCTCGGTGCAGGCTCTGTCATCATGGGCATGCACCATGATCAGGACATGCGCAACATGGGTGGTTTGCGCAAATACATGCCGATCACCTGGATCACCTCGCTGATTGGGTCTTTGGCCTTGATCGGTACGCCATGGTTCAGCGGATTCTACTCCAAGGACTCCATCATTGAGGCAGTCGCGTTCTCACATATTCCCGGAAGTGGTTTTGCTTATTTTGCCGTGCTGGCAGGGGTGTTCGTCACGGCTTTCTATTCTTTCCGGATGTATTTCCTTGTATTTCACGGCAAGGAAAAGTGGATGCAGCATGATGGTCACCAAGCACATCATCAGGAGCATGACCAGCATCAGCATACACATGATGATGCGCATGCTGACGACCATGATGAACATCATCATGGCCTGGGCCCGAACGACAAGCCACATGAGTCACCCTGGGTAGTGACATTGCCTTTGATCTTGTTAGCAATTCCTTCAGTGCTGATCGGTTATGTCGCGATTGATGTGATGGTATTTGGCGATTACTTCAAGGACATTATCCATGTTGATCACCAGCAACACGGTGCCATGCACGAGCTGGCCCATCACTTCCATGGTGCAGGGGCAATGGCATTGCATGGTCTGACTTCGTTGCCATTTATTCTCGCGGCATCCGGCGTGGCATTGGCATGGTTCTTCTATATGAAGCGTCCGGATATTCCGGCCGCCATCAAGGCGAGATCAGGTTGCCTCTACCGTATTTTGGACAACAAGTATGGTTTTGACAGCTTCAATGAGAAGTTCTTTGCTGCTGGCTCACGCTTCTTGGGAGGAAAACTCTGGCAGATCGGTGATGTGAAGTTGATTGATGGTCTGCTGGTAAATGGCTCCGCTCGGCTGGTGGGCCGCATTGCAGGCCTGGTCAGACGATTGCAGACTGGCTTGGTGTACCACTACGCCTTTGCCATGATTATCGGCGTTTTCCTCCTGCTCACCGTCTTCATGAAAATATAACAAGCTATGAATGACTTACCATTTTTAAGCCTGTCTATCTGGGTGCCTATCCTGGCAGGCGTGATCGTACTGTTCACTGGCGGCGATAAGAATGCCAACGCTGCGCGTTGGCTTGCGCTGGTCGGCAGTATTGCCGGGTTTGCAGTGACTGTGCCGCTTTATCTGGGATTTGATACGCAATATGGCGGCTTTCAGTTCGTCGAGCGCTTGCAATGGATTCCTGCCTTCAATATCCACTATCACCTTGGTGTTGACGGGATTGCCGTGCCCTTGATCCTGCTGACCAGTTTTACGACGTTTATTGTCGTCATAGCGGGCTGGGAAGTGATTGAGAAGCGCGTTGCACAATACATGGCAGCTTTCCTCATCATGTCTGGCATCATGATCGGTGTGTTTTCGGCCCTGGATGCGATTCTCTACTATATTTTCTGGGAGGCCATGCTGATCCCCATGTTCTTGGTGATCGGGATTTGGGGTGGGCCTAACCGGGTCTATGCCACGATCAAGTTCTTCCTTTATACCCTGCTTGGCTCATTGCTGATGCTGGTGGCGTTTATCTATCTCTATCATCAGAGCGGCAGTTTTGATATTGCCGAGTATTACCGTATGCCCTTGGCCTTGGACGTGCAGATATGGATATTCATTGCTTTCTTCATGGCCTTTGCCGTCAAGATTCCGATGTGGCCTGTACATACCTGGTTGCCGGATGCACACGTTGAGGCACCGACAGGTGGTTCTGTCGTGCTGGCGGCGATTGCTCTCAAGCTGGGAGGGTATAGCTTCCTGCGCTTCGCCATGCCGATTGCCCCTGACGCTTCGCATTACTTGGCAGGCTTCATGATCACCCTGTCATTGATCGCTGTGGTGTATATCGCGCTGGTGGCGCTGGTGCAGAAGGATATGAAGAAGCTGATTGCTTATTCGTCTATCTCGCATATGGGCTTTGTCACCTTGGGCTTTTTCCTATTCAACCCGCTAGGCTTGGAAGGCGCGATCGTGCAAATGATTTCGCACGGGTTCATTTCTTCCGCCATGTTCCTCTCGGTTGGCGTTTTGTATGACCGCATGCACTCACGTCAGATCGCAGATTACGGTGGTGTAGTCAACACTATGCCGGTATTTACAGCCTTTGCGGTGTTGTTTGCCATGGCCAATGCTGGCTTGCCTGGTACATCAGGTTTTGTCGGTGAGTTCATGGTGATTCTTGGTACAGTGCAAGTCAATTTCTGGTATGCCTTCCTTGCAGCCACTACGCTGATATTTGGCGCGGCGTATACCTTGTGGATGATCAAGCGCGTTTATTACGGCGAGATTGCTAATCCGCAGGTGGCAGCCTTGAAAGACATCAATCGGCGAGAGTTTTTTATCCTGGGTCTGCTGGCTATCCTAGTCTTGGGTTTTGGTCTTTATCCCCAGCCCATTACCGAAGTGACCCATGCAACCGTAAACCAGTTGCTTGAGCATATGGCGCTGAGCAAGCTGCCGCCACTGTAATCGCGACGAGAATATACCGACATGAATGCCATATCCTTTGACCTGATGACAGCATTACCGGAAATCGTCGTGCTAACGATGGCGATGCTGATCCTGCTGCTAGACCTATTTCTCAAGCCATCTAGCCGCTTCTTGATCTATGTTCTGTCCCAGTTGACCTTGGTGGCTGCCGCCAGCATTACCCTGTTCACGCATTCCACGGTGATAGAGTATGCCTTCAATGGCATGTTTGTTGATGATGCCTTGGCGGATATCCTGAAGCTGGGTATCTATTTGGCAACGTCGGTGACTTTGATCTATACCCGTAGCTATATCACATTGCGTGGTATGTTCCGCGGTGAGTTCTATGCCTTGGTGCTGTTCTCTACACTTGGCATGATGATCATGGTCTCTGGGCAGCACTTCCTTACGCTGTATATCGGCCTTGAACTACTTTCGTTGTCTCTTTATGCCTTGGTCGCTCTGGATCGGGACAATGCTAGTTCGACCGAAGCGGCGATGAAGTATTTTGTGCTGGGTGCATTGGCTTCCGGCATGTTGCTGTACGGCATGTCCATGCTGTACGGTGTGACTGGTAGCCTGAATGTGTCAGAGGTCGCTGAGTCTTTGATGAATGGTGCGCCAGATCATGGCGTGCTGGTGCTTGGCTTGGTATTTATTGTCGCCGGGCTTGCTTTCAAGCTGGGTGCAGCGCCGTTCCAGATGTGGGTGCCCGATGTCTATCATGGTTCGCCCACTGCGGTGACGCTATTCATCGGCTCGGCTACCAAGATCGCTGCTTTTGCCATGGTCGTGCGCTTGCTGATCCAGGCGATGTTTGTACTTGCGGCAGATTGGCAGGGCATGCTTATCATCATGGCGGTGTTGTCGATGGTGATCGGCAATATTGCTGCGATTGCCCAGACCAATATCAAGCGTATGCTGGCCTACTCCACGATTTCCCATATTGGCTTCCTGTTGCTTGGTTTTCTCAGTGCCAGCCTCAATGGCTATGCCTCCGCGACTTTCTATATCCTGTCGTATGTGCTCATGACATTGGCAGGTTTTGGCATCATCCTGTTACTGAGTCGCCAGGGATTTGAAGCCGATAAGTTGGAAGACCTTAAAGGGTTAAACCAGCGTAACCCTTGGTATGCGTTCCTGGTGTTGCTGGTAATGTTTTCCATGGCAGGTATTCCCCCTACCTTGGGCTTCTACGCCAAGTTCACTGTGCTGCAGGCGGCTTTGCAGGCGGGCTTTACCGTGCTGGTGGTATTTGCCGTGATCATGGCGCTGATCGGTGCTTTCTATTACCTGCGTGTCGTGAAGTATGTGTATTTCGACGAGCCTGATGATCACAGTGCGATTGCGGCACCAATTGACATGAAGCTGGTCTTGAGTATTAATGCTATTGCTTTACTTGTACTCGGCATGTTGCCGCAGCGTCTGATGGATGTTTGCGCGTATGCCATTATCCATAGCATTCAATAATCAGGTCAGGGCAGTGGTTGCCCTGAGGTGTAGCTTACGTCATGACAATTACGATCTTGTTGCTGCTGGCATTGCTTGCAGCCAACCTGCCTTGGTTTTCCGAGCGCTTGTTTTATATCATCCCATTGAAAAGCCAGCCAAAAGCCATTGGCTGGAGCCTGCTGGAGTTGATAGTGCTTTATTTCGTCGTTGGCGCGATTGCCATGATGGTCGAGAAGGGCAGTGTTGGTCAGATTGCGCCACAGCGCTGGGAGTTTTATGCCATCACCTTCAGTTTGTTTGTGGTGTTTGCATTTCCTGGGTTTGTTTATCGATATTTCTGGCGCAAGGCATAAGCGCCAGTCACCTAAAGTTCATCCATGAGCCATTCTCAATATAACGATCAGGATCTGGCTGAGGTCACCCTGTCTTCCGAAATAATTGCAGAAGGTGGCATGTTGCTGGTCAAGCGTGACCAAGTGCGTGTTCCATCTGGCGCCATGAGTCAGCGCGAATATGTCATCCACCCTGGTGCAGTGGTGGTGATTCCTGTATTGGATAATGGAAACCTGCTGTTGGAGCGGCAGTTTCGCTACCCGTTATCGCACGTGTTCATCGAGTTGCCCGCAGGCAAGATTGATGCGGGAGAGCCTCACCTGGAGACTGGTAAGCGCGAATTGCTTGAGGAAACAGGCTATACAGCGGCAGAGTGGATTTATCTGGGCTTGCAGCATCCTTGTATCGGTTATTCCAACGAGGTGATTTACATTTACCTCGCCCGTGGTTTATCCGCAGGACAGCATAATCGTGATATAGACGAAGCATTGCAGTTGTTTGAGGCGAGCCTGGAAGAGTGCATGCAGATGATTAGGCGCGGTGAGTTGACGGATGGCAAGACCATGGTGGCATTGTTTCATGCTGAGAAATTCCTTAGCGGTGAATGGCCGATGGAAGCATCGTGATGAGTCAGGTACTGATTGCGGGGTGCGGCGATCTGGGCCTGGAGTTGGCTAGGCGCTTGGTGGCTGAAGGGCATGCTGTCACTGGCTTGCGGCGTTCGGCCCAACCCATGCCCGAGGGGGTGCAAACCTTGCTGGCTGATGTCACTCAACCACAGACGCTGACAGAGATTGTCAATATCCAGCCAGAAATCCTGGTGTATTGCGTAGCTGCCAGCGAGCATAGCGATGAAAGTTATCGCCTGAGCTATGTTGACGGTTTACGCCATGTCTTATCAGTGCTGAATGAAGCAACATTGCAGCATGTATTCTTTGTTTCTAGCACTGGCGTTTACGGGCAGGAAACAGACGAGTGGCTGGATGAAGGTTCACCTGCTATTGCTACGTATTTCAGTGGTAGGCGCATGCTGGAGGCTGAAGCTTTGCTGGATGGATATCCATCTACTATCCTGAGGTTTTCAGGGATTTATGGCCCTGGACGCAGACGTATGCTGACCTTAGCGCAAACGCCTGAACAGTGGCCGGAAAAAAATGGGTGGACCAACCGTATTCATCGTGATGATGGCGCGGCATTTATATACTACCTGATTCAACAGCGGCACAATGTCCAGCTACATCGCCTTTATGTGGTGACTGATCATCAGCCATTGCCCGTGCACAATCTATTGCGATGGCTTGCTGGTGAGCAAGGTGTTGAGTATGCCGTTAGCGACATGCCTCCTGTGCAAGGTAACAAGCGCTTGAGTAACCAGCGTATGCTCGCAAGCGGATATCAGTTTATCTATCCTGATTACATTGCCGGGTATAAATCATTACTTGCCATGGATTAAGAGTTCCTCTTGCATGCCACTGAAAACGCCACAAGGATTTACTTGTGGCGTTTTTGCTTTTACGGCCGTCTCAACAAAATCCTTAGTCGACTTGGGTGATTTTCCCGATGTTGGATTTCAAATATAGCTATGTCTCAACAACTATTTACACGCAATAGCTAAGTCAGTTTAGTCAGACTTCTTGCAAGCATCATGCTTTCCGGCGATACGGTGTCACAACGTAAGTGTGAACACTTTCCTTTTTAATCGGGAATCTTTCATCTGTCGCAGTTGTTACAAATTGTTAAAAATTGTTTCTGCCGAGTAACAACCGATCGGCAGGGAGTTTGTAATCAAACCAGAATGAGGAGAAGTATATGAAAGGCAGAGTAACCCACGTCGGTATCAGCGCTGCAGTTAGCAGCTTGCTGGTACTTGCGACGATGCAAGGTGCTCAGGCAAACCAAGATCTGCAAAATCTGACAAAGAATGCAGACAACTGGGCCTTGCAAACCGGTAACTTTACTGGTCAGCACAATAGCACATTGAGCCAAATCAACAAAGGCAACGTCAAGAACCTGAAGGCAGCTTGGTCTTTCTCCACCGGCGTATTGCACGGTCATGAAGGCGCGCCTCTGGTTATTGGCGACATGATGTACATCCACAGTGCATTCCCAAACAACACTTTTGCTGTGAACCTGAATGATCCAGGCGTGATCGCTTGGCAACACAAGCCTAAGCAAGTTGCTTCTGTTAAAGCTGTTGCATGTTGCGACATCGTTAACCGTGGCTTGGCTTATGGTGACGGCAAGATCGTGAAGACTCAGCTTGATGGCAAGTTGGTTGCCCTTGATGCTAAGTCCGGCAAGATCGTATGGGAAATTGAAGTATGTGATCCTAAGGTTGGTGCAACACTGACTCAGGCTCCATTCATCGCTAAGAACACAGTTCTGGTTGGCTGTTCTGGTGCTGAGCTGGGTGTTCGTGGTGCAGTTAACTCCTTCAACCTGAAGACTGGTGAGCTGCAATGGCGTGCTTTTGCAACTGGTCCTGACGAAGAAGTGAAGCTGGCTAAGAACTTCAACAGCGACAATCCACACTACGGTCAATTCGGCCTGGGTCTGAAGACCTGGGAAGGTGATGCATGGAAAATCGGTGGCGGTACTAACTGGGGTTGGTACGCTTACGATCCTAAGCTGAACCTGTTCTACTACGGTTCTGGTAACCCAGCACCATGGAACGAAACCATGCGTCCTGGCGACAACAAGTGGACCATGACTATCTGGGCTCGTGACCTGGATACAGGCGAAGCCAAGTGGGGCTACCAAAAGACTCCTCACGATGAGTGGGACTTTGCTGGTGTGAACCAAATGATCCTTTCCGATCACAAGGTTGACGGCAAGGTAACTCCTCTGCTGACTCACATTGACCGTAACGGCATCATGTACACACTGAACCGTGACAACGGTAACTTGGTACAAGCTGCTAAGGTTGATCCAGCAGTGAACGTGTTCAAGAAGGTTGATCTCAAGACAGGTACTCCAGTACGTGATCCAGAGTTCAGCACACGTATGGACCATAAGAGCACTAACGTTTGTCCTTCCGCGATGGGCTTCCACAACCAAGGTCTGGATGCATTGGATCTTGACGAGCCAATCGTTTACGCAGGTCTGAACCACATTTGTATGGATTGGGAGCCGTTCATGCTGCCATACCGTGCTGGTCAGTTCTTCGTAGGTGCAACACTGGCTATGTACCCTGGACCTAGCGGCCCAACCAAGAAAGAAATGGGTCAAGTTCGCGCCATGGACATCGTGACTGGTAAGTACAAGTGGACTAAGTGGGAGAAGTTTGCAGTTTGGGGCGGTACTCTCGCTACCAAGGGCGGTCTGGTTGCTTACAACACACTTGATGGTTACATCAAGACCCTGGACAAGGACAACGGTAAGGAGCTGTGGAAGTTCAAGATGCCATCCGGTGGTATCGGTGCTCCTATGACCTACCAGTTCAAGGGTAAGCAATATATCGGTTCCATGTACGGTGTAGGTGGTTGGCCTGGTGTTGGTCTGGTATTCGACTTGACCGATCCTAGCGCTGGTCTGGGTGCTGTAGGTGCCTTCAAGGAACTGCAGAACCACACACAAATGGGCGGTGGCCTGATGGTGTTCAGCCTGTAAGTTAGTAAAAGCAAGCTGATGTGATATTCCGGGGCAGCAGGTCTGCCCCGGTATCTAAATGAAATTGTGTTTTGGAATTGAGTACACATGCATATTGTTAATAAGAAGTCCTGTATTAATGCTGTTCAAGCTGCACTTCTTGGTTTTGCTGGGATGATTGCTTTGCAGGCTCAAGCAGCTGATGAATTGAAAGTATGCGCTGGTAAGGATGAATTGCCTTACTCGAATGACAAACAACAAGGTTTTGAGAATGAAATTGCCAAGGTGATTGGCAAGGCGATGAATCGCAAGGTCTCATTTGTTTGGTGGTCTGATGCTCGCTACGCAGTTAGGGATTTTCTAGACAAGAAGCAGTGCGATGTTTTATTGGGCTTGGATAAAGGCGATCCTAGGGTGCTGACTACCAAGACCTACTACAAATCTGGCTATGTGTTTGTGACACGCAAGGACAGAGAGATTGATATTCACTCCTGGGATCATCCATATCTCAAGGAGCGTAACTTCCGACTCGGTTTTCTTCCCGATAGTCCAGCTAAGAACATGATGCTTGAGATTGGTCGTTTTGACGACATGTTCGACTATCTAACCGAACTGACAGATTTCAAATCCACCCGTAATCGCTACATCAAGATTGATGAGCGCAAGTTGGTGGATGATGTGGTTGCTATGCGCTTGCATGCTGCAGCGCTGTGGGCACCTAGTGTGGCCAAGTATGTGGCGGAATCTACAACGCCATTGAATATGGTCTTGATTGAAGACAATGCCAAGCGTGCCAATGGCAGCAAGATTCCAATGCAGTATGAAACGGTGATGGGTGTAAGGCTTGGGGATGAGGCTTTAAAAGCTGAGTTGGACAAGGCTATTACGTCTAGTCAGAAAGAGATTAATGCGGTTCTTGAAAAAGAGCACATTCCTCTTTTGCCGATCTAGTTTTTTTGTGTAACTCCGGGGTAGTAAATGTTTAAAAAATTAGCAGTTGCAGGTGGTTTGAGTGTGTTTTTGGCATCAGGATTTGCGTTGATGCCTGCGCAGGCAGATCTGGATTTCCGCGGCACCGTTTCTGGTGAGCCTTTGGATTTTACCGGTGAGGAAGAAAGTCCTCAGTTCAAGGAGTTCAAGAACACTGGTATTAATCCATACAACGGTAACCAGGAAGCTTTGAATAAGGGCTATGTGATCTTCGCTACCGCATGTTCTGGTTGCCATGGTCACTTGGCTGAAGGCAAGTTGGGTCCTGCGTTGAGCGATGACTACTGGACATACCCAACCAACCTCGAAGACAAGGGTTTGTTTGAGACTATTTACGGCGGTGCAGCCGGTCAAATGGGTCCTCAACAAGGCTTGCTAGAGCCAGATGAAATTCTGCATGTGATGAGCTGGGTACGTGCTTTGCAAACTGAGCCAGAAAAGGCGAAGAAAGCAGTCGATACTTTTGAGCATCGCAACGGGTAATTGCAATTAGTCGTGTATTAGGAATTCTACCGGGATGCTGACTGGTGGCACCGGTAGATAAGTAGTACCACCAGCAACCATAACACAAGGAGATATCAATGAAACGCGTTTTGACATTAGTAGCAACCGTAGGTGCGATGGTTGCCTCTGGCCTTGCTTTTGCATATGACGGCCAAACCTGTAAAGAAGCTGGCAACTGCTGGGAAGCTAAGCCTGGCTATCCTGAAAAGATTGCTGGTTCCAAGTACGATCCTAAGCACGATGCTGCTGAACTCAGCAAGCAAGAAGCTGCTATCAAGGCAATTGATGAGCGCAATGCAAAGCGTATTGCCAATGCAAAGGCAACTGGCAGTTTCAAGTTTGACGTGAAGTAAGCTTGTGATATGTCGAAGGCTGATGTTCGGATACGGACATCAGCCTTTTTACTCATAAGAGCGATATGGTGATTTATTTCAATGACATTTTCTTAAGTGCCATTCAAATAAAATCTTCAGTCAGCAGGATGCAATAAGATGCAAGAGCAAATAAATCTGAATGAGTGGCGTGAGCGTGCACTCTCATTTGAGCAATCTGCCAATAAGGTAGTGCTGGGACTGGAGAAACAGGTTCGGGCACTGACAATTGCGATTTTCTCCCGCGGCCATGTCTTGCTGGAAGGGGATGTCGGGGTAGGTAAAACTACTTTGTTGAAAGCAGCTTCTCGCTTGCTTGGTGGGGCCTACCAGCGGATTGAGGGCGCTATCGACCTCATGCCTGGTGATTTTCTTTACCATGCTTATATTGACCAAAACGGTCAACCAGCTGTCGCACCTGGTCCATTATTGCGGCATGAAGAAAATCTTGCTGTATTTTTCTTCAATGAAATCAATCGTGCCCGCCCACAAGCACATTCTTTGTTACTAAGGCTAATGGCGGAACGTAGTGTCAATGCGTTCAACCGTGATTATTCTTTTCCTCATCTCACTGTGTTTGCTGACCGTAACGGCCTAGAGCGTGAAGAAACATTTGAGTTGCCTGCTGCTGCACGTGATCGTTTCTTTATGGAAGTCTCAGTGACTGCGCCTGAAGACAAAGCACTGCAGCGTGACTTGATGTTCAGCACACGCTTCCATGATGCGGATGCTTTGATTGAGACCTTAGAGCCAGGCCTTGTGCCCTATGACAAGCTCAACGCAGTATCAGCGACGATTCAGGAAAATGTACGCGCCGAGTTGGCCTTGCAGGATTACGCTGTCAACATATGGCAGGCCTTACGTCATCCAGAACGTCTGGGCATCGAGATTGAAGATGTTGATATCACTCGCTTGGTGGCTGGCGGTGCTAGTCCTCGTGGCATGGCCATGTTGATGCGCGCAGCACGTACCCGTGCGTGGCTGGAGGGACGAGATTACCTTACTCCCGATGATATTCGTGCTGTTTTCCCTGAGACCGTGGGGCATCGTGTGTTCTTTACGCCCGCGTATGAATTGCGCCGTGAAGATATTGCCCCAGCATTGCTGAACGGCGTACTCAACAAGATCCCTGCGCCTTAAGTGGGACAGGCCCTGACAGGCAAGCATTATTTTGGCAAGTTTTACACCCCAGGAATTTTATTATCACCTGCGTTGGCGTGCTCGCGGTGCCCAGCCGGGCGCGCATGCAACACGTACGCCAGGTAGCGGCACAGACTTTGCCGGACATGTCCCCTTCATGGATAACCCTGACCCACGTCGCTTGGATCTGCGTGCAAGCCTGAGAGTGATCCCGCGACGTTACGTGGTGCGATCTTTCTTTGAGCGTGGTGCAATCGTTGTATATGCCTTGCTGGATATGTCGGCCTCTATGCGTTTTGCTGGCAACGCGGAAAAAAAGCGGTTGCTCGCCGATATTGCGGCAGCAATTGCATGGTCTAGCACGCGTCATGGTGATGCTTTTTCGCTATTGGCCTGTGATGATGTCGTCAGGCAAGATTTATTTACGCCGCCATCTTCCCGGCGTGGCTTGGCGCACGAATTGCACCAAAAAATATTACATGCCCACATCCGTCCGCAATCGGGCGCCAAAGGCTTGCCAAAAGCTATTGAGCAGGTGCGTCCAAGCCGCTCTCTGGTGTTCCTGATTTCAGATTTTCACCTGGATGAAGCGTTGTTGAGTAATACCTTGTCCAGCTTCTCCACCCATGATGTTGTGCCATTGGTGCTTTGGGATAGCAGTGAATATCGTGACCTTCCCGAGTGGGGGTGGGCTCGTGTTCGCGATATGGAGGGTGGTGGTGATCGGTCCATATTCCTGCGTCGTAGCCTTAAGCGTGAAATTGAGCAACGCTACCTTACCCGCAAGGATGAACTCAAGAGGTTGTGTCGGCAATACGGCGCCCGCGCACCATTTTTCATTGAAGATAAGTTTGATGCTGGCTTGCTGACGCGTCATCTTTTGGAGGCTAGTTAATGAGACATGTATTGTTGTCTTTGCTATTGCTGAGCTTGCCTGCTTTTGCTGCCGAGAAAAGCATTAATGCCCAGTCTTTCATCCGCGATATTGGTTATCGCGTAGGGGATGTGGTTGAGCAGCGAGTAGAAGTCATCGTGCCCGCGGGATTCGAGCTTGATGAGAGTTCTCTGCCCAAGCGTCTGGGAGCTGGTGCTCATATTGAGCTGCGGGATGTCACACATCAAACCGAGCGAGTCAGCAAGGGTATGAAGCATACTTTCCTATTTGATTGGCAAGTGTTCCGCACCTTGCGCGATGTGCGGCCTATCCCTTTACGTGCGCTGGATTTGCAGTTCCGTCAGGGCAGTGAAATCTTGGTGGCCCGCTTGCAACCTGCAGAAATCCTGATGGCACCAATGTTGCCGACGATGCTGACCAAGGAGCAGGCAACGCCGCGCGAAGCTATTGAGCCTCAAATTCAGCCATTGCAGCCTATCCTCCAGCAATTGGCTTGGTCCATTGTGGGGTTGCTGGTAGCTGTTTTATATTTTGCGTGGCGTTTCGATTGCTTGCCGTTTAAAACACAACATGCGAGTCCTTTCCGCAAGGCGCAACGCGAAATTCGACGCCTGGGCAAGCAACAAGAGGCGTTGCCGCAATCTATGCGTATCTTGAGTCGTGCTTTCAATGATTATGCTAATACAGCTGTTACCCAGGAAGGCCTCAAGTATTTTTTTAGCCAACATCCTGAAACACAGCCATTACAAGCTGAAATAGAAAAATTCTTTCTCGCGACACAAGAGCTTTTTTTCGCCGGTAAGTCAGAGACAATCAGCAAGCCTGAAGTAGAGAAATTAGCACGTCAGTTGAGCCTGATGGAGACGCCGTGAACGAGTTCCTCCAGAATGCGGGGGCTGGCTTGCATGCGCCAGGCTGGCTGCTATTGCTGCTTCTGGCCGTGATGCCCTTGCTCGTGCGCGGGCATGCTGCTTTTCCTTATCCATCCATTTCACGCCTACCCGAAGATGAGCTTTCGCTATGGATCGAACGCTTCTGGCGTTGGGCTGGAGCCTTGGCGATAGCTGCGATAGCGGTTGCATTGTCTGGGCCATACTGGGGTGAAAAACAGTTGGAAAAAGTCGGGCGCGGAGCGCACGTCATGATTGTTCTGGATCGTAGTGCCAGCATGAATGACAGCTTTGCTGATTCTGCCAAGAATGATAGTGAATCAAAAATGTCGGCAGCCCGCCGCGTACTTCAATCGTTTGTGAACCAGAGCAGGGAAGATTTGCTTGGCATGGTTACCTTTAGCACTTCTCCTATCTTGGTTGCCCCTTTGGGCGGTGACCGTGAAGCGGTGCTGGCGGCACTGCGTGCAACTGAAGCAGGTGGTATGGGCTTCACTGCTGTTGCGCGTGGTCTTGGCATGGCGCTGGATTATTTTGAGGGGCGTCCGGTGACCGGTGCTCGTGCCATCTTGCTGGTGTCTGATGGTGGCGCGCATTTGGATGTGAAAACGCAAGATACCTTGCGTGAAATGTTTCACCGCCAAGGAGCCTCTCTTTACTGGGTGTATCTGCGTTCAGCGAATGGCGTAAGCATCAAGAGCGCGCCTGAAGATGAAGATCTTGATGCTTACCCAGAACACCAGCTACATGATTACTTCAAGTCCTTGGGCGTGAACTACCATATTTATGAAGCAGAGAGTCCTAAAGCGGTGGAAGAGGCTTTGGCTGATATTGCAGAGTTGAAGAACCAGCCTGTGAAGTATTACGAAGCGGCTGCGCGCCAGGATTTGAGTTGGATATTTTATTTATTGTCGCTGTTGTGTGTTGCAGCTTTATTCGCCCTACACCTGACGGAGGTTAAGAGATGGCGCGCCGTTTAAGGTTGTTTCCCTGGATGTTGCTTTTACTGGTATTGGCTATTGCAGGTCTCATCTGGAGTGGTGTGAGTTTGTATCGTGCCAGCGTTTACAACCACAAGCTTGAAGCCGGGCAATTGCAGGGGGGGCAGTCCGCCAGGGAGTTGTTTGCAGATGCTGCATTGCTGGCTGAGCAGGGCCAGACAGAGAAGGCCCTGGAGTTATATATTGAGGCAGCAGCCAAGGGAGATGACGCGTTGCGCAAGGCGGCTTACTTCAACTCTGGCAACCTGTACCTCGCCCAAAGTGTTGATATCCTTGAAAGTGAAGGCTATGTATCTTGGGATAAGGTGGGCCCGTTAATGTCGCTGTGCAAGGAAAACTATAGCAAAGCCTTGCTGATTGACCCTGAGTGGATTGAGGCTAAATACAATCTGGAGCTTGCCTTGCGGCTATCGCCTACGTTTGCTGGCGTCAAGACACCCAGCCGCTACAACGAGGATGATGACGAAGTGAAGGAAGACGAAAAGCGCCCTGATGGTTGGCCTTCGATTCCTGGTTTTCCTAGAGGGATGCCTTGATTTTGCAGCACTGGAAATTATCTCGCCTAGATTTGCGAGGCCGCATGATGCTGGCCAGCGTGATATTGCTGTCCGTTACCATGTTAAGCCCGCATGCGACCTTGCCACGCCGTGTGTTTGACTGGTTTTTTGTGCTCGACATCACGCAAAGCATGAATGTGCGTGATTACACGCTAGATGGTAAAAGTATCAGTCGACTGGAATTATCCAAAAAAGCCATGCGTGAGGCTCTGCGCGATCTGCCTTGTGGCTCAACTGTGGCACTGGGTATGTTCACCGAGCGCGGTGCGCAAAATATTGTGCGCCCACTTGAGGTCTGCGCGCACTTCTCGGCATTGGATCAGACCATAGACCATATGGATTGGCGCATGGCCTGGGCAGCTGACTCATTCATCACCCACGGGGTGTTAAGTGGCATTGAGCTGTCTGCCAAGTTGGGGCCGGATGTTCACTTGGCATTTTTCACCGATGGACATCAAGCACCGCCATCCAACCCTGATTACCTGCCCAAGTTCGAAGGCAAACCGGGAGAAGTAGGAGGTATTCTTGTCGGCACAGGAAAAGAGGAGCTCAGCAGGATTCCTAAGTTGGATGAGCATGACAATATCATTGGTTACTGGGAGCTAGAAGAGGTAATGCGATTTGCTACCTTTGGCATGTTCACTTCAAAGTCTGTGCATGAAATGGAAAAAGACATGGAGGTCGAAGAGGATGATGACGGCCTTAACCGCCGTAATGCCTCTCATGGACGCAATCCCGCAGAAGATACCAAAGCGAATTTGTCCGGCCTGAATGAAAAAGAGTTGAAACAATTGGCTGAGACCACAGGTCTGAAATACAAGCGCCTGGATTCTCCTCATGGATTCGCTAGTGATGCGACAGCGACCAGTATGGCGACTTGGCGCTCTGGTAAAACTGATTTAAGGCCCTGGTTTGCCTTGCCTGCATTGTTATTGATTCTGGCATTCTTTATGCCACCAAGATTTTTTGATTTCGTTCAACAACATTTGAGGTTTAAAAAGAGATGAAGTTACTTATTGCTGTACTCAGCCTTGCCATTGCGGCACCTGCGTTTGCACATGGCCCTACGCCCCGCAAAACGGATGAAGCTGTTGTGGTGAAGGCGGCTCCAGATGCCGTATGGGCCAAGATTGCCGAGCCTTGTGGCATTGCTAAATGGCATCCTGAAGTTAAGGCCTGCGAGGTTGTCGATGACAAAACATCCAACATTACGCTGAAGAATGGCGGCAAGATTCAGCAGCAGGTGGATGAGTTGGATGTAGCAAATAAGACATTGAACTACCGTCTCGGTGGTGAAATTGCCCTGGAAGCCTTGCCTGTGAGTTCCCTGACAGGCCGTATCAAGGTTGACGCAGACGGTAGCAACGCTAAAGTAAGCTGGATGGCGCGATTCTACCGTTTTGATACTGGTAATGAGCCACCTGAAGGTCAGGACGACGAAACTGCACAAAACGCAGTGGATAGCTTCATCAAGGCTGGTCTTGCTGGCTTGGAGTCCGGCAAGTAAATCGCGATTTATCTGACACCAGATAGAAAAAAGGGCAGGTGACACACCTGCCCTTTTTATTGGGTGACACTTTTGTCAGGAGGTTAGTAGTTCATCCCCAATCTGCTGGATATGCCGTAATAACTCCGCCTGATGCAAGGCTTGCGTATAAGGGTTCATGAGGGTGCACCGGAGCCAAGTATTTCCATCAATGCTGACTTGGCTTAAATGAAATAACCCTCGGTGCAAGAGTGATTGGCGAATGTTTGCTTGAAGTTCATTAAGTGCGCCTTGCGCTAATGGTTGGTTGCCAAGATAACGGAAGCAGATGATATTGGTTTCCGGAGGCATGAGGAGCTCAAACCCTGCGGTCTGGGTTACCAAGCTCGCAAACTGCTCCGTCAGTAAGAAGACATGCTCGATGAGCTTGGCTAACCCTTGTCGACCATAAAGCTTGAAAGCCACTAATAATTGCAGGCCCATCATGCGCTTTGTGCATTCCAGCGTCCTGGCGCTGATATTGAAGTCTTGAATTTCTCTATCATCCTCTTGATGAAATAGGTAAGAGGCATCCTGAGAAAATGCGCGATAGCTACTTGCCTTGTTACGGAAAAGCACGGCAGAGAGCGTGGCGGGCATGTAGAGCAATTTGTGTGCATCCCAAGTGACAGAGTCTGCTAGCGCAATCCCTTCCAGTTTTGGGCCATGGTGTGTTGATAGTAGCGCGGAAGCACCATGTGCAGCATCAATATGTAGCCATAGACCCTGTGTGCGGCAGTATTCGCCTATGGCTTGCAAAGGGTCGATGCTACCTGTCGCCGTGCAGCCCGCTGTTGCGACCACAGCCATGACATATTCATCTCGAGTGATGCACGCTTGGTGAGCTTGTCTTAATGCCTCAATCGACATCCTGCCTTTGGCATCCACTTCAACAGCAATGACTGCCTCCGTCCCCAGTCCCATCATCCCCGCTGCACGGCTG
The DNA here is from genome assembly GCF_020531845.1 of Methylobacillus methanolivorans. The sequence goes on from NZ_JAJAVF010000002.1 coordinate 63,330, forward strand.
ATGGAGTAATGGGACATTGCTGAGGTGAGGATGCGCAATTGCCCTCTGACAGTCGTGATGCCTTTATCCCATATGTGTGGGGCTATGGTATGTCGTGCTGCAAGCAAAGCAGTGAGGTTGGCTTGGCTTCCTCCCGAGGTGAACACGCCTGCTCCATGCGTCCAGCCTATCATGGTACTTAGCCAGCGGATAAGCTGGCGTTCAATCAACGTGGCAGCTGGGCCGGTTTCATAGACCGCCATTGCCTGGTTGCTGAATGATGCGACCAAGTCGGCAAGAGCCGCGAAGGGTAGTGGCGGTGCTGCTTGATGCGCCATGCTATGCGGGTGATGCATGGCCAGTTGCCGAGGTAAAATTTCTTGCTGTAGCCAAGTAGACAGCTGACTGGGGTCAAGCACTGGATGCTCTGGCATCTCTTGTTCCCATGCCTGCTCAGCATCTAGTGGGGGTTGCCATTGAATCAAGCTAGCATTGCCTTGTAATTCAAGCGCTAGTTGTTCTGCAAGTGCATCAATCAATGCATGGCCACTGGCCCTGAACTGCTCAGTATCAAACAAGTGATTAAGTTCTGAGGCGGTCATGGTAGCGTTGTACTACGCTTTCTAAACCATCCTGTGAGGCTGATGCGAGGCTGGGATGCAGGCAGCACCTCATGCCAGAATTGACTGGAAAGAAACACGACCAAAGTACCACCGTGCGGCACAGTGTCAATATAAGGAGTGGGTTCTTTTCCATCTAGGTAAAGACGAAGTTGACCGCCATCTTTTTCTTCCCAGGCTTCGTTCAGGTACAAAATGCAGCTTACCTGCCTTTCCTCGTTGCCACGGAACTGGTCTAGGTGCTTGTTGTATATCGCCCCTGGTGGGTAAATGGCAAAGTGATTTTCAAGCTCGAACAGCCCCAAAAAAAGATGTTCATTCAACGACTCGCGCAAAGCTTCCATGATGCGGGAAAAATCCTGTTGCACGACGCTTGCATCGACATGATCCAGCCAGTGGATCAAATCGCCACGTATCTTGTGATCCAGCGTGTTATGTTCGGCCTTGCCGATAGTGGCGCGCTCTAACTTGCCTGCTGCTTGTAGCGTTAAAGCCTCGTTACGTAATGCGCTAATGAAGTCGTCAGGGAGAAAAGCGGGGATGATGACGTAGCCTTGCTCGGCAAGGGAGTGAATAATGTGCTCAATATGCTGGCTGATGTTGGCAAAAGGAAGCATGAAAAACCCTGATGAAAACGTATCCTTATTATAACGGGGTGACCTTGGTAGATGGCGGCCAGATTTTTTGCGCTCAGGATTGCGAAGCCAAGGGCATTGCGCTAAAATGCGCAGCTCTCTTGTTGTCCAAGAGCAAATAGACCCGTAGCTCAGCTGGTTAGAGCGCTGCCTTGACATGGCAGAGGTCGATGGTTCGAGTCCATTCGGGTCTACCAAATTCAAAAAAGCCACGCATATTGCGTGGCTTTTTTGCTTTTCCAGCCATCATGTTGGTTGCATGCAGCCAGTGGTTATAACCATGCCCGGATGTATATAACCAACCTCTCAGTGATTCATTCATAGTGTATTTTATTAAACATCATTAAAACATTGGGTTAGGTCATGTTTCCTTGGATGGCTTAACTTTTGCTGCACCCTCTCCAAGCTGGCTATAAAGCCGGTATTCATTAGAAAAAACAAGATGATGGATATGGAGAAGGAGAGTGTTTGTGGCAGCAAAAAGCAGATTGGGCAGAAGGTGCCTATGGGGATGGATTCATATATTTTGCATGCTGATCTTCGCCAGCGCGACTCCGGGAGCTGCTGCTGAAGCTTCTGATGTTGCAGATGAGGCGGAGGAGCGTATTCCTGAGCCTGTGATCAAGGTTGAGGAAATCGTTATCCGTGCTCCCCGGGTAAGAATTGTCAGTCCATTGCCTGGCGTCGGTATTGAGAGAGACCAGGCTGCTACCAATATCCAGAGTGCGACCGCAAAAGAGATCGCTGAGTCACGCGCCATCAATATCACCGAGTTCATGAATAACAACATGCAGTCGGTGAGTATCAACGACTATGCTGGCAATCCTTTCCAGCAAGACCTCAATTTTCGTGGCTTTACTGCTTCTCCCATGATTGGAACCCCCCAAGGCGTATCTGTCTATCTGGATGGCGTAAGGGTTAACGAGGCATTTGGCGATGTGGTGAATTGGGATTTGTTGCCTATGAATGCAATTGCCACCATGGATCTTTTGCCGGGATCCAATCCCTTGTTTGGGCTGAATACCTTGGGCGGTGCCTTGGCGATTCGCACCAAGACAGGCTTTAGTGATAACCATGCCAGGGGCGAGTTGATCAGCGGTGCATGGGGTAGGCAACAGGTGCAGGTTTCCAATGGCATTAACAATGGCATTATTGGCTTATTCACTGCCTATAACCATTTCGAGGAGGACGGCTGGCGGCGAAACTCACCCAGTAACCTGCGTCAGTTGTATAACAATGCCACGGTCAAATTACCTAAGGGCGAAATCAATCTGAGCGCATTAAATGTGAACACCGCTTTGACCGGCAACGGCATGCTGCCGTTTGAAATGGCAGAGACCAACCGCAAATGGGTATTCACTTCACCGGACGAATCCACCAACAAACTGGATCACTACAATTTGAATGGCAGATGGGATGTCTCTGACAACTTTACGATCTCTGGATTGGCTTACAAGCGGAAAATGAACCAGGCTGCGCTGAATGGTGATTTTTATGATGAATATCAGCAGCTGTTTAGCCGGACCAATATTGATTACATCAATGGCACATTCAATTTTTCCAACTTGAAACAAGATAGTTTTGGTTTTAGTGTGCAGGCGGCCTGGGATGTGGGGCGTCACCAGATAGTCTTTGGTGCAGGTTTAGATAAAAACAAGATCACCTTCAGTCAGCGTGAGATGTACGGTGAGATTAATGCCGAACACGAGGTTGTGCCGGTCAGGGATGAGGCCTTCTATCTAGAGGGCATGTATGCCGCTAAATATCCTGTGATTCGCAACAACCTCAATGGACACAGTACAACCAAGGGGCTGTTCTTTAGTGATACTTGGTCTCCTAAGGATAATGTCCATTTAACCTATGGTGCGCGCTTTAATTGGTCGCGCGTGGTGAACGATCTGATATCGGATCGTGGTAACTCCCTGTATCAATTTGAGTTCAATCCTCTGAACCCTGCCGGCAGTGGATTGCTCAATCCTGCTAGGCAGCGTTGCGCTTTACCTACTGATCCATTTGAAACCTTCGCCAGGTTTGTTTGCACGGATGGAGACTACAAATACCGTAGCTTCAATCCCTCTATCGGTATTGCCTGGGAAGTGGTCGAGAATTTCAGCTTTTACGGCAATATCAGTCGAGGGGCTCGCGTGCCTACTATTATCGAGCTTGGCTGCGCGCGTGACCATACTAAGGATAGTCAGCCAGCAAGCACCAATTATCAATATGGCTGTTCAATCCCGACCTCCTTATCTGCCGACCCCTATCTCAAGCAGGTGAGGTCTACCTCTTATGAGGCTGGACTGCGTGGCAATCACTTTGGCTTTAGCTGGAATGCTGGTGTGTTCAGGACGGAACTGAAAGATGACATCCTGTTTATGCCTTTAGGACGTAAGAATCGTGGCGTATTCGATAATTTTGGTGAAACCTTGCGCCAGGGGATTGAGCTTGGCATGAGTGGTGAGCTGGGGAAAAGTAAGTTACGTCTCAACTACACCTATTTGCTCGCCACGTTTGAATCGGCGGCCAATGCGATTAATCCCAATAACAGCAGCAACACCTCACCGACCACATTGCAGGCATACGTCAATATTGAACCGGGTGATTATCTGACCGGTATGCCAAGACATATTGTTCAGGCTAGCTGGAATTATCAGTTTTCTGCAAGGTTTGATGCCACGTTGAGCATGATCATGCATTCATATTCATTTGTGCGTGGCAATGAAAACAACGAGCACCAGCCAAGAGAGGCTTCGCATGCCTGTAACCCTTGTGGGGCGCAGCCTTATGACCGCGACCCTTACGACTACATCGGCAAGGGGACAATAGCGGGTTATGCGCTATTTAACCTGCGAGCTACCTATAAATTCAATGATGCCATCACGCTGTTCATGAAAGCAGACAATATTTTCAATAAAGACTATTCCACGGCAGGTGATCTGGGACGTAATCCTTTTGGCTCCAGTGGTGGTTTCAACCCAGACACGACGCAGTGGCAAAACACTACCTTCATCGGCCCTGGAGCTTCCCGCGCGATGTGGGTTGGTTTGTCATTCGACTTGAATTGGAAAAAAGGAAATGCGAGCCCTTCCCCCGGGCTGTGATGGTTGTTGTTGGTGGTTGCAGTTAACCGCCTTGGTTATTTTCAGCCGAAGATGAATGAGATAGAGCCAATGAAATGCAAAGGAAAAGTATGGAGTGCATTAGTCCATTAGGACTAATTCCTGAGAAAATTTGTCCGTTTTCCTGCGATTGTTCAATCTCATATGTAAATGATTTGTAAGTAATTTGTATCTTATTGTTAATTTTTACTGACGCTGTTACGGATGTTCTTGTTCCTGATGCTCATGATTCAGGCCTGGAAGTTGCAATGTATGTATCCGTGACGGTCAGTTTTTCATGACTGTCTCCGATGCAGTCCCGCTAATAGGGATTGTGTAAACCAATGAAAAGGAGATTGATGATGAATTTTAAGTCGATGGCAATCGCTGCCATGCTGGTTTCAGCATCATCGGCATATGCGGGTGACTTTGTGAACCTGCGCGATGATCTGGCGACACTAAGCGCCGCCAATGGAGGCTTGGTGGTCGGGGCAAACAACCCGCTGCGAGATAAGTTGTACCTCAATGCAACCAGTTATAGCTGGTTGAGTGGTTACAGTAGCAATCCTGCTCAACTGATTGCGACGTCTATTTCCTATACCGCCAATGCTGGGGCAGGCGTCCTGACACTGTTGGATTACCGTATCAATAGTGGTGTTGAGCTCCTGCCAGGCATCGCCCAGGCAACCATCTATGATTTTGTGTTCCGCGACAGCAGTGATAACTCTTTGGTATTCGGTACGCGTTATATCAATCAAGTCAACAATGGGCAGGAAATTAACTTCTTGTATCGCTATGGCTTTGAAGGCTTTGAGGCCTCATCCGCCTGGTTGTTCCTGTCAGATTTTGACTTGCGCATGTATGAAAGTGGCCGCACGGACGATCATTCTTTTGCCAGCAGTGTGGCTTTCGATGGTGATGCGATTCGTCAGAAGTCTGATATCAGCGTCAGTGAAGGTAACCCATACAGCGGTCTTTACCTAGTCAAGACGGATGCCACGGAATACACCCTGGGTAATAAGGCGATTGGTTACTACCAAGCTGGTGAAGAAGGCCAGGCGGTTGTCGGTGGCTTTATTGGCGGCTTCGTGCCAACAGTGGCGGCAGTGCCAGAACCATCCGAATATGCATTGATGATGATTGGCCTTGGCTTGCTTGGTTTTGTGGCAACACGTCGTAAAAAGCAGCACCTGGCTTGAAGCCAGCTTGCTTGGTGTCAACTGATGCTGAGCACTATGGAGAACAGCAATTAATCAAGAACGGAGTCATTGTCTGCGGATTAGGCAATGACTCAATTGAAGAGGGGATTTACAATATGCAACAAGTATTCAAACAAGCTATTGCCGGCGCAGCGCTGGCGGTCATCAGTGTCAGCAGCGCCTATGCTGGTGGTTTCGTCGATATCCTGAACACCGGTGCCCGTACGCCAGGTAGCGTCAATAACGTACTGACAGACCCATTCTTCCTCACAGGTGGTATTCCATCAAGCTGGACTCAGCAGGCCACCATGACTACCTCGGTGTATTCTCCCATCAACAACAGCATCAAGGTGGGTAACTTCATTGATACTGTCTGGATTGACGCGACTAGTAATCAATTGATTATCGGCAGCTATTTTCAGTTGTTGCCTAATTATCCTGCAGGCAATATCCATGGTGGCGGTGGCATTTCCGAAATCAACTCCATCGTGCGTACCGGTTTTGCTGAAGTGGATACTATTTCTGCAGCCTGGTATTTTGCTGAAGGTGTTTATAGTGGTGCGGAAGATGGCTACCGCCTGCGTGATCCATCTCGTTCCGGCTATGTCACTCCCTACAACGCAGCCAACGCTGCCGCGGGTGCCTATCTGGATCTGGATAAGGTGGCTATCCGTACCGATGTCAGCATCGGTGAAGATAACCCCAACTCCGGCATCTATTTCCTTAGCGTCGATGCATCTCAATACACCTATGAATTTGGCAGCAACGCTATTGGCATTATTCAGGGAGCTTCCAGTAGCGAAGGTGGCCGCGTATCGCAGCAGATGTGGATCAGTGGCTATCGCGTAGCTGCGATTGCAGCAGTGCCTGAGCCATCCGAATATGCACTGATGTTGATCGGCCTCGGCCTGATGGGCTTTGTTGCACGTCGTCGTAAAAATAACGACTTGTCATAAATCTATCTCAGTGCGGCAGTAGTATCGAATAAGTCGGCTTTATGCCGACTTATTTTTTAGTCCAAACAGACTACTCAAATGAGAATTTGTGTCGATTGCGGCTGAATTTTTGTATCATGGTCGAGTTTACTTCTATTGCTGGCAAATGCTTCCTATAAGGCTTGATCCCAATATCTGGAGCAGAGTTGCTCCATTCGCACTGTACATGCTGTTTATGGCGACAGTGGATATTGTTACGCCATATCTCCCATCTGGTCTCGATATACGTTGGCTTTATGGTGTCAAGGTTGGCTTGGTTGCCTTATTGCTTTGGTCTTTGCGTAGCTATTATATTGAGCTCTCTGGCATCGCTACATTGCGGTGGAGTGAGTGGTTGAGCGCAAGCCTGATTGGTGTGCTAGTATTTGTCGTCTGGATCAGCTTGGATGCGCCATGGATGCTGCTTGGCGACCAATCTGAAGGCTTTAATCCAGGTAATGGGCAATATGCCTGTCTGCTAATGGCGACAAGATTAATAGGGGCCGCACTAGTGGTGCCTCTCATGGAAGAATTGTTTTGGCGTTCCTTCTTGATGCGCTGGATTCACAATCAAAACTTCCTCAATGTCGCACCACAGCAGCTAGGATTGGTTGCCCTGCTTGTATCATCTGCATTATTTGCAATAGAACATACGGAATGGTTAGCTGGTTTGCTGGCTGGTCTGGCATATGGTTTGCTTTATATCCGTAGCGGAAAAATATGGATGCCGATCATCGCTCATGCGGTGACCAACGGCATATTGGGAGTTTGGGTCATTCACACTGGTAATTGGCATTACTGGTAATAATTGGGGAAACACTTCTTTGCGGTTATCTCAATCGATAAATCTAAAAAAAGCAGCCTTAGTTGCATCTCTGGGCATTGAATTCTTCGGCGTAACTTCTCATGCACATGCCCTGGAAGGGGATGTGATTCGGCCTTATGCCAGTGCGACTTATCTATATGATGACAATATGCGACGGTTTGCTAACAAAGAGCAAGCGTTGCTGAGTACCGGCAGTGAGAAGATGGCCGACACGATGCTGATGACTGAGGTCGGCATCATTCTGGATAAAACAATCAGTCAGCAGGTCTTTTTCTTTGATCTGGGGGTCAATCGTTCAAAGTTTGATAGAAACTCTGTCTTGGATAACGATGGTAGGGAGATCACTGGGCGGTGGAACTGGCATCTCGGCAATTTTTGGCAAGGCAATATTCAGGCATACCACAAAAAAGCATTGGTACCTTTCGCGGACTTTCGCGCGGTGGGTGGGATCGGATTGAATATCCGAACGGAAGACAGAAGGTCGGCGGATGCGATTTGGAAATTTCACCCCAGGTGGCAGACTCGGGTAGCGTTTGTGAATTATGAAGTGGAATATAGTGCGGATGCTCAAAAAGCTGCCAACCTGAATGAAAACTCTCAAGAGCTTGAGCTTGACTATATTGCACCTAGCACCAGTAAGGTGGGGGTGGTGTATCGACATGCGCGCGGAGATAGGCCTGTAGATCAGATTTTCTTTGGTATTCCTATTAATAATAATTATAGCCAGAATGAGTTGAAGCTTAATGTTGACTGGAGTACATCAGCAAAGTCGAAATTGCAGTTCTTGGGTGGTTTGGTTGAGCGAAAGCACGATGAAATACCTTCTCGTGATTTCAGGAAATTCAATGCTAGAACTAACTTCAATTGGGCGCCTACTGGTAAGACAAGCTTAAATCTTACTGCTTGGCGAGAAAATAATGCACAGGCTTTTGTGACGACCAGTTATACCCTGAATAAAGGGACATCTCTGTCAGCGAGCCTGTATGCCACGAGCAAGGTAACGTTGCAGGGCAGTATCCGTTATGAAAAGCGAGATTTCGAGGGGGATGATGTTTTTGGGCCACAACGTTCTGACAAGGATAAAACATTTGCTTTAGGGCTTGTGTATAAGCCAACTTTGTCTCTGGTGCTCAATGCGGCGGTTGTGCACAGTACGCGAGAGTCAACTTCTCAGATGTTTGAATATGATTCGAATAGTCTGTCCTTGACCGGTCAATACGAGTTTTGATGGTGCCTAAATGACCGTTAACGATATCCCCCTAGTTGCCTTTTTCAAGCAACTCCTAGATCCCCTGATTATTCTGGGGTCGCTATATGGCTTCACATTGATGTATGGCGAGCCTTTCAATGGCTATTATCTGATTCTGGCCTTATTGGCCTATTTTGTTTCCTCCAATGTTTACGAGCGCCTGGATCTCTATCGAACCTGGCGTAGCGGCAAGGTACTGAGCTATATCAGGGATATCCTCTTTGGCTGGGCCATTGTTGTCGCGGTGCTGGTGTTCATTGGCTATGCCGCTGATCTATCCAGCCAGTATATGGACGAAATGATCTATGCCTGGTTTGCTACTGTGCCCATTCTGTTCATCATTGCTCATCTGACCATTCGCAAGATAGCCTCTGATCTGCACAAGAATGGGGAAGTGCGCTCTGTCGTGATTGTGGGGGCTAATGATATAGGTGTCCGCTTAGTGAACCGCATCAACGATGATCCTTACCTTTTCATGGAAGTCAAAGGCTTGTTTGATGACCGTGAAGTGGCACGCCATCCCAAAGGGATGCGCAATGTTCCGCTATTGGGCTCTATGGGGGAAATCGCACCTTATGTACGTGCCAACAACACGCAAATTATTTTCATCAGCCTGCCGATGTCTGCCCAGCCTCGCATCAGGCAACTATTCGAAGAGTTGCAAGACACAACAGCCTCTATCTATTTCGTCCCCGATATTTACATTTTTGATCTGGTGCAGGCCCGCTTTGACGATGTCGCCGGTGTGCCGGTGGTGGCTATCCTCGAAACGCCTTTCACCGGTTTTAATAGTTTAATCAAACGGACTAGTGACATTATTCTTGCCTCGCTTATCCTACTCATGCTGTCTCCTGTCATGCTCGTGATAGCCTTGGCAGTCAAGCTGACATCCAAAGGGCCTGTCATATTCAAGCAACGTCGATATGGGCTTAATGGCGAAGAGATTCTGGTTTACAAGTTCCGCTCCATGACCGTAATGGAAGATGGTGCCAAGGTGGTGCAGGCGCAAAAGCGCGATCAGCGCTTGACCAAGATAGGGGGCTTCCTGCGCAAAAACTCGCTGGATGAGCTGCCTCAGTTTTTAAATGTCTTGCAAGGGCAAATGAGTATTGTCGGGCCAAGGCCACATGCTATTGCCCACAATGAGCAATATCGCAAGCTGATTCGAGGCTACATGCTGCGGCACAAGGTCAAGCCAGGCATCACCGGCTGGGCCCAGGTCAATGGCTTGCGGGGGGAAACAGACACCCTGGACAAGATGGAAGCACGGATCGAATACGATCTGGATTATTTGCGCCACTGGTCACTGGCATTTGATTTGTGGATCGTCGTCAGGACAGTGTTGGTGGTGTTTAAAAAGGATAATGCCTATTAATGGCGCAGTGTGATTTTGCAGAATTTTGAGGAGATTTAAAGTTGAATACCCAATATGGAGTTGCAATGAAACAATGGTCTAAGCTCACAAGCTGTGCATTGATCGCTTTGGCAATAGGCGCAGGTTTATCTGGTTGTGGCGACAAGTCGCACGACAGCAAGGCCAGCCAGTCATTGGTGAGCGTCAATGGCAAGGAGATCACCGTTCACCAGCTCAATGAAGAGCTGGCACGTGCAAACGTACAGCCAGCCCAGAAAGATCAAGCCTCCAAGCAAATTCTCAATGCCCTGGTCGATCGCCAATTGCTGGAGCAAGCCGCCCTCAAGGCCAAGGTAGATCGTGACCCCAACGTGATGCAAGCCATCGAACGTGCAAAATCACAAATTATTGCCCAAGCTTATTTGCAAGGTAAGGTTGCCAATATTAGTAAACCAGAAACAGCAGAAATCGAGAACTTCTATAAGCAAAACCCAGCACTATTTGCAGAGCGCAAGCTGGTTGAGATGGAGCAGTTGTTGGTTGATTCACGCCATATTAATGATGAGTTCAAGTCTTCACTTAGCAATTTCAAAACCTTGCAAGAAGTGGCGACATGGTTGGATTCCAAAGGTATTCAGTATGACCGTGGTGAAGTTGCGCGTAGTGTGGCGGAGTTGCCACCGCAAATTTCTGAGCGTTTAAAAGATGCAAGGAAAGGTCAGTTATTTGTGATCGGTATGGGGCCAAGAACCATGCTCGTTTTAATGGATAGTGTGAGAGAAAGCCCAGTATCATTAACGGACGCTATTCCGCAAATTGAACAAACGTTACTCAACAAGAAACGCAAAGATGTTGGTGATGCCGAGCTTGCGAAACTTAGGAGCGAGGCAAAGATTGAGTATTTTGATAAAAATATGATGAGTGTTGAGGCAAGTAAGCCTCATGTGGGTGAGGGGGTAGAAAAAGGCAACGCAGCGACTGCTAGTGATGACATTGCTCGTGGTGTGAGTGGCCTTAAATAATTTTAACTAACTCATTGAAATTGGATAGCTATGAATAAGTTCATTAAAGTTTTACTGGTAGTTCAGTTCCTATTCTTGTCTTGTATTGCAAGTGCGGCGAAAAATGATACTGTGCTCGGCCCCGGCGATATTTTGAAAATATCGGTCTTTGAGCAGCCAGATCTTGCTCTGGAAGTGCGCGTCAGTGAGTCAGGAACCATTACTTATCCTTTGATTGGAGAGGTTTCTGTTGGCGGTGAGACGCCCGCGGTGGCAGAGAGGAAAATTGCTAGCATGCTGGAGGCTGGCGGTTTCCTGAGAAATCCTCATGTCAGCATTATTGTTTCCCAATTGCAGAGCTTGCAGGTATCCGTGCTGGGACAGGTACTTCGCCCAGGTAGATATCCGCTGGAAGGTCAGCGCACTCTTGCAGATGTTCTTGCTCTGGCCAGTGGGGTTAGCCCCGAAGGTGGCGATCTTATTACCCTGATACGTACAGTGGATGGGAAAACAACTCGCGAAGTCATAGATCTAGCAGAAATGATGCGTAGTGGAGACATTACTCACAATATGAATATTGTGGGTGGTGATATCGTCTATGTGGATCGTGCACAAAAATTTTATATCTATGGTGAAGTCCAAAGGCCTAGTCAATATCGACTTGAACACAATATGACCGTGATTCAGGCACTTGCGGTTGGAGGTGGTCTGACACTTCGAGGTACTGAGCGCGGTGTGAAAATTAAACGTCTTGATAAAGATGGCGTGACACATGTGCTGAAGGTTAAGCATGATGATCTAGTTCAACCCAATGATGTGATTTACGTGCAAGAAAGTCTGTTCTAAGACATAAATCGAAAGTCAAAGGCAATAAATTATGAATTTATCTCAGATACTCTTGATCCTTAAGGCACGATATAAAATTGTGCTGCTGACATTGATTGTCACAGTTGTGGTGACAACGTTGGTTAGTATTCTGCTACCTAAGAATTACACTGCAAGTACGACGGTGATCGTGAATTACAAGGGTGTAGATCCAGTGACGGGTGTTGCACTGCCTGCACAGTTAATGCCAGGTTATATGGCCACTCAGGTTGATATTATTTCAAGTAAAAATGTAGCCTTGAAAGTCATTAAAACCCTTGGTCTTGCAGAGAGTGAAGGTGTTAAGCAGAGTTTTCAAAGTGCGACAGAAGGTCAAGGCAATATTCAGGACTGGTTGTCAGAGCTGCTGCTAAAAAATCTAGATGTTAGCCCATCTAAAACTAGCAGTATTATTGATATAGCTTTCAAAGGCTCCAATCCTCAGTTTGCCGCTGCAATATCCAATGCATTTGCTGAAGCGTACATTAATACCAATATTCAACTTAAAGTAGAGCCTTCACAAAAAGCTGCCAAATACTTCACTGCGCAAGTGAAAGATTTGCGTGATGATTTGGAAAAGGCTCAAGAGCGCTTGTCAAAATATCAGCAAGAAAAAGGTATTATCAGTGTTGATGAGCGTTTGGATGTTGAGCGTGCTCGACTGAATGATCTTTCATCTCAATTAGTACTTGCTCAAGCACAAAGCATGGAAGCACAATCTAGGCAGCGAAATGCGGCTGGTAGTGGTGCTTATGACTCACCAGATATTGCTTCTAATCCGTTGATTCAGGGGTTGAAAACAGAAATTGCGCGTGCTGAATCTAGATTTGCTGATATCTCTCAAAAATATGAACGTAACCACCCAATGTATCAAGGCTCCAAGGCTGAGATTGAGAATTTGAAGGGAGAGTTAAATCGTCAAATTCAAGTGGTGTCAAGCAGTGTTGCCACTAACTCTAAAATTCTGAAACAGCGCGAAAATGAAATTCGTGCTGCATTAGAGTCTCAGCGTGCAAAAGTGCTTGAGTTAAATCGTGATAGAGATGCTTTGGCTGTGCTCACAAGGGAAATTGAAAATGCTCAGCATGCATATGATGTGACGACTCAACGCTTTACACAAAGTAATATTGAAGGTCAGTCAAACCAATCTGACGTTGCGATTCTGAACCCGGCTACTGCACCTTCACAGCCATCTAGCCCCAAAATCATGCTAAATATCATCTTATCGATATTTGTTGGGTTATTACTGGGTGTGGGCTTCGGTGTCTTAGCGGAAATGCTGGATCGTAAAGTGCGATCTTCAGAAGATATAGTTGATCTATTGGAGGTTCCTCTCTTGGGCGTATTGCCAAAAGATAGAAGCAGAAAGCTCTTGGGAATTAAAAAGGTCAATCCACTTAGAATTGCGAATTGAGAATATTGATGACTAGCGAAAATCCATTAAACGTTTCCACTCAGGATTCTGCAATTAGCCCATTTTCTGAATTTAATATAGGTAGCTTGTTACTCAGAATGGGTAAAATTACCCCAGCTGATGCCGAACGAGTCATGCGTTTGCATAAAGAGCAAGGTGTTAGGTTTGGTGAAGCGGCTCGCAGTTTAGGCTTAATTACCGAAAGGGATATACAGGAAGTTCTTGCTCGACAGTTTGATTATCCTTATTTGAATCCAGCGGAAGATGGTATTTCTTCGAGCTTGATCTCTGCATATCAACCTTTCAGTGCTAAGGCAGAGTCTTTCAGGGCATTACGTAGTCAGCTAATTTTTAATTGGTTTGCCAAAAATCGTAAAGCTTTGGCTATTACTGGGGTTGATGCTGGTGTTGGAGCTAGCTACCTTGTGGCTAATCTAGCGGTTGTATTTTCGCAGTTGGGCGAGAGTACCTTATTAATCGATGCAAATCTTCGGCATCCTAGTCAGCATGATTTGTTTGGTATCAAAGATAATCGCGGTCTTTCTGATGTTCTTGCGGGTAGAGCTGGCGTTGATGTAGTACGTAAAATTTCAGCTTTTGAAAATCTGTCAGTATTGCCTGCAGGTACCCTACCGCCTAACCCATTGGAATTGGTAAGTAAGGCGAACTTCAGAACTCTGCTCAGTCAGCTTGCTGAGACCTACGACATCATTCTGGTTGACACTCCGGCATTTTCGGACAGCACAGATGCGCAAGCCATTGCTTCAGCCGTTGGCGGTGCTGCTATGGTCGTACGTAAAAATGTGACCAGAGTGAATGCAACTGCTGTTGCCATTGACCAACTGCAAAAAAATGGTACCCCGATTGTTGGGACTGTACTTTCGGAATTCTAGCTTCGGTCAATGCAAATGAGAAAAAGCTCTCTAGCGGTATGTGTTTTGGTAATACTGGGTTTGTTAGCCTTGTATCTGCCTACGTATTCCAATCTTGCCAGTAAGCTTTGGAGTACTGATGAGCAGGCCCATGGCCCCATTATTATTATGGTGGTTGCGTACTTGATTTGGTTGCGTCGTGATTTTTTCAAAGACCCATGGAAAAACGTTAAGCGCCAGCCGCTGTTGGGCTTTCTCTTCATTATTCCCGGTTTGTTCTTCTATGTTTTAGGGCGTTCCCAGGATATCTGGCTGTTTGATGTGGGTTCGCAAATTCCTGTGCTATTGGGTTTGTTACTACTACTTTATGGCACTCGTGGCGCTAAAACCTTTTGGTTTCCGCTATTTTTCTTATTCTTCATGATTCCGCTTCCAGGCGCGATTATTGATGCTGTCACCATGCCAATGAAGATCTCCGTATCTTACGTTGCGGAATACATCTTGTATGGTATCGGCTACCCTATAGCGCGTAGTGGCGTAATACTACAAATTGGTCAGTATCAGCTATTAGTTGCGGATGCTTGTGCTGGGTTGCATACCCTGATGTCATTAGAAGCACTTGGGCTTTTGTATTTGAATATTGTGCGTAGTGACTCTGTATTCCGAAACGTTACCCTGGCCATTTTGATTGTGCCTATATCATTTACCGCTAATGTCATTAGGGTCATGACATTAACATTAATCACATATTACTTTGGGGATGCTGCAGGTCAGGGTTTCATGCATGGTTTTGCCGGTATGTTACTGTTTGTCGTAGCGTTGATCTTGATCTTGTGGGTTGATACCTTCCTGAGTTTTCTTGAGCGTAAATGGCGCACACCTAAAAGCCAGTCGGGTATTGCCAAATGAATAAATTAATCATCCAAGTTGTTATTGTTTTTATTGCTATGGTGAGCGCATCTATAGCTTCAACAATATTACGTCCTACACATAAGATAGCTAAAGACGGTAATCCAGTTGTTTTGGAAACTTTGATACCCAAGCAATTTGCAGACTGGCATGAGATTGAACTTGGTGGGGCTAACATTGTTAATCCTCAGCAAAAAGAAGAAATTGAGCGAATTTACTCCCAGACGCTTTCACGCACTTACATGAATGACAAGGGCGAATACGTCATGTTGTCCATAGCATATGGTGAAGATCAGAGCGATGCCAATCAGCTACACCTGCCTGATGTTTGTTACCCCGCGCAAGGGTTTCAAGTGAAAAGCTCAAGCAAAGATGCTATTGCTACCGAGTTTGGATCTATACCGGTCAAGAGATTGTTTACAGTTTTAGGTACCAGGTCGGAGCCGCTGACTTACTGGACTACCGTGGGTGACAAGGTGGCTATCGGTGGTAAAGCGGTTAAACTTGAGCAACTCAAATATGGCTTTGATGGCAAAATTCCTGATGGCATGATTTTCCGTGTGTCGACGATTACGCCAGATCAGCAATACGGTTTTGATGTCCAGCAGCGCTTTATTCAGGACATTGTCGCCGCCCTCAATCCTCAAGATAGGCGAAAAGTAGCTGGTTTGCATGCCGGGACTGAGTAGTGCTGGATATTCGCGTGTCTCTGCGCCAGCTGCTGCTTGTCGCCTTATTAATGACCTTCAACAGAGCTCACGCCTGGTGCGGAGATCCAGCTCTGTCATGCGCAATTACGAGGGATGTCACAACAATTGAGATCTCCCGTGGCTCTGTCAAGCATGTCTTGCCCACTGACCGTAAACTCAGCAACTTTCTAGGTGTTCATTCTCTGTTTGGGGGAGTGCTACATGCATTCTATGCCGATACCCCCTCCGCAGTTTCACAAGAGGCAATAGAGCTGCTGTATAACACAGGAGTTGGCGCAATAGGCTATGACGGCGGGGTGAACGAAATAGATTGGCGAGAGTATCAAGGCGCTATCTTAGAACGGTCAAAACAAAACTTAGCACCTTGGCTTGACCCTGTTAGTTGTATCTTTGGTATACAGGAGTACAGGGTATTTAATGAGCATTTGCAATTAAAAAGCACTTGGCATATTGCAAATGTGGTCGGTTTTGAACGTAGTGTAAAAGACTCATCCTGGAGCGCCAAGGTCGTTGCAGCAAAAAGCCTACCTGTAGCACGTGCAATAGATCATGCTGACTCAAGTACCAAGTTGGTCTTGCCTTCTTTGGCTGAGTTTAAATCAGAGATCATCAAGGCATGATGATGCCATTACATGGGGTGCATTGATTGAACGCATATATGGAAGTGAGTATTAAGTATGGCTAAGCCACTAAGCCGGGTAAAAACCAATATTAATCTTACCAGTGCCTTGCTGTTATGGCTGGGGGCAATTGTTCTCTCGGCTATTTTTGGGCTGACGTTAGCATTCGGTATTTACCCATTAACCATTGGTTTCTTTGTGCTGATTGCTGGTGCAATCTTGGTTGTAAAGCCCCTGGCTGGCACATGGGTCGTGATCATAGGTGCTTTGGTGTTTTCTGGGTTGATTGATCTCTATCTTCCTGGCTTGCAACCCATAAAGTGGGCACTTGCTGGTTTATCTATGGCCGTTGCATTAATCGCCTATGTCTTTTCAAGCAACTCCCATAAGACTGGGAGCAATAAATTAGCCCCATCCGGATCATTAATATTCTGGTTGTGGACATTTTTTGCTTATGTGATTTTGCTTTCCTTATTTAATTGGCATGGTTTTGCCAAGTTTGTCACTAGTTTCAAAGGCTACTTTCAAGTGTGGGGACTATTGATCGCCCTGTATTACTTAATGAGCAAAGAAGCAGACTCGAAGCGGATTGTTAAATTCATATTGATATTAGGCATTGTTCAATTGCCATTTGTATTCCATCAATTCTTTGTTCTAATTCCGCAACGTACTTCAGAAGAGTTGGCCTTGAGGGGGGTGGTGGCAGCCGATGTGGTTGCAGGTACCTTCGGTGGCAGTATGACTGGCGGCGGGCGAAGTTCATCTCTCGCCTTGCTGTGTGCCTTAGGCATTACACTCGCACTCTCGCACTACCGGGAACATATTTGGAAGCTTAAAACCGTAGTGTTGTTTTTAAGTATTTTTATGGTGCCTATGTTTTTCAGTGAGGCGAAATTATTCATTGTATTGCTACCAGTGGCTTTATTCCTGCTTTACAAGGACAAGTTATTCGAAGATCCATTGAAATTTATATTTGGTGCCATTGGTGTTGTAGTTCTATTGGCTAGCATATTCTTTGCATATTCCCTAATCCCAGGTGCAGATTCTCAACAACACTTGTCCTTACAAGATATGTGGGACAGCAATGTTTCATATAACTTTGGGGATAGAGGTTATGGAAATCTATTGCTTAACAGAACTACTGTATATGCATTCTGGATTGAGGAGAATTTCAGGCTGAGTGAGATATTACATATTTTGTTTGGCTACGGTGCGGGGGAAACCCAGGGCGGGGTGTTGCTGAATGAGGGCTCAGAGTTGCTACGAAAATACCCAGGCTATGGTATCAGTTTGACAGGAATATCTACCATTCTATGGGAGCTGGGTTTGTTTGGGTTTTTCATAATCGCCATGGTGTTTATCTCTGCATACAAGATGGGCGGGAAGCTATTAAAGGATAGTCAATATCCACTCAGCAAGCCCATGATAAATACAGCCAGGATATCGGTAGTGCTATTTGTCATTAGTATGCTGCACAATAGCTATTTTTTCTTTGATCTTAGTTATCAATCATTATTTGTATTGGTGTTCGGGTATCTATTGGTGATGGATAAAATCTCGAGAAAATCGTTGCTGAATAAATCAAAAATATAACATGCGAAAAAATATTAAAATTTATTATTCTGTGCCGGAAGAGTACCCACCATTTAGAGTGGATATTTCAGAGTTATTTGCTCAATCTCTGACGCAAAATGGGTTGGATATAACTTGGTATATGCGAGCGCCGGAAAACTATTCGCCTTCTAATAAGCTCGAATATTTTTCAGCGCCATGTTTTCTACCACCAAGATTAAATAAGTCTGGAATTTTAGCAAAAGTAATCAACAGATTCCTATATTGGACCTTTGATATTTTTTATCTGGCAAAAAGTATGTTTTCAGGCTATGAAATTATTCAGGTAAGAGATAAGTATTTTGCAGCTATTCTGGGTTTGTTGTTTGCAAGACTGACTGCTAATACATTTATTTACTGGTGTTCTTACCCCTACCCTGAGCACACCTTAGACCTTGCTGATAAGGCAAGTGGAATCAAGAAGATTCTTTTAAAGATGCAGGGAAAGTTAGCAGAATTTATTCTGTATAAAATTGTGATCAAACATGCAGATCATACATTTGTTCAAAGTGTGAGAATGCTTGAAGATATACAGAGCATGGGTGTGTGTGCTGAAAAACTAACCCCAGTTCCTATGGGGGTACCCGAGAAAGCATTGAGCTGGGCAAAAGATCAAGAAGTTGATATTTTGCCTAATACAGTGGTGTACGTGGGTACGTTTTCAGTAGTCAGAAGGTTGCACACCATTATTGAAGCCTTTTCTCTGGTTGTTAAAGCCAAGCCAGATGCTATCTTGATGATGGTGGGGGATGGTGATAACCCCAGTGAAAAACAAGCTTTGGTGGATTACGCTCAAGAATTGAATATAGCGCAGAGTGTAATTTTCACAGGTTTTGTACCTATTGAGGAGGCATGGAAGATCGCTGCAAGCGCGGCAGTTTGTCTTTCACCTTATTATCCTACAAAAATATTATCCTCCACCTCACCGACAAAATTGGTGGAGTATCTTGCACTTGGGAGGCCCGTGGTATGTAACAACCACCCTGAGCAATCCAGCATCATCCAAGAAAGTGGAGCTGGGTTGTGCGTGGAGTGGTCTGCCGATGCATTTGCAGAGGCAGTCTTGTATCTTCTTACTCATGCTGAACAGGCTGATGCCATGGGAAAAAAAGGGCCAGCTTGGGTCAAAGCCAATAGGACGTATCCGATTATTTCCAATCAAGTATGGAATAAGTATCAATTATTACTTGAAAGCTACAAATGAGTACACGGTATGGCAATGCCCGAATCAAAAAGGGCTTGATGCATTTTGTCGTCGGTAAAGGCGGCACTGCCTTTGCGGGTGTTTTTGCTGCATTGCTAATTGTCAGAGAATTATCGATTGAAGAGTTTGCACAATATTCGATTCTTATTGCACTAGTGGAGTTGTTAACCGCTGTTTCAGGGTTAGGTTTAGCACATGCTTTGCTTCGATATGTTCCTGAGCTATATCAGAAAAATTATCAGTCTTCGTTAAAAAAATTCGTATATTCAGTTTTATCTATCAGAACTTTTGTATTGGGTATTGCGTTATCTTTCGCATATTTGTTTACTGATAATATTATTGGAAATATCGGATTATCCAGTGCGCTAGCCGCATTTCAGGTTTTTTTGCTAACTGTACTCTTCAGATCCACGGTTTTGTTCCTATCGCAAATCCTCGAATCTACCTTGCATCAAGGGGCTGCCCAGTTGGCATTCTTTATTGCTGCAGCTACGCGAGTAGCCGGTTTGATTTATCTATCTTATCAAGGCGACGTTGATCTATACAGCGTAGTCTGGCTTGAGGTGGTTAGTGATATTTTAAGTTTTATAGTGGTCATAGTTGCTGTTAATTACGTTGTGGCAAAAAATCCAAACGAAACCGAAGTGGCGGCTGAGGACAGTAGCTGGATACGCACTCATCTAAAAAAAATTATGAACTTTGCTGTAGTTGGTTACATTCAGCATTTGGCCATCTTGCCATATGGCGGACACACTAACCGTTTGGTTGGTGGCCATATGCTGAGTTCTACCTCTATGGCCCATTATGGGTTTGCTCAAACAATTTATGAATATATAAAAAGATATCTACCTGCTCAATTGTTAGTGGGTTTAGTTCGACCTGTTGTTGTGGCAAGATATTGTGAGCATAAAGATTTCAGTGTTCCAGCTAAGCTTTGTGAGTTGGTTTTGCAGATCAATTATCTTTTTATTGCTGGATTATTTGTGTTGCTAATTGTTGCTGGAAAAGAAGGACTATCACTATTGTCTGCTGGCAAATATGGATCTGATGCATTCAGCATTGTTGTTGCTTTGTTTTTTGTTCTGGTGCTTGAAACTCAGCGACAACAGCTTGAACTTTTGGTACAAACGGTAGAAAAATATCAGTACTTAATTTACTCCAATTCTCTACTGTCCACTTCTGTTATTGGCGCTATTTTGTTTTTGCCACTCTTTGGACCTATAGCTTTTCCTATGGCTAATGCTGTTGGGCTTTTAGTAGCGAATGCTTGGGTTAGATATCAACTTAAGGCAGAAGGTTTTGCTCAACAAAGAGATTGGTTCCCGATAATAACAATATTAATAATTTCCTTAACATCAATATTCGTTGGAGAGGCGCTGAAAGCTGCGAATGTTGTCTGGTATATATCTGGGTTATCTTCAGGGGTTGTCTTTGGCGTATTAGGGTTTGTTTTGTGCCGTGGCATTATTATTGATTTTATGAGGGATTTTATTGGTGGGTATGATTCAACCCTACCTAATATAGGGAGAAAAGTAGAGGTTAATGAGCCTTGTATTGCTTTTGGCCTGTTATCTTCAAAAAAATCCACTGCTGCTATTTCAGAGATTGCTATCAAAGTATACCCACACACCTTGTATGTGCATCATGACTTCTCAAAGCAACCGGATTTTGAACCAATAGGCTCGAATATTGTTATCCTAAGCTCCCCTGTTTCAACTGCTTGGGGAGATTGGTCTTTAGTCGCAGCTACATTGAAGTTATTGGAAGAGGCCCTAGCTAATCCTAAAGTTACTCATTTCCAATTACTTTCAGAATCATGCCTTCCGGTTAAATCCATCAAGGAATTTGAGCAATATTTGATTGATAGTAAATCCGATGTGATGATGGATTTAATGCAAATTAAAGATGATGAGGCTTTGTTTAGCCATGGATGGAGATATCTGACAACTTCAGCCATAGGTACACGTATATCAAAACGCGCCAGTATGTGGGTTGTGGGAAATAGTACTGAGCATCTGGAAGTCTGCTCTGTAAATTTAAAGTTGGCACATCAACCTAGGAATTTATCGGAGAAAATTACTTCACAGCTTGGTAAGAGTCTCTTAAGGGCAATGTTGTATCTAACGCAAGGAACACGCCGGCGTCAAGGAATTAACGCTATTGGATTGGGGGGGCAATGGTTTGGAGCGAGCCGTCGTGTTTGCTCCTGGATAGTGGAGGCCTCGCACAAGAATAAAAAAATATTAGATTATTTTGCAAAGTGCCAAATACCCGACGAGGCTTATATACACACTTTGTTATTAAATATTAACCCCTCTGGTAATGATTTAGTCTTATCTCCGAGCAATCACGCTTTGTTCTGGCATGGATGCTCGACCGGTCCCGATGTTGTGCAATCTGAAAATGTGGATCAGATTAAAAAGTCTGGTAAATTTTTTGCGCGAAAATTCAGTCTGAAAGTTGACGATCCTACTAGAGCAAGTTTTTCAGTTATAAATAAATGATACCAATCTAAATTTGTAAAAAGGCCAGGATATGCGTGTTGCAATTGCTACAGTATTTAACGAATACTTCAATTATGGATCCTTCTTGCAAGCATTTGCTTTGCAGGAATACATGACTAACCGTGGCATTCAAGTTGATATGTTGTATGCGCCATCATCAACGAGAAAAAAGCGTAAATTGAAAAGTGTAGTTACGAAGAATCCCAAAAGATTATGTTTTAATTTGGTACGTTTTTTTGTTTACACCGTCATTAACCGACAATTGAATAGTGTACGTTGGCCGACTACTGCCAAGTATGATGCCATCATTGCTGGAAGTGATGAAATCTGGAATTTAAAGAATGCTACATTCGATCATTTACCCATTTACTTTGGGCAAGGGGTAGATGCAGTCAAGCGCATATCATATGCGCCTAGTACCAACGGGATGGAGGAGGCTGATTTTGCGAGCCTAGAGTTTGAAAAGTCCGCACTGAAAAAGATTGATTCACTGTCTGCGCGTGATCAAAGAACGGTTGACTTGATTAAAAAGGTGACAGCGAGGGAGGTTGTAGAAGTATTAGATCCTACATTTCTACTCGATTGGACAAAATATGAAAAAGTAAATACTCCTAATTGTAAATATATATTAGTTTATTGCTACGACCTGACTCCGGAGCGTTTAACTATGCTCCAGTCATTAGCGAAAAAGCTAGATGTGGAAAAAATAATAAGCATAGGTCATTTTAGTGCTGTTGGTGTCGATGTAGTAATGAGTGATCCATTTGAATTTTTAGGATATATAAAAAACGCTACTGCTGTAGTGTCTGATTCTTTTCATGGCACCATCTTGTCAATCCAATACCGTAAGCAGTTCTGCAGCTTTGTGGGCAAGAATTATAAGGTGGATTATGCTTTGAAGTCTTTAGGACTAGAAGCAAGAAATGCTAATTATTATTCTGATATTGTAGATATTTTTTCTCAAGAAATAGATTATAAAAAAGTTGACGAAATTCTTAATGTAAGAAAAAAAATCTCATTTGACTTCCTTAATCGTTCACTTAATATTCAATGATCAATAATCTTCAGCATCAGCCTTCAGGTTCTATAGGCACTATTCAATCCGTGATCGAGGGAGGGTATTGTATTGGTTGTGGTTCATGCACGGCGGTACAAGATTCACCAGTTAAAGTTGTATTAAATGAGGTTGGCAAGTTTCAGGCAATATTACCTGCCAAAATTACCTCTGCTTCACTTAACGATCAACTGGCCAAGGTTTGCCCGTTTTCTGGCGCGGGTGCCAATGAGGATGAGATAGGCAGTGAGTTATTTGGTGATCATGCCCAGCACGATGACAGATTAGGATTTTGGCAGGAGCTATATGTCGGCCATGTTGATGAAGAAGAGTACCGGATCAATGGTAGCTCGGGTGGAATCGTCAGCTGGACAATATGTGAGCTGCTGGCCAAAGGTGAAATTGATGGAGTTCTTCATGTTGTACCAACAACTTATTCATCTGGTTCCGAGGTCATGTTTCATTATGGAGTTTCAACCTCTTCGGATGAAGTAAGAAGTCGCGCAAAAAGCCGATATTACGGCGTAGAAATGAGTAAGGTGCTGGAGTATGTGAAACAGCACCCTGGCCGATATCTGGTTGTAGGTGTTCCTTGCTTTATTAAGTCGATCAGATTGTTATCTACGCAAGATCCTATTTTCGCTGAAAATATTAAATTCACAATTGCAATTTTATGCGGCCATCTCAAAAGCATTGCTTATCTTGAATATATCGCCTGGCAGTTGGGTGTGAGTTTAAACGAGATTGAGCGTTTTGATTTCCGCTATAAAATGCCCAACAACCCCGCTACCAGTTACGCTGTAGAAATTGTTAGTAATAAAGATAATAGCGAAAAGACACAATCGGCAATCATGAGTAATTTGCGTGGTGGCGATTGGGGCCTTGGTTTGTTCAAATATGGTGCATGTGATTATTGTGATGATGTGATGGGTGAAACTGCTGACCTGGCGGCTGGCGATGCCTGGATTGAGCCATATAAGCATGAGTCTTTTGGGACCAGCGTTGTAATCGTCAGAAATAAAGTACTGCACAAATTCATGGAAGCGGCTAGAGAAGCTAATCGATTGCGCCTAACTACTGTTACTCCAGATGTCGCCGCTGAAACGCAACTGGCTAGCTTCAGGCATAGAAGGTCTGGTCTGGCGTATAGATTGTATCTGAAACAAGAGGGTGGTGTTTGGGCACCTCCGAAACGGGTAACTCCCCAGTTTAAGCATTTGTCCAAAAAATATAGAAAAATATTTAAGCTGCGGGCTGAATTGGTTGCTATTAGTGATGCTGCTTATATTAAAGCTATCAAGTTGGGTGGCTTAGAGCATTACTGGGGTTTGATTGCTCCCTATGCGAAAAAGTATCATAGGATTTATCATCCATTGTGGATTGCTATTCCAAGAAAGATATGGAGAATTATTTTGAAGAGAATCAAAAAATAACTCCTGATTTATTATTTCATTGCACATTCAAATCTATTGATCTTGTCAGTCTCGAGAATCTCTTTTTATGCCAAATCTGTTGAGTGTTAATAATTACCATTATCGCAGAGGTGGCTCTGATGTAGTTTACTTAGATCATGCTGCTTTGATGGAAGACCTGGGGTGGAATAATGCATTCTTCTCCATGCATCATCCGAAAAACTTTGCAACACCATGGGAAAACTATTTTGTCGATGAGTTGGAGTTTGGAAACTCCTATGGGGTTGTAGACAAAGCCATTATGGCCTCTAAGGTAATTTATTCTTTTGAGGCACAAAAAAAACTAAAGAAGTTGTTGCAGGATTATCCTGCTGATGTAGCTCACCTGCACTGTATTTACCACCATCTATCCCCTGCTATTTTGCCTACGCTACATGAACATGGCGTACCAATTATCATGACCGCTCATGATCTCAAGATCGCTTGTCCGGCTTATAAAATGCTTAATGAGACCGGAATATGCGAGAAATGCAAGGATGGAAATTTTTTAAATGTGATTAAACACAAATGCCTACGCAATTCTTTAGGCCCAAGTGTAATTGTGGCTTTGGAAAGTACGCTGCATCACAAGTTGAATACATACAAGAAGTACTTAAGTAAAATTGCTGTACCTAGCCGCTTTTTCATGAACAAGTTTGTAGAGTGGGGTTGGCCTGAAGATAGGTTTACTTATATTCCTAATTACGTTGACTCATCCCTGTTTACTCCTGAATATTCACCTGGAGATTATTTCCTCTATTTTGGCCGCCTGGCGCCAGAAAAAGGTGTGGAGACGTTGCTTAAATCAGTGAAAAAATCAGGCGTGAAACTTAAGGTTGCCGGTACTGGGCCTGAAGAAGCTAAATTACATGCCCTGCAAAATGAGCTACAAGCTGATGTAGAGTTTTTGGGCTATCAGTCTGGTGAAGCATTACATACGCTTATCAAGGAATCAAAGGCAATAGTTTTACCTTCGGAGTGGTATGAAAATGCTCCTATGAGCTTGCTAGAGAGTATGGCTTTTGGTAAGCCTCTTGTGGTGGCCAATATTGGTGGCATTCCTGAAATGATTGAGCCTGGTGAAACTGGCTGGATGTTTACCAGCGGTGATGTTGATGAGTTGGCAAATTTGCTTACTAGCATAGATGGTACTGCAGACGATAAGTTGTTGACCTATGGCAAAGCCAGTAGGGCCTTGGTTGAAGAAAGATTTAACCGCGATAACTACGTCAATTCAATGCAGAATTTATACGCAAGTGTTGGAGTCAGGGTCTAATGAAAAAAAATACGGTAAGAATTTTGGGTACTCGTGGCGTACCAGCGGCCCATGGTGGTTTTGAAACATTTGCGGAGCACCTGGCATTGTATCTGGTTAACAAGGGCTGGGAGGTCATTGTCTATTGTCAGGTTGGTGGTGAGGGGCCTATCTTTGAGGACAGCTGGCAAGGCGTGAAGCGTGTCAATATTCCGGTAAAAACTTCGGGTGCCGCAGGGACAATCATTTTTGATTTGAAGTCTACCCTGCATACAGCCAAGACCAAAGATCTGGTTTTGACTCTAGGCTATAACACGGCTATTTTTTGCCTGATTTATCGCCTACGCGGTATCACCAACCTGATCAATATGGATGGGATTGAGTGGCATAGGCAAAAATGGGGAAAAGTAGCCAAATTCTGGTTCTGGTTGAATGATTGGGCTGGTTCGTGGTTAGGTAATCACCTGATCGCTGATCATCCGGAAATTGCACGTCATTTAGAGACTAGAGTACATGCAGAAAAAATTACTACTATTCCCTATGGTGCGGACAAGGTTACAACAGCTAAGCTTGATTACTTAGAAAAGTATGGTTTGCAAGCTGGCAAATATGCCATTTTGATTGCCCGCGCAGAGCCAGAGAATTCAATTTTAGAGGTTGTGAAGGCGTGGTCTAGTGCCCGTCGTAATGCAAAACTTGTAGTTTTGGGTAAATATGCAGCAGAACATGCTTATCAACAGCGTGTAAAAGCCGTTGCCTCTGATGAAGTGATATTTCCTGGTGCAATTTACGAAAAGCCTGCAGTGGAGTCTTTACGCTATTTTTCCATGGCCTATATCCATGGGCATCAGGTGGGAGGCACAAATCCTTCATTGGTTGAGGCGTTGGCTGCGGGAAATCCTGTGCTAGCTCATGACAACAAATTTAATCGTTGGGTGGCTGGTGATGGCGCAGCTTATTTTGCCAATGAAGATGAGTGTGCACAAAGAATTAGCGAGCTCCTTGCGACTAGCTCAACCTTGGGGACCATGCGAAGTGCTAGCTACAAACGCCATGATGAAAGTTTTACATGGACAGCTGTGCTTGGAGATTACGAAAAATTATTACTAAAATTCCTTTAAGTTTTTAAGGAGCGTGCCGTTAATGATGGATAGCAATAAGTCCTTGTCTTGGAGATCCTGATTGTGAAAAACTTATCACTGTTGTTTTCTATAGGATTATTCTTTTGCACTGCGATCACGGTTAATGCTGAAGTTTATAAAACAACCAATGGCGATGGAACTGTAAGTTATTCTGATAGCCCAAGTCAAAACTCTACCAGAGTCAATGTGTTGACTTCCCCTGCTGGCGGCTTAAATAAACAATCGAGTAAGGCAACTTCACCGGTAGGTAGCGCGCATGACGGTGAAGTTAACTTACCATCTGCTAATGATGTAAAGCCAGCGACATCTCCTTCGCCTGCCAGGACGACGGGTAGTAACCAGTCCAAGACTGCAAGCACTAGTGGTAGTGGCTCTTCCGGCGCAGTGGGCAGTGCTAGTACTCAGGGAAGCGGCGGCAGCAGCTCATCCTCAGGCTCTACAGCCAAGGCAGCTACAACAACGGCTGCAACCACCACCACAGGTAACACCACCACAGGTAACACCACCACAGGTAACACCACCACAGGTAACACCACCACAGGTAACACTAGTAACCAACAAACAAGCTTACTTAAAATACTAACAGCGTTAAGTATTTTGAAGAAAGATATGACTACTGAGAATGAGGCAATGCCTGCAGCCAGTGATCAATATGCTTGGGCTTATAAGCCGACAATGGTGATGGGTGCTAATCCTACCGCATCAGGGATACCAAAATGGTATCCGGGAAAACGGTTTGCGGTATGGGACAGGGTTTTGGGCTGGATTACGGTTTATAGAGAAAAAGGTGCCCCTGCACCGGTAAACACACGAATAGCTTTCAAAGATTTATCGCTCTACTATTTTTCAAAGGCGCAAAAAAAATGGATATTGTTAGAGAGTTTGCCAAATATCGAAGAGGATCATCGTGGCGAAGCTAATACCGAGGGCACTAATATTAGAGTTCCTTATGACGTTAGGTTAGAAAAGGACGGGTTCAAATCATACAAATTCCCTGCAGGTTCTTGGTTTCACACCTATGGCTATATGCATAGGTTTGATATCAATGACTTCGGTGGCTTGTATTATAGATTTGACTTTAAGCTTGTACTTGATAATCCGGCTGGCCCCAATACGTTAAATACGGATAAATTAGTTGTGCAAGCGGGGGCGGATTACTACCCGGTTGAATACCCAAAAGAGTCTCTTGGAGCGTCTTATAACCCTGGGGTAGGTACGGGTAGGTTCTTGCGTGCTGGCCCACAATGGAGAACCGCAACTTTCACTCTCATGACCCCGGATTACAAGATTGATGAGAACCCACCCAATGTTGATAATTTCTATGAGTAGATTGATTTTTAAGGGAAATATTAATATAAAACTTCTTTAAGAAGTTTGTGGTGGTCGAGTTGATTGCATAAAAATGCCCGGTAAAATTTATCGGGCATTTTCATTTATATCGCAGGGCTATGTAATCTTCAGTGCATGGGTTAGTGGTCTTGCTGAAAAATATTAGTGGGTCGTCTCGGGTTTTGAGGTGAGGGGATTGGGCCATGACGAAGTCAAGCAAGTTTTACCCGAGGTGCGCGGGTGTGCCGTACGCATAGTGCAAGAGCACCGAGGCGAGTATCCATCACTATGGGCCGCTATTAAATCCATAGCCCACCAGGATTGGTGGTATACCGCAGGCATTAAACGAATGGGGCAAGCGTGCTGAGGTTTGATACAGATGCGCGCGAAGGTGTTACGACCAGCGTAGCGGATGCAGGAGCTGCGCCGAACCAACGAGATACTGAAGCTGGTCAGCGCGTTTTTCGCCTAGGTGGAGTTCGCCACGCTCGAGTGGGGATTATATTATGGTTTAATCACCATCGCCTGCTCGAATCCAACAGGTATATCCCGCCAGCAGAAGCTGAGGCAAGCTACTATCGGCTACTTGCCAATCAGGCCTCTGTTGTGGTGACTTAGCTTAAACTAAACAGCCTTCTCAAAAACCGTGGCGATTCAGTTTATACAATTATTAATCTTAATTAATTACAAAATTGGCGCAGCATTTAGTGTGTCTGGTAAGCAATCGGATTTTACTATTTGCGCTGGATTGCCTAACACAATCGATCTCGCTGGTATATTTTCAGTAACGAATGCACCTCCTGCTATCCTACTTCCCTCACCAATTGTAATGCCCCCTACAATGATTGCATTTGGTCCAATCCATACGTTATCTTGAATGATTGGATATTCCGTTATTCTTGTGCCATTTTTTTGAATTTTATCTTTTTGACCAATTGTTACACCATGAAAAATAGTAACATTATTACCTATAGAAGCTTCCTGATTAATTACTATGCCCCAGCCATGTAGCAATGCAATTCCTCCTCCAATTTTAGTTCTCCAAGATATATCCATAGTTGCACTATGTGCAGTAAATCGATGGAAAGCTTGAAAAAATGGTAAAGCGAATCGTAGTTTTTTGGATTGATGAATGTATTGACAGGCTCTTATCGTAAAAATTACTCTGAAAGTTCTTCTTGTAACTAAAGCTTTAATTAAATATTTCAATGAATATTGCCCATAAAGTCTGTAAGTGTCTGCTTTTAAAAGTTTCACGGCATTCATTTCTTATATTCCGTATTGTTTAATCAGGAATTGATTTGGCAATTTGAACATTATTTATAATGAGCTAATGGCCATTTTTCGTTTATATGTAAAGTATTATTTTTGTAACTTTTTAATGATTTTTTCTAAAGATGATTGCCAGTGCTCTAGTTCAACATCAAAAATTTCATTGATTTTAATTGTCTCTAGTTGTGAATTAAGAGGTCTGTGAGCTGCCGTTGGGTAATCCTTTGTTTCTATCGCAATAATGGAGCTAGGTGTTGCCAGAAGTGGTTGTAACGTGGTGGGGGTAGATATTTTTTTATACTGAGTCACAATCTCTTGGGCAAACCCATGCCAGCTAGTTTCTCCAGCATTCACCAAATGATAAATCCCATTTTTACTATGATCCCATTTTTGTAGCGCATCTATTGTTGCATCTGCAATGGAATCGCTGGAGGTGGGTGCACCAAACTGATCTGCTACTATATTTAAACTGTCGCGTTCTGCGGCCAGTCTTAATATCGTGCGCAGAAAATTCTTGCCGTAAGCCCCATAAACCCAGCTGGTTCTGAATATCAAATGAGCGGCTCCCACCGCTTGAATAGCTTTTTCGCCCGCTAATTTGCTAGCTCCGTATACGCTGAGTGGATTAGTCTCATCAGTTTCTACATAGGGGCTGGTTTTTTTGCCGTCAAATACATAATCCGTAGAGTAATGTACTAATAAGGCACCTAGCTTGGCCGCTTCTTCAGCAAACACGCCAGGCGCGATGCCATTGATCGCATGTGCAAGCTCTGGTTCTGATTCGGCCTTGTCCACAGCGGTATATGCCGCTGGATTGATAATCAAATCAGGCTTTATCCGCTGTACTACCTCACGAATAGCTTCTGGGTTAGTGAGGTCGAGTTGCCCGCGGTCTAAAGCGATGACTTCACCCAATACGCTTAATTTAGGATAAAGGGCATGCCCCACTTGACCATTGATGCCTGTGAGTAGGATTTTATTGAATTTTGTCATTATGCAAACAGGTCTGCCTGACCGATGCCCAGTCCCTGTTGGTCCTTGGCTGATAGCTGTGGAGGTGTGCCAATTTCAGGCCACTGTATGTTGATCTCTGCATCGTTCCAGATAATGCAGCGTTCATGCGCTGGGGCATAGAAGTCTGTAGTCTTGTAGAGAAACTCTGCAGTGTCGGACAAGACAAGAAAACCATGGGCAAACCCTGGGGGTACCCACATCTGTTTTTTATTCTCGCCCGACAGGTGTTGACCTACCCATTGTCCAAATGTGGGGGAGGAGCGACGAATGTCCACAGCTACATCAAAGACTTCACCGCTGACAACCCGCACCAATTTGCCCTGTGCTTGTTGTACTTGATAATGCAGGCCTCTCAATACGCCTTTGCTGGATTTTGAATGATTGTCCTGCACAAACTCATAGTGCTTGCCTGTCGCTTGTTCGAAGACATTCTGATTGAAGCTTTCAAAGAAAAAGCCTCTGTCATCGCCAAAAACCTTGGGCTCGAAAACAATGACATCAGGGATGTTGGTTGCAACAACGTTCATTAAAATACCTTTTCTTTCAACATGCGTATCAAATACTGACCATAGCCATTTTTCAGATAAGGCTGGGCAATTCTTTCAATATCGGCAGCACTGATATAGCCTTTTCTGTAGGCAATTTCCTCTGGGCAGGCAATTTTCAAGCCCTGGCGCTTTTCTATCGTTTCTATAAACAGGGAAGCCTCAAGCAAGGATTCATGCGTGCCAGTGTCCAGCCATGCATGGCCGCGCCCCATGAGCTCTACGTTCAGTGCGCCACGCGCCAGATAGGTCTTGTTGACATCTGTAATTTCGAGTTCGCCACGGGGGGATGGTTTGAGGTTGGCTGCTATGTCGGCAACTTGGTTGTCGTAGAAGTACAAGCCAGTCACGGCATAGCGGGATTTGGGGTGTTGTGGTTTTTCCTCCAGGCTGATGGCCTGGCCTGCGTCGTTGAATTCAACCACACCATATCGCTCGGGATCATGAACCGGGTAAGCAAATACCGTAGCGCCTTCCTGGCGCTGATCTGCATGTACCAGATCATGGGCCAGGTCATGCCCGTAGAAAATATTGTCACCTAGCACGAGTGCGCTGGGGTCATTGCCTATGAAGTCCTTGCCTATGATGAATGCCTGCGCCAAGCCATCGGGCGAGGCTTGCACGGCATAGCGCAAGTTAAGTCCCCACTGACTGCCATCCCCCAGCAGTTGTTCAAAGCGCGGGGTATCCTGCGGGGTGGAGATCAGCAGAATGTCGCGTATCCCTGCCAGCATCAATGTGCTCAGGGGGTAGTAAATCATGGGTTTGTCGTAAACCGGCAGCAATTGCTTGGAGACGGCCTGGGTGACGGGGTAAAGACGTGTGCCTGACCCTCCGGCGAGAATAATGCCCTTTCTCATGCTGTTCTCCCTGTGTATTGCTTGCTGACCCAGTTGCGATATTCACCGCTGGTCACATTGCTTACCCATGCCTGGTTTTGCAGGTACCACTCTACAGTTTTGCGTATGCCGGTTTCGAAAGTCTCGGCAGGTTTCCAGCCCAATTCGCGTTCCAGTTTGGAGGCATCAATCGCATAGCGCCTGTCGTGACCTGGCCTGTCCGTCACAAAGGTGATTTGCTCTTCATAGCGTTTGCCATCCGTGCGGGGTTGCAGTTCATTGAGGATGTCACACAGGATGTGTATGACGTCGAGGTTGGCTTTTTCATTCCAGCCACCGACGTTGTAGGTTTCACCCAGCTTGCCTGCCTCCAGAACGCGACGAATTGCACTGCAGTGATCCTTGACGAAGAGCCAGTCACGAATTTGCTGGCCATCACCGTAGATAGGCAAGGGCTTGCCAGCCAAGGCGTTGAGTAGGCACAGCGGAATCAGCTTTTCTGGGAAATGGTAAGGGCCGTAGTTGTTGGAGCAATTTGTGGTGAGTACTGGCAAACCATAAGTGTGGTGATAGGCCCGGACCAGATGGTCAGACGCTGCCTTGGAGGCTGAATATGGGCTGTTCGGCGCATAAGGCGTTGTTTCGGTGAATGCTGGATCGGTAGGACCCAGAGTGCCATACACTTCATCGGTGGAAACATGCAGGAAGCGGAATTGCGGGTTTTCTTTCTCTGTCGGGTTAGCCGCTACCAGAGCATTCCAGTAAGCGCGTACTTCTTCCAGTAAATGGAATGTGCCGACCACATTGGTTTGGATGAAGTCTTCAGGGCCATGAATAGAGCGGTCAACATGGCTTTCGGCTGCAAAGTTGATGATGGCGCGCGGTTTGTGTTCTGCAAGAAGTTTTGCGAGCAGCGCACGATCACCGATATCGCCATGCACGAAGATGTGGTTGGGGTTACCCTCGATATCCTTGAGGTTTTCCAGATTGCCAGCATAGGTGAGTTTGTCGAGAGTAATGACTGTGCCAAGCCCTGCCTTGATCCAGTCCAGTACGAAATTACCACCGATAAAACCTGCGCCACCAGTGACTAGGATAGTGTTATTCAGAGTTGTCAATTCTATTGCTCACTTTATTAGATTTTGCAGAAAGCGCCTTGCTGTCGCTATTATGCGGGTGAAATGTTGCATAAACGTATCATAAAATTGATACTAATAATGGCTTAACATAAAAGCCAAAGTGCAATTAGTACTATAACCGGCAAGTAGGCTCAATAGGGTATTCGAACTAATCTAAGGGAATAGGTGGAATGATTTTAGTAACAGGTGGCACAGGCTATATAGGCTCTCACGCATGTGTGGAGTTAATTAATGCCGGGTATGAGGTGGTAGTGCTGGATAATTTCAGTAATAGTCAGGCTCACATTATTGATCGTATCAAGCAGATTGCAGGCAAGGCGCCGGTGTTGGTTGAGGGAGATGTGCGGGATGAAGCTTTGCTACGCGATTTGTTTACCAAGCATGCTTTTGAGGCCGTGATGCACTTTGCAGGCTTGAAGGCGGTGGGGGAGTCGGTCACACATCCCTTGTGGTATTACGACAATAATGTGGCCGGCAGCGTCACCTTGCTGCGTGTCATGCAGGATTTCAATGTCAAACAGTTTGTCTTTAGCTCTTCTGCAACGGTGTATGGCGACCCTGCCAGTGTGCCTATTCGCGAGGGCTTCCCCTTGTCTGCGACCAACCCTTATGGGGCGAGCAAACTCATGGTGGAGGATATTCTGCGCGACTTATCAGCCTCTGACTCGAGCTGGCGGATTGCCATTCTGCGATATTTCAATCCTGTCGGGGCGCACGAGAGTGGCCTGATTGGCGAAAACCCGAATGGCATCCCGAATAACCTCATGCCTTATATCACCCAGGTGGCACAGGGGCAGCGCGAGTTTCTCTCGGTGTTTGGCAGTGATTACCCCACGGTCGATGGCACCGGGGTGCGTGATTACATTCATGTCGTTGATTTGGTGATCGGCCACTTGCGTGCCCTAGAAAGGCTGGGCAAGGAAACCGGTGTCTTCACCTGCAATCTTGGTACCGGCCAGGGCTATAGTGTGTTGCAGATCGTCAAGGCATTTGAGAGTGCCAGCGGCAAGGTCGTGCCTTATCAATTGGTCTCTCGTCGTCCAGGGGATGTTGCGGCTAGTTACACGGATCCTGCCTATGCTGAACAATCATTGAATTGGAAAGCTACTCGTGGAATCCATCAGATGTGTGTGGATAGTTGGCGCTGGCAGCAAAACCTTGCTAACCAAAAGACGTGATGTTTTCGATGTAACCAAATAACAGGGATATCTGCAGACTCTGAGCTTTGCTTGGTGTGATGCATTTCTAAGCGGCACATGTTGTTTGTGGTGCAGGGTTTGCGAGATGAAGCAATAGGTGCAATTTAACTTTATGATTTAATTGAATTTTAATATTTTCGGTATTTGGCCTGGTTATTGCTTATGTCCTCTTGTCTTAACTTTGATGGGAGATTAAGTGATGAGACGCTATGTAATAATGAAGTGGGTGGTGGGTGTCTTGATGCTGGTCATGATGACAGCGGTCAATGCAGCCACCAAGGTTGATGAGGTCGGCTATCTTTACGCCGATAGCGGCTTGCCTAGTGATGCCGTCTTTTCTCACAGCCTTGATGCGGGTGTTTATGAGTTGTCTTTGCTGGATTATGCTTTCCCGGTGACATTTGTTGATGGCAGTTTTGGCATCAGTATCTACAAGGGAGCGTCGCTCATCAGCACGTTCTATGGTTCTGGTACTTTCCTTTTGCCTGAGTTGACCACGGGCTCTTACCTGTTCAGTGTGTTTGGTGATGCCAACAATGGTTTTGGTGTGGGGTCTTTTGGTTTCACGGTGTCTCCAGTGCCTGAAGCCGATACCTGGGCATTGTTGTGCGTTGGTCTTGGGTTGTTGGTGGCTTATACATCACGTCGCAGGACTCCGTCTATTTCTGAGAAAGCATAAAGGGATGCAGATCATGAAAAAATTCTTGAATATGTTACGAAGCCTGCTCATCATCGCCGCATTCTCTGGTAGTGTTGCTGCTCAGGCAGCGCCAGTGTTTGAGGTGGATTCAGCAACCACGTTACCGGGGATATACAAGTACAACATTGGTTTGCTAGCAGGGGATTATTCCTTGTCATTGACTGATGTTAACAGTAGCTTTTCCTGGCTAGGTGTGACTCTGGGGCAGGGTGCGACGCAGCTTGGTACTTTGAGCTTGTTGGGGGCAATTGATAGCGGCGTATTTAATTTTTCCGTAGCTAGCGATGGTATCTATACTGCTTTGTTGTATGCGCGAGGAGGTGTAGGGCCAACTAACTTGGTGATTACCGCAGTGCCAGAGCCTGAGGTGGCTGCCATGTTGATGGTGGGCTTGGGTTTAGTGGCTTTGGGCGCACGTCGTAGACGCAAGCTGTCATAGCGTCTGACATCCAGTCATTGTAAGATTCATGGGAGCTTAGGCTCCCATTTTTATTTGTATGATCCCAGCAGGTATTTAAGTTAAAAAACGGATAAAAGCGAACGTGCGATATTTCTTAGTGCTCTGTTGTGTGTTTCAAGCTCTTTGTGTTTGGGCTGGGGAAGCGATTTCTCTGCGAACACCTAACAAGGATGGATACAATCTGCAGCCGGAGAATGTGGCTGTCATCGTCAATACAGACCAGCCGGAAAGTGTGCAGGCAGGGGAGTATTATCTTAAAGTGCGTCGCGTACCTGTGGAAAATCTCATTAAGGTGAGTATTCCTGGCAGCCCTAAGAAGTTGAGCGCGCAATACTTTTCCCAGCTTAAGCAAGAAATTGATGCTCAGCTAAAGCCCCAGCATCAGGCGATTGTGATGATGTGGACAGCGCCTTATGCCGTGGAGTGTAACTCCATTACTTCGGCGATGACTATGGGGTTTGACCCTGAGCAATGTGCTAATACTTGCGCGCCAGCCAAGCATCCTAGCCGCTATTTCAACTCCCGCTCGCTCAAGCCTTTTGATGAGATGGGTTATCGATTGTCCATGTTGTTGCCCGTACAGTCGTTTGATGAGGCCAAGTCTTTGATTGATCGCGGCTTTGCCAGTGACTACAGTGCGCCTGCTGCCACGGCTTATTACCTGACAACTTCAGATAAGAATCGCAGCAGTCGCGCCATGTTTTTCCCACCTTCAGGCAAGGTGGCTCAACGGTATCTTGAAATCAAAAGCCTCAACACTGATAGCATTCGTGATGTGCAGGACATCATGATTTACCAGACAGGTCTGGTAAAGGTGCCTTATCTTGATACCCTGCAGTTCTTCCCAGGTGCCTTGGCAGACCACCTGACCTCAACCGGGGGTGATTTGTTGAGCAATGGGCAGATGAGCAGCTTACGTTGGCTGGAAGCAGGGGCGACGGCTAGCTATGGCACGGTGTCGGAACCATGCAATTATTGGCAGAAATTTCCTAATCCTTCAGTATTGCTCAAGCATTATCTCTTGGGGGCTTCGGCGATTGAAGCTTATTGGAAGAGCGTGGCTTGGCCTGTTCAGGGAGTCTTTATCGGAGAGCCATTGGCCTCACCTTACAAGCGATAAGGTATCGCTTGTTGTGGTGCTTGTGGCCTCTATGCGATAATCGCCAACTACATTGATTGCGCAAGCAAAAGCCGTTTGACGGCTTTTGCTGTTTATTGGGTAAGGATATATGCCAGTTATTCGTTTGCCAGATGGTTCGGAACGCAAGTTTGATGAGCCTGTGACTGTCGCAGAAGTTGCGATGAATATTGGTGCCGGTTTGGCACGTGCTGCTTTGGGCGGCAAGGTCAATGGCAAGGCCGTGGATACTTCGTATCAGATCACAGACGATGTTGATCTGGCGATTATTACCGATCGCGATGCTGACGGGCTGGAGATTATCCGCCACTCAACCGCCCATTTGCTGGCGCAGGCAGTCAAGCAGTTATTCCCAGAAGCACAGGTGACGATTGGTCCTGTGATCGACAACGGTTTTTACTACGACTTTTCCTATAAACGTCCATTTACGCCTGAAGATTTGCAGGCAATCGAAGCTCGTATGCAGGAGCTGGTCAAGCGCGACATTCCTGTCGTGCGTACTGTCATGATGCGCGATGAGGCCGTCGCTTATTTCAAATCGATTGGCGAGGATTACAAGGCTGAGATTATCGGCTCTATTCCTGCAGATCAGGAAATCTCCTTGTATACCCAGGATGATTTTACTGATCTTTGCCGTGGCACCCACGTGCCATCCACTGGCAAGCTCAAAGCCTTTAAGCTCATGAAGGTTGCTGGTGCCTATTGGCGCGGCGATTCCAACAACGAGATGTTGCAGCGCATCTATGGCACAGCATGGGCCAAGAGGGATGATCTGGAAGCTTATCTGCACATGCTGGAGGAGGCTGAAAAGCGTGACCATCGCAAGTTGGGCCGTCAGTTGGACTTCTTCCATATGCAGGATGAGGCGCCGGGCATGGTGTTCTGGCATCCGCGTGGGTGGAGCATCTGGCAGGAAGTTGAGCAGTATATGCGCAACATGTTCCGCGAGTATGGCTATCAGGAAGTGCGTACACCGACCATCATGGATCGCTCTATGTGGGAGAAATCAGGGCATTGGCAGAACTATCATGACAATATGTTCACGACCGCCTCGGAAAACCGGGATTATGCAGTCAAGCCAATGAATTGCCCTGGACACATTCAGATATTCAATAGCTCTCTGCATAGTTATCGTGATCTGCCATTGCGCTTGGCTGAGTTTGGTTCATGTCATCGCAATGAGCCTTCTGGTGCTTTGCATGGGCTGATGCGCGTGCGTGGCTTTACTCAAGATGATGCCCACATCTTCTGTACTGAAAATCAAGTGAAGGATGAAGTAGCTGATTTCATCGTCATGCTCTACAAGGCCTACCAGGACTTTGGTTTCACAGAAGTCTTGGTCAAGCTTTCCACCCGTCCTGCAAAGCGCGTGGGTACCGACGAGGCATGGGACAAAGCCGAGGAGGCGCTGGCTATTGCGTTGCGTCAAAACAATCTGGGGTTTGAGTTGCAGCCGGGTGAAGGTGCTTTTTACGGACCCAAGATTGAGTTCACGCTAAAGGATAGTCTTGGTCGCTTGTGGCAGTGCGGTACCATCCAGCTTGATTTTAACTTGCCTGAGCGCTTGGGTGCCGAGTATGTTGACGAGGACAATACCCGTAAGCATCCAGTGATGTTGCATCGCGCCATTGTTGGTTCCATGGAGCGCTTTATTGGTATCCTGATCGAGAACTTTGCTGGCGCCATGCCTGCTTGGTTGGCACCGGTGCAAGCGATGGTGCTCAATATCAGTGATGGGCAGGCTGAATATGTCAATTCCGTGGTCGAGGAGCTACGCAAAAATGGCTTCCGTGTCGATTCGGACTTGAGAAATGAGAAAATAACCTATAAAATCCGCGAGCATAGCTTGCAGAAGCTGCCTTACCTCCTGGTTGCAGGTGAGCGCGAAATGCAAACTGGTCAAGTGGCCGTGCGTACTCGCAAGGGCGAAGACCTAGGTTCAATGCCGGTAAGTGCGTTTATTGAGCGCTTGAAGGCCGACATTACCGATAAGGTCTAAAGTACCTCGCAAGTAGCGCGGTCTATTATTTTGGCCTTACATATTAAATAACGGGAGATTTTGCGATAGCTCAGGAAAAGGAATTGCGGATCAATGGCGATATTACAGCGTCACAGGTTCGCTTGGTTGGGGTGGATAACGAGCCGTTAGGCATCGTTAGTCTGAATGAAGCATTTGCCAAGGCCGAAGAGATTGATACCGATTTGGTTGAGATCGCGCCACAGGCTAGTCCGCCTGTCTGTCGGTTGATGGATTACGGCAAATTTAAGTATGCCGAAAGCAAGCGTCAGCATGAAGCACGCCTCAAGCAAAAGCAGGTGCAGGTCAAGGAAGTTAAGTTCCGTCCTGGCACTGACGAAGGCGACTACCAAGTCAAGCTACGTAACCTGATTCGTTTCCTGCAGGAAGGTGATAAGGCAAAAGTGACCTTGCGCTTCCGTGGTCGTGAAATTACTCACCAAGAGATTGGTTTGGCGTTGCTGAAGCGAGTTGAGGCTGACTTGCTTGAGCACGCAGTGGTGGAGCAGTTCCCCAAGATGGAAGGCCGCCAGATGGTGATGGTGTTATCACCGCAAAAGAAAGCAAAGCCTTGATGCCTTCTGGCGGCAGGGTTTGTGAGTAGTAAGCAGTAAAGGAAGCGGCGACGAGGCCAACGGCATGCCCGATCGCTCTTTTTTCAATATCCCTTTTAGGAGAACAAAATGCCAAAGATGAAGACCAAGAGTAGCGCCAAAAAGCGCTTCAAGTTCTTGGGAAATGGCAAGGTGAAGCGTACTCACTCTCACCTGCGTCATATCCTGACCAAGAAGACCACTAAGCAGAAGCGTAACCTGCGCGGCACGGCTATTATTTCCTCAACTGACGTCAAGCGCGTACGCGCCATGATGCCAACTCAATAAGGAGATAAGAGATGCCTAGAGTAAAGCGTGGTGTTATTGCCCGTGCGCGTCACAAGAAGGTTCTGAACGCTGCCAAGGGTTATCGTGGTCGTCGTAAGAACGTCTACCGTATCGCCAAACAGGCGGTGATGAAGGCTGGTCAATATGCTTACCGTGACCGCCGTCAAAGAAAGCGTCAATTCCGCGCATTGTGGATTGCACGTATCAATGCCGGTGCTCGTGAGTATGGCTTGACCTACAGCCGTTTCATCAACGGTCTGAAGAAGTCTGCGGTTGAAGTTGACCGCAAGGTGCTGGCCGATCTGGCTGTGTTCGACAAGCAGGCGTTTGCCAAGTTTGCCGAACTTGCTAAATCCGGTCTCGCCGCTGCCTAAGCAACAGCAATAAGAAAAGGAGGCCTTGTGCCTCCTTTTTTTTCCGGGTTTTTCCACAAGCGGCCATGATGTTTGATGGCATGTGGCATCAATTTGAAGAGTGGTTGTTTGTGAAAGCATCCGTGAGGACAAAACCGTAACATGCAAAATCTAGATCACATTATCAGCGAAGCACAGCAGGACTTCGCAAGCTGTGCCAGTATCGCCGACCTTGAGCAGGCCAAGGCACGTTACTTGGGTAAAAGCGGCAGCCTGACAGAAGCCTTGAAGGGGCTGGGGAAACTGTCTGCAGAAGAGCGCCCTGCTGCAGGGGCGGCTATCAATGTCGTCAAGCAACAAGTGGAGTCTGCACTCAAGCAACGCCGTGATGCTATTTTGCAGGTGGAACAGGATCGTCAATTGGCCAGCGAGACAATTGATGTCACGCTTCCGGGCCGTAGTGCAGGCGCTGGTGGCTTGCATCCGGTAACTTTGACCTTGAAACGTGTAGAGGACCTGTTCCGTTCCATTGGTTTTGAGGTGGCAGAAGGCCCTGAAATCGAGTCCGATTTCTATAATTTCACTGCGCTCAATATCCCGGAAGACCACCCTGCGCGCGCGATGCACGACACCTTTTACGTAGATGAAAAGCATGTGTTGCGTACCCATACCTCACCGGTACAGGTGCACTACATGCAGGACAAGGCGCCACCACTCAAGATCATTGCACCAGGACGCGTATACCGTGTTGATTCTGATGCCACGCATTCTCCCATGTTCCATCAGGTGGAGGGGTTGTGGGTGGATGAGCACATTAGTTTCGCTAACCTCAAGGGTGTAGTGCAGGATTTTCTGCAACGCTTCTTTGAACGTGATGATTTGCAGGTACGTTTTCGTCCATCTTTCTTTCCATTCACCGAGCCTTCAGCAGAAATGGATATGAGCTGGAACGGCGGTTGGCTGGAAATTGGTGGCTGTGGCATGGTGCATCCAGAAGTGTTCCGCCATGTCGGAATTGATAGCGAAAAGTACCGCGGTTTTGCCTTCGGCCTAGGCGTAGAGCGCCTGACTATGCTGCGGTACGGCGTTAACGATCTACGCCTGTTCTTTGAAAACGATTTGCGCTTCTTGAAGCAATTCGCTTAGCCCCTACTTTTGGACAGATCAATACTATGCAATTTTCTGAACACTGGCTGCGCCAATTTGTAAATCCAAGCCTGGATAGCCAGGGCTTGAGCCACGCCCTCACTATGGCGGGCCTGGAAGTGGAAGAGCTGGAGCCGGTTGCTCCTGATTTCACTAAGGTTGTTGTCGCGGAAATTATCAGTGCCGAGAAGCACCCGGACGCTGATCGCCTGCAGATCTGCAAGGTCAACGTCGGCGCTGCAGAGCCACTGCAAATCGTATGCGGTGCGTCCAATGCACGCGCTGGGCTTAAGGCCCCTTGTGCGCTGGTGGGTGCAGAGCTGCCTGGCTTCAAGATCAAGCAAGCCAAAGTGCGCGGTGTTGAATCCTTCGGCATGATGTGCTCTGCCAAAGAGCTGGGCATGGCCGAGGAGAGTGATGGCATATTGGAACTGGCGGCAGATGCGCCAGTGGGCCAAGATATTCGCGAATTATTCGACCTTAACGATAAGCTGCTCACCCTTAAGCTGACACCTAACCGTACCGATTGTTTGAGTATTGTCGGGATTGCCCGGGATGTGAGCGCGTTAACTGGTGCGTCACTGCAGTTACCAGTGATTCAGCAGGTGCCTGTTAGTCATACGCATCAGTTGGCGGTCAAGGTACATGAGCCAAGCGCTTCCCCACGCTATGCTGGCCGCCTGATACAGGGTGTTGATGCTAACGCTGCAACGCCAGATTGGATGATGCGTAGGTTAGAACGCAGCGGTATCCGTAGTATCAGTGCGATTGTCGATATTACCAATTATGTCTTGTTGGAGCAGGGCCAGCCACTGCATGCATTTGATGCGGACAAGCTCCAAGGCGGTATTCAGGTGCGCTATGCACGTCAAGGCGAAGAGTTGTTGTTGCTCAATGATCAGCAGCTGACTTTGAGCGATGATTTTCTGGTGATTGCCGATGATCAGGGGCCTTTGGCGCTGGCCGGGATCATGGGCGGTGAAGCAAGCGCGGTAGGTGATACCACCCGCAATATTTTTCTCGAAAGTGCGTTCTTTGACCCTGCAGTGATCGTGGGTAAGGCGCGCCGATTGAATTTTTCTACTGACTCCTCTTATCGTTTCGAGCGTGGTGTTGATTTTGGCAATACCGTACAGGCTCTGGAGCGCGCTAGCCAATTGGTGCT
Organism: Methylobacillus methanolivorans; assembly: GCF_020531845.1. The sequence goes on from NZ_JAJAVF010000002.1 coordinate 105,069, forward strand.
GGAAATCTGCGGTGGCCAGGCGGGGACAGTAACCGAGGTATTGCACCAGTTGCCTCAACGTCCCGCTGTGCATTTGCGCTTGGGACGGCTGAATTCTGTACTGGGTATTACGCTGGATGCAACACTTGTGGCTGCATTGCTTAAGCGCTTAGATTTCCAGTTTACGCAGGTTGCAGACGGTGTTGAGGTGACGCCTCCTAGCTATCGTTTCGATATCAAGATAGAGGAAGATTTGATCGAAGAGGCGGCCCGCTTGCATGGATATGACAATATTCCGGCACTGGCGCCACAGGACGAACAGCGTATGTTGCCATCACCAGAGTCCAGGCTGAACCGAAACAGTTTGCGCGATAGCTTGGCGGCCAGTGGTTATCAGGAGATTGTTAGCTACAGCTTTGTTGATGAAAGCTGGGAGCGTGACTTCCTTGGTAACGCTAATGCGATTGCCCTGAAAAATCCTATCGCGAGCAACCTCGGTGTTATGCGCACGGGGCTATGGGCTGGCTTGATGGAAACCTTGATCTATAATCTCAACCGCAAGCAGGAGCGTGTGCGCCTGTTTGAAATTGGCTCGGCGTATTTTGCCGAAGATGCAGGGTATCGAGAAGTGGGTCGTATTTCTGGCCTGGCTTATGGCGGTGCTGAACCAGAACAATGGGCTGTGGCTGCACGTGAAGTCGATTTTTTCGATGTGAAGACGGAAGTAGATCGCCTGACCCATGGCCGTGCTCAATATGTCGCTGGACAACACCCAGCTCTGCATCCTGGCCAAACTGCGCAAATCTTGGTAAATGGCCAGGCTATTGGTTGGATAGGTAAGTTACACCCCAAGTGGCAACAGCATTATCAATTGCCCCGTAGTGCCATATTGTTTGAGCTGGATATTGAGCCTTTGCTGCAATCTCAGGTGGCATCCTATGTGCAGGTAGGGAAATTCCCTCCGGTGCGTCGTGATATGGCTGTGGTGGTGGATGAATCTACTTCTATCCAGGCATTAATCGACACCATGCGGACGAGCAAAAATACCTTGATCAGCGACATTGCGTTGTTCGATGTTTACCAAGGTAAAGGCATTGCTGAAGGGAAAAAAAGCCTTGCATTTCTTGTGCTTATGCAAGATACTCAAAAAACTTTGACCGATGCAGAAGCCGATGCAGTAATGGCCGAGTTGCTGGATTTATTGGCTCAGCAACATGGTGCAGCATTAAGAAATTAGAAAAAAGTAGTAGGGAAAGGTTTTGCATGACATTAACAAAAGCTGATTTGGCTGATTTACTGTTTGAACAAGTAGGTTTGAACAAGCGTGAAGCCAAGGACATGGTAGAAGCATTTTTCGAGGAAATCCGTACAGCACTGGAAGCTGGCGATAGCGTCAAACTCTCGGGTTTTGGCAATTTCGAGTTACGCCAGAAGTCTGAGCGCCCAGGGCGCAATCCAAAAACAGGCGAAGAGATTCCCATCACTGCTCGCCGCGTAGTGACTTTCCATGCTAGCCAAAAGCTTAAGAGCAAGGTAGAGGAGGCATATGCCGGAGCAAGCGCCTAAGGTTCAGCTCCCGCCGATCCCTGCAAAACGCTATTTCACCATTGGTGAAGTCAGTGATTTGTGCGGGGTCAAACCCCATGTGTTGCGATACTGGGAGCAGGAGTTTACCCAGCTCAAACCCGTAAAGCGCCGTGGAAACCGCCGGTATTATCAGCATCATGAAGTGTTGCTGATTAGGCGCATACGTGAGTTGCTCTATGAGCAAGGCTTTACCATCAGTGGTGCGCGTAATCGCCTAGATGAAAGTAATGGCAATGGTTTGTCTCACGAAAGTAGTATTCATGAGTCATCTGTTGCCGATATTCAAGTAGCTTCTGCTGCGCAATCAATTACCCCTGCAGTTGATTTTGCAGCACTACGTTCAGAACTCCGCGAAGTGCTGAATTTATTAAGCCTACACTGAATAAAGCCCTATTTTTACCTGTGCTAAATCCGGTATTTTTGATACAATCTTTTTCTTGATTTTCGGCCCTGCCGGAAACCTAGGTTCGGGGCGTAGCGCAGCCTGGTAGCGTACTTGCATGGGGTGCAAGGGGTCGTGTGTTCGAATCACACCGTCCCGACCAATAGCAGCAAGGGTTTCACGAATTATCCCCTGTGAGATACCTGCATAAGTATTAGAACATGTTCTAATACTTACTCTTTCGGAGGCATGGTCAGAATCACTTCTGACCGCTCTGGAAGACTCAGTTTATATACTCCTCCGTCATAGATTCATCGGTTGTGCTGCTGTAATACGCAGTTATTTCAATTCATAGCTAGCAATCTTTGTGTCAGCCTTAACTCCTTCAGTGTTGTGCCCTTCTACGTTGCTGCTTTCTGTCGCTCTGCGGAAAGTCGTGCCTATGCCATTGATTGTATATGGTTGATTTTATTAAGTACGAAATAGTGCAGTGTTGATTGCCGATGATATTTGTTCTTATGACAGTGTCAGCTGGCCTGGGTATCGTTGACATGTCTATACTGATTACGCAAACTTGCCGCTGATGCAAGGCTAAGCCTTAATCATTAGAACGTAAAAAATCTAATTTGTGACTATTTTATTAGGGGATCATGTTGCCGCCATTACCTTTTCATCAGCGTTCCATTGCCATTTTTCTCCCCGTTGTTTTTTGTTTGCAGAGTTGTGTGACGACTGATCCCAAGACTGGCAAGCCTTCGATTGGTGAAACTTTCAAGCAGACGTTTGCCAATGATGATCCATGTGCGAACAATGCGCGTAATATCGGTATCGTGGCTGGTGCTTTAATTGGGGCGTTGGTAGGTAATAAAGTGGCAGGGGGTAATAAGGCCGTCGGGACTTTGGTGGGCTTAGGCCTGGGAGGTGCGCTGGGTGGCTTCATCGGGTCCGAGGTGGACAAGCGGCAGTGCGAGTTGGCTAAGATTCAGAAGAAATATGATCTGGATATGCAGGTGACACCAATTGAAGTTCAAGCGACGCAAACGACGGCTTCTGCACCTGCCCAGTCGCAGAAGGTTGGTCTTTCCGTCTCGGTAGTGGATGTGGAGGGCAAGCCGCAGTTCCAGAGCGGTTCTGCTACGCTAGAAGCAGATGCCAGTGTGCATTTTGCCGAAATTGCACGGCAATATTCGCTCAAGACACAGTTGGATGCGCTGGGGCCTAATGCCTCGCAACAGGAAAAAGACAAAGTAGCCCAGGCCTTGAGCGTGAAGCGGGTGCTATTGATTGGCCATACCGACGACACGGGGAGCACTAGTCTAAATGCGGAGCTTTCCGAGCAGCGTGCACGTGAGGTTACCAAGGTATTCAAGGCTAACGGTGTGGCTGAGGACCAGTTGTTCTATCAAGGGGCAGGCGAGACTCTGCCTGTGGCCGATAATCGTACCGAACAGGGACGGGCGAAAAACCGGCGGGTGGAGATTGTTGATCTCAGCAACGAGGAAGTGTTCAACCTTTACCTGAAGACACGTCGTGCCAATACGGCATATTACCGCCCGGCCGATTCGATGACACCTGTTGCACAGAGCAAGCCAGTAGCAGCGGGTTCCAACAAGCCTAAAAAAGCCGTGCCAGCAGCAGCTAAGAGCGAGATGCCTGCGGCGAATGCAGCTCAGCCAGCAGCCGGTGACGATAAAAAACGCAATATGAAATCTATTCCGACACCTACGGCGACTGCTGACAATACGATCGATTTTGGCGGGGTGCCGTTCAATGTGGCCTTGGCCAGCCTGGATGTGGGCGAACTCAAGTCATCCGGCAAAACTTTGCGCTTGATCAGTGAGGCACAAGCGAGTGACATGCGTGAGATCGCCAGTTGCAACCTGGATCGTCCACGGCAGTCTGGTGCGGTGAAGAGCTTTAAAAGCGGGAAGACCTATGCCACAAGCGAATTCCTGCCTGGTTTGTATGGCCGTACCTGGCATGACACGGTTGGCGGTCACCTGGTGATACTGAACAAGGTGGCCGTGCTCAGTGACGGAGCTGCGCCCGCTAATGCCCCCGAGCTCAAGGTCTATACCCGTTATGATGCCGTGAAGGGACGCAATGCTAAGCCGGATATCGAGCTGGCGCCCGCAGTGAATACCTATCAGGGTAGCCAAGGCTTGCTTTATCGCGTATTTGCCGATGGCAAGAGCGGGCTGGAGTGCATGGATATTTTGTTCCCTGCCAATAATGCTAGCGTTGCCGCTGGAGGCAAGATACTTTATAACCATGGCGGCAGTGATTATGTGGTGGATTTCAAGCCCAGGATGGCTGCCAGCCAGAAATAACATCCATGTGCATCATGGGTGAGGTCGTGGTTCACGATCAGTTAGTATTCTAAATATAAGTCAAAATAAGGGGAGCAATATGCACGAGTTCTTTGCAACGTATCCATTACTGGCCTGGAGTGTGGTCAGCACCATGCTGGCGCTGGTGGTCATTGTGGCTTTATGGGAAAAGGTGAAGTGGTGGTGGTTGAATACCTGGGCGAGCTTCCCGCTGATCGGGCGTATCAGCCGGCTTTCGCGGGATCTCAATCGGGATGTGACCAACCCGACCTGGTTCAAGGCAGAGAAAACGCTATGCCGCGATTACAAGAAATTTATCCGTATCCAGAATGAGCAGGATTTCAATGACAAGATCGACTACCTGACCAAGGCGGGTGATAACGGGCGTAAGTCTATTCCTGTCTGGATATGGATATTGACGGTGGCGATGGTATTTGTGGAGGCCATGGGTTTCAGCTATGTGCTGGCTGGATATACCCTGCCTGGCGCCAGTGAGAACCTGCAGCAGACAGGGGCTTATGGCATTGCCTTTCTGATTTCCATCATTCTGGTTGCACTGACGCATTTCGCCGGGCATGAGCTATACAAGTCAGGCAAGATTGCCCATGCGCGCCGCGAATGGGCCGAAGAAGGACGTAAGCACAAGCTGACCACTGGCACGGTGCCATTGGCCAAACCGCAATCCATTGATGATGACCAGCCGCGCTATACGCAGCTATGCAATCGTGTCGGTACCCATCCTAGTTATAAGATCACCATTCTGACTGTCATTTTTGTCGTATCCGTAGCCGTTTTTGCCACTTATGTGCGCGGGCAGGTGCTAGAGAAGTCACTGCATCAGGAAGTGGTTGGCTCCAGCCATGCTGTCGCAGCCAATGCTTCGGATGGGCTGGATTTCTCCAATGATTTGCCATTGCCTGAGGCCGACTTGGCGCAAGACCGTGCAACGGTGGACAAGGCCTTGCAGGATGAAACCTCAATTGATCGTCACGGTGGCTGGGCAACATTTATTGTATTGGCCTTTGTGTTTGTCTTCCTGCAGATACTGGGCGTGATCTTTGGTCACCGCTGGGGCTTTGCTGGCCAGAACAGCGCGGCGGCCTTTGCCGATATTGGGCATGGGCGATACAACACTTATGCTGATGTGCGCGAGCATTATCAGGAGGTGACCGATGCTGCGCAGGCCAAACTTGAGGCATTGCAACAGAAGCTGATGGAACGTAATGCTGAGCATGGGACTGACGGTATGCATACCAGTAATAGTTTTTATGATTTTCTTGAATTGAGTCGCCAGGAAGAGGCTAAAGACCGTGAAAGCCAGCGTCAGCATACCAATCGTTATGCCGAGGAACGTCGTGCGCCCCAGATAGTGCAGAATGCACAGGAGTTCAGTGCGGCGGTATCGTTACAGGAGGCATTGCGCACTCTGGAAAGCTTGCAGGACAAGGAAGCGAAAAAGGACTATATCCATAGCTTGCCCGCCGATTTGCAACAACAGGTGCTGGAGGCCATCAAGCAGGCCAAGCTCGCCGAGCAGGAAAAAAACAGCCGTTCCAAGCTAGATTCTGAACTGGATGACTTACTATGAGGCTATTCACTCAGGGGCTATTGTCAGGGGCCTTGCTGTTGCTGGGCGGTGCAGTGCAGGCAGCGGGTGCAGTGCCCACGTGTTATCACGCCAAGTTGCCCGCCGTGGATGCGAGGCCGGACACTGAAATATTTGTTGTCATTGATCAGACCACGGTGTTTGATCACAATTTGAAGCAACTGGTCGGCAATAACCTACGTCCTTTCCTGCGCGCCAATAACGCTTTTTCCGTGATCCGTTTTTCGGCATATACCCAGGGGCAATATACCGAACTGTTGGTATCTGGCGTATTGGATCCACTGATTGAGCCAGCGAAAAGAAACGACATATCCAAGCCCGTGTTGGCAAAGTTTGATCAGTGCATTGCGAATCAGCCCAAGCAGGCAGCCCAATCGGCAGGTGCTGCCTTGAAATCGGCATTCGGCGGTAGCACTACCACCATCGGCAAGTCCGATGTTATCGGCAGCCTCAAGGATATCTCCAGCCGCGTCAGGCAATCGCCTGCACGGCAAAAAGTAGTGCTGATTGCTTCGGATATGCTGGAAAACTCCGCTGTCACCAGCTTTTATGCCAATCAGGCGGTAAGGACGATACAACCTGAAAAGGAGCTAGCGCTGGTGGGGAAAAACCAGTTGTTCGGTGATTTTTCTGATGCGCGCGTTTACGTGATTGGTGCAGGCTTGCTGGCGGATGATGCCAAGACCAAGACGGTGTATCGATCGCCACAGACAATGCAGGCCTTGCATGCATTCTGGACGCAATATTTCCAGAAATCTCGAGCCGAGTTAGTCGAGTTCGGGCAACCGGCCTTGCTAAATCCGGTCAAATAATAAAACAGGCCCGCTAGTCGGGCCTGTTTTACATCCGGATAAGGACAAAATTTAGACTAGGGAGTATATTAACGAAAAAGCAGGTACGGGATGTATATCCCGAGATCAAATCGTGGCAGTTCTGCACAATCGTCAATAACTCTTGGAGGAGTGTAGTAATGAGTCTTGATAGTTTGAAGGGTCTGGGTATTAAGGTCCCGTACAAAAATAAGTATGACAACTACATTGGTGGCAAGTGGGTTGCGCCTGTAGACGGTCAATATTTCGATAATATCAGCCCGGTGACTGGCAAGGTATTTTGCCAGGTAGCACGTTCTAACGAAAAGGACGTTAATTTGGCGCTGGATGCCGCGCATGCGGCCAAGGATGCATGGGGCAAGAAGTCGGGTACTGAGCGCGCCAATATTCTGCTGAAGATCGCCGATGTGATGGAAGCCAATCTAGAGACCATTGCGATTGCCGAGACTATCGATAACGGCAAGCCCCTGCGTGAAACCATGGCTGCCGATATTCCACTGGCTATCGACCATTTTCGCTATTTTGCTAGCTGTATTCGTACGCAGGAAGGTGGCATCAGCGAGATTGATCACGAGACAGTGGCCTATCATTTTCATGAGCCGCTGGGTGTTGTCGGTCAGATCATCCCTTGGAATTTCCCTATCCTGATGGCGGCCTGGAAGCTTGCGCCTGCACTGGCTGCGGGCAATTGTATCGTCATGAAGCCCGCCGAGCAGACACCGGTTTCCATCCTGATCGTGATGGAATTGATTGGTCATTTGTTGCCTGATGGTGTGCTTAACATCGTCAATGGTCATGGTGTAGAGGCTGGCAAGGCGCTGGCAACCAGCCCACGTATCGCCAAGATCGCGTTTACTGGTTCGACTTCTGTAGGGCGCCTCATCATGCAGTACGCCAGCCAGAACTTGATCCCTGTGACGCTGGAGCTGGGTGGCAAGTCTCCCAACATTTTCTTTGAAGATGTCATGGACAAGGATGATGCCTATTTCGACAAGGCGCTTGAAGGCTTTACCCTGTTTGCCCTTAACCAGGGTGAAATCTGTACCTGCCCAAGCCGTGCGCTGATTCAGGAATCTATCTATGAGCAGTTCATTGAGCGTGCGCTCAAGCGAGTGAAGGCGATCAAGCAGGGTAGCCCATTGGATAAGTCCACCATGATTGGTGCACAAGCTTCGAGCGAGCAGGTTGAGATCATCATGTCTTATATCAAGCTGGGCCTGGAGGAAGGCGCCGAGTTGCTGACTGGCGGCAAGTCTACCAAGCTGGCTGGTGACCTGAGCGAGGGCTATTACATTGAGCCTACCGTGTTCAAGGGCCACAACAAGATGCGTATTTTCCAGGAAGAAATCTTTGGCCCAGTGCTTTCCGTCACTACATTCAAGGATGAGAAGGAAGCCTTGGAAATTGCCAATGACACGATGTATGGCCTGGGTGCTGGCTTGTGGACACGTGATGGTAGCCGTGCATTCCGTGTTGGACGTGCTATCCAGGCTGGTCGCGTCTGGACTAATTGTTACCATCTCTATCCTGCGCATGCTGCATTCGGTGGTTACAAGCAGTCCGGTATTGGCCGCGAAAACCATCGCATGATGCTGGATCATTACCAGCAGACCAAAAACCTGCTAGTGAGCTACAGCCCGAATGCGCTGGGTTTCTTCTAGTAGAGTAGGCGCTTGAATGGACGCCCGGATTGACTGCTTCAATCCGGGCGTTGTTGTTTCTGCTGGCTGGGTAAATGTGGGTATGAAGGAGATGACATGGCGACAAGTCGGATAGTGGCAACGCCTGCGGCGGCGGCATTGATTGATGAACTACAGGCCAGGCATGGCAAGCTGATGTTTCATCAATCTGGTGGCTGTTGTGAGGGCAGTGCTCCCATGTGCTTGCAAGAGGGGGAGTTCTTGTTGGGCAGTTCTGATGTCAAGGTGGGCATGGTGCATGGGGTGCCGTTTTACATGAACAAGACCCAATTTGAATATTGGCAACACACTCACCTGACGCTGGATGCGATCTCTGGGCATGGCGGCATGTTTTCGTTGGAGCAGGCGACGGGCAGGCATTTCCTCATCCGTTCGCGCTTGTTCACGGATGAAGAATTACAGGATTTGGAGCCTGTTGAGAACTGTGGATGATCGACAGGCAGATCAGTTAATATGCCTGCCCATCTTCATTACTGTATGTCATGAGTGATCCTCTGCTGCTTTGGGGTTTCCTGCAAACATCGTTGCTTGAAATAGTGTCTTTCGCGTTAGCGATCGCCATGGTACTGCTGAATATCCGGCAGTCGCCATGGGCATGGCTGTTTGCAATCGCTTCTGCCGGGTTGTATGCCGTTGTTTTCTACGATGCCCGCATCTATGGCGATATGCTGTTGCAGTTCGTCTTTATTGCCGTGTCGCTATGGGGCGCTTACCAATGGCTGTTCGGCGGGCGCGATCATCAAGGTGTGACCGTGACACGCTTGTCTCGTCGCGGTTGGCTGCTGGCGGCTGGTAGCTGGGTGTTTGTTTATGCCAGCGGTGCATTACTCTTGCATCATTTGACGGATAGCGATGTCGTGCATATCGATGCTTTCCTGACGGCGGGCAGTTTGGTGGCGCAATGCCTGCTTACGCGCAAAATACTGGAAAACTGGCATATGTGGATATTGATAGATGGCCTCTACATCGCGCTCTATGCATACAAGCATCTTTATTTGACAGCCTTGCTCTATGGCCTGTTCGTTGTGCTAGCCGTGTTGGGCTTGCGGGCCTGGAAAAAGTCATTGTCAGCGACTGTCGTCCTGCCATGAAAAATATGGTGCCGCGTATTGCTATTCTTGGGGCTGAATCCACTGGGAAATCCACCCTGGCGGAAGCACTGGCAGCGCATTATCGTACGGCATGGGTGCCAGAATACCTGCGCGAGTTCGTCGAGACATTTCAACGTACGCCACGTGCCGACGAGCAGTTCATGATTGCCACTACACAACGCCAGCGTGAGAAAGAGGCTGAGCGACATGCCAACCGTCTATTGTTCTGTGACACCACGCCGCTGATGACGATTGTCTATAGCGAACATTACTTTGGGCAGGCAGACATGGCGCTTGTGAGACTGGCAGCGGCATATGACTATGCTGCGACGATAGTCACTGCGCCGACCATGCCATGGGTAGCTGATGGCATGCAGCGCGAGTCCGACGAGGTGCGCCAGAAGGTACATGCTCGGTTACTGTGTAAACTGCGGGATGCTGGCATCACATATCGGCTCGTGGATGGCTGCATGCAGCAACGCGAGATGCAAACCATTGCATATTTATCGTTAGCTTTATCACAATCAGCGTAAGCAACGCTCACTTCACGGATACACTCAAAAAATTAGAGAAGGGTATGTGAAAGCCTGCATCAGGCTGAGCTTATTGCTTGTGCCTGATGTTGTAGGCAAGGTTTAGGCGTATCAATACAGTCCCCAACTGGTAGCCTAGGGTTTTGTTGATCGCTTCTTGCTTCTACTTTTCCAGCCCCGTTTGTTTGCCACATTAATCAGTCGCTGGAAAGTAGGACATTCCATGTGTGATGGTGCTGGACAGTCTGCAACGTGGCGCAATGTATCCCGTAGCGCCTTTAGCTCATGAATTTGTCGATCAATCTCGTCCGCGCGCTGGTGGAGCAGCTGGCGTGGCAAGTCTGGTGTGCCGTTTTGATCAAACATCCCGGCAATTTCCTGTAGCGAAAAGCCTGCCAATTTTCCGATGGAAATCAGCTTGAGTTGTAAAAGCACCTCTGCGGAAAACTGTCTGCGCAAACCATGCCGTGATACCGAAGTAATTAGCCCCGTTTCTTCGTAGTAACGCAGGGCAGAGGGTTTAATTCCGCTCTTTTCTGCGACTTCGCCAATATCCATAAACTCCATACTTGACCTCAAGTTGACTTGAAGTATTAGCATGCCCTGATCTATAGAGCAGGACAAGAGATAAGGACGATGAGCGTAGGCAAATTATTCACCCTTGCAAGAAAGCAGGCGGGCGTCAGATTCACGCTGGCACTATCAATGTTGATGGCCTCTTTGGGAACGAGTATTGCCAATATCGCATTGCCTGCGTTGGCTGAGGCATTTATGGCACCGTTTTCGCAAGTGCAGGCCGTTGTCGTTGCTTATCTTGCCACCATGACGATCATGTCCGTGGTCGCCGGGCGGCTTGGTGACCGCTATGGGCTGAAACAGATGCTCATTGCGGGCTTGGGATTGTTCACTGTGGCCGCACTGTCTTGCGGCATTGCGCTTAACCTGTGGTGGCTGATTGGAGCAAGAGCCCTTCAGGGAGTAGGTGCAGCCTTTCTCATGACGCTCGTCATGGCGATGATGCGCCAGGCCGCTAGCGAAGCTCGGTTGGGGCAAGCCATGGGCCTGCTGGGAACCATATCTGCGCTAGGTACGGCACTTGGCCCAGCGTTTGGTGGATGGTTGCTTTTGGTCACGGGGTGGCGAGGCATTTTTCTGATACAGCTTCCACTGGCGCTGATTGCCTTGATACTGGCACTCTGGATATTGCCAACCCCGACAATCAACAGGAAAGCGCCAGCTCCCAGTGTATGGCAGGTGTTGAATGCAAAGCTACTGCCCAATCTCGCTATCAATCTGCTGGTGGCTGCCGTCATGATGGCGACACTCGTGATTGGCCCATTTTATCTTGGTCTGGGGCTTGGGTTGCGAGCAACGCAGGTGGGCCTGGTCATGGCGATAGGACCTGTGATCTCGATCTTTAGCGGCGTCGTGTCAGGAAAGCTGGTTGACACCTTAGGCAGTCACCGAACCCTTTTGATTGGACTTATGCTACTGATTGTTGGCACGCTTCTGTTAGCGTTGTTGCCAAATTGGGTGGGTATGAATGGCTATATTGTTTCTATTATCGTCCTGACGCCGGGTTACCAACTCTTTCAAGCTGCCAACAATACAGCAGCTCTTGCCAACGTACCCAGACATATTCACGGCACGATTGCCGGCCTGCTTGGTTTAGCTCGCAATATTGGCTTGATTGTAGGTGCTTCCGTGATGGGGGCAGTATTCGCTTTGGGCGTTGGCACAGAAGACTTTATCCATGCATATCCCGCAGCAATCGCCGCAGGGATGCGGCTGACGTTTTTGCTGGCTGGCGGAATGATGATCATCGCGATTGCAATTGCCGTGCCCCAACTGACTGGGAAAGGGACAGGTTGAAAGGGTTGATATTGCTATCCCGATGCCAGTGATTGCTATTATCTGTAGCAAGACAACCTTAGAAAACTATCGTGTCTTCATCGTGCTTGATAGGGGTGAGTTTTGCTTCTGCCCCTGGCTTGGGAGGCAGTATTCCCAATGCTTCCCGACAAGTTTCATCGAGCTATCCTGCCTTATGTCATCAAGCTCCGCGCACTCGTTTGATCAGAAATCAATTTGCGCGGACACGCGGAATACGCGTGGTGCGCCTGGAATCATGTAGCCGCCGAAAGCGCTGGATGCATCGCCCCAGTAGAACTTGTTGAACACATTGTCCACCCCAGCCCTAAAGGTAGTGGCTGTGTTGCCAAGCTTGGCTGTATAGCGAGCCCCAAGGTTCAGCACGTGATAACCTTCGACCTTTTTGTTTAAAGCAGCAATGTCATTGCTGGGGGAGAAGTTTTTGCTGCTGGAGTAAAGCCAGGTTGCATTCAGCTTGAGCGCAGGCAAGCCAGGCCATGTGTATTCGCTATACACTGCAGATTTGAATCTCGGCACATTGCCCACTTGCTTGCCTTCGATACGTGCATCGTCTGTGCCTTCCGCCCGTGCTTGTAAAGCGGTGAAGCTGCCACCCAGCATCCAGTCACGTGTCATGCGGTTTTGTGCGGCCAGTTCCAGGCCACGGTTGACTTGCATGCCGTTCATCACATAAGTCTGCGTGCCATTTCCATTGTCGTTGACGTATTCATTCTGGCGCTTGATCTGGAATACTGCAGCAGACAAGCTCACCTTGCTGCTTGGCTCCGCTTTTACGCCTAGCTCTATTTGCCGAGAGCGGCTAGGGTCCATAATGATTTCTGCATTGGTCGTGCCAGTGGGCGCTTCGCCACCTGGTTCCAGGCCTTGGGAGTAAGAGCCATACACCGCTACTGCTGGCTGCACGTTGTAAACCAATGCTGCACTCGGCAGGATGAATTGATCATCGGTACTACGGGTGGTGGTTCCTGATGAGTTGAACTGGTCACGTTTGAGTTGCACGTAACGTAGGCCTGCATGTAGCTTGAGCTGCTCGGTCAGGGTCATGACATCTTGTACAAACATCGCGCGCTCTTCATCTTTACGGCGCAAATGAACGGGCTTGACCTCTGCTGGTGAGTAATTGTCGTAATAGACAGGATTGTAGATGTTGCTATCACCGACATATGGCGAAACATAGTCGGCAAAGTGATCGCGACGACGCAGCGTCGAAAGGCCGACTGTCAGGTCGTGCTTTACCACACCTGTGGTGACATCGCCTTGTAGCAGCGCCTGGGTAGTGGTGATGGAGCGCTTGTCATTTTTACGGCGCAGGTCATAGAGGGAATAGCCGCCATCACTGCAATAACCGACATATAATCCCTGGGCTGCACAACCTGAGGGTAAAGCCACCGCATCATCTCGATGCAGGACTGATTGATTGGCCTGCAAGGTGGTACGCCAGTGGTCGTTTAGTGTGTAGTTGAACTTCACGCCGATATTGTGGCTGTCATCGACGACAGGGCTGCTCCAGGATTGATCGTTGAGCATCTGCTTGGCGCGAATACCTGTCGGAATGCGCTGTTCAGGCCCAAGCAGCTGGAAGCCTGGTACGGTCAATTGCGATTTATGCTGATAATCCAGATCCAGCTGCAAGAGCGCACGTGGGCTCAGGTGGAAATCAAACGCACCTGAAATGAAGTTACGATTGCCTGTTGAGCCATCAATATATGATTTGATGTCTTCCGCCGCGGCATTAATGCGATAACCGAAGATGCCGTTTTCAGTACGTCCGCCAATATCTACTGCGCTATATACCGTACCGCGTTCGCGTACCTCAAAAGTTGCTGTGTGCAGCGGCGTATCGGTGGGGCGCTTGGTCACATAGTTGAGCATGCCGCCTGCAGCAGCGATGCCTGATTGCAGGCCTGCCAGGCCTTTCAATATCTCGATACGCTCCTTGTTTTCCATGGGCACCATGGCTTGCGCCAGAATCACCAGTCCGTCTTTGCGATAGTTGGCACCCTGATCCAATACGAATCCGCGAATCGCAAACCAATCTGCAAGGCCAACAGCGTTGTAGGAGTTTTGCACACTGGCATCCCATTTCACTGCATCAGTGGCGGAGCGTACGCTGCGATCCTGCATCTGTTCCTGTGTCACGACCGTAATTGAGGCCGGTGTTTCCAGTAAGGATCGGTCGGAAAAACTGCCAATGCTAGCCCGCCGTGCCTGAGTATCCGCTGATGCAGAGGAAACGACCAGCTCCGGCAATGCGCTATCCTCGGTATCTGCCGATTGTGCCAAGGCAGCAGGCGAAAATGTGCAGGCGACTGCTAGCACGCTAAGTTTGTGACGGAAAGGGAAAGCTGGCATTGTTGTTCACTCGCGTTACGGAAAGGCACGCGCAGGAATGAACAAAGAAGCTCCGGGATGGACCTTGAGTGGCTTTGCGCTTCCCTACGCTGGCATTATCCAGGTCAGGTTCAAGGGTTTTTCTCACCCGAAGATTTGACTCTTCAGGACCCCTAGCGTGGGCCGTATACTACCAAAAAATGTAAAGAAAACGCCAGTTTGTTGCGAATAAGGGTGAGGTTATTTTTGAACTGCGCCTAATGTGACGGTGCTAGGCCACAGCAATTGCAGGTGTGGTAGCACATTTTGCTCACCAATTTGGCTAACCAGGCCTGAGCGGCGCAATTTTTCCAGGATATTGGGCCTGGCTTCGGCAATGACCAGGCGAATATTGTGATGCTTGCAGGTATCCAGCAGGTTCCACAAAGCTTGCATGCCGGTGGCATCCATGATGGGTACCCGCGATATCCTCAGCACAATGGTATCGGTATCCTCTCGCAGGGTTTGCAGCCGGTGTTGTAAATGTTCTGCCGCACCAAAGAACAAAGGGCCTTCTACGCGGTATACCAATGTGCTGGGTGGCAGGCACCATGTGCGTTGCCCGTATTCTTGCTGGAGGTCAGCATCGCTCAATTGCGTGATGCTGACCGTTTCCGCCATGCGTTTCATGAACAATAACGTGGCAAGCATGACGCCGATATTCACGGCGATCACCAAGTCGCTGAATACCGTAAGCAGGAAGGTGATCAGTAGCACGGCGACATCTGCACGCGGTGCGGTCTTGACCATATGCAAGAAGCGATGTGCTTCACTCATGTTGTAAGCCACGACGAACAAAATGGCCGCCAGTGCCGCGAGCGGTATATTTGCTGCCAGTGGTGCCAGCAATATCACAATCAATACCAGCGTGAGCGCATGGACGATGCCAGAAAGCGGGCTGTTGCCGCCATTGCGAATATTGGTTGCCGTACGCGCCAGTGCGCCCGTGGCGGCAAATCCACCGAATAATGGCGAGGCGATGTTGGCAATGCCTTGTCCAATCAGCTCCTGGTTGGACTGATGGAGGGTACCAGCCATATTGTCCGCTACGACCGCCGAGAGCAGGGATTCAATCGCACCCAGCAGTGCAATGGTGAAGGCAGGGCCGATCAATTCCAGCATGGTGGCAGCGCTGATACCGGCTGGCAGGGAAAATTGTGGTAGGGCCTGCGGGATACCACCGAATGTGCTGCCTATGGTGGTGACTTCCTTGAAACTGAATATGGATTGAAGCACAGTGGCCGAGACGATGGCTACCAATGGACCAGGGATTTTTTTCAGGTAGCGATTGGAGAGCAGCAAAACCGCCAGGGTGAAGATACCCATCAAGGTAGTGTGCAGTTCCAGGTGGGGCAGTGCTGTGATCAGGCGCAGTAATTTCTCGTGGAAATGGTGTGCCGCTTGTGGCGCAAGCCCGAAGAAGTCTTGCCATTGGCCGACAAAAATAATGACGGCAATCCCGCTGGTGAAGCCGATGATGACTGGCTCCGGGATATAGCGAATGACACTGCCCATGCGCGCTAGCCCCATGATGAGCAGCATAATACCTGCCATCAGGGTTGCGATCTGCAAGCCAGCAATGCCATATTTTGCAGTGATGCCTGAGAGGATGACGATGAAGGCCCCAGTCGGCCCGGTGATCTGCAAGCGGCTGCCGCCAAAGAGTGAGGCGAGTGTACCTGCGACAATCGCCGTATACAGGCCTTGTTCCGGCTTGGCCCCGGAGGCAATGGCAAACGCCATGGCGAGTGGCAGGGCCACCACCCCGACGATCAGCCCCGACATGATGTTGCGGTACCAATATTGGCGGGAGAGCAAGCCAGCATGCTTGGCTTCGAGAATCGCGATCATGATGTAAGGGACGCTAGGCAAGTGACAGGCATATCATAGCCTCTTTACCTACCTCGGCAAGATGATGTGTAGCGGCTTATAGGGATTCAATGAAATCGAGCAGTTGTTGGCGTTCTTGTGGCGACATCTGTTGCACTATGTTGCGCGACTCTTCTGCTTCGCCGCCATGCCACAGGATCGCTTCCAGAATAGTCCGCGCCCGGCCATCGTGCAGAAATCCTACATGGGGTTCCACTTGTTTGGCCAGGCCAATGCCCCATAGTGGCGGGGTGCGCCATTCGCTGCCGCTGGCAGCAAAATCCGGGCGCTGGTCAGCAAGCGCTGGCCCCATGTCATGTAGGAGTAAATCGGTATAGGGCGCGATCAGCTGTTCACCAAGGGCTGTCAGGCGCGGGAAAGCCGCTGTCTTGATTTCTGGTTGGTGGCAGGCTGCACATTGGGCTTGACGGAACAGCAAGGCCCCGTGCTGTATGGAGGCTTGCTGTTGCTGGCGGGGTGCAGGGGCAGCAAGCGCAAGTTGATGGAATTCCATTTGCTCGAGCTGTGCGGCGGATATTTCAGGCATGCCGGAAACGGGTGCTTGCTGACAGGCAATTTGCTCTTCGGCGCAATTGCCATGGCGGAACAGATGCGAGCTTAGCCCCATGTCGCCAGCCAAGGCGCTGGCGGTTTGCTCACGCAATGTGGCGACATTGGCTTTCCAGCCGAAACGGCCAATCACTGTTTTTTGCTGTTCTGCACTCCACACCCAATTGACCTTGCCCTTGATCGTGCCAGGCTTGGGCTGGGCCGCCAATGCTAGCAATGTGCTATCCGGGATGGCGGCGAGCAAGCCCATGCCATAAATCGCGGGGGCAATGCGGGCAGAGGTTTGCAGATTATCTGGCATAGGGCCATATGCCAGATTGCTGAATGAAATACGTGGTTTGCGTAAGCTGACGATTTCACCTCCATTTAAGAGGACATAGGTTTCTTCATAATGCAGATGCGCACGGCCTTCAGCATTGACGCCAGGCGCACCGAATTCCTGCAATTGATCGCCATACCAGGGCAGGGGCAAAGGAGCACCAGTGATGGTTTTGCCGGGAATGCTGAGGCGAACCAGCATGGAACGCATGGATTCTTCTGGTGAATCTGGTGCAAAGCCCCGACCATTTTTGGCGTGGCAAGCGATGCAGGAGTTGCGGTTATATAACGGCCCTAGCCCTGCGATTTCACGATCAAGCGCGGGAGAGATAATCTAGCTTTGCCGCACCAGGCTGCGGCCTTGCTGGAATGTCTGTATATCTTTTGTGGAGAGTGGTTGTATCGCTTGCGAGTATGCCTCACGAGTGGTGTTGTTTGTCACTACCCTCGCTGCTTCTTGACTGCTGGTAAGTCTGGGAATAAAAGTACTTGCGATAAGTGATGCGACAAGAAAGCGATACAACATCAGGGTTACAAGCCTGCTGCAATGCGGGTAGCGGCTTGGTAGCGATCATGCATGATCTTCTGCCATTGTGCTGTTTCAGTGGTATCTAATGTCCTGGGAGCCTTGGAGTCGGCGGTAGCCTCATCCATGGGTAGAGATTGCAGTAGCTTCTTTGCTTGCAGCACTTGTGGCGCATTTTCCCCCAAGGTATTGCTGGCAGACTGGATGGCGGCGATGGCCTGCTTCAGGCTAGCCAGGTTTTCCGTGATGATGGCATCAAACAAGGCATTGGTGATCTCTTGGCGAGCCAGGCCACGTTTGGTGTCATAGGTAAATGCCGGATTATTTGCAAACGGGTTGAAATATCCTGCGGGTTGATCTGTATAGACCGAAGGCCGCACAGGTAGCTTGCGAATGTCCGGGTGAAACAGGAGGTGCTGGCCTTGTGCTGAAAGCACAAAGCTGGTGAAGGCTTGCGCACCTTCCTGATTGGCTGCCTGCTTCATTACCGCGATATGCGCTGGAGAATAACCTGTGACTTCAGGGTAAAGAAATTGCAGCGGTGCGCCATTCGCGATGGCAGAAGCCGTGAAAAAGTCGATGGTCAAGCCTGCCAGCAAACGGCCAGTGGCAATATCATCGGTAATAAAAGTCGAACCCATGCCTACCAGTTCCGAGTTGGCGGCGATCTCCTGTAACAGGTTCCAGCCAGCCTGCCAACCGTAGCCTTGCAGCAAGATATCAATCAGTGGTGGGGCGTACCCCACTTTTGAAGGTACAGGCAAGGCTACCTTGCCTCGCCATGCTGGATGAGTGAGATCATGCCAATCATGTGGCACAGGTAGTCCTGCTGCAGTGATACCCTGCGGGTTAATTGCAAGGCCATACCCTGCTATTTCTGTGGCAATGTAGTTGCCTTCGCGCAATGGGAATCCATTGATGGAAGCAGGCAAGCCATCAAGGGTTAAATGTAGTGGCTGAAAAGCCTGTATTTTTTCTAGCTGGGCGAAATTACGTTGCGCAGGTGTCCAGTACACATCGACTGGCTGCGATGCATCCTTGAAATACGCCATGGCATCGCGCGATTGCCGCCAGAGTATTTCCAGCTTGTATTGCGGATATTGTTTTTCAAATGCCGCTTCGAATGGTGAGACGACCTCTTGCGGATAGCTGGTCATCACGATGACCTTGGTCGTATCCGCCCATGACACCTGGCTGACAAGTATCAGCCAGATGATGAGAATCTGGATTGGCCAGCTCAATGCTGCCTTGATAGTAAGAGAGCGGGCCATGATGTTTCCTATCTAGTTGTGAGTTGCTTAGAACTTGCGCGTGACGTTAACAAACATATTGCGGCCTTCCATATAGAAGCCTTCTGTATATGCATAGTTTTTGTCGAGGATGTTATTAATACCTGCTTCGGCAAACCAGTCCGCATTGACTGCATACATGGCTTTGATATTTCCAGTTGCAAAACCCTTGGCTGATAACCAGGTTGTAAGTGCCTGATTTTGCCGAGAGTAACGTGATGATGAGGCTTCCATGCTCGCTAATATCTGTAAGGCACTATTTATTTTCCACTTGCTGTACGCAAAGAGTTTTTGGCGCGGTACATCTGTTAATTGTTGGTCGTTACTTAGGTTATCTCGATTGATGAAGGTATAGTTGCCGCCCACTTCAACATTATCGCTGGCAAACCAGGTTCCACCTAGTTCGATACCCTGGCTTTGTACTTTTCCAATATTGCGGAATTGAAAGCAATTTCCCCCGCCTGCAGTACAAGCTGAATTTGGAAGGCTGACAGATTGAATCATGTCTTTGGTATCAATAAAGAATACCGCTCCTTGCAACTTCAACTCTGGTAACACGAAAGCGCCAGCACCCAGTTCATAATGAGTGGCTCTTTCTGTAGCTAGATCAGGGTTAGGGACAGCGCGACCAAAACGGCCAGAGAAACGGTCCTTCATGGTTGCAAAGCGACTTTTCCTGGAGACTGTAAGGTGAATGTCGCTATCTTCTGTTGGCTTATAGAATAAACCTGCTTGAGGATTCCACGCATGGGCATCGCCATTTGGGAAAGCGTAAATCTGGTTGAGGTTGTTCAGCCCTTCAGCCTTGATCGTGTCACGCTTGTCATAGCTAACGCCTGTTACCAGACTCAGCTTCTCGGTGAAGTGGTGAGAGTCTTCGATGCCGAGTGAGATTGTGCGATCTTCAAATGTTTGAATGGGATTGCCCTTGTTGTGCTCTTCGTGCTTGTCATGCTTGTAATGAGCGGAAAGTTTCAAAGTATTGGTTTTGGCAATATCGAAGCCCAGTTCGGCGCTAGCGCCATAGGTGTCGTCGTTATAAATGCTAGTGAATGAACTGTTTCTGGTCATTGTGGCATAACGCGCATCATCAAAGCTTTCCAATACATTTTTGAACTTGTCATAGAAAGCCCGGATTTTCAGGTAGGTGCTACTACCAAAGGTGGTACGTGAAATGAAATAAAGACTTTCTTTATCCCATTTTGGCCAATCCCAATAGTTGGCACCGCGTCCACTATCGTTGCCTGCGTATACAGGGCTACCTTTTGTGCCTTGCTGATTGATGTAATTCAGGCTGTATTCATTGCCTTCGCTAGGAGTTAAACCGATTTTAAGGTTGATTTTTCCGTCCCTGTTATATGCACGCTCTCTATCACCACCATTTTCAAAGCGATTGGGTGTGTAATCACTAGACATACGAGACCGCTCATTGTCCACGTATGAAGTATTGGCTTGCCAATACCATGTGTCGTAATTACCGCCCATGTTGACGTCAGTGGTATAGCCGTTGAATTTGAGATTGCGGTCAGTTTTCATGCCAGCTGTGATACTGCCTTCAAACTCTTTCACTGGCTTGCGACTGACTAGGTTGATTGCACCACCCAATGTATTAGGCCCGTAAAGAACAGAGCTGAAGCCTTTAGAAACTTGGATTTTAGATAAATCAAAAGTATTGAAGCGACCAAGGTCAACATAACCGTCGTAAGTGACGTAGACCGGAATACCATCTACAAAGACAGGAACCTGTCGTAAATCGAAACCACGTAATTGCACTAGTTGCTCATTACGCTGGCCACCTTGAGTCATGCTTATACCTGGCAAGGTATTGAGAGCTGTACCAACAGTTTCACGATTAAAAAGTCGCATATCTTCTTGCGTAATCGTATTGTCAGAGAGGCTAGTGTCTTCTTGCTGCTTGGTGGTGGTGACATTGATTTCACCCAGATTAAAAGGTGAAACTTCTGCCAATGAAACTTGGCTGCTGGCTAATAGCGCAAGAATGACAGCTACTTTCAGCCGCTTATGGTTAGTGAACATTGATCTCCCCGATGCTAAGTAATTGAAACAAAGGCGGGATTAAATATGAAATCATTATATTTGTAAATATATAACGTAAGTTATACATGAGTCACTGCATGAGATGATTCAAATATGTCAGTAGGCTAGCGTAACTGTCGAGGTTGGCTTGAATTAATCACTTGTTCTGGTAGGCTTTGCCGATACTTTCAGCAGGTGTTGCCGTGTCGCCATTATCCGAAATCCGCAAGTATCTTGAATCTGCAGCGCAGAGTTCGCTGGATGATATTTATGCAATTGACCCCCAGTCTTTAACATTAATGACGGTATTGGTTGATGGTGCCGAGGCGCCTGTTGCGGAACACCCGGTGGAGAATTTGCTGCTGGCATTGAAAGAGCCGAAGGTCAGGGAATTTCTGGAGGCTGTGCCTAGAGAACAAGTCATGCTGGATATTAGCCATGAGTTGCATGAGCTTAATCGTTACCTGGGCGAGTTTCGCTTACTGATGGTGGGGCGTGTCAGTGGGCAGGTATTGCTGGTGATGCGGGATACCCATGCATTCAGTCGCCATCTCTTGCATGTGCTGAATGAGGGGGCAAACCTGACAGCGTTGATTTCCAACGCGCCGGGCGTGGTTTATCAGGCGCACATGAGCCGGGATGGCGTGATGGGTTTTGTTTACTTGAGTGATGCTTGTAAGCCTTTACTGGGAGAGGATGCTGAAGTATTAGTTGCCAATCCTGATATTTTTCTTTCTCTCATTAATGAGGAGGATAAAGCCGCTTATGAAAAGAATGTCAGCGAATCTGCGCATAATTTAAGTGTGCTGAATTGGACGGGCCGCTTCTGGATGCAGGCGTGGCAAGATACGAAATGGATTAACCTGCGTGCCAGTCCACGCAAGATGCCCGATAACACGGTTGTGTGGGAGGGCATCATGACCAATATCACGCAGAGTCGACGCGAACAGCAAGCCATTCGCCAATCGCATGAAAAACTAGCCCGGCTTTCTGCCCAGCTTGCACAGATCAAGGAAAAAGAACGTTTGCGCATCGCCCAGGAAGTGCATGATGACCTAGGGGGAAACCTGACGGCAATTCGTCTCGGTTTGTCTTCCATCATCAAAAGGCTGGGGCCTGAGCAAGAGACATTACTGAGTAAAGCTAAGCAATTGGAGGCAATCGTTGATGATACATTTGAAGCCGCCCATCGCATTGCGAGTGATTTACGTCCCAACGTACTGGAGTTGGGGATAGTCGCTGCATTGGAATGGCAAGCAGCCCAGTTTGTCGAGAAAATCGGGATTCCTTGCGAGTTTGTTTGTCATCAACCTGAACTGACGGTGTCGACTGATCATGCAATTACCTTATTCCGTATTTGCCAGGAGGCGATGTCCAATATTGCTAAATATGCCAAGGCTAGTTATGTGAAGGTGACTTTGGCGGCATCAGCGGATGAGATTGTGATGCAAGTGGTGGATGATGGTATCGGCATTGCGCCTGTTGATAGGTTAAAGAATAATGCCTTTGGCATTAGCGGTATGGCGGAGCGTGCGGTAGCGCTTGCTGGGCAATGCAAGGTGCACGCGGGTAAACAAGGAGGTACAATAGTAACGGTAACTCTACCAGTGCAGCCAGTGAATATTGCCACGGCACTTAAATAACAAAACGATAATAACAATAACGATACTTCATATAATAACCATGGCATTGACTTCTACTTCTACAATTAAAGTGATTATTGCTGATGATCACGCCATCCTGCGGGAGGGCCTGAAGCAGATCCTTGCCGAAACTGAAGATATTGAAGTGGTGGCAGATGCTAAAAATGCGACTGAGGCGATCAAGTTGGCTAGCACCAAGGGGTTGGATGTCTTGGTGCTGGATATTTCCCTACCGGATCGTAGTGGTATAGAGGCTTGTAATATCATCAGGAAAGAACATCCTCGGGTCGCGGTATTAATGCTCTCCATGCATCGCGAAGATGCCTATGCGATTCGTGCCTTGCGTGCTGGAGCTTCTGGATATCTAAGCAAGCAAGGGGCTTCTGATCAGCTAGTGACGGCGATCCGTACAGTGGCCAAGGGCAAGAAGTACATCAGCCCGGAAGTAGCACTGGCATTGGCCGACCAAGTTGATGGCGGCTTGGATAAGCCTATCCATGATTCCCTTTCCAATCGTGAATTCCAGACCTTGACCATGATTGCTTCAGGTCTTTCTGTCAGCGAGATTGCGGATAATCTCTCCCTATCGGTCAAGACAGTCAGCATGTATCGTGCTCGATTGTTGGAAAAGCTCAACCTGCGCCACAACGCAGAATTAACTCACTACGCGATCAAGAACAACCTGATCGATTAATTTCAAGCGCTGATCTGGCGCTTTTTACCCCTCTTTTTATCCCGATTGCCTGCTTTAACCTCACGCTATTATGCTGATTGTGGCGTGGTAGCTTATTTTTTACATTCTGAAAATTAAAAAATTAGCTACTAAAAACTTTAGGGTTAAAAATAAAAAAAATTGATTTTTGTTTTTAACTTATTGAATTTTAATTAATTTAATGGCGTTTTTAATTGCGAGAAGGAGAAGGCTCTAAAGATTTTTTTAACCAAACCGACATCAGGGGCATGGCATTGCAATCAGATGCAGCGCGAGAGAAAAGTTAGTGCAACCAACACCTAAATTTTTTTTCGATGCTACCGATAACAGTCTTAACAGTGATGTGATTCAAGGCTGTGAAGCGATACCAAAAGCAACAAGTGTTGTTTGGGAAATTAACTAAATCGAAGGAGAACCAACATGGCTGCAATTATCAACACCAACCTGGCTTCGCTGAATGCGCAACGTAACTTGACGACTTCGCAATCCAGCCTGAATACATCTTTGCAACGTCTGTCCTCTGGTCTGCGTGTTAACAGCGCCAAGGACGATGCTGCTGGCTTATCCATTGCTACTCGTATGGATGCTCAAGTGAGAGGGCAAACCGTAGCAATCCGTAATGCCAACGATGCGATCTCTCTTGCGCAAACTGCTGAAGGCGCACTGGGCAAGATCACTGACGCACTGCAACGTATGCGTGAGCTGGCAGTGCAGTCGGCCAATGCTACGAATGAATCTGGTGACCGTGACAACCTGCAAGCTGAATTCAAGCAGCTGCAAGAAGAAATCACCCGTATTACCGACGGTACCAAGTTTAATAATAAGGCCTTGTTCGACGGCAGTGCAGGGTCCCTGACATTCCAGGTAGGTGCGGGTACGACAAATCAAGATACCATCACAGTAAGTGAGATTAATCTGACTTCTGGTAGCTCCACAGCATCGGACGTTGCTGCTGCTGCTGCGACAGGTACCGTAGCGATTAGTGGTGCTACTGCTGATAGCGCAACTGCTGCGATTGATGCGATTGATGATGCATTGGATGCAGTGAATACCAGCCGTGCTACCTTGGGTGCTGTACAAAACCGCTTTGAGTCGGTAATCAGCAGCTTGCAAGTGTCGGTTGAGAATCAATCTGCTGCTAAGTCTCGTATACTGGATGCTGACTTTGCCGCAGAAACAGCGAACTTGACCAAGGCGCAGATTCTGCAACAAGCGGGTACTGCAATGCTGGCACAAGCCAACTCTGTGCCTAACAATGTGCTGACCTTGCTCCGAGGTTAAGGACAAGTGGCAGGTTATTAGTATGAAAATCCCGCAGTCTTCTTGAAAAACAGAGGCTGCGGGTTTTGCTTAAGGAATTCAACATGGCAATCACGAACATAGAGGCATATAGCCAGACCAATAGTCTGGCTCCTACGGCATCAGTCGTGTCTTTGCCTGGTGCTGGAGAAAAAGGTGGTGAGCAGCAACCTGCACCTGTGGCAACTAATGATGAGGTTCAATCAGCCGTAAAGCAGATTAATGAATTTATCGCTCCCATGATGCAGTCGATCCAGTTTTCCACAGATGCGGATTCAGGTCGAGTGGTTGTGAAAGTGGTTGATTCTGAAACACAGAAAGTATTACGCCAGATTCCTAACGAGGAGGTATTGGCGATTTCAAAAACTCTGGGCAAGCTGCAGGGGTTGATTATCAGGCAGACAGCCTGAGTTTGATTTTTTAGGTTTTCAGGGAAGCGAGGCATCGTTATGGCAAGCACTAGCGGGATTTCTGCCAGTACCAATTTCGATATTGATGCGATTGTCAGCAGTTTAATGACGGTTGAGCAAAAACCGTTGACGTTGCTCAGTCAGCAGAAAACGTCCTACCAGTCCAAGATTTCGGCCTATGCGACCTTACAGAGCTCGCTATCCAGTTTTCAGACAGCGTTAGCCAATCTTTCTACTAGCAGTAAATTCAATGTGCAGGCTGCCACGTCAGGGGATAGCTCGGTTTTTACCGCAACTTCCAGTGGCTCTGCAACGGTGAGCAATTATTCCATCAAGGTTGGTCAGCTCGCACAATCCCAGAAGCTGGCTACATCAAGCTTTGCTAGTACTAGTAGTGCAGTCGGCACCGGCACGTTGACGATTACGCTGGGTACCTATGATGAAGCCAATAATACCTTTACCGCAAATCCTGATAAAACCGCGAAAAGTGTGACGATCTCTGCCGCTAACAATAGCCTTGCAGGCATCCGTGATGCTATCAATGCGGGTGATGCAGGTGTAACGGCGACAATTGTCAATGATGGTCAGAATGGCGGACGCCTAGTGCTGACTTCAAAAGAGTCTGGAGAGATTAATAGCATCAAGGTCACTGTTGCTGACGCCGATGGTAATAATGCTGATGCTGATGGATTATCCCGTCTTGCTTATGATCCAACTGCGAGCGCTGGTTCCGGAAAGAATTTGGTTGAGTTGCAAGAGGCACGTAATGCCAAGCTCAATATTGATGGTATCGACGTGGAAAGCGCAAGCAATGTCGTGACTGGCGTATTAAACGGTATTACGCTGAACTTGTTCAAAGCTAGCCCTGATAATGCTGTTTCGCTAAATGTCACCAAGGATGTAAAGGCCATCAAGGACTCGGTCAATGCTTTTGTGACTGCGTTCAATGCCGTGAATACTACGCTGCGTAATCTGACAAAGTTTGATGATAGTACTACGACGGCTGCCGACAGGAAAAATGGCGCATTGCTCGGGGATGCCACAGCGAGGTCAATTTCTTCTCAAATCAAGATGTCGCTCACAAAGGCAGTAGGCGGTACTGATGCGTTCAGTACATTGAGCCAAATTGGTGTGGCGATACAACGAGATGGTTCGCTTGCACTCGACTCAAGCAAACTGGAAAAAGCGATTAATACTAACCTGGATGATGTTGCCAAACTATTTGCTGCGGTTGGTGTGGCTTCAGATGCCGATACGCGCTTCGTCACGCAGGGAAGCAAAACACAATCTGGTAACTATGCGATCGATATCACGCAAGCCGCAACTAGGGGGACGCTGACTGGCAACGCATCGCCTGACTTGAATATTGAGGCAGGGGTGAATGATACGTTATCCATCAAGATCAATAGTGTCTCTTACAACCTGACACTGGCTGCTGGTAACTATGCCTCTGTAGAGGAGTTGGCGCAGCAGTTGCAGACCCAGTTGAAGAATGCGAAGTCATCTGCTGAGGTTTCTGTTGAAGGTGGAATGCTGAAAATTACCTCTCCAGAATATGGTACTGGATCAACACTTGAGATCACTGGAGGTACAGCAGCAAGTGGTCTGTTTGGCAGTGACCCGGTCGCGGTTGAGGGGCTGGATGTAGCAGGCACAATCAATGGGGCAGAAGCTACAGGTAAAGGCCAAGTGCTGACTAGTACGGCTGTAGGTAATCCAGCCGAGGGGCTGGTTGTTTCTGTGCGCGGTACGGCAACAGGTAGCCGTGGCAGCATCGGGTTAAGTGTGGGCTATGCTGCACAACTGAATGAGTTGGTCAAAGGGTTCACCAGTGATGCTGGCCTGCTGGCAAGTCGAACAGAGGGCTTGCAGGACTCTATCAAGCGCGTGACCAAGCAGGAGGATGCCTTGCAGGTGAGATTGACCGCTGTAGAAGCACGTTATCGTGCTCAGTTTGTGGCGCTTGATGTCTTGATGACGCAAATGAAGACAACGCAGTCTTATCTTACTCAACAACTTGCCGCTATTAGCGCTAACAGTTAATTAAGGAGCTTTTCATGTTCGGGTTCAATGCAGGTGTCAATGCCTATGCAAGGGTTGGAGTCGAAACTGGGGTGGTGGCTGCTAGTCCTACCCGATTGGTTGTGATGTTGTATGAGGGAGCGATTACGGCATGTAATCTTGCGATCAAGCATATCCGCGAGCAGGATTATGCAAGTAAGAGCGCTGACTTGACCAAGGCGATTTCCATTATTGAGAATGGACTGCGTGCCAGCCTAGACAAGAAGGCGGGTGGAGAGATTGCCAATAGCCTGGATTCCTTGTATGCCTACATGGGCAATCGTCTGTATATTGCGAATAGCCAAAGCGATATTGCCGTGGTAGAAGAGGTGCTAAGATTGCTCAATGAACTGAATGAGGCTTGGTCCGAGCTTGCGAGCCAACCACAGTCTGCAAACCCGGTTCAGAATACTTTACAACAAAACCAACATGGTCTGGAAAAGGCATATTCATGAGTACCCAGCACACTTTGTCTTTATATGCAGCGGTAGCCGATATTACGGATCAAATGCTGGCAGCTGCCCAGCAACATGATTGGGAAAAACTTGCTACGCTTGAGGCTGAATGTGCTGCTCGTATCAAGCGAGCGGATGAAGATAATTGTGCTGAACCCTTACGTGAGCCTGAGCAAAAGCTCAAGTTTTCACATCTCAAGCGCATCCTGGACGCTGATCGCCAAATTCGCAATATCATTGATCCATGGATGGTGCGTCTCTCTGATATTCTGACCAATAACACTGCAAATCGGCAGATGTTCGATACCTATAAGCAGTTGATACGGCCTGGCAGATGATTATCAAGCAATCTCCCGATCCAGCTGATGCTGTTGCGCCCCTTGCCCGGGTAGCGCCAGTGCAGGCGGTGGAGGAGATTGCCAATACTGTTCAAGACCTTAATTTCCGCATTGCCCAACTGGTCAAGGGGCAAAATTATTTTGGCCAGGTCATGAGCCGTTTGCAGCCAGGGATTTTTCAGGTCAATGTGCAGGGCAATACCTTCAAGATGGAACTCGGGCAGCAGGCAACCATAGGTCAGCAAATGTTGCTGCGTTTTGTGGGAGATAGCCCGGTTCCCACGTTTCGTTTGCTGAGTCAGCAAGCTGGTCAGTTAGAACTCTCAAGGCTACCAGCCAATACTTTATTACAGGCCCAGCCCTTACCCTTACCTGCTGCTGATAATGGCGTATCTGCTGCGCTCAGTAGTGGTGCGCGTATCCTGAGTCAACAACTGGCCCAGGCCGCCAATGGTGAAACCTCCAAGACCTTGACTAGCCAGCAAGTCGTGACGCATGCGCCACAAAATCCTCGAATCGTTGCACAGGATATTCAGCGGGCATTTACCAGTTCTGGCTTGTTCTATGAATCCCATCTGGAAAAATTTACCGCGGGAAAACTGTCCTTAGCCAGCCTATTGCAGGAGCCACAGAATCAGCCGAATAGCGTGGCTGAGTCCATGATCAACAAGCAAATTGCTGTGCTGGAAAATCAGCGTGTGCATTGGCAGGGGGAAGTCTGGCCCGGACAGAAGATGGATTGGCAAGTAAAGGTGCACGAAGGGGAGGTCGACCCAGATGAGCATAACACTCATGCTGATGCCGCTGACGATAGGCCAATATCCAGTAATGTGAAGCTGGAGCTACCTAGCTTGGGCAGCGTGAGTGCGAATATTGTCCTGCATGCCGGGCATCTGCGCGTCCGTATCGCGGCTGCCGATCAGGTAGCCATAAAGCGCTTGCAATCTGAGTTGCCCGCCCTGGCTACTGCATTGACAAGCCATGGGCAGGTACTGGATGCATTGGCGGTGGTGCATGATGAATGATCCAGTCTTGCAACAGCAGGCGGTGGCGCTCGCGTATGAATCTGGTGACTTTGCCCCGCGCGTGGTGGCCAAGGGGAAGGGCATTATTGCGGAACAGATTATTGCTAAGGCTAAGGAACATGAGGTCTTCGTGCATGAATCCAGGGAACTGCTTGCGCTACTGATGCAGGTAGATCTGGATGATCACATTCCACCAGCACTGTATCAGGCGATTGCGGAGATATTGGCTTGGCTTTATCGCTTGGAGCATGGCGAAGATGCTCCCGCCCCCAATCTATTGCTCAGGCCCGAAGTTGATTAACGCTTATTGGTGGTCTAGAGGTTGGAGTGAAATGGTTTTGAGGTATGTGGTATCGCTCGCAAAGAGTGTGGTCTTACACCTGCATATTCATGATGTCCTGATAGGCTGATACCAATCGATTGCGAACCTGTATCGTGGCTTGTAATGAAATGTTGGCTTTTTGCCCCGCGACCATCACATCGGACAAGCTTACCTTGTCATCTCCCATGGCAAAGCTTTTGCCCAACTCTTCTGCTTTTACCTGTGCTTGGTTGACCTGATTAATCGAAGACTTCAGAACTTCAGAGAAATCCACACGGGTGGTGGATTGTGTTTTCTGTGCCATGTTGGTGCCAGTAACACCTTGTACTACACTTGCGGCGTTGGGCTTTTGGGCAGCTGCCTTGAGCTGCGCCATCATGGCTTCTATTCTGCCGGAATCTATCGCTGAAGTTTTCATGGAAATCTCCTGAATTGCTTATGCCCTTGCGGACTTATTTCAACATGGCAGCAGCTTATCATTCGCCTTGCTACCTCTTTGATGGGAATAAGGCGATAAAACCCAGCTTATTTTCCTGATTAAATTTGCCAGCGCATCGTGATAATGGCATCGCAGTGATAAAGCGGTGACCGTAGGATGAATGGCACCTGGGCATCGCGGATGCTGCGCAACTAGTTATTTTGCCATCGCATGGGAGAAGTATTATGGCAGCAGCCAACGAAGCGACCTTGGCCGCGGACACTACCACCGAAGCACCAGCACGAGGCGCGTTCAACTTCAAGTCACTCTTGGAGAACAAGCTGCTGCTGGCCTTGGGTGCGGCTGCCGTGATTGCCTTGATGGTGGTGTTCTGGCTTTGGAGTCAGAAACCTGAATACCGCGTATTGTTCTCTAGCTATTCCGATAAGGACGGTGGTGCAATTGTTGCGGCGCTGGAGCAGATGAATGTGCCCTACAAGATTGCCGATGGAGGCAGTGCTATATTGGTACCTGCCAATAATGTGCATGACATCCGACTCAAGCTCGCTGCACAAGGTTTGCCCAAAGGTGGCAATATTGGCTTTGAATTACTGGAAAACCAGAAATTTGGTGTTTCGCAGTTTGTCGAGCAAGTGAATTTCCAGCGCGGCCTGGAAGGTGAGCTTGAGCGAACCATTCAGTCTATCGGGACTGTGCAGGCAGCGCGTATTCACTTGGCGATGCCTAAGCCAACCGTATTTACACGTGATCAACAAAAACCAACGGCATCCGTGATGCTGAATCTGCATCCTGGTCGCACGCTTGATCAGCGTCAGGTGAGTGCAATCGTACACCTAGTCGCGAGTAGCGTTCCTGATTTGCCAACCTCTAATGTCACCGTGGTTGACCAGAATGGCAACCTACTTTCTGGTAACGGCAAGGATACTGGTGCCAATCATCAGCTTGATCCTACGCAACTGAAATATGTGGACGAGTTGCAGCAAAATATCGTGCGCCGTGTTGAATCTATTATTGCACCACTGGTAGGTGCGAAGAACGTGCATGCTGAAGCGAGTGCTGAGGTGGATTTCTCCGTGGTGGAGCAAGCGGCTGAAATCTACAAACCCAATCCAACGCCAGAGGGTGCTGCCATCCGCAGTAGTCAGAGCAACGAATCGCAAACCCTGCCAGGTCAAGGCGTGGGTGGTGTGCCGGGAGCATTGAGTAATCAGCCTCCCGCGCCAGCGACCGCACCTATCGTTGCGCCAGGCGCTGGTCCGACCACCACGACCAATGCGAATGTGGTGACTACCACTACGACAACACCTCCTGGCACTACCGTCACCACGCCCATCATGAATTCGGAGCGGAATACCACGACCAATTATGAGGTGGATAAGACCGTGCGTTATCAGCAGCAGCCCATGGGAGGGGTCAAGCGCTTGACGGTGGCGGTGGTGGTTAACCATAAGCAGGTAGTGGATGCTCAGGGTAAGGTGACGACACGTCCGTTGACCGATGATGAGAAAAACCAGATTAGTGATCTTGCCAAGCAAGCCATGGGCTTTAACCAGGAGCGCGGCGATTCATTGAGTGTTGTGAATAGTTCCTTCATGCCCGAATTGGCTGAGGTGTTCCCGGAAGTGCCATTATGGAAAGACCCGGAAAACATTGATATGGCCAAGGAGTGGTTGAAGAACGGCTTGGTCTTGCTGGTACTATTCATGCTGTATCGTCGCTTCTTGCGCCCTTTACTGCGTAAGCTTTCACCTGAAGATGAAAAGAAGGGTGAACTTGCCAAACTGGATGAAGAAGATCAGGATGCCATTGTCAGCTTATCTGCTGGCGAGGGTGGTATCGCTGGGGGTGGCACTGAAGCAGATGAAGCCAGAAGCCCCGCAGAGCGTAGCTATAAAAAGAATCTGGAAGCTGCACGCCAGCTTGCAAAGGAAAATCCCAAGGTCGTAGCCAGCATTGTGACAAACTGGGTGAATGGCAATGAGTGATAATGGCGTAGTCAAAAGTGCAGTGTTGATGCTTGCCTTGGGCGAGGATGAGGCTGCCGAGGTCATGAAGTATCTGGGCCCGCGTGAGGTGCAAAAACTGGGTACTGCCATGGCATCGATGAAATCTATCGGGCATGAGCAGGTTGAATCGGTCTTGGTTTCGTTCTTGGATGAGGCTGATAAGAATACAGCGATAGGCCTTGATTCTGATGAGTATATCCGTTCGGTACTGACGAAGGCGTTGGGAGATGACAAAGCATCAGGCCTGCTGAACCGTATCCTGCAAACGCGCGATTCCAGTGGTATTGAGAGCTTGAAGTGGATGGATGCTCAGACGGTAGCTGAGTTTATCAAGAATGAGCATCCGCAAATTATCGCTACTATCTTGGTACATTTGGAGCCGGATCAGGCAGCGGAAATCCTGGGTTATTTCACTGAGCGCCTGCGTCAGGATGCCATGCTGCGGATTGCCACCTTGGATGGTATCAAGCCAACGGCATTACGCGAGCTTAATGACGTGCTAACCAAGTTGCTCAGCGGCAATGAAAGTATCAAGAAGCAACAGATTGGCGGTGTAAAAGCTGCTGCTGAAATCATGAATTACATGAGTGGCGACAATGAGGCCAACCTGATGGATGGTTTCAAGAGTTATGACAGCGATATGGCTCAGCGCATCATGGATGAAATGTTTGTCTTCGATAATATTATGGAAATTGATGACAAGGGTATACAGATCATGCTGCGTGAAGTGCAGTCTGAGACATTGATTGTGGCCCTCAAGGGAACCACAGACGAATTGCGTGACAAGATATTCCGCAATATGTCCAGTCGTGCGGCTGAAATGATGAAGGAAGACCTGGAAAGCAAGGGGCCAGTCAGGTTGTCAGAAGTGGAAACCCAGCAGAAACAAATACTGCAAATTGTTCGCAGATTGGCCGACGAAGGCCAGATCGTACTAGGCGGCAAGGGTGAGGATGCTTATGTCTGATGTGATGATTCCTAAAGAGAAGCAAACCGCGTATCAGCGCTGGGAAATGGCTTCTTTTGCTGAAGAGTCATCGCGGCAATCGCCATCCGCTAGTGTGCGTCCTGCGCCACAAGTGGAACAGGAGAGTGAAGAGAAAAAACAAGCCCGCCTAGAAGCAGAGCTGGAGCAGGCTAGGCGTGAAGGCTACAAAATTGGGCTGCAGCAGGGCTTTGACACTGGAATAGCGGATGCAGCGGCCCAAGTGCAGCAAGATAGGGATCGGCTCAATGCTGTGTTGTCCAGCATGGACGAGGCGCTCAAGACTGCCAATGAAGCTATTTCAGAGCAGTTGCTCTCCTTGGCACTGGATATTGCCAAGGCAATGGTCAAGGATAGATTAAAGGTAGACCCCGCCATTATTTTGCCTATTGTACAGGAGTCTATTCATTATTTGCCTGTGGTGCAGAAGCCTGCTCGCCTGATTGTGCATCCTGACGATGTGGCCGTGGTTAAAAAATACCTGCAAGAAGATATGGCCGACAGCAACTGGCAGATTCATGAGGATGCCAGCCTGGAGAGAGGTGGTTGCATGGTGGAGACTGGTGATAACCAGATTGATGCCAGCAACGGTACGCGTTGGAAGCGTATTTGCGATGCCTTGGCACAGCATAGTGACTGGATAGAGCACCATGAGTAGCGCGCTCGTTCATCAACAAGGCTGGAAAGAGTATCTTAATGATTGTAGCGAGATACTGGAGATCGTTGAGTCACTAGAAGTTTCTGGGCGTATCACCAAATTGACAGGGTTGGTGATGGAGGCCGTCGGGATCAAATTGCCAATTGGCAGTGCTTGTTACGTTCCATTGGCAGAAGGGCGACGGGTCGAGGCCGAGGTGGTTGGTTTTGATGGTGGGCGAATGCTGCTGATGCCACAAAGTGGTGTTGAGGGCGTGACACCGGGCGCAAAAGTGTTTGCGCTGGAAGTGGCTGAAGCCTTGCCCAAGCCTAACCAGGCAAAACATCCACGCCGCCGCGCTATTGATCGTGCAAGGCATTTACCTGTGGGGGAGGCTTTGCTTGGTCGTGTGGTTGATGCGGCGGGTCGTCCGCTGGATGAGCTGGGGCCACTCAATAGTGAAAATAGCGTGCCACTCAATACCCGCCCGCTCAACCCCTTGTCGCGTGCACCCATTGAGGATGTCTTGGATGTTGGCGTGCGTGCCATCAATAGTATGTTGACTGTTGGCCGTGGCCAGCGCATGGGCTTATTTGCCGGTTCTGGCGTAGGTAAGAGCGTGCTGTTGGGAATGATGGCGCGCTATACCACGGCAGATGTCATTGTTGTCGGCTTGATTGGCGAGCGTGGTCGTGAAGTAAAAGAATTTATTGAACAGATTCTCGGGCCTGAAGGGCTTGCCCGTTCTGTCGTTGTCGCTGCGCCTGCGGATGTCCCGGCGCTGATGAGGTTGCAGGGTGCGAGCTATGCAACGGCAATTGCCGAGTATTTCCGGAATGAGGGCAAGGATGTTTTGTTGATCATGGATTCCTTGACTCGCTATGCCATGGCGCAGCGCGAAATTGCCCTAGCGATCGGGGAGCCTCCTGCTACCAAAGGCTATCCGCCTTCAGTGTTTGCTAAGCTTCCGGCCCTGGTGGAGCGCGCTGGCAATGGTAAGCCAGGTGAAGGGTCTATAACCGCGTTTTATACCGTGCTAACCGAAGGTGATGATCAGCAAGATCCGATTGCTGATTCTGCACGGGCGATTCTCGATGGACATATTGTATTGAGCCGTAGCTTGGCCGAAAGCGGGCATTATCCAGCCATTGATATAGAGCAATCGATCAGTCGGGCCATGCACAATATCACGTCGCCCGAGCATCAGAAAAACGCGCGTAAGCTCAAGCAGTTGAATTCCCGCTATACCCGCAACCAAGATTTGATCAATGTCGGGGCTTATGAAAGCGGGAGTGACCCAGTGCTGGATGAGGCCATCATGCGTCACGAGGCAATTGAGGCTTTCTTGCAACAAGATATTAAGGAGTCCGCCCACTGGACGGCCAGCGTCAATGATCTGGCTGCATTGGTAGGAGGCGTAAGTTAATGACTAAGCCAGAGGGGAGATGGCATGTCTAAGCAAAAACGGGTGGTGTTGACTACCTTGCAGGGATTGGCCGAAAAGGACGTTGATGTGGCTGCTGATCGTCTGGGTGAAGCCAACCGGCAATTGGCTGAGTCAGAAAAAAGCTTGAATCTGTTAATGCAATACCGTGCTGATTATGTCAGCCAGCGTGACCAGGCGATGAGCAATGGCATGACGGCAGAGATTTACCAGAACTACCAGAGTTTTCTCGGCAAGCTGTCACAAGCGATCGTGAGCCAAACCGAGAATGTGGAGCGTTTGCGCCAAGTACACCAGTTGCGTAAACAAGAGTGGCAAGAATGCCAGAAGAAAAAGATGTCTTATGACGTGCTGATTGATCGTGCCGATAAGCGTGAAAATGCGATCGAACTCAAGCGCGACCAAAAGATGATGGATGAGCATGCCATGCGTGTGAGCCGTAACCAGAGTAGACAATAAGCAGGAGCTTCCAGCATGCAGAATATTCCAGTACCCAGCCAGGCGGCGATTCTCAACAATACGGCAGCCAGTGCTGCTGTGGCCAAGGCGGCAAAGTCCACCAACACTGCGAATGACGGCCCGGCTTTCAAGGATGTGCTTGCCAAGCAAGTGCAGGCCGAGGCGAAACAGGTAGGTAGCACCGAGCAGGCAATACAGAAGCAGCGCATGCTATTGCAACTAAAGTTGGGAGCTGAGTCGCAGCCTATGGTTGATCCGGAATTGGTACCGGCTGAGCTGCTACTGGATCCAAAGTTAGTACAGGAAGAGATGCTATCTGTAGCCGATAAAGAGGCTCTCTCAGAGCAGGATGCTGCGTTGATGACGCAGGAGTCAGTGCCCGTAGCGACGGATGCGCAGCCGATCGCCGCAGCGATGACACCTGATGTGCAGCGCAGGCCCGCCGTGGAAGTAGCTGATGAGCTTGAGCAGTTGGGTGCGCAACGTGCGCCCGTAGAGTGGCAGGGCAAGGATAAGCCTGCTGCTGATCTTGAGCTTGAAGTTGATAAAGCCGCGATACTCACAGCCGCCTCTATTCCAAAGCCGACTGCCAACGATGAACAGTCCTCGTTGTTTGCTGACGCCTTGGAGCAAATACAACAACAGGTACAAGCCACTGCGACAGCTCCTATGCAACAGCCTCAGCAAGCCCAGCAGGCTGCAGCTGCCATGGATGTGCGCGGCAATCTGGTGCCTACACCTTTTGGGCAGCCTAGTTGGAACCAGGCAATTGGCCAGAAGGTGGTCTGGATGGCCGCTGGTGGAGAGCAGACCGCTTCACTGACATTGAATCCACCTGATCTAGGGCCATTGCAAGTGGTTATTCATGTGCATAACAACCAGGCAGATACGACTTTCCTTTCTGACCAGGCTGATGTGCGTCGTGCGCTGGAAGATGGCATGGATAACTTGCGCCAGATGATGAGCGAATCAGGCTTGCAATTAGGCCAGGCCAATGTTCGCTCTGGACAGCAGGAGGCGCAGCAACAAGCTGCAGGCATGAATCGCGCGAATACAGGTGTGCAGGGGAATGAAGCCGAGACAGTGCTAGCCAAGGCTGCCAAGGTGATGGGGTTGGTAGATACCTTCGCCTAATAGCCATTCATTTCCTGCGATAGCGGTATTTCCCCTATGGCCTTGTCATGATCTGATTGGTGCCGTGACGTCAGCTGCCGGGGGCATAGTATCCTGGCAGTGATTGTTTTTGCCCATCTTGCTTCTCTTTATCCGCGCCTATCCATGGATTTGGCGTAATTTCCTCCTTCTATTTCCTGCATGCTATTCTGGCAAATCTTTCATAATATTTACTAACCAGTAGTAGAACGGCGATAAGGATTGCAGATGGCACAAGAAGTCACAAAAGAAGTTCAGCCGCAAAAATCAAAAAAAGGCCTGATCCTCATAGCGGTAGGGGTTGTCCTAGTATTGGCGTTGGGTGGCGGTGCCGCCTATTGGTATTTCAGCCAGAAATCCCATGTTGAGCACGAGGGGAAGCCCAAGGAAGAAAAGGTGGAGGTCAAGGATCCAGTGTTCGTCAAACTGGAGACTTTTACTGTCAATCTTCAGCCAGACGCCGAGGCACAATATCTGCAAGTCGATCTGACTTTGCAGGTGGAAGACCAAGCACAGGCGGACAGTATCACTAAGCATATGCCCAGTGTGCGTAACCGTATCCTGATGCTGCTGAGTGGCAAGAAATCGTCTGAGTTGCTGACAATTGAAGGAAAGCAGGCACTGACCAAGGAAATCATCAATCAGCTTTCTCAGCCGTTCAACAAAGGCGCTAAGCCGTTGGTGATCAATGATGTGTTTTTTACTTCGTTCGTGATTCAGTAAATATCCATGAGTACAGGCAATTATGGCGGATAATTTTCTCTCTCAGGAAGAAGTCGATGCGCTGCTCAGGGGCGTAAGTAATGAGCAGGAAGATGACACGCCTGCCGTTGACCCTGCTGGCGTTCGCAACTACAACCTGGCGACGCAGGAGCGTATTGTCCGTGGGCGCATGCCGACATTGGAGATTATCAATGAGCGGTTTGCGCGCCTGTTGCGTATAGGCCTGTTCAATTTCCTCCGTCGTACCACTGAGGTCTCGGTAGGCCCGGTCAAAATATCCAAATATAGCGAATTTATCCGTAACCTAGTCGTGCCGACCAATCTTAATTTGGTGCATATGAAGCCACTGCGTGGCACGGCGCTGATGGTGTTTGATCCTACGCTGGTGTTCCTGATCGTGGATAACCTGTTTGGTGGTGATGGACGTTTTCATACCCGTGTTGAGGGGCGTGATTTTACCCAGACCGAACAACGTATCATCCAGAAGGTATTGGCGATTGTTTTCGAGACTTATGCTAAATCGTGGGAACCAGTCTACAAGCTGGATTTCGAGTATATCCGCTCTGAGATGAACACCCAGTTTGCCAATATCGCTACACCGAATGAAGTCGTGGTGTCGACTACTTTCAATATTGAGTTGGGTGCCTCCAATGGAGAAATCCATTTCTGTTTCCCTTACTCGATGATAGAGCCGATCCGCGATGTGCTGACTTCACCGCTACAGGGCGAGGCCCTGGGGGTGGATAAGCGTTGGGTGCGGCTCATGACGCAGCAGATACAAAGTGCCGAGGTGATGTTGATTGCCGATTTGGCGAAGGCGAGTATGACATTGGGCGATATCCTCAACATGAAGGTAGGCGATGTCATTCCGCTATCGATTTCCGAGGAAATCGAGGCCAAAGTGGATAACGTGCCGGTCATGCAGTGTAAATATGGCGTGTTTAACGGCCAATATGCATTGCGAGTAGAGAAATTGCTGCGATCAAATTCCAGCGAATATGTAAAAGGAGAGGTATCCGATGGCGATTGATCCCAATGAAGAACAGTTGATGGATGACTGGGGGGCTGCCATGGCAGAGCAAAGCCAGGCAGAAGAAAACGATGTCTCGGCATTATTGGGTGGAAAGACCGAACAGGCGCCTGTATTTACCGAGTTTTCTGCCAAGAGCAAGCTGCATGAAACCCAGAATGATATCGACTTCATCCTGGACATCCCTGTGCAGCTGACTGTTGAGCTTGGTCGTACCAAGATTGCAATTAAGAACCTGCTGCAGCTTGCTCAAGGTTCGGTGGTTGAGCTGGATGGCTTGGCTGGGGAACCCATGGATGTATTGGTGAACGGTTGCCTGATTGCCCAGGGCGAGGTGGTGGTAGTGAATGACAAGTTCGGTATTCGCTTGACGGATATCATCACGCCCGCGGAGCGTATCCGTAAAATCAACAAGTAATCGAGCTGGATTTGATGAACAAGATAAAACGCACTATGGCCTATAGGATTGCCTTGTCTGGCGTATTGCTGAGCCCTGCGCTGGCTTTTGCAGCGGCAGGAGAAGTGTCCACGACCGGCAGCCTGCTACGCATGGTGTTGGGCTTAGCATTGGTGCTGGGCGTCATGGTGGCTGTTGCGTGGTTGATGAAACGCATGACGCCTGGGCTCAAGCAGCAGTCTGTAGTGCGCATTGTCGGAGGCGTGAGTGTGGGCAGTCGTGAGCGGGTCGTTGTTGTTGAAGTCGCCGGGCGTTGGCTGGTACTCGGTGTAGCGCCAGGTCAGGTCACGAGCCTGGCTGATCTTGCACCTGGAGAGGAAATTCCAATGATGGCACCTGTCGCTAACCAGGTGAGCGTGCCGTTTTCAGCCTGGCTGAATAAGTCCCTGAACAGAAAGCCTTGATGACCATGCATGCACGTTATCTCACGATTTTTCTGTGTGCAGTGATATTGGGTCTACCATTACTTGGGCATGCGGCAGAGCCTGGTGGCCTGGGCTTCATCAATAGCCAGCCAGCTGCTGGTGGCGGCCAGAATTACTCCCTCAGCATCCAGACCCTGATCCTGCTGACTTCGCTGTCTTTCCTGCCAGCGGCCTTGCTCATGATGACAGGGTTTACCCGCATCATTATTGTCCTGTCATTGCTACGCCAGGCATTGGGTACGCAATCCTCGCCACCTAACCAAGTGCTGGTGGGGTTGGCGCTATTCCTGACCTTTTTCGTGATGGGGCCGGTATTTGAGCGCATTTATACCGAGGCTTATCAGCCATTTGACGAAGAACGTATCACCATGCAGGAAGCCATGGTGCGTGGCTCTATTCCGCTCAAGGAGTTTATGCTGAAGCAAACCCGCGAATCCGACTTGGCGTTGTTCTTCAAGATGTCGCGTACCGATGCGGTAGCTACGCCTGAAGAGGTTCCCTTGCGTGTCCTGGTGCCGGCATTTGTCACTAGCGAGTTGAAAACAGCGTTCCAGATCGGCTTTGCGATTTTTATTCCTTTCCTGATTATCGACATGGTGGTTGCCAGTATTTTGATGTCGATGGGGATGATGATGGTATCGCCTGCTATTGTGGCTTTGCCGTTCAAGCTGATGCTATTTGTGCTGGTCGATGGTTGGCAATTGCTATTGGGGTCGCTGGCCCAAAGTTTTTATTAGGGGTGCAAGATGAGCATGAGTCCTGAGCAGGTGATGACCATAGGTCGCCAGGCAGCAGAGGTGTTGTTGATGATGGCAGGGCCCATGCTGCTGGTGGTGTTGGCAATAGGCTTGCTCGTGAGTATTTTCCAGGCTGCGACACAGATCAATGAAACCACTTTGA
The DNA here is from genome assembly GCF_020531845.1 of Methylobacillus methanolivorans. The sequence goes on from NZ_JAJAVF010000002.1 coordinate 144,901, forward strand.
CCTTTATCCCTAAATTATTGGGAGTCTTTGCTACATTGCTGATTGCCGGCCCATGGATGCTGTCGGTGTTCACTGATTATCTCAGGGCTGTATTTACCAGCATTCCTACCTTGACTGGATGATTAAACCTTCATGGTGACAGTCACGAGCGAATTCCTGCAGGTATGGGTGGCTACGCTGATGTGGCCGCTGACGCGTATCCTCGCTTTTATCGCTATTGCTCCTATATTCAACCATCGGGCGCTGCCAAATAATATCAAGCTCGGCTTTGGTCTGGTGTTGACCGTTGCGGTGATTCCTGCCATTCCTGATATTCCGCCTATCTCGGTATTTTCCATGAGCGGCCTGCTAATCCTCATGCAGCAGATACTCATCGGGATGGCGATGGGGTTTAGCCTGCGCATCATTTTCTCTGCCGTGGAGCTCGCTGGACATGCCGCCGGGATGACCATGGGCCTAGGTTTTGCCATATTCTATGATCCGCAAACACAAGGGCAGAGCACTGCCATTGGTCAGTTCCTGGTGGTATTGTCGATGTTGATTTTCTTGAGCATCAATGGCCATCTAGTCGTGATTTCCACTTTGTTGGAAAGCTTTTCCACTTTTCCTATCACGGCAGAACCCAATTTTGGGTTGAATCCCTATAAAATCGCTTTATGGGGTGGCAAGATATTCAGTGCCGGGTTATTGATTTCATTGCCTATCATCACAGCATTGCTATTGGCTAACTTAGCGCTTGGGATATTGACGCGCACTGCACCACAACTCAACCTGTTCGGGATAGGTTTCCCGATCACAATCTCGTTGGGCTTCTTGCTGTTGATGTTGGCATTGCCTTACATGATGCAGCCTATACAGCGACTGATGCATGAGAGCATGAGCTTTATGCAGGAGATAGCCAGTCCTGTGATGGCAGCAGGGCCTCAGAAACAATAGAAAAACGCAATCTGAAAGTTGAATGGTATGACACAAGACCAGGCATATATTGGCCGCCAGCCTATTATGAACGCTAAGCAAGAGATCGTGGCCTATGAGTTGTTCTTCCGCCATAGTGCCGAAGCAACGACGGCGGTATATGAGAATAGCTTGCAGGCCTGTAACCGGGTGTTGGTGAACACGATCAGCGATATGGGCACGTTGTGGCTGCTGGGCGACAAGCTGGCTTTTCTCAATATTAGTGAGGAAATGCTGCATAGCGAACTATTGGAGTTGCTTCCTCCAACCAAGACCGTACTGGAGTTGGAGGCGTTCGTTGCGCCAAACGCAGCCGTGCTTGAGCGCTGCGAGTTTCTGCGCAAGCGTGGTTACCGGATTGCCCTTAAGGACAAGGGAGAGTCCTTGGTTGGGTCTGCACTGATTGATTATGCTGATTACGTTAAGATTGATATCCTAGCCTATACTATGGATGAGGTGGCAAGGAGATTCCTCGAGTACCAGATACTTGGTGTTACTGTTGTGGCTGAAAGGGTAGAGCATCATCATCAATACGATGCATGTCACAACATCGGCTTTCCCCTGATTCAAGGCTTCTACTTCGCTCATACAGAAACCTTCACGGCCAAGGTGATTAATCCAGCATTTTCAGCCGTGCTAGACCTGCTCAATATGATCAGCCGCGATGCAGATATGCGCGAAGTGGAGCATGGATTCAAGCGAGATGCAGCACTTTCTTTCAAGCTATTGCGTTATATCAATTCGGTGGGTTTTGGCTTGTCCTGCGAAATTCAATCCCTGCGCCATGCCCTGACAATTATCGGCACCAAGCAGCTGTATCGCTGGTTAACGTTGTTGATGATCACGGCGGGGGAGAATTCCGCAGCACCGGCACTCATGAAAACCTCTATCACGCGCGGTCGTCTGACAGAGTTGCTGGGCGAGGGCTACTTCGACAAGACCGGGCGAGACAACCTGTTCGTTACCGGCGTATTTTCCATGCTGGACCTGATGCTGGAAATGCCCATGGACCGGGTGCTGGAGAAAATCGATCTGCCAGATGCGATTCAAGATGCGTTGTTGCATCGACAGGGGATTTATGGCCCATTCCTGCAGCTAGCCGAGGCCTGTGAAAACCAGGATAACAATCGCATTATTGCATTGGCAGAAAGCCTGCAACTTGATCCGAACAAGGTCAATGATGCCCATATTGCGGCCTTGGCTTGGGTGGAAGCGCTCGGAGTATAGCTTTTACATGCATCAACTAAAAAGCCGGCATATGCCGGCTTTTTAGTTGATGCATGATAGTAATGATGATTTTTGATTTGCCTTACCTTAATAGATTCATTGTGACCTTGATTCTGTATGATCCAGCAAGGCAGATAGGTGACGGTTGCGTGTAGTGTCATGAGTGATGGATGTACCTGACTTGCCCTAGGTGTGTTTGACGGGCAATATTGAGCACACTTGAAAGTGTTGTATCCAGACGGATACTGGGCATCGTACCCAAACTCTGATTAGCCTGGGCTAGACTCATTGGAAAGGGAGTAAAAGAATGCGACTATGGTTGATTGTCATATGCTTGTATTGCCAGCCAATTTGGGCTGCGGGCTTGGATTTCAAGATGATTACCTTGCAGCATCGCTTTCCGCAGGACATCCTGCCTGCAGTGCAACAACTGGTAGGTTCTGAAGGATCAGTGACGGCAATAGACCATCACTTGGTTGTCCGAGCTAGCACCGAAAAAATGGAGATGGTTGAGGCCTTGGTGGAGCGGTTGGATACTGTTCAGCGTAATGTGCGGATCACTGTTCGTCATGATGAGTCTTTGGAGCAGCTTGAGCGCTCAATAGGTGTAGATGGTAGTGTGCGTCATGGAAGTGCTGAAATTGGTGTGAATGATGCTCATGGTCGACGCGAAGGTTTGCGCTTCGATGTGGACGATAATTTGGCGGCAAGTGAGCGCCGTGGAGAGCAATTCCTCACTGTGCTGGATGGTGAGCGCGCTTTCATCCAAGTAGGGCAGGTTGTGCCTTTTACTCAACAATGGATATTCTTAACAGCACAATATGCCAATGTGCAACAGACAACAGAGTTTTATGAGGTTACCACTGGGTTTGCCGTTAGGCCGAGATACATTGGGAATGACGTGGAGGTGGAAATTACCCCCCGTATTGCAAGGCTCAATACCTCTGGGGTGATTGATTTTGAACAGTTATCGACTACTGTGCGTACGCCACGTGGGCAATGGCTTGATATCGGTGGTGTCATGCAGGCGCGTGATGAAGTGAGTCGTGCAATCCTTTCGCAAAACCAATATGGCGAAGGAAAGAACAGTCGTTTGCAAATCAAGGTGGATTAAAAGATTTACTGCCTGTTTTTTTGTTCAAAAAATAGCAAAAGTTTGTGCTAAATAAGGCTGGGAGCCAAAAAACAGTGGTATTTTTTATCGGAAATGGTAGAATTTTTGGCACTCGGTTGGTTTAAAGGCTTACCGTAACTGGTTTTAAAAAATTTATTGTCTACACTACATCTTAAGGGATAAAAAATGACACGTTCCGCTCTGCTTGCCGCTCTGCTCGCACTTGCTTTGACTGCTTGC
>NZ_JAJAVF010000002.1:148569-280532 GCF_020531845.1 Methylobacillus methanolivorans
GCTAAGTAATTGATAGGCTGGCTTTTACGCCAGCTTCAATTATCTAGATCAAAAAGCCAGCATTGCTGGCTTTTTGTTTTTGTATTGCCCACTTTTTAAAATCTATTTGATTTCCCGCCAGTCGAAACCTTCTGCCTGGCTGGCAATACCAATCCAGTGTTCTTCACAGTTGAGTGTGCGGCTTAATGCGGCATTGACCAGTGCTGGCTGATTGTTTTTCTCGCTCAAGTGCGCTGCCACAATGTGCTGTAGTTTTCGATTGTCCAGCTTGCCCAATAGACTCGCTGCGCTCTCATTATCCAAATGTCCGAGGCGACCGCCTACCCGTTGCTTCAAAGAGCGTATATAAGGTCCATTACGCAGCATGTCGAGATCATGGTTGCATTCTAGTACTAAGGAGTCGCAAGCGTTCAATATCGCTTCAATATGGGGCGTGGTTGTGCCAACGTCAGTGAGTACGCCGAGCTTGTGCAGACCATTTTCAAAAGCGTACTGTACTGGTTCACGCGCATCGTGTGGCACCGGGTACGGCTGGATATGCAGGTCGCCAATGTTGAATGCTTGATGGCTGTCGATGACATGTAGCTCAAACCCTTGATCCTTGGGGATGAGCTTCTGGCTCATGACATAAGTCCCATAGGTGAGCCAAACCGGGATCCTATATTTGTTCGCGAGTTTGAATACGCCACTGGTATGGTCATCGTGCTCATGTGTGACGAGAATGCCGGCTATGTCGTCGGCTTGTAGGCCTAGCCTGGCAAGGCGGTGTAGAGTGTCTTTGAGAGCAAAGCCACAATCCAGCAGCAGGCGGGTGGAGGATTGCTCTATGATCAGGCCATTGCCTGCACTGCCGCTACCAAGTGAGGCGAATCGCATATCAGGGAAAGCAGGTTAGATATCTGTTGTCGCATGGATAGAGAATGCGACAACAGATAAGGGTCATATTACTTGAGTTGCTCGAACAGCAGGTTGATGATGCGGTTTGCTGTGGAGGTGCGCTCGCGCTTGCCATCCTTGTCGGTGATGGTGATGAGCGAGTTATTGCTACTGGAACTTTCTACCTTGACTTGGTATTGGTTTTCACCAGATTTACGCTTCTTGTTGCCATCCTTGTCTGTTTTGTCATCACCCCAGAATTTCAGGCTTTCCAGTAGGCCTTTCTTTTCCTTTGGTGCTTCATCAATGTCATTGTCGGTGTAGCGTACATAGAACACACCGTTGGAGCGGTCGCGATCTTCTACAACGAAGCCAACACGGTCTAGCGCCAAACCTACACGGCGCCATGCACGATCAAATGCGTCATTAGTGCTGAGGCTGAGGGTGCCATCACTTTCCTTATTGATGGTGGCGCGTAGCTCAGGAGATGCATTGGCGATGATGGTGCGGGATTTCTTTTCTTCAACGCCCAAGCGTACCATCAACCTCCGTAATAATTCGGCATCAATGTCTTCTGCCATGGCGCGGGACTCATCAGCACCAGTGCGTTTGGTCTTGGTCGGTGCATAGCCCATCTCGACTTCACCTGCAATGGTACGCACCTTAACCTTGCCATCATCAGGCACATTGCTGACAGCACGATGACTCATATAGATTTCGGTGGTACCTTGTTCAACGCCACGGTCAATACGGGTGCGGAACTTCTGGCGATTTTGCAGGCTGTTCAGCTTGTCTAGCCAGCCCTGGAATTTCTCCAGATAAGATTTATCGCCAATGTCCAGCGAACTAGGATCTACCCATTCGGTTTCTATGACGCCGGTTTGCGCGTTTTCCACTTGTACAGCAAAGCCAAGGTCAGTCCAGAACTCGCGAATAACGGGCCATACTTTTTCTGGTGCAGCATTGACGACCAGCCAGCGTTGTGCGCCAGCTCGCTCCATGCGTACGCCATCAGCATTTGGCAACACCTTGTCCTGCTCGTTTTCTAACTGACCGTTTTCATTCAGCGACTGGCTGTAATCAGAATAGTTGGTCGCGGCACCAGGAATGGCATAAGCATCACTAGCCGAGATGTTGGTCAGGTCAGGAGGGACTTCCAGCGGGCGCGAGCGGCCTGCCGCCTTGTAGTCTGAGCTGGTATCAATAAACGGAATGGAGCACCCGCTAATAGTGAGTAATGTAGCCAGTAAAACAGGTTTGATTGTGAATCGATTCATGGTTTCTCTTGACTGATAACTGAGGCATCAAATTGCAGCTTGCTTCATGGCGCTGCGTAATGTGTCATGGAATTGGGATGATAGTGGCACGAGTGGCAAGCGAATGCCACTTTGAATTAAGCCCATCTGTTGCAATACCCACTTAACAGGGATAGGGTTGGCTTCGACAAACAGCTTTTGATGCAATGCAAACAGCTTGGCATTAGCTTCGCGAGCGGCCTTAATATCGCCTGTTTGCGCTGCAGCACACATGTCATGCATCAGCTTGGGGGCTGCATTTGCAGTGACCGAGATTACGCCGTGTCCACCCAGTAACAGTAGCGCCAAGCTGCTGGCATCGTCGCCACTGTAAATGGCGAAGTCAGCAGGTGCACGCAGGATCAGGTCGGTACCACGTTCAATATTGCCTGTGGCATCTTTGATGCCGACAATGTTCTTGATCGCGGCAAGGCGCAGCACGGTGTCGTTCTGCAAGTCGCAACTGGTACGGCCTGGAACGTTGTATAGGATTTGTGGGATATCGACGGCTTCGGCTATGGCACGAAAATGCTGGAATAGGCCTTCCTGCGTAGGCTTGTTGTAATAGGGGGCAACAAGCAGGCAAGCATCTGCGCCAAGCTCTTTTGCCTTGCGGGTGAGGGCAATGGCTTCGCTGGTCGAGTTGGCTCCTGTGCCGGCGATGACCGGAATCCGGCCTGCACTGTGCTCCACGGTTGTTTTGATCAGCAGGGCGTGTTCATCGAAGTCGACCGTGGGGGATTCGCCAGTGGTGCCCACGACTACAATGCCATCGGACTTTTGTGCGATGTGGAAATCGATAAGTGAACGTAGCGCCTGGATATCCAGGCTACCATCGTCATGCATAGGGGTGACGATGGCAACGAGACTGCCTTGCAGCATGGTTATACGACCTGATAATGATTAAACCTGCTCATTTTAACTGAAACTACGCGGATAATAATATGATTTTATGCCTGTTCATGGCTGTAAATCATTGTGAGGATTGGGGCAGCATGCCCAAGGGGTTGTGATGGAGTCGTGAATTTTTTTAGCTGTCGTTTGTTATGTGGGGAGCATCTCTATAATGCTGCTGACGATCAGATCAGTTCGAGCAAAACGGTGATGGCCACCGCCAGGCAAAATGAGCCGGGCTTTACTCGAGAAGTTTGTCACACTTTCCATAAAGGGAATCAGTTCATCGCCCTGTTCATGCAGCACAGTCACCCTGCTAGGTTTGCCTGCAAATCGGTATGCTGCATACTTGGCTAGATGCTCCTGAGTGAGCCAGCCTTGCGCTTTGGTGTAGAAGTTTTCCACCTTGCCGATATAGCGTTGCAGGCTTGTTTCAGGATGCATGCATGGATTAATCAGCAGGCAAGGTTGCCCATAGTGGCGGGCGAGCTGGTAGGCCCAGAAACCACCGAGGGATGATCCTGTTAGCAAAACGCCTTGGTCTAGTAGCGGCTGGATAATTTGCTCAAGTTGGGCGTAGGAAAGATCGGGATCCCAAGTGTTGTATTCGGGGATGACGATGTGAGGGAAATGCTCTCGCAGCAGCGATGATTTCTCACTTGCCGGGCTGGAGTTGAAGCCCGGCATATAGACAATATTCAAGTGCGCTCCAGTGATCGTGATTATGGCGGCAATCCCAATAAGTTGGGCAGATCGGCGACAGAGTCTAGTACTATATCCGGTTGGAGCGATGAGGTGGCAAAGTATTCCTCGCGGAATTTTCCTGTGCGCACTAACACGCCACGTATGCCCGCTTTTTGTGCGCCGCCGATATCGGAGTCAATATCGTCGCCAATGACCAGAACCTCGGAGGCTGGCAGCTTGAGGTCTGCCAAGGCGATCTGGAAGAACGCGCTTGCGGGCTTTCCGATGATCATGGCTTCTACACCAGAGGCATATTCCAGTCCGCTGATGAATCCACCTATATCCATTTGCAAGCCGGTTTCCGTTTGCCAAAAGCGATTTTTATGAATGGCGATCAGCTTTGCCCCATTTTTCAGGCAATTGAAGACTTCGTTCATGATCTCGTAAGTCCAGGCGCTGCCGATATCCCCGACGACAATGTATTCAGCTTGCGTATTGGATTGACGAAAGTGCGAGAAATCTTTCTTGACGTCATCCGCTAATAAGAAACGGCACAGTGGGTTGCCAAGTTGTTCCAGATATTTCAATGCGGCCTCGGGGGCGCTGATGATTTCCTCTTGTGCTACGTAAAACCCCATGCCGAGAATCTTCTGGTGCAAGGAGTAGCGTGACAGGGTGCTGGTGTTGGTGACAAAGCGACAGCTGATGCCACGTACTCTCAGTAAGTCTACTGTTTCTATGGCACCGGGAATGGGGCTGTTACCGGTATGCAATACGCCATCCAGGTCGAAGAGGACGGCATTGACGGATGAAGTGTCCATATTGATAAGCTCCTTGGATGTTATGTCATATCAAGCAAGGCTTGTGCCGTATTACAAAAACAAACGGAGGCCTAAGCCTCCGTTCAAGTGTAATCAGTTAAGAGACTGTCTAGCGGTTAAGATCAGCTTCCCAGGCGTTGCCATAGACTTTGCCGTTACGTGACAGGATCACCATCTGGTACATGCTGGTAAACCACATGAAGGTAGATGCAACACTGTAGCCAATGCCGCCAATAATAGTGAGCCAGGCAAAGCCTGGGTTGAGTTTGGTCAGCCACCATGACAATACGTCGAGGATCAGGAACGCGAACGGGAAGGCAATTGCGAGGATTTTCAATATGCGAGGTACGTTAACAGCAAAGCTGAAAATGAACGCCATCATGAAGAAGATAAAGCAGATGCCAAACAAGTGAATGTGCGATACCCGGGTCAGGCTTTGTATCGTCGCACCTTCATTGACTGCGGAAACTTGCTTGACGCCTTCATAGGTTCTGTAGTCAGGAATGCCTGGAATCACGCTATGGCACATGACGCAGCGTTCTGCAAAAACAGCCTTGAAGTGGTTTTCCCACTGATCTTCTGGCGCACCATTGCGAACCCACTTAATGATATCCAGACGTACTTCAGCTGGTGCATGAGGCTTCATGGAGCCATTGAGCTTGCTTTCCAACTTGCTTCCACTGCGGTCACCGTAATAGCTATAGACAATATCATCCTTGGACAAACCTAGCTTGCCATCAGCCATGCCGTGGGTAAGCATGATCTGCAAGCCAGCCATGCATAGGCCAACACCGATGACCAATAGGTAACCAATGAATAGTGTTTTGATGGAGGTGGGTAGGTTGGGTAGATTGAGCCAAGGCAGGCTGGAGGTTTCTTTCATGGCAGTCTCGTCTAGCGTTAAAAATACAAGCCCCGCAAGCATACCGCAATTTGCAAGATTTCACCTAGTATTGGTAGGGGTATTATCAATAAAAAAGCCTTGCTGATGAAGCAAGGCCTAAGGGTGGAGTTCAATGTGCTTATTAGCTGGGTGTGGAATTTTCCCGTTCCTTACGTGCATTGAGGATGCAGAAGCCTATCCAATAGCTGATGACGATGATTGTCAGGACGATGGTACCAATGGAGGCAATGCCTACCCATGAGCCAAATAGTACTTTTAACATGGTGATCTCCTCTTTAAATAAACGTGACTACAACTACCATTAACCATATTTAATTTATGGTTAATGGTACGCTTTTGCCAACAAGAGTAAAGACCTTTCATTAAAAGTGGTTAAAGGTTAATACTTATGAATAGCGAAGGTGGCTTGATTTGAGCGTGAAACATCAGCAATAATCGAACAAGAAGTGGCAATTGCAGATGCAGGCAAGTCTATTGGTTTGTCTGATAAGACAGAATAATTTAAGAAGAAAAGCCATCATGACGGATATGATTGAGAGTGCACCTGATGCAGCTAATGTGGAGCCGGAAAACATCAGCTTTGAAGAAATTAACCTGCAACCGGGCACGAGGCTTCAACTACTGACCCATCGTGGGCATACGCCTACTCCGCACCTTTCCACTTTTATTGGTGTTGAAAGCAATGATTACTTGCTGTTACGCTTGCCCAAGTCACAGGGGACCTACCTGACTTTTTACGAGGGTGAGAAGATTACGGTGCGCGTTTTCTCCGGCACCATGATCAGTAGTTTTGATACAAGCGTTATTCAGACTATTTACCATCCTCTCAATTGTTTGTGTCTTTCCTTCCCTTATAGCATTCAAGTCAAGAAAATACGCCGTGAAATGCGGATCAAGGTTGATATTGATGGCAAGCTTGGATTGGCTGATAGGACCACCATACCGGTGAAGCTGACTAATATCAGTGCAACAGGATGTCAGATTGTGACTGAGCAGGAAGTGGGGAAGATTGACGAGCAGTTGGCGTTGAATTTCAATTTGCCTCAACTGACAGAAGATGACACGTCCAATATCACGCTCTTGGCCAAAGTTCGTAACATCACGAACGAGGGAGAGGGCGGGGCACCCAGTTTCTTGGTTGGAATGGAGTTTGTTGCTGTGGCTACCAATGTACAGCTGGTGGTGCGTCATTACGTATATGAGCGTCTGGTGGATAGGCGGCAAAATCTTGTTTAAGGAGTGTTGGCAGAGGGAGGCCGCGCTACGGTGTGGCGTGTGCGTGCTGGTTAGCCCAATGGACTTAAGGTCTGGCTGAGCGGGAAAGCATGGCTGTTAGTGTTGATTAAGCGAGCCTGCCTAGCTTATGGGTATAATCCCATGATCTATTCCTTTCATCTACCGCATGACTGAAATTGCACTTGCCGAGCGTATTGACGCTATCCTGCCCCAGACACAATGTACTCAGTGTGGCTATGCTGGTTGCCGTCCTTATGCTGAGGCGCTAGCGCGCGGGGATGCTGGAATCAATCAGTGCCCGCCAGGCGGTGAGTCCGGGATTCATGCGTTGGCGACATTGCTCAATCGACCTTACCAGTCACTTAATCCTGCGCATGGGGCGATACGCCCCAAAATGTTGGCGCTTATTGACGAAGCGACATGTATAGGTTGTACCTTATGTATCAAGGCTTGTCCTGTTGATGCCATTCTCGGGACGCATAAACAGATGCATACGGTCATTATGGATGAATGTACGGGGTGCGAGTTGTGCGTAGTGCCGTGCCCGGTCGATTGCATCAGCATGCAGCCACTCACTAATCAGGATTGGGATTACACACAGTCAACCAGTCTTGCGCGCCAGGTAGCAGATAAGGCGCGAACTCGGTATCAGCATCGGCTACAACGTCTAGATAATATGCCGCTAAAACGCCCCCTGGCTGCCACTCGCATTGAGGCAGGGCAACCGCCTGCCACTGTGGAAGCCAAGAAGGCAGCGCTGGCTGCTGCCATGGCGCGGGCACGTGCGCAGCGTCAGGCAACAACGACATCATAAGAACATGAACGCAGAAAAACGCCAGGAACTGTTTCGCCGACTCAGTATTGCCATTCCCGAACCGACGACCGAGTTGGTTCATCACAGTACCTTTGAATTACTCATTGCGGTCATTCTGTCTGCCCAGGCCACTGATAAAGGCGTCAATATTGCAACTGCCAAGTTATTTCCTGTCGCCAATACGCCACAAGCGATTCTTGATCTGGGTATTGAGGGGTTGGAAGGCTACATCAAGACCATCGGTTTGTATCGCAGCAAGGCTAAGAATGTCATGGCGACCTGCCGTTTGCTGGTGGACCTGCATGGTGGGCAGGTGCCTGATACGCGGGCAGCATTGGAAAGCTTGCCTGGAGTGGGCCGCAAAACCGCCAACGTCATTCTGAATACGGCATTTGGCCAACCTACCATTGCGGTGGATACGCATATCTTCCGACTGGGAAACCGCATTGGCCTAGCACCTGGGAAAACGCCGCTCGAGGTGGAAAATAAGCTGATGAAAGCGGTACCCAAAGAGTATCTGCAAGATGCCCATCATTTGCTGATTTTGCATGGACGCTATGTCTGTGTTGCACGTAAACCTAAGTGTGGCGAGTGCGTGATCTACGATCTGTGTGAGTTCAAGGCTAAGTCTACCCCTGCTTCTGCAGTGGTGGAGGGGGTGTGAAGGTTGGCACTGGGTTGGCGCAAGGCCGCCATCCGACTGCCGAGCTTGCTACACAGGCCGTCAAGCAGGCATTGGATCAAGCCGGGCTGGAGATCGCCAATAGCGTACTGCTATTCCTGAGCGAAGATTTTGCCCCGGCTCCGCAGGCTGCATTGCGTGCTGCTGCTGTGGCGGCAAGTACGACGCAGGTGAGTGGATGTTCGGCGCCAGGTATCTTGACTCAGGACGATTGGGTGCTGGACGGGTCTGCCGCAGCAGCGCTAGTGCTGGGTGATGGCGCAGCGATTGTGCCGGCGAAGGAGCTGGGTGATCGGCTGTTACTAACGCTGGCAGCCCCCAATGCATTCAACTCCACTTGGCTTGCTGCACCGGGCCAGCGTTTTGGTAGCGTGGCGGGGGATGCTACTGGCTTGGGGGCGTTCTCAGTGTGGGAGGATGGTAAGGGTGTCTTGTCCTCGCATTGTGATTTAAGGTTAGATGGTCTTAAAGGTGCCGTGGCTATGGCGCATGCTTTGCAACCTATTGGTGCTCCGCAACGCATTGAGCGGGTTGATCAACATGACTTGCAAGTAGTATCCGGTTTAGCTGGTTTGCAGCAATCGGCATGGGCTAGTCTGGTGATTGAACTTGATCATGCTGGTATTTCGCATGATACGGGCATTCCTTTTCATCGCGTGATGTTGATGCTGGCAGACAGTGAGGTGGCATTGGCACGAGATGAATATCAAATGATGGCTATCATCGGTGCGGATGCGCATGCCCAGACGGTAATGCTCGCACAAGAAGTGACGCCCGGTAGTTGGTTCGTCTGGGCGATATTGGATCGTAAGGCTGCACAGCAGCGCCTGGCCGCGACGATTGCCTCGGTGGAAGATAACTTACATGACCAGCCTGCGTTTGGATTGATGTTCTCCTGCCTGGCACGTGGGCCACATTTTTATGATGGTGTGGATGACGATATTGCATTGTTGAAGCGTTATTATCCTGGCATGCCGCTGATCGGTTTTTATGGTAATGGGGAAATTGCTCCCACTCCTGGCGGCAATGCTTTATGGCAGCACTCTGTAGTGCTGGGTCTGTTTACTGCGGAAAATTGAATGATGAATACCCCATTAATGAATGCTACGACAAGTAACCGCTATCCCCGTGTGCTGTCTATCGCCGGGTCTGATAGCAGTGGCGGCGCTGGCATTCAGGCTGATCTCAAGACCTTTTCAGCGCTAGGGTGCTATGGCATGACGGCGATTACAGCCCTGACAGCACAAAACACCCAAGGTGTGCGTGCTATCCATAGCGTGCCAGCCCAGATGTTGCGCGACCAGATCGATGCCGTGGTTGAAGATATCGGTGTGGATGCGGTCAAGATTGGCATGCTGCATTCCCCCGAGGTCGTGATGACCGTAGCTGAGGCCTTGGATGCACATGGCCTCAAGCAAGTGGTGCTAGATCCGGTCATGGTAGCGGCGAATGGTGCCAAGTTGATTTCTGACGAAGCAATTGCCTTGCTGGTGCGTGAGCTGTTTCCGCGAGCGCTGGTAGTGACGCCCAACCTTGATGAAGCGGCATTGCTATTGGGGCGCTCGCTGACAGCGACCGATGAGCTGGAGCAGGCGGCTCATGAACTGCTGGGCCAGGGTGCACGTGCGGTGTTACTCAAAGGCGGCCACCTCCCCGGGCACGATGTCCTGGATATCCTGGTGCAGGCAAATAGTGCAGGGCAAATTACCGAATTACATAAGCTACATTCTTTGCGTATTTCCACCCACAACTTGCATGGTACTGGTTGTACCTTATCGTCTGCCATCGCTGCCTATCTCGCACTTGGCTTCAATTTGCCAGATGCAGTGCAGGCCGCACGCATTTATGTGCGCTCAGCCTTGTATGCAGGGTCTAACGTCAGGATGGGCGAAGGGGTTGGGCCCTTGAACCACGGTTTTGCGCCTCAGGCGATGAAAGTGTGGGAAGCCTGATGGCCTTGTTTAACCCCAGTCGTGACCAAGTGCGGCAATTCTTTTTTGATGCCTGGGCCAAGCTCCAGCAACAACAAGCCTTGAGCGAGATTGAGGCGCTGGCGGTGGATGTGATGCAGACTCATCCTGAATATCACCATGTATTGAATGCACCAGAGCGGTATCGTGATCAGTCGTATTTCCCAGAGATGGGTGAAACCAATCCCTTCTTGCACATGAGCTTGCATCTTTCCGTGTTGGAGCAGGTGTCTATCGACCAACCGCCCGGTATCAAGGCTGCTTATCACAGCCTGTGGCGCCAGCATGGTGATGCAGTGGAGGCGCAACATGTGCTTATGGAGTGCTTGGCTGAGGCCATCTGGCAGGCGCAACGCAGTGGTGCAGGCCTGGATGCACAAACTTATATTGATTCTATACAGGCTAAGGAAAAAGGTTAGTCGCTAGCCTGCAATGTGTTAAATTTTTTGCAGTAAATAGCTATTTTCAAAGCCACGCACTGGCCCCAGCACATTAAAGCCTTTGAAATATCCACCTGCTCTGAGCAGGTCGACAGCTGGACCCACCTCGGGGCTATATTGGTAGTCTGCATAGTCATCAAACACTACAAATCCTTCTGACACCACGCTTGGCGCATACAGCAGAAAATCCAGCAAGACATTACGGCCTTCATGTCCACCATCGATATGTAGCAAAGAAACCTTGGGTGAAAGATCATAAAAGCGCTCTGCGCTTAACTCGGAAAATCCTCGTAACACTATGACGTTGGGGAATATCAGATTCTTGTAATGACTGAATTCCTCAAACTGGTTAGGCAACACAAAGGGGTCAATGCCTATTAGCCTTTTTTGGCGGCAGGATACTTCGTTCATCAGGGACAGGGATTTGCCCTTCCAAACCCCAATCTCAACAATATCGCCAGGCAGATCAGCAGTCAAAGCACATAGATAAGCCAATAGTTTTACCTGCCCATGAAACGAAATCTCCTTGCGATCCATGGCCTGTTCAGGTGGTAACAGGGTTTGTGCCTGCTCAAAGTTTTTCCCCAGCAGATCCCATACCGTGGCGACCATCTCGTTTAGTTGCGCATTTTCCAGGAATTCGTTTAGCTCATTTGCCGTGATCATTATTGTCCTTGAGTCATCTATGTATTCATGCCTGAGGCGATCATGATTTAGTGATGTTCGTGAGGCTCGTGTCCATGGTGGCTATCCAACAGGCTGTAATAGTTGGATGGTTCCAGCACAGTAGGCACTGCTTCATCTGCGAGGAAGGGATAATCCTTGCTGTAATGCAGGCCGCGGCTTTCCTTGCGTTCCATCGCACTTTTTACGATGAGTTCAGCGACTTGCAATAGGTTGCGGAGCTCAATCAGGTTATTGCTGATGCGGAAATTGCTGTAGAACTCATGTACTTCGTCACGTAGCAGGTGGATGCGATGCAAGGCACGGGTTAGGCGCTTGTTGGTACGCACGATACCAACATAATTCCACATAGTGCGGCGCAGCTCGCTCCAGTTATGGGTGATGATGATCTCTTCATCCGCATCCGTGACGCGGCTTTCATCCCAATACGGCAGCGTGACTTCCGGCTGCTGGGGTTGCGCGATAATGTCTTCCGCCACTGCCTGACCAAATACCAGGCATTCAAGCAGGGAATTGCTGGCCAAGCGGTTGGCACCATGCAGGCCAGTGCAAGCATTTTCGCCTATGGCATACAGTCTTGGAATATCAGTGCGGCCAATATGATCGGTCATGATCCCGCCGCAACTGTAATGGGCTGCTGGCACGACGGGAATAGGTTCACGCGTAATGTCGATACCGAGCTCGAAACAGCGACGGTAGATTGTCGGGAAGTGTGACAGGATAAAATCTGCTGGTTTGTGGGAGATGTCCAGATACACGCAGTCTAGGCCGCGCTTCTTCATTTCAAAATCAATGGCGCGTGCCACGATGTCGCGTGGCGCCAGTTCGGCGCGTTCATCATGCCAAGGCATGAAGCGCGTGCCATCTGGCAGCTTGAGCATGCCGCCTTCACCGCGAACGGCTTCCGTGATCAGGAAGGATTTGGCTTCGGAGTGGTAAAGGCAGGTGGGGTGGAATTGGATGAATTCCATGTTGGCAACGCGGCAGCCTGCTCTCCAGGCCATGGCAACGCCATCACCTGACGAGACATCGGGATTGGTTGTGTAGAGATAGACCTTGCCAGTGCCGCCAGTTGCCAGCACGGTGTGCTGGGCAGCAATGGTCAGCACCTTGCCAGTGATGTTGTCGAGCACATAGGCACCCAGGCAGGCGCTACCTTCCATGTTGACCTTGCCGGCGGTGATGAGATCGACCGCAATATGTTCTTCTAAAACGGTAATGTTGAGGTGCTGACGTACTTTTTCGGCGAGGGTTTTCTGCACCGCCTGCCCTGTGGCATCGGCAGCGTGAATGATGCGTCTATGGCTGTGCCCGCCTTCACGGGTCAGGTGGAAGCCGCTATTGTCGTCTTCGCGAGTGAAAGGAACCCCCTCTGCAATCAGCCATTCCACAGTTTCACGACCATGTTCTGCAACCAGGCGTGTCACTGCAGCGTCGCATAGTCCTGCACCTGCAATCAGGGTGTCTTGAATATGGGCCTCTGTTGAGTCATCATCTGCCAGCACAGCGGCAATGCCGCCTTGTGCCCAGTTGCTGGAGCCATCGTTAATGCCTCGCTTGCTGATCAAGCAGACTTTTTTGTTTGCTGCCACTTTAAGCGCGAGGGTGAGGCCGGCAAGACCACTGCCGATGATGAGGACGTCATATTGCTGCATAAGAACCCAAGGATGGATGAACTTTCGCGAGTGTAGCGCTGTCTGTAGCACTAAGCTAGTCATGAAAATACAAAGGGAAGGTCATGATCAAGACAAATAATTTCGAGGAATTTTCGCGCATGGGCTTCGTCGATACGGGAGTGCGCGGGTATACTCCGTCTGTCAAGAAAACACAGACAGGGAGCATGGCCGCGATGGCAGTAACCCCGCCGGCGGGTAATCGGGAATTAGACCAGCAGTTAGTTGAGCGTGCGCAAGGTGGTGATAAGCGTGCGTTTGGCTTATTGGTGGATAAGTACCAGCGTAAGCTGGGGCGCTTGCTCTCTCGCTTGATCAGGGATCCAGCCGAGGTGGAGGATGTAGTACAAGAGTCCTTCATCAAGGCATATCGGGCTTTGCCTAGCTTTCGTGGTGACAGTGCTTTTTATACTTGGTTATACCGTATTGGTATCAACACCGCGAAGAATTATTTGGTAGCGATGGGCCGCAGACCCCAAGCTACAGGTGATATTGAAATTGAAGACGCTGAAAATTTTGATGATGGTGATGAATTACGCACCATGGATACACCTGAAACAGAATTAATGGGCAAGGAAATTGCCCAGACTGTGAACGATACGGTAGCTTCCTTGCCAGAAGAGTTACGCACAGCAATTACATTGCGCGAGATAGAGGGCTTGAGCTACGAAGAGATTGCCACGATGATGGATTGCCCCATAGGGACAGTGCGTTCACGCATTTTCCGAGCTCGTGAAACGATCGCCCAGAAGTTGCGTCCTTTACTGGACACCCCCGAAAACAGGAGATGGTGATGAAAAGTCAAATTTCGGCGCTGATGGATGGTGACATTGCGCTTGAGGATGCAGAATACCTCTATACGACTTTGAAGTCTGGTGGTGAGTCTACCCAGGCTTGGTCTGATTATCATTTGATCGGTGATGCCATGCGTGGCAATCCTGTTTTCAAGCCTGATTTTACCGAGCGCTTGTTGGCTAGCCTTGAGGATGAGCCTGTGCTTCTGGTGCCTTCCGTCAAGCGTAAGCGGACTTTACTCAAAAATAGCAAACTCTGGTCTGTAGCAGCGTCTGTTTCGGCTGTGGCATTTGTTGGCTGGGTGGTATTGCAGCAGCAGGTGCAAAGTGGCTTGGAGGAAGACGCAACCCCCATGGAAATTGCTCAAAGCCTTCCCTCGGACTATTGGTTGGCACACCAGTCACAGGCTTCCAATAATTCCGCCTACTATATTCAGCCCGCCAATTATTCGGAGTAGTCGGTAGATGAAGCGTTTCCTGCTGGCTTTCCTGCTGGCAAGCCCGTTTGTCGTTGTGCATGCCGAACCTGAAGACCCCTGGCTCGTTCTGCAAAAGGCTGCGAGCGCAGCCCACGATCTGAGCTACAAAGGGGTCTTTATCTATCAGTCTGGGGACAATATCAAGTCTGTCCAGATTACCCATACCAACTCGGGCCAAGGTGAATATGCCCGTATGGTCGTGCTGGATGGCACACCTAGAGAAATGCTCAGCCAAGGTGGGGATGTCGTCATTTTTAGTTCCAAGAATGAAAAAGTCATCATGGAAAAGCGCCGGGCACATAACTTGTTCCCAGCTGTATTGCCTGAAGATATTGAGCGCCTAAAGGCAAGCTACCAAGCGAGAATCGGTGGTACGGAGCGTATTGCTGGTCGTGATGGCAGGATAGTGTTTCTTGATCCTCGTGATAGCCTGCGATATGCCTACAAGTTCTGGACTGATCGTGAATATGGTTTGCTGCTGAAATCGCTGATGCTGAATGATCAAAAGCAGATGTTGGAGCAAATGGCATTCAGTCAGGTCAATATGATGGAAGAGCAGGGCATGGACTGGTTCCACCCCAATGTTGATCATAACAAGCATTACATTCTTGAAGAGGCCAATGCCCAGCCCGCTCAGGATGCCTCTGGCTGGACAGTTGGAGTTTTGCCTGCGGGTTATCGCAAGGTTGAGCAAGTGACCCGTCTCGTGCCAGGCAAAACTGCGCCTGTCACCCAAGTGATTTTTACCGATGGCTTGGCCTCTGTTTCCCTCTTCATTGAACCTTTGTCTAAAGGTATTCGTCCTAAGATCGGTCAGACGTCGAAAGGGGCTACTCATTTCTATGCCAATGTCAGCAAGGGATATCAGATATTGGTTGTAGGTGAAGTGCCCGCAGCGACGGTGGCGCAGATCGGTAGTGCGGTCAGTTTCAAGTAGTCATCAAATCCGAAAACTGGGTCGCTTATTTTCTTTAGTTTGTATACAGGTGCTTTGCAGCTTGATCTTGCCTGGCGCGGTTGTGATGATGGTGATTTGGTATGTGAGCTTGCTGCGAGTAGTTTAAGCAGTGTATGAGTGTGACGTGTTAACGAGGTGAGTCGATGTTTAAAAAACTGATTGCTGTTTCCGCAATTTGTTTATCTGTGGGCCTGGCGGCTGCAACACCCGTCTTGGCCAAAGAGTTACCTGATTTTACGGAGTTGGCCGAGAAGCAAGGTGCTGCTGTTGTCAATATCAGTGTCACCCAGGTGATGCAAGGGGGGGCTGGTGGTTCTCCTTTTCAGGGGATGCCGGAAGATGAGGCGTTGAATGAGTTTTTCCGCCGCTTTGGTATTCCAGGGTTCCCTGGTGTGCCACGTGGGCAGGGAGGTCAGCAGTCGCCTGAATACAAGTCCCAGTCGCTGGGCTCAGGCTTCATTATCAGTAACGATGGTTATATCCTGACTAATGCTCATGTGGTGCGTGAAGCGGATGAAGTGATCGTTAAATTGAACGATAAGCGCGAATTCAAGGCCAAGATTGTCGGCGCGGATCGTCGCACGGATGTCGCTCTACTCAAGATAGAGGCCACTGGCCTGCCCAAGGTAACGATTGGCAATCCTGAGCTATTGAAGGTTGGCGAGTGGGTGGTGGCGATTGGATCTCCTTTCGGTCTTGAAAGCACGCTGACAGCCGGTGTGGTAAGTGCCAAGGGGCGTGCATTGCCGCAGGAAAATTTTGTTCCTTTTATCCAGACCGATGTAGCGATCAACCCCGGTAATTCAGGTGGGCCGCTGTTCAACCTCAAAGGTGAGGTTGTCGGGGTCAACTCGCAAATTTATAGCCGTACCGGCGGTTATATGGGCTTGTCGTTTTCCATCCCGATTGATGTCGCTATCGATGTTTCCAATCAGCTCAAGGCCTCAGGTCGTGTAGCACGCGGCTGGCTGGGGATAGGCATCCAGGAAATTACCAAGGATCTGGCCGAATCATTCGGCATGAAGAATACCAACGGTGCGCTGGTGGCTGGTGTGGAGAAGGGTAGCCCTGCTGAAAAGGGTGGGCTGGAGGCGGGTGATGTGGTCGTCAAGTTTGATGGCAAAGCGGTCACCACGTCGGCTGACCTGCCAAGGATTGTTGGCGCAACCAAGCCTGGTAAGCAGGTGCCAGTGGAGGTGTTGCGCAAGGGCGCCAGCAAGACCTTGAATATTGCATTGGGTGAAATGCCAGCAGACAAGGATGAAGTCGCTGCGAATACACAGCCAGATGCCAAGCCTGAATCGAACCGCTTGGGTCTGACATTGCGCGAACTGACACCGCAGCAGCGCCGTAGCTTGAATGGCCGTAATGCGTTGATTGTTGTGGATGCGCAAGGTGCGGCAGCGCAAGCGGGCATCCGCCGTGGTGATTTAGTGCTGGCCTTGAATAATACGGAGGTGCAAAGCCTGGAGCAATTCACCAAGCAGGTGAATGCTATCCATGCAGGCAAGACCGTTGCATTGCTGGTGCAGCGGGAAAACAATACCCTGTATGTGCCGGTCAAGATTGGCAAGTAAAGCATGCTAAGAGTCGGTATTTGCTGTAAAATCCGACGCTAATCACTGTGTTGTAAAAGGGCGCTCCGGCGCCCTTCTTTACTTGGCCTAATCTAGAATAACTACATGAAAAATATCCGCAATTTTTCTATCATTGCTCACATCGACCACGGCAAGTCTACACTTGCAGACCGTATTATCCAGTTGTGTGGCGGTCTTTCTGACCGTGAAATGGAAGCCCAAGTGCTAGACTCCATGGATATCGAGCGCGAACGTGGCATTACCATCAAGGCGCAGACGGCTGCACTGGAATACAAGGCGCTGGATGGTCAAGTCTATAACCTCAATCTGATTGATACTCCAGGGCACGTCGATTTTTCCTACGAGGTCAGCCGCTCGCTGGCTGCCTGTGAAGGTGCATTGCTGGTGGTGGATGCTTCCCAGGGCGTTGAAGCACAGAGTGTGGCGAACTGCTATACCGCTATTGATCAGGGTGTTGAAGTGGTGCCTGTCCTCAATAAGATTGACTTGCCTGCAGCTGATCCTGAGCGCGTGATGCAGGAAATCGAGGATGTGATTGGCGTTGATGCTTCTGAGGCCGTACGTTGTTCTGCCAAGACCGGTGTGGGTGTGCAGGACGTGCTGGAAACCATGATTGCCAAGATTCCGCCGCCCGTGGGCGACCCGGATAAGCCACTGAAAGCCTTGATCATTGACTCCTGGTTTGATAACTATGTTGGCGTGATCATGCTGGTGCGCGTGGTAGATGGCGTGCTCAAACCCAAGGATAAAATCCGCATGATGGCCACCAAGGCCACTTATCTTTGCGAGCAGGTGGGGGTGTTTACACCTAAATCACGCCAGCGTACCTCGCTTTCCGCAGGTGAGGTAGGTTTCATTATTGCCGGCATCAAGGAGCTGACCAGTGCCAAGGTGGGCGACACCGTGACCCTAGCAGACAAACCTGCGAGCGAGGCCCTGCCAGGCTTCAAGGAAGTTCAGCCACAGGTGTTTGCTGGCTTGTATCCCGTGGAGTCCAATCAATTTGAGGCTTTGCGTGAGGCATTGGAAAAATTGCGCCTCAATGATGCTTCATTGCAGTTTGAGCCTGAAAATTCAAGTGCCTTGGGTTTTGGCTTCCGTTGTGGCTTCCTTGGTTTGCTGCACATGGAGATTGTTCAGGAGCGCTTGGAGCGCGAATATGACATGGATCTCATCACCACGGCGCCAACGGTGGTGTATGAGTTGTTGCTTAAGAGTGGTGAGGTTGAACAGATCGAAAATCCATCGCGTCTGCCTGAACCATCGCGCATTGCCGAAATTCGCGAACCCATCATTACTATTAACCTGTTGATGCCACAAGAGTATGTCGGCCCAGTGATGACGCTGTGCAACAACAAGCGCGGTGTGCAGCGCAATATGCAATACATGGGGCGTCAGGTGATGTTGAGCTATGAAATGCCGCTCAATGAAGTGGTGCTGGATTTCTTTGATAAGTTGAAATCCGTGTCTCGTGGTTATGCTTCCATGGATTACGAGTTTCTTGAGTTCCGCGCAGCAGACCTGGTTAAGCTCGACATTATGGTCAACGGTGAGCGTGTCGATGCGTTGTCCTTGATTGTGCATCGTGCCAACAGCATTTACCGAGGCCGTGAGTTAGTGTCCAAAATGCGCGAGCTGATTCCGCGCCAGATGTTCGATATTGCCGTGCAGGCCTCTATCGGTGCCAATATTATTGCCCGTGAAACCGTGAAGGCCATGCGCAAGAACGTATTGGCCAAGTGTTATGGCGGTGACATCACGCGTAAGAAAAAGCTACTCGAGAAGCAGAAAGAGGGCAAGAAGCGCATGAAGCAAGTAGGTAATGTTGAAATTCCACAGGAAGCATTCCTGGCTATTTTGAGGGTTGAAGACAAATGATGTTTGCATTGTTCATGCTGGCGGTGCTGGCAATCACGGGTGTGATCTGGTTGTTGGATAGCTTGTTCTGGCGCAAGAAGCGCGCGGCAGATGCGGCAGACCCCGTGATCGTGGAGTATTCCAAGAGCTTCTTCCCCGTCATTCTCGCGGTATTCCTGATTCGTTCTTTCATCGTTGAGCCATTCAAAATTCCTTCTGGTTCCATGATGCCAACCCTGCTGGCAGGCGATTTCATTCTGGTGAACAAATTCACTTATGGCTTGCGCGTGCCTATCCTTAACAAGACCTTCCTGGCAGTTGACCACCCGCAGCGTGGTGATGTGTTTGTTTTCCATTACCCGCCTGACCCATCCATTGATTACATCAAGCGTGTCATCGGTGTGCCTGGTGACCGCATTGCCTACCGCAACAAGCGTTTGTATGTGAATGGCCAGGCAGTGCAGACAGATTATGTTGATGATTACAAATATGTTGGTTCCGGTCTGAATATGGTTGTTACCAAGCGTTATCAGGAGCAACTTGGTGAGGTTAAGCATGACATCCTGATTGAGGAAAATG
This sequence comes from Methylobacillus methanolivorans, assembly GCF_020531845.1. The sequence continues at coordinate 167,808 of NZ_JAJAVF010000002.1, forward strand.
GGATGGCATTCGATGGTGAAGTTGAGGTGCCAGCTGGGCATTACTTTGCCATGGGCGACAACCGAGATAACAGCAAGGATAGCCGTGTTTGGGGCTTTGTTCCCGAAGATAACCTGGTCGGGAAAGCGTTCTTTATCTGGTGGAATTTTGACGACTTTGGCAGAATTGGCACCAAGATCAAGTAAATATCCAATTAAAATAAACGGAGAGCCAGCATGAAAAAGCAGCAAGGCCTAACCTTCCTAAGCCTGGTGATTGTAATTGCAGTCAGTGTATTTTTCGCGGTGCTGGCGATGAAGCTTACGCCTTCTTATATTGAGTATTTTGCTGTTAAGAAGGCGATCAGCCGTATTGCGCATGATCCGGCGTTTTCCAGCATGAGCAAGGCGGACATGATCAGCGCTTTCCAAAAGAGTGCGACCATCGACGATATCCGCAGTGTTGATGCCAAGGATCTTAGCTTTCTGCGCGATGAGAATGGCAAGACGGCACTGTCTGTTGATTACCAGGTCGTCGTACCCTTGTTTTCCAATGTCAGCGTTTTGCTAGATTTCGAGGCTTCTACCGACAATGCCCGTTGATTGTCAGTCTCGTCTGGGCCGTGCATGTAGCATGGCCTGTTCATTTTCTACGGTATTCCATAGTAAGGCCTTGTTTTGAGTCTGTATAGCTTGAATAATCTGCTACGCCAGCTTGCCTATGAGTTCCAGGATAAAAGCTTGCTGACCCAGGCGCTGACGCATCGTAGCCATTCCGGTAACAATAACGAGCGCCTGGAGTTTCTGGGTGATGGTGTACTGAATTTTCTGGTGGCACATCAGCTGTTCCAGCGTTTCCCCAAGTTACCAGAAGGCGATCTCAGCCGCTTGCGTGCGCAATTGGTTAAGGAACAAACCCTGAGTGAGATTGCGATTAGCCTCAATGTGGGCGAAAGCTTACGCTTGGGCGAAGGCGAACTCAAAAGTGGTGGCTGGCGTCGCCCCTCGGTACTGGCCGATGCGATGGAGGCTATTATCGGCGCGGTGTTTCTTGATGGGGGCTATCCTGCTGCCGAGGCACTGGTACAGCGCCTATTTCTCCCGCGCCTGGAAAACATAGATCCCAAGGCAATCGGCAAGGATGCCAAGTCGCTGCTGCAGGAATTCCTGCAAGGGCGCAAAATCGACCTACCCGAATATCATGTGTTGGCAACCGAAGGCGAGGCGCATTGCCAGACATTCCGTGTGAGTTGCCATATTGCCAAGTTACAGATGACTGCTGAAGGCAAAGGCTCCAGCCGCCGTGCGGCTGAACAACAGGCTGCCCAGGCAGTTTACGAGCAATTGCTCGATAAAGGAAAGAAATGACATCAACCAATACGTTTCGTTGTGGCACCGTTGCTATCGTCGGTCGCCCCAATGTGGGCAAGTCCACCTTGCTCAATCATATCCTAGGACTCAAGCTGAGCATTACATCACGTAAGGCACAAACTACGCGCCATCGTGTGCTCGGTATCCATACCACAGAAGATACGCAGTTCCTGTTTGTTGATACGCCGGGTTTCCAGCAAAAACACATCAATGCGCTCAATCGCAGCCTGAACCGCACTGTTACCCAGGTGCTCAGTGATGTTGATGTGGTGCTATTCGTGATCGAGCCTATGCATCTGGGCGAGGCTGATCGCAAGGTGTTGGCATTGCTGCCGAAAAACCAGCCGGTATTCTTGGTCGTTAATAAGGCCGACCTGATGGGGGATAAAGGCAACTTGTTGCCCTTGATCCAGGATTTTGATCTGGAATTCCCCTTTACCGGCATCATCCCAGTGAGTGCCAAGAAAAATCTTTATCTTGATGAGTTGCTCTCTGCTGTACGCGAGCATCTGCCAGAGCAACCGGCGATTTATGGTGAGGATGAGCTCACAGATCGTAATGAGCGCTTCTTGGCTGCTGAAATGCTGCGCGAGAAGATTTTCCGTTTGTTAGGCGATGAGGTACCGTATTCGGTTGCCGTGGAAATCGAGAAGTTCGAGCAGGAAGGCAATCTGCGTCGTATTCACGCTGCCATTATCGTCGACAAGGAAAGCCAGAAACCGATGTTGATTGGCAAGGGGGGCGAGAAACTCAAGCGTATTTCCACCGAGGCGCGCCAAGACATGGAGAAGCTTTTCGGTGGCAAGGTCTGGCTGGAAACCTGGGTCAAGGTCAAGGGTGGTTGGGCAGATGATGAGCGCGCCTTGAAATCATTGGGATATTAGAAACCCAGCCTAGACCAGAAAAACAGGATATTGCCATTTCCCCGGCCACCCGGCACATAGCTGGTATTCAATGAGTATTGCCGATAATTGACTGAGGCAATCGGCAATATGCCGGGGATGGGGAAGTTTTTGTAGATATCTGCACGCGAAGTCAGGAACGCGGTATAGCCAATCCCTGCATGTAGGCCAGAGGTTGGCCCCATCATCCATTGGTGTCCATACCCTAGCATGGGCTGCACATTGCTGTGCGAATCAGAGAATGCCATCAGGTAAATGCCTTCCCAGTTGCCTGCCGCATTGTAGCGGCTGCGACCATAGCCCAAGCCCCAAGTGAACTCACGGAACGAGTCGATTTTGTCCTGATCATAGGCAAATCGCAGGTGGTGGGTCCACAGCGGAATATAGAGGTCCTGCTTGCCAGTGTTCCATATATCGCTAACGTGGTTGCATGACTTGTCTATCCAGGTGTAATCCTTGTCGCAGGCGGCTGAGGCGGCCAGTGGCAAGAGCAGGGCAGTGCCGAATGTGAGGGTGCTGTGCTTGAGGTTCATGAATAGTATGTTTGATGCGTGATAGTAGACGGACAGCATCAGCTAATAAAAGGTTTCTCAATAATAGGGATGCCTGAGATAGAATGCCCGCTGGTTCTTCTCTCTTTTTGCTTGCATGGCACTCAGTCCCACCCACCGCCAAGACAACCAGCCCGTATATGTGCTGCACACTTATCCCTTCAAGGAAACCAGCCTGGTTGTCGAGCTGTTCAGCCGTGAGTTTGGTCGCGTGGCCGCGGTTGCCAAGGGTGCACGGCGTCCGCGTTCGGCAATGCGCGGCATGTTGCAGGCCTTTCAGCCTTTGCAGGCAACCTGGTCAGGCAAGGCTGAGCTCAAAAACTTGCACAGCATGGAGTGGGGCGCAGGGCTGCTGTTGTTACGCGGCGAAGCCTTGATGTGTGGCTTTTACCTGAATGAATTGCTTCTGCGTCTGTTGCCGCGCGAAGATGGGCACGATGCCCTGTTTGATTACTATAGCCAGACCTTGCGTATCCTAGCGCAGGACCAGGTGCCGCCTGCAACCACCTTGCGACGTTTCGAGCTCAAAATGTTACAGGAGATGGGATATGCCGTACCGTTGCAACAAGATGCCGAAGGCGAGGCGATAGAGGCAGAACAGGTCTATGCCTATTGGGCCGAACATGGTGCATTGCCTATCAGCCAGCATGCAGCCCAGGCAAATGGCGTACAATTATCCGGCAAGACATTGCTTGCGATGGCACAAGACGACTATAGCGATGTATTGACTCAGCAGCAGAGTAAGCAGTTGATGCGCACCTTGCTGGCACATTACCTGGGTGAAAAGCCCTTACATACCCGACAATTACTCATGGATTTGCAGGCATTATGAAACTAGGCGTCAATATCGATCATGTAGCTACCTTGCGCCAAGCGCGCGGCACTCAATATCCCAGCGTGGTGCAAGCCGCGTTACGTGCTGAAGAGGCAGGTGCTGATAGCATTACCATCCATTTACGCGAAGACAGGCGCCATATTCAGGATGCCGACGTGTTTGCCTTGCGTCCATTGCTGCAAACCAAGATGAACCTGGAAATGGCAGTTACCGACGAAATGGTCGGCATCGCTTTGCAGGTTAAGCCACAGGATGTTTGTCTGGTGCCGGAGCGTCGTGAGGAACGTACTACCGAAGGTGGCCTGGATGTGGTTGGCAATCTAGGTACGATTAAGGCAGCATGCAAGACGCTGGCAGATGCGGGTATTCGCGTTTCCTTGTTTATCGGGCCGGATCTTGAGCAGGTTGAGGCAGCCAAGGCGGCTGGCGCGCCTGTGATCGAGATTCATACCGGCGCATTTGCCGATGCCAAGACCGATAGCGATAAGCATGCTGAATTGCAGCGCATTCGCATGGCAGTGGATCACGGGCTGGCGTTGGGCTTGACCGTCAACGCTGGGCATGGCCTCAATATCCATAACGTCCATGAAATTGTGGGTATCCCGGGGATAGAAGAGTTGAATATCGGCCATGCCATCGTGGCACATGCCTTGTTTGTGGGCTGGGAATATGCCGTGCGCGAGATGAAGGCACTCATCGTGCAGAAGGCCAACTGAGCAGGGCAAGATTTCAGCATGATTTATGGCATAGGCACCGACATCGTTGAAGTGGTGCGCATCGAGGAGTCGCTTAGCCGCTTTGGCGACGCATTTGCACAGCGCATTCTCAATAATACCGAATGGCAGGAATATGAAGCCAGTCGCGTCAAGGCTAGGTTTCTTGCCAAGCGCTTTGCCGCCAAGGAAGCTTTTGCCAAGGCGCTTGGCACAGGCATCAGAGGGGCTGCCAGCTTTGAGAATATAGGTATCGGGCACGATGCCCTAGGTAAACCAGAATTCCAGCTTGCACCAGCATTGCAGCAATGGCTGGTGGAAAAGGGCGTGGGTCAGCTGCATCTTTCCATTAGCGATGAGAAAGCATTGGCGGCGGCGTTCGTGGTATTGGAAAAAGCTTGAGATGCGTAGCGCTTGGTGGATCTGCCTGCTGATTGCAGGCTTTGCAATGAGTGCCGAGCAGTGGGAGCTGGCGGGTGAAAGCGCTGTTGGCAAGCATTATGTTGACCAGGCTAGTGTTGTTCGACATGCGGCAGAGCAGAAATTGACTGTGCAAACCAAGGTTGAGCAGGCTGATGGCAGTATCTGGGTTACGACCATGCAGCTTGATTGCAAGGCCAAGCGGTTTAGTTACCTGAAAGGATACCAGCTCAAGGATGGCAAGCCGGTGGTCAGGTTTGATGCCCCCCGTGCGGAAGAACCCATCAGTCCTGGGTCATTGCCTGACCAATTGCAGCAGCGTTATTGTGCGGCTCCTGCCCCGCAATCCACCGTTCCCTCCCAACCTCGGTGGGAGGTCGTGAGCAACAGCAATACCGGGGAAGTGGCACTGGATCGGGCTTCTTTGCAGGCCCTGCCTGGCCAGGTATTCACGGTGAATACTCGCGTCAAGCCTTTCAATAAAAATGAGCAAACCCTGAGCACCCTGCAATTTAATTGTGGTGAAGGGACATTCCGGATACTGCAAGCGCAGAAAGTGCATGATGGCCGCGCTGAGGCCTTGTTCGACAAGCCGCCTGCTGTTGCGCCTGTGAGTAAGTCAGCCACGGCACAACAGCTTGCCAAGGCGATTTGCAGCCCAACTACCAAACCTGCGCGTAATCCATTCCAGGAAGATGCCTGCAAGGGTACGCTCAATGACTTGCAGGCGCTGGAGCGGCGCGTGCAGGGTGATATTGATGCTCATGCCTTGTATTGCGACACCATGCAACAATACCTAGACCAGCTCGCCCGCATTGCCGATGACGTCGACAAGAATCATTGTGCCATCCATGGACTTGATCAATACCAGCGAGAAATTAGGACTGCTGGCTGTGAGGCATCACCCAATGAGCAATAGTCTGGATATGGATTGGGAGCGCCGCTTTGGTGGTGTGCGTCGCTTGTATGGTGAGGTGGCCTTGCGGCGTTTCCAACATACACATGTTGCTGTCATCGGTATGGGCGGTGTGGGTTCTTGGGCCGTGGAGGCTTTGGCGCGTAGTGCCGTGGGCAGGTTGACCCTAGTTGATCTCGACAATATTGCCGAATCCAACGTCAATCGCCAGTTGCATGCTGTCGAAGGTACATTTGGCTTGGCCAAGGTGACAGCCATGGCGCAACGTGTGCGCATGATCAACCCGCTGGCTGAGGTGCACGAGGTTGAGGATTTCATCACGCCGGATAACCTGGATGTCTTACTCAATACGCCATTGGATGCGGTGCTCGATGCCATTGACGATGCCCGTGCCAAGGTCGCGTTGGCAGCCTGGTGCCGACAGCACAATATCCCACTAGTGATGGCAGGTGGGGCGGGGGGGCGGGTCGATCCAACACGTATCCGAGTAGCCGATTTGGCAGAAGTGCATGGTGACAGGTTGCTGGCCAAGGTACGTAATCAGTTGCGTCGTGATCACGGTTTTCCCAAGGGGTTGGATGGCAATAAACCGGGTAATAAAAGAAAGCTGCAAAAGTTTGGTATTGCCTGTATCTATTCCGATGAGCCGATTCAACAGCCAGACGCTAGTTGCAGCGCTGATACGGGCGGTATCACGGGGTTGAATTGTGCTGGTTATGGCTCATCCGTTGCCGTGACAGCTCCTTGCGGTATGACTGCGGCTGCCGAGATACTGAAATTACTGGCTCCATAGTGAGCTGTTTTATTGTGTGATGGTGTGTTCGTATTCAGGGAAATAGCGCGAGATGACGGATAGGTCGAAGCTGCGCAAGATGCTGGTATTGGATTCACGCTCCAGCAAGAACTCGAAAGAACGCCGGATCAACTCTTCATGATCAAAGCGTCCCAGGCTGAGCTTGTTGGCATAGTCTGGCGCTACTGTTACACGGTGTGTCGTGCTGGATTGTGCCTCAATCGCCACTTCAAAAGCATGCTCCTCTAGCTTGTTGACTGTGATTTTTGCCATCGTTATCCCCTTTGCACGAGTAGGGTGTAGTGTAGCCCGAAATATCCTAATTTACACAAAAAATCAGCCACCTGCCATCAAGGCCTGGTGGCTGTTCATCTCTTTATTCAGGTTTAAAAGTCGTAGCGCAGCGTTACCCCTATGGTGCGAGGTTGCCCGGCAGAGCCCATGTAAGCGTTGCTGCCTGTGTTGGTCAAGCTTAGGAAATAGCGCTTGTCCAGAAGATTCCGCGCCCAGATCGATACATCCCATTGATGGCGCCCATGCTGCATGCGGATGCCGCTGCTGAGATTGAGGATGCTATAGCCTGCAATTTTCGAGTAACGAGAGTTGTTGATGTCGGCATAGGTTTCAGAGCGCCAGCTATATTGGGCCGAGGTGTAATGCTCGACATTGTCTGTCGGGTTCCAGCGCCATTGTGCTCCGCTGCTGAACGCCCAGCGTGAGGCACCATTGACGCGATTGCCAGCGATGCTCCTAAGCCCTTTACCGTAGCCGCTCTCTGCCGTGCCTCCTGGGCCGTTGAATTCTTCCGCAGGGGTAGGAGCGGTGCCGCGATCAAAGCGTGCATCGGTGTAAGCACCGTTGAAGTTCACTGTCAGGTGTGAGTTCACTTGCCCTCGCATATCCAGCTCAAGGCCTTTGCTGGTGATATCTCCGACATTGGTGAGCAGGCCGGTATAGCTGTTGTTGATGGCGGTATTGGTAGCGGCCTGGTAATCCCTGACCTTGGTGAGGAACAGGCTGGTATTGGCAATCAAGCGCTGATCCAGCCAGCTGGACTTGATGCCGAATTCCAGGTTTTTTGCTTTTTCAGGATCAATGTTCAGCGCCTGGGTACCTAACACAGAGCCAGGGGAGGCGACACCATTGACATTAAAGCCCCCGGATTTCTCGCTGGAAGAAAGCGTGGTGTAACCAAGGATATGCTCATTGATCCAGTAGCTGCCAGTTAACAGGGTGGAAATGCTCTCGTCAGTTTGGTGTTGTACACCGGTGTCATAAAACTCAAGTAGTGGATTGGGGAAAATAGGACCTGGGGTGACTGCCTTGTCTTGCACTACGCGCGCTTCTTTTTTTTCAAGTGTGTAGCGCAGCCCGCCGGTTAGATCTAGGCGGTCTGTGAGGTGCCAGGTACCCTGGCCAAATAGCGCATAGCTGTTGGTTTTGGCGTAGCCTGTGCCTGTGAGCTTCGAGTTATTGGGGTAAATGGTGGTTAACGCCAGTGCCGCTGGCCCAGAGTTATAGGCTTCGTGGTTGGCTAAATCCTGATAATAGTAAAAGCCGCCAAGAACATAATCGAAAGTGTCGCTCAAGGGAGAGGCCAGCCTGACCTCCTGCGAATACTGCTTGTGTTCTACATTCGTGCCACCAGTGAGTGCATCCAGATCAGTGCGATCCATGTCGTTGTTGGGCTTGAATGCCCAGCGACGCCAAGCGGTAATTGACGTCAGCGTATAGCCATTGATATCCCAATTTGCCTCCGCAGATAAGGCATCCTGTTTGGTGCGCACGCGTTGACGACTATTCAGTGTTGCTTTGTAATCCTTGGGGTCATAATCGCGGTTGCTTGCCCCGAGGTTATTGGCATGGGTCAGGGCATTAGTGGCGTTGGAATTGGCGGTGCCAGCCGGAGTACTATGTGAGTAGTCTGGGCCAAAAATGGGTTGTAATGTAACTGGATGAATGCCAATGACGGTGAGCGAAGTGGGGTTGGGCGTCCATGGCGCATAGCTGTAGGGTACTAGGCTACCAGTGCTGGAGTCTTCTTCATGATGCTCGGCAATCACACGCAGGTTAAAGGCATCACTGGGCTTGAGCAGCAGTTGGCCGCGTACGCCGGTGCGGTTGATCTCGTTCAGGTTCTTGCCATCGTAGGTGTTCTTCACCCAGCCGTCATCGTGCGTTTTGTAAGCCGCAATGCGGAAAGCGGCAACATCGTTAATCGCTTGGTTCACCATGGCTTTGTATTGCGTATAGTCACGCGAACCCAAGCTTGCCTCAGCACTATTTTCCGATGTAAAGACGGGTTTGCGCGTGGTGATATTGAGTACGCCGGCAGTGGTGTTCTTGCCAAACAAGGTGCCCTGGGGACCACGCAATAGATCGGCTTGCTCTATATCCAGCAAGTCAAATACCGCTAGTCCAGGCCGCCCGAGGAACACATTATCAATATAAAGCCCAGCACTGCCTTCCAGCCCTTCATTGGCAGGGTTGCTGCCAATGCCTCGGATTGCAATGCTGGATTGGCGCGGATGCTGGAATTGCACTGTGAGGTTGGGAAGCAGTTGCGGCAGGTCTTGTAATTGGTAGATCCTGTTTGCTTCCAGTTGCTCGCCGCTGAGCACGGATATTGCAGCAGGAACGTCTTGTTCCTTTTCCAGGCGCCGCCTGGCCGTGACGTGAGTTGTTTCTAATGCAGCATCGCTGACGATTTCCTGGGGTGAGGGCAATTGATCATTGGCGTGGCTGATACTGCATGTCGTGAACAGGGCAATCATACTGCTGCCCAGGCGGGTATATTTCAAAACAGGTGTTCCCCTTGTGTGGTGGTGTGGCCACCACTGATTTGAGTATAGATTTGTATATTTTTTATAATTAATCGAACATTTTATATCCAAATGACCACACTTGAATTGTGGCGCTTGAAATTTCTCCGACCGTCCCTATATAGCCAACATTGTCATTCAACCGCATCACGGGAGTTAAGCAATGTCCACAGAGACGCTACAAAAAGAAACCCTGGGCTTCCAGGCAGAAGTCAAGCAACTGCTGCAATTGATGATTCATTCGCTCTACAGCAACAAGGAAATTGTGCTGCGTGAGCTGATCTCTAATGCGAGCGATGCCGCAGATAAGCTACGCTTCGAGGCATTAGCCAATAACAGCCTTTATGAGAGCGATAGCGAGCTCAAGATTCGTGTGAGCTTCGACAAGGATGCACGCACTGTCACTATTTCCGATAACGGCATTGGCATGAGCCGTGAAGAAGTTATTCGCAATATCGGTACCATCGCCAAGTCTGGCACCAAGGAATTCTTCCAGTCTCTCACTGGCGACCAAGCCAAGGATGCTAATCTGATTGGTCAATTTGGTGTGGGGTTTTATTCTGCCTTCATTCTAGCCAACAAAGTGACATTGATTACTCGCCGCGCGGGTAGCAGCGAAGCCGTGCGTTGGGAATCTACCGGGGAAGGTGATTACACATTGGAAGCTGCGGATAAGGCTAGCCGCGGTACTGATATCGTCCTGCATCTGCGCGAAGGGGAAGATGAGTTCCTTAATGACTGGAAACTCAAGTCCATCATCCGCAAGTATTCTGACCATATCACCCTGCCCATCATCATGAAGAAGTCTGAGTGGAAAGATGGCGAGCAGGTGCCTACCGATGAAGACGAGACCGTGAACAGGGCCTCTGCTTTGTGGGCCCGCAGCAAGAGCGATATTTCCGAGGAGGAATACCAAGAGTTCTACAAGCATGTCTCACACGATTTCGAGAATCCTCTGACTTGGGCGCACAACCGCGTGGAAGGCAAGCAGGAGTATATTTCCCTGCTGTATGTTCCATCCAAGGCACCGTTCGACCTCTATGACCGCGAGCGCCAGCATGGCATCAAGCTGTACGTGAAGCGTGTCTTCATTATGGATGATGCTGAGCAACTCATGCCGCAATACCTGCGCTTTGTGCGTGGCGTGATTGATAGTGCTGACTTGCCATTGAATGTCTCGCGTGAAATCCTGCAACACTCCAAAGACATCGATGCGATCAAGACCGGTTCCGTCAAGCGTGTATTGGGCCTGCTTGAAGATATTGCAGAAAACAAGCCCGAAGAGTACGCCAAGTTCTGGAACGAATTTGGCCGTGTGCTGAAGGAAGGCCCGGGTGAAGATTTTGCCAACAAGGAGCGCATTGCCGGCCTGTTGCGTTTTGCCAGCACACACGCGGATACCGACGAACAGCTAGTGTCTTTCAAGGATTACATTAGCCGGATGAAGGAAGGCCAGGAGGCTATCTATTACATTACTGCCGACACGTTCGCTGCCGCCCAGCATAGCCCGCACCTGGAAATTTTCCGCAAGAAGGGTATTGAGGTGTTGCTGCTGTCTGACCGGGTTGATGAATGGTTGTTGGGTAGTTTGACCGAGTTCGAGGGCAAGAAGCTGCAATCTGTAGCTAAGGGCGATTTGGATCTAGGCAAGCTGGAAGACGAAGCCGAGAAGGAACAGCAAAAGAAGACTGAGGATGAATATAAGTCCTTGGTTGAACGTATCCAGGTTACGTTGGGCGAGAGCGTGAAGGAAGTGCGTGTGACGCATCGCCTGACCGACTCCCCGGCTTGCTTGGTGGCGGGCGAGCATGATCTTTCCGGCAACTTGGAGCGCTTGCTCAAGGCCGCAGGGCAGAAAACGCCAGGTAACAAGCCTGTACTTGAGATCAATCCTGATCACAGCATCGTGCAGCGCTTGAAGGCTGTGAGTGATGATGCGAAGTTTGCCGATTGGGCCCATCTGTTGTTTGATCAGGCCTTGCTCGCAGAGGGTGGCCAACTGGAAGACCCAGCTGCTTTCGTACGCAGGGTCAACGCCATGCTGGCCTAGGTTGTAGCTAAAAAGCGGAGCAGATTGAAAACCGTCATTGATGCTTGGTCAGTGACGGTTTTTTATTGTATAATCCGCGGCTTCGCGTAGAAAGCGTTTGCTATGCGCGGAGTTTGTAATGTGCAGGTATGCCATACCCATGCGGTGTGGTGATAGCGTCAAGCTATCCATTCTGAATAAAGTCGGGATGCAGGAAGCTATTTGTCAGGTCAGCCTGATCAATCCAATTATTAAGGAGTTTTAAAGAATGTCTAGATTCACCGGCCCACGTCTTAAAGTAATGCGCGCACTTGGTATTGATCTGCCTGGCTTGTCCCGCAAGACCATTGAGGCACGTCCAACCCCTCCAGGTCAACACGGTGCCAAGAACACCCGTCGCAAGAAGTCCGACTTCGGTGTCAAGCTGCAAGAAAAGCAAAAGCTGCGTTTCAACTACGGCCTGTCCGAAAAGCAACTGCGTCGCCTGGTGGTTGATGCACGTAAGGGCAAGTCCCCTACTGGCGAAACACTGCTGCAATTGCTGGAGCGTCGTCTGGACAATGTCGTGTTCCGCGCTGGTTTTGCTCCAACAATCGCCGCTGCACGCCAACTGGTTTCCCACCGTCACGTATTGCTGAATGGCAAGTCAGTGAACATTCCATCTATCCGCCTGCGCGTGGGTGATGAGGTTTCCCTGAAGGCCAGCAGCACCAAGCTGCCTATCGTCGTAGAAACATTGGCTAACCCACCATTGATTCGCCCAGAGTGGATCACATGGGCTGAGCAACCTCAGCAAGCCAAGGTTGCTCACTTGCCAGCAGCGGAAGATGTTCCATTCCCTGTGGACGTTCAACAGGTTGTTGAATACTACGCAAACCGTCTGTAATTCTTTTGACGGAATCGAAAAGGCCGCTATTAGCGGCCTTTTTTATTTTCTGCGACAATTTGCCACAATGCAGATGCGGGAAATAATAAGAATCGCGCTCAATTAGCTGCTAGAATGCGTATTATTCTTGACTATGCACATGAGAATAGTTATCATTTTTCGCTCTTGCAAGGGTAGCCTTGCATCATTGACTGCAACCCAGACATAGAGCGGGATAGAAATGAAGACAGTGAACAATTGTAGGCGTGTAGTGCTTGCTGGTAGTGACGGGTGCAGGGTGGTGTACTGTGAGGAATGTCATGTTGCAGAAGTTGAAGTTGGAGCCTTGAGTTTGCGCTTGGAGGATCATGCGTTTAACTCGCTTGCTGAGATGATCCAGGAAGCGGCCACCCGATTAGCAATATTGAGTGCCAAGAAATCCCATAGTCAATTTACGACCCACATCAAAAATGTCCATTGAGCTTTCACTAGCACGCCTTTCAAGAGAGCAATATGTTGAGGGGCAATTGAGTCAAAAACTAATTCGTAGTTTGATTCCCAAACGGGTTTTCCGCGAAAAAGATCAACAAGATTTTTCTGCCAAGGCGCTGGTTGCGACTGTAGTCCTCCATGCAGCTGTATTTGCAGGTCTGATTGCTGTATCTACCAGGGAACCTCATCAGGAAGATGCAGCGCCACCTATCATGGTGAGCTTGGTTAAAAGCCCGGAACCTGTGCCTGAGGTGGCAATTACCGAACCTGAGCCGCAGCCAAAGCCTAAACCACCTGAGCCAAAACCTAAACCCAAGCCTAAGCCCAAAGTCGTGGATAAGCCGGTACCGATTGAGGCGCCTAAGCCTGTTGAGGAGGTGAAGGAGGTGAAGCAGGAGGTTTCCGAGCCTCAGCCTCAGGACATGAAACAAGCGCCTTCGCAAGCTCCTGTTCAAGATAAGCCGGTAGTGGCTGAGAAGATAGAGCCGGTCAAGCCGCCTGAGCCCAAGGATCAGCCGATTCCTGAAATTGCGATTAGTGGTGTTTCCTATCTGCATCAAGAGATGCCGGTATACCCTGCGATGTCCAGAAGGCTTGGTGAGCAAGGTGTGGTGATGTTGCGCATCCTGATTTCAGAGTCTGGTGTGCCCGAATCCATACAGATCGAATCTAGCAGTGGTTCGGAGCGTCTGGATAAGGCAGCGCTTGAAGCCACCAAGAAATCCAGGTTCAACCCGTATAAGCGTAACAACAAGCCGATGAAGGTGTCCGTGATTGCTCCGGTCAGGTTCTCCATCTCGGATTAGCAAATTTAACCAGGTTAGTCATACTTTTACACATATAGGATTAATGCAATATGGAAAATGCATACGAATTTAGCAGCTTGGACTTCATTCTGGACGGTGGGCCAGTGTCCATCCTGGTTGCAGTTGTGCTGGTCTTCATGTCGGTGGCAAGCTGGTATCTCATGGTGACCAAGTTTTATCAGGCCTTGACCATACGCAGTGCCAACCGTGAATACAGCAACCATTTCTGGCAAGCACCTTCAATCGAATCTGCCTTGCGCCACAACAGCGGTGAAACCATTGTCTCGCGCGTGGCTAACCAGGCAATAGATGCGGCCGAGCACCACCAGGCGCATGTAGCACACAATGTGGAAGAGGCTTGCAACAAGGATGAGTTTATCGCTCGTGCCATGCGCCGCCAGATTTCCACCGAAAGTGAACGCATGGATTATGGCTTGACCATGCTGGCATCGGTAGGTAGCGTGGCACCATTTGTCGGCTTGTTCGGTACGGTGTGGGGTATTTACCACGCTTTGGCCAGCATCAGCCAAAGTGGCCAAGCAACCCTGGACAAGGTGGCAGGCCCTGTGGGTGAAGCATTGATCATGACAGCGCTGGGTTTGGCTGTGGCGATTCCTGCGGTATTGGCCTATAACGCGCTAGTACGTCGCAACCGCCTGATTCTTGGTGAGGTGGAAGGCTTTGCCAATGACTTACATATCCTGCTGACCACTGGTGCTCCTCTGAACCCTAGTAGCAAGACGACTGCTGGTGCAGCTGCTGTGCGCACCGGTGCCAAGCTGAAAGAGGTGACAGCATGATGGCTGGTGGTGGCATTGGTGGTGGGGAAGGCAATAGTCGCCCCATGTCCGAGATCAACACCACGCCGCTTGTAGACGTGATGTTGGTATTACTGGTGATTTTTATCATTACCGCGCCTTTGTTGACGCATGCCGTCAAGATCGATTTGCCGCAAGCAACCAGCCAACCATCGCCGGAAAAGCCGGATATTATTGATGTAGCGATTGATCCAGCAGGCACAATGTATTGGAATGACCAAACCGTAACGCTGGAAGAGCTGAATGCAAAACTGCATGAAGTAGCGAATAAAGAGCCTCAGCCAGAGTTGCATATTCGTGCCGACAAGGAAACTCGTTACCAGGTGTTGGCAGAAGTCATGGCCTATGCCCAAAATGCTGGCGTGCAAAAACTGGGTTTCGTCAGCGACCCTACACCCAAATAAGCAATCTTGCATTGATCACACACAAGGCCGGGAAACCGGCCTTTCGCGTTTCTGCTGTTCCCATTGGTTTTTGTTCCTGCAATGTTTTTACGTTTGCTGTTCAACTTTTTGTTGCTCATGTAGTCTTGTAAAAGAGTTCACCTGTGGTGATCGTGGCAGATTGGAGTCTGCCCGACCTATTGTTCCCGCAATGGCCTGATTTTTGCTCGCTTTTAAACAGTGACATCAAGCTTCGCATGAATTTCATGTTGGCCATTCATTATGTGCTGCTGCACTCAAGCCAACGGGTGGCATTTTGTAAACTCACACGGAAAGACGCCAATGACTGCTGCAAAAGAATCCAAGAAGCCCAAAGCCTCCACGCCTGTGATTACTACCGAGAAAACCCCCATCGCCCAGGCGTTGCAGAATCACCTGATTTTTTCTGCATTCAAGACCAGTGAAGCCTCCACGCCACGTGATTGGTATGTGGCAACGGGATACACCGTACGCGACCATGTGGTCGAGCGCTGGGTGAAAACTGCCGAGGCATACAATGCCCAGGACCCGAAGCGGGTGTATTACCTTTCGCTGGAGTTCTTGCTGGGGCGCATGATGCAGAACGCTGCACTGAATCTGGGCATTGAGGGCGAAGTGCAGGAAGGCTTGAAGGCCTTGGGTCACAAGCTGGAAGATGTTGTGGAGCTGGAGAATGATGCTGCGCTAGGCAATGGCGGCCTGGGACGATTGGCGGCGTGTTTCTTGGATTCCATGGCGAGCATGGATATTCCCGGGACAGGTTACGGCATTCGTTATGAATATGGCATGTTCCGCCAGTCGATTAGCCAGGGGCAGCAGGTGGAAAACCCCGATAATTGGTTGCGATACGGCAATCTCTGGGAGTTCCAGCGCCCTGAAAGCCAGTATCCGGTAAGGTTTTATGGAAAGGTGGTGGAGTTCCCGACTGCCAAGGGCACGGAATACCATTGGGTCGATGCCGAAAGCGTGCTGGCGATTGCCTATGACATGCCAGTACCTGGCTACGACACGGAAACCGTGAATACCTTGCGTTTGTGGTCTGCCAAGGCGGCGCGTGAGTTTGACCTTGCACATTTTAATGACGGTAACTACGAGAAGGCCGTCGAGGAGCGCAATGCCTACGAGAATATCTCGAAAGTGCTATATCCCAACGACACTTCTGTGCTGGGCAAGGAGTTGCGCCTCAAGCAACAGTATTTCTTCGTCTCGGCTTCGGTGCAGGATATCTTGCGCCGCTTCCTTTCCAAGCATGATGATTGGAGCGTATTGCCGGACAAGGTGGCGATCCAGCTCAATGATACACATCCCGCCATTGCTGTTGCTGAGCTGATGTACCAATTGGTGGATGTGCATCACCTCAGTTGGGAAAAAGCCTGGAAAATCAGCGAAAAAGTATTTGCCTATACCAACCATACTCTCATGCCGGAGGCGCTGGAAACCTGGCCGGTGGAGATGTTTGGCAAGCTGCTGCCGCGCCACCTTGGCATTATCTATCGTATCAACCACGAGTTCCTGCAGATGGTGAACCACAAGTTCCCGGGCGAGACAGATTTATTGACGCGAGTTTCCATTATTGACGAGGAGCATGGTCGCAGGGTGCGCATGGCGCATCTCGCCGTGGTTGGCAGTCATACTGTTAACGGGGTGGCAGCATTGCATAGCGAATTGCTGCGATCTACGCTGTTTGCTGATTTCAACCGCATCTTCCCTGGTCGATTCATTAATATCACCAATGGTATTACCCCGCGGCGTTGGCTCAATCAATGCAACCCGGGCTTGACTCACTTGCTGGAAAGCGTAATTGGCAAGGATTTTCATCATGGTTTGGATAAGCTGCGCGCATTGGAGCCATTGGCAGAGGATGCCGATTTTCGCAAGGCATTTCGTGCGGTCAAGCATGCCAACAAACAGCGGCTTGCCAAGCGTATTGAGCATGTAACCGGGGTGAAACTCAATCCGAAGGCCTTGTTTGACATACAAATCAAGCGCATTCATGAATACAAACGCCAGCTTCTCAACGTTCTGCATATTATTACCTTGTATAACCGCATTCGTAGCGGGCAGGCCAAGGATGTCACGCCGCGAGCTGTAATTTTTGGCGGCAAGGCGGCACCTGGCTACTGGCTTGCCAAGCTGATCATCCGCTTGATCAACGATGTTGCTTCTATCGTCAATGAGGACCCAGCCGTAGGCGATAAGCTTAAGGTGGTGTTCTACCCCAATTACGAAGTATCGGCTGCTGAGCTATTGTTCCCTGGCAGTGATTTGTCAGAGCAGATTTCCACTGCTGGGACCGAGGCTTCAGGTACCGGTAACATGAAGATGGCGCTGAATGGTGCCTTAACAATTGGCACGCTGGATGGCGCTAATGTGGAAATACGCGAAGAGGTGGGTGAAGAGAATATCTTTATTTTTGGCCTGACGACGGAGCAGGTGGCCGAGGTCAAGGCTAACAATTACAATCCTTGGGATTATTACCATGGCAACCCCGAGCTGAAGCAGGCAGTGGATATGATCACCAATGGCTTCTTCTCCGTTGATGAGCCGGATCGTTATCAAGCAATCGGCGATACCTTGCTTGGCAAAGGCGACCAATATCTTTTGTTGGCAGATTATGCCAGCTACATCGAAACCCAGGATGCGGTTGGCCAGCTCTACAAGGATGAGGAGGAGTGGAGCCGTAAAGCTATCCTCAATGTGGCGCGGATTGGCAAGTTTTCCAGTGACCGCACTATCGGTGAGTATGCGGAGAACATCTGGAACGTCAAACCCGCAGAATAAAGTCTTGAAGGCACTTCGCGGTCATCGCGCATTGCCCGCCAATAGAGGTAGAATGATCTTCTACCTCAATACTACCGGAGGGGCTATGCGCCATTTTGTCACTGCTTTATCGTTTATTGCATTTTCTAGTCATGCCGTTGCGCTCGATTTGAGCAGTATTAGCAATGCTGACGCTAGCCAAGGCCTGAAACAGGCACTGACCCAAGGCGCTGAGCGAGCTGTCAGTCAATTGGGCCAGGCGGGCGGCTTTCTCAATAATCCGCAGGTGAAAATCCCTTTACCTGAGTCGATGCAAAAAGCGGAAAAAGCCATGCGCATGTTTGGCATGGGCAAGCAGGCGGATGAGTTGGTGGTTAAAATGAACCAGGCAGCAGAGGCTGCTGTACCTGAGGCCAAGGCCTTGCTGGTTAATTCCGTCAAGCAGATGAGCGTGCAGGACGCCAAGGATATCCTGACAGGCGGGCAGGACTCGGCGACGCAATATTTTCGCAAGACTACCTCCGGCCCTATGGCAGATAAGTTTCTGCCTATCGTGAAAAAGGCTACTCAAGATGTAGACCTCGCAAAGCAATATAATCGCTTTGCCGAGATGGGCAGTAAATATGGCTTGGTGGGCAAGGACCAGGCTAACCTTGAGCAATATGTGACGCAAAAAACGCTGGATGGTGTTTACCTGATGATGGCTGAGGAAGAAAAGGCCATTCGCCAGGACCCAATGGGCCAGGCAAGCAGTTTACTCAAGAAAGTGTTTGGGGCAGTGAAATAGCTTTTTTATTGTGCGCTGAGCAATCGTTGCGAACTAAAGCCTGTCAATTGTTCTAACCACATATTCAGTATGTGGGGAACAGCATGCAAACGCACCGCGTCTATATCATCCATGGTTACCAGGCTTCAGCGCAAAGCCATTGGTTTCCCTGGGTCAAGCGTACATTAGAGCAGCAGGATTTTGAGGTACAGGTGCTGGCATTACCAGCACCGGATCACCCGGATATTGATGCCTGGCTGGATTGTCTACGCGACAATATAAAACTGGGTAGCCAGACTTACTTGATTGGTCACAGTCTGGGTTGCATTACTTTGCTGCGCTATCTTGAGGATCAACAGCAAGCCGTAGCTGGTATGGCTCTGGTGTCTGGGTTCGCTGAACCATTAAGTTTCCTGCCAGTGCTGGATCCATTCAGCGCAGCGCCACTGGATGCAGAAAAACTGGTTCGCTTAGTGCCACAGCGCATCGTCATGGCGGCTCAAGATGATCACATCGTGCCTTACCCTTATTCATTACGCTTGGCCGAAAAACTTGATGCAGATTGGGAGTTATTTGAGCGTGGTGGGCACTTCATGGCACAGGATGGTTTTACCGAATTTCCTGCACTTTACGATGTGATGATACGCATGCGTGAGCAAGCCACATGAGCGAGGAGGGAGCATGAAGAAAGTAACCCAGCAAGTCGTACCTGCAGTGCGTGTGGCTTCTTATGCACTGAGCAAACCCTTTTATGAAAAACTCGGCTTCCGTGAATTGTGGACCCACCAATTCGAGCCGGGGTTACCCTTTTTTGCCGCGATTGCACGGGATGACATGCAGGTATTCCTCACCGAGCACACTGGCGATTGTGCTTTTGGCGCATTAGTACATTTTTACGTGGATGATGTCGATGCAGTGCACCTTGAGTTCCTGCAGCAGGGCTTGCATGTGACTGAGCCACCTGGCAATGATCTTGGGCCAAGTGTGCGTAATATGCTGATGGTGGACCTCGATGGCAACCGGCTGAACTTTGTGACCGTGACAGAGCCGTGAATATGCAGCACTGGATCTACCTGGCGATTGCCATCGTTGCCGAGGTGATCGCTACTTCGGCTCTCAAGGCCAGCGATGGCTTTAGTCAATGGCTGCCCAGTGTGTTGGTCGTGGTTGGCTATGGTTTGGCATTTTACTTTTTAGCACTGACCTTGCGCAGCATTCCGGTTGGCATTGCCTACGCGATTTGGTCGGGGTTAGGCATTGTCTTGGTGACGTTAATTGCACTAGTGTTGTATGGGCAAAAGCCAGATTTGCCAGCCGTCATCGGCATGGCATTGATCATCACTGGCGTTGTGGTGATGCAATTATTTTCCAGGACGACTGGCCATTGAAATCAATACGCAGCATGTGATTGCGTATTCAGGGTATGTACCCTCCAACACGAAAGGAATAAATAGTGGCTGCACCATGGCTGACGGTATTAAAGGTGGTTCCCTGGATTGAAGTGATTCGTAAGGCCCCAGAGATTGCAGATGGGGCGAGAAAGTTTTGGCACGCCGTCTCTGGCAAGCAGGAATATCAGGAGCCCGAGGCTTATGATGTGCCTTACAGCGAGCTGGATAACGCTAATGACAGGGAGGCCCGCGTTCAGTCGCTGGAAATGCAGCTAGCCAAACTACAAACCCAGATGGTGGAGTCTTCTAAATTATTGAAAACTTTGGCTGATCAGCATGAGCAACTTGTTGCCAACCTGGAAGATAGTCGCCGCCGTCTTGGCCGGTTATCCAGAATGACCATGGTGCTGGTCGTGGCACTGCTGGCTGTGGCGGCTTGGATCTGGCATTTGCCGCCGCAGATGTAGCCACTGAGGGCCTGCTCCCATGATATTGGCTTATAGCCTATCGGCATTGACCGTGTTGTTGACGCTCGGCTCTTTGGTGCGTCGCAATGAGTGGTGGTTTCGTGGCCTAGATTTTCCGCGCTTGCAAATCATTACCCTTGGCTTGCTTGCACTGCTGGCCTTGATGCTGATAGAAGCGCCATGGTCGCCCTTACGCTGGGGCATGTTGGCAGCCTTGTTGCTGGCCTTGTGGCATCAGTTGCGTATGGTGATCCCTTATACCCATCTTTGGCCTGATGAAGTCAAGGTGATTGACCCCCGGCATTATCGACCCGACAAACAATTGTCCATGATAGTCGCCAATGTACTGATGACGAATAACCAGCATTTCAAGCTGATTGAGCAAGTCAGGCTACTCAAGCCTGATGTGCTACTGACGCTGGAGTCAGACCGCATATGGGAACAGGCCATGACGGCGATTGAACGTGAATATCCTCACGTGGTGCGGGTGCCGCTGGATAATCTCTATGGTATGCATCTCTATAGCCGCTTGCCCTTGCGTACGCCAGAGGTGAAGTTTTTGCTGAGCCCGGAAATTCCCTCGATCCATGCGACGGTGATATTGCCTTGTGGTGCGCCAGTCAGGCTGCACTGCCTGCATCCCGAGCCGCCTAGCCCCACCGAGGCACCTGATTCTACTTTGCGGGATGCGGAGTTATTGATTGTGGGGCGTGAGGTTGGCAATACGGAGGGTAGCGTGATCGTGATGGGCGATCTCAATGACGTGGCTTGGTCGCGTACCACGCGTCTTTTCCAGCGCGTAAGTGGTTTGCTTGATCCGCGTAAGGGGCGTCATCATATCAACACTTATCACGCGGATTACCCTTTCCTGCGTTGGGCATTGGATCATATCTTCCATAGCACCGATTTTGGCCTGGTAAAAATGCAGCGCTTGCCGCATATTGGCTCAGATCACTTCCCGGTATTCACTCATCTGCAGTTGGAACGTCACCTGGAGTTTGTTCACACACCAGAATTGGCATCGCCTGACGACCAGGAGGAAGCAGAAGAAAAAGTGGAAGAAGGGGTGGAAAAAGCCGAGCAGTCTGGTTTCGAGGTTTCAGCAAGCGTTAAGCCGCTTGGGCCGATGTGATGCGGTTACGCCCATGGTGCTTGGATTGATAGAGTGCCGAATCGGCTTGCTCCATCAGGCTATTCAATGAATGCGCGATTTGATCGCTAGCCGCCACTGCAATACCAATGCTCAGGGTAATCGATAAGCCATCTTGTTTTAATTTTTCAGTGGCATGGGCAAAAGAGTTTTGCAAACGCTCGGCTACATCCTGAGCCTCTTTCTCCCCGCTTGCAGGCAGGATAATCACAAACTCATCACCACCTTGGCGCGCAAAGAGGTCTGAGCTGCGTAATTGGTTATGCACAATATCGGCAAACGTGCACAGCAACTGATCGCCAAATGCGTGTCCTAATTTATCGTTGACTTGCTTGAAGTGATCAATATCAACCAATAGTAGTGCTGTGACCGGGTGCGCGTCTGACTGGCGACGCATCGAGTTGTTTTCAATCGCAGCTTTCAGTCCTTCTCGGTTAAGAGCCGAAGTCAATGGGTCACGTAAGGCACGGCCTATCCAGTTGCGGTTGATGCGTTCCATGATCATTAACAGCATGGACATGTTCCACAGTGGACCAATGATCGCAGCGAGCAAAATGGTCCACATATTGATCCCACCAGACGCAAAGACAGATTCCCCTCCTAAATGGTGCGTTAGGCCGGCGATGGCACGCATCGCAAAGACTGCAGTTGCCATGGTGAAAATGCCAGAAACTAGGTAGGCCGAGGTGATATCCTCAGTCCTGGCAATACGGAAGGTGCTTTTGGCAACACAGTAGGCGTAGAAACCACAGGTGAGCGCAGTGAGTACGGTTCTTTCTGCATAGTAACTATCGGCATCCTGCATCAGGATGAACAGCACGGTGAGTATGCCAAGAAACAGCAAGTGCGGCTTTACAGCAATGCGTCGACGGTGATACAAGCGTTGAGTGGTCGCCATCAGCAGGTAATAGCCAATGATGGCCAGCATATTGGCCAGTACAATGCTGTAGAAATCTGGAATGATGTCACGGAATGTCAGCAGGAGAATCCCGCTACCCGTAGCAATATTGCTGATACCCCAATACTTCAGCCAGCGATCAAAACGCCCTGTGGTGCTGAGAGCAAACAGCACGAGTCCCGTCGTTGTGGCAAACAGGCCGACGAGGAAGTAAATGGTTTTGACATCAAGCTGCAGCATGTCTGTGGGCGAAGGCCTATTAGAGTGAGTGATTATAACGACTTATCCCTGAAAAATCTTGGTGTTGGGCTCGTGCCGGCATCGCTTTGCAAGGTTTTGCACTGAATCGTGACAGTGGCACAATCGATGTAGGAGGTGGTGGCTATATACAACCACCATGGTGGTTGTATATAGCCAATTTAATAAATGTTTGAAAAATTTATCTATTTATATCAATAGTTTGAATATTGGCATTGATATTGCTGATAAAAACACACCTGAATGAATCCGCATGCCCATGTCCCAAGATCATCTCTGCAAGCAAGGCGTGATCCAGCTGCTCTACCAAGAGCATCATGCTTGGTTGCGGGCGTGGATTAACAAAAAGCTTGGTTGCCGACAGGGCGCTGCTGATCTAGCGCAAGATACCTTCCTGAGTCTCCTCCTTAAAGCTGATCTACCAGTCTTGCAAGAGCCCCGGGCTTATTTGAGCCGCGTGGCGCATGGTCTGATGGTCGATCAATTGCGACGGCGTGATCTGGAGCGTGCCTACCTAGAGGCCCTGGCGCAGTTTGCACCTGTAGAGGTGGCCTCTCCTGAAGCGCGTGCGATGGTGTTGGATATCTTGATCAAGCTCGACATCATGCTGGATGGCTTGCCAACAAAAGTGCGTACAGCCTTTTTGCTTTTGCAACTTGAGGGTCTCAGCTATAGCGACATTGCCAACCAGCTTGGCGTAAGCACACGTACCGTGGGCAACTATGTGGCCAGGGCCATGTTGCAATGCATGGTCTTGCTTGAAGAGTAGGGCCGGAACAATTGCCATGGATGATCGCATGATCAAGCCAACCCCGGCGATGCGTGCTGCTAGTGAGTGGTATGCCAGGCTGGCATCAGGCGAGCGTTCTACAGAAACGCAGCAAGCCTGGCGCACCTGGCTGGATGCTGATCCAGCACACCAAAGCGCTTGGCAACAATTGGAGCGTGTCACCCAGCATTTTGGCCAAGTGCCTTCCGAGGTCGGCATGGCAACGCTGCAACTGCCGCCAGTGGCTGATCGTCGACGTATCATCAAGCACCTTGCCTTGTTCCTGACGGCTAGCGCTACCGGGTTATATGCTTATCGCGAGCAACCCTGGCGGGGTATGCTGGCAGACGCCAGCACCAAGGTAGGCGAGCATACACAGATTGCACTGGAAGATGGTACCAGCCTGCACTTGAATACCAACAGTGCCGTCAATGTGCGCTATTCGGCTACCGAGCGTGTAATCGAATTGATCCAGGGTGAGGTTTATATTGAAACAGCGCATGAGGCAACCACGACTTATCGCCCTTTTAGGGTAGAGACCCGCCATGGCCGCGCTACTGCACTGGGCACTCGTTTCAGTGTGCGCGATTTATCGCATCAGACCAAAGCCTCCGTGTTTGAGGGGGCGGTAGCCATTAAGCCTCGCTACTTCGGGGGAGAAGCCATGCGGTTGAATGCAGGTGAATCCATCACATTTACCGACCAAAAGTTCGCAGGTAAGCTGGCGGCACGTGCAACAGATATGGCCTGGATCAATGGCATAGTCGTGGTCTACGCCATGCGCCTTGATGACTTTACCCAGGAAATCGCACGCTACAAGGCTGGTGTCCTGCGCTGTGATCCCGCGGTTGCCAGCCTGCAAATATCAGGCTCTTTCCCCACCCAGGACATGGAGTCTGTTTTGCAGACTCTAGAGCGTACGTTACCTGTAAGGGTAGAGCGCTTCACCCGGTTTTGGGTCACACTCGTGCCAGCTTGATGCGCAATCACTAAATTTTTTTCATAATTGCTTTCCGGATTTTCATTCTCGTTCGGCATAGCAGCAAAACAACACAATTTGCTGCATATACGGGAGAGAAGATGAACTACGGAAGCTATCATAAGAGATACAACCAGCAAGTCAGGCAAAAAAGCGCCATGGCATTGACGATCAGCCTCATGTTATGGGGCAGTTCGCTTGCCAATGCAGCAGAACTCAACAAGCACATTCCGCAGAAAATCTATGACATTCCCGCTGGCGACCTCAGCGATACCCTGCCTGGATATGCCGCTCAATCAGGCGTATTGCTTGGCTTCGATCCCAGGCTCACGCAGGGTAAACGCAGTCCTGTACTCCGCGGCCCTTACACCATAAAGGAAGGCTTTGATGCCATCCTCAAAGGCACTGGCCTAGAAGCTGTGCAAGACAAAGATGGGCGCTATCAACTACAAAATGCAATCCCCAAAGTCGAAGACAAGCTCCCAGGCGAGAAATCGGCGATAGATTTTCAACATGTAGACGCAGTTGAAGTCCGCGCCAAGCGCTTCTATGAGATTGGCCCTTTAGGCGGCACCGGTCTGACTAAAGAGCAAATCCCTGGCAACGTCCAAAGCCTGACTGCCAAAGACATTAAAGAAGCTCACTCTTTGAGCTTGACTGACTTGATGAATTCCAGATTGCAGTCAGTCAATGTCAATGACTATCAGGGCAACCCATTCCAGATGGATGTCCAGTACCGTGGCTTTACAGCCGGTCCACAGATCGGAACGCCGCAAGGCCTATCCGCCTTCATTGATGGTATTCGCATCAATGAACCGTTTGGTGATGTCGTGAATTGGGACATGATCCCGATGAATGCACTCGCCAGCTTTGATGTGTTCCCCGGTTCCAATCCTATCTTTGGTTTAGGTACTCTAGGGGGTGCCCTCTCCATGAAAACCAAGGATGGCTTCAACAATACCAAAATCGATGCTGAAATCCTCACTGGCTCTTTCGGTAGACGGCAACTGCAAGCCGAAGGCGGCTGGAACAACGGCACTATCGCAGGCTTTGCCGCCGCCAACATCTTCCTTGAGGATGGCTGGCGCGATAACTCTCCTAGCAGGGTCAATCAAGTATTTGCCAAAGGCAGCTATCGTGGCGACAAGCTCGACCTCAACCTGAGTACATTAGTTGCATGGAATGACTTGACCGGTAACGGCATGATGCCAAACGAAATGTACAAGCAAGACCGTAACGGCGTTTTTACTTCCCCTGACACCACAGACAACCGCCTGCTGCAATTCCAACTTTCAGGCAGCTATTTTGTCAATGACAACCTTTCTATCACGGGACAGGTGTACAGGAGAAACAGCAAACGTAAACAGCGTGGTGCAGATGTTTATACGGAGTTTGAAAATCAATATGTAAAAAGAAACCTCGCAGATGGGGAGGTATATACCTGCCTATTTAATAGTACTAATAAATACGGATTGCCAAATTATTACATTGTTGCAGCGCCTAACGGTACCTGGACCCTAACCACCCCCTTTGTAAACAATGTCCGACAAAATGGGATTGATTATGCATTAGCACAATTACCAGCGGGATCTTTTAATGCAGATCTTCCAGAAGATTTCGCAGCATTTGCTAAACTACAATTAGAATCCACCAAAAACTTCCAGCAAACAGCGATTTTAACTGCGCAGGGCGATCCATCAGCAAATATTGCCCCCCCTCCGCCCCAGCCTTGGACAAATAATCAAGCTGAATATAACTATCGCGTTGCGCAGAATCTGGTCGGGATCGCCAGGAATGGCTTTAATTTCTCAAGAGCGCTCACTGCAGGCACACAATTTTATTGGTGGGAGGAAGGCCAGAACGGCAATCCCAATACGAAATATGTCATGATTATTGACCCTAACTCTGTGGTCAATGGCAGTACATGCCAAGGAGATATCAATAATGATGGCCTAAAAGTTCCGGGACCCAATGGTGGTTGGCTTACCGTAGATGGTGCTGCCTATAACAATGGCACTGGTACTGGTGTGGTAGAGGGCACTCCCACTGCTGTCATCACCGATACCCAAATCGACCAAGTCACCGATGGTGCTTCGCTCCAGCTCAACTGGAATTATGAAAAACATAAATTCATGGTGGGTGCCTCGGTGGATATGCCATGGGCGAAATACAAAAGCGGGCAAAGGTTTGGAATGTTCGATGCAGAACGTGAAGGTTATCTAGCCCCAGATGAAATCCGTGACCAATATGCCGCCGCCGATCAGGAAATCAGCAACAGCAATTTCAAGGGCCGTCAAGTCACCAAAAGTATTTATGCAAGTGAAACCTGGAGTCCGATTGAAACTTTAAATATCACGGGAGCACTTCGCTACAACGATACCAAAGGCAAGAACAAGATTGCTTCACGCACGCATGGTTCCTTCGTTGCCAATTTAGCTCAACTGGAAAACTTCCCGAATTATTATGACGTGTGCGTGAATGGTGTTTGTCCCACGACGGGCTACACCATCCCTGACGTTTCCAAGCTACTGAACGCTGCTGAAAAAGAGAAATTTAGTTATTACTCTCTAAATCCCTCTCTTGGGGCAACCTGGCAAGCCACACCTGACTTGAATATCTATGGCAGTGTCAGCCAAGGCACGCGTGTACCTTCCGTAGTAGAGCTTGGTTGTGCGTTTGATAGAACTCCAATCCCACATTACAACTCAAGCGGTCAAATTGATTACACCATCCCAAGAAGTCTAGCAGAAAACCGAGCTTGCTCTCTGCCTACAACTCTTTCAGGGGATCCTTACCTACCTCAGATCAAAGCCACGACTTGGGATTTTGGTATGCGAGGCAGATTTAATGATCATTTGGAATGGAATCTAGGAGTTTATCGTACCGATCTCAGGGATGATATCTACATGATCGGTTATCCTGGCAATCGCAATTTCTTCGACACCATTGGCGACACTCGCCGCCAGGGGCTAGAGGCTGGAATTACAGCAGCCTTCGAGAAATGGCGCTTACGACTAAATTACGCTCTGACAGAAGCCACTTTCCAGGATAAATTCTGGATGCCCGCCAATGACAATACCAGCTCAGTAGAAGAGTATTTTGGCAATCAAGAATACAGCCGACGTATCCAAGTCAAACCCGGTAACCGCATGCCTGGTGTGCCTTTACATAATCTCAACGCTACGCTGAGTTACATGGTCACACCAAAATGGCAGGTTGGCCTCACCGCTGTAGCGCACTCCTTTGCTTTTGTGCGCGGCAATGAAAACAACAAACACCGGGCCGGTGAAGTGCTTTATGACTCTGTAGTAGATGATAGCGGCGCCATTATTCAAGTAGTTAGACAGGCTGCAAATAATCCAGGTACTACCCCCGGCTATCTAGTGCTCAACCTCCAAACCAGCTATCAACTTAATTCCGAGTGGACTCTAGGTCTGCGGGTCAACAACTTACTGGACAAGGAGTATTTCAGTGCAGGCCGCCTGGGTCGCAATCCATTCTCTCCTGCTGTCTATGGTGCTATCGGGCCAGATGGATACAACCATAATTCCAATGACTGGCTGATGACGAATTTTCTGGCGCCGGGTGCGCCAAGAGCGGCATGGATTAGTTTGAGTTATTCGTTTGACCCTAGAAAATAGACGTGAATTCATGCGATTACTCACCAAGTGTTTCGTTGAAGTTAAGCGGTGCTGTTTAGGCCTGTTTACCCATGAGTATTGGCTACTCATCCTGCCCGGCATGTTCTTCCTCCTTCTGCTATGGGAGTTGAGCATGTTGTGGCTGGTCGTAGTGGGAGGCTGATTTTCCTTAATCCTCAAAGCGGTATCGCTGGGCAGAATCTGGTAAAATTCAGGTTTTGCCAACACTTTGAATTTCTTCATGTCCAGCCCAATGATCAGTCTTCGTGGCAGTGCCGCTTTATCCCCTTTCCGTATTGAGAAAATCCTGGTTGCGCTCAAGGGCGCCGCGCCGCGTATTACGCATTTGTATGCGGAGTTCTGGCATTTTGCTTGGTCTGCGCAGCCATTGAGTGATGCGCAGCAGGGTGTTCTGAAGCAGATTCTTACATATGGGCCGCGCTTGAGCGAGAAGTCTCCGGCTGGTGAGTTATTCCTGGTGGTGCCGCGTCCTGGCACGATTTCGCCGTGGTCTTCGCGGGCAACAGATATTGCGCGGCACTGTGGTATTGAGGCTATTCAGCGCCTTGAGCGTGGCATTGCCTTTTATGCGGCGACTGCTGATGGCAGCCCGCTGACGGACGCTGAGAGGTTGGCGCTGCGCCCCTTGATTCATGACCGCATGACAGAAGCGGTGTTTGCTGATTTGCAAGATGCACAAAAGCTTTATCACACCGCTGAGCCTGCACCTTTGTCTACAGTGGATATCCTGGCTGGTGGCAAGGCGGCCCTGGATGCTGCTAATGCCGATATGGGTCTGGCGCTCTCGCCTGATGAAGTAGATTACCTGGTGGAGAATTTCCAGCGCATGGGCCGCAACCCGACCGATGTTGAGCTGATGATGTTTGCCCAGGCCAACTCTGAGCACTGTAGGCACAAGATTTTCAATGCGGATTGGGTGATTGATGGCGTCGCCCAGGCGCAATCCCTGTTTGGCATGATCCGCAACACGCACAAGCTCAACCCCGGAAAAACGGTAGTGGCTTATGCTGATAATGCGTCTATCGTTGAAGGTAGCAAGACCAAGCGTTTTTACCCGCAGGCCGATGGTCAATATGGTTTTGTGGAGGAAGATATGCACTTCCTCATGAAGGTGGAAACGCATAACCATCCAACGGCGATTTCTCCTTTTGCTGGTGCAGCGACAGGGGCTGGTGGTGAAATCCGCGATGAAGGCGCGACAGGCTCTGGTTCCAAGCCCAAGGCTGGCCTGACTGGTTTTTCTGTCTCTAACCTCAATATTCCTGGGTTCAAGCAGCCTTGGGAGCAAGATCATGGCAAGCCTGCGCGCATTGCTTCGCCATTGCAGATCATGGTCGATGGCCCGTTGGGTGGTGCTGCTTACAACAATGAATTTGGCCGCCCGAATATTGCGGGGTATTTCCGTACGCTGGAAATTGAAGCTGCGGATGAAATCCGTGGTTATCATAAGCCCATCATGCTGGCTGGCGGCGTGGGCAATATTTCCGCCAAGCATTCCAAAAAGCACCCTATTCCGCCTGGTGCAGCCTTGATCCAGCTGGGTGGCCCAGCCATGCTGATTGGTTTGGGTGGCGGTGCGGCTTCCAGTATGGATACGGGTGCGAATACCGAAAACCTGGATTTTGATTCTGTGCAGCGTGGCAACCCCGAGTTGGAGCGCCGTGCGCAAGAGGTGATTGACCGTTGCTGGCAATTGGGTGACAAGAACCCGATTCTAAGTATTCACGATGTAGGGGCTGGTGGCATTTCCAACGCTTTCCCCGAGCTGGTCAATGATGCTGGCGTAGGCGCCAAGTTCCAGTTGCGCGATGTGCATAACGAGGAGCCAGGCATGGCCCCGCGCGAAATCTGGAGTAACGAGGCACAAGAACGCTACGTGATGGCAGTGCGCAAGGAAGACTTACCTTTGTTTGCTGAAATCTGTGAGCGCGAGCGCTGCCCGTTTGCCGTGGTGGGTGAAGCGACTGAAGAAAGGCATCTGACCGTTGCCGATAGCCACTTTGATAACAATCCGGTGGATATGGATCTTTCCGTGCTGTTGGGCAAGCCGCCCAAGATGACGCGTGATGTGAAGCATGTGACACGTGAATTACCCGTGTTTGACCATGCGGCGATTGATCTCAAGCAGGCAGCAGAGCGCGTGTTGCGCTTGCCTGGTGTCGCAGACAAGACTTTCCTCATTACCATTGGTGACCGCAGCGTGACTGGCCTGATCGCACGTGACCAGATGGTAGGCCCATGGCAAGTGCCGGTGGCCGATGTTGCCGTGACACTGGCAGGTTTTGAAACTTATCGTGGCGAAGCGTTTGCGATTGGCGAGAAAGCGCCGTTGGCACTGATTGATGGCCCAGCATCTGGCCGCATGGCGATTGGTGAATCCATCACCAATATCGCTGCCAGCCTCATTGATGACATCGCCGAGCTGAAGCTTTCTGCCAACTGGATGGCCCCAGCCGGGCATCCGGGTGAGGATGCGGCATTGTTTGATACCGTCAAGGCAGTGGGGATGGAGTTGTGTCCTGCGCTGGGTATTAGCATCCCGGTGGGCAAGGATTCAATGTCCATGAAGACTGTCTGGGAAGAGGGCGGCGAGAAAAAAGCCGTGACTTCGCCGATTTCCCTGGTGGTGACTGCCTTTGCACCGACGCCAGATGCACGCAAAACCCTGACACCACAGTTGCGCACTGATCTGGGTGATACCAAGTTATTGCTGATCGACCTGGGCGCAGGCAAGAACCGCATGGGTGGCTCCGCGCTAGCACAAGTGTATGGCGCGGTTGGTAATGTCGCACCAGATGTGGATGACGCTGCTAGCCTCAAGGCTTTCTTTGATGCTGTGCAAAAGCTCAATCGTGAAGGCAAACTGCTGGCCTATCATGACCGTTCCGACGGTGGCTTGTTCTCTACCGTGGTGGAAATGGCGTTTGCCGGGCGTTGCGGCCTGGATATTGATATCACCAGCCTGGGCGAAGATGCCGTGGCTGCACTTTACAACGAGGAGCTGGGCGCGGTGTTACAAGTGCGTGCTGCTGAAGCCGATGCGATTGTGGCCGAGCTCAAGCCGCAGTTGCCTGGCCTGGTGCACGTGATCGGCACACCCGCGACACATGGCAATATCCGCATCCACCAGGATGGCCGTGTGGTATTTACCGAAAGTCGTGTTGCCCTGCATCGTGCCTGGTCTGAAACGACTTACCAAATGCAGAAGCTGCGGGATAACCCGCAATGTGCACAGCAGGAATATGACCGGATCCTTGATGAAAAGGATGCAGGCCTGCATGCCAAGCTGAGTTTTGACCCAGCTGACAACATCGCAGCCCCCTATATTGCCAGTGGTGCCAAGCCCAAGATGGCGATCCTGCGCGAGCAGGGCGTCAATGGGCAGGTGGAGATGGCGGCGGCATTCGACCGCGCTGGTTTCCAGGCGCACGACGTGCATATGAGCGACATCATCAGCGGCCGTGTCAGCCTCAAGGATTTTGCTGGTTTCGTGGCTTGTGGTGGCTTCTCGTATGGCGATGTACTGGGTGCGGGCGAAGGTTGGGCCAAGTCTATCCTGTTCAACCCGCGTGCGCGTGAGGAGTTCTCTGCATTCTTCCAGCGTCAGGATTCCTTTGCCTTGGGTATCTGTAATGGTTGCCAGATGATGAGCAACCTGCACAGTATTATCCCTGGTGCTGAAAACTGGCCGCACTTTGTGCGCAATCGTTCCGAACAGTTTGAAGCACGCGTGGCGATGGTGGAGGTGCTGGAGTCGCCCTCCCTGTTCTTCAATGGCATGGCAGGAAGCCGCATGCCGATTGCCGTGGCGCATGGTGAAGGCTATGCCGAGTTTGCCGATGTGGCGACCCAGCAGCGTGCTCAAGCCGCAGGTCTGGTGACGCTGCGCTATGTTGATAATAGTGGTGTTCCTACCGAGATTTATCCGTTCAACCCGAATGGTTCGCCACAAGGGATTACCGGTCTGACTACCGCTGATGGACGTTTCAGTATTATGATGCCTCATCCGGAGCGTGTATTCCGCGCTGTGCAGCATTCATGGCACCCTGATGCTTGGGGTGAGGATGGGCCGTGGATTCGTATGTTCCGCAATGCTAGGAAGTTTATCGGCTAAGCGGTCAACAGCGAACGCAAGATGTGCGTTGGGTTGAACAGGATGCAGCGTTATAGCTGTATTCCTGACAGCTCTCACAATAATAAGCACACTTGAAATTAATGATGATTACTATGGAGAAGTAGCATGAAAAAGATGTTGAAAGTCATCCTGGCAACATTGGTGTTGGGTTGGGCAGTGGTTTCTCACGCCGAGGATCCACAGGTGGAATATACCGATGCCATTGGCAAGGGTGACATGAAGGTGGTGAAGAAATATTTTAATAATCCTTACACGGTCAATGAGTTATTCTTCGCCTGGACCGGCCTGGAAATCGCCGCCAACAAGGGCCAATTAAAAACGGTCAAGTTCTTTGTCGAAAATGGTGCTGATGTGAACTACAAGCACCCGATCACCAAGATGACAGCTCTGCACTTGGCGGCCTATCAAGGTAACAAGGATGTGGTGAAGTACTTGATCGATCATGGTGCCGATGTCAACGCTAAGTTGCGTGGCAATGTTTCCATCATCCGCGCCCTGAAGGATGAGGGCCGTACTGATATGGTTGAGTTTCTCGAGGCTGCTGGTGCCAAGAATGATGGCTGCCAGGAAGAGAAGTGCCACTGATATAGCGTCATGCCACCATAGCAAAGCCATGTCAGGCATGGCCTTGTTGTGGATGTGATCAATCAAATGCCGGACATGTTCCGGCATTTTTCATGGTGGGGCGGGAACCTAAGCTTGGCCACAAGTTCGTAATCCTTGTTGATCACAGTTGTGCAGATATGGGGGATAGAGTGAAAAAATCGTTCATCAACGGATTACCAGTACTAGCGGCCACTGCGGCTTTGATGGCATGTACCACTGTGGCTGCGGTGAGTAAAACACCTGACGACATTGCCGCTAGCCTGACTTTACCGCCAGGGTTCAAGATCACGACTTTTGCCAAGCTCAACCCGGCCAAGGGTGATTATTTTCGTGGGCCACGTTTTATGGCGTTCGGGCCGGATGGCCATCTTTATTTGGCCAGCAGTGTGGATAACACCGTGTATATGCTGCCAGACCGCAACCGTGACGGTGTGGCCGATGATGTAGTGCCAGTGGTGGAAGGCTTGAATGCACCGAATAGCCTGGTGTTTGTTGGCAATACTATGTTGGTGGCGAATCAGGATGGGGTGATGCGGGTGGAGCGGGCGCAAGATAGTAAGCAAGCTGCTGCCAAGCTGATACCCTTTATTAGCCATCTACCCAGCGGTGGTCACACGCTCAAGACGATCAAGCTGGGGCCGGACAATCACCTCTATATGAATGTTGGTTCCAGCTGCAATGTCTGCGTGGAGCAAGATCCACAGCGGGCTACCATATTGCGCTATACGTTGGATGGCAAGCCTGCTGGTGCGCCGGATGGTAGCGTGAGCGGCGCCAGGAGTGCAGTGTGGGCCAGTGGCTTACGTAATTCGCAGGGGTTTGCCTGGCAGCCCGGCACTGGTGATTTCTATGCTACCAACAACGGTGCGGATATGCGCTCTGAAACCAAGGGCGGGGCCATGAACGATGAGCTGCCACCCGAGCATATCAACAAGATTGAGCCGGGCAAGCATTATGGCTGGCCGCATTGCTGGGGCAACCGTTTCACAGACCCCAACTTCCCTGGCAAGCCTGGTTTCTGCGATAACATGCAGCCGCCGGCCATTACCTTGCGTGCGCATTCCACACCGATAGGCATTACTTTTCTTGACCAGGCCAAATTCCCCACTGAATACAAGCAGGATGCGATTGTTGCCCTGCATGGCTCCTGGAATAGGGTGGAGCCTTATGGCTACAAACTGGTGCGTATCCGCTTTAAGGAGAATAAACCGGTGGCAGTGGAAGATTTTGTGACTGGTTGGCAAACAAAGAACAGTGCCTGGGGTCGCCCCGTCGATGTGATCGTAGGGCCAGATGGAGCGCTATATGTCTCGGATGACAGAGCGGGTTTGGTGTATCGTATCAGCTATAACAAGCAATAAACGTGTGAGGAGCAATGTAATGAGAAAAAGTGTTCTGGGCTTGGCAACCTTGTTGTTGGCATCTGGTATTGCCCATGCCGAGGCGCCGCAACCTAGCAGCAAAGTCGTGGTATACATCAGCCCGTATGAATATACCAATGAGATCAAGCTCTGGCATTTCATGAAGGACTATTGGTTTGCACAGGGGCCGCTCATTGAGCCAGTGCTGACGAAAACGCTCAGTGCCAAGCTTGGTGAAACAGTCATGTGTGACGCTGGCGTGACAGGCAATGTGTTGCTCTGGGTCAAGCCCAAGATGTTCTATAACCCGCATATGCGTAACTTCTACGGCACTATCAACGCTACCGTCTACACTGGCAGTGGCAAGGCAATTGCCAGCTACACCGGGGAGTCGCGCTATAGCGGTGATCTGGACATTTTGCCTGGCAAAGCGGTGCAAGCTACGTATGACCTCGCCATCCAGCAGGTGGCAGATAAAATCAATGCCGACCCTGTCATCAAGAAGCTCATTAGCGATGGCATTGCCAGCAATCAGTCTTATACCCCCTGCGCGATGATTGCCTTGCTGCCGGGCCTGAAAAAGCCCTGATTTTTCATGACTTCCAACGTCATCTTGCGCGAAGCTTGTATTGCTTTACGCAAGATGACGTATGGTGAGTGAATCGCCACCAGACTATATTGATCTCATCCTTTCTGGTATGAGCGTCGTCTGGTTATGTCCATATCCTCTGCTGCTTCCTCTCTAGCCTCGACGAGGCCAGTTGCTTCCCGCGTTCCCGTGACTTTTGTGATAGTGGCGATTATTCTGGTGGCGGTTGCCTTACGCCCTGGGATCGTCTCCATGGGCCCACTGCTGCCCGACATCATTGATGAGTTTCAGCTATCGCACACTGTGGCATCCTTATTAACGGCGATTCCTGATGTATTAATGGGATTGTTGGCTTTGCCTACGCCATGGCTGGCAAGGCGTTATGGCCGCAATCCGGTGCTGCTTGCGGCATTGCTGCTACTTTGTGTGGCGATTGCTGCGCGTGCTTTTGCCTACAACGTCGAGATGTTGCTGTTAACCACGGCTGGTGTGGGCGCGGGGATCGCGATAGCAGGCGCCTTGATTGCGGGCTATATAAAGGGGAATTTCCCGCATAAGGCGGCCATGGTCATGGGTATTTACGCTACCGCGCTTTCTTTTGGCAGCACGGTATCTGCGGCGATTTCTGGCCCTGTTGCCATGCATGCTGACACTGGCTGGCGCATGGGAGCTGGCATGTGGAGTGTATGTGCCGTTATTGGCCTCCTTTGCTGGCTAGGTATAGCCAGGTTGGAGAAAGGCCGTGTATTGACCGCTGGGCAGCCGAGCGGTTTACCTTGGGGAAATCGCACCGCTTGGCTGGTAGCGTTATTTTTTGCCGCGGATAATTTCCTGTTTTATGCCGTCCTTTCCTGGACGGCACCCATGTACATTGAATATGGCGCTACGCCTGCTGTAGCTGGTTTTATCCTGGCAACGTTTACGACGGTCTTTATGGTGTCCAATCCTATTCTCGGCGCTATCAGCAGATCGGTAGACAGGCGCGGCCTGCTTGCCGCTTGCGCAATTCTGGCAGTGATGGGCTTGTTATTGATGGCGATCATGCCTATGTGGTCTCCTTTCATCAGTATTGCCATATGTGCTTTTGGTCTGGGCGGAGCCTTTACCCTGGGCATGACTTTGCCGCTGGATAACACTCACAGCGTGGATGAGGCAAATGCCTGGAATGCTTTTGTGCTGACGATCGGTTACTTGATCGCGGCGGTCGGGCCATTATCGGTAGGCTTCCTACACGACATGACACAGGATTTTCATCTGGCAAGCTGGTTATTGGTCCTGATGGCGATCATCATGCTGTTGATTACACCGTGGCTAAAGCCTCACCATGCACCATCGTAGCTAGTTCATGCG
This sequence comes from Methylobacillus methanolivorans, assembly GCF_020531845.1. Next base: position 203,682 of record NZ_JAJAVF010000002.1, read on the forward strand.
GTTGAGTTCGCTCGCATTCAACCGCATAATCCATGACATGGCGTGATCTCACATGCCAAGATAATCATCTGATGGATGTGGAGGAGTGTATGGTTAAAACGGTAATAGCCGCCTTATTTGGTGGCAGCTTGATGCTATCTGGGGTTGCTTCAGGGCATGAACTGAAAGTACTTCAGGGGTTCAAGAACCCGGAATCGGTCGTGGCAGACAAAGCTGGTAGAGTATATGTCTCCGAGATCGGCGAGTTCGAGAAAGATGGTGACGGCCAGATTGCCGTGATTGAGCCGGATGGCAAGCGTCGCGTATTTGCCAAGGGGATGAATGATCCTAAAGGCTTGGCGTTTGTAGGGCAGGATCTTTATGTTACCGACAAGAATCGTATTCTCAGGGTAGGAGTTGATGGTCAATGGACGGTCTTGGTTGATCAATCTGCTTTTCCTGTTGCTCCAGCCTTCCTGAACGACCTAGAGCCGGATTTTGATGGAAAATATCTCTATGTGAGTGACAGTGGCGACATCGCCAACCAGGGCGGAACCAGCGGTGCGATTTACCGCGTTATCCTGGCCACAGGCAAGGTGGAAACCATCATTAACCATCAGCAGGATGCACGTATCAAGGCGCCTAACGGCTTGTGGATGGATGATACCGGCGAAGTGCTGATCTACGTTGATTTTGCCAGTGGCGTGCTGTACAAACTTGACCTGCTCAATCGGCACTTGATCGAGCTGGCCAAAGGCTTCGGCGGTGGCGATGGCTTGGCACTAGGGGCTGACAAGAAGCTTTACATCAGCGATTACATCAATGGCAAAGTGTTCAGCCTTAGCATTGATGATGAGGTTAAGCTTGAAAAGCAGGGTTTTCAAAGTGCGGCTGATATTGGCGTGACTGCGGATGGCAAGGTATTGCTTATCCCGGACATGAAAGCAGGTACCGTAACCTGGCTGGAGTTGCATGAGTAGCTTTCTGTTAAGCCAGGCTTACTGATAAGTTGTAAATCTGCTGCGGATAACACGGCAGATTTACTGCATTAGCTGGACTTTTTGAGCAGATGCTTGCTTAACGATTTTGTTGCTTCAATCACATATTTCCTGTCTTTTTCTTCCAAGTTCTGCAACATCGCAATCAATCCCTCTATCTCAGGATCAAGCGATGTTGGGTTGGATGGCCCAAAAAAGGCTTCAATCGGGCTGGATAACTCATAGGCAATCTTGTTGAGCGTCTTGAGTGAAGGTGCTGTCACTCCACGTTCGATTCTCGATATTGTTTCGATTTCCACACCTAGTCGCTGAGCGACAAACTCTTGTGTCAGGCCTAGGTTTTTCCTGCGTGCTGCAATGGATAGGCCCAATTTCTTTCGTAATACATCCTTCATGGACTTGATCCTATATGTCTATTATCAAATAGACATATAGGATCGCTATTGACCTCGTTGTTTATAAGGAACTAATATGTCTATTAATATATAGACATAAAATATCTATTTTATATGCATGATTATTTTAACTTGATGATATCAAATAATAATTTAATGATATTTAGCTCGTTTGTATTGCTTGATCCGAGTGGTTTGTAAATAGACAAATTTATTTGATGTGCTTGATTAAAAATGAAAAATAAAGAGATGGTGTACCGCTGAGCAAGGCAGGGGAGAAGGATATGTATCGGCACAAGGCTCAACGTGGCAGTGAGAATGGCGGTTATGCATGCTAGTGCATAAGTATGTCAAAACCTTGAGGCAAATTGAGGCGTTAAAGGATGAGATTTTTAGGCAACGACAAGATTTCGAGCGCCAGATCAACCTTCACTTGGTGCAGATGGCAGATTTATGCGACGAACACCAAATAGCCTTGCTTAATAAAGACCTAGCATGCCGCAAGGCCTTGAGGAAAATTCACGAAGAGGCTTTTCTGGCAGGGGCCATGGATGAGCGTCAGGCGATGCGCAATAAGCCTGACTTGATGTTACGAATTTCTCCATGCATACAATGGATACAACCACCACATATATTACAGGCAAGGCGTTCTTGCGAATTTTGCCTGCATTATCAAGTCATTTTGCGAGGTTTCCCGTGCTTGGAGCCACATTTGCAGTTACTGGAACGCCAGTCCGTAGTGGATGTTGAGCACGAGTGGGATGACTTATTGAAAAAAGCCAGGACAATGACCAAGGCCCTCGTTAATACAAGCTTTGATGAGACCAATTATTTGGTGGAGTTTTGTGAGGACATCATCATGAATACTTTATCGAATGATAGGGAGTTACTTGAGACTATCACGATGCGATCCTCCTCTTCATGATCGCGGATTGCTAGCGTAAAGCTTGCCGCGCTTGCTTTGATTGTTGCTGTTCTGTCCCTCAAGCCACTTGCGTGGCTTGAGGGTTGGCGTTATTTGAAATTGTAATTAGCGGTGAACATGACCATGCGTGGGTCGCCAGGGTAGCAGGCGTTCCCGTTGCAGCCCACGATATACTCTTTGTCAGACAGGTTCCGGCCATTCAATGCAAAACGCCAAGGGCCAGTTTGATAATACAGGGCGGCATCAAGTACCGTATAGCTAGGGACTGTATAGCTATTGCTGCTATCTCCAGCCTTATCTCCCGTGTAGCGAGCACCAGCGCCGATGCGTAGTCCAGGTAACCATGGACTCAAGTCATAACTCAGCCACAGATTAGCCATATTTTTCGGAACCAGAATAGGGCGTTTGCCTTCTGTATTGGCAACACTGGGGCCAGCTTTAGTGATTTCGGCATCAATCAGCGTATAGCTGGCCACCAAGCTGAGATGTTGGGTAAGCTGTCCATTAGCTTCTATTTCGAATCCACGATGACGTTGCTCACCTACCTGGATACTGAAATCCGTATTATTTGGGTCGGTGGAAGAGACATTTTCCAGGAGTATCTCATAGGCGGAAACATTTGTACCGAAGCGTTTGTCTGCAGTTTCAAACTTGACGCCCGCTTCTTTTTGCTTGCCCGTGGTGGGTTTTAGCATGCCGCCATCGCTAGTGTTGCCCACTTCCGGCATGAAAGACTCGGTATAGCTCAGGTAGGGAGCAATCCCGCTGGAGAATTCATACAGTACACCTGCACGTCCAGTCGTGGCTCCTGGATCTGCTTTGAGGCGACGAGGTGTGTGGTTAGTGGGGGTGGGTAGTAGGGGGCGTTTCTGCAGCAGGCTGGTTTCATCACGGCGCAGGCCAAGTACGACGTTCCATCCATTACCGAACTTGAGATGGTCTTGCAGATAGAAGCCATATTGTTCCAGTTCGTCAGTACCTAGATGCCCAGTGGCAGTTGGTATGAAATTACCAATTGTAGTATTACTGTAATTTGGGTTGTAAACATTCAGTGTGTTGAGTGACCGGGTGCCGAATTTCTCCCGTTTGCTGTTCATATGCAATATATCCATTCCCAGAAGCACATCGTGTTTTATTGATGCTGTCTGAAATTGCAAGGACAGTTGGTTATCAACAGACAATGATTGAACATCAATATCGCGTACAGACATGGAGCGAGCCCAGGTAGTCTGTCCAGCACTCAAGTTATTGTTTCCACCATTCACCCAACTGCCGTCAAAATTAAAAGTGTTATAGCGTAGATTTTGCTTGAATTTGATTTGGTCATTGAATGCATGCGAGAGCTCATAACCTAGCAACGATTGCTCTGTCGTGATGGTGTTGAGGCCAGGTACACCAATATACCGGCTAAATGGAATATCTCCATTGGGGTTATGCTTGACCGTGCCTGCAGCAGGCAACCCGCGTATGGAAACATATTGACTCTTTTGGTAACTACTCAGCAGGGTCAGGCTGGTTTTATCGCTTATATCCCAGGTGAGGGAGGGCGCAATATAGGTACGTTGGCGATCCGCGTAATCTACTTGATCATCACTGGCGGATGAAATGGCGACCAATCGATAGCGTACGCTACCAGATTCATTGAGTGAGTCAGAAAAGTCGGCGCTTAATTGTTTTTGCTGGTAATTGCCATAACCTAAACCGATTTGTGCAATCGGTTTGTCGGTGGGGCGCTTGCTGACAAGGTTGACGAGACCTCCTGGCGCGGATTGTCCATAAAGAACGGAGGCAGGGCCTTTTAAAACTTCAATACGTTCTAGGCCAAACACTTCGGTTTGTCCCCAGGCTTGATCCAGAAACATACGCATGCCATCGCGCAGCACGAATTCGCTTTGGGTGAAACCGCGGATGGTAAAGTCATCCTGCCCACGACGGCCATATTGTCCGGCATCGACACCTGCAACCGAACGCAGGGCCTCTGTGACGGATTGTGCACCTTGGTCGCGGATTTGTTCGCTACCAACCACAGTAATCGATTGCGGGGTTTCGATCAGCTTGGCATTGGTTTTTGTGGCAGTTTGCGCTGTGCTGGCCTTGTATCCCTTGAAGGGGGTGGTGGTGGATTGCTCGTCGCGCTGGGTTTTGACACTGATTTCAGGGAGTTGATCCTGCCCTGTTGCCTCTTCGGCTGTTGATACCCCGATGACGAGCTGCGCACATGCGCAACTCCCGACCAAAAGTGCTTGTTTAAACATTGAATCATTTCCCTGAAAAATGAGCTGGCCTGATGCCAGGCCAGCGGATTTTATCAGTAAATGATATTGGTTATTATTTATTTTTCAGGATGTGTGTGGTGTTAGTCAGACTGTTTTCAGTCATTGGTTAGCCCTGTAGATCAAGCATCTGTAGGCTGCCATTTCCACTCCCTGATCTCAGGCATGTCTTCACCGTGCTGCCAGATGTATTGCTTATGTTGTGCGAGTTTTTCATCCATGAGCGCATTAAGCACAGCGGCGTTCTCGACATGAGGCAGCCAGCGCAAGGTGTTCTTGACCAAACTGTAGCGATCCAGACGGTTGAGTACTGTCATGTCGAATGGAGTGGTGGTTGTGCCTTCCTCCAGAAAGCCGTGCACGTGGAAGTTGGCATGGTTGTGGCGTTTGTAGGCAAGCCGGTGGATCAGTCCGGGGTAGCCGTGGAAGGCGAAGATCACCGGCTTGTCCTGCGTGAACAGTTCGTCGAAGGCCTCATCGGTGAGGCCGTGCGAATGCACTTCGTGAGGCACCAGGGCCATGAGGTCAACCACGTTGACGTAGCGTATCTTGAGTTCAGGCACGTGCTCGCGCAGCAGCATGACGGCAGCGAGCGACTCCATCACCGGCACGTCGCCTGCGCTGGCGATCACCAGGTCGGGCTCCTCGTCTGCGGCGCAGTTACCGGCCCAATCCCAGATGCTGGCGCCGCGGCGCGCATGTTCGATCGCGGCTGGCATGTCTAGCCATTGTCCTTGCGGCTGCTTGCCCGCGACGATGACGTTGATGAGGTTGCGGCTTTGCAGGCAGTGGTCGGTGACCGCGATCAGGGTGTTGGCGTCGGCGGGCAGGTAGATGCGGATGATGTCCGACTTCTTGTTGGCGGCATGGTCGATGAAGCCTGGGTCCTGGTGCGAGAAGCCGTTATGGTCCTGGCGCCAGACATGCGAGCTCAGCAGGATGTTGAGCGAGGCGATCGGCTTGCGCCAGGGGATATGTCCGCATTCCTTGAGCCACTTGGCATGCTGGTTGAACATCGAGTCGATGATATGGATGAATGCCTCATAGCAGGAAAAGAAGCCATGACGGCCGGTGAGCAAGTAGCCTTCCAGCCAGCCTTCGCAGCTATGTTCGGAGAGTATCTCCATCACGCCACCATGCGGCGCGAGGTTCTCGTCGCCTTCTAGACGCTCCGCCATCCATTGCCGCTTGGTAACTTCGAACAATGCCTGCAGGCGGTTGGAGTTGTTTTCATCCGGGCTAAATACGCGGAAGTTGTGCTGATTGAGCCGCCATACCTCGGCCAGGTATTTGCCGAGTTCGCCCGTTGTGCTGGCCTGGCGTTCGCCCGGCTGGGTCACGGCATAGGCGAACTTGCGGAAATCAGGCAGTTCCAGCGGCTTGAGCAGCAGGCCGCCGTTGGCATGTGGGTTGGCACCCATGCGACGTTCGCCCTTGGGCGCGAGCGTGCGCAGTTCTTCCTTGAGCCTGCCTTGGTCGTCAAACAGTTCGTGCGGCCCGTAGGATTGCATCCAGTCTTGCAACAGCTTGATATGCTCGGGCTTGTCCAATTCGCCGAACGGCACCTGATGCGCATGGAAGGTGCCGGTATTCGGCTTGCCGTCCACTTCCGCAGGCCCAGTCCAGCCCTTGGGTGAGCGCAGGATGATCATGGGCCAGCGCGGGCGGCTGACTTCGCGTTTCAGGCCGGCTTCGCGCTTGATCTGCTGAATTTCCCCGATGACTTGGTCCATGACGCTTGCCATGCGCTGGTGCATGAAGTCCGGGTCGCTGCCCTCGACGAAATATGGCTTGTAGCCATAGCCTTCGAACAGTTTCTGCAGCTCCTCATCGCTGATGCGAGAAAGGATGGTGGGATTGGCGATCTTGTAGCCGTTGAGGTGCAGGATGGGCAATACCACGCCGTCGGTCTTGGGATTGAGGAATTTGTTGCCGTGCCAAGAGGTGGCCAGCGGGCCGGTTTCCGCTTCGCCGTCGCCGACCACGCAGCAGGCGATCAGGTCCGGGTTGTCGAATACAGCGCCGAAGGCGTGCAGCAGGCAATAGCCTAGCTCGCCTCCCTCGTTGATCGAGCCTGGGGTCTGCGCCGAGGCATGGCTGGGAATGCCACCTGGGAAAGAGAACTGCTTGAACAGCTTGAGCATACCGGCCTCGTCCTCGGTGATTTCCGGGTAAAGCTCGGTATAGCTACCTTCCAGGTAGGTGTTGGCAACGATGGCCGGGCCACCATGGCCTGGGCCTGTGATGTAAATCATGTTCAGGTCATGCGCACGGATGACGCGATTGGCATGAACATAAACAAAATTGAGGCCAGGTGTAGTACCCCAATGGCCCAGTAGACGTGGCTTGATGTGTTCTGGCAACAGAGGCGTTTTGAGCAGGGGATTCGCGTAAAGGTAAATCTGGCCTACCGAGAGGTAGTTCGCTGCGCGCCAGTAGGCCTGCAGTTGAGCTAGTTCGTGTTCATTCAGGATATTGTTCGTGGCGAGTTGCGACATGGACATTCTCCTTGAGAGGGGTCTTCATGATAACAGTCGGGCCTGACACTGCAAGCCTGAAGGAGGACTGGTAGCCAAGGCGAGCTGGTTCTATACTTAACCACATGAATGCACAGGCCTTGATGCAATTGTTATTGGAGGTAGAGCGGGAAGATCCAATTGATTTTTCCGGTTTACCGTTTGACGAAGATGATTTGCGCCAATTGGCATGCCTGGATGTGGCAGAGATGATGCAACAGATACAGGCGGGAAACTCTACGGAAGATAGCCAACTTGTAATGGCTGCCACGGTTACCCGGCTGGTGCTGGAAAACTTAGTGTTGCAAGCCAGGCTAGCTATTCTCTTGCAGGAGGATGTGGGCTAGTCGCCGATGAGTACATTGGATGCGCCTGTAAGGATATGGCTGCTCATTATGGGGTCTCCCAAGCGTGCGGCAGGCAGACCACCTATGTAGACTGTTGTCGATCCGTGCCAGATGCCACTCATGCTCATGACTGCGGCTGGCATGCCGTTGATGAGTACTGTGGGTATTCCCGCGCTGATTTGATGCATTGTTGGGGACAATAAAAAAAGATCACCTACACGTGCGGCTGGTTTCATGATGTGGTTCCTGTTCTTGATGAGTGGAGTGCCACGTTAATTGATTGAGACAATGGCTCCTCGCAGGGTCAGGTGGCCTGCACTGTGAATTTCACCTTGTCCAGTGCTTTCCATGCGGACATTACTTCCCTTGATATCAATGGCTGACCTGGCTTCTAGTGTGAAGTCGTCTGTACTGATATTGATGCTGGGGCTTTCGAGGCGTATGCCATGCTTGGAGAGCTGTATCTTGTTCTGATACTGATCTGCCAATTGTAGTGTGGCATTGGCATCTTGGCTTAGGTGCAGCAGCGTGCCGTCATCTGTACTGATGCGGATTTCCTGTTTGTCATCATCCAGAGATATTGCTAATCCATTGGGGCTACGATAGCCATGTAGCGTTGCCTTTTCCCATGGTGCCGTGATGGCACTACTATGGCAAGCGCCAAGAATCACGACATCGCGAGGGTTGGCGCTGGTTAAGCCCAGTATGACCTCACTACCTTCTGCTGGGTGAAACATCGTGCCTGATCCATTCCCGGCCTGCAAGGTAGCCAGTCTTGCCCAGATGCCATGCCCAGCCGGGTCAATCAAGGGGCAATGAACCTTGATTCTAGAGGCCCCATCTGGATCATGATTCACATCCATGACCTTGCCAACGAACAAGCTGGACGTAAGCGAATCAGCTGCTGGTACTTGCTTCTTTGCTTCTGAAGGCAGACCTATGTCGAAATGTGTTTGTAGAGCCGCGCCTGGCGTTAACTCAAATTTAACCCCGCTAATGTAGTACTGCCCCGAGACATGATCGCCATATTGTTGTAGCAGCAGTGTTTGGCCGGGTTGTGCGAGATGTAGGCCTAGTGCCGTGATCCTGCCTTGTACCATGGCCAACCGTGATCGCACGAGCTTGGCATTGGCAAGATACTGCAGTTCCGGGGAGTCGTATTCTCCCGCGACGGGTGTGGTGGGGATGTCTGGTGGTTGAGTAGTTGCCAATCGGGTGGCTACCAAGCGCTCATTGACAGTGAAATCAATGGCTTCAGCTTCTGCAACTGCTAATGCTTGATCATTAGGATCCCATGCAGAAAGATGTAGGCCTGCAACCTGTTGACTACCATCTACCGTGATATCCAGGCTGATGAGGTCTTGGCGTGCCAGCAGAAACCCTGCATCGGGTGTTAATGCAGGTGTCATGATGTCGAGTGTTTGTCCGGTACAGCGAGCCACCACCCCAATCGCACGCAAGCGTTGTAACAAGAAATCCCAGTTGGTCAGCTGATGTTGGATAACACACTTGTGATGGAGCGCAGGGCCGGTGAAATGAATCTGCACATCATGTCCATGCAGTAGCTCCGCCGCAATATCACGATCAGACATATCCTGGAAGATGCGGCTACGTGGCAGTGTTGTTAATCCAACGAGGCATTGGCAATTCAGGGTGACAATGCATCCTGTCAGGGAAAGATTGATATTGTGGGTGGTGATGGTTCCTGAAAATAAAATGTGCTCATCGGCCTTGATTGCTATGGGCTGACCGGGGAGCAAGATGTCACCTTCTTCATCGAGTTGTTCTAGCGCGCTAAAAGCTAATTGCACGGATGCAAACGGCACGGTGTTGAGCCGCTGCTCAATTAACAAGGCATGCAGGTTGGTTAACGTCTTGCCTGCAATCAAGAGCTGCAACTGCGCATGACCGCACATTAGGAGGATTCCAGTGAACGTGGCTTGCTAGCTGTTGTAGGTAAAATGGGGTTGATCGCCACATTGATGGGGCTTGTCTGGGCGCGGACTTTCTTTTTGCGTACCTGAAACACGACATTATCCGCAGCTTGAAAGGGGAGCGGCTGGTCAGTGGCAAGCTGGTGCTGGAGTTTCAAGATGGTGAACTCTGCTGGCCTGACTAATGCAACCCCAACCTCAATGATGATGCGCCCGGCAGCGATATCGGCAGCTGTCATGGTTTGGTCAAGGCCAAGCCGCACAAAAAATGCCTGCTCTGGTTTATCACCCTGTAATGCACCGTTAAGCCATAAGGTGTGCAGGAAGGTTTCAACGCTTTGTCTGATCGCAGCCCATACATTGGTGTCATTGGATGCAAAACCTTGTGCTGATAAATATTGCTCCAGCGACGCTTTGATGAAGCCGGTAGTGAGTGTGACTGATATGTAACGTGACTCGCTATCGTTGCCTGCTAATGTACGACCACCCCAGAGTCGTATGCCTACTCCAGTGAAGCGACGGATGGTATTGATGGATTTGCCGGTTTTGGGGTCTATATTCAGAGTCTCTTGCTGCTGATCATTAATGCTGGCGCTTAAGGAGCGTATCCCCTGGATGTCGGCTGAGGTTGGTGTGTTCCAGATTCCCCTGTTCCTGGCATTTGCTTGGAACAAGCCCATGATGGTGCCACTGGGTGGGATCATTCGGTGGATATTGCCAGGCGACTCTTGCAAGCGCTTGCGCAGCAGTGAAGATTGCAGTTTGGTCGCCTTGTGATATTGACTCCATGCATTGGCAACGCCAGGCGTGTACTTGATTTCCAAGTGCGCCATGCTTTGTATACTGGGATTGATCACCTCTAGCCAAGGCAGGAAAGCTGCGCCATAACGCAGGTAACGGCCACCAATTTGTTGGCGGAAATCATCGACGGTTGTCGTCAGCGTAGTGTGGTTGCAATAGGGGATATCCAGTATTGCCAGGCAATTCGTTTGTTGTTGGCAATACGCGAGTAGTTGTTGTTGCAACTGCGGCAATGCTGGCAAGGATACTGCATCAGGCATGGCCACCATGGTGAATGAAGGAGACGCTGGTAGTTGCCCAATGGCGTTGGAAAAAGCAGCTTCATCTGGAGTATCTGGAAAAGCCCCCAGTGAAAGGATTTCGCACGGGCCGCCACCATTGGCAAAGTATTGCTGCATGCAGGCATGGAGATAGAAGGGACTATAGACTTCACGGGTCACGATCTGGCCGTGCACATCTAGCATGACGCGCAGGATTTGGCGTCCACCCTGGCCAAAGCTTCGTTCAAATTCAGCTAGCGAAGTAATTAATATGCGCTCCCCGCTGCTGAGGCCACGCCCGTTCGAGTCTGTCGCTTTTGCGGTATAGCCGATGAATAGAGGTCGGCAAGTCACCGCGGGCGTGATGCTAGGCATGCGCGGTATTTCCTCGACATAAACCCCAGGAAATTGTTGATTCCCCATGATTTACTCCCCGATTTTATTTTGAGTATATTCATATTACTGCAAATTGAGCGCGGTATTAAGGATTTTGTAAAAAAATGTAAATGCGTACGCACATTGGTGAATGCAGAAGGCGCAGTTAAAATGCGCGCATGACTTTGCAAGCAATGACAAGCAGCGCCCAGCAAGTGAGGGTGGAGTTACGGCAGGCGGCACTGCAGATGCTGTGCCAGTGCGACCCTGATACTAAAGCACAAGCGGTTCAGCGTTTATATGAAGCTTGGCAGGAAGGTGCCACTCGTGTTGATCCACAGCCTGACCTTGAGGTCGAGCATGCGATACCGGGGCGCCCAGATAAGCCTGAGCTAGTTTCCCCTTTATTGCTAGAGCGGCGTTCAATGCGCACTGCCGAGGGCAGGGCTGTCTTGATTCACGCGCTGGCGCATATCGAGTTTAATGCTATCAACTTGGCGCTTGATGCCATCTGGCGGTTTGTCGACATGCCGGAGCAGTATTATGCAGATTGGTTAAAGATTGCGGCTGAGGAGGCACTGCATTTCAGCATGTTGCAAGCGCACCTGCAAAGCCTGGGCTATCAGTATGGTGATTTCACTGGTCATGACAGCTTATGGGAAATGGTGGCAAAAACCAGTGATGACGTGCTGGCGCGCATGGCACTGGTGCCACGCACATTGGAAGCACGCGGACTGGATGCTTCACCACCGTTGCGGGCCAAGTTGGCGCAGGCGGGAGACCTGAAGGCGGCAGCCATTCTGGATATTTTGCTGCGCGACGAGATCGGCCATGTTGCGATTGGCAACTATTGGTATGGCTGGTTGTGCGAAGAACGAGGCTTGGAGCCTATATCCACTTACGCGAAGTTAACCACGCAATACGAAGCCCCCAAGCTGCGAGGCCCATTCAACTTTCCGGCACGCCGGGCGGCCGGATTTAGCGAAGCGGAGTTGGCTTTGCTGGAGCATTCATCGCGCTGATATGAGGCTAGCCTACAGCATGTTCATGGCATGCATGCGTCGGTACAGTGTATTGCGGCTGATGCCTAGCTGGCGGGCTACCGCCGAAATGTTGCCACGATGAGCTTGCATGGCGGCTTTGATCGCTTCTGCAGTCAGGCTGTTAAGCGATAAGTCGTTATCATCTGCGCCACTATTGTCCATATCCTCGAAGAAGTCCTGTGTCAGGTGCATCATGGAGATAGGCGCTTTACCTGAGAGTGCCAAGGCAGTGCGCAATACATTATGTAGCTGACGCATGTTGCCAGGCCATGGATGCGCCTTGAACAAGTCCATGACGTCGGCATCAATCACCTTACCCGTGGCATTTTCAGTTTGCAGGATAGTATCTACCAAGGCCTGCAAATCTTGACGTTGCCGTAGTGCGGGCAGGGTAATCGTGAGGCCATTGAGACGGTAGTAGAGATCACGGCGGAATTCACCACTCTCCACCTTTTCCCGCAATTTCTGGTTGGTTGCGCTTACCAGGGCAAAGTTGACTGGCTTTGATTTGGTGCTTCCCAGGGGCGTCACACTGCGTTCCTGTAATACCCGCAATAGACGGGCCTGCAAGGCTAGTGGCATATCACCGATTTCATCTAGGAACAGCGTGCCGCCGTCGGCTTGTTCCAGCTTGCCGGGGCTGCCCTTGCGGCGAGCGCCGGTGAAGGCGCCTTCTTCGTAGCCGAACAGCTCAGATTCGATCAAGCCTTCGGGTAGCGCTGCGCAATTGACGGCTACCCAGGGGCCTTGACTGCAATCGCTGGCTTCGTGAATGGCGCGTGCGAACAACTCCTTGCCTGCACCGGTTTCTCCCTCAATGAGGATGGGTATATCTTGATTGATGACCAGTTCTACTTGGCTAATCGCCCGGGCAATGCGTGGATCGCCAGTATTCAGCATGTTGAGGCTGGCAGGGCAACGCTTGCTGATGCTAATAGTATTGCCTTCAGTGGTCTGCAAGGCCACGGGTTGGCGTAACTCGACACGGGCATATAGCCTGGCTTCACGCGCCGTATAGAGCGGCGTGATCAATGATTTTGCAGCCTGTTGCGCTTGCATGAGAGTCTCTGGCCTGGCGGCGAATAAGTCGCTAAAGGTGAGATTGTCGATGTCATCCAGCACCATGCCGAGTTGAAATTGGCCACTACGGTTTAATGCCACCAGGCGGTGCTGTTCATCGAAAATCGCGATACCTTCCCACAGGGTACCGATGAATTCTGGGCGTGCGTGAAAGTGCAAGGAATAAGCACCTTCGTGGCTAGCTGTAAACAAGCGGTTCTCAATCATCTGGGCCGACATGCGTACCAGGGCCAAGGTATGTTGTTGTGACATGCTGGCGTCCGTTGAGACATCCAGCGTCCCCATGACCTGATTGCGTGCACTGAGAATGGGCACGGCAGAGCAGGCCAGCACTTGGTTACGCTCAAGAAAGTGCTCTGCACCTTGCACCGTCATGGCGGAGCGCTCTATCAATGCCGTGCCAATCGCATTGGTGCCGCGCAAGCTCTCTTGCCATGATGAGCCAGGAATCAAGGCCACACGCTGTGCATCATCAAGAAACTCACTATTGCCCTGGCTATGCAGGATAAAACCTTGTGCATCGGTCAGCACGATCACACTACGTGTATGGCTGATCTGCTCGTTCAGGCTTTCCATTTCTGGCCTGGCCTGCGAGAGCAGTAACTGGTTGGCTTCCTGTTTTACCAGCAGCTCCTGACGGGTCAGTATCTCGGTGCGTACTTGAGCACCAACCTCCATGCCATTTTCCACGCACCTGCGCCACGAGCGCTCGATCTCCTCGGAAACGCCACCATTTTCCACGACACCGCGTGCAAGGAATTCGTTCCTTGCATGGAGTAGCTGCGAATAATCATGAGCAGGATTTTGCATGAGTTAAGTACCTGATTGTATGGGATTGAACTAGTGTGTCAGCCAATGTAGCACCTGTTCATTCATGACACAACTCTGATGTGAATATCTGAGTTTGTTGATGCTATGCAGAAAAATATTGATGTCTTCCAGACCACGTCCAGCCTGGTTCTTGCCAAGTATTCCTGTTTTTTTCAGCTGGTTGGCACACGCCTTGCCATAGTGAATTGCCGGGAAAAAATCCCGGGTCACTAAACGACATAACAAAATAATTCGTGAATATAGACTATGGAGAATGGCATGAAGGCTAGAAAGATAGCGATGGCAGTTGGCGTCGGTTTGCTGGGTCTTGCAGCAATCCCGGCAATGGCAACCGACATGGAAAACCTGATGAAGGACGATGGCCAGTGGGCGCATCCACGCAAGGATTATGCAAACACCGGCTATAGTGGCCTGTCGCAGATCAACAAGAGCAATGTGAAAAACCTGAAGTACGCCTGGACGTTTGCCACTGGTGTAAACCGTGGCCATGAAGGCGCACCACTGGTGATCAATGGGGTGATGTATATCCACACTGCATTCCCTAACAATGTGTATGCGCTTGACCTGAATAACAACCAGAAAATTCTCTGGTCTTACTTCCCCAAGCAGGATCCATCCGTACAAGCCTTGCTGTGCTGCGACAACGTCAACCGTGGCCTGGGTTTTGGCGATGGCAAGATTTTCCTGCAACAGAATGACGGCATCCTGGTTGCGCTGGACGCCAAGACTGGCAAGAAGATATGGGATGTGGCCGTAGTCGATACCAAATCCGGTGCTTCCACTACCAACGCGCCGCATGTTATCAAGGATAAAGTGGTGACAGGCTGTTCTGGCGGTGAATATGGTGTGCGTTGCTACATCTCTGCCTACAACATCAAGGACGGCAGCCTGGTATGGCGTGCCTATAGCACTGGCTCTGATGCTGATGCCTTGATTGGCAAGGATTTCAACAAGGACAATCCGCACTACAGCGCTTTGTCTTTATATGAAGATGTGAATGGTGGCAACAAGGAGGGTGGTTCCTTCAATGCGCTACCCAAGGAAAAGCTCAAATTCCCGGAAAAAGATCTGGGTATCAAGACTTGGCTCAAGCCGCAGGCTGTCAAGAATGGCTGGGAGCATGGCGGCGGCCCGACCTGGGGCTGGTACTCCTATGACCCTTCCCTCAACCTGATGTATTACGGCACCGGCAACCCTGGTACCTGGAATCCAGACGTGCGCCCCGGCGACAACAAGTGGTCCATGACTATTTTTGCGCGTGACGTGGATACGGGTGAGGCACGCTGGGGCTACCAGATGACGCCACATGACGAGTGGGATTACGACGGCATGAACGAAAGCATCCTTTGGGAAGCCAACGGCAAGAAGCTCGCCACCCATTTTGACCGCAATGGCTTTGGCTATACGTTTGACCGCACCAACGGCACCTTGCTGGTAGCCGAGAAAATGCATCCGTTCGTCAATTGGGCAAAATCAATTGACCTCAAGACCGGCATTCCGCAGAAAGACCCTAAGTACTCCACTCACCAGGACTACAACGCGAAGGGTATTTGTCCATCTGCATTGGGCGTGAAGGACGAGCAACCTGCTGCATTCTCTCCACGTACCAAGCTGTTCTATGTGCCGCTTAATCACGTGTGCATGACCTATGAGCCTACCGAGTCCAAGTACATCGCAGGCCAGCCGTGGGTAGGGGCAACCTTGACCATGTTCGCCGGGCCAGATGGTGTGATGGGCGGCTTTATGGCCTGGGATGGCCTCAAGGGTAAGGCTGCCTGGTACAACAAGGAAAAATTCTCTGCTTGGGGCGGCGCGTTGGCAACCGGTTCAGACCTGGTGTTCTACGGCACGCTGGATCGCTGGTTCAAGGCGCTGGATGCCAAGACCGGCAAGGAGCTATGGAGAGCACAAGTAGGTTCTGGCGTGGTCGGCAATGCGATCACTTATACCCATAAGGGCAAGCAATATGTTGGCGTGCTATCTGGCATTGGTGGCTGGGCCGGCGTTGCCATGAACCTGGGCCTGGAAGAAGAGACTGCGGGCTTGGGCGCTGCTGGTGGTTACAAGGAGCTGAAAGACTGGAATGCCGCACCCGGTGGTGGTGCCATGAATGTCTTCAGCCTATAAGGTGTTTTTATTGATGTGCTGACACATCATCTCCTCGACTCATTCTGGCTCATCTCCACTGAGTAATGTCTGAGTCCTTTTGGCCCGGCACCTTCCTCGCCGGGCTTTTTTTTGTCCGCAATTCGCATTGGGAATAGACTACTGGGCGCGTTTGATGCCCGTGGTGCGTGATTTTTTCAGCTCACGCAATACATCGGCGAGCTTCTTGACTGCGACTTCCAGCTCGTGGGGAGAGTGCGCCGCAAATCCCATGAGAAATCCTGTTTGATCATGTTTTGAGGCATGCAGTGCCGTCAGGCCCAGTAGATCTATGCCTGCCTGGCGTGCAGCTTCAATGGCATCGTGCTCGGGGATGTCGCAATTGAGCAGGCAGGGCATCTGCATGCCACCATCTGGTACTTTGGGTTCCAGGAAATCAGCGAGATATTGCCTGACCAGCGCTGCCAACACATTCCGTCGCTCGGCATAGACAGCGCGCATGGTGCGCACATGGGCCCCAAAATGCCCGCCCTCAATGAAGCGGGCGAGTGTCAGTTGTGGAATTGGTGCGCTATGGCCATCCATGAGGGTACGTGCCACCGTCATGGCAGGGATGAGTTCGGCAGGCAACACCATATAGCCAATGCGTAGGCCGGGGAACAGCGACTTGGTGAAGGTACCGATATAGATGGTCCTGTCATGCGCATCCAGGCCTTGCACGCAGGCCTTGGGCTTGCCTGCGTAGTGAAATTCGCTGTCGTAATCATCTTCGATAATCCAGGCTTGATGCAGGCGTGCCCACTCAATGACTGCCAAGCGTCGCTCCAGCGCTAGCGTAGAGCCGGTGGGGAATTGGTGCGATGGTGTCAGGAAGACGGCTTTAGCCATTTGCGGGGCTTGATACAGGCGCTCTATCTGCATGCCATCATGATCCAGCGGCACGGGCAGGCATGTCAGTCCGGCGGCTTCAAACGCCTTGCGTGCCCCGTGATATACCGGGTCCTCAATAAAAATATGGTCGTCGGCATCAAGTAAGACGTTGGCGCATAAAGCCAGCGCCTGTTGCGAGCTGGTTAATACCAGTACCCGTTCTGGTGTGGCGTGGGCGCCACGCTCCAGGTTGACGTAGCCGCTGATCGCTTGCCGTAATGCTGCCATGCCTTGTGGCGGGCTGTGCAGCAGGACATGGGTGCCGTGTTCCTTCAACACCTGGCGTTCAAGTCGCTCCCAGGTCGCAAGTGGAAAGCTACGGGTTTCTGGCACCCCCGGGGCAAACGCGCGTGGTGCCAGAAAATCACGTACGCCACCGCCTTGCAGCATGGCTGTGCCACGCTGGCTGAGATGGTGCGCGACCTTGTTAGGTGAGGGACGTCGTAATGGTTTTTTTCCTGCAAGCTGATGCACCTGTTCTGAAACCAGGCTGCCCTTGCCTACATGCCGCTGTATAAAGCCTTCCGCATGTAGCTGGCTATAGGCTGTTTCTACCGTGTCGCGTGATACCTCCAGCGACTTGGCAAGTGCCCGTGTGGCCGGGAGTGGCTTACCTGCTTTTAGCGTGCCGTCAAGGATGAGTTGGCGGATTGCCCTTTGAATACGGGCATACAGGGGCAGGGTGCCGTGGACAGGGTTGTTGATCCAGGCTTTGACAGATTCTAGTTGGGCATGCTTAAACAATTGGTCTGTATCTCTTCGAAAAATTGGCTGGTAATGTCAGTCCAATCATCAGGTATAAATTGGTTGTCCCATCGTGTCAATCACCTTATCTGAGGAGCCATATACAGATCATGTCATCTGCCAATTCAACTTCATTATCTTCGTTTCACTGGCGTGACTTTATTCATCCCCTGGTTGCTGGCCTGATTTCGGTCATTGTCAATTATGGCGGTACGTTTATCCTGGTGTTTCAGGCTGCCAAAGTGGCGGGGCTTAGCCCCGAGCTGACGGCTTCATGGGTGTGGTCGGTGTCGATTGGCGTCGGGGTGACAGGGCTCATATTAAGTTGGGTTTATCGCGAGCCTATCATTACTGCTTGGTCGACACCTGCTGCGGCATTTCTTGTGACCGCACTGGCGACCACTTCCCATGCGGAGGCTGTAGGGGCTTATCTCGTGTCAGCGGCAGTTTTTGTCATTCTTGGCATCTCAGGCTGGTTTGAGCGCGTAATCCGGCTCATCCCCGCTTGCGTGGCCGCAGCGTTGTTGGCGGGCATCCTGCTGCAATTCGGCATCAAGGCATTTGGCGGCATGAGTGTCGACCCAATGCTAGCGGGCCTGTTGATCATTGCCTACGTGGTATTCAAGCGAGCCAGCGCACGATATGCCGTGGTGGGCATCTTGTTGCTGGGCTTGGCATTCTTGCTGGTGGCGGGGCGGATTGACCTTTCTGGGATGGCCTTACGTGTCGCCAGCCCGGTGTTCACTGCACCGGTATTTTCGCTCAATGCCTTGTTGAGCGTGGCCTTGCCTTTGTTCCTGATTACTTTGACCGGGCAATATATGCCGGGGATGCTGGTACTGCGCAATGACGGTTTCAAGACCAGCGCCAATCCGATCTTGACCGTCACTGGGCTGGGGTCATTGCTAATGGCACCATTTGGTTCGCATGCTTTTAATATTGCCGCCATCACGGCAGCGATCTGCACAGGCAGGGAGGCCCATGAAGACCCCGCCAAGCGCTGGATAGCAGGCATTGTGGCTGGTATCTGTTACATCCTGGTTGGGGTGTTCGGCGTGACATTGGCGGCGGTGTTCATGGCATTCCCTGCCACATTCATCACGACGCTGGCAGGCTTGGCGCTGCTGGGTACCATCGCTGGTAGCCTGGCTACTGCCATGGCGGATGCCAGGACCAGGGAGGCGGCACTGATCACCTTCATTGCCTCGGCAGCCAACATTACCTTGCTAGGCATCGGTGGTGCTTTTTGGGGGCTGGCGATTGGGCTTGTGGCATATACGGCGCTGCATGGCAGGCTACCACAGCAGGTTGTCAACGCAGCGATGGTGCCGATCCCTGCCAACAAGTTAGTGAAGTGATGCCCATGCCGATCTACCCCTCTACTGCTCATGAGCAACATGGCCTCTACCCACTGGACACGACACTCACGGACTTTCAGTACAAGCTAGCTGCGGTGCAGGCGCGGATTGAGGCTGCTTGTCACGGTGCTGGGCGCGACCCGGCAACAGTCAGGCTGCTGCCGGTGAGCAAGACCAAGCCCGAGGCCAGCCTCCGAGTGGCCTATGCTGCTGGTTGCCGCATGTTGGGTGAGAACAAGGTGCAGGAAGCTCTTCACAAATGGACTGCCATGCAGGATTTGGCAGATTTACGCTGGTCTGTCATCGGACATCTGCAAAGTAACAAGGCCAGGCTGGTGGCGCGCTTTGCCTCAGAGTTCCAGGCGCTGGATAGTCTGCACCTGGCCGAGGTGCTGGATCGTCATCTGCAAATTGAAGGGCGCTCACTGGATGTGCTTGTGCAGGTCAACACATCGAGCGAAGCCAATAAATATGGCCTGGCACCTGAGGAGGTCGCCGATTTTCTCCAGGTCTTGCCATCGTTCACTGCATTGCGCGTGCGGGGATTGATGACGCTAGCCTTGTTTTCCAGCGATACCGAGCGAGTGCGCCATTGCTTTAAGCGACTGCGTAGCCTGCGTGATGAGCTGCTACAGAACGCACCACTTGGGATACACCTGCACGAGTTATCCATGGGTATGTCTGGCGATTTCGAGATCGCTATTGAAGAGGGCGCGACCATTGTGCGCATCGGCCAGGCTCTCTTTGGCGCTCGCACGACTCCCGACTCTCATTATTGGCCAGTGAATGACCAGTAAACTTTTTTTGAGGATGACACCATGATGGAACATATCAACTCCCACTTGATGGCAGCTTATGCCCGCCAACCGGTTTCTTTTGTGCGGGGTAGTGGGGCTAGGCTATGGGATGAGCAAGGCGTGGAATACCTGGATGCCATGGCCGGGGTGGCTGTGACTAGCTTGGGGCATGCCCATCCGGAGATCGCTGCCGTGATTGCTGAGCAGGCCAGAATGCTGCTGCACACCTCCAACATCTTTCGCATCGACTGGCAGGAAAGGCTGGGAGAGCGCTTGTGCGCATTGACTGGCATGCAACAGGTTTTTTTCTGCAATTCGGGGGCAGAGGCCAATGAAGCAGCCCTTAAATTGGCAAGATTGCATGGTCAGCGTCAAGGGATAAGCGTGCCGAAAATACTGGTCATGGAAAATGGCTTTCATGGTCGTACTCTGGCCACGCTTTCTGCCACTGGCAACCCGGCCAAGCAACGTGGTTTTGAGCCCTTGATGCCAGGGTTTATTCGCGTGCCTTATAACGACATTCACGCGGTATGCCAGATGCTGGATACCGTACCCGACATCGTGGCGATATTGATAGAGCCAGTGCAGGGCGAAGGCGGCATACGCCCTGCCAGTGTTGAGTATTTGCAAGAGTTACGTGCAGTATGCGATGAGCATGAGTGCTTGTTGATGATGGATGAAATCCAGGCTGGCATGGGGCGTACTGGTGCTTGGTTTGGGCATCAGCATGCATGCATCGTGCCTGACGTGATAACGCTGGCCAAAGCATTGGGCAATGGCTTCCCGATTGGCGCGTGCCTGGCACGCGGCATGGCTGCCGACTTGTTCTCGCCCGGCCAGCACGGTTCTACGTTTGGCGGCAACCCCCTAGCTTGCCGGGTGGCGTATACGGTATTGGATATCATGATCCGCGATCAACTACCTCAACGTGCGGCAACGCTGGGAGCCAGGCTGCTAGCCGGTTTGCAACAGGCGCTACGCCATCATCCTGACGTGCGGGCGATTCGTGGACAGGGCTTGATGCTGGGTATAGAGCTAGATAGGCCTTGCCAGGCACTAGTGTGGAAAGCCCTGGTACAAGAGCGCCTGCTGATCACTGTGACGCGTGAACGTACTATTCGCTTGCTGCCCCCACTGGTGTGCAGTGAAGCGCAGATTGATGACATCGTCGCACGCATTGCTCGCTTGCTACACACGTTCGCCGAGGCAGCGCCTACCAAGCTGCACAAAGTGGCTTTAGGCGGCTAGCTTTTTGTACTTAGCCGCCATCTTTGTAACAGACAGGCTCATTTTGCAAAGAAATTAGCCATGAGGTTCTCTGCTGCATCAGTTTGTGTTCGTGGCGTGACGCTCACAATGAAACTGGAAGTGCTGGCAGCCACGGCTGGTGATAGGGATACGCTGAAGTTGCTGGCGTAAGACTTGCCTGCCGGGATGGTAATTTCCTGACTACCCTTGAAGCTGTCTGCGGGTAGTCCGTGCACCTGGATGGCATAGGTTTCTGCGCCGGCAGATTTGTTGCTGATGCGTAATTCATAACGGTTGCGCAAACTGCCATCGGCAAGCTGAGTCACCAAGGGTTGCCTTTGTTGCTGCACGATAGCGGTGAAAGGGCTGAGTGTGCTGATGGCATGCCAGGTAAAGGCTATGCTGGCGATCAGCAAGGAGGCATAGCCCACGCGCTTTGCTTGCGACCATCGTTGCTGGCGCTCCTCTGGTTTCTGGAGATGCTCGTCGCGGTCAAAGCGGATCAAGCCGTGTGGCAGCTTGAGGCTATCCATGATGTTGTTGCAGGCATCCACGCACAAGCCACAGGAGATGCAACCAATCTGGAACCCTTTGCGGATGTCAACGCCGGTTGGGCAGACGTTTACGCAATAATTGCAGTCTATACAATCGCCAAAGCCTTGCTCACGACGCGTTTCCACCGTCTTGAGCTTGGCGGTGGGTGCTTGACGACCTTGCTGGCCTTCGCCACGTGCCTGGTCATACATGACGGTGACGGTGGAAGGATCCTGCATCACGCCCTGGAATTTGCCATAAGGACAGGCCACAAAGCAGATGTCTTCACGCGCGAACCCGGCGGCGACATAAGTAGTAGCAGTGAGGACGGAAATCGTGACATAGGCTGCAATCGCTGCTTCCCCGGCAAATACCTGCCTTAAAAGCGTGCCTGCCTCGGCAAAATACAGTGTGAAAGTGATAGCCGTGGCGAATGACAACCCCAGCCAAAGAGCGTGGGTGCTACCGATCAAGGCAATTTTTTTCATGCTCCATGGGGCTTGTTGTAGGCGCTTCCTGGCCTGGGCTTCTCCCTGTATCCATTTTTCGATGAAGCGGAAAGCATCCGTCCATAAGGTCTGGAAGCAGAAAAAACCACAGAAAATCCGCCCAAACATGGCAGCCGAGACGAATAGCAAGCTGGCAGCTATGACCATGATGCCCACGAGCACCATCAAATCCTGTGGGTAAAGCACTAGGTCGAACAAGTAAAAGCGCGCACTGCCAATATCAAACAACAGGGCTTGCCCGACTTGATTGGGCCAGGGTAACCAGGGCAGGAAAAAATACACGCCAAAAGCGAGATTGAGGATGATGGACTTGATATTGCGGTATCGTCCCTTAACCGAGTAAGGCACGATGGGAATGACTTTGCGTGCTGGGGTGGCACGGACGAGGGTGGCTTCTGCTTGCATGGCAATTCCTGATTGAATGATGCTATGCAGAATTGTGCGGAAGTGGATAGTTTTATAACAGATTCAGATATTAATTAATTAATAGTATCAGATTGGTGAAATGTATTGCTGTGCCTGTGTTTTATCAAACAATCAAGGCGGCTGCCACCTGGCGACTTTCTGCCATCAGAATATTGTAGGTGCGGCAGGCAGCTTCCGTGGTCATGCACTCCACGCTGATGCCTGCTGTAATCAAGTCGCGACTGATGGAGGGGTGCAGGAAGCGATGCTTGTTACCAGTGCCGAGCAGGATTAACTCGGGCTTGAGCGCCAGTAGTTCCTGAAAATGGGCAGCTTGCAGGTGATCGAAGCTCTCAATAGCCCAATCCGGGTTGATGTACCCAGGTAAGACAATCAGGCTATGTTCATGGCGATGGTGGTTGACTTCCACCCAGCCATCGCCGTAACCGGTAATCAGGTGGCTGCCTGCAGCCTGGGTAAGGTGTAATTTCATCAGCGGATATATCGAATAATCAATGGAGTCTTTTGAGGAGTGGCGCTTCAATTGCATGCCAACTCAATGTAAGATAGCACATTTTCCCCAACCGACATCTACGGGTTACCATGCAAGAAATCTCCAAGTCCAGCAAGCTCAATAACGTGTGCTACGACATCCGTGGCCCGGTGCTGGATCGAGCGCGTGCAATGGAGGAGGATGGTCACCGCATTATCAAGCTCAATATCGGTAACCCTGCGCCTTTCGGTTTTGCTGCACCAGAGGAAATCCTGCAGGACGTGATCCGTAACATGGACTCTGCTTCTGGCTATACCGATTCCAAGGGCTTGTTCGCTGCACGCAAGGCGATCATGCACTACACCCAGCAAAAGAATATTCAGGGTGTAACCATTGATGACATCATCATCGGTAATGGTGTTTCCGAACTTATCGTCATGGCCATGCAGGCTTTGCTGAACAATGGCGACCAGGTATTGGTGCCGATGCCGGATTATCCATTATGGACGGCTGCCGTGAACTTAGCCGGTGGTACAGCGCGCCATTATGTGTGCGATGAGCAGACTGGCTGGCTGCCTGATCTCAAGGATATCGAAAACAAGATCACTGCCAATACCCGCGGTATTGTGCTGATCAACCCGAACAACCCCACCGGCGCCTTGTACCCCAAAGAAACCCTGGAAGGCATTATCGAGATTGCGCGCCACCACGGCCTGGTGATTTTCGCTGACGAAATTTACGACAAGGTGCTGTTCGATGGTAATACGCATACCTCCGTGGCATCGCTGGCCGATGACGTGTTGTTTATTACCTTTAATGGCTTGTCCAAGAATTACCGTACCTGCGGGTATCGTGCTGGCTGGTTGGTGATCTCGGGCGAAAAACGCCATGCCAAGGATTACATCGAGGGCCTGAATATGCTGGCCTCGATGCGTCTTTGTGCCAACGTGCCTGGGCAATTGGCTATCCAGACCGCACTGGGTGGCTACCAGAGCATCAATGACTTGGTGGCACCAACTGGGCGCTTGTGCAAGCAGCGCGATCTTGCCTACAAGATGTTGACAGATATTCCCGGGGTTAGCTGCGTCAAGCCCAAGGCTGGCCTTTACTTGTTCCCGCGCCTTGACCCCAAGATATACCCAATTGAAGACGACCAGCAGTTCATCCTGGATTTATTGCTGGAGGAAAAAGTCTTGCTAGTACAGGGCTCTGGCTTCAACTGGCATGCGCCTGACCATTTCCGCGTGGTGTTCCTGCCGAATGTGGATGATCTCACCGAGGCATTCACCCGGATTGCCCGCTTCCTGGAAAATTATCGCAAGCAGCACAGCACGCTCACGGTGGTAGATGGCAAAGCTGCAAAAGAATTACAAGCAAAGCCACACAATGCAACTGCATGATGTGGCTGATCTATAAGATTGAAAAGCAACAAACTGGAAACTGAATGAAACCCATCAATGTTGGCCTGCTCGGCATCGGTACTGTCGGTGGCGGTACCTATACTGTTTTAACCCGTAACCAGGAAGAAATCGCACGCCGTGCTGGACGCCCAATCGCTATTACCCGTGTTGCAGATCGTGATCTGGAGCTGGCGCGCCAGGTGACTGGTGGAAAAATTGATGTCACCGACGATGCTTTTGCCATCGTTTCTGATCCTGCGATTGATATTGTTGTTGAACTGATCGGTGGCTACACCGTGGCGCGTGAGCTGGTGCTAAAGGCCATTGAGAATGGCAAGCACGTGGTGACAGCCAACAAGGCCTTGATTGCCCTGCATGGCAACGAAATTTTTGCCGCTGCGCAGAAAAAAGGCGTCATTGTTGCCTTTGAAGCTGCCGTGGCTGGCGGTATTCCCATCATCAAGGCCGTGCGCGAAGGCCTAGCCGCCAATCGCATTGAGTGGATTGCCGGCATCATCAATGGCACGACTAACTTCATCCTCTCGGAAATGCGTGAAAAGGGCTTGGCTTTTGCTGATGTGCTCAAGGAAGCCCAACGCCTGGGCTATGCCGAGGCAGACCCGACTTTCGATGTCGAAGGCATTGATGCTGCGCACAAGCTCATGATCCTCGCCTCCATTGGCTTTGGTATTCCGGTGCAATTCGACAAGGCTTATGTCGAGGGCATCACGAAGCTGGATGCCGTAGATATCCGTTACGCTGAAGAGTTGGGTTACCGCGTCAAGCTGCTTGGTATTACC
Organism: Methylobacillus methanolivorans; assembly: GCF_020531845.1. The sequence goes on from NZ_JAJAVF010000002.1 coordinate 228,763, forward strand.
AAGCGAACCGACAAGGGTGTGGAGTTGCGTGTACACCCAACCCTGATCCCGGAAAAGCGCTTGATTGCCAATGTGAATGGTGCAATGAATGCTGTGCTGGTCAAGGGTGATGCCGTTGGCCCTACCTTGTATTATGGCGCCGGTGCCGGTGCCGAGCCAACCGCGAGTGCCGTGGTGGCCGACCTGGTTGATGTCACGCGTACGCACACCGTGGATGCGCACCAGCGCGTGCCGCACCTGGCTTTCCAGCCCGATCGCCTGGTAGACCTGCCCATCCTGCCTATCAGCGAGGTCAGCAGCGCTTATTACCTGCGCCTGCGCGCACTGGACAAGCCCGGCGTGCTTGCCGACGTGACCCGCATCCTCGGTGATCGTGAAATCTCCATCGATGCCATGATCCAGAAAGAGCCGCAAGAAGGCGAAGACCAGGCCGACATCATCATTCTCACCCACGTCACGGTCGAGAAAAACATCGATGATGCCATTGCCGCCATCGAGGCATTGCCTGCCATTTCCGGCAAGGTGACCCGTTTGCGCATGGAAGAACTAAGCCGATAATTTGAGGAAAGGATTGCAGGCAGGCGTAGCGCCTCCTGCATCAGTTGCAATGAAATACATTTCCACCCGCGGGCAATCGCCTGCACTGACATTCTCTGAAATCCTGCTCGGCGGCCTGGCGCCGGACGGCGGCCTGTATTTGCCCGAGCAATATCCGCAATTCAGCGCTGAAGACTTGAGCGCCATGCGCGGCATGAATTACCGCGACCTGGCATTCACCATTCTTTCTCGCCTGGTGGATGATATTCCTGCCGCAGACCTGCGCAGCATCGTCGACAAGACCTATCGCGCCGATGTCTATGCTTATGCGCGTCCCGGCCAGGATGCCGAGGACATCACGCCTATTCTCAAGCTGGAAGATGACCTGTACCTGCTTTCCCTGTCCAATGGCCCGACCCTGGCGTTCAAGGACATGGCCATGCAACTGCTGGGCAATTTGTTCGAATATGTGCTGGCGCAGAAGGGTGAGACCACCAATATCCTGGGGGCAACCTCCGGCGATACCGGTTCTGCCGCCGAATACGCCATGCGCGGTAAGCAGGGCGTCAAGGTATTCATGCTCTCTCCGCACCAGAAAATGAGCCGTTTCCAGACTGCGCAGATGTTCAGCCTGCAGGACGACAATATCTTCAACATCGCGGTTAAGGGCGTGTTCGACGACTGCCAAGACATCGTCAAGGCCGTTTCCAACGACCATGCCTTCAAGGCCAACAACAAGATAGGCGCAGTGAATTCCATCAACTGGGCACGCGTGGCGGCCCAGGTGGTGTATTACTTCAAGGGTTATTTTGCCGTGACCGCCGACAATGCTCAGAGGGTCAGCTTTGCTGTGCCGTCAGGGAATTTTGGCAATGTCTGTGCTGGGCATATTGCACGCATGATGGGTCTGCCTATCGCCAAGCTGGTGGTAGCGACCAATGAGAACGACGTACTGGATGAATTCTTCAAGACCGGTGTTTACCGTCCGCGCGGCTCTGCCAATACCTACCATACTTCCAGCCCGTCAATGGACATTTCCAAGGCCTCTAATTTCGAGCGTTTCGTGTTCGACTTGGTTGGGCGGGATGCCGCTAAAGTGCGCGAGCTATGGAGCAAGGTAGATGCAGGCGGCAGTTTCGACCTTAATGAAGGCGGCTGGTTTGCCAAGGCAGCTGATTATGGTTTTGTCTCAGGCAGTAGCAACCATGCGCATCGCATGCAGACTATCCGGGCGACCCAAGAGCGCTATCAGGTGACTATTGATACGCATACGGCGGATGGCCTCAAGGTGGCCTTGGAGCATCGCGAAGCAGGTATTCCCATGCTGGTGCTGGAAACCGCACTACCAGCCAAGTTCGAGGATGCCATTGTCGAAGCGCTTGGCCAAAAACCTGAGCGCCCGCAAAGCCTTGAAGGCCTGGAAGCTTTGCCTCAACGCTTTGAAGTGATGGATGCGGATGCTGCAGCCATCAAGCAATTTATTGTTGACCACATCTAGCCCCGGGGAGAATCCATGAAGGTCTATCACGACTTGATGCGCCACGTACTGGAGCACGGCCACAAGAAGGAAGACCGGACTGGCACCGGTACCTTGTCAGTGTTTGGCTACCAGATGCGTTTTGACTTGGCCGAGGGCTTTCCGCTGCTCACCACCAAGAAAGTGCACCTGAAGTCCATCATTCATGAGTTGTTGTGGTTTTTGCAAGGCAGCACTAACATTGCCTACCTCAAGGAAAATGGCGTGACCATCTGGGATGAGTGGGCCGATGAACAAGGCAATCTTGGCCCCGTCTATGGCTATCAATGGCGCAACTGGCCCAAGCCTGATGGCACGCATATTGACCAGATTAGTGAGGTGGTTAATGCCATCAAGCGTAATCCTGATTCACGTCGCCTGATCGTCTCCGCCTGGAATGTCGCGGATGTCGACAAGATGAAGCTACCACCTTGCCATGCTTTCTTCCAGTTCTACGTGGCAGATGGCAGGCTTTCCTGTCAGCTTTACCAGCGTAGTGCTGACATCTTCCTTGGTGTGCCCTTCAATATTGCCTCTTATGCCTTGCTCACCATGATGGTGGCGCAAGTATGCGGACTTAAGTTAGGTGATTTCGTACACACGCTGGGCGATGCGCATATCTATCTTAATCACCTTGACCAGGTGAAAGAGCAATTGTCACGCGAGCCTTATCCTTTGCCTGCCATGAAAATCAACCCTGATGTGCAGGATATTTTCGGGTTCCGTTTCGAGGATTTCACGCTGGAAAATTACCAGTCTCATCCTGCAATCAAGGCACCTGTTGCCGTGTAATTTTTAGTGTTGAAATCATGATGCTATCTTTCCTTCATGCTGTTTTCATGTAGGCGTTAATTGTTGCGCCCCGATAATCCAGTATCAATCTGCCCGCTTCACTATTCACTATCGTAGTTATTCATGCTTCCTCAACATCACCACTCTGTGCCGCCCAGATTAAGGATGGCGCACATTATTGCCGTTGGCCTTGCCCTGTTGGTGGCTACTGTGACCTTGATCAGCATGGAGTATGCATCGCTTCGTCATAACATGACGAATACCATGCAGGTTCAGATGCACATCATGGCAAGTAATCTTGCGCGATCATTGCTGCACGGTGAACGCGTGGAAGCCAATGAGGTATTAGCCAGTTTGGCGGATGCTCCCGAAATAGATGCCGCTGTGTTGTATGACATGCACAAAAACCAGTTTGCTGAGTATGCCAGACGTGGAAGCTTGCCTCACGCGCCTAAGGTACGGATCAAGACGCAAGCACAACACCAGACTGACTTGCACAAAAGCGAAATATGGCAACCCGTCATCTATGGTGACATGCAAGTGGGAATGCTGTACATGCGATCCAATATGAAAGGCTTGTATCGCCAATTACTTTGGTATATCGGCACTACTGTCACGGTCATGCTGGTGACCTTGTTCGCTGCCGCGTTGCTGTTGAGTCGATTGCAACGGGCGATGCTGAAGGCCGAGGAGCGAGCAGGTTTTCTGGCCAATTATGACACGGTGACTGATCTGCCAAATCGGCATGCTTTCAATGGACGTTTTCATTCACTGCTGGAAAATGCCCGCCAGCGCAATACGGTACTTGCTTTGCTGGTATTCGACCTGGATGATTTCAAGGTGATTAACGATACTTTGGGGCACGATGTGGGGGACAAGCTTTTGCATCTTGTAGCCCAGCGCCTGGTATCTGCTGCTGGAGGTAAAGACACGGTTTATCGCGTGGGTGGCGATGAGTTTGCCATGATCCTTGACCAGCCGGCAGATGTTGAGAATGTTGATGCTGTTGCCAACCGGTTTATCCGTACATTGGCGCAACCTATCATACTGAATGACCGGAATTTCTATATCGGTGTCAGTATTGGCGCCAGTCTCTACCCATATGATGGAGAAGATGCTGCCCATTTGCTACGCGATGCTGATGCTGCGATGTACTACGCCAAGAGCCGCGGCAAGAATAATTTCCAGATGTTCTCGGCAGAAATGCATCACAAAAGCTCAACACGCTTGATTCTCGAAACAGAAATGCGCGTTGCTTTGGAAGAGAGGCAATTCGAGCTTTACTATCAACCACAGTATAGCTTGCCAGATCAAACACTAGTGGGTGTAGAGGCTTTGATACGCTGGCATCATCCTCAGCGCGGCATGTTGCATCCTAGCAGCTTTATTCCTGTGGCCGAGGAAACTGGTCTAATTGTGCGTATTGGCGAATGGGCGCTGGAAGAAGCTTGCAAGCAGGCAATGGAGTGGAAGAGCCTGGGAGCTACTCTACGCATGAGTGTCAACCTTTCTGGTCGCCAGTTTCGTCAGGAGTCTCTGGTGAATACAGTCACCAAGATTATTGAGCAAACTGGCATGGACAGTAGTCTGCTTGAGTTGGAAATTACTGAAACGGTACTCATGGAAGATGCGGAGACGACGATTACTCGCTTGGCAGACTTAAAATCCATGGGCGTGCACCTGGCGATCGACGACTTTGGTACGGGTTATTCTTCCATGGCGTATCTTAAGCGCTTTCCAGTCAGCCGACTCAAGATTGATCGTAGCTTTATCCGCGATATTCCACGTGATGCCGATGATGTGGCGATTACCACTGCCACCATCCAGATGGCGCATAGCTTGAAGCTTGAGGTGGTTGCAGAAGGGGTGGAAACCAAGGCGCAGTTGCAGTTCCTGCTTGAGCAGGGTAGCGACATGGTGCAAGGCTATTTGTTCAGTCATCCAGTGGATGCACAACATATGACTGAAATGGTATTGACGGGAAAATGCAAGGTGTAAATTGTGTGTTTATCCTTATGTATTATGGGATTTTTTCCCGATTTTTGTTTGTTCAGCTATAATTGCCACCATTCATCACTATAATGGAGATCAATAATGACAAAAATCGTAGTTGGTATCAGTACATTGGCTTTAGTCTTATCCAGTGGTTTTGCATTGGCAGACCATCATTTCCCCAAGGGTAAGGTAAGCTTGGAAACTTGTTTGCAAGCTGCGCTTAAAGCTAAATCTGGCAATGTAGTTAAGGTTGAATACAAGCTGGAAGGTAAGACTCCCATGTACGAATTTGACATTGAGACGAGTGATGGCAATGCTTGGGATGTAGAATGTGATGCAAACACTGGTAAGGTAGTGGAAGTAGAGCAAGAAGTTGATTCTGCCGATCATCCATTATTCAAGGCCAAACAAAAGGTGAGCGAGGCAGATGCACGTAAGACAGCATTGGCCGCTTATCCCGGTGAAATTGTAGAAGTAGAATATGAAATCGAACCAGATGGCGCAGCATCCTATGAGTTTGATATCAAGACCAAAGATGGCAAGGAATTCAAGGTTGAAGTGGATGCTACCACTGGCAAAATCGTAGAAGCTAACCAAGAGTTCTACCAGATTGGCAAAGAATAATCAGTTTAGGTTTTGACTGGACGGACAGTCGACAACGCTCCTTCGGGGGCGTTTTTTTTGTCCATTGATTATGTTGTCCTATCCAAGGGTATACCTTTATTTATTGTCTATGTTGCCGTTAATAAAGTGTATTGATTGTTATGAATTGGAACCGTGTCTATGGATGTAACTGCTATTGCCAGCGTTGCCACTGATCTTGCAGCCACGCGCTTGCAGCAGGAGGTGAGTACGACTGTATTGAAAAAAACGATGGATATTAGTTCAGCCAATGCTCTGGCTTTGTTGCAAGCCTTACCATCTCCGCCGGCTGCCAGCTTGCCTGAACATTTGGGGCAAAATATTAATACGACAGCCTAGGAAGATAGCGTGATTGGTATCGCTAGGTAGATAAAATAAAGCCCCGTAAATACGGGGCTTTATTTTTGAATAAAAAAAACAGACCTTCTCGGGGAGGATAAAGGCCTGCTATGAGGAGCTTGGAGACTCAATGCATGCTATGCACTAACTAACCGTCCACTCTTGAGTCTGACATTGTCTCCTACAGAGTAGCGCGGTGTACTGTATTGTGTAATGGTGTGAAGCAGACCATTACCCATCTTGATCTTGATCAGATAAGTTGCCTCAGAAGTTTTTTCACTGACTTGATAATTCTTCATTTTGTTTTCAAAAGAGCGGATCGATACCACGATGCCACAATCTGAGCATGCGCCAAGACTCGCGCCATTCTCACGGGGGGAGCGGTCTTTTGCCTGATTAAGCGTATTGCTAATCACCATTGCTGCATTTGGGTCAGTAATCAACTCCTGTGCAAGGTCAGGACGATATGTGTGAGCGACTGGAATAAGCCCGGTGATGGCAGCGCTACCAACTAGGCTGAATATGGTCAAAGCCGTTGCAGCGACGAGGACCATTGGATGTGTTTTTTTAATATTGGATTGCATATCTTCGTACATCTCCGACTTGGTTTTACTTGGTGTTTGCAGCCGAAATATTTGATTAATATATAGCGAAGAGTGTGCCAACTTTAATTAATTATTTTAAATCAATGAGATATGGTTATTTTTAAGACATTGTTAATCATGCAATCTGTCTCAAAAGTGAGACAGATTGCATGATTTTTTATTAACGTATTGAATTTTAATGGAAAAATACGTCTCCGAAGAGAGACGTTAGTTTGTGGTGTTGTCGTGCTTGAACAACGCAGGCGTCAATTGATGACGTTGCAATAGCTTATAGAACTCTGTGCGATTACGTTGCGCCAGCCGGGCGGCTTGTGTGACGCCGCCATTAGTGGCCTTGAGTAATTTCACCAGATAGTCACGCTCAAAGTTTTTGCGTGCCACCTCAAATGGCACGATCCCGCCAATATCCTCTTGCAAGGCTTTTTGTACCAATGTGGCTGGAATCAGTGGCGTGGTACAGAGTACGACGGTCTGCTCAACGATATTCTGCAACTGACGCACATTGCCTGGCCATGGGGCGGCAATGAGCAGTTCAAGTGCCTCGGGAGCAAAGCCATTGAGTTTCTTGCGATATTTGGTGGTCAGCTCATTGAGGAAATTATTAGCCAACAGCGAGATATCTTCGCGACGTGCCGCCAAGGCAGGAATTTCAAGGCCGACCACATTGATGCGATAGTAGAGATCCTCCCGGAAACGACCGGATTTCATTTCTTCTGCAAGATTACGGTGGGTGGCAGAAATGACCCTTACATCAATGTGAATACTTGTACTTGACCCTACAGGGCGAATCGCACGCTCTTGTAATGCGCGCAGTAACTTGACCTGTAAGGGTAAGGGCATGTCGCCGATTTCATCCAGAAACAGGGTGCCGCCATCAGCCGTTTGAAAGAGGCCTTTATGATCACGCAATGCGCCTGTGAAAGCGCCTTTGCTATGACCAAATAATTCGGATTCCAGCAAAGCCTCGGGAATAGCGCCGCAGTTGATGGCAACAAAAGGTTTATCCCGGCGAGGGCTGGCTTGGTGAATGGCACGGGCAAGCAGTTCCTTACCAGTACCACTTTCACCTTGGATAAATACGCTGGCATCAGAAATTGCCATGAGTTTGGCTTGCCCAAGCAGGTTTTCCATCTGCGGGCTACGGGTGACGATGCTCTTACGCCACTCGTTGTCTCCATCTTCGGCATGGTTCTGTAATGCCCCTGTGCCAACACGTAATGCAGCCTCTACTTGCTGGAGCAATGATTTGCTGTCAAATGGCTTGGTTAGAAAGCCAAAAACACCGCGTTGGGTTGCGTCGACTGCTTCAGGAATGGAACCATGGGCGGTCACCATGATGACGGGAAGAGATGGGTCGGACTTATGGATGACATCGAACAGAGCCAAGCCATCCATGCCAGGCATGCGCAAATCCGTAATGACCAGGCTAGGGCGGCTGATGGCAATTTGCGACAGTGCCTCTTCTGCATTGGTTGCAGTCACGACCTGGTAACCAGCTGCCTTGAGCCGCATGCCCATCAGCTTGAGGATGTCTGGGTCATCATCAACAGTTAGTATTTTCTTTACTACTTCAGTCATTTACTCCCACTCCGGTTAGGATCTTTCAGCGATTTCTGCATCATGGTCCTTTCAATTTTTTTGAGATCATCCAGCTTTTGCTGCAAACCATTGGCTTTTTGCTGGTTTTCTTCTGCACGGCGCAGTTCTTCACGTAAGCGTTGGTTGAGCTTGGTTGTTTCCGCTGCATTGTCACGGAGGATGGACACGATAGCGCTTTCTTCCTTGCTCAGCTGTTTTTCACGCGCCAACTCATCAAGCAAAGGTTGTGCCTTGAGCGGGTCTCGTAACTTGCTGCCAGGGACCGAATAGATAATGGCTACCCGGGTTTTTTGTTGTAAGTCATTATTGTTATTGCTGGTTTTTTGCAAGGCTGCCGCTAATTCCTTTTTTTGCAGCTCTAACGATAATTCAGAAAAGTTGCTGATGAATTCCAGCAGGTTGGGCTCAGTGTGGTGTTCCTTATGGCTATTCACCTGTGAGACTGCAGTGGGCGATGAGGTTTTCTCAAGAGTGCCCGTTGATTGTGGCTGGTGGGCACATGCGTTTAGCAGGGTGCCTGCGATGGCAAGGGAAATTAAGTGTTTGGAATTCATGCAGTGACAGCTTTCAAGGGGAGGGAAACGCGGAAGTGTGCTCCGTGTTCCGAGGGCAATAAAATGATTTCGCCACCATGGGCATCTACGTATTCCTTGGCGATGGAAAGTCCCAGGCCGCTACCACTGACCAGGCTTTCATACACACTATCACCACGGTAGAAAGGATCGAATAACTTGGCTTTATCCGCTGACATGACACCAGGGCCGCCATCATGTACTTCGATGATGGCATGATCAGCTTGGTGCGTAATACTGATACGGATGTTGCTGGATGGCGAAGTATATTTGATGGCATTCGACACTAGGTTATCGAATACAGAATGGATTTTTTCGTGATCCCCCATAATCTCGGTGGGGAAAAAATCACGTTGGATGCCAATATTCTTGTTGCTGATGGTCAGTGAATAATCAGCCAAGATATCTTCTGCAAGCTTGGTCAGTGCGATGGGCTCTAGTTTTAACTGAGGTGCATGAAATTGCACGGCAGTATAGTTCAGTAGGTTTTCTATCATTTTTTGCAGGCGCAAACTGCTTTCACGCAGTATGCCGGCAATCTCGCGCTGTTGTGGTGTGAGAGTGCCCCCCACTTCGTCACCAAGCAACTCGCTACCTTCACGAATGGCCGTGAGTGGGGTTTTGAGCTCATGAGATACATTGCGCAGAAAGCGTTGTTTTTGCTGATCCAGCTCATTCAATTGTGCACGTAGCCAATCCAGGCGCTCGCCTAGGTTACGCAGGTCCCCTGGGCCGTCAATACTGATAGGCTCGGTATAGTCTCCCTCACCAAGCTTGCGAATAGCCGCATCCATACGCCTGATTGGCTGTGCTACCAGGAAGGTGATCATTAAGGCGACCAACAAGGCAACCGGAATGAGCGTGAGGGTTTGCCAGAGCATGATCTGCTGCGTGCGTTCGGCAGTCTCTGCGAGAATGGCGGATTCACGGTCAATCTGGCGATTGTTTTCGTCCAAGATATTCTGGGCCTTGGCGGTCAGGTCGGCAAAGCGATCCACGGTTTCTTCAATCAGAGGAGCAGGATTAGCCGGATGAACAACGCTCTGAAAGAGAGATAGTTCTTCACTGGAGAGCTGGATCAACGCATGTTTCTGCCTATTGGTCATCGGCAGTTGATCAAGGTCTTGCCATGCGTCTACAAATTTCTCGTGGGCTTTCTCGTAATTTTCCAGCAAGAGTGCATCTTCTAGGACGAAATATTGCCTGGCACTACGCTCCATAAAGGTGATCTGCTCCACGAGCGCGCGGCTGGCACGGGTAGCCTGCACGGCTTGGGTCACTGTATCGCGGCTTTGGGTTGCCAGACGGTCAAGGTAAAGGGCTGCATTACCAAAAGCAAACAACAGTGGCAGCATGGCTAGGGCAAAGCCAATGAGTAGTAGCTTGAGAAAGGATTTTGGGTAGGCAATCTGCAAAACTTGGGTTCCGTTTCTTTCGTTAGCGATGCTTGAATGATGAGGTAAACCATGGCATTCGGCCCTCATCTTAAACTATCTCATTTATGAGGGGCAGACGGTGCTTGTCCTACAAGGCTCCGAGAGATAACTCCAAGTATAATAGAGCCATGGCTAAACTCTCTCTTATCGTGGCCGTGGCACAGAATCGTGTCATTGGCTTCAACAATACCTTGCCCTGGCATTTGCCGGAGGATCTCAAACGCTTTCGTGCCCTGACAACAGGGCACCATATCATCATGGGGCGCAAGACTTATGAGTCCTTGAATCGCTTATTGCCAGACCGCACTACCGTCATCGTGACGCGTAATCAGGCCTATGAAGTGCCAGGCGCATTGATCGCCAACAGCCTGGAGCAGGCAATCGCCTTGGCAGCCAATGATAACGAAGCCTTCCTGATTGGTGGCGCGGAACTGTATCAAGTTGGCTTGAAGCTGGCCGATCGCCTGTATATCACTGAGATTGAGGCAGAGTTTACAGGTGATGCCTTTTTGCCCGAGTTCGATTTGCAGGATTGGCAAGAGGTATCACGAGAGGAGTCAATCAGTGCGAAAGGCTTGCCGTTTCGCTATGTAACCTACGAACGCAGGAAATAAATAGCCTGATCATCAAGCTCATCCTGAAGTTACCGGGGAGGCCGGCAACTTCAGTGAGTCACATTTAATTGGCGACGCAATCTACATAGTAGTGGGCCTTGCCATCGACCACTTCCTTCACCAAGCCGTGTACATCTGTCTCGAATCCTGGGAAGCGCTCGTTGAACTCACGGGCAAAACGCAGGTAGTTGATGATGACCTTGTTAAAGCGCTCGCCTGGAATCAGTAGTGGAATACCTGGTGGGTAAGGGGTCAACAAGACAGCGGTGATACGGCCTTCCAGTTCATCGATCAGTACGCGGTCGATCTTGCGGTGCGCCACCTTGGCAAAAGCATCGGTAGGCTTCATGGCCGGAATCATGTTGGACAAATACATTTCGGTGGTCAGTCTTGCCACGTCATTGGCTTTATATATTTCATGAATCTGGGTGCATAAATCCCGCAGGCCAATCCGTTCGTAGCGCGGATGCTTGGCGATAAACTCTGGCAAAACCTTCCATAGTGGCTGGTTTTTGTCGTAATCGTCCTTAAACTGCTGCAAGGCCGTCACCATGGTATTCCAGCGGCCTTTGGTGATGCCGATGGTAAACATGATGAAGAAGGAGTAGAGGCCGGTTTTCTCCACGATAACGCCATGTTCGGCCAAGTACTTGGTCACGATCGCGGCAGGGATGCCGATGTCGTCGGAGAATGCACCATCTACATCCAATCCTGGCGTGATGATGGTCGCCTTGATCGGGTCGAGCATATTGAAGCCTTCGGCCAGATTGCCAAACCCGTGCCAGCGTTCGCCAGCCTTCAGCATCCAGGATTCGCGCTCTTCAATCCCTTCTTCGGAAAGGTCATCTGGTCCCCAGACCTTGAACCACCAGTCTGCGCCCCATTCCTCATCTACCTTGCGCATGGCACGGCGGAAGTCCAGGGCTTCCATGATGGATTCTTCCACCAGGGCAGTACCACCGGGCGCTTCCATCATGGCAGCCGCAACATCACAGCTGGCGATAATGGAGTATTGCGGGCTGGTTGAAGTGTGCATCAGATAAGCCTCGTTGAAGAGGTCTCTATCCAGTTGAATATCCTGCGCGTCTTGCACCAATATCTGCGAAGCCTGGCTCAGGCCAGCGAGCAATTTGTGCGTGGATTGGGTAGAGAACACCATGGATTCCTTGCAACGCGGACGATCTGCGCCGATGGCATGGTAATCGCCATAGAAGTCGTGGAAGGTGGCATGTGGCAGCCAGGCCTCGTCGAAATGCAGGGTATCAATCTTGCCATCCAGCATTTCCTTAATTTCCTCGACGTTGTATAGCACGCCATCATAGGTAGATTGCGTGATGGTCAGCACACGTGGCTTGACCGTTTTGTCGCCGATGAATGGGTTGGCTTCCAGTTTTTTCTGGATGTTTTCCCAGGAGAATTCTGCCTTGGGAATAGGCCCAATAATGCCGAAATGATTGCGCGTCGGCATGAGGAAGATGGGAATCGCGCCAGTCATGATGATGGAGTGCAACACCGACTTGTGGCAGTTACGGTCAACAATGACGACGTCGCCTGGAGCAACGGTGGAGTTCCACACGATCTTGTTGGAAGTGGAAGTGCCATTGGTGACGAAGTAAAGATGGTCGCAATTGAAAATGCGCGCGGCATTACGTTCCGAAGCGGCTACCGGGCCGGTGTGGTCCAGCAGTTGGCCCAGTTCGTCCACTGCATTGCAGACGTCCGCGCGCAGCATGTTCTCGCCGAAAAACTGGTGGAACATCTGGCCGACTGGCGACTTCAGGAAGGCGACACCGCCTGAGTGTCCAGGGCAATGCCAGGAATAAGAGCCATCTGCTGCATAATGGGTCAACGCGCGGAAAAAAGGTGGTGGGAGGCTATCCAGGTAGGTACGCGCTTCACGCACGATATAGCGTGCGACAAACTCCGGCGTATCCTCAAACATATGGATGAAGCCATTCAATTCGCGCAGAATCTCATTGGGAATATGGCGCGATGTGCGGGTTTCACCGTGCAGGAAGATGGGAATTTCTTCGTTGCGGAAGCGGATTTCGTCAACAAAATTACGCAGGTTCTCCAGCGCATGAGGAGACTCCTCAACGAATTCCTCATCATCAATCGACAGGATAAAAGCAGAAGCACGGCTTTGCTGCTGGGCAAACGAAGTGAGGTCGCCATAGCTGGTCACGCCCAATACTTCAAAGCCTTCGTCCTCAATAGCTTTGGCGAGCACGCGAATGCCCAGGCCTGAAGAGTTTTCTGAGCGGAAATCTTCGTCAATGATGACGACTGGAAAGCGAAATTTCATGAGGCCTCCTGAAGGCAGCCTAGGGGGTAATTAAAAAAGCGGAATATAACACACTCAATTGCGCTGGATATGACAAAGGCGCGACTGAGTGTATTGGCGTAAATCAGATCTTGGGTAACGTGACGCCTACTTGGCCTTGGTACTTACCACCTCTATCTTTATAAGAGGTCTCGCATTCTTCGTCTGATTCCAAGAACAATACTTGAGCACATCCTTCACCGGCATAAATCTTGGCTGGCAGCGGGGTGGTGTTACTGAACTCCAGTGTCACATAACCTTCCCATTCTGGCTCGAACGGAGTGACGTTGACGATGATGCCACATCGCGCGTAGGTGGACTTACCCAAGCACACCGTCAGTACGCTGCGGGGAATACGGAAATATTCGACCGTGCGTGCCAGTGCAAAGGAGTTTGGCGGAATGATGCAGAAATCATTCTTGAATTCGACAAAGGAATTGGGATCGAAATTCTTAGGGTCGACGATGGTGCTGTTGATGTTGGTGAATACCTTAAACTCATCAGCGCAACGAATATCGTAGCCATAGCTCGAGGTGCCATAGGAGACGATTTTTTCGCCGTTTACTTCACGGATCAGGTTAGGCTCGAATGGCTCTATCATGCCGTGTTGCTCTGCCATGCGGCGTATCCACTTGTCGGATTTTATGCTCATTGCAATCTCTTTCGCTGGAAAGACAAAAAGCGGAGTGTTAGCACTCCGCTTTGTTTCGTCATCAGAATGAATTACTGTTGGTCGCCGCCGAGGGCAATGCTGTAGCGCCAGAACTGATCTTCATGCTCGAAAATCACCTTGGAAGCTTCAGGGTCGCTGCTGCCAGCAGGATATTGGTGCACAGGCTGGCGATCCTTGGCCCAGGCCTCAATCACTGGATCAACCAGGCGCCATTGTGCCTCTACTTCACTGATGTGCAGGTAGAGCGAGTTGTCACCTTCCATCAGGTTGAGCAGCAAGGCCTCGTAGGCATCAATGGTTTCGTCGCCTTCCTGGCGATTTGCACCATCAAGCTCAATGGTGCGGGTGGCAATATCCAGACCAGGAATCTTGGACTGGATTTCCAGCTTGATGCATTCACGTGGTTGGATGCCGATGATGAGCCAGTTTTGATCTTGGCCTTTACCCAGTTGCAGCGGGGCTTTCTTGAAGCGGATGGAGATGCGCGTATCAGCTTCGTGCAAGCGCTTGGCGGTGCGGATGTAAAAGGGCACGCCTTTCCAGCGCGGATTGTCGATAAATAGCTTGAGGGCAGCATAGGTTTCTACCACGCTGCTGCTATCGCCGAGTTCTTCCAGATAGCCAGGGACTTTTTCGCCCTTTACTTCGCCAGGGGAATATTGTGCACGGAACGCATTCTTTTCCAGTTCGCTGACCGGGATAGGGCGAATAGCTTCCAGAACCTTGATCTTCTCGGCGCGGATGTCGTCCGGGCTCAAGGAAGCTGGTTGTTCCATGGCGGTCAGGGCCAGGGTCTGCAGCACATGACTCTGGATCATGTCACGCAGCGCACCAGTGGCGTCATAGAACTGGGTACGCTCACCCACGCCAAGCTGCTCGGTGTTGGTGATCTGTACGTGGTCGATGTAATCCTTGTTCCACAATGGTTCGAGGATGGTATTGGCAAAGCGTTGCAGCATGATGTTCTGCAATGCAGATTTGCCAAGGTAGTGATCGATACGGTAGATCTGGCTTTCCTTGAGGTGCTTGGTGATCGAGGATTGCAGCTCTTGCGCAGTCTTCAAATCAGTGCCAAATGGCTTTTCCACCACAACACGGCGCCAGTACTTGTCTTCCTGGGTCAGGCCGACGCCAGCCAATTGCTCAACGATGGTGGCGAAGTCGGAAGGGCGCACGGAAAGGAAGTAGGCCAGGTTTTGTGGGAACACAGCTTCGTTCGACAAGGTTTCCTTCAGGCGGGTGAAGGAGGTTGCATCATCCGGTGGATTGGCATGGTAATGATGGCGCTCGATAAAACGCTCGAACACTGCCTGGTCATAGCCATTTTTGAACTTGGCATCCAGCATGCCCTTGATGTCGGCAAGCCATGCCTCGCGCGACACCTGGCTGCGGCCAACGGAAAGGATGGCCATCTTCTCGGGCAAGCGACCTGCTTGGTCAAGACGGAACAGGCCAGGCATGAGCTTGATGCGGGAGAGGTTGCCGCTCGCACCAAACAGAACGAGGGTACAGGGGTCTATGACTTTCATTCAGTGTTCTCTAATCAGGTTGGTCATGGAGGCCATGCAGTGCTGCATGGCCTTTAGTTTTATTACTTGGTCTTGACGGCGTGGCCACCGAAGGCATTGCGCATCAGCGACAGCAATTTGTAGCTATAACCCTTGGAATCCTGGCTTCTGAAGCGTGCTTGCAATGCCACGGTTAGCACAGGTGCTGCTACACCTTGATCCACGGCTTCAACCACGGTCCAACGACCTTCGCCGGAGTCAGCAACATAAGGGGCAATCGAGGACAGTTCTTGGTCATGCGCCAAGGCTTCAGCAGTGAGGTCCAGCAGCCAGCTACGCACGACAGAACCATGACGCCAGAGCTCGGTAATCTGGGCCAAGTCTAGGTTGAATTCTTCCTTACCCTTGAGCAGGTCCAGGCCTTCAGCAAATGCCTGCATCATGCCGTATTCGATGCCGTTGTGGATCATCTTGGTGAAGTGACCAGAGCCAATCGGGCCTACATGTGCCCACCCACGGTCTTCATGAGTCAGTGCTTTGGCGATAGGCTCAATGGTGTCAGCTGCTTCCTTGGTGCCACCGTACATCAGGCAGTAGCCGTTCTCTAAACCCCAGACCCCACCGGAAGTACCGCAGTCAATGAAATCAATGCCTTGCTCTGCCAGCCATGCACCACGGCGTTGGCTATGCTTGTAGTTTGAGTTGCCGCCATCGATGATGATGTCGCCCTTATCCAGCAAGGGAACCAAATCCTTGATCTGGTTTTCGGTGATTTCGCCGCTAGGCAGCATAATCCACACGATTTTCTTGGGCTCGCCAGATAACTTGGATACCGCATCTGCGACGGAGCTGGCTGGAATCATGCCGTTGGCCTGGGATATCTGGTTAACAGCATCCTGATTGAAGTCAAAACCGACGACTTCGATACCATTTTTCAGGAGGCGGCGCGCCATGTTGCCACCCATTTTTCCTAGGCCGATGATTGCAAGTTTCATTGAATATTTCCTTGATGAGGATGATGCCATCTGCATGGATCCGTGCTGCCTTTTGGGCAAGACTGATTTTTGATGAGATGGGCCGGGGTTGATAATGTTAAAATTCTCAAGATACAGCCCAGCAATTATAACGTGAAGGTTTTATATCATGCAAAATACAACACAGTCCCTGGTGGTCAATGGCCAGGTGAGTCGATGGCAGGTGTATACGGCACAAGAGGCTCTTAACAGTAGCGCAGTCGAGCATATTGAAGCAGCTGCGCGTAATGCGATTGCCGGACATGGCAAGTTCAGTATTGTATTGGCAGGCGGTAGCACCCCTAAGAGTATCTATCAATTGTTGCCTCAGATAGAAACCGATTGGAGCAAATGGCATGTGTTCTATGGTGATGATCGTTGCCTGCCGCCAGAGCACGAGGAACGCAATAGCCTGATGGCACATGAGGCTTGGCTCAAGCATGTGGCGATCCCTTCATCACAGATTCATGACATTCCCGCTGAGCGTGGCCCTGTTGAAGCTGCTCAATCCTATAGCCAAACTTTGGCTGATTTGGGTAACTTCGACTTGGTCTTATTGGGGTTGGGCGAAGATGGTCATACTGCCAGCTTATTCCCTGGCCATACTTGGGATGATGCCCAAGCTGCCGTGCCCGTGTTTGGCGCACCCAAGCCGCCGCCAGAGCGGGTCTCCATTAGTGCTGCCCGCTTGGGCCAGGCGCATGAGGTGATCTTCTTTGTGACTGGGGCAGGTAAGCAGGACGCAGTCGATAACTGGCGGCGTGGTGAGCCTATTCCAGCCAGCCTGATCAAGCCCAAGAATGGCGTGGATGTTTACATTTTTGGCGTGAACCTATAGCGGAGCTATGCCGTGCCTTTTTGGGAGGCTCGGCATGCTGTGAATAGAATAAAGGCCCGGTAGGGCCTTTATCATTTAAGTCTTCTGGATAACGATGTTGGGGAACTTGCTGCTGTAATCCTGGCTTAAGGCGGCAAGCTTGACTGCGGCGCGGCGAGCGATAGATTTGTAAGTGTTGGCAATCTGGCCTGTCGGGTCGGCGACTACGGTAGGTTTGCCGCTATCGGTTTCTTCGCGGATACGGATATCCAGCGGTAGGCTGCCTAAGAGTTCGCTGTTGTAGTCAGCGCACATTTTTGCCGCACCGCCAGTGCCGAAGATATGTTCTTCATGTCCACATTGTGAGCAGATGTGCGTGCTCATGTTCTCGACAATACCGAGTATCGGAATACCCACTTTTTCGAACATTTTGAGCCCCTTGCGTGCATCCAGCAGTGCAATGTCCTGTGGTGTGGTGACGATGATGGCGCCAGTGACCGGCACTTTCTGTGCCAAGGTGAGCTGGATATCCCCTGTGCCCGGTGGTAGGTCGACGACCAGATAATCCAGGTCTTTCCAGCGTGTGTCCCGCAGTAGCTGCTCCAATGCGCCGACTACCATGGGCCCACGCCAGACCATCGGAGTATCGACATCGACGAGGAAACCAATGGACATGGCCTGTACACCATAGTGCTCAAGCGGCTCCATGCTTTTTCCATCTGTGCTTTCTGGCGTACCTTTTAGCCCCAGCATTTGTGGTTGCGACGGGCCATAAATATCGGCATCAAGAATGCCGACGCGTGCACCCTCGGTGGCTAGAGCCAAGGCCAGGTTGACTGCTGTCGTGGATTTGCCAACGCCGCCCTTACCCGATGCGACCGCGATAATATTTTTGACGTTGGGAATGAGTTGAACGCCACGTTGCACCTTGTGCGAAACGATACGGCTGGTAACGCCAACCGTGACGTTATCGACCTCGGGTAACGTCTTGACTGCCTGTGTGACCAAGTCCCGGATATTCGCCAGAATGCTCTGCGCGGGGTAGTCAAGCACAATGTCGACCGAAACATGACTGCCGTTGATGGCAATTTGGCGTGCAGATTTACTGCTCACTAAGTCTTTGCCCGTATTGGGGTCAATCACGGTACGAAGGGTATCTTGCACCTGGGATTCGGTAAGTGGCATGGGGGTTCCTGCAAATTCGTTGGACGGGACATTCTAGCGCATGCGGATTGCTTATGTGAAACCCTGGCAGTTTGTTAGAATAAGAGATTCTATTTGTTGCCTGTTAGTTGATGACTATGTCTGGAAATATCCCCGCTAATTCTTCGAATGCACCACGCAAATTACTGGTTACCTCTGCCTTGCCTTATGCCAATGGCAGCATCCACCTTGGTCATATGGTGGAATACGTGCAGAGCGATGTCTGGGTGAGGTTCCAGAAGATGCAAGGCAATACCGTGCATTACGTCTGTGCGGATGATACTCATGGCACGCCCATCATGTTGCGTGCTGAAAAGGAAGGTATTACACCGGAAGAGCTCATCAGCCGGGTGCATAGCGAGCACTATGCTGACTTCACCGATTTTCTCGTTGCTTTTGATAATTACTATTCGACCAACTCCGAGGAGAATCGCGAGTTGTCTGGCCGTATTTATCGCGAACTCAAGGCGAATGACAAGATCGCGACACGCACGATAGAGCAGTATTACGATCCAGTGAAGAACATGTTCTTGCCTGATCGCTTTATCAAGGGTGAATGTCCAAAATGTCATGCCAAGGATCAATACGGTGACTCCTGTGAAGTATGTGGAACGACTTATAGCCCGACCGAGTTGATCAGTCCTTATTCTGCTGTATCAGGTGCCACACCGGTGCGCAAGCAAACCGAGCATTATTTCTTCAAGTTGAGCGAGTGTGAGGATTTCCTCAAGCAATGGACACGTTCTGGCACTTTGCAGCTTGAAGCTGCCAACAAGATGGGGGAGTGGTTTGAGTCCGGTCTTTCGGATTGGGACATTTCCCGTGATGCGCCATATTTCGGCTTCGAGATTCCTGATGCTCCAGGCAAGTATTTCTATGTCTGGCTGGATGCGCCTATCGGCTACATGGCAAGTTTCAAGAACCTGGCAACACGCGCAGGCCTGGATTTTGACGAATACTGGAAGCCAGATAGCCAAGCCGAGTTATATCACTTCATAGGAAAGGATATCCTGTACTTCCATGCCTTGTTCTGGCCTGCCACATTGAAGTTTTCCGGCTATCGTCAGCCTACGCAAATCTTCGCCCACGGTTTCCTCACGGTGAACGGCGAAAAAATGTCTAAGTCACGAGGTACCTTCATCACGGCACGCAGCTATCTTGATCATGTGAAGAACCCCGAATACTTGCGTTATTACTATGCGGCCAAGCTCAACGGTACCATGGAGGATATTGACCTCAACCTGGAAGATTTCGTCGCGCGCGTGAATAGTGATCTGGTAGGCAAGTACATCAACATTGCTAGCCGTACTGCTGGCTTCATTGCCAAGCGCTTTGATAGCAAGTTGGGTGCCGTAGGAGAAAATGCAGTGATCGCTGAGTTGCGAGCTGCTGCGAATGGCATTCGCGACAGTTTTGCCAATCGTGATACCGCACGCGCCTTGCGCGACATCATGGCACTGGCGGACAAGGCCAATGCCTATGTGGCAGAGCATGCGCCATGGGATATGGCCAAGCACCCCGAGCAAGCAGAGGCGCTGCATGAAGTCTGCTCTGCTGCCCTGGAAATATTCCGCCTACTCACTTTGTACCTCAAGCCGGTTTTGCCAGGATTGGCGCAATCTATTGAGGTATTCCTCAATATTGCCCCATTGACTTGGGCAGATATTAATCGTCCATTACCCGCTGGTCACCAAATACAGACCTATCAACACCTGATCACTCGTATTGATCCCAAGCACGTCGAGGCTATGGTGGCAGCTAATAAAGAGTCATTGCAATCTCAAGTGGCTCCAGTGCCGGCGCAACAGCAGGCTACTCCAGAGTCCTCATTAGAGGGGTCGTATATCTCGATTGATGATTTTACCAAGGTAGATTTACGTATCGCCCGCATCGCTAATGCGGAGCATGTTGAAGGGGCAGAAAAATTGCTCAGGTTGAGTTTGGATATTGGTGAAGATAAGCCACGCCAAGTATTTGCAGGCATCAAATCTGCCTATGACCCTGAAAGCCTGAAGGGACGTTTGACCGTGATGGTGGCTAACCTGGCTCCCCGCAAGATGAAGTTTGGCTTGTCAGAAGGTATGGTGCTGGCAGCGAGCGATGAACGAGGTGGGCCATTTATCTTGTCGCCGGATAGTGGTGCTGCCCCGGGAATGCGTGTCAAATAATAGACATATTGAGATGATGTAAAAATCCCCGCTAGAGGCGGGGATTTTTTTGTGAGAATTTTTAGTTAGTTTTCTTTTCTGGCTTGGCAGCAGGGGCTTTAGCAGATTTTCCTACTGATAATTCACTGCGTAAATTATCGACACTCTTTTTGCCAAACCCTTTCACATTATCAAGCTCATCCACAGTCTTAAATCCGCCATGGGATTTGCGATAGTCAACAATTGCTTGAGCCTTGGCCGGGCCAATGCCCTTAACTGATTCGAGTTCTGTGACAGATGCAGTATTGAGATCAACAGCTGCCATGGCGCTGAATGACAGGCCCAGCGATAGCAGGATTGCAGCCCACAATGATTTCTTCATGATGAATCTCCCCTTGAACATGGTTATCGGTTTTATGCCCGCCATTGCTGGCGGACAACTCCATCATAAGCCTGCTAAGGATGAGCTTGTGTTAAGGAAAATCATGGAAAATGCTCCATGAAAATCATGAAACAAGCCTGGGAGTTATTGCTGTATAGATTGGTGAATGAGGGTTAAAGCGGCTAGTGGATCGCTTGCTTTGGTAATCGGGCGACCAATGACCAGATAGCTGGAGCCCATGGCGAGCGCTTGTGGTGGGGTGACGACGCGTGATTGGTCATCCAGGCTGGCATCCGCGGGACGAATGCCGGGGGTGACGAGGCAGAATTCACTGCCCAGGTTTCGTCGTAGCAGTGGGGCTTCCTGCGCTGAGCAGACAACGCCATCAAGCCCAGACTGTTGGGCCAATGTGGCCAGGTGCAGCACATGTTGTTCAATTGGTGCGTTGACGCCGAGTTGTTGCAAGCCGGCTTGGTCCATGCTGGTAAGCACGGTGACGGCGATGAGCAAGGGCGAATGACCGCTACGGGCAACGCCTTCTCGCGCGGCTTCCATCATCTTGCTGCCACCGGACGCATGTACATTCAGCATCCATACCCCCAGTTTGCTAGCTGCCTCACAAGCCTTGGCCACAGTGTTGGGGATATCGTGAAACTTGAGATCCAGAAAAACAGGGAAGCCCAGGCCTACCAGTTGTTCTACCAGTTGTGGTCCCGCTGCTGTGAACAGTTCCTTGCCGATTTTGAGCTTGCAAAGCTTGGGGTCAAGTTGTTTGGCTAAGGCAAGGGCGCTCGGAGCATCAGCATAATCCAGGGCAACGATAATCTTGGGATCGGTCATACAGCAGATTCTTTGGTTTCAGGTGATAGGGATTCCCAGGCATTACATGCTGGGCACTGCCAGTGGAAATTCCGGGCGCGGAAGCCGCATTGGTCGCAGTAATGTGCACTACGATTACCAATGGCATAACGTACAGTTTGTTGCATCAACAAGGCGTCTTGTTGGTTGGCACCTTCCATCAGGGATTGCGCTCGTAGAAGTTGATCCAGGGTTTGCAGGCTGGGCTTGCGGCGCAGTTCTTCACGGGCCAGTGCTTCAGCGCTTGCGGCCCCTTCTTCGCTCAAGGTGGTTTCATATACCAGGTTGAGCATCGAGGGTAGTTTGTATGCCTGTAAATAACCCTTGAGTAAGCTAATACCTTCATCCAGATTATTTAGCGCCTTGTAGCTATTAAGTAGTTTGGGTGCTACCAGGCCGAGGTATTCAGGGCGTTGGAATTCAACGCGTTTCCAGAATGAGATGGCTTGCTTGTGGTTGCCAGTAGCCGCTTCGAGGTCACCTAGCATGATGTTGGCGCGCACGCAGCGCTTATCGGCTTCAATCGCCATATCCAAGGCATGACGGGCACTATGAGTATCATGCTCAAGAATGGATTTCATGGCAATTTCACAATGGAATTGTGCCACTTCCTTGCGGAAGGAAATACCAGACAGGCGCTCCAGTTCAATCGCACTCTTGATCGCGTGATTCCATTCGCGTTCGCGGATATAGATTTCCAGTAGAGCACGTAATGCGGTTTGCTTGTAGCGGCTATCGTGCAATGAGGTGAAGAGTTCCTCTGCCCGGTCAAACAGGCCTGCCTTGAGGTAATCTTGTGCCAGTTCGGCCATCACGGCCTGTTTCTGTTGATCAGGCAGTTCCTTGCGTTCCAGCAGGTTGAGATGCAAGTGGATGGCACGATCCACTTCGCCACGGCGGCGGAACAGGCTGCCTAATGCGAAATGTAACTCCATGGAGTCTGCATTCGCTTGCACGGCCTCAATAAAAGCTTCGATGGCCTTGTCGTGCTGATCACTGATGAGGAAATTCAAACCCTTGAAGTATGCTGCAGGCAATGCGGTAGATTCGGTCAGCAGTTGGTTGATGTCTACCCGTGCGGCCAGCCAGCCTAAGGTGAAGAAGAGGGGAAGGGCGAGTAGCCACCAGTATTCAAATTCCATGATTAATTTCCGAGCCTGCCATCAATGTGACAAGCATTTTGCTAAGGATGACGATACGAATATACGTACTACTTGTTCATCTTCAGGTTCTTGATTTCTTTTTCCAGTGCAAGTAGCTTGCGGCGTTGGCTGATTAGCGAGCCCAGGCAAGCAATGACACCAGCGATGATGCCAGTAAAGAACGTAACCAGCAGCATGAGGGATAGCGGTGCTCTCCATGAGTAGCCAAGGTAATAAGCCAGTTCAACAGGCTCCGCATTCTTGAAGGCAAACCCCAGCAGCAGGATGAACAGCAAAACGCTAAGTATCGTGTATAAGGTGCGCATCCCCTGATTTTACCCAAGCATCACCAAAACGTGCGGAATTCGATGTAAAAAAATAAAAAAGCGGTAGCACCATTGAGGATGCTACCGCTTTTCCTAGCACAACAAACGAGTTGTTGGTGTGCTTAATTGCTGTCGCCGTCTACACGCTCGCGCAATTCCTTGCCAGCTTTGAAGTGAGGTACATGTTTCTCCGGTACCTGTACTTTTTCACCTGTCTTAGGATTGCGACCAAGACGTGGTGGGCGGTAGTTCAAACTGAAACTACCAAAACCACGAATCTCAATTCGTTCACCGGAAGCCAAGTTATCCGTCATGGAATCAAGGATAGCCTTGACGGAAAGTTCTGCATCCTTGACAACCAGTTGCGGAAAGCGCGCAGCCAAGTTGGCAATCAACTCCGATTTGGTCATGACGCTATGACCTTACTCGTTGTTTTTGCCGTCAAGCTTAGCCTTCAGCAATGCACCAAGATTGGTGGTGCCAGCAGAACCGGCATCATTGCTGAATTTTTGCAGCGCATCAGCTTCGTCAGCAAGATCCTTCGCCTTGATGGACAGGGCGATAGAGCGGTTCTTGCGGTCGATGTTGGTAATGCGGGCTTCGACTTCTTCGCCTTCCTTGAGCACGGTAGAAATGTCGTCTACCTTGTCACGGGAAACTTCAGAAGCACGCAGGTAGCCTTCTACTTCGCCTTCAAGCGTAATCACTGCGCCCTTAGCTTCGATGGACTTCACGATACCCTTAACGATAGCACCCTTGTCATTTAATGCAGTGTAAGCGCTGAATGGATCGCTATCGAGTTGCTTAACGCCAAGGGAGATGCGCTCCTTCTCAACGTCGATGCTCAGTACTACAGCTTCGAGTTCGTCACCCTTCTTGAAGTTGCGGATAGCTTCTTCACCAGATTGGTTCCAGGACAGGTCGGACAAGTGAACCAAGCCGTCGATACCACCAGGCAAGCCGATGAATACGCCGAAATCGGTGATGGACTTGATTTGACCGCTAACCTTGTCACCCTTCTTGTGGGAAGCAGCAAAGTCATCCCATGGGTTAGCCTGGCATTGCTTCATGCCCAAGGACAGACGACGACGGTCTTCGTCGATTTCCAGAATCATCACTTCTACTTCGTCGCCCAATTGAGCGATCTTGGCAGGATGTACGTTCTTGTTAGTCCAGTCCATTTCGGAAACGTGTACCAGACCTTCAATGCCTGGCTCGATTTCAACGAATGCACCGTAGTCGGTCAGGTTGGTGACCTTGCCGAACAGGCGGGTACCCACTGGGTAACGGCGGCCCAAAGCAACCCATGGATCGTCGCCCAACTGCTTGATACCCAGGGAAACACGGTTCTTCTCTTGATCGAACTTGAGGATCTTTGCTTCAACTTCTTCACCAACAGTCAGCACTTCAGATGGGTGCTTGACGCGACGCCATGCCAAGTCGGTAATGTGCAGCAGGCCGTCGATGCCACCCAGATCAACGAATGCGCCGTAGTCGGTGATGTTCTTGACGATACCCTTGACTACTGCGCCTTCCTTCAAGGATTCGAGCAGTGCCTCGCGGTCAGCGCCCATGGTTTCTTCCAGCACAGCGCGGCGGGAAACCACAACGTTGTTACGCTTGCGATCCAGCTTGATAACCTTGAAGTCCCATTCCTTGTTTTCAAATGGAGTCGTGTCTTTAACAGGGCGCAGATCAACCAGTGAACCTGGGAGGAATGCACGAATGCTGTTGACCATGACAGTCAGACCACCCTTGACGCGGCCATTGACCATGCCCTTGATGATGCGGGATTCGTTCATTGCTTCTTCGAGGTCTTGCCATGCAGCCAGGCGCTTGGCCTTTTCGCGGGACAGCTTGGTGGAACCATAACCATCTTCCAGGGATTCGATGCAGACTTTGACAAAGTCGCCTGCATTTACTTCGAGTTCACCGCGATCATTGCGGAACTCGGAGGCAGGGATCACGCTTTCCGACTTTAGGCCGGCGTTGACGATAACGAAGTCATCATCAACAGAGACAACTTCAGCGGTGATCACTTCACCGGAACGCATTTCCTGGCGAGCCAGGCTTTCCTCGAACAGGGCTGCGAAGCTTTCCATGGATGAGGTTGTGGTTGAAAGGTTAGCCATTAAAAAAATATCCAGATAATCCCGCCGTGCAGCGGGGCTAAATTAAAAAAACCATGAACCGGTGAGATTCACGGCGCTAGTACTACAAAACTTGTTTGTCAGTGTTGGCGCGACTGTAATCCAGGATCGCGTTTACTGCCTGGTCTATGCTAAGGTGGCTGGTTTCCAGCAACTTTGCATTCTCGCTTTTCTGCAACGGTGCAACAGATCTTTGGCTATCTCTTGCATCACGTGCTTGCAAATCTTGCAAGATTTCCGCGAGATTAGCATGGATTCCTTTTTCCATCAACTGTTTATAGCGCCTCTCGGCCCGAATCTCCGCACTGGCTGTAAGGAATATCTTGGTGCTTGCATCCGGGAAGACGACAGTGGCCATGTCCCGGCCATCTGCGACTAGGCCGGGTGCCTTGCGGAAGCTTTTTTGCAGATCAAGCAGGGCTGCGCGCAATGCAGGGTGTACGGCAACCTCAGAAGCGCCACGGCTAATTTCTTCGGTACGTACGGCTTCGGTGATGATGTCACCGTTCAGGTAAATTTCTCCTGCTGCAAAGCGTATGTCCAGATGGGTTACCATTTCCGCTAGCGCCATTTCGTCTTGCCAGTTGATGCCGTGCTTGAGCGCGGCAAGTGCGGCAATGCGGTAAATCGCACCTGAATCAAGGTAGTGGTAACCCAGGGTTGTTGCGACACGCTGCGCTACGGTTCCCTTGCCAGAAGCAGAGGGGCCATCAATGGCAATTACAGGAATAGAGCAGGGCGATATCTCGGTCATGGGCTATATGGAGGATGTTAAGGTGTGAATGAGCATGCTAAAGCGCTCGAAATAATCCGGGAAGGTCTTGGCGACACACTTGGGGTCGTTGATGATGACGGGTACGCCGCCCAAGGCGACCAGCGAGAAACACATAGCCATGCGGTGATCGTCATAGGTATCAATGTGTGCATTGGGAAGCAGCGCAGTGGGAGGTGTGATGCGGAGATAGTCGCTGCCTTCCTCGACAATCGCCCCCACCTTGCGCAGCTCGGTCGCCATGGCGGTGAGTCTGTCGGTTTCCTTGACGCGCCAGCTTGCTATATTGCGCAAGGTGCTTGGGCCATCGGCAAATAG
This sequence comes from Methylobacillus methanolivorans, assembly GCF_020531845.1. Next base: position 255,042 of record NZ_JAJAVF010000002.1, read on the forward strand.
TGCCAATATAGCCAATGTCATGGCGGCATCCGGGATGTGGTTACAGTCTAGGTCCAGGGCCTTGAGCTTGCCAGGCACGGCGCTGACTTCAATCCAGTTGTCTCCTGTTGTGACAACTGCCCCCATTAATTCAAGTGCTTCGATAAAGCGTACGTCGCCCTGAATGCTGTCGCGACCAACGCCTTCTACTCTTACTGGGCCTTGGCCGATGGCACCCGCTGCGAGGAAGTAAGAGGCAGAAGAGGCATCGCCCTCGACATGGATGCTGCCTGGACTTTTATAAGTGCTACGTGCCGGGATGGTGAACGCGCGCCATTCGTTACGTAATACCTCGACGCCGAACCTGCGCATTAGGTTAAGTGTGATCTCGATATAGGGCTTGGAAATCAGCTCGCCCACGACTTCAATGCGCACTTCCTTGCCTGTCAGGGGCAGGGCCATCAATAGCGCAGTGAGAAATTGGCTAGAAACATCGCCGCGCACTTGCAAGGCCTGGCTGGTATTAATCTCTGCCGGGCGGATGTGTAAAGGCGGGAAGCCAGGGTTTTGCAAATATTCTATCGATGCGCCTGCTGCATTGAGTGCATCAACCAAGTCACCAATGGGGCGCTCGTGCATGCGCGCGATGCCGGAGAGTTCGTAATCACCCTGGGATAACGCCAATGCGGCGGTCAGTGGGCGGAAAGCCGTGCCTGCGTTGCCAAGAAACAGTTTGGCTTGCTTCACTGGGAGGTTGCCAGCGCTGCCTTCGACTCGCCATTGATGTGGGGCGGTTTGAGTCAATACAACCCCCAGGGTTTGCAAGGCTTCAAGCATGCGTTGTGTATCGTCCGAGGCAAGTAGCTCGTGAATCTCAGTCGTGCCTTGCGCGAGTGCAGCAAGTAGCAGTGTGCGATTGGAGATACTTTTGGAACCAGGCAGTTTTACTGTGCCATGGGCCAGATTTGCTCCAGGCAATGTCAATGTTTCCATGCTTAATTTTTCCAGAGAGCGGATGGTGAACGCTGTGCCCAGGCGTTGCGGGCCTGGCTGGCGCGCTCGAAAGTGGCTTGCAGGCTAGCAGCATCGCCGTGTTCCAGGCTTTTGCGTAATTGATTGAGTGCCGACTGGTAACTATCCAGCTCTTGCAGCAAGGCTGTGCGATTAGCCAGGCTGATGTCACGCCACATTTCCGGTGAGCTGCCAGCGATGCGGGTAAAGTCGCGAAAGCCGCTGGCGGCAAATTCAAAGAATTGCTCCGCATCAGGTCGTGCAGCCAACTCGTCTACCAAGGCGAAGGCCAGCAAGTGGGGCAGGTGGCTGACAGCAGCAAAAATCGTGTCATGTCCTTCAGGGCTCATTTCACGCACGATGGCGCCTGTGCTCAGCCAAAGTTCGCGTACGATTTGAACTGCGCCTGGGTCGGTACGCCCGTCAGGAGTGAGAACGACATTTTTGTTTTGGTATAAGGTAGCTTGAGCAGCGGAGGGGCCACTTTTCTCTGCACCTGCAATGGGGTGTCCAGGTACAAAGCGCGATGCTGCCTGACCAAGGAGTTTATGCGCCTCGTTCGCGATATCGGCTTTGGTGCTGCCTGCATCAGTAATGATGGTCTTGTCTTCTAGGTGTAGTGCTATACGCTGGAGGATGGGGCCAATTTGCGCTACCGGCGTGGCAATCATGACTACATCTACACCTTTAAGAGCGGTGGCGATTTCAGTCGCAGCCTCATCTATGATGCCTAGCCTTAGTGCTTCTTGCAGGCTGTCTCCCGAGCGGCCCACCCCTGTAACGTGCCAACCTGCGTTTGCCGCTTTGAGCGCAAGGGCAAGTGAGCCGCCAATAAGGCCAACGCCAAAAACAAGCAGTTTTTTCAAGATGAGAATGTAGAGTGGAGTGAAAAGCGCGATTGTAGCATGTTAGCCAGGAGAGGCTGGATGGGGGAAAGCAACCAAGACGTTTTGTGCGAAGGCAGAGAAACACAAAACGCTGGCTGCAATAAACCACAAGGAGTCATGCTATGAGGGGCGAAAACTGAATTGGTTCCCAGCCAACAATATTATTTTTCTGGGGAGGGGTGTTCGGTGTGAATGGGCTGCCATTCGCCGTTGATCAAGCCTTCTTGTGGCAGGAAGTTTTGTTTGTAGGCCATCTTGCGGCTTTCCTTTATCCAGTAGCCCAGATAAAGGTAAGGCAGGTTGAGACCTGTGCACCAATCAAGCAGCCACATAACATTGTAAGTGCCATAGCTCGCTTGTTTGTCGGCAGCATCGTAGAAAGTATAGACCGCAGATACGCCATCACGCACGATGTCGACCACGCTGACCATTTTCAGCACACCATGTTCACGAAACTCTACCATCAGGCTTTCCACATTGCTTTGCACTAGGAAGTTGCGGTATTGCTCTGCCGTCTCAGGATCACCAGAGCCGCCTTCGTGCCGGGCAATTTGGTAAGCAGAATAGAGAGCAAAGTGTTCTTCCGAGAAGGTCAACTCCATCAGGGCGACAGATAGGTTCTGGTGCTGTTTCCAAGCTCGGCGCTGGCTACGGCTGGGTTGAAAGTCTGCGACTGGCAACCTGACGGGGATGCAGGCATGGCAAGTTTCGCAATGGGGGCGGTAGGCAAATTTTCCGCTGCGGCGGAAACCCAGCTGTATCAGGCCGCTGTAGGCCTGGGCGTCAATTAAATGGTGTGGTGTGGCAATCAGCGATTGTGCGGGTTTGTTGGCAAGGTAACCGCAGGAGTACGCCGTGGTGGCATAAAACTGGATTTTGTGCAGATGCTGTTCGCCGGGCAATGTCATGTCGGGTAGTGTATCAATTCGCGCAGTCGTTGTGAAAATTCTGCGCGTGGAATCTCACGGGCGCCCAGTGAAGCTAGGTGCTGTGTTTTCATCTGGCAGTCGATCATGCCGCAGCCCAGCGTTTGCAGATGTTGCACCATGTGCACGAAAGCAAGCTTGGATGCATCGGTGACATGATGAAACATGGATTCACCATAAAACATCCTGCCGATGCGGATGCCATAGAGGCCGCCTACCAGCGTGTCATCCATCCATGTTTCGGTGCTGTGGGCGTAACCCAGGCGATGCAGCTCCGTATATCCCTGCATGATGTCATGTGTAATCCAGGTGCCATCCTGGCCCTCGCGCGGCGTGGCAGAGCATGCAGCAATCACTTCGCTGAATGAAGAGTTGAAGCGGATTTCATAATCCTTGCGCTTGAGGCGCTTGGCGAGGGATTTTGATATTTTTAATTCATTGGGGAATAGCACCATGCGTGGATCTGGGCTCCACCATAAAATGGGTTCGCCCTCGCTGAACCAAGGGAATATGCCTTCTTGGTAGGCGCTGAGCAAGCGCTCGGCGCTTAGGTCTCCACCAATCGCAAGTAAGCCGTTGGGCTCCTGCAATGCGGCCTCTAGTGGTGGAAAAGGCGTATTGTCCTGCAATGCACGTACCAAGCCACCGGGTAGTCGATAATATTGATGGCTCATTTAGTGTGGTGGTGTCCAGCAATGTCAAGTATGGCAGCAAGCTTAGCATAATGCCGTTGCGCTATGCTGGCTGTGCCAATTGTGATATTTTCCTTCTATGCGCCTCTATCGCTTTCTTGTCATGTTGCTCTTGGCCGTATTCCTGGCAGATACCGCTATGGCCAGTGCCAGCCTGCATTTGCCTGAGGCTGCCCCTGCGACGATGCAGATGAATGTGCACCAGCATCACGTCAAGCATGCCGATGCGCAGCACGACAATGGCTATCAGCAGCATGTTGATGATTGCAGAAGCTGCCATGATTGCCTGTCATGCTTCAGTGTATTGCCCATTTCTATCCCTATGGCGATGCCTGATTCGCCTCCTCATCCAGTGATGGATGCATTCAACCTGATTTATTTTCCACCTGCCTTGGCGCAATTGCAGCGCCCACCTATCTCGTTCTCCAGCTAGATTGTTGCGATGGTCGCTGTTTCTGTGCGGCCGCTGTCTTAAGCTGCTTGTCGTAATCAAGCAAGCACTACATCGTCAATGGAGAGCATTATGCGATTCAATATCATCTTCTCAGCTTTATGCTGTCTTTGCCTTGCACTGCCCGTCACAGCAGTAGAGGCTGACATCAACCCTGGCAAGGCTTTGCAATATGAGCCTGTGCTGCAGCAATACCAGAAATTCGATCATGGCCAGAAATCCGGCGATGCCAAGCAAGTTGAATTGGCAGACCCGCATGCAGGTCATGATATGCATCAAGGACATGACGTAGAGTATGAGCACCACCAGCATGCCGAGCATCATGATCACCAGCATATGCAGCACGGAGAATAATCATGACGCAGTTAATATCGAGGCTCGCGATGCTCTGTGTTGTCGTGATCAGCAGCCTGCTTTCCGGGTGCGCGACGTTTAGCCGTGATGGTGGCATTGATGATGTGCAATCTACGGTTGCTCAACGCCTGAAACAGGATGTGGCATTCGATGGTGCTGACAAGGCGATTGCACAGCAGCGTGTGAATGAGTTGCTCGCCAAGCCATTGGGTGTTGATGAGGCCTGGCAATTAGCATTGTTGAATAACCGTGGGCTAAAAGCTGGCTTGGCCGAACTTGGCATTGCCGAGGCGGACCTAGTGCAGGCCGGGCGCTTGCCAAATCCACGCTTTTCCATGCTGTACACGCGTCATGACGGCGACTACAAAATAGAACAGTCCTTTACTTTCAATGTATTTGCCCTGTTGACAATGCCGCAGGCCAAGGCTGTGGAGCAGCAGCGCTTCGAGCAAGCCAAACTTGAAGTCAGCCTGCAAGTGCTGGCCCTGGCGCAGGCAACTCGCCAAGCCTGGGTTGAGGCTGTCGCGGCAGAACAATCATCGCTTTATGCTGCGCAGGTGATGCAGGCAGCGGAAGCAGCGGCAGAGCTGGCACGGCGCATGTATCAGCAAGGCAACTGGAGCAAGCTGGATCAGGCACGTGAACAAGGCTTTTATGCTGATGCTGCGCTGGACTATGCCGCGGCGCGCGAGCACCAGCGCATGGCGCGTGAGCGGTTGTCACGCTTGCTTGGGCTTGGAAATAGCGATCTCTTTACACTGCCACCACGACTGCCTGATTTACCGGTGGCAGAAGATGATCTTTTCCAGGTACAGCAGCAGGCTTTTCTGCAAAGGCTGGATTTGCTCGCGAGGCGTGCTGAAGTAGATGCGCTCGCCAAGCAGTTAGGCCTGAGTAAAACCACGCGCCTGATCAATGTGCTGGATATTGGGCCAGCACGTGTGCTGGAAGGCAGACGCGGCGAGGCTTACAAAAAAGGCATCACCCTGGGTTTTGAGCTGCCGTTATTTGATTGGGGGAGTGCGCGCGTGAAGCGTGCTGAGGCTATTTATACCCAGGCGCTTGAACGTACGGCACAAACAGCGATTGATGCCGAGACTGAGGTCAGGGCCGCTTATACGCGTTATCGTGTACGTTATGAAATAGCGCGCCATGTCCAGGATGAGATCGTGCCGCTGCGTCAGCGCATTTTGCAAGAGAGTCAGTTGCGCTACAACGGTATGCTGGTAAGTGCATTTGAGCTACTTGCAGGGGCGCGGGAGCAGATCGGCAGCGTCAATCAATATATCAATGCCATGCGTGATTTTTGGCTGGCTGATGCCAGCTTAGCAATGGCGACCATGGGGCCTGCGGCATCCCTGGATGTGGATGGAAGGGGAGAGTAATGTTGAATCGCCGAGATTTTTTCAGGCTAGGGGCGGCTGCTGTGGCTGTGGGCACGGTCAGCAAGGTGGCAATGGCCGCCCTGCCGGAAATTGCTAGCATGGGCAGCGCAGAAACCCAGGTGCCACATGTGCCTGGTAATGGCAGGCCTTTTCATCCAGTGGTGACTTTAAATGGTTGGAGCCTACCGTGGCGCATGCGAGGTGGCGTCAAAGAGTTTCATCTAGTGGCAGAACCCGTGATACGGGAGATTGCGCCGGGCATGACCGCCAACTTATGGGGTTATAACGGCCAAAGCCCAGGGCCGACCATTGAGGTAGTCGAGGGAGACCGGGTACGCATCTATGTTACCAACCGGCTGCCGGAGGCAACCAGTGTCCACTGGCATGGACAGCGCCTGCCCAATGGCATGGATGGCGTGAGCGGTCTCACACAGCCAGCAATTCGGCCTGGCAAGACGTTTGTCTATGAGTTCGAGGCCAAGCGTGCCGGTACTTTTATGTATCACCCGCACGCTGATGAAATGGTGCAAATGGCCATGGGCATGATGGGGTTCTGGGTCACTCACCCGAAAAATCCTGATTTCATGCGTGTGGACCGTGACTATGTTTTCCTCATCAATGCCTATGATATTGACCCGGGCAGTTATACGCCCAAGGTGGCAACCATGCTGGAGCACAACCTGTGGACGTTCAATAGTCGTGTATTCCCGGGGATTGCACCCATGGTGGCGGGGTTAAACGAGCGGGTGCGTATACGCGTGGGCAATCTCAGCATGACCAATCATCCAATACACTTGCATGGACACGAGTTTACCGTGACAGGGACGGATGGTGGCTGGGTCCCGCCTGCGGCGCGCTGGCCTGAGGTGACCACCGATATCGCTGTTGGCCAGATGCGGGCGATTGAGTTTGTCGCGGATGCGCCCGGCGACTGGGCTTTTCACTGCCACAAGAGCCACCATACCATGAATGCCATGGGGCACCAGGTGCCAACCATGATAGGGGTGGAGCAAAAAGGCCTGGTCGACAAGATTACTCAGCTATTGCCTGATTACATGCCTATGGGCGAAACTGGCATGGCGGAGATGGGCGAGATGGCAATGCCGCTGCCGGAGAATACCTTACCCATGATGAACGGCAAGGGGCAGTTTGGCGATATGCACATGGGCGGCATGTTTACGACCATGAAGGTTCGCGCGGGGTTGAAGACTGGAGATTACAGTGACCCTGGAGATTATCTGAATCCGCCTGAAACGGTGGCCCATGAAGTCGACGCCAGCGGCGTTCCCGTGAGCCGGGTACCCGCTGCGAACGTCGAGGGGCATCACTTACATATCAAGAAGCCTGACGGGCACGAAGGACATTAGTCGGCTAATGGGAATGTGTTCATTATTCAGGTGTGTAACCTGCATCGCTGATCGCATCGCGAAAGCGCGAGGCCTCGATATCGCTATTGATCTGCACGGTCTTGCTGGCAATATCTACTGCCACACTTGCGTGCGGATCAATTGCCTGTGCTGCCTGGGTAATGGCTTGCACACAATGATTGCAGCTGATGTCGTTGACCTTGAATGTCGTCATGAAAGGCTCCTGGTCGAATGTTGGGCCAACAGTATGCGCCTTGACTCCATGGTGTAGTCAAGCCCTGCGATCACGTTGAGTTGGTCAGCCTACTGGGTTAATGTAGTGCAATGAGGATGTAAGAGTGAATAAGCAGCCATCACTAGAAAAATTAGATTTTGCCATTAGCGGCATGACGTGTGCGGCTTGTGCTGGTCGTATCGAAAGGTCGTTGAATAAGCTACCTGGTGTGCAACAGGCGAGTGTCAACTTGGCGACTGAGCAGGCGCATGTAGAGGCTGTGGATGTCGGCATGGCATCGCAGATTGAGCAAGCGGTTGGCAAGCTTGGTTACCAGGCGCGGCTGCTTAAGCCCGATGCGCCATCTATACAAGCAGAGTTGCCGCGAGATGGATTGAAGGTCGTGATTGGCGCCATACTCACCTTGCCGCTGGTGTTGCCCATGGTTGGCGTCTTGTTCGGCCAGCATTGGATGTTGCCTGGATGGCTACAATGGTTGCTGGCAACGCCAGTGCAGTTTTGGTTGGGCGCCAGATTCTACCGCGCAGGCTGGAAGGCGGCACTCAATTTCTCGGGCAATATGGATCTGCTTGTCGCAATTGGTACCTCCGCAGCCTATGGGCTTTCTGTGTATTTGCTCTGGCAGCATTCGATCCATTTGTATTTTGAGGCCAGTAGCGCAGTCATCACATTGGTACTATTGGGAAAGTGGCTGGAAAGCCGTGCCAAGCGCCAGACCACTGAAGCGATACGTGCCTTGCAGGCGCTAAGGCCTGATACCGCACGTGTCCGTCGCAATGACGTGGAAGAAGATATACCGTTGGCCGGGGTGATGGTGGGTGACCTGGTCTTGGTGAGGCCCGGTGAACGTATGCCAGTGGACGGGCTGATACGCGAGGGTAGTAGCCATCTGGATGAATCCATGCTTACTGGCGAAAGCGTACCTGTCAAGAAAAGGATGCAAGACAAGGTGACTGGTGGTGCTGTCAATCTGGATGGCGTATTGCTGGTGGAAACGACAGCGATTGGTGCAGAGACAACCTTGGCACGCATTATTCGCATGGTGGAGGATGCCCAGCTTGGTAAGCCTGCTATCCAGCGCTTGGTGGATAGTGTGAGTGCTGTGTTTGTACCCGTGGTCTTGTTCATTGCGACACTGACGCTGCTTGGCTGGGCTTGGCATGATGGTCAATGGGAGCAGGCTGTACTGAATGCGGTTGCAGTATTGGTGATCGCCTGTCCTTGCGCGTTGGGGTTAGCAACACCTACTGCCATCATGGCGGGTACCGGCGTGGCTGCGCGTCATGGCATATTGATCAAGGATGCTGATGCGCTGGAGCTATCACACAAAATCAACGTGGTTGCCTTTGACAAGACTGGCACCCTGACGGTGGGGAAACCACGTGTGATTCAAGCGGTCAGCCGCCCAGGGCAAGAGGCAACGTTACTTAGGCTGGCGGTTGCACTAGAACGGGGCAGTCATCACCCTTTGGCTGTAGCGGTATTGCAACATGCACAAGTATCTGGCTTGGAAGTGCCAGTAGCCAGCGACGCTGTGGCATTGCCTGGTTGTGGCCTGATGGCAACAGTGGAAGGTCGACGCGTATGGTTGGGCAACCAGCGCGCGATGCAACAGGCAGGTGTATCGATAGATAGCCTGCAAGAGCAAGCTATCCCCTTACTGGAAAATGGGCTGACTATTTCCTGGCTCGCGGTGGATGACGAACAGGGGCAGCCACAGCTGCTGGGTTTCATGGCATTTGGCGATGAGCTCAAGTCTGAGGCGATCATGTCGATACAACATCTGCACGCCCTTGGTATCAGGGTATTGCTGTTGACGGGCGATAATCCAGCCAGTGCCCAGAGAATTGGTCAACAATTGGGTTTGGATGAGGTGTATGCAGAGCAATTGCCTGGCACCAAGGCCGAAGTGGTAGGGAACTTGCGCAAACAGGGACATGTGGTTGCGATGGTGGGGGATGGGATCAATGATGCTCCCGCACTTGCGGCAGCGGATATTGGTTTTGCCATGTCGAGTGGTACGGATGTCGCAATGCATACTGCGGCGGTGACCCTGATGCGGGCTAGCCCCTTGCTGGTTGCAGATACGATCGCTATTTCGCGCCGTACTTACAGCAAGATACGGCAAAACCTGTTCTGGGCATTTGTTTACAACCTGATAGGTGTGCCGCTGGCTGCTATGGGTATGCTAAACCCGGTAGTCGCTGGTGCTGCGATGGCATTGAGTTCAGTGAGCGTAGTGACGAATGCCTTGATGTTGCGGCGCTGGAAACCAACAGTGCAAGCATCAGTGATGCCGCGTGATTAGAATGGCGGAATGCTATTTGCTTGAATAATATGATGCGGTCATTTGGGTTGCAATCCTAGATTGACTACATATTTTTAATTATAAATAAAAAATTATCTATTTTATGGAGAGTGTTTCAACAGCAATATTTCGTTGCTCGGCTTTGCATCGTAGATGCGCCCGTTGAGCAATACCTCGGACAAGTCTCAAGAAAACTTTTATGCTCGTGTTGATGGCAGCATTGTAGAATGCTCAGCCATGCATATTGAGACTAGTTATTCGGCCTATTCATAATAGCTTCATTCAAGGGGAGAATGGTTGCGTTCATGCGGTGTATCGTGAAAGCCATGCCAAGCAAGCGCTGGTATATGCGTTGGTTGCTATCATGCCTGTTGATGTGTCAGGTTGTATTGGCGTATGCGCAACCTTTGGCAGGTGAGGGCACATGGTATGAAGCAGCAGGTCATGGTGATTGGTCGCAGGCGCAGCATCAGCGTGACTTAGTTGAGATCACCAATCCTTCCAGAATAGGCGGGCGCTTCATTTACAAGGCAGATTTTGCTCTGCCGCAAGATGGGCATTATGTGATCGACTTTGATAGCTCCAGCGTTATCGGTCAGTTTACCCATCATATTTATAATGCGTCGGGGGAGCAGGTCCTGAGCCTCAAAGGCGGTATTCAGGCTCGTGTTGCCAATCCCTATATGCTGCGCCATGGGCGTGATCTCATGTTGCCAGCAGGGCATTACACTTTGGTCAGCGAAGTTAACGCCCCGTTTTTTCTTGCACACCCTCAGCCCTATATCACTACATTGCCCGAGTATCAGCAGTCGATCAAGATGGGTAATGCCATCGTGCTGGTCTCTTACGGTGCCATGCTGATTCTGGCGATCTACTATGCGGCCTTGGGCTATATCCGCAAGCAGGCGACGGACCGCATGTATGCCTTATTCATTCTGGGCAACATTTTTTATAACGGTATGGCTCTGCTGGTGTTACCAGATTTGTTTGCCCTGCACTGGTTTTATCTGATCAGTTTTCCGATTCTGTTCTCCAATATTGCCTACGTCTATTTCGTTATCTATCTGTTGAATTTGCGCCAGTATGCCGATTCGCGCTTACTCCGCTTAGGGCGCGGCATTATTTTTCTGCTCACTTTCTTCATTCCCGTAGCCGTGATTTGGCCTCATTTCTCGCTCGAGTTGGCGCGTGTTGGGGTTGGGTTCATTATGCTATACGGCTTGTTGGCGGGCCTCCGTAAGGCTTGGCGTGGAGACTTGATTGCCAAGTATTACTTGGGGGCGATATTTGCTTTCTTCATTATTGGTGCCTATTCCATTACCAATACGCGTATTGCATGGTCGCAGACTTTCTATATCGAGCACCTGGGCATGCTGGCAGTGACGGTAGAAATGGTTTTGCTGGCCTTGGTGTTGGCGCGTCAGTTTGCTTTGCTTAATCATGAAAAAGAGCATGCGCTGACCCTTTCAAAGCGTCACTTGAAGATTGCCCATACCGATGCACTGACGGAGTTGCCCAATCGCTATGCGCTGGATCGAGAGTTATCTGCCTTGCCGGTGGATGGTGTGCTGGTATTCATTGATATTGACGGTCTTAAGTTTTACAACGATAACTATGGTCACAAGCGTGGTGATGAGTTATTGCGTTCTTTCTCGCGGGCAGTGAGTGAAGCGCTTGGTGAAATGGGCATCTTGCACCGGATTGGTGGGGATGAGTTTGCCATCACCAGTCCTGAGGGCAATGTGCATCAATTGGAGTCATGCATGGCCAGGGCGATTGAGATGCTGCGCAAACAGGGTTTTGAATTCGCTGGCATGAGCTATGGCATTGCTCATGCCATGGAAAGCCGAGACAGCAATATGCTCAAGTATCTGGCAGATACGCGTATGTATGCGCAGAAACGTGAGCGTCAGCGTGCTGCTGAACAACAGACAAGAAAAAGTAGGGAAACAGCAGTTTAATCACAACAAAAGGGGAGAAATATGAATAAAAAATGGCCTTTGATCTGGCCGGTATTGGTCTGTCTGGCATTACCATTAATTGCCGCATGGTTTGCTTATCCTGATACTCATTTACCGCCAGGATTCGGCGTGTTTCCGCCGGATTACAACCAGCCCATGCCAGGTTTCAACTTGCTCATCTTCACTGTTATTGCCTTGGTTGAAATTGCATTTGCTATCTTCTTGTTGTTTCCCACCTGGTTTGGTTTCCAACCTGTCACGCCATCACCTCGACCAGCTAAAAAGCCTTTTCCCATCTGGTTCTGGATCGGTGCTGCATTCACCTTGTTTTTTTGGTGGTTGATGTGGGCTCGTGTGACACCATTCGGTAACCTGGTTTATTACGCCTTCAGCCCGATGTGGTGGGGGTTTATCCTGGTGCTGGATGGGCTGACCTATCGCCGTAACAATGGTGTCTCGCTGTTATCCAGCAAGCCCAAGACCTTTATCATTAGTGCCTTGGTCTCGGTGTTCGGCTGGTTGTTCTTCGAGTATTACGACTATTTCGTACTTGGCAATTGGTATTACCCCAATACGCACATCCCAGGCTTGTCTCACGGCTTGATCGTGGCGTTGTTCCTGATTGCGTATACCACCGTCTGGCCAGCAATCTTTGAATGGTATACCTTGCTCAAGACTTGTCCCAAGTTGGCGACCCGTTATAGCCAGGGTCCTAAGTTGGCCTTGCCAGCATGGTTGTTGATCTGGGGCGGTTTTTCGCTGATCTTTCTCATGACCTTCCTGCCTTATCCCTTGTTCTGGGTGGTGTGGATTGGGCCATTTGCCGTCGTTGCAGGCGTACTCATGAAGCTCAAGATATGGAACCCCGTGAGTGCGATGGCAACAGGCAACTGGACACCCTTGATCCTGGTGGCATTGGCATCGCTGTTCAACGGCTTTTTCTGGGAGGTGTGGAATTATGGTAGTGCGCATCCATTGCCGGAATTACAGACCAACCCCAATTATTGGATCTACAACATTCCTTACGTCAATGTGATTCACATCTTTGCCGAAATGCCGCTGCTAGGCTTCTTCGGTTACTTGCCTTTCGGTGTGTTGGTGTGGGTAGTCTTTATCTGGGCTGGCAAGGTGTTTGGGTTTGACCCCAGCATAGAGCTGGAACAGAAACCCTAAGCTGACGTCCTGTAGTAAAAAAGCCGGCAAATGCCGGCTTTTTTATGTGCTCAACAACTGTGTTATTGCCATTGGCGGCTCAACATGAAGTGCAGGAACAAGGCTTCGTTACGAAGCTGGGCATTGCCAAATGGCATTTCACTATTGTTGTAGTTCACCTTCACGACAGGGGAATATTCCAGGCCGCCGGTGAATGTCCATTCCGGGGTGAATTTGTAGGCTGCCCCGGCAGTGTAGTGATGCTCTAGTATCCCCGCAATAAATGGGGTGGTTGTTGCACGTGGCATCGGGTTCTTGCCATAGTTGTAACCTGCGTACAATGTGGTTTTGGGATTGATGTCATAAGCAAGTCCCAGTGCCAATACTACCTGGTTGCGCCAATCCAGACGATTGCTAGAGGATATTTGCGCCGGTGCAAAGCTACTGTCTGGATTTTTTGCGGTGAGCGTGGTGGACTTGATGGCGTCGGCCCAGTTGATCCAATTCACCTTGAAAGCCAGCAATAGATCGCTCTCTGGTTTCCAAGCCATGCCCAGTGCGACTTCTCTGGGTGTTGCAAACCCCTCCAGCTTGGCATCGTCGTACTGGAATGTTTGTGCACCCGCATTGAGTGAGAAAGTGCCACCAGTGAGTGGGAGCTTGGTTTTTTCAGTATACGCAGCTCCAAAAGTAAGTGTCGGGCTGAGCTTGTATTGCAAGCCAACCTTGAAGTTAGGGCGCACGCCATAAGCATCTTCAAGTTTGATACCACCAATGCCGGGAGTATCGCGATACAAGGACTGCTGGATGCTGGCATAGGTCAGCCCTATGGTGGTACCCAGCGCCAAGCGCTCAGTGACCTGGCAGCCAATGCCGAAGCCGATTTTAGCAATGCCAAACTTGGCAGAGAAGTTGTCCTGGTTGCCCTGTGAGGTATTGACGTTACGGAAGACGCCGCCAGCACCGCCTTGTACAAACGTGCCAACGCCAGCGCCACAGGGTGTCTCTGCAATCGACTGTGCATAGCCACCGCCGCCTAGCATGGTATAGCGGTTGGAAGCGTGCACATCGCTGCCGTATTGGTCTGCATGGGAGAGGTCCAGGGTCCGCAGCACGCTGCCAAACCCATTGAATACCTTACCCTGGATCTGGGCTAGACCAGCAGGGTTTGTATTGATTGCAGAGCTATCGCGGGCGACTGCGACATCGGCCCCGCCCATGAGCAAAGACTCGGCACCGAAACCAATCAGATTGAAGCCGTTGGTGGCATGGGCTGGGAGCGCCAGAGTGAACAGCAAGGCTGCCGCGCCCCGGCTTGCTTGTTGCACCCGATGGGGCTTGTGCTGGATTTTCATTGAATAATTGCCTGATTTATCAGTTGATTTTATAAATTTTTGGTATGTTTTGATCATGGTGCCAGCGTTACAAGGTAAAATGCCGACGCTATGGAATCACCACGTTTAATCAGCGCTTATCGCCCTTATTGGGCCAAGCGTTTCGGCACAGCCCCCATTCTACCCATGTCACGTGCTGAAATGGACAAATTGGGTTGGGATAGTTGCGACATCATTCTCATCACTGGCGACGCTTATATCGATCATCCAAGCTTCGGCATGGCGCTGGTCGGGCGCTTGCTTGAGGCTCAAGGTTTTCGTGTAGGTATTATTGCCCAACCCGATTGGCAATCTGCCGACCCGTTCCGCGAACTGGGCAAGCCTAACCTGTATTTTGGCATCACTGCTGGCAATATGGATTCCATGGTGAATCATTACACGGCAGACCGCAAAATACGTTCTGATGATGCCTATACGCCGGGTGCCGTGGCTGGTAAGCGTCCTGATCGCGCCATTCTCGTCTATTCGCAGCGTTGCCGCGAGGCTTTTCCCGGCGTGCCACTGGTGATAGGCAGTATCGAGGCCTCCCTGCGCCGCATCGCCCATTATGATTATTGGTCTGACAAAGTCAGGCGTTCCGTGCTAGTGGATTCCAAGGCCGATCTGCTGATTTACGGCAATGCCGAGCGGGCATTGGTTGAAATCAGCCACCGTATTGCCAAGGGTGAGCAGGTGAGTGAGATTACTGATGTGCGTGGTACTGCTTACTTGCGCAAGCAGGTGCCTGAAGGCTGGGAAGAGGTATCTTCAACAGCACTAGACCGTCCCGGCAAGATAGATAAACAAGTTGACCCGTATGCGATGGAACCTGCGATGGAGCAGACGGGCGAATCCTGTGCATCCACAGCGGCTGCCGCTGCCGCGAATAGTGGCCTGGAGCCTGGCGTGCAGGCGATTACCATCGTACGTAAACCGAATAAGCCGAAGGCAGAGCGCAGTAGGCAATTCATCCGTTTGCCTGCATTTGAAGAAGTATCTAAAGACCCGGTGTTGTATGCTCACGCTTCACGCGTGTTGCATCTGGAAGCGAATCCGGGCAATGCCCGCGCCTTGGTACAGCGGCATGGTGACCGCGAAGTTTGGCTGAATCCGCCGCCGATTCCCTTGACCACCAAGGAGATGGATTACGTCTACGACCTGACCTATGCCCGCACGCCGCATCCAGCCTATCAAAATGAGCGTATCCCGGCCTGGGAGATGATTCGTTTCTCCGTCAACATCATGCGTGGTTGCTTTGGCGGTTGTACTTTCTGTTCTATTACTGAACACGAAGGGCGCATTATCCAGAGTCGCTCCGAAGCTTCCATCCTCAAAGAAATCGAGGAAGTACGCGACAAGGTGGAAGGTTTCACCGGCACCATTTCCGACCTCGGTGGCCCGACAGCCAATATGTATCGTCTTGCATGCAAGAGCGAGACCATAGAAAAGAGCTGCCGTAAGCTGTCCTGCGTATTCCCGGGCATCTGCGAAAACCTCAATACCGATCATTCGCACCTCATACAGCTATACCGCAAGGCGCGGGCGATCCCCGGCATCAAGCGCATCCAGATTGGTTCTGGCCTGCGTTACGACCTCGCGGTGAAGTCTCCTGAATACGTCAAGGAGCTGGTGCAGCATCATGTAGGCGGCTATCTGAAGATTGCCCCCGAGCATTCCGAAGAGAATGTGCTCACCAAGATGATGAAGCCCGCGATGACGGCCTATGACGAGTTCAAGGCCATGTTTGAGCAATTCTCGCGCGAGGCGGGTAAGGAGCAATACCTGATTCCTTACTTTATTGCTGCGCACCCCGGTACTACCGATGAAGACATGCTCAACCTGGCTTTGTGGCTGAAAAAATACGACTTCAAGCTCGACCAGGTGCAGACCTTTACCCCAACCCCCATGGCGATGGCGACTGCCATGTATCACTCTGGCAAGAATCCCTTGCGCAAGGTGACGCATGACAGTGAAGACGTGCCCATCCCCAAGGCTGGTGGTGTGCGCCGCCTGCATAAGGCTTTTATCCGCTATCACGACCCCAATAACTGGCCAATGCTGCGCGAAGCATTGAAGAAAATGGGCCGTGAAGACTTGATCGGCAATGGTAAAAAGCACTTGGTGCCTGCCTGGCAGCCCATCTTGCCCAAGGAGCAGGCCAAAGCCAATGGCAGCCGCCGTTCGGCCAAGCCTGTGGCGACCTCTCCACGCCCTGCAGGTCGTGTCCCCGCGGTCGGTAAAAATCAGGTAGTACCTCAACGCCCGGGCAAGCCTGCACGGAAACCCGGTCGCCCATAAGCGTTGATGTTCAGGATGCGTTGTCACCAAAGCCTCACAAGTGTCTTCTTGCGGGGCTTTTTTCTTTTCTGCTGTTTATATTCCGCTGTGGCCCTGGCGGCTGGCGATGGCATGTTGTGGAAAGTGCAGGCTGGCAATGGCCCGACCAGTTATTTATTTGGCACTATTCATGTCGATGATGCCAGGGTTACCGCGCTGGCTGAGCCAGTCACCCTGGCATTGTCCTCAGCGCCATTGTTCATGATGGAGGTGCTGCCTTCCAGCGATGTGTCGCCTTACATCATGCAAGCTAGCCTGGATAAGCTCTTGACCGAATCCGAGTTGCAACAGGTTTATGAAGCGGCTGAAGTTCATGGATTACCGCGTGATATGGTCTTGCGCATGAAGCCTTGGTTGCTGGCCATGGTGTTTGATTTGCCCGTACCGCAGTCACCCTATACCCTGGATGTACAGCTTTACCTGCAGGCGCAACGAGCAGGCAAGCAGGTCAAGGCACTGGAAACGGCACAAGAGCATTTTTCTGCCCTGGAAAGTCTTACCCTGGATGAGCAGTTGCTGATATTACGTAGCGTGCTTAAGCGCAGTCAGGAGCAAAAGGAAAAAGATTTTGAGCTCTTGATACAAGCTTATCTTTCTGGTGACCTTAACAAAGTGGCGGCATTGGATGCCGAGTTAACCGCAGATGATTTGCCTGCTGGATTATGGGACAAGTTGCGCGTCAGGCTGCTTGATGAGCGAAATCACAATATGTCAGTGCGTATTGCACAAGAGGCAAGCAAGACATCGCTATTTATTGCCGTAGGCGCGGCACATTTGCCCGGCGATCATGGCTTGATTGCCTTATTGAGAAAAGCCGGATTGACGGTGGAGCCTGTTGTAACGGTGTCGGGTGACTAGGCTTCTTTCGTGAAAGAGGCCTAGCCCTGATGTTTCCTAGAATTGATACCTTAATGTCAAGATTGCGCTACGTGGGGTGCCATAGTAGTTATGGTCGTAACTGGTTGATTCAAAGTAGCTCTTGTCAAAAAGATTGGTAATATTTAATGAGGCCAGCAAATGCTCATCAAGGCGATAAGCGATGCGACCATTAAATACCGTGTAACCACTTTGTTGTCTTGCATAGTAACCAAAACTGCTGGCTTCACTTTGACTGGTCACGCCTCCACTGATGGATAACTTGTTCCAGTCACCAGGCAATGTATAGGTGCTCCAGAGTCGCAACATATGTTTTGGTACGCCAACGTTTGCAGTGATGTTATAAGCTACTGAGGGTGGTTCTTCAGAAACATATTGGATGTCATTGAACGTGTACGCCGCATATACCTGCAAACGCTCAGCCAGTTCGCCGCTGATTTCTGCCTCAACACCCTGACTTTTGATTTCCATGGCCGAGCGATAGCAAGTGCCTCCGCATTGGGCTTGAGCAATATTCGTCGCGATGGAGGCATCTTGCAGCCCCATGTTCTTTTGCGTCATATGGAACAGGGTGAGGGCTGTGTTGACCTTGCCGTTGAGCAGTTCGCCCTTCAAGCCAATCTCATAACCTTTACCAATGATAGGGTCCAAAAAGCTGCCTGTGACATCACGTCGGTTCTGTGGCTTGAAAATGTCGGTATAACTGGCATACACGGACCATTCATCACTCAGTTTGTAAATCAGTGCGGCAAAGGGCGTGACCTTGTCATTCTTGCTCGCTTCTGCAACCGAAGCACCCCACGGGCCATCAGAAGAGTAAATATTCTTATAGGAAGATGCTCTGGCTCCGAGTACGAGTGACAAAGGGTCTGTCAGTTGATAACGGCCAGTGGCATAAATGCCTCTACTGGTCGATTCATAGGCATCATCCCAGCGGTTGCTGGCATATATCTCGGCATCTGTTGGTTCCGCAACGCTGGCCTGATAGTTAAGGATGTTGCTTAAAGACTCTACCCCGTATTTCGCCCCCCAGACATCATCGCTATGTAGCTTGGAGTAATTGGTCCCTGCCACTACATCCAGTTTTTTGCCGAATAACTCTGTATTGCCGCTGATGTGCATATCTCCCCCCACATGGTTGGAGAAATAGTCAAAAACGTAAGCATCCCCGGCAAATGTGTTGGGAGGTCCCAGTCGCCCACGTCGCTGAATGTACTTGAAGTCGTTCGATTCTTTTGCATTGACCAATGAGATATTGAGTTTCCAGCTTTCATTCAATCGGTGTTGTAGGTCTGCATAATACGTATCCTGGGTTTTATCCCAGTATGACCATGATGGACTCAGGAAAGTAGAGCGCTTGAAATTCGGCATGGTGCCGTTACTGTAGTTCGGCAACCCCATGACATCAGGGGTGGATTTCAATTCTTCATGGCTGAATCCCAGGCCTATAGTGGTATCTGATCCTAAGTCAATGTCCAGTGCCGCGTAGAAGGTCTGATTCTTTGAAGCCTTATGATCGACAAATGACCGCTGGTTATCGCCATCCACGACGATGCGTCCACGAATAGTCTGGCTTTCGTTCAGGGAGCCACCCGCATCAAGTTGTAGCCCATATCTGTCCCAGGAGCCGGCTTTCGCTGTGATGACGACTTGTTTTTCATGCGTAGGGCGCTTGCGGACGAGATTCACCGAGCCGGAAGGATCGCCAGCACCTTCCAGCATGCCTTGCGGGCCACGCATGATTTCAAGGCGGTCGAAAATGGCAGTTTGTCCCGTAAACGAGGAACCACGGGTATACAGCTGGCGCTCAAGCGGCACACCATTGTATTGAAAACTATTGATGAAAAAGCCGCGCGAGTAAAACTGCGTGCCAGGAAAGCTGGCGACAGCAGTGATCCCTGGGGAGTTCTCGAGAGCTTCCTTGACGGAGGTGATGTTCTGGTCACGCATGCGTTGCTGGGTGACGACGGAGACAGAGAGTGGAATATCCTTGAGCTTTTGTGTGCCCTTCATGATGTTGACCTGGCCAGAGGTATAGGAGCCGTTACCTTCTGTGGTGGCAGCATCCTGCCAATACTCACGCGCCGAGCGCACTTGTAGCTCTGGCAATGTGGTGGATTGGCCATTTTCTTGTATGCCAGCCAGTTTTTTCAGGGAGTATTGTTTATCCGTAATCCGATCCAGGCCAAACCCCGTACCTTTCAACAATTGCGAGAAGCCTTCATCCACAGTGTAATTTCCCCTCAATCCCTGGCTTTGCAAGCCCGTGAGCATGGATGAGTCGAATGACAGTTGCGTGCCAGTGAGAGCGGCAAACTCAGCCAGTACATTGCCCAATGGCCCCGGAGCCAAATCATATTGATGTGTGCTGGCGATATTGGCGTTATCCGCGGCGAATACGTGGCTGCTATATGCTGTGCTGATGAATGCCAGGCTCAGCAAAGCGGACTGCACGGCGTGCTTCAACTTGTAGGGTTGGCGGTAGGGTGAGGACGACAAGATTAACTCCCAGTATTTTAATTGGATGAAAGTCTGCAATTGCAGGTGTTCATCGACTACACCGGATGAGTTGGCAAAAGGTATCAGGTAAAGGAGTTTATTTTTTCAGTGGTGCTATTGTGACCCAATAGCGCGTGATGCTATGGATCTCAAGCGGCAGTGAGTTGCGTAGCATATCTAGGCTGGCACGGGTATCCATCAATGGAAAAGCGCCCGAGACATGTAGCTCTGAAATTGCCGGGTGGCAACGCAGGATGCCGCGGTGGTAACGGTTGAGCTCATTGACTAATAAGCCCAGGGGCATATCTTGTGCCAGCAACATGCCATGTTGCCAAAGGCCGGTCGCCGGATTGACTGCTTGGGTTGCCGAGATGGCGCTGGCGTTGAAGTCCGCTTGTTCGCCAGCTTGCAAGGTGCGCGATTCTCCGCCTGGCAATGCGATGCGCACTTTGCCTTCCAATACCGCCAATTGGCTTTGCTCGGGTTGCGCGTGCACGTTGAATCGTGTGCCGAGTGCGGTCAATTGGGCATGGCGCGTCGTGACGACGAAGCGGCGGTGCTGGGTATCTGCATGACCAGTCTCCACCATGATTTCACCATGTAACAGGATAATTTCGCGTTGCGTACGGACATACTGGATATTGATGGTGGTATTGGTATTCAGGGCAAGGGTTGTGCCATCAGCCAGTTGTACGGTTTGTTGTTCACCGGTCGCAGTATGGTAATCGGCGCTCCAATCTTCCCATGGCAATCCTCTGTAAGTTGCCCAGGCAGCAGGTCCGGCTGCCAGCAATATGCCCAGTCCTTGTAGCAGCTTGCGTCGCTGTGTCTGCTTGATTCTGCTGAATGTGGCTTTGCCAATATGGTTGGGTACCTGGCCAAAGGTTTGTTGTAACTGTTCAGCGCGCTGCCAAGCTTCGGCGTGATATGCACTTTGTTGACGCCATGCTTCAAATTCTTCTACCTTGGCGCTGGTATCGCCAGATTGAAATCGTACTAGCCAGTCGGCGGCCTCTTCCAGGATGGCGACGGGTGGATGGTTTTGCAGTGTCATAGTGCTAACAGGCAGGTAGTGAATGCCTTGCGCATGTGGCGCTTGACTGTGATCAACGAGAGATTGAGCTGGCTAGCAATCTGGGGATAAGTGAGCCCATCAAGCTGGGCAAGCATGAAGATGGTACGGGTTTTGGTGGGCATGGCTTGGAGCATGCGATCAATACGAAATAGCGATTCCAGGATCAAGAGCCGGGTTTCCGGTGAAGGGGTATGCATGGCAGGTAGCAGGGCAATGGTTTCTTGGTAGGCCCGCTCAATTTCCTGATGGCGCCAGTGATCTATCATCAAGCCTTTGGCAATATGGGTGAGAAAGGCCCGGGGTTCTTCCCCTAACTGCTGGAGGCGATGCTTGTCCATCATGCGGATGAAGGTATCATGCGCCAAATCGGCAGCATCCCAAGAGTTGCCTAGTTTCTTGCGCAGCCATGCATGCAGCCAGCCATGATGATCGGTATATAGGGTGTGAATTTGCTGCTGGGTGCTGGAAGCAGGGCTGGACATGATGCTATATAAATAAGAATCGTTATTAATTGTAGCGAATAATATATCTGCACTGCAATCAAATTACTTCGCTTGGCGGGGAGTGGAGACAGTATGGAAGGGACTCCGCGCTATAATCTGGCTATCGTCAGGTAAGTGAGGGGTGTTTATGGCTGATCGCATCAATCTGCGTCCATTAGAGCGTAATGACCTGCATTTTGTACACAAGCTCAATAATAACGACACCATCATGCGTTATTGGTTTGAGGAGCCTTATGAAGCCTATGACGAGCTGGTGGCTTTATATGACCGGCACATTCATGACCAGAACGAACGGCGTTTCATCATTGAGCTAGATAATGGCGAATTGGCTGGGTTGGTGGAGCTGGTTGAGATCAACTACATCCATAGGCGTGCCGAATTTCAGATCATCATTGCGCCAGACTACCAGGGGCGCGGGCTGGCCAAGTCAGCTACGCGGATTGCGGTGGGCTATGCCTTTCGGGTGCTCAACCTGCACAAGGTATATCTGGTGGTAGATCAGGAAAACCAGGCAGCTATTCATATCTATGAAACCTGCGGATTTGAGGTGGAAGGCCATCTCAAGCAGGAGTTTTTTTCCAATGGCTCGTACCGCGATGCCTTGCGCATGCGCTTGTTGCAGGATGATTACCTGCGGTATGTTGGCCCGGCACCAGTGGATGCGTCTGTATTACGCGAGTGGCAGGATCTTTGATCCCGCCACCCCTGGCAGCCATGTCATGAGACCAGTTTCAGGCCAATGATGGAACCGATCAGCAACAGCAGGAACAGGATGCGCAGAGTGCCTGCGGGATCGCCGAATAGCCAGATGCCGATGAGGGCTGTGCCACAAGCGCCAATGCCCGTCCAGATGGCATAAGCCGTGCCGAGAGGAATGCCTTGCAATGCTTTGGTCAGCATGGCAAAACTCAGGATGGTAAAGACGACGAAGCCTAGAGTAGGGATAGGCTTGCTGAAGCTTTCCGACATTTTTAGGCAGGTGGTAAAACCGATCTCGAATACGCCAGCCAGCAATAGATATATCCACGACATAGACAACCCTTTCATATGACTCGGGTCGTCCCGTGATAATCAGTGATGATGAGGTCGTCCCCATCATATGGATACTGGGATGAGATTTCACCCAGCAAAAACGTGAAGATATTCTTTCACGCCAGGACATACCTGTCAAATCACGGGCTGCCTCAGTATTTTTATGTCTGTAGCCCGATGCTGATCATAAAGAGCCGCATGATATAAGCAGCAGCCAACATGGCGGTGACACTGCCACACCAGATCAATACCAGCCATAGCAGGCGTTTACGCCAATCAGGGCGTGCTTTCTCCTGTTTAGTGATAGCCATCGCCATGCCTGACCTTGCCCTTGAAAACACGATAAGACCAGACTGTGTAGGCCAGTATCACGGGAATGATGGCGAGCGTGCCTACCAGGGCGAACTCCAGGCTAGCTTTGGGTGCAGCGGCCTCCCAGATCGTCACGTTGGGTGGGATGATCTGCGGCCATATGCTGATGGCCAAGCCAAACAAGCCCAGCAGAACAATGATGAGCGCGGCAATGAAAGGCTGCCGATCATAGCCTGATTTCAGTTCACGCATTAGGGAGTACAAGCTGACCCCCACCAGCAAGGGTACCAACGATAAGAAATAGAAATTGGGCAGGCTGAACCAGCGTTCGGCGATGCCAGAATGTGCCAGCGGTGTCCAGATACTAACCCCGATCAGTGCCACAATCACCAGGCCAACCAGGGGGCGCGTTAACTCCAGCATGCGTTGCTGCAATTGTTCTTCTGTCTTCATGATTAGCCAGGTACTACCAAGCAATGCATAGGCCACCATTACGCCCAATCCAGTAAATATTGAGAACGGGCTGATCCAATCCAGCGAACTGCCGGAGAATGAATTTCCATCCAATACAATGCCATTGATATAGGCGCCCAGTGTGACTCCTTGAAAGAAAGCGGCGGTGATAGAGCCACCGATAAATGCTTTATCCCAGATTGGTCGCTCCCGTTCCGGTGCCTTGAAACGGAATTCGAATGCCACTCCCCGGAAAATCAGGCCCAGCAACATCAGGATAATCGGCTGATATAGCGCACTAAGCACCACAGCATAGGCCAGCGGAAAAGCTGCCATCAGGCCTGCGCCCCCTAGCACTAGCCAGGTTTCATTGCCATCCCAGACCGGGGCGACGGTATTCATCATGACATCCCGGTCAGCGCTCTCTTTAACAAAAGGGAACAGGATGCCAATGCCCAGATCGAACCCGTCCATGACCACATACATTGCGATAGCGAACAAGATCACCATCAGCCATATCATTGGTAAATCAAAATCCATCTATCGCGATTCCTTAGTATTGGGCGAATGTGTTTCCAGAGAAAAGGCAGTATCCGGCACCGAGAGTGGGCGCATCGGTTGCCGTGCTTGCCCTGGGCCTCCCTCCAGCTCATGTTCACCGTGATGCACTGGTTGGCGTATCAAGTGCATGAGATAACCAATGCCGATGCCGAACACGAACACGTAGACCACGACAAACAAGGCCAAGGAAGCCGCGAGAGACGTGATGTCGTGATTAGACACTGCATCAGCGGTACGCATGATGCCATAAACCACCCAGGGTTGGCGCCCCACCTCTGTAGTAAACCATCCAGCCAGGATGGCAATCACTCCGCTAGGCCCCATCCAGAGTGCCAAGCGCAGGAATCCTCTATGTGTATATAAATGGTCGCGATGGCGCAGCCACAGGCTCCAAAAACCGAGGGCAATCATCAATACGCCTAATCCCACCATGATGCGGAAAGACCAGAAAATAATGCTGGCATTGGGCCTATCCTCCGCTGGAAAGTCCTTGAGCGCAGGGATCTGGCCATCCCAGCTATGGGTGAGGATCAGGCTACCCAAACGCGGGATACCCAATGAAAAGTGTGTGGTTTCGGCTTCCATGTCAGGCAGGCCAAATAACAAGAGGGGGACGCCTTCCCCAGGATGATGTTCCCAGTGACCTTCCATCGCTGCGATCTTGGCGGGTTGATGCTGTAGTGTATTTAAGCCATGAAAGTCGCCGACGAGTGCCTGAATAGGAGCGACCACGACCAGCATCCACATGGCCATCGACAACATCGTTCTCACCGCTATCGAGGCCTGGCCACGCAATATATGCCATGCCCCGGCAGCACCGACCATCAATGCGGTAGCGAGGAAAGCTGCAATACCCATGTGTAGTAAGCGATAAGGGAAGGATGGGTTAAAAATAATCGCCCACCAGTCTTTGGGGATGACAATCCCATTGGCAATCTCAAAGCCTTGCGGCGTCTGCATCCAGCTGTTTGACGCCAAAATCCAGGTGGCGGAAATGAGTGTCCCCAGGGCCACCATGCCAGTCGAGAATAAATGCAAGCCAGGCCCGACCCGGCTCCAGCCAAACATCATTACCCCAAGAAAGCCGGCCTCCAAGAAGAAGGCTGTGAGCACTTCATAGGTAAGCAATGGTCCCGTCACACTCCCGGCAAATGCAGAAAACCCACTCCAATTGGTGCCGAACTGGTAGGCCATGACGAGTCCGGAGACGACACCCATGCCGAAATTGACACCGAAAATCTTGAGCCAGTAGTGATAGAGATCTTTGTAGACTTCTCTGCCTGTTTTTAGCCACATGGCTTCCAGCACAAAGAGGTAGCTGGCTAAACCGATCGTGATGGCAGGGAAGATAATATGAAACGATACGGTGAACGCAAACTGGATGCGGGCTAGGTCGAGCGCGGATATGTCTGGCATGGTGGTGTGCAAACTCCTTGATAGCCAAGCTCTAGGTAGGCTGGAGGCGCGTTACCTAGAATTCAAGGACGCTAGCTTACTGCGTATATCTATTGCTCAACAGATACAGATTCACCCATAAACACCATGACAGATGGTGAGGGAAGGGAACGTGCTAGGCCGAAAATTTCGCCGCCTGTGCTTCAATCGTTTCAATCGCCATGTCGAAATCCATCGATTTGTCGAAGAAGTGATCTACGCCCAATTCATTCGCCATCTGGCGATATTGTGGATAGGCATGGTTGGTCAGGATCAGGTAAGCGGGGCGGGGAAATGGAAAGTTAGGCTGTTGCGTGGCTTTGATGAC
>NZ_JAJAVF010000002.1:280660-283358 GCF_020531845.1 Methylobacillus methanolivorans
GCATGTCCATGATGGTTTCACGCAAGAGGGAAGAATCCTCAACCAGCAAGACCTTCATGGCTTTTGCCTGCGTGTCCACCCCAGAGTGTCTTTCTTTCATGATCGTATTCATAGGCTCAATAATCATTGCTTGTGAATTCTATCCGGCAGCAGGGGGGGATGCCATCCGCTATATTCCTACATATTCTGACGTTAAATGTAGGCATGACTTTATGAAATCAGCTGGTTCTTTATCGCATAGTAAGTCAGGTCTGCATTGGTTTTGAGGCTCATCTTTTCCATGATGCGGGTACGGTAGGTGCTCACCGTTTTTACACTGATACAGAGTTCTTCACCGATTTCCGTGGCGCTTAGGCCGCTGGCAAGCTTGAAGAATACCTGGAATTCACGATCAGAAAGGGTTTCATGCAGCAACTTCTCGGAAGGATTGCTCAATTCGTTAGTCATGAGTTCGGCGAGCTCTGCCGAAATGTAGCGTTTGCCATTGGCAACAGTGCGGATGGCCTTGATGATCTCATCCGAGTCAGCATCCTTGGACAAATAACCTTTGCAACCGCTGCGCATGAGATTGAGCGCATATTGTTCTTCACCATAACCACTCAGTATCAAAACAGGTAGCTCTGGTGCGACATGACGTAAGTCGTGCAAGGTATCTACACCATTCTTGTCGGGCATGGCGATGTCCATGACGATGGCATCGTATTGGTTGTTGCGCACCAACTTGATTGCTTCCAGGCCTGAAGCTGCTTCACCGGCCACTTCAAGGTCGGATTCCAGCTCAATCAGGTTACGCAGGCCTTGGCGCACAATGTTGTGGTCATCAACTAATAATATTTTTTTCATGAGTGCTGACGATTCCTTGTCATTCGTTTCTCTGGTGCTTGATACTAAGATGGCTTGCCAGTCTCTGCAAGCCATCCTCTAGATCATTGCCTTGATTTTTCAGGACTGAACAGCAAATTATTAATCGTCCTTGCTTAAGGCATAACCAACCAGAACACCCGCACCTACTGCTAGCGATAGTGTCAGCAATGAGCGCTTGCGCAGCCATTTGCGCGACTGGGTGCGACTAGTCTTGAGGGCTTGTGACAACTCTTTGTCCAGTGATTCAGACCATGATGAGAAGTTTTCTGTCAGTTGTTCAATGACGTGTTCGGTTGTGCTTCCATGGACATCAGGGTCCAGTACGTCCTTCAGGCTTTCAAGTAGAGCGATGGCTTCTTTCTTGCTGTCCCGAGCCTTGCTTTCCAGCTTGCGGCCAATTTTGCGTACAGATGCCTTACCGGATTTTACGCTGTCGCTTAATGCTTCCTGCGCGGTTTCAGCCAGCTCTGTTGCGTTTTCCTTGATTTCAGATTGTGTGTTGCTATTGAACATGCCTTACTCCAATGCTGTCTATGGGGGGATTTTGGTGAATTTTGTTCTGATGTTACAAGTGCGGATGCCTGATTAACGCTTATGTAAAATACCAGCAATCAGCGAAACGATAGTAATAATCAGGAAAACAAAGAACAGGATCTTGGCAATTTCTGCCGCGCCTGCGGCGATACCACTAAAGCCAAAGAACGCCGCAATCAAGGCAATCACAAAAAAGATCACTGAATAATGCAACATCATTTTCTCCTTGGTTGTTTGATGTACGGTTTACACTGTAGGCTCCTCACCATTCACGAATTAGCAGACAGCGACTGAATCGCTTGTCAGAAAATACTTACATGACGTTTGGAAATCGATGAATATCAAGGCCATAGCTAACAACATCAATGCATGGGGGGAGGGCATCGTCCGCAGGCTTGGGGGGCGGGTGCTGGCTATCCTGTTTGCCTCCATGATTCTTGCATTAATTTCCGTGATGTTTACTGATGCATGGCTGGTTGAGCTGGAGCAGCAGAACGTGCAGTTAAGCCAAGTGCAACGTAATATCAATGGGTTGCAGGAGCTGCGCACTAGCCTCAATCTTGCAGAGAGCGCCCAGCGGGGTTATTTGTTGAGCCAGCGCAAGGAGCTGGTGGAGACCTTTAACCAAGCAATCGAGGAGTCACGTCGCCATATCCGCAAGATCGAAGGCTTGTTTACCAGTCAAAGTGTAGCCATGCGAGACAAGCAGGAGCAAGGATGGGTGATTGCCTTAAGTGCAATACTGGAAGCCAAGAATGTGGAAATGAAGATGGCGATTTCATTGTTGCAGGCTGGCAAGGTGGATGAAGCCATGCAAGTGGTCAAGCTTGATCAAGGAATGATTGAGATGGCGCGCTTCATGCAGTATTCGCAGACGTTGCTGGACCAACAGTACGAGGCTCGGGAAAAACTGGTGATCAAGCGTGAACAGACCATCGTGATTACCCGGATTGCATTAGTAGGTACGGCGTTGATCTTATTACTGCTAGTGATCTTGGTCATTCGCCAATTGGTACAGGAAATGAACAGCCGGGATCATTTGCGCCAGCAATTGATACGCGATTGCGTAGCCTATGAAGAACGTATTCGCAGCAATTCGCATATGATGAAAACGCTGGCGCTGGATTATCAATCTGATGTTGAGCGCGCACGCCAAAAACTGGCGCGTGACCTACATGATGAGTTGGGCTCAATTCTCACGGCCACCAAGATGGATATTTCCTGGACGATACGCCGGGTCAAGGATAGCGCCCCTGATGTTGTCGAAAAGCTAGAGAAGACCATGCGCTACTTGAATCAA
>NZ_JAJAVF010000002.1:283542-1585406 GCF_020531845.1 Methylobacillus methanolivorans
GTCGTGCAGGAAAGCCTGAATAATGCTAGCAAATACGCCTATGCGACCAAGGTGTCAGTGCATATGGTGGATGAGCTGGATTACCTCAAGCTGGAAATTGAAGATAATGGTGTGGGCGTTGATCTTGCCAAGACGGTGGCAAGCACTCATGGTCTTTCTGGTATTCGTAACCGCATTATGGCGATAGGGGGGCGCGTGGATATTACCAGCGCCCCTAACCAAGGTTTTCACCTGTTGGCGATCATTCCTACCAAGCTGTCGTAGTGTCAGCCTAGAAACGCAGGAACAGCGAAGTCGACAGGATATGGTTCATGCGGTCAAAGCTATTGCCGCGTACATATTGATTGACATAGCCGATCTCGAACCTGGCATTGGAGGCCGCTTGCCATGCCACGCCGGCAAAGGCACGGTTCTGGTCAAAGCCACTGAGAGCACCCCAATCCGTGCTGCGGGTGCTGACAAACAACTCATCCCATACCAGCCAGCTCAGCGATTCGGAGCCTTCGATTTTCTTGATCGCGCGTACCAGTTGGCGTACACGGTGTCCTGTATCATTGCCAATATCAAAATTACGCTGTTCCAGCCGGGTGCGGCTGGTGATGACGATCCCGTTTGCTGTAGGTGGGAAGGTATACATGAACTGCTGCCACCAGCGTTGTTCGTGATTAGACCCTTGTGCGGTGTGTGTCCTGACATCGGCATAACCCAGCCAGATACTGGCCCGGTCTGAAATCCAGTAGTTGATGGCGGGGCGGATGATGGTTTGGTCGTGCTCTCTACCCTCCTCTTTTAGGCGGGGCTGTAGCTCTGCGTACCAGCCGACATGATTTTCCTTCGATACCATGCCTTCCATGGTCAGATTGATCCAGAAGCGACCATCTTCCTCGACTTCGGCGTTTGCCAAACTGCTGGCACCCAGTGTGGCCATCAGTAACCCGTGCATCAGGCGTGTATTCAATTTCATGCAAATTCCTTGTTGTGACTCAAGCCATAGTCTTTACGACGACTATGGCAAATTGTTGAGGGGGGACTGTACCTTACACATGTAAAAAACGCGAATTGAAAGAGGCATGAAGTGTCAGTTGCTTCTGACATGATGTATAGCGATAGGCCGACGGTGATGGCTGTCGGAAGACATTACCATGCAGTCATGGGTAGTCATTTATCGTTGCACTTTTGAGGAGAGTAATATGCATCGTCATATCAAGACCAATATGATTTCTGCTGTTATCAGCGTGTTACTGGGCGTTGCGGCAAGCAGCGCATGGGCAGTATCCATTTCTGATGAACTGAATCAGAGCCCCGACGTCAAGCAGTTCCACGAGCTTGATACCAATAATGACGGGCACTTGAACTACACCGAGGCCAGTCGGGATAGCTTTTATACCAAAGAGCACTTCAATGCTGCCGACAAGAACAAGGATGGCAAGCTGACCCAGGAAGAGTACAGTAACTACAAGACTGCACAGCAGAAAAAAGAGGTAGGCCGCATCGTGGATGACAGCACGATCACAACCAAGGTCAAAGCCAATATTCTCAAGGAAGAGGGCTTTAAGGGCTTGCAAGTGAGCGTGGAAACCTACAAAGGTGTCGTGCAGTTGAGCGGCTTCGTGAATACCAAGGCCCAGATCAAGAGAGCTGGCGAGGTGGCAAAGGCAGTTGAAGGCGTGAAGTCGGTGAAGAATAACCTGATCGTCAAGAGCTAACTGCCTCGATGGAAAACAAAAAGCCTGTGGTTAGCCACAGGCTTTTTGTTTTGTTGGTGCGTGTTAGTGGCGCATGGTGTCCTGATGGGGCAGCTTCATCCCTGTCTGGATGTTATGTTCGACAAAAATGAGTTTGCTCGTATCGAAACCTAGGTGTTGTGCCCTGGCAATCAACTCAGCCTTGACCGGGTAGGAGAGTTCCGGGGTACGCGACAGTATCCAGAGATAATGACGATCAGGACCGGCGACCAGCGAAAAATTGTAATGAAGGCGGTCCAATACCAGAATGTTGTAAGCACCATAGAATGGCCCAAAAAATGAGACTTTCAGTTTGCCGATATTAGGGCCATCAACAAAATAGGCTTTGCCTTCTGCTTCTTTCCAGCGTTGCTTTACCGGGTCGTAGCCACGGTTGATCACCTTCAGGCCACCATCTTCGCGTTTGCTGTAAGTTGCTGTTACTTCGTGCAAGCCGCGCTCGAATGAGTGATCCAGGCGGGCGATTTCATACCAAGTGCCCAAATATTCATCTGGCTTGAAGTCTGCTACAGGGCTTAAGCCCTCGGGTGTTCCGGTACCCGTGCAAGCCAATAGGCAGCATGAGAGCACAAGGCACAATATACGTTTGATAGTCATCATGTTTTTTTTACATCTGGCTGGTTTGATGTTGTTGTCGCATTCCGGGCAATAAAGCGGTCCAGTGCCGCCGCAAATGCCTGTCTATCTGCCTGGCTGAATGAAGATGGGCCACCCAGTTCAACGCCACTGTTGCGCAAGTCTTCCATCAAGTGCCGCATGGCAAGCCGTTCGCCTATACTGCCCTTGTCATACATTTCCCCACGCGGGTTAAGCGCATGGGCATCGTTGGCGATGACTTCTGCCGCGAGTGGAATATCTGTGGTAATGACCAGATCACCCGGCTGAAGTTTTTGCACGATTTCCTTATCTGCGACATCAAAGCCGCCAGGCACCTGCAAAGCGCGGATATGCGCTGAAGGCGGTACACGCAATAGCTTGTTGGCAACCAGTGTCACCATGATGCCGGTACGGTCAGCTGCGCGGAACAGGATTTCTTTCACTGCCACCGGGCAGGCGTCTGCATCAACCCAAATCTGCATGATAGTCGGCCTTTGTGTTAATGGGCATGTTCTTCCAATACCTCCAGGAATTCATCGCCATATCGTTCCAGTTTGCTGGTGCCAATGCCGCTGATCCGGCTCATTTCATCTAGGCTGCCAGGGCGGCGATTGAGGATTTCCAGCAAGGTGCTGTCGTGGAAAATCAGATACGGCGGCACTTCTTGCTCTCGGGCCAGCTCCAGGCGCTTGGCCTTGAGGGCAATCCAGAGCGGGTCATCCTGCACCTCCTTGTAAGCCTCGCGGCTGCGGCTGGCGCGCTCGGCAGTGCTTGCACGCGCATCGGGAGGATCGCTGCGGAGCCAGATTTCACTTTCACCACGTAATAGTGGTCGGGCTTCCTCAGTGAGGCGTAGGCCGCCATAGCCTTCCATGTCAGTCGAAAGCAGGCCGGCTGCGACCAATTGGCGAAACACGCTGCTCCATTGCGTCTGGCTCAAGCTTTTGCCAATGCCAAACGTGGATAACGATTGATGGTTAAAGCGCTTGATTTGTTCGGTGGTCTTGCCCAGCAAGATGTCGATGAGGTGGCCTGCGCCAAAGCGTTGCCCGCTGCGATACACGCATGAAAGCGCCATGCGGGCAGCCTCTGTGCCGTTCCAGGTGTCCACTGGGTTGAGGCAATTGTCGCATTGCCCGCAATTACCTGGATGCTGCTCGCCAAAGTAACGCAAGATACCTTGGTGGCGGCAGGCCGTGGATTCGCAATAGCCGAGCAGGGCATCTAGCTTCTGGCGCTCTAGGCGTTTTCTTTCTTCTGGCGTATCGCTGCTGTCTAAGAGCTGGCGCATGCTCACCAAGTCGCCCAAGCCATAGACCATCCAGGCATTGGCATCCAGCCCGTCGCGGCCTGCACGGCCAGTTTCCTGGTAATAGCCCTCCATGCTCTTGGGCAAGTCGAGGTGAACGACAAATCGCACGTTGGGTTTATCTATGCCCATGCCAAAAGCAACGGTAGCCACCATGATGATACCTTCCTCGCGCAGGAAACGCTGCTGGTTGGCCTGGCGCACGCTTGCATCCAAGCCAGCATGGTAGGGCAGGGCATCCCAGCCTTGTTCCTTGAGCCAGGCTGCTGTTTCTTCCACCTTGCGCCGTGACAGGCAATAGATGATGCCTGCATCGTTGGCATGCTCGGATTCGAGGAAGTTGAGTAATTGCTTGCGGGCGTTGTTTTTCAATGCCACGCGGTAGCGAATGTTAGGGCGGTCAAAGCTGGAAATAAACTGACGGGCGTCTTCCAGGTTGAGGCGCTCGACAATTTCACTACGAGTCGGGGTATCTGCCGTAGCGGTCAGCGCAATGCGTGGTACTGCGGAGAATTCCTGGTGTAG
The DNA here is from genome assembly GCF_020531845.1 of Methylobacillus methanolivorans. The sequence goes on from NZ_JAJAVF010000002.1 coordinate 287,719, forward strand.
CACCGTGAGCTGGCGGTATTCTGGCCGGAAATCATGGCCCCATTGCGATACGCAGTGCGCCTCGTCAATTGCAAACAGGGCGATGCCAAAGCGCTGCTGGATTTCATGCAGGGTGCTGAGGAAATTAGGCGTCATCAGCCGCTCGGGAGCAACATACAGTACCTTTAGCTCACCACGCATCAATGCTTGGTAAACACTGCGTGCCGTTTCAACATCCAGGCTGGAGTTGAGAAAGGCAGCATTAATGCCGAGCTGGCGCAAGGCATCCACCTGATCCTGCATCAAGGCGATTAATGGTGAAACAACAATGCCGACGCCTGGCCGCAGCAGGGCCGGAATCTGGTAGCAGAGTGATTTGCCACCACCCGTCGGCATCAGTACCAGAGCGTCGCCACCGCCTACCACATGATTGACGATGGCTTCTTGTTCGCCACGAAAGGCACTATAGCCGAAGGTTTGCTCCAGCAGTTGCTGGGCAGCAGTGTTCTCCTGCATATGGTTCAAATGCTAGCGGCGACCCCGATTAGGGCGCTGCCCGGAGTTGTTGTTAAACTGGCGTTTGGGTGGCTGTGGCGGCACGAATAGGCCCACCTGTGGCATGGCCTGGTGGCGAGCAGCTTCGGACAAGAATTTTTCTGGCTTTTTCTTGGATTGATCCGCTTGCCCTTGAGGCTTGTTGCGCTGACCTTGATGCTGGGCGGGCTGTTGTTGGCCTTGAGCACGCTGAGGCCTAGCTTGGTTTTTGGCCTGGTTGTTCCTGCCTTGACGTTGCTTGTTGCTGCGCGGTTCGGCACTATTGCCTACGCTATCGTCACGCTCGCGCTGACCTTGACCTTGCGGACGGTTGTTCCTAGCCTGGCGTGATGGTGCCTGTTGCGGTCTTGGTGGGCGGCTTTCTACAGCGGGTTTTTCGCTAGGGACGAACTCACCAGGAATGTCCAATTTCGGAATTTCACGCTTGATCAGGCGCTCGATACCCTTGAGCAGTTTGACTTCCTCGCCATCCACCAGTGAAACGGCAGCACCTGAGCAACCAGCGCGACCAGTGCGGCCAATACGATGCACGTAGTCTTCCGGTACATTGGGCAGCTCGAAGTTCACTACTTGTGGCAATTGGTCGATGTCGAGGCCACGTGCAGCAATATCGGTTGCGACCAGCACTGGTAAAGTGCCGTCCTTGAACTCAGCCAGTGCCTTGGTGCGAGCAGATTGGCTCTTGTTGCCATGAATCGCGGCGGCGGCAATGCCGTCCTTGCTGAGTTTTTCTGCCAGGCGGTTGGCACCGTGCTTGGTACGGGTAAAAATCAGCACCTGCTTCCAATCGTGGTGGCGAATCAGGTGTGCGACCAAGTCACGCTTGTGACTTTGGCTAACGAGGTGCACGGTCTGATCGACCAGTTCCGATGCCGTGTTGCGGCGAGCCACTTCTACATAGCCAGGGTTGTGCAGCAGGCCATCAGCCAGTTCCTTGATTTCATCTGAGAAGGTGGCCGAGAACAGCAAGTTTTGCCGTTGCTTGGGTAGTAGCGCCAATACACGCTTGATGTCGCGGATAAAGCCCATGTCCAGCATGCGGTCGGCCTCGTCCAGCACCAGTATCTCAATCGCGGAAAGGTCTATGGTTTTTTGTGCCGCGTGATCAAGCAAGCGACCAGGTGTTGCGACCAGGATATCGACCGGTTTTTTCAGGCGCTCGATCTGCGGGTTGATACCTACACCGCCAAACATCACCATGGATTTCAATGAAAGATGTTTGCCGTAAGTTTGCACCGATTCTTCCACCTGCGCGGCAAGCTCGCGCGTCGGTGTCAGGATCAGGCAGCGTGGCTGGCCTGCCTTGGACTTGAGTGGCTTGCTATGCAGCAAGTGCAGCAAGGGCAGGGTAAAGCCTGCGGTCTTGCCCGTTCCGGTCTGTGCGCCTGCTAACAGGTCGCCGCCATTGAGTACTAGCGGAATAGCCTGGGCCTGGATCGGTGTTGGGTTGGTATAGCCAGTATCGGCAATCGCACGCAGAATAGGTTCTGCCAGGCCGAGGTCGGAAAATTGTAGGTTGGAAAGCGCAATGCTCACGTCAGAAGACAAGCTGAAACTCCATTATATTCAAGGGTGTTTTGTCGGCCTGTTACGATGACATAACTCCAATCTAGGCAGACAGCAGGAAGGTGTCTTTGGGATTCAAGACCGCTGCGCGGATTGGATGTAGCGCAGGGAAAGCAAATTATACGGCAAAAATATGCCAGCTGGGCAAGGAATGCATGAGATGTTTTTCATGCATTCCCATCGTGGTTATGCCTGGCGTACTGGAGAAACGGCCTCCAGCATGGCGGCATCCAGCCAGCGCCATTCGCCTTCGGCGAGGTCATCAGGCAAGGTCAGGTTGCCAATGCGGATGCGCTTTAATGCCTCAACGCGGTTGCTCACCGCAGCCAGCATACGCTTGACTTGGTGGTATTTACCTTCTGCCAGTGTCAGGTGCAGCACATGGTCGCTGATGATGTCAGCGGCGAGTGCTGCAACAGGAGCTGGTTCATCCAGCAACTGCACGCCGCTCAGCAGCAAGGTGATTTGCGCCTCATCCAACGGATGCTTGGTGGTAACTTCGTAGACTTTGGGCACTTTCCATTTCGGCGAGCTCATGCGGTGGATGAATTGGCCATCATCCGAGAGCAGCAGCAGGCCCGTCGTGTCCTCGTCCAGCCGGCCTATGCTTTGTACGCCGCGCTCCAATAAAGCAGCAGGTAGCAGGCTAAAAATACTGGGGTGGTGCTGAGGCTTGTGTGAGCATTCGTAATGCGCTGGTTTGTTGAGCATCAGGTAAGCTTGGGTGCGGAATTGCCAAGCTACGCCACGCACCGTGAAGTGCAGGTTGTCTGTCTCGAATTCAGTGAAAGGGAAATCGCAGAGTTCGCCGTTGACCGTCACTTCGCCGTGGCGAATCATGGAGCGGCAAATCTTGCGGGAGCCAAAGCCCTGCGAATGCAGGATACGTTCTATTTGCATAAGTTGATTCAAACCGGTTATGGCTGGTAAGTTGGAATATCAGCATCGCAAGCAGGCTTTACCCATTTGCCGCTGATGGAAGAATTCTGGTTGACGGGCAGGCCTTGTGCAGTTCCCTGCATGGATATATTGCCCTGGAAGGTACTTTCACTGAGCAACGTCATATCGAAGCGGCCATTACCCTTGATGGCACCGTTGCAACTAACATCGCCAGTGACTTTATCACCTTGATGCTTGTAATTGCGCACACTACAGCCATCTTCTGTCTGCGGCAGCAGCGGTTGTTTCAGCTTGGCTTGTTCCGGTGTGACGCATTGTTGCGTTGCGATGGCATTGCCGCCCACGGGCAATTCAATACCGAATTGGCGTAATTGTTCCAGCTGCTCAGGGGCAATGGCGGGTAGTCCCTGGAGTGAAACTGAAATTTCCCACTGGCCTGGCTTGATCTGGTCTACGGCGAAAGTCGGCAGTGAAACAACGGAGAGAAGACATAAAAGTAGTGCGGCAATACGGTTTGGCATGGATGGGCTCATCAAAGAGGCAGCCAAAGTATAACACTTGCCAACAGTGAGGCTGTAGAGTGGTCGCATAATGAAAGAGGATAGTTAGGATGAAGCTTTATTCCTATGTGGTAGATCATGATCGTGGTTACGCGCCAAATCCAGAAGATGGATTGTGTACCTTGGTGTACTGTAAGTTCAGTCACCATGGGCAACGCCGCAATATTGTTGAAACGGCTGAGGTTGGCGATTGGGTGCTGGGCACAGGTGGTCAAAGCAGTGAAAGCTCTGGGAACGGCACGATTATTTATCTCATGCGTGTAGATGAAAAATTAGCATATGCTGATTTCTTGCTAGATCCTCGTTTTCACAAGCATATAGACAATAGTGTGCAACGCACAGATGATGCAAAAGCGCTTATTTCAAACACTTTTTATTACTTTGGTAACCATGCACCCAACATTCCAATTCAGTTTCGAAAGATGTTGCTTGAGAAAAGGGGCCCCGGGTATCGCGCTGATCTTTCACCAGATCACCTTCAGCAATTGATAGCATGGTTTCAAGAGACTTACCAGCTTGGAAAGCACGGAGAACCATGCTCTCCCCCTAAGGACAACACTCAATCGTGCATGCATGCTTGTGCATCCTCATGCGAAAAAAGCTTACCAGCTCCAGCGGAGATCAATAAAAAATATGTTAAAACTATGGTTGATAGTCTTGGGGATTTTTAGATAGAAGAGGTAGCATAGTCATTGATATTTGGTATCCAGAATTATGGCAGTTTTATCCTTGCCACCCTTATCTACCAGATGATTCCAGGCCCCGGTACGATAGCAATTTTAAACGCTGCTTCACGTAGTTATGTAGCTGGCATGGCCGCAGTAGCTGGCACTTTGTTGGGCGACATGGTCTGGATGATCGCGGCACTCGCCGGGCTGGCTGCTCTGATGCAGGCACACCCCTTGCTGTTTTCATCCTTGCAGTGGTTGGGCGCTGGTTATCTGTGCTGGATAGGCATACAGTTGTGGCGTACCAGATCAGGTGCAGCGGTCGAGTTAAAGGGGGTCATGCCTAGTGGAGGCGCATATTTTCGGCTTGCATTCGCGGTTTGTATGACCAACCCCAAGGCAGTACTATTTTTCTTTTCCTTCTTTCCTTTGTTTCTTAAGCCAGATGTTGCTGTAGGCACATTGCTGATCATGATGTTGCATGTCACGCTCGTATGTTTGTTTTATCAAGTGCTGCTGGTGTGGCTGGGGAGCAAGGTTACCCAGCGTTTAGGCAGGCGATCGGATTTATCGCTATGGGGCAGGCGGGTCGCAGGGGTTGCCCTAATTGCTTTTGGCATCAAGTTAGCACTGCATAATCCATAATTACGTTTTTGTAGGGGAGTAATCGCGAAAATGGATGGTTTCAGCATAGACCAAGCGACTGAACTAGATGCTGATGCAATTGCGTCACTGGTCAATCAGGCATACCGCCCTGAAGGGCATGACTATGGGTGGACACACGAAGCAGCATTGGTATCAGGCCTGCGGATATCGCTTGCACAGGTTCGTGCGCTTTTCCGGGTAGGCTCAAGTGTATTGGTGATGCGTAGCGAGCATGGTTTGCTGGCTTGCGTGCATATCGAACAAGCGGGGCAAGCTTGTTACATTGGTATGCTGGCCACTTTGCCGAGCACACAGAATCAAGGTTTGGGCAAAGCCATGCTGCAAGCCGCCGAAGCACTCGCTACCCAGCAATATGGTGCCAATAGTCTAAAAATGCTCGTGTTGTCCTCCAGGCCAGAGTTGCAGGCTTATTACGAGCGCAGGGGCTATACCTTGACCGGACATCGTGAGCCTTATCCTCTTTATGCCGGGGTGGGCGTACCCCGACGGGATGACCTGATTGTTATGGAAATGAGCAAGCCTGTTATACAGTGAGTCATAAGGGTAATTTAGATGTAACGTATCTTTGCAATCCACGATTGGCTGAATTATTGGGCTTACCCAGTTCGATTTGAGATAATCCCTGGCGAAACGGCATGCAGCTGCATTACCGCAAGCATTTCAGCCCGAGATCAAGGCCGCATTGCCTCAATATAACCATGATTTGAATAGGTGTTAGTAATGAGTGAATTACCCAATTGTCCACAATGCAGTTCCACATATACCTACCAGGACGGTGAATTATTGATTTGTCCGGAATGCGCGCATGAATGGAGCGCTACTAGTGAAGAGTCCACGGCGAGTGATTTCATCGTCAAGGATGCCAATGGCAACCTGCTGCAAGATGGTGACACCATTACCGTGATCAAGGATCTCAAGGTGAAAGGATCATCGCTGGTGGTCAAGGTTGGCACCAAAGTGAAGAACATCCGCCTGGTGGATAGCGATCACAATATCGACTGCAAGATCGACGGAATCGGCGCGATGAAGCTGAAATCGGAGTTCGTGAAGAAGGCCTGAGCCATGAACGACATCAGCTTCGAGGATTTTCTCAAGGTGGAATTGCGCGTGGGCGAAGTGGTTTCCGCCGAGATATTCCCCGCAGCCCGCAAGCCCGCCTACATATTGCATATTGATTTCGGCCCGGAAATAGGGGTCTTGAAATCCAGTGCCCAAATCACTGTGCATTACCAGCCGGATGAATTGGTCGGCAAGCAGGTAGTGGCGGTGGTGAATTTTCCTGCGAAGCAGATCGGCCCGATTCAGTCGCAATGCCTGGTGACTGGGTTTCATGATGAGAACGGGGCAGTGGCTTTGTGCGTGCCGGATAAATTGGTGCCTAAGGGGACGAAGCTGCTTTGATATGACAATGAGTTAAGCCTGTTAACTAGGCGGTCTAAATGGCCTAACACCAAGCCTGTGATATTGGATGATTCGCAGAGTTATTGATTTGACTCGTTAGGCTTTCATACTGTGCGAGCATCTAAAATATGATTATGTTTTTGGAGAAAATCGTGACGTTTGCTGACCTCATCAGAAAAATATTGCATGAGCATCCTGAAGGGATGACTCCGCAGCAGGTACGAGATATGGTCAAATTAAATCATCCAGATTTCTATGGTACGGAATCACATCGTCGAAATGTTGAAAAGGGCCACTATAAAGACCTAGATCATGCGCTCTTGGCTCAGATATATGTTGCTTCTCGAACAGGTGGGCAGATTTTTGTGGATAAATCACAAAAACCAATTCGCTTATCATTGGCTCTTGGTGTAAACCAAGATGTAAGTGTTCCAGACGAAGAAATAGATACAGAAAACTTAGAGAGGCTTGAGGCAGGTATCGGAAGGCTTTATGTCTTAGGGACAGCTCTTTATACAAAGAATGGAGAGGAAATAGTAAAAATAGGCATTACTACTGGCGCAGTTGAAAGTCGAATTACGCAACTCTATACAACCGGAGTACCGTTTCGATTTAGAGTGATAAAAGACATCGAGAAGAAAAATTACTATACTATGAGTTAGAGCAATCACTTCATAAGCTGCTCGACCCTTATCGAATAAATAAGTCACGTGAGTTTTTCACCGATAAATGTATGCCGTATATTGAGAAGATCGTTGCGATACACAATGAAATTCATGGCAATGCATGATAACTCATGCCATGCAGCGTACATTTGACGACGTGCTTGAGTCGTCACTAGGGGTACTTTATGGAAACGCAAGAACTGCATCGAGGTCGTCTGATTGATCATATTCAGTTGGTAGTGCAAGACCTTTCTGCCAGCCAAGCCTTTTATGCCGCTGTCCTTGACGCTCTCAATGTGCCTATGGGTGGTGTGGGTGATGGTTACTTCTGGGCCGATGAGCTGTTTGTCACTTCTGTTAATAGTCCCGCAGCGCTAGGGTCATTAACTGGTCGCCATCACTTAGCGTTTCAAGCGCAAGATCAAGCGATGGTCGACAACTTTTACAAGGCGGCGCTTGCGTATGGTGGCAAAGATAATGGTGCTCCTGGGGAGCGTGCTTATCACCCGGGTTACTACGCTGCTTTTGTCTTAGATCCAGACGGTAACAATATAGAAGCTGTTTATCACGGTGAGGCGACTCGAAGCTCTGGTTCTGTGATGATTACTTTCTAGCCGTGATTTATCAATGAAATGCTTAAACTAAAATAAACATGCCGCATTTAGCGGCATGTTTATTTTATGCGGCGCCTCAACACTGCCAGCGCAACGCGGCCGTATGTACCGGGCTATCCCAGTGCTGCCTGATTTCATTATCAAGCAGGGTGACGGTGATAGAAGCGCCCGCCATGTCTAGGGCGGTGGTGTAGTTGCCTACCAGTGAGCGGCTGATAACCAAGCCATGCGCTTGCAGCAGCCTTGCTGCGCTGTTGTAGAGCAGGTACAGCTCCATGAGTGGGGTGGCAGCAAAGCCATTGACCATGAGCAGTACTTCGCTGCCCGGCGTCGGCTTGAGGTCTTCCAGGATGGCGGTGACCAGGTCTGCGACGATGGCGTCGGCGTTTCTCATTTTTTCGCGCTTGCGACCAGGTTCACCGTGGATGCCGACGCCCATTTCCAGTTCTGTTTCGTCAATATCAAAAGTCGGGCGACCCGCTGCGGGAACGGTACAGCTAGTGAGGGCAACGCCCATGGAGGCGGTGCGGCTGTTGACCTTGTCTCCCAGCGCCTTGCAGGCGGAAAGGTCGGCGCCGGTCTCGGCCAGGCTACCGACCACCTTCTCCACGATCACAGTGCCTGCAACGCCGCGGCGACCGGTGGTGTAGGTAGAGTTTTCCACGGCGACATCGTCGCTGGTGAGCACGGTGGCGTTTTCGAACGGCAGCATTTCAGCCGCCATTTCGAAGTTCATGACATCTCCGGCATAGTTCTTGACGATGAACAGCACGCCCTTGCCAGCATGTACGGCTTCAGCCGCTGCAAGCATCTGGTCTGGGGAAGGGGAGGTAAACACGTGGCCAGGACAAGCGGCATCCAGCATGCCGTAACCGATGTAGCCGCTGTGCAGTGGCTCATGCCCAGAACCACCGCCTGAGATGATGGCAACCTTGTTTTCCGCTTTCTGTCTGCGCGTAAGGAAGTGCGGCTCTAGGTTAAGGCTGACGATGTCAGCATGCGCTGCGGCAAAGCCGCTTAGGCTCTCGGTGAGAATATCGTCGACGTTGTTGATGAATTTTTTCATGTTGTTTTCTCCTCCTTTGAGCTGGCTTCAGGCGGCCTGATGCTGTTTTGCCAGTTCGGTAATGGTGTGGATGATGATCTGGCTGCTGCGCGCCCCTGGGTCGATATGGCCGATGGCGCGCTCCCCGAGGAAGGCGGCGCGGCCCTTGGTGGCGATCATTTCCTTGGTCGACAGCATGCCTTGCTCGGCGGCCTGCTGAATGGCATCGAATACCTGGGTCGGTTCGGCGTTTGCTGCTGTGAGGCGGCTAAAAGTGTCCGCTACCGGGATCAGGGTATCCAGCATGGTTTTTTCACCAGCATTGGCCTTGCCGCGCTGCTTGATGGCCTCGACGCTGGCAGTGAATGCCATGGATATTTCGGCTAGTGTGCTGATGTCGCCAGCTTTTTCCACCTTGGCCATCGTCATGAAGAAGGTAGCGATCAGCGGGCCCGAGGCGCCGCCTATGGTGGATAGTAGTTTCATGCCGATGCGCTGCAACGCGTCGGCGGGTGGTAGCGGCGCAAGCTCCTCACGCATTGCGAGTAGGGTGGCGCAGCCGCGCTTGAGGTTGATGAAGTGATCGCCGTCGCCGATCTCGCGATCCAGCGACTCCAGTTCGGCCTCGCTATTGAGCACGGCATTGTTGACTGCGGTAATGGCTGCAAGGATAAATTCAGTTCTCATTGGCTATGCTCAGTTGTCTTCCAGACTTCTTCCACTTGGCCTTGATCGGCAACAAATACGGCATCAGCCAGCTCCTCGAAAACGCCATGTTCAACAATGCCAGGAATATCGTTGAGCAATTGGTTGAGTTCTCTGCTCTGCAATGTCTTGGGTAGCGTCAGCTCAAGTACCAGGCTGCCATGCGAGGTAATGGCCCACCCATCCTTGGCGGCATTTTGCCGCAGGCTGCTTGCGATACCCAGTTGTTGCAAGGAGGCCTGAACCAGTTGCCAGGCAAAGGGAATAACTTCGACCGGGATGGGAAATTTCTCACCCAGGTGGCCCACCAGCTTGCTTTTGTCGACCAGTACAATGAAACGATCACTGGCACGCGCCAAGAGCTTTTCACGCACCAGGTCATAGCCACGTCCCTTGAGAAGGGCAAGATTAGGGGTGACTTCATCTGCGCCATCTACATAAAGGTCCAGCGTGCCCAAGTGCTCAAGCGCAACTAGGGGCAAGCCTTGCTCTCGCGCCTGGATAGTACTAGCCACCGAGCTGGCAGTTGCAGTAATGCGCAGGCCCTCTTCACGATGGCGGCGTGCCAGTTCCGCGATAAAGTAATTCGCGGTTGACCCTGTGCCTAGGCCTACTACCATGTCATCTTGCACATGGCGTGCCGCCTGGATGGCGACCAGTTGTTTGTCGTTCATGAGTTCTCCTCCGTCGTGACGGGTGTTTTGATGCGGATGCGGTAAAATGGCCCGCATCTTGTGCTGAATGCGATTTTTCATGACATTTAAACATATCACCTCTCGCGATAACAGCCTGTTCAAGCAATTGAAAAAGCTGGCTGACAATACGCGGGAACGCCGCAAAAACAATGAAACTCTGTTGGATGGCGTACATTTGCTACAGGCCTATATTGAGCATTTTGGCCTGCCCAAGTTGTTGATCACGGCAGAGGGAGAGTCGACATATGAGGTGGGGGCCATCTTGCAGGAGTTGTCTGATGTGCCAACCGTGATGTTCACCACCCTGATGTTTGCCGAGCTATCGCCCGTGGCAACGCCGACTGGGATTCTTGCCCTGGTGGATATTCCGAGTTTGCCAATGCCTGAGCAAGCAGATTTTGTGCTGATGCTGGAAGACATCCAGGACCCAGGCAACCTGGGTAGCATGCTGCGTTCTGCGGCAGCGGCTGGGGTGGAAGGCGTGTATCTTTCTATGGGCTGCACCGATGCCTGGTCGCCCAAAGCTTTACGTGGCGGCCAAGGCGCGCAGTTTGTGCTGCCTATCGTCGAACGTGCAGATCTAGTGGAGGTAGCACAGGAATTTGCTGGGCAGACCCTTGCGACTACGTTGGCTGGTGACTCTCTCTATAGTCTTGATTTGCAGCAGCCTACTGCATTCGTGATCGGCAATGAAGGTGCTGGCTTGAGTGAGGCGCTGATTGCGGCTGCTAGTCAACAGGTGAGTATCCCGATGGCAGGGCAGGTGGAGTCACTGAATGCCGCAGCAGCGACGGCGGTGTGTCTATTTGAGCGTAGCCGCCAGAAGGCGACCACTACTCAATTGGGAGATTGATCGAAAAGTGAAATTAGTGACGGACGTTGTTACCGGGTAGCACAATTTCCGTGCTGAACAATTGTTCGGCATCTACTTGGTCAAAATGATATTCGGTGTTGCAGAAGTCGCAGTTGATATCAATCGTATGCTGCTCTGCCAGAATCTCGGCCACTTCTTCTTCACCGAGCATGCGCAGCATGTTGCCTACGCTTTCACGCGAGCAGTTGCAATGAAACTTGAGGGCTTGCTCCTTGAACAGGCGAACATCTTCCTCATTAAATAAACGCTTGATCAATGAAACAGCAGCGAGGTTAAGCAGTTCTTCATCTTGCACGGTATCTGCCAGCATGGCGATACGATTCCAGGCATCTGGGTCGGCTGCATCGGGCTGGTCTGGCAACTTCTGCAGCAACATGCCCGCAGCACTTTTGCCATCGCAGGCAAGCCACATACGCGTATCGATTTGCTCCGAGCGTTGCATGTAGTTCTGCAATATCTCGGCGATGCTGTTTCCCTCGACCGGCACAATTCCCTGATAAGGCTGTCCACCATCGCGTGGGTCCAGGGTAATGACGAAATGTCCGTCACTGACCATATCGCTGAAGCTCATCTCATTGAGATCGTCAGACCATTTTGCCGTGGCGCGAACGCCTAAGTCAGCCGTGCATTCCACGACCAACAGCTTGAGCGGGCCTTTGCCTTGTACCTGCAAAATCAAGGCACCGCCTTGCAGTTTGAGTGTGGCAGCCAGCAATGCACTGGCTGCCATCAATTCGCCAAGCGATTGGCGCAAGACCGCAGGAAAATGATGGTGCTGCAAGGCCTGGGTAAAACTATCGTCCAGATGAACAATATTGCCTCTGAGAGGGGTGCTTTCAAATAGGAAGCGGTGCAGTTGGTCGCTGATTTGCATGGATATCTTAGACTTTAAAACGCGGATGGCTAAGATGGAATGATACCATTTGTGCTAAATCTCGAAGAATGGATTGCACATATCGTGTAGCCAGCTGGCTTGCCCAGCTAAAATAATTTGACTATAGTGGTCTTGAAATTGACTATTTTAATTTATTTGAAAAAGCAAACTGAATGGCAGTGAACCAGTATTGGAAAAAGTGGTGGGCAAAGATACAAAAATGGCTGGCATTGCGCCACTTGGCGTTAATTGTTGTGTTGACATTGGTACCTTCGTTCTTATGGATGATGAACCGACTGACAAATGAACTGATCGGCTCGCGCAATTTATTGGAACATACCTATCAGGTGCTTGCCCGGATTGAGCATTTGCGAACCGACATTGATGCACTTGAGCTGGGACGTATCAGCTATTTCGTCAGCCACAACATTGAAAGCTTGCAACAGACTAATCACGCCAGAGGATTGCTTGGTGTTGAAATTGAAGAGCTCAAGGCGCTGACATCCAATCATTACCTGCATAGAAAACTGAACCAGTTTGAACATGTGGCCAAGGCCTTACTAGAAGAAACCGCACGTAATATTGAAGGCTTGGATCTCGGTAATACCACGTATACAGCATTTAGCCATCAAGCGCAGATGTTGATGCTGCAGGCACGAAGCCTGCTGGAGGAAATGCATCGGCATGAAAACTCCTTGCTGAGCAGTCGCATGGATAGCAGTAACAGCAAGGAGCTGGAGTGGGAGCATATGTTGGGCCTGACCGGGATCAGCTTATTATTGATGCTTGGCTTCATCTTGATTCATATGTATCGCGAGATCGTGCAGCACCGCCGCTTGGAAGTGACATTGCGGGAGATTCAGGGGCAAAACCAGGTCACCTTGCGTAACCAGGCCTTGATGGGGGAACTGAGTAGTTTGCTGCAGGCTTGTAGCAGCGTTGATGAGTCACTGGGCGTGATCCGGCAATTTGCCATGCAATTGTTCAATGTTGATGCTGGTGCACTTTACCTGTTCCGCGAATCACGCAACCAACTTGAGGAAAGAATGAGTTGGGGCATAGGCCTCAAAAGTGAGCCTGTTTTTCAACCCGAGAGCTGTTGGGCTTTGAGGCGAGGGGAAATTCATGTCATGAATGGCCAGCCTGAGTCCTTGACATGTCGTCATGTGCAAGTGATCGAAGGCGTTTGTTGTCTTTGTGTGCCTATCATCGCCCAGGGAAATGTATTAGGCGTACTGTATTTAGAAAATCACCATGAGCAGGTTTTCGATGATGTGCAATTGAAGCTGGCTTCTACCGTCACTAATCAGGTGGCATTGACGCTAGCTAGCATGAAAATGCAGGAAACCCTGCGTAACCTCTCGGTGCGGGATCCACTCACAGGGTTGTTCAATCGCAGGTATATGGAAGAGTCGTTACAGCGCGAGCTTGCCATTGCCCAGCGTAAACAACGCCAGTTGGGTGTGGTGATTCTCGATCTAGATCATTTCAAGAATTTCAATGATACCTTCGGCCATGATGCGGGTGACTTCCTGCTGCGCGAAGTAGGAGCGTTGCTCGTGTCAAACTCGCGTTCCAGCGATATTGTGTGCCGATTTGGTGGCGAGGAGTTTGTGCTGATTTTCCCGGAAACTGAAGCTGAGATCATGATGGAGCGCACAGAGCATTTGCGCAAAGTGATTTTTGCTTTGCAGTTACAGCACTTTGGCCGTTCGCTAGGACAGGTTTCGGCCTCGTTTGGCCTGGCTTTCTTCCCCGTGCATGGGAGCACGGCGGATGAGCTGCTCAGGTTGGCGGACAAAGCACTTTACCGTGCCAAGGCAGCCGGGCGTAATCGCCTGGAAATGGCAGCGCGTCCTTAACTCCTGAATTGCTGGGCTAGATCACGATAGCGCGTTGCCGCGGGATATGAGCGGGTTGCCAATGCGACAAAGCCCACTGCCATATCGCTGCATGATGATCTGTTTGGAGTTCGGCTGGCGGCTCTTGCCCCAGGAATGCCAGCACCTGCCATAAATCATGGCTTGTATTATCGCTATCTAGCGCTTGCGCCAGTGTTTGCTTGCTGAGTTTTTCGCCGGCCGTATTGGCTGCCACTGGCACATGCAGGTAAGCCGGATGAGCGTAGCCTAGCGCTTGTTGCAGGAAAATCTGTCGAGGGGTCGAATCCAGCAAATCAGCACCGCGCACGATATGCGTGATGCCTTGCATTTCATCATCTACCACTACTGCGAGTTGATAGGCAAACAACCCATCGGCACGCTTGAGGACAAAATCGCCGATATCGCGTGACAGCACTTGGCTGATTTTTCCTTGTACCGCGTCATGGAAATGGATAGGTGTATCGTCTACCTGAATACGCCATGCGCGCGCATCTTTCCCTGAGGCCAGCCCTCGACGACAGGTGCCGGGATATACCAGGCCATCAATGCCGTGTGTGGCGGAATCGGCGATTTCCTTGCGTGAGCAGCCGCAGGGGTAGACCAAGCCACGTGTTGCCAACATGTGCAAGGCATCCTGGTAATAGTGATCGCGTTGGCTTTGGTATATCACTTCGCCATCCCATTCAAAGCCATAGGCTTCCAGGGTGCGTAAAATCAAGTCGGCAGCGCCGGGCATTTGCCTGGGGAGGTCTAAGTCTTCAATACGTACCAGCCATTCCCCTTGATTGCTGCGCGCATCCAGATAGCTTGCTACTGCAGCAATCAGCGAACCGATATGTAACGGTCCCGTAGGGGAGGGGGCAAAACGGCCCCTGATGTTGCTAAGCTGTGACATCATCGAGAAAGGCTGGGTTAATGTCTTTTTATGGGCAAGTTGCTCTGCTAATGCAGATGATGTAGCGCTAATACAGCGGGTTGGACGGCACGGGTTGCAAATAAGGTGGGATATGCCAGCTTTGCAAATGGCGGCCCAGCATGACCAGTTCACATGACAGGCGATCACTACCGCGGGCACTGACTTCAAATTGATACGTACGTTGTAATTGCATGCGCCCACGGCTGTTGCGTCCAAACCAGACCTTGCTGCACGAAACGGTTTCGTCCAGCAATTGCAGGTTCCAGCGCTCTGCCAGTTCGCGCCCACAGGCAATGGCTTGTTCACGGCTGGAAATGCTGTCTATCCAGTACCAGGCGCCGATGATTGCAATGATGAGTAAATAGAGTTCCATTATGGTGTCAGTGGGTCAGGTTCTTCTTCGGGTTCTTCTTCGGGTTCTTCTTCATGCAGTGATAGTGCATCCACGCGTGCGTTGTTATCTTCGGCAGCGGCGTGTTTGCCATGCAACTTGAAGCGCAGGCGTAGCTCGTTATAGGAGTCAGCGTTGCGTAATGCATCCTCTTCGGTAATGCGGCCTTCTTCACATAGGGTAAATAGGGCTTGGTCAAAGGTCTGCATGCCCAGCTCGACCGATTTTGCCATGGCATCCTTCACCATGCCGGTTTCGCCTTTGAGGATGAGGTCGGCCACTAGCGGTGAATTGAGCAGAATCTCAATGGCCGCACAGCGCCCACCGCCTTTCTTGGGAACCAGGCGCTGCGAGATAAAGCCGCGCAAGTTAAGCGATAAATCCATGTGTAGCTGGGCATGGCGCTCTTCTGGGAAAAAGTTGATGATGCGGTCTATCGCCTGATTGGCGCTGTTGGCATGCAGTGTTGCCATGCATAAGTGGCCAGTTTCGGCAAAAGCCAAGGCAAATTCCATAGTTTCGCGGTCGCGGATTTCGCCGATGAGAATCACGTCAGGTGCTTGGCGCAAGGTGTTCTTGAGTGCGCTAAACCAGTCGTTGGTGTCACGTCCGACTTCGCGATGCGTGATCAGGCAGTTCTTGCTGGCGTGGACATATTCCACCGGGTCTTCCACGGTGATGATATGGCCATGGCTGTTTTCATTGCGGTAATCGATCAACGCGGCCAGTGTAGTGGATTTACCGGAACCGGTGCCACCCACC
Source organism: Methylobacillus methanolivorans (assembly GCF_020531845.1). The sequence continues at coordinate 303,438 of NZ_JAJAVF010000002.1, forward strand.
AGGATCACCAGGCCACGCTTGGCCGAGATCACTTCCTTGAGTACCGGCGGTAGGCCCAGATCATCAAAGCGCGGTATTTGCGTGGTGATGGTGCGCAATACCATGCCGACTTTTTCCTGCTGGATAAAGACATTGACGCGGAAGCGTCCTATCTCCTTGGGCCAGATGGCAAAGTTACATTCTTTGCTTTGCTCGAATTCCAGACGTTGTTTGTCGTTCATCAGCGCATAGGCAAAAGCTTTGGTGTGTTCGCCACTCAGCTTCTGCTGGGTGACTGGCGTCATCTTGCCGTCTATCTTCATCGCCGGGGGGAAGTCTGCGGAAATAAACAGATCGGACGCTTTTTTCTCCAGCATCGAGCGTAGCAATGTATGCATATAGGCCAGGGCTTGTTCCTGATTCATGCCAAATCCAATCCGTGATGCGGGTTTAAAGGGCAGACGCCATATTAAATGAGGTTAAACGCTGCTGTCATTATGTATGGCTGGGCTGGTAACGCAATGTCATCCTATGTGGTTTCTTATCCTGGACAGGTGATTGGCAAGAAAGACTGGAATAACGTGTGATATGAGGTCATGTATTCCTACTATCAAGTCCCTAAATTTCATTTGGAGGATGTCGCTAATATGCTTACACTGCGATGGTATCCCGATTGGGAGCAGTTTTCTGAATTGACCGTAAGCGAGTTGTACCAAGCCCATGAATGATATCCGCGAACGCGAGGCCATGACCGCCTATCTCAGGTTGCTCAAGAACAAGGGCGTTGATGATGAAGGGCTTAAAGAGCGAGAGCATTGGCTACTCGCGTTGATTCCCGCGATTACCGGGCAACCGGTAGATGGCCTGATTTACCGGGAAGCCGTTGAGCAGCTGTTGACCGAAGTAGAGCGCGAGCAATGGCCATTTTTCCTCTCTGTGGTACGCGAGTACTACCACTTCTGGAATCAGGATATCAAAGCGATTGCCGCTTTGAATGCTGGGCATGAGTTTGAGCTTAACCCAACGAAGTGGCAGCCCGTCGAGCACGATCTCAAAACCTTGTGGCAACGCCTTGATAGCGAGAAGTTTGGTGTGGCGGATACCTGGCCGCTCAAGGCTTATAGCCATGCATTGCGCCAGGAGGGCGCTGACCAGGCATTGGTTGATACTCGATTGCGCTTAGTCAAGCTACTACTACTCAAGCTACGCGACGCACCAGAGCGCGACCATAAAGTTTACCGGCATGCGGTGGATGCCACGGTAGGTGTTTTTACCATGAAGCCTACCCAGCGTTTATTCCTGGCCGTGGTGCGGGAGTTTTACTATTTCTGGATCGGCGATCCAGATGCCATCCAGCACATCCAGATTGAACGGGCAGAAAATATTGCCTGAGGATGTGAATCCCACATAGCTGCGCGCGCTACTGAGGTGTGTTACTTCAGCGTTTCAAGCTTACGCTCTAGCTGGTCGCAAATCGTCTTGAGTATTTTGATGCGTGCGTATTTCTTGTCATTGGACTCTACCAATGTCCAGGGTGCCCGCTCGGTGCTGGTGCGGTCTATCATGTCGCAGACTGCTCGTTGATAGTCGTCCCATTTCTCACGATTGCGCCAATCTTCGTCGGTGATTTTGTAGCGCTTGAACGCGGTGTCTTCCCTTGCCTTGAAGCGGGCCAACTGCTCTTTTTGATCTATATGCAGCCAGAATTTCACCAGTACGATGTCGTGATTGAGTAATTGTTCCTCGAAATCATTGATTTCTGCGTAAGCACGCATCCAGTCTTGAGTGCTGCAGAAACCTTCCACCCGCTCTACCAACACCCGGCCATACCAGGTTCGGTCAAAAATCGTGACGCGCCCACGGCGCGGTAATTGTCGCCAGAAACGCCAGAGATAGGGTTGAGCATTTTCTTCATCTGACGGAGCCGAAATAGGGATGATGCTATAGGTGCGTGCATCAAGCGCCTGGGTGACGCGGCGAATGGCGCCACCTTTGCCAGCGGCATCTACACCTTCAAAAGCAACAATTACTGAAAGCCGGTTGAATTTTTCGTGCCGGGTGAGCAGGTTAAGTTTGCCTTGATATTCCTCAAGCTGATCTTCGTAGTCATCCTTGTCCAGGGATTTGCTCAAGTCCAGCGTATTGAGCACATTGAGATCGTCCACGGGTTTGAGCGCCAGGGCAGGCGCAGCTGCCTTGCGCAGCGGGGGGGCTTTGCTATCAAGCCGGGCGCGGATGATATCGAGCAAGTATTTTCCTGTTGTCAGGCTGCGATAGTTGGGGTCAAACCCCTCAATCACCATCCAGGGCGCGTTGGCAGTGCTGGTTTCACGCAGGATATGACCAGTCAGCGTGCGGAACTCGTCATAGTGCTTCAGATGTTGCTTATCTTGCTCTGTGACGCGCCAGCGTGTCTTGGGATTGGCTTCCAATTCGGCAATGCGGTTTTTCTGCTGTTTTTTGGAAAGGTGAAACCAGAGCTTGATGACCAGTGCGCCTTCATCGGTCAGCATACGCTCGAAACGCACAATATCGCTGAGATGGCTATCCAGCTTTTTACGCAGTTTTCCACCTTCCAGATTCTCCAAAATCGGTGCGGTATACCATGAGCCGAAGAAAATACCGATTTTGCCCTTGGGGGGTAATTCCCGCCAAAAGCGCCACATATGCGGGCGTTCAGCTTCATCCTGCGTGGCCGGACCAAACGCACAAGTGTGTATCAGGCGTGGATCCATCCACTCATTGAGCAGGTTCGCTGTTTCTCCCTTGCCCGCACCATCCACACCACCAATCAGAATCAGCACGGGGAAAACCTTGGCCTCAGCCAGGTCGAACTGAAGGTCAAGCAAGGCTTCACGCAGAGCAGGAAGCTCTTTTTTGTAGAGGTCATCAGGGATGCTATGGCCAAGTTCGGCTGATTCAAACATGCGGTCACTTTCCGGTTAGAGGCCTGTTGAGACCGGTTCATGGTGCATAAATTCATGATAGGTGTCAAAACTGGAAGTGGTGAATTCAAAATTGCACTTTATTGGTGCGATGCACGGTCGATGGTTTTAATTTGGTGCGTTGTGTGGTTGTGTTGGTAGGTAAGTTATTAATAAACAATTGGTTATTGATTGGCCTGGTTTTTGCTAAGAATACCGCACTATAAAAATAGCACGATGAATCTAGGAGATAAAATGGATACTACGCAGTCAGGAAATGACGTATTTTTTATATTGCTAGGCGCTATTATGGTGCTTGCCATGCATGCCGGTTTTGCCTTCCTTGAAGTTGGCACAGTGCGCCGCAAGAATCAGGTCAATGCGCTGGTCAAGATCATGGTGGATTTTTCAGTGTCTACCATTGCTTACTTTTTCATTGGTTATAGTGTGGCTTATGGTGTCGGTTTCCTGCAGGGGGCCGAAGCGCTCTCTGCACACCATGGTTATGAGTTGGTGAAGTTCTTTTTCCTGCTGACGTTTGCCGCTGCTATTCCTGCCATTATTTCAGGTGGCATTGCCGAGCGAGCCAGGTTTAATCCCCAATTGGCAGCAACCTTTGCCATTGTCGGGCTGGTTTATCCTTTCTTCGAGGGTATTGCCTGGAACGGTCATTTTGGTTTCCAGGATTGGCTGGAAGCCTCTTTCGGTGCGCCGTATCATGACTTTGCCGGCTCTGTAGTTGTGCATGCCATGGGTGGCTGGATCGCCTTGGCGGCCGTATTGTTACTTGGGCCGCGTATTGGGCGTTACAGCAAGGATGGAAAATTGCACGCTTTCCCACCCTCCAGCATCCCTTTTCTTGCGCTTGGCGCCTGGATACTGACTGTGGGCTGGTTTGGCTTCAATGTCATGTCTGCCCAGACTGTAGATGCGGTCACGGGCCTGGTGGCGCTCAATTCACTGATGGCGATGGTGGGTGGCACCCTGGCCGCCTTGCTGGCAGGCAAGAATGACCCTGGCTTCGTACACAATGGTCCTTTGGCTGGCTTGGTTGCTATCTGCGCTGGCTCTGATGTGGTCAATCCGCTTGGGGCCTTAGTGATTGGTCTGGTAGCCGGGGCAGTATTTGTCTGGACTTTTACCCTGACACAGAACCGCTGGAAGATTGATGATGTGCTGGGCGTGTGGCCTTTGCATGGGATATGTGGTGCCTGGGGCGGTATCGCCGCTGGCATCTTTGGAGCCACTGCACTGGGTGGTATGGGTGGCGTCAGCCTGGTATCACAGGCATTAGGCACTGCACTGGGTGTGGTGGTTGCGCTGGCTGGTGGTTTTATTGTGTATGGCACACTCAAGCTGGTTGTTGGTTTGCGGTTAGATGCCGAGCAGGAATATGATGGCGCGGACTTATCCATCCACAAAATTGCAGCTACGCCTAACCTCGCTGCTGGGCAGGATGAATAGTCACCTGCAGTCATTGTATATATCCGCAAAGCCCTGCTAGGCAGGGCTTTGGGTTTTCTTTTATCAAATTAACGAAATATTAGCGTTGCAACTCAGCCGCAATCAATTCTGCCTGGCGAAGTACTGTTTCAGTTGCCAGAATTTCCATATCAGGTGGATAACCAAAATGACGTAAAGTGCGTTTGACGATCACTTTCAGTTTGGCTTTTGCACTTTCTTTAATGGTCCAGTCTATAGATGCATTTTCCCGTACTTTTTGCAGTAATACGACGGCTAGCTCCCTGAGGTTTTCTTGCTGCATCAGCTCCCGAGCACTATCGTTATTCGCAACAGCAGTATAGAAAGCAAACTCTAGCGGGGTGAGTTTTAAGCGTTCAGCTTCACTATCACCATGTACAATTTCTTTACTGACTTTGATGAGTTCATCCATCAATTCAGCGGCGGTGATAATTTTGTTCTGATAGCGCTTGATGGAGTTCTGCAGCATTTCCATCAAACTGCGGCTTTGAATCAAATTAGTTCTTTCACGAACTTTGATTTCTTCACTAAGCAGCTTTTTTAGCACTTCGAGCGCAATATTCTTGTGCTGATGGTTTTTGAGCTCCAGCAAGAATTCTTCACTCAATATCGAAATATCAGGTTTCTTAATTCCTGCTGCATCAAATACATCAATGACTTGCTCACTGACTAACGCCTGGTCGATTACCTGACGAATTGTGGTTTCAATTTCCTCACTAGTTCGATTTTTTCCAGTGCCATCAAACTTGGCCAGTCTTGCCTTTACTGCCTGAAAAAATGCCACGTCATCTTTTGCATCCATCGCCTGCTCATGTGGAATGGCAATCGCAAAAGCCTGAGAGAGCAGGGTGACTTCATTGAGATAACGCTTTTTGCCATCATCCAGCCCAAGAATATGCTCCTCGGCAGCCAGGATCAGGGATAATTTTTTCGAAGTGTCTGCATGAAAATAAGCCTTGTAATCAAAGCCGTGATATAGGTTGGCGACAACTTCCAGTTTTTCCTGCATCAATTGTAGCGCCTGCTCCTGCGCCACTGCAGGGTCTCCCTTGCCACCTGCATCCGAGTAAAAAGACAGCGCTTGCTTTAAGTCTGCTGCAATACCAAGGTAATCCACCACTAGCCCGCCCGGCTTATCTTTGTAAACCCGATTAACACGGGCAATCGCCTGCATCAGGTTGTGGCCCTTCATGGGCTTGTCGATATACAAGGTATGCATGCTGGGCGCATCAAATCCTGTCAGCCACATGTCACGCACAATCACCAGTCTGAGCGGGTCTTCCGGGTCTTTCATGCGCTCTGCCAATGCACGGCGTTGTTGCTTGGTGGTGTGGTGCTTGGCAAGCGCAGGGCCATCGCTAGAGGATGCTGTCATCACCACTTTAATTGCACCCTGGCTCAAATCATCTGAATGCCATTCTGGCTTGAGCTTGATGATCTCGGCATATAGCGCAGCTGCAATGCGGCGCGACATGCTCACAATCATGCCTTTGCCTGCAAATACCTCTTGCCGCTGTTCAAAATGCGTGACGATATCCCGCGCGATATTCTGCATGCGCCTTTCACTGCCGATTAATGCTTCAATCTGTGTCCAGCGGGCCTTGGCTTGTTCTGTCTCGTTGAGATCATCATTCGCCAGTTCCTCATCCAGATCTGCCACCAGTTTGCGGCCCTCATCTGAAAGCTGCACCTTGGCCAGGCGACTCTCGTAATAAATCCTTACAGTGGCGCCGTCTTCCACCGCCTGGGCAATGTCGTAGATATCCACATAATTTCCAAACACCGCTGGCGTGTTCACATCGGTGCTTTCAATCGGTGTGCCGGTAAAACCGAGGTAAGTCGCATTGGGCAGGGCATCGCGCATATATTTGGCAAAGCCATATACAATTTTCTGACCAATCACCTCACCATCTGCATTTTTATCCTCAACGGTTTTTGCCTTGAAGCCATATTGGGTGCGGTGCGCTTCATCAGCAATGACTACAATATTGCGACGCTCAGACAAGGTTTCATACACATTGCCTGCTTCCGGCTGAAATTTCTGGATAGTGGTGAAAATCACGCCGCCTGAGGCTACTTTAAGCAGCTCTTTCAGTTGTAGCCGGTCTTCCACTTGCCGTGGTTCCTGCCGCAATAGCTGGCTAGATGCTGCAAACGTATCAAACAACTGGTCATCCAGATCATTACGGTCAGTAATCACCACAATGGTCGGGTTGTTCAACGCCAGCACAATCTTGCCGGTGTAAAACACCATGCTCAAAGATTTGCCGCTGCCTTGCGTGTGCCACACCACCCCTGCTTTGCGGTCACCCTTGGGCTGAATGCGTACATCAGGCAAGCCGTAACTGGCTGGCGGCTCCTCAAGCACAGTAGCTGCAGCACTCGCACGCAAGGTCGAGGCCACCGCTGCATTCACTGCATAATACTGGTGATAGGCTGCCAGCTTTTTCACTGTGTTGATGCTGATCTGCTTAGTGACTGGGTCTTCTCTGGATGTTTTTTCAAACACAATAAAATGGCGAATCAAATCCAGCAGCGTAGCCTTGTTCAACATACCCGCAATAAGCGTTTCAAGCTGGCTGGTCAGATGTGATGCATCAGCTGTGCCATCAGCACTTTTCCAGGCCATAAAACGGCTTAAACCTGCGGAAATACTGCCTGCTTTAGCTTCCAAGCCATCAGACACCACCACAAACCCGTTATAGGTAAACAAACTTGGGATGGTGGATTTGTAAGTGCTGATCTGCTGGTAGGCGTTACGGATAGTTGCGTTCTCATCCACCGCATTCTTCAGCTCCAGCACCACCAATGGCAAACCATTCACAAACAAGATCAGGTCAGGCCGCTTGTTCTGATTGCTTTCGATGATGGTGAACTGGTTCACCACCACAAAATCATTATTGCCCGGCTTTGCAAAGTCCAGCAGCCATACCTTGTCACCACGTGTTACGCCATCTTGCTGATAGCTGACATTAATGCCTTCTGTCAGCAGGCGGTGGAAGGCCTCGTTGTTGGCAAGCAATTCAGGTGAACTGATACGTTGAACCGTCTTGATTGCCTCATCCAGAACAGCAATGGGCAGGGAAGGGTTGATGCGGGCAGCGGCATCACGCAAACGCTCCAGCAACAGCACATCAGCAAAGCTCTCGCGCTCGGGTGTTACAGCATCTGGTGCAATGTCCGGGCCATACATATAGTCATAACCCAACGCCTGCAAATGCTCGATGGCAAGCGTTTCAATCGCAGATTCTGTTAATTTTGCCGACATCAAGCATTTCCCAATGTATTAATTTCTTTTTCTAGTGCATTCAAGGTAGGTTTCATCTTATTGGCTCAAAGCCTCCAATGCCTGCACAATCAAGCACAAGTATTTGGTTGGAAAACCTGAGCATACTATTCTGGGCCAAATCTAGAGAGCGGATTGTCAATTTGCTGGCGCGCAAAGTGGCCAGCTAAATCACTGGATGAGAATTTCCACCCCTTGCCGTGGTCATGTGTAAATTAAAGTGCTGATTTATATATGTTTTTTCATATGGTAAATATAAACAAATATCTAGAAAAAGTATAGGATTTTTCTAGATATTTCATTGTACTTATTAGCTTTAATTTATGAATTTCCTTCATCATCTCTATCGAACAATGATTGTTGATCTCTCTTTTCTTTTTTCTTATACCCAAGAGATCTGAGTGTGTAATTTGTCGAACCACTTTCTTTTGTTCCATAAACCTTCTGTACTGAATAACTTCGGCGTTTTTCATCACCAAATTCATCGAAAGTTGTAGTTACCTGTAATAAGCAATTCATTACAAAACCGTTAGCAAACTGATGCTGTCCATTAATAACTTCGTTCTTAAATTTTGCATCTCCCATGCTAAAGTCAATTCTTTGCTCTTTATATGAACCACGCCAGTTAAATGTACCCTCTTTTAAAACAGGAGAAATAATTTCAATCTCTGCATCGTCATCTTCAGTGACTGTTTTATCATCGACCAAAATAAAATCTTTAAATTTGCTTCTTGGTATAACGATCTCTTCAGTTTTCCTGCTCAAGTTTTTGAAACCAACTCTGTCTATTTTCTCGTACCCAAGAATTCTTGAGTAATAGTTTGAAACATGCTTTTTAACCAGTTTGTCCTCTAAGGAATTGGAAAATTTATTTTCATAATCAAGCTCTTTTAATGCATTGTCGAGTTGCAAACCTTTTAGAGTTTCTTCTTTGATTGCGTCATCAGTTTTATTTTTTGTGAAATGGTGCTTTAGAATCTCATTAATTGCGGGTGATAAAAAAATTGCAACTGCACTTAGACTTGGAACTATGAGATTTAATGTTTCAATCAAGCCACCTTCTTTAAATGCCTCTGTTTCAATTTCAGCGGCTGTGCTTGTAAGTTCTAAAATCCTTTTTACCGCTTCTAATAAATCTTTCTCAGCGCGATTTCTAACAAATGCATTCATTGAGTGACTGTCGTCATCAAAGTAATAATGTACTTGAAACTTCTGAGACAGATTTTCTTTAGCCATTTTTTATCCTTATTTCCCCGCTCATTAGTTTGGGAAGCAGATTATCACGGAGATTTTCTAAGGTTTGGATTTGTTCAATGTTCTTAAACTTCTTACTAAATAAGTCCTTGGCAATGTCTGTGAAACTTTCAATTTTATCTTTAGGCGGCAAGAAAAACTCAAAAGCTGGTATAGCTTGTTTGCTTAAATGCAGAACCGTTGATCCATTTGAGTAACCTAAGCAATGCTCTTTAAATTCTCTAGTTCGCATCATTCGGTATAAAAATTCCTTTGATAGCCACTCAAATTTGGATTTAACTTTTACCAAATCCATTGAAATAACCATATGCTCATATCTTACATCGTTAACGACCAACACCGGGTTTCCTATCACTTCTGCATCTTGAGTAATATCGGTGTGCGCCACAACCAAGTCACCTTGAGCCACAATATGCTGCTCCTTAAAGCGTCCAGTAAACTCTTTAAATCCGTCTAATCTAAAGCCACCATTTCTATCAAAGCTTTTTAATGTCACCATCGCAATTTTTGAAGGGTTGAGTTCCGAGCTTTTGTAAGATACGCCATTAAAACACTCAACATATTCACCTAGCTGTACCAAATTCCAATCTTCTTGAGCCTCTTCTAAAAACCACTGTCTAAACAGCGTTTCTGCCATGCATTCTAGGGTGGTGTTTTGGCGGTGGAGCAGGTCGATTTTGTCATCCAAGCTGCTGAGGACTGAGACGATGGCTTTTTGTTCTTTCTTCTCAGTAGGCAGATAAAAAGGTATTGAGGTTAAAGAAGCTTTATTGAGTTTGGGCTGAACAGCACCAGTTATGAACTCATTCAGATCTAGATTTCTGAAGTAATGGATAATTAAATTATTGTGGAAGTCCTTTTTTCCTTTGATAATGTGAGCATGATTATTAACCCAAAATTTACCAGTTGCTTTAAATGCAATGGGAGTATTGCGTGATTTAAGATTTTCACCATCTTCTGAAATCAACACATATTCTCCATCAAAAGTATAATCATCAATATGGTCAACAATCCCTGATGCACCATAGTATGGGTAGATGCCTTTTCTCTTTGCGCGTTGCATGCTACTTAGAGGCACTCTTTTGGTATTGTGAATCTCGGCTAAATCTTCGAGATAAAATTCTTTCCACTCACTCATTGCTTCATCCTCGCCAAGCCCTTGATTATTCTTCATGCTGGTTTATTTAACACTAATTGTTTGTTATAGTACGCCCATGGATTGGGAATGCCCGGTCGGCGGACGTTTTCTGGGAAACTGGAAGCGTCCGTTTTCATTTGGGGTATACCTTAAGCCCATTGATCTTGCCTGATGTATAAATGTGCGGCCTCACAACATCGAATGCCTGATTGGCTATATCCGGCTTGAGTAAGTGGCGAGCCGTAGGGTGTGCGCATAGATCGGCCACCTGGATGCCACTGATGTTATCTTGTTTGCGCCGGAAGCTGATCGGGCAGATGAGTTTCTGAAAACGTTCTGCGCTGTTGTAATAGGTGCCTTGAGTCATCAGTTTATGAAAGCTGGCCCTCAATGCATCGTCTTCTTGCTGGCCCCGAGCTTCAGCAATAACGGGTAGCTGGCTTTCCTGTTGAGCTTCCATAAAGTGCAGTATCCGTTCAAAGCTATATTCAAGCGCTACATCGTAAGGGTTTCTGGCTTCCTTGCCATAGCGTGCAGCATAAGCATTTTTATGGATGGCGGTAATAAATAGGGTAAAGGGTAGTGTAGCCATTAGCTTGCTCAGCTCTGCAAGGAAGCTCTGACGTACACCGGCGTTTTGCAGAATGCTGAAAGGGCCTTCTGCCTTGCGAATTTCACGACTATGCAGGTTGATGCCTTCATGTGCGAAGTAGCGAAGTTTGAATTGTGCCAATGCGGGAATGATCTGCCGGGCATAGGCGTCTCTTTCGACAATCACTGTGCAGAGTAGAAATAACGGAAAATCCTTATCAATTTTGGTGAGTGAGTGGTCTCCGCACTCATCAAAAAATGCAATGAAGCGTGACTGTGAAAGGCATGTATCTGTCATAGCTTCACTCTTGCCAGATTCTCCAGAATTGCTTTGTTTAGTTTTTCTTCTTCAACCAGCTGTGCTTCAAACTCTGCTTTAAGTGCGTTAAAGCGCTCGACAAAGTTAAAGTCATCTTCATCATCGGGCAGACCAACATAGCGGCCTGGGGTGAGCACGTAATCCAGTTCTTTCACACGTTCCAGGCTGATGGAGGCGCAGAAGCCTGCAATGTCTTGGTATTCTCCCTTTGGGTTTCGCCAGTTGTGGTAGGTATCGGCGATTTGTTTTATATCTTCGTGGCTCAGCTCTTTGGTGCGGCGGTTGATGAGGTGGCCGAGGTTGCGGGCGTCTATAAACAATATCTCATTGCTGCGGTTTCTGAATTTGCCATTGGTTCTGTTGCGGCTCATAAACCATAGGGCGGCGGGGATTTGTGTATTGAGGAACAGTTTGGCAGGCAGGTTCACAATGCAATCAATGACGTTGCCTTGCTCAATCAGCGCTTTACGGATTTCACCTTCGCCACTGGTTTTGCTGGTGAGTGCGCCTTTGGCCAGCACCACGCCTGCTTGGCCTGTGGGCGAAAGGTGATAGATAAAGTGTTGCAACCAGGCAAAGTTGGCATTGCCTGCGGGAGGGGTGCCGTATTGCCAGCGGCCATCGTTGCGCAGCAGTTCGCCTGACCAATCGCTGACGTTAAAGGGTGGGTTGGCAATAATGTAATCGGCTTTTAAATCTTTGTGCGCGTCGTTTAAAAAGCTGCCTTCGTTGTTCCATTTCACCTGGCTGGCTTCAATGCCACGAATGGCAAGGTTCATTTTGGCGAGGCGCCAGGTGGTCTGGTTGCTTTCCTGACCGTAGATGGAAATGTCGTTGACCTTGCCCTGATGTTCCACCACAAACTTTTCAGATTGCACAAACATGCCGCCGGAACCACAGCAGGGGTCGAACACGCGGCCTTTGTAGGGCTCCAGCATTTCTACCAGTAACTCAACCACTGAGCGGGGCGTGTAAAACTGGCCGCCTTGCTTGCCTTCTGCCAAGGCAAATTCGCCAAGAAAATATTCAAATACATGGCCCAGCACATCAGCACTGCGGGCTTTGGCTTCGCCCAGGGCTATGTTGCTGATGAGGTCGATCAACTGGCCCAGGCTGCTGGGGTCAAGGTTATCGCGTGCGAACACTTTGGGCAGCACGCCCTTGAGAGAAGCGTTTTCACGTTCAATGGCGTCCATGGCGTCATCCACGGTTTTGCCAATCGTAGGTTGCTTAGCATGGCTGCTCAGGAAACTCCAGCGGGCGGATGGCGGCACGAAGAAGATATTTTCGGCGGCGTATTCATCTTTATCTTCTGGGTCGGCACCTGCATATTCGCCCTCACCGGCCAGCAATTTTGCGTGATGTTCTTCAAACGCATCGGAGATGTATTTGAGAAAGATCAGCCCGAGTACGACATGTTTGTATTCTGCGGCATCAATGTTCTTGCGCAGTTTGTCTGCGGCTTTCCATAAGGTTTTTTCGAGGGATTCTTGTTTGATTTGTTTTTGTTTTGCCATGAGTCCAGATGCTGTTGTCACTAAAAGTTACTGGAGATTATAAGAGATTATGACGGATGGGATATGGGGCAGCTCATCGTGGCCTGTTTAGGTATCAAATGGGAGGGGGGCTTTATCGGGTCAATGATTAGGGTTGGGCGTTTAGCCTGTCGCCGTGGTATCTTCGGATTGTTGTCGATTTCAGGTGTTGTATGCTCAGGCAAACCAAGATTTTGTTATGGCGTTTGTTGGCCATTATTTCATTGATATTGGGTGTGATTGGTGCCTTTCTGCCCATCATGCCCACTGTGCCTTTTGTCTTGGTGGCCGCATGGGCGGGCGGTCATGGCTGGCCTGCGTTGGAGCATTATCTGCTTAATCATCCCAAGTATGGTCACCATATTCGGGACTGGCGCGAGCGCGGTGCAGTGTCGCGCAAAGCGAAGTATATTGCCATTTTTATGATGTCATGCAGTGGCACTGGGTTGTGGTTTTCTCCTGCGCCGCTGTGGGCGAAATGGGGTGTCAGCCTCACCATGGCGACGGTGGCGCTTTGGCTATCATTGCGGCCTGAGCCAGTGCCTTGCAAATAGCCTGCTCCTGCTGCGGCAGCGCGATTTGCCCATGCTAGAATGCCGCCCATGTCGAAATTTCATGTCCTGATCCCCGCCGCTGGCTCTGGCAGCCGAATGGGGGTTACATTGCCCAAGCAATACTTACCCTTGAACGGCAAGCCGCTTATCCATCATGCCTTGTCTCTGTTTGCTGCTGCGCCTCGTATTACCTCCGTGCATGTGGTGATTGCGCCAGACGATGCCTTGTGGACAAAACATGAGGTGGATCACGGCAGCAAGGTGGTGGTGCATGCGCTGGGCGGAGCTACCCGTGCCGCGACGGTGTTGAACGGCCTAGAAGCGATTGCGGGCCAGGTGGCAGAGGATGACTGGATATTGGTGCATGATGCAGCTCGACCTGGCTTGAGCATGGCAATGCTGGATCGCCTGCTGGACAGCTTGCAGGAAGATGCCGTAGGTGGCCTGTTGGCTATACCGCTGGCGGATACACTCAAGCGTGAGGGTGCTGGTCAGCGTGTGGCTAGGACAGAGCCACGCGATGGCTTGTGGCAAGCGCAAACACCGCAAATGTTTCGTTATGCCTTGCTGAAGCAGGCGCTACAGCAAGCTGGTGGTGCGCCGACAGATGAGGCGCAAGCCGTAGAGGCGCTTGGATTTAGTCCTAAGCTAGTGCCGGGCGAACTGCGCAACCTCAAGATTACTTACCCGCAGGATTTGCAGTTGGCCGAGGCGATCCTGCTTGCAGATGCAAGGAGCAATACATGATCAGGATAGGAAATGGGTTTGATGTGCACCAATTGGTAGAGGGGCGCCCGTGCATTATCGGCGGGGTGGATATTCCTTTTGCCAAGGGCCTGAAAGGCCATTCGGATGCGGATGTGTTGTTGCATGCGATTAGTGATGCCTTGCTGGGAGCGGCTGCGATGGGCGATATTGGCAAGCATTTCCCAGATACCGATGATAATTTCAAGGGTGCGGATTCACGCCTATTGCTGCGCCATGTGGTGGCTTTGCTCAAGGTTAAGCATTACAACGTCGTGAATATTGATGCCACCATTATTGCCGAAGCGCCGAAGATGGCACCGCACATTGCGCAGATGGTGCAACATATTGCAGGTGACTGTGATATCCCCGCTGATTGCGTTAACGTGAAGGCGACAACCAGTGAAAAGCTGGGCTTTACTGGCAGAGGTGAAGGTATCGCAGCGCAGGCGGTATGCCTGATTCAGAAGTACCAGATTTGAGTAATTCACTTTATAAAAAAAGCCCATGGTATCTACCATGGGCTTTTTTATTGCTGAAAATGGCTTAATCCCTACGTTCTTCAGAAAAATATGGATAGAGCAAAGGCAGTAACAGTAAGGTGAATAGTGTAGCGGAGACTAGGCCGCCGACGATCACGACGGCAAATGGGCGCTGGGTTTCCGAGCCTATGCTGTGGGAGAGGGCAGCAGGCAGCAGGCCCAGGCCAGCCATGAGGGCGGTCATCATGATAGGCCGCAGGCGGGCTACTGCACCTTCAATGACGGCCTTCTTCATGGCATAGCCTTCGCGCATCAGATGCTTGATCTGCTCCACCATGATGACGCCATTTTGCACCGAGACACCGGCAAGGGCGATAAAGCCCACGGCAGCAGAGACGGATAAGTGCAATCCAGCCAGTCCCAGCGCAGCCAGGCCGCCGATCAGAGTGAAGGGGATCATTAGTAGTACCAGCAGGGCATTTTTCACTGACTTGAATGCCATGAACAACAAGACGAAGATCAGCATCAGCGACAGTGGCACGATGACTTGCAGGCGCTTCATGGCGCGTTGCTGGTTCTCGAATTGCCCGCCCCAGGTAATGCTGTAGCCAGGCGGCAATTTCACTTGTTGCTTGACCTTGTCCATGGCCTCGGCAACGAAGCTGCCCTGGTCGCGGTTGATGAGGTTGGCTTTGATGGCGACGATGCGGGAGACACCCTCGCGGCTGACGCGTGATGCGCCCTGCTTGATGCTGATGTCGGCAATTTCGCCTAGCGGAATGGTGCCAGCATTATCTGGCAAGGCCACCGGAAGCTCGGCAATATCATCCACGCCATCACGGTATTGCCTGTCGAGCCGCAAGGTGACATCAAAGCGGCGGTCACCGTCATAGAACGTGTTGGCGGCATTGCCAGCCAGCGCAGTCTGGACGGTGGCATTCACATCATTGACGCTCATGCCGTAGCGCGCGAGTTTGGCTCGATCCAGGGTGATGTCGAGTTCGGAGTTGCCGGAGATGCGGATGGCGGCAACATCGGTTGCACCCTGGATGCTGTTGAGCACATCGACTACTTGGTCAGCCTTGTCCTCAAGGATGGCTAGGTCAGGGCCGAATATCTTCACCGAGATTTCCCCCTTCACGCCGGATAGCGCTTCTTCCACGCTGTCTTGAATGACTTGAGAGAAGTTGGTGGGGATGCCGGGAATCGTGTGTATCTTGGCTGAAATGCTCTCGATCAGTGCTTCTTTGTTCTTGAAGCGCCATTCGTCATGTGGCTTCAAGTCAGCGAGGATTTCGATATTGTTGGGTCCCTTGGGGTCTGTGCCATCGTCGGGGCGGCCTACATGGCTCACGACCAGGCGTACCTCAGGATAGCTTTGCAGAATGCCGCGCACATGCTGCTCGACTTCCTTGGTTTTCAGCAGGCTGGTCGAAGGTGGCAAGCTGATCGTGAGCCATATGTTGCCTTCGTCCAGCTTGGGCAGAAACTCGGAGCCAAGTTTGGGTGCCAGCAACAGGGATACGACCAACAATGCGATAGACGCACCTGTCAGGGGCCAACGGATACCAGTGGTTTTGAGCAATAGCTTACGATAGCCCTCTTGCAGCTTATGCATCCATCCGCTGTGTTTTTCTGCCATGTCCTCGCGGCGCATGGTGTAGGAGAGTAGGGCTGGCACCAGGGTGAGCGTGAGCAGAATGGCGCCCAGCAAGGCAAAGCTCAGCGTAAAGGCCATGGGCGAGAAAATCTTGCCCTCTACCCGCTGGAAAGTGAAGATGGGCAGGAAGGCCAGGATGATAATGGCCTTGGAAAACAGGATGGGGCGACCCATTTCCACGGCAGTTTGGCGCAAGGTGTGCAGCCGCCAGCCATAGGTAGCCTGTTGCGGCATCTTGTCGACTTGTGTTGTTGCTAGCCTCACCATGAGGGCCTCTACCAGCACCACGGCACTGTCAATAATGATGCCGAAGTCCACAGCGCCAAGTGAGATCAGGTTCGCAGAAACGCCGCGGATATTCATGACGACGAAGGCGAACAATAGCGACAAGGGAATAACCGAGGCCACGATGAGTGCAGCACGCCAGTTGCGCAGGAAGACGATGAGAATGGTGACGACCAGTAGTGCACCGACAATCAGGTTTTCCGTTACGGTATGTACAGTGTGCTGGATCAGTGTTGTGCGATCATAGAAAGGCGCAATGCTGACGCCTGGCGGCAGCTTGCTGTTGATCTCGGCCACTTTCTCGCGCAGGGCATCAATCACCCGGGCCGGGTTCTGGCCCTTGTTCATGATGACGATACCTTCTACCACGTCATCTTTTTCATTGAAGGCGACAATGCCCGAGCGGGTACGATCACCGATCACCACCTGGCCAATATCGCTGACGAGAATAGGTTTGCCGCCGCGTGAATCAATGACGGTGTTGGCAATGTCATCCAGGCTTTTGTAAAGGCCGATGCCACGCACAACCAGGTCCTCATCGCCCCGGTGCATGAGTCCCCCACCAACATTGCTGCTGTTGCCGCTTAGTGCCTGGTTGACCTGATCGACAGTAATGTCGAATTTCCTTAATAAATAAGGATCAAGCTTGACCTGGTATTCCTTCACACTGCCACCAAAGCTGGTGATATCAGCGACGCCGGGCACGGTGCGTAGCATGGGGCGGATCTGCCAATCCTGGATGGCGCGGATCTCGCGTTGCGGCATGTCCTTCGGGGCTTCAACCAGGTAACGGAAAATTTCGCCTACGGCGGTGGATAGAGGTGCCAGTGTTGGCTGGTAATCTGGCGGCAGGTCGGCGCTTTGCAGGTGCTCCAGCACTTGTTGGCGGGCAAAGTAGTCATCGGTCTTCTCTGAAAAGGTAAGGGTGATGACGGAGAGGCCAGTGATGGAGACCGAGCGCATCTGGGTGAGGTGGGGCACGCCGCTCATCTCGTGCTCAATGGGCAAGGTGACGACGCGTTCGACCTCTTCTGGTGCCAGGCCAGGCACTTGTGTCACGATGCCGACGTGCACGTCCTCAACATCGGGAAATGCCTCGATCGGCATATTATCCACGGCAAAATAGCCGGAAATGATCAGGGCCAGGGTGCCAAGCAGCACGAAAACGCGCTGTTGTAGCGAGAAGGTAATCAGTTTTTCCAACATGATGTGGCCCTTATTTGCCTGCAGCGAGTTCGGAATTCAGCAGGATGGCGCCGGATGTCACCAAACGCTCGTTCTTGATCAACCCCTGCTTGACGGTGGCGAAATCACGCCCTTGTACATCCAGCGTGACTCGGCGTTTCTTGATATGGCCGGGGCTGGTTTCCACGAAGACGTAACTGTATAAACCTTCAGTAATCATTGCGCTATTGGGGATGCGGATGACTTTGCGCTGGTCCAGGCTGAGCGGCGTAATGCGGGCATACATTTCCGGCTTGAGCCTGCCTTTGCTCTCGATGGCGCAACGAATCGGGATGCGACGTGTGGTGGGATCTATCATGCCGCCAATTGATAACACCTTGCCAGTGAATGTCTCGCCTGGGTAGGCGTCTACTTCTACGGAAATCGGCTGGCCGATGCTGACCTTGCCAAGGTCACGTTCGGGCAGATCTATACTGGCCCAGAGATGATTGGGATCGGTGATGATGAATAATGGATTTGCGGCGTCTGGGCGGATTTCGCCACCTGGGTTCACTTGCCTGTCTACAATGATGCCAGCTAGGGGCGCGCGAACAGTATAGCTTTCGCTGCTGTTGTGATTGGCACCGAGGTTGTTGATACGGGCATTGGCACGAGCGGCTTCTGCAGCGGCCTCATCCAGGTCGGCCTTGCTGGCTTCCAACTCCTTTTTCGGGATTACGCCGCCATCCAGCAGCATATGGCTACGATCATATGCCTGCTTTTTCAGGGCCAGTTCTGCTTGCGCCTTGCGGGCATCCGCGAGTGCGCTACCGAGGTCTGGCGAATCCATGGTCATGAGGGCTTGTCCGGTTTTGACGCTATCGCCAATTTCGGCGCTGATCTTGAGTGCGCGGCCAGCAACAGGAGAGCTGATCCTGGCGGTGTAGTTCTCGTTGAAAATGATCTTGCCATTCAAGGGTGATGCAGCGGGGGCGATGATTTCGCTGACGGTCTCAATCTTGAGGCTGGCTAGTTGTGGAGCATCCTGGGCAAGGATGATTTCATCAGAAGGTTTTGCTGGGGCTTTGGCAGGGGGGGCAGGTTCAGCGGCCAATGCAGTGTTGCTGGCGAAGGCAATGGATAGCAACACTAAGATAAGTTTTTTCTGCATGCTTCAGTCTTTCGTGATTATTCAGTCGTGTTGCTATTCAAGGCGGCATGCCAGTTGGCAAGGGATTTGGCAAAATCGGCATGTGCGGTCGCTGCATCTAGCTGCAAGGCACGCAATACGCGGCGTGCATCCAGCAGGTCGGTCACTCCCATGGCACCATGCTGGTAGGCAAACTCCGCTGCCTGCGCCGTTTTTTCCGCTTCCTGCATCATGTTCTGGTCGTAGCGGTCCACTTTTTCGATAGCCGCATCAAGATCAGCGCGTGCACGCTGGACTTCACTTGCAGCATTGGCGCGTATGCGCTCTTCTGCCTCAATGGCGGTGGTGTAATCCACCTCGGCACGGGCGATCTCCCCCTGGTATTGGTAACCGGTAAACAAGGGGATGCTGAAGCCAGCGCCTATGGTATTGCGTCCGTTATTATTGCCGCCTCCACCGCCGCCCATGCTGGGGTAGTGTTCGTACTGCATGCCGATGGTGATGTCGCGCACGGTTTGGGCTTGTGCCAGCTTGCGGTTTTCATTCGCTATCTGGATGCGCGTCATGGCTGCCTGGATATCCGGGCGTTGATCCAGGCTGGCGGCATTAAGCTCTGCGAGTAGGGAGGCTGTGTTGGGCCAAGTGTCGCCGATGACAATACGTTGTGCCTCCTGCTCCTTACCCATTAAGTAACCAAGGTCGACCTGGGCTTTTTCCTTGTCGGCACGCGCTTGCCGCAGGTCATTTTGCGCGCGCAGCACATCAATCCTGATACGGGCGGCATCGGTAGCAGCGATATCTCCCGCCTTCAGGCGCAATTCAGCGGCCTTGAGCATATTGTCGAACAAGGCTTGGTTTTCCAGCAGGATGCGCTCGATTTCTTGTGCCAGAAGCAGATCGTAATAGGCACCATGAAGAGAACGCTTTTGCTGACGCAGGCTGTCGCGTAAATCCAGTTCACTGGCTTGCAGGGCATTATCTGCAACCGCCATGCGCAGGGCGCGCTTGTTTCCGCGCTCAATCGGTTGCTCAATGCGGGCGATTGTATCCAACGTGCGATCATTGATACCGCCGTCGCCATTGCTGCCACTGAGCTTGAAATTATTGGAGTTAAGGGAGAATGTGGGGTTGGGGCGTTGTGCTGCGGTGAGGGTGTCGGCCTTTGCGCTATCTACTCCACGTTTGGAAAGCAGTAATTCTCGATTATTGCGGTTAAATAGCTCGCTTGCCTTGGCCAGGGTCAGGCTGCCCAGATCATCGGTTTCTGCAGCCTGGATGATGGTCGAGATGCTTAACCCTAGTAGCACCATGCCGACACACGTCAAATGACGCAACTGCATCTTGTTATTCTCTCTTTCAGACAAGCACCACGCGGTGCGAAGCATATAAACGTGAGATAACTACTTTAGTTTACAGTCGTACGAAGTTTATTTTATCAGGTCATGTGCAACGCTTATGCCTTGAGTAGCACGATGACAGCGCCACTGCCACCATCTTGTTGCCGCGCTTGCGCATAGGCAATCACTTCATCCTTTTGCATCAACCAGTTACGCAATTTGTGTTTGAGCACAGGCTCGCGGTTGCGTGAGCTCAATCCCTTGCCGTGAATGATACGCACGCAACGAATACCGCGTTTCTTGCAATGGGCGAGGAACTCGGCAACATAAAGCCGGGCTTCGTCGCTGACCATGCCATGCAAATCAATGGCCGCTTGCACCACCCAGTGTCCACGGCGCAATTTGCTCAGGATGTCGGGAGAATGACCATCGCGCAAGTAGAGTAGCTCTTCGCCACTCTCCAGCTCGTGAGCGGGGATATAGCCATCACTCAAGGAATCAGCCAATGCCTGGCGTTCATCACGCAGAAACTGTTTGGGGATAGGTTTGGGATTGGGCGCTTGGTGATACAGTCGGCTGGGCTTGAGCGGACGCACATCCTTGACTGCATCAAGGAACAGCCGGTTCTCTTCGTCCTTGTCGTCGTGATCTGCCATCTACTGCAACCAGAAAAGAAGCCCGCAGGGAGGCCCTGCGGGGGTAGGATTTAGGACAATTGATCCAGGTAACGCTCGGCATCCAGTGCTGCCATGCAACCTGTACCAGCGCTGGTGACAGCCTGGCGATAGATGTGGTCTTGCACATCACCAGCAGCGAATACACCAGGTACGCTGGTGGCAGTGAAGTTGCCTTCACGGCCAGCCTTAGTGATGATGTAGCCGCCTTCCATGTCCAACTGGCCTTCAAAGATATCGGTATTGGGCTTGTGACCAATCGCGATGAATACACCCTTGAGGGCGATTTCCTTGGTGCTGCCGTTGTTGGCATCCTTGAGGCGCATGCCTGTTACGCCAGAGTCATCACCTAGCACTTCATCAAGGGTTTGGAAGGTTTCCAGCACAATACGGCCTTCCTTCACGCGTTCCATGAGCTTGTCCACCAGGATCGCTTCTGCCTTGAACTTGTCGCGGCGATGCACCAGAGTCACCTTGCTGGCGATATTGGCCAGGTATAAGGCTTCTTCCACGGCTGTATTGCCGCCACCGATAACGGCGACTTCCTGGTTGCGATAGAAAAAGCCATCGCACGTTGCGCAGGCAGAAACACCTTTGCCGGCAAACGCCTCTTCTGAAGGCAAGCCAAGGTACTTGGCAGAGGCACCAGTGGCGATAATCAACGCATCACAGGTGTATTCGCCAGCATCGCCCACCAAACGGATTGGCTTTTCGGTGAGATGAGTCGTGTGGATATGATCAAAGATCATTTCCGTGTTGAAGCGCTCAGCATGCTTCTGGAAGCGTGCCATCAACTCTGGGCCTTGAACACCATCAGCATCAGCAGGCCAGTTATCTACCTCGGTTGTGGTCATAAGCTGGCCACCTTGGGCGATGCCAGTGATCAGTACTGGCTTCAGGTTGGCACGAGCTGCATAGACAGCCGCAGAGTAGCCTGCCGGGCCAGAACCCAGGATCAGCAAGCGAGCATGTTTTGTTGCCATACAGTGAGTACTCCTAGAATGCGATATTTCAAAAAGTCAGAATGTTAGGGTTTTTCTAGCAAGCTACGCAACATCCATGCGGTTTTTTCATGGATTTGCAGGCGCTGGGTCAGCAGGTCGGCTGTGGCTTCATCCGAGGCTTTTTCTGCTGTGGGGAATACCGAGCGGGCAGTACGCACCACAGCTTCGTGGCCTGCAACCAGCTCCTTGATCATGTCTTGCGCATGAGGTACGCCATCTGTTTCAGCAATCGAAGTCAACTTGCTGAACTCCTTATAAGTGCCTGGCGCTGGGAAATCCAGTGAGCGGATGCGTTCTGCAATCTGGTCTACTGCTGTCCATAGTTCATTGTATTGCTCCTCAAACATCAGGTGCAGGGTACGGAATTGCGGGCCAGTGACGTTCCAGTGGAAATAATGTGTCTTGAGATACAGGGTGTAAGTATCTGCAAGAAAGCGGGAAAGTCCTTCGGCAATCTTCTTGCGGTCTTTTTCACTGATGCCAATGTCTACCATCTTGTTCTCCTTTATTTGAGGTGAAATGCAATCCGCAAGCTTGTTCATGCGGAAAGGTTGTGGATGAGCTTAAGCCTGTTTTCTAGCAGACAATCATTACAATTCTTAGTTTCGCTAGTGTAGGCGTCGCCACAGGTGAGTGCAAATTGATTGTGTTGATGTGACTGATAAGCTGGATTAATCATCCTGCAGAGTGCCTGAGTCCACTAAAGCCAATCAGTACCTGCCTTAGGGGCGCTGTAGGAACTATCTGACGCTGATGTCATCCAACCTAATGTGCGAAACACAATTTCGTGCAATTTGGTTGTCATCTCCCAAAAGGAAATTTACATTATGTTGGTATTAGCAGTTCGTTCACAGCCTAGCCCTGCGCCTGTCATTCAGCCCATGGATACCGTGGCTACTCGTTTACATCACTCCGATTATGTTCCCGCTGAAAATGTTGCAGAAAAAGAAGCGGCATTTGATCGTATCAGTTTCGCGGGAAATCGACGTGCGTTGGTGAAAAATATTGATGCATTTTGTGATTGTGTCTGAAGTCTTTTGTTGGTATCCCTGACAGTGGTTAAAGCAGTCTTCGGTCACTGTGGGAGTATCACTGCCAGCCACTCATCAGTACGCCAGACCGAAACAGGATTGATGCTGATATAATCAGAGCAGCTTAATTTTGTGCCGGGTACTGAATCATCTTGTTTTTCCAGAAAAAAAGCACGCCGCTCAATAGCCGTCGTCAATCCGAACCTGAACCGACCCCTGGTATTGTCAAGGAAGCCTGGTGGTTGGTGCTTGTCGTCGTTGGTCTCTATCTCGCCCTGATTTTATTCACTTATCACAGCACCGATCCCTCATGGTCGCATAGCACTAGTGATGGCGATATTACGCAAAATGCTGGTGGTGCGCTAGGTGCATGGTTATCTGATATCTTATTGTATTTATTTGGATTCTCTGCCTGGTGGTGGGTTGTACTGGCATTTTATGCCATGTGGTTGGTTTACCTGCGACTTGAGGTTGTAGAAGCTGAACGTAAGCCATTGATCTGGCTTAATCTTGCTGGCTTCGCCATGTTGTTGCTGTCTTCTGCTGCATTAGAGGCTGGGCATTTTCATGCCATGGCGGTGGAGTTGCCGATGGCGGCTGGCGGGATGCTGGGATCACTGGTCGATGCTGGCTTACAAGCCATCCTGGGATTTGCAGGTTCCACATTGGTGTTGTTATTGCTGTTGGCTGTGGGCTTCAGCCTGTTTACGGGCTGGTCATGGATAGCCATTGCGGAGAAATTTGGTGCTGGCCTGGAGTTTAGCTATCACTACGTCATTCAGCGCTGGCAGGATTACCAGGATCGCAAGCTGGGTAAAAAGGCCGAGCAGGAACGTACTGAATTTGTCGTGAGCGAACGCAAGCGCACGGAAGACAGGCCACCGGTGCAGATTGAGGTGCCGCAGACTTTTGAGATTGTGAAGAGTGAGCGGGTGCAACGCGAAAAGCAGACCCCCTTGTTCGAGACCTTGCCAGATTCGCCTTTGCCACCCTTGCATTTGCTGGATGAGCCAAATGGTGTGGTAGAAGTGCAATCTGCTGAAACCCTGGAATTCACTTCGCGCCTGATTGAACGCAAGCTCATGGATTTCGGGATTGAGGTCAAGGTAGTAACGGCGCTGCCTGGCCCCGTGATTACGCGTTATGAAATTGACCCGGCTGCAGGGGTCAAAGGTAGCCAGGTGGCTAACCTTTCCAAAGACTTGGCGCGCGCCTTGTCTGTGGTGAGCGTGCGCGTGGTGGAGACGATCCCAGGTAAGACTTACATGGGCCTGGAAATTCCCAACCCCAAGCGCCAGATTGTGTACTTGTCCGAGATACTCGGTTCACAGGTTTATGCCGATGTCACTTCGCCGCTGGCCATTGCGATGGGCAAGGATATTTCCGGCAAACCAGTAGTGGCGGATCTGGCCAAGATGCCTCACGTGCTGGTTGCAGGTACAACCGGTTCAGGCAAGTCCGTGGCGATCAATGCCATGATATTGAGCTTGGTGTACAAGGCAGAGCCTAGCAAAGTGCGCCTAATCCTTATCGACCCCAAGATGCTGGAGCTATCGGTATACGATGCTATTCCGCACCTGTTAGCTCCGGTGATTACCGACATGCGCCAGGCAGGCAATGCGCTCAATTGGAGCGTGGCCGAGATGGAGCGCCGCTACAAGCTGATGTCCATGCTGGGTGTGCGTAATCTTGCCGGATATAACCAGAAAATTCGTGATGCTGAAAAAGAGGGTACGTCTATCCCGCATCCGTTTAGTTTGACGCCGGACGAGCCTGAACCATTAGACGAATTGCCATTGATCGTGGTGGTGATTGACGAACTGGCCGATCTGATGATGGTCGTTGGCAAAAAGGTGGAAGAGCCGATTGCGCGCTTGGCGCAAAAGGCACGCGCTTGCGGTATTCACCTGGTGGTGGCGACCCAGCGACCTTCTGTAGATGTCATCACTGGCCTGATCAAGGCCAATATCCCTACCCGGGTGGCGTTCCAGGTATCGAGCAAGATCGATTCACGTACCATTCTGGACCAGATGGGGGCGGAAGCCTTGCTGGGGCAGGGCGACATGCTTTACCAGCCACCAGGAACCAGTGACCCACAACGTGTACACGGTGCCTTTGTTTCTGACCAGGAAGTGCACCGCGTGGTTGAGCACCTCAAGCAGCAAGGCGAGCCGAATTACATTGAGGGCATTCTCACTGGTGGTAGTGAAGATGGCGGCGAGGCTGGAGAGCTTGGCGAAAGTGGTGGCGAGACAGATCCGCTCTACGATGAGGCCGTTGCCATTGTGCTCAAGTCGCGGCGTGCCTCTATTTCATCAGTGCAGCGCCAGCTACGAATTGGTTATAACCGTGCTGCGCGCCTGATCGAGGAGATGGAGCGGGCCGGCTTGGTGTCCGCGATGCAGAGCAACGGCAATCGCGAAGTGATTGCGCCGAATAATCATGATTAAGCACGAAAGATAACAAGATGAGATTGATGGCAGGGGCATTGCTGATGGTGATGCCGTTCTTGGCCCATGCAGATGGCGTTGCATCGCTCAAGACTTTTTTCAAGGCGACCAGTGCCATGCGGGCGCATTTTCACCAAGTGGTGACCGATGCGCAGGGTAATAAGGTGCAGGAGGTCGAGGGCAATATGCAGTTGCAGCGCCCGGGCAAGTTCCGCTGGGATTACGATAAGCCTTATGTGCAGCAGATCGTGGGCGATGGCGAGAAGGTCTGGCTGTTTGATCCTGACCTTAATCAGGTGACGGTGCGTGCCATGAGCAAGGCGATTGGTTCAAGCCCTGCGTCATTATTGGCGGGCGCTCAGGATGCAGAACGTAATTTTACCCTGACTACCGTGAGTCGTTCTGATGGCCTGGAGTGGGCACAAGCCGTGCCTAAGGCTGAGGATAGTGGTTTTGATAAGGTCTTGTTGGGCTTCAAGGGCGACGAACTGCAAAAGATGGAGCTACACGACAGTTTCGGTCATACCACCAGCATTCAGTTTAGCAAGCTGCAGCGTAACCCATCCATTGCCAATGGTAGTTTCAAGTTTGTCGCTCCTGCAGGGGCTGATGTTGTTGGCGAGTAATCCAGAGTGCTTTACCAGTCTATAGGCAGTAGCAAAACCATGCTGTACAAGGCTGCCGTTGTCGGGGCAGCCTGGCTATTGATGGGAGAGGGTGTTGCCTTGGCGCAGGATACTGATGTGCTGCACAAAGCTAGCCAACTGATCAGCAAGCGGGATTATGCAGCGGCCTATGGATTGCTGGAGCCGGTGGAGTCAGATCATTCGGGTAATCCTGAGTACGACATGTTGTTTGGCTTAGCTGCCATCGATAGCGGGCATGTCACGCGAGGCGTGTTTGCGCTGGAACGTGTGCTTGCCTTGCAGCCAGATAATGCCAATGCCCGTGCGCAAATTGCCCGCGCCTATTTCCTGCTCGGCGAGCAAGATGCTGCCCGTGCTGAATTCAGGAATGTATTGAACCAGCAGCCGCCTGAGGATATCAGCAAAGTCATCAATCGTTATATGAGCGCTATCGACAAGGCGCAAGGGCTGAAGACGAGTTACTCGGCATATCTGGAAGGTACTGTGGGGCATGACAGCAATGTCAACAGTGCGACTACTGCGGCTTCAGTTGCAGTGCCTGGCATCGCCAATAACCTTGATTTGGTATTGTCGCGGGCTTCCCGTGCGAACTCGGATAATTTCATGACGCTGGCCGGTGGTGTATCGGTGAGTACGCCGGTGACTACAGGCTTGTCCGCTTTTGCTGGCCTGAATGCGTCGCAACGCTCGAACCATCAAGAAAGGGCATTCGACATAGGCTCGCTGGATGCGAATGCCGGGTTACGCTATCGGCGCTTTGTCGACACCTTCACACTGGCAGTGCAGGATGCCAATATCTGGGTAGACGATAAGCGCTTCAGGCGTGCCTATGGTTTTAACACGCAGTGGCAGCACGATATCAGTAACCAAGACCAGATCAACCTATTTGCCCAGGCATCTCGTATCAGTTATCCAGATAACGAGATTCGCGATGCCAACCGCTATGTATTCGGCGGTGGTTGGGCGCACGTATTTTCCGGGGATAAAACGCCAGTGCTATTTACCAGTGCTTATGCTGGTCGTGAAAAGGTAAGGTCGTCCGGGTACGATTTCCTTAGTAACGATCTCTATGGTGCAAGAGTAGGTGGGCAGTTGACGCTCAAGCCATCACTCGTCGCTTATGGCATATTCAGTTACGAGCATCGCCACCATGATGATGAAGACCCATTTTTCCTCAAGGCCCGCGAGGATAATCAATACGATATCAATCTAGGCTTGAGGTATCTGGTAGGCGGCAACTGGTTGATCAGGCCGCAGGTGAGCTATATCTGCAATGATTCAAATACCAAAATCAATGATTTTGATCGTTATATGTTCTCAGTGAGTGTGCGCCATGATTTCAATTGGTAAAGCCAGGGAGGGCGTGATGTATCGTCCAGATATTCGGTTGTATCGCATGACATTGAAGTTACTAGCTTTCTGCCTGCTCATGCCAGCATTGGCGATAGCAGCCGCTGGCAAGGTCGAATTTGTTGCAGGCGATGCCCAGATTTTGGATGCCTCTGGTACAGCCAGGCTTGCCAGCAAGGGCAGCGAGTTTGATGCTGGTGAAACCCTGCAAACTGTAGATGGGCGGATGCAGGTGAAATTTATCGACGGTGGTTATATTTCCTTGCAACCCAATACCAGCTTCAGAGTCGAGGAATACCATTTCAACGGGCAGGCAGATGGTAGCGAGCGCGGCATTTTCCACCTGATCAAAGGCGGTTTGCGGGCGATTACTGGTGTGATCGGTCATGCCAACAAGCCTAATTACCGCATGGATACACCGGTGGCTACCATCGGCATACGTGGCACTGAGTTCACGGCATCACTTAACGACGCGCAGCGACTATTGGTAAAAGTGGGCGATGGCGCGGTATTTATGGAAAACAACGTGGGCAATCTGGTGCTCTACAAGGGGCAGGCGGGTGAGGTCGGCGAGCTGGTCAAACCGACGTATAGCGAGCAACAGCCCTTGCTGGCGGCTGCAGGCCCGAGTGGTGCTACGCCCGAAGATGCGCAACAACATCAACAACGCGAACAGGCAGAAACCCAAGGGTTTGTGCTGGGAGATAACAAGAGTATTAGCGGAGGTCCTTGTCTTGGTGGGCTGGGCGGCAATTGCGTCTGGGGTAGTGATCCGACGGAGCGCCTGATCAGTGCGTACAACCTTGCGGGAGTGCAGGGGCAGTGGTCAGGAAATGCTGATAATGTACAAAGTAGCAACGGAACGGTGTCGGCTAATGGATTGCTTAATGTAGATTTCAGTCGTTATAACGCGACATTTGTATTAACACTCACGAATCCTTTTGATAATCCGGGATGGAATAGCGAGGCCATGACAGGGACTGCAACAGGTAGACTAAACCCCCAAAATGGGCGTTTAAGTTTTGCTGACACTACTATGGGTGCAGGGCTTGGGCGTGAAGGAGTTTGTACCAATGGCGGATGTGATTTGATTGTAAATCAGGGGCAACTTGGCGGTCGTCAGTTTTCCAGTGCAAATATTAATTTTACCGTTAGGGCGAATAATATACTTGATAGTCCACAACCATTTATTGATCGCCATGACCTAGAGTTGCAGCGTGTTGATGGCTTATCTAATCTACGTTAATCATGATGCTTGTCCTAATATTGTATTGAAATGACCGGACTATTTGAACCCATCACTCCTCAAGCACCGCTTGCGGAGCGCTTGCGTCCTAAATCTCTGGATGAGGTGGTTGGGCAAAAGCACCTGCTGGGCGAAGGCAAGCCGCTACGGCTAGCTTTTACCTCTGGCAAGTTGCCTTCTATGATCCTGTGGGGGCCGCCGGGCGTTGGGAAAACTACGCTGGCGAGGTTGATTGCGAATACTGCCGATGCCGAGTTTATTCCTTTATCCGCTGTGCTGGCTGGCATCAAGGATATTCGCGAAGCTGTGGAGCGTGCTGAGCATACATTGCAGCAGTCAGGGCGTAAAACGATCTTGTTTGTCGATGAGGTGCATCGCTTCAACAAAGGTCAGCAGGATGCCTTTCTGCCGTTTGTCGAAAGTGGCTTGATCACTTTTATTGGTGCGACCACGGAAAATCCTTCATTCGAGGTCAACAGTGCTTTGTTAAGCCGGGCGCAGGTGTTTGTGCTCAATGCTTTGTCCGAGGATGAGTTGAAACAGCTGCTCGAACGTGGCAAGCAGGAAATGCAACTTGATATTCCATTGAGTGATGAGGTCGTGGAGCAAGTGCTGGGCTATGCTGATGGTGATGCCCGGCGTTTGTTGAATTTTGCCGAAGGCTTGTTCAATGCCGCAATTGCTGCTGGCGTGGCAGAAATCAATGCTGAGTTCCTGCAATCGACCATGGCGAGCAAATTGCGCCGCTTTGATAAAGGTGGTGAGGCATTCTACGACCAGATTTCCGCCTTGCACAAATCTGTGCGCGGCTCCAATCCAGATGCGGCTTTGTACTGGCTGACCAGAATGCTGGATGGTGGCGCTGATCCTCGCTATTTATCCAGAAGAATTATTCGCATGGCTTGGGAAGATATCGGGCTTGCTGATCCACGGGCCATGCAAATAGCAAATGATGCAGCCTTAACCTATGAACGCTTGGGTAGCCCTGAAGGTGAGCTAGCCCTTGGGCAAGCGGTGATCTATCTGGCTGTGGCTGCAAAGAGCAATGCTGGCTACATGGCTTACAACCAGGCCAAGGCGTTTGTCGCGAGCGATAAGTCGCGCCCAGTGCCACTGCACTTACGCAACGCACCGACCAAGCTCATGAAACAACTGGATTATGGCAAGGAGTACCGGTATGCCCACAATGAGCCAGGGGCTTATGCGGCAGGCGAGGACTACTTTCCCGACGATCTTGAGGCAATTCAGTTTTATGTGCCCACGCCACGCGGGCTTGAAGGTAAAATCAGCGAAAAAATGGCACATCTAAGAGCGCTGGATGACGAAGCCCGCGCCAGTAAGCGGAAGAAATAATTTCATATTCAACGTGCACTAGCACATTTGCAATCAAACCCAGGAATTTTCATGTTAGACATCCAGCAGTTACGCAATGATCTTGATAACGTCGTGACACGTCTTGCCATTCGTGGCTTTTCTCTTGATACCAATGCCTTTACCGCGCTGGAAAACGAGCGTAAGACCGTGCAAACCCGCACCCAGGATTTGCAGGCCAAGCGCAATGCTACTTCCAAGCAGATCGGCATTGCAAAATCCAAGGGTGAAGATGTGGCACCTATCATGGCGGAGGTAGCTGGCCTGGGTGCGCAGTTGAAGGCGGACGAGGAGCGGCTTGCCGCGATTCAGGCAGAGCTGCAGCAATTGTTGCTGAATGTACCTAACCTGCCGCATGAGAGTGTGCCTGTAGGCAGATCTGAGGAGGAAAATGTCGAGGTGCGCCGCGTAGGTACGCCTCGTAACTTCGATTTCGAGATCAAGGATCATACCGACGTTGGTACGCCGCTGGGTCTGGATTTTGATACTGGTGCAAAACTGGCCGGTGCGCGCTTTACCCTGATGCGTGGTCAGATTGCTCGCCTGCACCGTGCACTAGCGCAATTCATGCTGGATACGCAGACAGACAAGCACGGCTATACCGAATGCTACACGCCTTATATCGTCAATGCTGATACCCTGCGTGGTACTGGTCAATTGCCCAAGTTTGAGGAAGATTTGTTCGCGGCGCAGAAGGGTGGGCAGGAAGGGGAAAGCAACGAAGCGCTTTACCTGATCCCGACCTCTGAGGTGACGCTGACCAACACTGTGCGTGATGAAATCGTGGCGCTGGATAGCTTGCCGATCAAGCTGACTGCCCATACGCCGTGCTTCCGCTCCGAGGCTGGCTCCTATGGTAGGGATACGCGCGGCATGATACGCCAGCACCAGTTCGACAAGGTGGAGATGGTGCAGATTGCCCATCCCGAGCAGAGCTACACCGCCCTCGAGGAAATGGTCGGGCATGCAGAGCATGTATTGCAGGCGCTTGGCTTGCCTTACCGTGTTGTGCTGCTATGTACTGGTGATATGGGGTTTGGTGCAGCCAAAACTTATGATCTGGAAGTCTGGTTACCTGCCCAAAATACTTATCGCGAGATTTCCTCTATTTCCAATTGCGAGGCCTTCCAGGCACGCCGCCTGCAAGCGCGCTTTCGCAATGAGGCTGGCAAGCCAGAATTGGTACATACCTTGAACGGTTCTGGCCTTGCTGTTGGACGTACCCTGGTGGCCGTGCTAGAGAACAACCAGCAAGCGGATGGCAGCGTAATCGTGCCGGAAGTGCTGCGCCCTTATATGGGTGGCCTGGAAGTGATTAGCGCCAAATAATATCACTGGCGCTGTAGTTTGCCGCACACAGCATGTGTGCGGCAGTTTTAATGTTCTTCTTTTTCCTGGTTCAATGTCTCGATCAAGGCAATCTGCATGCGATAGTGCAGCACCACGAACCAGCGCCACAGCAGGGTGATCAACCCAGCAACTACCAGTAAGACAATGACCCAGACATCCAGTGGCGGCATGATGCTGTTCCCCAATGCCAGGATCAACAATATCATGCCAGCTCCAGCCAAGGCATTGACTGTCTTGGCAATAAAGCGCTGCACGCGGCCACAGTCGTTGCCTGTCATGCCTTGTGTGGTGTGATCCGCCAGCAGCAAGCCCAGCGATTGCAACTTCCTGAATGCGGCAATGAGGAAAGGGGTTGCCAGCAGTAAAGTGCTACCCCAGATAACAGCTTGTTGCCACATGATGTCACGCATGGGTGATGGCATGCCTACCAAGTACACATTGACCAGCCATGCCGCTGCCAGAAACAAGGCGCTCACCATGCACAGGTTGACGAAGACTTGCAGTAGTAACTTGCGGTAAATTCCGGCGAGGATGGCTTTATCGCTATCGGGTGCATGGTCATTCGAGGCTAGCCAGTCGCTATACAGCCGGAAGAATTGCGATATCTTGCTCGGCATGTTGCGCGCCAAGATACCGGAAAGTGGATCAGCCGCCTTGATGAGATAGGGCGTGGTTAGCGTGGTGATCACAGAAGCCGCTACGGCGATGGGGTAGAGAAATGAACTAGTGACGCCAAGCGTCAGCCCTAGAGACGCGATGATGAAGGAAAACTCGCCGATCTGCGATAAGCCCATGCCTACGCGCAACGAGGTGCGGCCATCATTACCAGCCGCCATGGCACCCAGCGTGCAGGCGAATATCTTGCCGAAAATGATGACCAAGATGACTACCATTACTGGTTTTGCATGTTGCATGATGATGGCAGGGTCAAGCATCAGGCCAATAGCGACAAAGAAGATCGCGCTGAACATATCGCGAATCGGCATGATCAGCCGCTCGATCGCACGAATTCGACGTGATTCCGCCATGATGGCACCTATCATGAAGGCACCGAGGGCTACGCTGTAATCGAGTTTGATCACCAGCAGGCAAAAGCCAAAACATAAGCCGAGGATGGTGATCAGCAGCATTTCATCACGCTTGAAACTGGCAACGTATTCCAGCAATTTTGGCACCAATATGATGCCCAGTACCAAGGCGACCACCATGAACAATGTGAGGTTTGAGATGGTGATGGCTGCATCCAGCGTAGAGACATGGCCAGTGGCGGCGATGCCAGAGAGCAAGGCAATGATGCCGATGCCTAATATATCCTCGACGATCAGCACGCCGAAGATCATTTGGGCAAAGCGCTCATGCTTCATGTTGAGCTCATCGAGCGCCTTGACGATGATGGTGGTGGAGGAAATGGCAAGCATGGCTCCTAGGAAGATGGCATCCATGGGCTTCCAGCCAAAATAAGTGCCGATTTCGTAGCCCAGCCAGACCATCACCACAATTTCCACCAGCGCGGCTACGACGGCGGTTGCACCAACTGCCCGTAATTTTCGTAGGCTGAACTCCAGGCCAAGGGAAAACATCAGGAACACAATCCCAAGCTCTGCCAGGATTTCAATCGTATGGTTGTCTTGCACCATGGAAAATGGTGGCGTATGAGGCCCAAGGATCAGGCCTGCAAGGATATAGCCCAGCACCACCGGTTGTTTCATGCGGTGGAAAATGATGGTGACTATGCCTGCCACCAGCATGATGACAGCCAGGTCCTGTATGAAGGCGGCAGCGTGCATAAATGTATGTTTTCTTTATTTTTGAGGCTGGTTCAGGCCTCTATTTTATAACGATCCTGGCTGCGGAAATGGCAGGATAGCGATTGATAAGGCTGCTTATTCCTGGCTAGGGGCGTTCGCGATACCATTCAGCCCGGCGACTTCAAAGCTGGGAAAGATCGGTGTGTGCCTTGGTTCGCGTCGTGCAAGTATTTTGTGATACGTACGCACAGACTCGACAAAGACAACAGGTGCTCCACCACGTGCAAACCCATATTTCAGGTTGGAGAAATGCTCCTCCTTGCTGAGCATGGGCAAGGCTTTCTTCACATCGACCCACCGATCAGGGTTCAACTTCAGCCGCTTGGCCAGTATTCGTGCATCCTGCAAATGCGCATAACCAATGTTGTAAGCAGCAAGTGCCATCCAGGTACGGTCCGGCTCGTGTACTGTATCCGGGATCAAGTCCTTGAGCATAAGCACATATCGTGCCCCGGCGACGATACTTTGACGCGCATCCAGGCGGTCAGTCACACCTAGTCGATCAGCTGTATCTTCTGTCAGCATCATCATGCCGCGTACATTGGTAGGAGAGGTATTGAACCTATCCCAATGTGACTCCTGATAGGCAATGGCTGCCACCAGGCGCCAATCCAGCCCAGTTAGTTCTTGAGCTTCATAGAAGTAGCGTTTGTACTGAGGCAAAAGTGTCTCAGAACGCTGCATGAAGGCCGTGACATCTACTGGTTTCAGACGGTCAGCATGACCATAGTAGCGATCAATGAGGTTGCGTAAGGTGCCATCTTGGCTAATGCGGGCAAAAAAAGTATTGGCCTTGTCGTAAAGCCATTTATCGCCAGTTTTGGGAAAAGCCCATGCGACCTGTTCTGGTTTACCCAATCTTAGGCTTGCACCAAGATTGGGATAATAGTTTTGTACCAGTGATATCAAGTGTCCATCGGCGACCGTGTAATCCAGCTCTCCTTCTGCCACTTGTGCCATCAACTCATCGGAGTTGGCATGAGAGGTTTCGGTCCAATGAAGCTGGGGGTCTTTTTCCCTTAAACGTTGCAGGCGTTCCGAATAACTGGTGCCAGAAGAAACAGTTATTTGCTTGCCGAACAGATCCTTAACTTTAGTGGGGGCCTTGGATAGCTCGGTATTGAAGACGATTTGTTGCTGTACCTGATGATAAGGCTTGGTGAAGCTGACCAAGTGTTCGCGAGTGCTCGTGATAGTGAGGTCGGCAGCAGCAAAATGCGCTTTGTGTTTAAGCAGGGCGGGGATGACTTGGGAGATATTATGAACGACCAGAAACTTTACACTGTATTCTGGACCAAGCTCCCGCACGAAATTGCGGACCAAGTCGTGCTCAAGCCCGGCATATTGATTATTGCCACTATAGTAGTAAGTGCTAGGGCCATTGTGGGTGACCACAATGATTTCCTTGGTTTGGCGCGGGTCTGCAAGCGGCTTGGGTGCTTCCTTACAACCCATCAGCAACAGCGCTAATAAAAAGATAACGAGTGAACGCATTCGATCAAGTTTCCTAAAGATTGCTCTCTTTGTCCAGTATGAGCAATGTTTAGTTCTTGATGCGTGATTAAAAACAATGGGATAGCAATCACAAAAGTGCTGTAAACCTGTGTTTGATGAACGGCACCCATAAAAAAGGCTGCGGAAACCGCAGCCTTGAATCGAAC
Organism: Methylobacillus methanolivorans; assembly: GCF_020531845.1. The sequence goes on from NZ_JAJAVF010000002.1 coordinate 337,914, forward strand.
TGGATGCTATTAAGCGAACTTGCTTGCGTTCTTGCGAGCGCGAGCAGCAAAACCAACCAAGCCAAGACCTAGAGCCAGCATGCCGTAGGTGGATGGTTCTGGAACAGCTGCGGTGAAGGTGATATTGCCACCATAAGAAGATTTGTAGCTGGGCGTTGACTGATCACCGGCAATTCCAGATACAGTCAATTGATAAGTACCAGCAGTCAAACCATCCAAGGAAAATGTATACGTTTCACTTGTTCCGCTAGCACCTGGTACACCAGTTGTTTGAAACGTATGATTAGCACTAACACCTGCCAAGACTACGCTGGTCAGATCAACCCCGTAAAAAACCGCAGAGGCACCAAAGCTGAAGTAAGTAGAACTAGCTGTGCCGGAAACATCAGTGGGGGCCGTCAAGGTGAATTCAAATACATCAGTAAATGTACCTGGAGTCCCGAAGTCATTACCGAAGTAAATTTTACCATCGGTTGCTGTAATGATAATTGGATCAGCGGCAAATGCACTTGTTGCCGCAAGGGAAGTCAAACCAAACGCCAGTGCAACGGCACCTTTTTTGAAAGTTGTAGCTAACATAGTAAACCCCTATAAAAGTTGAGTGTAGAAACAATATCAAGCGTTTATTGAAGTTATAGTTGGCTTGTGAGACACATACTCCTTGATCTATGAATTGCACTCAATAGTGCAAATGGACTAAATAGTCTGATTGGACTAAAGGCTCATAATGTATTGTCACAAAAAGGGATATTGCGGGGAAAAGCGGGTATGCGGCTGGCGGAGAGGGAGGGATTCGAACCCTCGATACGCTTTCACGTATGCCTGATTTCGAGTCAGGTACATTCAACCAGCTCTGCCACCTCTCCGGGAGCGCGGATTATAGCTTACGGACATGTCTAAGTAAAACTGCCAGCAATCCGTATTGATTGATCCAGCTCGGTTGGTGACCGGCATTGAATCCGGCTAGCTAGTCGATCTAGGCCGTTGGGACAATGTCAGTATTCCGCTTACGCAAATGATGGTGATGCCCAGGAAGCCATAGCGGTCGGGCATGTGGCCGAACATGATGTAGCCGATCAGCCCAGCGAATATCAATTGACCATAGGTGAACGGGGCCAATGTGGCTGGATTGGCATGGTGGTAGGCTTCTGTCATCAGGAGGTGACTCAGCAATGCTGATATCCCTAATCCCAGCAGTAACAAAGCATGGAATGCGCTGGGTGTTTGCCAAAAAAATGGGGCAACAAAGGTTAGCACTGTACTGCCGACTAGTCCGCTAAGCAGGTTGGTGGTGGCGGAGCTATCTGTCGCATTGAGCTTACGGGTGATCAGTTGATAAAGGCTGAAACTGAAAGCCGCACCCACTGCGAGCAGGCTAACAGGCGTAAATAGTACACCTCCAGGCCGTAAGATCACTAAAACACCAACAAAACCCAGGGAAACAGCAAACCATTGTAATGGCCTGACTCTCTCGCCTAGTAACGGTCCTGACAGTACGGTGACGATTAACGGCGTCAGATAGATAATGGCTGTGCCTTCTGCCAGCGGTATATAGCGCAGCGCAGAAATGAACAGCATGTTAGTGCCAACCATGCACAGCCCACGTAATAGCTGTAGGCCAGGGCGACTTGTCTTAAAGATAGAGAGGCCATGGCGGGGTAATAGCACACTGAGCATGAGGCCGCTATGAATGACATAACGTACCCAGATCACCATGACGACAGCATAGAATCCGGCCAGGTATTTTGAAAGAGCATCGCTGCCTGCAAAGAGGAAAATCGCACCACAAATATAAAGGACGCCTTGAAGAAGTTGTGCTTTTGTGTCCTGGGTCATGTGGTGAAGCGTCGAGTGTGCTGCGAAATTAAGATTGGCGAGGAGTGTATCACGCGGCTTATTTGCATTGATGTTCTTGCTGAATGAAATACAAGTGGCAAGAAGAGGTTACTTTGCCGATTTTTGCCTGACTGATTGGCTGCTGTATGCGCGAGCGCTACGCGTATAATCTCGTTTTTTGTTCAACGGCTTCGGCCCATTCAGCAGGTAGTAAAGATGCATTGTGGAATAGATTATGGCACCTCGAACTCATCCCTTGGCGTAGTCAAGGCTGGCAAGGTAGTGCAAGCCATGCTTGAACCGGGGGGAGTGTATCTCCCATCTGCTATTTATCGTGCATTTCCCGAGCATGAACTCAACGATGATATTGAGTCGCGTACTATTCGCCAGCAGTTGGGAAATGCGCAGGGGTTGGTATATGGCACCGAGGCGATTAATGATTATATTCGTCATCCTGGTGATGGCTTGTTTATGAAGTCGCCTAAGGTGTTTTTGGGGAGCGATCTCAACAAAGACCAGATGGACTTCTTTGAGGTCATCATTGCCAAGATGATGACGCATATTCTGGAACAGGCTAGGCAGTTTTACGGGCATGATTTACGCCAGGCTGTGATTGGGCGACCCATTCGATATCACGGTATTCGTGGTGAGCAGGGTGATCAGCAAGCCTTGGCGATTATGCAACATGCCGCTGCCGAGGCTGGTTTGGACGAAATAGTGTTTATGTATGAGCCCTTGGCGGCTGCATTAGATTATGAGCAAGGGCTTGATCAGGACGAAGTGCTGTTGGTGGTGGATGTTGGTGGCGGCACGACCGATTGTTCCGTGGTCAAGGTGGGGCCGTCTTATCGTGATAAGCGCGAGCGCAGCGATGATCTGCTGGCTTATTCAGGTAACCGGATTGGCGGGGTCGACCTGGATATCAATCTGGGTTGGCACAGTATCATGCCTTTGTTCGGGCGAGGGACTGATGAGTTACATAACAAGGCATTTGATGCGATTGCCGTGAATAGCATCCCTAGCCAGCAGGCATTTTATTCCCGGTTTGAAATGCCGATACACGCCAAGGCAGATGTCGTTAGAGAGCGGCTTTACAAGGTATGGCTGGATAAGCTCAGTAGCCATTTGGTGCGCAGTGCAGAATTGACCAAGATTGCTTTGTCCTCTGCCGAGTTGGATGCACTTGACTTGGCGTATGTCGAGGATGGCTTGCAGGTGCAGGTGACGCGCGAGGATTTTCGTGAGGCAATTGTGCGATCTGCCGAGAAAATTCGTCAGGTGATTGATGACGCGCGCCAGGCGAGTGATACCCGTATCGACAAAATTTATCTCACCGGGGGGTCTGCAGTATCGCCGGTCATTCAGCAACTGATCCGAGAGGTGGTTGGTGATCAGGTGCCATTTGTTTCCGGCAATATGCATGGCAGTGTTGCTTGTGGCTTGAGTGTATTTGCCAGCCGTCATTTTGCTTAGTTCTTGATGACACCCTGTTGAATCATATAGAGTATTGATATGTGATACAGCCTATATATTGCTGCAAGTTGCAGTTACTCGTTTGTTACAATGGGGCGGCAGCTTGAATATCGTATAGATTGTTTGATCTGAGCGTTGGGCACGGATATTTGGGGAGATCCGATTGCCTAGTATTTTAAGTACCAGTAGAAGCATTGTCGAAGAAGCTATGGGGGCAACTTGCCCGCATCCCATGCTTCATAACAATTACACTGAACGAAAGTGCTTATGGGGAAGAAAAAATATGGGTGGTCATGGGCCGCAGGTGTATTTATCCTCGGTGTGGTCGTAACGGCAATCATCGCCCGTGCTCAGTTTTATAACAGCAGCCTACAGTCCCGTCAGTTCGAGCTGGTACACACGGCTAGTCAAGAACTCCAGCATTCCATCCAGTCTGAAATCCAGCATTCCATAGACTTTGTGCAGGCGACGGGATGGTTGTTCAATGCTAGTCAATCTGTCAGTCGCAAAGAGTTTGCCGAGTTTGCCGTACAGGCACTCCAGCATAGTCATATGCTCACTGAGTTACAGTGGAGGCCCCGCGTCAAGGCCGCCGAGATACCGGGTTTGGTAGAGGCGGCTACGCAGGATGGGCTGATAGGCTTCCGCTTGCTGGAACAGTCTAGCAATGGTGCTTTTGTTCCCGCCCATGTTCGCGCCGAGTATTTCCCAATTTTCTATAGTGAGATGTCCTTTGAGGAAACAGCCAATCCTTCCTTATTGGGGGTAGATACTGCTGGAATGCCTGATTTTGAGGTGCTTGAGCAGGGGGTGGCTAATGGACATACGGTGATGGTGAGCCAGATGGATACTCGCCAGATCATGGTCACTGTGCCTGTTTTTTCAGGGGGTGAGCGCAATATGGCTGCCCTTACTGGCTATGTGGCTGGTCGCTTATCTCTACAGCAATTATTGCATACTGTGGAGCAGCAGGCTGAAAAGCTGGGCCTGGATGTCATCCTGCTTGACCATGCAGGTATGCGGCTGCCTGTCCTGCAAGTCATTGGCCAGAATAGTAGCTTGCTTCAGCTAGATCCCAAACAAGCTTATGAGCCAGGCGTATTCGATGTCAGTCTGCCGTTCAATGTTGCCGATTTTTCTGGCACTTTGGTGGTGCATCCGCATGCGGGATTGTCTGATCAACATGCGTGGTCGCTAGTGGCGATTGTTGGGATGGGCGTTTTGATTTCCTTGCTGCTTGCAGGTCTGCTGTATCGCATGTTGGGTGAGCAACGTGCTGTCAAACTGTCGCAAGAGCAGTTGGATAGCCTGACTGGCAATTTACCTGTGGGAGTTTTCCAGATCCATGCCGGCAATGGTACGCCCGCGCGTTTTACTTTTGTGAACGCCAGTGCCTGCCAACTGCTTGAGGTGAAAGAACAGCAGATATTGGCGAATTGGCAGGAGGCTTTTGCGCATGTCGTGCTAGAGGATAAACAGGATTTATTACTAGCATTGCGTCACGCCAAGGATCACAAGCAGTTGTGGGAGGGTGAGTTCCGCTTGCAAGTAGGCGATAAGTTTCGATGGATACGTGCTCGTGCCATTCCCAGGCATACCCTGCTAAGGGAGTTGGTATATAACGGTTTTCTCGAGGATGTGACTGAACACAAACGCATCGAGACGGAAATTAGGTCACAAAGCCTGTTCTTGCAGCAACTGATTGATAATATTCCCAGCCCCTTGTTCTTCAAGGGCAGTGATAGCCGCTTTCTTGGGTGTAACCGTGCTTATGAGCATGAGTTTGGTATTCCCCGAGATCACATGATTGGCAAGACAGTATTGGAAATGGAGTATTTGCCATATGAGGATCGCTTGGCTTATCAGGATGAAGATGAGCACGTAATCGCGACGGGTGCCACGGTGCATAAAGCCCTGTCATTAAGGTTTGCCGATGGAAAAATGCATCAGGTGCTGTATTGGGTCAGTGGCTTCAAATTGCCAGATGGGACGATAGGTGGCTTGGTTGGGTCTATTGTCGATATTACCGCGCAGCGTGAAGCTCAGCAGGCGCTGAGCCTTGCCATTGACCAGCAAAAAGCTTTGTTTGATTCTGCTCCATTGGGTATCTTGGAGTTGAGGAATCGTCGTGTTATCCAGTGCAACCGCAAATTTGAGGCGATGTTGGGCTATGAACCAGGTGAGTTACTCGGGCATTCAACCCGGGAGTGGTTCTCGAGCGATGAGGATTTTGCCCTAGTAGGCAAAAGTTACGACATGTTGCGGCACGGTGAGACTTATATCGGTGAACATCAATTCACCCGCAAGGATGATAGTAAGTTGTGGTGTCGGATTTTTGGTCATGCCGTCGATATTCACGATCCTGAGCATCATAGCGTGTGGCAGTTTGAGGACATTACGGAAAAACGCCTAATCGATGAGCAGTTGCGTCTGGCACGTGACATGGCAGAAGAGGCGACCTTGGCTAAGTCGATGTTCCTTGCCAATATGAGCCATGAAATCCGTACTCCAATGAATGCAGTCATTGGTTTGGCACATTTGGCCTTGAAAACTGAGTTGGACCCCAGGCAGCGTGATTACATTACCAAAATCCACAGCGCAGGTATTTCATTACTGTCAGTCATCAATGACATCTTGGATTTCAGCAAGATCGAGTCAGGCAAGATGGATCTTGAGCAGGTGGAATTCTCGCTTGACCAGGTCTTGAGCAGTGTCACCAATACCTTGGTACATCCTGCGAGTGATGCCAGCTTGGAGTTGTTGTTTGATGTAGCGGATGATGTGCCACGTAACTTGGTCGGTGATCCTTTACGATTGGGGCAGGTTTTACTTAATCTGGTTAGCAATGCCATCAAGTTCACCCACGACGGTGAAGTCATTATTCGCTGCCAACTCCTGGATTCCAATGATCAACAGATCAAGTTGCAGTTTTTCGTGATCGATTCCGGGATTGGCATGGATGAGGAAACCTGCTCGCGCCTATTCCAGCCATTTGTGCAGGCCGATGGTTCCACTACGCGTAAATATGGCGGTACCGGCTTGGGCCTGACCATATGCAAACGGCTGGTTGGCATGATGCAAGGGGATATTTGGGTAACCAGCATGCCCGGGCAAGGCTCCACATTTACGTTTACTGCCTGGTTTGGCAATGGACAGCCAACTAGGCCTTATATCCTCACCAATGAACTCAATGACCTGCATGTGTTGGTGGTGGATGATAACCTCACGGCCAGGAGCATTCTTGCTAGCCAATTGAGCTTCCTGCCTTGCAAGATCAGCCATGCCAATTCAGGCATGGAGGCGGTGGCGACAGTCAGGGATATGCAACATGTCTTGCCTGTAGACCTAGTGTTGATGGATTGGAAAATGCCCGGCTTGAGTGGGCTAGAGGCTGCTCGCCTGATCAGACACGACAGTAGCTTGAGCAAAATGCCTGCCATTATCATGGTGACAGCCTATGGGCGTGATGAAATCATCAAGGAATGCGAGGATTTGAAGCTAGAAGGTTTTCTCATCAAGCCTGTGAGCCAATCCACCCTGATTGATACATTGGTCGGTATCTACAGTAAGCCCATGGAAAACTGGGAGTACGTGCCTCAAGGCGAGCATTATGATCTCACAGGCATGCGCTTGTTGGTGGTCGAGGATAATGAAATCAATCAGCAGATTGCTGCTGAGCTACTACAGGCTGTGGGTGCAATCGTACAGATTGCTGAGCATGGTCAGGTTGCACTAGATAAGCTTGGTGAGCCAAGTGCGCATTATGATGCCGTATTGATGGACTTACAGATGCCAATCATGGATGGATACGAGGCAACACGCCAGATTCGAGCCAATCCAAGTTTCGATCATTTGCCGATATTGGCGATGACGGCGCATGCCACCATGGAAGAGCGCCAGCGCTGCATAGAGCTTGGCATGGTGGCCCATATCACCAAACCGATTGATCCAGATATGCTCTATCAGGCTCTTGCCTGTATTTATGTTCAACATGAGTCTGCAGTTGAAAATGCAGCATACATTGCAGGGGAATATACAGTGCTGGAAATTCAAGGGTTTAATGTCTCAGATGCATTACGGCGTGTTGCGGGTAACCAGGAGTTGTATCGTCGTTTGCTGATGCAATTTAGTCAGAGCCAGCAAGGCACAGTGGAGCAGATACGCAGCAACTTACTGGAGCATCGTCAAGCTGATGCCATTAGGCTGGTACATAACTTGAAAGGTGTGGCGGCTAACTTGGGGGCACAAGGCTTGGCTGATGTGGCTGCAGAGCTTGAGCAAGTCTTGGTCGAGGCAAGGGATGAGAAGGCAGTGCTGGAGCAGCTTGATGTAGCGTTGACGGATGCCATAGCAGCGGTGATGCGCGTATTGGCACATCCAGTTGCCGAAACCTCGGCGATTCAACTTACACAGCAGGAGCGGCAGCGATTGCTACAGCAGTTAAGTCAATATCTGGAAGCAAGAGATGCCAGTGTGCAGGATTTTCTTACTCAGCAGTCAGCGGAGTTAAGGTCGATGTTGACTGCACAGCAATATGGCAGGTTGATTGAGTTTGTCAGCGTTTATCAATTTGATGCGGCTTTACTGTTGGTGAAGCCATTATTGGTCACAACTTCTCATTAGAAAAATCTCCTAGGAATCACGGCGATGCACAATATACCGGATACAAAAAGCAAACAAACGATCCTGGTCATTGACGATACCCCGGAAAATCTCTCGGTGATTAATGCCTTGCTGCGTGAGTTCTATCAAGTCAAAGTCTCCACCAGCGGGGTGGATGGCCTCAATGTAGCGCAGATGCAGGCACAGCCTGACTTGATCTTACTCGATATCATGATGCCGGATATTGACGGTTATGAAGTCTGCCGACAGCTCAAGGCTAATCCGGTGACAGAAAATATTCCTGTCATTTTTCTGACGGCCAAAATTCACATGGAAGACGAACAACGTGGTTTTGATGTAGGTGCAGTGGATTACATCGTCAAGCCCATCAGTCCTCCCATTGTATTAGCCCGTATCCAGACGCATCTTTTTCTCAAGGATCAGCGCCGTTTCCTGGAGTACCAGGTTGAGCAACGCACGCGCGAGATCGCACTGATCCAGGACGTAACCATCTATGCCTTGGCCTCGCTGGCTGAAACACGCGATAACGAGACTGGAAACCATATTCGCCGTACGCAGAATTATGTGCGGTTATTGGCGGAAAAGCTGCGCGATCACCCGCGATTTTCTGCGCAACTGACCACTCCGGTGATTGCGTTGCTATACAAATCTGCCCCATTGCACGACATTGGCAAGGTAGGTATTCCCGACCATATTCTGCTCAAGCCCGGGCCATTGACGGCGGAAGAGTACGAGATCATGAAAAAGCATGCCCAATTGGGTGCCAATGCCTTGATTGAGGCAGAAAAGCTGATTGGGCGCGAAAACAACTTCCTGCAATATGCGCGCGAAATCGCCATGTGGCACCATGAGCATTGGGATGGTTCAGGGTATCCGGATGGGCTGCGTGGTGAAGATATCCCTGTTTCAGCACGTTTGATGGCATTGGCTGATGTCTATGATGCCTTGATCAGTGAGCGGGTATATAAACAGGCATTCGATCACGATGTGGCGGTGCAAACTATTATTGAGGGGCGCGGCACGCATTTCGATCCTGATATCGTTGATGCATTTCTTGCTGTGAAAGATCAGTTCCAGCATATTGCTGAGCAATATCATGACCGTTATACCAAACTCAAGTGAATAGGCAGTGATGAGCATAAAAAAAGGATTGCAGATGCAATCCTTTTTTATTTAGACAGAATATTCAGGTCTGATTATTCAACACCTTGGCTGGTGAGGTAGTCTTCATAATTGCCACTGAAATCGACAATGCCATCGGCCTTGATTTCAATGATGCGGGTAGCCAGCGAGCTGACGAATTCGCGGTCATGGCTGACGAAGAATAAGGTGCCCTTGTATTTGTCCAGCGCAGTATTCAGTGCTTCGATGGATTCCATATCCATGTGGTTGGTGGGTTCATCCATCAGCAGCACGTTACTGCGAGCCAGCATTAGCTGACCATACAGCATGCGGCCCTTTTCACCACCGGATAATACCTTGACGGACTTTTTGGTATCCTCGCCGGAGAACAGCAAACGTCCCAACATGCTGCGTACGGATTGATCGTCATCGCCTTGTTGCGTGAATTGCGACATCCAGTCGAACAGGTTGAGGTCTTTCTCAAACTCGTATTCGTGATCCTGCGCGAAATAACCCAGCTTGGCCTTGTCCGTCCACTTGATTTCACCGTGATTCGGTACTAGGTCGCCGGCCAGGCAACGTAGGAAGGTGGTTTTACCAATGCCGTTTTCCCCGATGATCGCGACCTTTTCACCGGCTTCAAAAATTAATTCCACGTCATTAAACAATTGGCGATCAAAACCATGGCTGACTTTCTTCAGTTCCACAGCGTTGCGGTGTAGCTTGTCGCGCTCGTCATATTCAAAGCGGATGAACGGATATTGACGGCTTGAAGGCTTGAATTCTTCAATCTTGATCTTGTCGATCTGTTTGGCGCGGCTGGTTGCCTGCTTCGCCTTGGAGGCGTTTGCGGAGAAGCGGCGCACGAACTCTTGCAGGTCGGCAATTTGTTGCTTGGCCTTGGCATTGTCCTTGGCTTGTTGCGCGCGTGCCTGGGCTGATGCTTCCATGTAGTCATCGTAATTGCCGGGGTAGACGGTCAGCTTGCCAAAGTCCATATCCGCAGTATGCGTACAGACTTGATTCAGGAAGTGTCGGTCGTGTGAGATGATGATCATGGTGCAATCACGATTGTTCAGCACATCTTCCAGCCAGCGGATGGTGTTAATGTCCAAGTTATTGGTTGGCTCATCCAGCAGCAGAATGTCAGGGTTGGCAAACAGCGCTTGTACCAGCAATACCCGCAATTTCCAGCCTGGCGCTACTGCGCTCATGAGGCCATTGTGTTGTTCAATCGGGATACCCACACCAAGCAACAGTTCGCCTGCACGAGCTTCAGCGGTATAACCATCATATTCTGCATACACGCCTTCCAGTTCGGCGGCACGCATGTAATCTTCTTCTGTGGCTTCAGGGTTCATGTAGATTTCATTTTTCTCTACATTCGCCTTCCACATTTGCTCATGGCCCATCATCACCACGTCGATCACGCGTTGATCTTCATAGGCAAATTGATCCTGGCGCAGGAACGCCATGCGTTCATTGTTATCGAGGGAGATGTTGCCAGAGGTGGGCTCCAGCACACCCGCCAGGATTTTCATGTACGTCGATTTGCCACAGCCGTTGGCGCCGATCAGGCCGTAACGGTTGCCGTCACCAAACTTGACCGATACGTTCTCGAATAATGGCTTGGCGCCAAACTGCATAGTGATGTTGTTACTGATTAACACGGTGTTTTCCTAAAAAGCCTAAAAATATTCTGTGTTTAAGTGTTACTTGAATGTATTGCGAATGACCACTTCGTCCAGCGATAATTGACCGCCGCGTGGGCGTGCTGGCTGGATGGCCTTGCCAATGGCAACGAACATCGCAGGTGTGTGGTCGGCAGGTAAGTTAAGTAGTTTTGCAACTGCATCAAAGTCAAAGCCATCCATGGGACAGGAGTCATAGCCCAGTTCCTTGGCAGCTAACATCAGCGTAGTCGCTGCCATACCACAGGAGCGCATGGCCTCATCGCGTTGCACCTGTTCCTTGCCTCGATAATAGCCATCAATCGCATTCACCAGATAATCTTGTACGGGCTGTTCCGCATTGCGCCAGTAACGGCGCGGCTCTTTTTCCCAAGCCTTGAGGTCAGCAGTGAGCACCACCAGCAGGGAGGCATCGGTCACCTGCGCCTGGTCCCAGCTTGCCGCGCGCACCTGTTTGCGCAGCTCCGGGTCTTGCACCAGCACGAAGCGCCAGTTCTGGATGTTGAAGGCAGTGGGAGAAAGCACGGCCAGCGACAACAACTTGTCGATCTCCGCCTCGGACATCGTGTGGCTGGCGTCGTAGGCTTTCACCGAGCGGCGACTTTCAATGGCTTCAATCACATTCATGGTATGTCATTCCTCAATAATGAATCGCAATAATTTCCAGCTCCAGGTCGCCCAACGGGCGATGCCAGGTGACGCTATCGCCGACTTTCTGCCCGATCAGCGCCCTGGCCAGCGGCGATACCCAGCTGACGCGGTTGCTGCTGATGTCGGCCTCGTCTTCTCCCACAATCATGAAGCGATGGCTGTCGCCGTGTTCATCTTCCACATCTACCGTGGCACCGAATAGCACCGTGCCAGCCGGTTGTGCTGTGGGGTCGACCAGGATTGCCGATTCCAGCCTGGCCTGCAAATAGCGCAGGTCGCGGTCTATCATGGCCAGCCGTTGCTGAGCTACTGGGTCTTCCTTGCGTTGAGTCAGCGGCAGGCGCTCCTGCTCCAACGCGCTGGCTTGTTGTTGCAACTGCTGTAAACCATTGGGCGTGAGGTAATTGGGGTGTGGACTGAGCGGGCGTTCCGGTAAGTCCGTGCCCGCATGCTCCAGATCATCCTCTTTTACAAATCCACGGCTCATCGCACATGATCCATAAAACCTTGAATTATAACCTAAGAGGGCGACGAAGTCCCAGACTCGGCTGATCTACCCATATGCAGCAAGAAAACGTGGAAGATTTGAGATGTCGATGATGATATTCGGAAGCGCTGTGGGATTGCGCTGCCAGCTACTTTTTGCGACAAATAGCGTCACTTTGAATGCAGGCACGCAAAGTGACGACTAAGAATACAGGGCTTGATCTAGAATGTGTAGGTCAGGATGGCCTGTAGGTTTCTTGGTGTACCCCAGATGCCTTGCCCATACCAGTTGACAGCGGTTTGGTACTCCTTGTCGAACAGGTTGTTCACGTTGATCTGAGCAGACAGCGTGGGCGAGAATTGATAACGGGCCATCAGGCTTGCCAGCAGATAGCTCGATTGCTCCTGTTTCTCGCCGTTGGGGCCGATGTTGTCATAGTAAATGCGGCTTTGCCAGTTTGCACCGCCACCCACCGTTAGATTGCTCCACTCTCCCGGCAGCCTGTAGGTGGTGAACATGCGTAACATGGTGCGTGGAAGAAACGTATTCACGGCGTTATTATCCGCATCCTTGGCGCTATAGCGAGTAGCAAAAAAGAAAGCATTCCAGCCACTGGCAAGTTCTCCAGATAGCTCTAGTTCGGCCCCCTTGGATGTAGCCCCTTGAGCGGCGTAATAGGCTGATGTGGAGGTGCCGGGAACTAAATAACCAGTGTCTTGTTGGGCGAGGTTGTCCTGCTCAATCTTGAACAGTGATACTGATCCATTCAGCCGACCTCCCAAGAGTTCACTTTTGAGTCCGGTTTCGTAGGCCTTGCCTATAATTGGCGCTAGCCATGCTCCGCTGCGGTCGCGGTAATCCTGGAAGTTGAAGATGCTGGTATAGCTCGCGTAAATTGAGTAGTTCTGGTTCAGGTCATAGACTAATCCCGCATAGGGAATGAATTTGTGGTCCTTATAGCTGTACTGACCTGAAGATGCCCAGCCAGCGCCCTCGCGGTCATACTGGGTAAGGCGGCCGCCAAGTGTTAGTTTCAGAGGGTCAGAGAGAGATAGGCGCAAGGCGGCATAACCAGCTTTTTGTTTGGTGTGGTTGCGCTCGGAGAGTGTGGTGGTTGAATAGTCCCACACCGGTTCCGACACATTGCCGAAGTCATATACGCTTAATGGGGAACTCCAAGGCGTACTTGCGCTTGCTCCTATCCGGTTGAAAGAATATTCATGATTAAAGTAGCTGAAGCCGATGACAGCCTCGTGCTCACGCGCAAATAGATGGAAGGGGCCGGACACGCGGGCATCAAAGCTGTTCTGTTCACGATATCCAGGGAACCGGGCCCGGGAAGGGGTTCTGCTGATTAAGCCGGTGTCGGGATCGGGAACTCCCCAGACAAACAGTCTTTTATTGTCGACGTCATTGCGTGTGCGCATCATGCGCAATTGTGCTGTCCAGTCGTTGTCGAAGCGGTGGTCTAGGTTGGCGAAAAGGTTTTTTGCCTCAATATCTTCACTGTTCCATTTCGGAGCTACAGTGAACGAACGCTTGAAGTCTGTCCGGCTACCATCTGAGTACCAGAGTGGTACGCCGCCATAGGTGAGTCCTTCGGCATTGCTTTTTTGATAGCTTGCGCCCAAGCTCAGCGTCGTGGCATCAGTGAGGTCGATATCAACGACGCCGTATATGGCCTGGCTTTCTCGCGAATAGCGTTCAAAGAATGCATGCTTGTCTTGATAAGCCGCTACGATACGACCACGCACGCGGCCGCTTTCTGTCAACGGTGTCGAAAGGTCAATGGTGCCTCTGTAGTTGTCCCATGATCCGGCACTGATTGAGGCCGTGCCCTTGAATTCCTTGCTGTCGGCACGTTTGCGCACCAGGTTGATCGAGGCCGAAGGTTCGCCTGCTCCAGTGAGCAGGCCGGTGGCGCCGCGCACGATCTCGACGCGGTCATAGATAATAGAATCTAGTTCGGATTCTCCTGCGGCGTAATTGCTTTTGTAATAAGTGGAAATACCATCATATTGAATATCTGCAATGGAAAATCCACGCGAGGAAAATGTGATGCGTTCACTATCTAGCTGCAGTGTGGCAATACCAGCAGCATTGCCGAGAATATCCGCCACGGTGACTAGGTTTTGATCTTCGATTCGCTGTCGAGTGAATACACTGACTGCCTGTGGAGTTTCACGGATGGATAGAGGTAGACCTGTTGCAGCCGCTGTCGTGCGGGTAGTGTAACTGCCACTACCTTCTGTTATTGCATCACGTTTTGTTGTTGCAGTGACAGTCACTTCCGGCAACATGTCGGTGCGCTCTTTACTACTGATTGAGACATTGGTAGGTCTAATCAGGGAGTATTGGTTGTTCTGGTTCTTTTTAACGGCAAGGCCGGTTCCTACGAGCAGAGTGTCGAATGCCTGCTCCAGTGTGTATCGGCCATTCAGGCCTTTGGATTGCTTTCCCGCTGTTTGCTCTGGGGTGAAGGTGAGTACGATGCCAGCTTCACCTGCTAATGTCTGCAAAGCTGTGCTTAGCTCTCCTGCGGCAATGTTGTATTGCTGTGTGGCTGCCTGAGTGCTTGTGGTGGTTTCTGCTGCAAAAGCTTGATGTGCAAAGCTGGTATTTAGTGCCATGAACAAGGCGAGTTGCAGTGTTTTATATTTGTAATGGGGGTGATTCATGGTGCTCCCTGATGGTTGATTAAAGGATTACATCAGGGAGGTCACTTGAGAATGAGAATCGGGCAGTGTTTTTTTAAATTTTTTTGCGATGACGGCTTGATGATGCATTAAACCGCATGATTTTGCGTGATGCGCACCCAGTAACGGGTACGGTAAACAATGTTTACCGGCAAGGAGTTGGGGATGGCATCAAGTGCCTCTGTGGTGTCTTGCAGCGGGAATACACCGGATATCTTTAGCTCTGCGATAGCTTTATCGCAACGGATAAAGCCAGGGCGATAGCGTTGTAACTCCTCTGCTAGATCAGCCAGCCGCATATCGTTTGCAAATAATAACCCTTTGCGCCAGGCACTGACTTGCATAGTTGCTGTGCTGATTGGTGCTATTACGTTGCCAGTAAACGAAGTGTGCTCAGCCGCATGCACAATGGCTTGATTGCCATCTTGTGAGGTCACTTTGACTGCACCTTCCAGCACGGTAACTTGGGTGTTGGTATCGGTGAGCCTGACATTGAACTGTGTGCCCAGCGGCGTGATATTGCCGTGTGCCGTGGCAACAGTAAAAGGGCGCTGTTCGCCTGCTTGATGGCCGGTGGTGACCATCATCTCGCCATGCAGCAAGGTAACCAAGCGATGTGTACCGCTGATGCGCACATCAATCGCACTGCGCATATTTAACACAATGTGGGTGCCATCCTCCAGCGTGATGTCTTTCAACTCCCCAGTGCCAGTGCTGTAATCCGCCATGTGTAATTGCCATGTTTCAGTGCGACTGGCTAATAGCCCGCTACCAGTGAGCAAGCCTAGCCAGGCCAGTGCCTTGAGTGTGGAGCGTTTCGATGTAGAGTGAAGTTTAGATAAGGTCTGTGCAGCAGCCTTGCCATGCAGGCGTTGCAGGTTGCCGCTGATGTGTTCTATATGTTGCCAGGCACGCTCGTGTTCCGGGTCCGCATTACGCCATTGTTCTAGGCGTTCGATATCCTGCTGGCTGAAATCTGCATCCATGCTCAAGGTCAGCCATTCGGCAGCAGCCTTGGAAACGTCAGGTGAAAACTGGGAGGAGTGCATCTTGCAAATTACAGCATGGAGAAAAAGCACTGCTGATTGGCGCGGGTAAGGTATTGCTTCACTGAGCTGGTGGACACCTGCAATTCCACTGCGATTTCTGCATAGGATAGGCCTTCTAGGTGGGCAAGCAGGAAAGCCTGCCTGGCCTTGATCGGCAGCTTGTTCAGGGTATGGTCTATTTGCTGCAATAACTCCAGTGCCAAGGCGCGTTCTTCAAGGGATGGCACCTGGGCTTCGGGCAATGTTGCCAATGCATCCAGATATGCTGCTTCAATCACTTGCCGCCTGTGGTAATTGGCAACCAGCCGCCTTGCAATGGTTGCGAGGAAAGGGCGCGGCTCGAGGATGTCCTGCACATTGTTGGCGTTCAGTATGCTCAGAAAAGTATCTTGTGCCAGGTCTGCCGCCTGTTCACTTTGCTTCACCTTACGGCGTAACCAAGCTAGTAACCAACCATGATGGTGACTATAGAGGCGATGAAGTAACTGTTCTTGAGGTTGGTTGACAGACATGAATGAGGAATAAAACTGCGAATATTTCTCATTCTATTGTGTGGGTAAAGTTTTGTATAGGCGAGAAGAAGTGTAAGACATGCAAGCTGGGCGCTACTGTTTATGTAGCGCCCAGGAGGTTAAGCAGGGTTAGAAATCTGCAGAAACGGAGAGCAGGACAGTACGGGGGGCTCCAATAGTTAATCCTTCACGGGCTGCAGACAACCAATAGTTTTTGTCGAACAGGTTTTCTATGGTACCCCTGACAGTGATCGGGGTTTTGCCTGCAACGAATGCATAACGTGCACCCAGGTCGTAGCGGTTCCATGAGGGTAGGTTTTGTGTATTGCCCGCATCGACATATTGCATGCTGGTATGCAGCATGCGCGCTGTCAAGGTCAGGCCTGGCAGGAAGGGCGCATCCCATTCACCAGCAAGGTTTAATTGAAACTTGGGCACGGCAGGCGCGATGTTGCCGTCATTGGTACCATCTTCAGTTTTTGTCAGCTTGCCCTGGGTCCAGGCCAGGCCACCCAATACACGGACGTGGTCGGCAACTTCACCCTGAGTCAGGAGCTCAATGCCGCGATTGCGCTGCTCACCATTCATGCTGAAGCGCAATGTGTTGGGATTAGTTAAGCCACTGGGCTTGGTAATCTCAAATGCACTCAGCGTGGTGCTAAAACGACCGGCATCATATTTCACGCCAGCTTCGCGTTGCTTGGATACTGCGGGTGAGAAGATTTGCCCCGCATTTACTGCACCTGTTGGGGCGGTGGAGCCTTGATTCAGCGCTTCAATATAGTTGCCATAGAAAGAGAGTTGCGCTGTTGGCTTGATTAATACTGCAATCGCAGGTGTTAAGTCAGATTTGTCATAGTGAGCAGTTCTGATGCCTGTGGCACCATTGAAGCCAGAAACCTCAACTTGTTGATGACGCATACCCAAAGTCAATTGTAATCTGCGATCCAACATTGAGATGGTGTCAGCAATGGCTAGGCTTTGTAATCTGGTTTCACCGACTTTAGGCAAATTCCCCGATAAGCTGAGGTTGGGTTGAGCGGTTTCCAGAATGTTATAAATATTGGTGTTAGTGAAACTCACATTAGGTGTGCGTAATAGCCGGTTTTCTTGCGAGTAATTGCTAGTGCTGAAAACAACATCATGCTCAATGGTGCCGGTAGTCAATTTACCTTTCACGCCTGCTTCGGCAGAAAATGTCGAAATGGCTTCATTAAGACGATAGGGGCGATAACGCAAGCTGCCTTGAGTTGTGAAAAGTTGCATTTGTGTTTGCAAGCTTTTGAAGTCGTATTCTTGTCCACCGAGTGCACCATAGAGCGTCCAGTTTTTGCTGACGTCAAACTCTGCCCGTAATGCACCAGAGACTTCATTGGTTTTCCAGTAGGTCCATTTCTGGATGAGGTTTTTATCTGCATCCGGCGCCGAGCCAATTTTAAAGCCTGAGGCCGCAAAGAGTAGAGCACCGCGACCTTGAGTGTTGCGATGCTGGTAATTGACATCGCCTTCAATACGAAAGCGCTCACCCTGGAAATCTACGCCAAGTGCCATGGCATCCAGGTTTTCCTTGACGTTGTCGACGGCGGTATCACCGTTGCTGGTGATGGCGTTGAATCTGATACCCATTTGTTGCTCTGACCCGAAGCGGCGGCCAATGTCGATATGTGTCGCTAATTGGCTGTCATCCATATAAGACACTGTGAGGCGGTTAAGCGGGGTTGCGCCTGCGCGCTTGGGCACAAGGTTAATGGAGCCGCCTACCGAGCCAGCGGGGGCCATGCCATTCAGCAACGCATTAGGCCCGCGCAGGAGTTCAACGCGTTCAATCCCGATGAGTGATCCCGTGTTGCGTGGAGAAACACCATGCAAGCCATTGAAGAGTACGTCGTAATTGAACAGGGTAAAGCCGCGGATGTTGAATTCGTCCCGCCCGGAGCTGCGGGAGTAGGTATTGCGGATAGAGGGGTCATTGACCAGGACATCGCCAATGCTCTGCGCTTGCTGGTCTTCGATCAGCTTGGCAGTGTATTGGGTGACGCTGAACGGCGTATCCAGATTGTCCTTATTGCCTAGTAGGCCTATCTTGCCTCCGCGTGCAGTCTGCCCACCAGCATATTCAGCAGGCAGGGCACTGCTGGCAACATCGCGAGCAGCTTGTACGTCGACTATCGGCAGGGTCTTGCCTTGTGCATCACCCTGGATCACGGAGGCTTTGCGCAAGATATAGCCTCCACCTGTCTGGGCCACAGCTTCAAGCCCACTACCGTTCAACAACACTGCCAGCCCGGAGGTAACGGTATAGCGACCTTTGATGCCAGCCGTAGTGAGTTTTTCTAATAGGGGAGCCTCGTAACTGAGGTTAATATCAGCTGCTTTTGCAAACTGGTTCAGCGCAGTATCCAGCGCACCTGCTGGAATGTGGTACTCCTGGGTGTTGCTATTACCTGCTTGTGATTCCTGGCTGGTGGCTGCCCAGGCAGTGCAAGCAAGGGTGGTTGTACCGATGCTGATGCCAAGCATGGCAATAGCAAGTTTGCGCATGACCAGCTTGGGCTGCGTCGTGTGGGTATGGTGTTTGTTTGTCATGTGAATCTTTCTACAAGATAGTGAGTCATGAAATGCTTCTATCTGGTAGGCCGATTGAGATTGCCAATCCCCTCAGTTTTTCTGAAATTTTTTATGACTGGGTGGAATGAGTGTGGGCAGGCCCTACGCTGACCCAGAAGCGGGTGCGGTAAGTCAGGGTGATGGGCTGGGTATGGGCAATGAATTGCAGCGCCTGATCTGTATCCTTGATATGGAACAGACCAGACACTCGGAGATCGGCCACCTGGCTATCGCAATGGATATAGCCATTGCGATAGCGGGCTAATTCCATCATCAAATCTCCCAGTCGGATGTTCTTACCTGAAATCACGCCATCGGCCCAACTGCCAGCATCGAAGCCCTGCGAGATAAAAGGCTCAGTTCCCTGGTCACGCAACCATTGGCTCGTTCCAGCCTTGACGATGTAGCTGGCGCCCTGGGCGGGGTATAACGCAACGGCATGCTCTTGTACAGTGATCAGGGCGGCATCGCTGGTCAGGCGCACGATGAAACGGGTGCCTAACGCTTCAAGCTTGCCAAAAGGGGTATATACCAGGAATGGGCGTTTATTGGGCTGGCTGGCATCTTGGCCCGTGGATACCATGATTTCACCACGCAACAGCATGATGATGCGGTGCTGGCCTGTCATCTCAATGCGTACCGCGGTGTCTGTATTGAGGGTGAGAGCCGTGCCATCTGCCAGTTGCAGTGTTTGTTGTTCACCTACACGTGTGCTGGCATCAGCCACCAGGCGTTGCCAAGGGGTATAGCTGCGAATGCCCCAGCCGCTACCCAAGATAATGCCAGCGAGAGACATAAGCTGTATGGTTTTCCGGCGCTTGAGCAAGTGCTGCTGGCGTTTGCGCTCTGTTTGCTCCAGTGTTGATAGCACAAGACTGGCAGGAATGCTGGCCTTGGCAAAAGGATCGCCCAAACTATTGATGCGCTCCCAGGCACAGGCATGCATGGGATTCGCTTGTAACCAGTCATTGAATTGCAGAAGAGTTTGCTGAGTGGCGTGGTTGTAATTGAGTTTGATCGACCAAGTGATGGCGGCATCAATCACCGTATCAGGCAATGGGGCTACCATCTCTGGGTTGGAAGCGATCTTTCCCACAATCAAGCCTCGACGGTTTTATGATTCAAAGCGAAGGGCATAGCAGTGGCGTAATGCCTTGGCGATGTAGCGCTCCACGGTAGCCAGGGAAAGCCCTAGCTGCTGGGCGATCTGCGGGCAGGTGAGTCCATCTAGTTGCGCCATGAGGAAGGCCGTGCGTATGGCTGGCTTCAAACTATCCAGCATGCGATCAATCTCAATCAGCGTTTCAAGGAATATCAGGCGATGCTCAAGGGCTGGTGTTTCTGCCTCAGGTAATGTGGTCAGGGTTTCAAGCCATGCTAGTTCTAATTCCCGTCTACGCCAGTGCTCTACAACGAGTCCATGCGCAATGGTGGAGAGAAAGGCGCGCGGTTGATGGGCTTGAATGGGCTGTTTGCGCAATAGCAAGCGCATGAAGACATCTTGTGCAATATCTGTGGCATCTAGTGTGCTGCCCAGCTTGCGCCTGATCCAGCCTTGTAGCCAATGGTGGTGATCCACATACAGGCTGTGTACTTCTTGATGCAGGGTAAGGTTTGCGTCTGGCACGAGAGAGTCCTGCGTAGCCTTGATTATAAATGATAATGGTTATTATATTTCTTCCATTTGGTGGTGCGCAATAGATTGAGAAGACGTGAAACAAATTCCTGACACGATAGCGTCGTTACACTTCACGCCAATCTGCCGTTGTGGCAATGATGTCATCGACGCAGCGCATCAGGGCATCGACAACATCTGGGTCGAAATGCTTGCCGTTTTGTGACTGGATGAAAGTGAGAGCCTCTTCTATTGGCCAGGCTTTCTTGTAAGGACGGCTATTTGTGAGGGCGTCAAATACGTCGGCAATTGCCACGATGCGGCCCTCGATGGGAATGTCATTACCTTTGAGTCCGTGTGGATAGCCACTGCCATCCCATTTCTCGTGATGGGTGAGGGCCAGTGAGCGCGCCAACTCTAGCAAGGGGGAGTTTGACTCGCCGAGAATGGCGGCACCGATTTCTGGGTGCTGTCGCATGATGCGTAGCTCTTCTTCGTCCAGCTTTCCAGGCTTGAGCAGGATGTTGTCCGGGATGCCTATTTTGCCAATATCGTGCATGGGGGCCGCTTGGCGTAAATCTTCAGCATAGGTTTCAGTGAATCCCATGCTGAGGGCAATAATTTTGCAGCTATGGCTCATGCGCATGACATGTAGGCCGGTTTCATTGTCCTTGTATTCGGCGGCACGCCCCAGGCGGTCTATCAGCTGTGCATAGGTTTGCTTGAGTTCTTCTGTCTGCACCAACGAAAGGTGGGTTTTGATTCTTGCTCGCGTAATGCTGGCCGAGACTGGTTTTGTCAGATAATCCACTGCCCCGGTTTCAAAGCCTTTTGCCTCATCCAGATCATCGTGGAGTGCCGTGACGTAGATCACCGGAATCCTGCGGGTGGTTGGGTCGCTTTTCAATGCTGCACATACTTCAAACCCTGTCATGTCCGGCATCATGATGTCGAGCAGTATCATGTCGGGAGCTTCACGCTGGGCAAGCGTCAACGCATCCTTGCCATTTTTGGCAAAGCTCAATCGATAATCGTTTTGCAGAATCTGGCGCAGGATTTTCAGGTTCGTGGTTTCGTCATCTACAACCAGAATACGTGGTGCAAGGTGAGTCGCGTGTGTCATCAAGATTCCTCTACAGCCAATGCCTGTTGCAATGTGCTAATCAATACTTGTGCCTGTTCGAATTCAAACTCGTTGAATGCCTGGGCAATCTTTCTGATCTCACTGAGATAATCTGCTGGTGCCTGGCTTAATAGTTTTTCAAGTAGCTGGTCATTCAGTTCTGCTTGGGAGGCTTGTGTGTGCAGTATTGATAAACGTCCCTGTAGTTCAGCCAATGTACATTCAGGCGCTATTGACGGTGTATGTTTGCCCAACGATGAAGCATTGAGAATGCTCAATTGCACGCGGAAATCGGCGTGTGCTTGCTCCAAGTTGATAAGCTTTTGTGTCAAAGCGCTGTGGTCTTTGATCAGGGAAAGTGATTCTATCTGTCCATACAACTTATATAGCGTGTCTAGCGCAAGGTTGCCACTGACGCCTTTGCCCGCGTGGGAAAAACTACGGATACCGGCATAATCTTTTAGCTCTAGCAACTCCCTGAAATGTGTCCCATGTGCAAGGGTTTCAGTGCTGAAACGTTGCAATTCATGCAGGTATATATCTCGATCTCCCCAGAGCGCGATGCCTTTATCCATGCGAATGCTCGCTGTGTCATCTTGCCGCGAAGGTTCATGCTTGATGGCGTTGGCGCTTGGTATGTCCAATGCCAGTACACGGATAATTTCTGTCGTCAATGCGGCCATGTTGATGGGCTTGCTGGCAAAACCATCCATGCCGGCCTGCTTGGCTGCAATGCGGTCTTCGGCCAGTACGCTGGTCGTTAGGGCGATAATCGGGGTGTGGGCCTGCTTGCGTTGGGCTTCAATCAAGCGAATGTTGGAGGAGGCAATCAATCCATCCATGCCTGGCATTTGTACATCCATCAGGATCAGGTCGAATTGTTCTTTTTGAAAAAGTAGGACAGCTTCGGCACCATCTCGGGCTATGTTGATCGTGTGTCCCCCTTTGCTGAGTAACACGGTGAGCAATTCTATGTTTTGCTGGATATCATCTGCCACCAGGATATGCAAGGGGGGTAGCTGATGCTGTATCGCCTCTAAGGTAGGCGCTGGATCTTGCACGCTGACAAGTGGCAATATAACGGTGAAGCAGCTGCCCTGGCCAATGCTACTTGTTGCTGTGAGGCTGCCTCCCATCAGTTCTATCAGTTGTTTGCTAATGGTGCTGCCCAGTCCAGTGCCGCCAAAGCGGCGGCTCATCGAGGCATCCGCTTGTGTGAATGGTTCGAAGATGCTTTCCAGTCGATCAGCGGCAATGCCAATCCCAGTGTCTTCAACATCAAACTGCAGTGTTTGGTCATCAAGTCGTTGTATCTTTAGCATCACATGGCCTTGCTCAGTAAACTTGATGCCGTTACCTAGTAAGTTCATCAGCACTTGGCGAATGCGATCCGGGGCGCCATGGAAGCTGCCTTTCACCTCGGGGGCAATATCAAGCTTCAACTCAATGCCTTTACGTCGCGCTTGTATCCACAGCGTCGAGATAACGTTGTCGACGAGCTCTGTCAGGCCAAAGTCCAGCATTTCCAATTCCAGTTTGCCTTTTTCCAGCTTGGCGCTATCTAGAATGTCATTGAGCAAGTGCAGCAAGGATTTTGCAGACATGCTGATGGTGTTCAAGTAATGCCGTTGTTCTTCTGGCATAGGGGAGTCAAGCAGGACATCACTAAAGCCGATGATCGCGTTCATTGGCGTGCGGATTTCATGGCTCATGTTGGCCATGAAAGAGGATTTGACGCTGGAGGCTTGCTCAGCACGTTCTTTGGCCACTTTGAGGTCATTTTCCATGCTGATGCGCTCGCTGATATCGATCATAGACATGATGATTTTGCTTACCTGGCCATCGACATCAAATACGGGGCTGTAATACGCATTGATCCAAATATGGCGACCATCCTTGGCTAATCTCAGATATTCGCCCTGTACATATTCTCCAGCACGCAATGCGCGCCATTTATCTTGATAGGCTTGGCTGGGTTGGGTTTCAGGAGTGCAGAAAATTGCATGATGCTTGCCGACGATCTCATGCAATTGATAGCCGGTGACGTGCAGGAAGTTGGCATTGGCATGGATGATGTAGCCATCAATGGTGAATTCGGCCATGCTGGTAGCATAGTTCATGGCCTTGACCACGCTCTCGAACTCGGCATTGCGTAGCTTGCTTTCCGTCGTATCGATAATGACGCCGTCCAGCCAAATGAGATTGCCTGTTTCATCACGAACGCCACTTCCTGTTTCTGCAACCCAATGTTCATGACCATGTTTGTCATAAATCCGGTATTCAATCGAGTAGTGGTTTTCACTGAGTAGTGCTTGCGAAATTTCGTCATGAATACGTACGGCATCATCAGGATGTGTGATATCAGCGAAAAAGATCGTGCCATTCATAAACTCACTGGCCGACCATCCAGTGATGTTTCTCACTGCATCGTTGATCAACAACATGGTCCATTTGGCATCAAATTTGCAGCGGAAAGTGATGCCTGGCATGTTCGACATAAGCGAGTTGATTTGGTCATGCTGTTCTTTGATCTTGGCTTCAGTACGCTTCTGTGCCGTGATATCACTGATGAAAGTGACAAACAGCATTTCACCGGCAATCATCGCCTTGTTCATGGAGATGGTGGCAGGAAAGATTTCCCCGTTTTTGCGTAACCCCTGGACTTCTTGATTGCTGCCCAAGATCGTACTCTTACCGGTTGCAAGGTATCTGGATAATAATCCATCATAGATCGCATGATAGTGGGCAGGCATGAGTAGAGTCGCTTTCTTGCCCAATATGTCTACCATGTTCCAGCCAAATAATTTTTCTGCTGCAAGGTTGAATGAGTGGATGTTGCCCTGTGCGTCAACGGTGATGATGCCATCTACGGCGCTGTCCAGAATAGTAGTCAAGCGGGTTTCGCTTGCCGTCAGGCTTTGCAGGAGCTGGCGATAGCGAAACAGCAGGTTAGAAACAATGGCCAAGATACCGATTAGGATAGTGACTATTGCAATGCTGAGCCCGAGGGCGTCGGTTTTGTTCTGTGACGGATCAAAGAAGGGGTCTGCTTCACCGATGTATACCGCAGCCGCCATGCCAGTATAGTGCATGGCTGCAATAGCGCATCCCATCAGGATGCCGCCTAACAGTAGCGAAGATAGCGGACGAATTTTGTTACGCTTGAGGTAGAACACCACCCATAAAGCAAGTGTAGCCAGTGAAATGGCCACGAGTAATGAAATCAGAAAGCCAGCTACATTGAAGCGTAGTAATGGTGTCATATTCATTGCCAGCATGCCGCTGTAATGCATCATGCCAATGCCAGTGCCCACGACGATGCCTCCTGTGATCAAGCGTAGGAGGCTGACGTGATCCCTCGTTAGCAAAGATAGGGCATACCACGAGGCAAAGATGCCTGGCAGTATTGATAGTATCGTGAGGCCTGGAAAGTAGCGAATCTGGAAACAGAGCTGGTATGCCATCATGCCGATAAAATGCATGGACCATATCCCTGCACCGAGAGCGACAGCGCCTGCCAATACAATGAGTCTCTTGCCTAGTGTGGAAGATTGCGCCAGCGACATACGGGAGAGCTGCAGGGCAATGATGGATGAAGTAATGGCTACCAGGATGGATAAGGCGACCATCCAGAGGTCATAAAAGCCTGTGATAAATGGAAGTGCTGTGTTGGCTTGGTAAAAGAACTGATCGAAAACATTCATGTCAGTTCTGCTAACGGTATTTGATTGTAAAACTTGATGTAATACCGATTAATTTATTCCAAACGAATATAAAAAACGCCCGGTTCTGCCGGGCGTTTTTGTTTACAAGAGAGCAAGTCTGTTTCGGTGTTAAAAGTAATTCAACCCCAAGGCAGCCTTGACCTCATCCATGGTGTTGGCTGCGACCTCACGCGCTTGTTCGGTACCTTCGCGCAGTAATTGCAGAATGTAGCCCTTGTCTTCAGCGAGTTCGGCACGACGCGTACGGATAGGTTCCAGCATTTCCTGCAATACCGCCTCCAAGCGCTTTTTCACAATGCTGTCGGCGAGGCCTCCGCGCATGTAATGGGCTTTGAGTTCAGCCACTGCAGCCTTGTCGGTATCGAAGGCATCGAGGTAGGTGAACGCGATGTTGCCTTCTACATGGCCTGGGTCTTCAATCTTGAGGTGTAGCGGATCGGTGTAGACTTTCTTCACTGCTTTGCTGACTTCATCAGCGCTAGCGCCAAGATTGATGACGTTACCGAGTGACTTGCTCATCTTGGCTTTGCCATCAATGCCGGGTAGGCGGCCGATTTCTGGCACCAGGGCCTTGGTTTCCACCAGGATTTCTGCCTTGGTGCTGGGGTTCTTATACTGGCGGTTGAAGCGACGGACGATCTCGTTGGTCTGCTCGATCATCGGGATCTGGTCTTCACCCACCGGCACCAGGGTTGCCTTGAAAGCAGTGATGTCTGCAGCCTGGCTCACGGGGTAAGTCAGGAAGCCAGCAGGGATGTCGCGCTCGAAATCACGCAGGCGGATTTCCTCCTTCACCGTCGGGTTGCGCTCCAGGCGTGCAACAGTCACCAGGTTGAGGTAATAGAACGCCAACTCGGTAAGCTCGGGCACTTGCGATTGGATGAAAATCGTCGAGAGCTTGGGATCAATGCCGACAGCGAGATAATCCAATGCCACCTCAATAACATTGCGGTGCACCTTGTCAATGTCGTCCATATTATCGGTGAGGGCCTGTGCATCAGCCAGCATGACATATTGCTTGTATTCATGCTGGTAATGCACGCGATTACGCAGGCTGCCAACGAAATGGCCTAAATGCAGCGGGCCGGTAGGGCGATCGCCGGTGAGGATAATGGATTTTGTGCTCATCGTTTTGTTCTCGGTTTTCTGAAGCTAGGCAAGCAGGCGTGGGTGGCGATGTGTAGCCATTACTCCCATTCGATGGTTGCTGGTGGCTTGCCAGAGATGTCGTATACCACGCGGTTGATACCACGTACTTCATTGATAATGCGGTTGGATACCTTGCCCAGCAGGTCGTAAGGCAGTTCAGCCCAGTGTGCAGTCATGAAATCAGTGGTGACAACAGCACGCAGCGCGACTACATAATCATAGGTGCGGCCATCGCCCATTACGCCTACGGACTTGACTGGCAGGAACACGGCGAAAGCTTGTGAAGTCTTGTCGTACCAGGATTTGCCATCGGCATCCTTGGTGTTGCGCAGCTCTTCGATGAATATATGGTCAGCACGGCGCAGCAGATCAGCGTATTCACGCTTTACCTCACCCAGGATACGTACCCCAAGGCCAGGGCCAGGGAAGGGGTGACGGTAGACCATCTCGTGTGGCAGGCCAAGCGCTACACCCAGTTCGCGTACTTCGTCCTTGAATAGTTCGCGCAATGGTTCCAGCAATTGCAGCTTCAAGGTATCAGGCAGGCCGCCTACGTTGTGATGGCTCTTGATGGTGTGGGCTTTCTTGGTCTTGGCACCGGCGGATTCAATCACATCGGGATAAATCGTGCCTTGGGCCAGCCACTTGGCTTGTGCTAGTTTTGCGGATTCTTGCTGGAATACTTCTACAAATTCACGACCAATGATTTTTCGCTTGGCTTCCGGGTCGCTGACTCCAGCCAGGTCACCGAGGAATTTTGCACTGGCATCGACGTGGATCACCTTGACGCCAAGGTTCTTGGCGAAGGTTTCCATCACTTGCTCGGCTTCATTAAGACGCAATAGGCCGTTATCAACGAATACACAGGTCAACTGGTCGCCAATCGCACGGTGGATCAGGGCCGCAGCCACTGAGGAATCAACACCGCCGGAAAGTCCGAGGATGACTTCGTCACTGCCTACTTCATCACGGATGCGTTGTACGGCGGTTGCCACGTAATCTGGCATATTCCAGCTTTGGTCGCAGCCACAGATGCCGTGTACGAATTGGTTGAGCAGAGCCTTGCCTTGCTTGGTATGAGTCACTTCTGGGTGGAACTGCACGGCATAGAAGCGGCGGCTTTCATCCGCCATGCCTGCAATCGGGGTGGAGCTGTTGCTGGCAATGATCTTGAAGCCTTCCGGCAAGGCTGTGACCTTGTCGCCATGGCTCATCCAGACATCCAGCAGGCCGTGACCTTCTGCATTGCTTTTGTCCTGAATATCCTTGAGCAAGGCAGAGTGGCCCTGGGCACGGATTTCGGCATAGCCAAATTCACGCTTGGCTGCATTTTCCACTGAGCCTCCAAGTTGGGCTGCCATGGTTTGCATGCCATAGCAAATGCCTAATACGGGTACGCCCAGCTCAAACACGCTGTGTGGTGCACGAGGTGTTTCATCCTCGTAAACCGAGTTAGGGCCGCCGGAAAGAATGACGCCAGCTGGGTTGAATTCACGGATGAAATCATCGCTGACATCCCATGAATGCAACTCACAGTAGACATTTGCCTCGCGGATGCGGCGGGCAATCAGTTGGGTGTATTGGGAGCCAAAATCAAGAATCAGAATTTTTTGTTGCATGGAAGCTCAAGCGCGGGAATAAGGTTGAAAGGAAACAGCCAAGTAGCATCGGCTCACTTGGCATCAGTCGGAAAGGTAGTACTCTACCGTGGATACTACACGGACTTTTTTGATGTGCTGGGTGCCAGCATCACGATTTTCAATGCTGAACGTGCCCTGGTTTGCACGCTTGATCTTGCCCAGTGTGCTGTCAGAATCCTTGGCGAACTTGTTGGCTGATTCACGCGCACTCTTGGTGGCTTCTTCAATCATGGCAGGCTTGATGTCGTTCAGCTTGCTGTAAATGAATTGCGTGTTGTAGCTATCGCCTGCAATCGGGATGCCTTGTTGCCCCAGTTCGGAGACCTTGATCATGGTGTCTCTCACCTTGTCGACCTGGCTGGAGTACACCGTAATGGTGGAGCTGGCAGTATAGCGGTATTTGGAATTGGCACCGGCGTCGCCGTATTCGCGAGCCTGCTTGTCTACAACAGAAGGTGCAGAAATGCTCGCTTCGTCAGCATTGAAGCCGTTGCTTTTCAGGAAGGCGAGTACACTGGCGTTCTTGTTCTGGATGTTCTGGTACAAGGCACTGAGGTCATTATCTGCAATGCTGAAGGTAATCGGCCAGATTGCAATATCAGCCTTCACCTCGCGCTCGGAAAGTCCCTTGACTTCCACAGTGCGCTCAAGTTGCTTGATTTGCAGTGCGCTGTGAGAAAGTTGGTAGCCGAGACCACACAGCCCCGCGAACAGCAAGACACCAAGAATGGTATAAGCGGGGATGGATGTGGTCTTTTCGGTTGCCATGGCTTTCTCAGTGCTTAGTCGACGCGATAGTTAGGCGCTTCTTTGGTGATTTGTACATCATGCACATGGGATTCACGCATCCCGGCGGCGGTGATTTGTACAAATTCCGCTTTGTTACGCATTTCATCAATAGTGCTGCAGCCGACATAACCCATGGAGGCGCGCAAGCCACCCATCAATTGATGAATTACGGCCAGGACACTGCCTTTGTATGGCACACGGCCTTCGATACCTTCAGGCACCAGCTTGTCGGCATTGCCATTGTTGTCCTGGAAGTAGCGGTCGCTGGAGCCTTTTTCCATGGCGCCGATGGAGCCCATGCCGCGGTAGGACTTGTAGGAGCGGCCCTGGAACAGCTCGATCTCGCCAGGCGCTTCTTCAGTACCGGCAAACATGCCACCCAGCATGACAGAGTATGCACCTGCTGCAATTGCCTTGGAGATGTCGCCAGAGAAGCGGATACCGCCATCGGCAATGAATGGCACACCAGTGCCACGCAAGGCTTCTTCAACATTGCTGACTGCCGTTATTTGTGGCACGCCAACACCGGCTACGATTCGGGTAGTACAGATGGAGCCAGGACCAATACCTACCTTGACGCCATCGGCACCAGCATCAACCAATGCCTTGGCCGCGCTGGCAGTGGCGATGTTGCCGCCAATGACTTGTACTTGCGGGAAGTTCTTCTTGACCCAGTTGACACGATCAAGCACGCCTTGGGAATGGCCATGGGCGGTATCAACCACGATCACGTCTACACCGGCTTCTGCCAATGCAGCTACGCGTTCTTCCGTGCCTTCGCCTACACCAACAGCAGCACCAACGCGCAGGCGACCTTGTTCATCCTTGCAGGCATTAGGATGGTCGCTGGATTTCTGAATATCCTTGACGGTAATCAGGCCCTTTAGCTCAAAGGCATCGTTGATGACCAATACACGCTCCAGGCGGTGCTTATGCAGCAGTGCAGTGGCTTCTTCCAGGCTTGCACCTTCACGCACAGTCACCAGACGTTCGCGCGGCGTCATGATGTTGGAGATGGCTTGGTCAAGATTGGTCTCGAAGCGTAGGTCACGGTTAGTGACGATACCTACGACATTTTTGCCGTCCACGACCGGTAAGCCGGAAATCTTGTGGCGACGAGTCAATGCCAAGACATCACGCACAGTGAGGTGTGGCTGGATAGTCACCGGGTCATTGACGACACCAGATTCGAAACGCTTCACGCGGGAAACGTGCGCAGCCTGGTCGGCAATGGTCATGTTCTTGTGAACAATCCCCATGCCACCTTCCTGAGCCAAGGCAATGGCCAGTGGGGCTTCCGTCACGGTATCCATGGCGGCAGAAATCAAGGGGATATTGAGAGTGATCGAACGGGTAAGTTTGGTAGCGAGGCTTACTTCGCGGGGCAGCACGTTGGAGTGTGCGGGAACCAGTAAAACATCGTCAAAAGTAAGCGCTTGTTGCAACAGACGCATAGAATATCTTTCCGGCAAAAGGCAATTATACCGGGTAGTGTGGCAACGGTAAATCTCCCTGATATTTTGCCGATAATGGAGTGGGTGTAGTCGTTTTTATTGACGGCGCTGATGAAGCTGCTTAGTGTGTGACGGGATTGTTATGGTTCGGGGGAGGCATGAATAAAACGCGATGGCTGGCATGTGGCATGTTGCTTATATTGCCGTGGATGGCTGATGCCCAGGTATACAAGTGGAAGGACAACAAGGGGGTGACCCTCTATGCTGATTCTCCACCACCGGGCAATATTCCTTATGAGGTGGTTGATAATGTACGTTCTGCGCCTAAAACCACTTCAGCTCCCGCTGCTGGCGCTGACTCGCAGGCAATGCGGAACGCCGCCGCCTTGCGTCGCCAAATAGATGCTGAGCAGGAACGGCGCAACGATGACAAGAAAAAATCTGAAGAGGATGCCAGGCGTATTAACTGCCAGAATGCCAAGGCCAACTACCAGAACTTCAAGATAGGCGGGCGCATTTACAAGATGAACGCTCAGGGTGAGCGGGAGTATCTTGGCGACGAAGATATACAGCAAGGCCTGGAAGATGCGACCAAGGAAGTGAAGCAGTATTGTACTGGTGAGGATAATTGATAGCGTTGCTATTAAGCTCGCTACATCAGGCACTAACGCGTTCTGATTGAAACTGGCGGGGCTTTGCGCTGTATTTTCCTGGCGGTAGCAGTTTGCTTCGCTCGGTTGCGTCTTGCCAATTTGGGGTCGGCTTGTAATGGGCGATAAATTTCAAGCCTGTCGCCCGGCTGCAATACGGTATCTGCTGTCACAGGCTCACTAAATATCCCCAATTTGCTCGCTCGTATATCCAAGCCGGGAAAATGCTCACTGATCCCGGATTGTAGCGCGGCCTCAAGTGCAGTGGTGCCAGGCTCTACCTCAATAAGCAATATCAGTTGTTTTTCCGGCAAGGCATAAGCCACTTCAATCGAAAATCTGCTACTCATGGCGATAGGGGCTGAAGGTCAGCTTGCTGCACAAAGGCTTCGACAAACGTATTGGCAATGTGGCTAAACACAGGCGCAATCAATCGATCCAGTAGGGAGCTGGAGAATTCATAGTGCAATGTGAATTCTACCTTGCAGGCATCCTCGGCTAGTGGGGTAAAGCGCCAGAAGCCTTCAAGGTGCCTGAATGGCCCGCTTTTTAGCTGAATCTTCATGTCTGTCGGGAATGTCTTGAGGTTTTCTGTGGTGAAATTCTGTTTGATGCCGTGATAGTCAATATGCAATGTAGCTTCAGTCACCACTTCATCCTGACGGTGCAGATCCACGCCGCCACACCAAGGTAGAAAGCTTGGATAAGCCTTCACATTGTCTACCAAGTGAAACATGCGCTCCACCGAGTGTCCCACCAAGACTGTTTTTTCAACCTGTGCCATTCGTGTTGCGATCTAGAGTAAAATGCCAATTTTAAGTCATATTTTCCCGATACTAGCAAAATATGCCGCGAATTGACTTTATGTCGTATCGCTAGCAAGCACGCGCCGCGGAACCTTGACCTCATCATTTAAGTCATTAATACCATGAGCATTGCCCAGAACAAAAAAGCCTTTCACGATTATTTCATCGAAGAAAAATACGAAGCCGGGATTGTGCTGGAAGGCTGGGAAGTGAAGGCGATCCGTGAAAATCGCATCCAGCTAAAAGAGGCCTACGTCATTATCCAGCGCGGCGAAATTTACCTGATTGGCTGCCATGTGACCCCGCTGGGCTCAGCTTCTACCCATGTACGTCCTGATGCCATCCGCACGCGCAAGTTGCTGTTGCATTCTGAACAGATTGTCAAATTGATCGGCAAGGTCGAGCGTGCAGGCTATACCCTGGTGCCGCTGGATATGCATTACACGCGTGGTCGAATCAAGGTGCAGATTGGTCTTGCCAAGGGTAAAAAACAATACGACAAGCGTCATACCGAGAAAGAAAAAGACTGGAAGCGTGAGCAGGGTTCGTTGATGAAGAAATACGTCAAGACCCAAGTTGGCTCCTGATCCTCAAGCTCCTAAGAATTATCCGACAATCATTCTAGATAGGCGCTGACTGGCTGCCAGCTGGTTCCCTGATAAGGTGTTGCTGACACATTCCTCAGGGGTAAGCACATGAATATCTTCGAAGCCTTGCGACAAAGCCATGATCGCCAACGCGAGCTGCTGGAGCAATTGGTTGCTACTAGCGGTGATACCCCTGAGCGCAAAGCGTTATTCCAGGAAATACAAGTTGAGTTGGCTGCGCATGAGAGGGCAGAAGAGCGACATTTCTATCGCCCCATCATGCTGGATGACAATGGAATCGAGCCGTCGCGCCATGGTATTGCTGAGCATCATGAAATTGACGAAATTCTAGAGTTGCTGAATGAGACAGAGCTTTCTTCTCCAGCATGGCTGGTACATGCCAAGGAGTTGCACCACAAGGTGTTACATCATTTAGAAGAGGAAGAGCGCAAATTTTTCCAAATGGCAGGCAAGATACTCAGTCAGCAGGAAAAGCAGCAGCTCTCAACCAAATACCTGCACGATTATCAGGATGCGCTGACGCAGTAAAGCTTGGTCATGGCCGTGAGCGACGATATTGCCACGGCGGTGTCGGCTTGGCATCTTGCCATAATCCCAGCTTGTCACGCTGGGCCTGATATTCTGCCTGGGCATAGCGTGAGCGATCTTCTGGCTCCTGCTCGCGCTCAAAATATGTATAGTGCCAAGCCATGCCTTTCTGGATTTGCTGTAAGTTGATATCTATTCCGTTATAAACCACCTTGCCGATGATGCGACCATAATCATCCCGCTTGTTCCATTCCACCGTGACATACTTGCCATTGATGGCGCGATTAAGCGCTACTCGTGATTGCTTGCCATAGGCCTGTGTTTTTTCGGGGGCGTCTATGCCAAGTAACCTGATCCTGTGCTGGCTCTTGTTGACCATGATGGTCACGGTGTCGCCATCTGCAATATGGATGACTTTGCCAGTCAGGGTTTCAGCTCTGATGTCGAAACTGAACAGTACGATCGACAATGTCATCAATAGGGTGCTGAATAAGCCGGGCTTGGGGTAGTGTAGGTAACGTGAGGTGGCAGAGTTCATGACTGAATTATTGCGTGCAATGAAGGATGATGTCCACCAAGCCCTGGATGATGAGCGATGCCTAACTTGATTTATCGGCAATCAGTGAGTGAATGCCAGAGGAAAGCGATATTTATGGACGGAGCAACAACAGCCACTGATCGCTGAAGTACCAGTGACTGTAGCTGTTGGAAGCTGATTACAGTGTCAATATCCACTCAACGATGGTTTTAATGTCTTCATCTTTGACGTGGGAGTTTGGTGGCATTGGCATATCACCCCATGTACCACTACCGCCCGCTTTAATCTTGGCTACAAGTTTGGCTTCTGCGCCTTTGTCATTTTTGTATTTGGCCGCGACATCCTTATAAGAAGGCCCCAGCACTTTCTTATCGACATTATGGCAAGCAAAGCAGCCACTCTTTTTTGCCAGAGTCTGGCCCGCATTTGCCTCAGCTGCATGGACAGCAGTGGAAAGCATGGCATGCGCCATGATTCCGGCCAATATAAATTTCTTCATCATTACCTTTCTCCAAATGTTTTTATTCAAAACTTTCATGTCCTACCTAGCGTGAAAAACCATTTTCTAGGCAGCGTCAAATAATAGAGGCAAGAGCTGGCTTGATGAATGTGGCAAATTGTCACAGCGCTTAACAGGCATGTGATATGGAATAGGCTTTATAACTTGGTATGGCTTGAGCTTGAGGCCAATGTTGAGTGTTGTTGATTTGCAGCCTGGATAACTAATCAATGCTTCAGAATCGTCTGACACGCAAACCAGACATTCCCTGATTCATGGTATTGGCTGATGAGTCGTATGGTGTATTCATCATGATGATAGGGGACGGTCATGTTCAAATTCAGCCTCACGGAAATTGCCATTTTGTTCGTTGCTATGTTGTGGCTCTCTTACAATTTTCTTGCGTTATAGGCGGGTATTTTGGCTTTTGCTAGCCGAGATTGAGTTTATTTCACTATATGCAGCCCTGATCATGAGGCAATCCACAATATGACAACTGTATTAAAAGAAGGCAAACCCTATCCACGTGGTGCATATTTTGATGGGAAGGGGGTGAATTTTGCCCTGTTTTCAGATCATGCTACCAACGTTACGCTCTGCTTGTTTGATCAACACGGTGACGCAGAAACCGAGCGAATTACCCTCAAAGAATGCACCAATGGAGTCTGGCATGGGTATGTGGAAGGATTGCAGCCGGGGCAAGTCTATGGCTATCGGGTAGATGGTCTCTGGGCGCCAGCGGATGGCCTGCGTTTCAATCACAATAAACTCCTGCTGGATCCATACGCCCGAAAACTGAGCGGCCAGTTGCAATGGAATGACGCTCTATATGGATACACGATTAACGACGATCCCGATGCAGACTTGCATATGGATGAGCGCGATAGTGCCAAGTTTATGCCTAAAGCAGTCGTGGTTAATCCAGATATCTTGGTCAAATCTGCCAAACCGGACATCCGTTGGCCTAGAACCATTATTTATGAAGCCCATGTACGTGGCCTGACAATGCAGCATCCCTTGATCCCTGGCGATATTCGCGGGACGTTTGCGGCGCTTAGCGATTCCGCCATGATTAGCCATTTGCAACGTATTGGCATTACCGCTATTGAGCTTATGCCTGTGCATGCTTTCGTTCATGATCGCCATTTGCAAGAGCGGCAATTATCGAATTATTGGGGATACAACACCTTAGCGTATTTTGCGCCAGAGCCTGCATACTTGAGTTCCGGCGCACTTGAGGAAATTGCCAAAACGGTTGATACCCTGCATGAGGCTGGCATAGAGGTGATTCTTGATGTCGTTTATAACCATACCTGTGAAGGCAATCACCTGGGGCCCACACTATGCTGGAAAGGCATAGACAATCTCAGCTACTACCGCGAGCTTCCGGGTAACCCACGCTACTACGATAATCTGACAGGGTGTGGCAATGCCCTGAATACCTCGCATCCCAAGGTCATGCAGATGATCATGGATAGTTTGAGGCTATGGGCCTCGGTATACGGTATTGATGGCTTCCGCTTCGACTTGGCACTGACCTTGGGCCGGAATGAAAACGGCTTTAACCGAGATCACGCCTTGTTTCATGCGATGCTGCAAGACCCTGTACTCACTCGGTGCAAGTTAATTGCCGAGCCGTGGGATGTAGGGCCCGGTGGTTTCCAGCTGGGCTCTTTTCCCCCGGGTTTTTCAGAATGGAATGGTGATTATCGCGATGTCACACGCGAGTTCTGGACAGGCAAGGAGGGTATGCTGTCACGCTTCGCAAGCCGCTTTGCAGCTTCTAGCGATTTGTTTAATGACCAACATCGTCGACCATGGTCTAGTGTCAATTTCATCACGGCGCATGATGGATTCACATTGCATGACTTGGTTTCTTACAATGACAAGCACAATGAAGCTAACGGTGAAAATAACCAGGATGGCGCGAATGACAACCATAGCTGGAATGGCGGTGCAGAAGGGGAAACCGAGCAGCAAGAGATACTGGATTTGAGAGCCCGGCAAAAACGAAACTTCCTTGCTACCTTGTTTATGTCGCAAGGTATCCCGATGCTGCTTGCCGGCGATGAGCTTAATAATAGCCAGCAGGGTAACAATAATACTTACTGTCAAGATAATGAGCTAGGCTGGATCAATTGGCATAAAGCAGGAGATGGATTGATTGATTTTGTCGGTGAGCTTGCACAATTGCGTAAGCATCATAGTGCCATCTCGCGCGCAGAATTCGTCACTGGTAAGTTGAATGAGCAAGGAAACTCAGACATTGCTTGGTTCAATGTCAACGGCGAGCCCATGAGCAATGAACAGTGGAACGATCCACAGAACAAGGCAATGACGGTCAAGTTTGTACCGCCAGATAAAACTGGCTGCGCTATTCTTGTTATGCTTAATGCTTCCCATGTAACAGTACCTGCGCGTTTGCCATATTGCGATACCTATGATTGGACCTTGATGCTGGATACCACACTGAACCCGATCCAGAATCAAGAAGCAGATCAGTTAATCTTGGAGCCGCGATCTGTCTATATTTATGAGGGGCAGTTGATTCGGCAGGAAAGGCCCTGAGATAGCTGATTGATTCTTACTTTTCTCATCTACCCATGGGTTTCATATGAAGATTTGGGCAATGATGTGGCAAGCAGAAAACAATTTATCAATAAATGGGATATTTCTGAATAAAATCGGCTAACTAGCTCATATTGGTGTAATATGCTAGATCGCATATATAGAAATAGAATTGGAATACAACGTGGCAACAGGTATTGTAAAGTGGTTTAACGATGCAAAAGGTTTTGGCTTCATTACCCCTGATGAAGGCGGTGCTGATCTTTTTGCTCACTTCTCTGCTATTCAAGGTGAAGGCGGCTACAGAAGCTTGGCTGAAAACCAGCGTGTAAGCTTTGATGTCATCGACGGACCAAAGGGCAAGCAAGCAGGCAATATTAAGCCTGCTTAATATAAAGCTTTAAGCTGTCTTGAAAAGCCCGGCATGCCGGGCTTTTTTATATTCACCAACAAAGCACAATTAAATAAATTCGACATTATTGTGATAACCCCGTAGACTTACCCCATTAAGTTGTGCTTTTCCTCTGATATTGTCTGAATATGTTGCGCTAAGTTTGCAGCAACACCCCACCGTTTCCAAATGAAGTCTTTGTTGGTGGACACACTTTTCCTAGTGGCACGCCTAATAATGGTCGGCACCAATCCGTCCACCATACTTTGCTGCTGATGCAGCACAGCCTCCTAATTGAAATAGTGGCCTTTTGAGGCTACGCGAGATTAATGAATGAGTTTACAAGTGCCGCAGTCATTTACTGCAGGGCGATATGTTATTACGCCCATTTCCCAAGCCATAGGTAATGGGAAGTTTTCGTCTGTCATTCTGGTTCGTAGTGGGCAGGGTACTACTACACATTCCAGGATTTTTAGCTTTACATCTGAATTCAACTCTATTGAAAAAGCGATAGACCATGGTGTGTTAAGAGCGCAGCAGTGGTTAAATAATCAGCAGATATTTGCATCAAAAAATTAAGATAAGGTGAAGGAAAAATATGGCAAAAGAAGAATTGATCGAAATGCAGGGAAAAGTCGACGAAGTTTTACCAGATTCACGCTTTAAAGTAACGCTGGAAAATGGACACACCCTCATTACCTATACTGCAGGAAAAATGCGGAAAAACCATATCCGTATTTTGGCAGGTGATAAAGTCACTGTCGAACTTTCACCTTACGATTTAGGCAAAGGGCGCATTATATTTCGACATATCGAAGCCTCAGCACGCGGCCCGCAGCCAGCAAGAAGGTCTTTCCGTTAATTCTTGCAATAGAGCAATTTATTGCTACAAAGTCGCTTAAGCGGCTCAAATAAAAAACCCGGTAAATCCTTAAGATTTACCGGGTTTTTTTGTGCTGTTCTATATCACATTGAACAGGTATTTGGTGGAGCCGGCGGGAATCGAACCCGCGTCCGCAAGCCCTCCACAGACAGTTCTACATACTTAGCTGTGTTGTTTGATTTAACCTGATGCTCACCAACGAGCAAGCAAACAGCAGGCGAGTTACCTTGGATTTAATGTTGCATTAAGTAACCCAATGCAACACGATCCTCTCTAAATGACGCTGCTGCGGTTACCCGCCCGGCCGAGAGGCTCTCCGGTGCAGCGTCCAGCCGGGATTAAGCGGCTAGAGCGTAAGTTTCGTCGTTTGCGACTATACTTGTTCTAGTTTATTTACGAGGTGACTAGGCCTCGGTATGCCCTGCGCTGCTTTGCAACCCACGTCGAAACCTGGTCGGCCCCTGATGGTATAAAGCTATTGTTATGACTCACCTTGAAAACGAAAGTTCTCAATAGAGCCAAGAGTTGGATTATAACCTTTTCGCAGACTCCTCGCCTGCATTTTGGTAGGTGGAGGCTGCATTGTTAATTATCAAGTGGCTGGGATGTGTTGGTGGTTAATGCTGGCTGATGAGTAGGCTGTTGGGTTCGCCATTCTTTTGAAACAGGTTGGCTTGGTGCTTGAGTAGATTGGTGATGCTGTGAGCTGGCAGTGGTTTGCTGAATAGGAATCCCTGCATTTTGTTGCAACCCATTCTATGCAGTGTTTTCATTTGCTGCAGGGTTTCTACACCTTCTGCGATGAGGTCAAGTTTGAAGCCTTTTGCAATGCCAGAAATGGCGGTGATGATGGGGACGCTTTCATCGTGGCTATTGATATCGCCGACGAATGATTTATCGATTTTGATGTTGTGGATCGGGAATTGCCTGAGGTAGGAGAGGGATGAGTAGCAGGTGCCAAAGTCATCAAGGGCAATTTTGATACCTTGCTTGCCCAGTGCCTTGAGCTTGGCAACAGTATTTTCCAGGTCCCTGACCAAGAGATTTTCGGTAATCTCAATTTCAAAAAACTCGGGTTTGAGCTGCTGGGCCTGGATGTAATCCAGCGTTTTTGTGACGAAACTTTCTTCTTCGACCAGTTGCGGAGAGATGTTGATGGCTAGCCTGAAGCTTAATAATCCTGCTTGATCCCATATCTGCATCTGTTTGCATGCTTCTTCTAACAGTATGTCGCTCAGCGAGAAAATCAAGCCGGTTTCTTCAGCAAGGGGAATGAATTCGGTTGGCGAGATGATGCCTAGTTCTGGGTGATGCCAGCGGGCTAGCGCTTCTAGGCCAATGATTTTGCGGGTTTCTACATCTACCTGGGGTTGGTAGTGCAAGATGATTTGTTTTTTCTCAATCGCGCGCCTGAGCTCGTTCTCCATAGAAAGCTTTTTATGGAACATGGCATTCATGCTGGCTTCATAATATTGATAGCCGTTTTTGCCGCGCCATTTAACGTGATACATGGCGATATCTGCGCTTTTGATGAGCGTTTCAATCGAGTCGCCATGGTCTGGGTATAGCGCAATGCCGATGCTGGAAGAAATAAAGATTTCACGCTCATCCAGCAGGAAAGGGCGCTTGAGCTCTTCTACAATCTTGGCTGCCACCAGACTGGCATCTTCGGGTTGTTGCAAGTCATGCAGTAGCAGCGTGAACTCGTCGCCCCCCATGCGAGCCAAGGTATCTTGTGCACGTAGGCAGCCTGAAAGCCGCTGGGCGACGTGCTTAAGCAATTCATCACCGTAAAAATGCCCCAAGGTATCGTTAACCCATTTGAAGCGATCCAGATCCAGAAACATGATGGCGAGTTGCTGCTGATTACGTTTGGCATGATTCAATGCCACGTTGAGCCGATCTTTGAATAGCGCGCGGTTGGGGAGACCTGTCAGGGTATCGTGATATGCCTGGCGCGTGATAACTTCTTCTACTTTTTTACGATCACTGATATCACGAGCTACGCCATAAGTGCCGCTGAAAGGCGTGCCTGATTCATGTGTGCCAGCGTAAGTGCCAGTGGCGTTAAGGACGACAGTAATGAAGTTGATTTCAAAGTGGCGTACTTCGGTTTCTTTATCCTTGCATTTCAAGCGTAGCTCAATATTACGTGTGGCACGGTTGCCGGTGCGGCGTTCATTGAAGGCATAGGACGCGCGGTCAAAGTCATCGCTATAAATGATTTCAGTATAGTGCTTACCGATCAGCGACTCCCGTCTGTAACCAAGCAAGGTTTCCACACGATGATTAATAAAGGTAAAGCGACCATTGTCATCCAGGGTGTAAATGATATCTGGCGAACTGTTGACCAAATAGCGATAGAGATTTTCAGATTCTTCCAGCCTAGCGTGAATGCTGCGATTCTGGGTTTCCAGGCGAGATTTTTCTATCGCGTTTTCAATAGTATGCAGCAATTCTTCGGGCTGGTAAGGCTTGCGGATGAAGTCGTAAGCCCCCAAGCGCATGGCTTCAATAGCAGCATTCAGCGTTTTAGTACCACTGATGACAATCACCGGTGGTGGCGATGTGTGGGTGGCAAGCTCGGTTAGGACATCAAAGCCATTCATATTGGGCATTGAGAGGTCGAGCAACATCAAGTCAAACTTGATATCCATGACCAGTTGTAATGCATCTTCGCCCGAGGAGCATATTTCAGCGTTATAACCATGCAGTTGCAGCAATTGTTGCAGGCTTTGTGCCAGTCGCTCGTTATCATCAACAATCAGTACATTGGGCCTGGACATGAGTTTGTTCACGATGTGCTGGGAGTTTGAATGTTGAGCGGCCATGAAGTTTGCCTTAGTTGATCAGTGCTGCTTGCGAGCTGGCTTGTATGGGCAGGCGAATATCAAAGCTGGTTCCTGCACTTGAAGTTCTGCAGGCAATGCTGCCACATAGGCCTTTGATCAGATCATGGCTGATGGATAGCCCGATGCCACTATGTTTGCCGCCCTTGGTGGTTTCCACGGGGGTGAAGATTTTGCTCAGCACGCTGTCAGGAATGCCAGGACCTGTGTCACTAACCTGAATCAGGATGCCTTGACCTGCATCAGACTGGCTTTCCATGAAGGTGGCAATGCTGAGCTTGCCACCACGTTCCATGGCTTCTGCTGCATTACGGATCAGGTTAACGAGTACTTGGCGCAACTGATAGGGGATAGTCGTGATCTTGGGTAAGCCGGAAGATAGATTGAGCGTGACTTCAACGCCAGCAGGCTGCAAGTACGTTTGTCGGTGTAGCGCGACGATATCCTGAATTAATTGGTTGACGTCCGTACTAGCGGCAATATGGTCTTGTTCATTCGAGTAAAGATTGCCAATCAAAGAGCCGACACGGTCAATTTCTTCGTTGACGATGGCAATATCACGATTAGGCATGCCATTGAGCAGCATTTTTTGTTCAAGGATAGCGAGGTAGTTCTTGATGGTGGATAAAGGTGTGCTGGTTTCATGAACAAAACGCTTAAGGCGCTCTTCATGTACGGCAGCTTCAAGTTCAGGTTCGCTTTGCTGTTGTTCAGGTATAAGCCTGGAAGCGACAATTCTTGCCAATGCCGATTGCACATTGAGCTGTTGTTTTGCGATCAGGAATTCTGGCTGGTTCAGTGCAAATACCATGACGCCGACGATGGTGTCTTTGGCAAACATTGGGAAGCACAGAATGCCATCTACCTCGCATAACCGCATGATCTGCTGATCTGGTAATGATGGCTTGAAACCTTCAAATGCTTGAAAGCTGTGGCAGTGTGCTTTTTTGATCCAAGCTGCTGTGATGATGCTGGTGGCAGGTTTGATGGGGAGCTTGAAGCTCTCTACCCATTCTTGGCCTTCAGCAATCGATTTGCCAGCAAGATGTTGTCCTGTCTCGTCTGGTGTAAACAGAATG
The DNA here is from genome assembly GCF_020531845.1 of Methylobacillus methanolivorans. The sequence goes on from NZ_JAJAVF010000002.1 coordinate 379,555, forward strand.
ACTTGTTTTGCATTGCAAAGTAGTCTTGAGAGTTTTGATAGCAACTCAAAAAATCCATCTGCTTGATCTTCTTGATTGCAGGTGGATTCAATGTGGTTGATCAAGGCAGTATCTATAACGCCTTTCACCAATTTATTGGTACTGGAAGACGAGGCAGCACGAGTTGGGGTGAAGTTTTTGCTCAATGCCTGCACGAGTGCTTCGATATCAGGCTCATGTTTGTCCCAATTGTGTTGGCTGGTGTGCGCCGTACCAATATTGATGCCAAGTGAGTCTGACAAGATATGCACTTGGGATACGGCCAGACTCATGATCTCATTGATCACAGAGCTATCAAGCTCGAACCATTTGTTTGCCAATATCAGCGCCGATTGTCGTTCTGACCTGCGTTCTGTTAGCAATAGATTCGCAAGGTAGACAATCTTGACTAAAGCAGGCGTATGCTCAACCTGGGCGGCAGGCAAGTGGTGATATGCCACTGCATCTTCAAGAAACGATTTGATATTCCAATCTCGAATGATCCAGGCACCGAGTTCACAATGGTCAATACCAAAATGTGCGACTTCACTTTCCATATAGCCAGGTAGCGAGTCATCGATGGCAAAGAAAGGGGGATATTTGTTCTTGAAGCCTGCAAGTAAGCCCAGCCTGCCAATATTATGCAATAGGCCTGCAACATAGGCCTCATCTGGTGATGCTGCGCCAGTACGCGCTGCTAGGGATTTTGCGATGACGGCACAGCGTAGCGAGTGATACCAATAATGTTCAATGTCCAGATTGCTCTGTTCATAGTAATCGTTGAACATGCGTTGGCAGATAATGCTGAGCGTCAGCATTTTGACCATGTCCCAACCTAGGATGATGATGCCCGTACGTATAGACAGCACAGGGTGGCGATCACGGCGATAGGCTGCGGAATTGGCTACTTCCAGCACGCGAGCGCTGATGACCACATCCATTTCGATCAGGTTGGCCAATTGCTCTAGGCCAGAGTTCTCGTCCTGCAGCGTTTCCAGCAACTTGGTGAGGATTTGCGGAACGGAAGGTAATGCGCTGATCGTGGCATTATTCAGAACAATTTGAGCTCCTGCTGCACTGCACATTCTCTAAACATTCCCCATTCGGTGTTTGCATAGTAGGCCGTCGACTTGTTGCAGGCTTAAATTATTGGTTATGGGTGCCTGACTTATTTCACTCATTACAAACCATATAGGCAGTAGAGCTCAAAGGCCTTATACCATTAAAGGTTAATTAAGGTTATCAATAAATCAATTTTGCATCATTGTTAATAAAGTACTTTAACATTGCCTTGCAAGATAGTTAATACTTTTTTGCAACAAACCTCGGGGGTACCGTAAGTAACGGCGGCGGCTGGGGTTTATTTAGTATCGCGATTAATTTTTTTCATTCTACGGTCTTGTATGACGATAACATGAAGGCTGGAGTTGGTTCTTTTTCGGTCAAAACACTCTGCTAATGACGGGAGGTTTTGACATTGATCGTCAGTTGGAGGGGCTCTAGACTGTAGTAGCGACGGCGTGTCGCATGAGGCCACAACAACGATGAAGTAGAACCGAGGAGTCATCATGGCAGTACAGCATTTAAACAAAAGCAATTTCAAGCAAACGATAGAAGGCAATGCGTTTGTGATCGTGGATTTTTGGGCTCCTTGGTGCGAGCCCTGTGTTTCTTTTACGCCTACTTTTGAAGCAGTATCAGAGGCCCATCCTGACATTGTATTTGCCATGGTCAATATTGATGAAGACCCTGAGATTAGCAATTATTTCAATGTGAAGCAGATTCCTGCGGTGATGCCGATTCGGAATCAAGTGGTTGTGGATGCGCAAGTGGGTGAAATGAGTCAGGGCGAACTAGAAAGCGCCCTCAAGAGCTGGGGAGAGTTTGATATGGGCGAGATCAATCGCCATTTTGACGAAAAGGCTTCAGCATAAATTAAGGTGACATGTAATGTAAGAAACGCCGGGAAGCCCCGGCGTTTTTTTATGGCTATTGAGATGCTTTGAGTTGTTTTAAGTCGTCAATGATCTCTTGCGAGTGACGTGATGTGTCAACACTGAGATAAGCCTTGGCGATATTGCCTTTGGGGTCAATCAGGAAAGTGTAGCGTTTAGCGATCTTGATAATGCCAAGATTAGTCAGCGCACCATAACTATCTGCTACTTTTCCATCAATGTCAGATAGTAGTGGAAACGGAAGATTGTATTTTTCCGCAAATTTCGCGTGCGAATCGGAGTCGTCTACACTGATGCCCACAACTTTTGCACCGAGTTTTTCCAGTTGGAACAAATCATCCCGAAAGCTGCATGCTTCCTTGGTGCATCCTGGAGTGTCATCCTTAGGATAAAAGTACAGCACCAGCCATTGCCCAGCATAATCGGTAAGACGATGTTGTTCTTTCTTTGCATCTGGCAAATGAAAGCTGGGAGCAGGGGAACCTGGCTTGGGTGTCGAGGCTGCGTGTACGGAGCGGAAAGCGATCAAGGCGATTAAGCCCAATATCATCACGACCGAAAAAATTTTTAGCATGGGTTCTCCTGACTGATTGCCTGAAAATCATAGCAAGTGATTGAAATTGAATGACATCAGTATAACTTAGCAAATCGCTTGACTGGCGTGGCATGCAGAGCGATTTAAAAAAATGCAAAAAATCTATGCAGACCTCTTCCCAAATCAAAAAAATGCTGTAGAATGCCGCTCCTCAGTCAGGCACGGGTGATTAGCTCAGTTGGTAGAGCGTCGCCCTTACAAGGCGAATGTCGGCGGTTCGACCCCGTCATCACCCACCATCCCTTGCCTGATGAGAAAAGCAGTAAAGCCATCAGAGATGACAACCTGATGCAGAGTCATGGAGCGGTAGTTCAGTTGGTTAGAATACCGGCCTGTCACGCCGGGGGTCGCGGGTTCGAGCCCCGTCCGCTCCGCCAGAAAAAGCGAACCTTCGGGTTCGCTTTTTTATTTTCTCTGCGGCATTTGACTGATATGTCTACCTCCTGTTTTGTTGCATCATCAAACAAACGATCAGGAGTGTACGCACATGTATCCATTCATCATCTTGTCAGCTGCAATACTGTTGGCCCCAAGCTCTGTTTCTGCAACAGAGTGGGAGTCGTTAGTGAAGAAAGCTGATACCGAGCTGTTGGTTGATCTTGATTCCTACGACGAAAAGGGCGCTTATTCATCAATTCTTGCCAAGCGTGAAACACACGGCAAGCAAACTATTGCAAAACAGACCAAGCTGGAGTTTGATTGCAGTAAACAGACTTATCGCACATTAGCAACGGCAACATTTGATGCCAAAGGTAAGCTATTGAGTCAGACTGCGGGGATGAGGGATTTTCAGTCGCTGCAACAGGATGATGATGCAAAAATGATCGCTGGACTTGTTTGCCAAGTCAGGCGGATGGTCAATCCGTCATCTTAATAGGATGTTGTAGCAGGAGTTTTTGCGAGTAATTGGAGTTGGCGTCCCCGTCAGGACTCGAACCTGAAACTGACCCTTAGGAGGGGCCGGTGATATCCGTTTCACCACGAGGACATCCAAGGGCGCTATTCTACCTTTTAAGGCGCTTGAGCGGTACTGTTTCACGCGATTTTTGGCTGGAGAAACAGTACCGGGGCGGGTTTAGTGGCGAATCAGGTGTTCGAATGCGCCGAGTGCGGCTTTGGAACCCTCACCCATGGCGATGATGATTTGCTTGAAGGGAACGGTAGTGACGTCACCTGCGGCAAATACGCCTGGTTCTGAGGTTTGGCCTTTGTCATCCACTTCAATTTCACCGAATTTGCTCAAGGTGATTGTGTCCTTGATCCAATCAGTATTGGGCACTAAGCCGATCTGGATGAACACTGCAGCCAAGTCGACCCGGTGTGATTCGCCGGTTTGCCGATTGGTATAAGTCAGGCCGTCAACTTTTTCTCCATCACCATTGATCTCGGTGGTTTGTGCACCAGTGATGACAGTGACATTCGGTAGGCTGAACAGTTTCTTCTGCAATACGGCATCGGCACGTAGTTCTCCGTTGAATTCGATCAAGGTGACATCCTTGACGATGCCAGCAAGGTCAATCGCCGCCTCAACACCAGAATTGCCGCCGCCGATGACAGCTACGCTTCTGCCCTTGAACAATGGGCCGTCGCAGTGAGGGCAGTAGGCCACGCCGCGTCCACGGTATTCTTTTTCCCCGGGGACGTTGATTTCCCTCCAGCGTGCGCCAGTGGCGATGATGACGGACTTGGCTTTGAGTACAGCGCCGCTTTCGAGCTTAACCTCGTTGAAGCCGCCATTCTCATGCGCCGGCACCAAGGCTGCTGCACGTTGCAGATTCATAATGTCGACATCGTAGCTTTTAACGTGTTCTTCCAATGCTGCAGCCAGTTTAGGCCCGTCGGTTTCCTTGACTGAGATGAAATTCTCAATCGCCATGGTATCCATGACCTGCCCGCCGAAACGGTCGGCAACTACGCCAGTGCGTATGCCTTTGCGGGCGGAATAGATGGCTGCCGATGCGCCTGCTGGGCCGCCGCCGACGATCAAGACGTCGAACGGTTCCTTGGCCGAGAGTTTTTCGGCTTCTTTCTTGATTGCACCGGTGTCGATCTTGTTGAGGATTTCCTGAACGCCCATACGTCCATGGCCGAACTCCTGACCATTGAGGAAGATCGTAGGCACGGCCATGATCTTGCGCTCGTCCACTTCCTTCTGAAACAACGCACCGTCGATCATGACGTGGCGGATGTTCGGGTTGATCGCAGCCATGAGGTTGATGGCCTGTACCACCTCGGGACAGTTGTGACAGCTTAACGAGATGTAGGTCTCGAAATTGAATTCGCCTTCAAGGTTGCGGATTTGCTCGATGATTTCTGGCTCGGCCTTGGGCGGATGACCGCCTACCTGCAACAACGCCAACACAAGCGAGGTGAATTCATGTCCCATGGGAAGCCCGGCAAAGCGTATGCCGAGGTTTTTTCCTGGGCTGTTCAAGCTGAAAGAGGGCTTGCGTTGCGTGACATCATCACTTTGCTGGACGGTAATGTGCGCAGACAGGCTCTTGAGGTCGTTCAGCAACTCCAGCAGCTCGCGGGATTTATCGCCGCTATCTACAGAAGCGGTGATTTCGATAGGCTGGGTGAGTTTTTCGAAATAAGCCTTTAATTGTGTCTTGATGTTTGCGTCCAACATGATGTGCTCTCAATCTTGTATTGATAGTGCTACAAAAAGTGCCCGGGCAGATAGGCAGGGAGTTTGTGTTTGCCCGGGCCGTTACTGCTTAGATCTTGCCAACGAGGTCGAGGGAAGGAGCCAATGTAGCTTCGCCTTCTTTCCACTTGGCTGGGCATACTTCACCTGGGTGAGTGGCAACGTATTGTGCCGCCTTGATCTTGCGTACCAGGTCAGCAGCGTCGCGGCCAATGCCTTCTGCGGTGACTTCAATCGCCTGGATGACGCCATTGGGGTCGATGATGAAGGTGCCACGGTCAGCCAAGCCTTCTGCTTCGCGCAATACGCCGAAGTTGCGTGTCACAGTCGCTGTCGGGTCGCCGATCATGGGGAACTTGATCTTGCGGATGGTATCCGAAGCATCGTGCCACGCCTTGTGGGTGAAGTGGGTGTCAGTGGATACGGAGTAAACTTCAACACCCAATTTTTGCAGTTCGTCGTAGTTGTCAGCGATGTCGCCAAGCTCTGTTGGGCAAACAAAAGTGAAGTCGGCAGGGTAAAACACCACGGCAGCCCATTTGCCCTTGAGGTCGGCTTCAGTCACGGTGACGAATTCACCGTTATGAAAAGCAGTTGCCTTGAATGGCTTGATTTCGGTGTTGATGAGGGATGTTGTCATTGCAATCTCCTAGGGTGTTGAAATAGTGAGATTGCAGTGTAGGGATTTTATTTAAATAAATAAAATTGATTGTTTAAATTTATTTAATAAGTAATTTTTATTGATTTTGGCGGTCAGCTTCGATGTTGTATTGCAGCATGCAGTTTCTTCCTGCTGCCTTGGCTGCATATAGCGCAGTATCGGCACGATGGAGCATCGCTTCCCAGCTTGTCGCGAGATCAATATGGGGGTTCCAGGTATAGAGCCCCAGGCTGCAAGTGACTTGGCGATTGTCGCAAGCTGGGTGGCGCAGGTTGCGCATAGCTTCCAGCACGCGGTCTCCCAATGCGATGGCTTCCTCTGTTGTGGTATGCGGACAGAGAATGCAGAGTTCTTCACCACCGTATCGTCCGATGATGTCAGTGTTGCGGCAGGTGTTACTCAAAGTCAGTGCCACGCTGCGTAATACTTTATCGCCGACGTCGTGCCCGTAGGTGTCATTGACCAATTTGAAATGATCCAGGTCGAGCATGAAGATGCTGATAGGCTTTTGGTAACGTAGAGCAAGGTCTACTTCACGGCGTCCAAGGTTGACCAGTGCACGGCGGTTATAAAGCTTGGTCAGTTCGTCATGCGAGGCGAGGTGCTCTTTTTCAAGGATGATGGATTCGAAATACATCAAGAGCAAGCCAAGGGAACCCAGCAGGTTACACCACATGGGGATCAGGTAGAGCCCGAATACGTTGATAGGGTCATGGCTTTGTGGTGCAAGGTCAATGCCGCCGCTGATCGCGAGGATACCGCGCAGGATGAAATCAGCGGCGGCTAGTGTATAGGCGATGATGACGAGGCTATTGGCAAAGGATAGCCGGATGCCCCTTGCCTTGACGACCTCAACCACATTGAGGAACATCAACGCGGCGAGCATGAGAGAGAACAGCAGGGTGCGTATGCCTACTGTTAATTGCAGCAAAATGCTCAGGCTATAGGCAATGAAAAAGCCCAGGATCAGGTACCAGCCAATATGAGCAGGGTGCTTGCCGAAGAATGCCTGCGTTCCCCACCATTTTGCTGTCATTGCAGCGATCATGAGTGTAGAGCCAGTGATGAGCGGCAAATGACCAAACTTTGAAATACTGAAGGCAGTGAGCGTGGAGCCAAAGATGCTCAGTAAGCCGGAAAGTGCCCAATAGCGGGTGGAGCGTTCAGTCGGGGCGAGAAAATACAGGCCACCCATGATGATGGCAATGCACAACTGGCTGATTGCATAAGCAATATTGGCTGTATATGAATTCCACAACGAATCCAAACGGTTGCTCCCTCAGGTCAATCAGTCAGTGGGCACAGCTTATTGATGGCATAGGCTTGCACACCATCGTGCCCACTCTACGCTAAATTACGGTTTTCCAGTTCTTCCCACCGCACCATGGCCTGTTCAATTTCGCTGCCGATCTCGCTTAACCTCTGTTGCAAGGTGCGTGCCTGATCAGCGTTTTCCCGGTAAATATCTGGGTTGGCCAGGGCTTGGTTGATGGTGCTTTGTTCTGTTTCCAGGGCTTCAATTTTGGCAGGCAGGCTTTCTAATTCTCGGGCTTCCTTGAAGCTTAGCTTGTTAGCTACAGGCTTCTTGGCTGATGTTTCCTGCTTTGGTTTTTCGCTGGCAGCCTTGGCAACAGTTTTTGCGGCAGCTTGCGATTGGGTGTGGCGGAACCAGTCGTCGTAGCCGCCCCCAAATTCACTCAGGGTGCCATTACCTTCAAAGGCAATGATCTGGGTCACGGTGTTCTCAAGAAAGGCGCGATCATGGCTGACCAGGAACAAGGTACCTGCAAATTCTTGTAGTAGGCTTTCCAGCAACTCCAGGGTTTCGATGTCGAGATCATTGGTAGGCTCATCCAGCACCAGTACATTGGCAGGGCGCGCAAATAAACGTGCCAATAACAGGCGGTTGCGTTCACCACCTGAAAGCGATTTTACTGGCGAGCGAGAGCGCTGCGGTGGAAAGAGAAAGTCTTCCAGATAGCTGATGACATGCTTGCGCTCATTGCCGATCTGCACGAATTCGGAGCCGGGGCTGATGGTGTCAGCCAGAGTAGCTTCTTCATCCAGTTGCTCGCGCATCTGGTCAAAATAAGCCACGTTGAGGTTAGTGCCGCGCTGGATGGAACCACTATCGGGTTCGAGTTCACCCAGGATCAATTTGAGCAGGGTGGATTTACCGGCACCATTGGGGCCAATCAAACCGATACGGTCACCGCGCATGATGCGCGTGCTGAAATCTTGAATGAGCGGCTTGTTGTAGGCGAGCGAGACATGATCCAGTTCAGCCACCAACTTACCCGATCGCTCACCGCTATCCAGCGTGAGCTTGACGTTGCCCTGGCGTTCGCGCCGAGCGGCACGCTCCAGGCGCAGGGCTTCCAGTCGGCGAACACGGCCTTCGTTGCGCGTGCGTCTTGCCTTGATGCCCTGGCGTATCCAGACTTCTTCTTGTGCGAGGAATTTATCAAACTTGGCAGCATGGGTGGCTTCCACTGCCAAGAGTTCTTCTTTCTTGATTTGGTATTGGCTGTAATTGCCGTGAAAATCCGTCAAGTGGCCACGATCAAGCTCCACGATGCGTGTTGCCAGGCGGTCAAGAAAACGTCTGTCGTGGGTGATAAACAGCAAGCTGCCCTTGAAATCCAATAGTAAGTTTTCCAGCCACTCAATTGCGGCAAAGTCCAGATGGTTGGTGGGCTCATCCAGCAACAAGACTTCAGGTTCTGCCACCAAGGCGCGTGCAAGCGCCACGCGCTTGCGCCAGCCACCTGATAACGTGGAAATTTTGGCCTCGGGGTCGAGCTGTAAGCGGCTTAATACCGCTTCCACACGTGCTTGCGATTGCCAGCCACCTTGCGATTCCAATTCGTGCTGCAATGTCTGCATGCGAGCAATCAAGCTATCGAGGTCGGCATCAGGCTCTGCCATTTGCTGTGATACCTGGTGATACTCCACCAAGGCCTGGCGCAAGTTGCCCAGGCCTTCGGCTACAGCCTCAAAAATAGTGTGTTCAGGCTCAAGCGCGGGTTCTTGCGGCACATAGACAGTACGCGATTTTGGGGCGCGCCAGAAAGTGCCATCATCCAGCTTGCTTTCGCCGGCAATGACTTTGAGCAGGCTGGATTTGCCTGCACCATTACGGCCAATCAGGCCAACTCGTTCACCGGCATCAAGCTGGAAGTTGGCATGGTCGAGCAGGGGGTAGTGTCCGTAAGCCAGGCTGGCTTGGTCGAGGGTGATGTAAGGCATGGTCAGTATTTTATCAGTAGGGGTTTAATCGGCAGTATGGCCCGTTTGGGCCTATTGCCGCTAGCATATACAACTTGCTTTTAGTGTCCAGGAATGGCAGGGGCAGGCGATGGTTGTGTGCTTGGAATGGTCTTGTCTGGTTCGCTTTTAACTGGTTTCGGGGTATAGCCATGGAGCGCCTGGCTGCAATTGTAAGAGTTGCTCTTGGAGCCCGTATCAAGATAGGGCAGGATTGCGGCCAGCGGATTAACGAAAGCCAATGCCACACTGCCCAGCAGGCGCGCCGCAATCGGGGCGGCTTCTGGACGTACCTTGGGCTCGACAAAACTGCCTTGTACCTTGATAGGAGAGCGCACGGTAAGCGGTGAGAAGTTCTTGGGTTTTGCCGCCAGCAACAGGTCTAGTTTTTCTTGTCCCAGGTCAATATTGCCATTGATCAAGACCAGTGTGACCGGGGTGTCGATCAGTGCTACTTCAGGCTTGATGATGCCGTTGCTGGCCTTGAGGTCCATCACTGCGCATTGCAGGCGCTGAGATTTGTCTCCACCCAACCAGGCGCTAACGCTCTGGGCAATATCCAGCCCGAGCAACTCCATTACTAGCCGGGATATTTCGCCTTGCTCAATGAATAAGGTGGTATTGCCGTTGAGTGAACCCAGCAGTTCAGCGGTGGTATTACCTTTGCCACTTAGTTCGGTGCGCCCGTTCAGGGTGCCGGTGATATATGGAGAGGCTTCCTTGCCCTGTTTCTTGGCCGCTTCCTGGCGCTCCTTCGAGACTTGTAGCCATTTGCCAAGCTCTATGTCTTTCCAGCCTAGCTTGATCTGCCATTGGGGAGGGTAGCGTTTTGCATTGCTATCCTGGGGTTCATGGGCATCTATGATGAGGCTACCGGTCAGTTTGCCATCCGCAGTGTTGGCTAATATGTCGCTGATGCTGAGTTTGCCCTGATTCAGGCTGAGCTTGGCCTTGAATGGTGCCACTGGCAAGGCGAAGGCGTTGCCCAGGTTCATGTAATCCATCTTGATGGTGATATCGGCATCCATGAAGTTGAGCGAGGGCAGATCCAGTGGGCGATTTGGAATAGCACGCCCTTCAGTAGGCTGGGCCGGGGTGCCATCGGATTGCAGGGTACCGAATGCCGGCGCAAGGTCGGCGAGAAAGAAGCGGCTACCATCGATTTTACCGCTCAGGAGCGGCACTTGGCCTGACTGGCGACGCGGGTCATATTGAAGCGTGGCGCTTAGGGTACTTTTGCCTATCTTGGCGGAGTCTACATTAACGTCCCAAATATCAGCGTGTTTACTGAGGGCAGCGCTGATGCGGAAGGAATCGGTAGTAGGAAAGACACTGCCCGTAAGGTCGCCTAATACTGATAGCGATGGGCCGGTAACAACAGCATTGCCGACAATATCTTGCCGACCAAAGAGATCGGATATTTGCCCATTGAAATCTACTCGTAGTTTGGCGTATTCCAACCAGCCCTTGGATTTGATTGGTGGAGCATCAGCATCTTGCGTGGCGATAGGGAGAAAGCCTGGTGTTTCAAGGAATGCTTTCAGTGGCTTGCCCTGGAATTGCCCGTTGATGCTAACTTCCGAACGTAGTTCTTCCTGGCTGCTGCCTTCTTCCGTCTTGAATTTGGCTTGTAGCCTGGCCTGGCTGATGACATCGTCTATGCGGCTATTGCCGTTCTTCACGATCAGGGTTTCGATCACGGGAAGCGGGCTATCAGGCGCGTTGTCATCTTTGGGGAATTGCCAAGTGGCTACTCCATCGGCATGGCGGATCAGCTGCGCATCAATTTCCTCCACCTTGATTTCGCGGATGCGTAAGCTGCTAGTTTGCTTGAAATGCCAGAGGTCTTTGTAACGCAGCTTGATGCTGATGTTCTCCGCATCAACCAAGTGCGGAACCTTGAACACAGCCGGGGCTGAGATATATAGGTGTCCCAAGTCAAGCTGCATGCCTGCCCACAGATGCAGTTTGAAAGGGGCATCCAGCTTCACTTCGCGCTCCAATTGCTTGGTCAGCAGCTTTTCTGCGGGCTCACGTAGGAACGTCCAACCCTGGATTTCACACGCAATGAACGCCACAATCAGTGCCATCAATAGCCAGAACAAGGCTTTCACAAACCTGAATGTGCTGTGCCTCAATTGTCCGGATTGTTGATGTGCCATGGTTCACCCTTGCGTGCTAGATCCAGCTCAGGCAAGTGAGCTGAACGTTATTTTGTCTGTTTTCCGTAGTGTTGCATGCTGTATAAAGTCAGCAAAGCCCCGCAAATGGCAACCGCCGCGCTGGCTAATGCAACGGCTGGCAGGCCGAAATCAAAATGGATCACGGCGCCGCCCAAGAAGGCACCACCTGCATTCCCGAGGTTGAAAGCGCTCTGGTTGACTGTAGAAGCCATCAACGGAGATTCACCAGCTTGGGCCATGGCATTGGTTTGCAGGCCAGGGCCAACGGCAAAACTCACCATGCCCCAAATAAATGCCGTGGCAATCGCTACCAGCGTGAATTGCATACTCCATGCGAACACAATGCCTAGCAAGGCCATGCTTATTAGTGAGAGGGTGATTGTGGGCAATAGTTTCCAATCTGCCATTTTTCCGCCGATATTCAGACCGATGGTGGCAGCAATACCCATGGCAATCAGCATGAAGCTGACATGGTGGGGCGAAAGCCCGGACATATCTTCCAGTATCGGCGTGATGTAGGTAAATATCGTGAATACCCCGGCAAAACCAATCGCGGTAATGGCCATGGCCAGTAGCACATTAGGCTGGAGCACGGCTTGCATCTCCTTACGGATATCCGGCTTGGGCATGGCGCGGAGATCGGGAATAAAACGCCAGATGGCATACATGGCAATCGCGCCGCAGGCGGCAACTGTCCAGAATGGAATGCGCCAGCTGGTTTCCTGGCCTAGCAGGGTGCCTAGCGGTACGCCAAGCACATTGGCCATGGTCAGGCCGGTGAACATCAGTGCCAGGGCACGGTTGCCCTGGCCGGGCGGTGCGAGATGCAGTGCGACCACGGCAGCAATGCCAAAAAATGAACCATGGCTTAATGCGGTGAAAATCCGCGCCGCTGCCAGGGTGAGGTAATTGGGGGCAAGTGCGCAGAGTATGTTGCCCAGGGTAAAAATCGCCATCAGCCCGAGTAGCGTAGCCTTGCGTGGGCGGTTGATCGTGATGGCGACCATCAAAGGGCCGCCGATTACCACGCCCAGGGCATATACGGTCACCAGGTTGCCTGTAGCGGGAATGGAGACATCCAGGCCATGGGCGATGTCGGGTAATAAACCCATGGGCAGAAATTCGGTCATGCCGATGCAGAACGCACCGGCTGCTAGTGCAATCATCCAACTGCCCATTATTACTTAGCTCACTATGTCTTGAAATGGTTGAAAAAACAGCCTGGAAAGGCAAGCCTGTACGTCCGAATGAGCGGAGGTGACAAAGGGGCTTATCTACAGGAGCTACTATTAAAATTAGGTGTTTTGTCCGCCTAGCATGGCGCGAATTTGGGCCATGCGCTGGCGCGCATTTTCCTTGTTTGCCACTGGGTCGTTTTGCGGCTGACCGGAATGGCGAACGTCATCCTCTGGTAGTTCAGCGATGAAACGGCTTGGCTCGCAGGATTCATGCTCACCAGCGCGCTTGCGGCGGCGACACCAGGAAATATGCAGCGATTTCTGTGCTCGGGTGATGCCGACATACATCAGGCGGCGTTCCTCCTCGATCTTGCCCTCATCCACGCTTTCGCGATGCGGCAGAATGCCTTCCTCACAGCCGATCAAGAACACATGGCCGTATTCCAGGCCCTTGGAGGCGTGCAGGGTAGATAGTTTTACCGCGTCGGGTTCTTCATTATCGCGGCCTTCCAGCATACTCATGAGAGAGATCATCTGCGTGAGTGCCAGCAAATTCTTCTCGTCCTCGTCGCCCTTGCGCGTGAGCCAGGCGACGAAATCCAGCACGCTCTTCCATTTGTTTTCTGCGCTACGAGGTTCTTCCGTATCGTAGAGGAAAGCCTCGTAGTTGATAGCGTTCAATAGGTCGTTCAGTACTTCGCCTGCCGGGTCTTTCTCGGCGCGCTCCTGGATACGGTTGATGAACTGGCAGAAAGTCAGTAAGTCTTCCAGTTGGCGATTGCCCATGGTGCGCTGGAAATCGCCTTCAAATGCAGCCTCAAAGAGCGATATCTTGCGTTCACTGGCAAACTCACCCAAGCGCTCCAGTGTGGTATTGCCGATGCCTTTTTTGGGTGTGGTGGCAGCGCGAATGAAGGCAGGGTCATCGTCTTCATTGGCGATCAAGCGTAAATAGCTCACTAAGTCCTTGATCTCAGCCTTATCAAAAAAGGATTGACCGCCGGAAATGGTGTAGGGAATTTTTTGCTGGCGTAGCTGTTGCTCAAAAATGCGTGCCTGGTGATTGCCACGGTAAAGAATCGCGTAATCAAGAAACTTGGTGCGATGCTCGAATTTATGGGCGAGTAGCTTCATGACGACGGATTCCGCCTCATGATCTTCATCCTTGGCGGCACTAATCTGGATCAGGTCGCCAGTGCCCAGCTCGCTCCAGAGCTTTTTCTCGAACAGCTTGGGATTGTTGGCAATCACCTGATTGGCGGCACGCAGGATGCGCACGGTGGAGCGGTAGTTCTGCTCCAGCTTGATTACCTTGAGGCGACTGAAATCTTCAGTGAGCTGGCGCAAGTTTTCCACGTCAGCACCACGCCAGCCGTAAATCGCCTGATCATCGTCGCCCACTGCGGTAAAGCGGCCTTCAACGCCAGTGAGCATTTTTACCAGTTTGTACTGGCAGGCATTGGTATCCTGATATTCGTCGATCAGGAGATACTTGAGTTTGTGCTGCCAGCGACGTAATGCTTCCGGATGTTGCTCGAACAATTCCACTGGCAGCTTGATCAAGTCATCAAAATCTACAGCTTGATAGGCCTTCAGCGTCTGCTGGTACACTTGGTAGACTTTGGCAGCTGCATGTGTCAACTCCTCATCAGCCGTTGCTGCGGCCTGGTCAGGGTTGATGAAGGCATTTTTCCAGCTTGAGATTTGCCATTGTGTTTTGCGTAGCAATTGCTTATCGGTAGTCGCCAGGGCATCCGAAAGAATCTTGAAGCTATCTGATGAGTCGAGGATGGAGAATTGTGGCTTGTATCCCAGCAATTCGGCTTCCTGGCGCAGCATCTGCAAACCCAGTGAGTGAAAAGTGGCGATGGTGAGGCCCTTGGCATTGTTGCCTTGTAACAGTTGCCCGACACGCTCCTGCATTTCACGGGCTGCCTTGTTGGTAAAGGTAATCGCGGCAATTTCCTTGGGGGAGTAACCGCACTTCTCAATCAGGTAGGTGATTTTTTGCGTGATGACGCGGGTTTTTCCGCTACCCGCACCAGCCAATACAAGGAGGGGGCCATCAAGATACTTCACAGCTTCGCGCTGCTGGGGGTTCATCGAGTTCAACATGTTGATTTGCCTGCAGGCTCAAGAGTCAATCAGAAAGGGCTGCTACAAGCGTGTAACAACATCATGGAGGATTTTATCTTGAGTGAGTATTTGAGGCTAGCAGAGAAGCGGAGTGATGGACATAAAAAAGCCTCACCCAATGCCGGGCGAGGCTGAAAAGTGTCTTGATTTGACTTAGACGTACAAGTTGCTTCTGTCGCGGCGGCGTGCCATGAAACCAACCAAGCCAAGGCCAAGTGCCAGCATGGCGTAGGATTCTGGCTCAGGAACGGCGGTCACGCTGTAGAGGGTGAAGTCTGATTTATCTGCATGGGAAGTCAGGGTAAATGATTTCACGGCAGTATTACCAAATGGGTTGTCTACACTCCATACACCACCCATGCCATCCGAAGCAGGGCTCAGGTTGGTGACGACGCCAAATCCACCAGTCCATAATGCAAGGGTTTCACCTTGTGCTTGCAGCTTGAACTCTTTGGTGCTGTTATCGAAGTAGGTGACAGTGAAAAATGCCTTTTCTTTGCTATCGCCATATTCTGGGCCATCAAAGAGCAGGCCTAGCGTCAGGTTGCTAATCACGCGTGAGTCAGTGAACTCCGCAAAAATCCACTCATTCTTATCGATTTCACCGACAGTGACATCTCCACCTTTCAATGGAGAGACACCTACACCTTGAAATCCATCCTGCGCCGGTTTGTAGCTGAATACCCCGTCAATCAGCTTGTTCTTGTTGTTACCAGTCTTGGCGCTAAATGTCACGCTGGTACCATTAATGGTAGTTGTGTGGCTCGGACCATTGCCGAAATCCTTACCATAGACGGTATCAGCAGCAAAAGCCGATGCGGATGCTGTTAGCAATACACCAGTGGCGGTGGTTACCAATAACTTGGAAATATACATGTGATACTCCTCATAGCAGTTGAATTAATCAATTGAATTAATTGTTGTTTTATTCACAGCAATTCCATGCTACTGCTGGCATGAGGAGGGCTCAATAGTCTGTTGTGGCTGATACGTTTGGACTAATAGCCTGAAGTTTTACGAGAGGTTTGTTGTGCTAATGGTATGAATTAATAATATTTTTTAAAAAATGATAAAAATGAAATTGTCAATGATTTAGTCCGTAGATTGATCTTCCTCTGCACTTTCTTCCGCTAAAAGTGCCTGTTGCTGTGCTTCTGCCATCATGATCGCACGGGATTCTGGTGTTTCCAGGCTTATGCGGCCCAGAGTGCCGGAGCGGTAGTCCACGAGAAACGCCATGGCGGTTTTTTCCATATCCAGCTCTCCGCCTTTCAATAAATAGCCACGGCGCTTGCCGACAGCTTCCAACAGGTCAATGGCATCCATATTGCTCACATCGGTTTTATAGCGTGCTTGTAGCAGGGCGGGGTAGCGTTGTAGCAGGATACCGGCGAGGAATTCAGCCACTTCTTCATCGATGACGGCATTGCGGCCTATGGCATGACTGGCAGCGAGCATATAGCCGTCGCTTTCATATTTGATCTTGGGCCACATCATGCCGGGCGTGTCGGTAATAGTGAGTTGTGGGCTCAGTTCAAACCGTTGCTGGCTCTTGGTGACAGCAGGCTCGTCGCCTACCTTGGCAATCCTGCGGTTGAGCAAGGCATTCATGAGGGTAGATTTACCGACGTTAGGGATTCCCATGATCATCATGCGCAAAGGCTTGAGATTTGTCCCTCGATGCGGCGCAAGGCTACGGCAGAGACCGGGAATCTTCTTGGCATCGCCTGGTTTCTTGCAGGAGAGGGCAACGGCTTTTACGCCATCCTGACGATTGAAGTGGTTGAGCCAGGCCTGTGTGGCTGCTGGGTCGGCCAAGTCTGCCTTGTTGAGAATCTTCAGGCTGGGGCGCTGACGATAGAGGCGCAAGTCTTCAATCATCGGGTTGTGGCTCGCTTCTGGTACGCGTGCATCCAGTACCTCAATCACGATATCGGTGAACTCCATGGTTTCTTCCGCTTTCTTGCGTGCGGAGGTCATGTGTCCGGGGAACCATTGAATTGCCATGATGAGGTGCTCTATGTGGAATGCGTTGATAAAAAGAATCGCTTTTTTTGCGTGTGATCAGTGATAAAGCTGACTCAGGCTGTCATTTTAGCATCCTGCTTGCTATCCCTGCCTTATTTTGCATCTTTGTTGCACAAATGAGGTTGTTGCAATATCTCTGAGTAGTCCATTAGGACTATTTTGTATCCATATGGCTTACACAAGTGCTTCCTAGTATGGCCCCCGAATCGTTTTCTACTCTCGTTAAAGGGGAATTACCATGAAGTTCCAAAAACATGGCGTAGCGCTGGCTTTGGCTAGCTCCGTGCTGTTTGCTGCTCCTGCGTTCGCGCAGGAAGTGATCGTGAATGGCGGTTTTGAGGCTGATGCCGCTGAAAGCTACAGCCCGCAAGGCTGGAAAGTGGCTGAGCAAGGCATTTCCGGTTCTGTATTGGCGACTGATGCTACTGAATCCTATGCCAGCGGTTACAAGACCGTAGGTGCTGCCAGCGGTCAATATTATGGCTTCCTGGACTCCTCCTATGCCAGTAGTCAAGTGTTGTACCAGAACTTCTCCATCAGTGCTGTGACTTCTGCTGTGTTGTCTTTCCAGATGTTCGTGAATGACCAGAGCGATAACGGCATTGTGTATATCAACCAGGCTGGCCTGGATGCAACGACTGGTGGCACTTACGCTGCTAATCAGCACGTTCGCGTCGATATTTTGCGTGCTAATGCTGATCCGTTCTCGGTTCATGCTACTGACATCATCGGTACTTATTATCTGGGCGGAGCCAATGGCCGTCGGTTTGATGGTGATGACAACGTCAATCGCTACGTGGATTACAGCTTTGACGTGACTGACCTGCTTGCTGCTGGTGGTGACTTTAGCTTGCGCTTTGCTGCCGTGAGCAACCAAGGAGCACTGCAAGTGGGCCTAGATAACGTCAGCTTGAATATTGCAGCCGTGCCTGAGGCTGATACCTACGCCATGTTGTTGGCTGGCTTAGGTGTATTGGGCTTGGCATTGCGTCGTCGTCAAACTGTTTAATCAAAAGTGGGAGTGCATAAAATGAAAAAGGCAACAATGAAGGTATCCGCCCTGGCGGTGATGATGGCGCTGTGTGGCCAAGCCATGGCAGAAGATGCCAACACTTGGTATCAAGATGGCCAGGAAGCGTTGGCAGCTGCCAAGAAGCTTTACCCGAACAACCGCAAGGCCAAGAACGTGATCTTGTTTGTTGGTGATGGCATGGGTGTGTCTACCGTGACTGCTGCGCGTATCCTGGAAGGTCAATTGAAGGGCCGTGATGGCGAGCGTAACAAGCTGGCTTTCGAGAAGCTTCCTTACTTGGCTTTGTCCAAGACTTATTCTGCTAACCAGCAGACGTCTGATTCCGCTCCAACTATGACTGCTATTGTCACTGGCGTGAAGACAAATGATGGCGTGATCTCTGTTGATCAACGCGTTGCAAATGGCGATCGTGATAACAGCAAGGTACAAGCTGCCAAGTTGGCAACTATTCTGGAGCTGGCTGAGCAAAATGGCCGTGCTACAGGCGTGGTTTCCACAGCGCGTATTACTCACGCTACACCTGCAGCCACTTATGCCCACACTTCTGCACGTGACTGGGAATCAGACAACAACGTGCCTGCTGGCGCTGATGTTAAGGACATTGCTTCCCAATTGATCGACAATTTTGGTCAAGGTGGCATTGGTGATGGTATCGAAGTTGTGCTGGGTGGTGGCCGCAGCCGTTTCTTGCCTAATACCGTGGATGATCCTGAAAATGCAGGCCGCAAGGGTGACCGTCGTGATGGCCGTAACCTGGTTCAGGAATACGTGAACAAGTTCAACGGCAAGTTCGTCTGGAATCAGGCACAGTTTGATGCGATCAATCCAGCGAATACCAACCGTCTGCTGGGCTTGTTTGAGCGTTCCCACATGCAATACGAGCATGACCGTCCGAGCGACACGGGTAAGGAGCCATCCCTGGCTGACCTGACTGGCAAGGCGATTGATATCCTGCAGAAGAACCCCAAGGGCTTTTTCCTGATGGTGGAAGCTGGCCGTATCGATCACGGTCACCATGCTAACAATGCCTACCGTGCCCTGACTGACACCATTGCTTTGTCTGATGCAGTGAAGAAGACCCTGGAAAAGGTTGATCTCAATGACACTTTGGTCATCGTTACCGCTGACCACAGCCACACCATGACCATTGGTGGTTATCCAGAGCGTGGCAATCCTATCTTGGGTAAGGTGGCTGTGGATGGCCGCCTGAGCAAGGCAACGGATGGCAACCCATACACCACTATCTCCTATGCCAACGGTAAGGGCTACTACCCTAATGTTCCTGGTGAAACTGTATACAACTTCCCGGCACGTAGCGGTCGTATCGCCGACATGACCAATGTGGATACCAGTGATCCTGATTTCCACCAGGAAGTGACAGTGCCATTGGATTCCGAGACTCATGCTGCTGAAGAAGTTGAAATCTTCGCAGGTGGTCCTAAGGCTCACCTGTTCCAGGGTATCCAGGAACAAAGCTACATCTTCCACGTGATGAAAGATGCCTTTGGCTTCTAATGCAGTGGTTTGATGTTGTGTAATAGATGACGGATGGAATGGCCTGGCCATTCCATCCATTTTGCTTTTTAGTCTATGAGAGTATGAAGAATGCAAAACCACATGAAATATAGCGCGCTATTGCTGCTTTCCCTGTTGCCTGGCTTTGCTGCGGCAGAAACCTTGCCTAACCTGGATGCCCGTTTTGAGACCTCGCAATGCGAGGTGCCATGCAAGCACCCAGTGAAGCGCGAGTGGCTGATGTTGCGTGGTGAAAACCAGGTCGAACTGCGCGATGCCAATGCCAATCGCAGTGATCTCTGGCAGTGGCAGGATGATACGTTGGACTACGTCTACCTGATGCATGGTCAACAACGGGCAATTGATTACACCTCGATTGACCTGCGCTTGTTGGGTATTGGCGCTAGCGAAAGCAAGTGGCAGGCACTGGCAAAGCTGGTGACAAGCAGCGAGCTGGCCAGCCTGGAGAAAAAGCCCGGTCAGCCTTATGAAAAGATGGCAACCGAGATTTATCAGGGCAAATTAAATGGGGTAGAGACAAAGCTGACCTGGATACCTGCCTTGCAGATTCCACTACAGGTGGAATACCGTTATCCCAAGCATGTGGTGACTGTAAAAATGGTAGAGCGTTATCAGGGTAAGCTGCCCGTGGAAAAGACCACGGCCAAGCAATTGCAGGCGTACCAGCATGTGGATTTCGTTGATATCGGCGATATGGAGCATGACAAGCATGCGGTGGCCTGGCTGGCAGAAGCCAAGGATGCGCCG
Source organism: Methylobacillus methanolivorans (assembly GCF_020531845.1). The sequence goes on from NZ_JAJAVF010000002.1 coordinate 399,542, forward strand.
GGCGTGCATGTGCATCCTCATGAACATGCTGAGCACCACGAGCATGAAGTGAATTGATGCGTTAAGGCCCTAAAGGCTCGGCATATGACTGAGTGAATGAGCGTAATGCTAGAATACTGGCATGACGCTCATCCCAGAAATCAAGCCCCAACAATCCCTGGAACTACTCAAGGAGCTGCATATCCTCACGCGGGATGGCAAGCTCAATCAGGATACGCGGCGCAAGCTCAAGCAGGTGTATCATCTCTATCACTTCATCGAACCCCTGTTGCAGGAGGTGATGGAAAATAACGCCAACCCGTTGTTGGTCGATCACGGTGCAGGTAAGTCCTACCTGGGTTTTATTCTCTATGACCTGTTCATCAAGCAACAGTCCGCGGGCCGCATTGCCGGCATAGAAACTCGTGGTGAACTGGTAGAGAAATCCCGCACGCTGGCTGACAAGCTGGGGTTTAGCCGCATGGATTTCCTGCACTTGAGAGTGGAGGAGGCGATTACCTCCAGCACCCTGCCAGATCAGGTGGATATCGTCACTGCCTTGCATGCCTGCAACACAGCGACGGATGATGCCATACGTTTTGGATTGGAGAAAAAGGCGCAGTTTATGGTGCTGGTACCTTGTTGCCAGGCCGAGGTGGCTGAAGTGTTGCGCCGACACAAGAATGAATCTTTCGGCAAGACACCCTTGTCTGAAATCTGGCGTCACCCCATCCATACACGTGAATTTGGCAGCCAGATCACCAACGTATTACGTTGTCTGCAACTTGAAGCCCATGGGTATCAAGTGACAGTGACAGAGCTGGTGGGCTGGGAACATTCCATGAAAAACGAGCTGATCATCGCTCGTTACAAGAACAGCCCAAGGCGTAATGCGCAAACCCGGCTGGAACATATCCTTGAAGAACTGAATCTACAAGATTTACGGCACCGCTTTCTTGATTAAGTGCTGAGTGCGGTGACTTGTGAAGTCGGACGAATCAAGCCCGACTTATTTGCGTGGTAGCTGGTCGCTTGGGATGTTTTGCAAGCTGCCGAAGGTCAGCGCATATTGCCGCGTGATTTCAGCACCAAAGAAGAAAATCTGTGCAGAGTAGTAGACCCATAGCAGTAGGGCAATTAAGGAGCCTGCTGCGCCAAAGCTAGATGCGACAGCACTATTACCAAGGTAAAGGCCGATCAGTGTTTTGCCCAGGCTGAACAAGATGGCGGTAAAAGCCGCACCCACCCATACATCTGACCACGGTAGTTTGACGTCGGGCAGCATCTTGAAGATGACGGCAAACATTGAGGTGATCACGCCAAAACTCACTAGTGCCGAAATATGCTTGAATACGCCAATTGTCGTGATGAAGCGGCCGACAAAATCAGCAAAGAATTGTTCGATAAGCGCCAGGCCTGCATTTACCAGCAATGATGTCAGCAGCAGAAATGCCAGTGAAATGATAATGCTGAAGGAGAGCAGGCGGGTCTTGATCAGGTTACCGATTGCTTGCTTGCTGCCCTGGGCCTTAGCCTTGGTGGTTTCCCAGACTTCATCCAGGCTGGCCTTGAGCTCGGCAAATACGGTGGTTGCGCCTACAAAGAGCAAAGCGGAGGCAATCAAGGTGGCAATAATGCCAGACTTTGGGTTGCTGGATTTTGCCAACATATTCTGGATGACCTGTGCACCACTTTCTCCTACCAGGTCAGAGATTTGTGCCACGATTTCGCCATGAGCGGCGCGCTCACCAAGGAAATATCCCGCAATCGCAATTACCAGCACCAGGATGGGCGTGAGCGAAAACATGGTGTAAAAGGCGAGCGCCGCTCCCTTGCTGGTGGCGCGGTGTGAAAACCATGACAATACTGATTGCACCAGCAACTGGCGCAGGCATTTAAGCCGATACAGGGTTTGCTGGCTTAGGCCTTGTATAAACTTGGCAATCAATCGTGCTCTCCTGGGGGAATAATTTAGTGGGCGTGGTGCCCCATTTCCTGATGGGTAATATCACGTCCATTAAACGTGATAGCTACGCTGTCCTGGCTGGCCTTTTTGTCCTCAAAAACCAAATTCAATGGAATCGTATCACCAGTTTTGACCGGGCTCTTGATGCCAAGCAGCATCAGGTGCAGGCCGCCGGGCTTTAGCTCTACAGGGGTGTTGGCCTTGAGCTCCAGTTGCTTGATCGGGCGCATCTTCATGACGCCATTCTCTACCGCCATTTCATGCAGTTCGACCTTGTCGGCAAAGCTTGAGTTCGCCGAGACCAGGATAACATCCTTGTCAGAAACGATGCGTACATAGCCCGCAGCGACTTTTTGCCCTGGAGCAGTGGTACGCACCCATGGCTCTACAACAGTAATTTCTGCCTGTACTTGCAAACTGCAAAGCAATAGCAGGCCTGACCAGATGTATTTCATTATTGCGCTCCTGTCATAGACGATTCAAAGTTGGCATTGATGCTGGGAAGCCCGTAAGTCAATGGGCCGATCAAGGATGCTTGCGAGATCAATTGATTGGAAAGTGCTATACAGGCAGCGCAGGGGGTAGTGTTGGTACGGGTATTGTCGATCACCGAGCACACCTCACCAAAAAAATCCTGATCTGCCGGATCGGCGCCCATGGTGGCAGTTTGCAGCAATAACCAGCAACCGAATCCAAATAGCAGGAAAAAAGCGCTCAGCCCGCCAACCAGCTTTAATTGATCAAACTCCATCCTGCTATCTTAACATGTGCAGCAATGCTCGCCTGCCTTGTGCTATTGGAGCAAAGGCAGGCGACCCTGCATATGATTGCGTGATGAGGGCCATGGATATCCATTGCAGGCAAAAATAGCAAGGATGCTCTGCTGATGCGCGAAGGCAAGGAGTAGCCATGCTAAAATCCATCCCCATCTATGAGTACCTCTAATTCCGTTTCAGAGCGCCAGTTGTTGCAACGTCTCAAGGCGCAAATTCCCGAGTGCATGTTGCAGGATCAGTTTGTGTTCAGGCGTCGCTTACAGCAGCTGGATGCGATGTTGGCGCAACAGAAGCCAATCGACCACGCACTATCTGAATTGTTTACTAAGATTCAGGCCTCCAGCCAGCGCCGCCAGGCACGGCTGGCGCAGTTGCCCAAGCCCGAGTATCCATTAGAGTTACCAGTCAGTGGGCGCAAGGATGAAATTGCGCAGGCGATTGCCAAAAATCAGGTAGTGATTGTCAGTGGTGAGACTGGGTCTGGTAAGACCACGCAGTTGCCGAAGATTTGCCTGGAGCTGGGGCGTGGCGTGGCAGGGCTGATTGGGCATACCCAGCCTCGGCGAATTGCTGCACGTTCGGTGGCTTCGCGCATTGCGCAGGAGTTGAAGTCTCCGCTGGGCGAGGCGGTGGGTTACAAGGTGCGATTCAATGACCGCCTGTCGGAATCCAGTTATATCAAGCTGATGACAGATGGCATCTTGTTGGCGGAAACGCAGGGCGACCGCTTTCTTAACGCCTACGACACTATCATCATCGATGAGGCGCACGAGCGCAGCCTGAACATTGATTTCCTGCTTGGCTACCTCAAGCAATTATTGCCGCGTCGGCCAGACCTTAAAGTGATTGTGACGTCTGCCACGATTGATGCCGAGCGTTTTTCCCAGCATTTTAATGGTGCGCCAGTGATTGAGGTTTCCGGGCGGACATATCCGGTGGAAATCCGTTACCGTCCCTTGGGCAGTCGCCGCATGGTGATTGCGCCGCCAGCGCCAGTGGTGACGCGGGCACCTGTGGTCAAGGTGCAGGAGGATGAGCCGCAAGACGATATTCTTGATATAGGCATCAAGCGCAAGGCAAGTCATGTGGATTCATCCAGCAGCACAGTGCTGCAAGATGATGAAGATGTGGAACTGCTGGGCCAGGACATTATGGGCATACAGCGTAAGCCGCGTGCCGAGGCCAAGTGGCTGGAAGAGGATGATGCCGAAGAGGCCATGGAGGAAGCGATCCTTGATTCCGTCGAGCAGTTATCGCGGCTTGGAGGTGGCGATATCCTGGTATTCCTGCCTGGCGAGCGTGAGATTCGCGATACCGCTGACTATCTCAACAAGCACTTGCGCCATGTGGAGATATTGCCGCTGTTTGCGCGCCTGTCTATAGAAGACCAGCAAAAGGTGTTCCGTTCCAGCGGCGGGCGGCGTGTGGTGCTGGCGACCAATGTGGCAGAAACTTCGCTGACAGTACCCGGCATTAAATATGTGATTGATACCGGCCTGGCACGTGTCAATCGCTACAGCGCCCGCGCCAAAGTCGAGCAATTGCAGATTGAGAAGATTTCACAAGCGGCGGCGCGTCAGCGTGCAGGTCGTTGTGGGCGTGTATCTAATGGTATTTGTATCCGGCTTTATGACGAGGCTGATTTTAACAATCGCCCTGAGTTTACCGACCCTGAAATCCTGCGCTCATCGCTGGCAGCTGTCATCTTGCGCATGGCTGCGCTCAAGCTGGGCCAGGTACAGGAGTTTCCGTTTATCGAAGCGCCGAGCTCGCGCTTGATCGCCGATGGCTACCAACTTTTGCAAGAGTTGGGTGCTGTGGATGCAGAGCAGAACATTACCGAGACAGGTCGCCAGTTAGCACGCCTGCCGCTGGACCCGCGCGTTTCGCGCATGATCCTGGAAGCCAAGAAGCAGGGTTGTGTCAGGGAAATCCTCATCATTGCCAGTGCCTTGGCAATTCAAGACCCGCGCGAGCGGCCCATGGATAAACGCGAAGCCGCCGACCAGGCGCATGCCAAGTTCAATGTCGAGCATTCCGATTTCCTCGGCTTCATCAAGCTGTGGGAATGGTACGAAGATGCTTTCAAGAGCAAGAAATCCAACAAGGATTTACTCAATAAATGCCATAGTAATTTCCTTTCCTTCCTTCGGCTCAAGGAGTGGCGCGAGCTTTATCAGCAATTAAAGGAAATTGCAGATGAGCTTGAACTCAAGCTCAATGTGGAACCTGCTTCTTACGAACAGGTACACCGTGCCTTGCTGGCTGGCTTGCTGGGCAATATTGGCTTCAAGGATGGCGAGGCAGACAATTATCTTGGTGCGCGTGGCATACGCTTCCATGTCGCGCCTGGTTCCACACTGAAGAAGGCTAGGCCGAAATGGGTGATGGCTGCCGAGTTGATGGAAACCACCAAACTCTATGCGCGTTGCGTTGCACGCATTGAGCCGGATTGGATAGAACCGTTGGCGCGCGGCCTGACGCAAAGTCATTACAGCGATCCGCGTTGGGATCGCAAGCCTGCGCAAGTCGTGGCGTGGGAGCGTGTCAGTCTCTATGGCCTCACTGTGGTGCCGCGCCGCCGCGTGCATTATGGGCCTATTCATCCGCAGGAAGCGCGCGAGATATTTATCCGTGAGGCGCTAGCGAATATGGAGTTCGATACGCGTGCGCCATTCTTCGCGGCTAATCGTCGCCTGATCGCCGAAATTGAAGAGCTGGAACACAAGGCGCGTCGGCAGGATGTACTGGTAGATGAGCACACCTTATTTGCGTTTTACGATGGAGTGGTACCCCAAGGGATTGTTAACGGTGCTGGTTTTGAGAAGTGGCGCGAGGATGCGGAACAAGCCAACCCCAAGCTGCTGTACCTCACGCGCGAACACTTGATGCGTCACGGCGCTGCAGGCATTACCGAGGTACAGTTCCCGGAAAGCCTGGCACTGGATGGCGTCACTTTGTCGTTGAAATACCGCTTTGAGCCAGGGCATGCACTAGATGGTGTTACGGCGACCGTGCCGCTGGCATTGCTCAACCAGTTGAATCCGGTTGAGGCGGAGTGGCTGGTGCCTGGCATGATCCGCGAAAAGGTCACGGCGCTGATCAAGGCCTTGCCCAAGACATTGCGTCGCGTTTGTGTGCCGGTGCCCGATTTCGTCACTGGCTTCCTGGAAGCTGCACCATCCAGGCAAGGACCATTGCTGCCCGCGATGGCTAACTTCATTCAGCAGCGCACTGGGCTTAAACTCAGTGCCAGTGAGTGGGAGGCCAACGCGCTTGATGCACATCTCTACATGAATTTCCGCGTGGTGGACGAGAAAAACCGCGAGCTGGGTAGTGGGCGTGATTGGCACGCCCTTAAAGCCCAGCTTGGCCAGGCAGCACAGCTAACCTTCCGTAGCAGTTCACCCAGCATCGAGAAATCTGGCCTCAAGCAGTGGGATTTTGGCGACTTGCCACCGACCTTGAGTTTTAGCCGCGACGGCCGCCAATTGACCGGTTACCCGGCGTTGGAAGACAACAGCGATAGCGTTGCCATTAAGCTGTTTGATACTGAACTGGTGGCACAGATATCTCATCGTGCCGGGGTGCGCCGCCTGATGCGTTTTGAACTCAAGGAGCAGATGAAGCAACTGGAAAAAGGCCTGCCCGGCTTCAACCAATATGCCTTGCAACTGCGCAACATCATGAACCCCGATGAGCTGCGCGAGGATATGCTCATTGCGATCAGCGATCGCGCCTTCATCGGCGAAGATGCCTTGCCACGTAATAACCAGGATTTCATGGCGCTCAAGACCCGTGCACGAACCAGGCTACCAGCCGTGGTCGATGGAGCGGGGCGGCTGGCAACGGCGATTGCTGCCGAATACACCCTGCTTGCACAAAAGTTGAACGCTGCACCAGCCAACCTGTCCAGAATCAAGAAGGAGTTGGAAGGCCAGCTTACGCACCTGCTGCCCAAGCGTTTTTTCAGCGCGACACCGTGGGAAACCCTGCAACATTTGCCGCGCTACCTCAAGGCCATGCGTTTGCGCCTGGAGAAATACCCTGGCAGTGTCGAACGTGATGCCCGTAGCGGACAGGCCGTGCAGCAGGTATGGGATCGCTGGGAGGCGCGTCTGCAAAGCTTGCGCAAGGCGAATCATGAAGTGCCGCGAGCCTTACTGGACTATCGTTGGTTGATTGAAGAGTTGCGCGTCTCCTTGTTTGCCCAGGAACTGAAAACCCCATTTCCGGTATCGGTCAAACGCCTGGATAAAACCTGGGAAGATGTGGTTCGTAGCTAATTATATTGTTGATCATTAAATGGCTGATCGTTGTAGAGATGAAGCATCAGCGCAAGCTTGGTGGCAAGCAATGAATGGAGAGGAGTTTTGTTGAAATTACATCGTTCAGTAGCGAGTTTTTTGGCTGTTGGCCTGATGTGCGGGGCGCTTGCTACTCATGCTGATGAACCAGGGTTTGATGCGTGGTTGCAGGATTTTTACCGTGATGCGCAGGCACAGGGTATTTCTGCGCAGAGTCTACAAGCGGCCCTGTCCGATGCTCGTCCTATAGACCGTATTATTGAGCTGGATCAATCACAGCCAGAGTTTGTGCAGACTTTTCTGACTTATCTCAACCGCCGCGTGACGGCGAAGCAGATTGCTCGCGGCCAGGCGTTGTTGCAGGAGCAAGGGCCTTTGTTACAGGCCGTGGAGCAGAAGTATGGCGTGCCAGCTGCGGTGCTGGTGTCGTTCTGGGGGCTGGAAACCAATTACGGACAAACCCTGGGTAACTTTTCCACCCCGCAAGCATTGGCCACACTGGCCTATGAGGGCCGCCGCCATGCCTTTTTCCGCAGCCAGTTGCTGGATGCCTTGCGCATCCTTGATGCCGGGCATATTGCTGCGAGTAACATGGTGGGCTCCTGGGCTGGTGCGGTTGGGCACATGCAGTTTATGCCTTCGACCTTTCTAGCTTATGCCGAGGATGGTGACGGTGATGGCAAGATCAATGTCTGGCAATCCATTCCCGATGCCATGTATTCCGCCGGGCGTTACTTGAGTGCGATTGGCTGGAAACGTGATGAGGCGATTGCCGTTGAGGTGAGCCTGCCGCAGGGGTTTGATTGGCAGCAAGCCGTGATTAGCCAGAAACGCACGGTCGCTGCGTGGCAGGCGATGGGAGTACAGGCGATTGGACAAGGGCTACCATCGGCAGACCGCAATGCGGCGATTATTTTGCCGCAAGGCTGGCGTGGCCCTGCATTCATGGTGTTCGACAACTTCAATGCTGTCATGCAATGGAACCGATCAACCAGCTACGCCTTGACCGTGGCTCACCTTGCCAGCCGTTTACAGGGAGGCAAGGCATTGAGTGGTGGCTTCGAGGCAGAGCAGGAGCCAGTGAGCATTGATGCTATCAAGCGCTTGCAGCGACAGCTGACAGAGCTGGGCTTTGATACGCGTGGCAGCGATGGATTACCCGGCCCCAATACCCAGGCTGCCATTCGGATATACCAGCAGACGCACGCTTTACCGGCTGATGGTTATGCCTCACCAAGCCTGATGCAGCATGTGGCCACCACGTTGGCTGCACAAACCGTCGATACCGAGCTGATACCCGGTTTCCCCGGCACTCAGCCATGAGCGTGGCGGGTGATCTTGATGCAACATGGATTAACTATTTAAAGGAGAAATGCACATGAGTGAGCAACGTAAGCTACGCTGGGGCATATTGGGCGCAGCGCGCGTCAATGAGCGCCTGCTGCCTGCCATTGTCGATGCTGCCAATGCCGAGCTGGTGGCGATAGGCAGCCGCCGTGCAGGGGCAGCCGCTGCAATGCTTGAAAAGCATGCGCCTGGGACGGCGGGGGTTAATCTTTATGATGATGCCGAAGCCTTGCTGAATGACGCGCGTGTTGAGGCAGTTTACCTGCCCATGTCCAACCATGAGCATACGGAATGGGCCTTGAAGGCAATTGCCAAAGGCAAGCATGTGCTGATCGAAAAGCCCTTGGCGCTGACCGTGGCCGATGTCGATGCGATTGCCAGCGCGGCAAAGCAACAGGGCGTGACGGTGATGGAAGGCTTTATGTATGCTTTCCACCCGCAGTTCGCCCGCGTGCAAGAGTTGCTGCGCTCTGGCGTGATTGGTGAGGTGAAGTTCGTACGTGCCAGCTACTCTTTCCTCATGAAGCCCGCGCGGCTTTATCGCCTAGAGCGTAATGTCGATGGCGGCGGCGGGGCGATGTGGGATATTGGCCCTTATGCCATCCACTCATTGCGCAGTTGTTTCGGCACCGAGCCTGAAAGTGTGGTGACGATTGCCAAATACACCGATAGTGGGGCGGATATCGCCACCAGCGGCGTATTTGATTTTGGCGAGGGCAAACATGGGCATTTTGACATCAGCTTCGAGACCTCGCGCCGCTCCGAATACCAGGTGACTGGCAGCAAGGGCGGCCTGAAATGCCACACTGTCTGGCAGCAGGCGGGCGACGTGCCTGTCATCACCTGGTGGACGGAAGATGGCCGCTTCTGGGAAGAGCGTTTGCCCGTGAGCAATCATTTTGTCGCTGAAATCGAGCATTTCAGCGATTGCGTACTGAACGGCAAGCCGCCATTCCTTAGCCTGGAAGATGCACGCGGCAATTGCCAGGCGATCGTGGCGGCCATGCAGTCGGCAGCCCAAGAAAGTAAGGTCTATATCTAGCTGCATGCAGCAGCATGGCAATCAATGCTGCTGCTGAGTGTCCAGTTGCTTGATGCTGCCGCTCATGGTGTAAAACTCCATCTTGGGCGTGGTGTAGTTGGAATGCGATAGCCCTTGCTGGAAGTCGTCCAGATGCGTGACAGTGCCACCATCTTTTTCCTGCCAATAGATCAGGTAAGCCCCAGGCCTGATCTCGCGGTATTGATACTTGACCTCTCCGGTTAAGCCCTTGAGCGGACCTTCGGTCACAATAAAGCGTATGGTATCGGCGGAGATGAAGCTATCTTGCGCAGCAAAGCCATCGTACTGGAATAGATAAGTGTGGCCGATGAAGGACGGGGTGTCAGCCGCCCAGCTTGCGCTGGCAGCCAGTAACGCTGCTAACGTGGTCAGTCTTTTAATCTTGATCATCATAAAATCAGTCTTTCGTGGTGGTGAATGCTATTTGTGCTGCGATGAAAGCGCACCACGAGGCTGGTTTGCCCAAATAGTGACTTGCGTTCAGCACTTGCAGGGCTTTGCCCGGTTGTTCAAGCACGAAACTAGGAAAGCCATTGCCGTCTATCTGTGCCAACAATTCGCGGCTTTGCTGAATATGTTGTGCCGTAGCGGTTGGGCTAAGCTCGGCAAATCGCTGCGCAAACTTCGTTGCATCCATGCCTAGTTCGTTAGCCAGTGCAATCAACACCTGCTGTTCTGCCACTTTCATGCCATATTGATAATGGGCGGCTTGTATCTTCTCCAGCATGGCTAGCCCTAGGCCTTGCAGGGATTGTGCGCATAACACGGCGGTAATAGGCGGTGTTGAGTCCAATATGACGTTGCCATCTTCCAGCAAGCCTTGGAAATAAGCATCGCCGAATATTTGTCCGCTCAAGGCCGCAATACGCTTATCGTGTGGCAGGACATAATCACGCCAAGCCGGGGACATCTGGCGACGGTTATGGTCGCTCAACATGCCGCCACCGTGCAGGCTGAGCAGCAAGCCAGGAATGTGGCTTGCTGCTTGCGCCAATGGCGCAGCAGCGTAACACCAGCCGCACAAAGGGTCATAGATGTAATGCAGTGTGGCGACTGGCGGCGTACTTATTCCGCTGGCCATTTCATTTCGCCCTTGATCACTTTTGCACTCAGTTCCAGCGAAGTCTCTTCTGCCAGGGAGGGGTATTGTTGCTTCATGGCTGATACCAGTTCTGCCGAGTTTTTGCTCTTGTTTGCGGTTTGTTCGAAGGCTTGCAGGTATTCACGTGTAAATGTAACCGCACCTAATCCTGTGGGTACATCGCCAAGATAATGACCAGGAATGATGGTTTTCGGCTTGAGTGCTGTAACCTCATCCAGGGTGGTCAGCCAGTCCTGGCGCGATGCGGTGGTTTGAGTATCTGCTATCCAGACGTGAATCCCGCTGGACAAGATGACGCCACCGACGATAGCCTTCAATGACGGAATCCACACATAGCTACGATCTGGTGCGTGGCCTTGCAAGCCTTTGACTTCCAGCGTCTGGCCCTCAAGATCGATCTTGTTGCCCTTTAGTACTTCCGGTAGCACCAACGATTGTGGCGCGTTGGCGCCAAGTTGAGGCCCCCAGTAGTCTTTTTTGCCCTGGCTCGTTGCCTTGATGGCTGCAACGGTTTCTGCAGTCGCGATGATCTTGGCCTTGGGGAAAGCTGCATGGAGTACATCCAGCCCGAAATAGTAATCAGGGTCGCTGTGGCTGATATAAATGGTAGTCAGGCGTTTACCGGATTGCTGGATGCGCTTGACCAATTCCTGCGCATGATTGCGCTGAAATTGGGCGTCAATCAACACAATATCGTGCTTGCCGCTGATCAATTCCGACGATACCGGGAAAAAGCCTTGCTCGCCTGGATTAAAAATCTCCAATTTCAATGGCTCAGCGGCTACAGCATGTTGGCCGACGATACCGGTCATGAATACACTTGCCAGGAACAACATGGATTTGAGGCGCACAGCAGACTCCTTACTTGATGATGAGCAGCATCATAGGATTTTTCTTTCATGATAAAAATCACCTAGAATGCAATTGTTTGTTGCATAAATCGATCAAATAAGGGCTGTGCATGGATAGGATTACCGCGGCAGAAGTATTTGTGTGCATTGCAGAGCAAGGCAGCATGACGGCTGCGGCGCAGGCCATGGATATGTCTCGCGCCATGGTGACGCGGTATCTTGGCCAAATGGAAGAATGGGCAGGTGTACGCTTGCTGCATCGCACGACGCGCAGGATGACGCTGACTGAAGCCGGGCAAGCGATCTTGCTGCGCTGTCGCGAGATGCTGGCGATTAGTGCAGAGATGAATCTCGCACAACAGTCAGGGGATGAGCCGCATGGCTTGTTGCGTATCAGTTGTGCGCAATCTATTGCCCAATATGGGCTGGCGGCGCTGGTTGGGCGTTATTTGCAGCGCTACCCGATGGCGGCTGTGGAATTGCAGATCAGTAATCACACCATCAACCTAGTTGAGGATAGGATCGACCTGGCTATCCGTATTACCAATGATCTGGCCCCAGGCCTGATTGCCAAGCCTTTGGGCACTTGCCATTCTGTTGTTTGTGCTGCCCCGGCCTATATCGCTCGCCATGGTGCTCCCAGGACGGTAGAAGAACTGGGCATGCACCAATGCCTGACCTATTCATATTTTGGTAAGAGCCTGTGGACGTTTTTGCACCAAGGCAAGGAATACCATGTGCCTGTCAGCGGCAGCCTGACGGCTAACGACTCTACTGTGCTCCTGGCTGCGGCGATTGCCGGGGCAGGGGTGAGCCTGCAACCAGTTCATGCGGCGGCTGGACCCATCAGTCGAGGGGAGCTAGAGGTGCTGTTGCCCGATTTTAAGCCGCGTTCGCTAGGTATTTATGGGGTTTACCAGACACGCAGCCATATGCCGCTGATCTTGCGTTCTATGCTGGACTTCATGGCTGAGCATTGGGCAGAGAGTATGCCTGACACAGCTTAGAGTAACTTGATCTCGCTGAGTTTTTCCAGGCAGGTATCGCGGATGATGCGCGCCAGGTCTTGGGTGTATGGCCGAGCCATGATGTCCGGCATGCCGAGAGCATGTAGTTCCGACCACAGGCCTTTGCGGCCTATAGGCTTGGCAATCACATATTCGTGATCTACATAGCTTTGTATGCCCCAATTAGGTAGTGCAGCGATGCCGCGGCGGCTGGCTACCAATTGCATGATGGCAATAGTCAGCTCGCTGGTACGACGGGTGAATTCGATGCCAGCGGGTTTGAGCACCTGGCGGATGACGTCGATGCGCTCTTCCGGCACTGGATAGGTAATCAGCGTTTGTCCGGCAAAGTCCTCTGCCATTAATCGTGGTTTGTTACGCAATTCATGCTCGGGCGGCAACACGCCCATGATCTCGAACTTGAATAGCGGAATCGCGCTCAGTTCGCGTAATTTCTCCGGCAGGCTGCCGATGACAAGGTCGGCTTTGCCTTCATGCAGCAAGTGCCATGGGTCGCTGTGGAATCCGGCAACCAAATCCAGTTCGACTTCTGGCCAGGCGCGGCGGAAGGCATCCATCACCGGCGTCAGCCAGTCAAAGCAGGTGTGGCACTCCAGCACTATTCGCAATTCCCCTGATTGATCGCTCTTGAGGCGAATCAGGTCACGCTCGGCTTTTTCTTGCGCTTCCAGCACTTCCCTGGCCAAGGCCAGCAGACGCTCTCCAGCAGGTGTGAAGCGAATGCCATGCGCTGTGCGCTGGAACAAGGGGGTGTCGTAATGATTTTCCAGCACGCGTATCTGGTGTGAAAGCGCTGATTGTGTGAGGAATACCCGCTCGGCAGCATGAGCCAGCTTGCCGGTCTCGGCAATCGCAATCAGGGATTTCAGGTGGCGGATTTCCAGCATGGTGTGCTTGTTGGTATGAATTTAATTCAAGTTTATCAAAAAAACTTTCGCTTTTTTAAATTTATTGCATCCGTGAAAATTCCTGCACTTTTTCAATGAACTCATTCACATCATTCAAGCAAGGGATTCAAGCATGGCAATTGCACATATTCTGGGATATCCACGGATCGGCGAGAAACGCGCACTCAAGTTTGCCCAAGAGGCATTCTGGAAAGGGGAGCTCAATGCGACAGGTTTGCAGGAGATAGGCAAGGGCTTGCGCGAGCAGCATTGGCAAAAGCAATCAGGTTTGGGCTTCATCACCGCTGGTGATTTCACGTTTTATGACCACGTGCTGGATCACGCCGTGATGTTTGGCGCAGTGCCGGAGCGTTTTGGCTTTCAAGGGGGAGTATTGTCGGAGGAGCAATATTTCGCCTTGGCGCGAGGCAATGCCAGCCAGCCTGCGATGGAAATGACCAAGTGGTTTGATACCAACTATCACTATATCGTGCCGGAGTTGAGCGCAGACACACGGTTTTCCATCAATGCCCATGAATTCCTTAGCCGCCTCGATGAAGCACAGGCACAAGGAAAAACGGTCAAGCCCGTGTTGTTGGGGCCAGTCAGCCTGCTGTACCTGAGCAAGGCCAGGGATCATGATCGCCTGCAATTGCTGGATGGACTGGCAGAGCAATATGCCTATCTGTTGCGCGAGCTCTACCATCGCAAGATTGAGTGGTTGCAGATCGATGAGCCAGTATTGGCGCTAGACCTCGATGATCAGTGGCTGAAAGCATTTGAGCGTACTTATGCCTGGTTGCGTACGCAACGCCCGAAGATTCTGCTGGCGACTTATTTTGCCAATGTATCTCGATATCAAGGTTTCATCACAGGCCTGCCGGTCGATGGCATTCATCTTGACCTGGTACGTGCGCCTGAGCAACTGGCACCATGGCTCAATGCCTTGCCGGGACACTGGGTGTTATCCGCAGGGGTAGTGGATGGCCGCAATATCTGGCGCAACGATCTGCGTCGCAGCCTCGATATCTTGCAACCACTGGCACAAAAGCTGGGTGATCGTTTATGGGTAGCACCAAGTTGCTCGTTGTTGCATACCCCCGTGACTTTGGCACATGAAGAAAACCTTGATCCCGAAATCAAGCACTGGTTGGCCTTTGCGGATGAAAAAATTGCCGAAGTTGCGACCTTGGCGCGCGCCTTGAATGAAGGCGAAGGTAGCATCGCTACCGAGCTGGCCGCATCTGATGCTGCTGTGCAATCACGCCGGACCTCAAGCCGGGTACACAATGCGGATGTGCAGGCTAGAATTGCTGCCTTGGATAAACTCAATCCAGAGCGTCATCGTGCTTTTGCTGAGCGTAAAGCTGTGCAGCAAGCTCGCTTCAATCTGCCTGCATTGCCAACGACGACCATAGGTTCCTTCCCGCAGACCGCGGATATCCGCGCCAGTCGTGCTGCCTTCAAGCAGGGAAAGCTATCGACCGATCGTTATCAGCAGGATATGCAGCAGCACATCGAACTCGCTATTCGCGAGCAGGAGGCCCTGGATATTGATGTGCTCGTGCATGGTGAAGCCGAGCGCAACGATATGGTGGAGTATTTTGGGGAGCAGCTGGCAGGCTATGCGTTTACCCAATATGGCTGGGTGCAGAGCTATGGCTCGCGTTGCGTCAAGCCTCCTGTGATTTATGGTGATGTTTATCGTCCGCAGCCGATGACGGTAGAAACCGCGCGTTATGCTCAATCGCTCACTAGCCGCCCGGTTAAGGGCATGCTGACTGGCCCGGTGACGATGTTGCAATGGTCTTTTGTCCGAGACGATCAACCGCGTCAATCCACAGCAATGCAGCTTGCATTGGCAATACGCGACGAGGTGGATGACCTGCAACAGGCAGGTATTGGCATTATCCAAATCGACGAGCCAGCGCTGCGTGAAGGCTTGCCGTTACAACAGGCCGAATGGAAGCAATACCTGGATTGGGCAGTGAGGGCATTCAAGCTCAGTGCCAGCGTGGCTGAGGATGACACCCAAATCCACACGCATATGTGCTATTCCGAGTTCAATGACATCCTGCCTGCGATTGCAGCCATGGATGCCGATGTGATTACCATCGAGACTTCTCGTTCGCACATGGAGCTACTGGATGGCTTTGGCGAGTTTACTTACCCGAACGACATTGGCCCCGGTGTATACGATATTCATTCCCCTCGTGTGCCGACGATTGCTGAAATCGAGGCATTATTGCGCCGTGCGGCCAGTGTCGTGCCTCTTGCGCAGTTATGGGTTAACCCGGATTGCGGCCTCAAGACGCGCGGCTGGGCGGAAACACGTACTGCGCTGGACAATATGGTGAAGGTGGCAAAGCAGTTGCGCAACGAATTGGCTGCTTAATCAGGTGACAGGGTTGCCTGGAGTAGCGTGGTGATCGTTTCCACGCTTTCCGGCCGCACTACACGACCAATTTCTACGCCATTGTGCAGCAAGATCAGGGTGGGCCAAAGCTTGATGCGGAAGCTGCGGCCCAGCCGCTTGCCGGGGCCATCTTCTATGCGTTCGTGCCGCAACTTGGGGTGAGCCTGCAGCGCGGTGTTCAGCAGCGGCTGTGCACGCTGACAAAAGCCGCACCAACTTGCGCCAAATTCAAGCAATAACGCACCTGGTATCTGCTCAATCTCTGCACGGCTAGGTTCGGGAGTGGTGGCTGGTTTCATCGCTGGTCTTTATTTATTACTCATTTTTACGCGCCTGTCTTGGCGAAAATATCGTTTCATGATAGCTCAATTCATGATGCAGATATGGCTGGAAAATTCTTCAAAAAATTTCTCCTTAAAAATCCTGTATATACCTCAAAAAATCAATATATAGTGTTTTGTTGGCTACACAAGCACATTTTATTGCGCTATATTCCATCCCACTACGGTGTTCGACAGCGGTTCGATTTAGTCGGGAAAAGGGAATGTGGTCACGGGTTTATGCCTATTCAAGCCACAGCTGCCCCCGCAACTGTAACCGGAGAGTGGTATGCCATTTCAATTGTCACTGGGCCTGTGAGTGTAGGGCCTGGGAAGACCGGCCAACCACGGTGACCCGGAAGCCAGGAAACCTGCCGTAGATTATTTTCATAACGTTTGAGGCGGGGTGTCCTCAGCAAAAGCTATCGTGGCCAGTGCCGCGAAGCAGTTCATTTTGCTGACTCCATGCATGTAGGCTTGACCAGGAATCTGGTCGCCAAGGCATGGAGACACCTTGCTTCCTGACAGGGAGCCTTAGATGACAAAGTATGAATCCATGAATGCCACCAAGCGGGATGGTCGCCGTGAGCCGATCAACCTGGACAAGATCCATCGCGTGATCGATTGGGCGGCACAGGGACTGGACAATGTATCGGTATCGCAGGTCGAGCTGAAGTCGCACATCCAGTTCTATGACGGGATTCGTACCGATGTCATTCATGAAACCATTATCAAGTCCGCGGCTGACTTGATCTCGGAAGAGACGCCGGATTACCAGTACCTAGCTGCTCGCCTGTCCATCTTCCATTTGCGCAAGATCGCCTATGGTCAGTTTGAGCCACCGCACTTGTTTGACCATGTGACCAAGCTCACTGAAATGGGCAAGTACGACCAGCACCTGCTTGCCGACTATAGCCGCGCAGAGTTCGATGAGCTGAACGAGCATATCGACCACTGGCGCGATATGAATTTCTCTTACGCTGCCGTGAAGCAGCTGGAAGGCAAGTACCTGGTGCAAAACCGGGTGACCAAGAAAATCTACGAAAGCCCGCAATTCCTCTACATCTTGGTAGCGATGTGCCTGTTTGCCAAGTATGAAGGCAAGGCGCGCCTGGAATACATCAAGCGCTTCTACGATGCGGTATCTACCTTCAAGATTTCGCTGCCTACGCCCATCATGTCCGGTGTGCGTACGCCTACGCGCCAGTTCAGCTCCTGCGTTCTGATCGAATGCGATGACAGCCTGGATAGCATCAATGCGACTACCAGTGCGATTGTGAAGTATGTTTCGCAACGTGCCGGTATTGGCGTGAATGCAGGCCGCATTCGCGCTGTTGGTAGTGAAATTCGCGGTGGCGAGGCCCAGCACACTGGCTGCCTGCCGTTCTACAAGTTGTTCCAGGCCGCAGTGAAGTCCTGCTCGCAGGGTGGAGTGCGTGGTGGTGCAGCGACCTTGTTTTACCCGTTGTGGCACCTGGAAGTTGAATCGTTGCTGGTGTTGAAAAACAACCGCGGCGTGGAAGAAAACCGCGTGCGCCACCTTGATTACGGTGTGCAGATCAACCGCTTGTTGTATCAGCGCCTGATCAAGGGTGGCGATATCACTTTGTTCTCGCCGCACGATGTGCCTGGCCTTTATGACGCTTTCTTTGCCGACCAGGACGAGTTCGAGCGCCTGTATACGCAATACGAAGCTGATGACAGCATCCGCAAGCGTACCTTGCCAGCGGTGGATTTGTTCTCATTGCTGATGCAGGAGCGTGCTGGCACCGGTCGCATCTACATTCAGAACGTCGATCATTGCAATACTCATAGCCCGTTCAACCCCAAGTTGGCACCAGTGCGGCAATCCAATTTGTGCATGGAAATCGCGTTGCCAACGCATCCGCTGGACGACATCAATGACGAGCATGGTGAGATTGCATTGTGCACCTTGTCCGCCTTTAACCTCGGCGCGCTGGAAAACCTCGGCGAGCTGGAGGGCTTGGCCGACCTCGTGGTGCGTGCACTGGATGCATTGCTTGAGTACCAGGATTACCCGGTCAAGGCGGCGCTTAATGCCACTGACAAGCGTCGCTCGCTGGGCGTGGGCGTGATCAATTACGCTTATTACCTTGCCAAGAATAGCACTGGCTACACTGATGAAGCAGCGCTAGGCCTGACCCACCGTACTTTTGAAGCAATCCAGTATTATCTCTTGAAAGCTTCGGTACAGCTTGCGCGCGAATTCGGCCCTTGTGGTGCGTTTAATGAAACCACTTATGCGCAAGGCATCTTGCCGATCGATACTTACAAGAAAGACCTGGATGCAGTGTGCAATGAAGCACTGCAACTCGATTGGGAGCAATTGCGCAAGGATATCGTCGCCAACGGTTTGCGTAACTCCACACTCACTGCGCTGATGCCTTCCGAGACTTCCAGCCAGATCGCCAATGCGACCAACGGTATTGAGCCACCGCGTGGCCTGGTGTCGGTCAAGCAATCCAAGGATGGCATCCTGCGCCAAGTGGTGCCCGAGATTGAGCGCCTGCGGCATCAATACCAATTGCTGTGGTCGCTGCCCAATAACGATGGCTATCTCAAGCTGGTGGGCATCATGCAGAAGTTTGTCGATCAGTCGATTTCTTCCAATACCAACTACGATCCCAAGCGCTTTGAGGGCGGCAAGGTGCCAATGAAGCAATTGCTCAAGGATTTGTTGCAGGCTTACAAGCTTGGCGTCAAAACCCTCTATTACCATAACACCCGTGATGGCGCGAGTGAGGGCGGTAGCGAGGCGGAAGACGACGGTTGCGCCAGCGGTGCTTGCAAGATCTAGACCGGCAGTTGACGGGTAGGGCGGCGCTAATGTGCCGCCCTGATTGAAGAATATCGAGACAAACCATGGCCTACAGTATTTTTTCCAAGATAGACAACGAACAAATGAAAGAGCCGATGTTCTTCGGACAGCCGGTCAATGTCGCGCGCTACGACCAGCAGAAGTACCCGGTGTTCGAGAAGCTGATCGAGAAGCAGCTTTCATTTTTCTGGCGTCCGGAAGAAGTTGACGTTTCGCAAGATCGTATCGACTACCAGGGTTTGCCTGACCATGAAAAGCATATCTTCATCAGCAACCTGAAGTACCAGACGCTGCTGGATTCTATCCAGGGGCGCAGCCCCAACGTGGCGTTATTACCATTGGTATCGTTGCCAGAACTGGAAACCTGGATTGAGACCTGGGCTTTCTCCGAGACCATACACTCACGCTCCTATACCCATATCATCCGCAACATCGTTTCTGATCCCTCACTGATCTTTGACGATATTGTGCGCAATGAAAACATCGTGGCGCGTGCCAGCGATATTTCAAGTTATTACGATGACCTGATTCACTACACCATGCTGTATTCGCAGCTAGGCGAGGGCGATCATGTGATCAATGGCGAGGTCAAATCGGTCAACCTGCATGAGCTGAAAAAACTGCTCTACCGTTGCCTGATGAGCGTCAATATTCTGGAGGCAATCCGCTTTTATGTCAGCTTTGCCTGCTCGTTTGCCTTTGCTGAACGCAAGGTGATGGAAGGTAATGCCAAGATCATTCGCCTAATTGCGCGTGACGAAGCGCTGCATCTGACTGGCACCCAGCACATGCTCAATATCATGCGCAACGGCCAGGATGATCCTGAGTTTGCCGAGATCGCCGCCGAGTTGCAGCAGGAGTGCTTCGACATGTTCAAGAATGCTGCGGAGCAGGAAAAGAAATGGGCAGAATACCTGTTTAAGGATGGTTCCATGATTGGCCTCAACAAGGACATCCTCTGCCAATATGTCGAGTACATCACTAATAACCGCATGACAGCGGTTGGCTTGGCTCCTGCCTTTCCAAATGCCAAGAGTAATCCTATCCCCTGGATCAACACGTGGTTGGCCTCTGATACTGTCCAGGTGGCGCCGCAAGAAGTGGAGTTGAGCTCTTACCTCATCGGCCAGATTGATTCCGAGGTCAGCTCTGACGACCTCGGTGATTTCGAGCTTTGAGCACAGTCCGTACCCAGCACACCAGCTTTAACCTCATTCCGCACGAAACGCTACTCGATGGCCTGGAGCGTACAGGCCACGAAGTGGAATACCAGTGCCGGGGCGGATATTGTGGCATTTGCCGGGTACGCCTGCTTGATGGCGAGGTGCAATACCTTGAGCAGCCATTGGCATTCATTGCTGCCGATGAAATCTTGCCGTGCTGTTGTGTACCAAAATCTGATGTCAGGGTGGAGTGCGAGCTCAGGCCTGAAATGCGCGTTTGGCAAGGACAAGAAGATATGTTCCCTGTTCAGCAGTCGCTTTTTGCTGATGCGTTTTCTCACGCAGAACAGTTTCCCCCAGTGAAAAAATGGCGTAGAAGAAGAGCGACTAAGTCTGCTACGTCGGCAAATAATTTATCTCTGTTTTAGAAGTGTTGTTTTTTTGCACAGCTTAGCTCAACAAAGTGTAAATAAAGTGTAAAAATTATCATTTGCTAATATTATTGAGAATGATTTTTAATAAAATCGCTGCTTTTCATTCTTCAGGGAAAAGCAATGAAGCAAACTCCAATATTGGCAATTCAAAAGCCAAAGCTCGTATACCTCATGGTTAGTGCACTCTTTGCAGTGCCTGCGATAGCCGCCGATAGCAGCAGTTCAGTATTACCAGAAGTCGCAGTTGTTGGCGCCAAGGCTGCGAGTGAAAGCGACACTTATGTTGCAAAAAAATCCAAAGGCGCAACCAAGACCGATACCTCCATCGTTGAAACACCACAATCGATCTCTGTTGTTGATCGCAAAGAGCTGGATGATCGTAATGCGCAGAATTTGAATGACGCGCTGGGATATACAGCGGGCGTGCGCACAGAGGGGCTGGGAATGGATAGCCGTGCTGAGACATTTGCTATTCGAGGCTTTAAAGCTGGTATGGATGCTGATGCAGGAACATCTAACTTATTCGTTGATGGTTTGAGGGTGCAAGCCGGTGGGCAGTGGAATCGTGCATCTTTTGATACGTATGGTCTGGAGCGTGTCGAGGTGCTAAAAGGCCCATCAGCCGCAATATATGGGCAGATTTTGCCTGGAGGCATGATCAATCTTGTGAGCAAAAAACCAACGGCTAATCACGTTAATGAAGTGCGCTTGCAAGCGGGCAGTTTTAATCAGTACAAGGCGGCTTTTGATATCGGCGGTAGTTTGGCGGATGACCAATCTGTGTTATTCCGGTTAGTAGGGTCTTTTAATGATGGACAGTCACAGCTGGATCACACGGATTTACAGCGTACCTATTTTGCCCCTAGCTTGTTATGGCAGATTTCTGATAACACTAGTCTTACCTTGCTAGCCCAATATCAGCGGGATAAGGGTGGCTCTACGTATCAGTTCTTGCCTTACTTCGGTACAGTGAAGGCTAGCCCTGCAGGTGGGCGCCTGAGTATTGATACTTTCTTGGGGGAGCCTAGCTGGAATTTATTTGATCGCGAGCAGTCGCTGGTGGGATGGGCATTTGAACATCGCTTCAACAATACGTGGCAGTTCCGTCAGAATGCCCGCTATACGAGCGTTGATAGCACTTATAAAGGTGTGGTGATTCGCGGAAGTAATGGCTTGAGTGGACTGCTCAATCGAGTTGCGGTGCTTGGGGTTGGTCAATCTGAAGGGGTGGCTATTGATAACCAGCTTCAGGCAGATTTTTCTACTGGTGCATTGAAACATACTGTTCTGGTGGGGTTGGATGCCCAGCGTATCAATTGGCAGAATGTCAGAACTCAGGTTGCTGTTAGTGCTATTTCTATGTTCAACCCTGTATACACTGGAATTGGCAATGGAACATGGACCACATCATATAATCATGATGCGGATCAAAAGCAGACAGGAATCTACGCGCAAGAGCAATTGGAATGGGGAAAATGGCGATTGAGTCTAGGTGGACGATATGATCGTTTTGATAACACGCTGCAAAATACCACAACAAGAGTAGTGCGCAACGGATTTGATGATCATGCTTTCACTTGGCGTACAGGGGCGGTTTATCTCTTTGATAATGGATTTGCGCCTTTTGCAAGTTACTCGACTTCGTTTGACCCAGGTCCTCTAGGTATTGCTACTTGGAATGATGTATCACTCAAGCCTATCAAAGGCAAGCAATACGAGGCTGGGGTGAAGTATCAGCCTGTGGGAAGCAACAGTATGATCAGTGCTTCTGTATATGAGTTAACTCAAGAAAATCGCACCGTTACCGACTCTCAGCATACAGGTTGTGCTGCAAGTACGGATGGCAGCTGCTATACGCAGGTTGGCGAAGCCAGGATCAGAGGGTTTGAGTTAGAGGGGAAAGCTGCCCTAAATGCTAACTTGAGCTTATTGGGTAGTTATACCTATATGGATACCGAAATTACCAAGGCACAATCTGCTGCAGATAGAGGTAGTGAATTGCCAAACATTCCCAAGCATATGTCCTCGTTATGGGCGAATTATGCATTCACTACAGGTGTGCTTGATGGTTTAAGCATCGGTTTGGGTGTCAGGTATGTAGGTGGATCATTTGGGTTGACAGCCCCAACAGCTACTGTGGCTGTTGGTAATGAAAAACTTTATACAGAGGCATATACGTTGTTTGATGCAGCTGCACGCTATGACCTCAAAGCTTTTGGGTGGAGTGGTGCAGAGGTTGCTGTGAATGCATCTAACCTCACAGATAGAGACTATGTTGCAACATGCGCTACTGCTGCATCAGCGTGTTATTACGGTATGGGCCGTGTAGTTAACGCTAGCCTCAAGTACAACTGGTAAGTCGATTTAAAGCGATTGCCCGCATTTGGCGGGCAATCGCTTTTTTATGAATGAATAAAGTGAAACTAATCCCTATTTTGTTTGCTGGTCTTCTACTGTCATGGGTCATGCAGGCGCATGCCAGCAGTGATGATGCAGATGGCACATGGCAGGAGGCACGGGTGCCATTAGCGCAGCAGCGCGATATCCGCTCGACTGCTACAGGTAAGACTTATCGTATATTGATTTCCAAGCCTGCATCTGAGCCTCCTCCAGAGGGCTTTCCCGTTATTTATGTGCTGGATGGCAATGTCTTGTTTTATCCGGTTTCTATGCTGGTACATGGGCAGTCCCAGCGGCGCGAGGCCACCGGTATAACGCCAGCAGTGGTAGTGGGGATTGGTTATCCCACTCAGAAGATGCTTGATGAGGTGTCACGCGCTGAGGATTTGACGCCCCCAGCCCCTGATCTTTCTGATACTGGCGACCAACGTGCACCCAGACAAGGTGGGGCAGACCGGTTTCTGGATTTTGTTGAGCAGGAGTTGAAGCCCCTGATTGCCAAGGAGGTCAATATCAACCCTCAGCAGCAGGCCTTGTTTGGGCATTCCTACGGTGGCCTGTTGACTTTGCATACCTTGTTTACGCGCCCACAGGCGTTTCAGGTTTATATTGCCTCCAGCCCTTCCATCTGGTGGAACAAGCAGTTCATCCTGACCGAACAGCAAGCTTTCATGGCTGCATCTTCATTTGATTTATCTCACTCACGGTTATTGTTGATGGTGGGTGGGCTCGAACAAGGAAGGCCTGTCGCAACTGATGCGACTGCTCTAAGCAATACACCCACGCAACGTCGTCAGATGGTAGATGCCACAAGAGAATTGGCGAGCCGTTTACAGCAGGCCAAGCCACACGGCTTGAGCACTTTCTATCAATTGCAGGTAGGTGAAAACCATGGCACGGCAATGTGGACGGGCAGTATCAGGGCGGTGGAGTTTTTTATTGGTCGCTTTGATAAGTTTAATGCAGAGGTGTCGCAGCCATGAAGCCATCTATGGATATCGGCTTTCGGGTGCTGGCGGCATTTGTCGGTGGCTATCTGTTAACGGCCTTGTTCAACTTGGTGTGGGTGTTGTGGTGGCCTGGTCACCGGGCTGATGCGGTTTTCTATGGTGTGTTGTTGCCGTGGGTGGTGTATTGCCTGGTGATGATCTGGGCTTTTGCTGCCCGCAACGCCTTGCGTGCCTGGGGTTGGATAATCCTGGTTGCACTGATGTTGACGGTATTGTTGGGATTGGCCAGGTGGCTAAAATGAAAAAGACATTCTCTCTTTCCATGGCCTGGCTGCATACTTGGTTTGGGTTGTACCTGGGCTGGCTATTGTTTGCCGTTTTCCTGACTGGCAACATGGCAGTGTTTGAGCATAGCATCACGCACTGGATGCAGCCCGAAGCGAGAGTCGACCACTCTTTGCCTATGCCTAGCATGCTAGAGCAATTGGCTCAGGGCCAGGCTTATCTGGAGCAGCATGCGCCGCGCGAAAAAGGCAGCATGTGGATGATACGTCCCATCTCGGATAATCATCCTACGCTGGAGGTTATCTGGCGAAAGAAAGGTGAAGCGCATGAAGTCGTGCTTGACTCACATTCCGGCCAAGTGCTCAAGGTGCGCGAAACCGAGGGCGGGGAGATGCTGACGCATTTCCACTACACCTTACTGGCTGATCTCACCGGCACCATCATCGTCGGGCTGGCAGCGGTGGTCATGTTGGTTGGCTTGATCAGTGGGGTGGTGATTCACAAGCGTATCTTCAAGGATTTTTTCACCTTCCGTCGGCAATCTTCTTCCCAACGCTCATGGCTGGATGCCCATAATGTAGCAGGAGTGATGATGTTGCCTTTCCTGTTCATGATTACCTACACCGGGTTAGTGATGCAGCCACTGGTATTCCTGCCATTGGGTATCAAGGCTGTTTATGACAACCCACGTAGTTTGCGTGCCGATGCAGTTCAGTCCTTTGAGCGACCTTATGCCGCTGAGGCAGCGCCCATGGTCAATATTGCCACTTTATTACCCAAGGCGCAGGAAGCACTCGGTGCTGTGGAGTGGGTGGTGATCCAGAATGGCGGGGATGTCTCGGCTGTGGTCGAGTTTTTTTCCGGCGTGGGCGGGCGGATTTCTGCTGTGGCGGATCATGCGGCTTTCAACGGTGTGACAGGTGAGTTACTGGGTGTGCAGACCAAGTGGCGTGATTCGGCTTATGTATTCCGTGGCTTTGTTGGCATTCACGTTGCCATGTTTGGTGGTTGGGTAGTTTCCTGGCTGTATTTCTTCGGCGGGTTGGTGAGTTGCGGATTGATTGCCACAGGCTTGATCTTATTTACCATCAAACGCCGTAAGCGGCCAGAGAATGAATTCGGCGCAGCTAGTGTTCGAGTATACCGCCTGATTGAGGCGCTCAATATTGCAGCCATCATGGGCAGCATCAATGCCATTCTGGTTTATTTCTGGGTCAATCGTCTATTGCCAGCTGATCTGGAAGGGCGTGCAGGCTGGGAGGTGCGTGCATTCTTGCTCACCTGGCTGGTGAGTTTGCTGCATGGCCTATTGCGTAAACCATTGGCTGCCTGGCGCGACCAAATCCTGTTGGCGGTGATGTTGTGCTGGTTATTGCCGCTGTGTGCGTGGCTGAATGGCCTGCCGACCTTGCTGGAGTTCTGGCGTCTAGGCGATGGCATTGCCTTTGGCGTCGAGGCGACCATTTTGGTCATAGGCCTCTTGCTGGCCATGGCTATTCCCAAGGTGTCCAAGGCCATGCGTGGTACGTCATCCATACGTAAAAAAACTTTGCCCAAGGAGGGATGGGCATGAAGGGGATAGCATATCTATTGATGTACGTGAGGAGGGCAGGCCAGTGAGTCATACTTCAATCTGGCCAGCGGTCATGATGGGCTACACCTTGGCCTATACTGGGATGGTGGCCTTAAGCTTGGGCATGCAAAAGCATTATGCCCAATTGAACGCTCATGCTGAGTTACCCTCCAGCAGGAAAGTGTTGTTCAAGGCCTTGGGTTGGAGCTTGTTAGCATTAGCCTTGTTGCCTGTAATTCAGGGCTGGAGCTTGGCGATGGGGCTGGTGATCTGGGTAGGCTTGATTTCAGTGGCGGCGATCAATGTCGTACTGGTGCTTGCCTATGTACCTGGATTGCTCGCCTGGTTCGGGGTTGCCGTCAGCATCGCTTTGTTTGTATTGCTGACTGCAAGCGGGTAGCGATTTTGCTGTTGGCTAACCTCTATCCAAGGGGCGGGATGCAGAAAAAATATCCCACATGGTAATGAATAGGGCCGCAATCAGCGGGCCGATGACGAAGCCATTGAGCCCAAACACGGCCATGCCGCCGAGTGTGGAGATCAGTACGACGTAATCCGGCAGCTTGGTATCCTTGCCAACCAAAATGGGACGCAAGATGTTATCTACCAAGCCAATCACGAAGACGCCAAAGGCAATCAGGGTAATGCCTTGCCATAATGCGCCGGTAGCGAGAAAGTAGATGGCGACCGGGGCCCAGATCAGGCTTGCGCCCACGGCTGGTAACAGCGACAGAAAGGCCATAATGACAGCCCAGAGCAGGGCTGCCTGGATGCCTAGTATCCAGAAAATTAGCCCACCTAAAGCGCCTTGTGTGATCGCAACCAAGATATTGCCCTTGACTGTGGCGCGAATCACAGTAGTGAATTTGTTGAACAGGTGACGCTTATGCTCAGCACTGAGTGGAATAGCTTGTTTCACGCGCATGGACAGTGTCGTGCCATCTCGCAGCAGGAAAAACATCAGGTACAACATGACAGCAAAGCCAACCACAAACTGAAAGGTATTCTGCCCAATACTCAGTGCCTTGGTCGCCAGCAATTGGCTACCCTGCATGGCGATTTGTGAAAGCTTGTCCTGAAAGCTTTTGACATCCGTTAGGCCGACGCGCTCCAGCACACGATGAATAGGTGCTGGCGCTGCATCCAGGATTTCCTGTGTATAGAGCGCTGGGTTGATTTCGCCTGACTTCACTTTCTGGAACAGCGTTGCCCCCTCATGTACCAGCGAGCTGGCAATGATGATCAGCGGCAGGATAACAATGATGATACAAGCCATGAGCGTGCCGAGCGCTGCGAGGTTTTTGCGATTGTTTGTCTTGAGTAGCAGTTGTCGGTACAAAGGCGTAAACAGGATAGAGAGAATCACCCCCCAGAACACCGCGCCATAAAAGGGCAGGAGGATGACGATCAGTCCGGCAGACACCAGAAGCAGCAGGAAGATAAAAGATTTATTGTGGAAATCGGCGCTATTCATAAGACAGGAGTGTACGCGTTAAATATCTGATGGAGTATTGCTACACGCACTTATTTCCACATGACGTCACTATGGTTCTGGATAGCGGATTGCAATAGTTCTATCAATGGTAATGCACGCTTCTTCAGGCTGATATGAATAGGCTCTGCTTCAGCTTCTGTTTGTTCGGTGCTTTCTGGGGAGGTGGAGCTTTTCAGGCCTTGTTGCAAGCCTTGCAGCGCTTTGGGTACATCGTCTGCCAGGATAGCGCCGGGGATGGTGCCGCTATGGCCCATCAGTTGAAGAAGTTGCTTGGCAACATCGCCGAACAGCATGATGTCGCTATAGCGTGAGGTAGAGAATGTCACGAGCATGTGTGTGGGCCTTGAGAGATAATAGGCAGGCTACCCAGCAAATGCTTGGCAGCCTGTCATGTGGGTTAGTCAGTTTTGCTGCCAGGGCCAGCCAAGTACCAGACAATCAAGCCGAGAACGGGGAAAATCAGTACGCCAAGAATCCAGAGAATTTTCTTTATCGTATCCGCAGAGCTTTGGATAATCTTGATGATGGCGTAAATATCTGCAACGAGGATCAATAGGGCGATAATGCTTTGCATGATGTTTTCCTTTTTCTTGGTAGTGAAATTGACGGCAGGCTCCCTGCTGCAGTTCGGATGGGAGCGTACGCCGCACATGCAATTCGTAATATCAGACTACACTGAATTACACGTAGGACTTTACCGACTTGCCACGATCATTGGCAAGCGAAGATTATGCTGTGGGCTGGAGCAGGTTCATGATTGATGTCATGCGCTTGCCTGTCACGGTGCTGACTGGCTTCCTCGGCTCAGGTAAGACCACCTTGCTCAACCAATGGCTACGTCATCCGCAAGTGCAGGATACCTTGGTGATCGTCAATGAGTTTGGCGAGGTTGGTTTGGATCATTTGTTGGTTGCCCATCAACAGGATCAACCCATGGTGGTGGAGTTGAATAATGGTTGCCTGTGCTGCCAGTTGCGCAGCGATCTCAAGCAAACTTTGAAAGACATTCACTGGCGCTTTTCCCGCAATGGGGTGCGGCAATTCAAGCGCGTGGTGATAGAGACCAGCGGCCTGGCAGACCCAGCGCCCATCTTGCACACGCTTATGACGGATTCCTATGTGGCCGCTGCCTACCAATTGGATGGCGTGGTCACCGTGGTGGATAGTCTGCTGGGCAGGGCGACGCTGGAGCAGCATCCCGAAGCAGTTAAACAGGTGCAAATGGCTGACCGAATATTGCTCTCGAAAACCGATCTTGTTGATAATCCAGCGCGTAAGGAGTTGCATGCCGCATTGCAACGATTGAACGCCATGGCTCCTATCAGCCAGCTGGATACAACGCTGGTAAATACAACAGGCTTGGGACTACTGTTTGGCATAGGGGTTGAGCATAGTTTCCCGCATTGGTTGTCAATGTTGGCTGCCCCAGTCTCACATGGAGCCGAGGTGACTACGCTGAGCCTGGAGTTACAGCAGCCTATTCCCAACGTGGATTTTGAACAGTGGCTTGCGTTATTGCGCGAGTATGACAACCCTCGTTTGTTACGCTTTAAGGGGGTATTCCAGATTGAGGGAGAGCAAAACCCTGTTGCCGTACATCGCGTGCAACATGTATTGCATACGCCTGAGCCGTTGCGGCATTGGCATGGGCATCATCAACGTAGCCAGTTGGTGATGATTACCCAATCTGGAATAGGCCAGGAAGAGAGGCAGTTATTGCAGCCGCTAGCCAGGTTTGTTGGCTTACGCATAGTTTGATTGCTACAAAGCGCTGCTTCTCAAGTCATCCCAATACCACGCTATATTTGCATTAAGGCATCACGAATCTTGATTTCGTCCAGCCCTTTGCCGATCAACACTATGCGGGTAATGGGCTCATCCTCGTCCCAGCCCTCCAGCAAGTTAGGGGGATAAAGCGTGTTATGCACCGCATGTACTGCCAGCGGCGCTGGCTGGTCTTCTGCATGAATGATGCCCTTCATGCGCAGCAGGTTTTCGCCATGGGTTGCGCATAGCCATTGCAGCACTGGTTCCAATTGCATCCAGGTCAATGGCTTGGGCATGGTGACGGTAAAGCTGGTGATCTCGTCCTCATGTACGGCTTGGGGCAGCATGCCGCGCGTGGCCTTGGAGCGAGAGGGGGCTCGTAGCCAGCGTTGCGGTTGGGCTTGCGCGCCGTTGGGGCTGAACAGTCCGGCATCAATAATTGCGGATGGGTCGATGTCGCCGTGGGTAATGCGATATTGGGTGGCGCCTGGGTTGAGCTTGGTCAGCGCCTCTGACAATGCATCCAGGCTTTCTGGCGATGCGAGGTCGGTCTTGGTGATCAGCAGCACATCGGCTACGGCAGCTTGTTTACGTGCCTCGCCGTGTTCGGCAATTTGTTGCAGGCCGTAAGTACTGTCGATGGTGACGACGACGGCATCCAGGCGGTAAGTAGAGGAAATTACCGGCTCATTGAGCAGGTTGGCCATGATAGGGCCTGGGTCTGCCATGCCGGTGGTCTCGATCACCAGCCGAGAGAAACTGGGGATGGCCTGCAACTGGCGCTTGAAGAACAGGTCGCGCATGGTATCGGCCAGCTCGTTGCTGAGCGTACAGCACAAGCAGCCGGATTCCAGCAGCACGGTATTGTCGGCAATGTGCTGGCTTTCCACGGTGCGGGCCAGAATATGATCCAGCCCGGCGCTGCCGAGCTCATTGATGATGACGGCGGTATCCTTCATGCCGGGGTTGTGCAACAGTTTGTTCAGCAAGGTGGTCTTGCCGCTGCCGAGAAAGCCGGTCAACAAGGTCACTGGGATGCGATGGTCCAACGTCATGGCGTGGGATTTCCTTAGCTGGATTGAAAACATAAAAATGCCGCCAGGGTGGCGGCAGCGGTATTTTAAACGAGAACGCTGGAGACTGCTCCTGCAAGACGGCCTGACAAGCATGCATCGGGCTGGGTCGGCATGGTCAGGCTCACTCCACGATGCGTTTGGACTCAGGCAGTCGCTTCTTCCTCATGCCTGTCCCATTGCGGGAATGGGTCGATGAAATCGCTCCAGCCAGCCATGCCGAGTGCCAGCTCGGCATCGGTGAGCAGGCACTGGTCAAATTGGCTGCGTAGCGCCGCCTCGTCCATATTCATGCCGATGAGGACGATTTCCTGCTGGCGGTCGCCGAATTCGCCATCAAAACGGGCGCGTACCAGGGCCAGCGATTCACTGTCCTGAGGCCAATAGGCCTTGGGCGTTGCCGCCCACCAGTAGCCTGCCAGGCCGTGCCGTGTCACCGAGCCTGCTTGTGACCAGTTGCCGCAATAAGCCGGGCGGCTGGCGATCCAGAAATGCCCCTTGGAGCGTATGACCCCGGGCCATGCCTGCTGGAACCATTGCCATAGCCGTTGCGGGTGGAAGGGGCTGCGGGTGCGGTAGACGAAGCTGCTGATGCCGTATTGCTCGGTTTCCGGCACATGTTCGCCGCGTAGCTCCTTGAGCCAGCCAGGGGCATCCTGGGCTTCTTCAAAGTTGAACAGGCCGGTATTCAATACCCGGTCAAGCGGGACGCGGCCAAAAGCACTTTCTATAATCTGCGCGCGCGGGTTGAAGGTTTTCAGGATGCCGTGCAATTGCCTAAGTTGCTCTGCGCTCACAAGGTCGGTCTTGTTGAGGACGATGACGTCGCAGAACTCGATTTGCTCGATCAACAGGTCTACTACGGTACGCTCATCCTCTTCCCCCATGGAGGAGCCACGTTCGCTCAGCAAGTCGCGCGAACTGTAGTCACGCAGGAAATGCAAGGCATCGACCACGGTCACCATGGTGTCTAGTCTGGCAAGATCGGACAGGCTAGTGCCATCTTCATCACGAAAAGTGAAGGTTTCGGCGACCGGTAGTGGTTCGGAGATGCCTGTAGACTCGATCAACAAATAGTCGAATCTCCCTGCCTCTGCGAGGCGCTTGATCTCGACCAGCAAATCTTCCCGTAGCGTGCAACAGATACAGCCATTGCTCATTTCGACCAGTTTTTCTTCTGCGCGTGATAAGTCGGCACCGCCTTCGCGTACCAGTTGCGCGTCAATATTCACCTCGGACATGTCATTGACGATCACCGCCACGCGTCTGCCTTCGCGGTTGTTGAGGATGTGGTTGAGCAGGGTGGTCTTGCCCGCACCGAGAAAGCCGGAGAGGACGGTGACCGGGAGTTTGGTAGAGGTATGCATGATGATTCCTGAAATGCGCTTGAATAGTGAGTTAATGGCTGAATTGCCGCTCGCGCCTTTCATGGCGTTCCTGCGCGTCAATGGAGAGTGTGGCGGTTGGACGAGCCAGCAGGCGTTTTAGGCCGATCGGCTCGCCACTTTCTTCGCAATAGCCATAGGCATGATCGTTGATGCGTTGCAATGCGGCATGGATTTTCTTTTCCAGTTTGCGTTCACGGTCACGCGTGCGTAATTCCAGCGTATGCAGTTCTTCCTGCGTGGCCCGATCTGCCGGATCAGGGAGTTCTTGTTGTTCTCTCAGATGTTTGCCCGTCTCGGCTGCATTGTCATGAATGTGCGCAAGTTGTTGTTCAAGCAGGTGCTGGAAAAAAGCGAGTTGCTGCACATTCATGTACTGCTCATCAGGCATGGCAAGTAGTTCGTCGATACTGATGATGTCGGGTTTTGTCATGGATGAAGTTAATTTCGCAACAAAGTTGCATTCTATGCTGGATTTGATTAATTGTGCAACTGTGTTGCGAATTGTGGGTGTTACAAGATATGACGTTGAGGAGGCTAAAAAGAAATCAGGCCCTTGTGATTAGCTTGGGCCGGGATAGCTGGAGATCAGTTTTTTGCGGAATTACACTGGTCGCATTGACCTTTTATATTGAGTTCGACCGACTCAACGGTAAAATGGGAGGGTACGCTGTTGGGAATACGCGGTTTGACTTCGTCTAGGCAAAAAATCTTGCCGCAGGACGAGCATTCGAAATGGGCGTGATGGTGCTTGGCATTGCGCTGCGTGAGCTGAAAGCGCCTGGCACGATCATCACCCAGAATGGGGTGTACTAGGTTGCACTCCACCAGCCAATCAAGCACGCGATACAAGGTCACGCGGTCAAAAGGTGCTTCCTGGGTCAAGGTTTGCAGTAGCTCGTGGTGCGTGAGCGGAAATTCCGACTCCATCAGGACATTCAATACAGCAACACGGGATGAGGTCGGGCGTTGCCCAATCTCATGTATCATTCGTTCGGCGTTATGCATAGGCGCTAAATTACAGACAATCATCACGTGCCGTCAACTGGGCACGTCCAAAAAGCAGGATTATGAACGTATTTTTTGAAGAAGAGGGCAGTTTCAAGGTGGCTTCGGTCATGACGGAAAACCCAGGCTCTCTCCAAGTAGAAGCGATTTCCGGCAAACGCTCCAAGATCAAGTCTGCCAATGTGTTGATGCGTTTCGAGGGTGCATTGTCGGGCTTTATGGAAAGCGCCAGCGCCGAGGCTGAAGGCCTGGATGTGCCATTCTTGTGGGAGTGTTGCGGCGAACCGGAGTTTGGGTTTGAAGAGCTTGCGCAGGAATATTATGGCAGCAAGCCGGCCTCTATACAGGCGGCAGCGGTGGCTATTCGCCTGCATAGTGCTCCCATGTATTTCTACCGCAAGGGCAAGGGACGCTATAAGGCTGCACCGGAAGAAACCTTGCAAGCTGCCTTGGCTGGCCTGGAAAAAAAGCGCCTGCAAGCCGAGAAGGTGGCGCAATACGTTGAACAACTCAAGGCAGGGCAGTTGCCAGCCGAGTTCGACAGCAAGGTGATCGATGCCTTGCTTTACCAACCTGACAAGAACGCCCTGGAGTGGAAGGCTTTGGAGCAGGCTGCGAGCGAGCAAGGCGAACATGTGGTACGCGTGCTGGCTTCCTGCGGCGCGATAGCCTCAGTGCATGATTATCACTTAGGCGCGTTTCTGCGTGAATATTTTGCCGAGGGGCAAGGCTTCCCACCACTCGATGCGCCAGTGGTGCCACTAGACTTGCCGCGAGCCGAAGCTGAGGCATTCAGTATCGATGACAGTACAACCACAGAGATTGACGATGCGTTTACCCTGGTGCCGCTGGCAGATGGCGTGACCCGTGTAGGCATCCATATTGCTGCGCCCGCATTGGGCATACTTCCAGATACTCCATTGGATCAAGTGGTAATGCAACGGCTTTCTACCGTGTATATGCCAGGTAACAAAATCAC
Organism: Methylobacillus methanolivorans; assembly: GCF_020531845.1. The sequence continues at coordinate 432,935 of NZ_JAJAVF010000002.1, forward strand.
CATGTTGCCCGAGAACGTGGTGACGCCATTCAGTCTGAATGAGGGCGAGTGGCGGCCTGCGCTTTCGCTTTATTTAGATGTTGCGCCTGACTTGAGCATCATCAAGCGGGAAAGCCGCGTCGAGCAGGTGAAGGTGGCCGAGAATTTGCGCCATGACACGCTGGAGCCTTTTTTCAATGAAAATACGCTGGAGCAGGATAGCGGCCATCCTTATTGGCAGCGCTTGCTGTTCCTGTTTCGTCTTGCCGAATCGCTGGAAAAGGCGCGCGGCAAGTATGACCCGACACGCCCGATCCAGCTGGATTACAACTTCTACGTTGAGCATGGCCAGGTACGTATTGTGGGCCGCCGCCGTGGTGCGCCTATCGACAAGCTGGTGGCCGAGCTCATGATAGAAGCTAATAGCCATTGGGGCGGCCTGTTGGCTGAACACAATGTGCCGGGTATCTATCGTGCCCAGAACGGTGGCAAGGTGTATATGACAGTCAAAGCCGAACCACATCAGGGACTGGGCGTCAGCCAATATAGCTGGAGTACCTCACCCTTACGCCGTGCGGTTGATCTGGTTAACCAGCGTCAAATTGTATCTGTGGTGCAAGGTCTGGAGCCTGTTTATGCACAAGGCAGTGATGAGCTCGCTGTAGTAATGCGTAACTTCGACATGACTTATAACGCCTATAACGAATTCCAGACACGCATGGAGCGCTATTGGTGCTTGCAATACCTGTTGCAGGAAAGTATTCAGGAGATTGGTGCTACTGTGTGGCGAGAAAGCTTGGTGCGCCTCGATGGCATGCCGCTGATTACTAAGGTGCACGGTATGCCCGAGTTGCCGCAAGGAGCGCGCGTGACGATAGAAATCCAGAAAGTTGATACCTTGTTGGTTGAACTGGAAAGCCGCTTTAAATCTCTTGAACATGCTGAGTCAGCGACAGAAAGTGAGGCTGCTTAATGTTCAGGGTAGGGCGCAAAATTGCACGCAGCATACACAAAGCGGTGACTAACGAAGATAGCGTTGATGTCAGTGAAGTCGATGGTGTACGTTCGCTGCACCTGGGGTCAGATACTATCCAGAGTTCGATGCGCGTCAAGGATCCTTACGCGCTGGAGTTGCGCTATTCGCGCGGCATGATGGTATTTCTGCTGTTTCAGAAGCAACCGCGTGACTTGGTAGTTTTGGGACTGGGTGGAGGTTCTATTCCCAAATATGTGTATCACCACTTGCCTGAGGTGAAAACACGGGTGGTTGAGATCAACCCCCGTATCATTGAGGTGGCACGTAGCCACTTCCTTACGCCGGACAATGATGAGCGCTTCGAGATTATAGAAGGCGATGCGGTAGCTTTCCTGCGTGATCACCCTGGCACCACTTCCATGCTCATGATGGATGCTTTTGGCAGTAATGGCTTACCAGCAGAGCTATGTTCGCAGGATTTTTTTGACTCCTGCTTCGAGGCGTTGACGCTAGATGGTATGTGCGCCATTAATCTCTGGGGAAGTGACAAGAATTATGATGCTTACCTGCAACGCATCGAGACCAGTTTTCATGGTCGCATGTTGGTGATGCCGACAGGCCGGCCAGGCAATGTGGTTGTCTTTGGCTTCAAGCGTGCGCCTAACGATTTGCGCTGGAGCACATTACGCGTGCGTGCCAAGGCACTTGAAACAGAGCACAAGGTTGAGTTCCTTGAGTTCGTCGAGCGCTTGCGCGAGCATAACCCGAGTACCAGCAACCGCTTGTTGCTGGAGTCCTAACAGCGATCAGGATATTTCATGCACTATCAGTTTTTTGCCACTTGCCCGCGAGGGCTTGAATCCCTGCTCGAAGATGAGCTAAAAAGCCTGCATGCGCGTCAGATCAAGCCTACCGATGGCGGTGTAGGGTTTGCCGGGGATATGCTGCTTTGTTATCGCGCCAACCTTGAAAGCCGTATTGCCACGCGTATCCTGCTGCAAGTGGGCAAGGGGCGCTACAGCAACGAAGATGAGCTATACCAAGGCGCATACAAGATAGACTGGGCGCAGTGGTTTGATGTCGAACAGGACTTCATGGTCAAGGTAACTGGCGTGAAATGCCCGCTCAAGAGCCTGGAATTTGCTACTTTGCGTATCAAGGATGCCATCTGTGACCGCTTCCGTGAGGAGGTCGGCAGCCGACCATCTATTGATACCCGCGAGCCAGAAGTGCGTGTGCATGCCTATCTAGGCGCAGAAGAATATCAACTGTATGTGGATACCTCAGGTGCCGCACTCTACCAGCGTGGCTTGCGTCGTGCCAGTATCGAGGCTCCCCTGCGCGAGAACCTGGCAGCAGGCATACTCAAGCTTTCCGGCTGGCAGCCCGGTACGCCTTTGCTCGACCCGATGTGTGGCAGCGGTACCTTTTTGCTGGAAGCCGCCATGATGTCCCTGGATATTGCGCCTGGTAGCAATCGCCACTTTGGTTTTGAGCGTCTGAAGAATTTCAATGTTGGTGCCTGGCAATCTTTGCTCAAGCAGGCAAAAAATCGCGCAAGGCCAGTCACATTCCAGAAACTATATGGCAGCGATGCCGACCTGAGGGCGGTGCGCGTGAGTCGCCAGAACCTGCAACAGGCGGGCTTGCTGGATTGTGTACAACTGGCACATACCGAGTTTACTGAGGTAATACCGCCAGCTCCTGAAGGCGTGCTTGTTGCTAACCCACCTTATGGCGTACGTATCGGTGAAGATGAAGACCTCGCGGCGCTTTATCCCAAGATGGGCGAGGCATTAAAGAGGAAGTTTGCCGGGTGGAATACCTATTTCCTTACCAATGACATGCGCCTGCCCAAGCTGATGCGCTTGTCGCCCACCAAGCGCACGCCATTATTCAATGGTCCGTTGGAATGCCGGGTATTCGAGATCAAGATGGTCGCAGGTTCTAACCGCAAGGAAAAACCCAATGACTGACGAGCGTAATCGGGCAGACTCCCTGGAAAACCTGCGTGCCAGGGTTAACCACTTTGTGGCTGAACGGGATTGGGCGCAGTTTCATACGCCCAAAAACCTGGCGATGGCGATGATTGTTGAAGCGGCAGAAGTGGTGGAACACTTTCAGTGGGATAGCCCGGCTGAAAGTGCAACATTGAGTGATGAGCGCAAGATCGAGATCGGGCATGAGCTTGCGGACACCTTTGTCTACCTGTTGCGTATCGCCGAGGTGTGCGGCATAGACCTGATTGCCGCAGCCAATACCAAGATAGATCTTAATGCCAAAAAATATCCCGCTGACAGGGCACGTGGCAGCAATGCAAAATATACGGCTTATCAAGATCAATAACGCCCTGTGTCATGCTTTAGGGTTGTCAGCAAGATATCAGCATGATCTCGTGCCCGCATGAAAAGAAGCGACGAAGTACCAGCCTGTGTGGATCAGGTGATTTTCCTAATGTAGTGCCACAGTATCTGTGGTTTGATATCGGCCATCATAATGATCATTTTAAAATACATGGCCCGGTGCTTATGTTGGTGTGAGTCTTAGCAGATCAGCATTATTCGGGGAGTTGTTTGTTTGATTGTGTAACGATGACTTTGCTGGAGAGTGCATGTCTACCAACAATATCAATGAGCTACCCGATATCCCTGCGGTACCTGCGCACCTGCGATTGGCTGGGCTGGAACAGGCCTTAGCCATTGCGGAGTTCTCCCCTGATGGCGTATTGGGGTGGGCCAATGCCCATTATTGGGCTTTGCTGGGCGATGCGGATGCTGAAGTCATAGGGGGTCATCATCGCAGCTTTTGCTATCCTGCGCTGGCCGGAAGTGGCGATGAAGATGCTTTCTGGGCAAGACTGCGTAATGGGGAGATATGCTCAGGGCAGGTGGAGCGGATAGATCACGCTGGCAGTCGTTGGCTGGAAGCAACGTATATCCCGGTGCCGGATGAGCAGGGCACAGTGATACATATCTTCAAGATGGCAATTGATATCAGTGCCCGATTGCAGGCTGAGCGAGAATACCACGAAAGCCTACATAGGCTTTCACTGGCGGCTGATGCCAGTGATACTGCGATTGCCATTTCTGATTCCAAGGGCAATATCATGTATGTGAATCGCGGTTTCAGCCGGATGTTGGGGTGGCATCTGGATGAAATCAATCGGACAATTTCCGAGTTGCTGATGCCTGATGCCGAGCATGCTGCGCAGTATGACTATTACGCGGGATTGGATACGGGCGAATCCACCGCCTGGGAAGATATCGTGGTCGGGCAAGATCAACAGCGTTACTGGGTGAAGATCGTCAGCAATCTGGTTACCAGTAAGGAAGGTTGTTGGCAATATACAGTCACGACGTTAACGGATATTACCCAGGTGAAGCTATATGCTGCATTGCAACAGCCAACCCTGGATGCCATGGTGCAAGAGCTTCCCCTGGCAGAGATATTGGAGATTATCTGCCTCGAGGCTGAGCGTATCGTGCCTGACATGGCGACCTCTATTCTTGAGGTGGATGCAGCAGGGAAGTTGCATCCATTGGCAGCCCCTAGCTTGCCATATGCGTATTCGAAATCGCTGGACGGGGTGGAAGTCGGTCCAATGGTTGGATCTTGTGGTTCGGCAGCCTGGTTGAACGAGACGGTCAAGGTCAATGACATCAAAACAGACCCGCGCTGGTCGCCTTTTTGCCATATGGTATGGCCGCTCGGCTATACCGCATGCTGGTCTACGCCAATTTGCAATTCCCATGGGATGGTGGTCGGTACATTTGCATTCTATTTCCATGAAAATAATCGACCAGTTGCCGAGCGTTTTCATCCGCTCCTAGTTGATGCTTGCACAGCACTTTGTGCATTGGCGTTAGAGCGCGAGCACTCTAGGCAGCGTATCCGGCAATTGGCTTTTTATGATGAGCTAACAGGTTTGCCTAACCGCAATCTGCTCTATGCCAAGGCTGAGCAGGCGTTAGCGGCCATGGCTCGCAATGAGCAGGCGCTTGCTGTGCTGGTCATGGATATGGACCATTTCAAAAAAGTGAACGACTCCCTGGGGCGCTCCGCAGGGGATGAACTGCTATGCCGGGTGGCAGCCAAGCTGAAGAAAGGCATGCGCGCCATGGATATGGCGGGGCGCCTTTCTGGTAATGCTTTTGTTTTGGTATTGCCACAATGTGATGCCGCTCAGGTGCAGCATATCCTCGCGCGTATTCGTACTTTACTGATGGAACCAGTGTTGTTGGCTCGCTCCTCCTTGTCTGTGTCAGCCAGTGTCGGGATTGCTATGTTTCCTGAGGATGGACGCGATGTGGGGACATTGCTGCATCGGGCAGAAATGGCGATGTACCAAGCCAAAAAGGCGGGTCGTGGCCAGTCTCGATTTTTTAGCAATGAAATCAATGTGCGCGCGCAAGAGCGCTTGATGTTCGAAAATGCGCTACGCGATGCATTGCAGCATAATCAGTTGCATCTGCATTACCAGCCGCAGATGGGGCTTTCCACAGGTGACTTGCATGGCGTTGAGGCCTTGGCCCGCTGGAATCATCCCGCCATGGGGGAAGTGCCTCCCGCACGCTTTATTCCACTGGCGGAGGAGTGTGGCTTGATTAATGAGCTAAGTCGCTGGGTATTGCATGAGGCATGCCGCCAGCTTGCTTCATGGCGTGACGCAGGTTTGCCTATCCCTTGTGTTGCCGTGAACCTGTCGGTCAGTAATTTTCAGGATGTTCACCTTCCCAGCCTGATTGCCCACGTGCTAGAAAGCAATGGCTTATTGCCAAAGGATTTGATTGTAGAGCTGACCGAAAGCATGTTGCTGGACAACACTCCAGGTGTTATGCAATCCATTGAGGCAATAGATGCGTTAGGCGTCAGGCTTTCCCTTGATGACTTTGGAACGGGCTATTCCAGCTTGAGTTATTTGCGTCGCCTGCCCGTATCTGGACTCAAGCTTGATCGCAGCTTTGTGGTTGATCTGGAACATGACGAGGCAGCGCAGGCCTTGAGTAGTGCCATTCTCGAGATAGGCAGGAGCTTGCATCTTAACGTAGTGGCAGAGGGGGTTGAAACCCCGGCACAACATCATATGTTGCTTGAGCTGGGCTATCCTGTGGCGCAAGGCTATTTGTATTCGCCCCCACTGCCTGCAGACCAATTGACTTCATGGGTGCAGTCATCCAAGGAAGCAATACGAGATAAACACAAGGCTTAAATTGCTGATCTTGTGGGTGAGGTGCCTGAAACCATAGCTCAGGCCGTATACTATCGGCATATTTATTAACCAAGAAACGCCTGTCCATGCTTCCAGACACCCAAGCTGCCCCCAATACGATTTACCTCAAGGATTACACTCCCGCGCCTTACCAGGCATCGAATATCAGCCTTAAGTTTGCATTGTTCGAGGATAAAACCATTGTCAGGTCGGAGGTGACTTACGTTAAGGCACCAGATGCAAGCTCAAAGCAATTAGTGCTTCACGGTCAGGATCAAGTCATTATCTCTGCGGAGCTTGATGGAAAGCCGTTTGATGGTTATCGGTTGGAAGAAGGCACACTGATCATCGATCAAGCAGAGGATCAGTTCACGCTCACCATTACCTCTGAGATCCACCCCGAGGCCAATACCGCGCTGGAAGGCTTATATAAATCCCAGGGTACTTTCTGCACGCAATGCGAGGCTGAAGGCTTCCGCCGTATTACTTACTTTCAGGATAGGCCAGATGTGTTGGGCGTTTTCTCGGTGCGCATCGAGGCGGATAAAGCGCGCTATCCGGTACTGCTTTCCAATGGCAATCTGGTGGCCTCAGGCGAACTTGATGCGGGGCGGCATTTTACCGAGTGGCATGATCCATTCCCCAAGCCTTGTTACCTATTTGCCTTGGTGGCGGGTGATTTAGTCAGAATTGCTGATCGTTTCACCACACAATCTGGGCGTGATGTTGATTTGCACATTTATGTCAGGAAAGGCGATGAAGGGCAGTGCGACCATGCCATGGCTTCGCTGAAAAAGGCGATGAAGTGGGATGAGGAAAAATATGGCCGGGAATATGCACTGGATCTATTCAATATCGTGGCTGTCAGCGACTTCAATATGGGCGCGATGGAAAACACCTCGCTCAACATCTTCAACACCAAGCTGGTGCTGGCACACCAGGAAACGGCAACCGACAGCGATTTCATCAGCGTTGAGGCGGTGATCGCGCATGAGTATTTCCATAACTGGACCGGTAACCGTGTCACCTGCCGCGATTGGTTCCAGCTCTCCCTCAAAGAGGGTCTCACCGTATTCCGTGACCAGGAGTTCAGCGCCGATATGAACTCACGTGCGGTGCAGCGCATCGATGATGTGGATCAGCTGCGCAGGCTGCAATTCCCTGAGGATGCCAGTCCGCTGGCGCACTCGGTGCAGCCGGATCATTTTATCGAAATCAGCAACTTCTACACCATGACCATTTATGAGAAAGGGTCTGAGCTGATTCGTATGCAGCATACCTTGCTGGGGGCGCAACAATACCGCCAGGCGACCGATCTCTATTTCGAGCGCTATGACGGTCATGCCGTCACTATTAATGATTTTGTGCAATGCATGGCTGATGCTTCCGGGCGCGATATGTCACAGTTTTTCCGCTGGTATAAGCAGGCTGGCACTCCCAGTTTGCGAGCCAGTGGTCGCTACAATGCCGAGGCCAAGCAATATACCCTCACATTCAAGCAATCACAGCCGGATACACCTGGGCAAACGGATAAACAGCCTTTGCTGATTCCAGTGGCAGTTGGCTTGCTCAACGAAGCGGGTGACGAAACGCATGCCACCCAAGTGCTGGAGATGACGGAACGAGAGCAGAGTTTTACGTTTAGTGATGTGGCCTCGCGCCCTGTGCCTTCCATCTTGCGTGGCTTCTCTGCGCCAGTGAAGCTGAGTACTGACCTGAGTGACGACGACTTGCGCTTGTTGCAGTTGAGGGATACGGACGGATTCAACAAATGGGAGGCCGGGCAAACCATTGCACTGCGTACCATCCAGCGCTTGATTGCCGACCCTGCCAGTGATACCACGCAATTCGTCGATGATTTCGGCGTTTTGCTAGAGCAGGGCGCGCATGATGACGTAGACAAGGCGCTATTGGCTCGTGCTTTGTCGTTGCCATCCATCGCAGTAATTGCACAAGCACAAGAGGTGGTGGATCCGGCCGCGATTGATAATGCCCGTAGCAGCTTGCTCAAGGCGATCAAGCGTGCTCATAAGGATATGCTGGCAAAGCTGTATGAACATCATCACAGTGCAGGGGCATTCTCCATTTCACCTGCTGCAATGGGGCGTCGCGCCTTGCGCAATACCTTGCTGGAGCTACTGACTGTCACTAACGGCACGGGGTGTGCTACACGTGGTAAGGCGCATTACGATCAGGCTGACAACATGACTGATCGCGTAGCAGCCTTATCTAGCCTGGCGGATAGCCAGCAGCCACAACGTGATGAAGTATTTGCTGATTTTTACGAGCGCTACAAGGGTTACCAACTTGTGGTGGATAAATGGTTCTCGCTACAGGCCATTGCGAATCGTGACAGCATCTTCGCTGACTTTGCCAGCTTGCGCCAGCATCATGAGTTCAATATCCGCAACCCGAATCGCGTGCGAGCTTTGTATTCAGCGTTTGCCGTGAATAACCCAGTGAAATTCCATGACCCTAGTGGTCAAGGCTATGCTTTGCTCAGGGATGCCATTATTGAGCTGAATGCCATTAATCCGCAGATTGCTTCACGCCAAGTAACGCCTTTCCGCGAGTGGAAGCGCTACACGCCAGTGTTACAAGTACATATGCAGCAGGCACTGCAAACCATCATGGATACCCCCAAGCTCTCTAGTGATGTGTTTGAGGTGGTGAGCAAATGCCTGGCACCATAAGTTACCTGTCATGATGATATAAACAAAACCCGGTCTGGCAACCTGTGTTGTTATCCCGGGTTGTTTTTTTGCCTTATTGTTGTATATTTAATGAAACAATTGGGGTGTTTATCCGCGTATAAGCTAGAAGGAGAGAGCAATGAGTCAACATGCAATTTGTACCGAAGATGAAATCAAGTCGCTGGTCGATGCTTTTTATACCACCGTCCGTCAGGACGAGCTTCTAGGGCCGATATTCAATGGGCATATCCATGATTGGGATACCCACCTGAACAAGCTGGTGGATTTCTGGTGTGCGATCTTGTTGGGTAGTCGCCGATTCTCGGGGACCCCTATGCCTAAGCATATCGCCTTGCCGGATTTGAGTGCGGAATTGTTCGAGCACTGGCTGTCTTTGTTTCATCAAACACTGGCCGAACAGCCTAATCGTGCCTTGCAGGCGCAGGCCGAGTTGATGGCTGGCAAGATTGCCAATAGTTTATGGATGGGTTACCAGATGCAGCATAAACTTGGGGAGTTATCTACTGAATTGGAAATTATTAAGGATTAAAGGTATTTATTTGGGTTAGTAATAATTTTAGGGATAGTTTGAACAAAATGAAGTAATAGGTAGCTGCTTAAAAACGAATGAAGATTATATTCTGTAGTTGTAGTGAGAAGTTTTACAACGAAGATTTTAATATTTCATTACACAAATGTTGTGCATGATACTTTCTAACTTCACTTGTAGGTCCACTCATATCTACCACAACCCCATTTCTAATGATAAACGCCCAAGCCTCAGAGCCTGTGTAGCCACCATAGCTATTTTTTGCATTCACTAGAGCACAAACGCCATAGCCAAATTTTCTTGAAGACTTAGAACCTATCCAGAATTTTTTTGGACTATTTTGAAAGTTAATTTTTGCACTATCAGGATCTTTTAATGAGTATGTAAGAGTGTTTTTTACAATATCCTCATAATTTTCTGGATACGTTCCATAATCTGCATTAGATATTTCTGTTAAGGTTGGAGGAGTACTAGAGCATCCTGTGAATAGGACAATACTAAGAAATATAGCGGGAAGTAGTGATTTCATTTTGAAAATTCTCCAACTTGACTTTTGATGGTTGAAAAATAACGTTCCGCCTCGGAAAGGGTATAGAAAATTTTAGGCTGGCTGGGAATATCAATTCGTTCTACTGTGTAGGTAGTTGAATGACCATCAGGTGTTGGGATCGCTTTTAATCGGATGCTATTCTCTTCTTTTAGAGTTTTTATTGTCATGTTCGTATTCTCTACAAGTTTTTGTTCAGCAACTAAACATCTTATAAAAAGTATGAAGGTTGCAATTGGATATTGAATTACAACCTTCAGTATATATTTATAGTACTGCCAAGGCAGCGTCGTAATTTGGTTCGTTGGCGATCTCGGAAACTAGCTCGCTATGCAGTACCTTGTTGTTTTCATCTAGCACAACTACCGCGCGTGCGGTCAAGCCAGCCAGACTGCTATCAGCGATCTGTACGCCATAATCCTTGGAGAATTTAGCGGTATCACGGAAGGTAGAGAGGGTCACGACATTATCCAGGCCTTCAGCACCGCAAAAGCGACTTTGCGCAAATGGTAGGTCAGCAGAAATGCACAAGACCACGGTATTGGCGATACCACTGGCCTGCTTGTTGAAGGTACGTACGGAAGTGGCGCAGGTTGGCGTGTCGATACTAGGGAAAATGTTCAATACCTTGCGTTTGCCAGCAAAATCAGCCAGGCCAACTAGATTGCGCTTGGCATCTGCCAGCTGAAAGTCGGGAGCGGTTGCGCCTGGCTGTGGCAGGTTGCCGCCGATCTGTACTGGGTTGCCTTTGAGGGTGACGGTTGCCATTAATATAGTCCTTTTCTATCTGGTTAAGTGGGGTTGGATGCCTGACCTTGCATCAAAGTTTCGCGATCACTCAAGCTTCGCCATCATACAGCTTCGCTCAAGTAGCCTATGGTCATGGTCTGGTTATGCAGCACATTATCCGTGGTATTGGGCCGCGGACAGAATTCCCCATAAGAGTAAAAGCCGGTCAATACGGTCTGGTTACCCAGCGTTTGTTGTACCGCATGAATCTCATCGGCGATCTGGTCGGCCATCACCAGTTTGCGCCCGACGCAGCTGACACACAAGGCTAGTCCGGGCTGATTGGTGTTCAAGTTGCCAGTGACCAGTTTGGCAGCGCCTCCTGCACCTTCTACCAGACGGTCATGTGTGGTCTGGCAGAGGCGCACGGTTTCGCCTTCTTCCACGTTGCCAGCAAAGGTCAGGCTATTCTTGGCGGCGTCGATTGAAAGTAGGGTACGGACTTTTTCTACCTCACGCTTGCCTTCTTCAATCACTGCAAACGGGAAGCGTAGGCCAGAGCCAGGTAAAGTCTTGGCGTTTTGCTCGCCAATATACATGCGGTAAAGTGGCAATGCAGGTTTGCCATCCATTTCGTAGACGACGTTTTTTTCCGACTTGGTGATCTTGCGTGGCGGGCCGTAAGGCTTCCAGCCTCCGAGTGCACCGCTGGCGGTAATCAAATGATCACCATAAAGGCCGATAGCAATCACCAGCCCTTCTTCTACACTGTCGTTGAGGAGTTGCAGGGTTCTGGAGAATTCGGCATTGTCACCGGCCATGCCGCCAACGATAGGAATATCGCCCAACACGCTCTGAAAGCCTTGTAACAACTCGGAACCATTGATGTGCAAGCCGTCAGAGAATACCAACACAGTGCGCAGGCTTTCTGACTTCAGTTGTTTTGCAAGGTTGACGGCGGTATCGGCAGAGCTTTGCATATTGTTGGCACGAGCGTAGGTTACGCGTTGCATGGTTTTATCCCATGCGATGGCGGTAATTTGCAGGCTGTCGTCGCTGACACCGTGTGGGCCAATTTCACCTGAGGTGGTACAGCCGACGATCTGGGCAGAGGGGTAGCGCTCCTTGAGCTGAGCTGGCAGCTTGGCATCGCCGAATCGCCTGACTGAGCCAAATACCAATACCAGGTTGGCATTGGGTAGTGGCGATGATGACGGTAAATCCTTGATACTCATCTTCGCCGTGAGGGCTTCCTGTCTGACTAGCATGATCTCCGTTCCCTAAATGCCGCGGCCCATAGACGCGCGACGCTTCTGGTTATTGTTGTTTTATGCGACTATGCAGATGACAAATCAAGTCATCATGCCTGATTTCAGCAGGTTATTTAACCTTTTTGTCTGCAGATTGACAACCTGCTTTTTGTGTTGCCAGTATTGCACGGCGTTGAAGTCTGTAGATAGAATGGTACGAAAATCCGGTGCTCGCCTTGAGCGCCAAGAACAAGCCTGCTGCTCAATGCAGCCTGTCAATACAGGGGATAAAGGGTGGGGGAAACGGATATATCAGGTGTGAAAGTAATGGTGATTGACGACAGTCACACCATTCGTAGGAGCGCCGAGATTTTCCTGAAGCAATCAGGGTGTACTGTGTTTCTGGCCGAAGATGGCTTCGATGCCTTGTCCAAGATCGCGGACCACCTGCCAGATGTCATTTTTGTCGACATCATGATGCCACGCCTTGATGGCTACCAGACTTGCTCCCTGATCAAACGCAATGCACGTTTCAAATCCATTCCCGTGATTATGCTTTCCAGCAAGGATGGCTTGTTTGACCGTGCCCGCGGACGCATGGCGGGGTCTGATCAATACCTGACCAAGCCTTTTACCCAGAATGCCTTGTTGGATGCAGTGCGCCATTACAAGCTCAGCCCAGGTGCATTAACAACGGAACAAGAGTAAATGACGATCAAGAAAATCCTGGTGGTAGATGATTCAGCAACTGATCGCTTGTATTTAAGCGAGTTATTGCAAAAGGCTGGTTTTGAGGTGAGTACGGCGGAAGATGGTCAGGATTGTCTGGATAAGGTCAGTGTTGCCATACCAGACTTGGTATTGATGGATGTGGTCATGCCTCGCCTGAATGGCTTTCAGGCGACGCGAGCTTTATCCAAGAACCCTGCCACCGCGCATATTCCCGTGATCGTCTGCACTGGCAAGGAGCAAGCAACTGACCGCATGTGGGCATTGCGACAGGGCGCCAAGGACTGTGTGATTAAGCCTGTCGATGCCGACGAGCTACTGACCAAGATTGCGGAGCTAGGCTGAGGTGGCTAAATCCAGGCTCAATCTCCAAGCCTATCAGAAAGGTATCCTGGAACGCCTGCAACAGGTGACGGCTGAGCCAGGAGCAAACCGCTCCAGGTTGGCTGTGTATGCAGGTAGTGAGCGATATTTGCTGGATTTACGCGACATCAGTGAAGTCTTGCCCGTGCCGACAATCCAACCAGCACCATTGGTGCAGCCTTGGTTCTTGGGAATGGCGAATATTCGTGGCAATCTCTATGCAATCACTGATCTGGCAAGGTTTCTGGGGGTAAGCCAGCAGGCTGCCGTTATCACTGTTGAAAGTCGTGTGTTACTTGTGCATGGTGATTTTGGCATCAATGCTGGTTTTCTCATCGATAACCTCGCCGGCCTGCGTAGCCTGGATGAGTTCAAGCTGCTGAACATGGTGGCGGATGTGCCATCCCATGTGGTCGGGCGTTATGAGGATCAGCAGCATTATCAATGGGAGGTGCTGGATATAGCCCTCATTCTTGAGAAAAAAGAATTTCTGCAGGTCGCTGCCTGACAGAAAGCGGGAGACAAGTATGGCGCTGAACTTTGCAATATTCAGGAATCTGTTGGGTAAGAGGAAGGTCGCTGATCAGGTGCTTCCTGAGGTAGGAAAGACCAGTCGGGGAGTGTTGGGCGCTTTACTATTGGCCTTGGTGCTGGCTTTGTTGGGGCTGCTGCTTAATCAACTACAAGTTGCGCGTAATCATCAATTCACCGATCTCGTCACCAACCTGAAGGTGGAAGCGCAGCAAGTTGCACGCGATGCTGCGCTAAGCGCTGGAGGCGATGCAACTGCCACAGGTCGCATCTCTACTACCCTGGAGCAGGCTGCCGCTCATCTCACGCAGTTACATGACTTGCAGCAATCCGCCTTGCTAGAAACTGCAGAGGTGAGTCAAAAGCTTAAACAGTTGGATGAGGCTTGGGCTGATTTGCGTGCACAGGTATCTTCATCTGGTGGGCTAGGGCAGCTCGCGACCACAAGCGATTTGACGGTGCAGGCGACACACCAGGCCTGGCAGGCTTATCTGGAGCAAGGCAAGGCTGGCTGGTGGTTGGCCCTATCTGTGGTGTCTGGCCTCCTGGCATTGGCGTTGCTGGTACGTATTGGTTATCAGCAGGTGGGCACTGCCCGAGGCCGCTTCGAGGAAATTGAGCAGACTAACCTGAATAATCAGGAGGCCATCCTTAACCTGCTGGATGAAATGGGTGACCTGGCGGATGGTGACCTGACGGTAAAGGCGGAAGTGGCTGAAAACATCACAGGCGCGATTGCCGACTCGATTAACTACACGATAGATAGCCTGCGTGATCTGGTGACCGAGATCAACCGTGCGACTGAGCAGGTGAACCAGGCCACGGCCCAGGCGCAAGAAACCTCCAGTGCGCTCCTGAACGCCGCGGAGTTACAGTCGCAACAGATTACGGAAACGGGCGAAGCTGTTAACCATATGACCCAGTCCATCATGCAGGTGTCGAGTAATGCGGAAGAGGCTTCTGACGTGGCACGGCGCTCATTGGATGCCACTAATCAAGGAACGAGGGCGGTACAGAATACAATTGTTGGCATGAATGAAATTCGTACGCAGATTCAGGAAACCTCAAAACGTATCAAGCGCCTAGGTGAGAGCTCGCAAGAGATTAGTGAAATTGTGGACCTGATTTCCGATATTACCGAGCAGACGAATATCTTGGCATTGAATGCTGCCATCCAGGCAGCTTCTGCCGGTGAGGCGGGTCGCGGGTTTACCGTGGTGGCGGAAGAGGTGCAGCGTCTTGCCGAGCGCTCTTCCGAGGCGACCAAGCAGATTGGTGCGATTGTGAAGACTATTCAGACTGATACCAACAGTGCCGTGGCGGCGATGGAGAAAAGCACGGAGGGTGTGGTGGAAGGTGCGCGCTTGTCCGATGCGGCCGGGAAGGCACTGGGGGAGATTGAGAGTGTAACCAATAACCTGGCCCGCTTGATTGAGGAAATCTCGCATGCGACTGAAGCCCAAACCAAGGCAGCTGCAACGGTGAGTTTAAATATGCAGCAGATTCATAGTATTACATCTCAAACTTCAGATGGAACTAGAAAAACAGCCAACTCTATTGGCCAGCTTACTAGCCTTGCTGAGGAGTTGCGTGCTTCGGTGGCGGGTTTCAAGCTCAACTAGGATAGAGTGGTGGAAGATTTCGACATCGGCCCGCTTAGTTGGGTCAAGGGTGAAATAGACCAGGCTTTGGAGCAGGTATTGCTACAGTTAGCAGCCCTCAGCACCAATCCTGGGGATTTGTCGCCCTTGCGTTTTGCCAAGACCCATCTCTATCAAGTCAATGGCGCGCTTGACATGGTGGGATTGGAGGGCTGCAAGCGCTATTGCAGCGAAATTGAAAGCATTGTTTCCAAGCTAGAGAATGTTGAACTCGCTTTTGAGCCTGAATACCTTGATGTGCTCAAGCATGCCATCCTGCATTTGCAGCAATATTTGCAGGATCTGATGCATGGGGAGCCAGACCAGCCGTTGCGGTTATCGCGCCCATTGCAGCAATTGGCTGCCTTGCATGGGGAGCCGCTGGAAGACTCCGAGCTGTTTTTTCCTGATACCAGCCAGCGCCTGCCACGCGATATCCCTACCGCAGCATTGGAGCCGCAGGCCATATTGGCAATCCTCAAGGAGCAACGAGCCCAGTTCCAGAAATCCTTGCTCGCCTGGCTGAAGGGGGATGAGCAAGCCTTGCAGGAAATGGTGGCTACGCTGGACCGTGTGCAACAGGTGCACTCTCAGGTTGTCCAGAAAACCTTGTGGTGGGTGGCGATGGCATTCATCGAGACCATGGCGGAGGAGTCGCATCGCCATGATGCCGGTGTCAAGCGACTCTGTCGCCGCCTAGATCAGGAATTGCGCTCCAGCAGTGAAGGCACCAGTCGCCCGGCCAGCGTTCTGTTGCGTGATCTTTTGTATTTTATTGCCACCAGTACCCTCGCTAACGAGCGCATTGCCCAGGTCAAGTTGTTGTTTGAACTCGATGCCTTGATTCCCAAGGCTGCGACTTTTGTTCCTGATGTCGAGGAGCAGCAATACATTAAGCAATGTCGCATTGCGCTTGAGGCGCTCATTGAATTGTGGGCGCGTGCGGATGCGGGCGAAAGTGTGCTCCATGAGTTCATGACCCGTTTTGCCGGTATCCTCAATACCTATCCTGCACTATCGAATGCGCCGGTGAAGAAGTTGTTTGCCGCGGTACATGAATTGGCGTCTGTCTTGCAGCAAGGGCCGCATCCTCAACAAGAGGTTGCCCTGGTGGAGGTTGCTTCTGCCTTGACCTTGTTGTCTGCTGCCTTGCAGCATTATGGCCAGCAAAGCGAGCAGGCCGAGCTTGATATGCACCTGCAGCAACAACGCTTGCAAGCCTTGGCACAAGGGCAGTTGCCGGAACTGGCACCAGCACCTGCGGTGCAACAAGCGGCACAACAGGCATTGGCCCGTGAGACCGCAGCCTCTCTGCAAGCAATAGAACAAGCCTTGGATGCCTATTTCCGTCAGCCAGAAGAGCTTGATTCATTAGCGCAGGCGGTCATGCCATTGAATCAAGTAGTTAGTGCGCTGGATATTTTGGAAATGCCAGAATTGAAAGCGCTGGCGCAAGAGGCGCAGCAAGTGGTGTTAGGGCTGCAAAGCAGCCAAGTGGAAACTCGACAGGACGTGTTCGAGGCACTGGCAGATGGCCTGAGCTTGGTTGGCATGTATGTCGAGCAGTATCCGCATAGAGTGAGTGGTACCTTGGCACTTGAGGATGCTTTGGTGCGCTTGAAGGCTGTGCATGGTGAAGATGTGGATACCCGGCCTGCTGACACGATAGTTACGCCTGCTCCCCAGACATTTGCTCCCAGCTTGCCCGATGATGAGCTGCTGGATATTTACCTGACAGAGGCAGAGGAAGTATTAGCAAGTGTGGCGCAACACTTGCAGGCCTTGCGCATCAATGCGACGAACCACCATGCCTTGGTCGAGGTGCGGCGTGGATTTCATACCCTCAAAGGCAGTGGCCGTACGGTTGGCCTACTTGATCTTGGCAATGTGGCGGCGATTGTCGAGACTTTACTTAATCGCGTGATTGAAAGCAGATTCATGCCGAGCAGCGCCATGATGGCATTTGCCGAGGATGCAACCGCTGCATTCGCGGGCTGGGTGGAAGCCTTGCGCAAGAATTCACACCAACTTGTGGAGGATACGCTGTGGCAGGCGCGTGCAGATGAGTTGGCATCCAGTTTGTCTGGGGATCAGGTCAGTGAACAAGCCGAGGAAGTTCTGATCGGTGGCACACGCAAAATCAGTCGCGCCTTGTTTGAAGTGTTCCTGCAGGAGGCTGGGCAGCACTTGGAGCAACTACAGGATTGGTTGCAAGTGGTATTGCATCGTAGCGAGCCAGTGGAGGCTCCAGATCAAGATACCTGTCGGGCAGCGCATACTCTGGCTAGTAATGCTGGTGCGACGGGTTTCAAGGCATTATCCGATCTTTCTCGTGCGCTGGAGCATTGGCTGGATGTGCATCAGGGGAATTGGACTGAGCAAACCGTTACTTTGCTAGAGAATACGGTGAGTGCGCTGGAAAAAATGTTGGATAAGGCGCGTGAGCGTAAGCAGTCGCGTGCGGCGACTGCCTTGCTGCGCGCCCTGAAGAAAGCCGCGGCAGATGCAGTGATTCCTTCGATTGATGCCAGCACTGGCAGTAATGTGGTGCCATTGGCGCCACGTATTGCCAAGGCTGAAGATGTGATGGTCAGCCTCCTGGAAGCTGAGGCTAAGGTCAACAGCTTGATAGATCAGGTACAAGAGCCTGATCTAGGTGCGGCAGTCGCGGATACGGCGCCTACAGCCTCTTTACCAGAGCAAGCTGAGGTTGAGACACTGGAGGATGTTGTTCCCACTGCGCAGCAGGCGGTAGACCAAGAGCTTTTTGCCTTGTTTGTTGAAGAGGCCAGCGACCTCATGCCAATGATAGGGAGTGAGTTGCGTGCCTGGCAGGCTTATCCGCATGAAGCTGAGCATCCTGATATGTTGCAGCGCGCACTGCATACGCTTAAGGGTAGCGCCCGCATGGCAGGCCAGGGTGCATTGGGCGATGCCGTGCATGGTATGGAAGACATGGTGATGCGAGCTTTGAGGCAATCACCGCAGCCTGACGACTTTGCCGAGATGTTCGAGGGCCTGGACCATGTGGGAGGCTTGCTGGAAGAAGCTTTGGGTGGGCAAACTACGCTGGTGACAGGCAGGCAGTCGCTTGCGCAACGTACCGGGCTGGATCGCCGTACGCAATACTTGCGGTTGCGTGCCGAAATGCTGGATGGACTGATTAACGAGGCTGGGGAAGTCAGTATCGCGCGGTCACGCCTGGAGCGTGAAATGCAGGCATTCAAGCAATCTTCGCAGGATTTGACAGAAAGTGTGCAGCGTTTGCGTGGCTACCTGCGTGAGCTGGAGATTGAGGCGGAAAGCCAGTTGCAATCACGTATGACCTTGTTGCAAGAGTCGAATGAGACATTCGATCCGCTCGAGTTTGACCGTTTTACCCGTTTGCAGGAACTGACCCGCATGATGGCGGAAAGCGTCAATGACGTTTCCACCATTCAGCAGGGCCTGCTGCGCAACTTGGATGAGAGCGATGCTGCCTTGCAGCAGCAGGCACGCATGAGCCGAGACCTACAATATGGGCTGATGAACATACGCCGTGTGCCATTTTCGGTGATGACGGAACGTTTGCATCGCATCGTACGCCAAACTGCCCGCGAACTTGATAAGCAGGTTGAGTTGGCGTTGCTGGGGGCTGATACTGAGATTGACCGTAGCGTGCTTGACCGCATGGGGGCCGCCATTGAGCATATCCTTCGCAATGCGGTAGCGCATGGCATAGAAGCGCCCGAGGCGCGGCGCAAGCAAGGCAAGTCGCCGCTAGGCAAGATTACACTCAAGGTACGCCAGGAGCATGATGAAATCTTGCTCACGGTGAGCGATGATGGCGCAGGGGTAGACTTGGGGCAGGTACGTGAACGGGCGCTGGCGCAGCATCTCTTACATGCGGAGCAAGAGGTTAGCGATCAGGCCTTGTTGGCATTGATTTTTGAGCCTGGCTTTACTACCGCCCGCACTGTGTCACAAATTTCAGGCCGTGGAGTAGGGCTGGATGTGGTGCGTAGCGATATTACCTCACTTGGTGGGCGTATTGATGTCAATAGCACCCAAGGTACCGGTACCCTTTTCAGCATTTATTTGCCTGTGACGCTTTCAGTCGCGCAGGCGGTGCTGGTCAGGTATGGCAGTCGCCAATTTGCCCTACCTGCCGCCTTGGTAGAGCAGGTAGTCAAACTTAAACCCGATGTCTTAAGCGCCGCCTATGCCGATGGCAGGTTAAGCTGGTCTGGCCATGACTACCCGATTTCTTTCCTGGGTAGGCTGTGTGGCGATATGCAAGCTGCTGCAGAAAACCAGCGTTATACCCCGGTGATGTTATTGCGTAGTGGTCAATATCGCATTGCTCTGCATGTGGACGACATCCTAGGCAACCAGGAAGTGGTGATGAAGCACATTGGCCCGCAACTGGCACGTGTGCCAGGCTTGATGGGAGCCACGGTGCTCGGTGATGGTGGCATTGTCTTCATCATCAACCCCTTGCAGCTTGCCAATCGCGAAGCCTTGTCGGCAGGTAGCCTTAATCTTGCTATCACGGTTGATAAGCCCCTACCACCTGGCAAGCCACTGGCATTGTTGGTGGATGATTCCTTGACCATGCGCAAGGTTTTGGGGCGCTTCCTTGAGCGTGAAGGCTATGAGGTTGTTACCGCCAAGGATGGTATGGAAGCGATCCAGGCGATGCAGCAAACCCTGCCCACCGTGATCCTGACAGATATCGAGATGCCACGCATGGATGGCTTTGAGCTAGCGCGCAATGTGCGGGACGATGAGCGGACACGCGATATACCATTAATCATTGTCAGTTCGCGCACGGCAGAAAAGCACCAGGCACTGGCCAAAAGTCTGGGGGTGAATGCCTTCTTTGGCAAGCCGGTACAGGAGGACGATCTGGCGGTGACGTTGCGCCAGTTGCTAGGTTGAAACTGGTCTATTGACCACTCCGATTTCTGGCCGTTGATGCAATCTCCTGACATCAAGACAGCCCGAATCAGGTAAAATTGGCGCAGTATGTCGAATCCCTCATTCATCCATCTGCGCTGCCATAGCGAGTATTCCGTGGTCGATGGCACCGTGCGCATTGGCGATTACGTCAAGCAGGCGGTGGCAGACCAAATGCCTGCCTTGGCATTGACTGACCTGAACAATCTGTTTGGTGCGGTCAAGTTCTATAAATCATCCCGCGGCAAGGGTATCAAGCCACTCATTGGTGCCGATATCTGGCTGGAGAATGAATCCAAGCGTGACCAGCCATACCGCCTGCTTCTGCTATGCCATACCCATGCTGGCTACTTGCGCCTGTGCGAACTATTGAGCCGCGCCTTTTTGCAAAACCAGTATCGTGGACGTGCGGAAGTTAAGCGCGAATGGCTGCGTGAAAATGCGGAAGGCTTGATCTTGCTTTCAGGCGCCATGAGTGGCGATATTGGCCAAGCATTGTTGCAAGGCAATCTAGCCCAGGCAAAAGTGTTGGCAGAGCAATGGTCAGCTTTGTTCCCGCAGCGCTTTTATATTGAGTTGCAGCGTGCCGGGCATGCGCAGCAGGAAGCCTATATTGCCAGTGCATTGGCCTTGGCTAGCGACTTGGAGCTTCCTGTTGTTGCGACGCATCCAGTGCAGTTCATGACGCCTGATGACTTCAAGGCGCATGAGGCCCGTGTCTGTATTGCAGAAGGTTATGTGCTAGCTGATAACCGTCGTCCCAAGGTATTTACTGCCGAGCAATATTTCAAGACCCAGGCACAGATGGCGGAACTGTTCGCCGATATTCCCGAGGCGCTGGCGAACAGCGTGGAAATTGCCAAGCGCTGCAATCTCACCCTGACCTTGGGCAAGAACTACCTGCCGCAATTCCCCACACCGAATGGCGAGAGCCTGGATGAATACCTGGTGGCCCAGGCCAAATTGGGTTTGGAAGAGCGTCTCAAGGTGTTATACCCCGACGAGAACAAGCGCGAGGCCCAGCGTGCGGAATATGAAGCACGCCTGGCGTTCGAGACTAATATTATCATCCAGATGGGGTTCCCAGGTTACTTCCTCATCGTGGCGGACTTCATCAACTGGGCCAAGAACAATGGCGTGCCAGTGGGGCCGGGCCGGGGTTCAGGCGCTGGCTCGCTGGTCGCTTACAGTTTGGGGATTACCGACCTCGACCCCATGCAGTATGCACTGCTGTTCGAGCGCTTTCTTAACCCAGAGCGGGTTTCGATGCCCGACTTCGATATTGACTTCTGCCAGGAAGGCCGTGACCGCGTCATTGATTATGTGAAGCATAAGTATGGCTTGGATTCGGTGTCACAAATTGCCACCTTCGGTACCATGGCCGCCAAGGCCGTGATCCGTGATGTGGGCCGGGTGCTGGACCTACCATTCAATTTCGTCGATAGCGTGGCAAAGCTTATCCCTAACGAGCTGGGTATCAGCCTCAGCGATGCCTTGGAAAAAGAGCCGCAGCTCAAGGAGCGCCGCGAACAGGAAGAAGAAGTTGGTGAGCTGCTAGAGCTTGCATTGAGGCTGGAAGGCCTGACCCGCAATATCGGTATGCATGCAGGTGGGGTATTGATCTCTCCAGGCAAGATTTCCGATTTTTCACCAGTGTATTGCCAGGCTGGCGGCGAGAGCGTGGTTAGCCAGTACGATAAAGATGACGTTGAGGCCGTGGGACTGGTCAAGTTCGACTTCCTGGGCTTGCGCACGCTGACCATTCTCGACATGGCGCTGGAAAGTGCCAACCTGCAACGCGCAGAAAAGGGTCAGGAACCGCTGAGTTTTGAAACCTTGCCGATTGATGACAAGGCAAGTTACCAACTGCTCAAGGCGGCCAATACCACGGCCGTGTTCCAGCTAGAGTCGCGCGGCATGAAGGACATGCTGAAGCAGGCCAAGCCGGATGTCTTTGAAGACATTATTGCGCTGGTGGCGTTGTATCGCCCAGGCCCGATGGACCTGATCCCGGATTTCTGTCGTCGCAAGCATGGCCTGCAACGCGTGGAATATCCCCATCCAGCGACCGAGTCTATCCTGAAAGAGACCTATGGCATCATGGTCTACCAGGAGCAGGTGATGCAGATCGCCCAGGTGGTAGCAGGCTATAGCCTAGGTGGCGCGGACTTGCTGCGCCGCGCGATGGGTAAGAAAAAGCCCGAGGAAATGGCGCAACAGCGCAGCATTTTCGTGGAGGGCGCAGTCAAGAACGGTACCCCGGAGAAGCAGGCGGGTGAGCTGTTTGACCTGATGGAAAAGTTCGCGAGCTACGGCTTCAACAAGTCACATGCTGCTGCTTATGCGCTGGTGGCTTACCATACTGCCTTCCTCAAGGCACATTATCCTGCAGCCTTCCTCGCCGCCACTATGTCGGCGGATATGAACAATACCGACAATGTCCATTTGTTCTTCGATGATTGCGTTTTCAATGGACTTGAGGTGCTGCCGCCGGACATTAATGCCAGTGAATACCGCTTTAAGCCCATCAACGCCAAGCAGATTATCTATGGCCTGGGTGCGATTAAAGGCACCGGTTGGGCCGCGATCGAGCTGATACTCGCCGCTCGCAAAGAAGGTGGGGACTTCAAGGATCTCTTCGATTTCTGTAGTCGCCTGGACTTGCGCAAGGTCAATCGTCGCGTGATCGAATCGTTAATCAGGGCTGGCGCATTTGACAAGCTGGAGCCTAACCGAGCAGCCTTGCTTGCTGGCGTTAGCCTGGCCATCAGCGCTGCGGAGCAGAGTGGGGCCGCGAGTGGGCAGGATAGCCTGTTTGGCTCCATCATCGATAGCGCTGCACATGTGTTGCCGGAAACACCACCCTGGCCAGAAAAGCAGCGCTTGCAGGAAGAGAAGATCGCACTGGGCTTCTATTTCAGCGGGCACCCTTATGCGGATTACCAGAAGGAAGTTGCGACCTTTGTACGCCAGAATCTTTCTAACCTCAAGCCTAGCGATCAGGCACAGTTGCTGGCTGGTGTCGTCATGGGTGTGCGTGTGCGCATGACTGGCCGTGGCAAGATGGCGATTGTGACCCTGGATGATATGGCAGGGCGCGTGGATATCGTGGTGAGTGGCGAGGTGCTGCAAGAGAGTGTCTCCTTGATCAAGGAAGATCAGCTTCTTATTGTGGAAGGCCGGGTTAGCCATGACGACTTTTCGGGAGGCGTGCGTGTGAATGCGCGTCGTGTTACCGATATTGCCGGTGCCCGCAATATGTATGCCAATTTGCTCAAGTTGAGCTGCAATGGCCAATCCGATGCAGATAAACTACGAGGCTTGCTGGCACCTTATTGCTCAGCGAGCACACCGGAAGCCAAGCGGGGTTGTGCCGTGAAAATTGCCTACCATAACCAGCAGGCGCAGGTGGAGCTGATGCTGGGCGATGCCTGGCGTGTGGAATTGCAGGATGAATTATTGCATGGGCTGAAAGGATGGCTCAGCGATGAAAACGTGAAAATACTTTATAATTGACGCCCTATGAACGCCAAAACCAACAACGTAAAAACCAGCTTCCTCGATTTCGAGCAACCGATTGCCGAGTTGGAAGCCAAAATTGAAGAGCTGCGCTACGTGCAGGATGACTCCGCACTGGATATCTCCGAAGAGATTGAGCGCTTGCAGCAGAAGAACAAAACACTGACCAAGGATATCTACGCCAAGCTGACTGCCTGGCAGATTTCCCAGGTGGCACGCCACCCACAGCGGCCTTACACTCTGGACTACATCCGTGGCATCTTCACTGATTTTGAAGAGTTGCACGGGGATCGTGCTTTTTCCGATGATCCTGCCATTGTTGGCGGTCTTGCCCGCTTCGAGGGCCATCCGGTCATGGTGATCGGCCACCAGAAAGGCCGTGACGTGAAGGAGCGTCAATACCGCAATTTTGGTATGCCGCGCCCAGAAGGTTACCGCAAGGCTTTGCGTCTTTATCGCCTGGCTGAGAAATTCAGGTTGCCCATCATTACGCTTATTGATACCCCGGGTGCTTATCCAGGCATTGGTGCGGAGGAGCGAGGTCAATCCGAGGCGATTGCCCGTAATCTCTATGTGATGGCTGAGCTGACAGTGCCGATTATCGGTGTCATTATTGGCGAGGGTGGCTCTGGTGGTGCATTGGCGCTGGGTGTGGTTGATCATCTCATGATGCTGCAATATTCCACTTATTCCGTGATTTCGCCAGAAGGATGCGCTTCTATTCTTTGGAAGAGCGCAGACAAGGCCTCTGAAGCGGCAGAAACCTTGGGCATCACGGCGACGCGTCTCAAGACCCTGGGCCTGGTAGATCGCATCGTGCCTGAACCTATGGGTGGTGCACACCGTGCGCCAGAGGACATGATGCAGAATTTGCGTCGTGCTTTGGCTGACGAACTTGCCCATTTGCAGGTCAAGTCGGTTGATCACTTGCTGGAGGCGCGTCATGAGCGCCTCATGAGCTACGGCAAGTTTAAGGAAGTCCCTGTCAAATAAATCATTATCCGTGAATGGAGGGCAGCCCCTCCATTCACGTGAGCCTGTAGTAATGCCCACCGGCTTGCCCGAGTTGGTGCGCCGCGTCTATCGTTTCCTCTCACTTCACACCCAGCCTGGACAGCGCTTGCTGCTTGCGTTCAGTGGTGGCCTGGATTCTCGTGTTCTCTTGCAACTACTCGCAGAAGCCAGACCTAGCCACAATATTGTGCTGGAGGCTATGCATGTCCATCACGGCCTAAGTCCGAATGCCGATGATTGGTCAGTATTTTGTGCAACAGAGTGCGAAAAGCTGGATGTGCCATTTCATTGTGCCCGTGTGGATGTTGAAAAGCAGTCAGGCTTGGGGATAGAGGCAAGCGCAAGGCGTGCACGGTATGCCGCCTTGTTGGCGTATCCTGCTGATTATGTCTTGCTGGCGCATCACCAGGATGATCAGGCAGAAACCCTGCTGCTGCAATTGCTGCGAGGTGCTGGTGCCAAAGGTTTAGCTGGGATGGCGATGCACGATGCTTCACGTCGTTTGTTGCGTCCTTTGATGGATGTGTCCCGTAGCGAGATTGAGACTTATGCCAAGCTGGCAGGCCTGCAATGGATAGAGGACGAAAGCAACCTTGATACGCGCTATGACAGGAATTTTTGCCGTCATGAGATCATCCCCTTGCTGGAACAGCGTTATCCCGCAGTAAAGAGCACTTTGGCCCGCTCAGCAGCACATATAGCTGAGGCCATGGCCTTGCTTGATGAACTGGCAGTCATTGATGCTGATGCCGTGATTGTTGATGGCAATATCCGAGTGGCTAGCTTGAGAACTTTGTCTGATCAGCGAGCACGCAATCTGTTGCGTTGGTGGCTGGCCTCTTATGGCTTGCCAATGCCCGGTTTGCCACGCTTGCAGGAAATGCTGCATCAGTTATGTCATGCAGGAGATAAGGCGCTGCTGAAGGTCCAAGTGCATGAATACACTTATCTGCGGCGTTACCAGGGGTTGGCTTACTTGAGTATGGAGCCACCATTAACAGGATTGGCCACTTTGCAATGGCAAGGTGAGCAAAGCTTAAGGCTACCTGCTAATGGCGAATTGCTGCTTCGATACGATGTAACGGCCGGGCTGGCAATCTCCAGGCTGCAAGGACGCAGCTTGACCATACGCTACCGTAGCGGAGGCGAGCGTTTCAAGCCAGATGCTCGGCGACCAACGCGCACCCTCAAACAGCTTTCCCAAGAGTTCAATATTGCTCCCTGGCTGAGGGAGCGCATGCCCTTGATCTATCTGGACGATGAGTTGGTACTGGTGCCTGGCTTTGGTGTAGCCGCAGGCTGGCAAGCGCAGCCCGGCGAGCAGGGGGTGCTGCTGGATTGGCAGCCTCTGCAACCAAGTGCCATCATGCCTTGATTGTACAGGCCAACGTAGATCGGGCTAATAGCGCCGCTATTTCACTGTCTTGAGCAGAGGCTTGAGTTGCTTCCAAACATTGTCCAGTATGCGTTCCTGGGCATTAGCATTAGGGTGCAATCCATCAGCTTGTGTCAACTCAGCCTTGCCAGCAACACCGTCCAGCAGAAAATCAACTAGTGGCAATTTGTATTCTTTTGCCAGAGTGGCGTAACTGCTGGTGAACTCTCGCGTATATTTAGGGCCATAGTTGGGTGGAATCATCATCCCGACCAGCAAGACCTGCGCTTTTGCTTCCAGGCTGGCTTTGATCATGCTGGTGAGGTTATTGCGCATGCCAGCGATAGGCAGTCCACGCAGGCCATCATTGGCACCCAGTTCCAGAATGACAATGTCGGGTTTGTGCTGCTGGAGCGCGGCTTTGATCCGGCTATTGCCGCCGCTGGTGGTTTCCCCGCTGATGCTGGCATTGATCACCTGATAGCTGGGATACTGCTGCTTGAGACGGTTTTCCAGCAGGCTTACCCAGCCGTGTTCGCGAGGTATGCCGTAAGCCGCAGACAGACTATCGCCATATACTAGGATAGTCGCGGCATATGCAGCATTGCCGCAGCATGTAAGAGCCAGACTGAATAACAATATGAAACGGAACATCATTGATGCAAACACCTTTGGCAGTTGAGGCGGTTAATCTCGATAAATATATAGAAAACGGGGCTGGTAAGCTTGATATTTTGCAGGCGCTTTCGCTCCAGGTAAAAGCCGGTGAGAAGGTTGCTATTATTGGTAGTTCGGGGTCAGGGAAGTCAACCTTGCTGAGCCTGCTTGCCGGGTTGGACAGCCCAAGTCATGGAAAAGTGCTGATCAATGGTACTGAGATCAGCGATCTGGATGAAGATGGTCGTGCTGCTGTACGTGGCAGGAGCATGGGCTTCGTTTTTCAATCCTTCCAGTTACTGCCATCTCTCACTGCGCTAGAAAACGTCATGCTTCCCTTGCAACTTGCTGGCCGCAAGGATGCTCGGGAAAAATCCAGTGCCGCCCTCGAACGTGTAGGGCTGGGGCAACGTCTCTCGCATTATCCCCGCCAATTGTCCGGTGGTGAGCAGCAGCGGGTAGCGATTGCACGTGCCTTTGCTCCACAGCCCGCCATCCTGTTTGCCGACGAGCCCACGGGTAACCTTGATGAACATACCGGTGAACGTATTGTGGAGTTGCTGTTTAGCCTCAATGCTGAATCTGGCACGACCTTAATTCTCGTTACCCACGATATGAAGCTGGCAATGCGTTGCCAGCGTCGCTTACGTCTGCATGATGGACAATTGCATGAAGAGGAGGCTGCATGACAGCCTTCTTGATCGCCTGGCGAAAGTTGCGTAGCCAGTGGGCTGCTGGTGAGGTAAGGGTGCTGGTGCTTGCCTTGGTGCTTGCTGTTGCCGCTACAAGCTCGGTGGGGTTTTTTACCAACCGTATCGAATCAGCCTTGGTCAGGCAAGGTGGGATGTTGCTGGGCGGTGACCTCATGGTGGCCGCAGATCATGTTATGCCAGAGCGCTATGCGCTTGAAGCCAATCAACGTGGCTTGCAATTGACGCGTGCGGCGGAGTTTCCGAGTATGGTGCTCTATGGCGACGATAGCCAGTTGGTGGAAATCAAAGCCGTGGAGGCTGATTTCCCCTTGCGTGGTGAATTAACGATATTGCAGCACAAGGTCGAGCCAGCCTTGATGCTGACAGGCGGGCGTGCCGCCCGAGATATTCCAGCGCCGGGTACGATCTGGATAGAGCCTCGCCTTGCAAGTCGTTTGGGTGTGAATATAGGTGATCAACTTGAGGTTGGTGAGCGACAGTTGCTGGTGTCTGCCATCCTGCAACGCGAGCCTTCCCGTGGCGGCGATATGTTCAGCATTGCGCCGCGATTGATGATGAATATGGCAGATGTAGCCTCAACTGGCTTGATTCAGTTCGGTAGCCGGGTTAAATACCAATTGCTGCTCGCTGGAGATGCTGAGGCGATTGATGATTACGCCAGCTGGCTCAAGCCTCAGCTCGCACGTGGCGAGCAAGCGCAGAAAGTGACCGATGCACGGCCTGAAATGCGCAATGCCATGGAAAAGGCCCAGCAATTCCTTGGCTTGTCTGCCATGGTGAGCGTGATCTTGGCGATGGTGGCTATGTTTCTCGCTAGCCAGCCGTATGTACAAAAAAGCCTGGATGGTTATGCCCTGATGCGCTGTTTTGGCGCTTCGCGTCGCTTTATCCTCGGTATCCTCATCAGCCAGACCTTGATGATCGCTGCGTTGGGCAGTGGGGTAGGCGTATTACTTGGTTTTGCGGCCCAAGCAGGATTGGCTGTGCTGGCTAGCCGCTTGTTGCTCGAGACTTTGCCTGCTCCCGGCATTGTGCCTGCGTTTGCAGGTCTGGCAGCAGGGTTTGCCACCATGCTGGCTGTGGTGTGGCCACACTTGCTCCGGCTCCGTGATGTGCCTGCACTACGCATTCTGCGTCGCGATCTCGGTGAGCAATATCAGGCACGTTGGCTGCATTTTGTCCCCGCACTATTGGTGCTTGCGGCCTTGATTTTCTGGCAGGCCGGGCATGTAAAGCTAGCTGTGATTGTGTTGCTGGCCCTGCTGGGATTGTTGTTGGTCATTGCGTTGGTCGCTTGGTTGGGTCTGCGCTTGTTAATGCGCTTGCCACCCAATGTCACAGGCGCTTGGTTGTTGGGGTTGGCAGCCTTGAAACGCAGGCCTGGCTTGGTGATCGCTCAAGTGATGGGCTTTAGTTTGGGGCTCACTGCACTGATATTGCTGACGATTGTGCGCGGGGATTTGTTGTCGAGCTGGCAGCAAACATTGCCAGAAGATGCGCCAAACCGCTTCATCATCAATATACAGCCAGACCAGATCAACCCGATCAAGCAATTCTTTGAGCGAAATGACTTGCAGCATGTCGAGATATTTCCTATGGTGCGCGCACGCTTGCTGGATATCAATGGCAAGGCACTTAATCTTGATGGGTATCAGGATGACAGGGCGCGCAGACTGGCAGAGCGTGAGTTCAACCTCTCATGGGCGGCCGAGATGCAACAGGACAACCAATTGCTAGAAGGGCGTTGGTGGTTGCCTGCGGAGCATGGCAAACCCTTGCTTTCGCTTGAGGAGGGGATCGCCAAAGACTTGCACCTCAAATTGGGTGATGTGCTGACTTATGATGTGGCTGGCACAAAGCTGGCACTGGAAATCAGCAGCATACGTAAAGTGGAGTGGGATACCATGCGGGCGAATTTTTTCGCAGTCACACCTCCCGGTGTGCTGGATGGCTATCCCGCCAGCCATATCACCAGTTTTCATTTGGCTGCTGGGCATGAGCAACTGCTCAATCAATTGGTCAGGGAGTTTCCCAACTTGACTATTATTGATGTAGCGGCATTGCTTGATCAGGTGCGCGAGATCATGAACAAGATGAGTCATGCATTGGAATATGTGTTTACCTTTAGCTTATTGACCGGCTTGGCAGTACTGTATGCCGCCTTGGTGGCAACTCGCGAAGAACGTGTCAAGGAGGCGACCTTGTTACGTGTGCTTGGCGCTTCCCGGCGGCAAGTGGTGCAATCACTATGGACGGAGTTCGCCGTGATAGGTGCATTGGCGGCAGTGGTGGCGACATTGGCTGCCGCGATCATGGCGTATTACTTGAGTAGCCAGGTATTCAATATTCCCTATCATTTCAACATGCAGGGGGCGATGTTTGTCATCATGCTGGCAGCGCTGTTGGTGCCTGCTGCTGCGTGGTTTGGTATGCGCCGCTTCCTTAACCTATCTCCTCGGGCTGTATTGCAAAGCATCTAACCATATTGGCTATATACAGCCAATATGGTTGCATATAGCCATGTAAATTGGTTGTATATAACCAATTTACATGCGATGCTTACGCCATGCTGCATAGAGTTCCATTAATACAATCACTTACCATCCAGCTGAAATCAGGCATGAAACTTGATAGTTGGAGGTGCTGGACCAAAAAAAACAAACTAGCCCATCATCACTACTATGGAAGGATTGTATGTTAAAGAGAGAGAGCCTGAGGCTGAGCACGGTTGCCGTGCTGGTAGCCAATGCCTGTATCAGTTTCCAGGCACACGCTGCGGATGCCATCACGACTGACAAGATCAATGTCGTGGGCACCACACCACTGCCATCACTTGGTTTGCCATTGGAGCAGGTGCCTGCTGGTATCCAGCTGATTACTGGTCCCCAGTTGAAAAAACAGCGTAGTGTCACGATTGCAGATTATCTGCAAAACAACATTGCTGGTGTCAATGTCAACGATACCCAAAATAACCCATTCCAGCCGGATGTCAGCTTTCGCGGCTACTCCGCTTCTCCATTGCTGGGTACGCCACAGGGCTTGTCAGTCTATGTGGATGGCGTACGTGTCAATGAGCCTTTCGGCGATGTCGTAAGCTGGGACTTGATTCCCGTGAATGCGATTGCCAGCACCTCATTGATTCCAGGCTCCAACCCGTTGTTTGGCCTCAATACCCTGGGCGGTGCTTTGTCGATCCAGACCAAGAGTGGCCGCGACAACCAAGGTGCAGCGGTTGAAGCCAGTGTTGGTTCCTGGGGCCGCAAGACTGGTTCAGTGGAATACGGTGGTGTATCTGAAGATGGTTCGGTTGATTTCTTCATCACCGCGAATTCCTTCCGGGAAGATGGCTGGCGTGATTATTCTCCAACCGATGTGCGCCAATTGTTTGCCAAGGTGGGTTGGCAGAACGAAA
The DNA here is from genome assembly GCF_020531845.1 of Methylobacillus methanolivorans. Next base: position 463,759 of record NZ_JAJAVF010000002.1, read on the forward strand.
CCACCAAGCTGGACCTGAGCTACACTGGCGCTGACAACGATATGATCGGTAACGGTCTGACACCATCCGAGATGTTACGTACACTGGGCCGCAAGACTATTCTGACTCGCCCGGATCAGACACGTAATACACTTTCATTCCTGAACTTGACTGGCTCGCATTGGTTTAATAATGACGTGATGCTGAGCGGTAATGTTTACTATCGTCAATCCAGAACTCGTACGCTAAATGGCGATGGCAATGATGATGTTGATGAAGATGCGATTGATGATGTCGGTATTTGCGGGACAGATATTAACTGGGATATTGAAGACTCATGTAATGGTGCTTTGAATCGCAGTAAATCTCGTAAAGACTCTTATGGATTCAATACTCAGCTAAGCTTCAATCAGGATTGGTTTGCACGTAAAAATCAATTTATCGTTGGTCTAGGCTATGACCAAAGCAAGACACGCTTTAGTCAATATACAGAATATGGTGTTGTAAATGCCAGCCGTGGTGTTGATGGCATTGGTGTGTTTAATGAAGAAGATGAGCAGGTGCAACTGACTGGTCGTACTAAAACCTATAGCGTATTTGCAACTGACACTCTGTCGTTGACAGATCTATGGCACTTGACACTGTCTGCTCGATATAACCACACGCGGGTGGAGAACACCGATCACATTACGCCTAGTGGTGATGAATCCTTATCTGGTGATCACAGCTTCAACCGTATCAACCCTGCGATCGGCTTGAACTTTACGCCAACCAAGGATTGGACATTCTATGGTGCCTATAATGAAGGTAGCCGAGCACCGACTGCGATTGAGCTAGGCTGTGCTAATCCTGATGTACCGTGTAAGTTGCCAAATGCGATGGCTGGTGACCCACCGCTTAAGCAAGTGGTCGCCAAGACCTATGAAGCAGGTGTGCGTGGCAATCTGACTGAAGCATTGCGTTGGACAGCGAGTGTCTACCGGGCACAGAACTATGACGATATTCAGTTCATTTATGCTAATGCTACCAATGGCATGGGATATTTTGACAATGTTGGCAAAACACGTCGTATGGGTCTTGATACCAACTTAATGGGCAATCAGGGGGATTTCAACTGGATGCTGGGTTATAGCTATATCAAGGCAACATATGAAAGTGATTTGAGCTTGGCCAATGAGGTCAATACTTCATCTGACGGTGACAGTATCAGTGTTAGCAAAGGTAGCCGTCTTGCAGGTATCCCAGCCCATCGCCTGAAGTTCCGTGGTGAATATGCGATTACACCGAAGTGGAGCGTAGGTACCAACATTCTGATGTTCTCTGATCAGTATTCTCACGGTAATGAGAATAATAAGGATCAAGGTGAAGGTGCCAAGCTCGGTGGTTATACGGTTGTTAACTTGGATACACGCTACAACTTTGGTAATGGCTGGCAATTATTTGCCAAAGCCATCAACATCTTTGATCGTGAATACAGTAGCGGTGGCATGCTTGGCGAGTCATATTTCCAAGCAAATGGTACATTCGATGGCGGTGACGACCATCGTACCAGCCTGCGTGCTCCAGGTGCTCCACGTGCAGGCTGGATTGGCGTGCGCTGGGAGTTTGGTGGCCCGAAGAACGTAGCCTCTTCCAACTAAGTTAAACAGGTTGTATTAAGGAATTACCTCACGATGCAGGCGCAAGCACCAGGACAAGAGCAGAGGTTTAAGCCAGGGCGGGTAAGCCCCAAGGTGCGTGTCCTGCTGGTTGAGGATGAAGTGATTTTTGCACGCGCCGTCGCCAAGCGCTTGCAGCAGGCCGGGTATGACTGTGAGCATGCTGCAACGCTTGAGGATGGCCGTGAACTTGTGCGTCAGATGGTGCCAGATCTGGTATTGCTGGATATGCGCCTACCTGATGGCAATGGTCTGGATTTATTGCCTGAGCTAGTTAGCAAAGGTATAGCCGTCATTTCCATGACCGCTTATGGTGAGGTGACAGATGCCGTCTATGCCATGAAATTGGGCGCTACGGATTACCTTAAAAAACCAGTCGATTTAGAAGAATTATTGCTGGCGGTTGAAAAAGCGCAAACCGCCACGCAACTGAAACATCATCTTGATTACTCCCGGCAGCGCAATATGCATGCTAGCGAGGGGGTCGAGCTGCTTGGCGATAGTCCTGCGGTGAGTAGTGTGCGGGCACAGATTGAGCGTTTTGCGCAATTAGTCTCGTTCTCTGATGCCATTCCTCCTACCGTGCTGATTCAAGGGGAAACAGGAACGGGTAAGGACGTGGCGGCACGTTTGCTGCACCTCTCTTGCGCTAATAGTGATAGACCTTTTGTCCATGTGGATTGTGCCTCCTTGCCAGCAGAGTTGATCGAGAGTGAGTTGTTTGGCCATGAAAAAGGCGCGTTTACCAGTGCGCAGGCTTCACGTTACGGCCTGATCGAGGCTGCCGAGGATGGCACCTTGTTTCTGGATGAAATTGGCGAATTGCCTTTGCCCTTGCAAGCTAAGCTGCTGAATGTACTGGAAAGGCGCAGGGTACGACGCTTGGGCTCTACCAAAGAGCATCCCGTCCAGGCGCGTTTTGTGGCAGCTACCAATCGCGACCTGCATCAAATGGTACTAGAAGGGCGCTTTCGCTCTGATCTATTTTATCGCCTGAATGTGTTGACCATGCAGATGCCGCCATTGCGGGAGCGCGGCGACGATATCTTGTTGCTGGCCAAGCACTTCGCAACCCAGACAGAGCGTCGCTACGGCTTGCAGCCTAGACCTTTTTCCATCGAAGCCAGTCATATGATCCGCGATTATCAATGGCCCGGTAATGTGCGCGAACTCAAGCACCAGGTGAGTCGTGCGGTACTGCTCAGCCGCGAAAGCCAGATCATGTCTCATGACTTGGCTTTGCCAGGCAGCTTGCAAGCCTCACCTCCCATGGTGGCACCAGAGCCTGGCGTGACTCTGGAATCTGCCGAAAAAGTCCTCATCGAGAATGCATTGCGTCAGTCCAACAACAATGTTTCTGAGGCTGCGCGCCAATTGGGCATTACTCGCATGGCGATGCGTTATCGCATGGAACGCCACGGCCTTAAATTATAAGCTCCTCTAGTCGCTCCAATAGCGCTAGGCCTCAACGGTAGCAAGGTGCTCGTGGTATCATTCCGGGCAATTCCACGCATTCAATTCCGGAGAGTTCATGAAAATCGGTACCCCCCTCAGCCCTGTTGCCACACGTGTCATGTTGCTAGGCAGTGGAGAGTTGGGCAAGGAAGTGATCATTGCCTTGCAACGACTGGGCGTCGAGGTGATTGCGGTGGATCGTTACCAGAATGCTCCTGGTCATCAGGTGGCACATCGTGCTTATGCGATTGATATGACTGACCCGGTTGCCTTGCGTGCTGTCATCGACCACGAAAACCCACATCTGATTGTGCCTGAGATAGAGGCCTTGAATACGCAATTGTTGGCAGAAGTCGAGTCTGCTGGACATACGCGTGTGATTCCCACAGTCAAAGCCGTGCAACTTACCATGAATCGCGAAGGCATACGCCGACTGGCTGCGGAAGAGCTCCAATTGCCTACTTCGCCTTATGCCTTTGCTGATAGTGAACAGGCATTGCGTGCCGCCATTGAAGGTGGTATTGGTTATCCCTGTTTCATCAAGCCCACGATGTCGTCATCCGGCAAAGGGCAGTCGCGCTTGACTGGCCCGGAGCAGATTGCCTCTGCCTGGGAATATGCAGCAACGGCGGGTCGTGTGAATCAGGGCAAGGTCATTGTGGAGGGCCAGATAGATTTTGATTATGAAATCACCTTATTGACCGTACGCGCCCTGAATGCCAAGGGTGAGATGGAAACCAGTTTTTGTGAGCCTATCGGTCATTTGCAGGAAAAAGGTGATTATATTGAAAGTTGGCAGCCGCAGCCGATGATGGCGCTGGCTTTGCAGCGTGCCCAAGAGATTGCGCATGCAGTGACGGAAAGCCTGGGAGGGCTTGGCTTGTTTGGCGTTGAGTTATTTATCAAGGGTGACCAGGTATGGTTCTCTGAAGTCAGCCCGCGTCCGCATGATACTGGCATGGTGACGATGGCCAGCCAGCGTTTCAGCGAGTTTGATTTGCATGCACGTGCTATCTTGGGGTTGCCTGTGAATGTCTCCCTTAGTCGTCCTGGCGCCAGCGCCGTGATCTATGGTGGGTTAGATAGCGAGCAGTTGGTGTTTGATGGTGTCGAGCAGGCGCTTGCCGTGCCGGAGTCGGATATTCGCCTGTTTGGCAAACCCGAGTCATTTGAGCGACGCCGCATGGGGGTCGCACTTGCCAACGCCGAGAATGTTGAACAAGCAAGAGAGCGTGCTCGCCAGGCTGCTGGTTTGGTCAAGACAAGAGACGGACAGTAGACATGCTGGGCAAGATAGGTGAGCCAGGGAGCAGCAAGGCAACCCTGTTTGATATGTTGGGTGGAGTAGAGCAGGTGCGTGCCATCGTGGAGCGCTTCTACGACATCATGGATAGCGATCCTCGCGCTGCAGGTATTCGTGCCATGCATGCCCCTGACCTGGCTTCTGCCCGCGAAAAACTGTTCATGTTTCTTACTGGCTGGACTGGTGGCCCACAGCTTTATATTGAGCAGTATGGGCATCCGCGCTTACGCATGCGGCACATGCCATTTCCGATTGATGAATCGGCCCGTGACCAGTGGATGTATTGCATGATCAAGGCGATGCATGATACTGGCGTTGAAGAGGTGATGATTGAGAAGATGGGTGCTGCGCTATACGGCGTTGCCGATTTCATGCGTAACCGCCAAGGTTGAGTTGCCTGTAGCAAGCGTCTGTTGACGCTTTTCCCGGCGTTGGGGTTGCTATGCAGCCGTTCAAGGCAACCGCGCAATGCAATCCTGATCTCCACGCGAATACCGTGTCGTGTGTGCATCCAGGCTATCATTGCAGGGGTGGGCCGGGTTCAAGCCCGGCACAGCAGCAAGCCAAGCCCTAGAGAAAACTTCCTCGCCAGACCACGCGGCCGACGATATTGATGGCTGTACTGTCGATTTCTGTAGTGGGGTAGGCCGGGTTGTCGTTGATGAGTTGCAGCTTTCCCCCGAGTTGGCGGTAAATGCGCTTCAAATGCAGGGTATTGTCATCTTGTATGGCATAGATGCCGCCATCAATGAGCTCTGCTTTCTTGATATTCATCAGGACGATGTCACCATTCTTGATCGTGCTGTCCATGCTGTTGCCGCTTGCAATCAGCGCGACTAGCTCGCGGATATCAAACTCTTTGCTGGCCAGCCACCGATAACAGAATGCCATGCTGGTCAGGTTGCTTTGTTCTGCCGCAGGCTGCTGCACCTGGTAGAACGGGATGCGTACCAGTGTCGTGCTGTTGAGGTCGGCAATGGTGGCAGGGATGTAGGAATCCATTTCTCCATAGCCTGTGATCAGCCAGTGCAGATTGATATTGGCGGCTTCAGCCAATGCAATCAGCATTTTCCTCGTGGGTTCGCCACCCGCGAAATAACGTTGTATTCCACTCTGGGAAATACCGGCTTTTTTTGCTAAAGCACTTACACTACCTACTTTAGCGGCAACTTTGCGCAGGCGATTGATAAAGGCCTGCGTATCTTGGTTTTCCGTTGATTCATCTATTTGGTGTGGGCTTTTCATATCCAAATTCCAGAATATCTATATGCAATTATAGTATAAAAAATTTCTTGACTCCTAATGTTATGAATAATTAATATCCCTATAGAGATTTTTTTATCTTTTTAGGGGTTATTAATACTTTATAGAGTTTTGTCACCTGTCTTGCAACTGTTGATTCGGGTGGTACGCCATGGCATGGGAGCCGAGAAATGCATTTTTATAAGAAAGTAATTTATCAGGCGGTGCTGGCATCGCTGGCGGTGATGGAGTCCAGCGTGCTACTGGCCGATGAGGCGGGAGAATCGCTGGACTCCATCGTGGTGTTGGGAACAGCACGCAAGGATCAGACGGTGTTGACCAGTGCTGCACCGATAGACGTGATTACCAGCCAGAGCCTGCAAAAAACCGGGGCTGCCCGCCTTGACCAGGCCTTGCAGCAATTATCCCCCTCATTCAATTTCCCGCAGGGAGGCTATGTCAACAATGGCGTCAAATCTGCCACCTTGCGTGGCCTGGCACCTGACCAGGTGCTGGTGCTGGTGAATGGCAAGCGTCGCCATGCGTCTGCTGGCGTCAATACTTCGGGTTTTGGCCGTGGTGCGCAGCCGGTCGACCTGAGTACCATCCCCATCAGTGCGATAGATCACGTGGAAATCCTACGCGATGGCGCTTCGGCGCAATACGGCTCCGATGCGATTGCCGGGGTGATCAATATCGTGCTGAAGGAGGCGAAGGAGGGCGGTTCGGTTTCTGCACAGACCGGTGTTTTCAAGGCCGGGAACCAAAGCCTCAATGGCAACCTGAATGGTTGGTATGGCTTTGAGCTGCCCGGCGACGGCTTCCTGACACTGAGTTTTGATCTCTACCGCGAAAGACATCCAGAATCTGGCGTTGATGATCCACGCCAGTGGTACTTTTCAGGGGATGCGCGTGAAGCCACGGCTGACAAGAGCAATGTGAAATGGGGATATTTGCCTGACAGGAATTCTTATAACATCCTGGCCAATGGCGAAGTGGGCTTGAGCGACCGTGTGCGCACATATAGCACCTTGTCTTTCAGTCATAGCGTCAACTGGGCGGCAGAAAATTTTATTACCCCCCGTGACAATGGCAACGTACGGCAACTTTATCCCGATGGATTCCAGCCCAAAGGGCGCTTTGAAAAAGAAGACACCACCGCTGTGGTGGGTGCCCGCTACAGCGATGAGGCGCTGGGCAATTTCGACCTGAGCGCGAGTTACGGTATCAACCACCAATGGCTAAGCGTCAGTCCCTCGGTCAATGCCACCTTAGGCACTGCAAGCCCGACATCATTTGATGTGTCCACACGCGTCAATCGCTTGTTCAACTATGCGCTGGACTACCAGAAAGATGTGGCGGTCGCTGGCTGGGCCAAGCCGCTCAGTATCTCCTCCGGTATTTCATACCGGGACGAGAATTTTTACACGCGTGCTGGTGATTATGGCTCATGGGCCGCAGTGGACGGGGCTGTCATCCTGGACGGCCCTAACGCCGGCCAAACGCCATCACCCGGAGCGCGAGGCAATACCGGCTTGTCCCCCCAGGACGTAGTCAATTACAGCCGTCACGTCAGCGGCATCTATCTGGGAGCTGAAGCCCAGATCACCAAGCAGTTCCAGTTAGGTGCCGTCGGGCGCTACGAGCATTATTCCGATTTTGGCGGCACATCGACCGGGAAGATTTCAAGTCGCTACGAAGTGACACCCTCTTTTGCCGTGCGCTCTTCTTTCAGCACAGGCTATCGTGCGCCTGCACTTGGCCAGTCCGGCTATGCGCTGACGGGTATCCAGGCGGGTACAGGCCTGACATTTGTCGAAACACGCGGCCTGCCGGTGGATAGCGCGGCTGCCCGTGCCCTGGGGGCTACGGATCTCAAGCCGGAAAAATCAACCGATTTTTCCCTGGGTTTGGTCTGGCAACCGGTGAGGAATGCATCCGTCACACTGGATGCCTATGTCATCAACATCAAAGACAGGATTACATTGTCCGATAACCTTGGCGGTTCTTTTGTTACCAACATCCTGACGGCAGCAGGATACCCGCAGGTGACCGTTGCCAATTTCTTTACCAATGGCGTTGATACCCGCACTTCAGGGGTGGATCTGACCTCGGCCTACCAGCTTGACCTGGAAAGCCATGGCCGACTGACCTTGAATGCCGCATTCAGCAGCGCGCGTACCGAAGTGATCGATATCGCAGCCAATCCGGCTCCACTGGCTTCTTCTGGCCTGGTCTTGTTCGGGCGCCAGGCCATCGGCTATATCGAAGATGCGGCACCTAAGAACAAATGGGTCCTGGGCCTGCGCCACCAGCTGGCGAATTGGGATGTCACGCTGAACACCATACGCTACGGGACTTTCATCGACAGGGATGCCAGCAATGCAGCCTATGACCAGAAGTATTCGGCGCAGTGGGTGACCAACCTCGATGTTGGCTATCAACTCAGCGATGCCTGGCGTGTGAACCTGGGAGCAAACAACCTGTTCGATACCTATCCAGACAAGCAGATTCCGCAACGGCGTACCTTGGGCCAGACCAAGTATTCCCCATTGTCACCGGCAGGCTATGACGGCCGCTTCGTCTACGCACGCCTGACCTTTGATTTCTAGGAGGCCATCGATGGCGCAAGTGGATGCACAGAACCCGCGTGTGACGGTCTGGTACACCCGTTGCCCGGTGCCGACCGGAATGGGGCTTGCCATCCATCTCGGTTTGCTGGAGCGGGAGTTTGCCGGCGATCAGGCTGCCGAGTTGCGCTTGTTGCAAAGTGCGACCCAGCCGCAGATACTGCAATCGCATTTTACCCACACTCTGGACAACTCGCTGCGCCATGGCGGCAATATCCCCGCGATCTGGGCCAGGGCCAATGGTGCGGATACGAAGGTCATCGGCCTGTCCTTCGTGCGTGGCCCGCAAACCGTCCTGGCCTTGCCTGGCTCGGGCATCCGCTGCGCCGCAGACCTCAAGGGCAAGCGTCTCCTGCTGCAACGCCGCCCGGATGAAGACATCGATTTCGTCTATGCCACTGCCTTGCGCACCTATGAGCAAGCCTTGCAGTCGGTGGGCCTGGGCTTGGATGATGTCGTCCTGGTCGAGCAGGTCATCCGCCGGCGCTTCGTCGCCGACCGCTTGAGCAGCCTGGCGACAGGCGGGGGCGCATGCACGCCGCCAACGGGGGCCGTAGGGCGGTATAGCGAATTGCTGTTTCCCCTGATTCGCGGCGAGGTCGATGCCATTGCCTCCGGCACCATAGGCTCGCCTACACCGCAGATGGAGTTCTTCTTCGGCCTGCAGCGGGTATTCGACCTGGCGGACCTGGATTTGCCAGCGCGTGCGAACAACAGCACACCGCTGACGTTTGCGGTGAGCCGCTCCCTGATCGAGCAACATCCCGCGCTGCTGGAGAGGATACTGCTGCGCATCTTGCAGGCGAATCACTGGGCAGCCGGCCATAACGAAGAAGCCCTGCGCCTGATTGCCAAAGAGCAATCCACCGCAGAAACCATCGCCTCGGCAGCATTTGGCCAGGATATTGCCAGCAGCTTGGCGCTGGATTTTGATGCTTACAAGATAGCGGCGCTCAAGGCGCAAAAGGATTACTTGCTGCACCTGGGCTTGCTGCCTGCAGATTTTTCCGTGGACGACTGGTTGGACCCGCACCCGTTGCAACAGGCACAGGCCTTGTTTGCCAGGCGTGTCGCTTGAGCCGGTTTACCCGACACTAATTTCACTCTATTAAGGAACGCATCATGACAAGCAAGACATTGCCGACAGACAAGCTGGCATTCAGCCAATATGTGGATCGCGAGCTCATCGAGGCCTCTCGCATTTTTCGTGAAACCGGCGTCTATCCCACCCTGATCGGCAACGGTGCCTGGCGCGTGCCGGGCGCGGATGACCAGCTGGCGATTGGCGGCTTCCAGAGCCCTTTATCCAGTAAGCGTGCCGGGGTGGTGATCCTCAACTTCAAGGGCGAGGTGCTGCATGGCGAGTTCAACCATAGCTTGCTGGAAGTCGTGCCTATCTATATTGCCATTTTCCAGACCCGGCCCGATGTACAGGCGGCGATCCACACCCATTCGACCTATCTGGCGGCTTATTCCGTGGCTGAGCGGCCATTGCAGAATCACCATATTTCCCTGCCCAGGTTTGGCATTCGCGACGAAATTCCCGTGGCTGCCTGGAGTACGCGCTACGACGGCACGACCATTGCCAACATCCTGCAGGAAAAGCCCGATGTTCCTGCGGTGCTGCATGCCAATCATGGTGCTTTTATCTTCGGCGACAGTATCGTCGAGGCAACACGCCATGCCGTCTTCTTTGAAGAGGGAGCCAAGATCCTGCTGCTGGCCGAACAGCTCGGTGGCATCAAGCGCTTGCCTCCCGATGCCTATGAAGCGATCCAGGCCGGATTGCGTGCACCGGCACCCCAGATTGTTTCCCCTAATTAATACAGGCAAAAGGATAGTTTCATGAAGGTCTTGTGGTACATCAGCCCGGTGGATGGGCGTTTTCCCTGGCATGCAGAAGGACGCTACGAGGTGGATCATCATCGCCTGCGTCGCCTGGCGGCCTATATCGATCGTGCCGGTTTCTATGGGGCCCTGATCGGCACCTATGCCCATGATGTGCTGGTAACGGCTGCATCGTTGATCGCCGTGACCGAGCAACTGCGTCTGCTGATCCCCATCTATCCCGGCGTGACGCCGCCGGCCTTGCTGGCACAACAAGCGCTGACTTTCGATGATTATTCCGGTGGTCGCTTGCTGCTGAACCTGGTAAACGGTACCGATACCGTGCTGGCGAGGTATGGCGTGTTTATCGAGCGCGATGAACGCTATGCGATGAGTGCGGAGTATTGGAAGCTGTTCCGGCAATTGTATGCGGGCGAAAATGTGAGCCACCAAGGGCAATATCTCGCACATAAGGGCTTACCCAAGCGCGATGAAAACAATGCCTTCCCCCCCACGCAGCTCCCGCTCGGCCCCATCCAGCTGCCCTCCATTCCTCTGTGGGGTGCGGGAGCTTCTGAGGCCGGTATAGAGCATGCCGCACAAGTGGTGGACACTTACCTGACTTTCCTCCAGCATCCGGAACGGCTGAGGCCGCAGATCGAGGCAGCGAGAACGCGTGCCGCCGAGCTTGGGCGCAATCTGCGCATCGGCACCCTGGCCAGTGTCATCGTGCGCGAGACCGAAGAAGAAGCCAAGGCGCACCTGCGTTGGCAATTGCAGCATACCGATGCCCAGCGCCTGGCTGAGCAGATTGATACCAGCCTGATACAGCGCGGTATTGAAGGCGGTCTGGAAGCACTCAAGCACGACGACCCCAAGGTGCAGGCCAGGATTGATGCCCTTAAGGCCGGGCGCCTGCCTACCCTGGAAGAACTGGAGATCGCCCCCAATCTGTATGCCGGGCTGGCTGTGTGGTCGCAGTTCGATGTGCAGGATACCGGCGGCGGCACATATCTGGTCGGCAGTGCAGAGCAAGTGGCAGCCCGCATGCGCGAGCTGCAGCATGATCTCGGCATCGAGGCCTTTATTCTTTCTGGCTGGCCCCTGAATGAAGAGGCGGGTTACGTGGCTGAGCTATTGCTGCCCTTGCTTGAGCTGGACCATGAGCCGCCAGTGCTAGCATGAGAAAGGCCGCGATGAGCTATTGCCGTGATGTTTCCCCCGTGACCAGGAGTGTATCGTCTTGCAGAGTCTGATAAACAATCGTTGGTTCGTGCTGGTGTTCTTTTCTCTTCTGGCCATGGTATCCACCCTGGATCGTTTCATGATTGCCCCCCTGATCACCCCGGTGAAACTGGATCTGCAATTGAGCGACCAGGAAGTGGCCAGGGCCATGATGGCATTTACCTATACCTATGCATTGCTCGGGCCGCTGTTTGGCTTTCTGGGCGATAGAGGCAAGCGCAAGCCCATTATCATCGGTGCCTTGTTATTGTGGTCTGTGGCCTCGCTGGGGTCTGGTCTTGCAACCGGCTTGTTCAGCCTGCTGCTGTGGCGTGTGCTAGTTGGTGCGGGCGAGGGCGCGCACAACAGCCTGGCATCCAGCTGGGTGGCCGATAGCTTTGCTTCCGGCCATAAGAAAATCGCGTTTACCGTCATTTCCATCGTCGGGCCCATGGGATACTCCCTGGCCTTGATTGCTGGTAGCGCCATTGCGCAGTCCCATGGCTGGCGCACGGCCTTCTTTATCTCCGGCGTCCCCGGCCTCATCCTGGCCGTCATCCTGTTTTTCATGCGTGAGCCGGTACAGCAGGCTTACCGCGATCCGCAGGATCATCCCCCCAAACCCAGCAGCACCGATATTCGTGCCCTGATCAGGATGCCGGCGTTTTTATTGATGATCCTGGCAGATACCTTGCTGGAGGTGGGCCGGGGGACCGCCAGCTTCTGGGGGGCGACGCACCTGCACCGGGCATTCGACATCCCCAATAGCGAGGCTGCCGCATTCTGGGGTTTCGCATACCTGATCTTTGGCCTGATTGGCCCTGTCGTCGGTGGCTTTGGTGTTGCCCGGTTGTTGAAAACGCGCGGTGTGTCTGCCTATCCCCTGTGGAGTGCGGTCAGCTTGCTGCTGTGCATTGCAACCGGTGTTCCTGCCTTGTTGGCCGATACCCTGGCGCAGGCAAAATTCTGGTATGCCCTCAATGTATTATTTGCCACAGCCGGGTTTGCCCTGCATGTCCTGTTCCTGTTTGAAGTCGTGCCGGCCAACCTGCGCGGCACTGCGCTCGCCATCAAGGTATCGGTCATGACAGTCGCTGCCAACCTGATGATCACGGAATTGGTGGGTGCCTTGTCAGACCGCTTTGGCCTGTCGCTGGCCATGTGGACCAGCCCGGTAGCCTTTACCTTGGCCTTGTTCACCATGTTGCTATTGGCGGCATGGTTGGCGAGAAAGTGACAAGGGATGGAAGGGTAATAAAAAAGCGCCATGAGGCGCTTTTTTATTACTTGCGATTCAAGCCGCCAAGCAATGCTGGGATTTCTTTCTTCGATTTTTCCCTGGAGTGCATGGGCTTGGGAGCTGGGGCATCGGTGGATGGCTCATAAGGTTTGAAGAACCACTCATCTTCCTTGTTTCGCGGTGCCATGCGCGGACGTGGGCTAGAGTGAGTAGGGGCGCTAGGTGCTCTTGTGCGTTGACTGTCATGTCGATCGCGCTGGCCATCGTGGCTATGACGTAAAGACTGGGGAACACCGGCTTGTTCCTTGGGGAGTTCACGCTTGATGAGCTTTTCGATTTCCTTGAGGAATTTTTCTTCTTCGCTTGCCACCAGAGAGATGGCAATCCCGGATGCGCCTGCGCGACCGGTACGACCAATGCGGTGGACATAATCTTCGGCAGCGCTAGGCAATTCGTAATTGATCACCATGGGTAACTGATCAATATCCAGGCCGCGCGCGGCAACATCAGTAGCAACTAATGCCGTGATCTTGTTTTGCTTGAAGGCATCCAGCGCCTGGATGCGCTCAAGTTGGCTCTTGTCGCCATGGATCGCACCGGCTGCAATGCCTTCACGCTCCAAGTGGCGTGCCAAACGACTGGCCGATAGTTTGGTCTTGGTGAAGACGATAACCTGGGTAGCTTCCTTGCGTAGCAATTCAGCTAATACATGCTGTTTGTGCTCGGTCTCCACCAACAGGATTTTTTGTGTAACGTTTTCAGAAGTCGCATTGCTGCGTGCAACTTCGATCAATGTGGGCTTGCTCAGGAAGTCTTCGGAGAGCTTCTTGATTTCTGGTGAAAAAGTGGCAGAGAACATGAGGTTCTGGCGCTTCTTCGGTAGCAAGGCAAGAATGCGCTTTAGGTCGGGCATAAAGCCCATATCCAGCATGCGGTCAGCTTCATCCAGTACCAGCATCTGCACTTGGCTAAGTTGCACGGTGCGTTGCTCAACGTGGTCAAGTAGGCGGCCTGGCGTTGCCACCAGAATCTCCACCCCTTTCATAAGGGATGGGGTCTGGGTCTTGATGTCAACTCCACCGAAAACAACGAGTGAACGCAATGGCGTATGTTTGGCATAAGCCTTGACACTTTCTTCCACCTGGATCGCCAGTTCGCGGGTTGGCGCAAGTATCAGTGCGCGAACCGGGTGTCTCGCGGGAGAGGCACTGGTGCTGGCGAGCGGAAGCAGTTTTTGTAGCAAGGGCAGGGTAAAGGCAGCGGTTTTTCCGGTGCCGGTTTGTGCTCCTGCCATCAGGTCACCACCCTCAAGCACCACAGGAATTGCCTGGGCCTGGATTGGCGTTGGGGTGGTGTAGCCTGACTCATCCAGCGCCTTCAATAATTCAGGCGCGAGGTTGAGTGATGCAAAGCTGATAGTGTCTGTATTCACGTTGTCTTCAGGTTGAGTGGTCACAAATTAACGATACGATTAGGCAAAGCTACGTGGGCGGCGTGCTGGACGATCACCATCATGACGCTTGGCTGGCGCACGGTTGGCATCGGTGCGGCCACTGGCAGCACGGTCACCAAAGGTACGGCCTTCTGAGCGATTGCCGTCACGTTGACCGTCGCGGTTGCCAAAGCCTTGTCCACGAGACTTATAGCCGCCGCCATTACCACCTGGGCGTTGACCAGGGCGACCACTGCGTGGCTTGTCGTTGCGCTCCATACGAGGCGCTGGGCGCTTAGGCTCCAGGCCTTCAACTACGGAAATTTCCAGACGCTGGCCGGTGTATTGCTCGATCTTGCGCAACTGGTGCCTATCCATGTGGGAGGCGAAAGACAAAGCCGTGCCTGTGTTGCCGGCGCGGCCAGTACGACCGATACGGTGAACATAATCTTCTGCAAATTTTGGCAGATCATAATTAATCACATGCGTGATGCCATGTACGTCGATACCACGTGCCGCCACATCCGTGGCTACCAATACACGCACATCGCCATGACGCAGCTTGGTCAGGGTACGGTTACGCGCGCCTTGGGTCATGTCGCCATGCAAGGCGGCTGACTTGTGGCCTGCGGCGTACAAATCTTCTGCCAGCAAGTCTGCGTGACGCTTGGTTGAAGTGAACACGATGGCTTGATTAACTTCAGGTGCAATCAACAAATGCTCCAGCAATTTGTTTTTATGTGCCATGTCATCAACGAACAGCAGCTTCTGCTCGATGTTGGCATGCTTTTCCTTGACTGCAGCAATCTGGATTACCTTAGGATTCTTGAGCAAAGTCTTGGCGATGTTAGCAATCTGGCCTTCGAAAGTGGCAGAGAACATCAATGTCTGGCGCTCACCAGGCAATGCAGAGGAAATACGCTCGATATCGGGCATGAAGCCCATATCCAGCATGCGGTCAGCTTCGTCAAGGATCAGCATCTGCAGGCGGGACATGTCAATGCGGCCACGCTCCATGTGATCCAGCAGACGGCCAGGAGTAGCGACCAGGATATCAATCGGTTGTGACAGCAGCTTGTTTTGCAGCGGGTATGGCATGCCGCCGACGATGCTGACAGTACGAGCGCGCAGGAACTTACCATACTTACGTGCGGCTTCATTGACCTGAGCGGCCAGTTCACGTGTTGGCGTCAATACCAGGATGCGTGGGCCACGGCTCTTGGCTGGGTGTGGTGTTGCCAGCAGGTTGAGTGCTGGCAGGGTAAATGCTGCGGTTTTGCCAGTGCCGGTCTGGGCAGAGGCCATCAGGTCGTGACCTTCCAGCACTTCAGGAATTGCCTGGGCTTGGATAGGGGTAGGAGAGTTGTAGCCAGCCTCGGTTAATGCACGCAGGATGGATGGGTGTAGGTTCAAGCTTTCAAAAGACACAAAATTCCCTTTCAAGGAAAACTGACAAGGCCTTGAGTTCAAGGCCCAAAAGGGCGCAAGCAGCCATAGTGACCCTGCCTGGTGGGCAGTATCAGTATTAGGCGCAATGACTAAAATTTTTTTAGCATTCTTACCGGCGCACGGGCATAGCCACTAACCGGTAACAAATACAAGAGAGCCGTAAAATTGCACAGGCTTCGAGAGGCTAGGGCGATGAATCATCAATTCGTCTGAATTGAATCAGACCGGCAGTATATAGCTTGTCCTTAATTTGTCAAAGGTTTTCACGCGGATTTAATCAACTCTGTGTTAAAATCGCGCACTTTTTCGCCAATAGAGTAATTACACATGTCGCGCGCCCTTCGTAATATCGCCATCATCGCTCACGTTGATCATGGCAAGACCACCATGGTGGACAAGCTCCTGCAACAGGCTGGCACATTTGCCGCCCACCAGCAGGTTTCAGAACGTGTCATGGATTCGGGAGATATTGAAAAGGAACGCGGTATTACCATCCTAGCCAAGAATACCGCCGTCAATTACGAAGGCACGCACATTAATATTGTTGATACACCAGGCCACGCTGACTTTGGTGGTGAAGTTGAGCGCGTATTGGGCATGGTGGATGGCGTTGTGCTGTTGGTTGATTCCGTAGAAGGACCGATGCCTCAGACTCGCTTCGTCACCAAGAAGGCGCTTGCACTTGGCTTGCGTCCTATTGTTGTGATTAATAAGGTGGATCGTCCCGGTGCGCGCCCTGACTGGGTGATCAACCAGACTTTCGACCTGTTCGCCAACTTGGGCGCAACAGATGAGCAGCTCGATTTCCCAGTTGTCTACGCTTCCGGCCTGAACGGCTTTGCAAAGATGGATCTGAAGCAAGAGTCGGACAATATGCGTCCCTTGTTTGAGACCATCCTTAGCCACGTGCAGCCGCCTGCAGGTGATAGCAATGCCGGATTGCAACTACAGATTTCTGCACTAGATTACTCTACTTACACTGGTCGTTTGGGCGTGGGCCGCATCCGTAATGGCCGTATTAAGCCTGGTCAGGTAGTTTCCGTGATGAAGGGTGACGAGCAAGTTGCCCAAGGCCGTATTAACCAGGTACTGGGTTTCCGTGGTTTGGAGCGTGTGCAGGTAGAAGAAGCTGAGGCTGGTGATATCGTTATTATTTCCGGTATCGAGGAAATAGGTATTGGTGTGACCGTGGCTGACCGTGACAATCCTGTCGGCCTGCCTATCCTTGCCGTGGATGAGCCTACCCTGACCATGGACTTCATGGTGAACACTTCACCACTGGCCGGTACCGAGGGCAAGTTCGTGACTAGCCGTCAGATCCGTGATCGCTTGACCAAGGAACTGCTGACCAACGTAGCGCTCAAGGTGGAAGATACAGCCGATGCTGACATATTCCGTGTGTCTGGCCGTGGTGAGTTGCACTTGACCATCTTGCTGGAAAACATGCGTCGTGAAGGCTATGAAATTGCTGTAGGTAAGCCTCGCGTAGTGTACCGTGATATTGATGGCCAGAAGTGTGAGCCTTATGAAATCCTGACGGTTGACCTGGAAGATGACTGCCAGGGCGCTGTGATGGAAGAGCTAGGCCGCCGTCGTGGCGAATTGCAGAATATGGAATCCGACGGTAATGGTCGTACCCGCCTGGAATACAAGATTCCAGCGCGTGGCCTGATCGGTTTCCAGAGCGAATTCCTTACTATGACCCGCGGTACAGGCCTGATGGCGCATATTTTTGATGAGTACGCGCCTGTCAAGGCTGATATGCCTGGTCGCCGTAACGGTGTACTGATTTCTTCTGAGCAGGGTGATGCAGTCGCTTATGCGCTGTGGAAGTTGCAGGATCGCGGTCGCATGTTCTCCGTACCTGGCGACAAGCTGTATGAAGGCATGATCATTGGTATCCATAGCCGTGACAATGATTTGATCGTTAACCCGATCAAGGGTAAGCAACTCACTAACGTGCGTGCGTCCGGTACTGACGAAGCTGTACGTTTGATCCCGCCAGTGCAGTTGACTCTGGAATCTGCTGTTGAGTTTATTGATGATGATGAATTGGTGGAAATCACACCTAAGAACATCCGTATCCGTAAGCGTCACCTGCTGGAGCATGAGCGCAAGCGTGCGGCTAAGGATTAAACTTCCTTAGTATGTTTCCCAGAAAACCCCGGCTTGCCGGGGTTTTTTCTTTTCAGGCGTCGAGATGACAAGCCGTGCTAAAATTGTTTCAAAATTGTAACAACAACTATTGCCATGGGGGTATGCCTTCATGCAGAATGCACATGTATATACAAAATTGTATATAGCCCGGCCCCGCTCAGCGGGACGGTTTTGCATGAGCAGCCATCAGAGCTGCAATGCATATAATGGACTATGGAGATGTGCAATGAAGCAAGGTGTGCAGACGGCGAGGCAGCCTGGGCAGGGAGAAGTGCACGCGCTTTTCAACCTATACAATACGGGCCAACTTCAATCGGCGGAAGCAAAAGCCCGTGCCTTGATCAAGCAATATCCCTCCGCGTTGGTAGTCTACAACGTATTGGGTGTCGCGTTGGAAGGACAAGGTAAGTTTGAAGAAGCGGTACAAAGCTATCGCAGGGCGCTAGCCATTAACCCAGCTATTTCTGAAATGCATTTTAACCTGGGGTCGGTGTTGTCGCAGCTTGGGCGAGATGATGAGGCGATGACCGCTTATCAGCGAGCGATTGCGATCAGCCCCGGCTTGGCTGTTGCGCATTTCAACCTGGCGGCACTACTACAAAAAAAGCAGTTGCTGGAAGATGCCATCAAACATTACCGGCAAGCTGTGGTTATCGAGCCAGGGTTTTTTGAAGCTTATGGTGCCATGGGTACTGCCTTGCAACAGCAGGGGCATCTTGATGATGCGATTGCATGTTATCGTCAATCACTGGCAATTTCTGACCATGCCTTGGGGCATTTCAATCTTGCGACTGCATTGCGTGACCGCGGTGCCTTGGAGCAAGCTGTGTCGCATTATCGCCAGGCGATTGTTATGCAGCCAAATTATCCTGATGCTCACAATAATCTCGGTGAGGTGTTCCGGGATCAGGGAAATATGGAAAATGCAGTGGCTTGCTATCTGCAGGCGTTACGCATGCAGCCAGGCCACCAAGCTGCCTCGTTCAATATGGCGCAATTTCTCTATGATGCCGGGAAGTTCATTGAGGCTATTCCGTATTTTGAGGATGCACGTCAGGAGGATTGGCAGGAGCGCATTCTCTATTGCCTGTACAAATCCGAACAGTACGAGATTTTTCGCCGCCGCTTGATACCGATGCTTGAGGTAAAAGAGCATGTATCACCATTCCTGGCGACCTTGTCCACGCATTACGCGACCAATTTTCATATCGATGATAGCTATCGCTTTTGCAAGCAGCCCATGGATTATGTATTCCATCGGAGTATCAAGGCATTAGCCGAACCGGATAGCCCGCTACTGGAGCAATTGCTGAGAGACATCAACCTGACCGAGATTGCCGAGCGCAAGCAAGGACGGTTGCATCATGGGATGCAGTCCGCGGGTAATCTGTTCAAGCGCAAGGAAGATGCATTCTGCGAATTGGCAGATTTGATTCGTGCGGAAGTGCTTGCCTATGCGGAGCAGTTTAAGGGGCAGAATTGCGATCTCATGCGACACTTTCCTGAACAGGTAGAGTTTGCAAGCTCCTGGTATGTGCGTATGCGTCAGGGTGGGCATCTTACTTCGCATATTCATGAGATCGGCTGGCTGAGTGGATGTGTATATCTGGCGCTGCCGCAGCAAGTGCAGGGACAGCATGATGGTTGCATTGAATTCAGCACCCATGGCGATGACTACCCCAAGTTGCATGATGATTTTCCGGCCAAGACAATCAAGCCAGTCGTGGGGGATATCGTGCTGTTTCCCTCCTCGTTATTTCATCGCACCATTCCGTTTCACTCTGACGAAGAGCGCATTTGTATTGCGTTTGATATCAAGCCAGCGACAACATTTGCACAAAAGGCATTAAGCTTCAATAGCATGAAAGTGCTGCTGTTTACAGCGTTCAACCTGGTTGTGGCGGAAATTGCCGAGATAGCGGCCTGGTCACTGCGTTTGGTGGTCTAGCCAGTTTGCTGGTTGCTCCGGGATTCTCCTTGCTTTCCCTGACCTAGCCCGGGGCGACCATTTTTCTCAGTGGGTTTTTGGCTAACTGCCGGATGCATGGCGGCTGGCTGGCGAGGGATGCGCTATAATTCCATCCCTATGATAGATACATTGCTTCTCATCGCCGCGCTAGTCTCACTGATTATTCTGCTCTGGCTTGCCTATCGTCAGTTGAATAGCGCTAATGCCAGTCAGCAATTGCTGCAGCAACTCGAGGCAAAGCACCGCGAGATGCTGCGCGACCTCAATGATGGCCTCAACAAATTGGGCGATCGCCTGAATCAATCCTCAAATGAACAAGCCGAGCGCTTGCGTGCTGCAGTAGCGCAAGAGCTGCAACAAACACGTGATGCCATGAAGGTGCTGGAGTTGAGCCAGACGGAAAGCCTGGCTCACACGCGTGAGACGATGCTGGAACGTCTGCATGTGACACTGGCAGAGCAGGGCAAGGCAGAGCAGGCGTTGATTCAGGATACGATGCTCAAGGCGACTACCCAACTTACCAATAGTATTGAGGCGTTGACCAAGACGGTAGATGGTCGCCTGGAGCAAATTGGCGGCAAGGTGTCAGAGCGCCTGGATGAAGGTTTCAAGAAAACCAACGATACCTTCGTGCGCGTCATGGAACGCCTTGCTACTATCGACGAGGCACAGAAAAAAATTGATGGCTTGACGACCAATGTAGTGAGCCTGCAAGAGCTACTGGGTGACAAGCGTTCACGCGGCGCTTTTGGCGAAGTGCAACTAGAAGCCTTGGTACGTAATGTATTACCTGTCACTTCCTATGCCATGCAGCATATGCTGGGCAACGGTACGCGGGTAGATTGCGCGTTGTTCCTGCCTGAGCCTACAGGCACGGTGGCGGTTGATTCCAAGTTCCCGCTGGAAAATTATCATCGCATGCTGGATCGTGACATCACTGATGCCGAGCGTGTGACGGCGCAACGTCAGTTCAAGGCTGATGTCAAAAAGCATGTGGATGATATTGCCAGCAAGTACATCATCCCGAATGTGACGTCAGACGGAGCGGTGATGTTCATCCCTGCGGAAGCCGTGTTTGCCGAGATTCATGCTTATCATCCTGACCTAGTTGATTATGCGATGAGTCGTCGGGTATGGGTGGTGTCGCCTACAACGCTGATGGCAGTACTGAATACAGCACGTGCAGTGCTCAAGGATGTGGAAACCCGCAAGCAGGTGCATATCATCAAGGATGAGCTGGGCAAACTTTCCAAGGAGTTTTCGCGCTTCGATGTGCGCATGAAGAAGCTTGCTGACCACATTCGCCAAGCCCATGAGGATGTGCAGGATGTGCACACCACAAGCCAGAAAATCTCGCGCCGCTTTGCGCAGATTGAGCGCGTAGAGCTCGAAGGCGAGGCGCAGGGCCTGGCGTTACCGGATAACGATCTAGAGGAGTAGTAACATGAGTGATGAACAAGGCTTGATCATGCTGATCCAGCAATATGCCAGCAAATTTGGCATTACCTTCAGTTCCAGCTTGATGGACAACGAAGAGCACAAGCAAAAATTATTGATGCTGATGATGGATGCCATCAACGGCAAGCGCGGTCCGGTGACCGATCAGGATGTGACCGGCGCATGATCCAGTTGCTGTACTTTGCCAGGCTACGTGAGGCGTTGGGCAGTGATGGCGAAAGCCTGGACTGGCAGGAGCCAGGTACAGTTGCTGAACTGAAGCAAAAATTGGCCATGCGTGGCAGTGTTTGGCAGCAGCAATTTGCTGGCAATGCCAGTTTGCGTGCAGCTGTTAACCAAGTGTTGGTGCCGGAAACGATGCTCGTACAGCCTGGTGATGAGGTGGCATTTTTTCCACCTGTGACAGGGGGCTAGATGATGGTGCGCGTACAGCAAGAAGATTTTGACGTTGGGACAGAAATCACCCGGCTACGCTTGCAATACCCCCAGGCAGGGGCTGTAGTTTCCTTCACTGGACAAGTACGCGACCTGAATGACGGTCAATCCGTGGCGAGCCTGACGCTGGAGCATTATCCCGGGATGACCGAAAAGTCCCTGGATGCAATTGTTGTGCAAGCCAGGCAACGCTGGCATATATTTGATGCTCTCGTCATCCATCGCATTGGTACCTTGCCACCACAGGCACAAATCGTGCTGGTGATAGTCGCAAGTGCCCATAGAGGCGACGCTTTTGCTGCCTGCGAATTCATCATGGATTACCTTAAAACCGAAGCGCCATTCTGGAAGAAGGAAGTCACGCCAGAAGGAGCCAAGTGGCTGGATGAACGTGCGAGTGACTACGCTGCACGCGAACGCTGGCAATAATTACTTTACAACCTCAATCTCATACTTTCCCATCTGAATGTTAAGCAAGCTTACAGCGCCACAACTCAATATATCCATTGATCCAACCAGCCTGGGCTTTGCAAGCACGGCTGAATTATTAACCGAGATCGATAGCGATCACCTGGCCTGGATTGGGCAGGAGCGTGCATTGTCCGCCGCTAGCTTCGGCCTGCGCATGCAACAACCTGGCTATCACATGTTGGTTATTGGCGAGCCTGCTTCCGGGCGTACCTCATTGCTCAAGAGCGTGGTCGGGCAAATGCTGAAGCAGCAGCCTGTGCCGCCTGATCTTGTCTATCTGCAGAATTTCCTGCTGCCAGAAAAGCCGCTGTTGTTGCGCTTGCAAGCAGGTAAAGGCGCTGAGTTGCGCCAGTTGTTGGAGCAATTTGTGCGTAGGCAATTGCGCACTATTCCGGCATTGTTGCAGATCAAGCGATCCCCCGAGAGGCAGCCAGAGACTTTGCATGGCGACAGCGTTCCCGCAGCCAAGCTGAAGTCTTTTCTGGAGCAGGAACTGGCAACCATTCGCGAGCAGATATTGCCAAACCTGATTGATCATGCTGTGTTTGAGCGCTGGTCAGCGCGACTGGTGCAAGAGGTGGTTGATAATGCAGACCTGTTTGCCACGAGTAATGAAACAGACGACATGCTTGAGGCTTTTCTCGGACGTTGTCGTGTCAATCTGCTATTGAGCCATGATGCTCTTGGCGGGGCACCCATTGTGTATGACGATGACCCCAGCCATGCGTCCTTATTTGGTGGTATAGAAGCTTCGGCTGATCACCTTCCTGATTTCATGCGACTCAAAGCAGGTAATCTGCTGCGGGCCAATGGTGGTGCGCTGATCTTGCATCTGGAAGATATTCTCGCCGATCAGCAATCTGGAGCGAATCCATTGTTGGAAAAGCTGGGGCGTGTGTTGCGTAATCGCAAGTTGCAGATCGAGGATAGTGGCAGTGCCTCAGGCAATGCAGCGTTGAGTACCTTAACCCCCGATGCTTTGCCATTAGACTTTAAGTTGATTCTGATTGCCAGCCGCGACGATTACTATCATTTGCACGAAGAACATCCAGCCTTTTTAGAGCATTTTCGTACCAAGGTTGAGTTTGCCGACAATGCCAGGGCCACGCCAGCGCTATATCGCCAGCTTGCTATCTATCTTGCGCGCTATTGTGCTGAATCTGGGTTGCCGCACTTTACAGCTGCTGCCGTATCACGCTTGTTGCAAGTCTTGCATGAGTGGGAAGAGGACCAAGCGCGTGTCAATCTTGCATTGGGGGCGTGGTTGCCCTTGGTGCAGGAAGCGGCTGCTTTGGTTGCCGATGATCAGCTCGTTGACGTGGCAGAGGTTGAGCTGGCCCTTGCGGCAATGCGACATCGGCATAGCTATGCCGAGGAACAAATTCGTGACTCTATTCTCGATGGCGAGATCAAGATTGCCGTGACGGGGCAGGCAGTCGGCCGTATTAATGGTCTGACGCATATTGATATGGGTGATGCAGAGTTTGGTTCACCGGTACAGATTTCCGCCCGTTGCCACCCTGGACGGCAGGGCGTGATTAATATAGATCGCGAGGTTAAGCTCACCGGGCCGCAGCACGACAAGGGCATGTTTATTTTGCAACACTGGCTGGCAGCCATGTTTACCCCGCAAGCGCCGCTCTCTCTCAATGCCTCGTTGGTGTTTGAGCAGGAGTATCACGGGGTAGAAGGCGATTCTGCTTCTTGCGCAGAGTTATATGCATTGCTTTCCAGCCTGTCGGGTTTGCCATTGTCACAAGGCATTGCGGTGACTGGCGCCTTGAACCAGCATGGGGATGTGCTGCCGATTGGTGGCATCAATGAAAAGATTGAAGGCCATTTTCGCTTGTGCGAAAAACTGGGCCTGAATGGAGAGCAGGGTGTGTTATTACCTGCAAGCAACCTGCGGCATGTGCTATTGCACCAGGATATTATCAATGCCGTGACGAATGGCATGTTCCATATCTACGCCATGGAGCATGTGCTGGATGGTATTGCGTTACTCACCGACCTGCCAGCGGGCGTGGCAGATGCTGATGGCGCTTACCCTGATGGCACGGTGCTGGGCCATGCACAGCAAGGCTTGCAGGTGTATCGGGATATTTACCAGCGTAACCAGCAGCCTCAAGGGCTTGCACATGACTGAGCAGGATAATAAGTGTCGCTTGGACAAATGGTTATGGGCGGCACGCTTCTTCAAGACGCGCAGCTTGGCAACTGATGCTGTGGATAGTGGCAAAGTACATGTGGATGGCGACCGTGCTAAGCCAGCCAAGGAAGTTCGCCTTGGGCAGGTAATTCATATCCGCCGTAAAGAGCTGGAAGTAGAAGTGGTGGTGCGCGGCTTGAGCACTCAACGCCGTGGTGCGCCAGAAGCGGCGCTATTGTATGAGGAAACACCCGAGAGTATCAGCAAGCGGGAAAATCTGGCCGTGACACGTGAACATGAGCATGGCCAGCGTGAGCGTGGGATGGGCCGCCCGACCAAGCGCCAGCGCCGTGATATCAAGAAATTCACCGGTATTGATTGGTAGTTTTTTTAGCTGCTTTCACTCTATTAAATCAGAGACGTAGTTAAAGCTCTACCTGATTAAAACAGCCCCAGTTGCTCTGGCCTTTCGGGTGGTTTGAAGAGCGCAGTGTTCATCTCCAGGCTACGCTTGTTAAGCCCAAGTTTCTTGGTCATCAGGCTAAACCGTTGCCTGATCATATGTGCGAACAATCCGGTACCACGCATGCGTTCGTGAAAGTCAGCCTGATTGTTTTTACCATCACGGCTTTGGCGGATGATGCTCATGACATGATTGGCCTTGAGTGGATAATGGTGCATCAGCCACTCCTCGAATAAAGGCGCAACCTCCAAGGGTAGCCGTAACAACACATAACCCGCATTGGTTGCACCGGCTTCATGGGCTGCTGTTAATATTTTCTCAAGCTCGAGGTCAGTCAGCACAGGAATAATGGGCGCTGTCATCACCCCGGTGGGAATACCTGCCTCATGTAACCGCCTGATGGTTTCCAGCCGGCGTTGCGGTGCAGCTGCTCTGGGTTCAAGGGAGCGGCTGAGTTTGTTGCTCAAGGTGGTAACAGAGATAAAAACCTGCGCCAATCCTGCACTGGCCATCTCAGCGAGAATATCAATATCACGTTCTACCATGGCTGATTTGGTGACTATGCTCACCGGGTGCTGAAACTCTGCCAACACTTGCAGCACTTGCCGTGTGATTTGCTGCTGTTTTTCCAGTGGTTGGTATGGGTCTGTATTCGTCCCCATGGCGATGGGCATGCAGTGATAATGCTTGTTGCTTAACTCCTTGCGCAGTAGCTTGGCTGCATCAGGCTTGATTAAAATCCTGCTCTCAAAATCCAGCCCAGCTGATAAGCCAAGATAGGTGTGGCTGGGGCGGGCAAAGCAATAGATGCATCCATGCTCGCAGCCTCTATAGGGATTGATCGAGCGATCAAAGGGAACATCAGGCGAGTTATTCCAGTTGATGATGCTACGTGTGTTGTCGATCAGCACCTCGGTGGCTATCGGTGCCAAGTCTTGTTCTGGATTGTCCCAGCCGTCATCGGCATCCGTATGCTGCAACTTCTCGAAGCGGCCGCTATGGTTGCTTATCGCGCCACGCCCTTTGTAGATAAGCGGGCGCGGCATGTCATGTGGGTTGTTACTACCAGGGGATTTCTTGTCCATCATATGCATAAAACTTGCCTGCATCGGCAATCGTGGCCTGATCAATTACTTTGCGTAAGCCGCTGATACTTTGCTCGGTGTTGATCAGCGCATTCGGCCCACCCATATCCGTTAATACCCAGCCAGGATGCAATAGAAGGGTAGTAATGCCATCTTTTGCTAATTCGATAGACAGGCTCTTGCTGATCATGTTCAGTGCTGTTTTACTAGACCGGTAGATGTAGCTACCACCGCTGGTGTTGTCGGCAATGCTACCCATTTTGCTGGTCATGTTGACCAGTTTCTTGAGCGTGCCTTGTTGCAGGTGTGGCGTAAAAGCCTGTGCTACCTTGAACGGTGCTACGCCATTAATACGGAACGCCTCCATCCATGCGGCATAATCAGCTTCGCTAAATACCTGGTTCGGGCTATCAGGATAGATACCTGCATTATTAAGCAAAACATCAATTGGCTTGTCTGCCAGGGATGCCGCCAGATTATCTATCTGCTGGAAGTCACCCACATCCAGTTGATGTACGCTAACCAGCTCTTTGAACTGCATAGCAAGTTGCAATAGTGCTTCCGAAGATTCCGGCTGGCGACAACACGCCAATACCTGCCAGCCAGCTTCGGCATATTGTTTGGTGAACTCAAGGCCCAGGCCGCGATTGGCACCAGTGATCAATACGGTTGGCATAAGTCAAAACTCCTTGTCATAGCTTGTTTCTAGCATACCATTTTGCCTGTGAATTTTTCAGGCTTGTGAGCTAATGTGAGTTTAGGTACACTGCGTTCATCAATTGAACGAAGTATTCAATATTTCATTTCCAATGCTCACCGACGAATATCGTTACAAGATACTCAAGCTAGTTCAGGAAAAGCCTGACATCAGCCAGCGAGAGCTGGCTAAAGCCTTGAGCATTAGTCTGGGGAAAACCAATTATTGCCTGAAGGCATTGGTTGAAGTCGGCCTGCTCAAGGTATCCAACTTCCGTAACAGTCAGAACAAGCTGGCCTATATGTACGTGCTGACCCCAACAGGTATTGAGCATAAAGCCGCTGTGACCATCAATTTCCTCAAAGAAAAAATCAAGGAATACCAGCAACTGGCCAGTGAAATTGAAGAGTTGCGCAGTGAGGTAGCGAGCGACGTGGAGAAGTAGGGAGATGACAATTAAACAGGATAAAGGTATGACAAAGAAAGTCGCATTGATTACCGGAGTGACCGGTCAGGATGGAGCCTATCTCTCAGAGTTTCTCTTGAAAAAAGACTATGAAGTTCACGGCATCAAGCGCCGTGCATCCTTGTTCAATACTGATCGTATTGATCATCTGTACCAAGATCCGCATGTCGACAACAAAAACTTCATCCTGCACTACGGCGACCTGACCGACTCCACCAACCTTATCCGCATCATCCAACAAGTCCAGCCAGACGAAATCTACAATCTCGCCGCCATGAGCCACGTAGCCGTTAGCTTCGAGACCCCCGAATACACTGCGAATGCCGACGGCATCGGTACCTTGCGCATCCTCGAAGCCATCCGTATCCTTGGCCTGGAAAAAAAGACCCGCTTCTACCAAGCCTCCACTTCCGAGCTCTATGGCTTGGTACAAGAAGTCCCGCAGAAAGAAACGACCCCTTTCTACCCACGTAGCCCCTATGCTGTGGCTAAGCTTTATGGCTACTGGATAACCGTCAACTACCGCGAAGCCTATGGCATCTACGCGTGCAACGGCGTCCTCTTCAACCACGAAAGCCCGTTGCGTGGCGAAACCTTCGTTACCCGCAAGATCACCCGTGCATTGGCTCGTATCAAGCTCGGCCTGCAAGACAGTCTCTACCTTGGCAACCTTGATGCCCTACGCGATTGGGGCCACGCCAAAGACTACGTCGAAATGCAATGGCTCATGCTGCAACAAGACCATCCAGAAGACTTCGTTATTGCCACAGGCGTGCAATACAGCGTTCGTGACTTCGTCAATGCTGCTGCCAAGGAACTCGACATCGCCATCACCTGGAAAGGCCAAGGCGTCGAAGAAAAAGGCTATGACAGCAACGGCAAAGCCATCGTCCAGGTAGACCCACGCTACTTCCGACCTACCGAAGTCGAAACCCTACTGGGTGACCCGACCAAAGCCAAACAAAAACTCGGCTGGACCCCCAAGACCACCTTCCAGGAACTTGTCTCTGAAATGGTGCGTGAAGACCTCAAGAGTGCCCAGCGTGACGAACTCGTCAAAAAGCACGGCTTTGCTGCCTACGACTACAACGAGTAATCTGCATGGACAAACACGCACGCATCTATGTGGCAGGGCATCGAGGACTCGTTGGCTCTGCCATTGTCAGAAACCTCGAAGCTAAGGGATACACCAACATCCTCAAGCGCACCCATGCCGAGCTGGACCTCACTGACGACAAAGCCACCGACCAATTCTTTGCGGAATACAAGCCGGAATACGTCTTCCTGGCCGCGGCCAAAGTGGGGGGTATTGTCGCCAACAACACCTACCCAGCAGAATTCATCCGTGACAACCTCGCCATCCAGAACAGCGTCATCCATAGTGCCTGGAAGCACGGAGTCACCCGGCTCCTGTTTCTCGGCTCCAGCTGCATCTACCCCAAACTAGCGCCACAGCCGATGCAGGAGCAACACCTGCTCACAGGCCCATTGGAACCGACCAATCGTCCTTATGCGCTTGCCAAGATTGCTGGCATCGAAATGTGCTGGAGCTACAACCGTCAATACGGCACACAATACCTGGCGGCTATGCCGACCAATCTCTATGGCCCTGGTGACAACTACCATCCCGAAAACAGCCACGTCATCCCGGCCCTGCTGCGCAAGTTCCACGAAGCCAAGCAACACAACCAACCAACTGTTACCGTTTGGGGCACTGGCACCCCCAAACGCGAATTCCTCTACAGCGACGACATGGCCGATGCCTGTGTCTACCTCATGAACTTGCCAGCAGACCAATACCAAGCCTTACTGGGCAGTGATGAAAGCAAGACTGGTAGATTTGAACCGCCCCTCATCAATGTAGGTGTGGGTGAAGACGTCACCATCAAGGATCTGGCTGAGCTCGTCAAGCAGACAGTGGGTTATGAGGGTAGCATTGAGTTTGATACTACCAAGCCGGATGGCACGCCAAGGAAGCTCATGGATGTAACAAGGCTGGGTAATGCAGGATGGAGCGCGATAACATCTTTAAGTAATGGACTAAAGTTTGCATATACGGATTTTTTACAATGAAAATTGCTATTGCTGGAACGGGGTATGTTGGATTATCAAATGGAGTATTGCTCGCTCAACATCACGAGGTCGTTGCATTAGATATAGTCCCAGCAAAAGTTGAGATGCTTAATCGCGGGGAGTCACCCCTCATTGATGATGAACTACAGTATTACCTCAAGAATAAGTCCCTAAATTTTAGGGCTACTCTTGATAAGAGTGATGCTTATACAGGGGCAGAGTTCGTCATTATCGCAACGCCAACAGATTACGATCCAGACACAAACAATTTCAATACTGAATCAATCGAGGCGGTTATTCGTGATGTAATCTCAATTAACCCGACTGCTGTAATAGTTATCAAATCGACGATACCGGTAGGGTATACACTCAAGACCAGTGAATTGCTTGGTACAAGTAATCTTATATTTTCTCCCGAGTTTCTACGTGAGGGGCGTGCCTTGTATGACAACCTGCATCCGTCAAGGATAGTGGTTGGGGAAAGGTCAGAGCGTGCAGAGCGGTTTGCGGCACTTATGCAACAAGGGGCAATCAGCAAGGAAATTCCTGTGCTGCTAACCGACCCAAAAGAGGCTGAGGCTATCAAATTGTTTGCCAATACCTATCTAGCAATGCGCGTATCATATTTCAACGAACTGGATACTTATGCCGCAGCCCACGGGCTTGATAGCAGGCAAATTATTGACGGAGTCTGCCTGGATACACGGATTGGCCATCAATATAATAATCCCAGCTTTGGATATGGCGGTTATTGCCTACCCAAGGATACCAAGCAATTATTGGCGAATTACAATGATGTACCGCAAAATCTCATTCGGGCAATTGTGGAATCAAACACCACGCGCAAGGATTTTATTGCAGATGAGGTTATTCGCATGAAGCCTGCGATCGTCGGTGTCTATCGGCTCATTATGAAAGCTGGCTCAGACAACTTCCGATCCTCCAGTATTCAGGGAATCATGAAGCGCATCAAAGCCAAGGGTATTGAAGTGATAGTGTATGAACCAGTGCTGAAAGAAGACAGGTTTTTTAACTCACGCATCGTCAATGACCTTGAGCAGTTCAAGGCTGAGGCGGATGTCATTTTGACCAATCGCCACACTGATGCCCTCAGTAGTGTTCAGCACAAGGTATATACCAGGGATTTGTTTGGCAAGGATTGAAAGCCGATAACCCCTTGGGGCTGGCTGGCTTTTCAGCTACCTGAAATATGACGGGTTGTCTTGTGTAATACCATGTTGGATAAAAGTGATTCAAGTTTATTCATCAATTTTGAACGATTGAACTCTCTGGCAGCATAATCTTGCCCACTGGAGCCCATCCTTCGTCTATCCTCATTGCTTAGAACTGCCATTTGCTCGATATTTTTCGCAAGCGTCACCCAATCACCAGCGGGTGATACATAACCTGCCTGTGCTTCATTGATGATATTGGCTCCTTCTCCATCCAGCATGGCCAGAAGTGGAATGCCAGATCCAAAGTAGGCTTGTACTTTTCCGGGAATGGTCAGGGAAAACACTGGGTCTGGCTTCAGACTCACGAGCAATGCATCAGCATGTGCAAAAAATGCGGGCATGCGCTCTAAATCATGTCTTCCTACCATGCTGATGCGTTGCTCCAGTCCGCGGGATTGTATTTGCTCAGCAACCCAACCTGACATGCGGCCATCCCCTACGATGATCCAGCGAATATCGCTGCGTACTTTAAGAGCCTCGGCGGCATTGAGAATGGCAGGAAAGTCTTGAGCCTCCCCAACGTTACCTGCAAACATGATCGTGAAAACACCAGGGGCTAATGTAATCTCAGGTGCGGGATATGCAGGTATGCCTGTGTCAAATACCTCATCTGCCCAGGCTGGGAAATAGGTAATATCAGCTTTTTTTGGAGCATGTCGGGCAATGCTGGCAGTAAATTGCCGTGATTGGCCCAGGATCAAGTCACAGTGGCTATAAATCCAACGCACCAGGCCTTGTATCAAGGAGAAAACATACCGGGATTTCACTACCCCAACGGCATGCAAGGTTTCTGGCCAAAGATCCAGTACCCAGAAGGCCATTGGACATTGCTTGATGGCTCGCAAGAGGATTGCTGGTATCCCGACAGTGATGGGGGAGGGTTGATAGGCCAGGATGGCATCAAATACCTGTCCGCGTAATTTCCATGGTCCCAGCAGGCTGGCAAATATTGCAAAGGATAGGTAGTTAAGCAACAGGCATAGCGTGCCTGAACCCCTGGCTAGTAAGGGAACCCGGACAATATGGACTCCTCGATATTGTGCATATGCACCCGGATTATGTTGGAAATGGCTGTCTATTTTCCCAGATGGGTAGTTAGGCCACCCTGTCAGCACCGTGACCTCGTGCCCCCTGATGCGGAGATCTTCAACCAGTTCATTGATTCTGAAGTTTTCCGGCCAGAAGTATTGGCTAACGATAAGCAAACGCATGGGGAAAACCTAGTACTTTTTCCAGACAACCCGGTTAATGTAATCAGTATAGCTATGGATAATGCGTACGACCTTATCACTGACGTTTGGCATGCTGTAGTCTGAGACTAGGCGCAACGTGCGTTCTGCTCCGCGTGACTGACCTTGGAGAATAGAGAGGCCCTGCCTTACACGATCCATCTCAAGACCTGTCATCATGACAACAGCTTCCTCCATGCCTTCTGGACGTTCGTGCGCTTCACGGAGGTTCAGTGCAGGGAAGTTCAGGATAGATGATTCTTCATTGATGGTGCCACTATCAGACAACACGGCCCGGGCTTGTGTCTGGAGTTTGACGTAATCATGAAAGCCCAGTGGCTTGAGCAATCGTACTTGGGGGTGGAATGTTGCACCTACGTTGTCGACGCGTTTCTGGGTGCGTGGATGAGTCGATACGATCACCGGCAGATCATGGTCTGTGGCGACCGCATTAATGACGTTGACCAGTTTCGCAAAGTTCTGGTCTGACTCGATATTCTCTTCACGGTGGGCACTGACGACGAAATACTGCCCTGGCTTCAGGCCAAACCGAGATAGGGCATCTGAAGCCTCAATTTGCGTAAGGTAATGATGCAATACCTCATACATGGGGCTTCCAGTCTTGATAACCTGATCTGGAGGTAATCCTTCTCGTAACAGGTAATCGCGCGCAATCGTGCTATAGGTCAGGTTGATGTCTGCAGTATGGTCAACGATGCGCCGATTGGTTTCTTCTGGCACTCGCTGATCGAAGCAGCGGTTGCCTGCCTCCATGTGAAAAATGGGTACCTTGTGGCGCTTGGCGGGAATGACGGAGAGACAGCTGTTTGTATCGCCCAATACCAGCATGGCTTCGGGGTTAACTTCACTGAGCACACTGTCAATCGCCGTGATCAGGTTGCCTATGGTATTAGCTGCACCCTTGCTACCTTCGGCGCTATTCAGGAAATAATCTGGCTTGCGTATACCCAAGTCGTCAAAAAACACCTGATTGAGTTCATAGTCGTAATTCTGGCCTGTATGCACAAGAATATGCTCGCAATGACGATCTAGGGCAGCCAGTACACGGGAGAGGCGGATAATTTCCGGGCGTGTCCCGACCACGGACATTACTTTAAGTTTTTTCATCTTCAAACCTTGCTTGCAATGGTATCGGGGTGTTCGCGATCAAAGTTTTCATTGGCCCATAGCATAACCACCATTTCACTCGTGCCGGTATTGGTGATGTCATGCGACCAGCCAGGAATTGTATCGACTATTTGCGGCTTTTCCCCGCAAGTGCGCAATTCTATTCGTTCATCAGTCAGCAAGTGACGAAAGCGAAATAATGCCTCACCCTTGATGACCAGAAACTTTTCGGTCTTGGTGTGATGGTAGTGTCCTCCACGAGTAATACCCGGGTGAGCGGTAAAGTAGCTGAATTGGCCACTATCAGGGGTTTTGAGCATCTCGACAAACACACCTCGTGCATCTCCATGCTGGGGAATGTCGTAATGGAAACGCTCACTGGGCAGATAACTGATGTAGGTGGCATACAAGGCACGCAGGAAGCCTGTGCCGACATGATCGGTATACAAGCTAGTGCGGTCTTTATCAAACGATGAAATGTGGGCAGCCAGCTCTCCCAGCGTCACCGTATACTCTGGAGTGATTTCCATGCTTGTCACTCCGATGGGCGCTTTATGTATTGCTGAGATCAGTGCCTGTGCCACATCGTCGATATATGCAAGTTGCAGTGCGCGAGCAGGGTCATTCACCTGGATAGGCAGGCCCCTGGCTATGTTGTAGCAAAAGGTAGCCACGACAGAGTTGTAGTTCGGTTTGCACCATTTACCGAATACCCCCGGTAAACGGAAGATTATAGCCGGATTGCCAGTTTCCTCAGCCAGGGATCTAATACTGTGTTCTGCAGCCAACTTGCTGCGACCATAAGGATTATCGATTTCCGCCTGGGTGGATGAGGCTAGAATCAGCAATACATTGCGCCCAGTAGAAACTTTATGTTTCTTGATGACATTGCACAAGGTTGCGGTGAGGCCTGCATTGACGATAGAGAATGCCGCTTCATCCTGTGGGCGGTTCTCGCCTGCCAGGTGAATGACGGCATCAGCTTCTGCAATGAGCGCAGGCAGGCAGGCTACATCGTCGCCACGGGCGAAGGTCGAAACAATGTATTGTGCAGACTCTCCAAGCCTGGCCAGCAGGTTCTTGCCAATAAATCCCTGGCTTCCCGTGACGAGTACGCGGTAGATAGGGGAGGGCGTTACGCTCATTCTTCGGGCTCCACATCTTCTCCCTTTATCGCGGCCTGCATAAAGCGTAGCTTGGTGAGGAGGTTTTTCATGCCTTCCACATCAAGGCGCGTTGTGTTGTGTGAACTGTACTCTACAGCCTCGGAAATCTTGATTTCACCTTGCTCCACAAATTTGCCGTAATTCAAGTCACGGAGGTCTGGCGGTACACGGTAGTAACCTCCAAGATCCTGTGCCGATACCATTTCTTCCCGGCTCAGTAACACCTCAAATAATTTTTCTCCATGTCGGGTACCAATAATATTGATTGGGTGCGATGGTTGTTGCAGCAGTTCGGTCAATGCCTTGGCAAGCGTTTCTATGGTTGCGGCTGGTGCTTTTTGTACAAAAATATCGCCTGGATTACCATGCTCGAATGCATAAAGCACCAGATCAACGGCATCATCCAGAGTCATCATGAAGCGCGTCATGAGCGGGTCAGTAATGGTGATGGCCTGGCCAGCACGTATCTGTTTGGTAAATAGTGGAATCACCGAGCCGCGGGAGGCCATGACATTTCCATAGCGGGTAGCACAGATGATGGTACTGGTACTCGAGCGAGACTTTGCGACGATGACTTTTTCCATCATCGCCTTGCTGATTCCCATTGCATTGATGGGATATACCGCCTTGTCAGTGCTGAGACATACAACATGCTTGACGCCACAATTGATCGCTGCTTCCAACACATTCTCGGTGCCCAGCACATTGGTCTTGACTGCCTCCATGGGATGGAATTCGCATGATGGCACCTGTTTGAGCGCTGCTGCATGGTAAATATAGTCTACCCCACGTACCGCATTCAATACAGATTGATAATCTCGTACATCGCCGATGTAGAACTTGAGCTTGGGGCTGTTGTACTTCTTGCGCATATCATCCTGCTTCTTTTCGTCACGGCTCAGGATGCGAATTTCCTGCAGATCTGAATCAAGGAAGCGGCGCAGCACTGCATTGCCAAATGAGCCTGTACCGCCGGTAATCAGCAGCGTTTTGTTTTTAAACATTAAAATCCTCCTTCGTGCTGACGCACGACATGTTCGATAAATTCAAAAGTGTCGTTTGCACATGTTTTCCAGGAATAGGCATGTGCTTTTTGCCACGCGGCTTGCGCCAACTTTGCACGCATTGCATGATCCTCAGCCAATTGTTGCAGTGCATGAGTGATGGATGCTACCGATGATGGATCAAAATAAGTACCCGCATCGCCGAGGACTTCTGGCATGGGGCCTAGGTTAGAGCAGGCAATGGGCAATCCGGCTGCCATTCCCTCAATCAGGATGTTGGGCAGGTTTTCGCAACTGGATGCAAATACAAAAGCGTCTGCCTCATGGTACAGCTCGTGGAGTTTCTCGAACGGAGCATGGCCGGTATATTTCAGCATTCGTGCTTCGGGATCAAGCTTCCGCAGCAGTTGTTGAAATGTTTTTCCATATTGCCCCCAGGGTGCACCAATAAAGTTTGCTTCAATCGGCATCCCCTGTTTTTGCAATGCTGCAATGGCTTGTGCAACCTCAATCTGGTGCTTGTATGGCATTAATATCGAGACATAGATAACACGGAACGGCCGTGCTTCACTGCAGTCCTCCAGCCGCCGTTGTGGTCGCGGCGCACGCTTGAAACGTTCTTCTATTCCATGCGGTATCAGTGCGGTACGGGGTGTGACCGTTTTCAGTAGACCCTCAATGGCATTGCGTGCGTAGTTGGTCAGGAAGATCAGGCCTTGTGCACGCGAAAATGATGCACCCTGGCTGTATCTCAACAGTTGCATCTTCAGGCGCATCAAACTCCAGCGACCAAATAAATCAGCCTGCAATGGTTCAAAGGGCAGCATGTTCTGGGACATCGTGACCGTAGGTACCGGGCACTGCCAGGGCAGAGTGCCTCCCGGTGAAAACAGTACGTGGCATCCAGCAATTTTCAGCTCTCGAGGCAAATGATACTGCTGCCCTATGGCTTGATGCAGGAGGCCACCATTGCACCAGGCAGGCGTGACCGGGGTGATCCATGCATGCCTGGGTAGTTGCTGGGCCGTCCTTGAACTGGTCCAGATGGTGACTCGTGCCAGGGAAGTCCCGTCCTGGTCTGCAGCATTCAGCAGGCGAACAAGGTGGGTCAGCCCGCCGCCGGAGCGGATGTTGCTGGCATCGATACCAATATGCAGCTTGCGTCGTGACAGGCTCATTTAGTCTGGGGTTCGTTCATGGCGACCAAGCCATTGCGTACCGGATACCGTGTTTGGCAGTTCTTGCATTCCAGATGCTGTACCTGATGTTCAAGTTGATCGCATCGGCAGGCTGGGCATAGCAGTAGTGGGAAGACGTCAATGATCTGATTTCTCTTTCTTTGTGACAGCAGGTTGCGGATTCCCAGCCTGATCCATTCACGGAAGCGGGACTTCAATGATAGGAATGTGTCGGGACGTATCTGTTTTGGAGGTGTCCAGTTGGCATCTGCATCCGGATTGGTCACACGGTAGGCAATGCTGTCCTGCCAGTAATACCGCACGTGGAATTCAAATGGACGCTTGGGCATCAACAGGGTGGTCATGTAGCGCTTGACACGATGTTCATACAACTCGACCAATCCAGGGTCATTGATCCAGGCTGTTTTCTTGGTGATGATCAGGGTGTTGTCTCTGACCGTAATTTCCAGTCGATGATCGCGGTAAGGATTTAGGCGTTCAAACAAGGCATCCGGAACTTCGATATATCCTGCCTTGGCAACCCGTTGCAACTCAGTGAGAAAGCGCTCGGGATCGGTTGAGTGTTCCAGTACATGCGACGCGATCACGAAATCAAACGCCTTGTCCTTGAAGGGCAGATTTTCGACAAAGCCCAATACCGTTGGCCGATCTGATGTGAGTGGAACCCAATGTCTCTCACGCGTATTCTCGTAGGCATCCAGCAATACGTTTGCACGGGGGTAAGGGTTACCACCCGATCCAACTTCCAGTACCAGGGCATCTGGATGTACTGGTGTATGGAATCGTCGCAGTGCCCAAGCCATTGGCTGGAGACGCAAGGCTAGCATGAGCTTCATGGCTCTAGAATATTGATGCATGGTGTTTTCCTGTTTCTTCTTTAATCCAGTTCATCAGCATAGCCGCCCTTGAATCAATGTCATGGCCTGCGCTGATGACTTTTCTGTAGCCAGCTTCAGCCACCTGGGATGCTTTGTCAGGGTTGTTTATGTAATAGTCAATCTTGGCCAGCATTTCTTCCCGCGAGCGGAAGTAATCGGCCTCTACGCCCTCCAGGTACAGTGAAGCCAAATCTTCTGAATATTCCGACAGCATCAGTGTTCTCGTGGCAGGGATCTCGAAACAGCGGCGTGTGTAGGTATCCCGGTTCAATTTCGAGAAAAAACATAGCGCAATTCTTGCACCACAAAGAGCACGATTATAATCTTCACGCCACACCATGCTCGTTGGCGCAAGGTGCTGAAGCACGGTGGAATGAGCCAATGGCTTTTTCCAGTATTTTGTCGGGCCGAATAATCTTAATTGATGACCATGCGTGACAATGGCTTCCAGGTAATCCATACGTTGGTCGGGTTCGTAGTGTCCTATGAATACCACATCTGTTTTAAACATGGTTTGCTCTTCTGAGGTCAGTGTTACGGGATGGCTACGATCCGGTACATACCAGGAACGCAACAACTCAACCCGACGTGCACCCGCCTGCATGAATTCCGGCAAGTTGGCGTGCCGGTAGGCAAGCATCAAGTCATAGTCCGGGATAGCTGCCATGAAGTGCCGCCACAGGTAGCGCGGCTGAGTTGGTGAAAATGGGTCGTCATTGTTGTAGCCAACTAGCACGCATCCAGGTAATTGCTGGCGAATGTTACGCAGCGTGGCGGCGGTAATGTGGGTGCCCCGATAAATAAAGATAGCGTCAGGCTTTTGTGCGAGTGCCAATGTCAGGAGATCCTGATTGATCAGGTCAATTACCTTGCCAATAACAAATTTGTTCTGGATACGCTGCAGCAGACCCGAGAGCAAACCTGCATGCTGGGAAGCATCTGTAAAGTAGTGAAACCACTTGAATTCGATCACGTCATGGCCGAGGCGACGGAAGGACCGGCTCAATTCCTCCTCATGCAAATCGGAATGCCAGTCACCAGCAATGAGCAGCTTCACGAGGATTTTCCCCTCGCTGCGCCAAGCCGTGGAGTGTGTCCCAGCTTATTTTTGATCCATATGATCAATCGATCCAGTCGCTCGGGACCTACCAGCAATAAGCCCGTGAAATAAGCATGAAAGAGCGGGGAGCGCCAGAATCCCAGGCGTGCTAGCGACACGCCATACTTCAGGAACACGCCTAGTGGTTGTTTTGCCTGGATGGCAAGAATTGGGTATGAATAGGCTCCAATATCAGCACGGATTGCATTATATACAGCCATGCCAGTCTGGATTTCAATATACCGGGCAATATCTAGCATCCCGTGCATGAAATGCAGGGAGGATGCCGGGGTCTGGTTCTGTGGAACAAACTTGCCGCGCTCGGCCGCGCTATTACCGAAGTCTGGCGGGGTACCATCCCGTCGCAGTGCGATGATGTTTGGGGTGAACACCACGCTGTGGTGGGCCAGAATCATACCGACCAGATAGAGCTGATACAGTAGGGTGCCATCAAACCGATCGGTGGAAAATCCTGCCGCGGCATCACGTTTGATGACCATGCCAGGAATGACGACCGAACGTCGATAGCCGGCAGCAATGGCAGACTGGCCCGCAGGGAAGACATGCTCTTCAGCATAATAGCGAAATACTTGCTTATGTATCGATGGGTCAGTATCAAATGTGGCGTAAGTGCGTACGATCACTCCGCAGTCATCAATCCGTTGTGCGATGTCAGCAATAGAAGAGAGGGCTCCTGGACATAATAGGTCATCATTGCCCATAAACACGCAGAATTGTCCGCGACTGCATTCCACCAATTCACGAATGTTGCCATCATAGCCGAGGTTATTAGCATTCTCACGGTAACGAATCCGGCCCGGATATCGAGCGCTGAAATTCTCCGTGACCTGTCTGATCGCATCGCGCTCAGGCGAGCCATCCTCGCAGATAAGAATTTCAAAGTCCTGGAAATCCTGCTGGACGATGGAATTCAGCAATGGTGCTAGAAGCTGTGCCCTGTTGTATGCAGGGATGCAGACGGTAAGTAATGGTCTTGTATTCATTTTCAAGCGTTTTTCAAGGCAATCGCCAACATGATTAATGCAAACAGGCGGCCACCATTGGCCCTGCCTGCCATGTGTCCCCTGACCAGGGCACGTACTTCATCAAGATTGAATAGCGTTGGCAGGCTTTCCATGCGGCTCATCAGGTCTGCTTCCCCGGCCTGGCGCAACCATTCGTTCAGCGGAATGGAGAAGCCTTGTTTACGCTTGACATCCAGATCGCCGGGTAGCCAGCGACGTGCCAGTATACGCTGCAGGCGTCTTGATTCCCCATTCTGAACTTTCCAGCTGGATGGAACGCGGCCGAATGCAAACTCGATCAAGCGATGGTCGAGAAATGGTGCCCTGACCTCAAGACTGTGCGCCATGCTTGCCCTGTCAACCTTCACCAGGAAATCATCCGGCAATATGCTATTGAAGTGCGTACGCGTCATGGAGTCTACGGGATCACTGCCTTGCAGAAACTGCTGCAATAAAAACTGTTCTGCCTGGCCCAGCTCTTCCCCGAGTGCATTCACAGCATCTCGGTGCAGGATACGTTGCCGCAATGTCATGTCGAAATATGGACGCCCCCATATCATCTGCTGCAATGGGCCGTGCCGTAATGATGCTAGGCGGTTGCGGCCGCGAACCCCGGCAGGCAGCATGGCCGCTGCGCTGGCAGCTCCCGCCATTATCGTCGATGGAACCCAGCCCCAGCGGCTGGCGTCGGCTAAGCTGGTGGTGTAATCGGAATAACCGCCAAATAATTCATCACCGCCATCCCCTCCGAGGGCTACCGTGACCTGTTGGCGCGCAAGGCCAAATACCATCCAGGCTGGTAGGATCGAGGAGTCGGCGATGGGTTCATCAATAAATGGGGCAAGCCCATCCAGTAATTGCAGGCTGGTTTCCTGTAAAGGCAGCACGTGATGACGAGTGCCAAAATGCGATGCCACTTTTTGCGCATGATGCGCTTCATCCAAGTGCGAGCCGGGAAGCGAAATTGTGAATGTTTGAACCGGGTTGGCGCTAACGCGGGCAGCCGCTCCTACAACAAGGCTGGAGTCCAGTCCGCCAGATAGCATTACCCCAACTGGGACATCGGCTACCAGCCGAAGGCGTACAGAGTCTTCGATGAGTGCAGCAGCCTCGTCTGCGAGTGCTTCGCCATCCTCCAATCCTGAGGATTGATTGGGTGGCAATGACCAATAACGCCAGATATCCAGCTTGAAGGTATTCAGTGAGAGCTTGGCACAGTGTGCCGGGGGTAGTTTTTGCACACCAGAAAAAAGACACATGCCTGCTGGAATGTATCCCAGCGATAAATAATGGTTGAGTGCTTGCAAGTCAATCGCAGACTGGTGGGGCAGGGCCTTGAGTTCAGATGCGAACCAGAATTCGCTCGCGGAAGGTGCAAAATAGAGTGGCTTCTCGCCCGCACGATCGCGTGCAATAAATATGGAGGCAGGTGTATGCGCATTTCCTCTGTCATGGATGGCAAAGGCAAACATGCCGTTCAGGTACTCTAGGCAGGCAGGTCCCCAGTGAATGAAGGCGGCAAGCAGAACTTCAGTATCACCTGTTGATTGAAAGCTGTGCCCAATACTGGATAGTGTGTGGCGCAATGCCGCAAAGTTGTATAGCTCTCCATTGAAAATAATCGTGTAACGCCCATCCGGGCTGATCATCGGCTGCTGGGAGTGGTTTGATAGGTCAATAACGGACAGGCGGCGGTGACCAAAAACAACCCTGCCACAATGGGATGACCATAGTCCATTGCCATCGGGTCCGCGATGGATAAGCTTGTTCAGCTGTGTTTCCAGCCTGGCTGGGTCAGCAGACGTAGAATGGATAAATCCGGCGATACCGCACACGATATTTAGTCTTTTCCCTGTTGGCAGCAATTGGCTGGGCCATTGCCGAGTTGATGAACAGATTTGCCCGAACGACACCAGGGCATGGGTAATGTCATGTTGTTAACGCTCATGCAGGCCTCTTGATGCTGTACCAGATATGCCTGAGGCCGATCTCGCGCGTAAATAGGTAATGATGAACATGCTGCCAGCGACAAGGTGGCCGAGAATTAATGTCAGGATAGCACCGTCAAGTTGATATTCCTGGACTGCACCATAGCCGAAGGCGAGGCTGAAAATCCCGGGTAGAGTATTTGCCAGCAATAATGAAGATATACGGCGCTGGGCATAGATGGCGTAGATCAGGATGGAGCAGATGGCACTAAAGGATGCAGATGCGACAATCCACGGCAACATGTGGGAATGTACTGCATATTCAGCCGCAGAAAGCAGTGAAACCAATTCCTTGTGCCACCAGCCTGCAGCCAGCACGAGCATGGAGAATGCTGGTATGCAATACACTGCCACTTTCACGACAGCATCCAGCGATGATCCCTGATGCTTGTTTTCGCGTTCATACAGGATGGGCACAATGTATGTCACGATCACGCCGAGCAATGCAGTGACGGGAAAACTTGCAATGGAAACCAGGACGCCATACTCCGCTACTACTGAGAGGTCAGTGAAATAATCAAGTAGCCAGCGATTGGACATGTTCTGTAACCAGCCGAACAGGCCCCATATGATCATGGGCCAGCAGAATGTCAGTGAGTCGTGGAGCGTAATTCGGATGTCCGTCCAGGAAAATCGAGCGACAAGATCACGCTGCCCCAATAGATAGACGGATGATGCAGCCAGGCTAGACACTGCCAGTAGGCCAATGATCATCGTCGGGCTGGGGGATGTATACAAGGCGAGCAAGGATAAAATCAATATCCTGCTTGTGTAATCAACCCCAGTCGCGATGGCGATCAAGGTGCGGGAGCGTAGCCCGCTTGCCACTGTCAGGTTGAGGTTCTTGATTGCATCGCAGGCTAGCCAGAATACCCATGGTATCAACACCGTGTGCAGGGAGTTGCCCAATGACCCCATAGTCATGATCAGGCTTACTATTACCCCAAGAGTCAAAGCCAGTAATGCATAAGCAGTCACCATTGCGGAATAACGCCGAGGCAGAATAGTGTGCTTGCTGTAATCGGCGATATTCCGCAGTAAACCCTGGTCAAACGCGGAAAACGAGGCGGTCAACACCACGGCAAGCAGCGACGATGCCAATAGGTAGCTACCCATGTCGGCTTTGGTGATGGATATGGCTAGCAGCTTGAGAAACATAAGGCTGCCCAGTGCATCAATCATTCGACCAACTACAACAATGATTTTTTCCGATGTCAATTTCATAAGTGAAGTGGAAAGCCCTGATTTCCGTATTGTGTTGGTGGGCTAGTCGTCATGCAGCCGTTGCGTGGAGGCTGAATGAATTATTGGGCATCATGCTTGTGGGCCTGAACCATATAGCCGTAACACAACAATTGACTGCTGCCCCGGTCTTGCTTGCTCAGAATGCCGAGTAAAGCGCGCATCGGATAGGATGCTGCAAGTAATAGCCATCCCAATAAGGGAGAGGCATAGCTGTGACTCACGAATCGGGCACGGCTCAATTCTTGACCGACAAATTCGAACCAGTTGCCATTGGCGGTGATTTCTTTAATGACCATGCCACGACGTGGCAAATGCTCTTCATACCAATATCGGTTGAGGCCGGAGGCGAAATGATAAGGGGCAAAGTGTGTCAGCGAGCAGAAGGGGGCTGTGAGTAACAGGATGCCACCGGGTTTCAGGATGCGGCAGAACTCTTCAACTGCCGTCACGGGGTTGGGGATATGTTCAAGCACCTCTGTGCAAAGTACTACATCAAACGATGCATCTGGCACTGGAATCGATGCAATGTCAGAGACAATATCAATGTGTGTGGTATCCCATGCACCAACCTGTAGTGCTTGACCATCGCCTTTCCCTTCATACTGGCAAAAATCCTGTGATACGTAATCGAGATGCGCACAATAGGGTTTCATACGCAATTCACCAGCACCTGCATCCAGAATGCGCTTGCCTGTCGGAATGTTACTCAGGGCTTGGATAACCCATTTGATGCGGGTGGCGTCACTATTCGATCCTGCAAGTGTCATGGCGTGTTCTCCTGGGTCAGGTTGAGGTTCATGAAGGTATGGTGTAAACGGTTGATCCAGGTGTCACGTGTCAATGCCTTGGCATGTCCTGCAGCTGCTACAGACTCCAGCGCTTTCGGATGGGCGAGATAGTAGTGGATTTTAGTGGCTGCTTCATCCGGAGTCATGTAACACTCAATCTCTACAGCCTCTTGGTATAACTTCAGCAAGT
Source organism: Methylobacillus methanolivorans (assembly GCF_020531845.1). Next base: position 506,795 of record NZ_JAJAVF010000002.1, read on the forward strand.
CTTGTGATCTGTGCGTGAGGTATAGCGCGCCTGACATGGGAGCATCGAAATCCCGTAGCTTGAGTGTAAACACGTCATCACAATAGCCAACGGTACCTACGCCAAGAATAATGCGGGCACGCTTGAACAATACGGCAGATTGTTCGGCTGTCGCAGGGCCATTGGGCCAGCCCGCACCATAGCATTCCACTTGAATGCCATGCTGAGCCAGGCCATCAATGATCTCTGCACGGATCCCGTATTTATTGCCGATGAAGAGCACGTCAATATCACGGGGCGCCTCGGTATCGGGCTTGAATACGGAGGGGTCGCTTGCCAACGGCCAGAAGATGGCGGGGCAACCCTCGACTGCATACCAGGCGCAGGTTTCGGAAGAGGTGGTCAGCATCAGGTCGGTATGTTTTGCCAGTCCAACTGCGCCAAGCCTGACACCCTCGCGATGAGACCAATTATCGGGCAGCCTGTCGTCCATGGATATATTGATGACAGGTATTCCCAATGCCTGGACCTTGGCGAGTGCTTCTTGCGAAATATAATTTGCCCACATCTGCCCCATCAGGAGATCAATTCCACCATCCTCGAGTGCTGATGTCAGCTGGTTGAGCAACTGCTGGTCGTTTAATTCAATGATGGTTGGGTCATAGACTTGTACCCGGCCATACTCATCCTTGTACCATTGTCCATAAGTGCCAGTGTGATTGTAAAACTCCGTTACATGAGCCTGTTGCCGCAGCGCCTGTAGAAACCCAGATTTATCTTGGTCCCTGTTGGCACCTACCCAGAATATGCGCAATGGCATTTGGGGGAGGGTGTCTCGCTGACGCCATCGTGCCGCCAGGCGCTGTCTGGCTTCCTGCCAGGCGGTATTCTCATCATATGTGATGGCTTGCGCAGTAGCCATGCGCCCATAGTGCGAGTGAAGCTGGCGCAGACCCGCTTTTAACTGATATGCCTTGATAATGCTGTTGACCCTGCCCAGAATGGGCAGGCGACGGGCTTGGTCCTTGGCCAGGGCAAGATGATGTTTCAGGCGTTGGGATAGCATTGTGTAATCGGTATCAAGCTTTTTGCGGCAAATAGTGGTCCAAATACCACTCAACATATTGCGCAATACCCTGCTTGACCGGAGTTGTGGGGTGGTAATCAAACTGAGCCACCAAATCGCTGACATCTGCATATGTGTCAGGCACGTCTCCAGGCTGCAGGGGCAGAAAATCAACATTCGCCTTTTTATTTAGCGCGGATTCAAGTGCATCGATGTAATCCATCAGTTCGACAGGCTGGTGATTGCCTATGTTGTAAATTCTCCAGGGAGCGAGGCTGCTGCTGGCATCAGGCGCATCCCCAGTCCAGTCGGAGTTGGGTTGGGCAGGCTGGTCAATCACCCGTATAACGCCCTCCACGATGTCATCAATATAAGTGAAGTCGCGCCGATGTTTGCCATAATTGAAAGCTTGGATATTTTCTCCAGCCAGGATTGCCTTTGTGAATTTGAACAAAGCCATGTCTGGCCGCCCCCATGGGCCATACACAGTGAAGAAGCGCAAGCCAGTCGTTGGCAGCTTGAAAAGATGACTATAACTATGGGCCATCAATTCATTGGATTTCTTGGTTGCTGCATAAATGCTGAGCGGATGATCGACATTGTCATGCACGGAAAACGGCATGCGTGTGTTGGCACCATACACACTGGAACTACTGGCGTATACCAAATGCTCTACCTCGTGGTGCCTACAGGCTTCAAGGATATGGGCAAAGCCAAGAATATTGCTATCTATGTATGCAAGTGGATTCTCAATGGAGTACCGCACTCCCGCCTGTCCGGCCATGTTGATCACTCTTTGCGGCTTGTGAGTGGAAAAGCAGTCGAAAATCGCGCTCCTGTCAGCAAGGTCTATTCTCATGTGGGTGTAATGCGGGTGATGGGAGTGTCTTGCCAGTCGAGCATCTTTTAATGCTGGATCGTAATAGTCATTGTGATTGTCAATGCCAATGACTGTATCACCTCTTTCTAGCAGACGTAGTGCTAGTGCGGAACCTATGAATCCTGCGGCACCAGTGACAAGAACTTTCAATTGATCGCTTTCAAATAGGTGGTAGTGGGATGTTGAAGTACCCACTTTGGGGAAATATTCTGCATACGGTGATATGGGCTGTAACGATAATAATTGAGCAAGCTTTTCTGTTCATCAGTGTTCAATTAATGAACGCATTTTCTCACAGCATTATCTGTTTGAGAAGTTTTGCATTTGAGAATAGCTGCTAGATATAATCATTAGCATTAATTTAGAGACATAGCTTACAGATTATGTAGTGTTCAATTTGAACTAATCATGCGGTGTGTTGCGAGAGTCCGCTAGAGGCTTAAGCACGGCGTGATAGTATTAGACAATTGATATTGATTAATTTGAATGTATCACTATGTACTGTAACTATTTCATAGCAATTGCAATTTGTAGTAAAGATTACGCTTGATATTTTCATGAAATATATATTAATTACTGGTGCCACAGGATTTGTTGGGAAAGCCCTATCTGTTGCAGTGCAGCAGAAATTTGCTATGGTTCGCAAAGTTTCACGTTGTTCCACAATAGATAGTCTGGAGCAGTATGTGCAAATTGACGACATAGACCAACATACTGATTGGGCTAATGCTTTGCACAATGTAGACATTGCCATTCACCTTGCTGCCAGGGTGCATATTATGAGCCATGAGAAAGGTGGAGATTTAGCTACTTATCGAAGAACTAATGTTGATGGAACATTGAAGCTTGCTCGTCAAGCAGCACAGGCTGGGGTGAAGCGATTTATTTTCCTCAGTTCTATTAAGGTGAGCGGTGAACAAACTTTAGGTTCCAGACTTTTTAGTGCTGATGATCTGCCAAGTCCGGAAGATCCATACGGTATTTCCAAATATGAGGCGGAAGAGGGTTTGTTAGCCTTAGCTAGGGAGACTGGGATGGAACTGGTAATTATTCGCTCTCCACTGGTTTATGGGCCCGGGGTTAAAGGTAATTTTGCCAGTATGATGAAGTGGGTACAGACGGGTTGGCCATTACCTTTGGGGGCGGTTAAGAACAGGCGTTCATTGGTGTCTCTGGATAATTTGATCAGTCTGATCATGACTTGCATTGATCATCCGGCAGCGGCAAATCAGATTTTTCTTGCGAGTGATGGTGAGGATTTATCTACTTCTGATTTATTGCGACGCTTGGCGGATGCTGCTAGGGTTCCATCCCGACTGATTCCAGTGCCCGTTGGCGTGTTGAACACTGGTTTAAGTTTGATTGGGAAAAAGGCAATTGCCCAGCGCTTGTTGGGGTCGTTACAGGTAGATATTGCCAAGACTCAAAAGCTACTGGGGTGGACTCCGCCTATTACGGTAGATGAGGGTTTGCGGCGCTGTTTTGTGACAAAAGGTTCATTGTGATTCGATTGTTTGATGTGATGCTTGCTGCGCTAGGGTTGATTCTTGGTGCGCCGGTATTGTTGTTGATTTATATCTTGGGGTTGATGGATACAGGGGAGCCTTTATTTCGTCAGGTACGTGTGGGACGTTACCAACAGCCTTTTACATTGGTGAAGTTCCGTACTATGCGATTAGATACTGCCTCTGTTGCCAGTCATTTAGCGTCGTCTTCTTCTATTACTAAGTTGGGACGTTTTCTGCGCAAGACTAAGCTGGATGAATTACCTCAGCTCTGGAATGTGTTGAAAGGCGAGATGAGTCTGGTGGGGCCTCGCCCGAATTTGTTTAACCAAGAAGAGTTAATTTCGGAGAGAGCCGCGCGTGGTGTATATGATGTTCGCCCAGGTATTACAGGGGTTGCACAGGTGAATGATATTGATATGTCTACCCCACAACTGTTGGCTGAAACAGATGCGTTGATGGTGCGCGATCTCCGGCTACCACTCTATTTTAAGCTGTTATTGCAAACACTCCTGGGCAGGGGGCGTGGTGATCGTGTTGTACGTTGACTCTTGGGGCAATAGTTAATTGTTGTGAAGAATGGGTTATTGGGAAACGGTTTTTAGTAGAATGCATTTATTTCATTTTGGGTTTTGTGCGTGCTGAATATTCATCCCATCTTCAAGTGGTCGAATTATATTAGTGTGAGAAACCCACGGTCTTTAAGCGCTTGGTTGCACGATATCGTGGTAGCCATGCTGGCATGGTGGGTAGCCTTTCTTTTCCGATTTAATTTTGACATCCCTGATAATTTCTCGCAGAGCATGCTGGAAAGTGCTGTTTGGGTAATTCCCCTGCAAGCCCTAGTGTTTTTGTTTGCTGGTCTTTATCGTGGGGTTTGGCGCTTTGCCAGCTTGCCTGATTTACAACGCTTGATACGAGCGATTGCTATCAGTTCGGCGTTGGTGGTTGCGATTTTGTTCATGTTCAAGCCGCACGGCGTTGTCCCAAGGTCTGTGCTGATTATGGATCCTATGCTGCTGTTATTGCTTATGGGGGGTAGTCGTTTTGCCTATCGTGCATGGAAAGAGCATCGCCTGTATGGATCTGCGCAGTTTTCTGGCAAGCCAGTCTTAGTGTTGGGGGCAGGAGAGGCAGCGGTTGCCTTGCTGAAGGATCTTTCCAAAAGCCGGGAGTGGAATGTAGTGGGCTTGCTGGATGACAAGAAGGCGATGCGCGGTCGTGAGTTGCTGGGTATCAATGTCCTGGGGAGCATTGAGCAGCTCCCGAAATTGGCCCATGCCTTATCTGTGGAGCATGTGATCGTCGCAATGCCTTCTGCTCGCCACCAACGCCGCCGTGAGGTTGTGGAGTTGGCTAATCAGCATGGGTTAAATGTCCTGACCGTGCCTTCGTTTGATGATTTGATGAGTGGACGCGTCAGTATGGCGCAGCTTAGGCCTGTCGAGGTAGAGGACTTATTAGGCCGGGAGCCTGTCACATTAGATGGCGAGGGCTTGCAGCACTTGATTGAAGGTCAAGTCGTGCTGATCAGCGGAGCAGGTGGCTCCATTGGTTCAGAGTTGTGTCGCCAGGTGTTGAAATATCATCCGCAGTGCCTAGTTTGCCTAGATCAGTCTGAATATGCCTTGTATCGTTTGGAGCAGGAATTTTCAGGCCTTGCAACTCATACCCGTATTGAGTATTTGGTGGGTGATGTCAGGAATGCGCGGCGTGTTCAGCAGGTGTTGGGTCGTTACAAGCCCGATGTAGTTTTTCACGCTGCGGCTTACAAGCACGTGCCCATGATGGAAAACTGCAATGTGGCTGAGTCATTGTCAAATAATGTCAATGGTACTTACACCATTGCGCAGGCGTGCAAAAATACAGGCGTTGCCAAATTTGTACTGATTTCGACTGACAAGGCGGTGAACCCGACCAATGTCATGGGGGCAAGCAAGCGCTTGGCGGAGATGGTGTGTCAGGGGTTGCAGGAGGATGCTGGTACTCGCTTTGTGGTTGTGCGTTTTGGCAATGTTTTAGGTAGCAGTGGTAGTGTTATCCCTAAGTTTCGTGAACAAATTGCTGCAGGTGGACCGATCACGGTGACTCACCCAGAGATTACCCGCTATTTTATGTCGATTCCAGAGGCCTGCCAGTTAGTGATGCAGGCAGGTTTGATGGGGGATGGCGGCGAGATTTTTGTGCTGGATATGGGAGACCCTGTCAGAATTGTGGACTTGGCGCGTGATATGATTCGACTATCCGGTTTTAATGAAGATGACATTGAGATCGTATATTCTGGGTTGCGTCCCGGTGAGAAGCTCTATGAGGAACTTTTGGCCGATGACGAGCTCACTTTACCAACGCCACACGATAAATTGCGTATTGCCGTGGCGCGTAACGTAGATGAGGCTTGGGTGCATGCATTGCTGAAGTGGATCGATAGAGCATCGTTAATAGATGAAACCGTGATCAAGCAAGAGCTGGGTATGTGGGTGGAAGAGTATGCGGGGGACATCCATGCTAACCCAGCGTTAGTATTGCCACCTGAGGTTGAATCTCCAACCATACATTAACAAGAAAGATATGAAGAGATGACCAAAAAGATTACCAAGGCAGTATTCCCTGTGGCTGGTTTGGGTACCCGCTTCTTGCCAGCAACTAAGGCAAGCCCGAAAGAAATGTTGCCTATTGTGGATAAACCTTTGATCCAATATGCAGCAGAAGAGGCTGTGGCGGCGGGCGCAACTGAGTTGATTTTTATCATTGGTCGTAACAAGCGCTCTATCCCAGATCATTTTGACAAGTCGTTTGAGCTTGAGGCAACACTGGAAGCTGGCAAGAAGACTAAGATGCTAGAAGACATTCGCAATATTCTGCCCAAGAATGTTTCTTGCATCTATATTCGTCAGGCCGAAGCCCTAGGCTTGGGTCATGCCGTGTTGCTAGCTAAATCCGTGGTGGGAAACGAGCCATTCTCCGTGATCCTGGCAGATGACTTGATTGATGCTGACAAGCCTGCGATGCAGCAGATGACCGAGCTTTTTGCACGGCAGGGTGCCTCAATCCTAGGGGTTGAGGATGTGGATCCTAGCGAGACTGCGAGCTATGGCATTGTTGATGCAGCAGAAGTTGATGGCCCAAATGTACTGGAGCTGAATGGTATTGTTGAAAAGCCTCAACCAGAGGAAGCGCCATCCAACCTTGCCGTGGTGGGGCGTTACATTCTCACTCCAGAAATTTTTGCATGCCTGGAAAATGTCAAACCAGGCAAAGGCGGTGAGATTCAACTTACCGATGGTATTGCCGCCCTGATGGAACAGCAAAAAGTATTGGCTTATCGTTTTGATGGCAAGCGTTATGATTGTGGCAGCAAGCTAGGTTACGTTAAGGCCAATGTTGAATACTCCTTGAAGCACGAAGAGTTTGGCACAGAGTTTGCCGAGTATTTACGTGACTTGACGAAGTAAGCTCGTTGACCGCATTGCATTCCAACCCAGCTATTATCTTTCAACAAGCAAGCTTGGTTCACGATGAAGCAACTGTGAACCAAGCTGTCACTAGGCTTGCACAAGGCATCACAGAGATGTTGCATGATGAAAAGCCTTTAGTACTGTGTGTAATGGGAGGCGGAGTAGTATTTACCGGCCAATTATTACCGCAATTGCTATTTCCCCTTGAGTTTGGCTATGTGCAGGCTAGCCGCTATCACAATCGCACACATGGTGATGAACGGCTGGTGTGGAGAGTTAAGCCTGGTGAGGAGGTAAGAGATCGGACGATCCTGGTGCTGGATGATATCTTGGATGAGGGTGTGACGCTGGCCGAAATCAAGGCACAGTGCCTAGCACTTGGGGCTAAGCGTGTTGTAGTGGCTGTATTGGTTGAGAAGTTGTTGGGTCCGGATAAACTGAAACCAATCAAGGCTGACTTTGTTGGTTTGCAGGTGCCTAATCAATATGTCTTTGGTTGTGGCATGGATGCTTACGGTTGGTGGCGTAATCTGCCGGCCATTTATGCTATTGCAGACTGATATGCGCCTAATGCTATCTGTATTGCAAACGCTGCCCAGACAATAGCGATTCTACAATTTCTGCCAGTTTGATGGGGCTGAATGGTTTGACCAGATACTCGTCACATCCTGAGCGATATCCATCCAGCATGTCTTGTTCTTGCGCACGAGCGGTTAGGAAAATAATTTTTGTGTTTTTGAAGTCATCTTCGTTTTTGAGTTTGTCACATATCTGGTAGCCATTCATGAGCCCAGGCATCATGATGTCCATTAATATCAGGTCTGGTTTGAATTGTTGTGCCAATGCCAAGCCACTATCTCCATTGTTAGCTTCGTAGATTGTATATTGCTCATCGCCGAGGCTAAGATGAATAAGTTTACGCACATCCTCTTGATCTTCAATAATGAGTATCTTGTGCAATTCTTGCTCCCCGGATTCTTGATTTATTTTGCATGGCACTATTATGATTAATGATTTTTATCATTTTTATCATATTGGTTTAATATGTCAACGTGTTCTGTGGCGGGGTCAATCTATCTGATTGATTTTTATTTGTAAGTAAGGATAATGTGAATATATTACATTCCAATAATGTCGTCATGGTTAATCAAGATACAGGGAAGGAAGAGTTCATATCCACAAGAGATGCCTCTAAAGTATTAGAGGTTTCCTTGCGAACAGTACAGTTATGGGTTGAGTCCGGTGTCCTGAAAGCATGGAAAACAGCGGGAGGTCATCGCCGGATCGCGCGTTCTTCGATTGACCATATTCTCAGCCAGCGTCGACAAGCCATTATCCCAGCAACTGGGCAGACCTCGGAGAAGAGGGTATTTCACATTCTCTTAGTGGAGGATGATAGCGCCTTACGGAATTTATTCTCTTATTTTTTCTCTAGCTGGAAATACCCTGTCCGTATCAATGTGGCTACAGATGGGTTTGAGGGTTTGATTAGCTTGGGACGCGAGGTGCCAGATTTATTGATCACGGATTTGAATATGCCGGGAATGAGTGGTTTTGAGATGCTCCGTCACCTGAAGAGTTCAAATCAATTCAGTAAGTTAAACATTATCGCCTTGACCGCTTTGAATGATGATTATATTCAGGACAAAGGCGGGCTACCGGAGGGCGTGTTATTGTTTCGTAAACCTGTGGCATTGAGCCAGCTTGAGCCACTGATTGAGGCGATGATTGCGAATGTCACAGGGCAAAGTCAGTTTAAAGCGCATGCGTCAATTTAGGCCCGCGCTACAGCTTCCTAGTCCCACGCCAGATTTCCTGGCTTTTTTCCCCTTTCATGTCATTGTTGATGAGCATTTAATTATTCAGGAAACAGGCCATGGTCTGCAGTCGCTGGATTTTGCTCAATGCCATGGACGTAACATTGCAGATCTATTCGATATACTGGCGCCGATAGAATTTTTCTGTCTACAGGTATTATTATCTGAACGAGAGCAGACCTGCCTCTTGCGCCACAAAGCGACGGGTGTTTTGCTCGGGGGGAAGGTGACGAAGCATCATCAACGCTACGTTGCATTCTTGTTGATTCCTTGGGTTGCAGATACCGCTGATATCAAACATATTCCTCTCCAGCCCAAGTCCATTAAGCGTGCTCAGCGACAGTTGTTTTATTCCTCTCTGTTGAATACACGCAAGTTGAATGTGCAGAAGAAGCAATTGTTCCAAGCGCATGCTTTGCTATCCATGCGTGAATCTGAGTCAAGGACGCTGACACATATTGTCTCGATGACGGATAACTCAGTCATCATCGCTAACGCACTGGGATATATCGAGTGGGTGAATGAGGCTTTTGTGCGCCGTTCAGGGTATCTGCCTGAAGAGGTGATGGGTCGTTATCTAGGCGACTTGATGGATGGTGACGAAGATACCGCGGAGCAAATTAAGCGGCAGCTTCAGCTCAAGCAAAGCTATCATGCCGAGTTGCTGAGGACGGCAAAAGATGGCACAAGCTATTGGGTTGATCTGGATATTGAGCCTTTGTTTGATGCGAATGGGCAAGTTTTTAATTACATTGCTGTTGCGCGAGATATTACAGAAAGAAAAACAGCACAAGAAACTTCTAGTCGCCTGCATGGCATCATGCAAAGCACCTTTGAGTTGAGCCCGGATGGTTTTGTCACCTTTAATAAAAAAGGCGTATTGAGTTCGTTCAACCCTGCTTTCCTGAATATGACCGGTTTGCAACCTGAGCAACTGTATGCCATTCCCCAGGATGAATTTGTCAGGCTATTAAAGTCGCTTTGTCAGGACGATGAGACTAGCGCTGCACAGCGTTTGCCCGATGCAGTTGTATTGCGCATGACAAAACCTAAATTAACAGTCATCAAGCATTCTGTGCGCGAGGCGCAAGATTCCGATGATCGTTTTGTTGGCACTATCCATTATTTCCGTGATATTACCCAAGAGTCAGAGCTGCATCGCATGAAAGGAGAGTTCCTGTCGATGGCAGCCCATGAGTTGCGTACCCCCATGTCCAGCATCCATGGATTTACTGAGTTACTCCTCAAACGGGAGTTTAATGCTGATCAGCAAAAGGATATGTTGGCAACCGTGCATCGACAGTCCGTGCGGTTGACCAAGTTAATCAATGATCTGTTGGATTTGGCCAAGATTGAGGCTAGAAAAGGCATGAGTTTCGATATCAGGCCTTATCGTCTGACAGATATCGTTGATACAGCACTCAAGGAGTTTCTTGTCAGCGGCGAAGGTAGGGCGATTAGCTTTAATTTTAATAATCACGCGTTGAAGGTGTCGGCCGATTTCGACAAGCTGATACAAGCGTTGGTCAATGTGCTATCCAATGCACATAAATATTCTGATCCAGGTACGGAAATCCGCTTGCATATTCATGAGCAACAACAATATCAACATACCTATGTGGGTATTGCTGTTGAGGATCATGGCATCGGGATGAGCAAAGAGCATATGGATCATTTATTTGAACGCTTTTACCGTGCTGACACTTCCGGCAGTATTCCTGGAACAGGTCTAGGCCTTTGCTTGGTCAAGGAAATCATGGAGATTCATGGTGGCTGGGTAGACGTTTCGTCTGTGTATGGCGAGGGTAGTGTCGTGACGCTCTGGTTAAAGAAACTGAAAGACTAGTTGCTAAGAAGACACACTTTGCAAAGTTTCAATTTCTTGCAGTAATTTACTTCTCAAATTTAGTAGCGAAGCCATTTCTCGAGTGATTCGGGAAATGGCTTTTTTCATTTCTAGATGTCCTATCTCTTAAAATAATTGACACTTTTGATAAAAGTGATAAAAATGATAATTATGTGGCCCGTCAATAAGTTTTAAGAGCCACTTGATTGACAGCAAGCAGCCAATAAATAGCGCATGTTTTTAGGGCTACTTGAGGTTATGTACGGAACGGAACCAAGTAGCAATTGGCTCCATTAACGCTTGAAGGGGAACGAAATGTCCACCAAATCAAAAGTGCCGCTGAATAACGCCATCAGTCTGGCTGTCATTTGTTCTTCCATCGCATTGATTGGTTGTGATGGAGGGGGTAAAAGCAATGTTAGGCCGACAACATCCAGCAATCCACCGGTTGTGACGACAACCAGCAATACACTGAATGACACCATTGATACGGTCAATAATCTCACCAACAATGTAGTAGAGCCTGTCACCACTGCTTTGCAACCTGTGACGGATCCATTGGGTGGAGCGTTAGAACCAGTGCTCAATCCGGTTGTATCTGCGTTGCAGCCCGTGCTGAATCCCGTGGTGAATACCGTTAGTCCATTGACAGCGTCACTCGCGCCAGTGACGGATAGCTTGTTGCCTATTACCGGCGCCTTGGGCGATGTGGTGGCACCGGTCTCAACAGCACTGGGGCCAACCTCCGAAGCTTTGTCCGGTGCAGTGGCACCATTGGCAACAGCACTTGGGCCTGTGGCGGACGGGTTGAACACCGCATTATTACCTGTGACATCTGCAACCGGAAATGCAATTACACCTGTATTAAGCGGGGTGGGAACCGTGCTGGAGCCAATTGCCGGCCCACTGGCTCCTGTGATCAATACTGCAGGCGGTGTGTTACAGCCTATGCTTGAACCAGTGGCTGGCATACTTGCACCAGTGGCGCAAACACTGGCTCCGGTGACAGACACACTTGCACCTGTGGTGAATACCGTGGCTGGTGTGGCTAATCCTTTGCTTAACACTGTGACTGGAGTGACAACACCGTTAGCTTCAACCCTGAGTCCTACTCTAGAAACCGTAGGCAACACCGTCGGTTCACTGGCGAGTGTCACTGGCACAGTTGGTAGTACTGCGGATGGTGTGGTTACTCCATTGACTACAACCGTCGGCGGTGTGGTTGGTCAACTGGGTTCGACGTTGGCTGGCGCTATACCAGGTGCTGAAGGTGGATTGAGTCCAGTGACTGATTTACTAGGAGGTGGTCAAGGTCTGCCAGGTCTTGATAGTGGGTTAGGCAAGGGCTTGATCGTTCAGGTCGCTGATACCAGCAAGTATGCGGTGGATAGTGTGGCAGGTCTTGCCAAGGGATTAGTCGGTGCTGTTGCCGGCAATGGTGCCTTGGCACCTGTCACCCAGGTATTGGCGGGTACTAATGGTGTGCTTGACCCACTGATTGGAACCAATGGTGTCCTGCCTTTGACCACTGCAGGAGGTGATCAGACATTGCTAGATCCATTGGTCGGCAAGAATGGCGTATTGGCACTGACCAGTGGTCAGGCCAGCAATGGTCAGCCTGCTTTGCTTGACCCTCTGATTGGTGAAGGTGGTGTACTGCCACTGACCAGCTCAGAAGGTAATAAGACTACATTGGACCCATTGATTGGCCAGGCAGGAGTTTTACCTCTAACCAGCAATGTGGCCGCGAATGGTAATGGCGGTGTCCTTGCCCCGGTATTGAATCTTTCCTCAGGTAACCTGGGGGGCTTGGGTAATGCACTCGCACCTGTCACCAATGTACTGGCTGGCGGCAACATCAATGGCTTGAATGGATTGTTGGCACCTGTGACCGGCTTATTGGGAGGTGGAGCATTGCCGAATAGCAATTTGTTAGCGCCTGTCACTGGTTTACTGGGAGCTGGCACATTGCCTAGCGGCGGGTTATTGGCTCCCGTTACTAATGTGTTGGCGCTGGGTTCTACCGAAGGTGGCGCTCCTGCGACAAATTTACTGGCACCAGTCACTACGCTGCTGTCAGGCAATAGTGGTGGTGGTCTGCTTGCTCCAGTGACCAATATTCTGGGTGGCCTTACCCAGAGTGTGGGGGGGACTTCTGCAAGCGCATCTGCGTCTAATAGCGGGAACGTAACGGTAAATGGTTTGCCTGCGCTGTTAGGTGCTCTGTTCGGGAACTAATACCCGAAAGCCATAAAATCCCGGCAGTAGTTTCTACTGTCGGGATTTTTATTGGAATTGCATATGGATTGACTGCATAGGGGAGAAGATGCAGAAAACGAAGAAAAGCCCAGGCAGGGCAGTGATTGCTGTGCTGATTGGCAGCATATTGATTAACCCGCCTTACTTATTAGCAGTAGAAAATCCAGTGGATACTTTGCCCAAGGCTGAGGCCCCCAAGACTAGGCCACAAGCTGAGGTACAAGTGGAGAAGCAAACTCAGATTTCTCCTGAAGTACAAAAAATATTGGAGACGGAAGTACAGCCAGCCAGTTTTGGTATTTATGGAGTTAAAGCTGTACCGTTTGAAGAAGTGAGTGCTTTTTTTGCGCCTTATGCCAATAAGAAAATCACGATTGCTAAGATTATTGAATTATCCAACCAGGTCACAGCTTTTTATCAGCAGCGCGGCCTCCCTTTATCCTTTTGTTATATTCCTGCTCAAAATTTTAATGAGCCAGTGATCACGGTGGTCGTGATAGAGGGGCATATCGGCTCAGTCAAGATTGAAGGAAACCCGGGAGCGACTGAAGGCAAGATACGCGAGATTATCCAGCCGTTATTGACTGAAAAACCGCTGACCCGGCCAACAATGGAGCGTTATACGACCATGCTGGGTTTGTTGCCAGGACTGAAAATCCAGGCTTCCTTGCCACTGCCACAACAGATGGATGGAGCATCAGAATTGACGCTCAAGGTAGATCGCAAGCCGATTGAAGCTTTGGGACGTTTGGAAACTGTGCAACCATTCACGCGAGGTATTTTTACTGTCAAGGCGAGTGGCAACACTAGCTTGGCGGAAGAAATCACGGCATCTACCCTGATCTCTGCCGAGAATGAACAGTATTATGCACTGAGCTATGCACAACCTATCGGTAAAGAAGGATTGATCGTCAGGGTAGATGCCTCCGATTATGATGGCAAGCCCACGGCGGAGCTGGCATCGGGCCTGGGGCGCAAGGTGAATTCGCAGCGCTTAAGTATAGGGCTGAGTTATCCTTTGATGTTGCGGCAAGATAAAAGCCTGCTGCTTTCAGCATCTTTGACAGCCAACAACTTTGAAGATGAAATCCGCAGCAAGCAGAGCGGTGCTGCAATTACGACTACTTCCGATATACGTACAGTTTCCGTAGGGGCAAGCTACAGTGATACGACCGCGCGCCGAGGCCGTCGATTGCAATTGTCCATGAGCCGTGGTTTGGATGCCATGGGGGCTTCCAAGGAAATCTCTACCAATTTCCCATCGCAACCGATTACCAGCAACATTGACTTGAACTTCTCAAAGTATTTAGTCAATTTTGTGCAGCGCAATTATTTGGATGGTGCGTGGGGAACATCAGTGTCCGGCACGGTTCAATATTCACCCGATGATTTACCGATTACCGAGAAAATACAGTTCGGTGGTTACCAGCACGGGCGTGCTTATCGTCCTGGTCGTCTGGTGGGTGATTCGGGGTGGGGAATTACCCTGGAGTTGAATCGCACCATACCATACAACTACACATTGCCCTTTTACCAGATGGTGGGCTTGCAACCTTATGTATTGCTTGAATCGGCGCGTATTTACGAGCATACCCAAACTCAAGAGTTAGAAAAAATGAGTTCCGTCTCGCTAGGTGTACGCTTGATTAGTGATCAACCTGATCGCACCAACCTGGATTTTTCGATTTCCAAGGCGATCACGTCAGGGGGACGCAGTAACGCGCTGAAGGACCTGGCGTTTGGTTTCAATTTTGGCATACCGTTCTAGCCGAGTGGTAACGGCCAGGAATAAAAAAAGAGCACCGGAAGGTGCTCTTTTTTATCTTCGTACTAATAGATGCTTAGATCACACCCTGCGCCAGCATGGCATCTGCCACTTTGACGAAGCCAGCGATGTTAGCGCCATCTACGTAGTTGACGCTACCATCTTCCCGTGTACCAAACTTGACGCAGGCATCGTGAATGCCCTTCATGATGTCGAACAGGCGGGCATCAACTTCTTCGCGTGTCCAGGAGAGGCGCATGGCATTTTGCGTCATCTCAAGGCCTGAGGTAGCCACACCGCCGGCATTGGTTGCCTTGCCTGGAGCGTAAAGAGTACGGTTTTCATCAAACAGTTTCATCGCTTCGGCGGTACATGGCATATTTGCGCCTTCCGCGACACAGAGAACGCCATTGGCGATCAGGGTGGCTGCATCATCCTTGTTCAGTTCATTCTGGGTAGCACAGGGCAGGGCAACTTCCGCTTTTACGCTCCATGGGGAAGCGCCTTCTACAAAACGTGCACCAACACGTTCTGCATAATCTTTGATGCGACCATATTCCACATTCTTGATCTGCATGAGGACTTGCAGTTTTTCCGTGGTGAAGCCGGCTTCGTCAATCACTGTGCCGCTGGAGTCAGAAGCAGTAATGACTTTTGCACCCAATGCCAAGGCTTTTTCGATGGCATATTGCGCGACATTGCCAGAGCCAGAGACGGCTACGCGTAGCCCTGCAATGGTACGACCACTATGACGCAGCATCTCTTCAGCAAAGTAAACAGTGCCGTAACCTGTGGCTTCTGGGCGAATCAATGAGCCGCCATAGCTCAGGCCTTTACCCGTAAAGACACAGTCTGCACGATTGGTGAGTTTCTTGATCATGCCTGCCATGAAGCCGATTTCACGCGCACCTACGCCAATATCACCAGCCGGTACATCTGTATCGGAACCGACATGACGGAACAACTCGCTCACGAAGGCTTGGCAGAATCGCATGATTTCGCCATTGCTCTTGCCTTTGGGATCAAAGTCCGAGCCGCCTTTACCACCGCCCATAGGCAATGTGGTTAGTGCATTCTTGAAGGTTTGCTCGAAAGCCAGGAACTTGAGAATGGAGAGGTTAACTGAGGGATGGAAGCGCAAACCGCCTTTGTATGGGCCAATCGCACCATTATGCTGGATGCGGTATCCACGGTTTACCTGGACTTCACCTTTATCATCCACCCAGGAAACGCGGAACAAAATAGCGCGTTCTGGTTCGACCAAGCGGTCGAGAACGCCATGCTCAGCATAACGTGGATTTTGGCTGATAAATGGCCACAAGCTTTCCACCACTTCAGTGACTGCTTGTAGGTATTCGGGTTGGCCGGGGTTTTTCTTTGCGACGACGGCTAAGAAATCATGTGCCGATTGATACTTCATTCCCTCTGTTCTCCATGGTCATGATCAAAAATAGTGCATTTTCTCTTATTGATTATAAAAATGCACCAAAATAATTCATTTTCAGATGGTTGTGGTGCCCTAAATGAGTGCATCTTTGACGTGGGAAAGAAAAGCTACCTTGATCATGTGGTCGAAAACGGATTTTTGCTTGAATAGGCGCCGTGATAAGCTATGTCCCACGATTAGACTGAATGCTAATACGATAGCTTCGCCTCGTTTTATCTCTTCATTTTGCAAAGTACCTTCTGATGACCACAGCGCCATTTTCCACCTTAACGCCAGACCTGATCCTCGATGCAATGGGTAGCGTTGATATATTGGGTGATGGGCGCTTATTGGCATTGAATAGCTATGAAAACCGCGTTTACCAAGTGGGTGTGGAAGAGCAGCCTCCGGTAGTAGTCAAGTTTTATCGTCCTGACCGCTGGAGTGAAGCACAGATATTGGAGGAGCATGCTTTTTCGCTGGAATTGGCAGAGGCAGAAATCCCCGTGGTGGCACCGCTCATGCTGGGAGGCAAGACGTTGCAACAATATCAGGACTTTCATTTCGCGGTATTTCCCCGGCGTGGTGGGCGTATCCCTGAACTCGATCAAGAGGGTAGGCTTGAGTGGATAGGCCGTTTTCTAGGACGTATTCACGCGATTGGGGCACAAGCCTCTTTCCAGCATCGTCCTGCGATAACGATTGATAGCTTTGGTGAAGAACCAGCCCAGTGGTTGATCAACCATCAGTTTATTCCTGCTGACTTGCTGCCCGCCTATCGCAGTGTTGTTACGCAGGCCTTGGACGGTGTCAGGGCCTGTTATGAGCGTGCGGGTGATTTGGCGGTGCTTCGCCTGCATGGGGACTGTCATTTGAGTAATATGCTATGGACAGACGATGGCCCACATTTTGTCGATTTCGACGATAGCAGGATGGGTCCTGCGATTCAGGATTTATGGATGTTGTTGTCTGGCTCACCTGCGGAAATGAGTCAACAATTTGCCGAAGTGCTGGAGGGCTATGAGTCTTTTTATGATTTTAATCCAGCAGAACTGCACTTGGTTGAAGCATTGCGTACCTTGCGCCTTATCCATTATTCCGCCTGGTTGGCCAAGCGCTGGCATGATCCTGCTTTCCCGATGACATTCACTTGGTTTAATACCCAGCAGTATTGGCAAGATCGTATCCTGGAGCTACGCGAGCAGGTTGCCTTGATGCAAGAACCACCGCTGTCGATCGCTGGTGGCAATCGCTAATTTCTTTATTTTCAGGAGATTGATATGAGCACGATTAAAGTTGAACACCATCCCACTGAAGAGCAATTAAATGCCTTGGGTGTTTCCGGTTGGCCCACGTGGTCCAAGGAGGTGTCCGTATTCCCTTGGCATTTTGGTGAGCAGGAAATCGCCTATATTTTGCAGGGCGAGGTAACCGTTACTCCTGATGGCGGGGGTGATCCAGTGAGCTTCGGTAAGGGCGATTTGGTGATTTTCCCTGCAGGCTTATCTTGCAAATGGAATGTCAAGCAGGCATTACGTAAGCATTATCAATTGGGATAATGGTTTAATTGCAACATTGTTGCAATTTTGGAGTGAAGCAGGGATAATTGGCCTATCCATATCGAGGGGGCATTATGAAAATCCTGTCATCACTGAAATCTGCCAAGACACGTCATCGGGACTGCAAAGTCATCAGACGTCATGGCAAAGTGTTTGTCATCTGCAAGAGTAATCCGCGCTTTAACGCTCGTCAGCGATAGTATTTTTTTCAGCGCATATTGCATATTACAAAGGGAAGCTAACTAGCTTCCCTTTGTTGTTTCTGTGTTGTTTTTGATCTAGTTTTCCAGCACAAAACGCTGAGCACCTGCTCGGCTGCCGTGGTACAGGCCCACCAAGACAATTGCCGTGATCAACCAGCCTGCATCATGCCAATGACCGCTAGCTTCATGCATGAAGCCCATGAGTAGTGGTCCCAACGAGGCCAAGATATAACCTAAACCTTGTGACATGGCAGAAAGCTGCGCAGCTTGTGCCGGCGTGCGAGTACGTAAGACGATCATCGTAAGCGCCATGGCAAAGCCACCGCCTTGACCCAGCCCCAGCAACACCATCCATGACCATGCTTGTTCAATAGGTGCATAGATGGCGCCCATCAGGCCAATATAAATCACGATGAACATCAGTTGATTCATGATTTTCTGGTTCCGCATCAAGGAACATAGCCATGGTACCAATAGTGCAGAAATAACCTGCATCATGACAGAAGCCGAAAGTAGCAGGCCAGAGTCGGCAGCTGTAATGCCTCGATCTTGCAGGATGGTTGGTAGCCAGCCAAAGACGCAGTAAGCCAGCGCACTTTGAGCTGCCATGAACAGGGTGACTTGCCAGGCTGTAGCATCACGCAACAAAGAAATGCTGTTAGTCTGTTGTGCACCACTGACAGGGGGGTCTCCCAAACGGCGAAGGGGCCACCATAGCCATGCTGTGACTAATGCTGGTAAAGACCAGAGTGCCAAGGCCAGTGGCAAACTACCCACCGTGTGTAGTAATGGCACGGCAAGTCCTGCTGCGAGTGCTGTTCCCAGGCACAAAGCCATGGTGTACACCCCAGTCATGAGGTCAGGGTGTTGGGGAAATTCTCGCTTGATGACGCTAGGCAGCAAAATACCCAGCAATCCTATGCTGATGCCTGCCATGCTTGTGCCGACAAAAAGGCTAGTGGTGTTCCATATACCTCGTATAGCAAGCCCTGCCGCCAAGAGTAAAAGTAAGGGGGCAAGTAGTTTTTCTACACCGTAGCGTTTTGCCAACCATGAGGCAATAGGGGCAAATAATCCGAGCAAGGCGACGGGCAGGGTGGTGAGTAACCCTGCGGTACTGCTGCTCAAGCCCAAGCTGAGACGGATATCGGCTAGCAGTGGAGAGACACTGGAGAATGCCGGTCTCAGGTTAATGCCGATTAAGATAATAGCGAGCACTACTAATGCAGTGTGTGGGCGGGGATGAGGGGTCATTGGTCTTGGCTTTATCGTATATCAACGTCAGCCCTGTCTGACGAGCGATTCAGAGTAGGCTGATAGGGTAAGGGTTTATTCATCATTATGCTATCTGCATGTGGATAGCTCGCAGTTCAGCGTTAATGATGGAGGCTATATGCGTCAATTTTTCACAATGATCTTGGGTAGTGTGTTTGCTATAACCGCCATGCATGCGATTGCGGTTGAGTTGGAGCTTGATCCCCCAATTTCTCCTGATAAACGAGGTTCTGAAGTGCAGCCTCCATCTCCTCCTGATAACACGCGAAATAAAGACAAACTTCAGCGCCCGGCACATCCTGGTACAGGACAAAGAAAGCCAACTGGCGATATACATCCACCAGATCGGATTCCTCCTGCTATTGACCCAGATGCAGAGCAGGTCAATCGTGGTGCAGTTAGCCCTCAATAGATGTGGAGGCATTGGCAATTTAGCGAATCGAAAGGAACCAGCATGTCAGAATATCTGGATAGCGTGACGGGCATTTATCCTACGCTTGATGATGCTCAGAAGGCAGCTCAAGAGTTAATTGATAAAGGCTTTAGCCGGGACCAAGTTCAAGTGGCCATCGGACGTACTGACCATATTGAACAGGATGAAGATGACAAAGAGGCATTGAAAAATGTTGTTGTTGATGGTGCGATTGGCACTGTCGTTGGCGCAGGGGTCGGCGCTTTGGGGCAAATGGCCATTGTCGCAGCTAATGTGAGCTTGTTTGTAGCCAGCCCGCTTGTAGCTCCCTTATTCATGGTGGGATGGGGAGCAGCGATCGGTGGCTTCATTGGTGCCGGTAAAGGTATTTCTAACCAAGATCGCCGCTATTCAGAACTGCTCGCGAATGCAGTGGAGCAGGGCCATGCAGTCTTGGTTGCCAATGCCAAGACGGAGGAGGAGGCCGAAACTGCCCGTGCGGTTATCGGCTCATCCATGCAGCAGTTTGCTTAACAGTAATATAGATAAATAAAAAGCCGTTGCATGCAACGGCTTTTTATTTAATCAAGTGCAAGTCGGATGATGCTTAATCTACCTTGACCTGATGCTCAACGACTGTAGGCATTCGCGCGGCCACCCAGACGCCATCCTTACGTGGTTCCTGAAAGTCGATCGACATCATGACGCTCAAGGCAGTAATGGTGACGATAGAAAACATGAACAGTTTTTTTGCCCATACTTGGTCATCGTTGGTTTTGTAGCCTGCCAACGCCATGCCCAGCCAATAAATACTGATCACGCCAGCAACCACGAGGTAATGGTTCCCCGTATAACCGCTGAGCGTCAGCATGACAGCGGCGATCACGAAGGCCACGATCCATAGCACGATATGCTTCTTGGTAGCGAGAATGCCTTTCTTCACTGGCAGCACTGGAATGGATGCCGCCGTATAGTCTTTCAACCTGAAGATGGCAATGGCATAGGAGTGCGGCATTTGCCAGAGGCTGAAAATCACTAACAGGATAACAGCACCCATATCGAACTCATTGCTGACAGCACAGTAGCCAATCACCGGAGGTGCGGCACCTGAGAGGCTGCCAATCAATGTGCCATAGACTGAATTACGCTTCAGGTAGAGGCTGTAGGCCCCGACATAAATCGCAAAGCCGAACAGGGACAACCAGACGGTCAACATATTGGTAGTCGCGTAGAGCAGGGCGATGCCGATGATACCCAAAAGGCTGCCGTAGATTACGGCATTCTTGGCTGGAATCAAGCCGCGGACCAGCACGCGGTTGCGTGTGCGCTCCATCTTGCTGTCGATGTCACGATCAATATAGTTGTTAAGGACGCAGCCAGAGGCAATGACCAGCGAGATACCGATAGCTGTAGCCAGAAACAAGGCAACATCAATGTCGCCGCGTGATGCCAGAAAAAAACCTCCGGCAACCGAGATCAGGTTGCCGAAGATAATGCCTGGCTTGGTGATGAGTAGATATTGCTTCATCAGTCTGGCTTTAGAAATGCCTCATCATATTGTGGTTCAGATGGAACATGACCCACAAAGAACCCACTACCACGATCGCGAGGATGATGACGGTGAAGATGAAGGCCGTGACGTTCCAGCTTTGCTCGGATGAGGTGTTCATGTGCAGGAAGTAGACAAGATGCACCACGATCTGTACCACGGCAAATATCAGGATAGTTGCCAGGATGGTGGATGAAGACAGTTCGTTGGGGAACATCAGTAACCCGAACGGAATGACCGTCAGAATCACGGAAAGAACAAAGCCGATCAGGTAAGACTTAACGCTACCATGGCTTGCGCCTGCGCGCTCAGCGTGTCCGTGTGACATTTACAGCACCCCCATCAGATAAACAACAGTAAATACGCAGATCCAGACAATATCCAGGAAGTGCCAGAACAGGCTTAGGCACATCAGGCGTGTATTGTTGGTGTCGGTCAGGCCTTTGCTCCAGACTTGTGCCATCATCACAGCCATCCAGATCAGGCCGCAAGTCACGTGCAGGCCGTGAGTACCGACCAGAGTGAAGAAGGCAGACAGGAATGCGCTGCGGTCAGGACCAAAACCTTCATGGATCAAGTGATGGAATTCATTGACTTCCATCACGATGAAGCCCAGGCCGAAGAGGAAGGTGACGGCGAGCCAGTTCAGCACGGCCTGCTTGTTGCCCTTGTGTTGGGCAATCATGGCAAAGCCATAGGTGATGCTGCTGAACAGCAACAGGAAGGTTTCGCCGAGCACATAATCAAGCTCGAAAATATCCTTACCAGTGGGGCCGCCGGCAAAGCTGTGGCTCAGGACTGCATAGGTCGCGAACAGGGTCGCGAACAAGATCAAGTCCGTCATCAGGTAAATCCAGAACCCGAATATCTTCGTGGCTCCAGCGTCGTGGTGGTGCTCATGCCCATCGGCATGAGCGTGTTGTGTATGCAAAGTTTGACTAGACATGATTACGCCTGACTCGCTTGTTTAACTTGAATATGCTTGTTTTCAATGGCCTTGATTTCCTCAACCGGCACGTAGTAATCGACATCTTTGTTGTAGCTACGTGCAATGACGGTAATCAACATGGCTGCTGTACTGACGATGACCAACCACCAGATGTGCCAGATGAAGGCAAAACCGAATACCAGGCTGAATGCACTGATAATCACGCCTTCAGATGCATTCTTGGGCATATGGATTTTCTCGTACTTGGCAGGTGCCTTGGTAGCGCGGCCATCCTGTTTCATTTCCCACCATTCATCAAGGTCCTTCACTTCTGGTACATGAGCGAAGTTGTAGAAAGGAGGTGGGGAAGAAGTCGACCACTCCAGCGTGCGGCCACCCCATGGGTCACCAGTCAGGTCGAGGTTCTGCTTGCGGTCACGTACGCTGACATACAACTGGACTAACTGCACCAGGATCGCAGCACCGACGATGAAGGCACCACCCAATGCAACATATAGTAATGGGGTCCAGGCTGGGTTGTCGTAGTTGTTCAGACGGCGTGTCATACCCATGAAACCAAGCATGTACAGCGGCACGAACGCAACGAAGAAGCCGGAAATCCACAGGTAGGCAGCAATGCGGCCAAGCTTTTCATTCAGCTTGAAGCCAAATGCCTTGGGGAACCAGTACACAAAACCAGCCAAGTAACCGAACACCACGCCACCAATAATCACGTTATGGAAGTGGGCAATCAGGAACAAGCTGTTATGCAGCACAAAGTCTGCGCCAGGCACGGCCAGCAATACGCCCGTCATACCACCGATGGTGAAGGTGATCAGGAAACCAACGGTCCAGATAATAGGCGTGGAAAACTCAATCCGGCCACGGTACATCGTGAACAGCCAGTTGAAAATTTTCACACCGGTCGGGATCGAAATGATCATCGTGGCAATGCCGAAGAAGGCGTTGACGTTTGCACCAGCACCCATAGTGAAGAAGTGATGCAGCCATACGACGAACGACAGGATGGTAATCACTGCGGTAGCCCATACCAGGGAAGTGTAGCCAAACAGCTTCTTCTTGGTGAATGTGGCGACGACTTCGGAGAAAATACCGAAAGCAGGCAGGATCAGGATGTAAACCTCAGGGTGACCCCAGATCCAGATGAGGTTAACGTACATCATCTGGTTACCACCAAGCTCATTGGTGAAGAAGTGGGTGCCGAGGTAACGATCCAGCGTCAACAGCGCGATGGTGGCTGTCAGCACAGGGAAAGCAGCCAGGATCAGGATGTTGGTGCACAGAGCCGTCCAGGTGAATACAGGCATCTTCATCAGCGACATGCCAGGGGCACGCATCTTCATGATGGTGACGAAGAAGTTAACACCCGTGAGCAATGTTCCTAAGCCTGAAATCTGCAAACTCCAGATCCAGTAGTCAACACCAACGCCTGGGCTGTATTCAATGCCTGAAAGCGGAGGGTAGGCCAACCAGCCAGTTTGGGCAAACTCGCCGACGCCAAGGGAGATGTTGATCAGCGCAACGCCTACCACAAACAGCCAGAAGCTCAGGGAGTTGAGGAAGGGGTAAGCAACGTCACGTGCACCAATTTGCAGTGGCACCACGATATTCATCAGGCCCACCATGAATGGCATAGCCATGAAGAAAATCATGATGACGCCGTGGGCGGTGAAAATTTGGTCATAGTGGTGTGGTGGCAGGAAGCCTTCAGCACCGGAAGAAGCAACAGCAAGTTGACCGCGCATCATGATCGCATCGGCAAAACCGCGCAACAGCATGATGAAGGCAACAGCGATATACATGATACCGATCTTCTTATGGTCAACTGACGTAAACCATTCAGACCAGAGCCATTTCCATTTTTTGAAGTGGGTCAGGGCAGCAACGATGCCCAAACCCAGCACGCCGACGACTGCCAGCGTGATCATCACAATCGGTTCATGGTAGGGAACCGCATCCAGGGTTAATTTGCCAAACATTTTTACTCCTTACCCTCCGAGTTTGAGAGCGCATGCGAACCAGTAGAATGGGTGTACTTCGCAACAATGCCGTCATACAGGTCGGGCGTTACACTGGAGAAACGCTCAATCGGATTGTTGAAAGAAGCTTTTTCGAGAGCGGTGTACTTGTCAGCATCTAGCGTAGTCGAGGCTTGCTTGACTTGCTGTACCCATTCATCAAATTTTTCTTGCGAAGTCACATTGGCATTGAATTTCATGCCGGAGAAACCGTGACCGCTGTAGTTGGCAGATAACCCGCGATAAACGCCTTCTTCATTGGCGATCAAGTGCAGTGTGTTTTTCATGCCTGCCATGGCGTAGATTTGGCTACCAAGCTGCGGAATGAAGAAAGAATTCATTACTGAACCGGAGGTAACTTCAAACCTTACTGGCACATTGGCAGGGAAAGCCAGTTCATTGACGGTGGCAATGCCTTGTTCTGGGTAAATGAACAGCCATTTCCAATCCAGCGAGACAACTTGCACTGTCAGGTGTGGTTGCTCGGATTCTATTGGTTGGCGCGGATCAAGGGAGTGCGTGGTTTTCCAGGTGATGGTACCCAGTACCAGGATGATGATGACCGGAACCGTCCAGACAACAGCTTCGATTTTATTGGAGTGTGCCCAATCTGGGGTGTAGGTGGCTTTGGTGTTGGAAGCGCGATAGCGCCAGGCAAATACGATCGTCATGATGATGACCGGAACCACGACAATCAACATCAGTAATATCGCGGTAATGATAAGAGATCGTTCTTCAACTCCTATCTGGCCCTTGGGATCTAGTAGCACAAAGTCACAGCCGCTTAGCAACAACGTGATACCTAGCGTAGACAATAGACTGAAAAGTCTGGGATATCGCTTTTTTATCATTTCAGCATCTCAACATGTAAAAGACATAAAAACCACTGCCACACACCCCTGGACGGTATTGCTGTGCCGTCTCAAGGATACCTATCATCGGCTGGTAAGCCGCCGATATTTGAAATGTCGCTGGTAAGAGACATTTCAGGCGGGTCATGAATTGCCCCCATCGATATTACTCAAGGATAGGGGTAATCTTTAAGAAGGGAGGAATGTTTCTCCCCATGATTGCCCCTGACTCCTAGGGCAATCTCCTTAACCCTATAGTTTATACGATTAAGCGAATTAGGCCCATATCAAATAAGGACAATCTCCATTCTGGAGGCAGGTTTTGGAGGGCTTTTTATAATAAATAGATGTTTCTGTCGTTGGGCGGGAACAGGTTGCGATAGTTTTGCTCTGTCCAACTTGATTGGGCACAGAGTTACTCTGACGTAATTGCTTGAAACTCCTGAGCGGGTTGCCAGGTGCGGTATCTCAATTCAAAACCTTTGGGGATATAGACCACTACTGGAAGCTTGCTGTTGTAACGCACGATAAAGCCTGTCCCATTGGCGGCAACAAACTTGGTGGTTTCTGCGCCCTGCGGGCAGGCCATGCGGGTGGAAATTGGGCCGCTGATATTCTTCACTTCATAATATGGGTAGCCCCACCCTTGTACGGTATGTTCAACGAGTGATGCGCCAAAACTATGACGATTGCAGTCGACCTGCATGGTTTTCCCGACTTGCAATTCCAGCTTGATATCATTTTCTTCTGCTAATGGTGGCAGTTGTAGGACATGGCGCTGACTATCTGCTCCGGCTTTGGGGTAGGGGACCTTATCATCAAGCTTGGTGGCATTCGCGCAGCCATTGGCGCTGGCAAGTAAGGCGAGGGAAGCGACAATAGTCGTAAGGCGACGTAATAACATGTCTAGGGTCTCCGCAAGTGGATGATGCCACTACTTTACCTGTTGGGCCTAAGTTTGATAAGCCGCATGACATCTATAACAATCGCGTTTTAGGGCTGCCTGGATAACTCAATGATTTCCACCACCCAGTAAGCCAGAATGAAAACAAGGATGGCGGCAATAGTGAGGATAAGGGTTTTATGCATAGTCGTACTCCGCAGGATGCTCAACTAACATTGCATGATGAGGAGTTGGGGAGCATCTAGTATTCGGTGAATCTCCGAAACTCGTGTCGGATAAAGTGACTGTTCAGATACAAAAATGGCGCCATTCGAGGCGCCATGGTGCATCATTCCTACGAGATATGCTTATACGCGTTCAGGTTGGAATGGCTCCAGTACGCAACGTATTTCCAGTACCTTGGCTTCATTCTCTACGCCTTCCTCCTTGGTAAAACTTACCTTGGTATTGCGTGGAGCGGTGTAGACAATGTTTCCTGCCTGTTTGATCTGTTCGGCAGTATTTTGCAGGCGGGCAGAGCAGGATTCAATATCGTCATGCACCGATGTTTTAAGCAGGTAGTGGTTTTCTAGGTGGTCGAAAATTGCAATCACTGTGCTCCATTGACCAGGCTGGGGATTAAGCTTGGATACGTCTTCAGCGGCATAGGCCTGTGCGGAAAAGGCACCGATCATGGTCAGCGCGGCAAGAGTACGTTTCATCATGTTAGCTTTCCTTATAATAGGTTATTCATTTATTGGTTGTTGCACGAGTAACTAGACCATCTGTTACGCAAAAAGTGCCCATATTGTTCAAACTGCATTCGCTCACATATTCTGTGGATAAGATTGTGGGTGGTATCAGGATTAGCGTCTTAAGTGCTTGTCATGACAATACAAGCTCAAGCTGATCATATTTTCAGCAAGGCTGCATAAGGCTTTTAGGGCAATTGGGAACTTTATGTTGGATAAAAGGTAAAAGAGGGTGCCGGATACAATGTTGGCAATTTGATGACATAATGCGCTATGGTTTTTGTCCCTGATCTCCTCTCTCAAGCCAGCGAGCAAGGGGTACTCGATATCGAGTCCTGGCTTGCCTCGCTGGATAAGCAATTTAGCCCTGAAGATACCGCGCTCATCCGTAAGAGCACGGAATTTGTTGCGCCATGCTATGCCGATAGCCATGAAGTGACTGCCGTGCCAGTGTTGCACCATGTGCTGGGAGTGGCTTCTATCCTCGCGGGCATGGGCATGGATGCTGAGACAATTGCTGCAACCATCCTCCATGCCTGCCCGGAACACCTGGCTGATTGGAAGGAAAAGTTGCAGGAAGCCTTTAACCCACAAGTTGTGGCATTGGTGGAAGGCATTGCCCGCATGGAGGAAATCCAGGGATTCAGCCGCCCCGATATCGGTCACGCCAAAGATAGGAAGAAAGATAGCGAGGCCCAGCAGGCGCAAGTAGAAAGCTTGCGCAAGATGTTGCTGGCTATGGTGGAGGATATCCGCGTAGTGCTGATCAAGCTGGCAGATAGGGTGGAAACCTTGCGTAGCCTGGCTGGCGCATCCGAGGCGGATCAGCAGCGCATTGCATATGAAGCGAAGACGATTTTTGCCCCTTTGGCTAATCGCTTGGGTATTTGGCATATCAAGTGGGAGCTGGAGGATCTTTCCCTACGTTTTCTTGAGCCGCAGCTATATAAAGAGGTTGCCAAACTGCTGGCGGAAAAGCGTGTCGGGCGTGAGCAATATATCAAGGAGGTGCTGGATATATTGCAGGATCAACTGCAGGTTGCCGGGATTAAGGCAGAGATGATGGGCCGTCCCAAACATATATATAGTATCGTTAACAAGATGCGCCGTAAGCAGCTTTCATTTAATGAGCTATATGACGTGCGAGCGGTACGCATCTTGGTGGACGATATCAAGGATTGTTATGCCACACTTGGGTTGATCCATAATCTTTGGCAGCCTATTCCAAAGGAGTTCGACGATTATATTGCTCGCCCCAAGAGCAATAACTATCGTTCATTGCATACCGTGGTGATCGGGCCGCGCAACCTGCCACTGGAAATACAGATCCGCACACATGAGATGCACCATCACTCAGAGTTGGGTGTGGCAGCACATTGGCGCTATAAAGAGGGCAGCAAGGCTGATAGCAAGTTTGATGACAAGATCGTCTGGCTGCGGCAAATCCTGGAGTGGAAGCAGGATGTTTCGGATGATGGCGGGGCGATTGGCCAATTCAAGAATGAATTGTTTCAGGACAAGGTGTATGTATTGACGCCGCAGGGCAAGGTGGTTGATCTGCCACGTGGGGCTACGCCTGTGGATTTTGCCTATATCTTGCACACCGATCTTGGGCACCGCACCCGTGGTGCCAAAGTGGATGGCAGCATCGTGCCACTCAATTACAAGCTGCAAAATGGCCAGCGGGTCGAGATTCTCGCAGCGAAGCAGGGCGCGCCCAGTCGCGACTGGCTTAACCCTAATCTCGGCTATCTGCAAAGCTCGCGTGCCCGAGCCAAAGTAAGGCACTGGTTCCGTTACCAGAATTTCGAGGAAGATGTCGCCCAAGGGCGTGCCCGTCTCGACAAGGAGTTGCATCGCCTAGGTGCGGTTGACATCAATCTGGAAAAAATTTCCCAAAAGTTGCATTACCCCAAGCTGGAAGAGCTGCTGGCGGCGATTGGACGTGGGGAAGTTGGGGAGCACCAGATTACCCAGGCCGTACAAAGCGAACTGCCGGCCAAGCCTGAGCAGGACGTGCCGTTCTTGCTCAAGTCGGGAAGTGATACTGATTCTTCAGGTGTTTTGGTAGAAGGTGTCGGCAACTTGATGACGTATATGGCAAAGTGCTGCAAGCCTGCACCGCCAGATGCCATTGTTGGTTATGTGACCAGAGGGAGGGGAGTGACGATTCATCGCCAGGCTTGCCCCTTCATTAAACGCTTGCCAGAAGAAAAAAATGATCGTTTGCTAGCCACTCAGTGGGGTAATCGTCAGGAAAAACTGGCCGCCGTTGATATTGATATTGAGGCTTATGACCGCCAAGGCCTACTGCGGGACATTAGCGATCTATTCGCGCGCGAGCGGGTGAATGTGACTCAGGTGAAGACGCAAAGTCGCAATAACCAGGCGAGAATGAGCTTCTCTATCGAGATTGCAGACCTGGATCAATTGACCAAGCTATTGACCTTGTTACGCCAGGTACCCAGTGTCAACGTGGCAAAACGCCATTAAACTTTTCTTGCGCCTGCTTTTTAGTCAACTGGTGTAGTCACGGGGCACCTGCCAGAGGTACCAGGCAGCAGTGCTGCGGTACGGACGCCATGCCAAACCGATCTCTTTCAGGCTACGTGCAGTAGGTGCGGTGCTCAGGCCTTTCATGCGGCGATACCCTTCCCTTACGCCAAGATCGTCAACTGGCAGAATGTCAGTACGGCCCAGGGTATGCATCAGCATCATTTCTACTGTCCAACGACCAATGCCCGGCAAGGCAGTCAATTGGGCGATCAGCGCTTCATCATCCATCGCGAGAGCCGTTACATAATCTGGAATTTCCCCCGCAAGGGATGCCTCGGCCAGATTGATAATGTAGCTGATCTTGCGACCAGAAAACCCGCACGCACGTAAATCTGTAGTATCGCTTGCGAGCAAGGCCGCAGGTTCAGGGAATCGCCCGCCGTACAAGGCGAGCAGCCTGCCAAGTATGGCAGCGGCAGCTTTGCCATGTAATTGCTGATAAGCCACCGCCCTGATCAGGGCTTCATAAGGTTCCTGTTGCGTCGGCGTGCTGTCAGGTTTTAGCCCTATAAGCTTGATCAGCCTGGCCCAATCGGCATCTATAGCGGCGAGGAACTGGCTGGATTGAATCGAGGATGACATTGCTACTATCCATGAAAAAGTGTTGATAAAGCATCAGGATAGCGCGCTTCAGAGGGCCTGTGACAAGGTAAATGCAATAGCAAGAAACGCGAAGCTTACCCCGTGCCAGTTTTGCTAGACTGCTTGCATAAAGGAAACAGCGGCTTTAAATAGTGAGTTAAATATCACATGCAAGATGACAAGACAGTAATCAACCCTGATGCCAAGCCAGTGCTTCATACGATCATGATTGCTGAGGCATGCAGGTTATTGGATGAGAATCCGGCGATGCTGTTGAGCCAGCTGGCGCGAGCTGTGGGTATCAGCCAATTTCATTTCCATCGGGTATTTAAGGCCACAATGGGCCTGACGCCCAAGCAATATGCCAATGCCGTGCGTATGCGTAAGGCTAGGGAAAGCTTGCAGCAAGGAGTAAGCGTGACGGAAACAATCTATGAATCAGGGTTCAATACCGCTAGCCGCTTCTATGCCCAGGCAGAAGGTGCCATGGGCATGACACCATCCAGCTACAAGCAAGGTGGGGCGGGGCAGGCGTTGCATTATGGCTTTGCCAGTTGTAGCTTGGGGAAGTTGATTGTGGCGGTTACCGCCAAGGGCATTGCTGCTATTTTACTAGGCGATAGCACCGAGGCATTGTTGAGTGATTTGCGAGCCATGTTTCCGCGCGCTGAATTGTTGCCTGGGGAGAGTGGGTTCCATACATTGTTGGCCGAGGTGGTCACGCTGGTAGACGAGCCCGGCCATGCCATGGCACTGCCTCTCGATATTCAGGGCACTGTGTTTCAGCAGCGAGTTTGGACACTATTGCGTAGCATCCCCTCAGGCCAAACTCTCAGTTACAGCGAGCTTGCACAAAAACTGGGCAGCCCGCGTGCCGTACGCGCTGTGGCCAGCGCCTGTGCCGCCAACAAGCTCGCAGTCGCAATACCTTGCCATCGTGTAGTACGCACGGATGGCAAGTTGGCTGGGTATCGTTGGGGTCTTCACCGTAAGCAAGCCTTGCTGGACAAGGAATCTCAATAAGCCGAGATCAGGGCAACCGGTATGCATGACGATCTGTTTAGCCATCTTACTTCCATACCCGCCGAGCCACTCGTGCCGGGAGCTTACCTACTGCGTGGCTTTGTTGGCCAGCAAGACCACCAATTGCTGCGTGAGCTGCAACAGATACTGGCGCAAGCCCCGTGGCGACATATGCAGACACCAGGCGGCTTGACGATGTCGGTTGCCATGAGCAATTGTGGAAAGTTGGGTTGGGTGTCTGACCGCCGAGGTTATCGATATGCAAGCGCAGATCCTTTATCCAGCCTACCGTGGCCGAAGATGCCGCCATCTTTTGATGCGTTGGCTCAATCTGCAGCTGCTATTGCGGGGTTTGACAAGTTTAAGCCTGATGCTTGCCTGATCAATCGCTATGCATCTGGTACCAAGCTCAGTTTGCATCAAGACAAGGATGAGCGGGATTTTGCGCAACCTATCGTCTCCGTATCGCTGGGGTTGTCCGCCATATTCTTGTTCGGCGGATTAAATCGTAGTGATCCGGTATTACGCACTGAGTTAGCGCATGGCGATGTCGTGGTATGGGGTGGCCCCAGCAGGCTGCGTTATCACGGCATTGCGCCGCTTAAACCTGGGGAGCATCCATTGACGGGGCGGGTGCGTATCAACCTGACTTTTCGTGCGGCAGGCTAACGGCCTGTTGATCACTTAATGCCCGAAGTTATGCGGCGCTAACGAAGTGATTCATTCAGACGATGATAGGCATTAAGCCTCTATCGTTGAGGCTGAGTTTGTTGTTAAATGCAGCCATTGTGCTCCATCATGTTGCACCGACAGCCCCATTACAAGCCGCCGCCATTACAAGGAAGATGTCATGAAAACCGCGATTGCCTTGCGCCACATTGCATTTGAGGATCTTGATGGTATTGCACCATTACTCACTCGTGCTGGCTATGATGTGCATTACATTGATACGCCCAATGCTAGTGGTAACGAGCTGAAGCAAGCGCGAGATGCCGATTTGCTCGTCGTGTTAGGTGGCCCGATCGGTGTATACCAGACGACGGATTATCCTTTTCTACAACCCGTGATAGACCTGACGGAAGAGCGCTTGCAGCACGGGAAGCCTACCTTGGGGATATGCCTAGGTGCGCAGATCATGGCGCGGGCATTGGGGGCAAAGGTTTATGCTGGTGACGCAGGCAAGGAGATAGGCTGGAGTCCACTGACGTTGACATCCGAAGGTCATGAGTCGCCATTGGCAGCCTTGGGGCAAGGGGATGCGGTGCTGCATTGGCATGGCGATACTTTTGATTTGCCGCAAGGGGCGGTCAGGCTGGCTTCTTCTGCGCTATATCCCAACCAAGCTTTTTCTTATGACAAGCATGGGCTGGCTTTGCAATTTCATATCGAGGTGACGGCTGATGGCTTGGAGCGCTGGTATGTTGGGCATGTAGGCGAATTGAGCGGTTTCTCGGTGCCCGAATTACGTCAGCAGGGGCAGATGCTGGCGCCACGCTTGGCACCTAAGCTAGATCAGGTGATGTCGCAGTGGTTGAGCCAATGTGCTTAAGCAGATGAATCAGCGCATGAATGAATATGGGCAGCCCATTGGAGAGGCCCTGCCAAACTGGGTGTCGCCACCATTTCCTTCCCCTGTGGTCTTGCAGGGGCAGTATTGCAGGCTGGAACCTATCGCTGATCGCCATGCGGATAGCCTGTTTGTAGCTTACCAGCAGGCCCCGGATCATCGTGACTGGACTTATATCCCGCTGGAGCGTCCAGAAGATCTTGCACAGTTTCGTCAATATGTAGCGTCATTGGCCTCATCGGTTGACCCACAGCATTATGCGATCATCGACCCTGCAAGCTCTCAGGCAGTGGGGACATTGGCCCTTATGCGGATCATGCCTGTGGTAGGCTCAGTCGAGGTTGGCTTTGTCATCTATTCTCCGCTGATACAACGCTCCACCATGGCAACTGAGGCCCAGTTTCTGCTGATGCAGTATGCCTTTGACAAGTTGGGTTACCGGCGTTATGAATGGAAGTGCGATAGCCTGAATAGCCCATCACGTAAGGCGGCTTTACGGCTGGGTTTCCAGTTTGAGGGTATTTTCAGGCAGGCGGTGGTGTATAAAGGACGCAATCGAGATACCGCCTGGTTTTCCATCATCGATCGCGATTGGCCAATGTTATCGCAGGCATATCAACAATGGCTTGCACCTAATAATTTTGATGCAGCTGGCAAGCAGCGGCAGCGTTTGCAGGATTTTATGCCGCTGCGTAACGTGCTTGAGGAATAAAGTCCTGGTTTGATGGCTGCATGAGCAAGCGTCGTTTGATGTGGGTGAGTGAGTCCAGGTTTTGCTCGGTCAAACCCAATAGTGGATTGCATTTAACCAGGCGATTAAACCGCTCAGGAAACACGCCATCATCCAATATCAACCATTCTTGCTCGCTACCGCAGTATTGCAGCCAATCGAAAATTTCCGTCAAGCGCCAGTAATCGTCATTTGCCTGGTGGCGCACCGCCGGGGTGACGCCCACAATCCTGAGCTGAATATCCTGGCTGAATAATCGTTGTAATTCAGTCATGCCCATGTGATGACGCCATTTGCTGCTGATGACGATATCAACATCGGGATGCTGCCTGAGCCATTGCTCAAGCAGGCCCAGCTTGGTGAAAGTGGGCTGACGGTTTCCTGTGGCGTGTAATACACCATCGAAGCTTAGAAAAAGAATCATCCTGGTCTCATGATGCTACCTTTTCAGGCGGGATCATTGTATTAAATGGATGCGAGGAATATATCGGGTAAATGTGATCTCAATATGACAGTGGGGGATAAAGTACAAATGGCCCGTCAAGGGCCATTTATATTTATTGAAGCTCGTTCAGTTTGCCGAGTTCTTTGATGAACTCCGTAATGTTGTTCTGGATGGATTTTTCATTGGCGATCCTCAGACGGGCGATTGCAACCGCAGCATCGGAGAAGGTTGCAGTGCCAGTTGCCTTGATAGGTAAGATCTTTTCAAAACCATCCTTGTAAACACGGTAATTAACATTGGATACTACGTCAAATGTAAGTCCCACTAGTGGCTGATCCAAGGAGACGAGGTTGGCATCAATCTTATATTGACCAGCTTGTGTGTCCACTGCGGTTAAGCCTGCGATTGCCAGAGATTCCTTTAATGCACTTTCAAAATTCTCCTGACTGACTTGTGACGTCCACATTGGGTTTGTTGCTTTGCCACCTGTCACAGAAGCAACTGTAAATTTCCCCTTTTGAGCTGGATTGGTATATTGAGTAACTGTTGGTGAAATAAGCATACCTTCTTTGGTTGCTGGAGATGCGCAACCGGTTACTGCAACAACGAGTAATGCAAGAACAATATTATTTTTCATTTTATTAACACACCCTTGAGTTATCAATTGTGATGCAAATGCATCGCATTATATTTTATTGTATATCCAGCCTCATGTCCTGATGAATTGCGGTTGTTAGCTAGATTGGTCAGCTTTTTGTCAGCTAATATTAAGGTTGGTGTATGGTCCTGCTACTTACACTCAAGGCATCATGCAGAAAAGATGCCATCGTTTGCTTTGCCTGGCCTTGCTCTCGTCGATATCCTTATGGGGTACTAGAGTAACGCTGGGGTGGGCGGCAGAACCTGAAGCACTGACTTTGCGTCACCTCGCGCAGGAGTTGCGTGCGCGTAACCCGCAGTTTGTACAGGCCGAGCAGGAGCGGGCCCAGATCGAGGCACGTATTCCGCAAGCGCTGGCTTGGGATCAACCCATGATAGGCATGGAGCAAACGCCAATGCCGCGTAGCCCGCTCAATATCAACGGTTCGCAAGGTATGAGTTACCGCCTGACGCAAACTATGTCCTTCCCTGGGAAAAAGCGCCTGGCGGCAGATATCCTCGAAGCCGAGGCGGGCAGTGCGGGAGCGCAGATTGACGGCTTGTACGTGGATTTGCTCGCAGAGCTCAAGCGCCAGTATTACCAGTTGCTGGCCTTGCAGCAACAAGCTGCGATTAACCACAACACCCTGGAGCGCCTCAACCAGATCAAGCAGGTCGCCAAGGTGCGTTATGCCAACAATGCGGCGGCATTTGTTGATTACATGAATGCTCAGGTGGCGCACGGTAGCGCCGAAAATGATGTCTACCAAACGCAGCGCCAGATCGAGCAAACCCAGCAGGCGCTTAATACCTTGATTGGGCGCAGCCCAGCCCAACCATTGGCGGTTGCAGTGGAGCCATTGCTTGACTTGAACTTGCCACCACTTGCCG
Source organism: Methylobacillus methanolivorans (assembly GCF_020531845.1). The sequence goes on from NZ_JAJAVF010000002.1 coordinate 541,677, forward strand.
AGCTGACTCATCAAGCCCATAGCTTGCATCCCAATGTACGTGACTCTGCCTATCGCCTACAAGCCGCCCGCAAGAGCCTGGATCTTGCGAAGAAAGCCTATTACCCCGACGTGCAGGTCATTCTCACCAAGAACAGCAACCATCCGCCCTATGGCCTCTCTGGCAACGAATATGGCGTGGAAGTCGATTTGATCTTGCCTACCTGGTTTTTCGAACGCGAAAAAGCCGGGGTAAGCGAGGCCAATGCAGGGGTAATTTCTGCCCAGGCTGGTGCTGAGCTGGCCTGGCGTCAAGTGCAATTGGGCATCGCCAATGCCTATAGCCAGTTGCAACAGGTGATCAAGGAAAAGGAGTTGTTGCAGCAACGTCGTATGCCAGAGGCGCAAGCGGCTTATCGCCTGGCGTTGAATACTTATGCCAACAATGCGGGGGAATTCAACGGTTTGCTACTGGCCCAGCAAAACCTGCGCGATACCGAGCTTTCAGCTGCCTGGGTTGATAGTGCATTACAACAAGCCAAGGCCGCACTGGACGCTGCTGTAGGGCTGGGAATGGAATCACCATGAAAAAACTACTGTTGCCACTGATCTTTATTCTCGGGATCGCTTTAGGGGGCTGGCTAGTGCCACTCACCTATAACACTTCGCATGCGCCTGAAGCGGTGATGCCGGTACCGCAAAAGCCAGAAGTATTGAGCGCAGACAAAGTGGCCGCAGATTTCTTTGCCAGTGCCTTGCCTGAGCAGCGTGAAATTGATGACGTGGTGCCATTGATGGGGCGGCTGTCATTCAATGCTGAAAAGATACACCTTGTATCAGCACGGATTGCAGGCAGGCTGGATCGCATTCTGGTATTCGAGGGGGCTCAGGTACGTCAGGGACAGCCGTTGGCTGCGCTGTACAGCCCTGAATATATTTCAGCGCAGAATGAATTGCTGCTGGCACGTAATACCTGGCGCACGTTGCAGGCAAGCAAGGCAACCCAGGAGCTGGCGCAGGATGCAGAATCTACACTGCAATCGGCACGTGAGCGCATGCGGGTGATGGGGGCATCCGAGCAGGATGTCGCTACGCTGGAGCAAAGCGGGCGCGTGAATGAGCATTTGCTGTTGCGTGCACCGATTAGCGGTGTCGTCACGCAGCGCAACCTTGACCCCGGTGCTTTCATCAATTTGGGTGACAGTTTCATGTCGCTGGCCGATACTGCCACGCTGTGGTTCTTCGGCAATGTCTATGAACAGGATTACCAGCGCATCCGCCAGGGGCAGTCATTGCAACTGCATGTGCAGGCACTACCGGGCAAGACCTATCACGCAAGAGTGGATATCCTCTCGCCCACTCTGGATATAGAAACCAACACACTGCGCGTACGTTGTCTGGTGGTCAATGATGGCACTTTACGCCCGGATTTGTTTGCTACCGCCAGTCTTAGTGTTGGTAAGCATCGCGCCTTGTTGGTTCCTGTGGATGCGGTGGTGCGTTCGCAACAGGTGGATTACCTGATCATCGAAACAGCGGATGGGAATTATCGTAAGCGTCAGGTGAGCATTAAGCCGTATCAGGAAAACCTGGTAGCTGTGACTGAGGGCTTGTCTGCGAATGAGAAAGTGGTGATCCGCGGCGCAACCCTGCTTAACCAGAAACTCTCGGGAGCGATGTAATGCAGGCAACGGGCGCGTTCATCGCGGGCGTCTTGCGCAGGCGCTTGCTCATACTCGGGCTGTCACTTGGCTTGCTGGTGCTGGGTTATGTCAGCTTTACCAAACTGCCGATCGAGCCTTACCCGAATATATCACCGCTCAATGTGCAGGTGATTACCCAATGGCAGGGGCGCGGCACCAATGAGGTGGAGCGGCAGATCACCGTGCCGGTGGAAACAGCATTAGCTAATTTGCCCAAACTCAAGACATTCCGCTCAGTGTCGTTGTTCGGCTTATCGGTAGTGACGCTGCAATTCGAGGATGGCACCGACTCCTTCACTGCGCGGCAAAACGTCCAGCTTCACCTTGATAGTGCGGAACTGCCGGATGGCGTGCAGAGTGAGCTAAGCCCAGATGCCGATGCGCTGGGCGAGGTGCTGCGTTATCGCGTTGCCTCGGAAAGCGGCGACGATGTCATGGTGCTCAAATCCTTCCAGGATTGGGAAATTTATCGCCAGCTCAAGACAGTGCCTGGCATTGCCGACATCAATAGCTTTGGCGGCCCGACCAAGCAATATCAGGTGCTACCAGATATACGCAAGCTGCAATCCTACAATATCTCGCTCAACGAGCTTGTTGAAGCCTTGAGTAATGCCAATGCCAATGCGGGTGGCGGCAACCTGAGGGCAGGGGAGCAGCAGTATGTGGTGCGCGGCATTGGCCTGATCAAGACCTTGCAGGATGTACGCAATATCGCGATTGTCTCGCGCAATGGCCTGCCTATCCGCGTGGGGGATGTGGCACGCGTTGAGTTTGGTTTTGCGCCTCGGCTGGGCGTGGTGCAGTACAACGACGACCCGGATGCCGTCGAGGGCATTGTGCTCATGAGGCGCGGCGGCAATGCCTCGGAAATGCTGGAGCGGGTTCACAATAAAGTGGATGAAATCAACCGTGGTGGCATTCTGCCGCAGGGCATCAAACTTGAGCCTTTCTACGATAGGCAGGAACTGCTCGACCTGACCATGGGCACGGTGCACCACACTTTGCTGTTTGGCATGGCGCTGGTCTTGATCGTGTTGTTTGTGTTTCTTGGCAGTTTTCGTGCCGCGCTGGCAGTGGCCTTGGTGATTCCGCTTGCGCTTAGCGTTTCTTTTGCCGGCATGGTGCTCGCTATCCCGGCGAACCTTATCTCGCTAGGGGCCATTGATTTTGGCTTGATTGTAGATGCTGCCGTGATTGTGATCGAAAACATCATGCGCCGTATGGAAAATAGCACCAGCAACCTGCGTCAGACCATCGTTGCAGCAGCGGCAGAAGTGCAGCGGCCAATGATTTTCTCCACCATGATCATCATCATGGCCTATGCGCCGTTGTTTATCATGGGCGGTGTGGAGGGCAAGATTTTCCACCCCATGGCTTATACCATGGGCTTGGCCTTGCTTGCTTCTATGGTACTGAGCCTGACCTTCATTCCCTCTGCGGCATCCTTCCTCTTCAAGCCCGATAAACTTGAGCATCGCCCTGGCATGATCAATGTGCTGATCAAGCTCTATCGACCTTTACTGGCAAAGCTGCTCCGCAATCCAGCCCTTGTGGCTGTGGCGGCCTTGCTGGCTTTTTCTATCGCCCTATTCGGTGCAAGCCGGCTAGGCACCAGTTTCCTGCCAACGCTGGAAGAGAACAATCTCTGGTTGCGCATCAGTCTGCCCAATACGGTTGACCTGCATTATTCCTCTGATTTTGCCACCAAGGTACGCGGCTATCTGCTCAAGCAACCTGAGGTGAAAACTGTTGTGGCGCAAATCGGTCGCCCAGATGACGGTACTGATGCTACTGGCGTATTCAATGTCGAGTTTGGCGTCTACCTGAAAAAGCCCGAGCTATGGCCCCAAGGCGTCACGCGTCTGGACCTTATCCGCCGGGTCGAGGGCTATTTGCAGGAAATCCCTGGCATTGAGTACAACTTCTCGCAATATATTCAGGATAACGTCGCTGAAGCCTTGTCGGGAGTGAAGGGGGAGAACTCAGTCAAGATTTTTGGGGATGACCTGGAAGTACTGCATGCCAAGGCCCTGCAAGTGCAGGCTATCCTGCAAGGCATAGAGGGTATGACTGATGTTGGTATCTTCCGCGAGCTGGGCCAGCCCACCATGAACATCCGCGTGGATCGCGAGGCGAGCGCACGTTTTGGCCTCAATGTGGCTGACGTGCAGGCACTAGTGGTACATGCCATTGGTGGTAACCCAATCAGCAAGGTGCTCGAAGGCGAGCGTACTTTTGACCTGGCTTTGCGCTTTCCTGAAGGCCAGCGCAACCGGTTGGACCTGATCCAGCGCCTGTTCGTCGATACGCCGGATGGTCAGCGTATCCCGCTTTCCATGGTGGCGCAGGTGGAGCTGAGTGATGGACCATTCTTTATTTACCGTGAGTCTGGGCGGCGCTTTATCGCCATTCGTTTTGGCGTACGTGATCGCGACCTGGGTAGTGCCGCTGCAGAAGCGCAGAAGCTGGTGAGCGAGCAGGTTGAGTTGCCACGTGGTTACCGTACGCAATGGGATGGGCAATTCAACCAGATGAAGGAGGCACACAAGAAGCTGGCGATCATTGTTCCACTCACCTTGCTCGCGATCTTCATCATGCTGTATTCGGCTTTCGGCTCAGCCAAGGATGCCAGCCTGGTGCTGCTCAACGTGCCATTCGCCACTATAGGCGGCATTGCCGCGCTATACCTGGCAGGTGAGGAGCTATCGATTTCCGCAGGCATTGGCTTCTTGTCTCTATTTGGCATTGCCATCCAGGATGGGGTGATTCTCATCTCCTATATCAAGAGTTTGTATAATCAGGGCGAGCATGCGCTGGAAGAGGCGATTCTGGAGGGGGCATCCATGCGTTTGCGCCCGGTGTTGATGACTGCCATGCTTGCAGGCTTGGGATTATTGCCCGCAGCCTTGTCGCAAGCCATAGGTTCGCAGGCGCAGCGCCCATTAGCGCTGGTGATTGTCGGCGGCATGGTGACTACTACTTTCCTGACCCTGTTGGTGTTGCCAGTAATCTTTGGCTGGATTTATCGCCATTATCCCAAGAGCGTGAACACCCAGAGCGCCTACTAGTGTCTGTTAATATTCACCACTCGTTGCTATCAACCTCAAGGAGGACTATGCGCATATTGGTTGTTGAAGATGATGCCATTCTGGCAGAGGGTACCTGTGAGTCGCTGACCAAGGCAGGTTATGCCGTAGACCTCGCAGAAACTGGCACCAAGGCCAATGCCATGATAGAGGCGGGGCAATATGACATGGTGTTGCTGGACATCGGCCTGCCCGGCATGGATGGTTTTGAAGTCTTGCGGCGCTTGCGTAAGCACAACAGCAATATTCCGGTGCTGATTATTTCTGCGCGTGATGATGTCGATTTCCGTATCTACGGTCTTGATCTGGGCGCAGATGACTTCATGCTCAAGCCCTTTGTGCTAGCTGAGTTGCATGCGCGTACCCGCGCCTTGCTGCGCCGCCATACCCTGAGTGAACGTAATACCCTGGCTTGCGGCAAGCTGGTGGTTGATCTTGGCGCTCAGCGCGCCAGCGTTGATAGTGAACCCATTGAGCTTTCCATCCGCGAGTGGGACGTATTGGTTTACCTGCTGCGCAACCTCGGCAAAGTGGTGCGCAAGGAAGCCATCATCGAAACGCTATGTGATTGGAAAACTGATATCAGCCTCAATGCTGTCGAGGTTTATATCTCGCGCCTGCGCAATAAGCTTGATGACCACGGCATTCACATCCGCACCGTGCGTGGTTTTGGCTATTTGCTGGAAGAGCCCGCTGCATGATCAAAGCTGCCAATAGCCTCAGGCAGAAGCTGTTGCGCTGGCTGCTGGTGGCGCTGGCCGCGCTGGTGGCTGTCGGTATCCTGACTGATTATTTCATGGCATTGGAGCCAGCCAGGGAGGTATACGATCAACACCTGCTCAAGCTCGCGTATAACATGGAGCGCTCTCTGCCGAATGAACCGGAAAAATGGCATGACGCCTACCCGCAAATTGAGCATAACTTGTTGCGCAGCGAGCAAGATGACTATGACTCGGCCAAGGCCGCTATTTTTGACGTGCAAGGACAATTGATCGCGGGCGTGGCAGATCTGCCTATCCAAGTACCCACGGCAGACAACAAACCGTATTTCTACGAGGCTGAATATCAAGGTGTTCCGATTCGCGTAGTTGCCATCAAAAGCCCAACGTTGAATGCCGTGCTTTACCTCGCGGAAACTACCTACAAACGCAATCGCCTAGTGCAAAAAACGCTCATCCACATGATCGTGCCTGAGTTGATCTTCGCAATTTTCTCCATTGTGGTGTTGTGGGTTGGTGTGGGGCGTGGCTTGCAACCCCTTGCGCAAGTTCGCGCTCAGATCAATGATCGTTCAGAAACCGACTTAAGCCCGATTGATGAAGGCCAAGCCCCGGTGGAAATTCGCGAGATTATCGTTGCCCTCAATTCACTGCTGGCGCGGCTGGATCACTCGCTTAAGCTGCAAAACCAGTTTCTTGCCAATGCCGCGCACCAGCTGCGCACACCGCTGGCAGGCCTGCAAATGCAACTCGAACTTGCCTCCGAGCAAACCCCGGAAGAACGTGCACAATCACACGATCGCATGCTGGTGAGCACGCGGCGCATCGTACGCCTCGCCAACCAGCTACTGGCGCTGGCACGCGCGGAGGGCGAGGGCGAGGTCAATAAATTCATTACCCTGGACATCAGCACCGCTATCGAAGACATGGCGGCAGAGTGGCTATCTCGCGCTTATGCCAAAGGGATAGACCTTGGCCTAGACCTTCAACCTGCCAAGGTCAATGGTAGTCTATGGCAAATTCAGGAAATGCTGGCCAACCTCGTCGATAATGCCCTGCGCTATACCCCAAGCCATGGCAACATCACTATCCGTTGCACGCAGCAACACCAAGATGTGTTGGTGGAGGTGGAAGACAATGGCCCTGGCATCCCACAAGAGCAACGCGAAAATGTCTTTAATCGCTTTTACCGCCTCGATGAAGGCCCCGAAGGCTGCGGCCTGGGCCTAGCCATCGTTCGCGAAATCGTCCGCCATCACGGCGGATACATCACGCTAGAACCAGCCAGTCAGGCGCAAGGCCTTATCGCTAGGATAAAGTTACCTAGCATGACAGTGGAGTGATTGAGATAGCTTCTTGTAAAGGTATTTGTCATATTTAAATGTTGCTGCTTATGACTCATGCAGATTCGGCTGGGAACAGCTTCCAGGCTAGGCTTAGTTAATTTTATCTACTCAATAATGACAGTCCGGTGATAGAATACGGCCTCGCTTTGTTCGAGGCGATTCAAGCACCCTTGCCCGGGTGGTGAAATTGGTAGACACAAGAGACTTAAAATCTCTCGCTCTTTGGGCGTGCCGGTTCGATTCCGGCCCCGGGCACCATGAAAAATCAATGACTTAGATTTTTCACCTTCGTTTCAAATTCCTATTGTGTCAATAAAGTGTCAATCTTCAATCGTGCAAGCGGATTGAGTGTCTTTGCTTCTTGCAGATGATCTGGTGCCATGTGTGCATAGCGCATGGTCATGGCCAGGGTGGAATGTCCAAACAGGCGTTGCAGTACCAGGATATTGCCACCGTTCATCATGAAGTGGCTTGCGAAGGTATGGCGTAGCACATGGGATAGCTGACCTCTTGGCAGTTGTAGATTGCTTTTTCGATAGCGCAACCAAGTGAAGTGCCGCCGGGCCCGGGCATTATTCAGATATTGGTCTTTAGTATGTGTCTGCATGTTACATTCTGAACCTAGTTTTATATTGATAGTCTCTGGATGTGACATCCAATCATTAGGTCATCATGAAAAAAATCATATTCTCTGCGCTTTTGCTTGCTCTTGGCGCATGTGCTGGAGTTCCCTTACAAGGTATCTCCAGTAAACCTGTGCCGCCTGATCGGGTATATGCCAGTTATCCGAAGTTTTTTACCGGGGCTTATGTGACAGTGCGTCGTGATGCTTCGCCGCAGGAGATTGGAATAGGCTGCGAGAATGAGCTTTATATCGACAACATTCGTTCTTTTACGATTATGCCGGGGGAGTATGTGACGTTTTTCCTCACCGATGGCAAGCATGTGCTCAAGGTGGATACTGGGCGCGGCTCTTGCCAGGGTAGGCCTGGCTCAGAGGAGATCAGTGTTTCGAATGGTATTTCGCAGGAATACAAGATTTTCAGCCCGCCGGGCGATACCTTGCGCTTGTTCCGCATCATGTGAGGTTGATGTGTGCCACATGATGCGATCGGTGGTGGAATGTGAGTTAAATGAAAAAAGTGATAATCTTGCATTTCGCGACTCAATGTCGTGCTTGATAACACCATTTGTAAGAGGAGATCGTCAATGCTGAAGAAAACACTTGCTATCTGTATGTTGGTCATGTGGGGCAATGTTTATGCTGCTGCACCTTCTGATGAGCTGATTTTCAAGTTCATGGAGGTTTCTAACGTCAAGGGTGCATTGGACACCATGCGTGCTAATGCCGATACTGCATTGCGCAACAATCTTTTGCAGTCGCTGCAATATCCGCAGTTGAATGACAAGCAGAAGAAAATTGCAGAAGAGGCTGGCGATAAAGCAGTGAAGATTCAGCAAGAGAATTTGTCTTACGATGCCATCGTCAAGCTGGTGTTGCCACTGTATCGTCGCACTTTCACGCAAGAGGAATTGCAGGCGGCCATTAATTTCTATAGTTCTCCTGCTGGTCGCTCTATCAATCAGAAGATGCCGCAGTTGGCGACTGGGTCCATGAAGCTGACTACTGAGTTAAATCAGAAGGTGATTCCGCAATACCAGAAGATTGCGCAGGAGGCGGTTGAGCGTATCAAGCAAGCTAAGTGACAAGGAAACAGATTAGTCTGCTTTTTTCTTTTCCGGGTCAGTTGCGGGAGCATTATCAACGGGTGTGCCGATGGAGTCAATGCTTTGCGGCTCTGTACGTAGCATCATGATAGCGTCCAGGCCCTGTTGCTCCTGCTCGCCGAAATGAGGCTCTCCAGGCTGTAGCAGTGAGTGCCAATGCGATTGCACGACACTTTTAACCTGTCGTGCCTCTTGCTGCAAATCCAGCAATACCGGTAATTTGATGAGGCCGGTATGAGAGATGGCAAAGAATGCGATAGCAATCGTTAGTGTGGCGATGACGAACTGAATGCGTGCGCTGTCGCGATGTCGGCGATTTTCTTCCTGAAAATCGCTCAGGCTCTTCCATGCCAAGCCTGTCACTTTGTAGCTGCCTTTGGCAGTGATTTCCAGATCATGTGTTTCTACCAGCGAAGCCAGCTGGTATTTCATTTTTTGCAGATACCAAATACGGTCTTCTTGTGTGAAACAGAGGTAGCCGACCATTTCTCCCATGAGTTCATTTAGCGTAAAAGGTGCATCTGAGACGGCTTTGTGCGCCACGATATATCTGAGTAGCTCATAGCGTTCGCGGGTTTCGGCAGGCCTACGGTTGAAGAGTGCACTGGCGATAAAGTGCTTGATATTGGCGGTCCAGCGATAGATAGGTGTCAGGATAATCGGCAGCTCAAATAGCAGGCGGGCGATTGAGGTGTATCGGCGGAAGCGATTGGTGCCTGCGACGGCATAGCGGTATTCGACGACAATATTCTGGTAAGGAAAACGCTCGATTGGGCTGGCAATCACGTTGCGTGACAGTGCCCCCTCAGGGTTAAGGGATTGCCCGTAAACGTTGCTGCCATCAACTGCCAAGATTTTCTGTACGCCATATTGCGAGGTGGTGGCGACGATGTTGAAAACCCGCTCGCGCCTGCCAAGTAACATGATCATCAGTAACCAGAGGTTGAGCTTCATCAATAAGCCGCGATAGTCAATAGTGTCATTGGAAGTTGGCTATTTTACCGCGTAATCGTAACTAGTTGAGAAGCTATGCAGTTTTCCAAGTTTGATGGAGATTTTCATCAATTGGACAATGTCTTCCCGCGTGAGGTGGGCTAGGTTCCTCAGGCCGGTGGGATTGTCCTGAATCATGCCGATGAGCACATTGTAGCAATCTACCGCATAGCCGATTTGTATTTGCTCCAGCGAGGAGGAAAACTCGGCACCATAAATATGCCTACAGGCTTCCATACAGTGATGGAGCAATCCCTTGTTTATCTGAAGGCTGGATGTGAGTCTTTCAGCCTGCACGGGCGGAGCGCTTGGCGGCGGAGGCTGCCCGCTATCAGATGTCCACCATTCTTTTGCAATGCCGGTCGTCTGGATCAATAGCTGGAAATTGGCTCCGCGCGGCTTTCGATCATGTTTTATCCATTCATGAACCGTTTGCACTGGCAAGCCATTTTGTTCGGCCCAGGATTTTGCAGATTGATTGCCAATGACCTGGAGCAACTTCTTTGAAATTCCACTCATCCGATTTTTTATACAAGTCGGAAATTTCGGGGGGGAGGGGTAAATATCAAGAACTTATTGATAGATTTTAATTTCAACGTTTGTTTTTCTCCGATATTGCAAATAACTTTCCGACTTTTTACTATTGACATCCGAATTAGGATGTTTTTAAATAGCCCATCTTTATTGATCATCTATCAGGGTTGTTTGACAACAAGTCGCTATGAATGATGAAAAAAAATTGACAACAAGAGATTGGCATCGGGCAGACATTATTGCTGCCGTGCGCAAGACCCAAACCAACTTACAAGCGTTGTCCAGGCGACATGGCTTGTCGCGCACAACGCTGAGTAATGCTCTTTACAGCCCATGTCCTCGCTATGAGCGACTGATCGCCGAGCAAATAGGCGTAACTCCACAAACAATCTGGCCTAGCCGCTATCATCTTGATGGATCTCCCAAAAGTGGCAAGGGAGAGCGCAAGTCGGATGCGTGTGACCATTACATGGGTAATGTTAGCATTGCCAGTGATTCTCGCAATCCATATCCGACCCAACCCCAGCAATTATTTGTTGCTGGCGCTTTGAATGATGAGAAGTACTGCCTCCATGTCTCTGATCCCGCATATGACATGATAACCGGCTTGCCGGGAAAACCGCTTTTTCTAGAACATCTTACCCAATTTGTGCATTACGCCAAGCAGAGTTCTGTGCGTAAGGTAGCTGTCTTGGTGGTGAAGGTGGGGCGGTTTGAACATGCGGCAGAAATTTTGGGGGATAAAGCAGCTGCGGCTTTGCTGAATGATATTGCACTGCGTTTGAATGAGCGTATGCCGGTAGCCCATCTCAGGCGGGATGAGTTTGCCGTGTTGCATACCAGTCATGACGTACCTGATGCCGGTGTTTTCAGGGCTGTGGAAGAAATCAAATCAGTTTTTTCCTCGCCTTTCAAGACCGACGGTGGCGAGGTACTTCTTTCATGCAATATTGGTGCATCGGTATATCCATGGCATGGGGATGAAAGCCAGGAGTTGCTTGCTCATGCTACTTCTGCGCTGTTGTCATGTCGTAATTTGAGCTGTCACGGTGTTCATATCTATTCCGAGCAGGCGATAGGGAGTGAACGGGAGCATTTGTTCCTTGAGGCGGCTTTACATCGTGCATTGGAGCGGAACGAGCTTAGTTTGCATTTTCAGCCGCAAATGGATGTGCAGGCCAACAGCATTATTGGCGCAGAAACCTTGCTGCGCTGGAATCAATCTGAACGAGGCATGATTTCTCCTGAACGCTTCATTCCCATCGCGGAAGAAAGCGGCCTTATCTTACCCATCGGCATCTGGACTTTGCGGCAGGTATGCAAGCGTCTGCGGGTATGGGATATGCAGGGAATGAGGCTGGAAAGAATAGCGATCAATATTTCTGCCAAGCAGTTCAGCGAGCCACGTTTTGCGGGCATGGTGGAAAGCATACTGCGCGAATTCAATGTTGACCCCGATCGCCTTGAGCTAGAGGTGACGGAAAGTCTGCTATTGGAGGATCTTGATGTCGTCGTGGGTATCATGACCCAGTTGCGCAAGCTAGGGGTGCATATTTCGCTCGATGATTTCGGCGTGGGCTATGCCAATCTTTGTTATATCAGTTGTCTGCCGGTCGATAGCATCAAGATCGACAAATCCTTTATTAGAAATATTGCTTCTGACCCTGCAAGTATGGCGATTGCCGAGGGCATTCTTGCCATTGCCAAGCGTTTGGGGCTACGCGTGATTGCCGAAGGTGTCGAAACGCAGGAGCAGCTAGATATCCTTACCAATAGCGGCTGCCATCTGGTCCAGGGATATTACTTCCATAAGCCCATGCCTGATCATGTTTTTTCTAAGGTGCTAGGCCAGGCTTGCATAACCCGCTGCCATATCCCACTTCGTGCCAATTAGCTTTGTCCGGTTGGTCTTGCCTGACCGGACAGCTTTTCGTTTTTTCACTCATTCATCAATCCTAAGGGGGGACTACGGTGAATAACACTTATAAAACCATATGGAATGCGGCTCGTCAGATGTATCTGGTGGTGTCAGAAACAGTAGCTAGCCAGGGCGGGCGAGGGGTGCTTGCTAGCAGCATGATGACTGCTGGGCTGGTATATGCCGGGAGCCATGCTGCAATAGCGCTTGCGGATTCCACGGTATATACCCCTTACGAAGTGAGCATGAATCCATCCGCCTGGACACAGGATAGAGGTGGAAGTCCGGCGTTGGCTTTGGTCGAGTGGGAAGGGCGCGATGCGTTGAAGTTGTCGGTCAATCCTCCAGCAACAACTGATTCCTTCAATAATTGGCAGGGTTATTCTCAGCGCACCACGGTTTCCGCAGGCGCTTCTTTCCTGCGTGGCGACTTGTGGATCAATAGCGATTGGCAAACTGGGACTTCGACTGATTTTGTTAACACGGGTATGTGGGGCAGTGCCATGCCCGAGTCAGTGGCGGCGGCAGGCAGCTATGTGAACAATGAGGCTGCATTTCCCATCATTCATTTCAGTAATCAGGATGGTGCTGGCCATTTGCGTGTCTGGGATGAAGGTGAATGGGTCGACTTGCTGCAAACCGCCAGCCTGATCAATTACGGCAGCTGGAATACTCTGGATTTGAGGCTGCTGCCTGCTGAAAATCTGATCGAGTATTACTTCAATGGTGAGTTGGTTTATTCATGGAACCCACCTGAGACAGCCAGCGGTACGCCATCGCAATTCTGGGCCATGTATCTGAAGGCTAGGAATAATGGCGTCACGGTCTTTGATACATATTGGTCGAGATTGCTGGCTGGGCAGGTGTATGTCAATGGCGATATCGTCGGCGATACCAGCGGTGATGTTGTTGTCGATGCTGGTGCCATAGCGCAGGTGGCTTCCGGGGCGACTATTGCAGGTACTTTGTTGGCGGAGGGGAGTACAACACAGCAGGCTGGTGCTAATTTCGCTGGCAGTGCGGTTGTCACTGGTAGTTTGATCGGCGATAACGCTAGTTTTGTGTTCAGTAGCAATGGCAATGATGTCGTTAGCATTGAAGGCAATGTCGAACTGGAAAATGGGGCATCAGCCAGTGGCGGTAGCAGTACGCAACCTATCCAGGTTGGCGGCAACATCAAGCTTGATGGCGCAACGTTGGGCGGGAGCTGGGCGGTGGAGCATGGCTATCTCATTGCTGCGAACGATTCTGTAGCCTTGCTTAATGCAAGCCATTTCAGTGGCACGGTGAATGGAGCAGCGAATGGCGTTGTGAAATCCGATGCCAGTGGTATTGTCATGAGTGGTGGCTCGGTGAGTAATGCTGGCACCGGCAGTGCAGTAGTGGCTGTGTCTGGTGGCAGTTATGAGGGTTTGGGGGTAGATATTGCCACGACAGGTGCAGGTGCTTATGGTGCGGCTGCTTATAGTGCAGGCGAGATCAATCTGCATGATGGTAGCGTACAAACTTCAGGGCAGGCCGCCCATGGCCTCGTTGCTGATGGCAGTGGCAGTGTGGCCGAGGCGACGAATACCGAGATTAGCGTAGCAGGTAGCCGTGCCTATGGTGCCAATGCCAGCAATGGCGGCCAGGTTAACCTGGAGGGCGTGACCATTAACCAGAGCAACCTGGGTGCCTATGGACGTGGCGTTAGTGCGACAGGCACTGGTTCAAGTGTTGCCGCGCATAACACCGAGATCATCATTAGCGGGACTGGCACCAATGGCAGTGATGCACCTGTTGGCGCGGTTGCTACCCGTGGTGCCAGCGTAGTGCTGGAAAATAGCACCATCAGCATGATAGGCAGCAACCGTAGCTATGGTGTGCGTGCTGATAGTGGCGGTAGCATGACGCTTAACGGTGTGCAGGTTTCCACTATCGGTACAAACTCTCATGCTGTATTGGCCTGGGCTGCGACTAGCGGTGATACAGTAGGGCAGGAAACGACAGTTAATATCGATGGCGTGCGTATCTTGACCAGTGGCGAGAACTCCTACGGCCTGTTTGCGCAAAATGCTGGTGCCCAGGTAGAAGCGGCCAATATTAGCATCACGACCACGGGTGCAATTGGTCGCGGTTTATATGCCTACAACGGGGGCCAACTCGAGGCGACGACAGGTGTGATCAATACCTCGGGTGATGATGCTGTTGGCATACAGTCTAGTGGTACGCACTCCTTGATCCACGCGAACGGGATAGCTGTTGCGACCAGTGGTGAACGCGCCCTTGGGGTATCAGCTGGCTGGCCTGATGGTGCTGAAGGCATCGTGGTGTTTGACCATGGCAGTATTATCACTTCGGGGCAAGATGCTTATGGGGCATCAGCTATCTTGGGTGGCCTGGTGCGCTTGCAGAATTCATCTGTCGTGACTACGGCAAGCAATGTGGCAGCGGCATTTGCTACGGCCGGCGGCCAGCTTGAGATCAGCGGTTCTAGCCTGACATCCCAGCAGGGAGCTGGCATTTATCTGCTGAATAATGCCACTGCTACATTGATCAGTACTCGTGTCAATGCCGTTGGTGCTTCCATTTTGTCGGAGTTGACTGAGGCAGGGCAGGTGCAGAATATCGTGGTGGGCGCAGGTTCGGTACTGACGCAGAATAACGGTGTGCTATTACAGGTTAATCGCAACAATGACGGGCTGGATGGCATCATCAACCTCACGCTTGCCAATGGCTCGGTATCCAGCGGCGATATTGTCGACCTGGATGGCATGGAAGCAGGCCGCACTGGCCTGACTAATCTCGTAGTTGGTGCTGGTGCGCAGTGGATAGGCGTAGTCAGGGGCATACATGATGTTAGTGCGGAAGATGGTGCTACCGTGGTCAATACCGATGGCAGTCCGATTGCAGGCAGTGTCAGTGGCGGAGAGGGTACAACTATTGTCTTCACCAACGGTGCGGATATTGAGGGCGGTGTGGTGGCAGGCTCCGGTTCTACCGTTAATTTTACTGGTACGACGACCATTGCTCAAAGTGTGGCAAGCGATGGTGCAAGTTACACATTTAATGGCGATACCAGCATTGGCAGTAATGTCAGCGCCACTGATCATGCTCAATTGCAATTTAATGGCAACACCACGACGGTGGCTGGTGGGGTATCAAGCAGCGACAGTACCGCCCTGCAATTTAACAGCAGCACAACCACTATTGCTGGCGAGCTTAACCTTACTGGTGCATCCTCCGCTGTGTTCAACGGTGCGGTTAGCATTGATGGTGTCGTGAATGCAAACCAGAGCGCCCTGACCTTTGCTAGCGCCACGACGTTGAATCATGGATTGATTGCCGAAGGTGCGCAGGTGTTGTTCAGCCGCACTGCGGCGACCACGATTACTGGAGATGTAAGTCTCAGCCAGGGTGCGGTGACGCACGGCGGTACCATTGCCACACCTATCGTGGTCACAGGCAATGCGGTTGTTGATACGAGCGCCACCCTGGGGGGGAACTTCATCTTTAGTGGCACACTGACTGGTAGTGGCACCATAGGCCCAGGTAACTCTGTTGGTACCCAAACGTATGGATCAGTTGCAGGTTTCAGCGGCACTTATGTGGCGGAAGTCAACGCTGCTGGTCAGTCTGACTTGGTGCATATTACCGATACCGGTGTTTCCAATCTTGGTGGCATCACATTGGCTGTGACGCAGGAAAACGGTAATGGCGGCTATTTGCTCAACCATCGCTACACCATCTTGACGACTGATGGCACTTTGGGCACGCCGTTTTCGTCCAGCTCATGGACGGGTGGCGGATTAGTTAGCCTGAACACTTTTTATAATCTCGATAATGTTGAAGTCAGCTTATCCATCGACCAAGCCGCTGTTGATAACGTGCAATCCAGCCTGAATCACAATCAACGCGCTGTGCTTGGTGGTGCTTTAATGGTGGCCGGCAGCAACTCGTTCCTTGATGCCGCACTGCAACAGCAGGATACTGCGGCCGCATTGGATCAATTATCGGGCGAGATCCATGCCTCAGCGCGCAATACCTTGATCGAAGACAGCCGTTTTGTACGCAATGCCTCTTTGGATCGCGTGCGCCAGGCGTTTGGCTCAGTCGCCGCTATGGGCAACAACAGTACCGTGGATGGCGGTGCATATACCACCTGGACGCAGGTGGTTGGCAATTGGGGGCACGATAGCGGTACCCAGAATGCAGCACGGTTGAGCCGACGTACTGGAGGGTTATTGTTTGGTGCAGATACTCAACTGAGCAATAACTGGCGCGTGGGTGCTTTGGGTGGATATACCGACAGTAATCAAAGCCTGAGTGACAGGCGCTCTTCTGCCAGCGTGCGCAGTTATCACTTTGGTGTTTACGGCGGAACAGAGTGGGATCAGCTTAGCCTGAGGCTTGGGGCTAGCCATAGCTGGCATGACATCAGCACGCAACGCAATGTGGCTTTTTCCGGTCTTTCAGCACAAAGCAAATCTGACTATGATGGCCGCACTATGCAAGGTTTTGCTGATTTGGGCTATCGTCTGGATGCTGGTCGCCTGGCATTGGAGCCATTTATTACACTGGCGCATGTTTACGTGCATACCGATGCTTTCCAGGAAAAACAAGGTGCCGCACTACATGGCCGCAGTCAGGGCACAGATACTACCTTTGCCACTCTGGGGCTACGTGTAGCACAGCAGTTAGGGCAGGGACAAGGTAGTGCCGTTTTGCGTGGCTCGCTCGCTTGGCGTGCTGCAAGTGGTGATACCCGCGAGCGTGCCCAACTTGCCTTTACCGGCGGAGATGCGTTTTCCATCTCTGGTACGCCAGTGCGTCGTGAGAGTGTGGTGCTCGATGCCGGAGTCGATATCTATGCGACAGACCGCGTCAACCTGAGCTTCTCCTACATCGGGCAATATGCACCCAGGGCGGAGGATCATAGCGTTCGAGCTAATCTGAGTTGGCAGTTCTGATGACATCCGCTTGAGTATTTGCATCACTAATAAAAAAGCCTGCTTGAAGCAGGCTTTTTTATTAGTGATTTATTTTACTTCGACTTAAGCCAAGGCGCGCTCGATACGTGCAAGTGCGTTTTTCAGGTTGTCCATCGAGGTTGCAAAAGAGATACGGAAGTAACCTTCTGCACCAAATGCCGAGCCAGGTACGACGGCAACGCCTTCTTGTTCCAGCAGGTATTCAGAAAGGGCCATGTCATTGGCAGCCTTGATTTTGCCTGCAGCGAACAAATTGTTGATCGCTTCGCGAGCATCTGGGAAGGCATAGAATGCACCACCTGCCTTGATACATTTCAGGCCCTTCATTTCGTTGAAACGTCGGACGACAAATTCATGGCGTTCGCGGAAGGCTTCCAACATGGGGGTGATGCACTCCTGCGGGCCTTCCAGTGCGGCTTGTGCCGCTACTTGTGAGATAGAGGCCGGGTTGGAAGTGGATTGTGATTGCAGGATTTCCATGGCCTTGATGATATGGGCAGGGCCAGCGGCATAACCGATGCGCCAGCCAGTCATGGAGTAAGCCTTGGAAACGCCATTTAGCACGATGCAGCGATCCTTGAGCTCTGGGGTAGCATTGAGAATGTTGTAGAACTGTTCGCCAGTCAGGTTGACGTGTTCATACATATCATCCGTTGCTACCAGCACATGAGGATGCTTTTTCAATACTTCACCCAGCGCCTTCAGCTCATCCAGCGAGTAGACTGCGCCGGTAGGGTTGGAGGGCGAGTTGATCATGAACAGTTTGGTTTTTGGGGTAATCGCCGCTTCCAGTTGTGCAGCCGTAAGCTTGAAACCTTGCTCAATACCGCACTCAATGATCACTGGTTTGGCACCTGCCACCAAAGCGATATCTGCATAAGAAACCCAGTAAGGAGCAGGCACGATGACTTCATCACCTGGGTTCAACACTGCAAGGGCAAGGTTGAAAATACATTGCTTGCCACCCACGCCGACGATCACTTCTTTGTCAGTATAGTCAAAGCCGTTTTCGTTCTTGAACTTGGCAACAATGGCCTTTTTCAGTCCGGGAATGCCCGCAACAGGGGTGTATTTGGTAAAGCCCTGATCAATCGCTTTTTTTGCAGCGTCTTTAATATGCTGTGGAGTATCGAAATCCGGTTCACCTGCACCCAGGCCAATAATGTCACGGCCTTCTGCCTTGAGTTTTGCGGCACGGGCGGTGACAGCCAAGGTAGGTGATTCTTTGATGGATTGAACGCGCTGCGAGAGTTCCAAGATCTAAAATCCTATAGATAAATAATGAAGACGACGGCAAAACGTTAATTTTACTCACATTATCCATAATGCGGAATATGAAGCTGCACGATATTTTGCCGGGAGAGGTGCATATGTGAGCGCGACGATCTTTTAAGGGCACGCCTGAGTCGATTATGCCCTGGATGTTACTACTAACACTTTGACGTTGTGGATGTGATTCACACTGTCGGCCAGGCATTAAGGGGTCGCAGATGTTGGCTGATCCGGTGTCACAGGGCAATCCGAGGCGCAAGTGGTGGCTTTGCGTAACTCCATAGCCAATTGCTCGCTAATACGACTTAGCGATTGCGTCATGGCTTGGACTTTGGCTTGATTACCTTGTTGTGCAGCAAGCAAGCCTAGGCGGAACATGGCATCAGTGTTTTGTGGATCGAACGTCAAGGCATGTTGATAGCTGCCTTCAGCATCCTTAGCCTGCTTGAGTTGTTCTTGCGCGTAGCCCAACTCATACCATGCCTCGCTATTGTCAGGTTCGGCTGCTGTCCATTGCGAAGCAACTTGGAGTAAAGCGGGCCAGTTTTGCTGGATTTCAGGCATTGCTATCATCAGGAAATAAAGTCGTGACTGTTCTGTTGCTTCCCATAAGGTTTGCCCGATCAGAGGAAAGCGTGTTTGCGGCTGACGCATTTCCACTTGTTTTAACCATTCGATAGGCAGGGCATAGTAATAAGCTTGGCGCCCCAGCGTCTTGAACGTATTGATACCAATCAATTCACCGGCCTCGTTATACAGGCCGCTACCGCTGGCGCCTAGGGCAAAGCGTGCGCTGCTACGGATGATGTGGGCATCGTCCAAGGCATAGAGGGACTTGATGTTTCCTGCCGAGATTAAAGGTGCAGCTACTCCGTTGGAGTGTCCGATAGCAATGACTTGCTCGCCTTTCTTCAATGCATTGCTTGATCCCAACGTCACAGGCTTGAAGGGAAGGGGATCTGTGTGTAGCAGGCAGAGATCGTGCCAGACATCTGCCTGTACAGACTGCACGTGATAAACATCTTCCCCTCGCGATATCCAGGGCTTGCCGGATTCACGGAGTACATGGCAATTGGTCAATACCTTGTCACTGGCGACGATGATGCCAGAGCCATAGCCCAGGCCGCCATCGGTGCGATAGGCACGCACCATAACAGTGGAGAAGAATGGTTCTATGAGCTTTTCCCGGTCAATCGCCCAGGCAGAGGCAATCGGAAAAAGTAACCATGGCACGGCAAACAGCAGCAGATAAGGCATATTCGCTCCAGGCTAACCCAGGAAAAAGATGCAACATGCTGGAAAGAAGCACAGGAACAGGCGCGCAGAAGGGCATTGGCCTGTTAAAATCCTGATTCCTTCTCATAGGTGATTGATGTGATTGTCACTTTCCCAAACAGTAAATACAAGCTTTTTCAGCCATTCCCACCTGCGGGGGATCAACCTACAGCTATAGAGCAGTTGACCGAGGGAATCAACGAGGGCTTGAAGTTTCAGACCTTGCTGGGTGTTACAGGCTCCGGCAAGACCTATACCATGGCCAATGTCATTGCCCGCACAGGTCGGCCTGCGATCGTGATGGCACCGAACAAGACGCTGGCTGCCCAGTTGTATTCCGAATTCAAGGAGTTCTTTCCCGAGAATGCGGTTGAGTATTTCGTTTCCTATTACGATTACTACCAGCCTGAGGCTTATGTGCCGTCGCGTGACCTGTTCATTGAGAAGGACTCCAGCATTAATGACCATATCGAGCAGATGCGGCTTTCTGCCACTAAGGCATTGCTTGAGCGTGAAGACAGTATCATCGTGGCGACAGTGTCAGCGATTTACGGTATTGGCGACCCAGGTGAATATCATGGCATGGTGTTACATATTCATCTGGGCATGAAGATCAGCCAGCGCGATATCGTCAATAAGTTGATCGCGATGCAGTATGAGCGCAATGACTTCGATTTCTCGCGTGGCGCGTTCCGTGTACGTGGCGACGTGTTGGATGTATTCCCTTCGGAAAATAGCGAGACTGCAGTACGTATCAGCCTGTTTGATGACGAAATTGAAGGGATCACCCTGTTTGACCCACTCACCGGGCAGATTTTCAACAAGATTCATAATTTCCGCATTTTCCCCTCCAGCCACTACGTGACAGCCCGCGAAGCGACCGTGCGCGCGATGGAGACTATCAAGCAGGAGTTGCGCGATCGTGTCGATTTCTACATCAAGAACAATAAATTAGTAGAGGCGCAGCGTATTGAGCAGCGTACACGCTTTGACCTGGAAATGCTCAACGAGATAGGCTTCTGCAAGGGTATTGAGAATTACAGCCGTCATCTGACGGGGCGTAATCCAGGGGATGCGCCGCCAACCTTGATCGACTATCTGCCGAAAAATGCTCTGATGATCATTGATGAAAGTCATGTCACCGTGCCTCAAGTCGGCGGCATGTATAAAGGTGACCGCGCACGTAAGGAAAACCTGGTCGATTACGGTTTTCGCCTGCCATCGGCGATGGATAACCGACCGCTGAGGTTTGAAGAGTTTGAGCGCATTATTCCGCAATGCGTCTTTGTGAGTGCGACTCCGGCTGATTACGAAGCGGCGCATCAGCAGCGTGTGGTCGAACAAGTGGTCAGGCCAACTGGCCTCGTGGATCCTGAGATTACGATTAAGCCTGCCGACACTCAGGTTGATGATTTGCTCTCGGAAATCAAGCTGCGCGTGGATGTGGGCGAGCGTGTGCTGGCGACGACATTGACCAAGCGCATGGCGGAAGACCTGACTGATTACTTGTCTGATCATGGAGTGAAAGTACGTTATTTACACTCTGATATTGATACCGTGGAGCGGGTCGAGATTATTCGTGATCTGCGCCTTGGTGAATTTGATGTTCTGGTGGGTATCAATTTGCTGCGTGAGGGCTTGGATATCCCCGAGGTGTCTCTTGTTGCAGTGCTGGATGCTGACAAAGAGGGCTTCTTGCGCTCATCGCGATCGCTGATTCAGACAGCAGGCCGTGCTGCGCGTAACCTGAATGGCAAGGTGATTTTCTATGCCAACACTGTCACACGCTCCATGAAGCTGGCGATGGATGAAACCCAGCGTCGCCGCGAGAAACAGATGGCTTTCAATGCAGAGCATGGTATTACGCCCAAGGGGGTTAATAAGCGCATCAAGGACATCATTGAAGGTGTCTACAGCAAGGAGGATGCGCAGCGCGAGCGCAAGGCTGCCGAGGAGCAAGCCAGCTATGGCCAGATGAGCGAGAAGCAGCTAGTGAAGGAAATGAAGCGTCTGGAAAAAGCCATGCATGATAGTGCCAAGAATCTGGAGTTTGAAAAGGCTGCTGATTATCGCGACCAGTTGAAGAAGCTCAAAAACAGTTTTTATGGTGCGGATGTGCCGGATGAAATGGCAGAGTAATGACGCGTGATCTGCTTTGATGATCTGACTAGCTTAATAGCCTCTGCTTGTCTAAGGTACTAAGTAGTTAGAGCCAGCCCTTGGAAAGAAAAAAGCCCTGACAAGTCAGGGCTTTTTTATGGTGGTTTATTTTACTTCTGTGTTTCTACCATCACCAGTTCTGCGCTGCCAGCTTCATCCTTGGCGGCCTTTTGCTGCCAGGCTGCGGGTTTGCGTGCTGCACGTTTTGCAGGTGCTTCTTCTACAGGAGCTGCGGCTTGAGCTGTATCCGCCTTGGTTTCTACCAGTTGCAAACCTGAGTCAGCCAAGTCTGCAGGCTTTTCTGTTTCAGCCTTGCGGCGACGTGGTGCACGAGGCTTCTTCTCAGGCTTCGCAGCAGCAGTTTCCGTTGTAGCATCCTCAGTTGCAACCTCAGTCGCTTGGGCTGGCTCAGCGGTTGCAGGTACCTTATCTCCAGCAGGCTTTTTGGCAGATGTTTTCTCTGCTGGTGCTTGCTTGGGAGCTGTCTCCACTACAGTCAAGTTTTCTTCAACAGCTGCCGCTTCTGTTTTAGTCGCAGGCAATGATGCTGGCGTCTCAGCTGTTGTTGTGGTTTCAGCAGGAGCTGTTTCAGCCTTTTCCTTGACGACCGGAGTAGGGGTGGTTTCAGCGATCACAGCTGCCTTTGGTGCTTCCGCGGGCACTGGTGTCTCTGCTGGAGCTACGGCCTCAGGGGTAATACGTACATCTTCTGCCACTTGTTGACGGTTTTCACGATTCGCATTTTCGTTGCGTGGCTGACGCTCACGACGACCATTACGACCACGACGATTACCGCGTTGCTCCTGGCTTGCCTCTACAGGTGCGTCTGCTTGGGCCGATGGATTTGCCAACGCTTGTTGCGGCTTAGGCTGGCGTTCGTTTCGTTCTGGACGCTCTGCTTTTTCCTGGCGAGGCTGCTGAGCTCGCTGTTCAGGCTGTTGCTGGCGGCGTTCTTGCTGATTGCCACGTTGCTCTTTGCGCGGTTCTTGGCGAGCTTCATTCTGCGGCTGACGCTCATTGTTGCCATTACGTTCGCTGCCGTTACGCTCATTACGACGGTTATTATTGCGTCGCTGGTTACGGTTGTTGTCGCGTCGCTGGCTTTCTTCCTGTGGCTTAGCTTCTGGCTTGGTCGCAGTAACACTTGCCAGCCAGGACTTGAAGCGACCAAGTAGGGAGGTGCTGCTTGGCTTTTCCTTGGCTGCCGGAGCAGGTGAAGCCGGGGTAATACCCTTGACGGCTGCTTCTGGCTTGGCAGGCTTGGGTGCTTGTGCGATAGCGGTTTCAATGGTGTCGGACGGTAGCTCGACCATTTCATAGCTGGCACGACCAGTTTCTTCTACATCATCGTGACGGATGCGCAGGATGTTGTAGTTAGGGGTTTCCATGTGGATATTGGGGATCAACACCACTTGTACGCCCATGCGTTGCTCAATCTTGTGGATTTCAGAGCGCTTTTCGTTGAGCAGGAAGGTAGCGGCTTCGACAGGCAGTTGTACCTGGATGATGGCGCTGTTTTCCTTCATGGCTTCTTCCTGTGTGATGCGCAGGATATGCAATGCAGTCGATTCAATACCGCGAATATGGCCGGTGCCATGGCAGCGTGGGCAAGGAATGTGGTTGCTTTCACCCAAGCTAGGGCGCAGGCGCTGGCGGGAAAGCTCTAATAGGCCAAAGCGCGAGATCTTGCCGGTCTGTACGCGGGCACGGTCATGGTGCAGTGCATCGCGCAGGCGGTTTTCCACTTCACGCTGGTTGCGCTGGCTTTCCATATCAATGAAATCAATGACGACCAAGCCACCCAAGTCGCGTAGGCGCAATTGGCGGGCCACTTCATCCGCAGCTTCCAGGTTGGTATTGAATGCCGTTTGTTCAATGTCGCTACCCTTGGTGGAACGGCCAGAGTTAACGTCAACCGACACGAGTGCCTCGGTGTGGTCAATGACGATAGCGCCGCCAGAGGGTAGGCGTACTTCGCGGGCGAATGCTGATTCGATCTGGTGTTCGATCTGGAAGCGGGAGAATAGCGGGATTTCATCGCGATACAGTTTGACGCGTGACACATTATTGGGCATCACATGATTCATGAACTGGATGGCTTGTTCATGAATGTCAGGGGTATCAATGAGGATTTCGCCAATGTCAGGCTGGAAATAGTCACGGATAGCGCGAATAACCAAGCTACCTTCCTGGTAGATCAGGAAAGGACCACTCTGGATGGTAGAAGCGCTTTCTACAGCAGTCCAGAGTTGCAGCAGGTAGTTAAGATCCCATTGCAGCTCTTCCACGCTACGTCCAATACCAGCGGTACGGGCAATAATGCTCATGCCACTTGGCACTTGCAGTTGAGCCATGGTGTCGCGCAATTCGTTACGCTCTTCGCCTTCAATACGGCGAGAAACACCACCGCCCCGTGGATTGTTAGGCATCAATACCAGGTAACGGCCTGCCAGTGACACAAATGTCGTCAGAGCTGCGCCTTTATTGCCGCGCTCGTCCTTGTCGACCTGAACAATCAGTTCCTGGCCTTCTTTCAGTACATCCTGGATGCGTGGGCTACGGCCTGCATCGCCATCATTCTGAAAATAACTACGAGCAACTTCTTTGAAAGGAAGGAAGCCATGGCGATCAGTGCCATAGTTGACAAAGGCGGCTTCAAGGGATGGTTCTATGCGGGTGATGACACCCTTGTAGATATTACTTTTGCGCTGTTCTTTGCCGGCGGACTCGATGTCGAGATCGATGAGTTTTTGTCCGTCGACAATCGCGACGCGTAATTCTTCTGATTGCGTCGCATTAAATAGCATGCGTTTCATTGTGGGCTCCCGCGCTCTTCAAGCGGGTAGCAGGCCGTGGCTTTGGGGCAGCAGCGGTATGACTGAAACTTCAATGTATGCGCCTGCTCAATGTAGGCGGGCGATAACAACACGATACGAGCAGATCAAAGTCCGCAGGAGGTAACGCGAAGCAATAGTTTCTCAATTTTTCACCTAGGCAGTTCTTTGCCTTCAGGCTGCTTTTTCCTAATGTGCGTTTTAGTGCAGTTTGTAAGGTGTCGTCTTGGGCCACCCGGAAAAAGATTTTCTAACACCGTTGTGCCACGGTATCAGCTTGAATTTGTTAACGAAAGCTTTCGTAAACTATTGGGTCTAAACCCCGGTACGTCTATTTCTGTCTCGGATTAGCCGTCATTATCGGCTAATATGCTATTTTTTCAGTATATCCTGGGCTGATGCGCCACATGAGCTATTTGGTCTGCGGCGGCTAGAGCGCATTTTTATTGCAAATCGCTACTTGATGTTCATTGGCGAGCGAGTTAACCAAGGTATTTTTTCATTCCAGTTGTCATTCTTGAAGAAGCGCTTAGCGCATTTACCTCAAGATGGTCGTAGTATAGGTGAGATGACTAATTTAAGCAAAACAAGAAATCAATTTAATCCCGCCGCTGTCAACCTGCTTACCGTAGATGAAGCCAGTGAAGGTCAACGAATTGATAATTTCCTGGCCAAAATCCTCAAAGGTGTCCCCAAAAGCCATATTTATCGCATCCTGCGCAGTGGTGAGGTGCGTGTAAATAGCAAGCGTGTTGATTCCAGCGCTAAGTTGAATCTAGGTGACCAGGTACGTGTGCCCCCGGTGCGTATGGCGCAGCAGCCGCAGGTAGAGTCTGTGGCCAAGCCACAGGTGTCAAAGTTTGATGACGCCATTATTTTTGAGGATGAGGCACTGCTGGTAATCGATAAGCCTGCAGGATTTGCCGTACATGGCGGTAGTGGCATCAGTCGTGGCGTGATTGAGCAGTTGCGCCTAGAGCGCCCTCATGCCAAGTTTTTGGAGCTGGTACATCGCCTGGATAGGGAAACTTCCGGTGTGCTGCTACTGGCCAAAAAACGCGCCGCACTCGTTAACTTGCATGATGCGATTCGTAATAACCAGACTGACAAGCGCTATCTGGTGCTGGTGCATGGGAAGTGGACTGACCAGAAGCGTCGAGTTAAGCTGCCTTTGCATAAGTTTGTACTGTCCAGTGGTGAGCGTCGAGTAGCGGTGCAGGATGATGGGCAGGACTCAGAAACAATTTTTTACCTGCGTAAGCCGCTTGGTGAGTTTACTTTGCTGGAGGCTCAACTTGTGACTGGTCGCACGCATCAATTACGTGTGCAATTGTCGCACCTGGGCTTCCCGATCGCGGGGGATGATAAGTATGGAGATTTCTCCTTAAATAAATCCCTGCAAAAACGCGGATTAAAACGCATGTTCCTACATTCTGCCGAAACGAATTTACGACATCCAGTGAATGGAGAAAAATTGAAATTAATCGCACCGTTACCGAAGGAACTTGAGAAATTTGTTCAGGTGTTAAGCGCGGAGCCTACACATGACTAAGCGTTTTGACCTGATTGTTTTTGATTGGGACGGTACGCTGGCCAATTCCACGCAGATTATTGTTGATAGCATTCGTAAAGGGGCTGTTGAGGCGGGCTTACCTGATCCAGGGAATGAGGCTGCCAGCAGTATTATCGGTTTGGGGCTGAGAGAAGCCATTCAGCAATTATTCGGTGTGATTAGCCAGGAACAAATCCAGCAGATGGCAGCGCGTTACAATGTACATTACAGTGCGCATCAGGATGATGTCGTATTGTTTGATCAAGCGTACGATACGGTTGCCAGGCTTAATCAGCAAGGGTACATGCTGGCTGTGGCGACAGGTAAAGGTCGTCGTGGCCTGAATCACGCACTGGAACACAGTGGCTTGGGTGAGTTCATGCATGGAACGCGTTGTGTAGATGAGTGCCAATCTAAGCCTCATCCGCAAATGCTTCTTGAGTTGATGGATGAGTTTGGCGTTGAGCCTGAACGTGCCCTGATGGTCGGTGATACAAGCTTTGACTTGCAAATGGCGCAGAATGCCAAGGTTGCTAGCTTGGGCGTGACATATGGTGCACATCCCCTAGAGCGCTTGCTCGCGCATTCTCCGCTGGCGCATTTCGATGATTTTGCTACACTCGGTCAATGGCTGGAAACGAACGCCTGATTTGCTTAAGCCAGGATTTGGTAGATGGAGGTAATGGTGTGCGCTTCGATCTTCCGGAGCTTGGTCAGTATGTCACTGGATTTGTAGTCCGATTTGGTGGCAAGGTCTATGCCTACGTCAATCAATGTGCCCATGTTCCGGTAGAGTTGGATTGGAATTATGGCGAATTTTTTGATTTCACGCGGCAATATCTGATCTGTGCGGTGCATGGTGCGCATTTCCGGCCTGAAACTGGTTTCTGTGTTGCAGGTCCGTGCCATGGACGTAAGCTGCGCTCTGTACCAGTGCAAGAGTTGGGACAGCAAATATTGATTAACCTGGAAAACTTAACGAATGTCTGACAATTATCCTAATAGCTCCAACTGGGAGCGTGAAACATTGCATCAGCTTGCCTTGGCTTCGGTCAAGGAGCAGCGGCGTTCACGGCAGTGGGGCATTTTCTTCAAGTCGCTTGGGTTTCTTTACCTGTTTATCGTGCTTTTTTATGTCACGGGTTGGAGCGAAGGGTCTAGTGCCTCGGTGGAGCATACGGCATTAATCGATATCAATGGCGTGATTGGCAGTGATGATGTGGTGAATGCGGATACCGTGATTGCCAGCTTGAAGTCTGCCTACGATAGCAAAGGCACCAAAGGTATCATCCTGCGTATCAATAGCCCTGGTGGTAGCCCAGTACAGGCGGGCATGATCAATGATGAAATTAAGCGTCAACGTAAGCTGCATCCCAATATTCCGGTTTATGCTGTGGTGCAGGATATTTGTGCTTCAGGTGGCTATTACATTGCCGTTGCAGCCGACAAAATTTATGTAGATAAAGCCAGCATTGTGGGCTCAATTGGCGTGTTGATGGATGGTTTTGGGTTTACTGGGGTCATGGAGAAGGTTGGTGTTGAGCGTCGTTTGATGACGGCAGGTAGTAATAAAGCCATGCTGGACCCGTTCTCTCCTGTGAATCCTAAGCACAAGGAATTTGCACAGCAGATGTTGGACCAGATCCATGCACAATTTATTACCGTTGTGCGTGAGGGGCGTGGTAAGCGCCTCAAGGAAACTCCAGAAACCTTTAGTGGTTTATTTTGGAGTGGCGAGAGCAGTGTGGAGATGGGCTTGGCCGATGCTTTCGGTAGCTCTGATTATGTTGCTCGTGAAGTGATCAAGCAAGAGAACTTGGTAGATTTTACCGCCAAGGAAGGCTTGGCAGATCGCTTTGCCAAGCGACTGGGTGCAAGTGTCAGTGCAAGTTTTCTCGGTAAGAAATTTGGTTTGGAATAAATAATTTCAACTAGACAGTGCAATAAAAAAGCCACGAATATTCGTGGCTTTTTTATTTTTAGATCAATACATTATTTGCTGAACTTGAAGTAATTCATCAATCCGTTGGTGGAGCTGTCATACTCGGTGGACTCCTTGCCATCGTCTAGCTGAGGCAGGATCTTCTTGGCGATTTGCTTGCCGTATTCCACGCCCCATTGATCGAAAGAGTTGATGTTCCAGATAATGCCTTGCACAAATATCTTGTGCTCATAGATAGCAATCAGCTTACCCAGCATCCTTGGGGTGAGCTTCTCGAACAAGATTGTGGTGCTGGGTCGGTTACCTTCAAAGACCTTGTGAGGCAGTAAGGTTTCCAGCTCTTCGCCACTGAGACCTTGTGCAACCAATTCAGCCTTGGCTTCATCCAATGTCTTGCCTTGCATCAATGCACTGGTTTGTGCGAAGCAGTTGGCAAGCAAAATCAGGTGATGTTCGTTGCCGCCTTTGCCCACACTATATTGGCTTTCCAGCGGCATCATGAAGTCGCAAGGAATCAGGCGATTGCCTTGGTGGATGAGCTGATAAAACGCATGCTGGCCGTTGGTGCCAGCCTCACCCCAGATGATAGGGCCAGTGGTGCATTGCACGATGCGGCCATCGCGGGCAACGAACTTACCATTGCTTTCCATATCTGCCTGCTGCAGGTAGGCAGGAAAGCGTGCCAGTCCTTGATCGTATGGCAGTATGGCAACACTGTCTGCACCAAAGAAGTTGTTGTACCAAACACCCAGCAAAGCCATGATCACAGGAATGTTTTGTTCCAGTGGTGTGTTCTTGAAATGCAGGTCAATATCATGGCCACCTTGCAATAGTTCCTCAAAATGGTCCATGCCGATGTAAATGGCAATTGATAATCCAATCGCAGACCAGAGCGAATAGCGTCCGCCCACCCAGTCCCAGAATTCAAACATGTTGTCAGCATCTATACCAAACTTGCTGACTTCATTTGCATTGGTGGAAATGGCAACAAAGTGTTTTGCAACGTGTGCTTCATCCTCGGCTGCTTGCAAGAACCATTGGCGCGCGGAGTGCGCATTGGTCATGGTTTCTTGGGTGGTGAATGTCTTCGAGGCGACGATGAATAGCGTCGTTTCTGGATCGCATTGCTCCAGTGTTTGTGCAAGGTGGGTGCCATCAATATTGGAAACGAAATGGACGTTCAGGTCAGCTTGAGCATAAGGTTTGAGGGCGCCGCAGACCATCACTGGGCCAAGATCAGAGCCGCCGATGCCGATATTGACAATGTCAGTGATGCGCTTGCCTGAGTAGCCTTTCCATGCGCCAGAACGGATGCCGTTGCTGAATTTGCGCATTTGCGCCAGCACACGGTTGACCTCGGGCATGACGTCCTTGTCGTCAACATATATAGGTGTGTTGCTGCGGTTGCGGAGGGCGGTGTGCAATACGGCACGGTTTTCGGTGAAGTTGATCTTCTCGCCGGCAAACATGCGGTCACGCCATTCTTCTACCTTGGAGTCGCGTGCCAGCTTGAATAGCAGCGGCAATGTCTCATCGGTGATGCGGTGCTTGGAGTAGTCCAGCAGCAAGCCTTCGGATTTCAGGGAGAATTTTTCAAATCGACGCCCATCCTTGGTAAACATATCCCGCATTTGCAGGGGAAGGATTTCTTGATAGTGGGCGCTAAGGTCATGCCAGACCGGACAGTTTGTTGGGTTTGTCATTGCGGCTTATAGGTTTATTGGTAATCTTTTTAAAGTGGGTTGGTCATCGCGTGTTGAGGTATTGGCGTAAGCTGGCATGTCAATCCGAACAGCTTGCTGCATATAAATGACCAGATTCAATCCTAATGATTCTATTCAATTCTGAGTAAATAGACAATTTTAGTATGTGGGGCATTATTTTGAGGGTAATGGCGCGATGCAGGTTGTGATTGATTAATTGATATTTTTTAGCTATAGTTGCGGGTTTTCCACCTTGCCTTACCGTTGCGCATACGGGAGGCTGTTAATCCAAAAGGAGTTTCTATGCGACATTATGAAATCGTTTTTATCGTCCATCCGGACCAAAGCGAGCAAGTGCCAGCGATGATCGAGCGTTATCGCACACTGGTGACTTCCAATGGCGGTACTATCCATCGCCTGGAAGATTGGGGCCGTCGCCAACTGGCATACCCAATCCAGAAAATCCACAAGGCACATTACGTGCTGATGAATATTGAAGCTAGTCAAGCAGTGTTGGATGAGCTTGAGCACGCATTCAAGTTCAACGATGCAGTATTGCGTCACCTGACACTGAATACTAGCGAAGCAGTCACTGCGCCATCCCCAATGATGAAGGAAGAGAAGTCCAAGTCATTGTTGGCTAAGGATGATGCTGCCCCTGCAGCAGAGCAAGCTACAGCTTAAGTAGTGAGTTTAAATCGGCTGGAGTTGAGTGGCGAGTTCGCGCAAGTTGCCGAACTGCGATACACCCCAGCAGGAATACCAGTATTGAGTTTCGTCCTGAAACATTTATCTGAACAGGTCGAAGCGGGAATGAAGCGCAAGGTTGAATGTGATGTGTCCAGTGTGGCCATAGGGCCGTTGGCACTGGAAGTGCAGGAGATCAATTCGGGTACCCAGGTGAAAGTCACCGGGTTTCTGGCAAAGCGCAGTCTCAAAAGCTCACAACTGGTATTGCATATACAAACATTAGAAAGAATTATCTGAAAGGTTTTTATCATGGCACGTGACATGTTCAAACGCCGCCGCTACTGCCGTTTCTCGGCAGAGGGCATCAAGCAAGTAGATTACAAGGATGCTGATCTGTTGAAGGATTTCATCAACGAAAATGGCAAGATCATCCCAGCTCGTATTACTGGTACCAAGGCCAAGTATCAGCGTCAGCTGACTACTGCAGTGAAGCGCGCTCGCTTCCTTGCTCTTCTGCCATATACTGACAAGCACTAAGAGGTGACACCATGCAAATTATTTTGTTGGAAAAAGTAGTTAATCTGGGCAATCTTGGTGACATCGTTAAGGTAAAGGACGGCTATGGTCGTAACTTCCTGATCCCTCAAGGCAAGGCCAAGCGTGCAACTGAAGCTAACAAGGCTGAATTTGAAGCGCGTCGTGCAGAACTGGAAAAGCAACAGGCTGAGCAATTGGCTGCTGCACAAAAGCGTGGCGAAAAGCTGGCTGGCTTCCTGCTGCAAGTGTCTCAAAAGGCAGGTGTGGATGGTCGTCTGTTCGGTTCTGTGACTACTGGTGATATTGCTGAAGCTCTGACTGCCCAAGGCTTTGAGACTGCTAAGGCTGAAGTTCGCCTGCCAGACGGTCCTTTGAAGGTGATTGGTGATCACCAAATCAACATTGCGCTACACCACGATGTTGTCGTTGAAATCACGGTTTCCGTACTCGGCGAATAAAATTAGACAAGGCTTTTACGCCATTGAAAGGGCTGCTTCGGCAGCCCTTTTTGTTTTTTGTCGACGACTTATATTGCAGTGCAGCACCAAGCCATAAGCCTAATTGCTATAATGCGCCATGGCTGATGACACACTAGAATCCCTAAAACTTCCCCCGCATTCCGTAGAGGCCGAGCAATCCGTATTGGGCGGCTTGTTGCTTGAAAATGAAGCGATGGATCGCATCGCGGATGTTCTCGGGCCTGATGATTTTTACCGGCATGACCACAAGCTGATTTTTCAGCATATCGGCCGCCTGTTCGAGCGCAGCAGGCCTGCGGATATTGTAACCGTAGCAGAGTCGCTGGAAAACTCTGCTGAGCTTTCCAGCGTGGGCGGCTTGGCATACCTCGCGGCATTAGCGCAGAACACGCCGACCGCAGCCAATATTCGCCGTTATGCCGAAATCGTGCGTGAACGCTCTGTGATGCGCAAGCTGGTTGAAGTTGGTTCCAATATTGCCGAGAGTGCTTACAACCCACTGGGGCGCGATGCCCAGCAATTGCTGGATGAAGCCGAGGCCAAGATTTTCCAGATTGCCGAAGGCGGCAAGCGCTCGACGCAGGGTTTTCTGGATATGAAGACCCTGTTGCCTCAGGTGGCTGACCGCATTGATTACCTCTACCAGCGTGACAATCACAGCGATGTGACGGGTATTCCTACCGGCTTTACTGATCTGGATGGCATGACCTCAGGTATGCAACCGGGCGATTTGATCATCGTGGCAGGGCGTCCATCCATGGGTAAGACTTCCTTCTCGCTGAATATTGCCGAGAATGTCGCCCTCGATACTGGCAAACCCGTTGCGGTATTCTCCATGGAAATGGGTGCCACACAGCTCGTGACGCGTATGATTGGTTCTATCGGCAAGCTTGACCAGCATAAAATGCGTAACGGTAACCTAGAGGACGAAGACTGGGTACGTTTGACAACGGCGCTGGGCAAGCTCAATGAAGCGCCTATCTTTATTGATGAGGGTGCAGGCCTCAGTTCTTTTGAAGTTCGCGCACGTGCGCGCCGGTTGCACCGGCAAGTAGGCGAACTTGGCTTGATCGTCATTGACTACTTGCAGTTGATGACTGGCACATCCACAGGTGGCAAGAGTGAGAACCGTGCCACGGAAATTTCTGAAATCTCTCGCTCGCTCAAGGCCTTGGCGAAAGAGCTGAATGTCCCTTTGATCGCTTTGTCACAGCTTAACCGTAGCGTGGAGCAGCGCCCGGACAAACGCCCGGTCATGTCGGATTTACGTGAATCCGGGGCGATCGAGCAGGATGCTGACTTGATTTTGTTCATCTACCGCGATCAAGTCTATAACCCGGATAGCCCGGATAAAGGTACTGCTGAGATCATCATCGCCAAGCAACGTAACGGCCCAATTGGGCGCGTGCGCTTGACCTTCCTGGGCGAAAATACCCGCTTCGAGAATTTCGTTGGGCAATATCACGATAACTATGATGAGTAAGCATGCGCGCAACCAAGGCGACAATTGACCTAGGCGCTTTGCGCCATAATTTACAATTGGTGCGGCGTCATGCGCCTGCTTCCAAGGTATTGGCTGTGGTTAAGGCTGATGCCTATGGGCATGGTTTGTTGCGTGCCGCACCTGGCCTGGAAGATGCCGATGGCTTTGGCGTGTTGCGCCTGGGCGAAGCATTGGCTTTGCGTGAAGCGGGGTATAGCCAGCAGTTATTGTTATTAGAGGGCGTATTCAGCGCAGATGAGTTAGATGCTGCTGCCATGCATGATGTCAGCATTGTGGTGCATCATGATGCCCAACTAGCCATGCTGGAGGCGAAGGCCGCAACACTGCCCAAGCCTGTTTCAGTGTTTCTCAAAATGAACAGTGGCATGAACCGCTTGGGATTTAAGCCGCAGACATATAACGCTGCTTTGCAACGGCTTGAAGCCTGCCCAGGGGTAGCTGCTATTCAATTGATGACGCATTTTGCGACAGCAGATGATGAGGGCGGTATTGCTAGCCAGTTAGGTGTGTTCGATGAAGCAACTGCAGGTACATCTTATCCCGTAAGCCTGGCAAATTCAGCCGCTATCTTGCGCTTCCCGGAGGCGCATCGCGACTGGGTCAGGCCAGGTATTATCCTTTATGGTGCCACACCGGTAACTGGTGTGACGGCTGCCAGCTTCGGTTTGCAGCCAGCCATGCATTTCACGACTGAGGTGATTGCAGTTCAAACCCTGGAGCCCGGTGAAATTCTCGGTTATGGCGCTAGGTTTACTGCTACACAAACCACCAGGGTGGCGATTGTAGCCTGCGGTTATGCAGATGGTTATCCACGCCACGCCCCCAATGGCACGCCTATCGCAGTTGATGGGCAACTGACACAAACGCTGGGCCGTGTTTCCATGGATATGCTGGTCGCGGATATCACTCACTTGCCCAATGCTGGTGTCGGTAGTGTTGTTGAGCTGTGGGGCGGGCTAGTCCCTGTGGATGCCGTGGCAGAGGCGGCGGGTACGGTTGGATATGAATTATTGTGTGCCGTGGCGCCACGTGTAGTGTTCAAGGTGACGGGCTGATGGCAAAAGCAAAAACGGTATATAGCTGCACCGAATGCGGTGGGCAAACCCCAAAGTGGCAAGGGCAGTGCCCTTCCTGCATGGCTTGGAATACACTCGTTGAAAGCGTAGTTGAAACTACCACCAGTCAGAACCGCTACGCAGCTCTTGCCCAATCCAGTGGCTTGCAAAAGCTAGCTGATGTCGAAGCGGCAGATGTGCCACGACATCCAACAGGTATCCATGAGTTTGATCGTGTCCTCGGTGGCGGCTTAGTACCCGGTGGTGTAGTGTTGATTGGTGGTGATCCAGGCATCGGTAAATCTACCTTGCTGTTACAGACCTTATGCCATATCAGCAGTGCACGTAAGGCGTTATATGTGTCGGGAGAGGAGTCCGCACAGCAGATTGCCATGCGCGCCAAGCGATTAGGCCTTGACGCCGGGCCGGTAGAGCTATTGGCCGAAATCAGCCTGGAAAAAATCCTCGCTACCTTGCAACAACACAAACCCGAGGTTGCGGTAATCGACTCAATACAAACCCTGTATTCCGAGGCTTTGCAGTCTGCTCCTGGTTCCGTAGCGCAAGTACGTGAGTGTTCCGCGCAACTGACACGTTTTGCCAAGCAGGCTGGCGTCACCATGATCCTAGTTGGCCATGTGACCAAAGAAGGTGCATTGGCCGGGCCACGTGTGCTGGAGCATATTGTTGATACCGTGTTGTATTTTGAGGGTGACCAGAACTCCAGCTTTCGGTTGGTGAGGGCTTTCAAGAACCGCTTTGGTGCCGTGAACGAGCTGGGCGTATTTGCCATGACGGAAAAAGGCTTGCGCGAGGTCAGCAATCCTTCCGCCTTGTTCCTGTCGCACCATGCCGAAGAGGTAGCAGGCTCCTGTATTACTGTGACGCAGGAAGGTAGCAGGCCTTTATTGGTGGAAGTGCAGGCATTGGTTGACGAGGCCCATGCGCCTAATCCCAAGCGACTGTGCGTTGGTTTGGAACAAAACAGGCTCGCCATGTTGCTCGCTGTCTTGCACCGTCACGCCGGGGTTGCCTGCTTTGATCAGGATGTATTCATCAATGCAGTGGGCGGTGTGAGAATCAGTGAGCCTGCGGTAGACCTGGCCGTATTGCTTGCTATTGTTTCTTCGCTGAAAAACAAACCCCTGAACAATAAATTAATCGTGTTTGGCGAGGTCGGTTTGGCAGGGGAGGTTCGCCCAGTCCAGCGTGGACAGGAGCGCTTGCGCGAGGCAGCCAAGCTTGGCTTTACTCATGCGATTGTGCCCAAGTCTAACTTGCCTAAACAGGCGATTGCTGGCATGGAGGTCAAGGGCGTTGAGCGTCTGGATCAGGCCTTGCAGTTATTGCGTAATGGTTGAGAGCTAGTTAATTGATAACGCAATGATTTGGCAGCATTTATGATTTTTTGGGAGCTTTATCAACATAGATTGCATGATAAAAATAAGCGTTTTTAGCCAAAACACTTGGTCTGTTCCGGAGATTTAATATATAATCCGGCCTCGTTTTGCGGAGAGGTGGATGAGTGGTTTAAGTCACCACCCTGGAAAGGTGGCACAGGGGCAACTCTGTCGAGGGTTCGAATCCCTCCCTCTCCGCCAGGATATTAAAAAGCCCCGATCATTGATCGGGGCTTTTTTTATTTGTGCAGAGCATTTGTTGTTTCCTTTTCTTGCATGGGTGCTTATTCAGTAGGCATGGTGCTGTTATCCATCTCTGGCATATAAGCAAATATCCAATCGATATAGGCTTTTTTCTTTTCAAAGTCTTGGTAGGGTGCAGGGAAGTTACGTGTTTTGAAAGGGCGTCCCCCTGATAGGCTGTAGATGCCCATAATACCGCCGCTTGGGGCGTAGAGCAGGCCCCAGCCTTCTCGTTGTGTCACGGGGTCGATATAGAGCTTGCGCAGGTGGCGTTGCGGGTTGGGGAAGCGGTCATCTTTCAATAATGATTCCAGTGTGGGAGGGAATTGCTTCACCATGCCGGGCGATAAATTGTAATAGCTGCCTATGGCCTTGCGGATGGTATCGCCGACCTTGAGCAACTCTTGCTCGCGTTCACGTCTTTGCATGTTGCTCCAGCGGTTGCCTGCCTCTGCCAGCGCCAACCCCATGAGTAGAATGACAAATAGCGCTCCTATCAGCGCCATGCCTTGTTGCTTACCACTCCGCATAGTAGCTGCCGTCCAAGGCCATGGCTTCCGAGCCACTGCGAATATCGTAGACCTGACCGGGAATATTGGCGTCATCCGGTGGGACAAGGAGCCAGGTTTCTGTGCTTTCGGTGATGGGGTCTTCCGGGATGGCGCGTAGGTATTTGCGCTGCACAAGGTCGAACAAAGTGTCTGGGTAACGCCCGGTATCGCTATAAAACTTGTCGATGGCATCGCGCATGACAATCAGGTCGTGCTTGAGCGAGTGTTCGCGGGCGCGGTCTATGCTGGAGAAGTAGCGCGGCGTGACAAGGCTCAGGAGCGTGGCGATGATGGCTAGCACCACCAATACCTCGATCAAGGTAAATCCTAGTCTTTTGTCTGTTGCTCTCTCTCGCCTTGGTTGCATGCTTACCATTCCCGATAAGGCTGCTGGTTGAGCCCGGTATCGCTGGAAAGGGAGTAAACGTCGTAGACGTCATCGCCCTCTGCAGGCTCTTCAAACGAGCTGGTGTAGCTGCGTTTTCCCCAGCTCGCCTCGTTGCTTAATTCCGGATCGGGTACAAATGGGTCACGCGGAATGCTGCGCAGGAAATGTATCTTGCGTTTCTTGGGATCACGCGGGTTTTCCACGCCCTGCACCAGTATTTGCAAGTTGGGTGGGTAGCCAGTTTGGCCTGGGCTTTTCTTGATCAGGCCGTCATCCACGGCTTTCTTGTAGGCATCGATGGCATCACGCAGTTGCCAGAGGTTGCGCTTGAGTTCCTGCTCTTTGGTTCGCTTGGCTGTGATTTGCATGACAGGCGCAGCCGAGCTTAGGATCAGCGCCAGTAATACTAGCGCCACCATGAGCTCGATCAATGTAAAGCCGGAGGGTCTTTTCGATGACGGCTTCATCGTTGCTCGTCCGGGCTGGCAATATCCTCCACGGGCCGCATGACAGAACCAGCAAATGAACGGTCCGACTCTGCACGTTCTGCCTGGATTTCCTGTGCGCTCTTCACCGGGGCAGCAGGTGCAGCTTGGGCGGTGACGGCGGCTGATTCTCCACTGCTACGTCCAGAGCGTGATGCACTGCGATCAATGCCAGCGGGAAATGCAGTGTAGACAGCACTTTCGGGAGTGAGGTTGTTGATGATGCGCGGAGTGATCAGCAGGGCAATTTCCTTTTTGCTATGGTCATTGTTACGGTCACTAAATAGTTTGCCGACCAAGGGCAGTTTGGACAGTCCTGGTACGCGATTGGAAACTTTTTGTTCATCGTCGCGCAGCAGGCCGGCAAGAATTTGTGTTTCACCATTTTTCAGGCGCAGGATTGTGCTGGCATTGCGGGTGCCGATGGTATAGGTCACAGTCCCCGAGCTGGTAGTCATGCGGTCTGTCTGGTTGCTTACTTCCAGACCAACCTTGATTGACACTTCGTCGCGCAGCAAAATTGTCGGCTCAACGTCGAGCTTGATGCCGACCTCAATATAATTCACTGTTTGTGAGACAAAGCCGGTGGAGTTGGCGACGCTGGTGAGTACGGGGATGCGGTCACCAACGTGTATCTTGGCCTTTTCACGGTTCTTGACGCGGATATGCGGGTTGGCGAGCAGATTGGTATCAGTGTCCTGCTGTAACAGATTCAAGGCCAGCACAGGGTCGCTGATACTAAACACCCCGAGGTTGGAGTTGAAGTTCTTCAGCTCATTGATTGTGAGTTTGCCTGGAGAGAGGGTAGTAGTGCCATTCACTGTATCGCGCCCTTGCACGCCTATGCTGGCCGTTGTCGGGTAACGGATACCAATGTTTTCCAGGCTGCGGCGATTGATCTCCAGCACTTCCACTTCCAGCATGACTTCTGGCTCTGCCATGTCTTGCGACATGATGAGTTTTTCTGCGGTGCGGATCGCTTCAGGCGTGTCGCGCATTACCAGTGTGTTGAGCTTCTCGTCGATATAGATATCCTTGGTTTTGACTACCGTCTTGATCATATTCATCAGCTTCTTGGCATCTGTATTGCTGAGATAGAAGCTACGTACGAAGGTCTCCTGGTATTCCTGGCTCCGGCTCATTGGATAGATGAGCAGGGTGTTGTCGTTAAGGACTTTCTTGCCAAGTTGGTTACTCGCGAGGATGACGTCAATGGCTTCCTCAATAGGAGTATTGCGCAGGAAAACACTGGTACGCTGGTCGCCGCGTAGTTCCTGGTCGTAGGTAAAGTTAATTGCCGCCGCTTGGGAGATAAACTCGAATACGGATTTGATGGCGACATCCTTGAACTCAAGCGAGATGGGGCGCTTGAAGGCGGAGCGGATGTGGGGCGGGTTCACTACTTTATCCATGCGTTTTTGCTCGATCTGCTCGAATAGCGCACGTGCACTGCGGTTGCTGGAATCTTCTGCCAATACGGTGCGGGCCAACAACTGTGCACCTTCCCAATCTTGTTTGGCTAGCATGTCATCTGCACGTTGCAGCATGGCTTCATGTGTGGCCGCGATGCGTATCTGATGAATACCGTTTTGCGCACGCTGGTTTTGCCCATCCAGCTCCAGTACGTGCCGGAAAGCGATCTCGGCCTCGCCCCAGCGTTGTTGCTGCTTGAGCTGGTCCGCGTCCCGTAATTGGATAGCAAGCTGGAGATCTTGTTGTTGCTTCAGATAGTTGCGGTATTCCGGGTTGTCGGGAAAAGTCCGCACCAGGCTTTTCAGTCGCTCTATCCCAGCCTCTGTCTGCCCGGCGTTGATCATATCCCTGGCTTGCTGTAATTCCAGGTTGCCTTGGTTTTGCCGCATTTCTGTAGATGAACAAGCGACCAGCATGATGGCAAGCAATACTGTGCTGAGTTTTGTCATGGTGTGCAGTGAGGTGTTCAATGGTGTTCTCCAATCAGCAATGGCACATCAGCACGTAATGGCTGATAGCTCAATATCATGCGGTTTGCGTCAATTTCCTTGACCTTCCAGTCGCCGACGGTATCCCCGGTCTTGACGCTCATGTTCTTGTCTCCCATCGAGAGGAAGACAGTGTATTGCCCGTGATCTTCCAATTTGCCTGCATAAGTGAAAGGTACGGGTGGGATCTCCATGGCCTGCTGTACGATGGGTTGTTCAGGCAGTTCGGCTTGTGCAACGATTTGGGCATGACTGAATAGATTGTGCTCGCTGTCTTGCCAAGGCGTACGTTGCAACTGCCTCATATCGAGCATGGGTGTATCTGAGTGTTTAACGCTACCGGCCTGCGTTCTTGTAGTTTGGGCTGCAACAACACGATGCTGTGCGGCGGCAACCTGCACGGTATCGGCTTCTTCGTCGTGCAAGGCTGTCCATAACGTAGTCGCTAGCGTGATCATCAAGCCTGCCCAAATCAAGCGTTGCCTTTG
Source organism: Methylobacillus methanolivorans (assembly GCF_020531845.1). Next base: position 581,171 of record NZ_JAJAVF010000002.1, read on the forward strand.
CACTGGCTTCATTGCTTATCCTTGCGCAGGTAAAGTGTGAGCCTGAGCTTGGCTTCCACTTGATCGCTCATCATGTCTTCCCGCTTGAGTGCAATATCATTCAGGGCTGCCGAGGGCAGGGTGGCCATGACTTCTGCAATAAAGTGCCGGATATCCAGATAGCTTCCATGCACAGGTAGGCTGAGTTGATACTTCGAGAATGAGGCTATAGGTTGTCGGCTCAGGGCATAATCGACTTTTTCTGGCACAAGCCCATGCTTTTCTGCAATATCCAGCACCTGATTCAGTAAGGTGGTGGCTTCATGCTCGGGCGGTAGAAATTGGTAGAAGGTGTTGAGAGAGGCTTGCGGCGAGCGATCTATCCACTGCCCTTGATGCTGCGGCATGGCATGGTGCATGTCAGCAACATCCAGTTGGAGCTGCTGTAGGGCCCTGGCTTGGGGCCACGCATAGGTCAGGGCAATGAGCAGGCAAGCGAACAATAGGCCAAAGGCCAGCTTGCTCAAACCATCGAGCTGGCTAATGCGGTAACGTAATTTGTCTATCTTGCCAAAATTCATGGTTGTGGCACCCATGCGGCCTCCACGACAAAATGTACCGGCATGGGCTGATCGTGATGAAACTCATGCGACATGAGCAAAACATCATTAAAAATAGGCTGTTCGGACAGGCTACGCACATACTTGAACATATTGACGACTTCATTGGTGTTCGCGGTAATGCGCAGCTTGTGCTGCCTTGGATTAGGCTCAATGCTCGCCAACTTGATCTCGTTGTCCTTGATGTTTTCCAGTGCCAGGAACAGCCTTTGCCAAGGTAGGGCGAGTTCATGCATCGCGGCTTGCACAGCAGCGATTTCCTGTTGCTTGGCCTGGCTTTCCTTGCCGTTAAGCTTGGGCATAGCAGTCGGGGCCTGCATCTGTTGCAGGTCGGCATTCAGCCGCTGTTGCTCGGTATTGAGTTGTTGCAGCCAGGCGAACAATCCCAGGCTCGCAACGATGCCTAGGGCAAGCAGTACGATACCCTTGATCGCACGGTCATGCTGGATCGGGGCGTGGTTGATGGAAATGATGGGTAGCATTATTGCCATGCCTCCATGCCATGTTGATCTTGTCGGTGCGGTACGATGTTGTGCACCTTGCGCTGAGGCAGCTGGAGTGATGTGAGGTGATTTGCGCCTGCGGCATAGAACACCACCGGCCACTCGCTATTGTCGACACCGGCAATGATGGACTCCCTGTCCAGCAGTGCCTGCAATTGGTTTTCAATATCGCTTTCTGCTGCATAGCTTTGCAGGCTTAGCCATTGTCCATGTTGAATCAGGGCAACTACTATGCGGTCATTTTCCAACATGACGAAGTTCAAGGCATTGGGTAATGGCGTACGCGCCAGTTTTTGCCTGATGACATTGGCAGCTACCATCAGGTGTGGATGGATATGATGGACAGGTAGCCCGGCCCGGGAAAACTCCTCGCGCAAGGCCTGTAGCAATTTCTCGTCAATTGCACTGGCAAATGTGGAGTGACCATAAGTCATGGGAGTGGTGCGGATATCCCATGCGCGGGCGAAATCACCATAAAGCTGGGTGAAGTAATGCCTGACGAAGGCGCTTTGCTCCTTACGGCTATGCAAGCTGGCATTCCACGGCACGATCGCATAGTGCGCAAATTGGTTGGATACCACTACCTTGGGCTGGCATCCGCGCCATTGCCGTGTTTGTAATTGCTGATGCAAGCTGGCAATGGCTGGTTGCCAGAACTCCCCGCTTGTTGGTGTTTCACTATTCGCCTCCAGGGCAATCTCTTCCCTAGCCACGGCTAGTGGCTTGATGCCACGCTTTATCCTGAGCAGGCTGAGAGAATGGGGCTGAATGAGGACACGCAACTCGTCCCGCCATGGGAAGCTCCATGATGCTGATGGCCAATTAAACGAGCGAGGTAACACGATTGATCTCCTGTAGGGTGGTTTCGCCGCGCTTGACCATCTCGAGGGCGGCTTCTCGCATGCTGCGGGTTCCATTGGCGCGGGCGGCTTCCTTCACCTTGCGCACAGGTTCTCGCGTCACAATGAGTTCGCGGATGCTGTCGTTGAACACTAGTAGCTCGGCTACGGCCTTGCGGCCCTTGTAGCCAGTGCCATGGCACTGTCCGCAGCCTTGGCCACAGCGGAAGCGGTATTCATGAATGGACTCCGGAGCAATGCCAGATTTGCTGATCAATGCAGCATCCGGGGTATCGTTGATCGCACAATGCTGGCAGATGGTGCGCACCAGACGCTGCGCCATGATGCCGTTGATCGCGGAGACAAAGCTGTAAGGGTCGACATTCATATTGGTAAACCGGCCAATGACGTCGAATACATTGTTGGCGTGTACCGTTGTCAATACCAAATGGCCGGTGAGCGCCGACTGCACAGCAATCTGTGCGGTTTCAGGGTCACGTATTTCCCCTACCATGATTTTGTCCGGGTCGTGACGCAGGATAGAGCGCAGGCCACGGGCAAAGGTAAGGCCTTTTTTTTCGTTCACCGGGATTTGCAACACCCCTGGCAATTGGTATTCCACCGGGTCTTCAATGGTGATGATCTTGTCCTGGCCATGGTTGATTTCCGAGATTGCGCCATACAAGGTGGTGGTTTTGCCTGAGCCGGTGGGACCTGTAACCAGCAACATGCCATAAGGCTCTTCTGCCAGCAGGCGGAATCGCGCCATGATCTCGGGTTCGAAGCCCAGCACATCCAGGCTTAATCCTTGTGCTTGGTCTGAGAGCGCCTTGCGGTCAAGGATACGCAATACAGCATCCTCACCGAATACGCTGGGCATGATGGAAACGCGAAGGTCTACCTCGCGCCCCTGCGCCATGACCTTGAAGCGGCCATCCTGAGGAATACGGCGCTCGGCAATGTCGAGCTCGGACATGACTTTGATGCGCGAAACTGCTTGTTCGGCCTGCGTTATGCCGTGAATACTGCCGACATGACTGAGTACGCCATCAATCCGGTACTTGATGCTCAGCCCTTGCGCGTCGGTTTCCATGTGGATATCGCTGGCTCCGGCCTTGAGTGCGTCATATAGCGTGGAGCGCACCAGCTTGACCACGGGCGAAGTGTCTTCGGCGATGGAGCGTAATGAGATATCCTCAATTGCACTAGTGCCGCTTTCGCTATCCGTGTGTTCCGGCAGCAGGCCGTCCATGGCGCGCATGCTTTCCTCAAAGCGGGAGAGGAAAGCAGCAATGTCCTTGCGGTGGGCAATACTCCATTGCGTTGGTTGCCGTAGCAGTTGGTTCATGCGGCTGTAAAGCTGCGCATCGAATGGGTTGGCAAATACCATATGCAGCTTGCCATTCAGATCACGTAAGGCGATACATTCCTGGCGACTGGCTTCGGCAAAGGACAGTAATTGGAAATCCGGCTGCCATTCGTAAAGCTGCAATATGCCCAGCACGGGATAGCGCATGAGCTTACCCAGCGCCTGCATGAAGGCTTCGCTATCTAGCCCGGAAATTTCTTCCAGTACATCCAGCAGCGGTTGTTGGCCTTGCTGTGCAAGTGCACGCGCTTGTTGCACTGTTGCCAGGGTGATTTGGGCTGGGCTGGTTTCAGCAATGGCTTGCAACAGGGGTAGCTTATCCATTGGCTGATTCATTGGATGCTGCCTGCCAGATCGAAGATGGGCATGTACATGAGCACCACCACGATGCCGATGATCAGCCCGATTACTACCATCAACAGTGGTTCCAGCAGGCGGGTAAACCAATCCACGGCGCGGGCGATTTCCTCATCGTAAAAGCTGCCGATGCGCTCCATCATCTCGCCCATGCGCCCGGTGCGCTCCCCGACGCGCAACATACGTAAAGCAATAGAAGTTGTCATGCCATGTTCCTCCATGGCGTTAGATAAGGGCTTGCCCTCGCGGATGTCATGCTCAGCCAATTGCAACTGGTGCCGCAGGCTGGGTTGCAATAAGGATGCGACCATCTGCATACCGGTGACCAACGGGATGCCACCTTGGAGCAGCATACCCAAGGTGCGGTAAAAGCGGGCAAGCTGGTAGATGCGCATGGTTTCGCCCAGGGCAGGTATCTTCCATAATTGTTGTAGCAGAGTGTGGCGCACCATGGGGCGGCTTAATACGATAGCCAACAGGGCCAACACGATGACAGAGGCAAGTAGCGCAAGCTGCCCATGTTCATGCAGCAATCGTCCCCAGCCCAACAGCAGTTGTGACATCCATGGCAGGTTATCGCCTGCACTTTCGTAGATGGCGCTGAAACGTGGCACGACATAGCCCAGCAGGAACAGCATAACTAAGCCTCCTACCGCAATCAGTAATACCGGGTAGATAGAAGCAGTGGTGATTTTCTTTTTCACCGTATCGATCTGTCCTTGATAAGTCACGTGACGGCCTAAAGCCTGCACCATGTCCCCGGTGCGTTCACTGCTGCGGATCAGGGCCACGTAAAGCGGCGGGAAGGTGGCGGGAAATTTCTCCAGTGCGCCAGAGAGCGGCAAGCCTTCGTAAAGCAATGCCAATATCTGCTTGAGCAGCGTGCGCGATTCGGCATGGCCTTCTTTCTCTGCAAGGGCCTCAATGGCCTCTACCAAGCTGAGGCCGGAATCAAGCAGCGATAACAGCTCCTGACTGAATAGCATCAAGTTGAATCTCGGCTTGCGTAAACGTGTGCCTATGCCTGCAGTACCTAATTGCTTCAGTCCGAGCACGCTATACCCCTGGGATTCAGCTTGCAATTGTGCTTGCAGGACGTTGCTGGCCTCCAGGGTTAGCGATTGCACTTCAGTGCCGCGTGCCACTTTAAGCTCGAATTTCATGCGGGGTACGCTCCGTGCAGCCTATTGCCAGCTCACGATATCGGCAGCTTCTTCGGTGCCGCCCAATTGTCCATCCTTGCCGAATGACCATAAGTCGTAATCGCCATGTTCACCGGGAGAGCGATATTGGTAAGCCTTGCCCCATGGGTCTTGTGGCAGGGCTTTTTGCAGGTATGGGCCATGCCAGCGCGACCCATCTGCAGGTGGTGCATTGAGAACTGCTAGGCCTTGTTCCGTGCTGGGGTAGCTACCGGTATCCAGGCGGTATTGATCCAGAGCCTTGCCCAGGGCCTCAATTTGCGCCTTGGCAGTCTTGGCTTCAGATTTGCCGATCTGGGCGAAGTATTTGGGGCCAACATAGCCTGCCAGCAGGCCGATAATGACCATTACCACCAGCAACTCAAGCAGGGTGAACCCCCGATGGCGCAGACTGCGTGTCTGGGAGTTTCTGATGAGCGTATCTGGCGAGTATGTTGCGGGCAGTGGCATGGCGGTATCCTCAAGGTTGCGTTGTTTCAGTGGAGTTGGAGTTGCTTGGTACGAAGCCAGGCACATTAAGCTCAATAAAAGGGGATATAGCCTGACGTAAGCGGATGGTTTCAGGCTGTTCTGTTGGAGGGGCGCTGCTACAGGCGGCCTTGACGTACATCATGGGCGAAGCAGGGCGCTTGGGTAGCCCGATCAATGTAGTGAAGTTGACCCAGTTTTCATTGAGCGAGGCACTTTGCTGCCGGAACTCAGGGGTGATGTGCTCTGTCGAGTCCACGCCGTTGATAGCATTGTGGAAGGCAGGTTCGATCAGTGGCTGGCGCTGGTAACCCGGGCGTTTGTAATACTGGACCGCCGTATAGCTGCGTCCGACACGATAGATAGGCTCGGCACCCGATGCCGTCAGGGCATAGGCAACCTCAACCTCTCGGCCAGCAAAGCCACCGCGGGTAATGTCGGTAATACGAAAATACTGCTTGCCGGGTAGTTGATCGTTGTAATCAGCATCTGCGCTGGAGAATGCCAGCACCCTAGTGCCGTAAATGCACTCGCCACTGGCCTGATTACGCCAGACAATATCCAGCACACTGGCAATTTTTTTATCAGCATACCCAGTCAGTGCGTTTTTCATTACCACTTGGCGGCTGGCGTGTTTCAGCAGGTTAAAACCGGGCAGTGGGGCGGCAATGTCATTGGCCGGGAAAATAGCGCAGGTATTGCTCTGGCTGGGCGTAGGCTTGCGCGGGATGTTGTGGTTCTTACTCTCATCAAATTTACCACTAGCATTGCAGAGAATATAGGCGCTGGTGCCGTCGTCACGCAGCACGCCGCTGATGGGCAATGGTTCAAAGCCTGTAGCAGAGGTAGTCAGGGGAGATAGCCATAATAGTCCGAACCCAGTCGTGGTGAGAATGCCGCTGGCCATCTTGAGCATCGTGCGTAAAACTTGAGGAGTAGGCTTTACGGGCAACATTCAATTCACCGCAAAATACTGGTTCAGGGCGTGTAGTTGGGCCTCGTTGAGCATTCCCGCAGCCTGCTTGAGATTAATGATGTCATTGACTAGCACGTACTGCACACGGCTTAGCTCCAGGCGGCTACGGAATAGTTTCTGCTGTGCGTTCAATACCTCGATATTGGTACGTGTGCCTGCAGCGAAGCCTTTTTCTGTGCCCTCCAGAGCAATTTCGCTGGATTTCACCGCTTGACGATAGGCAGAGAGTGCCAGCAGGCCGCTGCGTATGCTATTGAGGTATTTCTTGGTATTGGCCTCGATGTCACGTGTACGCAGATTGAGCAACTCCTCCGCAGCATCTACCTTGTTGAAGGCCTGACGTACGCTGGCGCTGGTAAAGCCACCGGCGAACAAGGGCATATTGAGTTGCAAGGATACGGTGGTAGTGTCGAAGCGCGAGCCCAAGGTATTGTTACTGTCGTTTTCGCTGAATGAGCGTACACCTACCAGATCCAGCGTCGGGAAGTGGCCAGCGCGCTTCTTTTCGACATCTTGGCGAGCCACTTCGACTGACAAGCGGGCAGCGGTGATTTCGGGATTATTACCCAGTGCCTGTTGCAGCCAGAAATCCAGCTCTTCTGACTCCGGCACTGTCATGGGCAGTTGGGCAGTATTGATCGGCGCAATTTCTTCCACCTGGATGCCAACCATGTTACTCAGGGTCTGCTTGAATACTCCTAGCGAATTCTCCGTGGTGATCAGTTCAGCCTGGGCGAGTTCAAGGTTGGCCTGAGCTTCATTGACTTCGGTAATGGTGCCTTCGCCGTGGTCATAGCGGCGCTGTGCTTGATCGCGCTGTTGGCTGGTGGCCTTGATGTTGCTGCGCAGAACGGTAACTTTTTCTTGCGCGTACAGCGTTTCAAAATAGGTGGCAGCTAGCCGTGTGATCAAGGTGGCGTTTTCCTTCAGGAGCAAGGCTTCCTTGCTCTGCACGTTTGCCTCTGCACCACGATAAGTGGCCATGGTTTCCTTGTTGAACAAGGGTTGGCGCAGGCTCAAGGCATAGTTGTGGATGTCATAGTTGAGCTTGGTATCAATCGCACCCAGGTTGGTTTGCGTGGTACGGTCAGTGTTGCCGCGGCCAACGCTGGCACCAAACTGCACCCGGGGCATGAACAGGGCGCGGCTCTTGTTGATCTCCTCACGTTCAGCGGCCATATTCGCTTCGGCTGTCTTGTATTGCGCATCGTATTGCACGGCTTTTTCGTAGAGGCTGAGCAGGTTTTCCGCTGCTTGTGGCGAACTAGCTGCACATAAGAGCGCTACACCCAGGATGCAACGTGATATAAAGTGGAGCAGTTTGTGAAAGCAATGACTCATGTGGCTAATCCCTTACTCTTCCTTCATCGAGGCGGCAATGCGTTTCACCAGCGGATGCATCAGGTAGGTAAGCAGGGTGCGCTCCCCGGTGCGGATGACTACCTGCACTGGCATGCCAGGTTGCATACGGCGCTTGCCCAGGGTTTTCATGCCTTCTTCAGTGACAGAAATGCGTGCTAGGTAATAGCTGGTATTGTCTGGGTCTACCAGCAAGTCATTGGATACGGTCTTGATCTTGCCTTCCAGTAACAATTGCGGCGTATTGGCAAAGCTGGAGAAACGTATATCGGCATCCTGACCAGTATGGATTTTGTCGATGAGGTGAGGAGGAATGCGTGCATCCAGGATCAAGGGTTCATCGAAAGGCACGATGTCCATGATCTTCTGCCCAGGCTGGATCACCGCGCCTATGGTATGTACCTGCAAGCCGACAACCTGGCCGCTGACAGGCGCGCTGACGGTGACGCGTTGCAATTCATCCCATAATGGCTTGTATTTCTCGGCATCCGCCTGCACGGCAAGCTTGACCTGTGCCATTTCGGTATCAATTTCCTTTTTCTCGGTTTGCTCGCGTGCGGTAATGCGTTGCTGCAACTCAAGAATGGCTTTGCGGCTGCGCAGGATATTGGAATCATTCGTGGCAATCAGCCCGTAGGTTTGTGCCAGCTTTTGTTCCAACTCATTTTGCTGGTTGCGCGGGGCATAGCCTTCGCTGACAAGTTGCTTGATACCCGTCAGTTGTTGCGTCAGCAAATCCACTTGCGAGCGATAACTGCTTGCTACGCCCTGATAGCCCTCTATCAAGGCCTGCTGGCCCTCGATAGATTCGCGCATGGCTTCCACATCGGCACGTAACGCTTGCTGGCGGGCGCGTAATAATTGGGATTGATTCAGCATCAGCTGTTGCACATAAGGGTCTGCTTGCTGCTTGATCAGTTCAGGGTGGAAGGTGATGCTGCCTGCAGCGGATTTTTCTGCCAGCAGGCGGCTTTCATGGGCGAGCAAGCCCAGATAGCGTTGGCGTACTTCATCAAAGCGTGCCTTGCTGGCAGTCGCATCTAGCGTAAACAAGACATCTCCCGCCTTGACTGGCTGGCCTTCGTGCACCATCAATTGGCTGACAATACCGCCTGTGAGGTGCTGTATGGTTTTATGTCGCCCCTCCACGGTAACGACGCCTTCAGTGGGTACCCCCTCGTCCAATGGTGCCAATGCTGCCCAGGCGAGGAAGCCGCCAAAGCCAAGTAGTAGGATGATCAGCCCCAGTTTTGTTGTGCTGCGTTCATGCCCGATCTCATTTCCCTGTTCATGCAGGGGTACTACATTGGAGGTGGGTGCAAGCATGCCGGGCAATGTGTGTTGTACAGCTTGAGTCATGTTGTTCATCCCTAGAGCCTGTTCAATATCTTTTCATGGGCACGCATGGCTCCAAAATGCGTCCGATCAAGGCGCAGTCCGCAGGTAATGCTCATTGCCTTGCCAAGGGCTGCAACGTAGAGCGGGCGCGTTTTGGAGCTATGCCCGTAGGGTTGCCCCGGCAGCGCAGCCGCTGCTGCGTTGCAAATCCTCGCCGGGCAATAAGCACGTCTGCGGTTTGCGCCTTGCATCACCTGCCCTGCCGGGGCAACGTGCCCATGAAAAGATATTGAGCAGGCTCTTGTGCCACCTTGCTTGCCGGGCTTTGCCTGGCATGATTGATTTCCGCAAGCACTTGTTCACGCGGGCCATGCCACAGCATGTTGCCTTGGTCGAGTACCAGTAACTTGTCCGTGATATTGAGGATATGTGTACGGTGCGAGACGAGGACGATGCTCTTGCCCTGGTTTTTCAGCAGCAATAGTGCGGTGATCAGGCTGGCTTCGCCCTGATCGTCAAGGTGGGCGTTGGGCTCATCAAGCAGCAGGATGGCGGGTTGCTGGTAGATCGCCCGCGCCAGGCCAACTAGCTGGCGCTGCCCACCTGAGAGCACGGGTGCTTCGGCGCTCAATCGGGTGTCATATCCCTTGGGCAAGCGCAAAATTGCCTCGTGAATGCCTGCGGCTTGTGCAGCCTGTATCACTTTCTCAGGTTCCGGCTGCGTAAATCGCGCAATATTTTCGGCAATACTGCCTTCCAATAAGGCGGTTTCCTGCGGTAGATACCCGATGGCTGAGGCATAGAGGTTTGCGGGCAAGCGAGAAAGCGCAATGCCGTCGACCAATATCTCGCCCTCGCGCTGATCGCAGGTGTTAGCAAAGCAACGTAGCAGTGTGGTTTTGCCGGAACCAGAAGGGCCGAGGACGCCGAGAATCTCGCCGGGCTCGATCTCAAGGTTGAGCGGTTTTAACAATGGTGTGCCATGATTGGTCTTTACCGCCACCTGCACCAATGACAGCCTGCCCTTGATAGCCTCATTTGGCGTTACCAGTTGGGTAATGTCGTCATGATCGGTGCCAGTGGCTAGCAATTGGTCGATGTTGCCTGCTGAAGTCTTGGCTTGGATAAATTGCTTCCAGGTGCCCACGATCACGTCAAATGGCTGTAATGCTCGCGCGATCAGCACATTGGAGGCAATCATCGCACCAATGGAAATGTCTCCCTTGACCGCTAGTAGGGCTGCCATGCCCAACATGCCGGATTGCATGGTATAGCGGGCAAACTTGTTGACCTGCTGATTGCGGCTTTGTACCTCGTTGGTTTTTGCATCCAGCGCGTGCCAGCGGCCCTGAATGGCTAACCAGCGCTGCCTGAGCTGTGGCAGCATGCCAAGCACATGCAGGGTGTCAATGTTACGCAGCTTGCTATCGAGGAATTGCAAGCCATGTTGGCGTGCTTCTGCTGTATCCGCTAGTGGTTGCGCAGTGCTACGCTGGTTCCACAGTGCAAGGCCAAATTGCACTATACAAAGGGCAATGGCCAAGGCTCCCAGTATCGGGCTGAGGATGAATAACACGGCAATATAGAGCAAGGTCCAAGGCACATCGAAAAAGGCAAACAAGCCGTTACCAGTGATGAAGTGGCGAATGAATGTCAGGTCCTGCATGGCTTGCTGTGTGCCTTGTGCTGCTTGCCTCGTCAGGCCTAGCGAAAACAGCCTAGACGTCAAAAGCTTGTCGAAGCGCACTCCTGCCTTGATCGCGACCAGGGAGCGTACCCAGTCGGAAAATGCCATCACCAGGAACAGGAAGAGGGTGATCAAGGTCACTGCCAGCAGTGTCATCTCGCTACGGCTCAGCAATACACGATCGTACAATTGCAATAGATACAGCGTGGGAGCGAGCATCAAGACATTGGTCACCATGCTGAACAGGGCAATACTCCAAGCTTCATGCTTGAACAATGCCAAGTAACCGCGCAGGGAGATGGGCTGGGTGCTCATGTCTGCTTCCTTTGTGGAGTGGCAGCTTGTTGCAACGAGGCTAATACTTCCTCAGTCTTGCCATAGCGGAGCACTTGGCCTTTCATCATCACCATCATGCTTTCGGCCATATGGCGGATGCCTTGCAGATGGCTGATGATGATAAAGGTGGTGCCTTGACTCTTGAGCATGCGCACAGCTTGTTGCAGGCATTGCTCACTAGCCTCATCCAGGTTGGCATTGGGTTCGTCAAGCACCACGATAGTGGGTTTACCATACAAAGCTCTTGCCAGGCCGATGAGCTGCCTGCGACCACCTGATAGCAGGTAACCTTCATGGCCTATGTGGGTATCAAGCCCATCGGGCAAGCTCTCTATCCAGGTCTGTAATTGCAGCAGCTCAATGACCTCGGTCAGCTTGGCATGGTCTGGCGTGCCAAAACGGCAGATATTCTCGGTAATGGTGCCATCCAGCAATTCAATGTCTTGCGATAGGTAACCCAGGTATGGCCCAAGCTCGGCCTTATCCCATTGAAAGATGTCTACGCCATTGAGTCGCACCTTGCCCGTACTAGGCTGTAATAGGCCTACCAGCAATTTGGATAATGTGGTTTTGCCAGAGGCTGAGGGGCCGGTGATGAGTAGCAATTCGCCAGGACGCAGGCGGAACTGGATATTACGCAACATAGGCTCGCGGGCGTTTTCTGTCAGGGAATAGCTGAGGTTTTCCACCGTAAGCTCGCCTGTTGGTGCTGGTAATGCCATGCCTCCCTGTTTGGTTGGATGCTGCTCTAGAAGCTCATTCAGGCGGTCATATGCCTGCAGGCCATTGGCAATGCTGCGCCATTGCGCGATCAATTGGCTGAAGGGGGCCAATACGCGTGCAGCAAGAATGGATGCAACGATCATCATGGCCGCGCCGTTGATCAAGGTTTGGCTGATCACCAGATAACAACCTAGCCCTAATACCAGAGAGGTGAGGCTAATCTGGAGAAACTTGGAATATGCCGCATGTTGGCCAGCAATCTCCGAGGCATTCGCCTGCTTGTCGAGAAAGGCTTGCTGTTTGTCTTGCCAGCGGGTTTCTAGTGCCGCTTGCATGCCCATGGCACGTGCCACTTCTGCATGCTGCTGGATATTGCTGAAATAACTCTGTGCTGCCAGTGCATGCTGGTTGGCCTCTTGCAGCAGTGGCTGCACGCGCATCTGGTTCAGCAGGGCGATAATGGTTTGTACTGCCAATCCAAGTAGGGTCAGGTAGCCCAGGCTGCTATGAATAAAGAAAATAGCGACAAGAAAAATCACGATAAAGGGAATATCAATCAGGCCTAGCAGGGCAGGGGAATAGAGCATTTCCCTCATGCTGCGATAATCGGCAAATACACGCTGCGCAGGGAAGCCGGCATTGCTTAGCTTTGCTGCGAACGCTGCATTGAAAATAGGTTGGCTCAAGGCTTGATCAAACCGGTTGGCGGCTTGCAGCATCATGCCGCGGCGCACCCATTCCAGGCTTTCCATGATCAGGTAAATAAAGATCACCATCATGGTGAGCATGAGCAAAGTCGCAAGATTACGGCTGAAAATCACCCGGTCATAGACTTCGAGCATGTACCACGATGGTGCCAACACCAGCAGGTTGGTAAAAAAACCGAAGAAAATCACTCGATGAAAGAGAGAGGTAAGATCCATCAAGGATTTCTTCAGTACAGCGGAGTTATTATTTTTAATCACGTATGCAGTATTCCTGGTGAAAATCAGGACACTGCCGGGCCGGTGTTGCCAGCCCGGCACCCCTAATTAAACAACCACGATATCCGCTGCTGTGATTGAGCTAACGCCAGTCAGGATGGCGATGTCAATGGCTGCGCTACCACCGTTACCATCTGCGTAATACTGAAGGGTATTGGTGGAAGTGTTGAACACCAGGTAGTCATCTGCATCAAGCGGACCAGTGCCAATCACCAGGTTGCCAGCATTGAAGCCGACCAACGAAGCGAATTGATCCGCATTAAGCTCAATCTTGTCCACGCCGCTAGCGAAGTCGGTGATGGTGTCGGTATCAGCGTTGGTGAGATCAACCCCAACATTTTCATACCATTGCACTTCATCATCATCGCCAGTCACGGTTTGTGTCCAAATCTTGCCGAAGGCGAACGTATCGGACCCAGAGCCACCAGTCAGAGTATCGTGCCCGCCATTGCTGACGAAGCGGTCATCCTGAGTGGTGCCAATGAAGGTCTGGGTGTTGCCGTTACCTTCAAAGGTCAGGCCGTTGGCTGTTACGCCGGAAGCATCAACGACCACATTGTTGATCGTGCCGCCATTATTGCCCTTGGCATTGGAGAGATCGGCTACCGTACCGCCAGCATTGAAGTGGTAATTGTTATTCAGCAACTGCAAGGCTGTGTTTTCCACATTTAGGCGACCAACAGTACCACCCACTTGCACCACTTCCATTTCCTGGAAGTTAGCGTCGTTGAGGATGATAGTGCCAGCAGTTTGGTTGTTAGCACCGATGCCAGTAGTAATACGCAGGGTATCAGTTCCTTCACCGCCAACGATCACATCATGCTTAGCGCCAGTGGCGATCCACTCAGGGTTACCATCGTCAGCCTTGGATGTGGTGCCTTGCACGCCACTACCAAAACCAGTGATCAAGAAGATATCGTCGCCTTCACCGCCGTCAAGGTAATCCGCACCGCCGTGACCAACCAGCAAGTCGTTACCACCATTGCCGTAGACCACATCATCACCCAGGCGTGCAGTGACATAATCTACGCCATCGCTACCCAGCACAATCTCGCGGGCACCATCGGTTTCATTGGCACCGTCGATACGAACATAGCTGCCAGCTTCGCCTTCCGTGGCATCGTAGATGATGTCCACGTTGTGGAAGAGCTCGGCAACAGAGTAGTCGTCTACCTCAAATTCAGCTGCCAAGTACTCTACCTCGTCTGCACCATCGACATCAGGCTCGAATTCTTCCTCCTCGAACTCCAGCTTGATGGTGACGGATTCGGTAGGGCCGCCAGCGACGCCGTAGATATGCGTACCTGGGTTGAGCTCTCCACGACTCAATGATTCGCCGTTTTCTTCTAACTGCTCAGCGGACAAAATAATATTGACACCACTGGCCAACTCAATGCGCTCGATTCCGGAGAATACTAATGACTCTGAGAAGTCGCCGGACTGAGTAAATTCAATAGTGTCTACTGCGTTATAACCAGCAATTGTACTGGCTGCTGTACTGATTTGACTTGAGCCTGGGCGAGTAACAATGTTAATGCGAGCATCAGTTTCAGTTTGCTCAGAAATTTCAATGTCATCAAGAAGAACAACTTGGCCGGTAACCGTATCGTAAGCAAACAATTCTTCTGTTTCTTCGTTTTCTGTGACATCAACATAGCGAGCTTCATTTCCTGAGTTATCCAGTCCTGATACACCACCCATGATGACAACATTTTCAGCTTCGGCACCAATTCTGAATGTGTCGTTTCCACTTCCGCCAATCAAAATATCATTGTCGGTAACTAAATAGAGGTTACCAACAACTGTTTCGTCACCAAGTGTGCTTGCGCCACCATAAACGATGTCAAAGCCCTCACCACCGCTTAATATGTCATCGCCATCATCGCCAAAAATGACATCGTCACCACTGCCTCCGAATATGATGTCGTTCCCAGCACCGCCAAATATGTTATCTGAACCACTGCCGCCAAAAGCAATGTCATTGCCAGCTCCTAAATCAATGACATCATCACCTCCACCACCAAAAACAATATCATTGCCATCGCCAGCAAAGATGGCATCATTACCACTGCCGCCAATAATTAAGTCATTTCCGCCCGCACCATCGATAAAATTTCCTAAATTATTGCCGATAATCAAATCAGCATTTGCTGTACCGGTATATTCAGTTTCCGTTGCATTGAAAATCTTGATAGCCATTTTATTCTCCTAAAATGATTTAATTCGCAGCGAAAATTTAGTTATTTCGCTGCGATATTTCGATTCAATAACGTATTAACTATTGTTTAAAATGGTGCAACGCTTGACGGTGTTATTGCTGGTTGTCCAGGCAATACGTAACCGCTTGTTCCCACTGATATAAATGGTGATTTTTCCTGTGCTGTTTGACGCAGGCGAATAGCATCAGCCCTTGTCCAACCACCGGGATTAGTAGTTGGGTTGTAGACAGAGTTAATGGTGGCTGCTGTATCGGTATTGCAAGCAATTTTTACGTAAGTCATTGCTGAAACAGGGTTTGAACTGCCATCGTCATCTACTGCATTGGCATCAAATGTGAAGTCAACCCAAGCATCATCTACATTGGCTGTTTGTTCTGCTGCAACTGGGTTGGACAGTGGCAATGCATTCGCTGTAGTTCCGGTGAATCGATTGACACCATTGATTGAAGCAGTAGACCCTGGTGTGGTCGGTAGGGTTAGATATCCTGTTCCCGGAAGGGCTCCGCCTTGATCACCAAAAGTTGGCGAGGCTGCAAAAGCTCGATGTTGAACTGAGGTATAAGTTCGACCTATTCGATATACAGGTGATGCTGTTGATGTAGTTAAAGCATATGCAGCATCGACTGTTAGACCATTTAGGCCACCACGTGCCAAATCATTGACCTCAAATCTTGCACCTGCTAAATCACCAGCGCTACTGTAGGCGATATTGGTTAACGATACTCGCGCACCAATGATGCACATAGGTGTTGCTGTTACTGGGGCGGAGGCGGCAGGTTTACGCCATACGACTTCGAAAACATTCCCCACAGTGACATTGCCGGCAGTGTAAATGTTATTGATGACAATAGGCCTTGTTGCTGAAGCTACAAAAGCATAATTTGTCTCAGGGGAGCCTATATCGCTGGAGGGAGCGGGAACAATAGCGCAAGTATTGTTGGCGCTAGTGGTTGGTGTTGGTGCTGGATTGCCATTGCCAACGCTGCCTGAGCCAAAGTTGCCAAAGGTGGTAGGGTTCCCTCCAATAGTCGTCGGTTGCGCCATGCAAGGGGTATATGCGCTAGTTCCAAAGCCAGCGGTAGGAATATTCACAAAGGCAGCACCGGACTGAGCTGATGCCATACTGAAAACTCCAAGAACAGCTAATTTTAATGTAGCGTTTTTCATTGGTAATTCCTTTACGGTACAATTAGCAGGCATTATGGTTGCCTGCACCACCAGTTCTCCTAATCAGTTCAAGTCGTTGAGTGTGCTTTAGTTGATCAGGTCGAACGCTGAAGGGCAGTCATAATGCCCTTTAATCTTTTCTAGATTGATTTTATTTAAGTCATTGATTTTCAAAAGTTAATTATCTTTTATTCGGTGAAAATTCATATCTCAAAGTGAACCATGCTGCTCTAGGTGCACCTGGCGCTAAAAAGTTAGAGCTTAGCCACTCATCTGAATTATGGTTGTAGCCACCAGCACTAATAGCACCATTGATACTTGGTGAAAACGGGTTGCGTCCCAATCTACCTGCTGTGAAATATTCTTTATCGAAGATATTATTAATTAGTAAAGTGGCGATCCATTCAGAATTGAATTGATAACTTGTCTGGAAATTAAATATTGTATAACCATCCACTTTTCCAGGATTGTTGAATGGTTGTCGCGCAACCAGGTCACCGACATTGTTAACATAATATTCAGTTACTCCTGCTTGATGTTTGTTATTCTCATTTCCACGAATGAAGCTTTCGGAGTGTAATACAGCGCTTAAACCCACTCGCCATTTATCCGTTATTTCGTAACTTACAGTCGCATTTAAGTTATGCAAAGGTACTCCTGGCATACGGTCCCCTGGCTTAACAGTAATGGATCGGAATGCTTCTCCATTTACTCCCGCAAGCCCATTTGCAAGGTTTACCACAGCACTACTGTTATGGTCTGATATCATGTCAAAAGTATCTTGGAAAGTGGCATCAGTCAGTGCATAGTTCATGCCAAAGCTCAGCTTATTCCATTTGCCAGATAGTCCGGCCTCTATACCCCTGCGACGAGTCTTACCAATCGTGTCAAAGAAGCTGTTAGCGGCTCCAATAGTGACTAAATAAATATCGTCTTTTAAATCTGTTTGGTAAGCACCAATATTCCAACGCAAGTTTTCACCGATAATGCCTCGCAGACCTATGTCATAAGTTGTTGCTTTAATTTGCGGCAGATAAGGATCGCCAGATAAGGTAGTGGGTAAAGTGCACGAACGATTCTGGGCAAGACTATTTGGGATATCTACCATTTCCTCTGGATCAGGCAAACCATTGCCATTTTTATCCCCGCCCCATGTCTTACTACCACTGGGTCTACCATCGAATGCGCAACCAAGTTCTACAACACTAGGTGTGCGTGTACCTTGTGCCCAGTTGACATAAAAATTGAGATCTTTCTTGACATCCCAAGTTAATCCGAGAGAAGGATTAAGGGAATAAAAACTAAATTTTTCTGTTTCAGCCGGCTTTAATAGACTGCTACCATCGCTACGTCTATATCCTGTAGATGGACAGTTATCTGCGCTACCTAGGCACAGGTTAAAATCGTCAGGCCTTGCAATATAAGCGCCTAATTGATAATAGGTAAATGCTGTCCGTGTTGCGATTTTATTTTTTACTTGTGTGGCGTTATAGCGTGCTGATCCGGTAATGTGTAGTGTTTCAATAGGACTCCAGGTTTCGCTGGCATAAATACTTTTTGTTGTAGAGGTGCCACTAAAATTATTATTGGAAATTGGGGAGTCTGCTGCGACATACATGTCAAGAATATTTTCTGGAGATAAATACGCTTTTCGATCTTCATTAAACAGTCCAAAACGTTGACTATTGGAATAACTAGCTTTAGCTATGTCAATAGAAGCGCCAACCATGAATTTATGTTTCTCAAAGTTCCAATTAAACTGTAATGAAGCACCTTCAACTTGCTGTCTAATTTTGTTGTCAGTTAACACTGCTACTGGTATACCATCTATTTGCCCTGTTCCTCCATGTCCTGCACCATCAGCATTAACTGGTAATCCATTCCCACTCCTTGTGTAGTCTGTCAAATCAGCTTGTGCTCCTTGACAAGTATTTTTATTAAGAGGAGAGCGAGTAAGTACTACGTGTTTCACACCATCTTCCGTGTAGAAGTAATTCATTTGAGGTTCAAATCCTGTGTTATCAATATCGAGAACATTAGTTCTGAAAACATCATATAAATTACCCAGTGTCATATAAGAAAAATCTCCATTAGAGTAATCCGTTGGATCTCCCCATTGTGATGGTGGTGGAATATTATTTTTTTGAAATAATGTTGAATCCAATGAGTTTTTCCAATAATTGAAATTATCCTTAACACCTTTTGCATATTCCGCTGATAAATTTCCATTAAGTGCATCAGGTGCATACTGCGAAAGTGCAGCCTCTAGGTCATAACCTGGGTTATTACTATTGGAAAAAAAGTCTTGAAGAAATGGATGGGAGGTTGTGTCCCATTGGTCAGATAGTGCAAAAACATAATAGTCGGGGATCCCGTAGGAGTTGGTACTGAGAAATTGGCAACTTACCTCCTCACCCGGTGCTAAATTACGCTGTAATTCTTGCGTACTGGGAAATCCATCTGTATAAGCATCCGCACCCAACGCACGTCGATTACTATTTCTCCTATATATTTGGCCCGTTATTGTGAAGTTTTCATTGACGAAGTAGCTACTGGAAAGTTGGAACTGAGTGAGTCTGTTTTCAGTCGTGTCTTCTGAGGTAAACGATGCATTACGGTCTTGCTGGTACATTTGATTAGGAATTAAACCGTTGCCTACCAAGTCGGTGCCTACCCATAGTGTGCTCAGATTAAGGTCAAGTTTGTCACCACGGTAGCTGGCTTTACCAAAAAACTGGTTTACTCGACTTGGCGAATTTTCCCGCCAGCCATCTTCCATGAAAAAATTTCCTGCACCGAATAGAGCTATTGTTCCATTATTCCATCCAGCTTCAGCTTGAAGATATTTTCTACCAAATGATCCAGTCAATACTTCTGCACTAATGCCAGTATTATTGAAGCCATCCTTAGTTTTCATGGTGAGTGCACCACCCAGTGTATTCAATCCAAAAATCGGATTTGATCCTGGAAATACATCGAAACTCTCCAAGGCATTCATGGGAATCATGTCCCAGTTCACCACGTCACCGAAAGGTTCATTTACCCGGATACCATCAAAAAATACGGATAATCCTTGTGGTGTGCCAATCTGTGGTCCTGCAGTAAAACCCCGATACTGCAAGTCCATTTGAAAAGGGTTTCCTTGATAATCATTAACGGTAACCGACTGAAGTTTTTTATTCATTAAGTCTGTGATGCTTAATGAATGAGATTCTTTAATTTCCTTAGCCGATATACTTTGAACATTGCCAGGGATTTGTTCTTTTGTGAGACCTAAACCAGGCAACGGACCAATCTCGTAAAATCGCTTCGCGCGCACTTCAACTGCATCTACTTGCTGAAAATCTATCGCTGGTTGTTCTGCCGCAGCTTTAATGACGGCATTGTCTTGATTGATTGTAGATTCCAGGCCACTACCTGCAAGCAGCATTTTGAGGGCTTGGTCTGGCTTCATGCGGCCCTTGACTGCGGGAGCGGTCTTGCCTGTGGCAAGATTGCTGTCGAAGGCGACGCTGATGCCTGTGGTGCGTGCAAGTTGCTTGAGTGCGGCATCTAAAGGTTGGCTGGGGATATCAATGTTGCTGGGCGCGAAAGCGCCGGTGCTCGCATTGCTTTTTGGCAATGTGGTATCAAGTTCCGCTGCTTGTGGTTGAAGTGGCATGACTCCTACCATTGCTGTCAGTATTACCGCGCGCTTATGGCTATAAGCGCGGCACAATGCGCGTGATAGCTTTTTGAGTGGTGGTGGTTCATGAAAAATTCTCCCTCTCCTGGTCATCCCATTGCTCCATGTATTTAATAATTATTTATTCTTATTTTTATGATCTAACTTTTAATTATTGAAGGTTCTACCTGGCAAGAAGCAGGCTGATTAACCTCGTATGCAGGCGACAAAATTCGCCTTACATGCTTGTTTAACTGTTCAGTTCAAGAAACCCTGATGGGTTTT
The DNA here is from genome assembly GCF_020531845.1 of Methylobacillus methanolivorans. Next base: position 601,245 of record NZ_JAJAVF010000002.1, read on the forward strand.
TTTTGAGAAAAACTAGAAATTGATGAACTTGGATAATTGTTTATTAAAATCAATTGTTTGTATTGATGGGAAAGTTTCCTGATATTTTTGGGATTTGCGGAAATGCGGTTGGGACGTGGGGAATTAATATTGATGAGGTGTCGCAGTGTGGAGGAGATGTAGGGATCAAAGGTACGGACGGGATGGGAAGTTTGGCTTTGCAGTCCTTGATGCCTGCTTAGTTATAGAGAAAGCGAGAGGGTGCCGAGCAGTATGATGAATAGTAGCCCTACCAATGCGATGACTATGCGGTACATGATCTTGAAAATATCCAATTCATTTATCTCCTTAAAAATTATTCCTACTATCGATATAACCTTTAGGAAAGCAAAACCCTGATGTCTTGGATACAAGTTTGGAAATATTTTTATGGTGAAGTGAAGCTAAGGGGGGGGATTGGTAAGTTGAGTTGTATTGCCATGCATAATTTGTAGGGCATTTTGTTGCAACTAGTGTTTTACCAACGGTGATGCTGCATGAAGCAAGTTATCGTGCAGATGTTATGGCTTGCGGGAGGTTTGCATCTTCTTCGGGGTTAGGAGAGTTGCGTTGCGATCGGTGTTGACCTTGACCGGGGCAATGATGGGTAATTCGCTGATGAAGCGTTCTATATATTTAGCTTGAATGACGGCAGTGATACTGACATCGTTTGCCGTATCAAATTGCGCTGTGACCGGGAGCTGGCGATAGCGCGAAAGGGTTTCTGCGATTTCTTCCAACCCGGCTTGGTCAAACGTAATGGTGCCAAATTCAAAGCTGAAGGCATCGGCTGCCGGGCGTTGCAGGCGCTTGGATTGGCCATTGAGGTTGAATTCAGCTACTTCATTGTCGCGTAGCGTCAATACATGCTCAGCGTAGCGATTCACCCCGGTCAGCTCGGTGGTGAGGTATTGCTGAGGTTCTACCCGCACAACGCCATGATCCACGCTAATACGTACTTTGCTGCTGAATTTATTGACGGCAAAACGTGTACCCAGCACGGTGATTCTGGCAAGGCCGCTATCGACGACAAACGGGCGGTCAGGATTTTTGGCAACATCAAAACTCGCTTCGCCTTGTTTCAGGATGACGCGGCGTTCTTTGCGGGTGTAGGTAATCTCAATATCGCTATTGGCATTGACCATGAGCTTGGTACCGTCTTCCAGCACTTGGGAGCGGATTTGACCGATTGCCGTGTTGGCCACCATGTGCATGGTTGGTTGGCTCTCCCAGGCTTCATAGCCGTAATAAGTGCTGATACCAGCCACGGCAAAGAACATGACGCTCAGTGTGCGGGTAATGATAGTGCGGATTTTTTTGCTGCGGTCGGTTTTCTCGATAAAGATTTTCTGCTGCATGGCACTTTCAAGGTGCAGCAGGCGATCAGGCGAATCAAGGTCTTCCCATAAATTGCATACTTCTTGATAAGCCCGCTGGTGTGCCGGATGGGAGAACAGCCACTCCTCGAAACGGCTACGCTCAGGATGCTCAATATCGGCATCTTGCATAATGACAAACCACTTGATGGCGGCCTGGCGTGCGCTGCGTTGTAAAGAGATATGGCTCATGCTGGTGAGATTCAGGTCGTGCCGATAGGAGGCCAGAACGGTTAGTTGATGAGGTCCTTGGCTTCAAGCAAATCTAGCATGGCACGCATGATATGTTTTTGCACCATATTAATGGAAATGCCTAATTTCTCAGCTATTTCCTGTTGCGATAATCCTTCGATGCGGAAGAGCAAGAATACTTCCTTGCAGCGTGCCGGCATGTGGTCAATGATGTTGAGCAGTGCGGTGAGCCTCTGTTGCATGTCGATGAGGTGTTCGGCAGAGGGCGCTGCTGGTTGATTCAGTTCATGGTTTTCCCCGGTTTCTTCATCCACCAAAGGTAAAAAGCGCGATTGCTCCTGATAACCATCAATCAGTAGGTTGCGCACGATGGTGCGCAAATAGGCATGGGGTTGCTCCAGGCGGCCTGGGCTGCTCGAAATGGCAAAGCGGATCAAGGCATCATGCAATACATCGCATGCGATTCGATGATAGCCCGTGTGACGATAAATGGAGGGGAGCAGATCTGAATAAGCCCATTGTAAATCGATGCCATGCCAGGTTGGATTGAGTCTCATGCTGATCTGCTCTACAAAAGATAATCTTGTGAGAATAGATAGCAATAAGCGGGCCTGATACGTCAGTTTTTTGTCAGGTTGCGATATGGCGGGCGATTGCGCCGGTATGGTGATGATTATTGAGCGAGCATTTGGTTGTAGTTGGTGGCTGTAAACAGCCAATTGGTTGTTTACAGCCACCAACTATTGGGATTTGCTTAATCTGATAGATGCCATGACATTGCAAAAAGCGTGGCTAAACGGGGATAATCAGTCATGAGCCTTCATTTTGAATCTATATCATTCAGCGGCGTGCAAGCTGGCAAGCGCCTCATCGTATTGGGCGGTGTGCATGGCAATGAGCCGTGTGGCACGATGGCGATTCGCAGGGTGATCAGCGACATACAGCGTGGCGAATTGAGCTTGCTTGCTGGCAGCGTCACCTTTGTGCCAGTGTGTAACCCGCTCGCTAGGGCGCAATATACCCGTGTTGGCGAACGCAACTTAAATCGTAAGCTATTCCCGACCGAGCATCCTCAAGAGTTTGAGGATCATGTTGCCAATTGGCTGTGCCCGTTGCTGGCTAATCATGATGTGCTACTGGATTTGCATTCCTTCCATACGCCAGGCGAGCCATTTGCGATGCTGGGTCCCAACAATAATCAGGGTAGCCTGGAGCCTTTTGCTCATGAAGCCGAGGAGGAGGCATTAGCACGGCGACTGGGCGTCAAACTATTTGTGGACGGCTGGTTGGATACTTATGCCAATGGCGTGGCGCACCGACAAGCCCGGGCGGCTGGTGCGGACGCCGATGTACGCTATGGCGTTGGCACCACGGAGTATATGCGTAGCCAAGGTGGCTATGGCTTGACGCTGGAATGTGGGCAACATGAGGATGTGTCAGCGCCAGAAGTCGCTTACCAAGCGATTTTGAATACCTTGGCATGGCTGGGACTGAGTGATCAGGCTGTTCCGCTCGAAACGCCTGGGCGTAGAACCTTGCGTTTATTCGAGGTGGTGGATCGGGATGCACATGCAGACACTTTGGCGCAGGAATGGCGTGGTTTTGAACGACTGGAGCCTGGTACATTGATAGGCACGCGTGCAGATGGCCGGGAAATTCGAGCGAGGGAAGCTGTCTATATCGTGTTTCCCAATCCAGGGGCGGAACCAGGAAGTGAATGGTTTTACCTTGCCAAGGAAATTGACCGAGTTTAAACATGAATAACAATCAATATAGTAATGGAGATTGAGATGAAAAAGTTTTCTGTAATTGCCATGGGTATGCTGGGCATGGGGTTGTTGTTTTCTCAGGTCGCTAGTGCAGATTGGACCTTGAATAACGATAGTTCAGTCTTGAATTTTGTATCCATCAAGAAAAACACCATTGGAGAGGCGCATCGTTTTAACCAACTGGCTGGCACACTCAGCCAGAATGGCGCTTTCAAGGCAACGATTAATCTAGCAAGCGTCAATACCAATATCCCCGTGCGGGATGAGCGCATGAAGAGCATGTTGTTTGATGTTGCCACTTTCCCCCAGGCGGATATTAGCGGTAATGCCGTGAATACATTCAAGGCACCTGCCGCTGGTGAAGCCAAGATCGAGGCGGTGAAGCTGCAGCTGGTGATCAACGGTAAGACAATTCCTCTGGAAACCAGACTGCGCGTGGTTGGGCTGGGCAAGCAAGGCTTGCTGGTCAGTACGATAGAGCCTTTATTGCTGGATGCAGCAGCGTTGGGCTACAGCGAAGGTATAGATAAGCTGCGCGAGATCGCGCAACTTCCTTCTATTAGCACCGTGGTGCCTGTCACTTTTAGCTTGGTCTTTGATCACGCGCATTAACCATGACGGCAAGTCATTAAAATCAATAAGCTAGCGGACTGGCGAGGAGAGCACTCATGGCTGATAGGAAGATCATTGCAGGAAACGTCTGGCAGGCATTGACTAGCCTACCTTTCCTGATGCTGCTTGGTTTCTGGGTGTCTTATCTTCTATTTGGCTATTTTGCTGTCAATCCGATTGCGCAGCGTTTGTTGCCTTGGGTGGCTGAAAACAAGCTGACCAGCCGCTTGCAGGTTGAACGCGTCGATTTTGATCCCTTGCGCCTGGCCGTGACGGTCAAGCAGTTACAGCTCACAACCCCTGAGGGTGCTTCACTTGCTAGTGTTGAGCGTTTGCATGCTGATCTTGAGTTAAGTGGTTTGTTCCGTTTTGCATGGCGGCTCAAGGATATTCACTTGGCCGCGCCTCATGTCAGCTTTGAGATATTGCCAGGTGGTGAAAGCAATTGGGCGGCATTGATTGCCAAGCTCAATGAAAAGCCGGATGAGCCCAAGAGCGAGGGCATGGCACGCTTGTTGGTTGACCATATCTTGATTGAGCGGGGCGATGTTGAGTATGTTGACCGCAATCGACCAGAGGCTTTCCGGGCAGTACTAGAGCCACTGGGGCTGGAGTTGGATGGTTTTTCCACATTGCCGGAAGATCTTGGGGATTACGCTATCTTGGCGAAATTACCTGAGCAGGGCGGCACCCTGAAATGGAAGGGCGAGTTGGGACTCAACCCCGTGGTGTCTAGTGGCAGGTTTGAGCTGGAAGGTCTCAAGCTTGCCAAGTTACTGGCAGTGTTGCCACCTGATGCCCTGCCGATCAAGCTAGCGTCGGGACAACTCAAGACCAAGCTGGATTACCAGTTCGCCATCGTGCAGGACAAGCCCGAGGCCACGATCAACAATTTTAGCCTGGTGCTGGATGATGCTGCAGCAATATTGCTGCAATCGCAAGCACAAGAGGGCAAGCTGGAACTGAAGCAATTGGCAGTTGAGTTGCCCAGTTTGCAGTTCAAGATGCAGGAGCAAGCACAAGTGCAGTTTGACGCACTCAAGCTTGCATTGGCAGATATCAAGCTAACGCAACATGGTAAGCCTTTGCTGGCGCTGCCATCTATCACGGTAGAGCAAGTGGGCCTGGATTTGCAGGCACATCAGCTGGATATAGGCAGCCTGGCTGTGGCGCAAGGGCAAGTGAATGCGACACGACTAGGCGATGGTCGTGTCAATTGGCAACAGTTACATGCGGCATCAGCGCCGGATGATGGGCAGCCTAGTGCAAGTGAGGATAGTGATCATGCCAGCCCTTATCCATGGAGCATTCATCTCAATCAAGCCAACATCGATGGCCTCAAGCTGGACTACACAGATGAGACTTTCAAGCAGCCACTGCAAGTTGCAGTTGATAGTTTATCGCTCAAGTTGAAGTTTTCCAGTGAGCAAGGACAAAGCCGCGTTGAGGAGATTGAGAGCAATATTGGGCCATTCTCGCTACACTCGGGAGCTAATAACAAACCAGTGGCTCATCTTGAGCGCTTGGCTTTGCAGGGTGGGCAAGTAGATATTGCTGCGCAGAAAGCCAGCCTGGAAGCGCTTATTTTAAAGGGGCTGGGAGCCGATGTGCTACGGGATGCCAAGCAGGTGAATTGGCAGGCCATTCTGGAGCCAGCGCAGCCCACTGCGCAAGGCCAAGCGCATCAGGCCAAGACAGCACAAGCCAGGCCTGATGTGGAGAAGGGGGCACCTTCCTCCTGGGCATTCGACCTCAAGCGTTTTGCGCTGGAAAATGCTGGCCTACACTTCAACGATACAAGCACTAAAACCCCAGTGGCGTTGGATATTGAGCAGGCTAGCCTGGAAGTCAAGGATGTCAGCCTGGATACCAAGCGTACGCTGCCTGTGAGTGTTGCTTTCAAGGTCAAGCAAGGTGGTAGTTTCAGTGCGAGTGGCAAGCTGGCACCGGAGCCTATGAGCGGGGATATCAATCTTAAGCTTGCAGGTTTCTCGCTCAAGCCTTTTGCGCCTTACGTCAATCAGTTCGCCATGCTCAAGTTGAACAATGGCGCGGTGAGTACGCAAGGTAAGCTTAACCTTAAGCAGGCTGAGCAACTGGCTATGCAATATCAAGGTGGCTTTAGTGTTGATCAGCTCGATATCGTGGAAGAGGACACCGGGCAGGCGTTCTTGGGGTGGCGCAGCCTTTCCACCAACAGCCTCAAGCTGGCCTTGGCGCCAGATAGCCTGCATATTAACGAACTCAAGGTGAACCAGCCGCGTGGCAAGTTCATTATTTATGAAGATCGCACCCTGAATGTCCAACGTATTCTGCGGGAGCAGCCAACCGGCACAGCGCAGGCTACGCCGGTGCAAGCATCGACAAAAGCTGCCGATCCCTTCCCGGTCGCCATTGAGCGCATTCGCATTGACAATGCCAATCTAGAGTTTGCCGATTTGTCGCTTACTCCGCAGTTTGGCACGCATATCAACACCTTGTCGGGTGTCATCAATGGTATGTCCACCAAGCCCACTACGACGGCGCAAGTTGAGCTGGATGGCAAGGTGGATGATTATGGATCTGCGCGCATTCGCGGTTTGGTACAACCATTCCAGGCTACCGAGTTCACTGATCTCAAGTTGATATTCCGTAACCTGGAAATGAATCGCCTAACGCCATATTCCGGCAAGTTTGCTGGTCGTCGCATCGACTCGGGCAAGCTGTCGGTAGACCTTGAATACAAGATCAAGAATCGCCAATTGGCCGGGGCGAACAAGTTTATCGTCAACAAGCTCAAGCTGGGCGAGAAAGTGGCGAGCGAGGATGCGGTTAACTTGCCGCTAGACCTGGCGATTGCGTTGCTTGAGGATAGCAACGGCGTCATTGATCTTGATCTGCCAGTCGCAGGCAGTTTAGATGATCCTGAATTCAGCTATGGCAAAATCGTTTGGAAGGCGATCGTCAATGTACTGGGTAAGCTGGTGACCTCGCCGTTCCGTGCGTTGGGCAACTTGCTCGGTATTAGCTCGGATAAGCTGGAAGCGTTGGTGTTTGATCCAGGTAGTGCTGAACTTGCACCACCAGAACAGGAAAAGCTCAAGGTCATCAGCGAGGCCTTGGCCAAGCGGCCTGCATTGGTATTGCAAGTGGCTCCAGTGCTTGATGACAAGGCCGATGGTCGTGCCTTGCAGGTGCAGTTTGTGCGTAACCAGGTTGCGGCGAAAATGGGTATCCAGCTACAGCCTGGTGAAAAGCCGGGGCCAGTTGATACCCACAATAAAAAAGTACGTTCAGCACTGGATAAGCTTGGCAAGGAGCAGTTGGCACCTGAAACCCGTGACAGCATCAAACAGGAGAAAGATGACGCTGCTTATTATGAAAAATTGCTAGATGCCCTCAACAAGCAAGCCAAGTTGGAGCCATCGTGGCTTGAGGCGCTGGCAAATGCACGTCAGGAGGCTGTGCGGCGCTACCTATTGGAGACATTATCCTTGGATACTGGCAAAGTGCAGGTGAAGCCTTTAAATCGAATCTCGACGGATGAACATGAGGTCAAGATGCCGCTGGAGCTGGGCGTGGAGCGGAAGGACTAACACTGCACTAGCAATGGCACTTCTTCTTGATCATGTGGTCATATCAGGGTAAATAGCTTGGCTAGCAATGCTTTTTTGAATATCAACCAGGTGGAGATCATCATGAAAGTCGATATCTATAAGAGTGCGACCAGTAGTAATAAATATATCTCGGTGAGGGCAGGGGCTGATGTTTCCAAGGTGGATGTGTCAGACCCGGATTATGCCAAGTTGATTCACCAGACTTCTGATGTCGAGGTGAACAAAGAGGATAGGCACCAAGATTATGATGCCAGCCTGATTATCAAGGATATTGAGCAGCATGGTTATCATCTGCATCATGTGAAGAGGAATTTCAATTGATTAAATAAAAAGAGCGGTTAACCGCTCTTTTTATTTGTGTACTTCGCTAATTACAGCTCGCCAAAATCTGGGCTCTGCATCTCTGCCTGCGAGAAAAAATGCCCTAGTTTGTCGCGCTTGGTCAGTAGGTATTGCAGGTTATCCTGGTTAGGCTGGATCACCAGTGGAATACGTTCATGAATGGTCAACCCAGCTTGTTGCAGGCTGGATACCTTCTCTGGATTATTGGTGAGTAGGCGCAAGGAGTGCACGCCCAGATCCTTGAGAATATCTACGGCAGCCGTATAACTACGCTGATCAATCGGTAGACCCAGATGCAGATTAGCATCGACAGTATCCAACCCTTGGTCTTGCAGTGCATAGGCGTGGATCTTGTTGGCAAGGCCGATGCCGCGCCCTTCATGTCCCTTGAGATACAGCAGAACGCCTTGTCCTGCTTCGGCAATCATGCTTTGTGCCAGCACTAATTGCTCGCCGCAATCACAACGATTAGAAGAGAAAATATCGCCCGTCAGGCATTCTGAATGCACCCGCACCATGACGTTATCATTATTAAGCACATGGCCTGCCACCAATGCGACATGTTCTTGGCCGCTTTGTATATCGTGATAGACATGGATGATGAATTGACCGTACTTGGTAGGCAGGGTAGAGGAAGAAATTTTACTGATCGTGCTCATGTCGAGTAGTGCTATGGTTGAATGCTGCTGCAAAATGCAGATAGGCAGATTAAAGTAAATCAGCCCTTGATGCTACCGTTTTATTGGGTGCCGCCGTGCTGTGATGATGCAACGGCGGCTCATCGCTAATATCCAGGATTATTTCAGCGCAGAAATTGCGCCCATCTTGATCAGCCTTGCCCGCACGATATTGCGGCTGACTCCCAGCAAGCGTGCTGTTTGCACCTGATTATTGTGGCAATAGTGATAGGCTGTGCGGACGACAGTATCTTCTATATGTTCGTAAAGAGTTTCGTGTCCGGCTTCAAATAGCTGATGCAAGGCATGTTGCAGTGAGTCGCTACCACCATGGCCATCATGTTCATGGCGGCTGCGGTGGAATAATTGCATGGACGATAGTTGCAAGTCCTCGTTACGCAGCCGGTTGCCCTTGCAAATCAGCAGTGCATGGTGAATTGCATTTTCTAGTTCGCGGATATTGCCAGGCCATGCGTGTGCAAGCAATTTGCGTTTTGCATCCTCGTCGATTTCTACTTCGCCATAGCCGAGGCGGCGGCGGTATTCGCTCACAAAATATTGCGCCAAGGGCAGGATGTCGCCAGGACGGTCACGCAGGGTAGGAATTTCCAGATGTGCGACGCGCAGGCGGTAGAACAAGTCTTCGCGGAAATGCCCGGCTAATACAGCTTCCTCCAGTCGCACGTTGGTCGCAGCAACCAAGCGTACATCTATTGGTGTCGGCTTGCGTGCGCCTAAACGCACGACTTCGCGCTCCTGCAATACGCGCAGCAATTTGACCTGGATACTCAAGGGCAAGTCACCAATCTCATCAAGGAAAATGGTGCCGCCATTGGCAGCCTCGAACCAGCCTGTCTTGGCCGAGAATGCGCCGGTGAATGCGCCTTTTTCATGGCCAAATAGTTCACTTTCTACCAACGTCTCGGAGAAAGCACCGCAATTGACGGCGACGAAAGGCTTGCCCTTGCGATGGCTGAGATCGTGCACATGGCGGGCGATCAGTTCCTTGCCTGTGCCGGTTTCTCCAATGATCAGCACATTGGCATCGCTAGGTGCTATTTGCTGAATGCGTGCAAGAAGCGCTAGCGATTTCGGGTCTTCAAACACCTGGGCTGTGGCACGTATTGAGGTGCTGAGCGACTGGGAGTTGGGTAGGGTTAACAAATTCATGTCGTCCTCTTTCGAGTAAATGCTGTCAAATTCGCGATGGGTCAGTCCCATATAGTCGTTGTCCAGTAAGTTCATGAGTAGAATGTTGGCGTCGGGTACTGTTGTTTCAGTGCCCATTCGCCTAGCTCCTTGATTTTGTAATCGAGAGGGTCGTGCAATGTGTGGGTACGCAGGTTGCGCCAGTGCCGATCTAGCCTTAGGCCAGCATGGGTGGCGCGCGAGCCAGCCACCTCGAACATGCGGCTGGTAATGTCTAGCCCGATGCGTGTGGCAATAATCTTGGCTGAGGTGATGTCGATAGCGACTTCACCGCGTTCAGCCTCTGTCAATTGCTCTTGCTTACTCCATGCTTCGTCAAATTTGCGGGCAGCGATGTCGGTAAGCACACGTGCGCTTTGCAGGCTCGCCCAGAACTCGCCGTAATGCGCTAGGATGTAAGGATCGTCCGCTGGGTACTCTTGTCCAGAGCGGTGCCAAGGCCTTGCTTCATTGAGTGTGTAGTGGCGCGCATCGTTGAAGGCACCTTCCGCAATGCCAAGATAGATATTTGTCAGGATTAATTGGGCGAGCAATGGGCGCAGGCAAGAGAAGGGTGTGCTGAGCGGCCCAGGGTCAGCCAAAATATCGCTAGCCTCGACACGTACTTTCTCGAAATTGACGCTGCCGCTATCTGTCTGGCGTTGGCCGATGTTGTGCCAATCCTGCAATACACTGATCCCCGTCCTGCCTGTCGGCAGGGCGGCAACAACCAGCTCGCGTGTATCTTGGGCATAGGCAGAAACAATCAACATTTCTGAATCTAGCGCACCAGAGCAAAAACTTTTCTTACCGGAAAATTCATACCAGTGACCTACGTGCCGACTGATAGTGCGTTCGTCCAATGGATTAAGCGCATTACCCCAAAACCAGTTCAGGCGTGCGGTATGCTCAAACCAAGGCTGCCATTGGTCCGGGCGGGCGAATAGCCTGATGGTTGCCAGCATGAGGTGATGGAAGGCAAACACATGCGCAATAGAGCTATCTACCTGGGCAAACTCTCGAACGACTTGCATGACATCCTGCCAGTTGGCCCCCAGGCCACCTTCATGTTTCGGGATGGATAAAGCGAGTAGGCCACTATGGCGAATCAGGTCACGCTCGGCCTTCGGTGTGCCACCTGCTTCGTCACGTTCCACAGCGGTGAGGCGGAACTCGGCCACCAGCGCTTGCGTAATATCTCGAATAGATAGCGCTTGCGGCTCTTCGATGTTGCCCTGCAGTTTAATATTTGAAATAGCCAAAAGTTATATCCGTCAGTTAATTAATAAGGATGTAGCAGCTATCGTGCCAAAATTCAGTACAGGGGGCTGATTGATTTGCTGCTGCCTGGGAAGCAGCCTGCCAGGCCAATCTGGGCTTGGTCCCGAGGAAGAGCTGTTGCTATCTGTATTGTTAACTGTTGCTGAATAATCAGCACCGGCGCGTTATTCTTCAGAGGCAGTGTGCTGGCATATCAGCAATTGAGCAATTTCTTGCTGATTAAGCAGCAGTTCTTGAAAAGTGGTTTTTATAAGTGTTTAAAAAACATTTACTTAGCTGATGGCATGGAGCTTGCTGAAACTGGGTAGTTGGTTTTTTGATGTGTTTACTCAGACAAGGACAGCAAGATGGATATTTTCTGGTTTCTTCCTACTCATGGCGATAGCCGCTATTTGGGCACGAGCCATGGTGGTCGTGCCGTCAGCCACCATTACCTCAAACAGGTGGCCCAGGCGGCGGATGAGCTTGGTTTCAAGGGCGTTCTGATCCCGACTGGACGTTCGTGCGAGGACTCCTGGGTGGTAGCATCATCGCTGGTCAATTTCACCAAACGACTCAAATTCCTCGTTGCGATCCGGCCAGGCACAATTTCTCCGACAGTGTCTGCCCGTATGGCCGCAACATTGGATCGTATTGCGGATGGCCGCTTGCTGATTAATGTCGTGAGCGGAGGCGATCCGGATGAGCAGCATGGTGACGGCAGCTTTCTGAGCCACGAGGAGCGTTACGCTGAGGCTGATGAGTTCCTGAAGATTTGGCGTGGTGTTGCTGCTGGCGAGTCTGTTGATTTTGAAGGGAAGTATTACAAGGTCAAGAATGCCAAGAATATGTATCCGCCGGTGCAAAAGCCTTATCCACCATTATTTTTTGGCGGCTCCTCGCCTGAGGCTGTAGAGCTGGCAGCGGAACAGATTGACGTTTATCTCACCTGGGGTGAGCCGTTGCACGCAGTGAAGGAAAAAATAGAAATCGTCAAGGCAAAGGCTGCTGCACATGGGCGTACGCTCAAGTTCGGCATTCGCATGCATGTGATTGTGCGCGAAACGAGCGAGCAGGCCTGGCAGGCTGCGGATGAGTTGATTTCACATGTTACCGATGAGACCATTGCTGCGGCGCAGAAGGCATTCTCGCGCTTCGATTCAGAAGGCCAGCGTCGCATGTCCTCCCTGCATGGTGGGCGGCGCGATAAGCTTGTCGTGGCTCCCAACCTTTGGGCCGGGGTTGGCCTGGTTCGTGGTGGTGCTGGTACTGCACTGGTGGGTAGCCCGCAAGAGGTGGCAGATCGCATCCAGGAATATGCCGCACTGGGGATAGACTATTTCATCTTCTCGGGCTATCCACATCTAGAGGAAGCTTATCGCGTCGCTGAATTGTTATTCCCTTTACTACCTATCGACCAGCAGCGTGCGCTGGGTAGTATTAACCTTACTGGCCCATTCGGCGAGATGGTCGCGAACGATATCGTGCCCCCGCCAGCCGCAGGTAAGCTGACGGCAGTCAAATAGGAGCAAAGTCTTGAATCAAATTGAAGCATTACCCTTGGCAGAGATGAGGCCTGCTGAGCCTGTTGATCCCAAAACTGTAGCCCAGGCCTTGGCGAACGAATTTGCCAAGACAGCTGTCACCAGGGATCAATTAGGCGGCACGCCCAAAGCTGAACGTGACCAGATTCGTGCCAGTGGACTACTAGGGCTTATCATTCCTTCGGATTTGGGTGGCTTGGGCGCCAGCTGGACCGAGACCCTGGATATCGTACGCACCTTTGCTCGTGTGGATAGCTCGATCGCCCAAGTGTTTGCCTTCCAGCACCTCATGCTGGCAACAGTACGGCTTTTTGGTACCGAGGCGCAATGGCATCCCTGGTTCCGCCAGACTGCGAAAAACAACTGGTTCTGGGGCAATGCGCTCAACCCGCTGGATACCCGCACCAGTAGCGAGATTGTTGCCGGGCAGCGCGAGTTTCACGGCAAGAAGAGCTTTTGTTCTGGTGCTACCGATTCCGATATGCTGATCGCCTCCGCCATCGATGCCGAGAGCCAAAAGCTGCTGATTGCCGCTATCCCGACCACGCGCCAAGGCATCATTCTGCATCAGGATTGGGACAATATCGGCCAGCGCCAGACCGACAGCGGCAGTGCTGACTTTGAGCATGTGCGGGTGGACGAGGCTGAGTTGCTGACGCAGCCCGGCCCGCTCAGCACGCCTTTTGCCTGCCTGCGTCCGCTTATCGCCCAACTGATTTTTTCCAACATCTACCAGGGCATTGCTGAAGGGGCGCTGGCTGAGGCGCGGCAATATACCCTCAAGCAGTCGCGCGTCTGGTCTGCTTCCCTGGCGAGTGACATTGCGTCCGAGCCCTATACCTTGCTGCATTACGGTGAGTTCTGGGTACAGCTGGAAGGCGCAAGGCTGCTGACCAACCGTGCCGCCGAGCTGCTGGACCTGGCCTGGGGCCGGGCCGAAGCGCTCACGGCAGCAGAGCGGGGCGAGCTTGCGGTGGCCGTGACTGCGGCCAAGGTGGCCACCACCAAGGCCGGCCTGGACATCACCCAGCGCATGTTCGAGGTGACGGGCGCGCGCGCCACCACGGCTGCTTTGCGGCTGGACCGTTTCTGGCGCAACCTGCGGGTGTATACCTTGCATGACCCGGTAGATTTTAAGCTGCGTGAATTGGGCGATTGGGCCTTGAACCAGCAATATCCCAATCCTTCATTTTATTCTTGAAGATTAAGTTTTAGTGATTTGATTCTATAAGTAAAAAATCCCGGAAATCCGGGATTTTTTATTGCTGCAGCAGGCTAGGCACACTATGCTGGGGCAAGCCCGGCATGGTGATGGCGGTCCGGGTGTTATACCTGGGCCAGGGCCTGTTCCAGGTCGGCAATCAGGTCGTCGATATGCTCGATACCCACCGACAGGCGCACCATATCCACGCTCACACCGGCATTGGCGAGTTCTGCCTCGCTGAGCTGGCGATGGGTGGTGGTGGCAGGGTGGCAAGCCAGGCTCTTGGCATCGCCGATATTCACCAGTCGCGTGAATAGCTGCAAGGCATCGATGAAGCGCGTGCCGCCTTCGCGGCCATCCTGTACGCCGAAGGAGAGAATGCCGGATGCCTGCCCCTTGAGATAGCGTTGCACCAGGGCATGCTCGGGGTGGTCTGGCAGCCCGGCATACTTGACCCATTGCACCTTGGGATGCTGCTTCAGGTATTGCGCCACCTTGAGCGCATTCTCGCTATGGCGCTCTATACGTAGCGCGAGTGTCTCCAAGCCTTGCAGGAAGAGAAAGGTGTTGAAAGGGCTGATAGCGGCACCGGTATTGCGTAATGGCACGACGCGGGCACGGGCGATAAAGGCGGCGGCACCCAGGGCCTCAACATAATTGACACCGTGATAGCTGGGATCTGGCGTATTGAGGCTGGTGAAGCGCTCTTTGTGTTCGCCCCAGGGGAAGCGGCCGCTATCGATAATGGCACCGCCGATGGAATTGCCATGGCCGCCGATGTACTTGGTGAGCGAGTGCACGACGATGTCCACGCCATGATCGAACGGGCGGCACAATAGTGGCGTTGCCACGGTGTTGTCGACGATGACAGGCACGCCATGCGCATGGGCGATGCTGCTGATGGCTTCCAGGTCGACGATATTGCCCAGCGGGTTGCCTATGGTCTCGGCAAATACCAGCTTGGTGCGGCTGTCGATCAGCTTGGCCAGGCTGGCCGGGTCGCGATAATCGAAGAAGCGTACTTCTATGCCTTGCTTGGGTAGAGTGTGAGCGAAGAGGTTATATGTGCCACCGTAAAGCGTAGAGACGGAGACAATATTATCGCCTGCTTCGGCAATGGTCTGGATGGCATAGGTGATGGCAGCCATGCCAGAAGCCAGGGCCAATGCACCGATGCCGCCTTCAAGCTGGGCCAGGCGCTCTTCCAGCACTGCATTGGTGGGGTTCATGATGCGGGTGTAGATGTTGCCCTGAACCTTGAGATCGAATAGGTCAGCCCCATGCTGGGTGTTATCAAAAGCGTATGAGGAGGTTTGGTAAATCGGAACGGCAACAGCCTTGGTCGTCGGGTCTGGTTTGTATCCGGCATGAATGGCCAGAGTTTCTGCTTTCATGATGTCTCCTAGTTGATTGATTTTTATTGTGCTGGATATGATAAACGCTGGGCAGGCCAGCGTTTATATTGATTGCTTGTTTGCTTATAGCCAGGGATGTCTGGGTGGATTCACCTCGTTCAGGTAGTAATTGCCAATCGCATGGTATTTCCAACGCACAGGGTCATGTAGCGTGTGGGTGCGGGCATTACGCCAATGGCGATCAAGGTTGTATTCTTCCAGCGTGGAGCGCGTGCCAGACAATTCGAACAGCTTGTTGCTGGCCAACAAGGCAATCTCGGTGGTGAGTACCTTGGCTTCAGCCACAGCAATCGAGGCAGCCGCTACAGTTGCTTCTGTTGCCTGTGCATCCGCAAGCTGGATTTTATCGGCGGCACGATCAAGCAGGGCCTCAGCCGCATGCAGGCGTAATTTCAGATCGCCTACTTGCTGCAGTGTGTATGGGTCATCGCTGGCACGCTGGCTTTGCTTATCGTCAATCCACGGACGAGCGTGCTGGCGTACATATTCAATGGTCGCTTCAATAGATGCCTGGGCAATGCCAGCATCCACCGCAGCCTGAATGAATTGCGAAGTAGGGCCTCCAACTGTCGGGCGTGCAAACGCCTGGTAAATCGGGACGACATGTTCCTTCGGCACTTTGACCTGATTGATGACGACAGTGCCGCTGGCCGTTGTACGTTGTCCAAAGCTGGACCAATCATTGATCACTTCCAGGCCTGGGGTGCCATGCTCTGCCAATGCCAGATGAGGCAAGCCAGCCACGTCAACGGTGACAATAGGGATCCAATGGGCAAGCAGGGCGCCTGTCGAGAAGAATTTGGTGCCATTCACCACATAGCCATTGTCCTCCGGGGTGATCAGGGTGGCAAACTCGGCGACGGTTCGGCTGCCTTTTTCTGAAAAAGCATTACCAAAGCGTGCGCCCTTGAGTACCAGATCAAAGAAAAAGCGCTTTTGCTCTTCTGTCGCATCCAGCTTCAGATGCTCTACCACGACCAGATGATTCTGTGGCAATTGCCCGAGTGATGGATCTGCGGCGGAGATGATGCGAATGACCTCACCCAGCGTGCGATAGGAAACATCTGCACCTCCATATTCTTGGGGGACGGTAATTGCCCATAAACCGCTTTGGGAGAATGTATCAAGTTCAGTGATGGGCAGTTTTCTGTGCTTGTCGCGTTCTGAGGCACCCTGGCGGAACTGATCTGCCAGGCGATGCGCGACTTCTATCGCCTCTTCATCACTGCGGATAACGTGGGCGACTGTGGTCAGGCGCGGTTGTTTAATCGTGAGTTGAGTCATGGTGATTGCTCCTCATTAAAATCGATAGCCAACATTGAGGGTGTATACGGTCGGGTTTACTTGAACATCACCGACATCGGCCCCGTTGATCTTGACCGGCGCAATGATGCGGGCATAGCGAATGTCTGCGCCTATGGTCCAATGCTCATCCAGCGCAAAATCCAGCCCTGCCTGCAATGCAGGCCCCCAGGAATCGCCGACTTTAAGCTTTGCGCCGTTATCCAACTTCTCATCGAGAAACGTGGTGTAGTTGAGGCCAACGCCTACATAAGGACGGAGCGTTGCCTCTGGCCTGAAATGATATTGAAGGCTCAGGATGGGTGGCAGGTGCTTGGTTTCACCAGCATGGCTACCATTGACATTGATCTGGTGTTTGAAGGCCAGCCCGCCGAGTAGGTCAATTGCCCAGTTCGGTGTAATGAAGTAAGCAATATTGAAGGTGGGGCCTGCACGATTATCGATCGACAGGTTGGCAGTGTGATCAATGATCGCCCCATTGTCAGATTTGGGTGCAATCAGGGAAACACCGGCACGTAGTTGCCAGGGAGATAAGGCGCCTATATCAGCGCTAGCGGTGATGGGCAGTAAGCTGCCAACAAAGAGGGCCAGGGGTAAAGATTGCTTGAGCATGTATTGTCCTTTTGTAATTATCGAAATAATTGCAAAAGTGCCAGCCATTGGTAGAGGTATTGCACTTAGCAATACGTGTTTACGCATTTTGCATGCCATTTTTAATTTATTGATTTTATTGTGATTAATTGTTTTTGTGCCGCTTATATTTCAGCAGATTGCTGATTTTCTGCTGAAAATGATGATGTTGTTATAAGGACGTAAAAAAACAGCACCTGGCATGGGTGCTGTTTTAATTGGTATTACCACGCAGGGTGAACTTAAATCCAGGGATGGCGAGGTGGCTTGGCTTTGTTCAAGGCGTAATTGCCTACCGCATAATACTTCCAGCGCACTGGGTCATGCAGGGTGTGGGTGCGTGCATTGCGCCAATGGCGATCGAGGTTGAACTGGCCCAGGGTGGAGCGTGTGCCAGCCAGCTCGAACAGTTTGCTGCCAGCAAGCAGGGCGGTTTCTGTGCTCAGTACCTTGGCTTCTGCCACGGCGATGGAGGCCGCGGCCACCGTGTCTTCATTCGGTTCGCGCTGGGCAATATCAAGGAACTCGCCAGCACGGCGCAACAGGGCATCGGTGGCGTGTACGCGGATCTGCAGATCGCCAATATCGCGGATGCTTAACGGGTCTTCGTAACCATGTTCCTGTTGTGTGCTGTCTATCCATGGGCGGGTGTGGTTGCGCACGAAATGGATGGTGTCGCGCAGCGCGGCGCGGGCAATGCCGGTATCCACCGCGGCCTGGATGATCTGTGCCACCGGGCCCATGCTGGTAGGGCGATCGAAAGCTAGGTGGTGCAGCAGGATGTAATCCGCAGGCACAAAAATGTTTTCCAGGATGGTGGTGCCGCTGGCCGTAGTACGCAGGCCGAAGCTGGACCAATCATCAATGATGGTCAGGCCGGGCGTGCCTTTTTTGACGAAAGCAACAATGGTGTTGTCATGCTCGTTCTTGGCAATCACCGGCACCCAATCGGCGAGCAACGCGCCAGAGGAGTAAAACTTCTTGCCCGAAAGCAAGTAGCCGCCTTCAGTTGGCGTGATGCGCGTCAGCACGTCATTGACGCTCTTGGTGCCGACCTCGGAAAAGGCATTGCCGAAGCGTACGCCCTTGAGCACCAGGTCAAAAAAGAATTTTTTCTGCCATTCGGTGCCATCCAGGCGTATGCCTTCCACCATATAGAGGTGGTTCTGTGGAATCTGGCCGATGCTGGGGTCGGCTTCGGAGACGATGGCGATAACTTCCGCCAGCGTGGTGTTGGAGACGGCAGCACCGCCGTATTCCTTGGGCACGGTGATGCCCCACAGGCCGCTTTGCGAGAACAGGTCAAGCTCGGGCTTGGGCAGGCGGCGCTCCGCATCGCGGATGGCGGCTTCCTTGGCAATCTCTGCCGCCACCTGGTGCGCCACTGCTATCGCCTCGGCATCGTTCTTGATGATGTGCGCAGGCGGTCTTGGCAATGCCTGCTCCTGGGATTCTTCTATTGCTAATGATGTCGTTGTCATGGCTAGCCTTTCAATGATGAACTCAATAGTCGGTATACGACGATGTTGCATCAGGCTTGCATATAGCGTGCCATGGAATAAAGTCATTAAAAATCAACAGATAAGAAAATAACGTGTTGTATTCCCTCATGCGCAAGCAGCAGTTTGCTGCCTGGCTGCTGATTATCCAGCAGTCCTCGACAGAGATTAACGGTGCCTCTTCAGCAGTAGCTAGTCTGGGTTGCTGGTATAGCAGCACATTTTCAGCATTCAGTCTGCTTAGCAACAGGGTGAATTGCTTGAATATTTTAATAAGATATTGAATTAAAAGTAATTGTATCGCTGGCACACTTGCTGCTATCTACTTATTGTTATTTGCGGATCAGAAAAACACCGCATTTTGGAATAAGTGGACAGGAGCAGGCATGAGTAAAAAATTGAAACTGGTGGCCGTATCGGGAAGCTTGAGCAGCCCATCGCGCACCACCGTGCTATTAAATGCCATTGTGGCTGAGTTGCAGCGCAAGCTGCCCCTGGAGGTGCATCTCATCGAGTTGCAGAAGCTGGGGCCATTGCTAGGCGGCAGCCTGAGCCGCCTGGAGCTGCCGCAAGCTGCGATCAAGGACATCCTCAAGATAGAAGAGGCTGACCTGCTGGTCGTTGCCACCCCGGTCTACCGCGCCTCCTTTACCGGCCTGTTCAAGCACTTGTTTGATTTTGTTGGCCACGAAAGCCTGACCAACATCCCTGTGCTGCTTGCCGCTACTGGCGGCAGCGAGCGCCATGCCTTGGTGATTGATCACCAGTTGCGCCCCTTGTTCAGCTTCTTCCAGGCCTTGACCCTGCCATTGGGTGTCTATGGCAGCGAGGCGGATTTCGAGACGCTCGACCTAGGTGGTTATGCGATTGCCAGCGAAGCCCTGCATGAGCGTATTGCGCTCGCGGTAGAGCGAGCATTGCCTTATCTCGCCGTGTCATCTCAGACCATCGCTTCTGCGGCAAAGGCCAGGGCATGAGCAAGACCATACGCTTCAGCGCTTTTGAAAGAGGTGGCGTTGAGTTTTTGTCCCAGAGCCTGCCATCTCTATCACAGGTTAGCGTCACTATGGTTTTGCCTAATGCCGATCAGGAGACCTGAGATGAGTGCACGAACCCGGGCGTTTCCAGAGGCGGCAGGGTCGCTGCATGCTGAACAGCAATCGGAAGCGCTGTTGCGCGTGAATGACATCGAAGTCATTTATGACGGAGCCATCCTGGCTGTGAGCGGTGTTTCGCTGGCTGTACCGAAGGGTAGCATCATTGCCCTGCTGGGCGCCAACGGCGCGGGCAAGAGTACTACGCTGAAGGCGATTTCAGGGCTGGTGCGCGCCGACCGCGCTGACATCAGCCGCGGCAGCATTCACTTCAAGGGCCAGCTCAGTACAGATACGTCGGCCAATCTGCTGGTGCAGCAGGGCATCGTGCATGTGCTGGAAGGCCGCCATGTGTTCCCTCACCTCACGGTAGAGGAAAACCTTATCAGCGGTGGCTTTGTGCGACGACCCGGCCGGCCGGCACTGCAAGCCGGGCTGGAGCGTATTTATGCCTGGTTTCCGCGCCTGAAGGAAAAACGCAAGGTGCAGGCAGGCTACACCTCGGGTGGCGAGCAGCAGATGGTGGCCATCGGCCGTGCCCTGATGACCAAGCCTTCGCTGGTATTGCTGGACGAGCCCTCCATGGGGCTGGCACCGCTGATCGTGGAGGAAATCTTTGACATCGTCAGCCAACTCAACGCCCAGGAAAACGTCAGCTTCCTGGTGGCTGAGCAAAACATCCCTGTAGCGCTTAAACATGCCCATTACGGCTATGTGCTCGAAACCGGCAAGGTGGTGCTTGCAGGTAGTGCAGCAGCCCTGCTGCAAGACAGTGCTTTGCAAGATGCCTATCTAGGCAAGAAGCAATGAATATTTAAGTGAGTCAACGACATTAATTGAAAGGATACATCATGAGCAGCAATCGCAAGGAAGACATCAAGTTTGCCTATTGGGTGCCCAATGTGAGTGGCGGCCTGGTGGTGAGCAAGATCGAGCAGCGCACCAGTTGGGATATTGATTACAACATCAAGCTGGCGCAATTGGCAGAGCAGAATGGTTTTGAATATGCCTTGAGCCAGATTCGCTTTACCGCAGGTTATGGAGCGGAGTTCCAGCATGAGCCAGTCGCATTTTCCCATGCCTTGTTGGCAGCCACGACCAAGCTTAAGGTGATTGCTGCCATTCTTCCTGGCCCATGGAACCCGGCGGTGGCAGCCAAACAGTTGGCAACGATAGATCAACTAACCAAGGGCCGTATTGCCATCAATGTGGTTTCTGGCTGGTTCAAGGGGGAGTTTCAGGCGATTGGCGAGCCATGGCTTGAGCATGATGAGCGCTATCGCCGCTCAGAAGAGTTTATCCGCGCCCTGAAGGGAATCTGGACAACGGATAACTTCACCTTCAAGGGTGATTTCTATCGCTTCCATGATTACACGCTGAAACCCAAGCCCTACAACACCAATCCGCACCCGGAGATTTTTCAAGGGGGTAGTTCTCGTGCCGCGCGCGACATGGCATCCAGGGTATCTGACTGGTATTTCACCAATGGCAACACGGTAGAAGGCATCAAGGCCCAAGTGGATGACATCCGAGCTAAGGCTGCTGCCAATGGTCATCAGGTCAAGGTGGGGGTCAATGCCTTCATCATTGCGCGCGATACAGAAGAGGAGGCACGTGCAGTGCTGAAGGAAATCATTGATAAGGCTGACCCGGAAGCCGTCAATGCCTTTGGTGATGCTGCGAAGCAGGCAGGCAAGGCCAGCCCTGAAGGCGAAGGCAATTGGGCAAAATCAACTTTTGAAGACCTGGTGCAGTACAACGATGGGTTCAAGACCAACTTGATTGGCACGCCACAGCAAATTGCAGAACGTATTGTTGCCTTGAAAGCCGTGGGTGTTGACCTGGTGCTATCTGCCTTCCTGCATTTCCATGAGGAAGTCGCTTATTTCGGTGAAAAAGTCTTGCCGCTGGTGCGTGAACTGGAACAAAAACAGGTCGCATTGGCTGCTTGAAGCAAGGAAATGCATATGGCAAGCAATACCTTACCGCACTGGCTGATTCAGCATGCGAACACGCAGCCACATCGTGTGGCGTTGCGTTACAAGCAATTGGGCATCTGGCATGAACAGCACTGGAAATCGCTGCATGAAGAAGTGGCGCAATTAGTGGCAGTGCTAGGCCAGATCGGATTTGAGCGTGGCAACACGCTGGTATTGCTGACGCATCCACGGCGAGAGGCCTTGCTACTCTCGATTGCGGCGCAATGGTTGGGTGGCATAGCCGCGCCATTGGATCCATCAATGGAAGAGGATGCGCTTGCCTTGCTGCTGGCGCACCTGGCACCCGCATTTGTATTTGCCGAGGGCCAGCAACAGGTGGAGCAAACCTTGGCAAGTAGCCCTCAAGGTGTGCGTGTGATTTATGCCGAGGCTCGCGGCCTTGCAGGGCAGCAACCATCGTCATTACGCCACTATTCATCGTTGCTGACAGGAGGCAGTTTGATAGCTTGTGAACCCGTGTCAGAGGCCGGGCAGACTGCGTTTGCGCTATATCGTGTTAACGGCGAACGTAGCGTGCAGGTGGAGCATTTTCGACATGATGAGCTGTTGGAAGAAGGGCGCCAATTGGTATTGGCCGAGCGTCTCGGGCGCTACGAGGAGGCTTTTGTTGCTCGCGTGTTTGCCACCAGTGGCCATCTACGTTACTTGTTGTCACCATGGCTGACGGCGGGATTTACGCTCAATTTTCCCGAGAGCATCGTCACAAGAGATACTGATAGGCGTGAGCTTGGGCCTACGCTGGTTGTTGGCACGCGAGAAACCTATCTCAGGCTTGAAGCCATGATCAGGGAGCGCCTGCCACTGCCAGATAGTTGGCTTGGTCGGGTGGTGACTTATGCCTTGCATCGGGATGGGACGGTGTTACAGGGTTTTCTTGGATATTGGCTAATAAGGCGCCCCTTGCGTGACGTCATCGGTTTTAGCCGAATCAGGGTGCCATTGCTGATAGGCCCGGCCTTAACGGCAGACTCAGTGGCCTTTTTCAAGAGCCTGGATATCCATATCCGCACCTGGGATAAGGTCGCCAACTGGCGTACCTTGCCAACCACGACCACCAGGCAAATTCCAACCGTGCACGATGACCTGGTAAGCACTGTAAGGAGAGCATCCTGATGACAGCCCCTTTGCTTGAGTTGCAAGATATTTCCCTTTCCTTCAAGGGTGTTAAGGCAATCAGCGATATTAGCTTTACTGTGAAACAAGGCGAGATATGTGCGTTGATTGGTCCGAACGGAGCGGGCAAGAGCTCTTTGCTTAACATTATTAATGGTGTCTACCAGCCTGACATCGGGTATATCCATTTCAATGGTGCTAGTCATCGCAAGATGCGTGCGAATCTTGCTGCAACACAAGGTATCGCGCGTACTTTCCAGAATATTGCCTTATTCAAGAGCATGACGGTGCTCGATAACGTGTTGACTGGCCGCAATCTGCAAGTGAAAAGCGGTTGGCTGGAACAGGCCTTGCGTTTTGGTCGCGCAATCCCGGACGAAAACGTACAGCGTCGCAAGGCAGAGGAAGTGATTGATTTTCTGCGTATCAATCAGTGGCGCAACAGTATTGTGAGCACCTTGCCTTATGGCTTGCAGAAACGCGTAGAGCTTGCTCGTGCCTTGGCCTCGGAACCGAGGTTGCTGCTCTTGGATGAACCCATGGCTGGCATGAACAGCGAAGAAAAGGCCGAGATGAGTGGTTTTATCCTGGATACCCAGCGTGAGTTCGGCACCACCGTGGTGTTGATCGAGCATGACATTGGCGTGGTAATGAATCTCTCTGACCATGTGGTGGTGCTGGATTATGGCCGCAAGGTTGGCGATGGCACGCCCGATGAAGTGCGCAATAATCCGGAGGTGATCGCCGCCTATCTTGGGGTAAAACATTAAGAGTGATG
This sequence comes from Methylobacillus methanolivorans, assembly GCF_020531845.1. The sequence goes on from NZ_JAJAVF010000002.1 coordinate 624,854, forward strand.
GATAAGGAAATGAAATAATGGAATTTTTCCTTGAGGTTTTGGCGGGTGGCCTGCTCGCTGGCCTGATGTACTCCCTGGTGGCGATCGGCTTTGTGCTGATCTACAAGGCCTCGGGCGTATTCAACTTTGCACAGGGCGCCATGGTGCTGTTTGCCGCGCTGACTTTTGTCAGCCTGCTGGAGCGCGGCGTGCCATTCTGGGCGAGCTTTGCCATCACCTTATTGGCGATGGTGGCGCTGGCATGGGGCATAGAACGCGTAGTGCTGAGGCCCTTGGTCAACAAGCCGCCGATCACGCTGTTCATGGCTACCCTGGGCCTGAGCTACATCATCGAGGGGCTGGCGCAGTTTCTCTGGGGTGCACAGGTGCACGGCCTGGAGCTGGGCATCAGCGATGAGCCGCTGGAAGTCGGCGGGCTGCTGCTATCGCAGTTCGACCTGTTTGCCGCCACCACCGCTGGCGTACTGGTGTTGCTGCTGTCTTTGCTGTTCAACAAAACCAGGATGGGGATTTCCCTGCGTGCAGTAGCAGATGACCAACTGGCGGCGCTATCAGTGGGCATCAAGTTACAGCGGATATGGATGATCGTTTGGGCAGTGGCGGGCTTTGTCGGTCTGGTGGCTGGTCTATTGTGGGGCGCTCGCTTGGGTGTGCAGTTCTCATTGTCGCTGGTCGTGCTCAAGGCCTTGCCGGTGTTGATTATCGGAGGATTCACTTCCATCGGTGGCGCGATAGTCGGCGGCCTGATCATAGGCGCATCGGAAAAGCTGGCCGAGGTCTACTTGGGGCCGCTCATCGGCGGAGGCATCGAAAACTGGTTCCCTTATGTGCTGGCCTTGTTGTTTCTGTTGGTCAGGCCGGCCGGGATTTTTGGCGAACGCGCCATTGAGCGGGTATAGCACCGCGTATAGGACACCATCATGATCTATAGAGAATCCGGACAATTCATCACCTCGTATCGCGCTGACCAGCGTATCTTTAAGCTCTGGCAGCAGCGCTGGGCCTTTTATGCCTTGCTGGGCTTTGCGTTTGCCGTTGTGCCCTTCATCGGCAACGATTACTGGTTCAGCGCCATCCTCATTCCTTTCCTGGTGCTGTCGCTGGCAGGTCTGGGCCTTAATCTGCTCACGGGGTATGCTGGGCAGCTCTCATTGGGATCGGCAGCCTTCATGGCGGTAGGTGCGTTCGCTGCCTATAACTTTCATCTCCGCATAGAAGGCTTGCCGTTACTGTTGAGCTTTGGCCTTGGTGGAATCACGGCGGCCTTGGTTGGCGTGGTGTTCGGCCTGCCCAGCCTGAGAATCAAGGGGTTTTACCTGCTGGTGTCTACGCTGGCTGCGCAGTTCGTCGTCACTTGGGTGCTGACCCAGTTCGGCTGGTTCTCCAATTACAATGCTTCCGGCGTCATCAGTGCGCCGCCGCTGGTGATTTTTGGTCATGATTTCAGCTCACCAGCCGGGCGCTACCTGCTGACCCTCGGTGTAGTGGCAGCACTGGCACTGCTGGCACGTAATATCGTCCGCAGCGAGCTTGGCCGCCACTGGATGGCGGTGCGCGACATGGATACGGCAGCCGCCGTCATCGGCATCCCCATTCTCAAGACCAAGCTTCTGGCCTTTGCCATCAGCTCCTTTTTCCTGGGGATCGCCGGTGCGTTGTGGGCTTTCACCTATCTGGGCACGGTAGAGCCGCATGGCTTTGATCTCAATCGTTCGTTCCAGATACTGTTCATCATCATTATCGGCGGCATGGGCAGTATCTTGGGCAATTTCCTCGGTGCTGCCTTCATCGTGCTGCTGCCTATCTTGCTTTCCAATCTATTCTCCAGCCTGCTGGCGGGCGTGGTAGACCCCGGTCAGCTGGAAAACCTACAGAAGATGATTTTTGGCGCAGTCATCATTTTCTTCCTGATCAAGGAGCCTGCCGGCTTGGCGCGCCTATGGCAGAGCTTCCGTGAGCGTAGCCGTATCTGGCCACTGCGTTTTTAACGTGGCTATCAATGTCGCAGATACCTATTTCCTGATCGCCATCTAGATCGCGCCATGCCTATGGCATGGGTAGGGGATTTTACGTCTTGTTTATATATAAACAACTTTAGGAGAGTGTTTTAATGTGTTGAATTTTAATGATTATAAAATCTCATGAATATAATATTTGAATAGGAGTATCAACATGTTGTCTTTGATTAAAAAGCCAATCTTCCTGCTAGGTGCAATGGCATTGGGCCTAGGCCTTGCTGCCGGAGCAGCGCAGGCAGCCAACGAGCAATACTTCCCCTTGCAGAGCTACCGCGTCGGCCCTTATGCCGCCGGTGGCACCGGGTTCTTCGGTGGTTTCATCGATTACCTGCAATACGTCAACCTCAAGGAAGGCGGCGTCAATGGTGTCAAGTTCACCTGGAGCGAGTGCGAGACCGAATACGTGGTGGAAAAGGGCGTGGAGTGCTACGAGCGCCTGAAGAAAGGCCTCAACGGAGCACCTGCGGCCGCAACCAATCCGCTATCCGTAGGCATCGCCTATGCCACGCTGGAACGCTCCGCTGCTGACAAGCTGCCGCTGATTACAATCAACCACGGTCGCACCGACTCCACTGACGGCAGCGTCTTCCCCTACGTGTTCCCGCTACAGCTTAACCCCTATAGCGAAGTATCCGCCATCATTAACTACATCGCGGACAAATCCGGCGGCCTTGATAAGCTCAAGGGCAAGAAAATCGTCACCCTGTTCCACGGCTCACCCTACGGCAAGGAAACCAACCCCATCCTCGAACTGCTGGCGAAGAAATATGGCTTCGAGCTGACCTTGCTCGAAGTGCCGCACCCAGGCAACGAGCAACAATCGCAATGGCTCAACATCCGCCGCATCAAGCCGGATTGGGTGATCCTGCGCGGTTGGGGCGTGATGAACCCGGTGGCGCTGAAAACCGCGCAAAAGACCGGCTTCCCCGCTGACCATATCATCGGCAACATCTGGAGCAACTCGGAAGAAGATGCCGCCCCAGCCGGCGCTGCTGCCAAGGGCTTCATCTCCATCACCACCCATCCTTCCGGTACCAACTTCCCCGTGCTGCAAGACATCGACAAGACTGTCCTTAAGGCAGGCAAGGGTAACCTGCAAGACCCTAAACGCTTTGGCACCGTGTATTACAACCTCGGCGTGGTGAACGGCATCCTCAATGTAGAAGCCGTGCGTGTGGCGCAAGCCAAATTCGGCAAGCGCCCATTGACTGGTGAAGAAGTGCGCTGGGGCTTCGAGAATATCCGCCTGGATGATGTCCGCCTCAAACAACTCGGCGCTTATGGCTTGGTGCAACCGCTGAAATTGTCTTGCTCTGACCACGAAGGCGGCGGCGCAGTACGCTTCCAGCAATGGGACGGCAAGCAATGGAAAGTGATCTCGGATTGGGTACAGGCAGATCGCAAACTGCTGCGCCCGATTATCGAGGAATCATCGCATAAGTACGCCAAGGAGAAGGGCATTACGCCGCGTGATTGCAGCAAGGAGTCCTAGCCTCCTAATAACACAGGTCTTCCTGCGCCTGAGGGGGACCTATGTTATATGTAGATAAAACAGAGTCGTCGTTCCCTTTCATGAATGCCATTGTGTATTTTCCTGCAAAATTTTAAACGATCTAAATCTTGATGTATCAATGATGATATTTAGATCATAGGCAAGTACGTTGACTTAGCTCTACCTCATCCCATACGATCGGGCTATCTAAAATATTGTTGAGTCTATGAGGAGAATTTTGATGTTTGAAAGTGGAATAGAAAAAACGATCATCATCACCGCTATCATTATTTGGTTTGCTCATGGATGGTACCTCAATGAGCGCCTTAAGAATGTGCACGAAAAACTCGACCGTGTTCTCGACACTTTTGACGGTTTGCGCGATTACCTTTACGACATCGACCCACAATTTAATGATGAACGCCAATTGCTCGAAGACTTACGCGAATCGCTTGATAACGGATCTGTAAGTTTTTCTGGGATGAACCATATGGAACTAATTGAGAAGAAAAAGCATGCAGGTAAAAGAACGCTCGACATACCTTTTATCCGGTAAAACTTATGGTCCAATAAATCATTCTAGCGGACTGTCAAAAATCTACACTTTTTGCCGTCTGCTGAATTCTCAATTGCTCGGTTTATGTCTTTGGATAAGTTATTTTTAAATGTAATCCAGATACGTCGCTGAGGTTCTGAAGAGAGCGAAAGATTATTGTGATATCTGTAGTAATTCCTATGCCATTTCTTCGCGCAAATTGTTCTTGTGTGTGGCATTTGCTTTAAGTGCTAGGACTCTACACGGTGATATAAACCATGAGTGGTTCCACTCATGGTTTTTTTGTTTTTAGAAAAAGTGCGCGATATGGAAACGCACTGCAATACCGTCAATATCAGGCTGGCCCAAGTTACGGGTTTCCTTGTAGTAGTAGGTGTCTATGCGTAGGTTGCTGCCATTGATGAGGTAGCTGAAGCCTAGGTCGTAGCGTTTGCGTTCTAAACCTGCTATGGCGAGGGCATTGTTTTCGTCGTTTTTGAATTGTTCATAGACGAACTTTGGCTGGATCTTACCGATGCCGATCTCTTGCGGGAAGGCGTAGCTGCCCGTGAGGAAGAAGCCCTTTCCTTTGGCTATATCTGGGTCTTGGGTATTGTCGTTGTCATAGCGGTAATACGAGCCTTCCGCGCCGATGACTCCGCCGCCGGTGATGGCTTTTTCCAGCCGTCCATCCACGTTCCAGTAACGGTAATCACCCGGGTTGGCCAGTGTACCTGCTCCATCTTTCTGGAAGCGGTAGGAAGCGCCGACCGCCAGAATATCTTTTGCGCCGTCATAGCTGGCGATGTTGTAAAAGCCAGGTTCTGCATCCCAGAAATTGTAGGAGAGGCGACCAGAGAAGGAGAGGTTATCGGATTGATTGGATGTGGTTGATCCGCTGCGCCCCTCGAATGCGCCAACGTGGTATTTGAGCTTCTGGTTCAGCAGCACCCCCCAGACCGAGGCTCCGTTATCACGGCCAGCAAATTTGCTGGGCGCCTGCTCCGAGAATGGGTAATCGAAGGTTGGTGGATAGTAGGGCGCAGATGCGGAAGCGCGGCTGGCCGGTGGCAGGAAGCGGCCAACGAAAATGTTGAAGTGTTCATTGAGTGCCAGCCCGATGCGGCCATCCAGTAGCTTGATGTCGTCGTTGGCGTCTTTTTCGGTATTGAGCTCGAAAGACACGTATTTGTGCAGTTTGCCGTTGGTGTAAAGACGGGCGCTTTCAATATCGAAATCGTTGGATCGGTCCTTGCCATTGGGGGCCGCGTCTTTTTCTGAGCGGTAGCTGGCACGTGCGGCTACGCCAATATTGATGAACTGGTCATCGTTGCGGGCAAAGGTGGGGTCGGCATAGGCCGGCGAGGAAAGTACGCCCAGGCTCAGCAGTGCGGGCAAAAGCCTCGGTCGGGAAGGAAGTTGCTTGTCATCATGTTCTATACACCCTGAAATTAAATGGAAAATTCGGCAGGGCTGGCGATGTAAGCCGCCAGGATTTACCTGCGCTAAGGGGTGTATAGGCATTTAGTGTGCCTGTATTAAATTGTATTTAAATTCAATGCATTAAATTATTTATTTCAAGTGATGTGTTGCTGGTGAAAAAGCAAGGTGAGGAATGCATGCTGGCCTGTCAGCAGGCAGCTTGATTGCGCAAGCCATCCGCTGATAATCATTAGCTCAGGAGGGCTGCCACTCTCCACCGAGCACCTTGAATAAATTAATACTGTTGGTCAATGAGAGTTGCTTGAGTTGGACAAGTTGTTGTTCAGAATCAAACAGGCTACGTTGAGCATCCAGTAGCTCAAGATAATTGGCAACGCCTTTGTCATAACGACGCAGGGCTAATCTCAGGCGCTCGCGATCTGCATTGGTGATGCGAGTTTGCGCTGCAATTTGTGCCTCGACTTGTTCACGGCTTAGCAACACATCTGAGACTTCGCTGAAAGCGCTCTGAATAGCCTTTTCATATTCGACAATGGTGATTTCCTTACGCACGCGAGCCAGATCCAGGTTAGCCTGGTTACGACCATAGTTGAATATCGGCAAGGTAAGCTGAGGTGTGAATGACCAGGCCTTGTCACTGCTGCCGGAAAATAGTCCGCTCAGGTGCTCATTAACCAGCCCAACATTGGTGGTGAGCTGAATACGCGGGAAAAATGCGGCACGTGCTGCGCCGATGTTGGCATTGGCCGCCTTCAGCCTATGCTCGGCGGCGCGAATGTCTGGCCGCCTTTCCAGCAGGGTGGATGGCAAACCAGTGGGCAAGGGGCTGAACGCCAGGCTATCCAGTTGCTCCTGCGGCACGGCTACTCCCAGGCCAGGTTTGCCAACCAGTAGCTGCAATCCATTGATGGCTTGTGCATATTCGCGCTGCAAGGCGGCAATGCTGGCTTGGGCCGTTTCCAGCTGCATTTCTGCAGTCTTGAGGTCCATGGCATTGTCCAGGCCCGCCTGTTGGCGCCGCAGGATGCGGGAATAGGCCAGGTTACGTGCCTGCTCGGTGTCCTTGGCAAGTGTTAATCTTTCCGCGAGCGCGCGTACATTGACATAGGATGATGCTACCTCGGCAATCAGGCTGGTGCGTGCGGTTTGCTGCGCCTCCTGTGTGGCGAGATATTCTTCCAGCATGGCTGTCGTCAGGCTTTTGACACGGCCAAAGAAGTCCAGCTCGAAGCCGCTGATGCCGACACCAACGCGGTAGAGGTTTACGTCAAAAGTTTGCCCTTGGGAAAAGATCATCTTGCTACGATCGTAAGTGCCTGTAGCTTCAATGGTCGGCAATCGGTCTGCACGCTGGATGCCATATTGTGCCCGTGCCTCTTCAATACGCAGGGCGGTGATGCGTAAGTCACGGTTATTGGCTAGCGCAGTATTGATCAATGCTTGCAATGCTGGGTCGGTGAAATACTCCTGCCAGCTTGTAGCCTGTACATTGGTTTGTGTTCCGTCAACAGGATATTGGGCGGGAACGGGGGCTTCTGGCCGCTGGTATTGCGGGTTGAGCGAGCATGCTCCCAATAGCAGGCTAATGGCAACCACCAGCGGTTTCACAGCCGGTTTTAGGGGGGATGTTAATGCAATGTTCATGCTGGCTCCTGCACATGGTGCCGCGGGCGCTTGATATAGCGGCCAATCACGGCAAAGAACAAGGGAACAAGGAAAATAGCGAGTAGGGTAGCGGTGATGATGCCGCCCAGAACGCTGGTACCGATCGCAGATTGCGCGCCGGATGCAGCCCCTGTCGCGATGGCGAGTGGCAATACGCCAACGCCAAATGCCAGCGAGGTCATCACGATGGGGCGTAGCCGCAGCCGTGCTGCTTCCAGTGTGGCATCAAGCAAGCTCATACCATCGGCATACAGATCCTTGGCGACCTCGACAATCAGGATCGCGTTTTTGGCTGATAGGCCGATGGTCGCGATCAGGCCGACCTTGAAGTAAATATCGTTGGGCATCTCGCGTAGAGTCACGCCTAGCAAGGCCCCCAGGACACCTAGTGGTACCACCAGGATGACCGCCAGAGGAATCAGCCAGCTTTCATATAGGGCGGCAAGTGCCAGGAAGACGATAAGTACCGACAAGCCGAACAGTATCGGGGCCTGGGCGCCTGAGCTGCGTTCTTCCAAGGATTGGCCGGACCAGTCATAGCCGATGGTGCGGGGCAGACTACGTGCAATGTGCTCAATCGCTTGCATGGCTTCACCACTGCTGTAGCCTGGAGCTGCACTGCCATTGATAGTGAATGACGGGTAGCCATTGTAACGCGTGAGCTGCGGCGGACCTGAAATCCACTCCATCTTGACGAAAGAGGCGAGTGGCACAAGGTCGCCATTGCTATTGCGCACCCTGAGCTTGCGGATATCCTCAAGCTCCAGTCTATCCTTGCCATCTGCCTGCATGATGACGCGCCGCACCTGATTGCCGTGCATGAAGTCACCGATATAGTCAGAGCCAAACATCGCCGCCAGGGTGGAGTTGATTTCATCCATACTCACGCCCAAGGTCGCTGCTTTGCGGCGGTCTATATCCAGGCTTACCAACGCTGCCTCGGGCAAGCCCGCGAACATGAGGTTGGTGAGCACGGGGCTTTTCATACCTTCAGCCATGAGTTGATCCTTGGCTGCCAGGAATGCCTCATAGCCAGCTGATCCGCGATCTTGCAGGCGAAGGTCAAAGCCATTGGATGAGCCAAGCTCTGGCAGGGGCGGCGTATTGATGGCAAATACCATGGTGTTCTTCATCCCCATGAACTGCATGTTGACGCGGTCAACGATGGCCTTGACGTGCTGCTCGGCACTCTTGCGATCTTTCCAGTCCTTGAGGGTGGCAAAGATCATGCCGCTATTGGAGCCGGTGCCATAGAAACTGAAGCCACCCACTTCATAAACATATTTCACGGGTTCATGTTCATTCAGGTAGCCAGCAATCTCTGACAACGTGCCCATGGTTTCATGCATGGTTGCACCGGCAGGCAGCAACACCGTGATCATGAAGTCGCCCTGGTCTTCATCGGGCAAGAAGGCGGTAGGCAGGCGCACAAACATGAAGGCGACGACTGCAATGATGGTGCCATATACAAGCAGCCAGCGCAGCGGCCGCCTGATAATGGTGGAAACGCGCTTCTGGTAACGACCTGTCAATGCAGCAAAACTGCGGTTGAACCAGCCAAAGAATCCACGTTTTTCATGATGGTCCTGTGTAATTGGCTTGAGCAGGGTGGCGCATAGTGCGGGAGTCAATGAGAGCGCCAGGAAAGCTGAAAAGGCAATCGACACTGCCAGCGACATGGAAAACTGGCGATAGATATTACCCACCGCGCCGCTAAAGAATGCCATGGGCAGGAATACCGAGACCAGCACGACAGTAATGCCGATGATTGCACCACTGATCTGCCTCATGGCTTTCTTGGTCGCCTCAAAGGGCGAGAGACCTTCCTCCGCCATGATGCGTTCTACGTTTTCCACCACGACAATGGCATCATCCACGACGATACCAATCGCCAGCACCATGCCAAACATGGTGAGCACGTTGATGGAAAAACCCGCCGCAAACATCACGGCAAATGTGCCCAGCAGTGCAATCGGCACGACGATGGTAGGAATCAAGGTGGCGCGTAAATTCTGCATGAAGAGGAACATGACAAGAAACACCAGTACCACGGCCTCGACCAGTGTACTGACGACTTTCTCAATCGAGATTTCAACGAAGGCAGAAGTATCGTAAGGGATCTGGTAATCCACGCCAGCGGGCAAATAGCGCACCAGCTCATCCATGGTGGTGCGGATGCGCTTGACTGTGGCCACGGCGTTGGAGCCTGGGGCCATCTTGACTGCCATGCCAGCTGCATTGTTCCCATTAACACGCGAAACGAAAGAATAGTCGCTACCACCGTATTCGATACGTGCGACATCCTTGAGCAAGATGGCGGAGCCATCGGCCTTGCTACGCAAGGGGATGTTCTCGAAGTCTTCAGGCGTTGTCAGGGCGTTGTCGGCAATGACATTGGCACTAATGGGGGCACGATCAGGCACAGCACGATTGCCAAGATCACCTACCGTGACACGGGCATTTTGCGCACGAATGGCCGATGCAACGTCTGAGGCAGTCAGGTTCATCGCCGTTAGCTTGGCTGGGTCAGGCCAGATACGCATGGCATATTCCGGGCTCCATAACTGCACTTTACCGACACCTTCAACCCGGCGCAGTGCCTGCAACACATTGGCAGATGCCAGCTCTCCAAGCTCGATTTCACTCAAGCGATTGCCTTCCGAAGTCAGGGATACGATCAACTGAATGCTATCCGCGGACTTTTCGATGAAGATGCCATTGCGGCGAACAACTTCAGGCAAGCGGGCTTCGACCGTTTTTAGGCGGTTTTGCACTTCGACCGCGGCAAGGTCTGGGTTGGTACCCTGGCGGAAAGTCAGGCTGAGCGAGGCGGTTCCCGGGCTACTGGTCGCCGAGATATACATCAGGCGTGGCGCGCCATTCATCTCGCGCTCGATAATCGCAGTGACCGATTCCTCGATCACTTTGGCAGAGGCGCCAGGATAGCTTGCGGAAATATTGACTACTGGCGGGGCGATGTCAGGGTATTGGGCAACCGGCAGGCCGCGAATCGCCAGCAGGCCAGCGAGGATGATCAGCAGTGAGATCACCCAGGCAAAGACCGGGCGTTCAATAAAAAATCTAGCCATGGAATTCTCAGTTCAAAAAATCATTAAGGCTGTGTGCCTGTTGTGTCAGCTTTACGTACCGAGACTTTGGTGCCTGGGGCCATCATGGCCGGATTAGTCACGATGATGCGTTCACCGCCCTTGAGGCCGCTGGTGATCATCCATTGACCATTAAGCATAGTCGGGGCCGTAACGGGTAAAGCTTGTACCTGATCCTGCTCGTCAGCAATCATGACGCTACTGGATTCTGCAGTCCGTATAAGAGCATCGCGCGGCACCAGCACCGTGGCAGGATTTTCTGCCTGCTTTAATTGCACTTGTACATAACCGCCGGGTAGCAGCTCGCGGTCAGGGTTGCTGAATAGGGCACGCATAGCCACAGTATCTGTGCTGCTATCCACAGCAATGTCGGAGAAGAAAAGCTTGCCTGCATGGGCATATTCAGAGCCATCCGGGAAGACCAGCTTTACCGCGATGCTGTCGCGTGCAACACCTTTCATCTTCCCGCTCTTGATTGCACGCTGCAGTGCCATGACCTCGCTGGCTGGCTGCGAGAAATTAACGTAGATCGGGTCGATCTGTTCCACCGTCGTCAGTGGAGTGGGGGAGTCTAGCCCGACCAAGGCACCTTCCGTCACCATGGCGCGGCGGGTACGACCATCAATCGGGGAAATTACCTTCGCGTACCCAAGGTCCAGCTTGGCCTTGTCCAACTGTGCTTTTGCCGTCAGCACTTGTGCCTTGGCTTGCATCTCCTCGGAGACTGCTGCCTGGTAATCGCGTTCACTCACGGAGTGGTCAGTGGCAAGGTCACGGTAGCGCTCCAGCTTGTCGAGGGCATTGCGGTGATTAGCCTCTGCACTTGCCAAGGTGCCAGCCGCCTGGTCACGTGCCGCTGTTAATAACTCAGGATTGATCAGAAATAAAGGTGTACCTTTCTTGACCTCTTGACCTTCCTGGTAGAGGCGCTCGGTGACGATGCCAGCAACACGTGCCCGCACTTCTGCCTGCCGATAGGCTTCCAGGCGACCGGGTACGGATATTTCAATAGGGCTGGTTGTCATCTCTGCGATATACACCTCAACTTCAGGAGGTACGGCATTCTCTGCCTGCTGTTGCTCTTGGCTGCATGCTGATAGGCCAAGAATAATTGACGCACATAGCCAGGTGGTTTTACGCCCAAACAATGGTGATGACATAAGCTTGCTCAATGAGGTGTTAAGTTGAAATGTTAGCTGGAGTTAATTTAACAGCTGAATTTTTTGCACTATATCATAATCAATCATGACTGATTAATTAATTTTTTGTTATGATATCCGAATGATGAGTAGGGTAATACGGAGTTGCTGTGGCTAGGAAAACTAAGGAAGATTCACTGCGTACGCGCTCAGCGATCCTTGATGCTGCTGAGCAGGTAATCCTGCGGCGCGGTATCAGTTATGCGACGATGTCGGATATTGCGGATGCAGCCGGCATCTCGCGCGGAGCGGTGTATGGTCATTTTGATAACAAGATCGACTTGGCTACCGAGATGTGTCAACGCGCATTGACATTGGCTATCCCTCCGGAACGCGACCCAGCATTATCGGCGCTGGAGGCTTTGCATCAAGAAGGAATGTATTTCCTCAAGCTCTGTGGCGAGCCGGGGCCAGTGCAGCGTGTATTGCAGATACTATATATGCAGTGTGACTGCAACGAAGATAACAAGCCCCTGCTGGATATCCGCGATGACTGGGAGCGTCAGTCCAGGGAGGGAATAGAGGTGATGATACGAGAGGCGATGTCGGAGGGGGACTTGCCCGCGGATATTGATATCCATCTTGCTACGCTTTATCTATTCTCGCTGTTCGATGGCATCTACAGCACGCTGTTTTGGGTCAACCGTGTCAAACAGGATCGCTGGGAGATCGCAGAGGCTTTGTATCGTGCTGGATTTGCCGCTTTCACTACCGCACCTGGATTACTTGCCAAAAAAGCTTAGCCAGCACCAGACAAATGTTTGTATAAGATCAGGCTGCCAATACCAACCAAGATCAGACCGCCTATGATTTCTACGGTATGTTTGGAGGCCGCGCCCAGCATACGTCCCAGCATGACGCCGATACTTACCATCAGGCAAGTCACCAGGCCAATGGCGAACGCTACTGGAATAATATCAACGTCAAGAAATGCCAGGCTGGCACCAACGCTCATGGCGTCAATACTGGTGCCCAGCGCAGTGGCAGCTAGCAGGATAAATGAATGGCTTTGAGGTTTTTCCACAGCCTCTTCATCTGGTCGTAAGCCCAGCCAGATCATGCGCAAGCCCAATATGGAAAGTATGCTGAAGGCAATCCAGTGATCCCAGGCTGTCACATAATCAGCCGCAACCCGGCCCAGGCTCCAGCCCACCAGTGGGGTGATAGCCTCAATGACACCGAAAATCAAACCGGTGCGCAAGGCTTCCAGCAACCTGGGGCGTTGCAGCATGGCACCTTTGCCAATAGCCGCAGCAAAAGCATCGGCCGACATGGCCAATGCCAAAAACAAGATAGAAATAGTATTCATGGATTCAGTACGTGAGGTTGGGCACAGTCAAATGGTGACTAGGACGCCCAACCTGAACGTACTAGCCTCCATTAGTCTCGCCAACCAGAATGGCTACCCGCACCACGACAAACGTCGATTATGTTGATACGGGCGCTTCGGAAAGAAGCAGGCTACTCCCTAAAAGATGTGCGCATTTTACTCATAAAACTCCTGAGGCGCTATCTCATGTTGATGTGCCGTAGCTTGTTGAAGTGCTGCCAGGATGAGGATTAAGCTTTTTTCTTGCGTTCAGAGCGAGCATGGATATGCTTCGCTATCCACTTCATCGGAGAGCTTAGCTTGCTTGCACCATAATACTGCTTGAGAAAATAGAGCCGGGTAGTGCGGCTCAGGTGTATGAGATCTCGGTTAAGTGTAGCCAAGTCTTGTAGAGTGCGTAGTACAGGAAGTAGCCTGATACGTGCTTTTTCCAGGTCAATCAGGACGCTTTCGAAATGACCATCTGGCATTTCCCTGACGAAAATATGCTTGGGGTAAAGTGCACGATGCTGAAAGCGCGCATGATGCAGTTTCATGATGGTTGCGGCAACCGAGGCAGTGAGTTTACGTTGTCTTGAGACACTGACTCCTGGCTTGAAAATGCTCGGAGCGAGTTGATCCAATGGGGTAAAGCCAACCAATTCGGCGGTCAGTAGCACGGCATTGACATCATCACCCTCTTTCTTTTCCGAGAAGAAAAGTGGTGCCGGGACAGGAACTCCGCGTTTGGAAAGTTGCAGTAGATTCTGGTATTCGCAATTAAATGTCGAAATGCCGCTCCATGGGTGGCGCCACGTTTTGCGCATGAAGTTGTGCTGGCGCTTGAGAAACGCATACAACGGCCTGCTCTCATCCACAGTCTTGAACATAATACGGCTGACGCCACTCCATCCCTGGCGGTGTTGATTAGGCGTCTCGAACCAATCCGCGGTATGGTTCCAAAGGCTATCGAAGTCGAGTTCAGGCGTAGCGGGTAGTTTGCGATAGGGCATAAATGGCTTCAGTGGAATCAATGTCATCAAATATTCCTTCATGCTACTTAATAATGTCGTTAATCAGTGTTAAAGGAGTAACGGGCGATGAGGTTTTTTTGTGTAAAACACAACGGTGTTGGTATAAATACAACAGTTATCTAGGCTAGGTGAATTTTTGATGTCTCATTTTTCGGTAGAGCTGCTTTTGGGCTTGGTCATGTTTTCCTTTGTGTCATCCATCACCCCAGGGCCGAATAACTTGATGATGATGTCATCCGGGCTCAACTATGGATGGCGACGATCAATGCCTCACTTGCTGGGCATCAGTAGTGGATTTTTTGTGATGCTGTTTGTCGTTGGGATGGGAGCCCAAGGTTTGTTTGCGCACTATCCTTTTGTGCAGATAGTAATGAAGTATGTCGGTGCCGCTTATCTATGCTGGTTGGCATTCAATATTGCAAAAGCCCCCATTCACGGTCAGCGAGGCGAAGTGGAAACATTAGGAAAGCCATTCAGCTTTTTGCAAGCGGCGGCATTCCAATGGGTCAACCCCAAGGCGTGGGTAATGGCGTTGGCTGCACTGGCAGCCTATCTGCCACATCCCTCAAGCATGCTGGATGTAGCGATATTAAGCGCAGTGTTTACCTTGGTGGGCGCACCTTGTGTGGGGGCTTGGGCTGGGTGTGGTGTGATGTTGCGCAAGCTGCTCAATGATCCGCTGAGAATGCGTATTTTCAACGTGGTCACCGCTTTACTCTTGCTGGCGTCTATTTACCCGATACTAACGATATGAGCACCATGAAGATATGACACGTAATAGAACATGACCGGGCTGAGCAGTAAATTCAGGATGCTCAGGCAATCCACTGCCTGGTGCAGGCGTAGCAGGTGGTGATGGCGTTGCAGAAAGCGCTGCCTAAACTGGCTCCCATCTTCTTTTTTCACAGTCTTGATATCAAAGATGTAGCGATCGGTGATGAAGTTTAGGCACATGGCGATGGCAGTGCATAGCACCATGAAGCCCAATGCAATGAAGAATACATAGGGATCATCAAGAATATCCGTCATCAAGAAGGCAATGATCGGAAAAATATAGCCAACAAGCAGCATAAAGAAGCTTGAATAAACATATCGCCTGGCCAGGGCTCTGAGCTCACTCATCGGGGGGGAAGGGAGGTAAATGGCAATGCGTGAATATATCACTTCAGCCCGATCTACGGGGATAGCCAAGCGAGATATTTAGCGTGGCTAAATCAATTCCATTACCTTTTTATCACTGCTAATGGCTAATCGATGAGGTGTGTCGATGGCATCAAGCTTACGTCGGCTGAATGATGATGCCTCCTAGAGGCGGGAGTGTGACCAATAACGATTGCTGGTGATCCATCCAGGCTTGTGGCTCCGTTTGCAAGCCATTGCCGTTGCCTTGGTTGCTACCGCCATAATATCCCGCATCGCTATTGAAGATTTCCTGATAATGCCCGGCGTAAGGTACGCCAATCCGGTACCCGCTTCGCAATACCGGGGTAAAGTTGAGTAGCACCAGCACGATGCTGCCATCCCTGCCGCGACGCAAATAGGTGAGGATGGATTGATCGCTGTCATTGCAATCTATCCATTCAAAGCCCTGAGGATCAAAGTCGAGCTCATGCAGTGCAGGCAATTGGCGATAGAGGTGGGATAAATCCCGGTTCAAGTGTTGCACACCTTGGTGCCAGTGCAGGTCTAGCAGTGGCCAATCCAGGCTGCTGTTGACGTTCCATTCTCGCCCTTGTGCCAGTTCATTGCCCATGAAATTGAGCTTTTTGCCGGACATGGTCATTTGGTAAGTCATGAGCAGGCGCAAGTTGGCAAACTTCTGCCACGCATCGCCAGGCATTTTATCCAGCAGAGATCGCTTGCCATGTACAACTTCATCATGCGAGAACGGCAAGACAAAGTTCTCGCTATAGGCATACAGCTGGCCAAAGGTGAGTTTGTCGTGATAGTAGCGGCGGTGAATGGGATCATGCGCGATGTAAGCCAGCGTATCGTTCATCCAGCCCATATTCCACTTCATGGAAAATCCCAGCCCCCCAAGATAGACCGGACGTGAAATCATAGGCCAGGAGGTGGATTCTTCGGCAATCGTCAGGGCTCCTGGGAAATCCTCATGTACCATGATGTTGAGCTGTTTGAGGAAATCGATGGCCTCCAGGTTTTCACGCCCGCCATGTCGATTAGGCAGCCATTCGCCAGGCTTGCGCGAATAGTCGAGGTAAAGCATGGAGGCGACGGCATCCACGCGTAGGCCGTCAATGTGGAACTCTGAGAGCCAGTAATGAGCGCTCGCCAGCAAGAAATTACGTACCTCATTGCGACCATAGTTGAAGATGTAGGTGCCCCAATCCTGATGTTCACCTAACCGTGGATCTTCATGTTCAAACAAAGCTGAGCCATCAAAACGTGCCAAGGCCCAATCATCTTTGGGGAAATGTCCAGGAACCCAGTCTAGGATGACGCTTATCCCTGCCTGATGGCAGTGGTCGATGAAGTAACGCAGGTCATCTGGGCTCCCAAAGCGATTGGTCGCGGCAAAATACCCCGTCGTTTGATAACCCCATGATTCGTTGAGTGGGTGCTCGGAAACTGGCAATAGCTCAATGTGCGTATAGCCCATTTCCTGAGCATAAGGCACCAATTCATGGGCAAGCTCGCGGTAGCTCAGGAATCCGCCCGCATTATTGCGACGCCATGAGCCAAGATGAACTTCATAGCAGTTGAAAGGCGCATGCAACCAATCGGCCTGCGCACGCTGCTGTAGCCACTTTGCATCCTGCCAGGTGTGGTGGCCATTGTCAGTGATTTTTGCTGCTGTGCCTGGGCGTGCTTCAAAGCTGAAACCGTAAGGGTCAGTCTTGGTCAACACCTGCCCGCTATGGCGATTGCGTATCTCGAATTTATAGAGGTCGCTGGTGGTAAGCTCGGGAATGAAGAGTTCCCAGACGCCGCTGCTGCCATGGACACGCATCTGGTGGATACGGCCATCCCAGTGGTTGAAGTTGCCGATGACGCTGACGCGTTCTGCACTTGGTGCCCAGACCACGAACCTCACGCCATTGACACCTTGTTGCTCACACAAGTGTGCGCCAAAGGTACGGTAAGCCTGTTTCAGGCGGCCTTCGCCGAACAGGTATAACTCATCTGGTGACAAGGCAGTCCAGAATGAATAGGGGTCATGCGTTTCCCATTGGTGTCCTTGCTTCTCTAGCTTGATGCGGCAAGGCACATGCGGTGGAGTGCTGCCTTTCCATTCAAACAGCCCGGCATCATGGCTAAGCTTTAGCGGTTCCCAGCCTGATGTAGTTTGTAGCCATATTTTTTCTGCAAATGGCTGGAATACGCGCAGGACATACTGGTTCTGGACTTGATGCAGTCCAAGATAGGCAAATGGATCATGGTGCCGCGCATTGAGTATGTGGCTAAGCTGAGGGTCTTGCTTGGTTTTGGTCAACATGGGATTCCAGTACTCTGCAGAGATGGTAAGTTTCCTAAGCGCTAGCTGGGAAGCGCTTTTCCAGTCATTTGCCTATAGCTTAGTAAGAGGCTTCGTGCCTATAATGGTTCTACAGAAGCTGAAATAGATCAATGCGAATAGGCCCGGTTCGCACCCTGTTGTTACAACGTATGTCCAAACTATAAATCAGGAGGGGCAAAAATGCAGCAGCATGAATTGAGTTCTTCTCGTTTTGTGAGCACTTTGACCAAGAACACGGTCGCGCTCATCCTCGCTGGCGGTAAAGGCAGCCGTCTCAGGGATCTGACTAACTGGACCGCCAAACCAGCCGTACCATTTGGCGGCAAGTTCCGCATCATTGATTTTCCTTTGTCCAACTGCATCAATTCCGGCATTCGACGCATTGGCGTGGTGACGCAGTACAAGGCGCATACACTGATCCAGCATATCCAGCGCGGCTGGGGTTTCTTGCGTGGCGAGTTCAACGAATTTGTCGAGCTATTGCCAGCCCAGCAGCGCATTCAGGAGGAGTGGTATAAAGGTACGGCTGATGCGGTATTCCAGAACCTGGACATCTTGCGCCAGACCAGTGCGGAATTCGTTCTGATCCTTGCTGGCGATCATATTTACAAGATGGATTACGGTCAGATGTTGGCGGCCCACGTGCGCAACAAGGCAGATATGACAGTGGCCTGCATCAATGTGCCCCTGAAGGAGGCTAGCGCCTTTGGTGTCATGGGGGTAGATGAACATGACAGGGTCGTGGATTTCAAGGAAAAGCCTGCCAATCCTGACGGTTTGCCTGATGATCCAGAACATGCCTTGGCCAGCATGGGTATTTATGTATTCAATGCTGCTTTCCTCTACGAGCAATTAATCCGTGATGCTGACGATCCAAAGTCATCCCATGATTTTGGTCATGACATCATTCCTTACCTGATCAAGAAATACCGTGTGTTTGCCCATCGATTCACGGATAGCTGCGTCGGTGCAGCGGATGGTAACTATTACTGGCGCGATGTTGGTACGGTAGATGCTTATTGGGAAGCAAACATGGAGCTGACCAAGGTCGTCCCTGAGCTCAACCTTTATGACCGGCAATGGCCGATTTGGACTTATCAGGAGCAATTGCCGCCTGCCAAGTTCGTTTTTGATAATGAAGAGCGCCGTGGGCAGGCGACAGACTCGCTAATTTCAGGTGGTTGCATCGTGAGTGGCGCGAGCATCAGAAACTCTGTGCTGTTTTCGGATGTCAGGGTAAATAGCTACAGCAGCATCGAACATTCGGTAATCTTGCCCAAGGTCGATGTGGGGCGCCATGTGACATTACGGCGCGTGGTGGTAGATAACGGTGCACGTATCCCCGATGGCATGGAAATCGGCATGAACCTGGAGCTGGACCGTAAGCGTTTTCACGTCACGGAGGAGGGCGTAGTGTTGGTCACGCCCGATATGTTGGGGCAAAGCCTGCACCATTTTCGTTGACCTTTAAACCCGGCGCAGATCGGGCAGCATGATCAAGACTTTATTTACGAGTAACAACAAGTAAAGGGTGATATGACTGCATCGCTTCCAAAGCTGTACCTTAATCTGTATTGGCACATGCACCAGCCGGATTACCGCGACATTACCAGCGGTGAATATGTGCTGCCCTGGACGTATCTGCATGCCATCAAGGATTACACGGATATGGCCTATCATCTGGAAAGCAATCCAGGTGCGCGGGTCAGCTTCAACTTTGTGCCAGTGCTACTGGATCAACTGGAGGATTACGTCGAGCAGTTTGACAGTGGCAATATCCGTGACCCTTTGCTAGCCCTGCTTGCCAAGGATGAGATGAAGTCGCTGACCCAGGATGAGCGTTGCCTGATCCTGCATAGCTGCTTCAAGGGGCATCATGAAAAAATGCTCGCACCCTTCGAGCATTACCAGTGCCTCTACAATATGTACGTCAAGCTCGAGCCGCACGGCAAGAGCATGTTCAATTATCTTTCAGGCCAATACATGGCTGATTTGCTGGTCTGGTATCACCTGGCCTGGACCGGCGAAAGTGTGCGGCGTAATAGCCCCGAAGTGCAGGCACTCATGAATAAGGGGAGCCAGTTCACGCCAGAAGATAGGCAAACCTTGTTCAAGTTGATTGCCACACTGATGCGCGACCTGATTCCCCGTTATCGGGCGCTGGAATCTGCAGGGCAGATCGAGATTTCCACAACGCCGCATTACCATCCCATCCTGCCTTTGTTGCTGGATTTTCGATCTACGCGCGATGCCATGCCCTATGCGCCATTGCCGCATTATCAGCATTATCCGCACGGCAAGCAGCGCGCACGCCTGCATATCGAAGAAGCGCAGGTTTCGCACCAGCGCCGCTTCGGCAAGCCAGCCAATGGCATGTGGCCAGCGGAAGGTGCAGTGTCACACGATGCCTTGTTGCTGCTGGCTGAACATGGTGTGAGCTGGACGGCAACGGGTGAAGGCGTGTTGGCGAATAGTTTGTATAAATCATTTGATCGCAGTGAGCTGCCGCCGCGACACGAATATCTCTACAAGCCTTATCGGGTGGGTAATGCTGAGCATGAGATTCTTTGCTTTTTCCGTGATGATCACTTGTCGGACAAAATTGGGTTCGAGTATGCCAACCAGCATGCGGATAATGCTGTCGCCGACTTTATCGGCAGCCTGGAAGCTATCTATGCCCAGAGTAACGGCGAGCAATCTCCTGTGGTCAGCGTGATTCTCGATGGTGAAAATGCTTGGGAATATTATCCTTACAACGGCTATTACTTCCTTAGCCAGCTTTATGCCGCATTGAGCCAGCATGAGCATATTGTCATGTTGACGCCTAGCGAGCTGGCTGAGCGCTCCCTGAATGGCAGCTTGCCACTGAGTGAGTTGCCAGCTGTGGCTGCAGGTAGTTGGGTATATGGCAGCTTTAGCACCTGGATCGGTAGTGCCGATAAAAACCGGGGCTGGGATTTGCTTTGTGCGGCCAAGGAGGTATTTGATAGTGTTACTCAGCAAGGGTTGTTGACGGAGAAGGAAACCCAGGCAGCCAGCAGGCAATTGGCGATTTGCGAAGGTTCTGATTGGTTTTGGTGGCTGGGAGATTACAACTCGGCCTTGAGCGTGAGCAGTTTTGATCAATTGTTCCGTCAAAACCTTGCCAATCTTTACAGACTCCTCAAGCATCCGGCCCCAAGTAACTTAGGCTTGGCAATCAGTAGTGGTGCAATTGACTCTACAGCCGCCAATGCCGGCACCATGCGCCGCGGCCAGGCTGCGGAATCACCCACTTAATCTCATCAAACAGGAGCAGGAATTGGCTAGAACCATTGCATTGCTACTTGGTGTGCATGCCCACCAGCCAGTGGGTAATTTCGAAAGCGTGTTAGAAGATGCGCATGCCCGCTGCTATGGACCGTTTATCAGGGTGTTGCATGAGTATCCGGCGTTTCATTTTGCTATCCACATCAGTGGCTGGTTGCTGGAATACATGCTGGAACATTTCCCTGAAGATATGGTCTTGTTGCGAGAAATGGTGGAGCGCGGGCAGGCTGAGCTCTTTGGTGCTGGTTTCACTGAGCCTGTGCTGGCCTCTATTCCGGTTCAGGATAGAGTAGGGCAGATCAATGTTCTTTCACGCTTTCTCAAGAGCGAACTGGGGCAAGCGCCGCAAGGCGCATGGTTGACGGAGCGTGTCTGGGAGTCAAGCGTGGTGCCTGCCCTGGCAGAGGGAGGCATTGAATATGTGACGGTTGATGATTACCACTTCATGTGTGCAGGCAAAGAGGCTGGTGTATTGAATGGTTTTTATACGACAGAGGAAGATGGCCGTCATATCGACTTGTTCCCTATCTCCGAGGCATTGCGTTACCGCTTGCCCTTCTCACCTGCGGATGAGGTGGTGGCTTATCTTGAAAGCTTGGCAAGCGAAGATGGCCAGGCGGCTGCGGTGTACTTTGACGATATCGAGAAATTCGGTATCTGGCCTGAGACTTATCAGTGGGTATATGAACGTGGCTGGTTGCGCCAATTCATAGAGGGCGTGCTGCATTCAGATGTGATCAAACCTATGCGCTATGCCGACTACCACCAGCGTGCGCGGACAAAAGGCATTGTCTATTTGCCCACTACCTCTTATATCGAGATGAATGAGTGGACATTGCCGGTGCCTGCTGCCCACCATTATGCGGACTTGGTTGCCCAAGAGCGGGAGCACCAACGATATGAAGTGACCAAGCCATTCGTGCGTGGCGGCATCTGGCGCAATTTTCTTATGCGCTATCCAGAGTCCAACTGGATGCATAAGCGCATGTTGGGCTTATCCAAGCGTTATCACAGCCTGAAGCCCAGCCAACACAGTGTCGAGATGCTGAAGCTGCTGTATGAGGCCCAGGCTAATGATGCCTACTGGCACGGCTTGTTTGGCGGCCTTTACCTGCCTCACTTACGTCGTGCCGTCTACCATGCCATCATCAGGCTGGAGGGTTTGCTTGACCAAGTGGATAAGCGTGCGGCAACAGAGATCGTAGACATCGATATTGATGGATACGATGAACTGTTGATCCAGAACGGGATAGTGCAAGCAGTGATAAAGCTAGATGATGCCGCTGCGATCGTTGAGCTTGATAGCTATACATTGCATCATAATTTTGGTGATACGCTGACGCGGCAGGCGGAGCATTACCATCGCAAGATTCACGCTGCGCCAGAACATCACCAGCCAGGTGAGGGGATTGCCAATCCTCATGAGCAAATGGGTTCCAAGCATGAAATCCTGCCTGGTGATCTTGAAATCGATCTTTACCGCAAGGCCTTGTTCCATGATAGTTGGCTGGATCAAGGCGCTAATATTCCGCTGCGATACCAGCGAGAAAATGCAGAAGCCATTCGCTTTGTCGGACATTTGCCTGATGGCTCTGCTCCCATTTTGTACAAGCAATACAAGCTTGAACAAGAGACATTGCAAGTCCGCTATCAATTACAAGAGGGTATGCAGGTTTCAGGCAGACTGCGTGTTGAGATCAATCTTGCCATGCCTAGTTGTGATGGCCCTGCCGGACGTTTCCGCCAGGGGCAGGAAATTTTGGGTGGCTTTGGCCAAGCGTTGAGTCAAGATGACTGGCAGGAGTTATTTCTGGATGACGATGTGTTGGGTGGTACCTTGCACCTGCAAACTAATGCTCCGGCGAATTATTTCAGCTATCCACATTTTTCCGTTTCTCAATCTGAAGCCGGGTTTGAAAAAATCATGCAAGCTGTGACGATCGTGTTGGAATGGCATCATGAGCAGTTAATTGATGGTATAAGCGTGAAATTAAAATTTATTAAAAACAACTAATTGTTATTTACTCTGAATCTAATAGTTAATATGTGACTAAGGCTTTATGGCAAAGTTAAACATAGGCGTGGATATTGGTGGCACCAATCTCAGGGTAGGGGTGGTGCAAGATAAAAAAGTCATTCATGAACAAAGATTTCCTGCTGATTTTTCATCCATTTGCAAGCAGCATGCCTCGGCGATTGCGTTGCAGGAAATTCTCAGGATCAGTTTGTCGGCATTGCAGCAGGCAATGAAACAGTATCCTGACGTGAATGGTATCGGCATTGGTTTTCCCGGCTTTATTGACCCAGTGGCTGGGCATGTCGTGCAATCTCCCAATTTGCCAGGCTTGCGCCATGTCGATATTGCAGGGGAGCTTTCGCGATTGATCGGGTTGCCGGTCGTCATGGAGAATGATGCTCTGGTGGCGGCGTTTGGGGAATTCCTGCTATTGCCACAGGCTCCGCGCAGTATGGTCTATATTGGCCTGGGGACAGGGGTTGGTGGCGGGTTTATTCATGCCGCAAAACCTTATCCTGGCGAGCATGGTATTGCCATGGAAGTCGGTCACTTGATTACTGAGCCCAAGGGGCGCCTCTGTGGTTGCGGTAATCATGGGTGCCTGGAGCAATATGCTTCAGCTCCTGGTGTTTCCCTGAGCTACCACCAGGTGACAGGGGAAAGCCTTTCTGCGCAAGATATTGCAGAGCGAGCAGCACAAGGAGATAGTGCGGCGCTTGATGCCTATGCGCTTGCAGGTCGGCATCTTGGCTTGGCTATTGCCCACCTGGCAAAAATACTTGACCCCGAGGTAGTGTTGATCGGGGGCGGAATGAGCCAGGCATGGCCATATTTTTCGCCGACACTGTTCCAACAGTTGCATGATGACTCTATTCCCGTACTGCGTGACAAAATTGATGTACGGGTATCCAATAGCAGTGATCAGGCAGGCATTATTGGGGCGGCGCATTTAGTTAATTATTGATCGTAATACACCTTCGTCCAAGATAGCGTTCACTCTATCTTACAAATAGAAACTACCTTAGAATAATAATAATTCGCATTTTTTAACTATCCCATCTATGAAAAATCCGCAGGCCTTGAGTCTGTGCGCCATCAGCCAGCTCTATACGGAGCATCATCGCTGGTTAGTGCAGTGGCTGTATCGCCATCTTGGCTGCCCGCATCATGCGGCTGACTTGGCTCAGGATACCTTCACCCGCCTCCTGACCGCGCGTGAACGGCTCTATATTGATGAAGCCAAGGCCTTGCTGACCGTAGTGGCCAAGGGGTTGGTGATTGATTATTTCCGCAAATCAGCATTAGAGCAGGCATTTCAAGAGGCCCTGAGTCAATTGCCAGAGGCCGTTGTGCCATCGCCAGAAGCGCAAGCCCTGGCGATGGAGGCTGTGGTGGCGGTTGATAGAATGCTGGCCCAGTTGCCTAGTAAGGTGCGTCAGGCTTTCTTACTATCTCGTATTGATGGCCTGAACTATGGCGAAATTGCACAGCAGCTGGATGTCTCTGTCAGCTCAGTGCAGCAATACATGATACGGGCATATGGTGCTTGTTACGCCGCTGCTTTCCCCGCTTGATTGATGCAAGCTGCTCCTTCTCCACAGGTGATTGAGGAAGCCATCCGCTGGATGGTGATCTTGCAATCTGGTCACGCTAGCCCCGAAGATTATGAGGCTTGCGAGCGCTGGCAAGAGGCGCACCCACTACACCAGCTTGCCTGGGATCGTTTGGGACAACTTGATCAGCAGGTAAGGCAAATCCCTGCTCCACTGGCTAGAGCTACCTTGCATGACGAAAGGCGTATGAGCCAGCGCATGAATAACATGCTGCAACGTAGGCAGGTGCTCAAATTGGCAGTGTTGGTAGGAGGTAGCGCAGGGTTATTGGGCTTAGGGTACCAGAAGGTGCCATGGCGCCCGATGTTGGCGGATTACACAACCGCTGTTGGTGAAAGCAGGCATGTGGCATTGATGGATGCCACCGACATTCACCTCAATACTGCCAGCGCTTTGGATGTTGATTATGATGCCAGCGTGCGACTATTACGCTTCTATCAAGGTGAAATCCTCTTGACCACGGGCCATCAGCAGGCATTTGCCCAGCGCAATTTTATTGTCGAAACCAGCCATGGTCAGATACGGGCATTAGGAACTCGCTTCCTGGTGCGTGACCATGAGAATGGCATACTGGTCAGTGTCTTTGATGGAGCGGTTGAGGTGGTGGCAGCGGGGATGAAGCGTATCGTACAGGCCGGATATTCATTGGTTTTTAGTCGGCAACAGCTTGGCCCTTTGCTGGAAGCCAGCCGTGATAGCCTAGCCTGGCTGAATGGCGTTATCGTGTCGCGCAATATGAAGTTGATCTCATTGCTGCAAGAGTTGGAACGTTATCGCCATGGCACGATACGATGCGGCGCAGAGGTGGCCGAGTTGCGTATTTCCGGTGTATTCCCCGTTCATGATATCGACAAAGCGCTAGATGCCGTGGCAGATACGCTAGGTTTGGAGATCAAGCGCTCTTGGTTCTACCGGACCCAACTTGATCGCGTACGTTAATTATCAGTCGCCACCATATTGCTCAATATTTTTTGCAGCGGACTGTAGTTTTTTATTCCTGCTTCGGTATGTCAGTTGAACCACTTCATTTTGATTGAGGAAACTATCATGACATACCAAGTGCAGGGACAATCTTCCCAGCCACTTTCAACCAGGAATAGCATCCGGCAGGCTGTATGCCATGCTTTAGTAGCACTATCGCTAGGGGGCAGCTTTTTGCCACTTTCCCATGCTCAGGAAATTGTGGCAGAGCAACAGCAATATCGCATTGCCGCAGGCTCTCTGGAAGATGCTTTGGCTGAGTTCGCCCAACAGGCAGGCATCCTGATTTCATTCGAGCCAGAGCTGGTGGTGGGTAAGCAAAGTAGCGGCTTGCAAGGCAACTACACTGCTAAACAGGCACTCAGCAAGCTATTGCAGGGCACGGGCCTTGATCAAATTGCGCGCGACAACGGTAGCTGGGGGTTGCGGAGGATTTCCACTACACCATTGCAGCATGGCGGCAGCCTGCCAGAGGTTAAAGTTCGTGCTGCAAAGCAGAGTGAATCCCTGGAGGATTTGCCATCAGCCTATCGTGGTGGCCAAGTTGCCACAGGGGGGCGTGTGGGCTTATTGGGTAATCTAGCCTACCAAGACACTCCATTTAGCATCACGAGTTACACGAGGGAACTGATACAGAATCAGCAAGCCACAACGATTGCAGATGTGGTGGCAAATGATGCTTCGGTGCGTAGTGCCAATCCAAGGGGCGGGCGTTTTGATCAGTTTTCCATTCGTGGGTTTACAGTAAGCAATGGTGATATAGCCTTGAATGGCTTATATGGCTTGCTATCCAATTATGCTGTAGCAGTGGAAACGATAGAGCGTGTAGAGGTTCTCAAGGGCACCAGTGCTTTATTAAATGGAATGGCGCCAAATGGTGCTGTCGGAGGTGCGATTAATGTTGTGACTAAACGTGCGCAGGATGTTCCAATCACTCAATTGACGACGACCTATGCCAGTAAGGCGCAGTGGGGTGCGCATGTCGATGTGGGGCGCCGCTTCGGTCCGGATAATAGTGTGGGTATCCGAGTTAATGCGGCATACCGCTCGCCCGGTGAAACTGCATTTGATCACCAATCAACTGAGCAGAGTATTGGATCAGTTGCGCTTGATTACCGTGGTAATGATTTGAAGTTATCGTTGGATATGGGACATCAAGAACGCAATGTTGATGCACCACCAGAAAAAGTCACTTTGGCTGCAGGTGTTGCAGTGCCTGATGCAAAACGGATCGGGAAAAATTTTGCTCCGGCTTGGACGTATACCAATACTCGAGATACATATGCGGCCATTCGTGCGGAGTATGACTTTAATCCCAACTGGAGTGTATATGCTGCTATTGGTGGTAAACGGGCTGATTCTGACTTTTTGCGAGTGAATCCCAGAGTCAGTAATAATGCTGGTAATTTTACTGCATCACCATTTGTCTATTTGCGCTACGAAGATGTGTTTACTGCTGAGGCGGGGTTGCGTACCAAGTTTGCTACTGGAGATGTGCAGCATGCTGTGAATTTGGCTGGCAGTAAGTTCCGCCTGGATCATGGTGGTGCTTTCTATTATTTTTCTAATAGCATTTCCAATATCTATCAACCTCCAACTCTTGCACGCCCGAATACCCATGGATTATCCCAGCATATTCCGAAAGCCGGATTAGTGGAGTTGAACAGCATAGCCTTGACGGATACTTTATCCATGATGAATGATCGACTGCAACTCATCATTGGTGCACGCTCACAACAGGTACAAGTGGATACTTTTGATAGCTCCACTCGTATCAGTCACTACGATAAGCAGGCGTTGACGCCTGCTACTGCTGTTGTTTTAAAGTTAAATCAGCATGTTTCTTTATATGGAAATTATATTGAGAGTCTCTCTCAAGGACAGACCGCACCGACCAATGGCACTGTAGATAACGCGGGGCAAGTATTACCTCCAATAAAATCCAAGCAGCTTGAAGCCGGAGTAAAGATGGATTGGGGGCATTATGGTAGTACTCTGAGTTTATTCCGCATTGAGCAACCTAGTGCTTTTGCCGAGAATCGTATATTTGCGTTGAATGGTGAGCAACGCAATGTAGGTATCGAATGGAATGTGTTTGGTGAGCCAGTGGCAGGTTTGCGTACATTGGGAGGCATCATGTTGCTCGATAGTAAGCTGACCAGTACCCAAAATGGCACCAATGATGGTGCTAAAGCACCGGGTACGTCGCGTAGCAATTTTAACTTCGGTGTAGAGTGGGATGCTCCAGCAGTTGAGGGATTAACACTGACTGCTCGCACCCTTTACAGCAGCTCGCAATATATGGATGTGGCTAATACTCAGAAAATACCAAGTTGGGTCAGATTTGATATCGGCGCAAGGTATGCCATTCATCAATACCATTGGCCTGTGACTTTACGTGCATCGGTGGAGAATTTGTTTGACAGAAGTTATTGGGCATCTGCTGCTGCACCATCTGGTGCAAGTGGCTTGACCATTTCAACACCAAGAACGCTATTGCTTTCAGCCACAATTGATTTCTAGGTAATGACTCCAGGCTATCACAATTGGGATAGCCTGGCATTGGTCATACATAGTCTAATATAATCACGCCCATCTCTTTGAATGTAGCTATTCTTCATGACAGTGAACTCAGCGCAGCAGGATAAGAAACATAAACCAACATCCTGGCTAGCGATCTTTTTTCATATTACTACTACCGTGATTGGCGGATATTACCTGACTGCGCTCGTGGTGCAGTTTCTGGCCCTGGGCTTAGCTAAGCTTGGCATGCTTCGTAGCGAAGCCGTCGTTGCCAGTGCATTGTTGGCTTTCCTGATTTACCTCGTTATTCTTCTATGGGCATTTGCCGAGCGCCGTTTGCTGCGCATCTTTATGATGTTGTGCCTGTTTCCCTGTTTACTTTATCTGCTGGCTGACCAGTTCAGTAGATGACCACTGTTTGTATTGTTGATCATTGCTGATGGAACCCTCTTTGCGTAAATCCATGGCGCTGTTGCACACCTGGGCAGGCGTTGTGTTGGGTAGTGTGTTGTTTGCGATCTTCTGGATGGGGACCTTGTCTGTGTTTGACAAGGAAATTGACCGCTGGATGATGCCTGCAACGCGGGTAAGTATGCCTGATGCCCCGGTGTCGCTAGATAAAGTAGTCTTGCCTCTGATTGAGGCAAGCAAGTTGTCTGGTAATCAGTGGGGCGTTACCCTGCCTAGTGAGCGTGCCCCAGTGTTTACGTTACGTTATCGCACTGAGCAGGGTGATAATGTCCGCCGTTATATCAACCCACATAATGGTGAAATCACGGACGAGCGCTATACGTTGGGCGCCACCGGGTTTTTCTTTCCATTTCATTTTCGCTTGCATATTCAATGGCTGAAGCTGGGGTACTGGATAGTTGGTCTTGCCGCGATGGGTATGTTGGTGCTGCTGGTTTCAGGCGTGATTATTCACAAAAAGATATTCACGGATTTCTTCACTTTTCGCCCGCAAAAGGCGATGCAGCGCTCAGCGCTGGATTTGCACAACCTGAGCGGTGTGCTGGCCTTGCCTTTTCATTTCGTGATCACGTTGTCTGGCCTGATCATTTTTGCTGCCACGTATTTTCCCAATACCAATAAGCTGGTTTATGCGGGTGATGAAGCGGCTTATGAGGTTGAAATGACCGGGCGCTACGATATCAAGCCAGCAGGTGAACCTGGTCAGCTAGCATCGCTGGATGCCATGTTGGCGCAAGCGAGGCAGCTGTGGGGTGGTGGACAGCCTTATTTCCTGCGTGTGCGTAATGCCGGGGATGCCCATGCCTATGTCGAAATCCGCCGTTCCTATGAACAAGATGTCACCATGAATCTTGATACCATTTATTTTGATGGGATTTCTGGCGAAGTCTTGAGCCGATTCGAAGCCAAACCCGTACTGACAGTTCAACGCTACATCGCGGGGATGCACTTCATCCAATTCAATCATTGGCCATTGCGCTGGCTGTATTTCCTGGCTGGCCTGTCGGGATGCATATTGATTGCCACTGGTTTCTTGTTCTGGCTGGAGGCGCGTCGCGTGCGTCATGCCAAGCAAGGCTTGAAAGGCGTAGCGATTGTGCACGGCCTGACCATAGGCAGTGTCACTGGCATCATCATCGCTACGCTGATGTTTTTGCTAGCCAATCGATGGCTGCCTGCAAACGCAGCCCTGCTGGGCTATGAGCGTGATGCACTTGAAGTCTGGGTATTCTATTTAACTTGGCTTGCCACCTTTGCCCATGCCTGGTTGCGTAGCCGTGCAGCATGGCGTGAGCAGGCATGGTTAATAAGCCTGTTGGCATTATTCGCTGTCGTTTCCAACGCAGTAACAACTACTCCGTTATGGCACATCCTGGCAGGGCACGACTATGCGACGGCAGGCATGGATATTGTTTTGTTGCTCGGAGCTACTCTGGCCGCTTATGCGGCTTGGAAGCTAGGGCAGCGCAATAGCACTAGCCAGCGCAAGAAAACTACGCCAGTTTCACCCTCCAGCATGGGGCTTGGGAAACATGAGTAATACCATGTGGATACATGCTATCGGGCTGGCTGCTGCCTATTTAGGCTGGGCCAGTTTGGCCTTGTCGCAGGAAAAACACAGATTAACGGTCACTGTGTCGATAGTTGCTCGAGTCAAGCAAGCACGCCTGCTGGGTGCAGGTTTGTTGCTGCTGAGTATGGTGGCTAGCTGGGTGACAGATGGCGCCAGTTTTGGCTCCTTGCTGGGAGTCATACAACTCAGCTTTGCGGCCATGATGGTTGCGCTGACCCTGGCTTGGAGGCCGGCTTGGTTGCGATGGTGGGCGAGGCGGCTATCTTGAAGATGGATTAGTTATAAAAAAACGGCGGCGAGATACACATCTCACCGCCGTTTTTGTTTGCCTGCAATAATAAAAGCTATGCTTGTTCAGGCTTGCTATCAGGCAATTGCGCGATGATCTGGCAGGCCAGGGTGCTCCAGTAAGGCATGGATTGCAAGGTCAGCATGGTCACCCAAAGCTGTGCATCCAGGTTGCTGAAGCCGCGGGAGTAGAGCATGGCCCCAGCAGCAACGATCAGTGCCAACAGTAGCAGCACTTCTTCGCGGATGGGTGTGAGCAGGCCGAAGATACTACCCTTGACTGCCTTGCCCTTGTTGGTGGTCTTGAATACGCCACGCTTCTGGATCAGGCCCATCATGATGCCGCGTGCGATGGTGTGCGAAAGACCAAGGCCTGCTAGCGATGCTCCCAGGATGTCAGACCATTTGCAGTCTTTCATGGTTTTGCGATACAGAATGGGGCCTAATGCTCCCTTGACCACAAGGAAGCATAGTACCGGTGTCAGCATGATGGAAACCGGCAGGCTGAATGATTTAGGGAAGGCAAGCATGGCCAAAGTCCAGCCAATGGAACTCATGGTGAAGATCAATTGCAGGCCGTCACCCAGCCAGCTTAGCCAGCCAGTCAGGAAGTGGTAGCGTTGACCGAAGCTGAGCGTGGATTTGCCGAGCAATTTTGGCAAGTGGTGCTTGAGGATCTGCATCGCACCAAATGCCCAACGGAAGCGCTGTGATTTCAGCGCTTCAAAGTTGGCGGGAGTAAGGCCGCGTCCAAAGACACGGTCAATATAACGCAGCTCGTAACCGCCTTCGAGCAAGCGCAAGCCTAGTTCGGTATCTTCGCAGATACACCACTCAGACCAGCCGCCGAGATCAACCAATGCTTTGCGACGCACCAAAGTCATGGTGCCGTGCTGTATGAGCGCATTGCGCTCATGGCGGTGATGCATGCCGATACGGAAGAAGCCTTCAAACTCCCAATTACTCATGCGACGGAAGAAGTTATTCTCAAATTCGCGGTGTGCCTGTGGTGCTTGCACTACCGCAACGCCTTGATCCGAAAAGTGAGGAATCAACACAGCCAGCCAGTCGCGCGTGACGACGTAATCGGCGTCTACTACACCAACGACCTCTGCTCTGGGATCGGTTTCCTGCAAGGCAAAATTAAGCGCCCCAGCTTTGAAGCCCGGCCATTGTGGCAAGTGGTAGAACTTGAAGTTGTCGGGCAACTTGGCCATGTATTCTTCTACAGGCTTCCACTTGCTTTCGTCCTTGGTGTTGTTGTCAATCACCAGCACTTCGTAATTGGTGTAGTCAAGCTCTACTAGGCTTTCTATGGTGGCAATCACCATTTCCGGCGGTTCGTTGTAGCAAGCCAGATGAATAGATACAAAAGCCTCTTTTTCCGGTGGCACTGGTGCCGCAGGCTTGTAGGCGCGAATCCAGTAGCCCTTGAACATGACCTCGCTGAACTCAACGGCATAGGTCATGAGTACGGCTGTGGTCATCAGCAGGGCAAGAATCAGCCCCACAAGGATGATCATGTCGCGCAATGAATAATAGTAATCACCCGGCAGGTTCCAGGTTACAACCAAGACGGTAATACAGGCTTGCAGCAATACCGCCAGTGAGACCTGTGCGCCTGTACCCCAGCTACGGAATCGTACTGCTAGGAACAATATCGGCAGGAAGGCTAGAATCGAACCCCAGAGTGCTTTGGAAACCCAGCGTAGATCTTTGGGCACTGCGCCGTGCAGGGAGTACTTTTCCTGGCGCTCAGCATCAAACATGCCCCAATATGCACCAGCCCAACCTTCGATCTTAACCTTCCATGGCTGATCAATCGCTTCCATCAGGTAGTAGTCGAAAGGCTCATGAGCGGTTTTGGCCAGGAATTCGCGCACAAACCGTGCCTGGTTGACGTTGGATGCAACCGAGGCATCAATGGTTGGCCCTTTGCTTGGCCAGCCGATTTCGCCAATCACGATCTTCTTGCGTGGATACTTGTCCAGCAACTCGTGATAGCGCTCAAGTGCGTAATCTACGGCCTTTTCGGCAGGTAGGCCTTCATGATAGGGAAGCAAGTGCACGGTGATGAAATCGACATGCTTGACCAATTGAGGGTAGCGTAGCCAGACATGCCAAGGCTCTGCCGTCGACACCGGTACGCGCGCTGTGCGCTTGGCTTCCTCAAGATAGGCAACCATTTCATCGGCTGTAAGGTCACCGCGCAAGATCGCTTCGTTACCAACGATAATGCGCTCAATATTGGGATAGACCGCTGTCCTGGCCAGCAGGGCATCCAGTTCACGCTTGTTGTCATCGTGATCTGGCCCCAGCCAGGCGCCTGCGGTGACTTTAAGACCAAGGCGGGCGGCCAAGGCGGTGGTTTCAGGGTTTTCCAAGGCGCCGTAGATACGGATGCGGTTGGTATATTTCTTCATCAGCTCCAGGTCTTTCAATATCTCAGCAGTGCTGGGATATTTACGTTCCTGTGGGCTTTGCCCAATCTGGTAGCCACTGTAAGCAAAGCCATTGACGATAGGGGGCGCATCAATCAATGGCAGTGCGCGATTGATGACTTCCCATATACCAAAATGCAGCAGTGTGACTGCCAAGGCAATAAAAAGGGCTTTGCTATATTTATTGATAAATTTCATATGCTTGTCTTTTATTTTTCACGGATGATGCCAGATGCCCCCTCAAACCCTGGCTCCCTTGCGTGGCCAACTTGCATAGGCCAGCAAGATGATCACGCCTAGCCATAAGAGTGCATGTGTGTTCAACGGTTCCAATATCAAGCAAATCAGTGCCGTCACCAGGGCAACTATATTGAGTTTGCGATAGCGCCCGAACGTAGTGCGATGCAGTAGCCCCAGCAAGCTGAAACCAATGGCATATTGCAATGCGGGCAGGGCATACAATGTCAGCGGGAAATTGCGATAACGGCCATCCATCATGTAAATGACGTGCACAATCATGGGGTGTAGCTCAACATCACGCGGAATGAAGCTCATCTTGGGAATCAGGAGGAAGCTCGTGATCATGCCTGCCAGTACGAGGATAAACAGTAGGCTGTGTGTAAGCTTGTTTTGGCCGCGTGTAATCAATGATGGGATATTGAGCAGGGCAATGATGCCAACCAGGCTAATGCCGATCAAGACAGTCCACTCCGTTGTATCGCGGCAAGCGGCAATCAGGTATCCCCACTGCACATAAGCCGTAGCACCCGTCAGGGCACCCAGCGAGCCAGTCGCCAGCAAAGCCGGCAACCTGTTTTCCTTACGTGCCAAGGTGAGGATGATGAAAATGATCAGGCCTGCAAATCCCCAGATCAGCGGTTTGACGCCATCTTGGCGTTCAGCCACTGGACCCTTGAAGTCAAACTTGCTATTCAGCTTGGTATCGTACAGCCCCCAGTAACCACCAACCGTACCTTCAAGATCGCGCTTCCAGGGTTGGTCTATTGCTTCAATCAGGTTGTAGTGCCAACCTTTATTGTGAGCAACCTGGATAAACTGGCGCAAGTAGGATGCCTGATTGACTAGGCTGGGCACAGAGGCATTGCGGTGCTTGCCGACAGAAGGCCAACCAGTTTCACCGATAAACAAAGGCTTGGTGAATGTGTGGCCCAGCTTATCCATGACATTTTCTGCATGCTGGATGGCATTGTCCACGCTTTGCGGATCATCTTCCCAGTAAGGCAGCACATGCACGGTAATATAGTCTACAGTTTGTTCGAGGCGAGGGTGCTTGAGCCAGAATTCCCATACATCGGCATAGGTGACGGGCACTTCAGTACGCTGTTGCGCCTCTTGCAGGTAGGCTAGCATGACTTCTTCTGTCTGTTCTTTGCGTAGCAGTACCTCATTGCCAATGATCAGCCCCTTGACCGTGTCGGGATAGCGGTTTGCCAGCTCAATCGCCCGCTCGAACTCCTTGTCGTTCTCAAGCTTGGTGTAGCCTATCCATGCGCCAAGCAAGACCTTCATTCCTAGCTTGGAGGCTACCTCGGGTACATAATCCAGCCCTTGATTGACCGAGTAGGTGCGAACGCAATCAAAACGCTTGGAAAGCAGGCGCAAATCCTGCTCCACTCTGGATTTTTCCGCCACGGTTGTCGCAATGAAGGGCGTTTCGCCTTCGCCATAATAAGGTGCGTAGGAAACACAGTTAAGCTTCCCATTCGCAGGCAGCTCGGGTTCAGTGAGCGCCACTGGCTGGTTTTGTTGCCAGAACCAATGCGCGAGGAAAGCAATGAGTAGAAAATTGAAAATACTGTAACGCCACAAGGCCGCAGTTTTTAGCATGGTTGAATTTTGAGAGTCTGTTGGTATTGTTGAGTGTCGCGAGAGTATTGTTTGATCAATGGTTTTGCGACGCAGCTATATTAAATCACCTCGTCCGCAAATACAAAAAATGCAGGGTGTTGAGAGAGGGCAATCTCGCTGGATATCCCGCGAAATATTTGTGCAGGCTTGCAGAGATGACATATATACGCGTTACAATAGGCCGCTATTGCAACAATAATTCAGAGCCCTTCGGATGAAAAAAGTAATCATCGTCTCTGCCATGCTGGCCTTTTCCAGTTTGGCGCAAGCAAAACCAGCCTTTACCGGCGTCAATTACACAGGACTTTATGAGTGCAAGGGTGAAAACTCCGCTATTGGCGCTTATGACCTAGTCGTTGCCTTGCGCCTTAATCGCGTCAGTAGCCATGGTAAGTTTGGTGCTTATTATTATGAAACTGAAACCGTGAATTCCACGGTTTACCATGGACAAGCCGTGGTTGTGGGCAATCGCATGGCGATTAGCTTCAATATTCGCGACAAGAAAAACAACGTCGATCATAGTACAGGCCTTGCCACGATCAAGAAAGTTGGCAAGGACAGGTGGAGCTTCCGCAAGGAGTATTTCGAGCCCGATGACAGCGGCGGCAGCTATGGCACAGAAGAGTGCATCATGAAGGTGCTAAGCCCGGAAGAAAAACAGGCCCTGGAAAAGAAAAGCCAAGATAAGTCCCCACCCAAGCCAGCTGCAACCACACCCCGCAGCAGCAAGGCGCAATAAATAAAATCACAGGCCCTTTGGGGCCTGTTTTGTTATGCCTTGGCGAACAACTCACTGCCTTTTACCGGAATGATATTCAAGGCAGCCAAGCTCTCGTTAAAAGCATCACTTGCTAATACTTCATATTCAATTGGGCGGGCCTGGCCGATAGGGTCTGTCTGATCTGCACTCACTAGCCCAGGGTGGCACATGAGTGCGTATGGCTGACCTTTTGCATTGCCACTAGCAACTACTGCAAGCCATTGATTGAGTTGTTCAAGGTAGCTCTCGGCATTGCTGTTGAAGCCATACACCCCGAGCAAGGTACGCGTGGTAGAAAATCTGCGCTTTAATGCCAGCTTGCGCATCGTGCGGCTGCCTAATGCCGAGATGACAAGCCCCTTCATGCCATCATGAGCAGGGTGTGAAATCCTGAGCCATGGTCGCTTGCCTGAATAGCGAGATTGCAGTTCGCTCAGCAAGGTATCCCGGATTTGCGGGAGCTGGTGTACATGCTGATGGCCATCAATATAATCGGGCGGACTACCGATTTCTTTCTCAAAAGCATCCAATTGCAATCTGATAGAAGCTTGTATTTGCTCCTGATTTAGTTGTCTGAGCAGGCTGCGGATTACCAACTGCGGGTGTGGGAGTCTCAGCGGATAAGAGAATTGGGTGAAATCCAGGTGCAAGCCTATGTCTGCCTGTTGGCGGATATCTGGGCTAATCGCAGCTGCAGCCTCACGCCAATGCGGACTGAGGCTGAGGCAGGAAGTCGCGGTGAGGCGGCCCATGCGGATCAGCTTGAGAATGCCATGGTCAATGTCTACTGACTGAGCATAATCATCAGCACTGAGTATC
The DNA here is from genome assembly GCF_020531845.1 of Methylobacillus methanolivorans. The sequence goes on from NZ_JAJAVF010000002.1 coordinate 660,798, forward strand.
AATGGAATGGCCACCTTAAACTCCTTGTTTGAAGGCCCAGAAACGGCTGAGTAGATAGGTCGATACTGCCACGATAACCATGACGATTGCTAGAGCAAGCCAGAATGGTAATGGCGTGAATTGCAACAAGCTCAGCAAGAGGACTTGATTGCCAATAAAACCAATACAAGCCACCAGCAGAAAGCGGGGCAGAGCATGTCTATGCAGTTGTCGACTACCGGCAAAGGACAAGGTGTGATGCCCGATATAGCTCACCGGAAAAGCTAACAGGAACGCAAAGAAGTTGGCATTACCGGGGCTTATTTGCAAGCAACTTTCAAAAAAAATGGCGCTGACATAATGGACTAAGGCGGCCACGGCTCCGACGATGGTAAACCAGGATACCGAGCGTGCATGTGAGGCCGCACTCATGCCTGTGACTGTTCCTCAGGTTGGGGAGGGGCAACTTCGGCAACGATATAGGTCGGGCGGCCCTTTACTTCATCATAAATACGCGCGATATATTCACCGAGAATACCAATAAACAGGAGTTGTACGCCGGAAAAGAACATCAGGCTGGCAACGACGGTAGGCCAGCCCGGGATGGACTCATGGAAGAACATTTTTTCCAGGATCACCCAGATACCGTAGACGAAAGCCAGCAATGCCAGCAGGCCACCTACGGCGCTAGCCAGGCGTAATGGGATGACGGAAAAACTAGTGATGCCTGTCCAGGCCAGCTGCATGAGCTTGAGACGGGAGAAAGTGCTCACGCCATGGCTGCGAGGTAGCGGGGTATAGGGAATGCCGATGGATTTGTAACCCACCCAGGCGTACATGCCCTTCATGAAGCGGTTACGCTCAGGTAGTTTACGCAAGGCATCCACGACATTGCGGTTCATAAGGCGAAAATCACCGGCATCACGCGGAATGCTGATACGCTCTCCTAGGGTCATGATGCCGTAAAAAACGCGTGACCCCCATAGCTTGAAGTGCGATTCAACTTTGCGATCCTGGCGCACGGCGTAGACCATGTCATATCCCTCGCGCCACTTGTCCAGCATGTCGTTGATCAAGGCAGAGGAGTGCTGGCCATCTGCATCCATGCAGATCACGATATCGCCACTGGCATATTCCAGCCCTGCGCTAATCGCGTACTCCTTGCCAAAATTGCGTGAAAAACGAATCAGTGTCGTACGCAAATAAGCAGGCAGCACCTTGATAATGTCGGCGGTTTGGTCACGGCTACCGTCGTCAATGACGACGATATCCCAATGCGGACTCAACGTGGCAAGCTGGTTGGCAATGTTTTCCACGGTTGATGTAATCGCAGCTGCTTCGTTGTAAGCAGGAATGATTACGCTGATATGTGGGTTGGATTGGCTACGATCTGTTGTCATCAATACGCCCTCGCGTCTGAACGGCATTTTTGAGTTTAATGGGCGCTACCCGGGATGCGCGGTTTACGCTGGTGAGCCAGCAATTGGCGCCGGTCTTTAACCACTGCCAGCACTACTCCCATGCGCTCCACTTCACCAATTGTCGTGCCTTTCATGACATCATCACAGCCCATATTGGTGGTGGAAAGGTAAAAGTCGGCTGCTTCCCAGTTCTTGGTCACGGTGAAACGGTTGTCAAGGTATGCTGTCCCTTGAATGTTCTCGGCACACACAGCCACCAAGTACGGCACAATCTCACCATTAGCATCGCGTCTAGGCTTGCTGGAGATTTCCTCCTCCAAGATGTCTGCGGCCTCACGCAGGCTGCTGGACCAATAATCGCCTTCCCATTCCTCCTCAGCCTCGGCCATGGAGCCGGCAAGATTGTTGTAGTAGATATATTCGTAAGGATGTAAGCGCCAAAGCGTGGCAAGCGTCAAAAGGCATAATGCGGCACAACCTACGGTGAGCCCTTTGCGCAGGCGGGGGAAACTATGCAATGCATCCCAGCTCAAGGAAAGCCCCAGGCCTGCCAATACAGCAATCGGCGGTACAACAAAAGTGAAGTGACGGATGCCATTGTATAAAGCAGGCTTATCAATTACGTTGAAGGCGATCGGGAACACGGCAGCAATGATCAGCGCCAGCCAAGGCAAGAACTTATCCTGGTGAGTAGATAGCTTGTGCAAGCGAGTCGCGGCAATCAAGACCAGGCCGAGCAATCCCAGCAGGAAGATTTCCGGCAAGCGAACGAGGAGGTAGGCAGGTAAGTAATAGCGAGGCACATCGCCGATGGGCATGACCCGGCCATCCATGATGGTGAGCATACTGAATGCAAAGTGTGAGAAAGACTTGGCTGCCAGCAGCGGATTCTCAGGTGACATCACACCCCATGGCCAGAAAATAGCCATCAGGATAAAAGCAACAATACCTGCCGGAATCAGGTGAATGACGCTATTCAGCCAATAGCGCAGGCGCGCTTGCCAGCCTTTTACCTGGATAAGCCCTGCGAGGCCCAGTAACAAGAATAAGTAGATGACGGCAAAAGCACCACCAATACGTAATCCCAGCGCACAACCTACCGCAACGCCCAGCTTGATTGTCAGCTTGAGCGGTGGGTGCGGCAGCTTTTCCATGATCAGCATCGTGTAATACAAAGCCCAGGCCATACACGTAGCAAAAGGGACATCCTTGGTGTGTGTGAACATGGCGCCAGACCAGGCACCAGTGATGGCAAGCAATAAAACCGTGAAGAACCCTGCACGCTCCCCCCTCAGGCGCCGTGCAATCTTGTAGGAAGCGATAATCCCAGCCAACCCGAACAAGGCGGATAGCAGGTGACGCATATCCCAGACCCAGATAGGCAATATGCGCTCAAGCAGCGCAGCAATCAGGTCGAACAGGCCACCGTAAAGGAAGAGGTTGCGGTATTCGAATGCAGAGTGATCTGTGAAGCCAGAGCTATAAAAATCCAGCAGCAAGCGGCCATAGATATGCTGTACTTCCTCATCGTTGCTAATGCCATACTGGAAGAAGGTAAAGGCAATAAAAAGGCCCAGGGCTGCAAACAGCGCTAGGCTCAAACGGCGAAACACGGATGGCGTGAACATGTGCCGATCTTTATTCAAATTTGGAGCGGCGATTATACAATCGGGCCAGATTTTTTTAATACGGTTGAATAAATAATTTTCATCGTTGTTTTGCATGTTGATTCAATGCCCATATCACGTGTTCACGAACCAGTTCAGAAGGATCATTGCGCCGGCATTCCAAAGCCTGGATCACCTCGGGAGAGGTGGCTGCATTACCCAGCCCCACCGCGATATTGCGCAACCATTGTGCATAACCGATACGGTAGATGGCACTGCCTGCCATTTTTTCCATAAAGGTCTTTTCGTCCCACTGAAACAACTCGACCAGGCTAATGTTATCCAGGCCGTGGCGTACCTGGAAATCAGCTTGTTGCGTCAGTTGCGCAAAACGATTCCACGGGCAAGCCAGTTGACAATCATCACAACCATAGACACGGTTGCCAATCAGTGGTCTCAATGATTCGGGAATACTCTCCTTGAGCTCGATCGTGAGATAAGAGATACAACGCCTGGCATCTACTTTATACGGCTCGATAATCGCTTGTGTCGGGCAAACATCAATACAGGCCGTGCATTTGCCGCAATGTCCCGAGGTGGGCTCATCTACAGGCAGTGGCAAGTCAGTATAGATTTCGCCAAGGAAAAACCAGGAGCCTGCGTTCCTTGATAGTAATAATGTGTGTTTGCCGCGCCAGCCCAGGCCCGCTTTCTGCGCCAGCTCAACCTCAAGCACGGGAGCGCTGTCGGTAAATACGCGATAACCGAATTCGCCAACTTGTTGCGCGATTTTGTCGCTTAGTTGTTGCAGGCGGTTGCGCAACACCTTGTGATAGTCGCGCCCCAAGGCATAGCGCGAAATAAACGCAAGATCAGATTGCTGCATCACCTCTTCACTATCACGCGCTGCAGGCGCCATGTAATCCATGCGAGCAGAAATGATGCGAATGGTGCCGGGCACCAATTCCGCAGGGCGTGTGCGTTTCTCGCCATGTTTTGCCATATAATCCATGGCACCATGAAAACCTTGCGCAATCCATTCCTGGTGGCGTGGTTCGGCAGCCGAGAGGTCTGTATCGGTGATACCGACCTGGCCGAAGCCCAGCTCCAGCCCCCAGCGCTTGATATCCGCTGCGAGAGTTTCCAAGTTGTTTAAAGTTTGAGGCATATGAACGAGAATTTTACACTGGCCTTGGCCGATGAGGCAGCTACGCTGGCATTTGGTGGCAAGCTTGCCGAAGTGTTGACGCCGGGAACCAATATCTACCTGCATGGCGACTTGGGCGCAGGCAAAACAACCCTGGTGCGTGGCCTGTTGCGAGCACTTGGGCATGCAGGAAAGGTCAAAAGCCCGACCTACACACTGGTTGAACCTTACACCATTTCTAGATTAAACTTATATCACTTTGATTTATACAGATTTGTTGATCCGGAAGAATGGGACGCTGCCGGATTCAGAGATTATTTCAATCCAGAGTCCCTATGCCTGGTCGAATGGCCGGAAAAGGCGCAAGAGCTTTTGCCTGCGCCTGACATCGATATCCGCCTCCAGCCTGAAGGTGAAGGCAGGCGGGTCATAGCAAGTGCCAATACTGATTCAGGAAAGCAATGTCTTACAAAACTCAATCTTATTGCCTAAGCTGTATGTTGCTGGCCTGGACGCTGGTTCTAGGCCTTTTGCCTGCTAATGCTGCCGACATTGTGCAGGTCGCTGCAGCACGAGTATGGCCCGCCGAAGACTATACCCGAATCACGCTGGAAACCAGCAAGCCTCTCAATCACAATATGGTGATGCTGAAAGATCCTGAGCGCTTGGTACTGGATCTGGAAAATGTTGAGCTGGGGGCCGTACTCAAGAGCTTGGGTGAGAAGATCAACCCTAATGACCCGTACATTCGTCAGGTACGTGTTGGCAACTTTAAGCCGGGCACGGTACGCATCGTGGTTGATCTCAAGGCTGAAATCAAGCCACAGGTATTTACTTTGCCACCTGCCGGTGAGTATCGCGATAGATTGGTACTGGATATTTATCCGGCACAAGACCCATTGATGGCAATGCTGGAGCAACGCGACAAACCAGACAATGCCCAGGCACCTTTGCCGGCATTGCAGGTCGCCCCCGAGTCGCCAGCGATTGCGAATGTTTCCCCAGATGTGGTGCCTGAGTCTCCTGCGGCAAACAAGCCATCGGTAATTGTGGCACCTCCCAGTAATAAAAAGCCCAGTGCTCGCATGATCACCATCGCGATTGATGCCGGGCATGGTGGCGAAGATCCTGGGGCCAAGGGAGCCAAGGGCTCTTACGAAAAAAATGTCACCCTGGCGATTGCACAGAAATTAAAGGCTGCTATTGATGCGGAACCTAATTTGCGAGGGGTATTGACCCGCGATGGCGATTATTTCATTCCCCTGCATGGTCGCGTGGTCAAGGCCCGAAAAATGCAGGCTGACTTGTTTGTTTCCATTCATGCCGATGCAGCATTGAGCGCGCAAGCAAGGGGGTCATCGGTATTTGCCCTGTCTGAAACCGGGGCGACTAGTGCCATGGCACGGCTGCTCGCGCAGCGTGAAAATGAATCAGACCTCATCGGTGGGGTCAGCTTGGGTGTGAAAGACCCCAACCTAGCCCGTACATTGCTCGATTTATCGCAAACCGCCACGATTAACGATAGCCTTAAACTTGGTAAATTGGTGCTTGATCATATGGGCACCATTAACACCTTGCACAAGCGCCATGTTGAGCAGGCTGGCTTTGCTGTGCTGAAATCTCCCGATATTCCTTCTATCCTGGTTGAAACCGCGTTCATCACCAACCCGGAAGAGGAGCGCAGGCTCAACGACGGCGCACATCAGGATAAACTGGTGAATTCCATTTTGTCGGGCATCAAGAAGTATCTTGCAGCAAATCCACCCTTGGCTAATACCAGAATGGTAGAGAGATAAGCATGAACATCACCTTCCTGGGCGCTGCTGGCACCGTGACTGGCTCCAAGCATCTTGTGACCAGTGGCAATCGTCGGATTTTAATTGATTGCGGCTTGTTCCAAGGCTTGAAGGTATTACGCCTGAAAAACTGGGAAAGACTGCCTGTTGATCCAGCCTCGATAGATGCTGTTGTATTAACTCATGCCCACATCGACCACACCGGCTACCTGCCGCTGTTGGTGAAACAAGGCTTCCGCGGCAAGGTCTATTGCAGCGAAGTCACCTTGGCGCTATGCCAGCTGTTGCTGCGTGACTCGGCCCACCTACAGGAAGAAGAAGCACGCTATGCCAACAAGCGTGGTTTTTCCAAACACAAGCCCGCGTTGCCGCTTTATACCAAGGAAGATGCCGAGGCTGCACTGGAGCACCTGGTAGCTGTGCCATTGGGGCAAGAAGCCACAATTCTGGACGGCATCCATATCAAGCTACAACTTGCTGGTCATATTCTTGGTGCATGTACAGTGCTGTTGAGGGATGAACAAACATCTATCCTGTTCTCGGGTGATCTTGGCCGCATGCAAGACCCCTTGCTCTACGCGCCCACGCCGCCGGAGGCCGCCGATTACCTGGTGGTGGAATCCACCTACGGCAACCGCCTGCACGAGAAAGCCGCGCCTGAAAGGCAGCTGGCCGAGGTCATCAACCGCACAGCGAAGCGCGGCGGCATTGTATTGATACCGGTCTTTGCCGTGGGGCGCGCACAAGAGGTGCTGTATTACCTGCACAAGCTCAAGCAGGAAGGGACAATTCCCGATCTGCCGGTTTACCTGAACAGCCCGATGGCAGTCGATGCCACGCTGATTTTCCTCAGCCATCCGGCCCAGCACAAACTCACTGCAGCGCAGTGCCGCGAGCTGGCCAAAACTGCCAAGGTGGTGAGCTCCATCGAGGAGTCCATGTCCTTGAACGAATTGCGCCAACCTGCCATCATCCTGGCTGCCAGCGGCATGGTGTCCGGTGGTCGCGTGGTGCATCACCTCAAGGCACTGGGCCCAGATCCGCGCAACACCGTGTTGTTTGCTGGCTTCCAGGCGGCCGGCACACGAGGTGCAGCATTATTGGACGGCGCGGAAAGCGTGAAAATTCATGGTGAATATGTTCCTATGCGCGCAGAGATTGCTTCCATCGATAATTTATCTGCGCATGCGGACTATCAGGAAATCATGCACTGGCTAGAGCAATGCCCCCAAGCACCTAAGCAAACATTCATCGTGCATGGTGAACCTGTAGCAGCGGATGCACTCAGACACAGGATAGAGGAAGAAAAGAAATGGAAGGTAACAGTTCCCGAGTATCTACAAACGGTGGAACTGCGTGGCCATTCCTAGCCAGCCAACCTATGCTGGCATAAAAGGTGCGTACCAAAAGTACGTGAATGCGGTAATCAAGGAACGATGCAATGAGTAAATATGCGCTGTACATCAAGTTGGAAGCCAGGCCTGAAAAGCGCCAGGAGCTTGAAATTTTTCTAAAACAAACCCTGCCGACAGTGAAAGAGGAAGACGAGACCAAGACGTGGTACGCCTTCAAGGCAGCAGAAAATATCTATGTCATTTTCGATACATTTGGCAGCAAGCTTGGCCGTGATGCACATTTGCAGGGCAAGGCTGTCGAGGCATTGCACCAAGTAGCGGATGACTTGCTGGTGCGTCCACCCGAGTTTGTGCCTGTAGATCTACTGGCACAAAAAGTGGGCCTGGAGAGTGAAGTACTCTCAGATGTTGATGTGAAGAAATACGACCTACGCTTCATTGACGGACTGTAGACCGACGCTAGATTCGCCTATATGGCATGCTGAAGGTAGAATAGGCGGCTTGATCGTCAGTGACCCTGCCTTCCCAGTATGCCATCCATCAAGCTATTACCAGACCAACTTATCAGCCAGATTGCCGCGGGTGAGGTAGTCGAGCGACCTGCATCTGCACTGAAAGAAATCCTGGAAAACAGCCTTGATGCAGGGAGTACCGACATTGCCGTGGCCTTGCAATCTGGCGGCATCAAGCAAATCAAGGTTAGTGATAACGGCAGTGGCATCGTGCGCGACGAGCTCAATCTTGCATTGACGCGCCATGCCACCAGCAAGATCGCCAGCCTGGAAGATCTGGAATGCGTTGCTAGTCTTGGTTTTCGTGGTGAAGCCCTGGCGAGTATCGCGGCTATCTCCCGCACCCAGATTACTAGCTATCATGCCGATGAAAAGCATGCTTGGCGGGTTGCCTCCGAAGGCTCTTTTTTAACCGATATCGAGCCTGCTGCCCTGGATGTTGGCACTATCGTCGATATTCAAGATCTCTATTTCAATACGCCCGCGCGGCGTAAATTCCTCAAGACTGAAAATACCGAATTTGGTCATTGCGAAGAAGCTTTTCGCCGGGTAGCACTATCCCGCCCCGATGTGAGCCTGTTATTACAGCACAATGGCCGGGCAATCATGCGCCTTGCTACAGGCAGTGCAGAAAAGCGGTTTGAGGATATTCTCGGCAAGGATTTTGCTGCTGAGGCGTTTTACCTGGATGAATCGGCAGCCGGTCTCAGGGTGTGGGGGATGGCGGCAAAACCCACATTTTCGCGTCATGCACGTGATACGCAATATGTATACGTTAATGGGCGCTTTGTACGTGATAAATTGATCAGTCACGCCATCCGCCAGGCATATCAGGATGTCTTGCATCATGATCGCCACCCTGCATTTGTATTGTTCCTGGAGCTTGATCCGGCCCTGGTTGATGTCAATGTGCATCCCAGCAAGACCGAGGTGAGATTCCGCGATGGACAGGCTGTGCATCGCTTCATCTTCCATGCACTTCATAAATCATTGGCAGCGCCTGTTGGCTTGCCAAGCTCATTAACGCCAGATGTTGCGGCGACGCTTCAGCAGGCAGCGCCAGTGCCTGAAATCAATTATCCGCGCTTCCAGAATAATATTGACCTGCGGGCCAATGAGGCCTCGAGCCAGTTCTATCAAACGCTATTTGGTAGTCTGCAACCTCAAAATACCAATAATGGAGAGCAAGCCAGCCGGGATACTGGAATACCAGATAATGCTGCTCAAGTCCTGCAGGCAGCACAGGGCGTAGCCCAAGGAGAGGATTTCCCTTTGGGCTTTGCCGTGGCGCAGATTCATGGTGTTTATATCCTGTCGCAAAATAAGCTTGGGCTGATTGTTGTTGATATGCATGCCGCTCATGAGCGCATCATGTACGAAAAACTTAAAAATGCACTGGATGCCAGCAGGGTGGCGATGCAGCCATTATTGCTGCCCGTGAGCTTCCATGCTGACCGACTGGAAGTGGCAACCGTACAGGAACAGCAAGCCCTGCCAGATAATGGCTTGACCCAGCTTGGTTTTGATATTGCTGTGCTATCCCCAACCACGCTTGCCGTGCGCTCCATTCCCGTGATGCTCAAGGATGCCGATGCTGTCGCGCTGGCGAGAGACGTATTAGCAGACTTACGCCAATATGGCGCCAGCAGGGCCTTTACCGAGCGGCGCAATGAACTGCTGGGCACCATGGCTTGCCATGCCGCTGTGCGGGCCAACCGTATTCTCACCATCCCGGAGATGAATGCCTTGCTACGCGACATGGAGGCGACCGAGCGTTCTGGGCAGTGCAATCATGGCCGCCCAACTTGGTTCCAAATGACCATGGGCGAGCTGGATAAAATGTTCATGCGCGGCAAATAAGGGAGTTGGTTAACTGATGCCTGTTGCACATCCTCCCGCTATTTTCCTCATGGGGCCAACCGCTAGTGGCAAAACGGGACTGGCTGTTGAGTTGGTACAGACCTTGCCGTTGGAAATCATCAGTGTCGATTCGGCGCTGGTCTACCAGGACATGGACATTGGTACAGCCAAGCCAGAGGCCGGGATATTGCAGCAAGCACCTCATCACCTGATTGATGTGATCGACCCAACCCAAGTCTATTCCGCAGCCCAGTTCCGTACTGATGCCTTGCGCTTGATGGCGGAGATTACTGCGCGTGGCAAAGTACCATTGCTGGTCGGCGGCACCATGTTGTATTTCCGTGCGCTGGAGCAGGGCTTGAGCGGTTTGCCGGAGGCAGACGCTAGCGTACGTGCCGCACTAGACCTAGAGGCAGCCGAGATAGGCTGGCCCGGCATGCATGCAAAGCTTGCCACCATAGACCCTGACACGGCCGCACGTTTGCAGCCGACTGATTCACAACGGATACAGCGTGCGCTTGAAGTGTATCAACTGACAGGGCAGACCATGACGGCGCTGCACCAACAGCAGGCCGCTGAAACCCTGCCTTATCGGTTACTTAAAATCGCTTTGCAGCCATCTGACCGTGCGGTGCTGCATGCACGTATCGCAGAGCGCTTTAGCATCATGATGCAAGGAGGTTTGCTAGAGGAGGTGCAAGCTTTACTGCAGAAATACCCTGGCCTGCATCCAGATATGACCTCCATGCGCTGCGTTGGGTATAGGCAAACACTGGCATACATTGCGGGAGATATTGATGAGGCCGACTGGCAAGCGCAGGGCGTTGCAGCCACTCGCCAGCTCGCCAAGCGCCAGCTCACATGGCTGCGGGGAATGGATGATACCCTGGCACTGGACTGCCTGAGCGAGAGCCTCTATGCCCAAGCGTATCAAGTGATCAAAGATTTCCTGGATGCTTCTAACTAGCCTTGACTCTTGGCTAGTTGACGGATGCGCTCTGCAGCTTCAACACATTCTGCCAGTGATGCCACCAATGCGATGCGTATAAAGCCTTGCCCCGGGTTAACGCCGTGAGCCTCGCGCGCGAGGAAGCTACCCGGCAGCACAGTGACGTTGTAGTCGCGATATAGCTTCAAGGCAAACTCAGTATCAGATTGCCCGGTATAGGCCCAGAGATAAAACGCTGCATCTGGTAATTCGACTTCCAGCACGTCTTGCAGCATAGGCGTGACTACTGCGAATTTTTCTGCGTAAAGGCGACGATTTTCCACCACATGCACTTCGTCTTGCCAAGCCGCAGCGCTGGCGGCCTGCACGGCAGGGTTCATCGCACAACCATGGTAAGTACGGTACAGCAGGAATTTCTCAAGTATCTTGGCGTCACCAGCAACAAAGCCTGAACGCATGCCAGGTACATTAGAGCGCTTGGAAAGCGAGCTGAAGACAACCAGGCGACTGTAATCTCGACCAAGCTGATGTGCAGCCTGCAAGGCACCCAGTGGGGGGGTAGCCTCGTCAAAATAAATTTCCGAATAGCACTCATCAGCAGCGATCACGAAGCCATAACGATCAGACAGCGTGAAAATCTCTTTCCACTGTTCAAGGCTTAATACCTTGCCCGATGGGTTGCCCGGGGAGCAGACATAAACCAACTGTGTGCGTTGCAATACACTCTCGGGCACAGACTCAAATGCCATGCCGAAATCATTGCCGGGCAGGGTGTTAAGGAAATACGGTTCAGCACCTGCCAGCAAGGCAGCCCCTTCATATATTTGGTAAAAAGGATTGGGGCTGATCACCACCGGTTGCGGCAAGCTGCTGTCAATCACGGTTTGCGCAAACGCAAACAGGGCTTCACGACTACCATTGACAGGAATGATCTCGGTTTCCGCATTCAGTGCCGGGATCTGGTAGCGCTTGGCAATCCACGTAGCGATGGTTTCGCGCAGCTTGGCAACGCCCAGGGTTGTTGGGTAAGTCGCCAATCCGGCCAGGTTGTCCGCAAGTGCTGATGAAATCAGCGTTGGGGTGGCATGTTTGGGCTCGCCAATTGACAAGTTGATCGGTGAATAATCCGGATTAGGGGTAGTGCCGGCAAATAAATCACGCAAGCGCTGGAAAGGGTAGGGCTGGAGTTTGTAGAGATCTGGATTCATGGTACACATTATAAACGCTGTCGCTGCGTGACAGTAATAAGCAGAAGGCAGTTAAGAGCTAAAGCCTCCGGTGGCGCCTTGGTGACCAAAGCGGATTTTCAATGACAAATCGTTGCGGGAGTCAGCGCTTGCCAAGGCATTGTCCTCAGTGATATTACCTTGGCTGAATAGCTCGAACAGCGATTGGTCGAAGGTTTGCATACCGATATCCTGGTTATTGGCCATCACCTCCTTGATTTCTTCGAGCTTGGATTTGAGGATAAGCTCGGAAATATAAGGCGTATTGATCAGGACTTCAGTGGCAACGACGCGCTTGGTCTTGATGCCGGGCACTAGGCGCTGCGAAATGATGGCTGCGAGGTTGAGCGAAAGTGAAAGCTGGATACTTTGCTTACCATCCGGCGGGAAGAAGGAGAGGATACGCTCCAGTGCCTGGTTGGCATTATTGGCATGCAATGTTGCCAGGCAAAGGTGCCCTGTCTCGGAATAGGCAATCGCGTGCTTCATGGTCTCCATGTCGCGGATTTCGCCAATAAGGATGACATCAGGTGCCTGGCGCATGGCGTTCTTGAGGCCATTCTCGAAGCTCAAGGTATCAATACCTATTTCACGTTGGTCGACAACAGATTTCTTGTGGTCGTGAATAAACTCAATCGGGTCTTCCAGGGTGAGGATATGCCCATCACGGGTGGTATTACGGTGGTCTATCATGGAGGCGAGGGTAGTTGATTTCCCCGAGCCTGTAGCCCCCACGACTAGCACCAATCCACGCTGGCGCATGATGAGTTCGTTCAGCACAGCAGGTAAGCCCAGGCTTTGCAGGCTGGGGATGATGTGCTTGATATAGCGCACCACCATGGCAACTTCACCACGCTGGCGGAAGACATTGATGCGAAAACGCCCAATACCATGCAGGCTAAGGGCGAAGTTCATTTCCAATGTTTGTTCAAATTCGTTTTGCTGGGCTGGCGACATCAGGGCATAGGCAATCTCACGCACCATGCCTGGGGACATCACCTGGGTGTTAATGGGGACCGTTTGACCTTCGATATCGATATGAATGGCAGTGCCGGTACTGAAGAACAGGTCGGAACCATTTTTCTCGACCATGAATTTGAGTATGGGGGTGATATCGATAGCCGCCATTGTTGCTTTCCTGATTTTTATTGGAGGCTACTTTATCACAAGGAGCCAGCGCCATGCTGGTGCACGCATCGCACTCAACATCAGCATGCGCACCAAAGCAAGGCACAACTTTCTTAGGGGCTTGGCTAGGTGCTCTTGCATTTAGGCTGAGAGCCTAGTGTTAGCGATATTTTCCCTTCAATAACAGAGCAGAAACTCAAAAAAGGGGCTTTAAGCCCAATATCGTTATTTGGCTGGCATAAGGATTGCATTGTCTTGCTCAAGATTTCCCATTTTTCGTATGAACAGGCCCATGCAGCTCTATATCAAACTCCTGAGTCACCCCTTGCAATCTGCTCCACAAATGCTGGCCACTCAAGGGGCGGCACAGCCTTGTGTCATGGCCTTTGCATGCCAGGATGACCAAGAGTTGTTGCAAATCCTCGACAAGCTATCTGCGGAACATTCGGAGCAGGTGCTGGACGAGGCTTATGTCTGGTATGGCGAAGAGGGCAAGCTAGACATTGAGGAAGTGATGGCAGCTATCATGCCATTCAATACTTTTTATGCTCGCATGCGCCATCCATGGCTGCTGGAAGACTTGAGCCGGCATGTAGAAATGCATTTCCAGCCTATTGTCGACTTCACCCAGAACGGCAAGATTTTTGGTTACGAGGCCTTGTGCCGCTTACGTGACCCTGATGGCAAGATGCTGAATGGTGAAGATGCGTTTCGTCTTGCCAGGCAGGTGAACCGCGCCGTTGAACTTGATATTGCCTGCCAGAACCTGGCTTTGGCAGGCAAGGCCAAGGCAATTCCTCATGGCACTCCCTTGTTCATCAATGTGTTGCCGCAAACCATTATGCGTGGCGATTGGCTGTCGGTGATGCTGGATGCACTTGATCGCCATGGCATGGAGCATCGCGACGTCGTGATTGAGATTGTAGAGAGCGAAGAGGTCTCGCCGGATGTACTCGCCAAACACTGCGACATGATACGCACCCAAGGCTTACGCATTGCGCTGGATGACATGGGGTCCGGGTTCAATGGCCTGAGTACGCTCGCTGTCGTCAAGGCCGATTTCATTAAGATAGACAGGACGATCGTCCATGAGGCGCAAGGTAGTCGTGTGCGCACTGTGCTGCTAGAAGCCATTATCTCCATGGCCCAGCGCCTGGGCTGCACAATCGTGGCAGAAGGGCTGGAGCGGGTAGAGGATATTACCTATTGCCAGGATTTAGGGCTGGTCTATGCGCAAGGGTATTATTTCGCCAAACCCGAGGCAGTACCAGTGCAAAATGTGACAGCGCTGCCGGCTCGGGATGAATCGCATCGCTCACCTATTCCTGATGAGTTCCGCATTAATGAGTTCGTTAGTCGTGGCCTTACTATCGAGGTGAATACGCCTATCGATCATGCAAGGAAAACCTTTATCGAGAATCCCGATATTGCTTGCGCAGTGGTGCTGGACAGCTTGCGCCCTATCGGCTTATTGAAGCGAGGCAAGGTATTCACGCATCGCAACGATGCACTGGGCAATTACTGTGATCCCTTGCCACGCATGATCACATCTCGCATGCCTTCTTCTACCTTGGCAAGGGGGCTTTACCTGGAACGAGGGGAGATTGAGCCATGGATCATGGTCAGCGACGATGGCGTGTATATCGGCATTGTCCATCCACTGGAAATCATGTCACAAATCATCAGTCGCAAAACCAGCTCTGGCAACCTGCACCCCTTGAGTCACCTGACCACAGGGCCGACATTGCGTCAGTCACTCGATGTGAGTTTGCGTAACAACCCCACCACGCAATTGGTGTATATCGACCTTGATCACTTCAAGGCCTATAACGATCGCTATGGCTTTATCCGTGGCGATGCCATGATTCGCCTGCTGTCAGAAATTGTGAGGCAGGAATTCCACAATCGTACCGGTGTATTGGTTGGTCATATTGGCGGTGATGATTTTGTCTTGATTCTTGATCATGAGGATCCCGGCCTGGTCAACTTGCTGTTGAAGGTTGTAAGCCATTTTCAGGCCTTGGCGGTACATCTCTATGATAGTAGCGATCTGGAGCGTGGCTTTTTTACCACCGAAGATGGCAAGGATCACCCAGTCGCCAGCGTATCCATTGCCGTAGTCAATGGTAGCCAGGGACGCATTTCGAATAGTGTGGCCGCAGCGGAAAGAGCCGCTACGCTCAAGAAAATTGGCAAATCCAATATCGGCAGCATTATCGTGGTTGAGTCTACTCCGCCACGGCTGATCATTCCGCGTACTGATGAATACAGTAACTGGCAAGCCAGGGCGCTGAATGCACTCAAGACATTACAAACTTTACCGCGCAATGCCGATGCACACTGCCTGGATAGCTGTTTCTCGGATTACCCATTCTTTGAAGTCGTGTTCGAGCTCAACCCCGATGGCACCCAGCGTTTTGCCAACTGGATCAACCCTAATATGTACGGCAAGATCAAGGCTGGCGGGGCAGGGGCTGACCGTAGCCTGCAAACCTATTACAGCGCCGTACGCGATTCAAAGAACCCCTATATTTCGAGCATTTACCTTTCTACGGCAACCGAGGACTTTTGCCTGACAGTGTCATTGCCATTGCTTGATACCAACGGTGCCTTGAGCAGCATTTTGGTGGCAGACATCAACATCGCCGCCATGGCCATGTTGAGCAACCTGCCTAGCGAGGAGTCAGAGCTTACCTTGGCGTTGACTGCGACAGCCTGAGATACAAAGCCTCCAGGTCGCGGGTAAAGCGCGTGGTATCAAACAATGTACTTGTTTCGCGTTGGCTGAGTAGGTGCTCGCGATATGCCTGTAATTGCTGGGGATGATGAGCCAGTTTCAAAGCCAGGGCCTCATAGGCAGCAAGATCTGTTGTGACGAGCTCAGCCAGCCCAGCCGCTTGTAGCAAACTGGCTGCCACTCGGCTAGCAAAAGTATTGCCACGGTATGTAATCAATGGCAGCCCCATCCAGAGCGCATCGCTGGCAGTGGTATGTGCATTGTAAGGGCTGGTATCAAGAAACAAGTCAGCGTGGGCATGCCGGGCGAGGTGCTGTTCCATGGGTACGCGGGGAGCAAAAATGAGGCGCGTCGCATCTATGCCGTAGCGTTCTGCAGCGAGTCGCAAGTGTTGACTGGCACTGGCATGGCTTTCCAGTAACCAGAGCACACTGTCAGGCGTGGCTTGCAGTAATCTCATCCAGCATGCGAATACCTCAGGCGTGATCTTGAAGCCCTGGTTAAAACAGCAGTAGACAAACGCCCCCTCTGGCAAGCCGCAAGATTCCCGGCTAGGAAGATCAGCCACAGCACGCTTGCGATCATTAGGCTGATAGGCATGCGGCAACAACGCCAGTTGTTCCGAATAATATGCTTGATCAGACTCCGGTGAGATGACGGCATCACTAATCAGGTAATCAACAAAAGGCGCGCCCATGCTGCCAGGAAAGCCCAGCCAGGAGGCTTGTATCGGCGCCGGACGGAATGCCAGGATGCCGCTACGGCTAGCCTGGGTATAGCCGGTGAGATCAACCAGAATGTCTACCTGATCAGCCTGGATTCTTTCTGCTGCTGCTTGTAATGATAATGGGCGAATATCAATAAAATGATCCACGGCCTTTTGCAACCGCAACCGAGCAGGCGTTTTGTCGTCTATGCCATAAGAGTAAGCGCTGATGTTGAAGTTATCACGATCATGCAGTTCCAGCATTTCGGTCACTAACGAAGCCAATGGATGCAAGCGAAAGTCGCAGGATAAGTAACCGATATGCAGTTTGCCTTGGCGAGCTAATTTTTTCCTGGCCAGGGGCCGGGTGGATAACAGCTTGCCGTGGCGACTATTTGTCCAGTTTTGTGCGCATTTAAGTTGCTCCGCAGGCGTGGTGCCTGGCATTGCCAGGAAGGCAAACGGGGAAACCTGTGCGGCGGGCACTTCTTTAACCCAGCGACGTATTTCGGCGATCTCCACATCAAGGCCTTGCCAATCGCAAAGATGCTGGCGCTGATGCACGAGGTGAACCCTGGCGTGATATAGCTTGGGGTTGATTGCCAGGGCTTTTTCATAGCAGGCAATGGCTTCAGGTAATTGCTGCAATTCACGGAGCACATTGCCGAGGTTGTTATGCGTATCGGCGTCATGCGGGCTGATCGCCAGGGCGCGACGATAGCTTTCTGCAGCCTGCGCGGCCTGACCTTGTTCGCGCAGCGCATTACCCAAGTTGTAGTGCCAGGCCGCATTGCCAGGCTGTAGTGCCACAAGCTCACGAAAATGATGCTCGGCTTCGGTAAAATTTCCAAGCTGATGTGCCTGATTACCCAAGGCTTGTAATGCAGTGCATAAGCCAGCATGGATGTCGCTATCCTGCGGTGAACGCTGTCTGGCTTCAAGATAGCTGGTTTTAGCAGCGCCAAGCTGGCCTAATGCGAGCTGTGCGCCAGCAAGGTTTTGCCATAAATCTGCATCATCGCTTGCCAGTGCAAGCCCTTGGCGGAATTGGTCAATCGCGGCATTCAGCTGACCACTGGCACGCAAAGCTAGGCCCAGGTTGTTATGCTGATCGGCATCGCCGGGATTGGCACGAATTGCCTGGCTTATTAGTTGAATAGCCTCCTGCGACCGGCCAGATTGGTAGCAGAGTACGCCGTAATAATGCAAGCCATAGGCATGCCGCGGAGCCAAGGCCATTAACTGTTGATAAAGATGTTCTGCCTGCTTGAGTTGCCCCTGGCGGTGTGCATCAAGTGCGGAGTGGAATAGCTGGTCTGGATTCATGCTCTGCATTAAACCATATTAGCAACCATCACCGTAGGGGATAGCAGGCCAGCCCACGCACCATCCGCTTCAAGCCTAGCTTGCGGAGCAAAAAGCGGTTGGGGTCCAGGGCCGCAAGTAGCTCACTATCAACGGGTGCAGGCTCCTGATGAATGGCGCAAGCCAGCATTTCCGCAGCAATAGGCGCGGTAGTCAGCCCCTTGGAACCATGGCCGGTATTGACGTAAAGACCTGGCAACCATGGCAGATTTGAAGCAGGGTCGGCGGTATAGCGAGGTGGCTTGCTCTCCAAGATTTCGGCGTCCAGTACCGGGCCAACCAGTGGAAGATAATCTGGACTAGTGCATCGGATGGCGGCACGCCCTGTAGGCATTTGCGGCATTAAGGCTGCATGTAGCGCAGGGGCCATACGGTGCAGCATTTCCAGGTTTTGCTGGTGCTCTTCGGCGCGCACTGTGGTGGTGGTATCTCCCGGCACAAAAGTGGCACCCAGGCAGTAACTTCCGTCAACCGGGGGGCTGATGTAGCCATCGGTGCATAGCAGCGTGCGAAGGGCGGGCATGCCCGTTATCTGCTTGAGTTGGCTAATTTGACCACGCACCTGCTCCAGGAGTAAGTGACGCGTCTGCGCGAAATTGGCGGCTTGGCCCGCATTGGCAATGACGACGATATCTGCTTCATCGAGTAACTGCCCGCCTGCCCAGACTTGCCAACTATTGCCACATTGCCTGAGCTCGGTAGCGTGGGTTGAGAGGGTCTGCGTGATATTGGAATGCTGGGCCAGCGCGGCACAATAGGCTTGTGGCTTAACCCAGCCTGCCTCAGGGAAAAACAGCGCTCCGTGCGACAGTGGAACGCCTGCCATTTCGCTTGCCTCATCTTTTTCCATCCAATATAACAACTCAGCGGAAAATCCTTGCGCAACAAGCCGCTGGCAACGCTCAAACTCTTGTTCATCAAACGCAAGCTGCAACATGCCGCATCTCATATGCGATGCTTGATCCAGTGCAAGCCGCTGTAATAGCTGTAAGCTATGCAGATAGCCTGTCAGGGATAAGCGGCTCAATGGCACATCATTACGTGCAAGCTTGGGGTAGAGCACGCCGACTGGGTTGCCTGAGGCATGTTGGGCCAAGGCTGACTCTTGTTCGATCAGGTTGACCCGCCAGCCTCGTTCCGCGAGCGCATAGCTAGTGGCAGTACCTGCAATGCCACCGCCTATTACAATTGCACGCCCAGCCTGGATGGCAGGGCGCTCATGGCGGGCGAAAGTGCCGCACAGCATTTCACGCTTGCGGCCATGGCCAGCCACCTTGTTTACCTCAAAGCCCGCAGCTTGCAAGCCACGCTTGACGACACCCGCACTGGTGAAGGTGGCAAATGTAGTGTGCTGGTGTGAAAACATTGCCATCTGGGTAAATAGCCCGTCCTGCCACATATCGGGGTTGCGCGATGGCGCAAACCCGTCAAGAAACCACGCATCAGCTCGACTACTCAACCGCGGCAGCAGCTCAAGTACATCACCAACCAGCAGCGTCAGTTGAACGCGTCCCTGGCAAAATACCAATCGTTGCCAACCGGGCACGATTTGATGATATTGCGTCAGCAGGGCCTGACTGTACTGCCTTAGCTCAGGCCATAAATCCAACGCGCGAGCGAGGTCGGCATGGTTGAGCGGAAATTTCTCAATGCTGACGAAATGCAATCTCGCATCTGCTGGTGCTGTTTGCTCCCAAAGCTGCCAGGCACAAAGAAAGTTGAGACCAGTGCCAAAGCCTGTTTCCACAATGGTGAACGTCTTATGTGACAAACTCTGCCAGCGCTCGGCTAGCTGGTTGTGGTGAAGGAATACGTGCCGCGTCTCCTCCAGCCCACTTTCGCGCGAGAAATATACGTCCCCGAAATGTGCAGAATAAGGTTGGCCTTCATGCCACTCCAGCATGGCCTGAGAATGGGGTTGTATAGACATGTTCTTTTTTGGCTGGGTTTATTATAATATTTCGTTATATTTCAAAAGAAATAATGAAGTGTTTTTCTAACCACCATCATTCCCGCAGAAAGCTGATTCCATGCATCATATTGTCTTACGCCTAGCGTTATCTTTGAGTTTAATATTCAGTACGTTGGCATATGCAGAGCCAGCGCGTGTTGCTGCCGCAGCTGACCTCAAGTTCGTCCTCGAAGAACTCACCCAGGCTTTCGAGAAGCAGGGTGGAGAGAAGCCTTCAGTCACCTATGGATCATCTGGCGCGATTACAACTCAAATCAGCAACGGTGCTCCTTTTGAATTGTTTCTCTCTGCGGATGAAGATTACGTCACCAAACTCAACGCTGGCGGTTTTACCAAGGATGAGGGCGTATTGTACGCTACTGGCCATCTGGTGATCGTGGTACCCAAGCAAGCTGCATTGGAAGTTGACCCAGAGCTGAAAGGTTTGCAGGCGGCATTGAAGGCTGGCAAACTGCAACGCTTTGCTATCGCCAACCCAGAGCATGCGCCCTATGGGCGTCGTGCCGTTGAGGTGCTCAAGCATGCAGGCATCTGGGAGCAAATCCAGCCCAAGTTGGTATTGGGTGAGAATGTCGCCCAGGCTGCCCAGTTTGCGACCAGTGGCTCCACCGATGGTGGCATCGTGGCACTATCCTTGGTGAAGTCACCGCAATTAATGAATAGCGTGAAATATGCAGAAATCCCCGAAAGCTGGCACAGCCCCCAGCGCCAACGCATGGTGTTGCTCAAGAACTCAGGTAGCAATGCCAAGGCATTCTATGATTTTCTCCAGCAACCAGCAGCTAGACAAGTGTTCAGCCGCTATGGTTTTGTCCTGCCGGGAGAGTAGTGACTGATGGATTGGGTTGCCTTAGGGCTGTCACTCAAGCTGGGGGGCATGACCATTCTTGTGCTCATCCCGCTGGCGCTATTGGCAGCCCGGTGGTTGGCTTATCGCCAATGTATGGGTAAACCAGTGATCGAAGCCTTGTTGGCAGTGCCCTTGGTGCTGCCACCTACTGTCGTTGGTTATTACCTGCTAGTAGGGCTTGGTAGTCAGTCATGGCTTGGGCAATGGCTAGCGCAATGGACAGGCCACTTGCTCGTCTTTCACTTTTCCGGTTTGTTGATTGCCTCCATCATCGTCAACATTCCCTTTGCTGTGCAGCCTATCCAGCGAGGATTCGAATCTATTCCACAAGAAGTGCGCGACGCTGCTGCGTGTTGCGGCATGTCCTCTTTACGCACGCTGTTGACAGTTGAACTGCCTTTGGCTTGGCCAGGTATCGTGACAGCCATGGTACTGACTTTTGCCCACACCCTGGGCGAGTTTGGCGTTGTCTTGATGGTTGGTGGCAGCTTGCCAGGTGAAACCAAGACGATTGCCATCAGTATTTATGACCGTGTACAAGCACTGGATTTTGAGGCGGCAGGTAACATGTCGCTGATGTTGCTGGTGTTCTCAATTATTGTGCTGGCGCTTGCCAATAGTCTCTCACGGCGCTTTGGCCGACGCGGTAATTATCATGACATCTGAACTCCGGCTCGACATTAGCCAGCAACGGCCTTTTGCATTGAAGGCTACACTGAACTGCAAGGCAGGGGAGTTGTTGGCATTGCTGGGACCATCAGGTTGCGGAAAATCGACTTTGTTACGCATGATCGCAGGCTTGCAGCATGCCGAATCTGGATATATCCGCCTGAATAATGAGATCTGGTGCAATGAGGTAGTCAAGTTAACACCTCAGCAACGTCATATTGGATACGTCCCGCAGCATTATGGCCTATTTCCTCATATGACCGCGCTGCAAAACGTAAAGGCTGCGCTACATGGTTTGCCGAGCCAGGAGCAATCAACCCGCGCCCAAACATGGCTGAAGAAAGTAAAACTCAGTGACTTGGCTCATCGCAAGCCAGCCACGCTCTCTGGAGGGCAACAACAGCGTGTTGCCCTGGCCCGGGCGCTTGCTGCCCATCCAAGCATGTTATTGCTGGATGAGCCATTTTCAGCGCTAGACAGCATGACACGGGAGGACTTGTATCGTACCCTGGCAGAGCTAAAACCTCAGCTCAACATTCCCATGATATTGGTGACTCACAACCTGCATGAAGCTCAATTGTTGGCAGACCATATTGCCGTAATGGGGCAGGGTTGCATTTTGCAACAGGGTACGCCTGATGCAATCATGCAGCGTCCAGTGAATAGGGCAGTGGCTGCACAGGTTGGGCTGCGAAATATTTTCTCCAGCACGGTTGTATCTGTAACGGAAAACCATAGCCTACTATCGCTGGGCAGCCAGACACTAGCAGTAGCACACAGGCTTTCTGTTGGCTCAACGATAGAGTGGTGCGTGCCTCACCATGCTTTGCTTTTGACTCATCAACATGAAGAAGCCACTCATCTCACTGGGAACATTGATCAATGCCTTCGCTTGGGAGATCAGTGGCTGGTCAGTATCAACCTACCAGGTACAAGCCAGCGATTTGAACTACAGTGTGCGAGCTCCATGCCACTGGCAACTCATCAACCAGTCAGCATGTTATTAAACACTAAACATATCCACATTCTTCAGGCTTAATCTCGTGAATCATTCAGCATTAATGACATCACAGCCCTCCGCGTGGCTTATGCAGTATAGCCATTACATCAAAACAGGAGGAAAAGTTCTGGATGTCGCCTCAGGGCATGGGCGTAATGCAATATGGCTTGCCCAGCAAGGGTTTAGGGTCACTGCTGTGGATCGCGATGCAGCTGCGCTGAGCATTCTTAAAAACCAAGCGCCTAGTGTTGATACCCAGCTACAAGACCTAGAACAAGGATACTGGCCTTACTCGAAAGAACAGTTCGATGCCATTATCGTCTGCCGCTACCTTCATCGCCCTTTACTCCCCTTGCTGGCGAATAGCCTCGCATCTTCCGGCGTACTGATTTATGAAACCTTTATGGAAGGTCACGAGCAATATGGTCGACCAAGAAACCCAGACTTCCTACTAAAAAGCAATGAATTATTAATCAGTTACATTCCCTTTCTTAAAGTCATTGCCTATAGTGAAGGGATAGTAGAGCAAGAAGAATCTCCTGCCGTTATTCAGAGATTGGTCGCTATCAAGACGAGTAATCGGTTGAGTTAAACAAACCTCAAGAAAAGCACGATCATGCATATGATCAGGTGAGGGCAGATCCCGCAGGATTCACCTGAATTGAAGATAAGGCCCCTTTCGGGGCTTGGCTCGATGAAAGCGTCTCTAGCTTTTTCCTGCGCTGGATCGTTATGAATTGCTTGTCTTCATTATCAAGGCGTTACCGACGTCCAGACTGGGTAAGTCACAAGCCGTACCTGTGGTATTTCATGCTGCGCGTGGAAAAACCAAAATCGGCAAAGCGTAGAAAGCTCTATAGATGGATTGCCAAGGAAAAACTAAGACTTGCTGAAATGGGGATTGATCAAGAGTTGATAGAAGTGACTTCCAGATACTTATGCAGCTATAGCGTCGTTGCTGGCAGAAAAATGATCGAATTGATGGATGCACCCGTAGTGCAATTGAGGCTCGATTTTCACAACCATGATGATTTTTAGCTGATCATCATGTTTCGTATAATGGGTAATTACGTTATCTATATTAAATAAAAAATGATTATTTCCGATTTTTAACAGTTCTAAGCTGCATCATCAATGATTTACCAGAAGAAGTTAATTGCCAGAAGAGTGCATATCCATTATTTACAGTTTTTAGACGGTTAACTTCAATTAATTTCAACGCCATAAATTGAATTTTAATTGTATTGAAATTTTGCTCAACGATATCGCCTGAGTAGAAAAAACCACCTTCTAATTCAATTAACTGTCTTGCAATATATGATTGCATGTATGCATCTGTACGGCTTTCCAGTAGAGTCGGACTAAATATAGCAAATAGTTCACGCCAAGAAATTTTTACACTGCGTGTTGTTTTTGATCTGGGGTTGTAATCTTTTCTATACTCAATTGAGAGCGTTATAACTTCATCGATATTTACAAGGTCAATTTCTTTCTCTATCACAGAAGGAAGCTTATCCAGCTTTTTCTTCAATTCATTATTTTCATTAGAAATTCTACCAATCTGCTCAATTAGTGGGGAAATGTCAGGCTGTTTATCTGAGCGAACCCATCCATGTAAATTGTAGCGCCTCTCTAATTCTCGGATTGATTCCAATATGGCAATTTTAATATCTTTACAATCATCTACTGTCTTAGATATTCTTGATAATACTTTGCTTTTGAAAGATTTATATTTTTCCACTTCGCTTTCAGTGAATTCTTTTTTCTCAATAGCATTCTCACTAAGCACGACTGCAAAAACTGGCTTTCCTTTACTGACTGCATAGTCATATTCATGTTCTGTATAGCTAATACCATTTGCTGGGTTTATGGAGCCATACCTTGAACCTAATATCAGCATGTAAATATCTGAATCATCAATCCATCTCTCAATAACGACAGTTTGTGCATCATTTCCTGCTGCAAACAATTCCATGCCGGCTGGTATATGCCCGGAGGACAAAATTGCTTCAACTGCTGCTTGTCTTTCATCTTTTAAATCGATAAAAGTGGAGGAAATAAATATTTGATGTTTTTTTTGCATAATTATTTAGTTTTTAAAAGGGAATATCATCTTCTAAGTTGTCATTGTTTTCTGGCTTTAATAATACAAATCTTGATTCATTTTCTTCAATCCACTGCCAGCCTTTATTGCTCACCGTTAAAACATTGTATGAATAGCCTGAGTTCTCATCTAGCTCTTCAACTTCTTCGATTAGTTGTTTGCTGGTCAGTTTCCTAATAGCAAGGTTAAAGCCAATATTTGTGATATTAGCTCTTTCGGAATCAGTTTTTGCCTCATAGAAAGTAATCGTTGTACTTGACGAGGATGAGCCTCCTGCAATTACAGCTAACACCATCAACTCATGCTGGCTTAACCCTTCAACAGGGGCTATTGGTGTGGATTCTGAAAGTTTTTGCAACCTATTATCTTTAGCTATTAAAGCCTTTATTTTTGTAGTAATTGTGTGTTTTAGCTTCTCAAAATCACTGGGAGAGTCAGCTTGGTATGGAATGATGTTGCGATGCTGAATATCAAAAGGGTATTTTTTTCCTGGTCTTTCGTCTGAACAAACCATGACAACGGGAGTGTTTGAAGCAAATGCATATCCTAATTCGTACCATACATTAGGATTGTCGGATGTAATGTCAGCCAGACAAAGTGTCGCTTCTTTAATTCCACTCTCAATCGATTCAATAGGAATCGAAACACTTGGGTCTTTATCTACTCTATAGGCTTCATATCCAGCAGCCTCAATAGCCGGCTTGTAAACATCATTGAATCTTTTATCGTACTTTCCATTATCGAAAGGCTGAATAACAAAGCAAATAGGCATTCTAGACCTGTTAATAATTATTAAATTTTGACTATGCCATAGAAATGCATTGGTGTCACAGCTCTCCTGGCATAGGACACACTGACACCAATCGCTAGAACCATTAGAGCAAATAAGCATCAAGACCGCTCTTAAACGGTTTCCTCCCCGCGTTGCGGGTCCCCTCCATTTACGCGCCCCTTCGGGGTTTCAGTCTTGACCCTTATTTCCTCCAATGTTGCTGGTCGGCCATGCCGTATGGCGAGGGCTGTACCCCGTTGGGGTACGCCTTCACCAACGGCAGACCTTCAACGCGAAAAGGACTAATGAGATGGCAAAGCAGCTTGTAGATGTTTCAACCAGGGAGATGGCACTGGATGCGGATTGGCCCAGCATGGATAAGGTGGAGAGCAAATTGCTGGAGGTGTCGGAGAAGATCAGGCAACGGCGCGATGAGTGGAACCGGGTGCAGGCGCAGTTGCTGGCCCTCAAAAAACAGGGCCTCACCTACGCCGGCACAACCTGGAAGAACGGCAAATATTTGTACCTGGTCTATCCAAGCAAAAATGGGGAGCCGAGAAAGCGGGTGTACATCGGCCAGGACGAGGAGAAGGTACGCGAGGCGTTGGCGGGGATTGAGAGGGGAGAGCAGTACTTGCAACTGGAGGAGCGGGCAGAGTGGTTGCAGCGGCAATCGCAGCTTGCAGGGTATCACTGCATGAATCTGCTGGATTATCTGGGGGATGGGGTACAGTATTCTCCTGGACAGCGCTGATCTGACACCAATTGGTGACAGTTGATGATGTACCAGGTAATTATTTGTCACCAATTTATATATAATTGGTAGCAGTATGAGGAGTTGAGATGCCAACGATTTTATTGACGCAAGGCTTCCGGTTCTTCTTTTTCAGCATGGAGGGCAATGAACCTCCCCACATTCATGTGGAGCATGGCGATAAGGTGGCTAAATACTGGTTGAATCCGGTGGAGCTTGCCAGTTCGGAGGGTTTCCGTAGCCATGAGATGAAGCGGCTGCGGATGCTTGTGATTGAAAACCGGGAACTGTTTTTGGAGAGATGGAATGAGTACTTTAGCAATTAGGCTTGATGCTCACGCTGTTGAGGTCAGTTTTGCGAATGATGCGCTGCATATGGTGCTGGCTGATGGCCGCGAGATTTCCGCGCCTTTGGAGTGGTTCCCCAGGCTGCGCGATGCGAACGACTCACAGCGCCATAACTGGCGGCTGATCGGGAAGGGTATCGGTGTGCATTGGCCGGAGATTGATGAAGATATTGCGGTCAGTACGTTGATGCGCAACAGCTAGAACAAAGCCCTCGCAATGAGGGCTTTTTTATTGGTGTCAGATCCCGGCCTGGTCCAGATCTAAATTGACACCAATGGTGTCAGGAAACCGGTTGGCCAGCTCCTGCAGGAGGATTTTTTGACACCAATCCCATTTGATCACATTGGAAGGACATTGCCTGTATCCGTCACGCCACCGCGCAGTGGCGCGGCATCGTGCCGGTTACAGGCCGCGGTGACGTGTGCGCCGTTGAAGAACAGGAAGGCAGAGCATTCATTCGGCTGGTTGATGACGTAGCCCAGGTCAGTGAGGTCTCTGTCCGTCACATCGATGTCCTGGCCGTCGCCATTGCTCAGGCGGTAGTAGGTGACTTTCTTGGTGGAGCTGGTGATGGTCGCCATGATGATGAACTTGTATTGCATATACGGGTGTTCGACCTTGAGCGGTGGTGCCGGCCTGGTGTCGACGGCGTGCTGGAGGTCGGGCGCCTGGTCGCTGCCGATCAGGTTAAGCGATTGCTTGACGTCGAGCTTGGGTGTTTCTTCCTGGACAACGGTTTCGTTGCGGTCAGTGTGGCGCTTATAGTTGCTGTAGACGCCATAGCCCTGGTAGAGGGTGAAGCCCACGGCTACGGGCAGAAAAAGCCATACGTAATGCAGTCGATAAGGCTGCTTGGTGTGGAGCTCAGCAGATTTGTAATTATTAAAAGACTGCTTAGGAGGCTTAAAACGGCGTACAGCAGCATCGGCATAGTTGGCTTTCGTCTTGACGTCAGTGAACTCTGGCCACTCGAACAGCTTGCGGCCGGTGAAGGTGTTGCGGATGTGGATATGACGGCCGCAGAGCTCACGGATATGGGCGTCGATGAGCATGGGCTTTTGCGTCATTAGCCAGAAGTCCACGCCGGTGTGGCGGTGGGTCTCGTGGGCTGCGACATGTGGTGGCACCTTGGTTGTGCTGGCGCGAGGTCGGTATACGCGCTGGGCTTCGTCAATGATGATGATGGAGTTGGGCGGGAAGGTGAAGTAGTCGAGCTCGACGCTAGGGTCATTGGGGTCCGGCCGTTTCTCGGTCCATTCGACAATCGGCGGGACTGGCGAATGATCCAGGGCAAGGTCCGGGATACCCATAACAAAAAACGGTCGTTCGCCCTTTTCCAATTCCTTCATCATCATTGACACAACAAGGCTTGTTTTGCCCATGCCTGGGACGCCGGTAATGATGGTAATCATAACGGGCTCAGTATCTTGAGGGACTTCAAGGCCAGGCGCATGGAGATGGCGCCAAGGACGATCTTGGCGTACTCGATGAAGCCGTACAGGGTGGCGATCTTGAGTATGGAGCCAGGCAGTCCGCCAATGTTGCCATTGATGGCGTTATAGAACTGCTCCTGGAGCTCGGTGACGCCGGTATAGACCAGGAAACCGAATCCCAGGGCGGTGAGGATGCGCCCAGCAGCGTAAACGCTGAGGGCGGTCAAGATGGGGGCGAGTGGCAATGGCATCAGATGGAATCCTTCCTGGCTCCGACGATGATGAAGGCAGCAGAGAGCCAGGCTGCTGCAATCACTAAGGGCTTGAACGCGCTGGCGTATTGGCAGATCGGGTCAAACGATAGGGTGATGGTGTGGCCGCCGATGGTGTAGGTCAGCGGGGCGGGGCAGGAGTTGTCGCTGGGGAGCTCGCGCAGCACGATGCTGCTCATGTCGATTTCCTTGGTTTCCAGTGGCTCGAATTCAGGTACGTCGCCCATGACCTGGCAGCCGATCGCATCGGGGTATTTGTCGCAGTCGGTTTTTGCATCCTCCTGACGACATACCTTGTGCGTCGGGTTGGCCTGACAGAACGCGTCTTGGCTTTGCTGGGTTGATGTGCTTGAGCCGTCTGCATTGGTGGTGGTTTCTGTAATGGTTGGCGCAGTGCCAGCAGGTGAACCCGCTGGCGCTGGCGTGATGGTAATCACCGGTGAGGGTGTTTCCGTCACGACAGGTTCAGGGTTAGGGTTCTCGGGTGTTGGAGCTGGAGTGTGGGTTTCAACCTTGGGCGGGTCTTGTTTCTTGACCGGCTCACTGCCCGGCGTGCCGGGTTCGAGGCAGACGGCGACGCCTTGCATGACGGCGTAGCTTTTACCTTGATCTTGGCAGGCGCACTCAGGGCACGGTACAGGGTCAGGCGTGACGGTTTCCTGCTCTGGGGTGCAGGATGCGCCGGTGTTTTCTTGTACGGTCATGTATGCCCTGCTCTGACCGTTAGCGAGTTCAATTTCCATGCCACCGCCCAGGCGGTAAATGCATTGACTGATGCAGGCGAGTGTGCGCAGCCGGTTGAATGTCTTTTGCTGGCCGCAAGCACCATTGCAACCAGGTTCACATTCCGGGGGCGGAGGAGCACCACAAGAGCCGTCAGGCTGGCGCACTTCAGGAGGAACGCAGACAGGGACAGTGCAATAGTATTTTTCGTTATTGCCAGAGTTCCAGACGGTAAAAGGCGTACAACCCCATTGACGGGATACAGAAAAACTACCATCTACATTGGAAGCATTTTTTACCTGACAAAGACTGGTTTGATTATTAACTGATGTCACAAGGCCAGTGTAGGTATAAGTCTTGTGTGCAGGTAATGCGGCATTATTCTGGTTAGTCGCATGAGTAGGGCCAAAAGCATCGCATGCTTGTTGAGCAGTGGATGAAAAACCGGTTGCACCCGAAGCATTGGCAGACCATCTATAGGTAGCCTCTATTTGCTCTGTTGCAGCCGATGCATGAGCGATGAATAAAAGCATGCAACACATGAATAAAAGACGGGCTATTTGCATAGGATGTAGGTCGGCAGCACGGCCAGCAGGAAGCCAGCCCATTCATAAATATCAAGCGGTGTCATGGTCAGTTCCTGTATGGCCTGATGGCGCGTAAACACCACATCAACACCATGGTGGTAGCGACTACGCCGCCTAGTTCCAATCCGTGCATGAATTGCGCATATGGGTATGCGTCTTCATCGCAGGTATTGAATACCGGGTAGGTAGGTTGGGTCTGGTAGGTGATGGTGCGGTTGCCAGAGAGGTCCATGGTGGACTTCTGGAATATCCATTGGCCTGACACGAGCTGGTATTCGTACATGGTCAGGCCGTTGATGTCCTGGAACAGGATTGGGTTATGGCTACCGTAGAAAGCGTCCAGCGCCTGCTGTTGCGTGGCGTGGCAGAATCCCTTGTAGTCATAACCCATGATGGCTTAGGCCTTGCGCTTGAGCCAGAACACGACGCCTACGACCACGGCCATGCCGAGCAGCAGGTAACCCAGTTCCTGGCCATCTGCCTGGGCAGCGGCCACACTGGTGCCGATATTCTCAGGCAGCGCAGCAAACGCGGACATTGGGGCCAGGGCAACAACTACACTTCCGATTTTTTTCAACATTTTGATTCTCCAAGTTAATGCCAGTGGGCGACTGGCGGCGCTTACAGGCCGCTGATGAAGGCGAGAGCGCCCCCGATCAGCAGGCCAATAACCAGGGCCGCGAGGTTGTTGCGAGCGCGGCGGTTGCGTTTGGTGTCACGGTGGATCTGTACCTGGTCACGATCTGACACCAAATAGGGGTTGCTGCCTGGGTGGTAGTACATGTCAGGCCACCTTTTGGCGGTAGGCGTCGAGCTCGTGGACCAGGATGGTCCTGACGCGCTGGGTCAGGTTCATGACGTTGCATGGTGAGCTGATGTCCACGCCGTATTCCAGGAGCGCAGCGCGAACCCGGTAATAGGCGCTCTTGCTCATGTAGGTCTTGGGGTCTACGCCATCGCGCCACATGATGGCGTGTTGGCGGAGGCGGGTAGGGATGTCAGTCCAGGTCTCGACGGTGGCGTTTTCCGCGAATGCCTGGCTTGCGAACTTGCCATAGACGATTTTTTCCATGTCGTTCTTCCAGTTGATCAGTTTGTTGAGGCCTTTTTGTCTGAGGTACTCGCTGCCTAACTGCACCTCGAAGCGGGCAGTAGTGGCCTTGGGGTGGGGCGTGCGCAGCCCTCCGAGTTCGGCGAGCTTGTCGTAGAGCTTGGCTTTCCAGTACTGGCCGCGCTTGGTGTCATAGCCCCAGGTCGGGCCGTACTTGCCTATGCGGGCGACACGTTGGCCGATGCGACGGGAGGCCAGTTGGTTGGAGAGTTGCAGGTATTCGTCGGTGTGGAAGTTGGCGGCGAGGTCAACGCGGGTGAGGTAGGTGCCGTATTCGCCGATGGTGCCATCACGGACGGTGGTGCCGAGGAAACGCAGGTCTGCGCCGGGCAGGAATGCGCGGATGAAGGTGGCTGCCTTGTCGAAGCATTGTTGCAGGGTGTGGCCTTGCAGGTTGTTGGCTTCGCGGAATCGGCCGATGTTGCCCTGGAACCAGATGTGCTTGCCATCGCATTTGATGCGGATGGAGGTGTCGGAGCTGGAGCACTTGATCTGTTCCCATTGCTGGATTTCGTTTTCGATGACGCCATTGCGGTCGATTTTGAGTATTTTGCCTGCTTCCAGGACAGGGTTTTCCGTGTAGGGCTGGAAGTCATGACGGAATGAAAGCCAGTCGCAAATGACGCTGTTGAATTTCATGTCGTGCATGTGTGTTTTTCTCCCCATTTTTCCCACTTCTGGGAATTACTTGCAGTGGTACTAGCACTGCAAGTTTTTTCCGTTGTACGTTCGTCCAATATTTTGGTGTTTTTTTGACTAGAGCGTTTCGACGAAAGTCAGGGTGTTGGTGACGTACAAATTGCCGTTGTAGCGACGGCCATATCCGCTGATGACGACCTTGGCGCGGATAACGTCGCCTTCGCGGCAGAATGGACGCTGGGAGGCGGGCTGCGATATCTGGATGGAGCCGGGCGCGGTGTACTCGTCGCGGGCCTTGAGCTGGACGGTGAAATAGGTCCAGTCGCTCTCCTGGGGTTGTTCGATGCGCTGCACGCGCCCTTCTACAATCGCTTCCAGGAGGCCGATCTTGCCGGATGGAAGGGGTGAGACGTTGGTTTGTGGGTCTGCCATTTTTCAGTTCCTTAGGTAGTTGTACTACCGAGGTTGGTAGTATGTGTGCCTTTATACTTACAACCTTGGAATATTGTCAACCTATTTTTCAGGTGTATGATGCTGACAACCGTAGGAGCAAAAATGAGACAGATTGAATATTTCGATGAATGTAAGAAAAAGCTTGGGATTACAAGCAACTATGCGCTTGCCAAAGCTTTGGATTTATCGGAATCCCGCGTTAGTGATTATTACAAGGGCCGACACACGCCTGATAATTACGCCTGTTTCAAAATAGCTGAGACGCTAGAAATTGATCCTGCTGTAGTGATTGCTGAAATTAGCGCCGAGAATGAAAAGAACGAGAAAAAGCGAGAATTCTTCAAGGTTTTTCGTGGTGCCTGTGGGAAAGCCGCCGCAGGTATCATCCTGGGTCTGGCCTTAAGTTTTTCCTTGCTGAACGTGCCAGGGGATGGCGCGGTAAATCTTAACGGCAGCCTGGTTGCCGTGACGGCAGCAGCCCTTTTTTATTATCGCCGTTACTTCGCATAATGTATATTATGTTAAATCATCAGGTAATGAGATTATCGTCCTGGCTATTAAAATTGAGCCTCATCTGGGGATTGGGATTGTCAATCACCTCTTGCAGACGCCGGCTGCTAACGATGCTGAGTTCACAGTAATACCTACATATCGCATTCACTAGCTCCACCTCATATCCCATTTCCACCAAACGCAGCTTTTCCTTAAAGACATATCTGTAATAACGCCTACGCTTTACCCTTGAGTGTCGCTCGACACGAATCACCCAATACAAGTGTCTTAGCTTTGTTGCCCAATCCGGCACATCTACATGCTCCGTCTGTTTTGGTTGATAACTCATAAAGCGATTTTTCTTGTTATTGATACGTCCCGGGCAGATTGCGACAGCCGTGATTCGTTGCTCGGTTGCAATGTGTCCGTAATATAAATCTAGCGGACGCGCTTCGCGCCTCCTCGTCATTCTTCCTCGTCGTTGCCTTGCGCAGCCGATAAAAAACCCTTGATAGGATACCTATCGAGGGTTTTAGTGGTATCGGCTAAAAATGTATCTCTTTCTAGTCTACAGGGCGCGTTAAAACGGTTGGTTTAGTACTGTGATATCAACGCACGCGGAAAAAAGGCTTTAAGCACTGGAAACGCCGCTGGTCTATATGGGGACTTAAAGCAGTCCCCATACCCCTGCAAATTTAACCACTAATGAAATCTCGTATCTTTCTCCAGCTTTTAATTAATGCAACGCCAGGCAGTTGAGCTACTAACCCATAAGAAAATGAAATTAAGCCAATTAAAAAATGAGAATCTATAGAGGTAACAAAAGGTAAAAGTATTAAACCTGACAAACACCCCATCATCCCTGCATGATTAGTTGGAATTCCCAAAATCGTAGCTGAAGGTTCCTTGTATTCAAGCCGAACACCTTTTGCGTTGATAGACATGTATATATAAGGATGACCTACGTGATCATTATTTGTAGAGTTTAAATAACCAAATTTAATTGTCTGCCCACGGTTAATAACAGGTATTAAATAACACCTTTGAGATCTGTACGTTTGAATTTGATAGTCAGTAGGTGGCTCACCCTTATCCAAAGACAATAACTCTTTAAACTCTTGAGTATATTGAACAATATCAGGAGTGTTTTGGATATGTGTCTGCTCGGAAAATAGTTTAGTTGTATTGGTATAAATTTTTACAGTTATATTTTCATAATCTTTGGCACTGCGATTTGTTAACTCAAGAGTAGATAAATATAAATTAGGTACAGCGTTACCATTAAAAGTTACCAGAACTTCACCAAAAACAGTGTCATTCGCACTCATCCCAACCGTATTATGAGTTGTGTAATACGTAAATAAACCACGCCGATTTAAAATAACTTGAAGAAACCAAGATAATACCGCCCCTACAATTAAACTTATGAAGCTGGCATATATCGGATCTTTTAATATTGAATAAAACTCCATTTAACACTCCCCGCTAATTATTATGATGAATAATTTTTGCAGGTATATCTTACACTTTAATCTAGATAGACTCTCCATTCTCTTTATCTTTGATAGATGCTTGGACAGGCATCCCTCGACCAGCCCAACGGTGTTCGATACCTGATCTGCAAGCAGTTTCAGGCACATCCAGACGTTCGCCTTCATCGCCATAGCAACGGCATTCACCTTTGAAATCAACGCAGGCCGCAATAGCAGGCCATGCAACAGACGAATCAACCAAACGTAGAGATTTGGTGATCACAACAGGTTCTGACGGTTGGACGCCCTCTTGTTCTTGAAGCTTAGCTTTCTCAGCCTCGACTTGTTCCGGTGACATAGCAGTCACGGTTTGGGTAATGGCTGGGATTAGTTGGTCCTGGACGATTTCCGCGGATTCTTTTTCCTTGAATATGCCCATTTTTCCCATGACGCGATTCACAGACAGGTAGCCCATGATCGGGATGATGATCAGCATGGCAATAAACACCTTAAACATCATCGGTGTCTTGTGCTTGATCTTGGTATGGATGCTGGCAGATTCGTAGAGCGGGAATACATCTTTTGGGATGGTGTACCGGGTAATCACTGCAGTGGATATGGCTGACTTGGTGGACGGGTTTTCCTGCCATTCTGGCCACTCATTCAATGTGCGACCATTCCACGTGCTACGTATATGAATATGCTTGGTGACCAGCGCCCTAACGGTCTTATGAATCAAATGCGGGTATTGCGTCATGATGACGAAATCAAGGCCGTGATGGCGATGTTCACATAGATATTCTATGTATTGCTCCATCGTGGTCCCGCCGGGCTTCCAGCTTTTCTGCACCTCATCGACCACGATCAATGAGCCCTCTTGGAAATTCTTCAATAATTGAACTTCATCCTCATCATCGGGGTTTTTCTTGGGTTCCAGCTCATGCCAGCGCTCGAGGTCTTTACGGCTGATCTGGATAGCGGGTAATGTCAGCTTGGGTATACCGCAGTAGTAAACCACCCTCTTTTCCACTTCTGGCCTGATGTAGTGCCACACCACATGCGAGGTTTTACCGTTGCCGGGCTGGCCTGTAATCAGGGTAATCATTTAGGAATCACCCCCATCTTGGACATGCTCAACAGAGTAACGCGAAAGGCCAGAGCGCCAGCGATCATACCCATGGCCTCCCCTACTCCACCAAGCCCAACAAAGGCAGCAATATAGCCACCCAGCCCAGCATAGGCATTTTGCGCATAGGAAATAGCGGTTTGCATGGCAGTGGCTACCCCTGCATAGGAAATCACACCAACACCAATGGCTGACAACATGCGCTTGGCAATGGCCCCGGCGGAATTGGTGAAGAACGTACCTAATAGGAATTTCATTCTTTCACAGCCCCCACGATGATAAATGCCGAAGCTAGCGCGGCAATAATGAGAACTACAGGACGTAGCATAGTCAGTCCATCGCAAACGGTATGCACCGGAATAACGAGAGATTTACCAAGCACAGATACCGCAGGATCACCGGGACAAGAGCCGCCTCCCCATGAGTCATAAGTGAAGGTGTCAGGGACTTCATACGTCTCTAAATCCGTGTCTTGGACATTGTCGGTTTCAATATCCTCGGGGTCTTTATCGGTCTGATCTTCATTATTTGGCAACGTGGTCTCGGAAACGGTCGTTGTCGTCGTGTTGTTGGTAATGTTCGTTTCAGTAACAGTGGTAGTTTCAGTCACGTTAACGGTAGTAGGACCAGACGGTGTGATCGTGACTGTTGTGTCCGTGGTTTTAGTGCCTATGGGCTCACCCGTACCATTCCTAATAGTTTCAGTAGTGGAGCCAGCCGGGCCGGGAACGGTTTTAGGATCAATGGTCGGCGTATCAACAGGGACAGGCTCACCGCCATCCAGAATGTCGGGTATTAAACCGGGATCATGAAGGCCCGGATTATCAGGAACAGTATCCCAATCGCCGGGCACAACAGGCCGATATTTAGGACCATCATCAGTTTTACGACAAACAGTACCATCAAGCCAATATCCAGATGCACATCCGGTGGTTCTTGCAATATTTTGGACAATGGTTGATGGATTGCTTTGATAAGCACAACCACCATAACCAAAAGCGCCACCTGGCCTAAAAACATATCCACCAGTGGCGACAGGCGGCGGGTAATTAGCTTCAGCATACTTGCAAACCAACTCAGGTGTAGGCTGCAGCCTACTTGGTTGTTGCATTTCAGTATTACAACACCAATAGCCATAAGGGGGCGTTTCACTAGGATAATCTGGATCGGGTTCTTCGACTTTTTCCCAAGTATTAGAACCGTCACGGGCAGGGCAAATGGTTTCCAGACTGCATAACGCATCAGCGATTGTGAAAGCAACACCCACAGGGCCAAGACGCTTAGCCAGATTAACAATCGGGCCACCTAGCTTATTCAGACTAACAGGAGTTTTCTGATTGATAGTGACAGGTAGGCGACCCTTGCTTGTGGGGACGTTAATATCTCGCGGATTGTTTTCCATACCGGGCCAAGCCACGCGAGGAGATTCACGCTCATTGCCGGGGAAATACCAAAGTTGATCACCCACGGGCCGGATATATTGCGGCGTGCCAATTTCAATAGTGGCAGCTTGAGCATTTGCCCCGATCAGGAGCAAGGGAATCAGGGCTAGGAATTTCATCTTGTCAGTACCATGGCGGCGATAATGAGGGTAGCAACGATGGCTTGTGCGTATAGGTCAATAGGCATTATTTGATTGGCCTCTTGAGGATAGACATGCACCAAGCAGCAATGATGACGCCTACACACAACCAAGCCAGTTGCATGGCATCGGCATATTGCGGGACACATTCAATCAGAGGCGGGGTTACGTCGATCTGGCGACTAAATGCACCATCGCTTGTGATGATGGAATAGCCGGTTTGCGTGGGTGTGCAGGTGATGGCCTTGCCATCGTTGGTGCTAACAGGACATGAAGCAGCCATATGTTGATATAGCTGCTCCACTTCTCCAAAACACAGATTGTGATGGAGGTATGCCATTTACTTGATTGGACGACGCATCCAAGCGAAGGCAGCAATACCGACCACAACCGCCAGAATCAAACCACCAATAGTGCCGACATCTTCAACGGCGGTTGTAATGGTGCTGGTCACAGAAGCCGGGACTTCTGCCATTGCTTGCATGGAAGTGAAGCCAATCAAGGCCAAGAAGGTTGCAAATAGTGCTTTCAATGCTTTCATTTTGAATACTCCTTGTGAATGCCAGTGTGCGACTGGTGGCGCTCTCCCCTACTCGGGTTGATCGGTAAAAATCTGGCTTAAAATTGCTACCAAAACGACTAAACAAAATGTCCAAAGACAGAAGAAAAACACTATCTCAGGCATGCCTAATTCAAAATCAGGGGCGGGAATCATGCGGCCCCTAATACCAGCAATCCGCCAATGACAAGGCCAATAGCCAGAGACGAGATATTGATAATCAGCCTTTTCATATGAAGCCCCTTAAAATCAATACGTCTGTTTCGCGATTCCAGAGCTGGTAATCGTCGACACGAATTCCCATCAAGTCAGCAATTCCAACAACTTGCTGCATTGCTTTTAAGAAGGTGCCTTCTTTATGGATGGCTGCAAATGCGCCAAGGTACTGTCGAGTGATCTTTGGTGCTGGAATGCCTCTACTTGCCTTGTAACGACGCTGACCTAGCTGATCATCGTGTTCAAAAGTCTTAGCAATATATTTAGAGAGATAAGCCGCAAGCTGGAATGCTGTATAAACAGGCGTATTACCAGACCAGCGCTTTTTCTGGAAACGTAGGTCAACTTGCCCTTTTGTATTCGCCCCGGTATCAGTGGCATTTCCGCCAATCGCTTCATACCAGCAGGCGCGAAGATAAGGTAAATCTTGAAAACCAACGCAGGCCACATGCATATGTAGCGCCCCACGCTCTTGATATTCTTTGACGGCAACATAAAGCCAATTGGGATATTTGCGTCTTACCAGACGAATAAATCTAGTAAAGTCAGCATTGAGTACGTCTGTATCTTCAACATTTTCACGGTATGTGAGTGTGAGCAGGTGATCAGCTCCAATTGACTGTATTAGCTCCCTCACCTTCTTTTTGGCACGTCTAGCAGCACGTAGACGGTTTTCTGCATCTTTGGCGGCTTGCTCTTCTTCGGTCAATTCTGGCTTGTATGGCACACCACGGAGGCCGTCAGAACGGGCTTTCCGGAGTTCTTCCATAAAGTTGACCTTACGCATGACCATATCAATGATGCCAGTGGCATATTCCTTAATAGTGAGCTGATAATCAGGACAGCCCAAATCCTCATATGTTGGATAATCAGTTTCAAAAACAATGTCTTGTGATAAACTTAGTTCCATGTTTAGCGAACCTCAGATTCGTTAAATTAGAAACCCCGGAAGGTTTGCCGACTTTCCGGGGTTTTGTTTTTTTTAAGCTTGCGCCCTTTGGGCTGGGGTTACTGCTTTCAGATTGCTCAAAGCGAATTCAACAGCGCCACGATCAGCAGCGCGAGGAGCCAACTCCCCCATATACATACCAGGCTGCAAAGCCTCTAGAGCTTCTTTTTCGCCATATACAGAATGATTGCCTGCGATTTGATCAACGAAGACTTGCAAAATGCGGCGGTTCCACGGTTGACCACTACGATTTTGACCAGAGGTAATTTCACCAACAGCAAGAACTTGCAATTTCACTTGAGTAGCCATTTTTTAATTCCCTTTTCGTGATGTTTATTTAGCCTCTAATGGTGGTAGCTCCTAGCCCGAGGCCATTTAGCTGGAGTGTCAATTATTGATTGACACTATGTCATGTATTAACTGACATTGTCAATAGATAACTGACATGACAATATGACGTCAATTAAAAACTGACGAGAATGCTATGGAAGCTCCAGCTAGATACATCGAAACCCCCGCTAAATTCTTAGATGAAGTAAAAGCAATAACGGGCAGCGACAATCAAACAGCCATTACATTAGGAGTGACTAGGCAGACAGTTTCAGCTTGGAGATATGGACACGCACTACCAAGCAATACACACCTCTTAAAGATGTGTTGGATTGCGGGAAAAGATTTTGTTAGGGCTGTAACAATTTTTGAAATGCAAAGAGACTCAGCTACTGGCGACCCAGACCTATGGGAACAATTCCATGAAGATGGTGGTAGCGATTATTTACAAGAAAGAATCAATGGGAAATTTGAAAACACCAAACTAGGTGATATCAAATGGAAAAAAGCAGGATTTGCAACACTACCATTAATGGCGACACTAAGCTCAATTTCAGGACTGACATTGATGACTACGTCATCACTACCCTACGAAGCCCTTGCAGCAGGCCTCGCATGCGTCAGCAGTGTATATTATGTAAAATCATAAGGGCATTTCTTTACAGCCTACGGCAAAGGCTGAAATGGAAAATGGAACAAAAATGTTCCCTACTTTACGTGTAACTGGCACGTAAAGTTTTTTGGAGCCGTCAGCTAACTTGCACCAGATCGCAAACTTCAAAAACACAAAAGCCCCAATCGGGGCTTTTTTCTTGTCTACAGGGCGCGATATAACGATCGGCTTGATACTCAGGTATCAATTCTCGCGTTAAACGCCTCTACGGGCTTGGAAGTCGTCGGTCTACATGGTGGGCTAACGCGCCCCCCATACCCCTGCACACAGTCATTGCAGCGCCGCCTACGGCTGTCGCAGCAATGCCTATGAGCTGGCTTCTTTATATGCCCAAGGGCTTTGTTGCATGCGTTGGCGCGTAATGGCGCTAGGCTTCGGCGTTTCATCCGCTGGCGCTTGTTGCTGGACTTGCACAGGCTGAGCCGCTGGCTTTTCAGCATCAAGCCTATCCATTGATCGCTGATGATCATCTGCTACGCGCTGGCGTTCTGCCGCCTGCCTTTCAGCCACTTCTTGCTTGCGCTGGGTTTCCGCTACGCTTTGACCTGGGTCAAAGTCGATGAAGAACCCCTTTGCGATGATCTGACGGCACAGATGCTCATCCGTGTTGAGTTCTGTTCCTTGCTGGGTGTAACACTTGCATTGCCCCCTGAAATCGACGCAAGCAGCGTTAATTGGGGCCGTCACTGGCTTGGTGATTTCATCATAGGCAGGTTTTGTATGTGGCAAGCCGGGTACGCGCTCGACCTGTTTTGCGTACCAGTCCAGTTGTGGCAGTGGCTGGGCTTGCGCAACGGTCTGAACTTGTTGCGCTTGCTGGGCTTGCGCTTCTTTTTCGGCTTGTTCAGCCGCTACTTGCGCATCAGCATCGGCGCCTATATTCAGAATGACATATAAGCCCCCTGCTATCGCGCTGATTAAAATCAACGGCAGCAGGATGATGAGGAATAACCGGGCCGGGAGGCGTTTTTTTACAGTGTGAAGGTCCGCGGACTTATACCAGCCGAATACCTCTTTGGGATATGGAAACACCTTCTGCATACTGCCCTTAGTGTTCTTATCTACGTTGTCCCTGACTTGTGGGAATTCATGGATAACGGACTTCTGGAAACCATAAAAGCGATTCACATGGTAATGGCGACCAACCAGCCGCCGCAGATTACCATCAAGCAACATAGGATGCTGGGTAATGATGAAGAGATCATGGCCATCATGGCGATGCACTTCGAGCTGGCTTACATGCTTAGGCACATTAGCGCCGTTAGCTCGTGGACGGAATGTCGATTGCGCCTCATCAATCACGATGATTGCGCCCTTGGGACATTCCGTCCAATCCTCAGCTTTTTCCATTTTCTGCCAATCGAGTGACAGTTCAGGAATGCCGTGATAGAACACCAGGCGATGCTCTCTATCAGCCAATTCCTTGACTGTCTTGAGGGTAAACAGGCTTTTACCGGAGCCCGGCAAACCAGTGATTAGGGTGATCATTGTTTAATTTCCAGCTTGGTAAATTGACCGTTTGTTACACCCTTTAAGATCAGCCGCACCATGAAGGCGCTTGATATGACATTCAAGCATTTATCGACTTTAAGCACGCCGAGCATGCCGACCATCTCCGGAGGCAAGCTACCGAGATTGACTTTGATACCGGTTAAAATCTGTTGAATGACAACATCAAGGCCTTGATACATGGCCCAGCCGATACCCATTGCTGTCAGGAATTTGACAATGCCTTCCATCAACCCCTTGGAAAAACCCCCTACTATTGCCGCGACTAGCCACGCGGCTGGCGTACCGAAGATGCCCATTACCATATCCCCACGATTCTCAATGCCCACAGATAGGATGCAGCCAGCAAGGCAAAACCGAGCATTTCAAACAGGCTGCACAGCTTGGATAACGGGAGCGTGAAAGCCGCGCCCATTATGTTGACAGTGAGATCAGACCAGCACTGAGCGCTGAACTGATATTCACCTGATTCCTTAATTTCATTGGCGAGGTTGATAGTGCGTTTTGAATCGCCTTCCTTATTCATCCAGTTTTGAACATCTTCATCTTGTTCACCCATCAAGATGCGCCTGCCCTCTTCTGCTGCTGGGTTAAATTGCTTTAATTCAGCAAGATCGTCACAACGGCTTTGATGAATCTTTTTAGCAATAGCACACTGCACACCATCACCAGAGCAAAGGAAGCCTGATTCACAACTACCCCGGAAGTCACCACCACCAGAACCACCATTGCCAGTGCCTGTTGATTTACAAGTACTGCTGGTTGCATTGTTCTTACAGTATTCGCCCATGCCGGTTGTGGTCGTCGTGGTGCTGCCATCCGGGTTAGTCGTTTCCTCTTTGACCGTAGGTTCACCACCATTGGGATTCGGGATTACTGTGACTGTTGGCGATGGCGTGACGGTTTTTGTGGGGTCTGGATTAGGGTTTTCAGGAGTGGGTTTAGGTTTGTCTTCTTTGATAGTTGGTGCTGGCTTGGTCTGCACCGGCAATGTGCCAGGCGTA
Source organism: Methylobacillus methanolivorans (assembly GCF_020531845.1). The sequence goes on from NZ_JAJAVF010000002.1 coordinate 702,185, forward strand.
CCTTTGGGCATGCAGCGATCAACACCATTGACTTGACCCCATGAGCCGCCCGACTTCATACAGTCACAAGCAGGACAAGGGCCACGGTCAGCGGGCGGGGTTTTTGTAGGGGAATTATCCGGTGAGCAGCTTTCGCCCTGATCGATATAGTCACCCGGCAACACGTAGCTGCACACGCCGATCGTGCCAGCACCACCAATGGAACAATCCATTTCAGGCGCACCGCCACCATTAGTTAAATGCGCATAGCAGCCACGGATGCAAGCCAATGGTGGCAATGCACCATCTCCATCGGTATCCGCAAAAGGACCTGATTCCAGAATACGGCCTTGCTGACAATTGACAGGCGGGCCACAGGAACCATCAGGTTTCCGAACCTCAGGAGGAACACAGGCAGGGACAGTGCAATAGTATTTTTTGTTATTGCCAGAATTCCAAGTGGTGTTATCACATGACCACTGACGATTCACCGTAAAACTAGCATCAACATTTAATTGATTCTTGACTAGGCATAAATAGGTCTCGTTATTAACAGCTTGTATGCCGGTATAGGCATAGGTCTTATGGGCAGTAGGAGCTGAGGCATTCTGATTATCGGCATGAGTTGAACCATAGGAATCACAAGCGAGTTGGGCAGTGACATGAAAGCCCGCATTTGACCCCGAAACATTCACTGACCAGCGATATTTAGCCTCGATTTGTTCAGTTGCAGCTTGAGCAATACCAACAACTAAAAAGAGAATTGCAACGATCACGCGTTGAACAATATCCATAGCGCCCCCAGTATCCCCAACATCACAATCCAGCCATCCATACAGCCCCCAGAATAAAAAAGGCCTTGAGGGCTTTACGCTCAAGGCCGATTGGTCTTTTAACCTTAACGAGCGATGAGGCCGAAGACTTTCTTAGTGCCCCATACGCTCAGGACTGCAACACCAATGGCTGTTACAGCAGCCACGCCAGTACCGATGACGGTCACAACAGCAGACACGTCAATTTCAGCACGAGCTGGGATGCTCAACAGGCCAACAGGTGCGGCTACTGCCAAACCGGTTACAAATTGCTTTGCTTTTTGAAACTTATTCATTTGATTCTCCAATCTTTGATGATAGTTGTTGATTTAGCACTCGGAAAACGAATGCCACCGCCCAAATTGTCCCTATTGCGATGGACAATTGAACCCCTTGCGCAGCCGACAGGTGATACATGTCGAACTGCAATTCAGTAGGACTCACCACGAGCATGCTGCAAGTGGTGTAGTCGCTTGGTTGTGGTGCTTGCACTTGATAAGTGCCAGAACCTAGATCAATGAGGCATTGCATTACGCAACCGCCCATAAAAATCTTGATAAAGAAAAGATCAATAAAATGATGGAGCTAAAGAACAGGCCAAGGAACAAGGCAACGAATAAAGGCATTGCGTCATCAAGTAGATCATTGGCTTGCTTAATAAATAGCTTGGTTTTTTCCATCACGCAGCCCTCAATTCAGGCTTAATTTGGCTATTCCAGTACCATGAAGGCTCAACAGCAGCCTTCAATTCGATAACTTGAACTTGGGTGGCAAGTCGAACGGCGTTGGATGGTTGCTTGATGTCGATGCCATAGCCTAGTAGCTGTTTGCGCCATCTGGCGCGTGTTTGTCGGGTGACTGTGGTATCACCCCATACATCAATACCGGAACGCCAATCTCTGGCGATTCTGCCTATATTGCCAGGAATGTCTTCTAGTGGTGTGCGGACTGCTTGACCGCGCTTTAATACGTCACTGAACCTTCTATAAATCACGTTTTCCATGGTCGGCACCTCTTCATGTTCTTCATCCCAAACGACCCACTCATTGTGTTTCCAGTCGTTGATGTGTCTTAAGCCGTTCTGTGTCAGATAGCGGGATTTCAAGCTGATTTCATGGCGCACTATTCCGCTTTCGCGCGCCCATTCTGTTACTTCGGGTGATACGTCATTGCCGAGGGATTCGGCCTTGATATACATCTTGGAATACCAGTACTTAGAGCCTTCATTCCACGTTACGCCGTTTTCACCGTACTGCTTGGCACTGGCTCGGCGGCCTGAATCTTGTCCAGCGAAGTAGTGGATAAGGCGGACAGCGTTCTTGTGCGAACCTGCTGCATAGTTTTTGGTGAGATCGACCCGCGTAATGATGCAGCCGTTTGGTATATAACTATCGCCTCTCGTTGGGATGTTTCGCTCATGAGTGAACGGAGGGAGGCCCAAGATTTCGAGAATCGCATTAGCCCGTTCAATACAAGCGCAGACGCTATAACCAAACACGTTATCAGGCCTGCCCCAGCGCCCGATATTCCCATCGAAGCTAACCCTGTTTCCATCACATTTCACCCTTATTTTGGTGCCATAACTGCCTTCGTAGTCGAAGTGTTTTTGCGTTGTCCACTCGATCTGTGAGGCATCAAAAATCATCCGATACTCGCCCGTTTCCGGGTCGATGAATTTCTTAACTGCATCGGCCTCGAATTGGGCGACACACCCGTTATTGATGACGGGTAAGCCGCCCCCTGCGTGGTCTTGATAGCAGCTAAGCCAGTCGCAGAACGCGAAAGACATTTAAGCCGCCGCTGACACTTTGGCTTGGAGAGGTAGCAGGACTAAGCGCCCTAATGACAGGCGACCAAAGTCACCGACATAAAGGCTAGCAGGGGAAATTTGATAATTGCCTACGGGGTAAGGGGCTTGTCCATCTTCTAGGGTGATGGTGATGCGCTCGGGGTAAGCATTAAGATTACCATTGCGGCTATGTGTATGAGCCCATGCGGTTTGACTACGCATAGTCCAATCACGACCATTTCTGTTACCGCTCCGAGTCTCTACGGTCTGGTCCTTAATTTCAATCTTGATCATTTCTCGGTTCCTTTATTGAACTAAAAGAGGACGATTTGTCCTATGCGAATCATGAAGGACAATTTGTCCTCTTGTCAAGGAAAAAATGGCGTAAAATGCAACAAACAAAAGGAGCACCTAAAATGAGCACTGCCGACCTATTTGAAGAAGCAAAAATAGCCAAGAAAGCAAAGACTTGGGACGATCTTGCGGATGAAATCGGGATTACAGGGAGGGAGCTTAGGTTCTATCGCAAGGGAGAACGGGTGCCAGACGTGTACACCTGTTTTAAATTGGCTGAAATTCTTAACAAGTCACAAGCGGAAGTGCTTGCGGCTTTTCATGCGGAAAAAGAGAAAAACGAAAGTAAGAGGTTGTATTTTAAGCGTTTTTTTTCGACTGCGGCCCTGTGGATTATTCTGGTAGGTCTATCGGGCAGCTTCACAACTTTCTCAGAGAACGCGCACGCCCATGGCACTGGCGAAAAAGTCGTTCAAAATCATAGCGTTACCTGTGTGTTATGTTAAATAATCAGGTAATGAGATTATCGTCCTGGCTATTAAAATTGAACCTCATCTGGGGATTGGGATTATCGATCACCTCTTGCAGACGCCGGCTGCTAACGATGCTCAATTCGCAGTAATACCTATATATCGCATTTACTAGTTCCACTTCATATCCCATTTCCACCAAACGCAGCTTTTCCTTAAACACATATCTAGTGTCTTAACTTTGTTGCCCAATCTGGAACATCTACATGGTGCGTCTTTTTTGGCGTGTAACTCATTTCTAGGAGCGATTTTGTTGTTGTTGCCGATACCTTACCCTTAAGACACCTTTTTAAATGCGTCATGAAACGGGCGAATCTTGGCTTGTTTGCGGTTAGCTGCCAGATTGGCAGGCATGAGACGATGTTTGTCTATAGGACGCGTTGGAAACGCAAGGACGTCGGTCTACATGGGGGCTTAAGGCAGCCCCCATACCCCAGCATCATCTAAATAATCGCTTTATCCGCACTATAAGTTTTTTGGATAAGCTTTCAGAGCGAGGGAAAATTCTTAAGCTATCTTTTAGATCTATGAATAAAGGCTCCGAAACTCTAAAAATTATTCGTCTTGAATCCAAAAAGAATTTCCTCTTCTGAGCATATTCAGCATCAGTTTTTTCCAGATCCTCATATTCAGAGTAGCAACTAACAAATCCCATCAAGAGTTTGGATAACTGATCCAATCTCTCAACAATCTCATCCGTAAAATAGATGTCTGCTAACTGACACTGATAAAAAAAAGTAGTGATTGCGTCATCTGCCTCACTAAAGCTTTTTGCCAGAGCTACATCTGTAACTGTTTGTTTCATTTCTTTATAAAGGTCATAACGCTTTTCATGGATAGCTATTGCATTCTGCCGCCTAGTTTCTTCCAAAGCATAATTTGAACGCTTATAAGCCAACAAAGAAAATACTAAGCCAACCCCTGTAAGTATTAAAGAATATATATCTTTCGTTTCCATTTATCCCTCCCTAGCCAGAGGATAAATACAAATAAGTAATAATGCAAAAGCCCCGAAAGGGGCCTTATATTCAATTCAGGTGGATCCGTAGATCTCGCGGCAAGTGATAATGCTTGGTCTGCGGACTGTATACCGCCTGCGGGATCTGCCCTCTTCTAATCATCTGCATGATCGTGGAGTTCTTCAGGTTGCGCTGCCGGCAGAAGGTGTGCAGCCTGATGTGAAGTATTTGTAAAATAAAAAAGGCTCTAAAAGAGCCTTTTTTATTAGATTTAGATAAAGTCCAAAAGTTAAGGATTTGCCTGATCTGATTTAAGCAATTGATTATTCACTGTGATTTTGCTTTTTTGTTTAAGTGAATTAATGTATGCATGCCTGTATTCTGCCGCCAGTGCAGTTTGTAATTGTGTTTTTGCAGCACGTTGCTCTTCGTCGCTTTCGACTGCAAATTTCACGGCAGTAACTTTAGTTAATAGATATCCATTGCGATCAGAAACACCGTTATAAGCTGGTAGCTTTGAGGCATCTGCCTTAAATGCAGTTGATACAGATAAGTCAGTTAAGCTTTGTGGATTACGGCGATCAACAGTGACAGCCTCTGTCCAGCTTAATGATGGAGTTTTGCCAGCACGTAAATCGGCAAGAGCTGTTTCACCCTTTTCCTTTGCTAGCTTGGAGGCTTTTTCTTGCTTTAAGAAGTCCTCTATGCCAGTCTTCACCTCTTCAAAAGAACGTGCCGCTGCGGGTTTATATTCTGCAACCCTAGCAGATATCAGATTATTTGGCGAAACCTCCACCGCTTCAGTATTGCGCTTTTCTTTCAATACTTCGTCACTGAAAACAGCATCCATCAACTTATCATTTTTAAAGAATTTTGCACCATCAGCTCGGCTTAACCACCCACTGTTTTGAACCTGCAAACCAAATTCCTTGGCAACAGGCTCTAAGCTGTCAGCCTGTTCATACACCATGTTACTGAAGTTCTCTGCTTGCTCAGAAAATTTGGCCAAAGCTTTTTGATACATCAGCTCAGCACGAATTTGACCTTGAGTGCTTTCAAAAGATTGAGCATTACCGTGTATTTCGGTCAGTTTAATGATGTGGTAACCAAAATCAGTTTCTACTAAGTCGCTGATCGTGCCAGGCTTCATTGAGAATACTGCATCCTCAAAAGGCTTCACCATGGCACCAGGACCAAACAAGCCTAAATCTCCCCCTTTGTCTTTTGAACCTGGGTCTTGCGAGTATTGATGTGCCAACTGTTCAAATTGCTCGGGATTTTTTTTCACCAATGCCAAAACTTCCTGGGCTTTTTGCTTGGCTTTTTGTTTTGCATCTGGCGATGGGCTGACTCCAAAGCTGATTAAAATATGGCTGGCACGACGCTGCTCATCACCTTGGAACTGGGCGGCATTCTGAGCGTAATAATCTCGTGCTTCCTGATCAGTCACTTGCTGACTAGCAATTAACGCATTGGCTGAAAGTAGCACGAACTCAAGCTTAACTTGTTCAGGCACCTTGAATTTCTCTTGGTGCTCTTTGTAATAAGCCTTCACTTCATCGTCAGTAACCTTGACCTGGGAAATATAGTCCGCTGTCTTGAACTCAGCAACGCTTACCTCGCGTGACTGATGTTCAATTTTGATGGCATTGTTAGCAACACCATTCGGCACAAAAGCTAATGCAGATAGTCCTTCACGTGCTTGCATTGTCAGTAGATCACCACGTACTTCATTTTCAAATTGGGACGGAGTGCGACGGCGATCTGCCAAGAATTGATCGTATAACTCTTGTGAAAACTTACCGTCCTGATGGAAAGATTCTTCTCGCGTAATGTAATTGGAAAGTTGCTCATCACTGACAATGAAATTTGCGCGCTTAACTTCAGCTGCCAATAATTTCCCTTCGACCAAATGATCAATCACGGCCTGTTTCAATTCAGGACCGTCAATCACCGCCTGGTCAACCTTCCCTTCACTTTGAAGACGATTGCGAAGGTTCTGCAAGGCATTGCTGTACTCTTGTACGGTAATAGAGTCCTTCCCTACTTTGGCCACCGCAACATTTGAGCCGGCATCGCGCAAATAACTATCAACGCCGACAAGCGCAAATGGGATAGTAATGGCTGCCAGAATGGCTTTGGCTAACCATCCTTTGGATCGATCACGAATTGCTTCCAACATAACAATGTGCCTTCTTTATTTTCAATCTTTGAAATGATCAGCCAACCAAGACTGACTTGTAAACCCAACTCTTAAATATACCACACATGCAGTAAGCAAGACATGCCTGAGGCAATAGTGACGTGTTGAGGTGAAATATGAAGTGTATGGGGAAGTGAGAGGGAATAAAAAAAGCGAACCGACTGGTTCGCTTTTTTCTTGGCGGAGCGGACGGGGCTCGAACCCGCGACCCCCGGCGTGACAGGCCGGTATTCTAACCAACTGAACTACCGCTCCTTGACTTTGCGTTGCTTTCTCCAAAACTCAACGACTTTTACGATGATTGATGGTGGGTGCTGACGGGGTCGAACCGCCGACATTCGCCTTGTAAGGGCGACGCTCTACCAACTGAGCTAAGCACCCGCTTCAACCAACGAAGACCGCTAGTTTACAGCATCTTTCAGCGCTTTGCCAGCCCTAAATTTAGGAGAATTGGCAGCCTTGATCTTAATTGTGGCACCAGTACGGGGATTACGACCATTGCGTGCAGCACGTTTACCAACATAAAAGGTACCAAAACCGATCAGGGTGACAAGCTCCCCTTTTTTCAATGATTTGGTAATTGCAGCAGTTGTTGCATCTAAAGCACGACCAGCAGCAGCTTTGGATAGACCAGCAGATTTAGCGATTTGCTCAATCAGTTCAGACTTGTTTGCCATGTAAATCCCCTTTCGACATTGTTTAAGAACAGGTGCGAAAAGACCCTGTGCCCTGCTTTATATCAAGCGGAAAAAGGCTATGTCAAGCCTTTCCCTCGCTTATTACATTGACATTGCTTAATGTTTAGTCACAGGAGACGGTTTAGTGCTTTTACCTTTCGGTTTGACTTCCGCCACAGTATCATCAGCATCAGTTGACTCTGGCACCCTCTCCAGTGCTAGTTGCAATACTTCATCAATCCATTTCACTGGGTGAATATCAAGATGATTCTTGATATTGGCAGGAATGTCACTCAAGTCTTTCACATTTTGCTCAGGGATCAAGACTGTTTTAATGCCGCCACGGTGGGCAGCAAGTAATTTCTCTTTCAAGCCCCCAATCGGCAGCACTTCACCACGCAAGGTAATTTCACCAGTCATTGCTACATCAGAACGAACGGGGATGTTACTTAAGACAGATACCAATGCTGTTGAAATGGCGATGCCAGCACTAGGACCATCTTTCGGCGTAGCACCCTCAGGCAAGTGAATGTGGATGTCATTCTTCTCGTAAAAATCCTCGGAGAAGCCCAAGCGCTTGGCTCGGCTACGCACCACACTCATTGCCGCCTGGATGGACTCCTGCATTACCTCGCCTAGCTTGCCGGTGGTAATCACCTTGCCCTTCCCTGGCAATAGAACGGACTCAATCGTCAACAGTTCACCACCTACTTCAGTCCATGCCAAGCCTGTCACCTGACCAACCTGGTTTTCCTTAGCTGCGACGCCATAGTCAAAGCGCTGAACCCCAAGATACTTTTCCAGATTTTTAGGTGTTACGGTTACCTTGCGCGGAGCAGCCCCAGCTTTAGGCTTGGATGTCAGGATTTCCTTAACCACCTTGCGGCATATCTTGGATATTTCACGATCAAGGCTACGTACACCAGCTTCGCGAGTATAGAACCTGACGACATCCCGGATAGTAGCTTCAGAAACACTAATCTCGGTTTCCTTCAAACCATGTGTCTTAAGTTGCTTGGGCAACAAATAACGCATGGCGATATTGACCTTTTCATCCTCTGTATAGCCCGCCACACGAATGACTTCCATACGATCCAATAATGGGCCAGGAATATTCAAGGAGTTTGCTGTTGCTACAAACATGACATCAGAAAGATCGTACTCTACCTCGACATAATGATCGACGAAGGTATGGTTTTGTTCAGGATCCAGCACTTCCAACAGCGCCGAAGAAGGGTCGCCGCGGAAATCCTGCCCCATCTTGTCAACTTCATCGAGCAGGAATAATGGGTTTTTAACACCCACCTTATTCATGCTTTGAAGAATTTTTCCCGGCATGGAACCAATATAAGTACGGCGATGACCACGAATTTCAGACTCATCGCGCACACCACCCAAGGCTACCCGTACGAATTTGCGGTTTACAGCCTTGGCAATACTTTGGCCCAATGAAGTCTTACCCACACCAGGTGGCCCGACCAAGCACAAGATAGGTGCTTTGAGTTTATCTACACGCTGTTGCACCGCGAGATACTCAACAATACGTTCCTTCACTTTTTCCAAACCGTAATGATCGGCATCCAAAATATCTTCTGCGATACCAAGGTCACGACTAATCTTGGTTTTCTTCTTCCAAGGTAAGCCAACCAAGGTTTCGATGTAGTTTCGCACTACAGTCGCCTCGGCAGACATCGGAGACATCATCTTGAGCTTCTTGAGTTCGGCATTGGCCTTGGTCAATGCATCCTTAGGCATGCGAGCATCGGCAATACGCTTTTCCAACTCATCAATATCAGCATTTTCATCCTGCTCACCGAGTTCTTTCTGGATAGCCTTAACCTGCTCATTTAGGTAATACTCGCGCTGACTCTTTTCCATTTGGCGCTTTACACGGCCACGGATACGCTTCTCCACCTGCAGGATATCAATTTCTGATTCCAATAAACTCAGCAAGTGCTCGAGGCGTTCAGATACGCTGAACATTTCCAGAATTCTTTGCTTTTCTTCCAACTTCAATGTCAAATGCGCCGTGATGGTATCAGCGAGGCGACCAGCATCATCAATAGTGGCTAGTGATGTCAGGATCTCAGGTGGAATTTTCTTGTTCAGCTTGACGTATTGATCGAACTGCGTGAATACAGTACGCATCAAGGCTTGAGTCTGGCTATCATCGCCTGCCGGACTTTCTATCATTTCTGTTTTTGCGGCAAAGCACTCCTGAGTTTCAACAAACTCCAGCACTTTCACTCTATGCAAGCCTTCAACCAGCACTTTGACAGTGCCATCAGGAAGCTTGAGCATTTGCAATACTGTTGCTACGGTACCAACATCATAGAGGTCTTCCGCATCAGGCTCATCCTTGTTGGGAGATTTTTGAGCCACTAACAGGATTTGCTTATCCTGCTCTGAGGCAAGTTCGAGCGCCTTGACGGATTTTTCGCGGCCAACAAACAATGGGATGACAAGATGTGGGTATACCACTACGTCGCGCAAGGGCAACAAGGGCAATAAGCCAGATTCTGGGGAGAAAGCCGGTAATGTTTGTTCTGTCATGGAGAAACTTTCAATGTTGTCAGCAGCTGGGCAACATGCCGAACGCTTTATACATCAATGGGGACAAGCGCTGCCACTTCAAGTGGCAGCGCTTAGATTTTCACATAAAAAAGGCTGCAAAGCAGCCTTTTAATTTGATTGAGTACGTCAAGTCTTAACTTGCAGTCTCAAGTTTAGGTTCATCAGCATAGATGAGAATAGGAGGCGTATCACCTTTGATCACTCCTTCATCCACAACAACCTTGCGCAGGTTTGGTATGGAAGGCAAGTCATACATGATCTCCAGCAAAGAGTGCTCCATGATGGAACGTAAGCCACGAGCACCAGTCTTGCGTTCTAAGGCCTTTTTCGCAATCAGGTGAAGAGCCGCTTCTCTGAACTCAAGATCAACGCCCTCCATCTTGAAGAGCTTGGTATATTGCTTAGTTAGCGCATTCTTTGGCTCAACAAGAATTGTCACCAAGGCGGCTTCATCCAGAGACTCAAGTGTTGCCACTGCTGGCAATCGGCCAACAAACTCAGGGATAAGGCCAAACTTGATCAGATCCTCAGGCTCAACATCGCGCAGTACCTCACCAATAGCACGTGCATCTTCCTTGCTCTTCACTTCAGCGCCGAAGCCAATACCACCCTTCTCGGAACGACGACGGATGACCTTGTCCAGGCCGTCAAAAGCGCCACCGCAAATAAAGAGGATATTGGTGGTATCCAGTTGCACAAACTCCTGATTGGGATGCTTGCGACCACCTTGAGGAGGCACGGAAGCTACTGTGCCTTCAATCAACTTGAGCAAGGCTTGCTGCACGCCCTCCCCTGATACATCCCGAGTAATGGAAGGGTTGTCAGATTTACGTGAAATTTTGTCAATTTCATCAATATAGACAATCCCGCGCTGTGCCTTTTCAACATCGTAGTCGCACTTTTGCAGCAACTTTTGCATGATGTTCTCGACATCCTCGCCAACATATCCAGCCTCAGTCAGCGTTGTTGCATCAGCCATGACAAAAGGCACATCCAGCAGGCGTGCAAGGGTCTGCGCCAACAAGGTCTTGCCTGAGCCAGTCGGTCCGATCACCAGGATATTGCTCTTGGCAATTTCAACATCATCTTTCTGGCCGCCTTGTTCCAGGCGCTTGTAATGATTGTAAACTGCTACAGCCAAATTCTTCTTGGCTTGTGTTTGCCCAATCACATACTGATCAAGGATGGCGCAAATCTCCTTAGGAGTTGGCAATTTCCCACTCTTAGGCTTGAGGCCATCTTCATCCTGAATTTCTTCTCGGATGATATCGTTGCACAAGTCAACGCACTCATCGCAGATGAATACGGACGGGCCAGCAATCAGTTTACGTACTTCATGCTGGCTTTTGCCGCAAAACGAGCAATAGAGTAATTTTTCGCTCTCGGCTTTTGTCGTCATCAAACTATCCTAAATAAACTAAAGTTTTGTCTACTATCTTATGCTTATGCAGCATCCGCACGGCTGGCAATCAACTTGTCCACCAAGCCATACGCCACAGATTGCTCTGCACTCATGAAGTTATCACGATCGGTGTCCTGCGCAATTTTCTCAATTGGCTGACCGGTATGGTGCGCCAAAATGCCATTGAGTTTTTCACGCAAGAAAAGGATTTCCTTTGCATGAATCTCAATGTCAGAAGCCTGACCTTGGAAGCCACCCAATGGTTGGTGAATCATGACACGAGAGTTAGGCAGGCAGAAGCGCTTGCCCTTGGCACCTGCCGTGAGTAGCAATGCCCCCATGCTTGCAGCCTGACCTACGCACAAGGTGCTGACATCGGGCTTGATGAATTGCATGGTGTCGTAGATGCCCATACCCGCAGTCACAGAACCACCAGGAGAGTTGATATAGAAATAGATATCCTTGTCAGGATTTTCCGCTTCAAGGAACAACAATTGGGCGACGACTAGGTTAGCCGTTGCATCATTGACCGGCCCAACGAGGAAAATAATACGTTCCTTGAGCAGGCGTGAATAAATATCGTAAGAGCGCTCGCCACGGCCACTTTGTTCAATGACCATAGGGATATACCCCAGGCCTTGTGCCTCAAATTGACTTTGTGCGGTCGAAGGGTGATGAATCATTAGCTATTTCCCATCAGGTCGTCAAACTTGACTTTCTTGTCGGTGACTTTTGCAGACTTCAATACCCATTCCACGACATTGTCCTCAGTTGCCAGAGCAGCTGGCTCATCCAGGCGCTTGGTGTCTGCATAGTACCAAGCCACCACGTCATCTGGTCTTTCAAAGCTTTGCGCAAATACATCTACCATGGCGCGAATCTGATCAGCGTTGGCTTGCAGATTTTCACTATTGACAAGCTCAGAAAGCACAAGGCGCAGACTAGCGTTACGCTTGGCCTGCTCTTCAAACAATGCAGGCTCAAGGTTGACGTTTGCCAAATCAACTCCACGTTGCTTGAGGTTGTTTTGTGTACTTTGCATCAAGCGGCCAATTTCTGCATTAATAAATGCCTTAGGGACTTCCAGACTAGTACCATCTAACAATGCTTGGAAGGCTTGTTCCTTGAGTTTGGCACGAACACGCTTTTCCACTTCTTGCTTCAAGCTGGCAGTGATTTCCTCGCGCATTTTTTCTACATCGCCATCTTCCACACCTAGGCTACGAGCAAAATCTGCATCAAACTCAGGTAGCTTAGCTTGCTCTACCGTATTGAATGTCACATCGTAGCTGACGGTTTTTCCAGCCAGCTGCTCTGGCTTGTGATCTTCTGGGTAAGCAATCTCAAACACTTTGTTGCTAGCCGGCTTGTTACCGGAAAGCTCGCTTTCAAAAGCAGGGAAACGCCCACCTTCACCAATGACCAAGTCAAGGCCTTGCTCATCAGTACGCTCAACTTCTTGGCCATCAATCGAAGCGATCAAGCTGATGTTGATCTTGTCACCCTTCTTGGAAGCACGCTTAACTGGCTCGAATGTTGCACGTTGGCGCAACAGTACATCAATTGTTTTCTTGACTTCAGCTTCGCCTACCTCAAGTGCAGGACGCTCAATCTTGATCTTTGACAGATCGCCTACCTTCACTTCAGGGAACACTTCAAAAGTCGCTGTGTACTCAATCTGTTGATCTGTTTCAGCATAAGGCTTGTGCTCAATGTTGGGATAACCAGCAACACGCAGCTTATTTTGCTCAACGGCGTCATTGAAGCTACGCTCCACAGCATCAGAAAGCACTTCGTTACGGACTTGCGCACCATATTGTTGGCGCACCATATTCAACGGCACTTTACCCGGACGGAAGCCAGGCAGCTTGGCAGTACGTGCCAAGCGATTGATACGCTCATTGACTTCAGATTCCAGAGGCTGTACTGGTACGGAAACCGTCATCCTGCGCTCAAGATTGCTGATGGTCTCAACGGTTGCTTGCATTGCTGTGTTCCTTAAATCGAGTTTTTGAGCTGACGCTCTACACATCTGGTGCGAGAGTTAATCCAGCCAAGTGATTGAAAATAAAAAATTTGCAAAACCACAATGGTGGTTTTACACCAGCATTCGCCGCCATCTTACCCATCGCTGGTTAAGAATTGGACATGAATATTAACTAGAGATTCTAGCATAGGTTATAAAACATAATATCGGGAAAAGCAGGGAAATCATCGGGAGGGGATCGGGTGAGATTTAATTGGGACTAAGTCCAAGCCGAGGCATGGATAAAACAAAAGGGTTGAGACGATCAACCCTTTTCAACATCAATGATTAAGCTTTTTGAATATTGGAGGCCTGCTTGCCTTTAGCTGTCTGTGCGATTTCAAACTGCACCCTGTCATTTTCCTTGAGACTTTTATACCCACTGCTCTGAATTTCCGAAAAGTGGGCAAATAAATCGTCGCCTCCTTCGTCGGGTGAAATAAATCCAAACCCTTTTGCATCGTTAAACCACTTAACTGTACCAAGTGCCATTTCACTCTCCCAAATAGTATGTGACTGATTGCAACTGCATGCTAAAACAACGACACACTAGGGAAGATAAGCAATAGCTGATTATGATGTAGGCACATTCCTACAGATAGAAACGCTCAGAGCCGCATAGCGGCTCTGATAGAGTTTGAAGAAACTACACCTTATTTGCGCTTGGATTGCATTTCCTCAATCAGGCGGGCCGCCCTCTCCTTGCCTCCCAGGCCAAAAGCAATGGCCAGCGCCAGAAAGATAGCGCCAAAGACGATCACAAATAATGCAGTTAATAACTGTGTGCCAATATCCAATTGTTCCAGGGCAACAAACAAGGCAAAAATCTGGATACCATACTCTACGGTCGTGCTGATTTTGAGCGCACCGTCATACTTCATGCCGTGTAGCCACGCGAATACCAAGCGATTCACGAAGCGTGCTAGCAAGGTACCAAAAATCAACACTAGGATAGCAACAATAATCTTAGGCAGATAATTGGCTAAGTTGTTGAGCATGTGAGCAACTTCGTTGAGTCCTAATGTATTGGCACCAGTGATGACAAACAGCAGAATCACCAACCAATAGATCACTTGGCTGATTACGCCACTCAATGTCAGATCAAAATCACCGTGCTTGAGAAATGCTTCAAGGCCAGAACGATCAGCAAACTTATCAAATTGAGCCAGCTCCAGTATGCGCTTAACACCTAGGCATGCCACCTTGGCACAGATCCAACCAAATCCCAGGATAACAATCACGGCTAGCAATTTAGGAAAAAAGTTAGCGACTTGGGTCCAGAACTCATTGAGGGATGTGAGAAAAATATCAATCTGCTGCTGCATATACACACTCCTTATATATTTATTGATGACCTTGATTTATCAGGTCTTTTGGGCCGGGGCAATAAGCCCAGCGTATCAGGATTGGAGAGGCATTTTCTCGTAAATGCAGATTGTTCGCAAACAAATAACCCATAAAGAATTAAATTACTTGATGAATATTAATTTTTAACTAATTGGTTTTATTGAATTAATATCTCACCAAAAAGCTTTTACAAAGCCGCACAGACAATAGAGCAAAAACGATCATGGCATATAGCAACGGCTGTGATAGGTCTTGCTTTACTAACCAGAAATAATGCAGAACGACCAGAATGGCAATCAGGTAAGTGAGCTGATGAAGTTTTTTCCAGCGCTTTCCCAACGTGCGCATCATGGCATCGCTTGATGTTGCAGCAAGCGGAATGCTCAATATAAAAGCCAGGAAGCCAACCAGAACGTAAGGATGCTTAGCGATATCGCGGGCGATTCCCCCCCAGTCAAACCAATGATCCAGCCAGATATAGGAAATGAAATGTAGGCAGGCGTAAAAAAACATGAACAGCCCCAGCATACGACGAAAGGACACTAGCCACTTCCTGCCTGATAACCAGCACAAAGGCGTGATCGCCAAACTACCTAGCAACATCACAAGGGACCATGTTCCTGTGGAGTGCTCAATAAATTCTACCGGATTTGCTCCCAGCCCATCCACACTCCCCAGCCAGAATAGCCTGACGAGTGGCACCAATGCCAAGCAGAACAATCCACGCTTACCCCAAAGTAACAAGGACTTTTGCGAAGACATATCTAGAAATGCTTGCGCAGATCCATCCCAGTATAGAGATGTGACACCTGATCGGCATAGCCATTAAACATCTGGGTGGGAATGCGTCGAGTGAAAAGGCTGCTGCCGATACGCCGCTCAGTGGCTTGCGACCAGCGAGGATGATCAACATTGGGATTAACGTTGGCATAGAATCCATACTCCTTGGGGCCCGCACGCATCCAAGTGGTTTGTGGCATTTTTTCCACGAAGCGGATACGCACAATAGATTTTCCACTCTTGAATCCATATTTCCATGGCACAACCAAGCGCACTGGAGCGCCATTCTGTGCAGGCAGGAGCTCACCATAGAGCCCGACCGCAAGTAACGTCAGCTCCTGCATGCCCTCATCCAGGCGCAACGCCTCAAGATAAGGCCAATCAAGGATAGGCACGCGAACACCCGGCATGGTCGCTTCGTCCGCGACAGAGACAAATTCGATAAATTTGGCGTTTGCAGTAGGCTGTACCAGCTTGATCAGTTTAGCAAGTGGAATGCCTACCCAAGGAATCACCATAGACCAGCCCTCCACGCAGCGCATGCGATAAATTCGCTCCTCCAGCGGAGCAAGTTTCAATAGGTCCTCTATACCTAACTGGCGTGGCTTGAGTACCTCACCCTCAACCGCAATTGTCCAAGGTGATGTCTTGAATTGACCAGTGTTACGTGAGGGTTGCTCCTTGCTGGTACCGAATTCGTAAAAATTGTTATAGCTGGTGATATCCCGGTAAGAGGTCAGTTTTTCATCCTGGCCATACAGGGTTTTCTGGATGTTGTGGATGGCAGGCTTGTGTAAAGATTCTGTCGTCCAGCCTTCGCGGCTCCACCCACTCAAGCCTATCACCCCACCCAACCCAACGGCCTTGAGCAAGGCTCTTCGCCGCTTGAACAAGGGCTCGGGGGTAATCTCGGTGCTAGCTACATCTACAGGCTTACCTATCAACATATCCTAACCTTTCAATCAGTTAGCTGACGAGCAACAGCCCACCAGGGGGATTAAGGTTGTGATAGATTCTGCAATTGTAAGTTCACTTCTGCCGTTAGCTTTTCTGCACCAATCGCTTCACCAATCTCCAACGCTTGGGCTAGCACTTCCTTAGCTTTCATGGCCTGGTTAGCGGCAATAAAGTTGAGTCCGAGATAGTAGTATCCTTTGGCAACCCAGTAGCCATCTCCGGCATCCTTGGCTTTTGCTATGATTTTATTCAGGTTTTTCTCGGCGCTACTAAAGTCTTTTGCGCCGATATACAAGAAGCCAAGCTCCAAACCAGCATTGGCATAGCTATCAAAGTCCCCATCACTTGCCTGCATTACTAATGCCTTGACTTGATATGCGATCGCATCGTCATAACGACCTTGCTTGGCTTTGAGCTGAGCCAAGTGCTCATTGACATCAGCACGCTCGTTATTGTTGCCTGCCAGCTTCAGTGCACTCTCATAATAACCTTGTGCTTCTAATAGCAAGGACTGTTGCACCAAAGCTTCTCCTGATAGCAAGCTCGCAATCACCTGAAATTTATGATTTTTTTCCTGCTGTGCCAATAACAGTGCTGCTTGATAACTCGCTTGTGCTTCTGCATATTCGCCTAGCGCTTTATAAGCGTTGCCTTTGAACAAATGAACTAACAACCTGTCATTCGCTGTCGCAGCTCCAGGTTCGGCTTTACTAAAGCTATTAAGCGCTTCATTGGCCTTTCCCATACTGAGTGCCGCCCTGCCCTGGCATAGCAATAAATCTCGCTGCATAGGCTCTTGTGCTAATCCTTGCTCTGCTTGGGCCAAGGCAGTCGTCGCATCGTTTTCATTAAGCGCTTGGAGGCAGGCTTCAGCGGGATTGCTAGCCGCATTCGCAGCGTTACCTGTCAACATGAGTATGATAAAAGCTCTAAACAACGGCATTGTTACTCCAGATATTGGTTCCAGTCATGAGCGGTGCGTCCGCGGGCAAAAAACTCGGGGTTAAGGATGGTGTCTTTACGATTGTATTGCAGAGGAAGCCCATGACGATCCACTAATAGGCCACCAGCACTTTCCAGGATGCATTGTGCCGCAGCGGTATCCCATTCTGAAGTCAAACCAAGCCGCGGATATATATCCGCCTTACCTTCAGCCACTAAGCATATTTTTAACGAGCTTCCCATATTGATGACATGCGGCTCACCATGTTGCACTGAGATATTGTGCAACATGGCCTGTATTTTTCTGCCTGGGTGGGAACGACTAGCCGCGACGGTGATGTTATCTAAACATAACTCGCGAGCATGAATCCGCTCGACAGCATTGCCTCTTTGCTGCTTGAAGGCCGATAGACCATCAGCAAAATAATCCAGACCAAGTGCAGGAGCATGCACAACCCCTAGAATGGGGCGACCTTGATCTATCAGGGCAATATTGACGCTAAATTCACCATTGCGCTTGACGAACTCGCGGGTGCCATCCAGGGGATCAACCAGCCAGTATTGCTGCCATCGCTGACGCTCTGCGAAGGAGGCGAGCTCGCACTCCTCTGATATCAATGGCAAGTCGGGTGTTAGATGTTGCAACCCCTCCTGGATGATGCGATGCGCTGCCAGATCAGCCTCGGTCAGGGGTGATTGATCTGCTTTGTGCTGGACTGCAAAATCACCATGATAGACCTGCATAATAGCTTCGCCAGCCTGGTGCGCCAGCTGTATCAATGCCTGAAGCAGGCCAGCTCTCATTCAGCGAGCAGGCTAAGCAGTCCTGCTTCATCCAGAATGGTTAAACCTAGCTCTTGTGCCTTGGTCAGCTTGCTCCCCGCTTCGCTGCCCGCAACCACATAGCTGGTTTTCTTGGAGACGCTGCCGCTAACCTTGCCGCCGGCAGCTTCTATGCGTTCCTTGGCATCATCGCGTGACATGGTGGGAAGTGTGCCTGTTAGCACAAAAGTCTTCCCCTCTAATTGACCAGAGCTTGCCGGTTGCCCTTCACTTTCTGGCCACAGTATGCCAGCCTCGACCAGCTTGCTGATGACTTCGCGGTTATGCGGCTCAGCAAAGAACTCGGCTATAGAGCGAGCCACCACAGGGCCGACATCCGGCACTTGTTGCAGCGCTTCTGCACTCGCTGCTTGCAATGTTTCCAGCTTGCCAAAATATCGTGCCAAATCCTTGGCTGTCGCCTCGCCTACATTGCGTATGCCTAGCGCATAGATAAATCTATTCAGCGTGGTTTGCTTACTGTGCTCTAAAGCATCCAGAAGGTTTTGCGCGGACTTTTCAGCCATGCGATCAAGCTCGGAAAGAGTATCAAGATCAAGACGATAGATATCCGCCAGCGTTGTTACCAACTGGCTATCCACCAACTGGTCTACCAGTTTTTCACCCAAACCCTCAATATCCATGGCCCGGCGAGAAGCAAAATGAAGAATGGCCTGTTTACGCTGTGCTGGGCAAAACAAGCCACCAGTACAGCGCACAGCTGCTTCATCCGGCAGGCGTACAGCATGCGAGCCACAGATTGGACATACATGCCCGATCGCGTCCAGCAGGATGTAAGGCCGGGCATTAGCCGGGCGTCTCTCAGTCACCACGGAAACTACCTCGGGGATAACATCCCCGGCACGCCGCACCACAACAGTATCACCGATACGAACATCTTTGCGGTCGATTTCATCCTGATTGTGCAAAGTGGCATTAGTAACCGTTACACCACCAACAAACACAGGCTTGAGGCGCGCAACTGGGGTAATCGCCCCCGTGCGCCCTACCTGTACGTCTATCTGCTCTAGTACCGTCATTTCTTCCTGGGCAGGAAATTTATGCGCCACAGCCCAATTTGGTTCACGCGAGCGAAAGCCAAGCTCGCGCTGCAAATCAAGACGATTGACTTTGTAAACCACCCCATCAATGTCGTAAGTCAATTGATCTCGCTTGGCTGCAACTGCCTGATGAAAAGCTGCCAGAGACTCTGGCCCCACACCCACAGTGCGCTCCTGGCATACTGGGAAGCCAACATCCTTCAGGGCGTCTAGCATCTGGGCATGAGTAGGAGGCACCTCCCAGCCCTTGGTTTCACCAAGGCCATAGGCAAAAAACGATAAAGGGCGTTGCGCGGCAAGTCGTGGATCAAGCTGACGTATGCTGCCTGCCGCGCCATTACGCGGATTCACGAGAGTAGCCTTGCCTTGCTCACGCTGGCTGGCATTGTAGCGCTCAAAATCAGGCCGGCTCATATACACCTCGCCCCTCACCTCAAGCACCTCGGGCGCAGCGCCATGTAACTGCAGCGGAATCTGGCGTATGGTACGAATGTTATGCGTGACATCTTCACCCATCTCACCGTCACCTCGCGTTGCGGCTTGTACCAGCTGCCCATGCTCATAGCGCAAACTGAGCGCCAGGCCGTCAAACTTTAATTCGGCGGCATATTCAATCGCTGCATCTTCCGGCAACAATCCGAGCTTTTTACGCACACGAGCATCGAAATTGTGTGCACCTTGAGGTGTAATGTCGGTTTCTGTTTCTATCGACAGCATGGGAATGCGATGCCTGACTGGCAATAGCCCGCTCATGGCAGCCCCACCTACTCTTTGCGTCGGTGAATCTGCCGTGATCAGTGCAGGATGTGCTTCTTCCAGGGCCTTAAGCTCGCGGAATACGCGGTCATATTCGCTATCGGGGACGCTAGGTGCATCCAGTACATAATATTCATAGTCATAGCGCTGGATGGTTGCGCGTAAGACAGCGGCCTGCTCAGCCACATTGGAGGTTGTGACTGCTGGCGTAGATTCCGGGAATAAGCCGGCTTGCATATCCGACATACTCAGGAGAACAAGCGCAAGGCATAAGCCTGGCCAGGAACAATGCCGTGGGCAATCATCTTGTCATGAATCAGCTTGATTTGATGACGGATATTGTCGATCTGCGCATCGCTCAACTGGCGCTGTTTATCGTCCACAAGGTGGGCACCCAAGCTATGCTCCATCTGCCGCGCCAGCAATACCATATGGTTATACGCCTCGGTGTAATTCTGTACTCGGGGGATATCCAGCTGGAAGGTTAGGCCACGAATCACTGAGGTGCGCAGCATGTCGACACTGAAAGGCTGGTTATCATGGTTAACTACAGAGAACAGTGCTTGCGGATTGCCATTCCCATCTTCAGCCATGTAGTGGTAAACCCCGTCCTCACCCAAGATCAAGCCTCCCGCCTCTGCCAGGCCACGGAACTTGGTACCTGTGAACGGACCGCTAGCTCCCTGTGTGAGATGAAATCCGACCATCTGATCCACCTCGATGCAGAACTGATCCAGCTCGGTTGCTTGCTGCACTGGGTTCTCGGTATTCAACCATTCGACAGAGGCGTCCAACGATTTAGCTAACTCTTCGACTGCGAGGTGGAAGCGTGACAAAGTGCCGGTCGAGACTGCACCTGAACGATCCGCAAGCTGCAGACTACAAATCGCTGCGGTGAAATAGGCAGACTCTTGTTCCCTAGTCAGCAAGTGCCAGCGCTGATCACCACCTAGACCGTAGGCATAAACAGGCTTATCAATATCGGTAATCGACAACAGGAACTGACGTAATGCTTGGCCACTGGCTGACGCGGGCAAAGATAGTACGCCGACAAAATCAATCTCGGGGTTTACTTCAGGCGGGATGGTAAGCACTGGCTGAGCAATTGCGGGAGAGACTGCCATCGGTGCTGGTTCTATATCCAATTGCTCCTCGTTCTGATGAGCCTCTATATCCTCCTCCCAAGGAGGTAGTTCTGTGGTTGCCGCAATATGCTCTTCCTCAACCCATGCATCTTGCTCAAGGTCAATATCGCTTACAGGAGTATCGACAGCTGCTACTGTTGGCTCACTTACATCTTCCGATGTCAATGATGTCTCATTTTCTGCGGAGTGATCGGCTACAGGATCATATTCACTCTCGGCCTCATCAAGTTGCTTGAGCTCGGTATGTTCGGGCAAATCATCTTCATCATCCCTCACCGCATGCGGGTCTATATGAAACTCTTCATTACGCCGGATGGCATGCGCCTCTTCCATCAGTGCGTCATATTGAGGCTCATCAAAGCGTTTGAAGGTTTCCCTCCTGAACTTGCGTTCCTGCCACCAGTTAAATGCCAGCACAGCGCCAATAATTAATGTGCCCAGTCCCAGTAAGGCCCAATGTAGATCAGTCATTATTTTAATACTCCAAGCTTCTTGATCTGATAAATGATCCAGGTTTATTCAAGAGTGTTGCCGATGCGCCATGCGTAAGCGCCAAGGGCGAATCCTGCCTTATGCCGCTTCATGCATCTGCAATGCAGCCGCAATATCCACCTCCACAATACGGGAGACGCCGGATTCCTGCATGGTGACTCCGATGAGCTGCTGAGCCATTTCCATGGTTATTTTATTATGGCTGACAAATAAAAATTGTGTGCGCTCCGACATTTTTTTCACCAAGGCGCAAAAACGCTCGGTATTGCTGTCGTCCAATGGCGCATCGACCTCATCCATCAGACAGAACGGAGCCGGGTTGAGGCGGAACAAGGCAAACACCAGCGCCAACGCCGTCAGCGCCTTCTCGCCGCCGGATAGCAGGTGGATGGTGCTGTTCTTCTTGCCCGGCGGCTGGGCGAACACCTGCATGCCGGTATCGAGGATTTCATCGCCCAGCATTTCCAGTTTGGCCTGACCTCCGCCAAACAACTCCGCGAACAATTCCGCAAAGTTACGGTTAGCCTCGTCATAGGTGTGCTGCAGGCGGCTACGCGTTTCGCGGTCTATACGCCGTATTGCGTCCTCAAGCGTGGAGATGGCCTGCTCCAGGTCGGCTGACTGACTGTCCAGGTATTGCTTGCGCTCACGCTCGCTTTCCAGTTCCTGCAAAGCAGCGAGGTTGACCGGGCCGAGCACCTCGATTTCCGCACCTAATGTCGTAATCCTGCGTTCCAGGTCGCTGGTTTTTGTATTAACCGTCAGCCCCTGCAACAGCGTGCCTTCCTCCAGCCTGCATTCCTGCAGGTTTTGCTGGCATTGCTCAAAGTGTAGGCGCGTCTGCTGCTCATTAAGACGCGACTGCTCCAGCTTGTCGCGCAAGGGATGCAGACCCTGTTCGTATTGCATGCGGCTGCGCTCCTGCTGCTGCAATGCATTGTCGGCCTCTGCCAACGCATCGCGTGCGGCAGCCAATGCAGTCTCCTGCTGCTGCTTGTGGATGATCGCGGCTTCCAGGTTGGTCTTGAGGTTTTCCATTGCTGCATCCTCAAGCAATGCTTGCGCCTCCTGGTGGCGGATGACGAGGTTTTGCTGCTCTTCCTGGATGGCGTTCAACCTGCTCTGGCTATCCCTTATGCTGGTCGCCAGAAGCTTGTGGTTAAAGGTTTTTTCCTGCGCCGCTCGCTCGGCTTTTTGCAAGGCGATCCGTACCGCATTCAGCTCGTTTTCAGCAGCATGGCGCCTGGCTTGGGTTTCCTGGCGTTCGGCTTGCAATTGACCGAGGGATGCCTGCAACTTGCCGAGCTTTTGCTGCTGCTGTTGACGACCCTGCTGCAACTCTTCGTGTTGCTTGCCAAGGATGGCAATGTCTTTCTCCAGTCCCTGGCGGCGCTGGGCGAGATGCTGCCTTTCCTGGGTGAGCTGCTGGATCTGCAAGCTACGCTGGTGTTGCGCCTGTGTCGTGCCGCGTAATTGTTGCTGCAATTGCTGTTGTTGCTGGCGAAATTCCTGCTGCTTGAGTTCTGCCTGCTGCAAGGCATACTTGGCATCCTGGAGCGCCTGCTGCAATTGCGGCAGGCTCGCCTCAAGCATATCCAGCTCGCGCTGGCGTTCCAGCACGCCGTGCAATTCCGAGTTCTGTGCGTGCAGGCTGATGCTGTGACGGTCGTAGATATCTCCTGCAGCAGTGACCACACTATGCCCGTTTTCCAATGACAAGCACATCTTCCCTGCTTCTTCTGCCGTTTGCGCGACCCAAATGTTTCCCAGCCAGTTTGCCAGCAGACTCTGCAATCCCGGCTCCTGCACCTCCACCATGGTGCTTAATTGTTGCGCATGGACGGGAGTCGACGCTGGATTGCCTGGAAGTACAAGTACCAGCGCTGCGGGAGGACGATCTGCCACAACACGTGCCATGTCCTGCTCCGGCCGGCCGGCAATCGCATTGAGGCGGGCGCCAAGCACCGCCTCGACCGCGGTTTCCCATCCTGGGGTGATTTTAATCTTTTGCCAGAGACGCTGACTGTCATGCAGGCCATGCGCGCGCAGCCACCCCTCCAATTGCCCCTGCTTGCCCAGACTGGCCTGTATCTTGCGCAGGGAAGCAGTCTCGGCTTCCGCCTGCGTCAGACGGCGTTCATGTTGCAGTTGTTGTTCTCGCAAGGCCTTGACCTGATCGGCCTGTTGCTGCTCTTGCTCACGTAATTGCTGCAAGTCTTGTTCAAGCCCGGCTTGCTGTCCAACCGCCTGCTTGAATTCGGCTTCCAGCCCATGCAGCTTAGCCTCATCCGGCATCTTCAGGTTGCTCGCGTCCTGCTGCATGCGCTGTAGACGCAACTTGGCATCCTCCAGGCTACGCTCGGCATGCTTAAGGTTGGTCTCTTCCAGACGTATGGCCTGCTCCGCCTCATGCAATGCCCGTTGAGCGGCAGAGTGGATATGCAGCGCGGACTGGAAGGCGCGCTCCATTTCCGGCAGCTTCTGCTTCAATGCCTGCAGTTGCTCACCTGCCTCGACTTCCTCGGCGCTGGCTACCTGCTGCTGGCCTTGCAGTGCCTGCAGCTTGGTGCTGAATTCCTCATGCTGCTGGTCGAGCTTGTGCGATTGAGACGCTATCTGCTGTAGTTGCGCCTGCAGGCGCGAGCTTGCCTCCTGTGTGTGGCGCAACTGCTGCTCTTGGTTGGAGACTTCCGCGTTGGCTTCGTAATATGCTGCCTGTGCTTGCTGTAATTGCTCCGAAGCTGCATGCTGCTGCTGGCGAAAGCTTTCAAGACCACTCTCCGCTTGCCTTAGGGCTGCCATCTGCGCTTCAAGCTCAACATTAAGCCGCTGCATTGTGGTTTGTGATTTCTCCCACTGGTTGCCGGCATCGCGTTTCTTCAACAACCATAACTGCCCTTGCGCCATCTGCAGGTTGTTTTGCAGGCCCTGATATTGCAAGGTGACCGCGGCCTGCGCTTCTAGGCGCATGATCTGCTTATCCATTTCCTGGCGGATATCCTCTACCCGCACCAGATTGTCGCGCGCGTCTCGCAGGCGGTTTTCGGTCTCGCGGCGACGCTCCTTATACTTGGAGATACCCGCAGCCTCTTCGAGGAACACGCGCATTTCCTCAGGTCTAGCCTCAACAATCCTGGAAATCGTATTCTGGCCAATGATGGCATAGGCACGACCGCCCAACCCTGTGCCCAGGAACAGGTCGGCCACATCGCGGCGACGTACCGCCGTATTGTTGATGAAATAGCTGGAGCCTTTTTCGCGCTCGATCACGCGTTTGACAGAGATTTCGGCGTATTGCGACCACTCCCCTGCTGCGCCGCCCAGGCTGTTATCAAAAATGAGCTCCACGCTAGCACGGGAAGCTAGCTTGCGGTTGCCGGAGCCGTTGAAGATGACATCGGCCATGGATTCGCTGCGCATTTCCTTCGCGCTGGACTCGCCGAGCACCCAGCGTATGGATTCCATGACGTTGGATTTGCCACAACCGTTGGGCCCTACCACGC
The DNA here is from genome assembly GCF_020531845.1 of Methylobacillus methanolivorans. Next base: position 727,235 of record NZ_JAJAVF010000002.1, read on the forward strand.
CTACGCGCTGGCCATGGATGTGCAATGTAGTGGGATCGACGAAGGATTTAAAACCAGCGAGCTTTAGATGAGTCAGGCGCAATTGATGAAGGTCTTGGCTATAATGGCACTTTTTTGATAATCCGATTTATACGGTAGCCCTTATGTCTAGTCAACCCAGCAAAGCTTTGGAAACCTTCGACAACCCTAACCCTGGACGCGATTTCCATATTCATATGGAAATCCCAGAATTCACCTGCCTCTGCCCGAAAACCGGCCAACCGGATTTTGCAGTGCTTTATCTTGATTACATTCCCGATCAACGCTGTGTGGAGCTGAAAAGCCTCAAGATGTATATCTGGTCCTTCCGTGACGAAGGCTGCTTCCATGAGGCTGTGACCAACCGCATTCTGGATGACCTGGTTTCTGCGACTGACCCAAAATTCATGCGCCTTACTGCCAAATTTTATGTGCGCGGCGGCATTTTCACCAATGTGGTTGCCGAACACCGCAAGCCAGGCTGGCAGCCTCAGCCTCGCGTAGAACTGGCTGATTTTGCGCCACAATCCAATATTCGCGGCTAACCATTTATCCCGCTTAGGAAAGAACACTCATCATGGCCAGTGTATTAGGACGTAGCCGCAATTCGCTTTGGAGGTTTGCAAGTCGCTTGGGGCCTTACGCACCTTTGCTGGTCATGACCGTGGTGAGTTTTGCTATTTTCAGCCTTTCCCGGGCAGGTTTATTGCTCTGGCAATATCCCCGCATTTCTGCCGTCTCCAGTTGGCAGGAAATCATGCTCGACGGCCTGCGCGTTGATAGTATCCAGATCGGCTTGATGTGTCTTCCGCCCTTACTTCTGGCCCCTGTACTGGCTGTCGGCAGATTCTGGCGCGCATGGCGTGGGCTGACATTTTTCTGGGTAGTCCTTTGCATCAGCATCATTACGTTGCTGGAGCTGGCAACTCCCGGATTTATTGCTGAATACGATGCCCGGCCTAACCGACTTTTTGTAGAGTATCTCAAATACCCTAACGAAGTATTTTCCATGTTGTGGAGTGGCTTCAGAGCCCACCTATTTGTAGGTGTCATCGGCACTTTGCTAGTAGCAGTCACATCGGGATGGTTGATGGCTCCATGGCTGAAGCAGGAACCACGCTGGAAAAACTGGACCATCTGGCTAAGTTGGCCCCTGATCTTCTTGGTGGCAGCCTTGGTTGTACGCGGCACGATTAGCCACCGCCCTGCTAACCCAGCCATGTTTTCACGCACTACCGACTCCATGGTCAATAGCATCATCCTCAATTCATCATGGTCACTCGTGCATGCGGTATACAGCCTCAAGCATGAAAATAAGTCGAGTGAAATGTATGGCATCCTCCCTGATGAAGACGTCTACCGTATTGTGCGAGAAACCCGCGCACGGTTCGATACCAGCTTTACCCCTGTAGATCATCCCGGCCTGCCAACACTTTCCCAACTCACGCCCTCACGCACACGTGAACGCCCTCTCAACCTCGTCATCATTCTAGAGGAAAGCCTGGGGGCAACATTTGTAGAGTCCTTGGGTGGCGTACCGGTCACCCCCAACTTGGAAAAACTCAAGGAACAAGGATGGTGGTTCGAGCAACTATATGCAACGGGCACCCGTTCAGTACGCGGCATTGAGGCTGTTGTAACAGGCTTTCAGCCCACACCCGCGCAAAGCGTCGTCAAGCTATCCCTGTCCCAGCAACACTTTTTTACGCTAGCCTCCCTACTTGAGCAATATGGCTATAGCACCGAGTTTATCTATGGTGGTGAGTCTCACTTCGACAATATGGTCGGGTTCTTCATGGGCAATGGTTTCCAGCGAGTGCAGGACCAAAAAGATTACGTTAAGCCTGTGTTTGTTGGTAGCTGGGGAGCTTCGGATGAGGATTTGCTTAACAAGGCACATGATGAGATTAGCGCCAGCCACGCTAGCGGCCAGCCATTCTTTACCTTGGTATTCACCTCATCCAACCATGCGCCATTTGAATTCCCAGATGGCCGTATAGACCTTTACGATCCGGTCAAGGCAACTGACAACAATGCGGTCAAATATGCCGACTATGCACTGGGACAATTTTTTGCCAAGGCACAGAAAAGTGCCTACTGGCAAGACACCCTGTTCATTGTTGTAGCCGATCACGATATTCGCGTGCATGGCCACGATATGGTGCCTATTAACCACTTTCATATCCCCGCGCTGATTCTTGGCGCAGATATTGAGCCGCGAAAAATACAAACCGTGGCAAGCCAGATTGACCTGCCAGTGACTGCTCTTTCGCTCATGGGTATCAAGGCGCAGCACCCCATGACGGGGCGTGACCTTAGTATTGGTGACGGCCAGCAAGCAGGTCGTGCCATGATGCAGTTCGAGAACAACTTTGCCTGGATGGAAGGCAATCAAGTGGTTGTATTGCGCCCTGGCAAAGAGCCAGCACACGGCACATGGAATCTGAAGCAAAAGAAATTCACCTTGTCGCCACAATCTACACAAGATAGCCAAGCGTTTGCAGAACGGGCATTGGCAAATTCGCTCCTCCCCTCGTTGTTGTACCGTGAGCGCCTTTACCACGCCCTGCCTCAAGAAACTCCTCACCAAGAATAATTAGATGGACATCATTCATAAAACAACATCCCCACAGGAATACGCTCAGCCCAGCGGCCCAAAGACACAATCGCGTCAACCTTCGATGCTGACCTGGGAAATCATACGCAAAGGATTGGCGTATATCCTCAAGGGTAAAATGATGCTACCAGATAGCCACTTGCCACCGGCAGCACATGATGTTCCTGTTAACTTTGCGGGTGTAGGCGTGGCAACATCGGGCAACCCGGAGGTTGATGATTATGTGATTGCACGCCTGGATGAGCTCGGCCTACGCCAAGTACGGCTCGACTTCACCTATAGTGATATCGGACATGATGCAGCTCGTTTTCTGGAGCGTCTCCTTGAGAAAGACTTTAGCGTCATGTTGCACGTGGTTCAGCCATTTGATGCGGCCATCAATATGGAAAATGCTGCCGCCCAACAAACATGGCATCACTTTTTGCAGCAGGTACTAGCTCAGTATGGCAACCGCGTTGACATGATAGAAATTGGCTCGACCATCAATCGCAAGCGCTGGGCCGGCTATACCCCGCAGGGCTTCCTCAAAACCTGGGAAATTGCCTACCATGAGATAAAACAGCATGGCATCAAGTTGGCTGGGCCTAACATCAGTGATTTTGAACCGCTATATAACATTGGCCTATTGGAAATCCTACAAGAGCGTGGTCAGTTACCTGACGTGCATACTAACAACCTGTTTAGTGAGCGATCCACGGAGCCTGAGCGTTTTGATCATCGCATTCTGAAATATCGACAAGCCACTGCACTGAAATTCAATCTAGTCAAAAAGGCACGGTTGTTGCACAAAATCACGGCAGACTATGGTGTTAAAGAAGTCATGTCGCCATCCGCCTTCTGGACATTGCCGCGCATTCTGCGTCTATTGCCAGATGGCGAGCAAAAACAAGCTGATTACCTGGCACGCTACATGATCCTTTGCGCCGCCTCTGGTGCCTTAAGCCAAGCTTTTTGGGGTCCACTGATCTGCTACCGCGAAGGCCTGATTGATGATGGCAGCGAAAGTTACCCCGAACTGGAACGTATCACCCACTATGCTAGTGTGACGGGAGATATTAGGCAGTTTAGGCCCAGGCCGAGCTTTTACACTATGCAAGCCTTTATCAGCCTGATTCCTGGCCGCCATTATCTAGGCGCTTTGCGCAGCAGCCATGGATTGGAAATACATGCTTTCAAAGACCAGAACACCTTGGTGCATGCGGTCTGGACTACCAACGGTAAAGGCGCGGTACTGGCAGACCATTATCAACTCAATGACCTGCAACAAGCCCAATACACTAGCCGCGAAGGAAAAGAGCCATTGGCAAGGCCTGGTTTGGCAAGCGAATCGCCACTCTATATCACCTGGCCATCGGGAAGGAACATCACCTTGAAAACAGAAAAAGGCCTATTCGCCAACCTATCGATTCAGCGTCATGGTGAAGAAAAGCACCATCACGCTTATCAAGATCATGAATGGCGTGGCATCCTAGTCGCAAGCAATGACGAAGAAGCTGCTTTGCTTAGTCATACCCTGCATCCATCGCGCCTGCCCAAGCCATCCAAGGATGCTATCTTGCGCAAGGCACGCAATGCAATCTGGACGATAGATGATCCACGAGATCCTGGCCGCAAGTTGGTGGTCAAGCAACCGGTCAAAATGCATGCTCACAAAAAACTGTTTGATCAATTCAAGTTATCCAAAGCCAAGCGTAGCTGGAACGGTACCAACGAGCTGTTACGTCGAGGTGTAGACGCCGCGGCACCCGTTGCCTACTTTGAAATGCATGGCGATCGCTCCTTGCTACAGAACTACTATATCTGTGAATTTGTTCCGACAGATTTCTCGATCAGGGATATTTTTGCAGCATTCAACAATGGCGAGACTGCCTATTTGGGAGTGACTGCTGAGCAAATCTACCCGCAACTGACACGCTACCTGCTCAACATGCATGCCAAGGGCGTATTCTTTCGTGATCTTTCTGGCGGCAATATTCTGGTGACAAAGCTCGAGAATGAGCAATTAGGATTCTCCCTGATCGATACCAATCGCGCCCATTTCTTTAACCATGGCACACCTTTGCCCAAACGGCTTTCGGACCTGACGCGTGTATGCGTAAAGCTCCCCTGGCACAGCCGTAATCAACTGGTTGGTATGTATTTAAAAGAGCTCAATCAACCGTTTGGGTGGCGTCAACGACTGCCTTTTCATCTTTATGATTTCAAGGTTGGCATGAAGAAGCGAATTGGGCGTAAAGCGATCAAACGCCTGTTTAAGAAAAAATAGCATTTTATTTGTATTAATTGGCTTGTAAGCGTTGACAGGCAACATCTGGATCATTAATATAGCGGCTCTTTTTCGGGGGTATAGCTCAGCTGGGAGAGCGCTTGCATGGCATGCAAGAGGTCAGCGGTTCGATCCCGCTTATCTCCACCAAAAATAGATATTCGGATTATTCTGGATATCTGACGATGAAGTCCCCATCGTCTAGAGGCCTAGGACATCGCCCTTTCACGGCGGTAACCGGGGTTCGAATCCCCGTGGGGACGCCAGTAAATAAAAAACCCAGCATTAGCTGGGTTTTTTATTGCCTAAAATTACGCCAAATCAGCATTATCGCGTCACAGAAATCCCCAATCTAATCTGGGTATCCCTTTCCTTATCATAATCAAGCAGCGTTTCGCCATAGCCCGAGAAAAGTTGTAGATGGGCAAATGTGCCTGTACGCGACAGGATACGATCACTCAGAGGATATGAAATATCCAGCTGCCCTGAAGCGTAACCCTTGGTACCTTGCCGGTAAAGCCCCGTTACCATCAAGCCATCTTCTCGCCCATACCGTAACTGCCAATCTGCATATCCACGATAATGCTGAATATCAGGGTTTTCATCCTTGTCGAGATAGGCATAAATTTTGGGAGAAAATGTCAATCGACGACCATTGGCGAATTCCATATGCCAACTTGGGCGCAGGTAGGCAATATTAAGCGATCGAGAGTCTACTCCTCCCTGCCCGTTTGACTCATGTTCAATACCTAAACGCCAACTATCAGGAAACAAGCCATGAGAGCTTCCTGCCCAGCGATAAAACAATCCTGGCCTGTAACTGGTATCTCGGAATGGGCTAGAATCCCCTCCAATATCCCAGAGTGTGGTTTGGGTGTAACTGAAATATAAATTACTCAGGAATGGAGCATATTGCGCCACAGATCCTTTAGGCTCAAATGGGCGATATTTAAAACTAATCTGAAAGCGCGCATCTGCACCATGTTCCTCGCCATTGCCGAAGACAAAATAAATCGGCTCTTCCGGGCTTAATGCAGGTTCATCACCTGGGGCAGCAATCACAACCTGCGGTGCCACATTAGAGGATGCTGCAGTCTTATCCAGCTCTTCAGCTTGCAATGCAGCGGTTTCTACAGGTGCATTTTCAGTATTAGCTAATAGTAAAATAGTATTGGAAGATTGCCTCGTCAATGTCGCGCGCACCACGCCAGCAAAGCTTTGTCGAGGCGTTCCGATGTATATCCTTCCTAATGGATTTTCATCACTACTTTCCTGTAGCGTTAACTCGACTTCATCGCTAACACCAGCCCCTGTCAAACTTAACTGTATAACTTGCGGCCACCCTTCATTACTGTTGGGCTTGATGATTTGCATGGATAGGGCTTGCCCGACATTGACAGACTCACCTTGAGCAACCATCAACCACTGTGTTTCAGCCCATGTTAATTGGGATGGCAGCACCAATATAAAACCCATCACTACCGCGCGCAGATAATGAGGAAAATGCATGTTTTTCCTGATCTATAAGTTAAGGATATGTCGACATACTAATCGGGATATGGCTTAACTTGGACAATTCAGGTGATATTTTGTGCCCGCTGCTCATCATCGTCTTGTACTCGATATTCGAGATAGCGCAATGCTGCCTGAAAAATGGCAGCATCTTCAGCACCCCACACATTGCCAGCATATCGCAATATAAAAGCAATCGCGACAATACATCCCTTTCCATTTCTCACCGGTGCTGCCAGATAGCTGCCCCGAATCTTATCGCAACCATGCTTTGATTTTGCCTCCATATACACAGCATAAGAAACGCTCGCATATTGCAAAACATCTTCCTTTGATATGCCAATATATTGCTGGAGGTACAGATATTTTTCCTCAAGAGTATGAGTAAAAATAGCCGATGCAGCCAATATCTGCTGGATAGTTTGAAGTAGTTCGGAGTTACGTGATGGTAGCGAAGGATTTATTAAATACAGTTGCCTTATTAATAAAACAAAAGCATACGGCCCCATATATGGGTTGCATATAGGAACATCAAGAGTATGATAATCCATTGACACTGCTTGCTTTAATTCCAGTTTCAACTGGAGCATAGCTGCATAATTTATTGGGGAAAAGGGTTTAAATTGTATACAACTCTATGCAATCGAATCCAAACACTATAGTAAATAAGCAAGTGTTAATTGTCAAACATTAAATCGATAATTTATTATGAAAACCTCTACCCCCCCTGAAGTTGAGAATGAAGAATCTTATTTCTCGTGCAAAGAACTTGCTGAATTACGCCTACCCGGAAAGCCTGGCACCCGCCAAGGCTGGGATGTGATTGTTAATGCAGAAAAATGGCCTTATATCGAAGTGGCAAGCCGAGGTAGAAAAGGCAGGACAAAGAAATACTTACCACCCTCTATTGTGTTGCAGTTAATCAATAAGCAATATCCCAATGGTCGACCTGCCCCTTATCGATATGCAACAGGCCCAGGCAGCAAAGCACATATAGCCAATGATTATTTTGTTTCCTCCAGCAAAGTTGATCGATACAAAAAACCTAATTATCGCTATGAATCCCTGGATGAATATTTGGTAGAAAGTATTGACTTCAATCCATCCAGCAGCCAGTTAGATACTCCATTTCAGCATCTAAAGATATTCACGGTGAAAGGAACTAGCCTAGAGCCTTCTATGCATGATGGCGATGAGGTGTTGGTTGATATACGCTGCCGTGCTTTCGATGACAATGCTGTATATGTGATTGGACAGAATGACTTTATCCGCATAAAACGCGTGCAATTACGCTTGGATGGCACCGTTGTTGTCAGAAATGACAATGACGGAGATTTACCGCCGGAAATCTACAGTGCAGAGGAAGCCAAGTGCTTCAAAGTCATCGGAAAAGTTATTCCATTCAAGTTTGGCCGCTTCAAGTTATAGTAGAACTATTTTGAAGTTGGGATAGATAAACGGGGTAGCGACTTATGTCGCTACCCCGTTTCATGAATGCCTGCTAATAATCTCAAAAACTATCTCAATAGACTATCAAGCCGCTATTTATGGAGTGGCTACTACAGAAACAGGCTGATTGGGCAAGTTATTCGAGAGCCTAAGGTAAATAAGCGCTAAACGCCCCAAATATGCCCCAAGAAAATTCTGACTTGCTTGAAACCGCTAGCTGACGCGGTTTTATTGGCGGAAGCGGTGAGATTCGAACTCACGAACCCTTGCGGGTCGCCGGTTTTCAAGACCGGTGCCTTCAACCACTCGGCCACACTTCCGTTTTGAGAGTTTAATACCATTCAACCGTGGTTTGGCTGAAAGGCCGCCATTCTAGCACAAGATTAATCGTCTTCCACAACCATCCCGGGGAAAAGTACATCTGTAAAGCCAAACTGCGCCAGATCACGAATGCGCATGGGATAGAGAATGCCATCAAGGTGATCACATTCATGCTGTACCACTCTTGCATGAAAACCGCTCACGAGACGATCTATGGGCTTGCCATATTGATCAAATCCACTGTAATGCAATCGTTGATAACGCGGCACCACGCCACGCATGCCAGGAACCGAAAGGCAGCCCTCCCAACCATCTTCCAGCTCTTCGCCAATCGGGGTTAGCGTTGGGTTGATCAATACGGTATACGGAACTTGCTCTGCATCTGGATAGCGTGGATTATGACCCACGCCAAAAATCACGATGCGCAGGCTTACTCCGATTTGTGGTGCAGCAATACCAGCACCGTTCAGGTGCGCCATTGTGTCCTCCATATTCTTGATCAAAGCGTGGAGTTCAGGTGTATCGAATTGCTGGATAGGAGCTGCTTTTTGCAATAGCAGCGGCTCCCCCATTTTCAATACAGGCTTAACAGGCATGGCCGACCACTACCCTTTCGATGAGGTTACGAACGCGTTGCATGGCTTCATTCAATACATCACCCATGTGATCGTACTGGATTCCATGCACACTGCTCCCCCTGCCTGCCGCATGATTGGCTACCGGGCAAATGGCGGCATAATGCATGTCGAGCTCGCGTGCGAGCGCTGCTTCCGGCATACCTGTCATGCCTACCATGGTTGCGCCGTCCCTTTCCAAGCGATTGATTTCCGCTGCCGTTTCCAGGCGAGGACCTTGCACGCAAGCATAGACTCCCCCATCAATCACTACCTCATCAATATTTACCGCGGCCTCCAGACATAAGTTACGCAACCTTGCACTATAGGGCTCAGTAAAATCAATATGTTTCACTGGCAATTCACCACCATCATAATAGGTGTTTTTGCGACCATGCGTATAATCAATGATCTGGTCTGGCAAGGCAATCGCGCCGGGATTAAGGCTTTCATGAATACCGCCAACGCTTGCGACAGAGACAATATCGCGCACGCCTTCAGAATGCAGCGCCCAGATATTGGCGCGATAATTGACGATATGAGGTGGAATGGTATGCCCATGCCCATGCCGTGGCAGGAAAATGACTTCGTAGCCGCAAATATCCCCATAGGTTAATGGGCCGGAAGGTTCGCCATAGGGCGTACGTACAATCTGCCTGCGTTTAATCTTGAGATTAGCCAGCTTGGTTAGCCCTGTACCACCAATAATACCTAGCATGAAAACTCCACTGTGACGGATGAACACATTGTAGCGCAACAATCTTCACTTGCCACAAGACGCGATGACAGGCGTTTTATGGCATACTTTAGGCCGCTTATGACCACATCCACTCAAGCTACTATCCAGCAGAGCATGGCGCTTGCCAAAGCCCATTACGAAAACTTCCCAGTCGCCTCTGTGCTTCTTCCCAAGGATTTGCGTACTCCCGTTGGCTTGATCTACGCTTTTGCTCGCCAGGCTGACGACTTTGCCGACGAAGGTGATTTATCTTCCGAAGAGCGTCTAGCCTTGCTCGATGGCTTTCGCACACAACTTGATCAAATCAGGAGTAATGCAACACCTGACACTCCTTTATTCCAGGCGTTGCAAGCCATGATCAAGGAGCGTAGCCTGCCACTGGACCCGTTTTACGATTTGCTTTCCGCATTTAGCCAGGATGTTGTCAAAGCACGCTACGCCAATTTTGGCGAAGTCATCGATTATTGCCGCCGTTCAGCCAATCCAGTCGGGCGGTTGATGCTGCATTTATACCAGGCTGCTACGCCCCGCAACATTGCCTTGTCAGACGCAATCTGCACCTCGTTGCAGATCATCAATTTTCTACAGGATGTTGAGATCGACTATCGCAAGGATCGCATCTACCTGCCGCTGGATGAGTTACAAAAATACAAGGTGAACGAACAGCAGATTGCCAATAAAAACACCCAGGGCACATGGAGCTTGTTAATGGAGTTCCAGATCAACCGTACTCGCAAGCTACTGCAATCTGGCGCGCCGCTAGGCTTGGCCTTGCCTGGGCGCATCGGTTTGGAAATGCGCATGATTATTGCCGGTGGGGAGCGCATTTTGAAAAAGCTACACCATGCCCGAGGTGATGTTTTCAACCAACGTCCAGTCCTTAAACCAACGGACTGGGCCTATATGCTGTACCGCGCGGTGAGGAAAAAATGAGTCCGCAAGAATATTGCCAGAAGAAGGCCGCAGCCAGCGGCTCGAGCTTTTATTACAGCTTCCTGTTTCTACCCAAACCTAAGCGTGAGGCTATCACTGCGCTCTATGCTTTTTGCCGCGAAGTAGATGATATTGCTGATGAAGTTCAGGATATGCATGTCGCACAGACCAAGCTTAATTGGTGGCGCGGGGAAATCATCAACCTTTATGCAGGCAAGCCTCAGCACCCGGTCACACAGGCTTTGCAAACACCGGTCAATGCACTCAACCTTAAACAGCAGCACTTTCTCGACATCATCGATGGCATGCAAATGGACCTGGAGCAAAATCGTTACCGTGATTTTGCTGAACTTGAACTGTATTGCTATCGCGTTGCCAGCGTAGTCGGCTTGCTCTCTGCCTCCATTTTTGGCTATAGCAATCCGCAAACCCTGCAATATGCGCTGGATCTGGGCATGGCTTTCCAGCTCACCAACATTACCCGCGATGTGGGTGAGGATGCCCGTAGAGGTAGAATTTACCTGCCGCTGGACGAAGCTGCACGCTTCGGTGTCAGTGAGCAGGATATCCTGCAAGGCAAACCCTCTGACAATATGCGGCAACTACTGGAATTCCAGGCAGAACGTGCTGAGCGCTATTACGATAAAGCGCTGGCTGAACTGCCTCCAGAGGATCGCAAGCCGCAGCGCACCGGCCTCATCATGTCTGCGATTTACCGCACCTTACTCAAGGAAATCAAGGCAGATGATATTCAGGTAGTACTCAATGCCCGTGTTTCCCTTACCCCTATTCGCAAACTCTGGCTCGCCTGGCTAACATGGGTTCGCAATTAGCACCGCGTGTCGCGGTGATTGGCGGCGGTTGCGCAGGATTAGCGACTGCCGTCAGACTGACTGAAGCTGGCATCCAGACTTCCCTGTTTGAATCCAGCCACCAACTGGGTGGGCGAGCACGAGGTATCACCTGGCAAGACACAACACTAGATAACGGCCAGCATATCCTGCTTGGTGCTTACGCGCAGACACTGCAATTGCTGCGCGCCTGTGGTGTGGATGTTGAATCTGCTTTATTACGTTTGCCTCTGAAGCTGGAAATACCAGGTAAATTTTCACTTGCAAGCCAGTCAAGTCTACCTGCCCCCTTCCATATTTTAGTTGGGCTATTGCAAGCTCAGGGCCTTAGCCTGCGTGAGCGCTTGGCCGCAGTACGCTTCATGGCAAGCCTGAGGCTGAAGCGATTTAGCCTGCCCAAAGACATTGCATTGCAACAACTGCTTGCAAACCAGCCACCTAGACTCATCAGCATGCTGTGGGAGCCACTCTGCCTCGCAGCGCTCAACACTCCAATTACTACCGCAAGCGCGCAAGCTTTTCTCAACGTGCTACGAGATAGTTTTGCAGACAAGAAATCGGATAGCGACTTACTCTTGCCTCGCGCTGACCTATCGACATTAATTGCTGAACCGGCCGCCAAGTTTATCAAGTCACATGGCGGCAAGATTTACCTCAATACAGCAGTAGAAAGTTTACGTACGCTAGAGCATGGGATAGAACTGCAACTCAAGGGCGAACGGCAGGATTTTAGCCATGTGATCATCGCTACCTCCCCTTTCCGAGTGGCTGGATTGCTGGCATCGTTGCCGGGTACGGATCATATCGTCAGTCAATGTCAATCTTTGCAATATCAGCCTATTTATACGATATATCTGCAATACTCTCCTGAAATAGCCTTGCCTCAAGCCATGCAAGGTTTGACTGGCAAGCTTGGACAATGGGTCTTCGATCGTGGACAGCTGTATGGGCAAGCGGGCTTGCTCGCGATTGTTATCAGTGCCGAAGGCAAACATCAGGCATTGACTCAGTCCGACCTTGCCCTCAAGCTACACCAAGAACTACAAACTGTTTTTCCTGTACTGCTGAAGACTACACCCCTATGGCATAAAGTCATTGCAGAAAAGCGCGCCACCTTTGCCTGCACAGTAGCGCAGGAGCGCCCAGGCCAAGCCACGATGTACCCAGCCATCCAGCTAGCTGGAGATTATGTGGGTACTGGAAACCCTTTATTAGACTATCCTGCCACCATAGAAGGCGCGATCAGAAGTGGCTTTCAAGCTGCAAAAAATATTATCAACTCACATTAAATTAAAAATACAATATTATGATTTCAAATGATATTTATGATTTTATATTGCACTGGGGAATCATGAGCCTATGCTTATGGATTGCCAGCTTGATTTTCCCTGGCCTCAAATTTTCTTCGCGGCTTTCCTTGCTGATCTCGGCTCTGGCATTGGGTTTCGTCAACGCCGTTATCCGCCCTTTATTACTTGTACTTACCTTCCCACTCACCCTAGTGACATTCGGTTTTTTCGCACTAGTCGTGAACGCCTTGATGATTATGCTGGTAGCCAAGCTTATTAAGGGATTTGAGCTATCCGGCTTCTGGACAGCTTTCTTTGCCAGCATCTTCATTGCTTTGCTCGGCTTTTTGATCGAATGGCTCCTACCCAGCCAAGGCGTTGCACTGACAATGCCTATTGGCAGCAGCCCGGATACCATCTCGATCTAATGCCTCCTGCTCATTCAAACCGCCTTTAATGGCGGATGTTCGCTGCCATGGTTATTTGATATGCTTCAATAGATAACGCACCAACACAGAGCCACTTCTACTTCAAAAAAGCAAAGAGTCCATCATCTTGCGTATCCTTTTTGTCAGTTCCGAAGCTTATCCCTTAATCAAGACCGGCGGCCTGGCCGATGTCAGCGGCTCCTTGCCTGCCGCCATTCGTGATCTGGGTATGGATATCCGCATCTTGCTACCAGGCTATCCCGCAGTGCTGGCAAAGCTGCAAGACAAGCACCTCATTACCCAGATACACCACCTACCAGAAGTTGGCAGCATCAACTTGTTAGCAGGCAAGATGCCTGATACTGGCGTTGATGTCATGGCCATTGAGAGCGCTCAATTATTTGATCGGCCCGGTGGCCCATATACTGACGGCCATGGCAATGATTGGAACGATAATGCCTTGCGCTTTGGCATACTGTCCAAAGTAGGTGCACTATTAAGTAGCGAGGACTCCCCCCTTCGTGATTGGATCCCTGATGTTGTCCATTGCAATGATTGGCAAAGCGGTCTTACCCCCGCATTCCTGCATCATTCAAGCACTCACCACGCGACTTCCATCATCAGCATTCATAACCTGGCATTCCAGGGTAATTTTTCTCCTGATTGGGTACAGCGCTTAGGCTTGCCCGCTCATAGTTACCAGATGAATGGCGTTGAATACTATGGTCAGATGTCATTTCTCAAGGCTGGCATTTACTACGCTGACAGTATCACCACGGTGAGTCCGACTTATGCTCAAGAGATACAGACCGAGCAATATGGTTTTGGCATGCAAGGCCTCCTTGCCGCGAGAGGTCAAGAGATTCGTGGCATTTTGAATGGCATTGAGATTCAAGAGTGGAACCCGGCTACCGATCCCTATCTCGCCAAAACGTATAATCTCGAACACTTGGCTGACAAGAAAATTGTCAAAAAAGCGCTTCAAGTGCAGTTGGGATTGGAGGCCGCCCCTCACAAACCCTTGCTCGGCGTAGTCAGTAGGCTCACGCACCAGAAGGGATTGGATATTTTCCTGGAGGTTGCAGAAAAGCTGTTGGCAAAACATTGCCAAATTGCCGTGCTGGGCAGCGGTGAAACACACATGGAAAATGGTTTCAAGGAACTCGCCAAGCGTCACCCACGTCAAGTCAGTGTCAGTATCGGCTATAAAGAGCCTTTATCGCACCAGATCATGGCTGGCGCGGATATATTCATCATGCCTTCTCGTTTTGAGCCATGTGGGTTAAACCAGATGTATGGGTTACGCTATGGCACGCCGCCTATCGTCACACACACCGGCGGCCTCGCCGATTCAGTGCGCGATAGCAATAGCAGTACCATGAAAAACAACACGGCAACAGGATTTGTCATGGAGTCCGCTGAAGCACCGCAATTATTAAGCGCTGTAGAGCGTGCCTTGGTGTATTACCATGACCCTAGGGCCTGGCGCAAAATCCAGCGTAACGGTATGCGACGCGACGTTAGCTGGGCCAATAGCGCTAAACTTTACCTTGATCTATACAAGGCGTTGGCGAAGCGCCCCTAGAGCAGCAGGCTCAGCAATCCAGATAAAATAGCAAACTGTTACAACTATTTAACAGTTTGCTAACCATTTCACCCGCCTCGGCAATAATTCAGCAACACTTCCGCCCTATTATGCTACCTAACGCAGAGTAAATGACATGCAACACTGCTCTTTGAAATGCGAGCTTTCTCCAAAGCTATACTTCTCCTCCCTTAGTGGGTGCGCCTGACGCACCCCTTTTTTTGCCCGCTATTCCTGACACCTACTCCATGCGAATGAAGTGCTCACGGTAATATTTGAGCTCATCAATAGATTCATAAATATCAGCCAGCGCCTCATGCTTGCTGCTTTTCTTGAAGCCGGCAATCAGAGCTGGGCGCCAACGTCTTGCCAGCTCCTTGAACACACTGACATCCAAGTTGCGGTAATGGAAATAAGTCTCCAGCTCAGGCATATAACGCGCCATGAAGCGCCTATCCTGGCAAATGGAATTACCACACATTGGCGACTTACCCGCGGGTACAAACTCCTTAAGGAATTCGATCATCTGTTGTGAAGCTGACGCCTCATCCAGGGTGGATGCCTTCACCTTGTCGATCAAGCCAGAACGCCCATGCGTGCCCTTATTCCAGGCATCCATGCCATCCAGCACGGCATCAGACTGGTGCACAACCAATACTGGCGATTCTCCTAAAACATTCAGCTCAGCGTCGGTAACCACAGCCGCCAATTCCAAAATACGATCGCTATCCGGCTGCAAGCCACTCATTTCCATATCTAGCCAGATGAGGTTGTCGTTGTGTTGTGCCATAATGATTTCCATTAAAATGTGACCGAATGTAAATAAAGGTGAACCTTCCACCCGGTTCTTGCTTCAAAATAAACACAATATTTTAACTGATAAATAAGCACAATGATGGCTACGAACCTCACTATCCTGTTCATCTCGCTCTTAGCACTGACTACAATGATTCGGCTATGGCTGGGTCGACGACATGTGCACTATATCCAACAGCACCGCAGCAAGGTACCGGATGCATTCAGTGCAAGCATTAGCCTGGATGCCCATCAAAAAGCCGCCGACTACTCATCCGCGAAGACACGCCTGGCTCTGATTGAAACCATTGCGCAGGCAGTGCTTTTGTTGTTACTGACCATTGGGGGCGGCTTACAACTCATCGATAGCGCCTGGCGTGGCATATTGCCGGAGTACGATATCATTCGCGGCGCAGTCGTCATCCTGAGTGCATTACTGGTCAGCAGTATTATTGATTTACCTTTCGACTATTACCGCACATTCGTCATTGACCAGCATTTCGGCTTTAATAAAATGACACCTGCCATGTACTTCAAGGATATGGTCAAGCATGCGATCGTCGGTTTGCTACTCGGTGCTCCGCTACTGTTCGCCGCGCTATGGCTGATGCAGGGAGCTGGTGACTATTGGTGGCTATATCTATGGGTAGTCTGGAGTGTATTTAACCTGCTGATGCTGGCGATCTACCCAACCTTCATCGCCCCAATGTTTAATAAATTCTCGCCACTGGGGGATGAGTCCCTGAAAAACCGTATTGAAGCCTTGTTGACCAAATGTGGTTTCAAATCACAAGGGCTATTCGTGATGGATGGCTCCACACGCAGTAGCCATGGCAATGCCTATTTCACCGGCTTTGGCTCAAGCAAGCGCGTGGTTTTTTTCGATACGCTGTTGGACCGCTTGAGTGGCGATGAAATTGAGGCCGTGCTGGCGCACGAACTCGGCCACTTCAAGCATAAGCATGTAATCAAGCGCATTGCGCTGATGTTTTTCGTCAGCTTCATCGGCTTAGCACTGCTCGGCTGGTTAACGCAACAGACATGGTTCTACGCAGGGCTGGGCGTTGAACAGCCGAGCAACTACATGGCACTTATTTTATTCTTGCTAGTCAGCCCGATTTTCCTATTCCTCTTGCGTCCATTACTGGCTGGCTACTCTCGCAAAAATGAATTCGAGGCTGACGAATACGCCGCGCAAAATGCAGATGCACGTTACTTGGTGGAGGCATTGGTTAAACTATACCGTGACAATGCATCTACACTCACGCCAGACCCGCTGCATTCGGCATTTTACGATTCACATCCGCCAGCCAGCATCCGCATTGCCCGGCTCAGCACCTTTACAGCGTAGTAAGCCTTGTCAAATGCATTATTAAACGGCCTGGTGATTGCCTCATACGGCAAACGCTATGGCGTAGAACTAGAAGATGGCACTGAGTTAAGCTGCGTTACCAGGGGCAAGAAAACCGATCTTGCCTGTGGTGACAAGGTCAAGGTCAAGCTGACTGGCCCGAATGAAGCTGTGGTCGAGCAGCTCGAGCCCAGGAGCAGTTTGCTATACCGCAGCAACAGCTTCCGCAGCAAGATGCTGGCAGCCAATGTGAGCCAAGCTGTGATCGTACTAGCGACACAGCCAAGCTTTTATGAAGAGCTGTTGAATCGCTGCTTGGTTGCCTGCGAAGCTGCCGGGGTCAAGGCAGTGATCGTACTCAATAAGTGTGATCTGGATAATGCCGATGACGTGCTGCTACGGCTACAAGACTATGCTGGATTGGGTTACACCATACAACCACTCTCGGCACGCGGTAACATCGCCCCCCTGAAGCAATGGCTACAAGGTGAAACCAGCGTCTTGGTCGGTCAATCAGGAATGGGGAAATCCACCATCGTCAATGCCTTGCTGCCAGATAAAATGGTAAGAACGCAGGAGGTCTCTACTGTCCTAGATAGTGGAAAGCACACCACAACGGCGGCACACCTCTACCATCTCGATGCGCAAAGCAAGCTGATCGACTCCCCTGGGTTGCAGGAATTCGGCCTCAATCACCTAGATGCCGAACAACTGGAGCTAGCCTTTGTCGAGTTTCGTCCGTATCTTGGCCAATGTCGCTTCAACAACTGCCGCCACTTAAAAGAGCCTGACTGTGCGATCCAGGCAGCAGTTGATGCCGGGGCTATATTGCCACGGCGCCTCGGCTTCTATCAGCAATTGCGGCAAGAAATGGCATGAAAACGGCACTGGTGTCCCATCCTGATACGCTGCTACATGTCATGGATGGCAAGCACCCGGAATCTCCAGCTCGCATCACGGCAATTATGGATGCACTTGCCGAGCAAAAACTTCTTGATAAGCTACAACGCCATGACGCCCCCCTAGCAAGCGATGAGGCATGGTTGCGTGTGCACGATGCCGCGTATGTTCAACACATCCGCAGTATTGCCCCACGTGCGGGTATCGTGCGACTAGATCCCGATACTGCCATGGGACCAATGTCACTTAGTGCCTGCCAGCATGCGACAGGCGCAGTCATCAAAGCCGCCGATTTGGTGATGCAACACCAAGCTCGCAACGCGTTTTGCTGCGTCAGGCCACCAGGGCATCATGCTGGGAAAGCACATGCTGCCGGTTTCTGCATCTTTAACCATATTGCTGCTGGTGTTGCACACGCGTTGGCCAGTTATCAACTTGATCGTATCGCTATCCTTGACTTCGATGTGCATCATGGAGATGGCACCGAGGATATTTTCCGCAATGATCCACGCATCATGCTTTGCTCCACCTTTCAGCACCCCTTCTATCCACATCGTGGCGCTGATACTCGTTCTGAGCATATGATTAATGTGCCTCTGGCTGCGGGAAGCAATGGGCAGGTATTTCGCGAGGCGGTATTGCAGCACTTTGCGCCAGCATTGGAGCGCTTTCGGCCACAGATGCTATTTATTTCTGCTGGGTTCGATGCACATGAAAACGATCCTCTGGCCCAGCTAAAACTCAACACCGAGGATTACCGCTGGATCACCGAATTTGCCATGTCTGTAGCAAAGCAACATGCCCAGCAGCGCATTGTCTCTGTGCTCGAAGGCGGCTACCACCTCCCCTCACTGGCGGCATCCGCCACCACGCATATCCGCACGCTTGCCGGGCTTTAAGAGTCTGAAAATTCAGTGACATGAGGCCGTCACAGTCTTTGCTGCTATAATCGCGCCATGCAAATCACCACCCGCCTTGAATTCGATGCTGGTCATCGTATCCCCAGTCATAAAAGCCAATGCCGTAACCTGCATGGACATCGCTATGCGATGGAAATCACTCTTTCTGGCAACATCATCGAGCTGGAAGGTGCTTCTGATAACGGGATGGTGATGGATTTTTCTGACGTCAAGGCGATTGCCAAGCGCTGCGTGGTGGACCAATGGGATCATGCCTTTCTGGTGTATCAGGACGATACAGCGGTATTAGAGTTTTTGCGCAGCCTGCCCGAGCATAAGACAGTAGTGTTCAATCGCGTTCCCACTGCTGAAAACATGGCCGCAGAAGCATTCCGTATCCTCCAAGCGGAATACCACGACACCTATGGCACCCGACTCAAGCTGGAACGGGTACGCCTCTACGAAACTCCCAATAGCTGGGCGGATGCCTTAGCCTGACATCTACTGGTCATTGCGACCATATACAAGCACCACCCTTGGTCAGTGCCTGCAAATACTCCTGATGAGCTGCCTGCTCAACATCACTGGCGGCCAAGACCCTCAGTGGCTTACTTCGCGTTAATTGAAGCTCGTGAATATTTTCCGCTGGGCCTTGGTCCAGCATATCGATGATCAGACTTTCCTGGCCGCGAGTCATGGCCATGTAGACATCAGCCAGCAATTCCGCATCAAGCAAAGCGCCGTGTAGTGTGCGCGAAGAATTGTCTATGCCATAGTGTCTACATAAAGCATCTAGGTTGTTACGTTGACCAGGCCGCATTTCCTTGGCCATTTTCAGCGTATCGATAATTTCCTCGACGCTCTGCTCAATGTTGCGTCTATCTATCCTCGTCAGCTCGGAATTTAGGAAACCAATATCGAAAGGCGCATTGTGGATAATCAAGTCTGCCCCAGATACGAATTGCAGAAAGTCATCCACAATATCGGGAAAACGAGGCTTATCCTGCAGAAACTCTAGGGTGATGCCATGCACCTCCTGCGCGGCCTCGTCAATCTCGCGGTCTGGATTAAGATACACATGAAAATGGTTGTTAGTCAGCCTGCGGTTGATCAACTCAACCCCGGCAATTTCGATAATACGATGCCCCTGGGCGTGATAAAGCCCGGTTGTTTCGGTATCGAGGAAAATCTGTCTCATGCCCATTTTTATGCCACCTCTCGTCCCAATACCTGATCTACACCCTTATTGGCAAGCGCATCAGCCCGCTCATTACCAGCGTTATCCGCATGCCCCTTTACCCATATCCACTCGATCTTGTGCTGTTGCACCAAGCTATCAAGGGCTTTCCAGAGATCTACATTTTTGACTGGCTTTTTATCACTGGTCGTCCAGTTTCTTGCCTTCCAACCATGTACCCACTCCGTGATGCCTTTTTGCACGTACACGGAATCGGTATAAATCCTAACCTTGCATTCCCGCTTTAAAGCCTCTAGCGCACGGATTACTGCGGTAAGTTCCATACGATTATTCGTAGTATTCAACTCCCCACCGTACAGGTCTTTTTCATGTCCTGCTACCGACAACCAGGCTCCCCAGCCACCAGGCCCGGGGTTGCCTTTGCAAGCACCATCGGCATAAATCTCTACTACACTGCTATCACTCATGTTTTTTCTGTATATCCGTTCTTTGGGTTGGTGTTGGCAACAAGCCAGCTTTGAGCTTGGATTTATTCCAGGCTGGCTTGATGAGGCGCATACCGATAACGCGTTTTTTCGCCAAGACAAAGTATACCCCACCCATCAATGGCCAAAACCGGGATCCCAAGCGCTCAATCGCGCCAAGTCGGCCTTGCCCAGAGCTATTACGCAATGGGGGCATATGACATGCCATCTTTACCTCAATAATTTCAAAATCCAGAAGAGTAAGCCAATCCTTTACCCGCATTAGGCTAAGAAAGTTGGCATCCCAAGGATAATCATCGTTATCGTTCGCCAGCCTGCGCAAGCCCCATGTACTCACAGGGTTGAAACCAGTGATGACGATATGCCCCTCCGCCACCAGCACACGGGCAGCTTCACGCAACGTCTGGTGCGGATGCTCACTGAAATCCAGGGCATGCGGCAATAATAGTAGATCCAGACTATCAGCTTGAATCGGCAACTGATGTGACTCGCATTGTATCGCCCCGTGATCAACATCAGCATTGAATTGAAAAGGAATACGGCAATGTCTTAATAAGGGCATGCCCAACACGCCAAATTGCATGGCATGAAAGCCAAAAATATCATGCACAACCCTGTCAAACAATGCTTGTTCCTGCTCCTGCAGGTATTGTCCTAATGGGCTGGCAAGCCATTGTTCTTGCTTCTCTGTTGACATCAGGGCCCTAACCTATCATTAATAGGCATCATCTATTGCTTAATCACTTCGATGCCTGAAATTATCCCGATTCCCGCTTTTGACGACAATTATATCTGGCTATTACATCATGATGGCCATGCCATCGTGGTGGATCCTGGGGATGCACAACCTGTGCTAGATGTATTAACAGGATTGAATCTACATTTAGATGCCATCTTGGTAACCCACCATCATGCTGACCATATTGGTGGTGTTGAAGCATTAATTGCAGCCACCTCTGCTCAAGCTTACGCCCCGAAAAAAGAACGATACGTTTTCCCTCACGAGGCTGTCAGCGCGGGGGATCAATTAGAGTTTGTTTCATTAGGGCTATCGCTCTCCGTATTTGATATCCCCGGACACACCCTAGGGCATGTCGCCTATTATGCCCAGGGCATATTATTCTGCGGCGATACCTTATTTGGAGCTGGTTGCGGACGTTTATTTGAAGGCACGCCCTCGCAAATGCTGGCTTCATTACAGCAGCTCGCAAGCCTACCAGACGATACCGCCGTTTATTGTGCCCATGAATATACTCAACACAACCTCAGGTTTGCCCTATCGCTAGAGCCTGATCATGCCGCTTTACAGACACGAGCAGAAGCTACAGGCACCCTGCGCGCCCAAGGCTTGCCCAGCCTGCCGTCAAGCATCGGATTGGAGCTTGCCACCAATCCTTTCCTGCGTTGTCATGAACCTGGTTTGGCACAAGCTTCAGGTAGTAAAGATCGTGATGTCCTGAGTGTTTTTACATCTATCCGAGATTTAAGAAATCATTTTTAATCATTGAGATAATGATATGACTTCAAGTGAGATGTTTATTTTCCCCATAGACTTGACGCTGCATTCCCTCATTCGCTACTATCCTAGCACCCGAAGCCATCACGAGAAGTGTGAATGACTGTGAAGTCCCTGCTGAAGCTGGTATTACTAGCATCACCCATTATTACAGCTCCCGCAGCTTATGCTGTCACCAATGTGGTCGGCGACGAAATCGTCATCCTTGGCGATTATCCTAGTGACGATATTGCCGGATACATGCCGGATGGCACTAACCTCAAAAGCCAAGATAGCCTGGCTACCTTTGATCTATGGCAACGTATTCGTGATGGCTATGGCATCCCTGAATTGCAATCGCCAATAACCAGCACTCATGAGAGTTGGTATTCATCTCGCCCTGATTATGTCAAGCGCATGATAGATCGCAGCCAGCGCTATCTCTACCATATCGTTGAAGAAGTGCAAAAGCGTGGCATGCCTACTGAAATTGCCCTGCTGCCCATGATAGAAAGCGCATTCAACCCGCAGGCACTATCCCGAAGCAGCGCCTCTGGCATCTGGCAGTTCATCCCCTCTACTGGCAAGAATTTTGGCCTGAAACAGGACTGGTGGAGTGATGGCCGCCGTGATGTCACCGCTGCCACCAATGCGGCACTCAACTACCTGCAAAAACTATATGTCATGTTTGGTACGTGGGATCTTGCCCTGGCCGCCTATAATGCTGGCGAAGGTACGGTAAGCCGTGCAATTGCACGCAACCGCAGCCTGGGTCTGCCAACTGACTATCAAAGCCTAGAACTTTCTGACGAAACAAAGAATTACGTTCCCAAGCTGCAAGCGGTCAAAAACATCATGACCAATCCACAGCGTTATGGATTAAATATACAAAGCATTCCCAATCGGCCTTACTTCGTCAAAGTCACTGCACCCCAGCAAATTGACGCCAAGCTTGCGGCAGAGTTGGCTGAAATCTCTGCAGAAGAGTTTGCCTCGCTCAATCCTGAATACAATCGTCCTGTGCTAACTGCTAATGGCAAGGTGCATGAAATCCTGCTACCTATCAGTGCAGCCGAAATATTCAGCAACAATTTAGCTGTTTATGACAAACCACTTGTCAGTTGGCAAACCTACCATGCGAAACGAGGTGAGCGTATGGACAGCATTGCGCGGAAATTCGGCATTGACACGGCAAAGTTGCGTGATATTAATGGCTTGAGTGCAAACAATATCGCTAACAACACGCCATTGCTGGTACCTGTTCAGTCAGAGAGTAATCGTGATGCAATGATTGCCATTGCAGACCACGGACAAATTTCCATGCCAAGCACCACCTTGGCTCCTCCCACTACGATCAAACACATTGTCAAAGCCGGCGATACCATCAGCAGCATTGCCAAGAAATACAGCCTAAGTAATCAGCAAATTCTTAGTGCTAACGGCCTAAAATCCAGCAATCTCAAGCCAGGTCAAATCCTTGCTATTACTAGCAGCCAATCAACCCCGAGCCAAGCCAAATCCATAGCAACCCGCCACTATGTGGTTAAGCGTGGGGACACTCTGGATAGCATTGCACGTAAATTTGACGTTCAAAGTAAAGACTTGAGGCGTTGGAACAACCTGACCGGCTCCCAGATATCACCCGGCAATAAACTGACCGTCTCCCGTCCTGGCGAGGCCTAATGCTTATTTTTCATGCGTGAATATTCCTCTGTTTTGAATTATCCCGCCCTATTGAGTCTATTATTGGCAATAGGCCTGTCAGCCTGTGGTCGTCCTAGCGCTGATCAAGTAGTCAATTACGATCTGGAATATCCACCAGAAAATGGTGGAACGATGATTGATGCCACGCGTGGTGAACCCAGCGGCTTGATTACCATGATTGCAGGCGAAGCTGCGGCATCTGCAGTCGCACAGAATATCTTCAGCAGTCTATTACGCTATGACAAGAACCTGGAGTTTGAAGGTGAGTTGGCTGAATCTTGGAATATCTCAGCGGACCAGAAAGTCATCACGTTCAAGCTAAAGCCCAATCTCAAATGGGCTGATGGCAAGCCACTGACCAGCGCAGATATCTTGTTTACCTGGAAACTGATTACCGACGATAAAACACGCACGCCCTACGCCTCCGACTACAAACTCGTCATTAAGGCTGAAATCCCAGATGCCCGTACTTTCAGGGTCAGTTATGCCGAACCATATGCTCCGGCAGTCAACTCCTGGGCAGGCCTTGATATCCTGCCCAAGCATCTGCTTGAGGGTAAGGATATCAACAATACAGCCTTTGCCCGCAATCCCGTAGGTAGCCACTACTATCAACTCGAAAAATGGCGCCCAGGTGAGCAGATATCATTGGTGCGTAACCCGCTCTCGACGCAGGGCCAGCCGCGCATAGACCGGCTAGTGAGTCGCTTTATCCCGGATGAAGCCTCTCAATTCCTGGAGTTGATGGCGAATAATATCGACACCATGGGTCTCTCCCCTGTGCAATATGCGCGTATCTTCCCGGCACGTCCGGAGTTGCAAAAAAAATTCTCGCTCTATAAGGAACTGGGAAATAGCTATACCTATTTAGGTTTTAACCTCAAGCACAAGCCGTTTGATGATATTCGCGTGCGTAAAGCCATCAACTACGCTATTGATAAACAAGAGTTGATTGATGGTGTATTGCTAGGAATGGGTGAACCTGTTGCCTCACCTTACAAGCCAGGCACACGTTGGTCTAACCCCAACCTGAAACCCTATGCTTACGACCCTGCAAAAGCACTCGCCTTACTGAAGCAAGCTGGCTTCAAGAAAAACCAGGATGGTATTCTGGAGCGAAATGGCAAGCCTCTTTCCTTTGAAATCCTTACCAACCAGAATAAACAGCGTGAAATGAGTGCCGTCTTGATTCAGCGTAGGCTTAAGGAGATCGGCATTGATGTGAGAATTCGGGTATTGGAATGGGCCAGTTTCATTGGTCGTTTTATCAAGACCGGTGACTTCGATGTAGTATTACTTGGATGGCAGCTTGCGATTGATCCTGATCAATATGCTATTTGGCACTCTTCACAACAAGCGCCTGGCCAATTCAACTTTGTTGGCTACAAAAATCAACGTGTTGATCGCCTATTGGAACGCGGCCGTATGGAGCTCAACCCTGATAAACGTATGAGCATCTATCATGAATTTGCCGAAATCCTACTGGAAGACAGCCCTATCGTTTACTTATTTGCTGGTTATGGCTTACAAGCCATGCATAAACGCATCAAGGGTATAGACAACCCGGCACCACCTGCTGGGATTGGGCACAACTCGCAGGATTGGTACATTCCTAGGCCATTACGGCGCACGGAGATCAGCCAGTGATATCGATCACCATTTCGACTGATACTCCATTAGCTCGCCTGGAAGCTGCAACATGCTGAAATATTTGTTGAAACGTCTTTTCTGGATGGTACCACTGTTGATCGGCATCAGCTTGGTGTCCTTCCTCATTATCCACCTTGCTCCCGGTGACATTACCATGACCGAGGCTGGTTTTGACCCTAAGGCCAGTGAAGAATCACGCCAAAAACTGCGCGAACTGTACAACCTGGATAAACCCGTCATCGTGCAATATGGGTTGTGGCTGAAGCGTATGGTGAAGCTAGACTTTGGTACTTCCTTTGCCACGCATCAGCGCCCTGTATTCTGGCAAGCCAAGGACAAGGATGGTAATGTCACCCCAGGGATGATCCAGGAGGCCTTACCCATTACCTTACTGATCAATATCCTGAGCCTAGGGCTCATTGTTATCGTTGCGCTACCACTAGGTGTCATCTCGGCGCTCACGCAGAACCGTTTGCCGGACCGTGCCATTAGCCTCTTTGTTTTTGTCGGATTCGCCATTCCTGGTTTCTGGCTAGCATTGTTACTCATGTATTGGACTGGCGTGATCAATGACTGGCTACCTATTTCAGGGCTGCACAGCCAAGGTGCAGAGCATATGCACTGGCTGGCCTATGCCTGGGATGCGTTGAAACACATGGCTTTGCCAGTCTTCATTTCTGCATTGAGCGGCCTGGCTGGCATTTCACTATTTGTACGCAATGGCATGCTGGATGTATTGCATCAGGACTACATCACGACGGCTCGTGCCAAAGGCCTGCCAGAGAACAGCGTGGTGTATGGCCACGCCTTGCGTAATGCCTTGTTGCCGCTGATCACGATTTTTGGCCTCTCCATCCCTGGCTTGATTGGTGGCTCCGTTATTGCCGAATCCATCTTTGCCATTCCCGGCATGGGGAAACTATTTTATGATGCCGTGCTGATGCGCGACTTCCCTGTCATCATGGGCATACTCACCATAGGCTCAGCACTAACGCTTATCGGCAACTTGCTAGCGGATCTTGCCTATGCCTGGGCAGACCCTCGTGTTCGCCGTGGAGTCATGCAATGAAACGTGCACTTTCCAACCCCTTGGCGCTTGCCGGTTTCATCATTATCACCAGCATCTTCCTGTTGGCGTTGCTTGCCCCCTTGATCTCGCCTTACGATCCGGATGCCATTGACGTTAAAGCAATCTTGCTAAGCCCTTCACCCAGCCACTGGATGGGCACTGATGCATTGGGACGGGATGTCTTCTCACGCATGCTGTTCGGTGCACGTATATCCCTGTTGGTAGGCTTGGTCGCTGTTGGCATCGCTACCTTCATTGGCATTATCCTGGGCGCGATTGCAGGCTATTATCGCGGCTGGGTAGATGTAGTGATCATGCGCACTGTCGATGTGATGTTATCTATCCCCACCTTTTTCCTTATTCTGGCAGTGATCGCATTCCTGACACCATCCATCTGGAACATCATGATCATCATTGGGTTAACTTCCTGGATGGGCGTCACTCGACTCGTCCGCGCCGAATTTCTCAGCCTACGTAATCGTGAATTCGTCATGGCATCAGAAACTCTAGGGGCCAGCGATAATCGATTGATTTTCAAGCACCTGTTACCAAACAGCATGACACCGGTGATTGTCAGCTCAGTTTTGGGCGTAGCTAGTGCAGTGCTGATCGAGTCGGGCTTGAGTTTCCTTGGCTTAGGTGTGCAAGCCCCACAAGCTTCGTGGGGCAATATTCTCACTGACGGCAAGGAATATATCCAATTCGCCTGGTGGCTATCTTTATTCCCCGGGCTGGCCATCCTGATTACCGTGCTTGGCTATAACCTGTTCGGTGAAGGCCTGCGTGATGTCTACGACCCACGCTCTTCGCAATCCCGCTAGTGAATAGATTAATGCAGCAGCCCATGAAACTCTTCCAATGGCAAGGGCCTTGAGAAAAGATACCCTTGGAATGCCTTGCATCCGTATTGCCGCAAAATTTCCATCTGTTCTTGACTCTCCACGCCTTCAGCTATCACCTCTAGGTCGAGTGCAGCTGCCATTGCAATAATAGCTCGCACAATCACGGCGTCATTAGGGTTGTTAACGATATTACCCACGAAACTACGATCAATCTTAAGTTGATTCAAAGGCAAGCGCTTGAGATGCACCAAAGAAGAGTAGCCAGTGCCAAAATCATCCATGGCAAAGTGAATGCCAAGTTGCTGCAACTCCAACATTTTCTTGGCATTATCTGAAGTTCCATCCATGACAAGGCTCTCAGTCAGCTCAATTTTAAGCTTGCTTGGATTCACTTGAGTCACCTCCAGTATATCCTTGATCTGTTTAACAAAGTCATCCTGACATAACTGGCGAATACTGATATTGACCGATAATACCAAATCACGAGTACTTTCACTCTGCTCCCATGCCTTGAGTTGTTGGCAGGCACTCATCAAAACATAATGTCCAATCGGCAAGATCAAACCTGTTTCCTCCGCTAGGGAGATAAACTGTGTTGGTGGTACCAGACCGCGCTCCGGGTGCAGCCAGCGTAGTAGCACTTCAGCGCCGTAAGCACGTTGCTCAGCATCAACCTGAATCTGATAATACAGAAGGAGTTGATTTTGATTGACCGCCACTCGTAAATCAGCTTCCAACCCGGCCTTATGCTCTATCATCGCTTGCATCTGTGGATCAAATAGGCAATAAGCATCTCGCCCCGTCTGCTTGGCGTGATACATCGCGGTATCCGCACGACGAAGGACTTCATGAATATTATTATTTCCACCACTCAACAAGCTAATACCGATACTAGCCGTACAGTGATAATGGTAGCCTTTGAGCTCGTAAGTATGGCGAATTGCCTGACATACCTTTTCCGCTACCCTCAAAGCACCTTGCGTAGCAAGTTGCTCATCACTGCTGATATCTTCCAATATGACAAGAAACTCATCCCCACCGAACCGCGCCACCATATCACTCTGCCGCACTGAACTACTTAACCGTGAAGCTACCTCCATGAGTAGCAAGTCACCGAAATCATGTCCTTTGGTATCATTAAGAGTCTTAAAATTGTCCAGATCGATAAACAAAATAGCGCCATAACTTTTGTTTTTCTGGCTATTCACCAACGCCAGTGAAAGCCGGTCCATCAACAGCCGGCGGTTTGGCAATTGGGTCAATGGATCATAAAAAGCCAGACGATAGATGTTCTCGTTGGCCTCCTTCTGCTGGCTTACATCAGAAAATGTGGCGATATAATTAATGACGTGATGGCTGTCATCAGTAATCGCCCTGATCGTCAAAAGTTTAGGATAAATTGTGCCATCCTTGCGCTTATCCCAAACCTCTCCTTGCCAATAGTGATGCTCGCGCAACTCAATCCACATTTTGCGGTAAAAATCTGCATTTTGCCGCCCCGATTTCAACAATGACGGGGTCATACCTAATACCTCGTCCTGTCGATATCCAGTCAGTCGGGTAAAAGCGCTATTGACCTTCAAAATGATATTGTTGGCATCTGTGACCAAGATACCATCCTGACTTTCAAAAGCATGCCGTGTAATCCTGAGTTCATTTTCTGCCTCAAGAAGCTGCTTTTTCAAATCTGAAATCTCCTGTTGTAGGAGGTCATACTGTTCTTGCAGCCCCATACTGGGCAATAAGTGCTGAGCCAACTTCCCTAGCCATTGCTGCCATTTAAAGCTTTGCATCCCCGCCAAGACATCAAAAAACACAAGCCTACTAGTAGTATTCCCCATGAAAAACGTCATTCCATCACTTTCGGTTTTTATTAATAGTGTGACGACTGCAAACATAAAACCATTATATAAAAGTGGTTATATTGGCAAAAATATATCCCAAATTTTTATAAGGCCCTCAATGTGTATCAGATCCTTACAATTTCAGATTTCATCTTAAATTGCTACCAAATAAAGCGTCAATCAATTTCTGCAAATAAGAATTAGTACATTTGGCCTATTCATCATTTTTAATAATGAACTAACTGATTAATACCCCATTGAATTAAATAAAAAAGCCGGGAAATCCCGGCTTTGATTATCTGTTATTAAAGAATGCAATATTGACACATCGGTCATTTACAAACGTCAATTCAATGGTTTTATAAGTTCGCTTAGCATCATACTTAACGAGGTCTTTGTAGTACCACATCTCCACCTGATCTGGCTTTCCCTCTTTATCTGTAGGGCGACCAATCACAGTAGATGCATTACTTGGCTTAACCGACTGTTCTTTCTTGAGTGGATCACCTAATTGCTTGGCGACTACGCTGCGCGTCTTGTTGCCAAACGCACTCAGGAACTCTTCTTCAGTATAGGTTGTTTTTTTAGGCTCGGCCATCACCGGTGCAACCACCATGATAGATGCAAGCAAGGCACCCATGACCAATAAAAATTTCTTGCGCAATACCATTACAACGACTCCTTCTATCCTCTGTGTATCAGGCTTGTCCGTTAGTTGTGGCAAACCCTTGTCATTAAAAATCAGCTATTTCAAGCGTGAGTCCATCATACCCTACCTGTACCGAGGATGGCAGCATTTTGCTGACAGCTTCGTACTCCATTTCATGGGTCATGTGGATGAGATATGTTTGTTTTGCGCCAATGATTGCAGCCTGCTCAAGACTTTGCTCTAGGCTAAAATGCGTGTAATGCGGCGTGTAACGCAAACAATCCAGCAACAAGACATCCACATCGTGCAGCAGTTCCAGCGAAGTTTCTGGAATCGCAGAAGCATCGGTCAGATACGCCAGCTTACCGATACGGTAGCCATACATCTCTAATCGCCCATGCAAAATAGGCACCGGTACAATTTGAGTGCCAAATAACTCGAACATCTGTTCAACAGGGTTAACACTGAGAATCGGTAAATCCCAATAATCCCCGGCTTCACGAATGGCGTAGCCAAATTTGTTGACAATATGTTCCATCGCATCAGGTTTTCCGTATAACGGGATTTGCTGACGCTGCTTCTGGCAAAACGCACGCAGATCATCAATGCCGTGCAGGTGATCTGCATGCGTGTGGGTATAGAGTACGGCATCAACATGTGAAATGCCTTCCCGCAAGGCTTGCAAGCGAATATCAGGACCAGTATCAATCAGGATATTCTTGCCATGACTAAGGGTGATCAATGAAGAGCAACGGCTACGTTTGTTCTTAGGGTTGTCGGACATGCAAGTGGCACATTGGCAGCCAATCACCGGGGTTCCGGCGCTGGAGCCTACGCCCAGCATGGTCAGGCGCATGGACGCGCATCCTTGAACAGGCGAAAGAAGTTTTCCATGGTCACCTGTTCTACTTCCTGATAACTGATCCCTCGTAGATTAGCGATCTCCTCGGCAACGTAGCGTACGTAAGCAGGCTGGTTGAGCTTGCCTCGAAACGGCACTGGAGCCAAGTAAGGGGAATCCGTCTCAACCAAGACGCGATCTAACGGTACAGCCTTCGCCACCTCTTTCAATGCCACGGCGTTCTTGAACGTCACAATGCCGGAAAAAGAGATATAAAACCCAAGCGCTATCGCTGCCTGAGCCACTTCTAGACTCTCAGTAAAACAGTGCATGACGCCACCGACCTGATCTGCCCCCTCTTCGCGCATGATGCGCAAGGTGTCCTCCGCTGCATTACGCGTATGAATCACCAAGGGTTTCTGGGCGCGGATAGCAGCACGGATATGCAGGCGAAAACGCTCACGCTGCCACTCCAAATCGCCAGTCAGCCGAAAATAATCCAAGCCTGTCTCGCCAATGGCCACCACTTTTGGATGTGCTGCCAGATTCACCAATTGATCCTCAGTGAATAGCGGCTCATCTTCATAATCAGGATGCACGCCAACAGAAGCGTAAAAGTTATCATGTGCTTCAGCGACGGCTAACACCTCGGGAAAATCAGGCAAGGTGACAGAGATACATAGCGCATGCCCGACACGCTCCTCCTGCATAGCAGCACGCAAGGCGGGGAGGTTTTGGCGTAACTCAGGAAAGTTTAAATGACAGTGGGAATCAACCAACATAAATAAATACAATCAATAACTTAAAAATATATATAACCTAAGAGATTACATTGTATGTGTAGGACGCTGCGACTTTAATGCATTACCGAGCAAGCCTTCGATCTGGTTGCGAGCCTGCAGACCGCCCTCTTTCTCGCTTAACTGCACGCCTATACCTTGTGGACGATTACCATGCGTCACCGGGCTGATCCAGATAACACGCCCCGCCACCTTGAGCTTGTCCGGACTATCCAGCAAGCTTAGTAGCATGAAGACCTCATCACCAATATTGAAGGCCTTATTGGTAGGAATAAACAAACCACCACCCTGGATAAAAGGCATATAGGCAGCATACAAGGCTGCTTTTTCCTTGATGGCAAGCGACATGACACTCGGCTTTGCCGCTTGCTTACCTACTGTGTCTTGCTCGCTCATGTTGACCTCTAGCTGGAAAACAACTTGCTGTACTGCAACAACAAATACTCAAGTTGCAGCTCATTATTCAAAGGATGATTAGCTGAACGCCTTGCATCATCTACCTGCCGCTGGAAGATCAGTAACTTGCTCAAGTCTACGCGCTTGCTCAAAGCCTGCAAAGCAGCAATATCGCGCACATGATATCTTACTGTTGCATTCAAGCTGACAGCCAACAAGTCATACAGCCACTTCTGTATAGCGGTCATGACTTCCTCCATGCCAATAGCAGAAAACTCACTAGCAGAGGTAAAGGGATCAAGCCTGTGCCCCTGGGCAAGGCGTGTAGCGATTAACTGCACACGTTCATTGCCAGCATGAGCCAATTCTGCAGCACTTAGCGGCGAACCACCGCTATAAGCAAGCCAATAATCCCCCTGCACCACGCCCTGCTGCCCCAACCATGCCAATGCTTCTTGCTCAGAAGGTGTAGGCATTTCAAGCTGCTGGCAACGACTCATGATAGTTGGCAACAGGCGCTGAGGATGACTGGTAACAAGGATAAAGATCACATCCCCTGGCGGCTCTTCGAGCATTTTCAGCAAGGCATTGGCCGACGTCTGATTCAAAGCATCTGCCGGATGAATCACAACGATGCGTACGCCATCTTGCTGGTGGCTGGAAAGCTCAAGGAATCCCGCCAACTCGCGAATTTGCGCCACAGATATTTGTGTACTCTTGCGTACCGGCTTTTTAGTGACAGGTGCAGAATCAGTTGCATCAGGTGATTCTTGCTCAGGCGTCAGCAAGCGGTAATCAGGGTGACTATGTTGTAAAAACCAACTGCAACTAACACAGTGACCACACGCATATCCTGCTTGATCTGGAGCTTGGCACAACAGGGCTTGGGCCAAAGTGTTGGCAAACTCCAGCTTACCTATGCCTTGCTTGCCCCGCAGCAGCAAGGCGTGGTGCCTGCGCTGGCGTGACTGCTGCAAGCGCTGCCAAGTACTGGCATGCCAAGGATAACGCTGGCTCGTCATGCACAAAACTTCTGCAGGATATCCACTACATCTTGTCTAACAGCATCTAGAGGGCGATTGCCATCAATCAGGCGAAAGCGCTGCGGTTGGGCTGTGGCACGGGCAAGATAGCCATTGCGGATACGACGGAAAAACTCGGCACTCTCGCGCTCGAATTTATCGGGCACCCTGGCAGTGGCTAAGCGCGCTACGCTGACCTCTACAGGCACATCAAACAATAACGTCAGGTCAGGCTGCAATCCTTGCTGCACCCAAGTTTCCAGGGTTTCCACCTTTTCACGCGGAACACCTCGTCCGCCACATTGATAGGCAAATGAGGCGTCAGTAAAGCGATCAGAAACTACCCAGGCACCGCGCACCAAGGCAGGCTCTATGACGGTCGCAATATGTTCACGCCGCGCCGCAAACATCAACAAAGTTTCCGTTTCAGCGTGCATGCTCTCATGCAGTAATAGCTCACGGAGCCTCTCGCCCAGCTGCGTACCACCTGGCTCACGCGTGGATACCACCTCTAGCCCTCGCTCCTTTAAGGTTGCGATGATGCTCTCTATGTGCGAGCTCTTGCCCGCGCCATCCATGCCTTCCAGCGTAATAAATCTACCGCGCATTGCCGCCCTTCAATTGATAGCGCACCACGGCGCGATTATGTTCGTCGAGAGTACGGGAAAACTGGTGGCTGCCATCGCCCTTGCCGACAAAATACAGTGCATCGGTCTTAGCTGGGTGCAATGCCGCCGTAATCGCGGCATTGCCTGGCATGGCAATCGGTGTAGGTGGCAGGCCTGCCCGTGTGTAAGTATTGAACGCGGTATCGCGCTGTAAGTCGCGCTTGCGTAAATTCCCATCGAATGTCTCGCCAAGCCCATATATCACTGTAGGGTCAGTCTGCAACCGCATGCCAATGCGCAAACGGTTGAGAAATACTCCGGCAATGACAGGGCGTTCACTGGCCTTGCCCGTCTCTTTCTCTACGATAGACGCCATAATCAGCGCCTCATAAGGGGAAGAATAAGGTAAACCCGCAGAGCGTTGCTCCCAAGCTGCCTGCAGACGATTCTGCATCGCTACATAGGCGCGCTTGAGAATGTCCTGGTCACTCATGCCCTTGCTAAAAAAATATGTATCAGGAAAAAACAACCCCTCTGGCAATTGATCAGCAGCACCTATATTGCGCATGATTTCTTCATCGGTATAAGCCATGGTGAGATGGCGCACCGAGTCATGATTATTCAGCGCCTGGCGCATCTGGCTAAATGTCCAGCCTTCAATAAAGGTAATGCTATCCTGAGTAACATTACCGTTACTGAGGGTAATGAACAACTCATAGGGTGTCTGGCCAGACTCCAGCAAATAGTTACCCGCCTTGATCCCTCCCGCCATTTTCATGACACGCACAAGGAGTATGAAACTCCAAGGCTCATTTAACACACCCTGATCGACCAATTGCTGGGAAATGGTACGCAGACTGCTCCCCATGCGCAGATCGAACTCGACGGTCTTGGTAGGAAACTGTAATGGGGTGGTAACGAAGTAAGCCATCCATGCGGCAAAGGTGATTACCAGCAAAGTCACCAGTACCAACAAACTCTTCAATATGCGCATGCTATTCCTGCAAAAATTGCCGCAACCTGCCAGCCAATTGGCCTAACGGCCAGGTGCGACCATTGAAATCTATGACTTGCCAGACGCCATATAAGCTATTACACATCAAGACCTCATCAGCATTCATCAACTCGGTGAGCGTCAACGATGTAATGGCTGGAATCAATCCAAGAGTGGGGGCGATAGCTAGAATACGTTGGCGGGTAATACCATCAACACCACAACGATCCAGATCAGGTGTCGCCAATATTGTACCTGAGCGTATCAGGATATTGCTCATTACCCCTTCTATCACCAAACCATCCTGATCCAGCATCACCCCTTCACTGATGGCCGGATCACTCCACTCCTGCCTGGCAAGAACATTCTCCAATCGATTTAAGTGCTTGATACCCGCCAGCAAAGGCTGGTGTGCCAGCCTGGTTTTACACAGGTATGCACGTATGCCATGACTTGCATTACGGTCAGGATAGTCTGGTAGCGAGCTACGGATGACGATACGCGTAGAAGTAGCATGATCCCCCACCGCATAACCACGCTCGGCAATGCCTCGGGTCAACATAAGCTTGGCGACACCATCGCCCTGATCTGCGAATAATCGGCCCAAATCCTTTAGCCAGCCTGCAGCTTCAGGACAGGGTAAGTGGAGGCGTCGACTATCCGCAAGCAGTTTAGCGTAATGTGCTTGCCATGCAATTGGCTGCCCATCTATGACGCGGATAGTGCGAAAGATACCATCACCATAGGCTAGGCCTCTATCCAGCGGTGAAATCAAGGCATTAGATACACCATTGATCAGGAATGTCGTTGTGCTCATGGGAGTAGATGAAATCAACAGCCGTTCATGCTAAAGCATATGCACCAGCTTAGAAAGAATTTCTCTCCACAAAAGCTGTGGATAATTTTGTGGATGGAGTTCGGAAAGCATGGCTAAACCACCGTCACCATTATAGTTTTCTAGAATCGCCCAGTTTTTAGGCAGATAATTTTTATTATTAATATCAATAACTTAAAAAAACATCCATATAAACAAGCAATAAAGCCGACTTCTTACTGTCATATGCAACAAATCTGTGCATAAAGGCCCGTGACTCTTATAAAGAGTGCACGGGCCTTTATGATTTTTGCTTCCTATTGAAGCAGGAAAATTAAATCTTGCGGAACACCAAGCTACCGTTCGTACCACCAAAACCAAAGTTATTTTTTACCGCAGCATCAATCTTCAAGTCCCTGGCTTCGTTAGCGCAGTAATCCAGATCACACTCAGGATCCTGAGTGAAGATATTGATGGTAGGAGGCGAAACCTGATGATAAATGGAGAGCACTGTAAATACAGACTCCAACCCGCCTGCACCACCAAGCAAGTGACCAGTCATAGATTTGGTTGAGTTCACCACCAAGCTCTTGGCATGGTCACCAAATGCAGCCTTGAGCGCATTGGTTTCGTTCACGTCACCAAGTGGCGTGGACGTACCATGTGCATTCACGAACTGGATCTGGTCAGGATTAAGGCCTGCGTTCTTCAAGGCATTCACCACAGAGCGGCGAGGCCCATCCATGCTCGGAGCAGTCATATGGTAAGCATCAGCACTCATGCCATACCCCACTATTTCAGCATAAATCTTGGCACCACGCTTCTTGGCTGACTCATACTCTTCGAGGACTAATACACCAGCCCCCTCCCCGATCACGAACCCATCGCGGTCAGTGTCCCAAGGGCGACTGGCCGTTGCTGGATCATCGTTACGGGTCGACAAGGCACGCGCAGCAGCAAAGCCACCGACGCCGAGCTCGGTAATTGGCGCCTCGGCACCCCCCGCCACCATAATGTCGGCATCACCATATTCAATCATGCGAGCTGCGTCACCAATCGAATGCGTGCCTGTAGTACAGGCAGTCACGATGGCAACATTTGGCCCCTTGAATCCATACATGATGGAGAGGTTGCCCGAAATCATGTTGATGATGGTGCCGGGAATGAAGAACGGCGAGATCTTTCTCGGACCAGACTCGTGATAAATCTTGTCTGTATCCTCAATCAATTGCAGGCCACCAATGCCAGAACCGATGGAAACTCCAATCCGTTCAGCATTTTCCTCAGTCACTTCAATACCCGCATCCTTCACCGCCTCAATCGCGGCCGCCATGCCGTATTGGATAAAAGTATCCATACGACGAGCTTCCTTGGCGGGAAGATATTGCGATACGTCGAAGCCCTTCACTTCACCTGCAATTTGCGAGGCAAAAGGGCTGGCATCGAATTTAGTGATGTTGGTGATACCGGATTGACCGGCCACAAGATTGGCCCAGGATGTTTGTACACCGATACCGACTGGTGACACAACGCCTAGGCCAGTTACAACTACCCTACGCTTGGACAAGGCAACTCCAAGTAAAAACGGAAATTGGGAAAAAAGCTTATTTCAGGTTTGCGTTGACGTAATCAATCGCTTGCTGAACTGTGGTGATCTTTTCGGCTTCTTCATCAGGAATTTCGCAGTCGAATTCTTCTTCCAGCGCCATCACCAATTCTACGGTGTCGAGAGAATCAGCACCCAGATCGTCAACAAATGAGGAAGCGTTCTTAACGTCAGCCTCGTTTGCACCCAGTTGTTCGGAAACGATCTTTTTAACGCGTTGTTCGATGTCAGACATCTAAATTATTCCTTTCAAGTTAAGTCGCTTAAAAAAGCTCGGGCTATTCTATCAAAAGTCCCGAGGAATTCAAAAACAGAATGACTAAGTGGTATAGCACGTCATGCATGGCATTAAGCCATGTACATGCCGCCATTCACATGTAATGTTTCACCAGTAATGTAACCAGCTGCCGATGATGCCAGGAAGCCAACTGCAGCGGCGATATCCGCAACATCACCAAAACGCCCTGCCGGCACACGCTTCAATAGTTCCTCACGGACATTGTCAGGCAGTTCGCGCGTCATATCCGTATCAATAAAGCCAGGCGCTACGCAGTTCACGGTAATGCCACGACTACCGACCTCTGCAGCTAGCGAGCGCGTAAATCCTGCCATGCCCGCCTTGGCTGCCGCATAATTCGCCTGACCTGGGTTGCCCATATGGCCGACCACGGATGAAATATTGATGATACGACCATTTCTCGCCTTCATCATCGGGCGTAAGACAGCCTGCGACATGCGATAAACCGATGTCAAGTTCGTTGCAATCACAGCATCCCAATCCTCGTCCTTCATGCGCATCAGCAGGGTATCGCGGGTAATCCCGGCATTATTGACCAAGATACTGACATCGCCAAACTGGTCTGCGATGCTCTTCAATACAGATTCAACCTGGCCCGCGTCATTGACATCAAGCGCCAAACCAATGCCTCCGTGTGCACCCAGCGCCTGCGTGATGTTGGCCGCCCCCGACTCGCTGGTCGCAGTGCCCACTACCTTAGCGCCTTGCTTTGCCAACGCCAATGCAATTGCAGCACCAATACCACGGCTAGCACCAGTGACCAACGCAATTTGTCCTTCCAGCATGATGGCCTCTCCTCTTAATTTCTATTGATTGAATTGTGCCTGAGCTTCCGTCAGCGCTTCTTGATTAACCAACGCCAGACATGGCAACTCGGCGACTGTGCGCTTGACCAACCCAGCTAACACCTTGCCTGGGCCACATTCTGCAGTCGCAACTACACCAGATGCATGTACAGCCTGTACTGTCTCTACCCAGCGCACAGGGCTATAAAGCTGGCGTACCAAGGCATCCTTCACCTTGGCTGCATCGTCATACGCAGCCACATCTGCATTATGCAGTACCGGAATTTGAGCAGATGCAAAGTCTATATCTTGCAGATAACCCGCCAACTCATCTGCCGCCGGCTTCATCAGCGCGCAATGCGATGGCACACTGACTGGCAACAACAAAGCACGTTTGGCACCCTTGGCCTTGGCAGTCTCGATGCCACGTTCTACTGCGGCTTTATGACCAGCAATGACCACTTGCCCCGGGGAATTCAGGTTAACAGCCTCTAGCACTTCCCCCTGCGCTGCTTCAGCACATGCTGCACGCACAGTATCGTCATCCAATCCCAATACAGCCGCCATTGCGCCTACGCCTTCAGCCACAGCACGCTGCATCACCTCGGCACGGAAACGCACCAGAGGCAAGGCCTTCTCATAAGACACAATGCCAGCCGCAACCAATGCCGTGTATTCGCCAAGGCTATGCCCTGCCAACACGGCTGGCAGGCTTCCACCCTGGGCTTGCCATGCGCGCCATGTTGCCACGCCAGCAGCCAACATCAAGGGCTGGGTATTAGTCGTCTGGTTCAACGCATCGTTGGGCTCGGTCGCCATGCGCCAGAAATCAACACCTAAAGTATCGGAGGCCTCAACAAAGGTATCCCTGATGATGGCAAGATCACCAAATCCCTGCATCATGCCGACAGATTGGGAACCTTGCCCGGGAAAGAAAAAAGCAAATTTCATGAATGCGGCCTTTTTAGGTCGTAAGAAATCGTTTGAATTAGTACTTGATTAGCGCGGAGCCCCAAGTGAAGCCACCACCAAAAGCTTCCATCAGGACTGTTTCGCCACGCTTGATGCGGCCATCACGTACGGCAACATCCAGCGCCAGAGGAACGGAGGCAGCCGAGGTATTGCCATGCTGATCCACAGTTACCACCACCCTGTCCATATCCATGCCTAGCTTGCGAGCCGTGGATTGCAGGATGCGGATATTGGCCTGATGAGGTACAAGCCAATGGATATCAGACTTCTGCATACCATTGGCCTCCAGCGTTTCATCAACAATGGCATCCAGCGTATTCACTGCTATTTTGAATACGGCATTGCCTTCCATATGAATCGTTTTACCATCGCCCTGATTGGAAACACCGTTGGGCACATTGAGAAGCTTGGTATAACTGCCATCCGCATGCAAGTGGGTAGAAATGATGCCTGGCTGATCGCTAGCGCCCAGCACTACCGCACCAGCCCCATCTCCCCATAAGATACAGTTACTGCGGTCAGTCCAGTCGGTAATGCGCGACATGGTTTCCGCGCCAACAACCAGCGCAGTACGGGCTGAGCCGCTGCGAATAAAATTATCTGCTGTAGCAATCGCATAAATAAAGCCGCTACACACGGCCTGCACATCAAATGCAGCAGCACCGGAATTACCCAGCTTATGCTGCAACAAACAGGCAGTGCTAGGGAATACGCGATCAGGCGTCGTGGTAGCAACGATTATTAAGTCTACGTCACCCGCAGTAACGCCAGCGGCCTCAAGAGCACGCTGTGCAGCATGCAATGCCAGATCACTAGTATATTGATCATCTGCTGCAATATGGCGTTGACGAATGCCGGTACGGGTATAAATCCATTCATCCGTCGTGTCGACCATGCTTTCAAGATCAGCATTCGTCAGGATCTTTTCTGGCAAGTAGCTACCTGTGCCCAAGATACGCGAGTAAATGGTCATATACCCTCTTTTGTGGGTTCAACATCTTGTAAAGCAGCCTGCGGCTTGAGATGTTCAATTTCAAGTTGTTCTGTAATACGGCTCAATACACCACTACGGGACTCTTCTGCCGCAGCGCGGATAGCATATTGAAAGGCTAGGCTATCCGCCCCGCCGTGGCTTTTTACCACAATGCCACGCAATCCAAGGAAGGAAGCACCGTTATAGCGACGCGGATCCAGCCTGCGCTTAAAGGCCTTGAGTACGGGTATGGAAACCAGCGCCATGAGCTTAGTCAACCAACTGCGCTTAAATTCCTGCACAAGGAAACGGTTGACCATCTGCGCCAAACCCTCAGAGGTCTTAAGGGCAACATTGCCGACAAAGCCATCACAGACGACGACATCGGTAGTCCCTTTATAGATGTCATTACCCTCAATATTGCCATAGAAATTAAGATGGCTAGCACGCAGCAACTCGCCGGCCTGCTTCACCACCTCATTGCCCTTGATGTCTTCCGAGCCGATATTGAGCAAGCCAACACTAGGACGTTCCTTATGCTCGACACAGGAAACCAACATGGCACCCATAATAGCGAATTGCAACAAGTGCTCCGGGGTGCAATCGGCATTGGCACCCAGATCCAGCATATGCACCGTTCCCTTCTGGGTCGGCAAAATGCCTGCAATTGCAGGCCTATCGATGCCTGGTAATGTCTTGAGGACGAATCGTGCGGTCGCCATCAAGGCGCCGGTATTACCCGCACTAACACATGCATTGGCTTCACCACTCTTAACGAGATTAATCGCCACACGCATGGAGGAATCTTTTTTATTCTTGAGCGCACTCTGTGGTGACTCATCCATCGCCACAACTTCGCTGGCATGATGAATCCGGAGACGAGGACCGATGACTGCCTGATGGGCAGCTAACTCCGCCTCAATGACATCCTTCAATCCGACAAGAATGACGTTTAATTGGCTATCTTGCTTGATAGCGTTGAGCGCTGCGGGAATGGTGACATGAGGGCCATGATCGCCTCCCATCGCGTCGATAGCAACAGTTATATCCATGCTCACAATCGGAGGTTAAATACAAAAGCGCCAGCCGTGAAGGCTGGCGCATATACCTGAAAAACCAGGGAGATTACTCACCCTTGGCTGGCAATACCTTACGACCACGGTAGTAGCCATTGGGGCTAACATGGTGACGCAGGTGAGTTTCGCCAGTCGTTGGCTCAACAGCCAATGGTGGGTTTGTCAGGAAGTCGTGTGAACGGTGCATGCCACGCTTGGATGGTGACTTTTTATTTTGTTGAACGGCCATAATTTACTCCTAATTAAACTAATCGTTTTGGCTTTTGCCAGCTTTAAACCCTTTTAACACAGCAAAAGGACTTGGTTTTTCCAACTCAACCCTGCCAGCACCAACACACTCTTTTTCAGCATGCTTAGGGGCCAATGGTAAGGTCAGCAATATCTCGTCTTCTACCAGGTCTATCACCGGCATTTGCGTTTCCGCCACCAAGTAATCCACCTCATCGTCATATTCATCTGAATCTGGCGATGGAATCGCGTCTTCACTGGTGACGATTACAAAATCTGCAGCCACATCCAGCGGGTATTCAAATGAATCCAGGCAACGCTGACAAGTCATCTTGAGCACACCATGCACTTCTAGATGAAGTGTTGGCTTGCCTAACTCGTCAACCCTCCCAATCAAGGTGATCTCCAGCGAACCATTGGTATCGGCCAGATACTCACCCAGGCGAGAAAATCGCAAGAGCGGGAGTATATCACGAAATTCTTGCGCTTTTCTCGAGAAGTCGAGACTGTTGATAACGGGCATATTGATTGCTTGTGCAGTCATAAGCCGCGCATGATATAATTTGCCGGTTTCCCTGTCAAAAATCAGTACCATTTTTCAGGTTTAGGTTTACTACGTGATCAAAAAAATTCTAATTGCCAATCGTGGCGAAATCGCCGTGCGCATCGTTCGCGCCTGCTCCGAGATGGGCATCAAGTCCGTTGCCATTTATTCAGATGCTGACCGTCATGCATTGCATGTCAAGAAGGCTGACGAAGCTTACAACATTGGGTCAGATCCAGTATTGGGTTACCTGAATGCACATAATATAGTCAATCTGGCCGTTGCATCGGGGTGTGATGCACTACATCCGGGCTATGGGTTCCTTTCTGAGAATCCCGAGCTTGCAGAAATCTGTGCTCGTCGCGGCATCAAGTTCATCGGGCCGGACTCCAAGGTCATTCGCCAGATGGGCGACAAGATCCAGGCTCGCACTGCCATGATCAAGGCTGGTATCCCCTGTGTGCCAGGCAGTGATGGCAATCTGGAAAACCTGGAAGAAGCGCGCAAGCTTGCAGCCAAGATCGGCTACCCTGTGATGCTGAAAGCCACCAACGGTGGCGGTGGCCGAGGTATTCGCCGTTGCAATGACGAAAAAGAATTGCTGGGCAACTACGACCGTGTAATATCAGAAGCCAGCAAAGCATTCGGCAAACCTGAAGTTTTCCTGGAAAAATGTGTTGTCAATCCACGCCATATTGAAGTACAGGTACTTGCTGATAGCCACGGTAACGTGATTCACCTGTTTGAGCGTGATTGCTCCATCCAGCGCCGCAATCAGAAGCTGATTGAGATTGCACCATCGCCCCAGCTCAGCAAAGCACAACGTGAGTATATTGGCAATTTGGCAGTGAAGGCCGCCAAAGCCGTGGGTTATAAGAATGCTGGCACTGTCGAGTTCCTTCTGGACTCCGACAATAACTTCTATTTCATGGAAATGAATACCCGCTTGCAAGTTGAGCATACCGTCACGGAGCAAATTACCGGTATCGACATCGTGCAGGAGCAGATTCGCGTGGCCGATGGCCAACGCCTGCAATACAAGCAATCCGAAGTGCAGTATCGTGGCTTTGCGATGGAATTCCGTATCAATGCGGAAGACCCCAAGAACGACTTCCTGCCCAGCTTTGGCAAAATCACGCGTTACTATGCCCCAGGTGGCCCCGGCATCCGGATGGATGCTGCCATGTATAGTGGCTATGTCATTCCACCCTATTACGACTCCATGTGTGCCAAGCTCACCGTTTGGGCACTGAATTGGGAAAGCGTGGTCGAACGTGGCCGCCGCGCGCTCAATGACACCGTGGTCTATGGCGTCAAGACAACGATTCCTTATTATCAGGAAATCCTTAAGCACCCTGACTTCCGCAATGCTCAGTTCAATACTAGCTTTGTAGAAGCTCACCCCGAGCTTGCCAACTATGCGACCCAGTTCCCTCGCGAACTGATTGCTGCGGCGATTTCAGCCGCCA
This sequence comes from Methylobacillus methanolivorans, assembly GCF_020531845.1. The sequence continues at coordinate 770,164 of NZ_JAJAVF010000002.1, forward strand.
TAGCTGCCCACGAGGGTATCTGAGGCTTAATAATTAACACCTTGAAGTGGTAGATAAAGATTATGGCAAAAGTACATGTAACCGATGTAGTTCTACGTGATGGTCATCAGTCGCTGATTGCGACCCGCATGCGCACTGACGACATGCTGCCCATCTGTTCCAAACTCGATGCAGTCGGCTATTGGTCGCTGGAAGCTTGGGGCGGCGCAACATTTGATGCCTGCGTACGCTACTTGCGTGAAGACCCGTGGGAGCGTTTGAAGAAGCTGCGCAAGGCCTTACCCAACAGTCGTCTCCAGATGCTGTTGCGTGGGCAGAACCTGCTAGGCTATCGCCACTACTCCGACGATGTTGTGCGTGCTTTCGTGCAAAAATCCGCAGACAACGGTATTGATGTATTCCGTATCTTTGATGCGATGAACGACTTGCGCAACCTCAAGGTCTCGATCGAATCCGTCAAAGCAGTCGGCAAGCACGCAGAAGGCACTATCAGCTACACAACCAGCCCTGTGCATGACATCCCTTATTTCGTTAACTTGGCAAAAGAACTGGAAAGCTTTGGTTGCGACACCATTGCCATCAAGGACATGGCCAGCCTGCTAACACCAGAGGTAACCGGCGAATTGGTCAAGGCCTTACGCGAAGCTGTCAGCCTGCCCATTCACTTGCATGCTCACGCCACCTCTGGCCTGGCCAGTATGTCGATTCAGCGTGCCGTGGATAATGGTGTTGCGATTGTTGACGGCTGTATCTCCTCATTTGCCGAGGGCGCTAGCCTGCCTACCACTGAAAGTATCGTGGCGGCACTCAAGGGCACCGAATATGATACCGGCCTCGACATCGGCCTATTGCAAGAAATTTCTGCCTACTTCCGCGAAGTACGTAAAAAATACTGGCAATTCGAGAGCGAATTTACAGGTGTGGATACCCGTGTGCTGGTTAATCAAGTACCAGGCGGCATGATCTCCAACTTATCCAACCAATTGAAGGAACAAGGCGCACTAGATCGCATGGATGCTGTGCTGGATGAGATTCCTCGTGTGCGCGAAGACTTGGGCTACCCTCCGCTGGTCACGCCTACTTCCCAAATCGTAGGGACTCAAGCAGTATTGAACGTCATGACTGGTGCACGTTATAAGTCGGTCACCAATGAAGTGAAAAACTATCTGCTTGGTCATTACGGCAAGGCACCTTCTACCGTCAATCCTGACGTGCGTAGCCTGGCTGTGGGCAATGCAGAGGTTATTGAATGCCGCCCAGCAGACCTGCTGACAGCAGAAATGGAAAAGCTGCGTAATGAAGTAGAAGGCCTGGCCAAGAGCGAGGAAGATGTCCTCACCTATGCCATGTTCCCCGATTTGGCCAAGACATTCCTGCAAGAGCGTAACGCTGGCACCCTGAAGCCAGAACCCTTGCTAGACAAGGAAGCCGTGACTTCCAGCGAATCGCACTCACGTTTTGCGCCGACTGAATTCAACGTCACATTGCATGGCGAAACCTTCCACATCAAGCTGACTGGTAGCGGTCACCATGGTGAAGAACAACGTCCATTCTACGTGTCTGTGGATGGTGTGGCAGAAGAAGTGGTCGTGGAAACACTCAATGAAATTGAGGTGTCTGGTGGTCAGGGCAATGGCGAGGCGAAGAAAAAGGCCAGCAGCAATACAGGCAGCGGCCGCCCGCGCCCATCACACCCAGGTTGCGTCACTACCGCAATGCCAGGCACCATCGTTGACGTCAAAGTCAATGTTGGTGACAAGGTCACGGCTGGTGATGCTGTTCTAGTGATTGAAGCCATGAAGATGGAAAATGAAATCCAGGCATCAAAGAGCGGCGTGGTGGTTGCAATCAACGTGCAAAAAGGCGATAGCGTTACTCCAGACGAAACCCTGCTGGAAATTCAGCCAGACTAATATCTCACTAGTCTGTCGTACAAAGCCGGCCCGGGCCGGCTTTTTTATTGGCATTTTTGCCCTCAATGAATACTACATGCCACAATGAAGTTTTAAACGCCGACTTTTATGCAATCTCTTATCCTAGCCTCATCATCACCCTATAGACGTGAACTACTGTCCCGGCTGCAAATTCCCTTTACTGTACAATCGCCTGATATCGACGAAACACCAATGGCAGGTGAAGCTCCCGAGCAAACCGCATTACGTCTTGCCCAGGCCAAGGCTCGTAAGGTTGCCGAAGCATATCCGGCAGCCTTGATCATTGGCTGCGACCAAGTTGCTACCCTGGATGGCTTGCAACTAGGCAAACCCCTGACGCATGACAATGCAGTCAAACAACTCACTTTTATGCGTGGCCGCAGCGTTATTTTTCATAGTGCGCTATGCCTGTACAATGCCAGCAACCAGCAGATGCAGGCTGAGGTTGTGCCTTTTACGGTGACTTTCCGCAATCTGAGCGACGCACAGATCGAGAACTATCTACAAAAAGAACAGCCTTATCAATGCGCTGGCAGTGCAAAATCAGAAGGCCTGGGAATCGCCGTGATTGCGAGCATGCAAGGCGATGACCCCAATGCCCTGATTGGTCTGCCCTTGATCCGCCTGATCGACATGCTGGCGCAGCAAGGCGTCACTGTCATATAACCTTGTCCCTGATTGAGGAGATTCCATGATCTTGAAGCGTACGACTATCGCCATCTGTCTAATGACCACTTTCCAGGCGCTGGCTGCCCAAGACGAGATTCGTAGCACCTTGCATGATCAGCAAAGTGTCGCTGTCACGATTTATAACAACGACCTAGCCTTAGTCAAGGATCAGCGCAAGGTGAATCTGCAATCTGGTATCAATGCCTTAGCATTGCGTGATGTCAGTGCGCAGATTCGCCCAGAAACCGCTTTGCTACGTAGCTTGAAAGGGCAATTGCAGACGCTGGAACAAAATTTCGACTACGACCTGCTCAGCCCGGAAAAATTGCTAGAAAAATATATCGGCCAGACGGTACAAGTCATTCGTACCAATCCGACAACAGGTGTCGAGACTATAGAAAGCGTAGTGGTACTGGCTGCCAACAATGGCACCGTCCTCAAGATGGGTAACCGCATAGAAACCGGCATTCCTGGCCGTATTGTCTACCCCGATGTTCCCGACAACTTGCGCGATCGCCCTACGCTGGTTACCTTGGTCTCCAGTAAGCAATCTGGCCCACAAGAGGTAGAGCTTAGCTATCTGACCCATGGCTTAGGTTGGAAAGCCGATTATGTGGCAGAACTCAATGCTGCAGAAGACCACCTGGATTTGTCTGGCTGGGTCACCCTCACCAACACCAGCGGCACCACCTACCGAGATGCAAAACTGCAATTGGTTGCTGGTGATGTGAATCGCGTTACCCCACCCCCAGCCCCCATGGCATTGATGCGCAAGAATGAATTGATGATGGCAGATGCCGCAGCTCCTGCAATGGCAGAAGAAGCCTTGCTGGAATATCATCTCTACTCTCTGGAACGCCCCACCACCCTTGCCGAAAATCAAACTAAGCAAGTTGCGCTGCTCAGCGCACAATCAGTACCTGTGCGTAAGGAACTGGTATTAAGAGGATCACCTTATTATTACCAGTCCAGCCAAGGAGACCTGGGACAAAAATTGAAACTAGGGGTTTTCGTCGAGTTTGATAATAAAGAAAGCGCCAAGCTAGGCAAACCGCTACCCAAGGGCATCATGCGCGTCTATAAACAAGATAGCCAAGGCAATGCCCAGTTCGTCGGCGAAGATAATATTGACCATACCGCAAAGAATGAAACCGTTCGCCTCAAGCTGGGCGAAGCTTTTGATGTCACCGCCAACAAAAAGCAGACTGACTTCAAAAAACTACCCAGCCCAGCCAAGGGCAATAGCCAGTTCGAGAGTGCTTACGAAATCGTTCTCAAGAATGCCAAGCCACAGCCAGTCACTGTCAAAGTCGTCGAGCCTATTCCAGGTGACTGGAATCTCCTGGCTCAGAGTCACCCAAGCACCAAGAGCAGTAGTAATACCGCTAGCTGGAACATTACTATCCCAGCCAATGGCAGCACGACACTCACTTACAAGGTACAGGTGAAGCATTGAGTACCGGCACGCTATACATGCTCCCAGTCACACTGGGATCAGACAATGTCTTGCAGGTATTGCCACAAGAGGTGATTCAACTGGCGCAAGGCCTGGACACCTTCATTGTCGAAAACGAGAAAACCGCGCGGCGTTTCCTAGGCTTGATCAAAACAGCCAAACCAGTGCGGGAACTCAGCCTGCTGACGCTGAATGAACATACGACTGACGCAGAACTCCCCGGCCTGCTGGCGCCCTTATTGGCAGGAAAGCATGTTGGATTGATGTCGGAGGCGGGTTGTCCAGGCATCGCAGACCCAGGCGCACGACTGGCAGAGCTTGCCCACAGGAAAAATATCCGTGTCGCCCCGCTAGTGGGCCCCTCTTCCATTTTATTGGCACTGATGGGATCTGGGCTCAATGGTCAACGCTTTACTTTCCTGGGTTATATACCAAGTGATAAACAAGCCAGGATTCACCGAATCAAGGAAATTGAGCGCCACTCTAGGCAACATCAGGAAACGCAAATTTTTATTGAAACGCCATATCGCAACCAGCATTTATTGGAAGATATGCTGGAGCATTGCGCCCCGGAGACCAGGCTATGCGTTGCACGCAATATTAGCCTGCCCACTGAGCTGATTCTCAGCAAACCTATTAAAGACTGGAAAAAATCAGAGCTGCCAGAACTACACAAGCAACCAACGGTATTCCTGCTGCTGGCCTGAGACTAGACTCTTCAAGCTAAACCATGCCTGAGCTTAGGCCTAGCACAAATCGCACCTAGATCAGGCCCAAGATTCTCTTGACTGGTGCGTAACTGCGCCGATGAATATCGCAAGCACCATGTTCAGCGAGTAGCTTGAGATGATGGGTGGTAGGATAACCCTTATGCTTGGCAAAATCATATTGAGGGTAACGTGCATGCATTTCGACCATTTCATGGTCCCGCGCTGTTTTCGCCAAGATGGAAGCAGCAGCAATTTCCTGCACCTTGCTATCACCTTTGACAATCCCTTGTGACGAGATGCTAATCTTTGGGCAATGCAGGCCATCAACCAGTACCTGTGTAGGCTGCACAGTCAATTGCTCAATAGCGCGCTTCATCGCCAGCAAACTTGCTTGCAAGATATTGATTTCATCAATCTCTTCAGCACTACAAGAGGCAATCGCCCAAGCCAGCGCATGTTGCTTGATCTCGATGGCCAATGCATCGCGCTTTTTCTCACTCAAGGTTTTGGAGTCAGCAAGCCCGGCAATCGGGTGCCGAGGGTCCAGAATCACGGCTGCCGCATAAACAGCGCCAGCCAGTGGGCCGCGACCGGCCTCGTCCACACCACAGATGATTACGTGATCGTTATTCATTTGATAAACGACAACACAGCCTGGGCAGCCTTTTCTTCGGTGTTCTGCCGCAGTAACTCATGCATGCGACGGAATTCGCTCTGAATATCGGCGATCTGGCTTTTATCCTTGAGCATCTGCAACAAGGTCGCCGCCAGTTTTTCCGGCACGGCATCGTGTTGCAATAATTCAGGCACAATAAAGCGGCCAGCCAAGACGTTAGGCAAGCCAACATAAGGCAGGTATTTCATGCGTTTCAATATCTGCCAGCTCAAGTTAGGCATGCGATAAGTGATAATCATGGGTCGCTTAATCAAGGCAGCTTCCAAGGTGGCCGTACCCGATGCCACAATCACCGCATTTGCGGCCTCCATGGCTCGATGAGCATGACCGAACATAATATTGATGGGTAAATCATAACCCTCGTTCGCATACAAGGCGCGCTCAAAGATGGCGCGTGTCTCACGGGTAATCAAGGGCACAAGGAACCGTGCATCGGAACGCTCTGCCACAATCAACTTGGCAGTCTTGATATACAGATCAGCCAGCTGTTGCACTTCACTCTGGCGACTACCAGGTAGCATGGCGATCACTAGGCTATCAGCTGGCAACTTAAGCTCTTCTCTGGCGCCGTCGATATCAGCCTCCATAGGCAGCATATCCGCCAATGGGTGGCCAACATAGGACACCGGCACACCAGCTTGCTTGTAGATCTCCGGCTCGAAAGGAAAGAGTGCCAGCATATGCGATACGGCTTGCTGGATTTTCTTGATCTTGCCACGCCGCCAAGCCCAGATAGAAGGGCTAACATAATGTACGGTGGGAATGCCCTGGAGCTTGAGCTTGCGTTCCAGCGAAAAATTGAAGTCAGGTGCATCGATCCCGATAAACACATCCGGGCGATGCTCAAGGAAATAGTCCCCTACCTGCCTGCGAATCTTGAGCAGACCTGGCAAATGACGCAGGACTTCAACGTAGCCACGTACAGAAAGCCTTTCCATCGGGAACAAGGTCTCTGCCCCTTCGGCGATCATCTTCGGGCCAGCAATGCCTACAAACTTAAGGTCGGGACGTTGCTTCTTCAACGCCCGGATTAAATGACTACCCAATAGATCGCCAGAAGCCTCTCCGGCCACAATACCAATGGTCGGCATGCAACACCCTGCTTCTAGCGGACAATACCGCGCGTTGAATGATTAAGGAAATCAACCAGGATATTGAGTTCTGGTGATGTCTTTTGCTGTTCTGATAACTGCTGTTTGGCTTCTTCCAGTGTCAGGCCATTACGATACAGGGTTTTGTATGCGCGCTTGATCTGCAAGATATTGTCGGCAGAAAATCCGCGTCGCTTCAAGCCTTCAGAATTAATACCATGCGGCTTGGCATCATAACCAGCAGCTGTGACATAAGGCGGGATATCCTTGAACACCACCGAGCCCACAGCAGTAATCACATGGGAACCAATCTTGCAGAACTGGTGAATCAAGGTGAAACCACCAAGAATGGCATGATCATGCACATCGACATGGCCTGCCAGGGATGAGTTATTGGCAAAAATAGTGTGATCGCCCACCAAGCAATCATGGGCGATATGTACATAAGCCATGATCCAGTTATGACTGCCGATCTTGGTTGTGCCTTTATCCTGTACGGTACCTCGATTAAAGGTACAGAACTCACGGATCGTATTGCCATCACCAATTTCCAGTAACGTTGGCTCGTCCTTGAATTTCTTGTCCTGAGGTACTTCCCCCAACGATGAGTACTGGAATATCTGATTATTCTTGCCGATCGTGGTTGGACCTTTGATCACCACATGGCTGCCCACTCGGGTACCGGCATCAATGCGAACACCCGGCCCCACAATACTGAAAGCCCCGACCTCAACGCTAGAGTCCAGCTCAGCCTTGGGATCAATAATCGCTGTAGGATGTATCCTGGGTTCTGTCATACTTAAGCAATCGCCTTCAGAATACACATCATTTCAGCTTCGGCAACGACAGCGCCATCTACCAGAGCCTCACCTTTATATTTCCAAATGCCACGTAAAACGCGATCAATGCTGACCTTGAGAATCAATTGATCTCCTGGTGAAACCGGCTTCTTAAACCGAACATTATCCATGCCTGCAAAATAATAGACAGACTTATCATTTGGCTTGGTATCCATAGTCTTGAACGACAGGATAGCAGCAGCCTGCGCCATAGCTTCCACAATCAACACGCCGGGCATCACTGGATGGTAAGGAAAATGACCAGGGAAGAAAGGTTCGTTGATCGTGACATTTTTGACAGCCACGATCTCTTTGTTTAACTCCAGCGAAAGCACACGATCCACCAATACAAAAGGATATCGGTGTGGCAGGTAATTCAGTATTTCATGAATATCCATGCTCGTCATAGCTTGTTCAGTCATGGCTTTTCTCGTTTCTCAACATCAAATATTATTTATCGTGCTGGGCGTCAGGTGCTTGCAGGGATGACAATTGCTTTTCCAATTGCTTGACCCGCTCTGCAAGCTCTCCCAGTCTCCTGATACCCGCAGCAGTCCTGAGCCACTCATCATGACTCTGGAACGGCATTAATGCCGTGTAGGTGTCCGTTTTGGTTAACGAACGTGTAATCATACTACCTGGCGACACGGTCACGCCATCAGCGATTTCAAGGTGCCCCAGGATCATGGCTGCGCCACCAATACGGCAATGTTTGCCCAGCACAGCACTTCCAGCAATGCCCACACATCCAGCGATCACAGAATGAGCGCCGATGCGGCAGTTGTGTCCGATCTGTACTAGGTTATCAATCTTGCAACCCTCGTGGATAATGGTGTCGTCGATCGCGCCGCGATCAATCGTGGTATTGGCACCAATATCCACGTCATTCTCAATCACGACACGCCCGACCTGGGGAATCTTCACCCAACGCCCATTGTCCGGGGCATAACCGAAGCCATCCCCACCAATCACACTGCCTGAGAATATGCTACAGCGCTCACCAATCACGCAGTGATGGTATAGCGTGACGTTGGCATGCAATACCGAATCTGCACCGACCTCTACCCCCTCACCAATCACACAGCCTGGATGCACTACAACACGCTCACCTAGCACCACATTCGCACCAATGACTGCGTGGGCCATGATAGTACAACTCGCAGGCACTGTCGCACTTGGTGCAATGCTAGCGCCCTGGTTAACGCCTGCCTCGTATTGAGGCTGGGGGTTTAGCAGGTCTGATACCTTGGCAAAATAGGCGTAAGGATTATCCGTGACAATTCTCGGCAAGGAGGTGATATCACGGTTCTCTGGGGTCAATATCACTGCACTTGCCTTAGTTGTAGCCAGCATGGAGCGATACTTAGAGTCGGTCAGGAAACTAATCTGCCCTGCCTGAGCATTGGCAAGGGAGGCAACGCGAGAGATATGGACATCATCCATCCCCAACACATCCCCTCCCAGCCTAGATACAATCTCCCGCAGGGAATACGACGTACTCATTGAATAAAATAGCGACGAACTGAGCTTACTTCTTGCCCAATGATTTCAATACCTTGTCGGTAATATCAATCTTTTTGTTGGCATACGCGACACCACCGTATACCACCAGATCGTAGCCCTCAGCTTCAGACACAGATGTCACTGCCTTGTTAATACGATCCTGCAACACGCCCAATTCTTCGTTCTTACGCAGGTTCACATCTTCGCGCAATTCACGTTGTTTGCGTTGAAACTCGATCTTAAGGTTGGAAGCATCTCGCTCTTTGTTGCGGCGATCAGCCTCAGACATGGTCAAGCTATCTTTTTCCAGCGCAGTCTCCAGATCACGAATCTGCTTTTGCAAGCGATCCAACTCAGTCGTACGCGGACCAAATTCCTTTTCCAGCTTCTTGCCGCTTTCCGCTGTTTGTGGCGCTTCCTGCAGGATCTTGTCAACCTGCACATAGCCAATTTTCAACTCGGCGGCCTGAGTACTGGCAGCAAAAGATAAAGCACTAGCGACCAACAGACTTTTCAACAACTTATTCAATTGACTTTCTCCTGATATACAAGCTTTTGCTTCAATAATTCAAATTTAACCAAATCATATTTAGACGAGCTTAGAACTGTTGCCCCATCTGGAATTGCAACATTTGTGTACGATCACCATCCTGTTTATTCAGTGGCTTGGCCAGCACTAACTTGATTGGACCAAATGGTGACAGCCAGCTTACCCCAACACCTGTAGAGTAACGAATATCACTGAGGCTGGTAGAGTAATTTAAGCCGGCCTCATTAATACCGTCACCCGCAATAGAACCCGCATCGACAAATGTGCTCAAGCGCAAGGCATTGTTATCCTTCATACCAGGAATTGGGAAGTACAACTCTGCATTCGCAAGTAATCGCTTGGTACCACCGGCGGCAAAATCACGATAGCCTAAACCTGTTGTGTCATAGATACGAGGGCCAATCGAGCTTTGCTCATAACCACGCACCGAGTTCACACCACCGGCATAGAAATTCTTGAAGAACGGGAAATCCTTGTTGCCATAAGTATTACCATAGCCGATCTCGCCATTGAGCATTAAGGTCACGCTCTTGCTGATATCCTTGTACCAAGCATGCTTGTATTCAAGCTTGTAGTACTGCAAATCTAGGCCAGGCAAAGCAATCTCGGAGCTGATACGCTGTAGCACACCCTTGCTTGGGAACATGATGTTATCCCGCGTATCGTGCGTCCAAGCCAGGTTAGTAAACCAAGAACTATTACTGCAACTATTCGCGTCTTCAGAACTGCTGCAATAGCGCCTGAACTGCGGAGGACTGTTACTGCTCAACTCAACATCCGTGTAATCGAACGTCAGACCTGCACTAATAAAATCACGCTCATTCAATGGCATACCGAAGTTTACACCTGCACCATAAGATGCAGTTTTGTAATCACCTGTACGCAGGTAGGTCGTGTCGACTTTGCGATGATAAACATTGAAACCACGGCTGATACCATCAGGTGTGAAGTAAGGGTCAGTATAGGTCAGCGAGTAAACCGTATTGATGCGGCCAGTATTTACCTGCGCAGCCACTCGGTTACCAGTGCCAAGGAAGTTATTCTGGTTGATGGTGACGCCCAGCACAACACCTTCAAAGCTGGAGAGACCAGCACCAAACATCACGCTACCTGTTGAGCGCTCCGTCACGTTGATATTGAGATCAACCTGATCATTGGTACCAGGCACTGCTGGTGTTTCGACGTTGACATCGGAGAAATACTGTAAACGCTCAAGACGCTGCTTGGAACGCTCGATCTTGTCCGCACCATACCATGCAGACTCAAGCTGTCGCATTTCGCGACGCAACACCTCGTCACGTGTCCGCGTATTGCCAGTTAGGTTGATACGGCGAACATAAACTCGACGACCTGGATCAATAAAGAAAGTAAAGGCAACAGTATGCTTTTCCTTATTCACCTCAGGAATGGCGTTAACATTGGAGAATGCGTAACCATCATTACCCAGGCGATCATTGATGGCTTTGCTAGATTCAGTCACACGTTGGCGATTGAACACTTCACCAGATGACACAGAAATCAGGTTACGCGCCTCTGCTTCAGGGATCAACATTTCACCGGCCAGCTTGACGTCCGTTACGGTGTACTTTTCGCCTTCGGTAACATTGATGGTGATATAAATATCACGCTTATCAGGGGTAATAGAGACTTGAGTGGAATCAATATTGAACTCAAGATAGCCCTGATTCATGTAGAAAGAACGCAATGCCTCCAAGTCGGCTGTCAGTTTCTGGCGAGAATATTGATCATTTTTATTCCACCAGGTCAGCCAGTTAGGCGTTGTCAGCGTCAGCTTTTCCAGCAATTCATCCTTCGTGAATTCCTTGTTGCCGACAATGTTGATATTGCGAATTTTGGAGACTGCACCTTCTTCAATATCAAACCTTACAGCAACGCGGTTACGCTCCAGTGGCGTCACTGATGTCTTGACCGAAGCACCATACTTACCCTGAGATAAATATTGGCGCTTAATTTCCTGCTCGGCACGATCCAGCATGGATTGGTCAAAAATCAACCCTTCCGCCAAACCAATTTGCTTTAGGCCTTCCTTCATTTTATCCGTGGGAAAGGACTTGTTGCCATTGAATACCAGTTGGGCAATGGCTGAGCGCTCTTGCACCATCACCACGACAATGCCATTGTCGGATTCAATGCGAACATCCTTGAAAAAACCCGTGCCGTAAAGGGACTTGATAGCCTGAGTGGCCTTTTCCTCGGTCATGGTATCGCCGACACGGACAGGCAAATAGTTGAATACCGTGCCAGCTTCAGTACGTTGCAGGCCTTCTACGCGGATATCCTTTACCACAAAAGGATCCTGGGCTAGTGCCGCAGTGGAATATAGAGCCAGGACAAGTAGTGGGATATGCTTAAGCTTCATGCCAAACTTCATTAAGATCAACCTGTTATAAACCTGGTTATGTCATTGTAAAAAGCAACCGCCATCAATAAAGCCAATATTGCCAAGCCTATACGCTGGCCCACTTCCATAGTGGCTTCAGAGACGGGGCTGCCCTTGAGAATCTCTATCATATAATACAACAAATGCCCCCCATCCAACACTGGCACAGGCAAGAGATTGAGCACACCAAGACTAATGCTGATCAAGGCCAGGAAGCCAATGAATGACTTCCAACCGATGTGGGCACTCTGCCCCGCATAGCTCGCAATCGTTACTGGGCCGCTCACGCCCTTCCACGATGCCTCTCCTGTCACCATACGCGCCAGCATTTTGATACTGAACACAGAGGTTTCCCAGGTCTTATCCACGGCACGGGTAAAAGATTGCAAAGGCCCATAACTGACCGTGATACTCAACTTTTCCATCAAGGCCTCATCCACCTGAAAAGCGGCGCCTATCCGGCCTATCTTTGTGCCATTTTCGTCAATAGCTTGCGGGATAACCACAGCATCCAATTCTTGCTCGTCCCTTTTCAGCCTTAGCATCAACGGCTGCTCAGGCCGCTCACGCACCAAGGTCACAAACTGTTCCCATTCAGTAATAGGCTTGTCATTAACCGCCAGTACCACATCGCCCGTTTGCAAACCAGCCTTGTCTGCCATACCATCAGGCACAATCTCCCCCAGACGAGCAGGCATAGGAGGTCGATAAGGGCTCAAACCAAGCTTCCCAAGAAAATCAGACTCGAAGTCTTCCTTCTCAATACTATCCAGCCTCAACTCCGCATCATGCTCATGCAGTGCTTCATCTCTCACCTTGACGACCACCAAAGGAGACTTGATTGCCTCTTGCAATAATATCCAGCGCACATCCGTCCAGCTGGAGACTGGCTGCCCCGCCACTGCCGTGATTAAGTCATTTTCTTGCAACCCTGCCTGGGCAGCAGCTGTCTGCACTGGAACATTGCCAATGATGGGCTTCATACCAGGTACTCCCTGCATGAATAATACCCAATACAAGAAAATTGCCAGTAACAAATTGGCTGCTGGCCCGGCAGAAACAATGGCTATTCTTTTCCAGACAGATTGTCGATTAAAGGCCCTAGCCAAGTCAGCCTCTGCGACATTGCTAGGGGATGTTAATTCCCGCTCATCCAGCATCTTGACGTATCCACCCAGTGGTAAGGCAGAAATGACGAATTCGGTATTGTCCGCGCCGAAATGCCGCCTGAATATTGGCTTGCCAAATCCAAGCGAGAAACGCAGCACTTTGACATTGCACCAACGCGCCACCTGAAAATGTCCGTACTCATGAACGGCTATCAGAATACCAAGCGTGACAAGAAAGGCGAGTAAGGTCAGCATGCTTCCAACTGCCTCCACTCCATGGCATATGCTCTCGCCACGGTATCTACCTCGATTAATTGCGGAATAGATGTCACCGCCTCAACATCCATGCGCACCAATACTGACTCAATCAAACGAGGAATATCCTGAAAACCAATCTGTTCATTGAGAAAAGCCTCAACAGCCACTTCGTTCGCTGCATTGAGAATAGCAGGAGCTGTACCCCCCTGACTTAATGCTTCGAAAGCCAGCCGTAAACATGGAAAACGCGCCATATCTGGTGCCTCGAAATCCAGCCGCCCAACCTGGAACAAATCCAAAGCCTTGACCCCGGCATCCAACCGTTCTGGGTACCCTAGGCCAAATGCAATCGGGGTACGCATATCAGGGTTGCCCATCTGCGCCAGTACGGAACCATCCACATATTCCACCATGGAGTGAATAACGCTTTGCGGATGCACAACCACCTCAATTTTGTCGGCAGGAGCATTGAACAACCAATGCGCTTCAATCACCTCCAACCCCTTGTTCATGAGGGTGGCAGAGTCAATCGTGATTTTGGGACCCATGACCCAATTGGGATGATTTAGCGCCTGCGCTGGCGTAACGGCAATCAACTCTGCAGCGCTAGCTTTGCGAAAAGGCCCACCAGAAGCCGTTAACAGAATGCGCTTTACGCCGCCATCTTCAAGGGCAGCCAAGCGAGTTGGTGGCATCACTTGAAAGATAGCGTTATGTTCACTATCGATCGGCAGGAGGGTGGCACCACCCTCCTCCACAGCCTGCATAAATAGCTTGCCCGCCATCACCAGCGTCTCTTTGTTGGCGAGCAAAATCCGCTTGCCAGCATGTGCTGCGGCTATTGACGGCCTTAATCCTGCCGCCCCTACAATTGCCGCCATGACCACATGCACCTCAGGGTGAGCCGCTACATCTTCTAAAGCCTCCACACCCGCAAGCACCTGCGTATCGGTTCCTTGCAATTGATGCTGAAGCTTCTGTGCTGCATGCTCATCAAGCATCACCGCATAGCGAGGACGATAGCGTAGGCAAAGCTCAGCCAGTTCATCAACACGAGAGTGAGCAGTCAGTGCAAAGACACGATAGCGCTCAGGATGCCTTGCAATGACGTCCAAAGTATTGAGGCCGATCGTGCCAGTTGCCCCCAGGATGGTGACATTTTGTAGCATGGGCATGATTACGCGGAATGCATCCACGCCTGATAATAAAGAGGGAAATGCAGAAAAAATGCAGCAATAGGCAGACTGGAGGTCAAGCCATCCACACGATCAAGAATACCGCCATGGCCCGGTAACAGACTACCACTATCTTTAAAACCAGCCTGGCGTTTGATCAGGGATTCAAGCAAATCTCCCATAATGCTGAAGACCGTCAATATCCAGAAACCTACGATCAGCAATAGATTGAGCTGAAAAGCGAAACAGAGGGCCAAGCCATACAAGCTCACTACCACCAACGCTCCCAATACACCTTCCCAGGTTTTTCCAGGACTAATATTGACTGCAAGTTTACGCTTGCCAAAACGCTTGCCAGCAAAATAAGCCGCACTATCAGCAATCCAGACCACAAGCATAATCGCCAATAGTAACCAAGGACTAATGGCTCGCAAGCTGATTAAGGCGAGCCACAAGGGCAGCACAATCCACCATCCCGCAAGCATTATAAGATAGACATTCTGGATGCGTGCTCGACTCCATAGCCATAAGGGTGCCAAAAAAAGCCAGAAAGCAGCCGCCAGCGGCAACCCCCAGTACAAGGCATACTCTTGCATAAACGCATTTTCCGGCCCTTGCCAGAAAGTGAAGAACACGCCAGCCACAGCAGATGCCGCGATATAAAGGTAGCGTACTGCAGGCTTGAAGCCAGCCATGTGAGCCCACTCGCTCAAGCCGATCAAGACACCAACCAGCATGAGTAAAGACCAGTAAGGCTCAGGCAGGAGAAACAGGACGGCCAGAAAAGCAGGAATCAGGGCCGCAGCGGTTAATAAACGTGTCTTTAGCATATTAATCTGCAACCAACTGCTCGCTGGTACGCCCAAATCGGCGCTCACGCTGCTGATAAGAAGTAATAGCGCGTTTGAATTCAACCTCGTCAAAATCAGGCCATAAGGTCTCGGTGAAATACAACTCGCTATAAGCAAGCTGCCACAGCAGGAAATTGCTCACCCGCTGCTCACCACCAGTACGAATGAATAAATCCGGCTCTGGAGCATAGTGCATACTGAGGTAAGTCGCCAGATCAGCCTCAGTAAAACTCTCGGCTAACTCCGGCTTCTCTGCCAACAGGCGCTTCATCGCCTGCATAATGTCCCAGCGACCACCATAATTGACGGCAATGGTAAGGGTCAGGCCATCCTTATTAGCTGTTTGTGCCTCAGCCTCTGCAATCTTGGCAACCAGCGCAGGATCAAAACGAGAGCAATCCCCGATCATGCGCAAGCAGATATTGTTTTCAGCAAGCTTCCCAACCTCTTGCTGCAATGCTTCCATGAACAAGCCCATCAGAAAACTGACCTCATCTGCGGGACGACGCCAGTTTTCACTACTAAAGGCAAATAGGGTGAGATATTTCACACCATGATTGGCGCACAAACGCACGACCTCGCGCACAACCTCGACACCACGCTTGTGTCCCGCAACACGAGGCAGAAATCGCTTTTTAGCCCAACGACCATTACCATCCATAATCATGGCAATGTGCTGGGGAACCTCACCCGTTACCGGGATAGTTTGGGTGGAGCTGGAAAAAAGTGCCACTCAATGCTCCGCAGGGTAGAATCAATTAAAACTGCAAATCAAGAAAAACAAAATCAGCGCCGTAATTAAACAGCCATCAGCTCGGCTTCTTTGGTTTGCAACAGCTTGTCAATTTCAGCAACAAACTTGTCTGTCAGCTTCTGCACTTCATCTTGTGCACGGCGCTCATCATCCTCACTGATTTCCTTGTCTTTCACCAGCTTTTTCAAGGCATCATTGGCATCGCGGCGCACATTACGTACTGCCACTTTTGCATTTTCCGACTCACCACGCACGACCTTGATCAGGTCACGTCTACGCTCTTCAGTCAACATTGGCATTGGAACACGGATGGTTTCGCCATTGGTCGCAGGGTTCAAGCCAAGATCAGAGTCCCGAATCGCTTTTTCCACTTTGGCTGTCATGGTTTTCTCATAGGCCTGCACATTGAGGGTGCGTGCATCACCCAAGCTCACATTAGCCACCTGGTTGATGGCTACCATGGAGCCATAATATTCAACCATGACATGATCAAGCAAACCGGTGTGCGCACGACCAGTACGCACCTTGCTCAAGTCAGCCTTTAGTGCTTCTATGGATTTCTGCATTTTTTGATCTGCAGTATTTTTTACGTCTTGTATCATGATGTCTCCTACTAAGCGTGTATGGGGTGGTTATGGCAGAACACGAGTGCCTTCATCCTCACCCAGCACAACCCGTTTCAGCGCACCTTGGCGGAAAATGCTGAATACAGAGATTGGTAACTTTTGATCGCGGCACAGTGTCAATGCCGTCGCATCCATGACTTTCAGGTTCTTGATGATCGCCTCATCAAAAGTCAGCGTCTTGTACCGCATCGCCTCCGGATTGCGCTTCGGGTCATCCGTATAGACCCCATCCACCTTGGTTGCCTTCAATACAATATCAGCGTTGATTTCCATACCACGCAACGCAGCCGCAGTATCGGTGGTAAAGAATGGATTACCCGTCCCCGCCCCAAAAATGACCACACGGCCTTCTTCAAGATAACGGATAGCTTTGCCACGAATGTAAGGCTCAGCCACCTGCTCAATATTCAATGCAGATTGCACTCGGCTTACCAAGCCTACATGCCGCATGGCATCCTGCAAGGCTAGTGCATTCATGACGGTTGCCAGCATGCCCATATAATCGGCAGTAGCTCTATCCATGCCCTCTGCTGCCGGTGCCACTCCACGGAAAATATTACCGCCACCAATCACCACTGCCACTTCCACGCCGAGATCAACTACTTCCTTGACCTCTTCAACAATCCGGGAAATGGTCGCTCGGTTAATACCATAGCTATCATCACCCATCAGGGCTTCACCAGAAAGTTTCAATAAAATGCGTTTATAGGCGGGAGTGCTCATGGGGCTCCTTATTGTTATGCAAATTGTGCAAAACGTGAATCATCCCAACATAAAGATGACCCACGTTCATTGACTACAGGCAGGTCGCAGGTGCGACCATTAGTTTACACCTTTGCTGCAGCAGCAACTTCAGCAGCAAAATCGGTAACAACCTTTTCAATGCCTTCACCAACAACATACATGGTGAAAGAAGCGATGCTGGCATTGTTGGCCTTGAGCAATTGCTCAATCGTTTGCTTGTCGTCCTTGACGAAAGGCTGGCTCAGCAACGTTACTTCCTTGAGGAACTTTTGCACGGTACCTTCAGCAATTTTGTCCAGCATGGCATCTGGCTTACCAGCTTCCTTGGCCTTTTCAATAGCAACACGACGCTCAGCGTCGATCAGTTCAGCAGGAATACCGCTGGCATCCAGTGACTTTGGTTTTGCAGCGGCAATATGCATGGCGATATCCCTACCAAGCGCCTCATCACCACCAACCAGATCAACCAGCACACCGATCTTGGCACCGTGAATATAGCTCGCCAACTTGCCTTGCGCTTCTGTCACAACAAAACGGCGAACAGTGATATTTTCACCGATCTTGCCGATCAATTGCGTACGGATATCTTCAACGCTACCGCCTTCGACATTCAAGGCGGACAAAGCGGCAACATCAACTGGTTTTTCGCTGGCAGCAACGTCAGCCACTTGGCCAGTGAACGCCAGGAAATCTGCATTCTTAGCACAGAAGTCGGTCTCGGAGTTGATTTCAACGATTGCACCCAGCTTGCCATCGGCCTTGATGCTAACAGCGACAACACCTTCAGCAGCAACACGACCAGCAGCCTTGCTTGCCTTGTTACCAAAACGTACACGCAGGATTTCTTCTGCACGCGCCATATCGCCTTCAGCTTCTGTCAGCGCTTTTTTGCAATCCATCATGGGCGCATCAGTGCGCTCACGCAACTCCTTAACCATGCTTGCGGTAATTTCAGCCATTATTTACTCCTTGAACATTATTTTGTTGGCAGTTTGCCAAGTTTGATTTGCCAAATTCAGATACAAAAAAAGGGGGCCAAAGCCCCCTTTGAACAGGGTCTTACTCTGCCGCGGCTTCCTCAACCTCGACAAATTCTTCTTCAGACGCTGCCTTAACAATCTCATTGATACTTTGGTTACGACCTTCCAATACCGCATCTGCAATACCACGTGCATACAGGCGAATTGCGCGACTGGAGTCATCGTTACCAGGAATAACGTAAGCTACGCCATCAGGAGAGTTATTGGTGTCAACAACACCGATCACTGGAATACCCAGCTTAGCAGCTTCAGTTACCGCACCACTTTCATGACCAACGTCGATGATGAAAATAGCATCTGGCAAGCCACCCATTTCCTTGATACCACCGATGGAGCGCTCAAGCTTCTCAACTTCGCGCTTGTAGCCCAGAGCTTCCTTCTTGCCGAACTTTTCAATGCCACCATCTTGCAAGAGTGCCTCGTATTCTGTCAGGCGCTTGATGGACTGCTTAACAGTCTTGAAGTTTGTCAGCATACCGCCCAACCAGCGATGGTTAACATAGGCGCAGTTAGCACGCTGAGCTTCTTCCTTGATGATGTCGCGTGCTTGACGCTTGGTGCCAACGAACAGGATACGGCCCTTGTTTGCAGCCAGTTGACGCACATACTTCAATGCATCTTCAAACAGCGGCAGGGTCTTTTCCAGGTTGACGATATGAATCTTGTTGCGGTCACCAAAGATGTATTGAGACATCTTGGGATTCCAGTAGCGAGTTTGGTGACCGAAGTGGACACCGGCTTCCAGCATTTGACGCATGGTAACGGACATTTTAATCTCCAGTAAGGGTTATTGCTTCCATACACCCAACAACATCCGCATTCTCAGCGGACACCCTGTACGGGGTATATGTGCAGATTTGGCAGCCTTCTCACGCTAGAGTTGGCTGCAGATTACGCCTGACAAGCATTATTCCTGCCAAACGGGTGCGATATGCTACCATAAGCAGCTGTACGAACTCAAGGAAAACCTGGGCGCAAGCCTTGCAATACCATGGCAATCAACATCAAGACTGAAAAAGATATCGAGAAAATGCGCGTAGCCTGCAAATTGGCTGCTGAGGTGCTAGATTTTATCACACCCCATGTTCAACCCGGCATTACCACCGGCAAGCTCGATGAGCTCTGCCACGACTATATGGTCAATGTGCAGAAAACCATCCCTGCACCGCTCAACTACGCTCCCCATGGGCATACTCCATATCCTAAATCCATCTGCACTTCAGTCAATCATCAAATCTGCCATGGCATTCCTGGCACAAAAGTGCTCAAGAATGGCGACACATTAAATATCGACATCACAGTGATCAAGGATGGTTACTACGGTGATACCAGCCGCATGTTCCATGTGGGCGACATTTCCATTCAGGCCAAGCGCTTGTCTGAAATCACCTACGATTGCATGTGGCTGGGCATTGACCAAGTCAAACCAGGTGCGACTCTAGGCGACATCGGCCACGCCATTCAAACTTATGCAGAGAAAAATGGCTTTAGCGTAGTGCGTGAATTCTGTGGTCACGGCATTGGCAAAAACTTTCATGAAGACCCACAAGTGTTGCATTACGGCCAGCCTGGCAAAGGTGCCTTATTAAAACCTGGCATGATTTTCACTATTGAGCCAATGATCAATGCAGGCAAGCGTGACATCAAACAACTGGGCGATGGATGGACCATCGTCACCAAGGACCACAGCCTGTCTGCGCAATGGGAACACACTATCCTAGTCACTGAAACCGGATACGAAGTGCTTACAGTTTCAGCAGGAACTCCGCCAGCCCCTGCATTAATCAAATAACTAATATGCAACCAGCCACTCGCGCAGATAACAATTTGGCACGCCATTGGCGCCTGGAGCTACAGACCGAGCAAAAAGCGCTCCAGCAGGCGTTCATGCAAAAACCCAATGTGAGCCACCTGCTGCAAGCCCAAGCCACATTGACCGACCGCATTCTGCGTGCGTTGTGGCAAACCTTTGAACTGGATAACGAAGCGACGCTCATTGCCGTAGGGGGATACGGCAGGGGTGAACTATTCCCCTACTCCGATGTTGATATTCTGATCCTGCTAGGAAACGAGGCATCGCCAGAGACCAATCGCAAGATCGAAGAATTGATTGGCGTGTTATGGGACACTGGCCTTGCGATCGGCCATAGCGTTCGAACCCTGCAAGAATGCCTGATAGAAGCACAAAGCGATGTGACAGTGCAAACCAACCTGCTGGAAGCCCGCTATCTGGATGGGCATCAGGCTCTCTATGCCAATTTCCTCCAAACGGTAGCCTCTTCAATGAATGTGGCAAAGTTTTTCGAGGCCAAGATAGAAGAGCAGCACCAGCGCCATGCCCGTTTCAACGATACTGCATATAACCTGGAGCCCAACATCAAGGAAAGCCCTGGGGGCTTGCGCGACTTGCAGAATATCATCTGGATCGCACGTGCCCTTCATCTTGGCAGCAACTGGCGAGAACTGGTCAAGAACCGCATTTTGTCCAAGCATGCTGCGCAGCAATTACGCCGTCATGAGCGCAATCTACAAATGCTGCGTACACGCCTACATTACCTCGCAAATCGCCGAGAAGACCGACTACTGTTTGACTTCCAAAACGAGCTTGCAGCCCAACTCGGATTGACCACCACGTCGCGTAGACGCGCCAGCGAACAATTGATGTTTCGCTTCTACCAAAGTGCAAAGTTCGTCGGATTGATCAACGAAATCCTGCTGCAGGTATTGCGTGAACGCATCTATCCTGAACAGCATACAGTCGTCAGCATCACCAACCGTTTTGAAGCTGTTAATGGCCTACTGGAAACCAAGAGCCCTACCCTGCTCTATGATGAACCTTCCGCCATCCTGGAGAGCTTCCTTGTCCTGCAACAGCACCCCGAGCTCAAAGGCATGGGTGCTGAACTATTGCGCGCACTACATCGTACCAAGCATGAAATTACGCCACAATTCCGTAGCAACCCCAAGAACAAAGCCCTGTTCATACAAATCCTGCAACAATCCAGAGGCATCACTCACACCCTGAAGCGCATGAATCGCTATGGCATACTTGGGCGCTATATTCCAGCTTTTGGCCGAGTATCGGGCCAGATGCAGCATGACTTATTTCATGTATATACCGTTGATGAACACATTCTCAACGTACTTGCTAATCTAAGGCGTTTTGCACGTGCGGAATGTGCGCATGAATTCCCGCTCTGCAGTCGTTTATTTCAGGAGTTTCCCAAGCCATATCTGTTATATCTGGGCGCATTGTTCCACGACATCGCCAAGGGGCGTGGCGGCGACCATTCAACATTGGGCACGATTGATGCGCGACGTTTCTGCAAACAGCACCAGTTACCTGCGGAAGATACTGAACTAGTCGCATGGCTAGTAGAGGCCCATCTGGTGATGTCCAGTACCGCGCAAAAATCTGACTTATCAGATCCTGCTGTCGTCGAAAAATTTGCCCAGTATGTTTCTACCGAACAACGCTTAATCGCCCTTTACTTGCTTACCGTAGCCGATATTCGCGGCACCAGCCCGAAGATATGGAATGCATGGAAAGGCTCCCTGCTTGAAAACCTGTTCCGCGCCACACAACGCATCCTGCGTGGCAGCAACCTGAATGAAGAACTCAATGCACGGCAGCAACAAGCCAAGGAAATCCTCAGCTATTACGGTGTGGTAGAACAAGCCTACCAACCTTTATGGCAGCAAATGGGGCCTGCTTACTTCATGCGCCACGAAGCACAGCTAATTGCGTGGAATACCAGGCTGCTGCTCACCCACATCAACACCCAGACCCCGATTGTACGTGCAAGACTCAGCCCGGCTGGCGACGGCATCCAGACCATGATCTACATGCCTGACCAAGCCGACATTTTCGTCCGCATCTGCAGCTTTTTTGGGCGCCTGGGTTACAACATCGTTGAGGCCAAGGTATACACAACACAAAATGGCTACGCATTAGACAATTTTTTAGTTCTTGATCAATCGGATAGAAAAATTACTTATCGTGATTTATTAAGTTTTATCGAATATGAGCTGACACAAAAACTGATTAGCCAAGCGCCACCCGATGCGCCAGTGCAAGGCCGTATCAGTCGCCAAGTCAAGCACATGCCCATCAAGCCTGAAATTACCATTAAGCAGGAAACCGAAAGCCAATATACGCTGCTGGACATTGCCACCAATGACAGGCCTGGGCTCCTTTCCCGCATTGCTCATGTATTGCAGCAACACCATATCCGCCTGCATACAGCAAAAATCAATACGCTAGGCAATCGGGCCGAAGATACCTTCCTGATCTCAGATCAATCCGGACAACGGTTAAACCAAAATACACTCAGCCAATTGGAAGTATCACTTCACACGCAGCTTTAATGGCGCCAAGGCGTAAAAAAAGCCCCGCCATGATGGCGGGGCTTTTTTCATTGCACGTAAACAGATTAACCGTGCTTGTAGTGCTTGCGCAGTGGCTTTACTACTTCCCAGCTGCTTTGCAAGCCAACAGGGAACACAACCAAGTCACCAGGAACAATACGCACTGGCTCGCCACCCTTAGGGGTAACCAATATTTCGCCTTCCAGAACATATGCAGTTTCCTTGATACCGAAATCCAGTGGGAACTTGGAGATTTCCTTTTCCCAGATAGACCAGTTCGCAACGCCCAGTTCCTTCAGTTTTTCTTCACTTGGGTTGTGCTCGATGATAATTTGGCTCATTTAAACATCCTTATTTTCTAAAATTAAATAGCCGCATAAAACGACTTGGCAGAATTCTAGCATGCAGACCACCTCCAGGGGATGATTCAAGCACCGCGAAACTTCATTAGGATTAGAAAAGTTGCTTTCTAATCAATTAGCCAATTGCGCGCAATGCAGGTGCACCAACGTGCCCCCTCACCAATGGCAGCACCTCTTCGCCTACACGATAAGCCTCC
This sequence comes from Methylobacillus methanolivorans, assembly GCF_020531845.1. Next base: position 793,477 of record NZ_JAJAVF010000002.1, read on the forward strand.
TCCAAATGAGGCGTGCTAGCCAATATAAATGCATCAGCTCCCAGCTTGACCAGGTCATCCAACCGCTCTGCCACTTGCTCGTAACTGCCGACAATGCCTTGAGTCTGACCACCTCGTAGCAAGCTCAAACCCGACCAGACATTAGGATGGATAATAAAGTCACGATAGTTATTTAACTCCTTGGGCGCATTGTTGCGTTGGCGGCTAGCCCCTACCGAATCACCTGTCTGCTGCGCAAATCGCTTATAGCGCTCGCGCTCCGCATCACTCAGACTCTCGAATCCTCGCTGCACTTCACGCCAGGCCTCTTCTTCAGTGCGGCGAGCAATAATATCTACCCTTACTGCGCATTTGATCTGGCGACCCAACGCTTCCGTTCGCTCTTTGACGCGATCAAATTTCTCACGCAACTGGTCGAAAGGCTCCAGCCACGAGAGATAATACTCAGCATGCTTGGAGGCTGATGCCAGCGCAGCATCAGATGAGCCGGAGAAGTAAATCTCTGGAAACTCCTGGCCTAGCAACTGTGCCGGCAAGGCTGCATTCTCAACCTGGTAGAACTTACCCTGATAGGAAAAACGCTCGCCACTCCATACCCCACGCAGCACATCAAGAAACTCAGTGGTACGGGCATAGCGATCATCATGACCTGCAACATCTCCCCACCATAACTGAGCAGGGCCACCGCCCCCGGTAATAACGTTATACAACGCCCGACCACCAGTAGCGCGTTGCAGACTGGCCGTCATGCGAGCAGCCACCACGGGATTAAGAAAACCAGGCTGGAAAGCAATCATGAAGCGGAAAGTGCTAGTTTCGCGTGCAAGAAAAGAGGAAATGGCCCAAGGCTCATCCGTCATCGGAAAAGAAGGTATTAACCCTCCCTGAAAACCAGAAATCTCTGCGGCACGCGCCACTTCCGCAATATAGTCAAGATTGGTGAAACCATCGCCATTGCCACCACTCAAGCCTTTGTGCACAATATGGTCACCTTCCTGCTGCGACCAGTCGCCACGATGACGCAACTTATTGCGTAAAGAGCTTGGCTCACCGTGGGTAGGAATTCTCCAGAATACATCAATTGTCATTATTCATTACTCCTTGAATCAAGCGGCCTGCTGGGCTTGCAAACCCAGTCTTGCACGCAGGGCAGGCAAGATATTCTCACCAACACGATAGGCTTCTTCCAGGCTGGGCACGGCCCCCAGGATGAACTGGGTCACCCCGGCATCGGCATAACTTGCCAATTGCTCCTGTACCTGCTCGAAACTACCCACCAAACTCGCCTTGGCACCGGTGTGCGCCGTGGTCAAGCCATCCCACAACCCTGCCCGGCTTAAAACAGACAATTGGGCCTGCGCCGCATGACGCGTGGCATCAAAAATAGCCTCTTCCTCGGTTTCGCGAGCTAACACATCAATGCGCAGCCCCACTTGCAAGCTACGTCCTTCCTGCTTTGCCAACGTTTGTAGTGCTGCAATCGCTTGCTGTATATCCTGCAAAGGCAACGCGTCCAGGACATGCACATCTGCCAAGCGCGCAGAAATACCATAAGCCTCCAGGCTACTGCCCGTGAGATAAACAGGTGGTACCTTTTGCCCCGAAAGTGGACCCTGGAACCCACCTTGCAATACCTGGAAAAAACGCCCTTCAAAATCGTAACCAGTACGCGTAATGACATTCCTGGCCACCGTCACAAACTCCTCGACACGCGCATCGAGATCGGCATCATCAACAAAATCCCCCTGCTGATGGCGGCGTTGTGCATCACGCTCCACCCCGATCTGCCAAGCAAAACGCCCGCCCGTGAAGCGTTGATAACTCACCGCATTCTTCGCGGCATACACAGCAGACCCGCGTGAGGCATCAAACTCGGCAAGCACCGTAATATGGCGCGTAGCACGGCTCAAGTACCCGGCAACGATCCAGGACTCATCCCCTTCAGGATCATTCCTTACCTGCAAACCATCAAATCTCGCTAATTCAACCGCTTTCGCAATCTGGTGCAGATGATCAAAATAATTGAACCGATTGCCCCTAGGGTCTGTTACCCCAGGAAGAAAATAAGGTTCTCCATCCTTACGCTCACCACGAATGTGTTTTTGCGTGTCGGCATATCGCCCATCGCCTGAGGTAGGGACCAACCAAAAAAACTGCGTACTCATGCAACATCTCCTAACAACATTCATTTGTCGTAATGGAATATCGCAGAAAGCATGCCATCGCCATAAAATAACCATAAATAAAAGATGGTATTTTTTACACCATTGTTTTTATTAAAAAAATAGTAATTTCTTCTCCAGTTTTTATAGCGCTCCTCATATTTAATAAAAAATATCGATGTGATAACTGTTGGATATGAAACAGATGCAATGCGTCATGTGTTGTTTTTGAAACAACGGGTGAAAAAATCAACACTGGCTCAATTGTTGCCAATCTTGTGCACGATGAAAGTAGTAGGCAGGCGATTCTGGTTGAAGCTCCTCAATCCCGCCATACCCCCACAATACAGCACCAGACTGAAGGCCATATTGATGCGCCGCACGCAAATCCACGGCTCTGTCGCCGATCATGACACTACGGCTGCTAATACATTCTTGCTGCGTTAATTCGGCGATCTGCTGCCACTTTTGAATCCCGATATCACCGCCGCTGACAAACCTGAAATGATGGAAGATGGAAAAATGCTGGAGGATTTTCTCGGCGAGATATGCCGGCTTCGAGGTACAGATCGCCATCACTGCACCAGCTTCTCCAAGGCGCTGCAAACTTTCGGCGACCCCTTCATATAAACGATTCTCGGCATAACCTATCTGCTGGTATCGCTCTCTATACTTCAGAACCAGTGCAGAAATCTCTTGCTGGGTACATTCACCTATCATTTCCTTAAAAGTTTGATCCAGTGGAGGCCCAACAAAGCGCGCCAGCACACCTTCATCCCATACAGGGTGACCAAAGTAGCTCAACGCATAATTGATACATGCTGCAATGCCTGGCAAAGGGTCACTCAAGGTGCCATCAAGATCAAACAGCAGCACATCATGTCGCATTGGATTCATCAGGAAACTTAAACGCTCCCTCTGTATATAAACTACCCAATGGCTTTCTCGTCGTTGGCGTTTCACGCAAACGGATATCCTCGGGCAACGCGCCAGGCTCGCCCTGCTTACCAATCGCAATCAATATTTCAATATGAAAATCTTCAGGAATGATGAACTCCTCACGCGCGCGGTCACGATCAAACCCGCCAATTGCATGAGTAATCAAGCCTGTATAGGTGGCCTGCAATGCAAGATATGCCCAAGCAGCACCTGTATCGAATGAATGATTGCGTAAGGGAGTCGCTACAGTATCGCCCTTACGAACATGACTGGTTTTGGAGACCAGCAAGGCCAATACACTAGCCTCTTTCGCCCAGCGCTGATTGCCTTCATTCGCCAATAACAACAAGCGTTGCCAGGCCTCTGTGCCTTGATGGGCATAGATAAAACGCCACGGTTGAGAGTTATTGCCAGAGGGAGCCCATCGCGCTGCCTCAAACAAGCTTTGCAACGTCATGTCATCAATGGGTTCCCCAGTAAACGATCTTGGCGACCAGCGACTGAGGAATAAAGGGTGGATGGGATACTGAGACTCGCGATATTGCAAGTCATTGTCATGGTTCAATTTATGCTTCCTTAACAAACTGGATCAGGAAATATCCAGCCTCCACCAACAGGGAGTAAGAACAAAACATCAATACCACTCCGACCACGGCACAAGGCAAGCTCTTCGCAATATGCATGAGTGGGATGATGGGGCTGAATTTATATCTGTATAAGGCAATGCCGAATGCCAATGGTCAGGCAATATCCTCAAGATAACGACCGCTATACTCCTTCGACTTTTCCAACAAGCCAGTGCGCTTCCATTGAAGCTCCAGCGCGCCAGGGGTATAAAGCTGTGCACCGCCAATTTGCTCTGCAATCGCTTGATAGCGTGCTGCTTCCTCTACAAACAAGATAAGTTCAGATGTACGCAGAATGCCCTTACCCCAGAAATTGACCCCACCATTAGACTCAAGCAAGGCAGGAGGTGGTGCCAGTTGAGGGTACTTATCCAAGCGCTCACGAATCACATCCAGCACAGAGCGTGTGCGATCAAGGTGGTTGGGAATCTCGCGTGCCAGGATATGACGTGCTGCAGCAACATAAAGAATGGGAAACGGCTTGTGTGCCAATGACCAGGCAGAAAGGTAATTGGTGTGGACATGAATGGCAGTGTCGGCATCCAGGCGAGCTTCATTCAGGATGTGCTGCTTCTCATCCGAAAAGCGGGTAATGTTAATAGTCGGTGATTGATCCCGAGCCAAACCACCGGGAAAGCGGATATGCAATAACTTATCATGGCCAGGAATGCGATGCGTCACATGGAATGTCAGGGTAGCTGACAAGCTACGATTATCACGCAGCACATTGAATGCATGGATAGCATCGGCTTTGGCATCATCAATATAAGAGATCAAATCGATCTCGGACAAAATATCACTCATCACAAAACTCCTTGGCGTCGATTTATTGATACTTGCGTATGAATATTAAGAACGTCATTCACACACAAATCCAAACAAAGGTTTTGCAAGTGGCATGCCAACAAATTCCAGTGACAATTACCTATAAATTACTTTAATTAATATAAACAAATAATTATTTAATAATAAAAAATTAAAATTTTATTTTATTGATCATAATCGCAGGATGTTGAGCAAGAAACAATTACCTGCACAGAATTCAACACCTGCTGATATTCCCCCATTCATTTCTACCCCTCGTGCTGATTCCAGAACACCAGCAAACTAAACTGCATGAAAAACAACATGTGATGATCAAACAACACTAGACGCTGCTTCCAGATCAGCAGAAACAAACCTAGATAAAATCCATAAAAATAAAAAATAAATAAATTTCAATAAGTTAAATAAAAACATTATCACTGGCATGGTTCCTGCCAATCCTGCTTGACCTCTCACAAGATGAGCTCTCACTTATTCAATTGCAGGGAAATTTATGCCATCACATAAAACAACATCTATCTCGTTTATCCGTAAACCGATCACCAGCGCAGTGATTGGCGCACTGACAGGCAGCTTGATCATTGGCGTTGCTTATGCCGCAGATGAACAAGACAAAACTACAAGCTCTGCCGAAACACAAACGAACGCTCAAGAAAACAGCAATATCACTCCAGCCCAACCCAAGGAGGTCGAGTCTTCCCTGGGTAGCGTTGTTGTTACAGCACAGCGTCGCGAAGAAAATGCCCAGGAGGTACCAACTGCGATTTCGGTACTGGGTGGCGAAGAACTGCAACAACGAGGCATTGGCCGCTCTGCCAGTGAAATCCTGAACAATGTTCCCAACTCGTCGGCTGGTACTATCCAGAATGGCCGCCCACGCTGGTGGATCCGTGGCGTGGGTGCAGGCCAGCAGCAACTGGACTTCCCCAACCCTATTGGCTTCTATATTGATGATGTATTCATCAGCAATGCCAGCGCTACCGGCCTGCCTATTTTCGACCTTGAACGTGTAGAGGTCTTGCGCGGCCCGCAAGGTACGCTATGGGGTAAAAATACAACCGGCGGCGCGATCAATATTGTTTCCAAGAAACCTACTTTCTCGGAAAATCCGGAAGGCTATGCCAAGGTGGATTACGGCAGCTTCGGCGATAAGATAATTCAAGGCGCGGTTGGTGGCACCATTGTCGATGAACGCATCGCAGGCCGTATTTCGTTCTACAACCAGGATCTAGATGGTCGCTTCACCAATCAATTCAATGGAAAAACCAGCGGCGGCGTTGAAGACTCGGTCATTCGCGGGCAATTGTTGTTTGCACTGACGCCTGACCTTGATGCTCTGCTGAACGTTTATCACCGTAAATACAAAACCGACGGCAATGTTGGTACTGTCTATAGCCGCACTGGAGAATTCCGCAATGGTTACAGACCCAGCCGAAATATCAATCATGTCAGCAGCAATGCGGAAGAAAGTAACGATGTCACGCAAAACGGTATTTCGCTGAACGTTAACTGGCAGCTTGGCAAACTAACCCTAACGTCAATTACGGCTTATGCTGATTACAAAACAGAAGCATTCACCGATACTGACAACTCTCCCTTGGAAATTGGCCGCGGTTACACGGATGCAAAAAGCAAACAATGGACACAGGAGTTCCGTCTTGCATCGCCTCGTGAAGATCGCTGGAATTGGTTGACTGGTTTCTTCTACTTCAAGGAGGATATTGACTCCTACTCTGCTGCTGCACGCCTTCCCAATACAGCTGTCGCACAGCTGGCTGGCTCTTCGCAGCCTAATAGCTTTAATGCAACCGACCTGTCTCATGAAACTGAAAGCTATGCGATATTCGGCAGCACCACTTATAACTTCACCGATAAATTCGATACCACTCTGGGAGCACGCTGGACAACGGAAGAAAAGAAATACGATCTCAATCGTATCAACAGCAGTAGCGCTGGAGCTGCCTCTTGGTCTGATTATGGATCATGGTGGAGCAGCTACAACGGCGGCATTGGTGGCTCAGGTACATTCACAGATGCACGCGATAAGCGTTGGAACGCCTTTACGTACGATATCACCCCGCAGTACAAGATTACGGACACTGATCGCGTCTACTTCAAATTCTCTCGTGGCATCAAGTCCGGCGGCTACAACACCGCTGCCGCCAATCCATTGGCCTTGAATACACTGAAACCAGAAGAATTGAACGCTTATGAAATCGGCTATAAGTCCGAGTGGTTGAATGGTCGCTTGAATTTCAATGCTAACGCCTTCTACTACGACTATAGCAATGTTCAGGTTAACGTTGTCGGTACTAATCTGGCAGTGCCTATTTCCTATCTGCAGAACGTAGAAAAAGCCAGCGTCAAGGGTGCCGAATTTGAGGTTGAAGCTCTGCCTACCAATAACCTTCACCTCAATGCCAATATCGGCATACTCAAGACAGAGTTTGAAAAATTCGATATCCAGAATGGTGGCGGTAACCACGATGGCAATGAGTTTGTACGAGCACCTCGCTGGAGCGCTCAATTGCGTGGCACTTACAACATCCCGCTGGCAAACGGCAACAGAGTACTGTTGGGAGCGGATGCACGCTATCAGGGCAAGCAATATTTCTTTGTTGTGCCACAGGATAACGACTTGCTGAACCAAGGAGCCTACACATTGGTAAACGCACGTATCAGCTACCTGACCAAGAATGACAAGATTGAGCTGACTGGCTACGTCAACAACCTGTTCGATAAGGAATACCGCTACCACGCGCTGCCAGCCAGCGCTCCAGCCGGCACAGCGATCTCAGGTAACACGGTTTATTGGGGTAACCCAAGAACTATAGGTGCTTCTTTGACTTTCCGTTTCTAAGCGCTCCACCACTTAGCAACAATAGTAAAGACTGCATGAAAAAGAACAGCCTGATTTCCAGGCTGTTCTTGCTTTAAACCCTTGCTCCACCAATCCAACCGATAGCTTGCCTGTCTGTTGGTCCGTTTATATCCTCATGAGTACTCAGGTCATATGAAGCAATACCCTCTCATCCGCTGCCTGCTTTTGTATCGCTACATGCCATACAAATTTGCATTGACTGCGATCTTATTTACCTTCGTCAATATCGGCATGGCATGGCAGCTATGGCTGGTTGGCCATGCAGTTAACGATGTCCAGAGCGGTAATGCCATTTCCAGGCTGGCAGACGGCAGCCTGGAATATTCACAGACGCTACACTGGATCGTGTTGTTACTGCTAGTCGCACTTGGCAGGGGCATATTGCAATATATCGGCGGCCTGATGTCGCTGGTGATAGGCCAGGATCTGCTCACCATCCTGCGCGAGCGCATCCTGCACCAGGTACAGCGGCTGGATCTTGCCTATCACTGGCGGCACGGCATGGGGGAAATGGTCACACGCACCACGCGCGATGCCGACAAGGTGCGCGATGCGTTGATCAACTTCTGGCGCCAGGTGTTCGAGGCCAGCCTCTGGGTGCTGGTTTCCGTCGCCCTGCTCTCCTGGTATCACCCATGGCTGGGCCTAGGCACGCTGGCGTTCACGCTGGGCGGCATTGCATTATTTGTGACGCAGACAGAAAAACTGGTGATGCTGGATCGTGCCGTAGGCACAGCCTACGACGCGGTCAATCAAGAACTAAGCGAAGGCGTGAACGGCGTGCGCGTCATTAAGTCTTTTGGCCTGGAACAGCAACGCGTCGCAGTTTTCACGACGCTCGTACAGAGCTTCATGCAGAACGCGCGCAGCGCGCTGTCCTATGCCGCCTTGCGTATTCCTCTGCCGCAGACTGTGGTCGCCTTGAGCCATGTCTGGATACTGGCTGTGGGGGCATATCTGGTGCAGCAAGGCACGCTGAATATCGGTGAGCTGGTTGCCTCAGTGCTGGTCGCCAATACGCTGGTGTTCCGCATTGAGGGCATCGGCCGTGTGATCCAGATTTTCGCCGATGCGCGGGCATCGGCCGCCCGCATCTGGGAGCTGCTCGACGAACAGCCGACGATCAAGTCTGGCACCGACTCCGTTCCAGAGGGAGCATTGGGCATCCGCCTGAATCATGTTGGCATTCAATCCCCAGGCCAGGGCAATGCGATATTGCAGGATTGCAACTTGGAAGTCGCCCCAGGCGAAGTAGTGGCGATCGTGGGCATGACAGGTTCGGGTAAAAGCAGCCTGGCAGGATTGCTACCGCGCTTACTGGATGCGGATGCCGGCATTGTGGAAATCGGTTCGCCTTGGGCTGGATGGAAAAACATAAAATTATTTAATCTAAATAGCTTAAGAAAAAATATTAATGTCGTTCCTCAAGAAAGTTTCTTATTCTCCGACACCCTGGAGGCCAACCTGCGGTTAGCCAAGCCGGAGGCAAGTCAGCAACAAATCCTGCAAGCCTTGGAGCAAGCGGGCGCAACGGAAGTGCTCGACCGCCTGAGTGACGGCCTGCAAACCAGGATCGGCGATCGCGGCATCACCTTATCCGGCGGGCAGCGGCAACGTATCAGCCTGGCACGCGCATTTCTTGCAGAGCCCTCCATCCTGGTGCTGGACGACGCCACCAGTGCACTCGATGCCATTACCGAACGCCAGGTTTTGGACAACATCCGCAAGCTGCGCAACAGCAACGGCCAGCCCATCACGGTCATCCTGATTGCGAGCAAACTTTCCACCATCCTGCTGGCAGACCGTGTCGCCATGCTCGACCAGGGCCATATCCGCGCCCAGGGCACTCACGAGCATTTATCCACCACCAACGCGCAATACCGCGACTTACTGGGAGTCAGCCATGGCCAATGACTTTCGCGGCGACAAGCCGCTCAATGACATAGAGCTGGAACAGGCCTTTGCCCGCAAGAAGCTCGACCGCAGCATGTTCTGGCGTTTGCTACCATTGCTTCAGGATGTGAAGGGGCGTATTTTAGCGGTCATCCTGCTCGAAATCGTGCTGGTCGGCGTGATCTTCATACGCCCGTGGTTCCTGCGCGAAGTCATCGATAACGGCTTCATCCAAACTGCGCAAGGCATCGTTCTCAATACCCCGCTCCTGGTCTGGATGTCGGTCGCCACCGGGTTGAGCTGGGTATTGCGCTTCGGCGTGGGCAGCTTCTCGCAATACCTTGCTGGGACGGCAGCCATCAGCATCCTCAACAAGCTGCGCATCCGCGTATTCAGCCATATCCAGGCACTGAGCGTACGCTACTTCGACCAAACCAAGGCCGGTCGCATTATCTCCCGTGCTGACCGAGATATCGATACGCTGGAACCTTTGCTGGTGCAGGGGCCGCCTGAGCTGTTCTCGGCCATGCTGCGCTTGGTCGTGGCCTCAATCGCCCTGTGGTGGATTTCGCCCAAGCTGTTCCTGGCCTTGGCCAGCATCGTGCCTTTCCTGATTTTGGGCACCTGGCTGTTCAAGCGCATCTCGGAGAAAATCTGGGGCCGTGTCGCCGAGGCGCGTGCGCGCTTTACCGCGCACCTGGTAGAAACCGTATCCGGTGTACGTATCCTCAAGCAGACAGTCAACGAATCCAGCAATGCGCGCCGTTATCGTGGATTGCTGGAAGACTTCAACAATATCCTCATCAAGGGTTCAATGAAATCAAGCTGGTTCCTGCCATTGACGCAGGTGCTCAGCACAGTCGGCATGGCCTTCTTGCTCATGGTGGGTGGTATCGGCATCGCGGACCAGGAAATGACGGTCGGCCAGCTCGCACAGAGCTTATTCTACGTCCAGTTGTTCCTCGGGCCGCTGCAGGAGCTGAACGATTTGTTCGAGCGCTACACTTCCGGCGCTTCATCCGCGCAGCGCATTTTCCTGATGCTGGATACGGAACCTGAAATACAGGACCCGCAGACCCCTGCAATACCCAAGCAGCAATCCGGCAAAGTCGAATTCGATAACGTCATCTTCGGATACCTGCCGGAAAAGCCCGTAATACGTGGCTTTAACCTCGATATCCACCCTGGCGAAGTGTTGGCAATCGTCGGGCCAACCGGTCATGGAAAAAGCACACTGGTACAGTTGCTGACGCGCTTTTACGAAGTTAATGCTGGCGCAGTCAAGATTGACGGCCAGGATGTGCGTGAATATGCGCAGCAGGATTTACGCCGCAAGGTAGGCATCGTGCTACAGGACAACGTCCTGTTCTCAGGTACGGTGCTGGACAACCTGCGTCTGGCAGCCCCTGAAGCCGGCGATGAAGCCCTGATTGCCGCCGCACGCGAACTGGGTGCCGATGAAGTGCTGGAGCGACTGCCCGCGGGCTACCGTACCGCAGTCGGCCCGCTAGGTGCATTCCTCAGCCACGGACAGCGGCAACTGGTTTGCCTGGTGCGCGCCTATCTCGCCAACCCGGCCGTGCTGGTGCTGGATGAAGCCACTTCTGCTGTAGATATCCATACTGAACGCCGCATCCAGACCGCCCTGCGCCGCTTGTGCGAAGGCCGCACCGCCATCATTATTGCGCACCGCCTTGCCACTATCCGGGATGCAGATCGTATCGCCGTCATATGGGACGGCAATATTCAGGAACTCGGCAATCATCAGCAACTGATTACCCAAGGCGGCGCCTATTCGCGCCTGTACCAGGCGTACGAAGAAGCCTCAAATACCAACAACCAGCCTGCTTAGGCAATAACCATGGCTACTGCTTCACTATCAACAGTAGCCATGTGGAGTGTTGTTGCAGCATCACAAAAAAATCATAAATAACATTAATAAAATAATTTATTTAATTGATATTTATGTAATTTTAATAATTAAAACCTCCAAGTCTATATTGGCATGGAACATGCCAATACTAAGGCTCCAACCTGCTCATCTGCGCAGGCTCAATTACAAGGAGACTCTTCATGTCGTCAGCAAGCTCTCAAAACACATCCATTGATACCCTTTGGTACACACGCTGCCCAGTTCCCACCCCTCTCGGCCTTGCAGCGCGCCAGGACTGGTTTAAGCAGGAATTCCAGCCAGACAACATTACGATCAACACCCTGCAGGAAACCCGCGACCCAGAACTACTCGAATCACATTACGACCACAAGCTGCCGCACTCCTTCCGCCAGGGCGGCAACGTCCCGGCCATCTGGGCCCGCGCCAATGGCGCAGACACCAAGGTTATCGGCCTCAACTGGGTCGACGAAGCCCAATTGATCCTGGCACTGCCTTCCTCCGGTATCAAGGAACCCAAGGATCTCAAGGGCAAGAAAATCGCATTGCCATTAAACCGCATCAGCATCGACCATCAACGCGCCAGCGCATTACGCGGCATTGTCGTCACGCTGGAAACAGCAGGCCTTTCCACCAAGGATGTGGAATTAATCGATTTTGAAGTACCGCAATCCGCGCCTGGATTTGGCTGGGGCAATGGCACCCGCGTTTCCTATGCGCCCGAGCTTGAAGCGCTCAAGAGCGGCAAGGTCGATGTCATCTTCACCAAGGGCGCACGCGGTTATGAAGCCGCCGAAGCCAACGGCTTGACTATTGTCTACGACGTACGCAACCATCCAGACCCGCAAGTCCGCGCGAATAATGGCGCTCCACGCCCTATCACGGTCGATGGCGAACTCCTGCGCCAGCGTCCTGACCTGGTAGCCCGTTTTCTGCGTCGCATCGTCGATGCTGGCGACTGGGCAGCAGCCCATGAGGCGGATACCGTGGCCTACATTGCCAAGGAATCCGGCTCTACCGACGAATACGTGCGCAAAGCCTATGGCAACGACATCCACCTGCATCAAGGCACCGATCTGAACCCGGAACTCATCGCCGCGCTGGAAGGCTACAAGAACTTCCTGCTGGAGTGGGGCTTCATCAAGGCGGACTTCGACGTCAAGGCATGGATAGACCCGGCCCCGCTGGCCGAAGTTCTGCGCTCGCTTTCGCAAAAGGCAGCCTAATAAGGTTATAACAAACAATCATAACAACTCGTTGTTGGCTATGGTTAAATCAAGGCAGCTTCGCGTCGCATGAAGCTGCCTTATTCATTCCTGGTAGCATCCTGCTCGCCAAGGTACTACCCATTACAGCAACAGCTGTATTTATTTAGGAGGCCTTATCATGGCAACACTACGCTTAGGCGATACCGCACCCGACTTTACCCAGGACTCCAGCATCGGCACGATCTCATTCCATGAATGGCTGGGCGATAGCTGGGCCATCCTGTTCTCCCACCCTGCGGATTACACACCTGTTTGCACCACAGAGCTCGGCGCTACCGCCAAGCTCGGGCAAGAATTCAAAAAGCGCAATGTCAAACCCATTGCTCTTTCAGTTGACCCGGTGGACTCCCATAAAGGCTGGATTACCGATATCAATGAAACCCAGGGCACGGAAGTCAACTTCCCCATCATTGCCGACGCTGACCGCAAGGTATCTGAGCTCTACGACCTGATCCACCCCAACGCCAGCACCACCGCGACCGTACGCTCTGTATTCATCATTGACCCGAACAAGAAAATCCGCCTGACGCTGACCTATCCCGCCAGCACTGGCCGCAATTTCAACGAAATCCTACGTGTGATTGACTCTCTCCAGTTGACCGAGTATCACAGCGTTGCCACACCCGCCAACTGGGAAGATGGTGACGATGTTGTTATCGTCCCGTCAATTACCGACCCAGAAGTGCTCAAGCAAAAATTTCCCAAAGGCTACAAAGCCGTCAAGCCTTACCTGAGACTCACCCCTCAGCCAAATAAATAACAGCACCACCACAAAATCATGCCCGGCACTTCCGGGCATGATGCATTTTGAATGCATAAAAAATGCCGCCCTACCCCAAAAGTATCCAGTCAGCTCACATGACAAGAATATTTGATTCAAAAAGGAAATTTCCGCTCGGGCCAAATAGGCTTAAAACCATCATTAAAAAACTGTCACTTTTTTTGCAGAAAATAGTTGACCACTCCCCGCCAGGCCAGTATAGTAGCGGCTTCTCGATTCCCCGATAGCTCAGTCGGTAGAGCAACGGACTGTTAATCCGTGTGTCCCTGGTTCGAGCCCAGGTCGGGGAGCCAAATAGAAAAAGGCCGGTGCTTATGCACTGGCCTTTTTTACTTTAAGGCCATGACTAAAACGTGAAAACTCGATCACGTTCATTTCATCTTTCCCCTGCTCTATTCTCGAAGCAGCAAACGCAAGATTCTCAGTTGCGTATTTTGCATAACGATCCACCATAGAACGTGTTTTCCACCCGCCTAGGTCTTTCAGTTCATCGCAGCTTGTTCCAGCCTGCCTATGCCATGAAGCCCAGGTGTGCCTCAGATCATGAAAACGAAAGTCTTCAATCCCTGCCACGCTAAGCGCGTTGTACCAAGCAGTGTTGCAGTTACTGCGCTTGATGGGTGCGCCCATATAGGTAAAGCAGTATCGGGAATGCTTTCCGATGTGCTCCTCCAACACCATGATTGCATCGTTATTTAACGGAACACCTCTCGGCGTGCCATTTTTGGTTTGGTTCAACCAAGCAGTCTTACGCTGTAAGTCCACTCGGCTCCATTCCAACTCAGTAATTTCCCTTGCTCGGCATCCTGTAGCAAGTGCGAATTTGACCAATGCGGCTAGATGAGGAGGACAAGCATTAATGAGTTTGCTTGCCTCGTCCTTATTCAACCAGCGATCACGCTCGACTTCGCCTGTTAGTAGCTTGATCTTAGGAATACTGTCTATCCATTGCCACTCGTCCCGTGCCATCTTGAGCAAGTTACGAATCAGCGCAAGATAGCGGTTTACAGTGGCAGGCTTAATACCGCGCTTCAACTCCCCTTGTACGATAGTCCACACCACATCCCCATTAACTTGGTTCAGGGTGAGATTACACATATAAGGATCAAGGAAGCGGCATATGCGCCTGATATCCTGAATACTCCTCAAACCAGCTTTAAGCGTTAAATACCGAACAACGGCTTCCTGCCATGTACGTTGAGGTTTGATACCGAAGTGAGTTTCGCGATAGGCATCCAGCTTAAGTTTTGCTAGATAGGCTTCTGCTTCCGCTCGGTCTTCAGTCCCAGAACTTTGGCGTACTCTCTTGCCGTTTGCGAGTGTTGCATTGATCCACCAATAGCGTGAATCCTCGCGTTTGTAGATTCCGGTTTCTCGGGCCATGTTATTTCCTTTTTAGCCCACCTTCGCTCGCGATGCTTATATTCATCCAGCCATTGATCCAAGTCAACTTTGTCATAGACCAAGCGCCGACCAAACTTCACGGCTGGAATTTGCAGTTCTGCCAATAAGGTCAATCCTATCCCTAGATAATTAGCAGCCTCTTGCTTTGAAAGACAACGCACCTCAGGCAAAGGCAGGTTGCTATCATCACTCCCCATCAGAGGCTTCTCGATAAGCTTTGGCGGCTTCTTCAAGCCAATACTCATCATCCTTGTTTTGATCGTCCAGATTGTTGAGGGTATTGAATTGCCTAGCCTTGATTGAGACTTTATCATTCACTAGGTCTTCAAACGCCAATCCCGAATCCATAGCACGGTTATTAATGAAGGCCACTAAGGCAGACACGAATGCTGGTCTAGCAATATCCCAATCTCGATACCCATGTGCAGCCATCCATGTCGTTAATCCACTAAAAGCGCGCTTAAGAGCAATTCGATCGTCTGGGGAGCGTTGATTAGAAAAGCGGTTTTGCAGTGGCCCACCCTCAGTTTCCCAATCTATAGTGGCCAAGGTCGCCCATAAGGGATGAATTGGCCAACGTGCACGTGTTTTGTCTTCAAAATTAGGGATAGTGAGCTTGAGGCTCTCAGTGGTCGCGTAAGACCATAATCCATCCAGATTAGCCAACACATCACTAAGCCGCGAAACCCTTTTGGGTAAGCAGTTGCCGTTTGTATTCAAACTCCAAACGCCATATAGGTTCACCGATCACCCAGCCTGCCTTTTGCCATAGGGGAATCAGGTAACTCTTATTGCTTTTGGTGATCTCAAGAAGCTTGTCATAAAGGCGGCCAGCCATCACACCACCAAGACCTATCGCCCAACCCGTAAAGTGGTTGTCCACGGCGTAGCTGTTAACACTAGAGGCATGAGTAACCCATGATTCCCTAGTCCAGCTCTCCATATTTAGATCGGAGGAGAAATCTACAAAGAGATCGATGCGGCTTACATTGGCAGATGATTCAATCACACCAAGGTTTGATAGCACCTTATATAAAGCCTCTTCAGCGGCCGCTGGCGTCTTGTAGGTGAGGTATTCACTGGAAAGCTTGATATAGGCCATAGGAGCAGCCTTACTAGGGCGGGAAAGCTGAATTCTGAAAGCATTATCTTCAATGACGTAGCTAAACATCGAAGAGCCTTTATCTTTAACCTCGAAAAGATGCTCTCCAACGCTGAACTGTGCTTTGGCTTGTTCTAAGGGATTTTCTGATTGAGCTAGACGCTTTAGATCTGCTAGCTGCTGATTAACCTCTGGATGTAGGTTGCCCTGATAGGATAGATACAAACTATCTACACCCCATCTTAAAAACTTAATCAGACCCGATAAGCTATTGCAGTTATTAATAGCTGTGTTACTGGGCACCGCTTCCACCACCAGGTCAGCGTCCGCCCGGCTTGCGCCGGTACGGGCGGCTTCCCCAGTGGTGGCTTGATCTAGTATTTCATCATTAATGCTACTCTTAGCTTTTGGGGTTTGCATATCCACTTACTCCGCTTGAGGAATACCAGCATCCCGAATTGGTTACTGGAGTGGATACGAATTTTGTAGAGGTATAACGACTGTTACGATGCCGTCAAAAAAACATTACTGCATTGACACCCTGTTATTTCCCTGATACCTCCGATAATCTCTCAATCTTTTAGTTATGTAATTAACATCCTCTATTCTATTTTGCCATTTGTCTAAGTCGGCCTGCTCACAAATTGTCAAAATCTCAGAATGAGTTAGGTCATTAAGCCAGCAAAGAGAGTCAAGAAGTGAAAAAACCAAATACACTCCTAGATAACGTATCTTCCCAATGAGTCCAGGCGTTGAATTAATTTTTAATAAGCGTGTTAGGAAAAATTTCTCTGCATTAAGCTGAGCCCTCTCATAACGCTGTTTAAAATATTGGATGATTAATGACTAAGGATCGATCAATTTTGGTAGCGCGAAAATAGGCCTCATCATCACCCTGAATAGCCTTAGGAACAAGAGACGTCATTTTTTCTCCATTAACCATCAATGAGAATAAATTATGTAAGCTTGAAAATATATGAAGAAATAAATATGTTCTTTGCTCAATCAAAAGTTTTTGGTCTTCAGAACTCAATGCTTTAAATTGAGATATTGCATGATTTTCTTCTTGTTGAGTATCAGGCCAATCACCCAGAATTTCATCAAGCCAAGTCAAATCACTTTTAATGAAATAACCAGTCCAAGAATTTAAAAAATCACCTTGCTCAGAGGGGGAAAGAAAACCAACTTCCTTTTCCCAATTTAAATACTCACTCTTACCCATAATGAAATACATCAAGCATGCAAGAATTTTTCCTTCGCTCTCATACAATAAAACATAATTATCTATTTTTAGGTTTGATTTAATTTTTTGCAAATGGCTCGGCATGACAAACCAACCACCTGCGTCAAATTGAAACTCTTTGAACAATTGCAAATATAAAGGAGCGAAAGAAACAACTAGCTGAATTGCTAGATCTTTTTTAACCTTAGTCATAGGAACTAAAATTTTCATAAAAATCAATTAGTTATAAAAAAATTGACATTAAATAAATACTTGTTAAAAATACAAGTATATAAGTAGGCGAAAAATGCAAATAGAACTCAATTTTATGAATATTGATATTAATAAAAATTTAAGTCAAATTGAATTGCTTGAAAATGTTCCTTGGCTGGCAAGGGAGCGTTACTCGATAGCAATTAACAACTTATTTTCCGAGTGTGATACGGATGATCAAATTTGGTTAATTTGCAAGCTTTTATCAGAATTTAAATTGCTAAATTCTACAGAATTTACTGACTCTATAACGCTGATTGCCAAACACATAAATTCTGTATGGTGTTTTAAAGATGATGCAATAATATGCGCGACCTCAGACTCTGACAAACCAGATGGATCACAAAGTATAATTCGGGCATTGGAAGTTGATCTTAATCCTAAAAATTACAATGCCATTTACAACAACATCAGTCCTGCATTTTTCAACAAAAAAAATAGTTCAACAATATTATTGGTTGATGATTTTTTAGGCACAGGTACTACTATGCTTAGAAAAATTCAAAGACTTAAAAATCATTTAGAAAAGAAAGATGTTATCCCAACAATATATTTCGCGTGTCTAGCTGGAATGAATGAAGGGTTTGAGAACTTAAAAAAAATACTTGGTGATAAAAATGTATTTATTCCAATTATTTTTACAAAAGCAATTTCTGAAAACATCACAGATGATGAACAAAGAAAAAAAGCAATTAATGCAATGCTTGAACTTGAATATAAGATTTTACCGATAACACCATATCCTAGAAAAATAAACTTTAAAGAATATAATTTTGGATTCAACCTTAGTGAAGCACTTTATTGTCAAGAAGGTGCAAATATTCCAAACAATGTATTTCCAATATTTTGGAAAGGAAATTTAAGTGGCGAATCAAAATCGAGAAAAGCCTTATTTCATAGAGTCTGATGACTTGTTAGAACGTTGGGAAGACGATAGATACCTGATTGATAGAAGAAAAATATTAACACTCTTACTTAAGTCGGAAAAAGTAATTAATTTAAACGAATTATATTTAGCTTCTGAAGTATCTATCGTTAGCTTTTCTAAAGCATTAGTTGAATTAAAAAATAAGAAAATTGTTATCCAAAAAGATAAATTCACTTTAGAGCTATTAGAAAATGCAAAAAAAATTATTTTGGCTAATAGTAAATTTTACTTTTCTCCATCATTAAGTAGATCTTGGAATACTATCCCAACATCAATGCTTTATAGAGATAAAGAAATTAAATAAGTAAATATATAATTTACATAAAAAATATATACAGGTATCATACGTTCGCCTCACTCTTTAGCCAGAGGTGAAGTCGCCTCGGGAAGTAAGGGAAGATTCACCTTCCCACCCTCTCTGATAAAAGGCCATCAGAGAGGGTAGCATGGCAGATAAAGCCTGCCAGCTGGGTAAAGATTAGTATCCACTAATCTTTACCCGTATAAACAACTACTTCACTATCAAAATGTAAAGAGTGAGGCTCCATTGCTTGAAATTAATGAAGAAATTTATGAACATCTCTCATCGCATATGGAGCTAGATCAGCGAGATGATCTTTTAAAGTTAATACAAAAATTTGATGATATGCAAATTCCTGCAATTATCACATTTGATATTTTTGCTAGAACAGTTAATATCAATAAAAAATCTTTAGCTGCAATGTGTTACGGAGCTGAAAAATTTTACAGAACTTTTAAAATTCCAAAACGTAGTGGCGGTATGAGACAAATTGATTCTCCATTCCCCAGCTTGTCTTTAGTTCAAAAATGGATATCTAATAATATTTTAGAAAAATTAGATATCGACAATGAATCTGCCTGCGCTTATATCAAAGAAAAATCCATTAAGAATCATGTTGAAAAACATATTGATTCAGCGTTTATCCTTAAAATTGACCTCCAAGATTATTACCCCACAATTTCTACACGTGACATCATTTATACATTTTCAGAAATTGGTTACCCTGTAAATATTTCCACCTCAATTGCTCATATCCTAAGCTTAAATGGAGGTCTTCCTCAAGGAGCACCTAGCAGCCCTTTATTAAGTAATATTATTACACTTGGTCTTGATGTAAAAATAAAAGAATACTGTCAAAAAAATAATTTTTTATACTCAAGATATGCTGATGATCTGGCTATATCCGGCGAAAATATATCTGAGGATAATATTTTAGAGATTTATAGGCTAATCAGTTCTGAAGGATTTATTGTCAACACAAGTAAGTCTAAGCTCTACACTCCTAAACAACCGGTTCGTCACTTAACTGGATTAATAATTAATAATGGAAAAATTAGAATACCTAAACAAACAAGAAAAATGGTAAGACAAAAATTATTCTATATAAGAAATTATTATTTATCAGATCTGGAATCATCATCTAATCATAACCTTTTTTCTTTACATGACCCTCTATTGTTAGAGAGAGTTTTAGGATATTTAAACTTTTGGTTATGGATTGAACCAGACTCAGAATTTGCAACAGTTTCGATTCAAGAAATTAAATCAATAAAAACAAAACTTCTCGAGTCAATCTAATTACTTCCTCGTATCAAAAATTGTTACTGAGGCTTGCTTTTTTGTCTTTGGTCCTGAAAGCTCTTCTGTGACTGTATTGACGAAAGCTTACGACCACGTGCGAGCGATGGCGAAATTTAATTAAATAAATCAATATTTTATGTGGAATTTTAATCCGTGTGCCTCTGGTTCGAGTCCAGGTTGGGGAGCCAAATAGAGAAAGGCCCACAGCAATGTGGGCCTTTTTTCTTTCTTCCGCAATATTCCACTTTTGCCGCAAACCACTTAAGTTGGCCATAGCCTTAGTGTTGCATTTTTACCACGCTATCGCTTAACCCATCCCTTAGCATCCCAGCTCACACGACCTATCACCAATGGTATATTGCATGGCGAAGCTTGATCTCCAGTCCCAATTTCCTGGTTTTCAAATTTATTAAATTTTTTGACCCGCCAAGTCTTTTGTAGTCAGAACCCAGCCAATATTCACATGGCTGCATAAAAGACCGCTCAATTTACCCACTACATCATGATGTATTTAAATATTTTTCTTGTTGCTTTCCTTGCATTCTCTTTGAGCATGATTTGCGGCGGCGGTGCTGGACTGTTGCTAATACCCATCCTGGGTTATGTCCTACCAGCAGCACAGGTGCCCGCTGCCCTGTCCATCGGAACCTCCATCAGCTCTGTTACCAAGCTATCCCTATTTTTCCGGCAGATTAATTGGCATATTGTGAAACACTTCTTGCCTTTTGCACTGCCGGGCGTGGTGCTTGGGGCATGGCTGCTGAGTTATTTGTCTCCCATGTACATAGAGTTATGCATGGCACTATTTCTTGTGTCCAACTTACCCTATGTATTCAGAAAAGAACCAGCAGCATCACCGAAGAATACCTCTCGGCACTCAAACCACTTTCTAAAATTTATCGGGCTTCTGGCTGGATTTATCTCGGCACTCACGGGTGCTGTAGGCGTTTTATTTAATGGTATATATCTGCGTTATGGGCTAACGAAAGAGGAAATAGTTGCAACCCGGGCAGCTAATGAAATCATCCTGCATCTTGTCAAATTATGCCTATATGTCTCATTTGGGCTGTTTACGCTGAAGGTGTTTTATATCGGCATGCTGGTTGCAATAGCAGCTGTGGCATCAACCTACCTGATGAAATACGTTTTGCCTAAAATCTCCATCAGGGTATTTAGCAAGATCGGTTATAGCGCCATGGTAGTGTCAGGCATATTGCTATTAAACAGTGCCCTAGCTAGGATTCACGAGGCCCACAATCCAGACATTGATATTATCAGAGTATCAAAGGGTTACGACGCTACATTCAACTGGGATGATTTGATCTATACCATTGAATTTAAGTATGGTGAAGGTTTCGAGTTCGAGAAAATCATTCCATTCTCAGAGCTTGATGAGGCACGCCAGGCCTATGTACGCTCACAAGATGCAGCAGCAGCCAAAATTGTGATTGAGAAAGTCTACGCCTTGAAAAAGATTTCTTACGAAGCGTATTACTACGATGACGATAATCAACTGATTAAGAAAATCAAGTTTCCATAACCTGATTAAATATATAGTAAAACAAGAGAAAACTTTTACATCCTATTGAATATAATAAAATTATATTTCTCCCTTTATGTTACCTGCTTACGTACTGCTAGACCTTGAAACCACTGGTGCAACGCCTACCACAGACCGAATCACAGAAATTGGGTTGATCCGGTATGAAGATGGGGTTGAGGTGAGGCGCTGGCAAACCCTGGTCAATCCTGAAAAGCAGATTATCCCCTTTATTGAGAAAATCACCGGCATCAGCAATGCCATGGTAAAAGATGCACCCTTGTTCAAGGATATCGCACATGAGTTGCTGAGCCAGCTGCAGGGCGCAGTGCTATGCGCCCACAACGTGCGCTTTGATTATGGTTTTCTCAAGAATGAATACAAGCGGCTAGGGTCAACCCTACAGCTTAATGTATTGTGCACAGTGAAACTCTCTCGCCGGCTTTATCCTGAATATAAAAGCCATGGCCTGGATGCCATCATTGCGCGCCACGGCATCGTCTGTGTAGCCAGACATCGCGCCATGGGCGATGTGGAGGTGATGACAGAATTCCTGCACATTGCAGAAGCCGAGCATGGACTGGCAACATTAAAAGCCACAGCTGAAGAATTGCTCAAAAGCCAATCTCTACCAGTCGGCATTGACCCACAATTGATAGAAGACATACCAGAAACACCTGGCGTCTATCTCTTTTATGGCGAAAATGCCCTGCCTCTCTATGTAGGCAAGAGCATCAACCTGCGCAGCCGGGTGCTATCGCATTTCAACAGCGATCATTCGCGCGCCCGTGGCATGCGGATTGCCCAGGAAATCAAGCATATTGAATGGATAGAGACTGCCGGGGAGTTTGGGGCATTGTTGCTGGAAGCCAGGCTGATCAAGGAACGCCAGCCGATACATAACCAGCAGTTGCGACGCGAGCAGCAGCTTTGCTCCTGGCATTTGTTACCTTCTGCCGACCAACGCCCCCTGCTGACCCTAGTCACCCAAGATGACATGACACAAGAGTTGCTGGGCACACTCTACGGCACTTATCGTACCAAGCGCCAGGCCACTGCCACATTACGCCAGCTTGCCCAGGCCCACGCACTATGTCCGCAATATTTGGGGCTGGAAAGCGGAAATGGTCCTTGCTTTTCATATCAGCTCAAGCGTTGCAAAGGCGTATGCTGTCACCAGGAGTCTCCAGAATTGCACTACCTGCGCCTGAAGCAGGCGCTGATCAGCCACCAATTGAAATCTTGGCCCTACCCCGGCAAGATCGGCATCCGCGAAAGCAATGCCAAGAATGGAAAATCCGCAGTACATGTGTTTGAGCACTGGTGCTACCTTGGCACGGCGGACGACCACGACAGCCTGGAGATGATGCGCCATACCAAGACGGCGTTCATCTTCGATATTGATACTTACAAACTGCTGCTGAAACAGCTCAACAAACCTGGCCTTCAATTGTTGCAGCTTTAAAACTCCTGCCCGGCCTCATAAGCATGATACAACGCGGCATAATGTCCGCCCTGGCGCATCAATACGTCATGCGCGCCCTGCTCCACCACCTGGCCGTCGCGGATCACGGCAATGCGGTCGGCATCACGGATGGTAGCAAGCCTATGGGCGATGATGACTGCAGTCCGTCCCTCGCATAAGCGCCGCAAAGCATGTTGTATCTTGCGCTCGGTCTGGATATCCACAGCGGACGTAGCCTCGTCGAGAATCAGGATGGCCGGGTCTGCCAGGTAAGCCCGCACCAGGCAGACCAGTTGCCGCTGCCCATGGCTCAGATGGCTACCCAAGGCGCCCACCTCCGTCTGGTAGCCATGCGGCAAGCGGCTAATGATGTCGTGTACGCCCAGTGCCTCGGCCGCGTCGATCAGCTCCTGATTGCTGGCGTGCGGCCTTGCCAGCCGCAAGTTGTCGATAATCGTGCCGCTGAACAAGACGTTGTCCTGCAGTACCACGCCCACATGATGGCGCAATTCATGCTGCGCCACAGACTTTACATCCTTGCCGTCGACCAACACCGCGCCGCCCTGCACCTCGTAGAAGCGTGTCAGCAATTGCACCAGCGTACTCTTGCCATGTCCCGTAGGCCCGACAATCGCCAGCACCTCGCCAGCCCCCACCTTGAGATTCAGGTTGCGGATGACCGGGTTTTCGCCGTCCGGATGATAGGAAAACACCACGTCGCGGAATTCAACATCGCCCTTCACCTGTCTTAACGGTATTGGATGCTCGGCATCACGTATCTCCGGCTGGGTATCCAGCAGTAGGAAGATGCGTTGGGCAGAGGCCACACCGTTGATGTAACGCTCGAACAGGTCGCCCAGCTCCTGCAACGGCCCAAGGAACATGAAGACATAGAACATGCTCGCGGCCATCTGCCCAAAACTGATATGTCCCAAGGCGACTTCGCGGCTACCGAAGACGATGAGCAGCATCATGCCCAGGGTCGTCAACACGCCGGTGAAATGCGAGAACCAGCCCGACATCAGGGTATTGCGGATCAAGGCGTTGATAAAGTCCTGGATCAGTACGCGGTAGCTGGCACGGTTGTTTTCCTCCTGTACTGCCTGCTTGATCAGGCGCACGCCGGCCACCGTCTCGACCAGGTGCGCAGTGAAGCGAGCGCGGTTTTCCGCCACCCGAGCGTAATTTCTCTGCGCCAGATATTTGAACAGCCATGTCGCCCCGAATAACAAGGGAATCACGGATGCAAGACTGAGGAACAATATCGGCGAGGTCAGCCAGAGCAATATCCCAGCCACTACGCTGCGCAGCAAGGCCGACAGCAGCTCGGGCGGCCCTTGTATCATCAACGGCTCTAGGCTGTCGACATCGCGATCTATGCGCGAGACGATGCGGCCAGACTTGGTGCGGTCAAAATACCCAACACTCAAGTGCTGCACATGATTGAACACACTCACGCGCAAGCTGTTCAACACCCGGATCGCCGCCGAGCCGGAAAGATATTGGGAAACGCCTGCCAGACCAAAACGCCCGGCCCAGGAAATGGTCATGCCGACCAAGGCCCACACGATGATGTGAGTATTGAGGCTATAACCTCCCGTCAGGCCTTTCACCAAGGCATGGTCGATCACCTGCTCGATCATGTAGGGCCGCAAAAATACGAGCGCGACCAGCACTATTTCAGCCAGGATAGCGCCAATGACAAAATGTTTCACTGGACGTAGCAAGGGTAATAGACGCCAGAACATACCCCGCTGCAATTTCTGCTGCGCCAGCATTTCCTCCAGCTCAATGTCAGACATGACCCGCGGACCTGATGTTTTACTCATGAGTATCTCCCACTCCCATCAACTCCCTGTACTCCACGCTTTCTGCAACCAAATTTGCGTGCGTCCCTTCCGCAATGATCCTGCCGCCCGAAAGCACCAGTACGCGATCTGCCAACAGGATGGTGGAGAGTTTGCTGGCAATCATCAGTACCGACACCGCCTGGCCCTTGTCCTCAGGCAGGCGGCGAATATTATTCAACACCGTGCGCTCAGTCACGGCATCCAGCGCACTGGTGGCATCATCCAGCACCAGGATCGAGGGCTTTCCTATCAAGGCGCGTGCAAGGCATATCCGCTGCCGCTGCCCACCCGAGAGCGTAATGCCTCTATCACCGATGCGTGTCTCCAGGCCAGATTCCAATCGTGCCAGCACTTCTTCTGCCGATGCCATGCGTAAAGCCCACAACAGCTCCTCATCCGTTGCCTCTTGGTCCGCGAGGCGCAAATTGTTGGCCAGGCTGTCTGAAAACAAGAATCCTTCCTGCGGCACGACATGGATCGCGCGCCTCAAGGCGTCCAAGGTGAAATCGCGAACATCGTGCCATTCATCATCCCACCTCAACTCGAGGTTGCCGGTTTTGGCATCGGCAAGCCTAGGTAGCAAGCTTGCCAGGGTGCTTTTGCCAGAGCCTGTCGCCCCGACCAGCGCTACAACTTCGCCGGGCTTGAGTTCAAAACTGCATTGATCTAGCACCGGGTTGCCTCCGCCTGGAGGCTCGACAGCCACATGCTGCAGCCGGATGCCAAGCGCCTTGCCCTGAGGAATATCCCGCGTTCCACCTTCAATCTCGGGCAAAGCATCCAACAGTTCCCATATGCGCGCCGCCGATGAACGTGCATCGGCAAACACTTGCATCACCCGTCCCACGCCTTCCACCCTGAACACCAGCGTAGTAGACATCAATAGAGAGGCCACCAGCTCTCCGTAATTTAAATGTCCGGTATAGACCAGGTATGCGCCTACGCCGAGCACCCAGACTTGCCCGAGCCCCACGACGAACTGGGGAATGGGGATCCTGCTTGCCGAATAGCGCAATGCCTCCAGGGCCTGGCTGACGAAGAAACGGACATGGCGCTCGAACTGTGCCACGCGGGTGGACTCAAGGCTAAACGCCTTGATCACGCGCACGCCGCTTACCCCTTCCGTCAGGTCCTGGTTGACGCTGTCGAACGCCTGCCCTACGGCACGGTCGAGCTGTACCAAGTGATCGGTCTGGCGAAACAGGATATAAAAGCCTAGGGTCGTCAATAACAAGGGGCCGATACCCAGCAGAGGGTGATACCAGAACAGAAAGCTGACCGCGGCGATGACGATAAACGAAGTATCGACAACCTGCCGCCAGAAGCTGATCAAGGCATCGCGCAACTTATCGGCATCGCGCGTAGTGCGCGTCACGATCTCGCCCGCGCCGTGCAGCCAGTGGTAGGCCAGATCTAGGCGCTGCACCTGCACCAGGATCATCTCGCGCAAATATCCCAGCAGGTCTTGCTGAATTACCAATGATAGCCAACCGACAAAGTACATGAGTAACGCCCGGCCTGCGGCAATGCCCACAATGACCAACAGCCAATGCCAGGCAACGCTGGCATCTAGGTTACCTGCCGCATCGGTGACGACCGCCACGCCCTGCTCCACATCATGCACTGCACGCGCAATCATGCCTTGCTGCCAGGCCAGCATGAAGTTGGCAAGGGCAAACAAGGCTGCGGAAATCCAGAAACGTACGGGCGTACGCCGATACAGCCACAAACATCGCAACAAGGGATAGGAATGGAGATTCACAAACCGGGCTTTCATACGGCAGGGTTATGCGCCATGCCTGGGGAATCAGGCATGGCTAAGAAACACGCTATAACAATTTGAGGGATAGACTAGCGCAGGTTACGCCAGCGGAACAAGTAGCGGCCAGCGCGCTGGATAACCAGGTTCATCAGGTAGCCCAACACACCAATCAAGGCGGTAAGGATGATAAGAATATCCATGCGTGACGCCGCCTGCGCATTCATCATGATGTTACCCAGGCCAGCACCGGCGCTGAACAGGATCTCACTACCAATAGTCGCTAGCCAGGCAAACGCCAACGCAAATGAAATACCGGTAAAAATGCTGGGCAATGCTGCGGGCAGGAGTATCTTGAAGAAGGTCTTGCGACGACCAAGCTTATAGACATCCCCGACCTCCTTGTACTTGCCTTCCACCTGATGCAAGCTTTCATAAGTCGCCAGCACCATGGGATAAAATGCCGACAGGCACACCACCAGCAGCTTGGATGGATCGCCATTACCCAACCAGAGGCTGAACAAGGGCACCAGACCCATCAAAGGCACCTGGCGCAGCATATGGTAAAGCGGCCCGATCAACACATCCGCCACGCGCCATAACGCCATCACCGCACCAACCCCAAAGCCGATTGAGCCGCCAATCAGTAGCCCAAGGAAAGCACGCTGTAGGCTGGCAGCGACACCTTGCTGCAACTCACCTGTCGAGATGATTTCCAGCAAGCCGTGGTAAATCTGAGAGATAGAGGCAAATGCATAAGCATTTTCCGCGCTCTGCCGAGACATGACCTCCCACACCAGCAATAATGCCACTGGGATCAGCCAACCACGTCCACTTTGCAAAATACGGTATCGGGATAAATTTTGCGTTGTCATTTTGCCTCCACCTTGCGCCAGGGAATCAAATTAGCCTCACCCCACTTGAACAGGCGGTCGATGCCGAAACCGATGAGCCCGGTCAGCACCACGCCGACCATTACGATATCAATGCGGAAAATCTCGCGCCCCATCTGCATCATATGACCAAGCCCGCTGTCAGCGGCAAGCAACTCCGCTGCCACCAGAATGGTCCATGAGCGTGCAAACGCGATACGAAAGCCAGTCAGTATGGGTGGCAGGATCGCGGGGATCACCATCTTGGTATACAAGGTACGGTTGGGCAACTGGTAGGCCTGTGCCACCTCGAAATAATGCCTGGGTATGCCCTTGGTAGCCTCGTATGAAGCCAGCGCTACGGTAAAAAAGGCAGCCTTGACCACGATGGCGATCTTGAATACCTCCTCAATACCGAAAAGCAGGATGAAGATCGGGATCAAGGCGATGGTCGGTACCTGGCGTAATGCCTGGAACAGCGGCGAGAAAAAGTCCTCTACCGTGCGCGACAATGCCATGAGGATACCGAACAACAAGCCAGAGCTCGCGCCAATTAAGAAGCCAACACCTAAGCGAGATAAACTGACTGACAAATGCGCCCACAACTCGCCCGAATCCAGCAGCTCATGCAGGCTGGCGAGCACCTCCCACGGTGACACCAGCAATTGCGGAGAAAAAATCTCCAGCTTGGTGACCCATGCCCATAGCAAAAGAAATGCTATAGGGGAAATAAACGCTGCCAAGCGCAACCTGCTGCGACGGCGAAACACGGGGTCGGCCTGATTAATGCCAAGTGCAACCCTGATACCTATGCTCATAAACTCAACTCTTTCCTGCTAGACAATATCAGAGATTTATTCTGCCTGGGTCAGCACAGCCAGCTTGGTAATGCCAGCGCGTTCAATCGCAGCCATCACTTTGGCAACCACGCCGTAATTAACAGCCTCGTCTGAACTCAAGTGCAGTGCCAGATCAGGATTCGCTGCCTGGCGCGCCTTTAACTCAGACTCAAGTTGCGCTACAGGCACTTCTTGCTTGTCTACAAATACCTTGCCTTGCGCATCCACGCTTACCGTCACCGGTTTCTTTGGTTCTGGTGGTTGCGTTGCAGCCGTTTTGGGCAAGTTCACCGTAATGGCATTGTTGAGTACTGGAATGGTGACAATGAAGGCCACCAGGAGCACCAACATCACGTCAACCAAAGGTGTAATGTTGATTTCACTTAATACTTCATCAGATTCACTACTGGTCGAGAAAGCCATTATGCAACCGCCTCATTTTTCAGGTTAACCACGGAAGACGATGTAGCTTCATGCTTGACTGCACCAAGCTCAACAGGCTTGCTGCCAGCAAAGTTTGCCTTGCGGGACAAGCGGATCAGGTCGGCAGCAAAATCATCAAGGTCGCCGTTGATCAACTTGAGACGACGGGTGAAAAAGTTGAATGCCAATACGGCTGGCACCGCAACCGCAATACCGAGGCCTGTAGCCACCAGTGCTTCACCGATAGGGCCAGCAACAACTTCCAGGCTGGCAGAGCCCAATGCGCCGATATTGGTCAACGCATTCATGATGCCCCATACCGTACCGAACAGACCAACAAACGGTGACGTACTACCAATACTGGCCAACACGGCAAGACCGCTGTCCAGGCTACGACGTTCCTTGAGGATTTGCTGACGCAGGGAGCGCTCCAGTAAATCCTGACGATCGCCCGTGTGCTCAAGATCATGGGAAGCATGGCCGTCTACATCACGCAAGGTATTAAAACCGGCCTGGGCAACACGTGCAGCCGGACCGTCAACATCATGAATCTCAGAAGCGGCAATGATATTAGGTGCGCTCCAGAATGCCTGCTTGTAACGCTTGCTCTGGCTGGCTGCACGCCAATGTTGGTAGCCTTTTACCAACAGCAATGTCCAGGTCACCACGGAAAAAGCGATGAGTGCATACAGCACAGTATCAACGATCAATGAATTGGATTCTGCAATATCAAACATCTTTATGTTCCTTCAATTGTTTACGTAAATAAGGCTTTATGAAGCCAATTTGAATTCAATAGGCACCGTAGCCCAGCCATCAATCGGGGTATTTCCGCGCTTGGATGGCGCAAACTCCCAGCCTTTTACAGCCTCTAGTGCTGCATCATCCAATGTTTTGCGGCCACTGGACTTCTTGACTTCAGCACTTTGCACACGACCATTGGCCAACACACGTACCCGCAGTACCACGGTGCCTTGCCAACCTTGCCGTTGCGCAAATGACGGATATTTTGGTGCCGGGTTATTCAAGTAACCTGCATATCCCATTGCCTCTGTCACCGGCTCCTCTTTCACTGGCTCAGGCGGTGGCGGCGGTGCTGGTGGCGCCGCCTCTACTGGGGCTGTGGTTTTTGCAGCGGTCGTGTTTTCCTGCACCACAATGTCATCCGGCTTGATGTCAGGCTCGGCTTGCGGTGTTTTCAATGCCGGTTGCGGCTTTGGCTGCGGTGGCGGCTGCTTCACCACTTTCTTGGGCGGTGGAGGTGGCGGCGGCGGTGGTTTCACTTCGGGTGGTGGTTCAATCACCGGCTTGATAATCTCGATTTCCACCGGCCGGGGCTTGGGCACAATAGGCGCATGTTCTGCATTGATATAAAAATAAGCGCCGACCACATGCACAGCAATCACCACCAAGCCCAGGGCAAGGTAGTTCCTGCCACCACCGGGGATGGCCACCTCATCTTGGAATTCTTTCTGACGTAAGGCAAATGCCTGGTCAAACCGCTTGCCTGCCTCGGCAACACGTTTTGCCAGCTCATCTCTTTTAGGCAAGATGTCACCAGTCTCAAGCAGACCACCAGCAGGCCTCAAGGCAGATGTAGACACGTATATCCTCCTTTGTAAATTCTGTTGCAGCGTGCTAGACGAAATCCGTCAGCACGTCATCCTTGATACGCTGGAATTCCAGCGTGGAACGCACGCGTGGCCGTGGCAGATCGACTGGAACGATACGCTTGATGCGGCCTGGATGTGATTGCATCACCACAATACGGTCACCCAAAAACACAGCCTCCTCCACATCATGCGTCACTAGGATGGTGGTCAAGCCCTCCTGTTCCCACAAGCGTTGCAGTTCCTGTTGCAGCTTCAATCGGGTCAAAGCATCCAGTGCCGCAAATGGCTCGTCCAAGAGCAGCAACTGTGGACGCAATACCAACGCCCTGGCAATCGCCACGCGTTGCGACATTCCGCCGGAAATTTGGTGGGGGTAGGCTTTCTCAAAACCCGACAATCCCACTAGGTCTATCTGTGCCTGCACGCGGCGCTTGCGCTCTGCCTTAGTGATATCCGTGGCTGAAAAAGCCAGTGCGATATTGGCTTCCACTGTCAACCAGGGGAACAAGCGGTGCTCCTGAAACACAATCCCGCGATCAAGATCAGTGCCCTGAATGCGCTTGCCCTGGTACACGATGTCGCCCGCATACTGAGTATCCAGGCCGGCAATCAGCTTCAGCAAAGTTGATTTGCCGCATCCGCTGGCACCCACGATCGAAATAAACTCGCCCGCGCGAATGTCCAGGTTAATGTCAGAAAGCACCTGCAAGCGCTCGCCTGACAGCTGGAAGGCCTTTTCAACACGCTCTATCGTCAAGGCAATAGGCTTCAGAGCCAATTGCTGGTTTGCACTTTGCAACTCAGCATGCAGTGCCTGTTCCCTTTTAAAACTCAGCACTGTATTCAATGCACTCATTCTTGCTTCTTTCTGCCGCCTGGGCTTTTAAGTGCCCTGCGGCACATCATTCCAAATAACTTTTTTCAACATCTCTTAATAAAAACATATAAAGAGAATTAAAAATACAATTTGGTTATATATCTGCAATCACCGTGCCAAACCCTTACCCAGATTAACTTCTTATTAAAATTCATTCACTTGGAAAAATTCAGAAAGGGCGTTAGCGATAAAACTGTTGCTATAGCATCAAAAAACTAGAAAAAGTGCTGCTATAAAAACAGACTCCACTGATGAAAATGAAACAGCAGTGCTAAAGCAGCACTGCCATCTATACCGTATAAGAATCACCCGGGCGCCGACCCTACGTTGCCATACAACTATTCTCCGGCAAGGTACTACCTGGATCACTCAGCTGAATTTGATTGATTGCGCCTAGTGTGGAACCCAAAAACCTTCAAGCTTGAGATCACTCAATGCCCTAGTGACAAAACGCGGATTAAGCATCTGCTGGACGTCCGCTTGCGTTCGCGTCAATCCGGATGCCTGTGCATAGGCCACTGCATTGCGATAATGTTCCTGCAAGGCCGCATCGTAGAGCGGGGACCAGCGCTGACGCCAGATGACATTGTCCTGCTCATATTCTCTGCGGTTCACGCTTTCGGGATAGATCTTGTTGGAATATTCCCGGATATAGGTTTCCTTGTTTTCATCCTGCGCCACCCAGTGCACACTTTTCAGGTAGGCAGTCACAATAGCCTGGGTCACCTCGGGGTTCTGCTTCACAAAATCATTGCGTGCCCATACCCCCCCCATTAGCTTCCAGTCCACCGGGGCAGTCTTGGTGGACCAGATGATTTTGCCCACGCCCCTGTCCTCTAGGATATAGGAGTCGAACAGGCTGAAAAAACCATCGACAGTGCCGCTCGCCAAGGCAGCAGCACCGACCTGTGGGTTAACATTGACGATCTTGAAGTCCTTGAACGTCAGGCCCTCGCTCTGCAACAGGTTAGAGAAAGCCAGCTCCCACGGTCGACCGCGGTGCAAGGCGATCTTTTTACCTTTCAGGTCCTTGATGTTCTTGGCAGTCGAGTTCTTGGGAACCACGAGATATGAATTGGATGTTGTACCCCAAGGCGCCACCAGTTGGACGGTTGGCTTGCTGGCATTAAGAATGATGGGCGGCAAATCGCCGTAGATGCCAAAATCAATCTTGCCACTGGCAAAGCCTTCGTTGATGACTGGGCCGACAGACGCCATCGCCGCAGGCACCCATTCCACCTTGATGCCTTGCTTGCGCAGCTCCTCGGGGAAAGTACCATTAACGACAAGAGAGGCACTGCCGGTATACACCGTCTTGCCGCCGACGTTAGTCGCCACCGAGGCGATACGGACCACCTTGAGGTCTTCGGTATGAGCAATAGGAAAATAGCTCAAGAGCCCTGCTAGTAAGAAAGCAGGCAATACAGTCAACTTCATCATTTCCCCTTACCCACTGCTGGACTAAGCTGAGCCTGCTTGATCTGCTGACTTTGCCAGTAATGCTCAAGGTTCAGCTCTTTAAGCGCATGCTCAACAAACTTGGGGTTAAGCAATTGATCCAACTTGACTTCGTTACGCACAAGACCTGACTGTCGGGCATAGCTTGCCACCCGTTGATAGTGTGTCCTCAATGCATCGTCATAGAGAGGAGACCAACGATCTTTCCAAGCAACAATGTCATTGTCGTAATCCTTGCGTACCACCTCTTCCGGCAAGGCATTGGTAGCATATGTCTTGATGTACTTGTCCTTGTTCGCATCCTGCGAAGTCCAGTAATTGGTCTTCACATAGGCAGTCACAATAGTCTGGGTAAGCTCGGGGTATTTCTTGACGAAATCGTTGCTCGCCCATAAACCGCCCATCAACTTCCAATCAGGCGGCGCATTTTTGGTGGACCAGATAATGCGCCCTACTTTGCGCTGTTCCAGGATATGCGCATCGTTCAGGCCAAAGAACCCGTCTACGGTACCACTCGCCAACGCAGCAGCGCCAACTTGGGGGTTCACGTTGACGATCTTGAAGTCCTTGAAGCTGAGACCCTTGGACTCAATCAGGTTAGCAAATGCCACTTCCCATGGACGCCCACGGTGCAAGGCAATGCGCTTACCTTTCAAATCTTCGATGCGGCTGGCCTTGGATTTTGCAGGTACCACAAGATAAGAGTTGCCGCTGCGCCCCCAGGGCGACACCAATTGTACGGTTGGCCTGGAAGCATTCAGGATCACGGGAGGCAAATCACCATAAGAAGCAAAATCAATTTTGCCGCTGGCAAAGCCTTCATTGATGATCGGGCCCACGGCAGAATGCGAGGCTGGCACCCATTCGATTTTCACGCCTTTTTTCGCGAGCGTCTCTTCCAGCCCGCCTTCGGTCAGCACTGCGGCGCCGTTGAGGTAGGTGGTTTTGCCCGCAATGTTGTATACCACCGCCGCAATCCGCACGACTTTGGGTGTTTCCTCGGCAAAGACAACCGAAGCAGGCAATGCCACCATGGCAGCCAGTGCCAGATGATAAATTTTTTTATGCAACATTTAAATCACTCCAAAACATGTCAGTCCTGTTCCAAAATCCAATGCCGGGTATTTGAAACTCATGAAAATTCAATGAAAAAACAGTGCGCTCGCCCGTTGTCGGGTAAAACACACCATAAAGAGACAGTCTTGAAACTCATTACTGCTGCTCACAACACGACCATCCAATTAAATAGAGCGGCTAACAAAACTCAGGAAGCGGTCCTGGCAAGGCGCTACAAGTAGTACAACAAGGCAAAGCAGCAACGCCAGAGAGTTTTGTGAACCGCGCTTAAGCGACCTTGGCCTCTAATTGCCTCCTGGCCTCCTGCAACGGACGTTGATCCACCCATGCGTCAAAATCGAAATCACGATCCAGCAAGCCATGAATCCACATGAAATTCTTCTGCTTACGAAATAACTCAAGGCGATCCGGTGTTAATGTCGGCTCAAGATGCAGGTGGAAATCGTTGCGATATGCCGTCGCCACGCTCTCGGCGCCGGCAAAGGTCTCGTCCTGCAGAATGCTACGCACGCCTTCCAGGTTGTGTTTGGCCCAATCGGCCGCACGCAGCGTCTGGTAAAGAAAGCGGACCACCAGGTCGAAATGGTTCTCCAGCAAATCCTCGTGCACAGTGATTGGTCGCGGCGTGCCATTGTTCACCCGCACACTCTTGTCGGGATAGCTGTCGAGGTCAATCCCAACCACAAGCCCTAAGCGCTTGGCTGCCTCGACGGCGGAAGCACCCTTGACGTAGACCGCATCGACATTTCCTGTAACCAGTTCGTCCAACCCTGCCCACAAGCTACCCACTACCTCACGGCTACGCCTGCCATCTCCACGACCTGCCCCAGCTGCGGCAACCTCGACGAGTTCGACGTCATCCAACGTCAAGCCTGCGATGCCAAGCGCACCTTTGTATCCATGCAGGCTCATGCCGCGCGCGATGCTACTGCCGCGCACATGATCCTTGATCGGGTGATCAACAAAAGCGGGCAATGCCAGACGTTTGCCCTTGAGCTGGTGCGGCTCGGTAATGCCGGAATCAGGCCTCACCAAGATCGCCTGCCACTCGTCTATCCATGTCAGGCCAATCAGGCGTGTCGGCGCATATTGCGCACGCGCTGCGATCGCCAGCAAATTGCCCCCCTCACGGATGAGGGTAGGCAACTGGTGGTCATAGTGATGCCGGTTGTATTCTCGTGGGCCGTCCTGCAGAGTTGAGACGGTAATGCCATCCTTTGCAAACTCTTCGTCCAGCCAGCCCAGCTTATAAGCAATGCCGGTCGCAGTCGGCACCGGGCAACGGGTAAACCATATCTGGTCTACGCTATTTATTAGTTCGCTCATTGCCGACCCCTCTATTAACGCAGGTCAGTAGCTGGTAACAGGTTCAAGTCCTTGGCCTGGTCATAAATCTTGGCCATCTTCCATTGCTGCGCCAATACGCCAGGGCCGTAATCACGGGAGCCTCCGATCGCGTCAGCCAAGGTCTGGATTTGTGCACCTTCTTCAAGAATTAGGATAAATTCAGCAGTCTTGCGCAACCCCTGCTTGCCCCAGACGGTAGAGCCTCCATTGGCTTCCAGAATTGCGGTGTTATGCGGATTGAGCTTGATCTGATCCAGGATGAAATCCACCTCTTGCTGTCGGCGATCTATATAAATAGGAATTTCACGAATCAGGTTATAACGCTGCACCGGAACATAACGAATCGGCAGTGTACGATGGGTTTGCGCCCAAGCACCCAGATAGGGGGAATGCACATGTGAAATCGTCGTGATATCCGCATGCTCCTTGAAGAGCTTGGTATAACGGGTCGAGCCAGCCCCGGTGCCCTTGCCTAATACCACATTACCCTCAAAATCTACTACAACAGCCTGCAATTCACGGCCATCCCAATTAAATGGGCCTGGGTCATTCACGATTACCAGCTTCTCCTCGCCGGGTACGCGCTCTACAAAACCTACCGTCCCGTTTGCAGTAATGGTGCCGGTGTTGCGAAATGCGGCAAACGCGATCTTGGCGTCAGCCAAGACCTGTGCAGCAAAAGCTTCTAGATCGTTTTCTGTCTCAATTGCGGTTACGGTCATCACTCACCTCTATAGTCGTCATGAAAAGCTGGCAAAGTTGCAAGCATCTTGATGACAAAGTTGGCAAAACACATGCCAAGAGCGAAGGGCATTCATTAAAAACAAAATAATTGTTTTATTTCATATAGATAATTATTTACTTGCAAAAATGACTTCTCATCCAACCTGCTACAAAATCAACACCTGCTGCAGAATCAACAGTGAGCTTCGCCGCTGAACTGCGTCAGAATCAACAACATGCTGTGAGGCGCCACTTCTTTATTTCAAATAAGAATATAGATATGAAAATATAGTTTTAGACCAGCTAAAGGATTATGCGTATATTGGGCAAAGTTTCTACACTGAAAGTCCCCAAGCAATGCATGCTGAACTATGGAATTATGAGCGGGCATTCGAAAGTGCTGATCACGTCATCACGCACCCCAACCCCAGCTCTGTCAGCCTATCTGTGCGCGCAAGCGCACTGGTTTTCAGCGACCCAAGGTCCCAGGCCCTATTGAATCTGATTGAGAAAATTGCCGCCAGCAACGCCACCGCTCTGATTATTGGCGAGACAGGCACAGGCAAGGAACTGATTGCCCGTCATATCCATGCACTGAGTAACAGGAGAGATGGCCCTTTCCAGGCGATCAATTGCGGAGCTTTCTCAGAAACCTTGGTAGAGAGTGAGTTGTTCGGCTATGAACGTGGTGCCTTCACCGGCGCAACCAGTGCCAAAACAGGATGGTTTGAATCAGCCAACGGCGGCACATTGTTTCTTGATGAAATTGGAGATCTGCCCCAGTCAACCCAGGTCAAACTATTAAGAGTGTTGCAGGAGCGTGAAGTCGTTCGACTTGGTTCACGCAAGGCCACGCCAATAGATGTACGCCTGATTGCCGCTACCAACGTAGACCTGGAAGAAGCCGTACGTGCTGGACGATTCCGTGAAGATTTATACTACCGCATCAAGGTAGTACCTATTGACCTGCCTCCTCTGCGCGAGCGCCCGGGCGATATCTTGCCTTTGGTAGAGCATTTCCTGAATGTCTACAAGTCACGCTTGCATACAGATATTCCCAAGCTTGCACCCGACACTATTCAGCAATTACTGCACTATCCTTGGCCAGGAAATATTCGAGAGCTCGAAAATGTCATTCATCGCGCATTACTGATTTCAACCTCTGGAACCTTATACCCAAAAGATTTAGGTTTGCCACCGATAGGAACAGCTCCACTCGAAAAACCAGAATTAAAACCGGTGTTAACAGCGTATGGAACCAGCAAGTTAGAAAATACGACCTCTCAGGCAAGTGATTTAATACCGTCACTGACCACACTGGAGACCTACCAGCTAGAACGCATTCTTAACCAGTTTTTTGAATCACCCCCACCCAACCTATTTGAGCTGGTCAATGCACTTTTGGTAGAAAAGGCCTATGAATTCAGTAACAAAAACCAGGTACATACCGCCAAGCTCTTGGGGATTAGCCGCAATATCTTACGTGCAAGATTAAAGGAACTGAATCTGATTGCCTAAGCACTGAAATAACAAAACCACCCTAAGGTGGTTTTGTTATTTTCTTGAATATTCACGCTTGTGAAGTACTCGACTGATCAGCCTCTCCACGGATGGCGGCTATTTTTGTTGTGAGGAAATCATCAAAACCTTTTTGCACCAGCTCATAGGTTTTAGCAATACCCGCAGCAATATCACTACCCTCTCCCAATACATTCAGTCCAGTCAGGATATCTTTAGCCTCAGCATACCCCTTCTCGAAACCACCACGGATTAATGCCACGAAATCACGCGCTACTGTTTCCGGATCTTTATCCGGGTAACGCGCAGCATAGGCATCAAAAAAACCTGTAGACATCGACAGAATACGTCCAGCTGTAGCTTCGGCACTATTATCCTGCCCCATCGCTCTCCCAATTGCATTCGCACCCAATTCAGGCTGTAGCACAGCATTTAAGTGCTCTACAGCCGAGCGATAAAGCAAGGCCAATCCATCATTTCC
Organism: Methylobacillus methanolivorans; assembly: GCF_020531845.1. The sequence continues at coordinate 831,117 of NZ_JAJAVF010000002.1, forward strand.
TGACTGGATCGAAACCTGTAGTGAAGCTTGCAGAATTTGTGCGTTGAGTACTGATTTTTGCCCACCTGGACTAGATTCTGCAGCTTTTTTCGCCTCATTAAGCGTGTCATTAGCAGATATCGAAGTTACTGGAGTCATGCTGCCAGTAGTGATGCTGTTGCTGGATGCAACCATAGTATCCTCCTCAAATTATCTTGATGGTATTTATCTATATCGGCCACCATCAGAATAAATGAAGGCATTTCTAATCTAATCAATGTAGTACAAACTCAACAAGCAAAAAGGGAGCCGTAAACAGCTCCCTTTTTTGTATAACCCTGCGCTATGTCTTTATGCAACCAAGGTATGCGGTACCTCTTGTCTCAACAAGAAAACTGCCTGCTCAACAGCGACATCTATGCGCTGACGGATAGTATCGCTTGTTAATTGATAATGACTAAATTCGGTATCCTTGGCATAGATTGCCGTAGGAGTGGTATAGACATTGAAAAAACTTGCCAACGTGCGTAGTTGATAGTCAACCACCATGGCATGTTGATCACTACCACCAGTTGCAGCCAAGATGGCAACCTTACCGACCAATGCTTTTGGGTCAAGTAAATCAAAAAAATGCTTCAGTAACCCAGTATAAGAAGCCTTATATACAGGGCTTGCAATCACAAGCAAATCTGCCTCTTGTACTTTCTTATATATCTCCGTTAATTCCGCTGGAAAACTTCCATAAGACACTGTACTACCCAATACTGGTGCAATCTCGGCAATATCAATCACCTCGGCAGGCGCATGTAATTGATGTGATGCACGGGCAGTAACTTCCTCAACAAGCGATTTTGTCCTAGACGGCTGCGACAAACTGCCTGAGATACCTACTATTTTTGCCATACCAACTCCTACTTCCATTAATTGACTCAACTCATGCCAAGGCATGCATTGAATAAATTCAGCAATAAAAGTGCCAGGGCAAAATATGATTATAAATCAATTAGGAGCAATACCAATATGCCAATAGCCTTGAATAAGGTGCTGATTAACCAACATCACTTCAACAGTACTGCTGTTTAATCAGCACATTCTTTAGCTTTATCAAGCAACCTTGAATATTTCTACGGCTTTCTTCAGGTTGTTTGCCTGCTCATCCAATGCAGTAGCTGTCGCAGCTGACTCTTCTACCAACGCAGAATTTTGCTGGGTTGCATCGTCAATTTGTGTGATGGCAATCTTCACATGCTCAATCCCAGTAGCCTGCTCACTAGAGGCAGAAGCAATTTCCTCGATCAAGGTAGCAATCTGGTTTACAGAAGTCGAGACCCCAAGAATCGTGTTACCTGCCGCAGTCACTTTACGAGTTCCAGTCTCAATGACCTCACCAGAAGATGCGATCAACGTCTTGATTTCCTTAGCAGCACTTGCACTGCGCTGGGCTAATGAGCGTACCTCACTCGCCACGACAGCAAATCCTTTACCCTGCTCACCTGCGCGAGCAGCCTCAACCGCAGCATTCAGTGCAAGGATGTTGGTCTGAAATGCAATACCGTCAATCAAGCCAGTGATTTCCTCAATCTGCCCAGATTTGTTACTGATTTCCTGCATGATCTGGACTACCTCGCCCATAGCGCTTTCTCCTTGCCGGGCAACCTGGCTGGCATTTTGTACCATCGCTGTTGCGGCACGTGCGTTCTCGGCATTATTCGAGACAGTTTCTGCCAACTGCTCCATACTGCTCACTGTTTCTTCAAGCGAACTAGCTTGTTCCTCAGTGCGGTGAGACAAATCATTGTTACCTACCGCAATTTCACCAGTACCACTGTTGATCTGTTCAACGCCTGCACGTACCTGAAGCACCATTTTTGCAAGACTCTCTTTCATATCGATCAAGTATGGATATATCTGGCCAGGACAGTTTTTACCGAATGGTTCGATATGAAACGTTAAATCCCCATCGGCAATTTTTTGGAAATACTCTTTTACCTGATCTAGAGGAGTTCTTACAAAATACACAATATACCGATCAGCCAATACCAGAAGAATCACACAGATCAGCAATACCACGGCAACAACCACAATAACCTGCATGCGGTTATTTTTTGCCGTCTGCAGCATCTGGAGATAGCGTTGTTCTAATTGTCCATCCATCTGTTGAATGGTGTTGGCAAACTGACGGCTAGCCCCCACAACAACGGCCATCTCGTGTTGCTTATATTGCGCAAGGTTTCCCTGTTCCAGCAACTCAAGCGAGTTTCCCAAGCCCTCATCCACCAAGGCGTTGTAGTGAGCCTTGAGTTGCTGAATCTGTCCGGGATCCACAGATGCGGCATGCTGCATGAAGTCATCAAAACCATGATTGGCTTGTCCCAATGCTTCCTTGACGCCTCTTACCTCTTCCTGGCTAGCTACGTGATCACCTACCTCAAGACTCTCTGCCAGCCTCACCATCCTCAGCCTTGCACGCAGCAATTGGTCATTGACCTGAGCCAAGGTTCGAGTTTGTTGTAGCATTGAATAACTCAGATCAAGCTCATGCCCTGCTGTCGTCACTCCCTTTAAACCTACCCCAGAGAGCGTAAGGATCATGATACTGATAAACACCAGTACAATAAGCACCATGCGATGCACTGTGATATCTCGTAGGTACTGTTTCATATTGACCCTTCGTTATATGTTCATTTATTGGTAAGCGAAACAATCGCACCATCTAACTAAAATAACGGAGGAAAAAAGGGAAAATTTAACAAAATGTTACAGTTTGTAATATTTTGTATATTTGCTGAATTTACTGATTTTATTAGACTATTCGCATTACCACTAACAATTACTTTTTGCTTTTAAGCCAATAAGTACTCACCACACCCTTGCCTTTAATCTCGACCCCATTGCGAGGCTCGAAAACATAATCCTGACTCAATAACGTGTAAGTGGAAGCAGAAACCTGGATTTGATTAGGCAGGCCTGTATGCTCCATTCGACTGGCAAGATTCACGGCATCACCCCATAAATCGTAGCTAAATCTGGTGTTACCAATGATTCCAGCTACAACTGCCCCACTATTGATACCAATGCGCATCTCCAATGACTGACCAATCTCATGGGAAACCTCCCTCAATAAAGCTGGCATAGCCAATGCCATATCGGCAATTACTTGAGCATGGTCATGACGAGGGTTCGGGGCTCCTGCAATCACCATGTAAGCATCCCCTATCGTCTTGATTTTTTCTACTCCATATTGCGCAGCAAGTTGGTCAAAACGTGAAAATACGTGATTGAGCATGTCGACCACCTGGGTTGGACTCATCGTGGCAGATATCTGGGTAAAGTTAACAATATCGGCAAACAGGATAGTGACTGCCTCATGACTGTCCGCAATGCGAGTACCCTGCGCTTCGTGCAATCGCTGCGCGACTGAATCGGGCAAGATGCTGCGCAATAACTGTTCTGACCGTGATTTCTCAATCGCAAGTGCCTCTAGCACTTTTGCTTTTTGCGATTGAAAATAACGCATCACGATATAAAGGATGCCCGATACTCCGGCCATATTGATCGCGAAAAATGCATCCCTGATGTCGCTGGGAATAGGCATTGCGTGCATAGAAAACAGGGAGTTCAGCCACCATGACAACACGGCCAACACACCAAACAAGATAAACCAAGGGGTTGATTGCCGAGTCCCTAATATCATCAGGGCCCCTACGGGAGACAGGATCGCCCAGAATGCAACGCCACTAGAAGCCTGAAAACCACCAATGATCCACTGCATGAAAAATGGCATCACCAGCAACATCACCAACTGAGTAAAAGTGAACGCATCAAATCGCTTGAAATGGTAAAACACCAATAAACTACTATAGGAAATGATGATGTAGATATAAGGCACAGCAGCCATTACTGCATAACCCTCACCCAGGCTGGATAAGCTGAATATCCAGAATACACAGGCCAAGCTTTCTGCCAACACCAGAATAGATAAGATCACCACCCCAAGCACTACCGTCTTGGCAACCTCAGGTGGCTTACTCCCCAGAAAAGGCTGGATTAGCCGTAGGAAATAACGGTCAGCCTGATGCATGATGACGTTCTCTTTTTTCTTGTAATTCAATTGATTTGATCAATATAGCTCAAGGTCAATCGTTAATCCATCCCTCCCTTGGCCTATGAAAGCACTGGCTGTCACACGTCCATTTGAGTTAGAATGGTGTCTGGCGGGCCTCCCCGCATTGCAAAGTAGCGAACCTGGTCAGGTCCGGAAGGAAGCAGCCACAACTATTGAAGCAAGTGCCGGGGGTTTGGCTCGCCTCTTAAACGAATCGAAAAACCTGCCAGGAAAGATCATGCCGAAGTACTACTGGCATTGCATCAACCGCAAGCAACGGCAGGTACCTGCAACGCATGACACCCATTGAGTTTATACACCTATGAGCTATCAGGTTCTTGCCCGCAAATGGCGCCCAAAATCCTTTGATGCGCTGGTAGGCCAGGAACACGTGGTTCGTGCGCTCACCAATGCCCTGCAACAGCAACGCTTACATCACGCTTACCTCTTCACTGGCACACGTGGCGTTGGCAAGACTACGCTCTCCCGTATTCTGGCAAAATCATTGAATTGTGAACAAGGCGTCAGCGCAACGCCTTGCGGTCAATGCGCAGCCTGTGTTGCCATTGATAAAGGCAGCTTCCTGGATTATGTCGAGATGGATGCTGCATCCAACCGCGGCGTAGAGGATATGACGTCACTGCTGGAAAAAGCCATTTACGCCCCGACACAAGGCCGTTATAAAGTGTATATGCTTGATGAAGTGCACCAGCTGACAGGCCATGCCTTCAATGCCATGTTGAAAACGCTGGAAGAACCACCGGCTCACGTCAAATTCATCCTGGCCACGACTGACCCACAAAAAGTACCAGTCACCATCCTCTCGCGCTGCCTACAATTCAATTTACGTCAGATGTCGAGCAACGGTATCGCCGAGCACCTGCAGCATGTGTTGACCGAAGAAAACATTGTCTTTGAGCCAGTGGCGCTACAGCTAATTGGCCGCTCAGCCAATGGTAGCATGCGCGATGCGCTCTCCTTGCTGGATCAGGCAATTGCCTACGGTGGCGATAGTGTCAATGAAAAAGAAGTCCGTGCGATGCTGGGCGCCATTGACCAGAGCTACCTGTTCGACTTGCTCAATGCTCTACTCTCTCAAGATGGCAACGCCGTGCTGAGCCAAGCCCGCGCCATGGAGCAACGCGCGATCTCTTTTGATGCAGCATTGAATGACTTGGCTAATCTGCTGCACGAGATTGCGATTGTACAAGCCGTGCCTGATAGCATCGCGCACGATCATCCAGAACGCCAATCCATGCTTGATCTCGCATCGCGCATGGGCGCAGAAGAATTACAGCTGTATTACCAAATTGCCCTGTTGGCAAGACGCGATTTGGGCTTGGCGCCTGATGAATTTGCAGGCTTTACGATGGCGCTACTACGTATGCTGGCGTTTAATCCAGGAGAGCAAAAGCCTCCAGCACGCGCAAAACCAACACCTGCCGCAGCCACAGAAAATGTTCCACCTCGTGCCAGTGCGGCCCTGGCTATTAGCCAACCAGCCACCAAGGTGATTGCACCCAGCACCACCGCGTCAGTCTTGGAGACAACACCTCCACCCGCAACAGCATTAACGCCACCTCAGCCAACAGTTGCTGCTACTCCGGCACCTATTGAAGACTCTTCTACACCAACGATTACACGCGCATTTGACGGCAATTGGCGCGCGCTGGTCGATCGCCTAAAGCTGGGGTTGGCACGAGCACTGGCACAAAACTGTGAGCTGGCAAGCTTTGATGAGGAACATATTGCATTTTCAGTACCCCCTTCGCAAAAGCATCTGCTCAATATGGGCTACGAAGAAAAATTGCGAAGCGCAGTTGAGCAACACTTCGGCCGCAAGATCAAGATGACATTTTCGCTAGGCGGTAGCGGCAATACGCCTGCCCAATTAATGAGCCAGGAAAAAGCAGCCTTACAGGCTGATGCAGAAGATGCTATTCATAACGATGGCTTTGTACAGGCACTGATCAAGGATTTTGGTGCCCAAATCATTCCATCCAGCATCAAACCACTTCAATAATTACGTTCGGAGGAAAGACACATGATGAAAGGTGGCTTGGGCAATCTCATGAAGCAGGCCCAACAAATGCAGGAAAACATGAAACGTGCGCAGGAGGAATTGGGCAAGGTTGAAGTTGAAGGCCAATCCGCCTCGGGCCTCGTCAAGATCACTATGACTTGCCGCCATGAAGTGCGCCGCGTCAGCATTGACGATAGCCTGCTGCAAGATGACAAGGAACTGCTGGAAGACTTGATCGCCACCGCATTCAATGATGCGGCACGCAAGGCAGAAGCCACAAGCCAGGAACGCATGAGCAGTCTCACCGCAGGCCTGCCTATTCCGCCTGGCATGAAACTACCTTTCTGATCTAGGTTTTCAACATCAGTACCATGCATAATCCACCTGCACTGGAACAATTGGTTGAAGCCCTGCGCTGCCTACCCGGCGTGGGCCCAAAATCCGCCTTGCGTATGGCGTACTACCTGTTGCAACGGGATAGGAAAGGTGCGGGACTACTCGCTAAATCTCTAGATCAGGCCTTACAGGTCGTCAGTCATTGCAGTCTATGCAACAACTTCAGCGAGCAAGATATTTGTCCGCTGTGCGCCTCTCCCGCCCGCGATCATACCCTGCTCTGCATCGTGGAAATGCCTAGTGATCTCATGATGCTGGAGCAAACCCAATCTTACCAAGGCATGTATTTTGTCCTGATGGGCAGGCTATCTCCCTTGGATGGCATTGGCCCTCGCGATATTCACCTGGACAAGCTGCTCAAGCGCGCCCAGGACGGTGAAGTGGAAGAAGTCATCCTTGCTACCAACTATACAGTTGAAGGTGAGGCAACAGCGCACTATGTCAGCGAACTATTACGTGCCCGCGGCATCAAGGTAAGCCGTATCGCACGCGGCTTACCCATGGGTGGAGAAATCGAGCATGTGGATAGCGGCACCTTGGCGCAAGCCCTATTGGAGCGCCGCAACGTACGCTAGTTAGCTGTGCTTGTTACAGAAACAGAATTGCGGCTCGCTAGCGCTTGCTGCCAGGCAACCAAGCAGGTTTCTATCTCTGGGACCTCATCCACCACATAATCCGCCCCCCATTCGAGTGGACGGTCTGTCTGATCCAAATATCCATACAATGCAACGATAGTTGGCATACCAGCAGCCACTCCGGCCTCTATATCACGCTGGGCATCACCAACATAAATACAATCATCAGGCTGCACACCGACTTGCTCGCACGCCATCAATAATGAATCAGGGTGGGGTTTGGCACGAGGCGCATCATCCGCACAGATCAAGCATGCCATGCGTTGATCCAGCTTCAATGCCGCAAGCAATGGAGCAGAAAACCGCCTGGGCTTATTGGTGACCACACCCCACCGCATACCTGCCGCCTCAATACGATGCAACAATGCATCCATCCCATCAAACAACAAGGGAGCACGTGTATGCAGCTCATCATATAAAGCCAGATACTCATCCCTCATGGCTGCAAAATTCGCATCCTCAGGCGTAATATCAAACCCTATACCCAACAACCCCTTAGAACCGTGTGAGGCATAAGGGCGGATGATTTCCTGATCCAGAAAAGGCAAGCCATGCCGCTTGCGTTGCAGGTTTAATGCTAGCCCAAGATCAGGGGCCGTATCCGCCAAAGTCCCATCAAGATCAAATAACACTAAACTTGCCATACTACTTCACCGTTTGCAGGATATAGTTAACCGAAATATCATCGTTCAACTTGTAATGTTTGGTCAGTGGGTTATATCCCATTCCTTTTGAACCCGTGACCTCCAACCCAGCAACACGTGTCCAAGCCGCTAGTTCTGATGGCTTGATAAACTTCTCATACTCATGAGTACCTCGCGGTAACAGATTCAACACATACTCAGCCCCAAGAACCGCAAAAAGATACGCCTTGGGATTACGGTTGATCGTAGAAAAAAACACTTTACCACCAGGCTTTACCAATTGGGCGCAAGCACGGACAACAGCTGCCGGGTCCGGCACATGCTCCAGCATTTCCATACAGGTCACGACATCAAAGCTTTCAGGAGCCTCTAAAGCCAAGGCCTCTACTGAGATCAAGCGATAATCTACCTTTGCCCCACTTTCATACTGATGCAGTTGCGCCACTTTAAGCGCCTTTTCGCCGAGATCAATGCCCGTAACCTCTGCGCCACGCTCACTCATGGACTCTGACAATATCCCACCGCCACAGCCAACATCCAATACACGCTTGCCAGCCAAACCTGCATGCTCATCTATATAATTGAGACGCAAAGGGTTTATTTCATGCAATGGCTTGAATTCACTGTTCTTGTCCCACCATTTGTGGGCCAACTCGGCAAATTTCTGCAACTCTGCCTGGTCTACATTCATGCCAGATACTGACTCAGTTGGGTTTGCCATTCGGTACTAATCTCCTTTAACTCAGCAGGCTCCATATTGGCATAAATGCCTGCCTGCCCCTGTAACTTCTGATATTTCAATTCACCGGCTACCCAGACATGGGTCACATGCTCACGTCCCGCACTGTAGACCAAATGCGAAATGACATTAAAACAAGGTTGCAGCTCAATGGCAGCCAGATTGACTGCGACAATATCAGCACATTTCCCACGCTCCAATGAACCGATGTCTGCCTCTTGGCCCAAGGCCTTTGCAGCATTAATAGTCGCCATGGCCAAAGCCTCTGCAGCAGATACACTTTCTGCGTCACTACTGGCCCCTTTGGCCAGCAACGCTGCCAGGCGCATTTCCGCGAACATGTCTTGACGATTATTGCTTGCGGCACCATCGGTGCCTATTGCTACATTTACCCCAGCATTAACAAGCGCTGTCACAGGTGCAATGCCACTGGCAAGCTTGAGGTTAGAAGCGGGACAATGTGCAATATGAGCACCATTTGCCGCGAGCGTCTTCATCTCAGCCCCCGTCAAGTGCACTCCATGTGCCGCCACTAGGTTGGGGCCAAGTACGCCAAGCGCCTCAAGACGTTGCAAGGGTCGCACGCCATATTGCTTGATACTATCTTCAACCTCTGTATGTGTCTCATGCAAATGCGTATGGATATTCAATCCCAATTGCTCTGCATAAGTCACAATATTCACAAAAGTGCTATCGCTAACAGTATAAGGTGCATGAGGCGCAAGACTTGCCCTCAACAGCCCGCTGTCACGCCAATCATCCCTGGCCTGCAAACCTTTTTGCACATAATCTTCCGCATCATGTGCATAAGCAGTTGGAAAATCCATGACCACTAAGCCAATATTGGCGCGCATACCAGATTGAGTCGCAGCCTCAGCTACCGCTTGCGGGAAGAAATACATATCACTGAAGCAGGTAGTACCGCCAGCCAGCATTTCAGCACATCCAAGCAAACTCCCTTGGCGCACAAATCGCTCCGAAACGAAACGCTTTTCCACGGGCCAGATATGTTGTTGCAACCACTGCATCAAAGGTTTGTCATCAGCCAGCCCTCTCATCAGGCTCATCGCCGCATGAGTATGCAAGTTAATTAACCCGGGAATCAACACATGATCATTTAGCACGATCACCTGTACCAATGGATATTTTTTCTTGGATTGTTCTGACGGAAGAATGTCGAGAATGCGACCAGCTTGAACAATGACAGTGTGCTGCTCGAGCACTTGTCCATACGGTAGCACTGGTACGACCCATCGTGCCTCTAATGCAAACACATTAGATTGCTCAGCGGAATATTGATGTTTTAAAGTTTGACTCATGGATAACCATATAAAAAAGCCCCGCATGGCGGGGCTTTTTCAACACTCAAGCTTTGATTATTCGCTAGCGCGTTGTACTTCGATTTCAACCACTACACGACGGTTAGGTTGCAGGCACTCAATTGCCTTCTTGCCACGAACAGCTGTGCACTCAACAACAGGCTCGGCTTCACCCTTACCAACAGCATGCAGACGGCTCTCTTCAATACCTTGGGAAACCAGGTACTTCTTAACAGTGTTAGCACGACGCTCGGACAGCTTTTGGTTGTAGGAGTCGTTACCAATGCGGTCAGTATGACCAGTGATCAGAACCAGCTCAACTTCTGGGTGAGCCTTCATCTTTTCAACAACATCAGCATTCAGTGCAGACTTGCCTTCTTCCTTCAGATTGTCCTTATCGAAACCGAACAGAACTTCAGAAGAAAGAGTAACCTTCTCAAATGCTGGCTCAGCAGGACCAACAGGCGCTGGAGCTGGCTCAGCAACTGGTTCAGGAGCTGGCTCTACAGCAGCAACTGGCTCTGGAGTTGGCTCAACTACCGGTGCTGGCTTAGGAGCACCAAAGCGGAAGATCGCACCCAGGTTGAGGTAAGTATTGCTCAGTGTTGAAGTATTGCGATCACCTACAACACCTGTCTCACCACGGCTCCAAACTTGACGTACGTCAGCTTGCAAACCGAAAGATTCATTGAACAAGTATTGTGCACCGAAGCCAACATTAGCCATCCAGGAAGTCTTCTTACCACCCCAGTCAGCGCCAGTTGCAGTTTCAGTGTAATCAATTTTATTACGTGCAGCGCCAACACCGGCCAGTAAGAACGGACGGAACTTGTCACGGCTAAAGAAGTACAGTGCATCTACACCGAACAGAGTCTGGCGATATTTACCATCGCTGAACTGGGAACGGTTTTCATCAGCACGGTTGTGGCTCAAGCCGATTTGAACATCCCAATGCTCGCTGATTTCCTTACCAAACTTCAAGAAACCACCAACACTTTGATTTTCAGCCTTGGCATCGTTGTCGGCATTCAGCACATTAACGCCTGGTAAAGCATACCAAGCACCGCTGTATGCAACGTCATCAGCACTCGCTACGGAAGTAGCAAATGCAAATGCGCCAGCAACTGCAAGACCAATCAGATTTTTTTTCATTCGATTTAACTCCTGATGACTAACGGACGACTTGACTATACTCAATGCATAAAAGCCACGCAACGATATAGTCGAGGAAATCAAGCCAGATCGGCACTTTCAACCGACTTGTTGTAATTATACAACAACACCCTTAACGCAGACACCCTGCTTTTACAGAGTTTTGCAACACGATCAAACCCTTCGCATACCGCGCCACGAACGCCCACGTAAGAGGGTTTCATTTTAACTATATTTTCAATATTTTCAATATTTAACGATCCGGCCAAGCCAGTTTGCATACCTGCGGCTAAATGCACAAACTCTTGGAGTTCTTGTTCGCTCATATGAGAAAGCAAACTACTTCCATCCTTGTGTGCCGTATCAAGCATCACGCCCCAAAAACCAGCCTCTCGCAGCAATGGTAGCAAGGTAAGCTGTGGAGCAATATCCGCCATGAGTACCGCGACCATTGCCAGCTTGTGTTCAGCAATTAACGACTGTAAGGCATGAATGCACGCCGTATTATCGCGCTCATTCCCAAAAAAACCGACCTTAATAATATCCACGCCTGTCATTTTCATTTGCATGACAGCCTGGCAAATCAATTCAGGTTGCATAGGCAGATCACCTGTAGTCGCACTGGTTATCCGCCTACCATCAACTGCCTCAACTGCCTGCTTGACGACCAAATGCGGCAATGCACCTAATGCACCCTCTAGAGGATTTTTCATATCAATGATATCCGCACCGCCTTCCAAAGCCATCAAGGCTTCTTCAGCCGAAGTCACGCTGATCAGCAATTTACTCATGCTTGGTTTTCCCCTGTGATCATGGCTTTGTGATTTTCAACCTTATCGACTAGCCACTGCCAAGCCTCTAACTCACGCTCCCCTGCGGTCTTCTCTATCGCAATTTTCAGGTAATTAAGCTCGGTCTCGATTTTATCCAACGGTAGCATATGCAAACGACTGACTAGCACAGCTAATTCGATCACTGCTGCTTGTGCGCGGTTGAATCCACGAAATGGGGCATGAGTTTCTTCGTGCACAACCCGAAAATAAAGCTCCGGCCGAACCTGATCTTCCTTAACCTCCACCAGTGCCAACTCTCGATGCGTCAATGCTGAACTCAGCACCACACCATCAATCTTGCTGGCTTTGGTTAACGGCCAATCACGATGTCCAGATAAACTACCAGCGAACACGCGTACATCATCCGTAAAATTAAGCACCGCATGCCGGGTCGACAATAGATTATCCAACGTCACTGAAGGGCGAAATGGAGCAATCAATATCAAGCCATTACGCTCCCTCACACCAAAAGGTGCAATGTGTGGAACACCTTCTGGGCTTAGTGTAGTCAGTATGCTTTCGTAAATCATGCGTCTGGCATCTTTCTTGTGCTACGCGGCCCGCAGGTCACATCCTCGACAGGCGGCTCGATATTAGGCTCTTTTTCAATCCGACGGGGGCCGCACGTCGCTTCTGCATTATTGTGCTCGGCCCGCTTCTCTTTTTTATCCTTTAGTGCCGCATCCCGGTGTTCTACCCTGCCCTCAGGGTCTTTCGCCAATGTGGCACACCCCCATTCCAACTCTTCATCCTGGCTATAACGCTTCTTTAACTGCCACGCAATTTGTGCGCGCGCCAACTCAACCCCAAGATAGAAAGCATGTGATCCATCATGATCCACATTGAGGTAAGGATATAACCTGAAGGGATCGGTCTCACAATGAATGCCATCGCGATTGAACACATGCATGCCATCTTTGCTGATAATGATACGAAAGCTGGGATCCTTGATCTGGCTTGCCAACTCTTCCACCTCTTCCGGCGTATAGGTAAAAGGACGCCTATCATGCAGCCCTAACAAGCCATTACTGTAGTCGCGGGGCAAACGGTTTTCTTCGCGTGCAGCATACATGACGCGACGCGCCACATCAGCCTCGGCAACAGCAAACGTGGCATGCGCGCTTACCGAGGTGGCGAGCACAGCATTGATCTTAAGCTCAGTAATCATGCCAAACAACATCGCATTGATGCCGGTAGTATCAGCGTCAGTCAACTCAGTCAGGTTGCCCACGCCCATCATGATCTCGATATCTGGATAGCGTTTTCTCAGACGCTGATAACGCACGATAGAGTCAGTAAAACCAAACGGAATGGGATCAAGGATAGCATCGGCAATGAATGGCTTATTGCGCTTCAACATGCCTTCAATCGCACGATACAAAGATCTAGGATTGGTGGGGGTAGTAGGAATCAGGATGGGGATAGATTCAACCTCATCGGCGATCCACAAGGTTTTTTCCGTCAGGCTTAATAGATAATCGGCCCCTGCCCTGCCCGCCAACAGCAAATCATCTGCATTTAAGGAATCAACGCTGACCTTGAAGCCCTCTTGCTTCAAAGCCTGTATTGACTCCTTAAGGTGAGGAAAAGGTGTATTGGGCAAACAACCCAGATCCACCACATCTGCACCTTGCCGACGAAACTCCTGCGCGCGCGCAACCACGCCATCTACAGAAAGCTGTGGTGCTTCTACAATCTCGGCAAAAATCTTGACGTCGTACATGGATAAATCTGCCTGACGGCCTCCGCGACCAAAAAACTGCGGCAAATCCTTAAGGTCTTCAGGCCCACGCTGGACTGGCACACCATACTTTTCTTCCAGCGGGGCCAAATCACCACGACATAAGCCTGGTACGATAATCCGATCTGCATCACCAGCATCTGGCAACCTGCGCATAATCAGTTGCGGCGTCAGTAATGCCGCCACTGAAACCCCAAGCTGGGCAACTCTATAATTGAATTCCGTCGGCTGCATATCTGCCAGCACTTTGTGCAGGCTTTTTTCCGCAAGCTTTCCGGTCAGGAAGAGGAGGTTTTCAGACATGCGAGTCTGGCCTGGATCGCGGCCTGCAATTGCTGCATATCACTGACTACCGTGGTGTCTTCAAATGTTTGAAGTCTTTCGATATTCTCTAAGTCAACCCTACGCGGATATACCTTGACCATATTGTCCCGAGGCGCCTCAGATTCTACCTCAGGCGCTGTATCACAGGCGAATACAATGCTGGGTACACCACATTTGCCAGCCTGGGCATATACATTGGTCACCAAGGTATCAGAAATACCGCATACCATCTTGGCAATGGTATTGGAGGTTGCGGGCGCGATGACTACCGTATGATAGTTGCCGTAATAAAACATCTCTACTGGCACCGAGCTTGCAGTTTTATCCTGAAACACCTTAGCAACCTGATGTCGGTAGCCGTACTGCTGAAGCACTTCCGCCCCTGCGCGGCTCAGGAACAAATCCACATCTTCCAGGCCATCAATAATTTCAATGCATTCACGGAGATAATGACCTGAGCCAGTAATAGCCCAGGCCAGCCTTGGTTTTTCTACTGTTTTCACGCTAACCTTACACGCCGAAAGGATGGCGCAATACGATAGTCTCATCGCGTTCAGGACCTGTGGAGACAATATCCACGGGAACTTCGCACAAAGCTTCCAGACGCTTCAGGTAATTGCGGGCATTCTGCGGCAAATCTTCCCAGCGGCTAACACCGAAAGTATTTTCATCCCAGCCCGGCAAGGTTTCATAAACAGGCTTACAGCGCGCGACATCATCAGCCCCAACTGGCAGCAAATCAACAGGTTTGCCATCCAGTTCATAGCCAGTACAGATATTTAGCTCCTTGATACCATCCAACACGTCCAGCTTGGTGATACACAAACCAGTCAAGCCGTTGATGCGGGCAGAGCGACGCAATGCCGCAGCATCAAACCAGCCACAACGGCGCTTACGCTTGGTCACTGTGCCGATTTCACGACCCTTGTCAGACATCTGGAACCCGGGAGTATCCTCAGTTTCGATATCCAGTTCACTAGGGAAAGGCCCTCCGCCAACACGTGTGGTATAGGCCTTGGTAATCCCGAGGACGTAATGCAGCATGCTGGGGCCAACACCTGTACCAGCAGCAGCTTGGCCAGAGATACAGTTGGAGGAAGTTACATAGGGGTATGTACCATGGTCAACATCAAGTAACGTCCCCTGCGCGCCTTCAAACAGGAGGTTTTGGCCTGCCTTGTTTGCATCATAAAGTGCAGCAGAAATATCCGTGACCAATGGTTGTAGCAATGGTGCCTTGGATAAGGCGCTGTCCAGTTGTTGCTGGAAATCCACCGCTTCGGCATTCAGGTATTTGGTGAGAACGAAGTTGTGATAATCCAGCACTTCGCGCAGCTTTTCTGCAAAACGCTCTGGATAGAACAAATCATAGACACGCAATGCACGACGTGCCACCTTGTCTTCATAGGTTGGGCCAATGCCCTTGCCTGTAGTGCCAATCTTGCGGCCTGGGTCACGCGCTGCTTCACGCGCCTTGTCCAGACGTACGTGATAATCCAGAATCAATGGGCAACCTGGGCTTACTTTCAAGCGGTTGCGCACTTCCAGACCTGCCTTTTCCAGGCCATCGATTTCGAACAGAAGATGGCTTGCATCCAGCACCACGCCGTTACCGATATAGCAATTGACGCCTTCGCGCACAATACCGGAAGGAACCAGATTCAGCTTATATTCCTTCTGGGAGGCACCTTGACCGATCACCAGGGTATGACCAGCGTTATGACCACCTTGAAAGCGCACAACACCTTGTGCATGGTCGGTCAACCAGTCAACGATCTTACCTTTACCCTCATCGCCCCACTGGGTACCGATAACAACGACGTTCTTGCTCATGAATAGATCCAATAGATAGATTTATAACGCGGGAGCGGCCACGACGACCCACTCTCCATTTTGCTGAACCAGGATGCGATCGCAACCCAGCTCCGCACGATAAGACTCTTGCCCAGGCAGTTCCTGAATCACCACTTGTCCTTGAGAGCGCAGATGCTCAACAGCCAAACTCAATGAAACATCGGCAACAGCAGGTGCAAAAATCGCAGTTGCCATTTCAGCCGCTGGCAACGAACTCACTACGCCACGCAAGTCGAGACTGAAACCAGTAGCTGGTCGGGCGCGTCCAAAAATAGCACCGACTTCATCGTAGCGACCGCCCCTAGCCAATGGCCCTGCATATCCTTGCGCATAAGCAGCGAAGACAATGCCACTGTGATAATGATAACCACGCAATTCTGCCAGGTCGAAACAGACCTTCACATCAAGGTCTGCCAAACCTGTACCCACTGACTTGAGATCACGTAGTGCCTGCTGAATGGCTTCAATGCGTGGCAAGCGTTTAGCCGCTTCTTCAAGCACACTGACATCACCGTTCAACTCCGTCAGGCTGGACAATGCCGCTAATGTTTCCTGGGTTAAATTCTTGCCCAGTTCACGTACTGCCGACTGATCCTTGCTTTGCAAGGCAGCATAGAGTTCTTGCTCCTGCGCCTCGGCAATGCCGGCATGCTCAAGCAAGCTAGCAAAGATACCGACATGGCTCACGTCTATGTATAAAGTGCTCAAGCCAACGGCATGCAGGGCTTTGATCATCAGGCGCTGGATTTCGATATCGCTCTCAACACCGGCATGACCATACAGCTCTGCGCCCACATGTAAAGGCTCACGGCTACGCGCAAGACCATCCGGCGCAGTACGCAACACGCTGCCGGCATAACATAGGCGTGTCACACCTTGGTTATTCAGCATGTGGGCATCAATACGCGCAGTTTGCGGTGTCATGTCAGCACGGATACCCATGAGCTTTCCGGTCAGTTGATCAACTACCTTGAAAGTCGCAATATCCAGATCATGGCCAATACCAGTCGTCAGTGATTCCATGTATTCCATCATGGGTGGAATCACATACTGATAACCATGAACCTTGAACAAATCCAGCAAACTGCGGCGCAATTGCTCTACGCGCGCAGCCTCGGCTGGGAGTACATCTTCGATGTATTCGGGAAGTAACCAGTTACGCATTTTTCTATGAGATTTAAGGGCTAGTGCACAAAGAGCACGATCAACAAGCCTGCCAGCATGGATGCCAGCCCGACGAAACGTAACTGCCCATCCTTCATTTCCACCATCCGTTGAAATGTCTGCCTCCAAGCTTGGGGAGCAACTAAAGGCAACACACCTTCAATCACCAATACCAAACCAAAGGCAAGCAATAGGCTGGAAGTCAAGATGGGCGTTCCTGCTTATTTGGCTGCGCTACCAGCGCGACCAGAATTGCGCATGTACTTAAAGAAATCAGAGCTAGGGTCAAGTACCATGACATCACTCTTGCTCTTGAAGCTATTACGATAGGCATCAAGACTACGGTAAAACGCATAGAACTCAGGGTTCTTGCTGTAAGCCTGGGAATAGATTTCCGCAGCCTTGGCATCACCTTCACCCTTGGTCTTTTGCGCTTCGCTAAAAGCCTCGGCAATAATCACCTCGCGTTGCCTATCCGCATCCGCACGAATCTTTTCCGCTTCACCGGCACCCCTGGAGCGCAATTCATTGGCAACCCGTTTACGCTCGGCCTCCATACGCTGATAGACAGACTCGCTGACCTCTTGCGGCAAATCGACGCGACGCAAACGCACATCCAGCACCTGGATACCCATTTGGCGTGAATCGCGATCTGCACGCTGACGCAGGATTTCCATGATCTTGCTACGCTCACCAGACACAACCTCGTGAATGGTGCGTTTACCAAACTCGGCGCGCAAACCATCATTGACTGTCTGCGACAAGCGTCGCTCCGCCTGCAACTCATCCCCCTTCACGGAGACATAATATTTCGCAGGGTCAACAATACGCCACTTGATGAAAGAATCGACCAATACGTTTTTCTTCTCACTGGTCAGGAAGCGATCAGGCTCCACCCAGTTCAACGTGAGAATACGCTTGTCGAAATAGCGTACGTTATCCACCAACGGTACCTTGAAGTACAGGCCTGGCTCTTTTTTCACAGAAACGATCTCACCCAAGCGAAACACCAGGGCATATTCACGCTGATCTACACTAAAAGCAGATAAACTCAGTAGCAGCAAAGCTGCAATCAGGCCCAAGAGCACTGTTCCCAGATTACGCATTATCGGCTCTCCCTGTCTCGACTACGGAATGAGTCGCGTGAACGCTGAATATTGGTATCAAGCTCAGGCACAGTGCTAGGAACTACAGGCTGTACGTTAGGATTAGCGGCTGGGCTTGCTCCTGAAGCGGAAAGTAATTTATCAAGAGGCAAGTACAGCAAGCTGTTGTTACCCTTTTGATCAACGACAACCTTGCTGACACTAGACATAATCTGCTCTTGTGCATCTAGGTATAAACGCTGACGAGTCACCTCAGGAGCACGTTGATACTGTGCCAACACCTGCTCAAAGCGGCTGGCATTACCCTTGGCTTCGTTTTCTACTCGCAGCTTGTAACCTGCAGCCTCTTCCAACAAGCGCGAAGCAGTACCACGAGCACGTGGAATCACATCATTGGCGTAGGCATAACCTTCGTTCTTTTGACGCTCAAGATCCTGTCCCGCCTTCACGGCATCATCAAATGCTGCCTGTACTTGCTCTGGCGGCTGGGCATTCTGCATGGTGACATTGACAACATTCACACCAGTGGAATAACGATCCAGAATTTCCTGCATCAATTGCTTGGCCAATACCGCAATTTCCTCACGACCTTCATAGAGCGCAAAGTCCATCTTGCTCTTGCCGACTATCTCACGAATCGCGGTTTCTGCAATGCCTCGCACGGACTCTTCCGCAAAGCGATTGTTAAACAAGGCTTCTTCAACATTCTTCAAGTTGTATTGCACGGCGAATTGCAGGTCGATGATATTTTCATCATCAGTCAGCATCAGGGACTCTCGAAGTTCACGACCACGACCCGCGCCACCCTCTGCAGAGCGATACCCTACTTCAATGGTACGCACCTGCTCCATATTCACCACAGTCACACTTTCCACCGGATAAGGCAAATGCCAACGGGGGCCAGGCATAGTGGTCTCGACATGCTTGCCAAAACGCAACACGACGCCACGAGAACCCTGATCAACGATATAGAAGCCAGTGGCAAACCAAATGACAGCAATCAGGCCCAATACAGGCAACACAGGGATCGTCCTGGACTCAGGAGCCGGGCCGCCACCATCATTACCACTCTTGCCGAACAAGCCATTCAGCTTCCTGCTGAACTGTCGGAATACTTCATCCAAATCGGGCGGACCATCGTTGTTACGATTGCCCCAACCGGGATCGTTAGCCATGCATCACTCCGAAAAAATCAAAAAATTATGCGATTAGGTTAGGATAGCGCCAGCTTTTCTTGCAAGCCTTGCTGATGCTCAAGCAAAACTTGGCGCAAAAGATCAAGCCCCTCGCCTGTCTTGGCAGAAACTCGCACTTTCGAGATTCTACCATATTCGTCGCGATCAAGCCCCGGCGGGATTCCGACACGATCAATCTGATTCAGAACCAACACCTGCGGAACATCCTGGGCACCAATTTCAGAAAGCACCAAATTGACTTGCTCAATTTGATCATCACGACTATCACTCGCCACATCGACAATATGGAACAGCAAGTCAGCCTGCACAGCCTCCTCCAATGTTGCACCAAAAGCCTCGACCAAGGCGTGCGGCAAATGCTTAATAAAACCAACAGTATCTGACATGACGACTGGCCCACCATCGGGAATGTAAAGCTTGCGTGAGGTTGTATCGAGGGTGGCGAACAATTGATCAGCCGCATAGACGCCAGACTGGGTCAAGCGATTGAACAAGGTAGACTTGCCGGCATTGGTATACCCGACAAGAGAGACAGACAACACCAGGGAACGGCGACGCGCACGGCGCTGCATGCCACGTTGCAGCTTGAGCTTGGCCAGCTTCTCCCGCAACTGCTTCACGCGTATACGCAGCATCCGCCTATCCAGCTCAAGCTGGGTTTCACCTGGACCACCACGAACACCGATACCGCCTTTTTGACGTTCAAGGTGAGTCCAGCCACGCACCAGGCGTGTAGACAAATGTTCCAGCTGGGCAAGCTCCACTTGCAGTTTGCCTTCATGGCTTTGCGCACGCTGTGCAAAAATATCGAGAATCAGACCGGTACGATCTATGACACGCGCTTCAAGCAAGCGCTCAAGATTTCGTTGCTGGGAGGGACTTAAATCGTGATTGAACACCGCGACCTTGGCATCCGCCGCCTGCATCGTCGCGAGCAACTCTTCCGCCTTGCCACTGCCCACGAAAAATTTTGGATCAGGCTTGGGACGGCGACCTTCCACCGTCCCGACGATAGCCATACCTGCACTGATTACTAGCTGCCGCAACTCCTGCAGGCTTTCCTCGTAACCAGGATCACCCACATCCACGCTTACCAATACGGCAGCATCTCCACCGACCGGCCGATCAAACATAAGAACAAATATTTAGCAAAAATTAACCTTCAGTGGAGGAAGCTGGCCCATGGGGAATAGATACAGCACGACCTGGAACAATGGTTGAAATGGCATGCTTGTAGACCATTTGAGTGACTGTATTCTTGAGCAGAATGACATACTGATCAAAAGAATCGACTTGTCCTTGCAACTTGATTCCATTCACTAAGTAAATAGAAACTGGCACGTGCTCCTTGCGCAACGTGTTCAGGAAGGGGTCTTGTAACATCTGCCCTTTAACGCTCATTTTGATGCTCCTTTACCTTTGTAGTTGTATATATAGGGAGTTTTATTCTTAAAAGCCACTTTACGTGAAAAACTTTCCCCAAGCTAGCGCTTGCCACCGATAATCAACAATTCCTTAGTTACCCATCTGTAGTGGGGCCTGCAAGCTGAAAAACAAGTGCTCGTGACCAGCTTCCATTCAGGCAAAGCACATCAGCCTGCTCTTAGGACTACACAGAGTGCAAATTGTTCTACCTCTTTACAGGCTTTTTCTCATTCAATCACTATGCTTGCAAAACCGCCTGCATCCGTGCCAAACCTACCTCTTTACCTAAAAGGGCCATCACAGCATCAATACTGGGCGATTGCGCGCCGCCAGTCAGCATAACGCGCAAAGGCATGGCCACCTTGGGAAATTTGAGCCCATGACTTGTCACAGCAGACTCAATCGCCGCATGCAATACCTCCTGCGTCCAATCCAACGCCTTTAGCTCGTCAAATAAAGCATGCATGACAGGCAAAATTTCAGGCGTAACATGCTTCTCTAATGCTGCAGCATCAATCTGCGGCATCTGGTAGAAGTAGGCAATACTGCTGGCTAGTTGATTAAGCGTGTTTGCGCGATCCCGATAAAGCGCAATCACCGCCTGCAAATCCACGCGACCATCAACGGCAATACCAGCAATGGCAAGTCGCTCGGCAATATCTTCAGCCAAGCGTTGCAAATCAGCCTGCTTGATATAGTGCGCATTAAGCCAGTTCAGCTTTTCCGTATTAAACTGGGCTGCCGAAGGCGTGACATGATCCAGACCAAACCACTCACAGAATTGATCCATACTGAATATCTCATCATCACCATGCGACCAACCTAGACGGGCCAGATAATTCAACACAGCCTCAGGTAAATAGCCCTCTTCGTGATATTGCATCACACTCACAGCGCCATGGCGCTTGGATAGCTTCTGTCCATCATCCCCCAGAATCATGGAAAGGTGGGCATATTGAGGAATGGTAGCGCCGAGAGCGTGTAATAGATTAATCTGGCGTGGCGTGTTGTTGACGTGGTCATCGCCGCGTATGACCTGCGTAATCCCCATTTCCCAATCATCGACAACAACGCAGAAATTATACGTTGGCGTACCATCGGCCCGCGCAATGATCAAGTCATCTAGTTCTTCATTAGAGATACTGATCGTCCCCTTGACCAAGTCATCCCAGACTACATTGCCCGCCAGTGGATTCTTGAAGCGCACAACAGGAGGAACGTCGGCAGGCACCGCTGGCAACACCTTGCCTAGCTCGGGCCTCCAACGACCATCGTAGCGTGGCTTTTTACCCTCCTGCATTTGCTGCTCACGCATGGCATCCAGCTCTTCCCGGCTGCAATAGCAGTAATAAGCGCTACCTTCATCCAGCAACCTCTGGATTACTTCCTTATAGCGCCCCATGCGCTGCATTTGGTAGAAAGGGCCTTCATCCCAGCTCAATCCCAGCCAGTTCATGCCATCGAGGATAGCTTGCACAGCTTCAGGTGTCGAACGCGCCACGTCTGTATCTTCAATCCGCAAGATAAACTGCCCAGCATGCTTACGGGCATACGCCCATGAGAACAAGGCGGTACGGGCACCACCAATATGTAAAAATCCAGTGGGGCTAGGAGCAAAACGGGTACGAACAGTCATGGGGAAATCACAATGGATATAAACAGGCAATTTTACCATGGCACCGCCAGAGGCGGGATTGATGAATTACAACACTGGCGCATAAAAGAAAACCGAGGCAAGCCCGGTTTTTCTTTTATATTGCGCTTTAAACGCTAGCAGACATCAGTGCTTTCATTTACTTGCCTGCTTTTCAGGCTGATCATACTGAGCAGTTTTCCATCCACCACCCAACGCCTTGAAAAGATCCACGGTTGCCGTCAATCTGGATTGGCGGCTCTGGATAAAAGCTAATGCAGCATCGTTGTAGACTCGTTGTGAATCAAGCACATCAAGATAAGCAGAATAACCTGACTTATAACGATTTTCTGAAACCTGCAACGCCTTCTTTGCAGCCTCCTGGCTAATATTCAGGGCATCTTCACGCTCTCGGCTCTGACGCACCGTTACCAAGGCATCGTTTACTTCCCTGAATGCGGTTTGGATAGAGCTTTGATAGCTTACCAAAGCCTGCTTTTGCCTTGCAGTTGCCTGGTCAACCCGGGCGGACAATCTGCCAGCATTAAAAATGGGCAAACTCAAGCCCAGACCGGCAGACCAGATACGTGATGGTGCGTGCATGATTTCATTCAAGGCTGCGCTTTCACCACCATAGGTTGCTGTCAGGCTGATGGTTGGGAACAAAGCAGCCTTGGCAACACCAATCTGGGCATTCTCAGAAATCAAGGTTTGCTCGGCCTGCCGGATATCAGGCCGCGCTTCCAACAAGCTGGAAGGCAAATTTGCTGGTGGCACGGGAGGTGCTGGTAATTGATGTATATCAGCGCCCTCTGGCACCTTGAGCTCAAGATCACCAGTCAGCACAGCCAACTGGTGCTGCACAATTTCGCGCTGACGCACCAGATCTGCAATTTGCGCCACCAAGTTGGAATTGGCAACATCTGCCTGGTGCACATCGAGAATGGATGCCACGCCGCCTTCCAACCTGCGCTTGGTCAACGCCAGGCTTTCCTCACGGCTTTTCAGGCTATCCCGAGACACGGCAATCTGCGCTTCCAGACTGCGCAATAAGAGATAATTACTGGCGACCAGCCCTGATAGTGACAAGCTCACCGTATCCTTGGCAAAGTAAGTACCCAAGGCCTGGGCACGTGCCGCTTCACGTGCACGGCGTAACCTACCCCAGAAATCTAGCTCGAAATTGGTTCCCAATTGCAAGTTATAGTTTTCACGGAGAGCTGGTACATGGGATGGCAGAGGAAAAGCTCCAGTTTGTGTGACTTTCTGGCGCACGCCATTTCCACTCAGGGTCACCTCAGGAAACAGGGCAGCCCCCGCTTCACGCATCGCAGCATCGGCCTCTTCTATGCGTGCGACTGCCTGGGCAATATCCAGGTTATCGGCAAAAGCCTTATCCATTAACCCATTCAGAACTGGATCCTGGAAAGTTTCCCACCATTTATCCAGATTTAATGCAGCCTGCCCCTCTGTCTGCGTAGCTTCAGCAACATTAAAATGCGCTGGCAGCTTCGTCTCAGGTCGATGGTAATCTGGCCCGACCATACACCCAGATAAGGCCAATGCTACAGCAGCATAAATTAAGTTATGACGCATCATCATGCTGTTTCCTTTTGATCATCGTGATGCACACGGCTGCTGGTCTGCCCAGACAACCAGGTAAAGAACATCGGGATAAAGATGGTGGCAATAAAAGTAGCCAACAACATGCCACCAAAGACGCCTGTACCCATTGAACGACGGGCGGCAGCGCCTGCCCCTGTTGCAATTACCAAGGGAACAATACCCAATACAAATGCCATGGACGTCATGACAATTGGACGGAAGCGCAAGCGTGCGGCTTCAATCGCAGCCTGCTTGATTGGCAAGCCCTCTTCCAGCTTCTGGCTCGCAAACTCAACGATCAGAATGGCGTTTTTCGCGGCAAGACCCACCAATGTCACCAACCCAATCTGAAAATAAATATCATTGGGCATGCCACGGAACATCACGGCCAGCAAAGCACCAACCAAGGCAAATGGTACAGCCATGATGACAGCCAAAGGTAAGGCCCAGGTTTCAAACTGAGCAGCCAGAATCAGGAATACCATGATGATGGCAAAGCTGAAGGCAAAGATAGCGGCATTGCCAGTGAGCTTTTCCTGATAGGCCTGGCTAGTCCACGAAAGCTGATAGCCATCTGGCAAGGTCTGCTTGGCGACCTGCTCAATCAACTTAATCGCATCGCCCGAGCTGACACCATAAGCACCGCCGCCCATCACCTTGGCAGCCAACAAGCCTTGGTAGCGTTCCAACTGCTCGGCACCAATCACTTCTTGCACCTTGCTCAAGGCTGACATCGGGATCATTTCACCCTGTGCTGACCGCACATAAACCCGGCCAATATCTTCTGGCTTCATGCGATAGGCTGGCTCCGCCTGCAATTGCACACGATAAGTACGACCAGAGCGATTGAAGTCATTGACATACAAAGTACCCATGGTGCTTTGCAACGTCGCATAAACATCTGCAATCGGCACACCCAGAGACAAAGCCTTGGCCTCATCCACTTCAATCAGCAGTTGCGGCACGGTCGGGCGGAAGAAAGTATTGATACCAGCCAGACGCGGCTCTTTGCGCAAGGCATCAATAAAACTATTGACCACTTCGGCAAGATGCTGCGGATTAGTATCTTCACGACTCTGCACGTACATTTCCATGCTACCGGAGCTACCCAGACCACGAATGGCTGGAGGATTAAACGCAATGGCCATGCCGTCTGGCTGCATCATGCCGATGCCAAACAAGCGTTGCACGATCTGCTCGGCAGTCGTCGTGCGCTCATCCCAATCTTTCAACCGCACAAACATCGTCGCTGCACTCGTCTTATTGCCACCACCAATAAGGTCAAAACCATTGATGACGAACTGGCTGGCAACTGCAGGATCTTCGGCGATCGTCTTGCGCACATTCTCCATAGTGTTGCTGGTACGTGTCAGGCTTGCACCATCCGGCATGATCGCGGCTGTCACCACATAGCCTTGATCTTCAGGCGGAACAAAGCTAGTTGGCACGACACGGAACAAGTAAATCCCGGCAGCAATAATGCCAGCAAACACCAGCGCGCCTATGATACGGTGCCTCAAGGTTAATCCAACAACAGAAGTGTAGAAGTTGGTCAACTTATCGAAGCCACGATTAAATGGTTTAAAGAACTTGGATTCGCCATGGACATGCTTGAGCAGGATTGCACAAAGCGCTGGCGTCAATGTCAACGCGACCACACCAGAAATCACAACCGCCACCGCCACAGTCACGGCAAACTGGCGATACAACTCACCGGCAATACCGCCCATGAACGCAACTGGGATAAATACCGCGCACAGTACCAGTACAATCGCTACCACGGCACTGGATACCTGCTCCATCGACTTGATTGCAGCATTCAATGGCGAGAGCTTTTCTTGACTCATCAGGCGCTCAACATTTTCCAGTACCACAATCGCATCATCAACCACGATACCAATCGCCAGCACCATGGCAAACAAAGTCAGGGTATTGATAGAAAAACCAAACAGCCATAACCCCGCAAATGTGCCAACCAAGGAAATAGGCACCGCAATAATCGGAATCAAAGTAGCACGCCAGCTTTGCAGGAACACAAATACCACCAGCACTACCAGCACCATAGCCTCAGCCAAGGTATGTACTACTTCGCCAATCGAAGCCTTGACGAAATCGCTGGTGTCATAAGGGATGCGGTAATCAATATCCTCAGGGAAACGCTGCTTCAATTCCTCCATCTTGGCCTTGATCGCTTCAGCAGTCTCCAGCGCATTGGCTCCCGTTTGCAGGAATACCGGAATACCCACACCAGGCTGACCTTGCAGAGTCGTACGGATATTGTAGTTCTGTGCACCCAGCTCAATCCTAGCCACATCCTTGAGATATAGCACACCGCGCGGACCATTGGCCTTGACGATAATATTGGCAAACTGTTCAGGATCAATCAAACGCCCTTTTGCAGTGACCGTGTAAACAATTTGCTGATCATCCGGCGCGGGGTCCTGACCTATGCGGCCAGCGGCATACTGCGCATTCTGCGCTGCAATGGCCGCAGCAATATCACTGGTAGTAACACCGAGCTGAGCCATGCGGTCTGGACGCAACCAAACACGCATGGAGTAATCCTGGGTGCCAAACACTGTAGCATCACCCACACCCTTGATACGCTTGAGCTCATCCAGCACATTCAGCGTAACGTAGTTACTGAGATAAAGCGGATCATAGGTCTTATTAGGTGAAACCAACATCAATGCCATCAAGATGTCATTAGAGCGCTTCTGCACAATCAAGCCAGTCCTACGTACATCTTCCGGCAGTCGCGGCGTCGCAATATTGACGCGGTTACTGACGTTGAAAGTCGCTTGATTGACATCCGTACCAGTCTCAAATGTGACGGTAATTGTCAATGTGCCACTAGAGTCAGCACTGGATTGGTAGTACAGCAAGCCTTCCACACCGCTTAACTGTTCTTCAATCGGCGCTGCAACTGTCTTGGCCAGCGTTTCAGCACTAGCTCCAGGATAAGTTGCCGTCACAATTACCGTCGGCGGCGCAATTTGTGGATATTGTGCGATTGGCAACTGGAAAGCCGCAGCTAACCCAGCCAGCACAATAATGATCGATACAACCGATGCAAAAATCGGCCTCGTGATAAAAAATCTCGTCATGATTGTTCTCGCTTACGCCAACTTACGGCTGGTATTGGCTGCGGACTTCTGTGGCTCAGCGTTCCCTGTAGCAGCGTCTTGCGGGCCAGCAGCAGGATGAGGCTGCAATGGAGCACCAGGGCGGATCTTGATCAGGTTATCCACCACCACCTTCTCACCTGCATTCAAGCCCTTGAGAATCACCCAATCACGCCCCATCCAGTCACCTGTGACTACAGGACGCACGGTAGCGTGATTACTCTCATCCAACACATACACAAAACGACCCTGCTGAGAATTCATGACAGCAACTTGCGGCACCAGGAAAACGCCATCACGCTCCCCAACAACGACTTTGGCACGCACAAACTGACCAGGCAGCAGCTTTTTATCTGCATTTGCAAATGTTGCACGCAACTGTTGTGTACCCAAGGCAGGATCAATCTGGCTAGAAGCAAAATTCAACTTCCCAGCTTCGCCATACTCGGAGCCATCCGGCAGTTTCAAACTAATCTTCTTGACCGTTTTTTCAGTCACAGGGCCACCAAGCTGCTGGATTTCATTATCAGAAAGACTGAACCGTACCCAGATTGGGGATAATTGCACGACTGTAGTGAGCAAACTACTGTTGGCTGAAACCAATGCACCTTCAGAAAACTGGAAGCGACCTGAAACCCCACCGACAGGTGCTGTGACCTTGGTGTATGAAAGATTCAACTCTGCTTCTCGCACACTGGCTTGCGCCTGCACCAAAGAAGCCTTGGCTACATCGTTATCTGAAGTCGCATTGTCATACTCACGCTGGCTGATGGAGTTGGATTCCAACAAGCCCTTCAGTCGCCCAGCCTCGCGCTGAGTCTGGGCGATTCTCGCTTGAGCCTGGGCTAACTGCCCTTTGGCTTGCTCCAACGCGATCTGATATGGTTCAGGATCAATCTGAAACAATACTTGCCCTTCTTTTACGGAGGAGCCCTCTTCATATAAACGCTTCAGCAAAATTCCTCCCACGCGAGGGCGAATCTCCACTTCACGCGCACCTTCTGTCTGCGCCACCGCCTCAGCAGAAACAGGCACACTGGCAGGCTGTAATTCGACAACACTGACAGGCAATGCCTGAGGCCCCGCCTGCGCCGCTTGTTGCTCACCCTTGCTACAGGATGCCAACGTACAAGCCGCCATCACGGCAAGCAGGATTTTTTTATTGAAATCAAATCTTGTTGTATTGGTATGATCTTGACTCATCACGCGCACCCTCATTTATAACTCCATGTCTTATAAACAAATTACTTGCTTACATTCATCAACGAATGTATATTATATACAATCATGTTTGTATGTAAAACTATTTTGATGTTAGGGATATCTTAAGCACATGGCACGTAAAACCAAAGAGGATGCTGAACTCACCCGTCAGCGGATTATTACTGCGGCCCGTGAAGTTTTTGCGAAACGTGGCGTCAGCCACACCACGATGGAGCAAATCGCCACACATGCCCAAGTTACCCGCGGCGCAGTTTACTGGCACTTTGCCAATAAAATTGAACTGTTTCATGCCATGCGCGATCAAGCAATGCTGCCCTTCATTGAACAAATGAATGCGGCCGTACTAGATGATCAGAGGGAAGACCCGCTAACATCCATGGAACAGTATTTTTGCAACACCATTAGTACGCTACAGCAAAGTGACTCCACCCGCCAAACTTATGAAATCATGATGGCAAAATGCGAATATGTAGATGAATTCAACGATGTACTACAGCAACTGCTGATCAATTGCCAAATATTCATCGAAAAAACGCAGCTACTTTATGAGAAGGCACAACAAAAAGGCCTGATTCACCCAGATATTTCTCCTTCTGCACTTGCAATGGATACTCATCTTTTTTTTGGAGGGCTGATTCACCTTTGGATCAAAGACAACTCCAATCTAGGGTATCGTGATCAAGCCATAGAACATATCAAGCAACATATCCGCCTGCGTCGAATTCTTCGACCGCAAATCTGATTCAAGCACCTTGTAAAGTCCATCCCATAACGATATGATTAAAAAAGTATTGGGAAGGAAATATCTTGGACATTCACGCTGGCGAAATTTATGGCAAGCAAACGGGCAGCAAGTTTGTCATGTATAACGTGCTGAAGGTTGGCAAGCAATCCATCACTTTGCAGAACATAGATAATCCGCTCAGTCTATTTGAGACTACGCCAGCCAAACTGCAAGCTTCGGGCTATGTGCGAATTAGCCAGACCCCATACGTGAATATGCAGGTCACAGGCAAGAAGCGTAAATCCATGCGTAACCCTACACGCTGCCCTCTTACACTGGATTTTCTTGAAGAGAGGGCAGATTCCGAACGCCCTGCTCCCATCATGCCTGACTTATTCAATTAAACCAGGCACGTTTCCCCTCATACCACTTTAATCTCGCACTGGGGGTGACGCCCACAGATCATGACCATCTGAACTCATGATCTGCGCTTCAACCAAGTCACCTGGCTGCAATCCATCCGCACCGGAAAGATAAACTACCCCATCTATCTCGGGCGCATCTGCTGCAGTACGGCCAATCGCCTCATCGCCATTGACCTCATCAATCAATACCGTTTCGATACGCCCAATTTTGCTCTTCTGCTTTTCTGCACTAATCGCTTCCTGAACCTCCATGAAGCGCGCCAAACGCTCCTGCTTCAAAGATTCAGGTACATGATGATCCAGCGCATTAGCTGCAGCACCATCTACCGCAGAATACGCAAAGCATCCGACGCGATCCAGCTGCGCTTCCTGCAAGAACTCAAGCAAGTGTTCGAAGTCATCTTCTGTTTCACCGGGGAATCCAACGATGAACGTGCTGCGAATAGTGATGTCAGGACAAATCTCGCGCCACGCCTTGATGCGCGCCAAGTTATTTTCGCTGCTGGCTGGACGCTTCATGGCCTTAAGAATACGCGGGCTGGAATGCTGTAACGGCACATCCAGATAAGGCAGGATCAAGCCATCGGCCATCAACGGGATGATTTCATCCACGTGAGGATAGGGATAAACATAATGCATACGCACCCAAACACCCAAGTCACCTAATGCACGCGCCAGTTCGGTCATCCGGGTCTTGACCGGCCGGCCATTCCAAAAACCAGTGCGATACTTCACATCCACGCCATAAGCACTAGTATCTTGCGAAATTACCAACAGCTCAGCCACACCAGCATTGACGAGATTTTCCGCTTCGGTCATCACATCGCCAATCGGGCGGCTAACCAAGTCACCACGCATGGAGGGAATAATGCAGAAACTACAGCGATGATTACAGCCCTCTGAAATCTTGAGATATGCATAATGCTGAGGTGTCAGACGAATCCCTTGTGGCGGCACCAAGTCAGTGTAAGGATCATGCAGCTTGGGCAAATTGGCATGCACAGCCGTCATCACCTCTTCCAGGGCATGAGGTCCTGTCACCGCAAGCACTCCAGGGTGTGCAGCCTTAACCACATCACTCTTGGCTCCCAAACAACCCGTTACAATCACCTTGCCATTTTCAGCTAGGGCCTCGCCAATCGCATCTAACGACTCTTCGACAGCGCTATCAATAAACCCGCAGGTGT
Organism: Methylobacillus methanolivorans; assembly: GCF_020531845.1. The sequence continues at coordinate 861,675 of NZ_JAJAVF010000002.1, forward strand.
TCACCACCACCAAGTCTGCGTCATCATAACTACCAGAAATTGCATAACCCTCAGCCCGCAACTGGGTCAGGATACGCTCAGAATCAGAAGATGCCTTGGGACATCCCAAGGACACAAAACCAACTTTTGGACTTTGCAAACTCATATATCAATTCAGTTTAGTTAACATTAAATAGAAAGCATGCTTTAAAAAGCATTTCAAATCAGTGCACCAATTCGCCGGCCATCCATATGGAAGCGATACCGAGGCCGATGAGGCACACCTGCTGCAAGGTAGCGCGCAACTCTGTTCGCTTGTGCAACCCCGGGATCAAATCCGCGACTGCGACATAAATCATACTGGCAGCGGCCAGACCAAGAATGGTAGGAATCCACTCCTGCAACATCCCAAGTGCAAAATAAGCACCGACACCGCCCACCAAGGTCGCCATACTTGAAACCAAATTGAACAGCAACGCCTGCTGCTTGCTATAACCGGAATGTAACAAGATGAGAAAATCTCCAACTTCCTGAGGAATCTCGTGCGCAATAATAGCAACGGCCGTCACGAACCCTAGACGTACATCCACCAAAAACGCGGCAGCGATCAATATGCCATCGACAAAATTATGAAAAGTATCGCCGATCATGATCATCATCCCGCTACGCCCATGATCATGCTCACCATGATGGTGATGCTCTACCTCTGCCGCATGCACCTCGCATGTATCGCCATGGCAATGTCGCCATAGCACTAGTTTTTCCAGCATAAAAAACAGCAAGATACCCAACAGCACTGTGGCAGACATGACCTCAAGACTGCTAGCAATCTGAAATGCATGAGGCAGAATCTCCAGGAAAACAGCCCCCAGCAATGCGCCTATCGCATAACTAATCAGCATTGGCACCCAAGCGGCTTTAGCCTTCAAGGCAAAAAATGCAGCTGCCAACACGCTTAATAGCCCGCCAGCGACACAAACCAGAACAATAAGTAGCAATATCGGCATAGCCGAGAATTATACGGGATAGGTGCCTGTTTCTGCTGGAGGAAATTGTTTTATCTTTACCAAACAATACAAATAAAAATCAATATTCCTACGCCCAATATTGCAATCGTTAATAATAATTGTTATTATTAACCTTAATATTTAAATGCAATACCTTATTGTCATCTTGCAGATATTGAATCATGTTGCCACCGAAAGCCCCTGTTAAAACCTGCTTAATCAACCTACTAGACGAGTTGGTTGAGCATGATGGCTTTGGTAGCCTCAAGGTCGATATACGTCTGCTACGTCGCGGACAAAAAGAAATCATCATTGATTGTGGCAAGCAGTACCGCTTTGTAGTGGATTTTCAGCCTGCCAGCAATGAGCCGGAACAAAGCAACACATCACAACAACCAGTTATTTGAATTGGATTTTGGTCGCCCCCGTTCATAGGGTGAGTGGCCATTGAATGCTCAACGGTGTGGGTCCGTGAGCCTAAATGTTGAATAAGGTGCCATCACCTTCAAGAGGAAGGGATAAACAGCACCTACCTGAAAAAGGTTTAATCATGAAAACTTCAGCTTTAGCTCTCGTTGTTGGCCTAGCCTTCAGTTCCGCTGCATTCGCAGCCCAAGACCAATGGGATAGTGCTTCTACTCCCTGGGGCAGCGCAACACTGACCGACTATGCAGAATGGAACTTTTTCGAGTCCTTGACCCGCACTGGCCCACAACCAAACGTCGGCAACAATTACGTTTCCAACTACACTGCCTCCTCCCCTGACGTAGCTGGTGAGACTGACGGCGTACTGACCGCAGTTGGCTCCCCTATTGTTACCTCCACCAACAACATCTACAGCTTCCGTGAAAATGCCACTGCCTACACAGCCACGCTGACTGGCACAACTGGTGGTGTATTTGATGTTTATCTACGAGTAGCAACGCTGGGGCTTGCTCCTTCTACCAGCGCTTACCTAAATGGCGTTGCTGCTACTGCAGTACAAACATTCTATGAATACAACGGTACGCAATTTGGCCTGGAAGATTCCGAGCGTGAGTTCTACTTCGTGTGGAACAACGTAACTGGCGCTGACTTGTACACCTTCACATGGACAGACCTTACAGCCCATACCAGCCTAGATCAACTAGCACTGGCGACTGTTGCGGTAGCTGCCGTTCCTGAACCAAGCACCTACGGCATGCTGGCGCTTGGCCTGGGTATGCTTGCTTTTACTGGTCGTCGCTCCCGCAAGAACAACGCTTAATCAATCAAAGCAAAACAAGCAACACCAATGTACTGGCCCGCGCTCATAGCGGGCTGGTACTTTCTATTTCTATCGGGGTAATACCATCATGACATTGTCGACAAAACTTTCTGCCATTGCTTTGGCAGCAAGCACCACTTTTGCCACATCCGCCTTCGCCACTGCCAACGTTTGGGATTCTGCAACACCTTGGGATAGCTCCCTGATTTCCCAATTTGCGGCCTGGGATAACTTCAGTTCCTCATTCCACAATGCAACAGCAGAGTTCGGCACAGGCGCAAGCTTGACCGAAACCAGCACGACTGCAAGCCTGACCAGCACGAAGAATATTTACAACGCCTCTGGCACCAGCAACTTTATCGCGACCCTGCTCGGCACCAGCGCCACAGGTGTTTTTGATGTCTATCTGCGCGCTGCAACCACCGGCACGCTACTGAACACTACTGCCACTCTTAATGGCGTAGCCGCCACGGTTGTTGAGACTTATCTCTCCTCTGGTCGTGGTGTCGAACAGGAAGTCTACTGGAAGTGGAGCGATGTCAGTGCCGCCAGCCTATATGTCTTTAACTTCAAGGCTGCAGAAACCCACTTGAGCCTAGATCAGCTGGCATTAGCTGTAGTCACTGCGGTACCTGAACCAAGCAGCTACGGCATGCTCGCTCTCGGCCTGGGTCTGATCGGTTTTGCCGCTCGCCGCAATCGCGTTTAACAAACTCTCTTTAACGAAAATTAGGCATTTACCATGAACAACAAGCTCTCTTTGATCGCTCTTTCAGCTTCTATCCTCTTCAGCAGCTCAGCCATGGCGGCAGGCGATGTATGGGATTCCGCCACACCTTGGGGTTCCAGTACTCTGGCCCAATATGCAGAATGGAACACTTTCAGCAGTGCCACTTTTGACAACACTCCAGAAGCCGGCGCTGGCACCATCAGCCTCTCCCCCGCAGGTGGTTTCCTGTTTGACAACAACATCTACACTTTCAATAGCATTCCTACCGTGACTGGCACCCTAGCTGGCACCGCAGGCCTGTTTGATGTGTATCTGCGTGTTGCTACCCAAGGTAACCCTCTGGTCAGCACCGCTACCTTGAATGGTGTGACTGCGAGCAGCGTGCTGGCTTACTCCGCTGCCGCCGATCTTGGCGCAGGCTCTGAGCAGGAACTGTATTGGGTATGGAAAGACGTGATAGGTGCTGACCTTTACACATTCCAATTCCAGGCCGCGACTGCGCACATCCTGATTGATCAGGTAGCTCTGGCTACCGTGGCTGTCGCTGCAGTGCCTGAGCCAAGCAGCTATGCCATGCTGGCGCTGGGCCTGGGCATCTTGGGTGCTGCTGGTCGCCGTGCCCGCAAGCAAGCGTAATACCTCAAGTAGTTGATTACACCGGCATGTAGAAAACTGCATGCCGGGTTCTGTTTCTTTTTCGGTGCCTTTCCAAGTCATGATAACCAATGCCAGACCTCGTAGCGCTTATCATCGCCTCGTCATGGCATTAGCAATGATATTTTCGCAATCAGTTGCCTGGGCTGATGCCGACGATCAGGAGGATCAACAGCCTCCCGCTGCAGCTGTGACTAAGCCCAGCCAAAATCCTAACACTGCCGTCAGCACCTTGCCTGAGGTCAGTGTGCGCAGTAGCCGTATTCGCGAAGAGCGTGTCAATCCCACACAATCGATTACCAAACTCACTTCAGAAGACCTTGAGCGCATGCAGGTCTCCAATGTCTTCGATGCTGTGCGCGGTACACCTGGAGTCAATATCGCTGGCGGGCCCAGGCTGAATGGCATGGCTTTTAATATCCGCGGTTATACCGAAACCGATGTTGCTGTATCAGTCGATGGCGTGATCAAGAACTACGACAAGTATCGCTCCAAGGGCACTTATATCGAGCCTGACCTGCTGAAATCCATAGAGATCAGCCGTGGACCACAAATCAGCACTAATTCTGGTTTTCTCGGTGGCGCCGTCAAGACAGTGACCAAGGATGCTGAAGACTTTTTGCTTCCTGGCCAAACCGTGGGGGGCAGAGTTAAGTTCGGTTATGGCAATAACAATGATGAATACCTGCGCTCATATATCGCTTATGCCCGTCCCCATGAGCGCATAGATTTGCTTTATAGCTATACCAACCGCCAATCCAACGACATCACACAGGGTGACGGTGAAAAACTTGCCAACTCGCAGGTAGGTACGGTGGCCGAACTCTACAAGTTCACGATCATTCCAATAGACTCATTGCGCATTTCGACATCACTAAGCAAGCTAGTGCAAAGTCCGACTGTACAACTGTACGATACCGTCACAGCCTCGCTATTCACTAGTAGCCCTTATGTATTGCGCGCGATTGATGAAGAAACCATTGCCCAGACCATACAGTTCACCCCAGATAATCGTTGGATCAATCTCAAAGCGACGCTGGGCATAGGCCATACTAAGCAGGATGAGACCCTGCCTTTTGGCTGGATAGGGAATACCAACCATCCCGCCTCCCACTGCATAGGCTATACGGCGTATAGCAATAGCACCAACCTCCCTCTATCACCTGCACTCTCTGCGAGTCGTTGCCGTGGAGACAGACTGGATGCCTACAATTTCAAAAACAAGAATCTAGACATTGCCAACATTGCTCGTGTTTATGAAAGCAAAGACATTAAGATTTCCTTGCTGACTGGCCTACAATACTTCAAGCAGGAGCGCGATCTGGAACGCAGTTTTGGCAATCCTGCTTCCACCTCGGTCTCTCAGGAGCCCGCTACCGGCACCCAGACTACAAACTCTTTTTATATTCAGCCAGAATTCCGCTACAAACAGTTAACCATCACGCCTGGCTACCGTCGTGACTTCATAACCCTCAAGGCCACCGGCGAAACCAAGGAGATGCTGGAAGCAGCTAACCAGGCAGCCGAGGTCAATCTGCGAGAGGAAATATTCAATCTGGGCCTGACGTTCGAAGCCATACCGCGCACCGTGACCTTATTCACTCATTATGCGCAAGGTTTCCGCGTTGTGCCTATTAGTGTGCTATGGGCCAATAGTGGCCGCGATAGTACACGCAAGCTGCAAAGCACCAGCTCCTGCCCAACCGATGGTAGTTCCTGCGATAGCATCTACAAAACCCAACGCGTGGAAAATACCGAAGCTGGCCTCAGCTATACCACCCCCAATTTATTTGGCCAGGCAATAGAGCTGCATTCCAAGGGTACCTTTTTCCATAGCCACACCAGTAACCTGATTCAGGAAAGCGGCTTGCAGGACTCCATGGAAATACGCAATGGCTTTGAATTCGAGAACAGCCTGTATTACCGTCACTTCTATATGCAAGCAAGTTACTCACGCATGAATGGCAAGATTTATTATTTCAACGCCAAGGTGTCTAATCATCTCTACACCATTCCTGGCAACAGCTTTAATCTGGTACTGGGCAGCAAGCTTGGAGAGAATTGGGATGTCAACCTGAATTACCGTCATGTACAGGATCGCTATTATTCCGCGGATATTCCCGGCCCAACCTCAGGTGTGGAGGTACAGTCTGGCTATGAATTATTCAATGCGGGTATACGTTGGGCACCCAATAAACACATGAACTTCAGACTGGTAGGTGAAAACCTGGCAGACAAGTATTACAACCTGGATGGTGGCTTCGCCGGACAGCTTGGCCTGGTAGCCCCAGGTCGCAATATCAAGTTTTATGCAGAATTTATTTACTAATCACCCTAATATCTCTTTAACCAGCGCTAACGAGGAAAAGACATGAATCAACTCGCTACACCTGAGCAGCAATACCACGCGTTCCACACAGCGAAGAAGGAACAAAAACTACGTAATCGTGAAGCCGCCCATGCCATCGGCATCAGTGAAGGCCAAGCGATTGCCAATGCAATTGGTCGGGAAGCCATACGTCTGAAAGGTCCATTTCACGAGATTATTGCTGATGTGCCCAAGCTAGGCCGCGTCATGGCGTTGACCCGTAATGAAAGTACTGTCCATGAAAAAATCGGGAAATATGAGAATGTCTCATACGATCACCTGGGGTTGGTAGTTGGCCCGGATATTGACCTACGCATTTTCTACTCGCAGTGGAAGCATGGTTACGCGGTAACCGAAGAATCAGAAAAAGGTGCGCAACGTAGCCTGCAATTCTATGATGCCACAGGCACTGCCGTTCACAAGATTCACCTCAAGGATTTCAGTCATATCGATGGCTGGCATGAGCTAGTGCAAAAATATCGCAGCGATGACCAGTCACCCGGTCAGGAAATTGAAGCGGCAAAACCTATCTCAAGCTTGAAACCTGACAGTGAAATTGATCAAGAAAGCTTTAAGGCTGCGTGGCTCGCCATGAAGGATACGCACGATTTCTTCATGCTGTTACGCAAGTTCGGCGTTGGCCGCACCCAAGGTTTACGTTTGGCGCCTGAAGGCCATGCATATAAGGTAGATAACAATGCAACCAAGCAAATGTTAGAAGCTGCCGCCGCAGATGGCACCAGCATCATGTGCTTTGTCGGCAATCCGGGCAATATCCAGATCCATACCGGGCCGATCAAGAATGTTAAGGAACTCGGCCCCTGGATCAACGTGCTGGACGAGACTTTTAACCTGCATCTGCGCACCGACTTGATTGTAGAAACCTGGGTCGTCAAGAAACCTACTGTCGACGGGGTTGTAACTTCACTGGAAGTGTTTGATCAACATGGCGAGATCATGGCGCAGTTCTTTGGTGAGCGTAAGCCTGGTAAGCCCGAGCTTGAGGCATGGCGCCATATCGTCGCGCAATTGCCATCCCAGGCATAAAAGGAAGATGATGAACATACGTACCTTCCTGTTAGCTACCAGCTTATTGCTAGGCAGCTATCCGGCTCTTGCAGCAGAAAAGCTGCTGACAGTAGGCGGTGCTGTCACAGAAATTGTCTATGCCCTAGGCAAAGGTAATGAAGTGATTGCCAATGACATCACCAGCGCCTATCCGGAGGAAGCGGCCCGCAAGCCCAAGGTGGGCTATATGCGCACCTTATCTGCAGAAGGCCTGGTTTCCACTGGAGCAACATTGATCATCGCTGAAGCTGGCGCAGGACCACGCAATGTGATTGAACAAGTACGTAATGCAGGAGTCAAGGTATTACAGTTACCAGAGTCCGCCCATACTCCACAGCAAGTCGCCGCTGATATTCGTACTGTAGGCCAACAATTAGGGGCAGCCAATACGGAGCAAGTTGCCAAGCAATTTGAAGTAGCCTGGAAAGACGCAGAGGCCAAACTTGCGAAGTTACCTGGTAAACCAAGAGTGTTATTCGTCATGAATAATGCCGGACGCGGTGCTCAAGTCGCTGGTGATGAAACAGCGGCCTCCGCAGTCATGAAGCTGGTGCATGCCGAAAATGTCGTCACCGGACAATACAAAGGCTATCGCCCTCTTACCGCTGAGGCTTTGGTGGCTGCCGCCCCTGATGTCATTATCACCACCAGTGAAGGCCTGGAAGCCAGCGGCGGATTAAGTGGTTTTCTAAAAACCCCTGGCATCGGCATGACGCCTGCAGGCAAACACAATCGGATTGTCAGCATGGATACACAATATATTCTTGGCTTTACCCCACGCCTGCCAGCTGCACTTGTTGAGCTAGGGCAAGCCATCCGTAAGCAATGAGCAAGGCAGCCTCTACCCTACCCTTGGTTTTGCCAGCTAGTCGCAGCCTGCAGCTACGCAGCCGTGTCCTGATTGCACTGGGCCTGACGTTGTGTCTGCTGGTTATATTGGCAGCAGGGATAGGTGCAGTGAGTATTGCCCCAGCCCATGTCATCAAACTGCTATTGATCCCGCCAGGCTCTTCCGGTTGGCAATCCATCCCGCAAGAGCACATGCAACAAGCCATGGTACTGTGGAATATCCGCCTGCCCCGCCTGGCCCTGGGTGTGCTCACTGGTGCAGCGCTCGCGGTATCGGGTGCAGCAATGCAGGCCTTGCTGCGCAACCCATTGGCAGAGCCTGGCCTGGTTGGCGTATCGGGAGGCGCAGCCCTGTTTGCAGCACTTGCCATCGTACTAGGCGGCACTTGGATGCCTGCATTGCACAATGTGATTGGCGAGTTTGCCCTCCCCATCTTCGCCTTCATCGGTAGCCTGCTTGCCACCATCCTGATTTTCGTCATTTCAACGCGCCAGGGGCGTACCTCGATTGCCTTGATGCTGTTGGCAGGTATTGCGATTGGTTCATTGTGCGGTGCGCTGATCGGCTTGATGACATTCATCGCTTCGGACTTGCAAATGCGCTCGCTCAATTTCTGGTCCCTAGGTAGCCTGGGCGCGGCTACTTGGCCTATGGTCACGATGGTGGCATGCCTAAGTGGCAGTGCTGTCCTGATACTGCTCAGACAATCTAGCGCGCTCAATACATTGGCGCTTGGCGAGGTTCAAGCCAGTCTACTCGGGGTTTCCGTTCGCCGCCTCAATCAAGTGTGTATTGCGGCGATTGCACTGGCGGTAGGTGCAGCAGTATCGGTCACTGGCATCATTGGCTTTATTGGCCTGGTTGCCCCTCACTTGGTCAGACTCGCGATTGGCCCAGATCAGCGGCTGGTAATGCCGGCCTCGGCACTGGTAGGTGCCATCCTCGTATTATTGTCAGATCTGTTGGCACGTACTATTGCCGTGCCAACAGAAGTTCCCGTCGGCATCATTACGGCCCTGCTCGGCGTGCCCTTCTTCCTGGCCTTGCTGTTCCGGATGCGCCGCAAGATCGGATTATAGGAGCATCTCTCATGCTGAAGGTCATCAACACTGGGCTTAATATCGGCAGCAAAACCTTGTTACAGGACATCAACTTTACGATTGTCCCGGGTGAGCTCGTCGCGATCTGTGGCCCCAATGGCGCTGGCAAGAGCTCATTGATTCGTCTGCTGTCCGGAGAATTGAAACCCACGCATGGTGAAGTGACCTGGGACAATCAGCGCCTCTCGGAATGGAACCTGCTCAAGCTCGCACGCCAGCGCGCACTCATGCAACAACACGCAGAAGTCGGCTTTGCTTACACCGCCCTGGAAATCATTCTCTTGGGGCGTCATCCGCACCATCAAGGTGCAAATCGACCACAGGATTACCAGATTGCTATGGCTGCCATGCAAGAGGTAGATGCAACACACTTGGCCGAACAGGTTTACACCACCCTCTCAGGCGGCGAACAAGCGAGAGTGCAAATGGCACGCATATTGGCACAGATATGGGAAGCTGGTGCAGGTCCTAGACTGCTATTGCTTGACGAGCCCACTGCGGCACTTGACCCTCGTCAACAGCATCGCATCCTCAATATCGCGCGTAAATGGGCAGACAAAGGTGATGTGGCTGTGATCGCTATCGTGCATGATCTCAATCTCGCAGCGCAGTATGCTGACCGTATTGCGCTACTGCGCGATGGTCGCCTACAAGCGATTGACCGGGTGGAAGCCATCATGACTCCCGCCATGGTAGAAGCCTGTTTCGATCTACCGTGTGTATTGCTTAATCACCCTGATGGCGGGACTCCCATGATTGCTGCACGACGACATCATTAACCCCACGAACATCACAACATGACACTCAAGACCATTGAAATCAAAACTTTTGTGCCTGCCAAGGATTTCCAGCTTTCCCAGCAGTTTTATCAAGATATTGGCTTTGAGAAACGCTCCGAAGGTGGCGGTGTAGCCTACTTTTGCGTGGAACATTGCGCTTTCTTGCTGCAAGACTTCTATGTGCAAACCTATGCTGACAACTTCATGATGCATCTACAGGTAGAAGATGTCGCAGCATGGTATGCCCATATCCAACAATCCGGCATTGCAGAAAAATACGGCAGCAAAATCTCTGCACTGGTCGACCAGCCATGGCGCATGCGGGATTTCGTCTTTAACGATCCCAGTGGTGTACTCTGGCGTATCGGGCAAAATATCTAGGCAACTGTTCAATATTTACCCTGGCCCGCTCCTTGCTTCAATAGCACTGTATGACATTGCTATCAGTGAGAAAGGAATGGTGCCTCATGAAAACTTTCTGGACATTGTGCTGTATTGCAGGACTTCACCTTTTCAGTACAACTGTATTTGCGGCCTCTGAGCCACAACTGCAAGTTGAACCTGTACTGAGAGCCGTCAAGGCTTGGGATGGCAAGGGCTATGCCAATTACCCTGGCGGCAAGCCAGAGTTGAGCGTGTTGCGCTTTACCATTCCAGCCAACACTTCATTGCCATGGCATAGCAACCCTATTCCTAATGTCGCCTACATCTTGTCTGGTGAAATTACCGTAGAAAAGCAAGGCACTGGTGAAACAATGCGCCTCGGTCCGGGGCAAGCGCTCCCCGAAATGGTGCATGCTGTGCACCGTGGATATACAGGAAGTAGCCCCGCTGTCGTGATTGTGTTCTATGCTGGCGGAGAAGGCATTCCGCTACTGGAAGAACAATAAGCGGGTGATGGTAGCGTTATTCTAGCCAGATCAGGCTAGCCATTCGGCCTGTAGCCTGATCGCGGCGGAAAGAGAAAAACCGCTCCGCATCTTGATAAGTACATAAGCCACCGCCATAGATATTGGTGACACCCATGGTCGCCAGACGCTGTCGCCCCAGCATAAACATATCACCCAGCCACTTTCCAGCAGATGTCGGCTTAAAGGCTTTTACAGCCTGAGGGTCTCGCGCCAAAAAGGCCTCCCTAACCTCATCGCCAACCTCAAATGAATCCGGCCCGATAGCTGGGCCCATCCAGGCCAAAAGCTGATCGCCAGGCTTACCCATTTCCAGCACTGTAGCCTCTATCACACCATCCAGCAGGCTACGCCAGCCAGCATGCACCGCAGCCACAATAGTGCCCGCCTTATCGCACAGTAACACGGGCAAGCAATCTGCCGTCATTACGGCACATACTGTATGACGAGTGCGGGCAAAAGCGGCATCGGCATCTGGCACACAACTGGCAGTGCTTGCATCCACCACAGTGATTCCATGCACTTGATTGAGCCATACCGGCTCAGTAGGTACATAGCGATTCAGACGCTGACGGTTGGCGGCTACATCCAGTGGCTCATCAGCCACATGCATGCCCAAATTAAAACTATTGTAAGGTGCCTGGCTGATACCGCCCTGCCGCGTTGTTTGCAACGCCCTGACATTAGGCGGTGCAGGCCAATCAGGAATGATCAGATGCCGATCACTCAGCATCATCTTCCTCCTCGTCGTCATACCAGTCATCACCCTCGTCTTCGTCATACTCGTAGGCGAATTCGTCGTCATGCACATAGAAGGTTTCTGCCTCTTCTGGCGGCACATTTTCTGCACGAATCGCCTCTAGTAGCACCTTCATATCAGCTGCAAGCTCTACTTGCCACTCCATGGACTCACCAGTGGCGGGGTGCTTCAACCCAAGCCGGATAGCATGCAATGCCTGACGCTTGAAGTCGAGCAACACGCTCCTGAGATTGTCAGAGATATGACGTAGCGGCAATATGCCACGGATGCCATAGACCGGATCGCCAACAATCGGCGCCTTGAGGTGTTGCATATGCACGCGGATCTGATGCGTACGGCCCGTTTCGAGCAAGCAGCGCATATAGGTATGTACGGAAAAACGATCAAGCACTTCATAATGCGTCACTGCTGGCTTACCCATCTGGTTCACTGCCATTTTGGTGCGCGCATGCGAATGGCGGCCAATCGGCTGATCGACCTTGCCATTCCGCCATATTTGGCCCCAAACGATAGTACGATACTCCCGTTTAACAGTGCGTGCCTGCAATTGCCTTACCAAATTAGTTTGTGCCGCCAGCGTCTTGGCCACGACTAACAAACCACTCGTATCCTTATCCAGCCTATGCACGATGCCAGCACGTGGTACATCCTTGAGCTGCGGAGCGTGGTAAAGCAAGGCATTGAGCAATGTACCGCTCCAATTGCCCGCAGCAGGGTGTACTACCAGGCCGGCAGGCTTGTTGATCACCAAGATATGCTCATCCTCGAACACGACGTCCAGCGGGATGTTTTCAGGCTCGAATGCCAATGCTTCAGGTGCTGTTTGTGGAGTAATCTGCACCAGCTCCCCTCCCCAGACCTTGAATTTAGCTGTTGGGGTTTCATTGGCAATCGTGACCAAGCCATCCTTGATCCAGCCTTGAATGCGCGAACGTGAATGTTCGGGCATCAAGCGTTGCAGCGCCTGGTCGAGACGCATGCCCCCAAGCTCCTGGGTAATTGTGAGGGTAATAGGCGTTGCGGTGTTGCTCATCGGTTATAATCAATCTTTATGCGCCGCATCAAGGCGGCGGCATTGTGTTAAACGGCACCCACAACCTTAATCATGGATTTTGTAAATGAAGCATAGTTTAGCGTTAATTGCAGTACTCTGGCTCACAGGCTGCGCGATTTTCGGCTCTCCAACAGAACTGGATGAAACAAAAGGCTGGCCAGTACAGCGCATATATGCGGCTGCGGCAGAAAACATGACCACCCGCGATTATGAAAAAGCCATCAAGTATTTCCAGATTCTTGAATCTCGCTATCCACATGGTCGCTATGCCACCCAGTCACAGCTCGAAGTCATTTATGCACATTACAAGAAGAACGACCCGGCTGCCACCATGGCTGCGGCAGACCGCTTCATCAAGCTACACCCAAACCATCCCAATGTAGACTACGCCTATTACATGAAAGGCCTTGCCACATTCAATGAACGCGGCATCATAGAAAAACTCACCAAACAGCAAATCAGCGACCGCGACCCCAAATCCCTGCGCGAATCGTTCCTGGCTCTCAAGGAGCTAGTGAATCGTTTCCCCAATAGCCGCTATATCAAGGATGCTACCTTGCGGATGAGCTATCTGGTGAACTCCCTCGCCGAGCATGAACTGCATGTTGCGCGTTACTACATGAAGCGCCAAGCGTATGTTGCTGCGGCCAATCGCTGCAAATACGTGATGGAGTTCTACCCTGACACCCCACACATCGAAGAAGCCTTGGTGATTCTGATCAGTGCCTATGATGAAATGGGCATGAATGACTTGCGCGACGATACCAAGCGCGTGCTGGCACAAAACTATCCTAATAGCCCAATGCTAGGTGCTAATGTCCCCAAAGACGAACGCGTCTGGTGGAAATTCTGGGAAAGCCTGTTTTAAGCAACATAAGCAAAAAGTTTAAATAATTTGGCCGGGCATTGCCCGGCCAAATTATTTCACGTCTCGCCATTAAGACCCATCAATTACTTTACTTCTTGATTGAGGGCTTTTTTACATTCCGGGCATTAGCGACAACGCCAGGCTTTTTCTTGACCTTGCGTCCCTGCTCTTCATTCTTGCGCGCATTCAGCGCAGCACGCTCAGCTGTCTTGCGTCGGCGCATACTGACAATCCCCTCACCCTGCTTACGTTCTTCTGGCTCGGCAAAAGGATTATTGCCCTGATTGAACTGCACGCGTAGTGGCGTACCTGTCAACTGGAAGGCCTGGCGGAACACCCCTGCCAAATAGCGTCGGTAACTTTCCTTGATGCCATCCACATGATTACCGTGTATGACCACGATAGGCGGGTTGCTACCGCCCTGATGGGCATACCTCAGCTTGGGACGTATCCCTTTGCTGATCGGCGGCTGGTGCTGCATGGTGGCATCCTCCAGCACACGTGTGAGCTGCGGAGTTGATAGCTTGGCCATGGCAGCTTTATAGGCACCATCAACAGACCCAAACAACTCGCCCAAACCCTTTTTACGCAAGGCAGAAATATAGTGGAACTTGGCGAAATCAAGGAACTGCAGTTTACGGTCAATTTCTCGCTTGATCCACTCGCGCTTGTCCTCTTCCAGGCCATCCCACTTATTCACTGCGACCACCAATGCACGACCACTATCCAGGATATAGGCGGATACATGCGCATCCTGCTCGGTAATCCCCTCCTGCGCATCAACCACCAAGATGGCAACATTCGCCTCCTCGATGGCCTGCATGGTCTTGATCACGGAAAACTTCTCAACCGCCTCAAATACTTTGCCACGCTTACGCACACCGGCAGTATCGATAATAGTGTAATGCTTACCGTTGCGCTCTAAATCCAGATAGATCGAGTCACGAGTAGTACCAGGCTGATCGAATGCAATCACGCGCTCTTCGCCCAATAAGGCATTGACTAGCGTAGATTTCCCCACATTCGGACGACCGACGATTGCCACCTTAGGCACCTGGTTAGCCTTGGTTTCTTCTTCCTCATCTGGATCAGGAAAGTTCTCCAGCGCAAGTTCTACTAGGTCACGGACACCTTCGCCGTGTGCAGAGGAAATCGACAAGGGATGACCCAAGCCCAGCTCGTGAAACTCGGCACTGGCGATTGCGCGTTGCATACCTTCTGTTTTGTTGACAGCCAGCAAGATAGGCCGCTGGCTCTTGCGTAGCCGCTCCGCAATCACTTTGTCTTGAGGAGCCAGGCCGTTGCGGCCATCCACCAGAAAAATCACCACATCGGCTTCATCAATCGCCAGCAATGTCTGGCGCGCCATTTCCTTGAGAATGCCGCTATCGACTAATGGCTCAAAACCACCTGTATCAACAACTAAATAAGGCTTGCTGCCAACTACGCCGCGACCATAGTGGCGATCGCGCGTTAAACCTGGCAGATCGGCGACCAGGGCATCACGGGTTTTAGTCAGCCGGTTAAACAATGTCGACTTACCGACATTGGGCCGCCCCACGAGAACAATCGTTGGTAACATCATTGTGGAACTACTGAAACTGCGTACAGGCCGCCCTTGCGGGTCTGAACCAGGAAACCATTGGTACCAATTGCCACTGGCTGAGGCATGATGGCACTTTTTTCTGTTTGTATTCTGGCAACAAAATTACCTTCGTCCCTATCCATGAAATGGATATAGCCCTCAACATCACCCACGGCAACCACGCCACCCATAGGCAATGGTGCACTCAACAGGCGGTTCTTTAGATCAGGCTGGCGCCAGAAAGTACGGCCACTGGAATAATCCAGCGCAAATACAGCGCCGCTCGCATGTGAAACGTAGACGCGAGCCTCTTCTGCACCTAAGCCGGTATAGCTCGAAATATCACGATTCCAGGTCACTCGGCCAGTGGTACGCTCAACAGCGGCCACTCGGCCCTGATACGCAACAGCATAGACCAGCGGGCCATCAACGACTGGCAGGCTGGTAATGTCGGCAATACGTTCCAACTCTGTCGTCCCTTTGGGCAAGGCCACCGATGCCTCCCACAATGTCTTGCCATCCTCTGCCCGCAAGGCAACAAGTTTTCCACCGGCAAAACCAGCATAAACAGCACCGTCGGAAATCGTCACCCCAGCACTGCTACGCAAGGTCAAGGTTGGTGTTGCGCGCTCATACACCCATTTACGCGCACCATCTTTGGCATTCAAACCAAAAATCCGGCTATCGCCACAACGTACCACCACCACACCGTTATCCACTTGTGGTGCACTCAATACTTCGCTACTGACCTTGGACTTCCACAGCAACTTACCGTCCAGGTTGTATGCCAGCACATAACCCTTGGGGGTACCGACCAGCACTAATTGGCTACCTAAGCCAACACCGCCGGTCAGCGTTTCGCCTGCATTGATTTTCCACACCTGCTTACCGGTGATCGCGTCAAACCTGGCAATTTCACCATCCCCGCTAGCGGCATAAACCGCACCTTCAGAGGTAGCTGGCATAAAGTCTGCCAATTCTGAGTCTCCCAGTTTGGCAGACCAGACGATCTTGGGCTTTAATGTTGGCTTGAAATCGACCAGTTCGGCGGGAGGGTCAACCTGGTCACGCCCGAACACTCGCTCTGATATATCGGTCTTGAGATCAGTGATGGTACTGCAACCACCCATCATCAGGGCGGCGGCAACTAGCAATGAAATTGAACGCAAACTTAGCTCCACTTAATTCGCTTTATATCGGCTTAGCTGCCGAGTGCTTCCAGCTTGTGCTCGGTATACTTGTAGTAATCACCTTGCATATCAAGCTTGGTCAGCGCGTCTTTATAAGCGGCCTTGGCATCTTCCGTCTTGCCTTGCGCCACGAGCACATCGCCTTTGAGGTCGGCAATCAATCCTGCATAACCTGCGTCAAGCTTTTCAGACAAGGTCTTTAGTGCTGCGTCATACGCTTTTTCTTCATATTGGATAGAAGCCAGCTGCAGCGATGCAATGGCACGCACAGCGTCTTCCTTCGCATTCTTGGTTGCCCAAGTCAGTTGCGACTTGGCGCTTTCCAAATCCTGCTCCTGATAATTGAGCTTGGCGACAGCAACGGCAGCGCGGCCTGCATACGGCGTAGAGGAATATTTATCGATCAGCTCAGCAGACAATGCACGGATCTTGGCAGCATCCTTAATATCAGTGTTGGCCATGTTCTGGTATTGCACAGAAGCCGCTGCCGATTGTTGATACTGATAGTACTTCCAGCCTTCGTAGCCACCAAAGCCTACCAAGGCAACAGCTGCTACGCCAACGATGGCATTGCCATTACGTTTCCACCAGCTCTTGAGTGCATCCAGCTGATCCTGTTCTTCCAAATCGTATGCCATGCTCTTTCCTAAAATTACGCTGCCAAGGACTTACGTCCAGGGATAGAATTCAACAAATTGCGGGTGTAGTCTTGGGTCGGAGTATTGTAAATACTCTCAACTTTCCCCTGCTCTACGATGCGCCCCTTGTACATCACAGCAATATCATCCGCAATATGACGTACTACACGCAGGTCATGGCTGATAAAGATATAGCTCAATTCCATCTCCTGCTGCAGGCTTTTCAACAACAACAAAATCTGCGCCTGAATCGATACATCCAGGGCAGAAACTGGTTCATCACACACCACCACCTTGGGTTGCAGCACGAGTGCACGGGCAATGCCAATGCGCTGACGCTGACCGCCGGAAAACTGGTGGGGATATTTATTCATATCGGCAGCGCTCAAGCCAACTCGCTCCAGCATCTGCACGACCTTGTCTTGCTGCTCTTTTGCCGTGCCAATTTCATGGATCACCAAGCCCTCGGCGACAATATCCCGCACTTTCATGCGCGGGTTGAGCGAAGCAAATGGATCCTGGAAAATCATCTGCAAGTGCCGACGCTCTTGCCGCAGTGCACTACCCGAAAGACCTGCCAGATTATTGCCCTGAAAAATGACTTCGCCACTATCCAAGGGCTGCAATTGTAACAGACAACGCGCCAAAGTGGATTTGCCGCTACCAGACTCCCCCACTACCGCCAGCGTACTGCCTGCACGCAGCGAAATATTGACCTCATCCAACGCCTTGACCTTGGTGCTGCCGAAGCCAAAACGTCCGCTACGCTGGGTATAGGATTTATTAAGACCGCGTGCCAGGAGGATATATTTGTCTGGTGTAGCACTCATCACGCAACTCCTGTGTTCAACCAGGCATAATCGATAGGTTTGAGTGGTTTTTTGCCCTCGGCATCAGGCACGCAATCAAGCAAAGCTTGAGTGTAAGGATGCTGCGGGTGTTGTAGCACGGCTTTTACCGGCCCTGCCTCAACAATTTCGCCGCGGAACATGACCACCACGTTATCAGCAATGTCAGCCACCACGCCAAAATCATGCGTGATGAACAACATGCCCATATTCATACGCGTTTTTAGGTCATCCAATAGCTTGAGTATTTGTGCCTGCACCGTCACATCCAATGCAGTTGTCGGCTCATCGGCAATTAACATGGCAGGCTCGCAAGCAATGCTCATGGCAATCATGACACGTTGGCGCTGGCCACCGGATAACTCATCCGGATAACTATTGGCGCGCTCTGGCGGGATGCCAACCTGTTGCAACAAACTGGCTACGCGTGATTTAAGCGCAGCGCCGGTAAGCTTGAGATGCTGGGTCAGGCTTTCGCCTATTTGATAGCCTACGGTCAATACTGGATTGAGGGAGGTCATGGGCTCCTGGAAAATCATGCCGATTTCCTTGCCACGGATTTTCTGCAACTGGGCATGGCTGGCCTGCGCAATATCACGCCCCTTGAAATGAATGCTGCCGCTTTTCAATTGCAATTGATCCGAGAGCAAGCCCATCACCGCCAACGCTGTCAGGCTTTTACCACTACCTGACTCCCCCACGATACAAGTGGTCTTACCCGCTTCCAGCGCAAAAGAAACCTGCTTAACCAACAAGCGCTCCGGCTCAGCCTTAGGCGTGATAGTCAGGTTCTCAATGCGCAGCAGTTCGGTCATGTATGTAATGCCTCTATCGCTTGGGACAGCGACATTCTGCGTTGCTCGCCATTTTCGCGCAATGGTTTCAGGCACACTTCATTCGCTGCCACTTCATCATCGCCCAAAATCAATGCATAAGGTGCGCCACTCTGATCGGCTTTTTTCATTTGTGATTTGAAGCTGCCACCGCCCGCATGCAGGTTAACGCTCAAACCACTATCCCGCAGCGCTTCCGCAATCGCTAACGCCGCTTTGCTGGCGACATCACCGACATTCACCAGATATACATCGGGGCTATTGCTCGCCTCAATACCGCACTCTTGCATGAGCAGGAACACGCGCTCCAAGCCAATACCAAAACCACATGCTGGTGTTTCCTTGCCACCAAGGCTTTGCACCAGACTATCGTAGCGCCCACCGCCTGCTATCGTGCCTTGGCTACCCAGCTTACTGGTCACCCATTCGAACACGGTGCGATTGTAGTAATCCAGGCCCCGCACCAAGCGCGTGTTCAAGGTCCACTTAACGCCCAACTGGTCAAGCTGGTGGGTCACGCCCGCGAAGTGAGCGCGGCTTTCCTCACCCAGGCTGTCCAACAATTTAGGTGCGGCTTCTATCATCGCCTGCATCGCAGGGTTCTTGCTATCTAGGATACGCAAGGGGTTGGCATGCAGGCGACGCTTAGCGTCATCATCCAGGATATCTGCGTGTTGCTCAAAATAACGGATCAGCACTTGGCGATACTCCGCACGCTCAGTAGCATCCCCAATTGTATTCAATTGCAGCTCAACTGCATCTGCCACGCCTAGCTCACGCCACAATCGGGCGAGCATGGCAATCTGCTCAGCATCGACATCAGGCCCGGTATAGCCAAATGCTTCAGCACCAATCTGGTGGAATTGGCGCTGGCGGCCCTTCTGCACATTCTCATGTCGGAACATCGGGCCAATGTACCAGAGACGCTGTGGCCCGTTGTAAGTAAGACTATGCTCAACCACCGCACGGACACAACCCGCAGTCCCCTCTGGACGTAAGGTAAGACGATCACCATTCAGCTTGTCTTCCCAGGAGTACATTTCCTTCTCAACAATGTCGGTGTGCTCACCCACCCCACGGATAAAAAGCTCTGTCGGCTCTACGATAGGCAGACGGATATTACGATAGCCATACTGGGCCAGCACACGCCGGGCGGCATCCTCCAGCCGTTGCCACAGCGCGGTATCGGCTGGGAGAATGTCGTAAAAACCCTTGATACTTTGAAACTTATCAGACATAGATACTTAATGAATTTATAGTGTTCTAGATGGCTTTAACCGGGATGGTTTTCAGGCCCTTGCCGGATACCTGCTGGCGCAAACGCCCGCCTTCGGCATAATTAACGCGGACATACTCTTCCACGATCACCTTGAAGTCATCAGCAATAGCTTCGCCCTTGAGGGTGACAGTTTTTTCGCCGTCCACATACACTGGCGCAACTGGCACTTCTCCAGTTCCTGGCAGGCTAATACCAATATTGGCGAGCTTGGATTCACCAGGACCATTCACGACACAGCCCATCACAGCCACACTCATGGTCTCAACGCCAGGGTATTGGCTACGCCAGATCGGCATCTGATCACGTAGATAACGCTGGATGCTTTGTGCAAGCTCCTGGAAAAAAGTTGATGTCGTACGCCCGCATCCAGGGCAAGCTGTCACCAAAGGCGTAAAAGAACGTATGCCCATGGTTTGCAATATCTCCTGCGCCACCACGACCTCCTTGGTACGAGGTTCGCCTGGCTCGGGTGTCAAGGAGACACGGATGGTATCACCTATGCCATCCTGCATTAGCACAGATAAGGCGGCTGTGGATGCCACAATACCTTTGGATCCCATGCCAGCCTCAGTCAAGCCAAGGTGCAATGGATAATCACAGCGACTACCCAGATCACGATAAACCTTGATCAAGTCTTGTACCGCGCTTACCTTGCAGGAAATGATGATGCGGTCACTTGGCAAGCCCAAGTCTTCTGCCTCGGCCGCATTTTCCAAAGCGGATTGAATCAGCATTTCGCGCATCAAGGCATCTGCCGTCAATGGCGCTGCACGCTTGGAGTTTTCATCCATCATGCGTGCCATCTTGGCTTGATCCAGGCTACCCCAATTAACGCCAATACGCACCGGCTTGTTGTAATCAATCGCTGCCTTGATCATGGCAGAGAATTGCTCATCACGCTTGGAACCCTTGCCTACATTGCCGGGATTAATGCGATATTTCGCCAAGGCCTCGGCACAATCGGGATATTGCGCCAACAATCGATGCCCATTGAAATGGAAGTCACCAACCAGCGGGACATTACAGCCAAGATCATCCAACTGACGGCGGATGCTAGACACTTGTGCAGCTGCCTCTGGCGAGTTCACGGTAATACGCACTACTTCGGAGCCTGCACGCCACAGCTCATATACTTGCTTTACCGTCGCAGCTGCATCTGCAGTATCGGTATTGGTCATGGATTGCACCACGACCGGTGAACTGCTACCAACTGGCACATGGCCAATCATGACGGTCTTGGTGTTGCGACGACTGAGTGTTTGATAATCCAAGACTTACTCCAACCTCAGACGAGCCACATTTACCTTGGTATAAGGAGCAAGGTCAACGGGGCTATTATTGTATTCGAGCTTGGTGCCATGAATATTACCGACCACAATCCTGAATGGAGGCTGACCAGCAATCATTTCCTCGCTACTCGGGGCGAGTGTTTTATTCAAGATTTGCTTGCCATTACCATCAAAAACACTAACCCAGGTCGCTTCAGTCACAGAAAATTTAAGCCGGGAACCCTCAACCTGTGGTGAAGCTTGCCCCCCCTCACTGGATGAAGGCTGCGGAACAGCCGCTTGGACAGGTGATATTGCAGGCTCTGTCGTAGTTTGTGGCGCTGTTGCAGGGACAGAAGCTGCTGCTTGTTCTGGCGCAACTGCACTTTCAGCGGACGCTGGGGATACAGGCTCTGATGGCGCTACATTTTCCAATGCTTGCCCTTCGATCACACTATCCTGCTCAACGATACTAGACACTGGCGAATCTGCTAATGCCGGTACAACATCATGCTTCTGGAAAAAATCGACATAGAGTATCCAGGCTGCGAGCAACACTACCAGCAAAACACCGAACCAGACATAAGGTCGCCATGACATACCAGGCTCACCGGAAATCACGATATTGGCAGAGGGAATGCTGATCGCCTGGCCATCTTGAGCAGGGACATATTGGCTATAAACCCGCAACAACGGTGTAGCATCAATATTGACCAAGCGTGCATAGTTACGAATAAAACCACGCGTGATGACAGCTTCAGGCAATACAGCAAAATCATCATTTTCCAAGGCCTGCACTTGGCGCAGGCTTAGACGCAGCCGGTTGGCAATATCTTCCGCCACCAGCCCAAGATTTTCCCGCGCGGCCACCAATGTGGGTCCAATGCGGTCAATATAAGTTGGCGCTACTTGTACATCCTGTTCAGGAGAATCGTGCTCACTCATCATTACTGTCCTGACAATAATTGTTTTGTTTGCTCGGCGTTAGGGAATTTTCTTCTCAGCTGCAAGGCATAACTGGCTTCACTATCCCGATCCCCAGTCTCTCGCGCTAGCTTGATACCCAACCATAGCATGTCGGCAGTCGGGCTATTGCTTTCCAAAGCGGGGTTGAGGTAATTACGCGCAATACCATACTCGCCACGGCTATGCGCAATGACTGCCAATTGATAACCAGCCTGGAATAGTTGTGGCTGCAATTGCAGCGCATGTTGCAGATAAAGCTCGGCTTGCTTGATATCTTTCTTGCGCAACAAGCAAGTACCAGCATTCATGTAAGCCACGCCAGGCGTCACGTATAGCGGGTTCTTGACTGCTTCGGTGAATTGAACGATAGACTCATCAATTCGGTTACGGGCGCAGAGAAAGCTACCGTAATTATTGCGAGTTTCAGAGCTTTTGGGGTCTAGCTGCAACGCCTTGCGGAAAGCTGTATCCGCCTTCTCATCCTCGCGCAATGTGCCGTAAACCAAGCCCAATCCATTATATGCAGGGGCATAGAAAGAATTGATCTGCGCAGCAAGCTCAAACTCTTCAAGTGCAACTGCAATCTGGTTCTGGGCGTAATATCCGGCCCCCAGCTCAGTATGCACACGGGCACGCTCGCGACTGGCTTCGGTATCTTGCTTGGTTTCAGTAGCGGCACATGCAACAAGCAACAACCCGGCAACAGCAACCAGGTACTGCTTCATGCAATCGCCTCCACCTTGATACGGCGTAACGAGCGCTTGGTCTTGTCCTGCACCTTGCCAGCCAACTGACCGCAAGCTGCATCAATATCTTCGCCACGCGTCTTGCGTGTAGTGACGATATAACCTGCCTGCATGAGAATGTCGCGAAAACGGCGGATATTATCTGGTTTGGAAGTATCGTAGCCGCTATTGGGAAAGGGATTAAAAGGAATCAGGTTAAACTTGCATGGCACATCCTTGACGATGCCCAGCAATTGCTTGGCATGCTCGACAGTATCGTTGACTCCATCCAGCATCACGTATTCAAACGTCACAAAATCGCGTGGCGCTTTTTCGAGGTAACGCTGGCAAGCTGCCATCAATTCAGCAATCGGATACTTGCGGTTGATAGGGACAATCTCATCCCGCAACGCGTCATTCGGCGCATGCAGGGAAACCGCCAGTGCTACCGGGCACTCCTCACGCAACCTATCCATCGCAGGCACCATGCCAGAAGTAGACAAGGTCACGCGACGGCGACTCAGACCATACGCGGAGTCATCCAGCATGATATTCATGGCAGCGACGACATTATCAAAATTGGCCAGCGGCTCACCCATCCCCATCATCACCACATTACTGATGATACGGTCGCCTTTGGGGTCACGCCCCAAGGCTTTGTTAGCCACCCACAACTGACCGATAATCTCGGACACGCTGAGGTTACGGTTGAATCCCTGCCGACCGGTGGAGCAGAATGTGCAATCCAGCGCACAGCCTACTTGCGATGAAACGCATAACGTCCCGCGCTCATCCTCGGGAATAAAAACGGTTTCAACGCCATTGCCTGCACCTACGTCAATCAACCACTTGCGCGTACCGTCTTCCGATATTTGCTCGAGATGGACTGACGGAGGCACAATCACGGCCTCCTTGGCGAGCTTTTCACGCAACGCCTTGGCTATATCGGTCATCTCCCCAAACTCTTTCACGCCAAAGTGATGCATCCAGCGCATCATCTGTTTGGCACGAAATGGCTTCTCGCCAATACTTTGGAAGTATTCGGCGAGCGAAGCCTGGTTCAAGTTAAGGAGATTGACCGTCATGCGCTAACCCTTAGCGGCTATATACGTTGGATTGCGCGAAGAAATAAGCGATTTCGTTCGCAGCGTTTTCCAGGGAGTCAGAGCCGTGAACAGCATTAGCATCGATACTGTCAGCAAAGTCAGCGCGAATCGTGCCAGCATCAGCCTTCTTAGGATCAGTTGCACCCATCAGATCACGATGCTTGAGCACAGCATTTTCGCCTTCCAGCACTTGCACAACCACTGGACCAGAAATCATGAACTTGACCAGGTCGTTAAAGAAAGGACGCTCTTTGTGAACAGCGTAGAAACCCTCAGCATCAGCCTGAGACAGTTGTACCTGCTTGGAAGCAATGATCTTGAGGCCAGCATCTTCAAAACGGGTGTAGATCTTGCCGATCACGTTCTTGGCAACTGCATCGGGTTTGATAATGGAAAGGGTACGTTCAACAGCCATGATGACTCCAAAGATAATATTTGAGAAAACAACTACGGAAAGACCGATAAAATAACATTTTAGCGGCCCAAAATAAAGCTAGGGCACAATATTTACCCTGTATGTTGGGGCAAGCGCCACGCACTTGCCCCGCTAGTATCAACATGCATCATGACAGGCTCACGACAGATTGAGCTGCATTCAAAAACTCAATCTCGAGAATTAAAAGAATCCCACCATGGGCAGGAGATCAACCCTGCTGTGATATTCGCTGCCTGCGTGCTTCGTACAAGCAAATACCGCTTGCCACCGAGACATTCAGACTCTCAACCGATCCAAACATGGGGATGCTAATTAAGCTATCACAGTTTTCCTGTGTCAATCGGCGCAAGCCAGTACCCTCTGCCCCCAACACCAGAGCCAACGGGCCTGATAAATCAGTAGCGGGTAAATCTGCGTTAGCCTCAGCAGCAGTTCCTACAACAAAAACACCAGCATCCTTGAGCTCTCGCAGGGTGCGTGCCAGGTTGGTCACCGCGATAAATGGCACAGTTTCCGCCGCACCACAAGCAACCTTACGCACGGTAGCATTCAAGCCCGCCGCCCTATCCTTGGGGGCAATCACGGCATGCACCCCCATTGCATCAGCCACGCGTAAACATGCACCGAGATTATGCGGGTCTTCAACACCATCCAGCACCAGGAAAAATGGTGGCTCTTTGAGGTCAGATTCAAGAATATCGTGAATATCCTTGTAGGGAATCGGTGTATCAATCGCCCGTGCAATCACCCCCTGATGGCGCGCATTACCACCCGCCATTCCATCCAGCCGCGCACGCTCTACTTGCATCACACGCACATTGGCATTTTCTGCCATCTGCAATAAATCCTTCATCCGCGCATCCACCCTGTCCTTGTCGATCAGGATTTCCTGAATGCTCGCCCCATGCTGGCGCAAACGGCTCAATACGGCATGAAAGCCAAACAAAATACGTGCATCACTCATTCAATTAACTAGCTTTCTTCTTTGTGGTTACTTTAGCGCGGGATTTTCCATTACTTGCGCGCGGCGGCTTTGTCCGCGACTTCTTGGCCGTTGGCGTCGTGGCCACTTTGCGTACTTTCGGCTTACTGACTACTTCCTGAACCAATACTTCCAGCAAGGACACAGATTCCTTAACTGCAGCCTGGCGACGTTTAGGCTTTTCCACCACCTGCTCAGTCACGGTCTTAGCAGCCTCAACCGCAGCACCTTGCTTGCCGCGACGACGCTTGGTAGATGAATCTTCGGGGGCGGATGATGCCTGCAATTGATCCTCTCTGGCAACTAGGCTGAAATCCACACGGCTGGTTTCAAGGTCGACACGCGCTACCTTGACGCGCAGCCTATCTCCCAAGCGGAAGCGCACTCCAGTCCGCTCGCCCAGCATTTCATGCCTGACCTTGTCGAAATTGAAGTAATCATTTCCCAGCTCAGTGACGTGCAGCAAGCCCTCCACGTAGACACCATCCAGCGCAACAAACAAGCCAAAACTAGTCACGCCTGCGACGGTACCATCAAACTCCTCACCGATTTTATCCTGCATGTAGTAGCACTTGAGCCACGCTTCCACATCGCGCGTCGCATCATCAGCACGCCGCTCGGTCATGGAGCAATGCTTACCCAGCTCCTGCCAATCACCTGCCTTGTAGGTTTCACCATTTAACACGGCCTTAATAGCGCGATGTATCAATAAATCCGGATATCGACGAATTGGCGAAGTAAAGTGCGCATAGGCCTCATACGCCAAGCCAAAATGGCCAATATTATCTGGACTATATACTGCTTGCTGCATGGAGCGTAGCAATACGGTTTGCAACAGCTGCTCGTCGGGACGCCCCTTGATTTGGGCCAGCAATCTGCCATAGTCCTTGGCATGCGGGCTATCGCCGCCGCCCAGCGTAAAACCAAACTCGCCCATGAAGGTACGCAAGGCCTCCAGCTTTTCCTCAGTCGGGCCATCGTGAATACGATACAAGGCAGGATGCTCACGCTTGCCAAGAAAATCTGCGGCACAGACATTGGCAGCCAACATACATTCTTCAATCAAGCGATGCGCCTCATTGCGCGAAGTCGCCTCAATGCGCTCAATCTTGCCATTATCATTGAACACCATCAGGGTTTCGTTGCTTTCAAACTCAATCGCCCCACGCTTCTCACGTGCCGCAAGCATGATCTTGTATAACTTATACAAATGACCAACATGCGGCACCAGCCAATCATATTCACGCGCAACCTCGCCCTGGGGGTTGCTGATCATGTCAAACACGTTGGTATATGTCATCCGCGCCTTGGATCGCATCACCGAGGGATAAAACTTATATTGTTTGATGCTGCCAGTGCTGCTAATTTGCATATCGCAGATCATGCAAAGCCTGTCCACATCGGGATTAAGGGAACACAGACCATTTGACAAGGCTTCAGGCAGCATGGGAATAACCCGACGTGGGAAATAGACCGAATTGCCACGCTCATAAGCATCTTTATCCAAACCATCACCTGGCTTGACGTAAAAACTGACATCGGCAATCGCCACCACCAGCCGCCAGCCTGTGCCCTGTGGCTCACAGTAAACCGCATCATCAAAGTCGCGCGCAGTTTCACCGTCAATCGTCACCAAAGGCAGCTCGCGTAAATCTATGCGCCCCTTCCAATCTGCCGCACGCACTTGCTTGGGATATTTTTGCGCCTGCTTGAGCGCTGCTTCGGAAAAATCATAGGGTAAATGATGCTTGCGCAGGGCGATCTCGATTTCCATGCCAGAGTCAGCATAATTACCAAGAATTTCAATCACCTTACCTACTGGTTTGGCATGCGGGGATGGTTGCTCTGTTAGCTCCACGGTTACCACCTGCCCATCCTTCGCCTCCATATCAAGGTGATAAGGAATCAGGATATCCTGGTTAACGCGCTTATCCTCGGCTGCCACGATAGTGACGCCATGACTACTGATCACACGCCCTACAAGCGTCTTGGTCGAGCGCTCCAACACCTCAACAATCCGCCCCTCTGGCCGACCACGCCGGTCCACGCCAGCAGGACGCACCATGACGCGATCACCATGCATCACCTGAGCCATTTCACGCGGAGAAAGGAACAAATCATCCCCTCCATCATCGGGAATGAAAAAGCCGAAGCCATCCGGATGCCCCTGCACCTTACCTGCCAGCAGATTCACCTTACCAGTAATACACAAGGCCCCTTTGCGATTCTGCAAAATCTGTCCATCTCGCTCCATCGCGGCCAAGCGGCGACCAAAAATCTCTTGCTCAGCTTTTTTAATGCCAACCAGCTTATAAAGCTGATCCACGGTCACAGGCACCCCCTGCTCTTCCATCACAGACAAAATAAACTCTCGACTAGGCAATGGGTTATCGTATTTTGCAATCTCTCGCTCTGCATGAGGGTCTTTGGCCCGAACTCCTTTGGGCTTACGTGACGAAGTGGTTTTTTTCACAGCTATCGTTTTAATCTGCTTTTTTTTCGTTGACAAAATGTAACTTTCCTATAGAATGCGCGGCTCATCGATATTCGATGCCCAGATGGCGGAATTGGTAGACGCGCTAGGTTCAGGTCCTAGTGGTGGTAACACTGTGGAGGTTCGAGTCCTCTTCTGGGCACCAAATGATTGATCAAAATGCGCACCGTTACTGAATTTCAGGCGGTGCTTTTTTGTTTCTATACCTAAAAATATACCTTCCAGCACTTCCCTAGACCAAAACTGTAATCTCATAAGCGGGCATTGTCCCACTAAAACCATTACAGGTCTAAGACAATATCTGCTGCACGCCACCAAGGCATCAAACCTAGCTGGCCCTCGCCTTTTACCGAGTCCGAAAACTCCCGCATTTTTATCGAGTCAGATAATTGTAGACATTACCCACTGCCATATTCATGGGAAACAAAATTTACCTGCACTCGAAAAAGCAACCTCCAGGTAATTTATTGATTAATGGCCAATACAATTCATATCCAACTATTGCACTCGTTAATGTCTGTGAAAGTAAATGTGTATGCCGGGTGAAGGTAACTTGGGAAGCGCGGGAATAAAGAATGCCTGAAAGGTCTGGACTTAATCCGGCCCCATGTAGCTGAGCGACCATTTCACCCAGTAATGATCTCCGCCCTTCGCGGCCCTCGCTGCGTAGAAAGGTATTGAAGAGAGCCGCTCTCTTTTGCGTGCTGCTTCCCGCGCGATAGGGACGTGACGATCTGGAAAGCTCGGCAGCAATTCTTTCACGATCTTCAGTAGTGAAGGGTCTGTCGTCAACGTACTCGAATTGTCGTGATTCTTGAGTGGGATTGCCATTAAAGAAACCTTTCAAGGCCATTAATACCCTAAGGCAAATACATGGGTAAAGCTAAGATGTGGTCACCATTTACTTGAGACACATCAATGATCGCAATTGAAATGCCACAAATCCGCTATGTAATGGGTAGCGAGGCCAAGCGATATTCAACCTGGGCGGATGTTGGTTATGGCAGCCATTATAAGTCAGGAAAGTTTCAATATAAGCATGCTCCTGCCGTTGCATTGATAGCTGCTGCAGGCACTGTTAAAGCTGGTATTGCTGCCGGCGGCCTTCTCGGTGGCATTATGATTACAGGCGGCATTGCTTCTGCTCTTGGCACCATTACTGGCAATAAAACGCTCTCAACTATTGGGACAGTCTCTAGTCTAGCCAGTGTAGGTGCTACTGCATTCATGGATCAGGCAAAGAATTTTGTAAACCCACTTACCAATTTTGGCGACTCCATGATGGGGAGCGCCTTAGGCAATATGAAGGATGGAATTGGTAAATTCTTTGGCGACCTTACCAACAACTCCAATCAAACAGCCTCTTCTGTTGGAGTGCAAACCGGCGATATGCTTACAAAAGCTGCAGCTGAAGCAATGCCTGATACTACACAAAAAGGACTAATCAACAGTTTAGTTGAGTCTGGAAGTAAGGGCGGAATCAAATTAGGAGCGGATGTGTTTGGTAAGTCAGTTTCGACTAATCCTGGGTTGCTTAACTCGATCCTCGATAGCAAAGATATGCTTAATCTTGGTGTTGGATTATCTAATGGATACTACGAGGGGCAGAAGATGGAGCAAAACCAACCTCTAGTTGATGCTCAAACTGGTGCTTACAATGCCAACGCCAACAAAACAAATTATGAAGTCCAGCAACAGCAACAACGAACAGCCAATCTACAAGCTCAGCCTGAAATTGGGCTAATGGTAAATCCAAATGCAAATGTATTTTCCGGTAAAACACAACCTCAAGGGAAGATGCTCGTTAACTTTAATGGAACAAGCATGTTTATTACCCCAGAGGAAGCGCAAGCTTTGAACACCCAAATCAATCAAAGCGGGCTACTTTATTCATAAACATAAGATGTTACGGATTACTTGAAAGTCTTTACTGTGTGAATGAGCTTGATACTACTGAAAAGTAAATTCCCTATACACAGGATAGGGAATTGTGTTTTTTTGCTCTAATTCCCTATATAGGGTTTTGTATTTTTCCATGTCCAACTGAGGTCATAATCTGCACGAAAGATTTCCTTTTACGCTTGCCTGGCAAGTGACTTAACGCCAAGTGCTCGGCATAGGGCGCAGGGTCAGCATGAATAGCATCACGCACAAAAGGCCATAACGCAGAATGTTGCACCGGATCACTAGATAGAGACTTGATTACATCCCTTGCAAGCATGGCTTTGTCCCGCTCATTTATCTTGGCATTGACCTGGCTTAATCCATATCGCCTTGCCACTTCGCTATAGAACAGGCTACGTAAGCGGTTCATGTTGCCTGTATTGCCAATCAGATCACTACCTTGCATATGTCCTTTAACTAGCGGCAATATCACGGCATGCGCATGCGGCGCTGACTCATCCAAGTGAACATCGAAAGCCAGCAGCTCGCCCTGCATGTTGCGTTGCACCCATGACAAACAATCCTGAAAGAATGGCCGAGTGTCATGCTGGTGGCGATCAATAGGCAAACTAAAAAGGATTTCCACGCCCATCACGCCATTTTTACGTGGAGTTTCTATTCCAGCTTCAAGCATGGCGACTTTGGCGCGAACGGCGATTTCTCGTGCACATCCATCACCATGCAGAGAGTAATTGAGCGTGATTCTTGTCGGGTCAATATGCCCACCGGTACCACGCTCTTGCTGAATTTCTCTACGATTGTGCTTGAGTGCTTCCTCTATACCATTCTTACCCTTGATGCGTCCCAGCCGGAATAAGTGACTGGCGGCCATGGATTAGCCTATCCAAGTCGCTACGGTCATGACTGACTCTCCTGGGCAAGTTGCATTGCTGGTGGGATTAATGCCTGCAGTGCGTCCTTGGCCTTCTGGTATGCCTCCTTGCTGTTGCTGGCAGTATGAGCCGCACTCGCTGCAATGAATTGGGCAGCCACCAGCATGCTCTTGTGTGGAAATGGCAAAGAGTTACGTTCACCAGATCCAATCCCTACCGCCTTGTTCACCAGCCTATTGAAGTTCATGTGGATATGGCGGCTATTGGCATCGAGGTGAGCCAATTCGTCGTGCATGGCATGATAGCCTGGTAGGTACTCGGTTTGATGGCTTTCCAAGGCTTTACGAGCATCACGGAATGCCTGGACCAGCTTCACCTTGATGGCACGCACCTTGACAGTATTACGGCTGTAGACCAGCAAGAGATAGGCTTGATCTTCGTTGAGCATGGCGTAATGTTCCGGCCTGCCACCAGCTGAACCCTTGGGAGGTTTTCCGGTTTGAAACCGGATTACCCCTAATTGCTCAAAGTCACCTTTATAGTCTTTGATTAACCCATAGGTGTTCTGGTGTTTCACTCCCAGGCTATCAGCGATCAAGCGACTATCAATGCGCGGCTCGGATTTAACCTGGATATGGATTAATGGCTGGTGGTTCATGCTGCCATCCTCCATACATAACGAGCTACGCGGTGCTGCTTGCCCTGCTCTGTGATATCGCTAGTCCAAACGGTATCAATTTTGCATCCTTGCTGACGTAGTTCATGAATACGTGCTGCTGGCATCATGATGTCAAGCTCACGCCGAGCTTCGATAGTGGTGATTGAGTTCCACACTACAAGAAAATCTAGCAACCTTTGTCTTTGTGCTTTTGCTGTATTATCGTTATGGTTGTAAGTACGGTTTAAGGCTGCCTTTAGGTGGCCTTTTTTCTTATCCATAATTAGGCGGCCTCCCTACCTTGGCTAGCATCAATACGAGCTTGTGCCCAGGTTTCAACGTCTGAGGCTTTCCAGGCAGTGATATTGGCAGATAGCTTGATTGGCTGTGGAAATTTATTCTGCTTTACCCAGCTCCAAATGCTAGAACTTGAAACACCCAAACGAGATTTGAGTTCAGTAATACGGTAGAACTGTGGTGCTTGAAGATATGTGTTGCTCATGCGTGGTTTCCTTATTTTGATAACCCAGTCCCGCTTGTTTGCATCCAATGCGGTTCTGCATGAGCACATCGTAGTTTTCTACGAGGATGAAGGGTGAGACGTTAAAACCAAATTATTTTTGCCTTTTAAGGTCGCAAGAATACTACGTACAGATCTGTCACTGGCATCGCCATCAAGAAACACTACATTAGCAATAGATGCAAGGTGTGCATTCAATGGCCGGCCAATCATTGTGGTGCCGTCCGCTCTCCGTGCCATTAGAAAATAACTACCCAAACAAACAATAAATTCTCTCTGCTGTGGATTTCCTACATTCTTTCTTGCTGCGCCAGTCTCACTCATTACCTTACCGGCTTTATCTTTTGCAAGCTTGGCAAAACCTTCTAACAGCCCTGATGCACTTGGCCAATAATGTAAGACATTTCGCGCCAGACTCTCTCGATCCACAGCATGAAGACTATGAAGTTTTTTCAACCCAAGAATAGTCAATTCATCGTCATCAAGAAGCATATAGGCTGGTACGTCTAAATTTTTACTTGTACGAACTTTTCCAGCCAGCAGGTTAAATGTTTTGCTTAGATCCAATAAATCTCTCTTAATATCCTCTCTATTTTCGCGCGGCATTTTCTGACTTTTAAGCTTTGCATGACATATCCAACTCCATAGCTCAAGCCAATCCCTCTCTGAGCTCAGATGCTTACCCAGTGCTATCCATGCCTTATTCATATTTTCATCTTCAACATTAAGAAGCCTTCCTAGAATCACTTTTCCAGGGAACCTCCTACTCTCAGAATACTTTTTCACTAATACATTAGGTACATGCTCTGAGTATTTCATTACGCATCTTTCAAAGACGAGCAATCCCGGGCAAGGAGGTTTCCGCTTTTCGCCTGGCCAGATTGGGGATGCTCGATCAGCTTAATAAATTAATCCAAATAAATTGCAGCCGCTCCATATTTATTTGCCATTAACTGATGTGCAACTTTTGCAGTTGTATAGTTAAACCAAGGTGTTCGATGCTCTTTGCCATTTTTCACAAAGAGGACACAACATCTAACCTTATGCCGGTGGTCGTTCCAAGTTAATACACTTTCAGATCGTGCTGCCAAATAGTCTTTACGCCATTTAGCTTTTCTTTCACGATTAGATATCAATCTTGATGGTGTAAAATCGGCGTCAGCCATAGCGTGATACTCCTTTTCAGTATTGCGTTGTGGTGAGGGTTGGCTGGTGGACCTCTCACAGTTAACCAGCCTTCCCGCTAATGCCTGATACCGTCAGGCGGCGGTGTTGCTCTTTATGCCGTTTTCAATGGGATGACTTTCGCCCCACTCTGCACTGCATCAATGTAATCTGCCCATCGCTGAATAATCTGGTGGCGCTCTTCCAGAAATTGCGCGCGATCATAGGCGGCCTGTATCTCATCTTTCTTGGCATGGGCTATTTGAGCTTCCAGCACGTCAGGATCAATCCTCAAGCGCTCACGAGCGATGGTTCTGAATGTCGCCCTGAAGCCATGGGAAACTGTCACACCACGCAAGCCAGCCTCTCGCAGCGCCTTGCTGATGCTATCCCGATTCAGGTGCTTACCCATTGGGTCACGCTCACCAGGGAACACAAATGGAGAGTTGCCACTGTAGGCAATCGCTTCTTGCAGCAATGGGATTAGTTGCTTAGGCAATGGGGTAATATGGTCATTGCCTGTTTTCATGCGCTTGGCTGATACGTGCCACTCCCCTGCCTGCAGATCCAGTTCTGATTTGAGCATGCCCGCCACCACACCAGGACGCGAAGCGGTATATAGCAGGGTTTGCACTGCAACTCGCATTTTGTGGGAGTCGATATCGTTGATCTTGTCCAACATACTGGGCAAGTCGTTGGTTTTGGTCACTGCCGCGTAATGTGCCCTCTCTGTCTTGGGCAACACACCCTTGAGGGATAGCAGCTTGCCATCTTCGCGCAAGCCTTCCTGAATGGCATAGTCAACAATCTGGTTCACGTATTGCCTGGCTTTCACGGCCAATCTCGGGCCGCGCTCATGGACATACAGCAGCACAGGTTTGACATCAGCGCTGGAAAGCTCAGAAATCGCTCTAGGGCCAATTTTAGGGTAAAGGTAATCGTCTAGTACCTCCCTAGCCTTTCGCGCCGTCTCTGAGGCCCAGCTTTTCGATTTGTGGGCATGCCATTCCTCACCCACTGACTTGAATGTTCCCCTGATGCTGGCTTTGAGTTGCTGCTTGGCTTCTTGCTTTGCGACAGCAGGATCAATCCCAGCGGCAAGCCTCTCCCTCTGATCCTGGGCAAGTGCTCTAGCCACAGGTAAAGAGGTTTCAGGATATGAGCCGAGGCCGATCCAGTTCCGGCGGCCATCAGGGCGCGTATAACGAAACACCCAGCGCTTATTTCCACCAGCATCAACAACCAATGACAAACCACGCCCATCAGCCAGCGTCTTTCCTGGCTTGGCAGCATCAATCTGCTTGATTGTTAGACCTTTGGCGAGTTTAGGCATAGCGTTCGGGTACTACCGAAATTTATATACCGAAAAATATACCAAAAACTTGCTGGATTGTGTTGGACTATTTTGGATGGCGTTGCACAGTATTTTCTACAACACCCTATTATGAAAGGATTTTGCGAGGATATTTTTGGATTAGATCAGATTAACCTGGATGACTATTCTGGTTTTCTTCTGGCACCAAATAGTTGATAACAAAGAGGCACCGTTACTGAATTCAGGCGGTGCTTTTTTATTGTCATCGTTACCAAATACCTCTTTCAACACTTCCCAAACCAACACTGTAATTTCATTAGCGGCCATTGTCCCATTAAAACCATTACAGGTCTAAGACAATATCTTCGCCAATTACCTTGATTGCGAACAAACGATTGCAAGAGCAATCTGCCCACACCCTTCATTAAGCATGTAATGGTCGGACTTATCTTACACAAGCTCGGCATCCGCACTGATAGTAGCGCCTGAGCAAAGCACCTACATTAGCACCACGTACAGCAAATTGATTTTGTAATTTCTGCACGATTACAGTAAGCGCCGTGTATGCATGTTGCTGACGATCTACATTACCAAAATGATCAACAAAATATGTGATACCCCGCTTCAGAGTGACCTATGCTTTGGGGAGAATGATCATGGACAGACTTTTGGAAATTTTACGCAGGATAGAGAATGGAGAAACTACCTTCCAACCTTCCAACCAACAAGATATGGTTCGATTCCAAGTAGAGGTTGTATGCTTGCAATATGCCCATCGCCAAGGTCTGATTAAACAACCTTGGTTTGTTACCAGCACATCCCACGAATATCCTTGGCAAATTGAGAAAGTGTCCATTTTAGTATTGACTGATTTAGGTCGTAGATTCGTCAAAATACAATCCCTCAAAAGCAAAAGCGCCACGACCGAGAAAGGCTGATCAAGAATTTACAGCTTTATCAGAAAATCTATACTTAGATTAGCTACACAATTAAAACTGCGCTATAATCCGATCCCTTCGTAGATGCTTAGAGGCATATCTACACTACGAACATGGTAAGCGAAAGTGGCGGAATTGGTAGACGCACTGGATTTAGGTTCCAGCGCCGCGAGGCGTGAGAGTTCGAGTCTCTCCTTTCGCACCAGTGACTTATGAGTAATTAATTCAGTCGAATTAAAGCGTGTAGTCACTCGTGTAGTAAAAATCATTACCTCATCAGACAAAAGCCTAATCCTTCAACCCGCCCATCTATAGGGTTGGCTTATTTGACACATTCCTCAAAGCTAGACAATATCAACACTGTTCAATGCACTAAAGAAAGTAGTTTATGCAAAGCACGATCAATCAAGATGAAATCAATATGTTGCGGGCCGAACTTGAGATTCTCATGCGGGAGCGCCAATCATTATTGAAAGTTACTGGTGCTGCTGCTGGGTTGATTGCTGAGCTGGATAGCCATGATCTACCAGCAGGTACCGAAGAGGCTGCTGAGTTACTTGCAAGCAACATCAACAAGCTCTCGGAGGAAACGCTACAAGATGCATTGAACTCGGTTCAGGCGATTATTGCGGGCTAACGCTAGTCGCGGGGAGACTCATAGACTCCCTCAAGTTTTCCTTTTGCCAGTACTTTTCCTCGCAAGGCTTCTACAAACTGTTCCCGTGACACTCCTTCTGGCACAGCCAAGATATTATCCAGGGCATACACTTGGAAATAGTAATGATGAGTACCCGTCAATGGACGCGGACGCGGGCCAAGATAACCAGTCCTCCCACTGATAGTGACTCCCTGTAATACGCCATCAGGTTTTATCAATTTGCCATCTTTAGGCAAATCGGCAGGCAAAGAAGTTACTGTGCCAGGAATGTTGTACACCACCCAATGCACGATGGGCTTACCATCCTTGATACCATCTTCATCCTCCAGCAATATCGCATAACTCTTGGTACCTGCTGGTCCAACACTCCAGGATAGAGCTGGAGATAATGAGTCACCATAGCTTGAGTTTTCCAAGGGAATACTCTCACCATGCTTGAATGTGGCCGATTTTACTTCCAGCACAGTGTCAGTTCTTGCCTGGATACTGTTATATGTCAGGTCTGCTTTTACTTGATCAGCCAACGCCACATGGCTGCTGACAATCATCACTCCCAACCCCCATATCCATAAATTTTTCACATTATTCTCCTGTTTTAAAATACAAAACCCCGCAAACCTATTACGGGGCATAGTTCAATTAACGCTTTGGCGGCTCGATCTTGTAAAGCGCTCCATTGGGATCATCTGTCAGCACATAAATAAAACCATCTGGACCTTGACGCACATCGCGTATACGCTGCGCCAAATGAGCCAGCAGGCGCTCTTCATGAACGACCTTGTTACCATCCAGCTCAAGACGGATGAGCTGTTTGTCCGCGAGGGACCCTAGCAACAAGTTGCCTTTCCACGCCGAGTCAGCAGTCACAAATGTGAGGCTGGATAATGCCGGTGATTTTGCCCAGTAATAAACCGGCGGCTCAAATCCGTCCCCACGCTTGTGAGGTCCTTTGGTTTCTGCCGTCTGCTTACCCGTGTAATCAACGCCATAACTCGCGATCGGCCAACCATAGTTTTTACCAGGCTGTACGATATTGAGCTCATCCCCACCACGAGGCCCTTGGTCAGTCGTCCAGATTTGGCCTGTAATAGGATGAAAACCTATGCCTTCGGCGTTGCGGTGGCCATAGGACCAAATCTCTGGGCGAGCACTCTTCTTGCCAACAAATGGGTTGTCCTTGGGGACAGATCCATCAAGATTCAGGCGCACAACTTTACCGGCAAGTTTATCCAGTTGTTGTGGGGCAAGATTAACGTGATTGTCGCCATGCGTGATGAACACATGCCCCTTGTCATCAAAAAGGAAGCGGCCACCGAACTCCCAGTAAGGAGACTCTGCCTGCTTGGGTTCCTGACGATAGATCACCTTAAAATCCTCGAGACTACCTTGCTCCAATCTTGCTGTTGCTACGGCAAGCCCGACGGGCTCATCATCGCCAGTACCTTCCGAATATGACAGATAAACTGTCTGGCTTTTCTTGAAGTCTGGTGCCAATGCAACATCCAGCAAGCCGCCATGACCGCCAACAAAGACCTTAGGCACTCCTTGAATGGGATCAGAAACCTCACCTTGCGGAGTAATGCGGCGTAACTTCCCTGTTCTCTCGGTGATCAAGAAATTGCCATCTGGCAAGAAAGCAATCGACCAAGGATGAGAAAGCTTGTCCGCGATTTTGGTGTGATGGATTGTTCCAAGTTGTGAGCCAGCCTGCTGACGCTCGCCCTTGATACTAGGGGCGACTCTTAAGGGAGCAGGCAGGTCAGCAATAGTTGCCGTACCAGCAATCACAGGCATGGAAAACAGGTAAAGAGTAGTCGTCAGACCACTCATTAGCAGTGAAAATTGCTTATTCATTATTCATTTACCTCTACGGATATGATGTAAGTGGAATGGCCATTCGGCGAAGGCCAACTCCTTGGATTGATTAAAAATTAAGCTGCAGGCTACCGACGATAGTCCTGGGTTCGGCTAATACATAAGTGGCAGGGCCAACGAGTTGAGACGGTGCCAAGCTGGGATCAGAGGAAAAACGCCCTGTATTCACTCCCTGTAGATACTGTTTATCAAACAGGTTGTTGACGTTCAGGCTAAAGACCCCACTCTTGAAATAGCGACCAAGATTATTCCAGCGATAACCCAAGGCAAGGTTGACGGTGGTGACAGCAGCAATCTTTTCATGGTTAGTTAGGTCCCCGTAAAGGCTACCTTTATAAAAAGCACGGATATCGCCATATAAACTGCCATCGTCATACCCTATGCCAATCGTCGCCAAGTGCTTGGGCGTGTTGAACAATTGCTTACCCTTGGTTGGCAGGGCATTTCGCCCACCAACAGTAACGCCCCCCTCCAGCTCAAAATCTTCCTTTTGGGTAGCCGCAACATAGGCGTACGAAGCGGCATAATTGAAGTTATGAGGCAGCAAACCATTCAAGGCAAATTCAGCCCCTTTGGTCTCGACTTTTCCGGCGTTGTAATACGCAGTGACAAAACTAGGCGTTTGGTAAGAGACTTGACGATTCTTGAAATCATCAAGGAACAAAGCCAGGCTAGTGCTCAAGCGACTGTCGCGGTAGCGCCATCCCACCTCCTGGTTAATGGTGGTTTCTGGTTTTTGTGAAGTACCCACAGCACCATATAGCGAAGCTGCTGCAGGTATCCGCATATTGGATGAGGCGCTGTAATAGACTTGGTTGTTCTGGTCAGCCTGATAATCCAGCGAAAAAGCCGGCAAGAAGCGCTCATAAGTCGCATCACGCTCATAGCCTGGATTGCTGTAATTAATTGCACCACTACTCAGGACTTGCCCAATATTCTTACCTTCCAGCTTGGTATGCTGATATGCCAATGCAGCCGTAACTTTCAATCTCTCAGTCGCATTCCAGATATCCTCAGCCCAAAGCTTGAGCGTCGGCGAGTCAGTGCGCTGGTCAGACATATAGATTGGGTTGCCACGCCCATCTGACGCAATATTGCTCTCTCCGTTGGTCGTATAGGGTTTACCGTTAGACTTGATCGGAACATAGGAGAAGGTCTGTCGTGAATGCCAACGCTCATACCAAGCCCCCAACTGCAGTTTATTGGTAGCGGTAAGTTGCCAATCCAATCTTGCTGAAATACCTGGCCGATACTGAGCCGGTAACATCTGGCGTGCAAATGGCACTCCGGTGTCCAGTTGGTCACCATCTCGATTCAGGTCGACATTGAGCAGCGTTTCATTTAATGCAAACGGCCCTGCCGAAGATGTTCCTCCACGAATCCGCTGAAAATATGGATCTATGGAAAGATCGAGATTGTCGGCAAGCTTGAAGTGGCTATTGATCATGTAGTTCTGCACATGAAAGCTTGTCGACATCAGCCATTGGCTAGATGGTGTCGTACCATTCACAACATTGTCATTCACGCCAGTGGTACCAGAATAGGTCGGGTAAGTAGTCAGCGCATAGCCACTGCGATAAGGCAATGAATCAAACTGGGCCTTGGTCTTGGGCATGGTGCTCCAGTTTTCCAGCTCCTGTGTGGAAATGATCAAGTTGATGCTGTTTTCATTCCATGCATATTGCAGGTTTGCGCCCGCACGCTTGGTTTGCGCCCTCAAGTCACTCGCTTGCCAATTGTCATATCGGCTATCAGAAACCGATATCCACCCTGAAAATCCAGCATGTTCACCAAAATTCACTCTGGCATAGGTTTTTTGGACATCGTTATTACCAAATGTCTGCTTGAAAAACACTCCAGCCTCTGGCGTAGGGGCAACGGTTTTCAGGATGATGCTACCCCCACTAGCAGTCACACTAGGCAAGGAGATTGCTGAAGAACCATAGATCAAGCTGATCGACTCATAGTCCTCTGGGTCGCCAATCACACTGCCAACTGCCATTTGGAACAAGGGATCATTCAAGGGCAATCCATCACGCACAATCCCAATTTGGCTGCCACTAAACCCACGAACAGTGAAACCTGCACCACCAGCTCCCCATGAGTTACCCCCCTGTGAATTCACGCCTGGCAGAAACTTTAGCGAATCATATACAGTGCCTATTCCTCCCAGCTTCTCCAATTGAAACTTGGTCAACGTAGCACGTGACCCAGGTGTTGTTTCAATCTTGGTATCCCCTAGATAGGTATCGCTGATTTTTTTATCGCTCACCACGACGACTGATCCAAGGTCTGCGGGTTCAGCCTCCGCCTCACTTTCTTCCGCATAGCCGTGATGGGCATATAGCACCAGCGCAAGCTGAACTAAAGAGCTCAAGCGCTTGGTACCCGTTGGTATTTGCCTCATTGCATTACTCCCCAAGAAAATTTATGGATCCAGCTCACGAAGCTGGATCAGCGCATGACGCTGACTTGGGGATGGCAAATTTCATTCCACCATACAATTAAACTAAATCAAACAATTAAGAACATCTCTTAATTTCATGATTTATATATTTCTATATCCACTTTAATTTTGTTGCACCACAGAAAAACCTTATCTATTACTGCAACAACAGCAACACGCCCTTGTTGCAGATGGAACACGCAGCGTATTGGATAGCAACATTCATTATCTTGTGTATTGACGCCATTGCCGCCAACTCTGTCAGGTTGTACCATCGGGCATGGAGTGAATAATGACGGCGCGATGAAAACAATAAAACAGCCGCCCGGACGATGGACGACAATCACGCTGTGCAGCTTGCTGGCAACAGGATGTGGCTATCAGCAATACCAAGCTCATCCTATTGCGGCAGCACAGGGGCATGTTTCGTTACGGGCACACGATACGGGAGATAGCGGCTTTCTGGCTTATTTGCAGGCAGAGGGTCATCACAACTTACCTGGGGAATGGGGATGGCAGGAGCTCATGCTCTGCACACTGTATTTTCATCCCGACCTTGATGTTGCCCGCACCCAGCTTAGCCGTGCCATGGCCTCCATCACAACGGCAGCCCAACGGCCCAACCCCGGGATATCGATGGGTGCTGGTCGTCGCAATGAACCTGAGGTTCCTGAAGTCTATAGCCTGAGTTTTAATATCCCGATTGAAACGGCTGGCAAGCGCCAGGCGAGGATTGATATGGCGACGAACCTATCAGAAAGTGCTCGCCTCAATATTGCCCAAACCACATGGAATCTGCGTTACCGCTTGCTTTCAAGCTGGATTGAGTTCAATGCAGCTCACCAGAACCTGGTCCTGCTCCAGCAAGAAGCCAAGTTACGTGAAGAGATTGTCACCATGCTTACGCTGCGCTTGCAGGCTGGCATGATTTCCAGCGTCGAATTGAGTAATGCAAAGCTGCAATGGCAGAAAACAGAGCAGGCAGTGGTAGAAGAACAAGGGCGCATGGACGAGCTCAAGACCCAGCTTGCCAGCAATGCGGGCTTACCACTCAATAAATTTGATCAATTGCAGTTGAGATTAGACACTGTGGATCAGTTGCTGGGCATGCGGCACGATACCGCCATGATCAACACGCTTAACCCAGCCACGCAAGATGCCGCACTGTTGAACCGGGTTGATATACGGGCAGGGCTGGCAAGTTATGCTGCAAGCGAGGCACGCGTGCGACTCGAAATTGCACGCCAATATCCTGACATCAGCCTTGCCCCTGCTTATAACTATGAAGAAGGATTCCATATCTGGTCATTGGGCATTAACAGCCTTTTGCATATCCTGCACCGTAACCAAGGCCAGATTGCCGAGGCAATCGCATTACGCGAAACAGAAGCTGCACAATTTGAAGCTTTACAGGCACGCGTCATCGCCGCCATGGACAGCTCCAGGAGCCGTTATCGCTCAGCCTTGCAGGCACTGGAACAAGCTCGCCATGTATATGAAGCACAGCAAAACCAGACAGAGCAAGCCAAACTACGCTTTGAGCATGGGTTTGCTGACCGCCTGGAGTTGTTTACTTATCAGTTGGAAAACCTGCTTGCCAAGCAACGGCTAATCTCGGCTGAGTATCAGATACAACGCGCCGCAGCTGCGCTTGAAGATAGCATGCAGCTGCCTATGGAGAATCTCAAGTCCATGCCAGCCGATGCTGAACACCCCACGCCCAAGCCTCGCCAGGAAATCACGTCATGAGTAAAAAAGCCACCGCCGTCATCATCATCCAGGCTGGCCTCATCGTTGTATTGCTTTGGTTGCTGGTATTGTTCAGTAAAGATGAATTCGAGGCATTCAATGAAGAGGAAGAAATTGAAAGCCCGCAACGTGTCCATACCGAGGCTGGCATCAGCACGATCATCCTGAGTGCAGAAACCCAACAACAAAGTGACATCCGTACCGAACCTCTCAGCATGGCAAAATATCAAACAACGCTAGAAAGCCTGGGGAATGTGTTAAGCCTGGATGGCTTATTGGGCCTGCGTAGCCAATACATGAGTGCACTGGGTGACCTCGCCGTGGCACAGGCAGCCCTGGCTAACAGTAAAAATGACTACGAACGCCTGTCGTTGCTCAATCAGCATGAGCGCAATATCTCAGACAGAATGGTCATATCCGCCGAAGCGCTCTACAAGAGTGACTTGGCCAAGCTACAGGCACATGAAGCGGCACTCGATAACCTGCGCTACACAGCACGACAGCAATGGGGAGATCGCCTTGGGCTAGGCATGCTAGAGCCCAAGCCAAGTGCCGAGATCAATGCTTTGCTGGAGTACAAGCAAGTGTTGTTACGTATCGCCTTGCCTACACAACAAACCCACCCCACCAGCACATTACACGTTACCCCGGTTGGGAGCGGTATTCCACCCATCACGGCGCATTTACTTGCCCTCTCGCCACAGGCGGACCCTGTACTGCAAGGCAAAACTTATTTTTACACGGCACCAGCGGCCAACCTGCGGGCAGGCATGCGACTGAGCACTCAAGAGCTTGATACGGCCAACATGATGAGCGGGGTGATTGTACCGCCACAAGCCGTTGTCTGGTATGGCGGTAAGGCATGGGTATATCGTCAGTACACGACAGAAAAATTTGTACGCGAACCCATTGATACAGATAAAGAAAGTGATCAGGGATGGTTTAACAGGGATAAATTCAAGCCCGGAGATAGCATCGTCATCCATGGTGCCCAGCTCCTGCTTTCTGAGGAACTCAAGTACCAGATCAAGAATGAAAATGACGACTAGGAGCTGAATAACCATGATGTCAGCCCTGATCCGTTTTTCAATACGCCATAGTGGCGTGATGATGGCGCTCGCCATCATGTTGGTGGTCTATGGTGTCTACAAGACGATTCATAGCCACCTTGATGTATTCCCTGAGTTTGCCCCCACCCAGTTGATCATCCAGACTGAGTCGCCCGGCCTGTCTGCCGAGCTGGTCGAGTCACTCGTCACACAGCCACTAGAGAACGGTATTGCCGGGACTGTCGGCATCAGCAGCATACGGTCGCAATCTATCCCCGGCCTCTCTGTTATCACCGTGATTTTTGATGAATCCACGGATATCTACCGCAATCGCCAGGTTGTCGCAGAGCGGCTTGCCACGCTCAATAGCATCTTGCCAGCCGGCATTGTCCCCAATATCACGCCACTCACATCCTCCGCCAGCACTGTATTGGGCATCGGCCTTACCTCTGACGTCAGGAGCTTGAGTGAGCTGCGCACGCTGGTGGACTGGACAATCAAACCGCACTTGATGGCAGTGCAAGGGGTTGCGGATGTCAATGTGTTTGGCGGTGAAGTGCGCCAACTCCAGATACAAGTCAACCCAGCCAAACTGGTGCGCTACAACCTTTCCCTGCAGCAAGTCGTCGATGCCGTGAGCCGCAGCACCGGCATACGCGGAGCTGGTTTTATCGAAAACACCAACCAGCGCATCATCATCAATACTGAAGGCCAGGCACTCAACCCCCACCAACTATCACGTACTGCACTGCTACATGTCTCAGGCCAAACCCTGCGGATTGCCGATATCGGGCAGGTTGTTGAAGGCGCGGTGCCCTCCATTAGCGCTGCGGCTATCAATGGTAAAACGGGGATATATCTCTCGGTGCAATCCCAGCTAGGCGCGAATACCAAGGGGGTCACCCAGGCGGTTGAGGCAGCCCTCGTTGAACTTGGCCCGGTACTGGATACCAAGGAAGTAACGCTGCACCCTGCACTATTCCGCCCAGCCAATTTTATCGAGACTGCCACCAAGAGCGTGCAAATCGACATTCTCATCGGCTCTGCCCTAGTGATCGGCATCTTGTTTTTGTTCCTGTTCAACGTACGTGCTGCATTCATTTCCGCCACCGCTATTCCACTCTCTTTACTGACAGCCATCGTGGTCTTGCAGCACTTTGGCATGGGCCTCAACATCATGGTGCTGGGCGGCCTGGCGATTGCGCTGGGCGAAGTGGTTGATGATGCCATCATTGACTCAGAAAACATCTTTCGCCGCATTCGCGAAAACCGGTTATTGGCTAACCCTGCTCCATTACATCACGTGGTATTCCAGGCATCGATGGAGGTGCGCAGCTCAGTGGTGTATGCCACCTTCATTGTGGCGCTGGTTTTCCTGCCTTTGCTAACCATAGGGGGGGTCGCTGGCAAG
The DNA here is from genome assembly GCF_020531845.1 of Methylobacillus methanolivorans. The sequence goes on from NZ_JAJAVF010000002.1 coordinate 905,956, forward strand.
CTGTTTGCCCCGTTGGGTATTGCTTATATCCTGGCTATCATGGCGTCATTGCTGATTGCGCTCACGATCACCCCTGCTCTCTGCTATTTACTGCTTGGCAAATCCGCCAACCTGAAAACAGAAGACTCTCCCATTATCCGCATGATCAAGCGCTGCTATGTGCGCTGCCTGCGCAGCATTGAACCACATTACAAACTGCTGATCGGTGGCACCCTGCTATTCATTGCACTGGGCCTCACTACGCTACCACTGTTCAAGAGCCAGTTTATTCCCAGCCTGCATGAAGGTCATTACATCATGCACATGACTGCAGTGCCGGGCACATCTGAACAGGAGTCCCTGCGTATCGGCAAAAAAGTCACCGAAGTCTTGCAAAGCATAGAAGGCGTACGTTCGGTTGCCCAGTGGGTAGGGCGTGCTCCCAATGGCGCAGATACCTTTGGCACGCATTACAGTGAATTCGAGATCGAAATCGGTGCCCTGTCAGGTGCGGAGCAACGTCGCATCCTGGAAGATATTCGTGAAAAACTATCCGGCATGGATGACGATGGGCCAGGTTATCCCGGATTTGTCGGCGTCAACTTTGCCATCAACACCTTCCTGACAGAACGTATAGAAGAAACCATCTCTGGCTATGCTGCAACCCTGGTCATCAATATTTACGGGCGTGATCTCGATGGCCTGAATCGCGATGCGGCAGCAGTCGCGGCCGCCCTGGCGGATACGCCAGGAGCTACCGATGTCATGATTCAATCCCCACCGGGTACTCCACAGCTAGTCATCAGGCTATTACCAGAGAAGCTGCTGCAATTTGGCCTGCACCCCAGTGATGTGCTGGATACCATCCGCATCGCCTATGAGAGCATGCCAGTCAATCAGGTTTATCAGGGCAACCGCGTCATCGGTGTTGCCGTGGTGCTTGCTCCGGAAGCTAGACAACATATACAGCAGGTAGGCAAATTACCCTTGCGCAATAATGAAGGCCGTATGCTTCAGCTCCAGGACGTTGCAGACATCCGGCAGGAAAATGGTCAATCCAAGATCCTGCACTTAGGAGCCAAACGCATCCAGACCGTCACGGCTAACCTGCGGGAAGGTGATGTCCACGACTTCTACCAGCGTGCGCGCCACAACATCAATCGCGAGGTCACGCTTTCTCCAGGCAATTACCTTGCCTTCAGCGGTGAAGCGCAAGCCGAGAGTCAAGCCAGTCAAGACCTTATCGTGCATTCCCTGCTGGCTTTTGGCGGAATATTCCTCCTGCTATACATCGCACTGGGAAACTTGCGTAACCTGGTACTCACCTTTTTCAACCTGCCATTTGCCTTGATAGGCGGCATTTTTGCCGCCATTCTGGCAGGTGGCTGGATATCCATAGGTTCCATGGTCGGGTTTGTGACCCTGTTTGGCATCACCCTGCGCAACTCCATCATGCTGATTTCACACTATCAGCACCTGATTGATCACGAGGGCTTGGAATGGAACCTGGAAACCGCCATCCGCGGAGCAACGGAGCGCTTACCCTCCATCCTCATGACAGCCTTGGTAACAGGCTTGGGCTTGCTGCCACTCGCTTTGGGCAGTGGCGAGCCAGGGCGCGAAATCGAAGGCCCCATGGCCACCATCATCGTAGGTGGTTTAGTTACGTCTACCCTGCTCAACTTGCTCGTTATGCCTGCCATCATGCTGCATCTCGGGCGCTTTGAAAAACGCCCCATAGAACAACACGACACTGTGGCATAAGCGTCGTAATTCTCTGTAGAATATCGCCATGAATCCGGCATGGCGATTGATATTACTAGGTTTAATATTATGCTCGGCACCGCTCGCTGCGGCGCCTGCTCCCTGGTATCTCTGGCAAAGCAAGCTGGATAGCAAACTGGTCTGCCTACAAACCTCACCTGGCCATGGCTGGGTGCAAATCAAAGGCCCCTTCAAGGACAACAACTGTCGTCATTAGGACAGTGCATCAAATAATCAGGATTTTTCATGGATTGGCTTATCCTTACCATTGCAGGTCTGCTTGAAGTCGTCTGGGCAGTTGGCCTCAAATACAGCGAAGGCTTCACGCGCTTATGGCCCAGCGTAGGCACCGTCGTTGCAATGGTTTTAAGTGTTGTACTACTCAGCATAGCGATGCGTTCATTGCCCATGGGCACCGCCTATGCAGTGTGGGTTGGCATCGGGGCTGTAGGTACCGTCATCATGGGGATATTCCTCTTTAACGAACCTACCAGTGCGATGCGGCTAATCAGCGTCGCCATGATCATCATTGGGATTGTCGGGCTGAAGTTAGCAACGCCTTGAATGAAAAAATTATTACCGCAGTAATGGCTGTGCCGCTCTTAAACTTACATCATCAAGTATCACGGTCATACCAGCAATATTGATCCCAAGTAACTTTAGTAGTGGATCAACCACGGTAGTGCTCACATTAGCTAATAATGGTACGACCAATCCAACCACAACATCCTTGAGCACATTGTTAACAAGGTCCCCCACCAATCTCTCGGTACATACTTCAAGCAGCGGTATTCCTAATAGGCTGATTCCAGCCGTACACACATTCAACCGCAATGCCGTACTCGAAGATGTCAAACCATTAAGGCTCTGTCCCAACCCAGCATAAGTATTGCGACACTGCGGCAGAGATTGGTTAGCAACACACGAATCTACCCTTGTCACAGGATGTGCAATATCAAACACCAAATTACCAGGCGCAGGCTGCGTCAATGGCACATTTAGCTGTATATCGGCCTTTAACACGGACAATCCCAACAAACCAAGGGCATTCACTCCAACATTAATCCTTGCCGGAGCATTGCCCGCAGTGTTAGTCAGCGCGACCGTAGCCAAGCCAGGATAAGTATCCATCGTCACATGCGTATTAGCTCCCTGTGCCACGATACTACGCAGTTCGGCGCGTCCTTGTGCCACCTGAACACGCAGCATCAAATCAACTGAAGTACCTAGGAGGTTTGCCGTGCTCACCATAGTATTTACTCTGACTTGGGCTGTTCTCGCGATCGTGCATGCAGCTCCTCCTTGTACGGCAGGTGGCCCTATCACTAATTGGGGAGGCTCTATTACCTGAATACTGGTACTGATATTTGCCAGGCCAAGCAGGCTGACCCCTAGTGGCAGATTAATAAAATTGTTGCCGTTGGCAACAAGAGCTGCTGTCTGGATCAACGATAGAAGGTTAATTCCTGTAGCAGCTACCGCACTGGAGTCTGGGTTACTCACCTGCAATATATTTCCAAGCCTGACTTGTGTGGTGTTCACCGACCCTAGTAATTGGCTCAAGGCACTTTGTACAAGCCCCCTGTCTACCCCTCCAAGCAGGGACGCCTGGCTTCCCTCTTGAGTCACAGCAAGATTCAATATCTGCATGAAGTTGTTAAGTGCAACAGGCGCGTTCAACAACTCTGATACAGATCCAACATTCAAGTCACGCGCGTCACCAGCTCGAACCAAATCCAGCAGGGTGACATTGGTATTCGCAAGGCCTCGGTAATCAATCGCCCTTAAACTCAGGTTGCTACCCAATACCCTACCTAGCAAATTATTCAACAATGCAGATTCTGCAGTATCAATCGCTGCAGCAGTAGAACCCACTCGGAACGCCGCGAATGGCGTACGAATAGCCGCCATGGCCTCGGCTTGGAGCAATATCCTTTGATTGAAAATACCCCCTGCAAACAAACTAGAAGGTATCTCTCTGGTGGCTAATACCCGAACAGCACGGCGTTCCGTATTGCTTGCCATGAAAGTACGCACACCACTGTCATCTGTGGCATAAGTACCCAACTGCACGGCATTCGGTGCGGCAGCGAGATCACCCTGAAAGCCATTGGCCATGGCAGCACTTTGGGCAGCCGCCACGATCAACTGTTGCTGGATATTGCTACCACCGCCCTGCCCACATCCTCCCGCTTGCCCTCCCGCTGCAATCGCGGCCATATCTGCAACATTCTGTAGCTGGCGCTTGACCATCCACATCCGTCCGCTATCAACGGCCACGGCGACAAATAACACAGCCATCATGAGGGTAAGTACGCCAAACAGGCCGATAGCGCCTTGTTGTTGCTTCTTGGAGTGTCTAGACATGGTCAGCATCATTGTCGGTTGAACTGACCGGGATCAAAGCGCTCTGGGATGGGGCGGGTAAAGCTCTCAAGATAACGCTTATGAATATTTTCCATGGCAGGGCCGGACAAAGGTTGTTTATTGAGCGATGCTTGGCTGCCTTCGCGCTGCAATGCCAACCACGCCTCTGCTTGAGAAGGCGTACTAGCCGTTTCTGCCTTCTGTGAATCTTGATCAGCAAAGGCAGCGGTTGCCATGTATAAGGCCAGCACTGTGATTGTCTTCTGCAATTTCATCATCATTGCACTACCTCCAATTGGGGACTCAAAATGCCGGTGCAAAGCTGGGTATTGCCATAGCAGCTACCCGATGAGAATTGCTGGCGCTGATTGATCTTGAATGCAGGCAAGCCACTTTCTCGGCGAATACCTTGCAGATGTTGCTCCGTGATGTTGAAGTCGCTTGCGAGTTGGGTAGCACGCTCATCCTGCCCCGTCTTGTACATGAGCATGATGAGGTTATGGATGGCAAGCCGATTGCTGCCATCCAGCTCAATCGCGGTAAGCAACTCGCTGAGAGCAGGCTGATGGTCGCCATACATCATCAAGACATAGCCGTAATCGCCTCGCACCTTGCTATCCACCGGCAGCATCCGGCTGGCAATCTTGAGGAAACCAATAGCGGTATCGTGCTGTTCCTGCATTTCTGCAAGCAAGCCCAGCCCCTGGTATGCCAAGCCGCCGACACAAGTCGCAAGCAACTGCTGGTATAACTCGCCCGCCTGGTCAAATTGCGCAGTCTGGCGCAAGGCATGGGCTCGATATAAGCGAGCAACAGGAGTATCCAGCTTGGCGGCATCAAGGAATGCTAAGGCTGCATAGGCTTTACCTTCTCCCAGCACCTTGGCAATCATCTCCAATTGCGTACGATCTTCCTGGCTTGCGGCTGTACAACTCTGCTTGCCGTCTTTCTGTTCCTTACCATCCGCGAATGTTGTCAACGCCGCCAGGGAGAAGCTGGCTACGCACAACATCTTGGCCCAATAGCATTTTTTCTTCATGTTCACCCCTGCCCACTCAATGCCTTGCCCAAGCCGATAAAGCCAGGGCCAGCGATAAAGATCATCAATGCCGGAAACATGAAGATCATCATCACGATGGTCATCTTGGCCGACAACTTGCTAACACGTTCGCGCAACATGGAAAACTGCCGCTCCTCAATCAGTGCGGCATAACGCATGATGGAATCCCGCACATTGCCACCTTGCTGTGCCACCTGCTTCAGCATTGCCACAGCTTCCGTCAATTCGGGAATATCCAGCATTTGGCTCATACTCAGCAAAGCCTCGCCTTGATCCTGCCCAGCCCTGATCCGTGCCAGCACGCGCTCCAATTCTTGCGCCAGTTGCGGCATGATGTCAGTTGCCTGCTCCACCATGATGCGCAGGGAATGCTCAAGGGATAGGCCAGAATCAAAGAGCATGACCAGCATGTGGAGAAAAGTCGTGATTTCCTTGCTGATCAGCTTGCAGCGGCGAGCTGCCAGTCTCCGCAACAAGTAACGGATGCCAACATAAAAAAATGCAAACGCGAACAAGGCAAACAAGAGGCTACGTAGCAAGTCATGCCCTTGTATCAAATTGATCAACAACACCAGCACTGCTGTCACCAGTGGCCCAAGCCGGATTACTGCATTGAAAATAATACGTGCACGCCCTCTGTAGCCTGCCTGCACCAATAGCTTGAGGATTTCCTTATCCTTGCTTGAAGGCAAAATGGAGAGACGCTCAATGAAATGTTCAAGGCCTCGCTTGGGAGACGGCAGATGAACACCCCGCTTGCGCCCAAACACTTCGTCAAAGCGTGCATGCGCATCATGGCGGGTTCGTTTGGAAAACTCCGCAATCATCAACAGCGCACTGCCTGCCAACAAGCCCAAGACACTGATCCATACCCAGACATTCATGCTAGATGCTCTTCATCATGCGCCAGAAGATCAGGATGCCCACGCCCTGCATGATCAAGGCGGCCTTGAATATGAAGGCTCCTGATGGATCATGCAGCATCATGTCGATATAGCCAGGGTTGGCAGTAAACATATAAACGACAATCGCCAGGGGGGTGAGTGACAATACCCAGGCCGTGATCTTGGTTTCGCCTGTCATGGCAGCCAGCTCACGTTGAGCCTGCTCATGCTGGCGTATCATCTGCACGATGCTCTTGAGCATCTCTTGTGGTGAACTTCCGTAATTACTGCTAATGCGGATAGCCAATGCAATCAGTCCTAACTCTTTGACGCGATGTAGCTCAGCAGCTTTCTGCATAGCATCGGCAAAACTTGCCCCCAAATCGGTGGCGCGCACTACACGATCCAAGACCGCTCGTAATGGCATCTGCATATCTTCTGTCACCCCCCGTACCGCACCCTCTACACTTTTACCGCTGGACAAGGCGCGTGAGACTTGGTCAATAAACAAGGGGATTTGCGTCACAATCATGCGCTGACGGCGCCGCATGCGGATATAAGGGATAACCACAAGCAGTAGAAGTGCCAATATCAGCGTAGAGGCCAATGCAGGCAATATCGACATGTAGAGATTACTGAATCCCAGCATTAGCAAACCCAGGCAGATAAATGTCACGGTATGCCATGGTGCAAGATCAAAACCGTAAATAACAGAAAAACGTAGCTTGGCACGTGCTACCCAGCCCTCATCTCGCCCTGGTAAAAAACTCTCTATATGCCCAAAATAAGGCAAGGCCTGCTCAAAATTGACTCTGGCCTTGGCTTGCACCTCTTTCTGCTTACTTGCCGACCACAGCAATAAACCCAGCACCAGAAACATGAGGCATAGCGATAGCAATATCCATCTATTCATGACTCCTCCTAACTGAAAGCAAGCGCTCCACGGAGCTTGGGATTACTCGGCGTTACTGGCAGGCTGGCAAACTGCTCTATTTCCAGGTCGTAATTGAATAACTCATTGGTCACAAAACGGTCATCCCGTATCCCGACGACTTCCACAATTGAGGTAATTCGACGTCGACCATCAGGCATACGGGTCACTTGAACGATCAGCTCAATTGCGGCTGCGATCATCTTGCGCATGGTTGCCTCCGCCCCTTGGAAGCCTGCTAGGCCTGCCAGGGTTTCGAGTCGTAATAAGGCATCGGAAGGATTATTGGCATGCACGGTACTCATGCACCCCTCGTGACCGGTATTCATGGCCTGCAACATGTCCATCACTTCCTTGCTACGCACCTCGCCTAGGATGATGCGATCTGGCCGCATGCGCAGGGCATTGCGCACGAGGTCATGCGCCGTCACCTCCCCAACGCCATCGAGGTTATGTGGCCGTGTTTCTAGGCGTACTACATGCTCATGTTCCAGTCGCAATTCAGCAGCATCCTCAATCGTGACAATACGTTCACCTGAGGGAATTGAACGGCTCATGAAGTTAAGCATGGTGGTCTTGCCGGCGCCGGTACCGCCGCTGATGATAGTATTGACACGGCGCTGGGCCGCATTGGTAAGGAAACTCAACATTTGTGAGTTCAGGGTGCCGTAAGCCAAGAGATCATTGCCTAGAATCGGCGTCTTGCGAAATTTACGGATGGACATGCAAGGTCCATTCAATGCCAAAGGCGGAATGATGACATTAAGCCGGCTACCATCCGGCAAGCGCGCATCTACGGTCGGGCTGGCCTCATCCACACGGCGCCCCAATGGCGACAAGATGCGGCGAATCACCCTCAGGACATGTTCGTCATCAATAAAGCGCAACTGGCTTTTTTCCAGCTTGCCCTTACGCTCGACGAAGATATCCCGCGCGCCATTAACGAGAATATCGTTGATGCTGTCATCCTTGATCAAGGTTTCCAGCGGGCCGAAGCCAGCGAGCTCATCTACCATTTCCTCGGTGAGCTTTTCCAGATCATAGGCACTCACCACCAATTGCTTTTCTGCCACATAGCGATACACCTTGCTATTCACATAGGTGATCATCTGCTGGCGCGACATATTGGCCAGGTCTGCTCTGTCCTGCTCGATCTCGGCAATCAGGTAGCTATGCAGCAGGAGCTTGGTATCTTGCGATTGCTCCGCAGCCTTGAGATCAAAGCGATATTCAGAGAGTCTCATGATAGCAATTTGGATCTGGAGATATGCCAATCACTGAAAATACGCTGCAGGCTCGCCAGCAGGCCTGGCTTACGCGTATATTTATCCTTGCTGTCCTGCAAGGTCTGTGCAAGCTCACGTATGCGAACCGCATATTGGCTTTTGGGACTTAACTCCAGGATGCTATCGCCAGTATTTACCGAGGACAGACGTATCATGCCCGCCGGGGGCAGCATCGTCAGTAGCGGCAAATCAAATGAGCTAGCGATGTTATCCGCATCCGGCAATAAGCGTGGGAGATAGTGATCCAGCACCAATCCAGTATTTTGCAGCTCATTTTGCGCCCGCAAAGCACGCAGCAGCTCGTAATTACGCTTACAGCTAGGTACGCTCTGCTCCGCCACCAATATGGTGCGATCCACCGCTGACAACAACAATTGCAGGAAATCCACGCGCGTCACGCCTCCCAAATTGATCACCACTTGGGAGAAATGCTTCCTCAACGTGCGCAATACGGTGTAAATGTCCGCAGGGGAAATCTGGAAGTCGTCCTCTGGATCATCCGGCATGGACAAGACAGACAAGCCGGAACGATGGCGTGCAAAACCAGTATCGATCAAGGTCGCATCCACGCGTGCGAGGTTACGCATTACATCCACAAAGCTGTATTTACCCTGCAAACCCATGAACAACAGACTATCGGCATGAGGTATGCCCAGATCCACCAAGAGAGTCGATTCCGTTTCCTGCATTGCCTGGGCTAGGTGAATAGCCAGCATCGCCGAATCAGGGCTTGGGCGTGCGTTGATAATGGCAGTAATCTGCCCAGACTCCAGCTGAGGGGTAGACTGTTCACGCCGGATGGCGTGGCGCAGGCTATAGCGCCCCAGGATGGCAAGCAGCTCGTTTTCCTTGGTGCCGATACGGATAAAGTCCCTCGCACCCGCCCGCATAATCGTCAAGAGCAATTGCTCATCCGCAGTCTCTGCCAAGGCAAGCACTGGCAAATCAGGTCGCGTAGCGCTAATTTCCTCGATGAAAGCGATCTCCTGCAAAAATGCAGGCGACAATGCGACTTCCTGACGGAAATCCTGTGAGCGCATATGCAGCAAAACAGCATTAATATCCACGGCGTCCACTAGTTGCAATACCTTGCGGATATCCTGCTCTTCCACAAAGATAAACTTGCTGGAATGGTCGGAAATGTTCCTGAGCCAGCGTATGCATTCATCGCCATTGCTGACTACGATATAGTTTCGGCTTTCCTGCATTAGCGTGACATCCCGGTTGAATGTGGTTTTGGATAGGCATCACGCGAGAGGAAAAACTCGCTGAATGATGGCTTGAAGTGCTTGAGTTCATCTCCCGGCAACGTTGGCAATTCAGCATTGCGGGCAATTGGGCGGACCAGGCGCGGCGTCACCACCATCAATAGCTCCTTGTCCTCGCGATCAAAGCGTTTGGAGCTGAAAAAAGCACCGATGATGGGGATATTGCCCAGCCAAGGCATCTTGTCGATGTTGTTCACGGTATTACGGCTCACCATGCCACTGATGACGAAGCTCTCACCGTTGCCAAGCGATACGCTGGTTTCTGTGCGCCTTACCTTAAGGCCAGGTACAGAGACACCACCGGTTTGCACCGCATTGGCAAAATCCAGCTCACTCACTTCGGGAGCCACCTTGAGAAAAATCCTCTCGCCACTGAGGATAGTGGGTGTCAGCATCAGGCGAACGCCATACTCTTTGTAGCGAATAGTGATAGCACTATCCGCCCCACCACCGGTCCTGATCGGCACCGGAAATTCACCACCGGCAAGAAAGGTAGCGGTTTGGCCTGAAATGGCAGACAAGGAGGGCTCGGCCAGTGTGTAAGCGAAGCCATTACCCTCTAAAACACTCAAGGTGCCAAGTAACCCTGAACCTTTATTACCAACTGCTAAATTAAATGCATTCAGAATTGGTAAAAACCCAGATCCACTTGCAAAGTTAAATCCTTTGCCAACGTTGTTAGCCGCTGAACCTTGCCCCGGAAAATCACCATCACTGATGTGATTGCTATTGGTAACACTACTTAGATTGTTAGGGCTACCAATTACAAATCCTGACTTATCTCCACGTCCTATATTGCTTTGCCCCAGAGACAATCCAAAGCGCATGACATTCTGCCTGCTGACCTCCACCACCTTGATGTCAATCTGCACGTGGCTCTCGAACTCGCTGCTTGCCACATCCAGAGCACCCTTGCGGTCTTTCTGTAACGATGCCAATGCACGTGCATGCTCTTCCAATGACCGAGCTTCACCCACTAGGGCCACACCATTTCCAGCTGGCTGCACATGCAGATCATTAGCATCGGCCGCCTTCAACCCCTGGTTTTCCAATGCGAGCGATGGAGCCACACTCACTTGCAACACGCGCGCTGGCTGGGTAGCCGTGCTATCCCACAAGCTGATTTCTGTCGCGCCCACCGCCTTGGGAACGATCATCATCGTCTTGGGGCTAGTCATGGTCACTGCAAGCACCTCAGGATTGGCAATCGCAACGCGTTGCAATGCCACTGTGTGCTCATAAAGCTTTTGCTGCCCAATGCTGACAAGCATCTCCTCGGCACAGGCCGATTGTGCGACCATTAGCCAGCATGCGCCTGCCACACCGGCCAGTTTTCCCCGTGAATAGAATGCAGCCATTTACCGTCCTTTGAAGCTGATGGTTTCTGTCTTATCACCGGCATGGACAATGACATTGACCACTTCGGTATTTTTCTTTGCAGGCATTGCTTTTATTGATTTAGGTACTACAGGGGGCTTGCTTGATTGTTGTAAACCAGTAATTTCGGAGAGACGTACCAAGTCATTGGATGTCTTTGGCGTATCTGGGCTGGCGCCACGCAGGGATAAGCGTAGATTTCCACCGCTAGCTGCCAGCATGAGGCGCGAGACATCCTCCTCCTTGACGGCGATGACAGCAGAATGTCCACTCAATGCCTGCGCCTTGCCACCTTCGCTATCAGCAAGGATAGAGGCTGATCCGGGGGAGATACTTGAGGAGGAGACATTCTGCTGCAACACTTCACCGTAACTAATCACGCGTACATCCTTGATGATGGACTGCGCGAAGCTATCTGTTGTCATGCCATTACTGCTATTGATATACACCAGCACATCAACATGGTCGCCCGGCTGGATAAAGCCACCAACACCAATCACCTCATCGACCTTGATGGCAACGCCTCGCTCCCCATGCTTGAGCAATTGCGCGGCTGGGCCACGCTGAGCGAAGTAAGTAGAAAGCACAGGGGCATCTTTCTCAATCGCAGTTTCCACCATGCGACCTATCAAGTCTGCCGTGGTGCTATACGCCAATGAGTTCTGGCTGTCGCTTTCCTTCATTGCCAGGTCCTCCGGCAACAATACATGCCCGGCTGGAATATCCTGCCGCGCCACCACCTGAGAATGGCGCACGACATTCACTGGGGCTGGCGCGTGCACCTCGGGCTGCCGATGACTCGCCCGGATGCCATACCATCCCACCAATACCGCCCCGATGAATAGAAGGATTGCTGTAATCCTTAATGCATTTCCGCTCATTTTTATTATGGCCCGCTGTTGAAATCAGCAGTAATGCCAGCTCAAACAAGATTGATTCTGGCATTACCTTGTAAATCCAGTGGCATAGGCAGCATCGGCCCATAGCCGGGAATATTCAGGATAGGGATCACCGGATTATTGTTGTAATTGGGGTACACCACCCTTACGGTCAGGCTGCTCCCAACCACATCCACCACCACCTTGCTATTGCCTGCACCCAGCACATGCTCACGCACGCCTTGCGGCAACCAGGTCAATGCATTCCCAACTGTATGCCTCACCCGCGAGGTAATGCCTTCGCTGGCATATTGAGCGCTACTGCCATACGCCATGGGATCTACCGCAATGGCAGCGCGCGCGCCCTCTGAAGCGGCAAACACAAAAGACGACTGCAACAAGAACAAAATGGCATACGTCACCAACGCGTAGAACAAGGTGAAGAACAACATAAACAGCATGGCAAACTCAATGGCCGCCGCACCTGATTGCCTGCGTCTGGATGAAGATTGTCTCGAAATGCATGTTATAGATGCCATGATTCCATCCCCCATATTTCCGGAAACAAGATGACAACGCCCATTGCCAAGGCCAATGCGGCACCAAATGGGATATACCGCCGCTTGTTGCTTTCCCTGCTTACCGATACCCAACCAGAAGTCACCAACTGCGGCTTCAATTGCCACCAAATCATCAAACCTGCCAGCACGCCAAGCGATGCCAACACAAAACTCGCCACGACCACCTTCACGCCACAAAGCACAGCTATCGCTGCCAGCAATTTGACGTCCCCACCACCTAATGTTCTGGTGGCATATCCAGGAATCGTCAGAAGAAAAGCTACGGCCAGACCCCAAAAGGCAGAGGAGATGGGTTGGTCGTAGTAGAAAACCTGCCCAGTCATCAACAGATAACTGAAACCGAATAACAATGCTCCCAAGCTGAGTAGGTTGGGAATGCGCCTTTGCGAGAAATCATAAAAAGCCAGCAATCCCGCCCAGATACATAGCATCGTTAGCATCACAGCTGCCTTTTAAGTAGCAGCAGTAGTCAGTGCAGTACTAATGTTTGTGAAAATTGTTGTGACTGCGGTTCTCACATTGCCAGACAACCCAGCAATTACCACGGCTACCATGGCTGCAATCAAGGCATACTCAATACCACTCGCACCTTCTTCATCCTGGTAAAGGTTCACCAGCCACTGCTTCATCACTGAAAACATGTCTATCTCCTTTAGCTACTTAGTCAATTTATGCTGGGCATTTTGCATAACTCTGAAACACAGCATACACATTTTGATAAATACAGTAAATATGAAAAATATGATAATTACAAAATATCTATCGGCAGTAGTATCAAATTCTTTAAAGGCAGAAATAAAAAAACGGCCAGGATTCATCATCCTGGCCGTTTTTGGTTTGCAAGCGAGTCGCTAGCGATTAATCGTATTTGATATATTTGAAGCGCGCATCCTCATTTGGTGTGCCTTCTAGAGCACCTTGTTCTTTGGCAGGCTGCCACTGGATCACAGACTCTATCTTATGCGCCAGCTCCCAATCCTTATCGGTAATGCCCTTGGCTGTATGCGTAGAAAGCTTGACGATGACAAAAGCATAGGAAACGGTGAGGTCGGGATGGTGCCAGGCAGCTTCGGCAAGATGCCCCACCGTGTTTACCACCATCAGGGTCGCTTTCCAGCCACTAGTTTTGTATTTGCGGCGAATCCAGCCATCTTCGTAATACCAGTGCGGCAATTCTTTCTGTAGCCTAGTCTGGATTTCCGCTTCACTGTAGGTACGTTCGGCTTCACTCATCGCATATCTCCTTTAATTCCAGGCACATCGAACTGGCAAACCTACCCTTTCCAGTTCTGCCTCGCTAAAACCATCATTGAATGCCACGCAATCCTGCCGCCCAACCACCCAGGTGTTGAATGCCCGGCCAGCAATATGATCACCAAAGGCACTATCGACAAAACCTTCCTTGGTGAGTTTTTCAAGGGATACTTGCTGGTCTGCATCAGGGCGTGAGGACTTCACCAGGATCAGGTGCTCGGCATTGAGCTTGGCAGCTAGGTAGGCAGCCAGGCTGTCAGAAGTAATGCCCCAGTTCATTGGAATGCTTTCATCGGCGCAGATCATGTCGCTCGGCAACCAGACAATGCCACGGTGCTGCCAGCCGCGCTCAGCGATTTCCAGCTCGCTTTTGGCTGTCACCAAGCGTGGGCTAAGGCCCGTCATCAGCACACCATATTGATCCATCGCCATCACCGCCATGCGGTGTGCGGTCGCATCATCAATACCACTGCTGATCTGCGCATCTCGCACCGCATCGGCAAAGATGCCGCCGCCAGGCACGATCAGCACCTTGCCATCTCCATGGCGCGCGACAATATCCAGCCAGAGATTAAGCTCAGATGAGCCGAGAAGACTACCGCCCAGTTTAATTACCCACATCTTGGTCACCCCGAAAATGTTCGACGAGTTTTAGCATGGTTGATGCTTTATCCCAGGTTTCACGATATTCTTTATCGCCTTCCGAATCCGCTACGATACCACCTCCAGCCCAGAAACGGATTTCCCCGTGTGAATAAACGGCAGTGCGGATGGCAATATTGGTATCCATATTGCCATCAAAACCGATATAGCCAATGGCACCGCAGTAGATACCGCGACGATGCGGCTCCAGCTCTTCAATGATTTCCATCGCCCGTAGCTTGGGCGCACCTGTGATGGAGCCACCGGGGAAAGCGCCGCGCAGCAAGTCAACCGCCTCGTATTGATCAGCCAGCTTGCCCGTCACCGTGCTCACCAGATGATGAACATTGGCATAGCTCTCCAGCACGAACAGGCGATCCGCCCGCACCGAACCCGTCGCACAACTCTTGCCTATATCATTGCGCAGCAAATCGACGATCATCAAGTTTTCTGCTCTATCCTTCAGACTACTCTGCAGGTCTGCCGCTTGGCGAGCATCCTCACCAGCATCGCTTGAGCGTGGTCGCGTACCTTTGATTGGGCGGGTTTCCACATGACGACCACTCACCTGGAGAAAGCGCTCTGGTGAATCAGACAATACCTGCACCCCTGGCAGGTTCATGAAGGCCATGAATGGTGCCGGGCCTATTGCACGCAGGTATTGATATGCCTGCCATGCATCGCCCTCTGCCGCAGCACTAAAGCGCTGCGCCAGATTCACCTGGTAGCAATCGCCCTCGTGGATATAACGCTGGATGCGCTCAAATGCCTGCTGATAAGTCGCCGCATCAACATTAGAACGGACAGGCGAATTGATCGAAAAAGCAGCAATCGGTTGCTTACCGGCATGTGTGAACAATGCAAATAAGGTTTCCCACTCAGCCTTGCGCGCTTCGGTAATGGCGCAAGACACAAGCCAGGCTTGCTGTTTACGGTGATCAACAATGACTGCCCAGTCATAAATACCCACCATCAACGCGGGAATACGCTCACCATCGTGGGCCTGGGCAGGTAAGGATTCAATATTGCGCGCCAGATCGTAACCAAAGTAACCAACAGCACCACCCGTGAAGGGTAAATCTGACTCTAAACGAGGGTATTGCTGTAATGCCTGTTTCAATAGCGAGAAAGGGTCAAGGTCCGACTCATGTACACCCTGCTGGTCCTGTATTTCAGTGACACCATCCCGTGTCGTCAACGTCATGACAGGATCAGCTACCATAATGTCATAGTGCCCGTATTCATTGCCGGGGCGCCCACTATCTAGATAAATTGCCCAGGGTCGCTGGGCGATCTTGGCAAACAGTGTGGAGCTATCTGCGTAATATGGCAGTTCTCGCCTAAGCATCACGCCTCCCCACCCGTCGCAGGAATACCCAGGTTAGCCACTGCATAAGCAGGCAGGCAAACCCCGGCCCAATTTCTCACTTGATCAGACTCGGCTTTTATCAATGAACTCGCAGCAATAAACTCATGGCCCAATTGCTGGGCCAGCTCGCGCACTAGGAAAGTACCAGCACCTGCGCCAATAAATGGTGTGCCTGGCCGAATCAGGTTACGTGACAGATTGCGCAAAGTCGCATGGCGCAGCAAGTCCAGCTGCTGCTGCTTGAATGCCTGCGCCAGATGGATCCAAGCAGCTCTATCGGCATCACCAGCATCCCATCCCACCATGCGTGCCAGACGCCTGCTGGTCTCTTCCACACTTTTCCCTGCACCATCGGCAGTTGCAGCCATGTCTTCCTGCGGGTCAAGCTCCCCTAGCAAACGATAGACATCGGCTGTGGTGGCAAAATGCTCTGCCGCAAGATTGTGCCATTGCCCGGCGAAAGGCACCCGGGAAGCCAATGCCATGAGTGATGTACGCACCACGCCGGTGTAAACTAACTCTTCTTGCTGCATGCGTTCGGCATCCGTTGTCCCCAAGTTGGCTGGCTGCGCATCCTGCAACAAGACAAAATCGGCTGTGGTGCTACCAATATCGACAAACAGGCCCTGCTTCAACCTTCGGGCAACAAAGGCCGCACTGGCCAGCCAATTGGCTGATGCAATCACATGACTGTGAGCCTGCACCTGCGCCAACGGGACGAAACCATCAGCACCGGCAAAAAACCATACATCTCCACTCAACTTGGCATGTACGCGTGTGGCGATCTGCCATACACCCGTTGGGCGATCAGGGAAAATATCGGCCAGTTCACCCGTCATGGTCACGCTATGGCGTACACCCTGCGATACATTCAACTGCGCAAGTGCTGCATCCAGCGCCGCATCCAGCTGCTCAAGCCCTTGCCATAATGGGCAAGGCACCTGCACTACCTTGACGGCAACACCATCTGCGCGCACTAATGCCGCTTTCAGATTGGCACCACCTATGTCCCAACCAAGATATTGTTGGGCTGACGGGGTTGTTTCAGTCATTCAGATTGATTTCAATTCGGTTGCGCTGCAACTCGGCGGGCAGCGTAAAGTCTGTATTATAAAGCAAGTCCAGCAACAGCCGCGCCGGGTTATAGGCCATTGCCGCTTGCAATCCGGCAAAAGAAGTCGTCAGGCGAGGATTCACCTCCAGCACATGCAATCGACCATCAAGACCAACGATCAGGTCTACCCCGACATAACCAAACAATCCAGGAATAGCAGCAGCCACCTGCTGCGCAATCCCGTCAAATTCTTGCCAGTACCCAATCAAGCCATTCACTACTCCACCACAATATGCAATCTCGCCTTGATCGAACTCAACCACCTGTTGATTACACGCAAGGAGCCATGATTTTCCGTCGCGACAAAGCATGGTCAGGCTGGCTGCTTGCCCTTCCACATAAGGCTGGATGACGTAATCCGCTGGCATATCGCTTAACCAGCTCTCTAACGCAGCAACCTCATGGAAATAACGTGCGCCATCACAACTCACGCCATCGTCAGGCTTAACCACCCAGCCCTGTGTCACTGCAGGGTAAGCAGGTGCACGCGTTGTTTCTACCACGGCCATACCAGCCCGATGCAAGTGCTGGAAGGTTTGCCACTTGCTGCTGGTCACTTCAACTGCTGATGAAGCACTAGAAAGCAATATTTTTCCAGATGACTCTACTAGTGCCGTCATCTGCAATAACACGCCAGCACTTTCCGGGGCGACCAACCAGATGAGATCGACCTCTGCCATGAGTGATGTCCACACCTGCCAAGGCATATCGTCACCCTGCAATACATGGCACGAATCTACATGCCCTGGAGATGGCACACGGTCATCATGTATCGTGAATATCCGTACCCCAGGCATGTGGCGCATGGCATCCAGCATCGCATCACGCATCAGGACGGCCTCTTTCACCAACATTGGGGGAATAGGCTCACGGTATAATCCCCCTGCCGTCAGGTATTCACACACCAGAATACGCATAGAAGCCGGTAATCGTGTCGAGTAAAAAGGAGTATTTGTGCAAGTTATACCTGTGGTTGATCTGATGAATGGCGTCGTCGTTCACGCCCGCAAAGGCAATCGTGCACATTACCAGCCGATTCTATCCAGCTTGTGCCAGGGCAGTACAGTCTCAGACATTGTGGATGCCCTGCTTGGATTATACCCATTCCCTAGCCTCTACATTGCTGATCTGGATGCCATACAACAGCGCGGACATCATCGCCCCCTCGTTGGCGCTTTACTGGATGCACACCCGAGCCTGGAAATATGGATTGACGCCGGGACTCACTCAATGACAGATATCGAACTCTGGCAACATGAACGCATACGCCCGGTATTAGGGACCGAAAGTATTCCTGACATCAACATTTGGCATCAACTTTCGCTGGCCTGTGCGAACCGCCATATTCTGTCACTAGACTTTACCTTCGCTGGCTACCAAGGCCCAGAGGAGTTGCTAGAAAATGCTAGCTTATGGCCACAAGAGGTCATCATCATGAGCCTGCCACAAGTCGGCAGCAATAATGGCCCGGATATTGATCGATTAAAAGAATTGCGCGCCCGCGCTCCAAATCACCAACTCTATGCTGCTGGCGGTACTCGCCACCTAGCCGACCTACAGTTGCTGAATCAACTAGGCATAAAAGGCAGCCTTGTTGCCAGTGCCCTGCATCAAGGAGATTTAGATACCGCAAGCTTGCATTCACTGGGAAGCCTATAAAACAAAAAGCCCTGATAGCAATATCAGGGCTTTTATCTGGTGTCCGGCATCATGATGGCGATACCGGATCTTCCAATCTAAATGATTACTTAGCTTGGAATGGGTGAGCAGATTCCTTGTAGCTCTTCAGTACATCAGCTACCTTAGGCTCACGTGCAACAGCGTTCTTGATCGCTTGCTTAGTTGCTTGGTAGTTCCACTCTTGGATACGCTCATCGATGTCAGCACGGCTGTCGATGAATACACCTACGGAGATGAATACGTCATCAGCTTCTTCTTGTGGGATGGTGCCATCAGCAACACAATCCATCACAGCCATCGCGATACCGCGTTGTGCTGGGCCAAACATCTGAACAGCTTGCTTACCGTTCTTGATAGTTACTTTGTTGAACATCACAGTAGCAGGCTTCACCATCAGGTTAGGAGCCACGATAGCCAACAGGCCGTTTACGCCTTCCTTTTGGTCGGTCAAGGTACGGCAGAAAGCATCTTCTGCAGCGCTACCGCGTGGTCCAATAATCAGATCGATGTGAGCTACGTTCAGCAGGTCGAGGCCGCTGCCGTCAGGACGATTGTCAATAACAAGAGCTTCACCTACTAAAACGCGATCAATAACTGCCATTTCATTCTCCAATATAAAGTTTCCGTAGAAACACGTCGACATTGCTGGGTTAGCTATGCCATCTAACTGCCTTACGTCTGTTTAACGTCAAGCCTGAAAATTTGCAAATATTATACATAGTTTATGAAAACTATGTGAATCCGCACGATAATAATTTGCTTCCATACAAATTCAACAACGACCTCCACCCGTCGCATTAGCACAGCTGCAATTCCGACGATGATAGAAAGGTAACGGCGAGTTAGTGTAATACTTTAAAAATAAGTTCACACAGGATTGAAAAATAAACAACAAAAAACCCGGAGGCCTCAGGCACATCCGGGTTTTCATTCACCAAGAGTGAAAATTACTCGAGGTTCGCATGAATCGCGCGCATACCTTCTTCTGTCAGACCTTTTTGATCTACCAGCTTGGCAATAGTCGCTTCGAGGAACCACAGGGTGGACAACTCGAAAATAGTACCCATAGGCATACCATGAGTCTTGTCAAATGCATTGGCATCGTTGCCACCAACTGGCACAACCAGATCAGCCAATTCAGCCATTGGGGACTGAGCCTTCATGGAAATAACGATAATCTTGGCACCTTGGCTCTTTGCCTTCTTAACCAAAGGCATCAGGGTTTCTGTGCTGCCAGAGCCAGAGATCACAATGAAAAGATCACCAGCTTGGATACTTGGAGTAACAACTTCACCGACCATGCTAACTTGGTAACCTGCATGCACCAAGCGCATTGCAAAGAAACGGGAAACCAGCAAGGAACGGCCAGCACCACCGATAAATGTACGGCCGGCTGCATCGACTAGACTCAAAATCTTGTCGTCATAGCCTTCAGCAGTGTTATTGATAACATTGGTCAGCTTGCTGACCACGAGCTCTTGATATTTGTTCATAGCATTCACCTTAAATAAACGATGATGAAATTCTAAAAGACCATAACAAAAAATCCACCAACTTAGCTCTTACGAGCTACGTATGGTGGATTTTTTTAGCTTAGCTTAAGCGAAAAATTACTTAGCCAGGCCAGTGATTTCAGCAGCAGCAGCAGCTGGGTCAGCAGCACCGTAGATAGCAGCGCCAGCAACGATGATGGTAGCACCAGCGTCTTTAACTTGTGCAACAGTAGCAGGCTTAACACCACCAGCTACGGAAACTTCCAGACCCAGGTTCAGGCCAGTTACAGTTGCCAGGTCAGCAAAAGGAGTTTGACCAGCAGCTTGTTGGTCCAGACCAGTGTGAACGCCGATGATGTGCGCGCCCAGCTTAGCAACTTCCTTAGTACGAGCAGCCTTGTCACCAACATTGATCAGGTCGATCTGTGCCTTCTTGCCGTACTTGTTAGCAGCGTCGATTACGCCTTTGATTGTACCCAGATCAGCTACGCCCAGAACGGTAGTGATATCAGCACCAGCCTTGTAGAAAGGCTCAGCTTCGTAGAAGCCAGCATCCATAGTCTTCAGGTCAACCAGGATCTTGTTGTTAGGGAACTTTGCGCGCAGAGTTTCCAGCAACTTGATACCGTTGTGCTTGATGCATGGTGTACCGATTTCAAGAATGTCAACGTGTGGAGCTACCTTTTCAGCCAGCGCAACAGTTGCGTCGAAATCCAGTGAATCTAATGCCATTTGTGTCAATGCCACGATACTTCCTCCAAAAGGGTTACAAATTGAGTACTACTAAAAATCAAAACTACTTTTTATACAAAAGCGGAACGGCAATGGTAATCGCCAAGCGCGCCGGATGTCAACGCCAATGAGGCGCTGGCATCTAGGCGATTGAAACGATTACAGCTTTTCAGCCAATGCCTTTTCCAGCTTGTTCTGGTCAACCACGAAACCACGGATGCCTTCAGCCAACTTTTCTGTTGCCATCGCATCTTCGTTCTGATCAAAACGGAATTCCTTCTCTGTCAACAGAGCAGGACGTTGCTTGGTTGCACCATTGTCCACCAGTACGCGTGGCAGGTTACCTTCGGTAGCCTTCAGCTCTTCCAGCAGGTTAGGAGAAACTGTCAGACGGTCACAACCAGCAAGTGCAGTAATTTCACCAGTGTTACGGAAGGAAGCGCCCATCACGACGGTCTTGTAACCGTGCTCCTTGTAGTAAGCGTAGATCTTGCGAACAGACAACACGCCTGGATCAGTTTCAGAAGTGTAGTTTTCACCAGTCTTGGCTTTGTACCAATCGAGGATACGACCAACGAATGGGGAGATCAGGAATACACCAGCTTCAGCACATGCACGTGCTTGAGCGAAGCTAAACAAGAGTGTCAGGTTGCAGTTGATGCCTTCCTTTTCAAGGATTTCACCAGCCTTGATGCCTTCCCATGTGGAAGCCAGTTTGATCAGCACGCGGTCCTTGGAAATGCCAGCATCAGCGTACAGCTTGATGAGCTTGCGACCCTTTTGCACCATAGCATCGGTATCAAAGGACAGACGCGCATCCACTTCAGTGGAAATCTTGCCTGGGATGTGCTTGAGAATCTCTTGGCCAATCAGCACAGCCAGCTTGTCAGCAGCATCTTCGATTTGTTGTGCCTTGTCACCGCTTTGGGACTTGGCATAAGCAATCGCTTCGTCGATCAGCGGAGCGTATTGTGGCAGTGTGCTTGCCTTCAGCAACAGGGATGGGTTGGTGGTTGCATCGTAGGGCTTAACGCTCTTGATCGCTTCCACGTCACCGGTGTCAGCCACGATCGTGGTGAATTCCTTAAGTTGATCGAATAAATTAGCCATATTGCTCCTCCTTGAGAAAATACAGAAATATTACGCTTGAAAATTTGCTTGCCCAGCTTGGAGGCTGTTCAGGCCACGAATAGGCCCGAGACCCCTCCCAGGGAATCGGGCTAGTATAACTGAAATTCGGGTATAACTATAGAGCATCACTTTGTGACAAAGTATAGGCCAGCAAGGTGGCCACCGTCAGATCGGCACTGGTTCCCGGGTTAAGCTTTTGCGCCTTCAGCTCTGCGTCAAACTGCAGCAATGTGCGCTGATACAGCTTGGGGTTTTCATGGGAAAGCAAAGCATGAAGATGCGCAGCAGCCTGACGGCTGACCTCTTCTGCACGTACTTGATCATATTTCCGCTGGATATGGCTATCTGGAAACTCGCTCAGCAATGTCAGATAAAGCACCGTCGTTGCCCAAGCCGGATTTTCCCACTTGTTCAGCGCCTGCGTATAAGACTCAACACCTACGCCAAAAACATCCTCGAAGCCGTGCGCATACTGCCAGGCAATACGGTCACGCTCAGCAGCAGCCTGCATGGCAACAAGCAAGCTGATCGTGGGTGCCTCATGCACATCATGTACATCAGCATCACCCAAACCTCCGGGAGCAGCACGGGCTATCGCCTTGAAAGCAAGCGTAGCGTCATCAACATCCAACTCGGCCAATACAAGCTGCAATTTCTCGCGTAGCGAGCCTGTGGCCGTATTGGATAAAGCCGCATGAATCAAGGGGGCAGACAGCAGAACAATGCCAAGATTGGTATTGCAATCCACCACTTTCCAGGTTGCCTCGACAGAGGCCAATATCCGCTGACCTACCGATAAACCAGGCTGCGCAATCACACCAGCCACAGCATCGGCACTATGGATGAACTCCTGCACAACCATGCCATGACCATCGGCAAAAATATGTACATTGCCAGGCTTAAGGCTGCTCAGTTCCGCCATGCAAGCCACACGAAACGCTTCAGCAATACGTTGATGCATCATGAAACAACCGTCAAAGCTGGCTGTGTATGCATGTACGACAGAAAATCATCAACAAGCAGCTGCCCAATATCTACGCCGGTAGCGCCCTGCAATCCTTTCCAGGCTGGAATGCTGTTGACCTCCAGCACATAAAGCTTACCGTCACCATCACGAATTACATCCACACCACAATAATCGACATTGACCGCCCTGGCAGCAGCCTCGGCCAATTGTGCCAGCTCACCCTGTGCCTCAATCGCCTCACAACGTCCACCTTGGGCCACATTATTTACCCAATGGCTACCATGGCGAATCATGGCAGCTACCGCCTGCCCCTTGATCACAAACACGCGATGGTCATGCCAGGCCCCTTCGCCGCTATCAATATAGCTCTGTAGATAATAAAGGCCATCTACATACTGCTCCATGGGGATAGGGAATGGAGTTTCATGCGTAAGCTTGCGTATACCCTGACCCTGCGAGCCGAATAAAGGCTTGAGCACCAATGGGCGCCCTGCCATGGTTTCCCGCAGATAGATTTCCTGGGCCTGGTAGCGCGACTCGCAGACCCAGGTTTGCGGCGTAGGCACATGGTTTAGGTGTAGCAGAAAACTGGTCATGGCTTTATCAACAGTGCGCTCGACCGCATACCCGTCGTTATACACCACCACGCCAAGCAACTTGAGTGCATGCAGGATATCCAGCCGCGCAATCACACGCTGCAACGTGCCGCCAGGCACTCCTCGCACAAAGACGCCTTTGGGCAACTCACGCTCAAACCCTGGAATCAACACTGGCGGCAAACCATTGCCCACCAGATTCAATGTGCACTCTTTCAGTGAAACAAATACCGCTTCATATCCACGCGCAGCAAACGCCTCCTTGAGGCGCTTGCCATGCCATCCGGGATCGTCGGTAAAAACCGGAATGCGTTGATTCACTATGCACTATAACCAAATGACTGATCCAACAAGGCCGCATCCAGCTTACCACCAGTGAAGCTCTTGCCCGACTCAACCGCAGTCACGGTCACTGCAGCAGGACTGAACAACATCGGGTCAATCTTGTAGAAGTCCATATTGACGGCCTTGAACACTTCAGCAAAGGGGCGACCATAATCACGGGAAGCGCTGCTTGGCAACTCCTTAGCCAGCTTGGCCGCCGCTTCATCGCTGCCCTTAACGAAGATATGCGCATGACCACCAAACAGGATCGCATCGTTGGTACGTCCCATGCCGATCAGGAAATCCGGTGCTGGCGGTGGCAATGGCGCACTCGCCATACCGTCAACCACATTCTCCAATGGGAAATGCAAGGTATGGATTTTGTGCAAGGCAACTTCCAGCACACGCGCCACAATCTGCACAGTACCAGCGAGGCTACGTGTAGGCGTCAGGATAAAAGTCAGGTTTTCTGCCTTGACACCAGTATCACGCGCCACCTTTTCCACCACTTCCTGCGGAGGTACCTTGTCGCTTTCCAGCACAAGCACGGCAGCATCAGCACTGTCTTTGTAACCCAGCTCTTTATAAAGCTCTTCACGGCCAGCCAGCGCACGACCAGGCCCAGAGCCTAAAGAGAAAAACTTCTCATGAGACAGGCTCCAACCAGCATATTGGCTACCCAGGCAAGACAGCACTGGATTATTGGAATGCACGGATAGTGCCCACGGCCAGTGCGGGAATGTGTTGGAAGATTGCAGATTGACATGACCCAAACCACCCATGCAGATTTCGGCAATCAATCGCCCCGCTTCCAGACCACCCTCAGCATTGATGCCCGCATCAATGACAGTAGCTCCACTTGGCAATTTCTCTACCAGCAGGCGCAAGGTCTTGGCATTATCGACCAGATATTTAACCAACGGATTGGTAAGCTGATTAACGCTAGGCCAGTAACTGGTATCAATCGCAGCCTCGGACATGAGATTCTCCTAATTTATCTATATCAATGGTTGTATATGGCTTGAGCATAGCGCTCAATAATGTCATACGTGTTTTTGCAAGCGCTTCTGCCGCATCCACATCACCAGCCTCGGCTTGAACACTACAAAGCGGCATATCGCGTGCGATCAGGGTATGCGCCAAAGGCTTGTCCACTACCCATTCAGGCCATGGAAAATGCTGCGGAATGCGTATATCGAAAGGAGCGTAGAATACCAGATTCGCCGCTGCTTGGATTAGCGCTATTGGGTGAGAAATTAAAGGCTTTCCTGATATATGCGCCGCCAGCCATTCTGCTTGCCAGGCAACAGGATACAAGCCCAGGCTTGCACTCAGGCGCGGATTCACCTCCAACACCCAAAACTGTTCGCCCTGCACCATCACATCCAGACTGTTCAAGCCACGCAAGCCCAATGTCGCAGATAAATCGCGCGCAGCCTGTATCAGGCCCTGCTTGATGCTATCAGGCAACACTAACGGCCCTGCTAGGCCACCGTAACGATACGGCAGTTGATTGGTCGGAGATACCACTTGCCTCTGAAAGCCTAGTACAGAGACACCCGACTCGTGAGCCATGAACAGCAACGAAACTGGGACACCATCGACAATTCGCTGGAAATAGACATCGTCATCACGCACTGATAAATCCACGTGCTGAATATGCATACCACCACAGCCCCCCTGGCGCTTGCATATCCAGCGAGACAAGTCATTTGGTGGAATAGCCGAGGGGTCAACACAGGTATCTGGCACAGGGATGTCATATTGACGGCATCGCTGGAAAAAAACAGGGGCGTTTTTGCTAGCAACCACAACCTCTGAAGCATTGCCAATCAAATTAACTTGCGAAGCGATTTGCGCAAGTAAGGTAGGCTGAGACTCGAAACCGCTGCCATACAGCAAATCTTGGGCGCCGAACTCACGCATTGCAGGCAAAAGGCAGTGCAATATTGCATCTGGCACAAAGCCCTGCTTGCCATAATCCAGCACAAGATGCTTGGCACTGGCTTGCAACGTATTTTCGTCACCAAAAACATCGGCAGCCAGGACTTGATATCCTGCTGCCGACGCTGCAACAACATAAGGGCGGACATTCGCCGCCACGATTGCAATTTTATGATTCAGTTGAATTACACGAGCTCTTTACGTGCCAATTCAAAAGCGGTCATGAAGTCGATGTAAACATGGCTTTGACCTTCAAGCATACGCTTGAACAGGCGTTGTTGCGTTTGGTACTTGATGTTACCAATCGCCAATGCACCTACACCATAAATCTCGGTACCTTCGATCAATACGCCATCAGCCATCACGCCCACACCTTCAGCACCTGTCGGTGGTACGGCATTCACGTCAGCGACAACTTTTAATGTCTTGGAGCTTTTCATTTGCTCAATAGTCAACACGCGAACACCAGCTGCTGCACAGCAAAGCGCGATGTCGGTGCTTGCCAAAATCTGGGTCTTCAGCTCATCGCTGCTACCGTCCACGCAGACAATATTGGTGCCATAACGCTTGTTGTATGCTGCAGCCTTTTCTTCAACATCTGCCATGGTCTTGTGTGCCACCATCTGCACAGTCGCACCGTATTTGGATGCAATCACGGCAGTACAGCCACCTACAGGACCGGTAGCACCAAAGACGCTAACCTTACGGCCTTCAAGCGTGCCACCAAAATTCTTAATCAGCAGTTGCTCAACGCGGGCCATCATGGCAGCAGAAGTAGTGAAAGCGCCGGATGGATCGGCAAACACGGAAATCTCGAATGGAGGCACCATGGACTTCTTGGCTGTTTCCAGCATATCCATGGCCAAATCAACATCACGACCACCGATCAGCATGCCAGTACGCCATACGCCGCGAGGACCGCGAGAGAAAATGGCATCTTGTACCAGGCCAGTCACTTCGCTCAATTGCACATTGGTATATTGTGCAATGGCATCGTAACCTGCATCGTATGCCATGTTGACATCAAAAGGACTCGCGTTCTTTGATGGCGTAATAAAGTGTAATACATAAGGCTTTTCCAATTTGGTCCCTTCCATTTCGCTTGCCCTCATTTAATGCGGTGCTTCACGTTGAATAAATAATGGCAACCGCCATCGTTTCATAAAATCTTCAAGACTATTCCACTGAGCAGGTACTGATCTGCGCACCAGAATTAATCCCCTGACACAAGACAAATTCCACTTGTGGAAAATGGGAATATCGGGATTCTAGCGCGTCCAGCAGTGCTCGTGCATCTGTTTCATCGGCACAGATAGCAAAACCTGTAGGTCCCCATGAGCTTTGACCTAGGCAATCCACCCCATCGGCCTCAAGTTGGCCCAGAATCTTTGAAATTGCAGGGCTGGCATAACGCCCCCCCTGCGCTGGTGCAAAATGATCGCCAGTACGCCACTGCAACTCGCGGATTGCCTGTCCAAAAGCCGGTAAATCATGCTCCGCCAAAGCTGGCAAAGCCTGCATCAGCAAATGGCGGCACAAGATAGCCGCACTATCGGCAGGGAACTCTGGCAACCTGCGGAAAGCCTCCAACTCCTCTGCGCCATGCACACCGGTATGGCTACGATCAAACATCAGGATAATGCGCCACTCTGGAGGAAATTCTGATCGCGCAATGATAGGAGGCACATCCGTACCCTCGCCACGACCGCCGTCAACAATGACCCCACCTTGCGCAAAAGTCCCTAGCCCTATGCCCGATCTCGCACCACGAGATGTCAGCACGGCAATATCTCGCAGACTTAAGCCGAGATTGAATAGCTGATTGATTGCCGAGCCAACGGCTAATGACATTTGTGTACCGGACCCCAGGCCTGCATGCTCTGGAATGGCAGTTTGAATGCGGATATGAAATCCATGAGAGATATCAAGTGACTGTGCAATCGCCTGAGCAATTTTCAAGCCACGCTCAGCACTGGGGCCCTCAACAGAAATAGCCTCTGCAGCAAATACCTGCAAGGAAGTGGCAGGTTTGTCCAACGACACACCGATACTACCGAACTTGCGGCCCAAATTACCGTTGAGATCAAAAAACCCCATATGCAACCGTGCCGTGGTAACAACACTGACGCCCTGCTTATTGATAATAAATTCCTTCAGCTTGCGAGAAACCGGCACTTGTGATGCCAATAATCCGCCATTGTAGCCCAGCCCGCTTAAGTTTAAAAAGTGCGGACTAAGAATTTCCTGATTTGAAGCACAATGAAATCAGCTGTATCTAAAGTAGCTGTTAACGTGCTTTCAAGCTGTTTTCAGGCAGAATCACGGAGTATAATCCCTAAGCCAAGCACAACAGGCTTGTACGATAGCAATCGGTGTCACCGGTTTGCACCATGCCTGATCAAGGCATGATCCTTGAGGAACTAACCAGTTTTCGGATGGAGAACATGACGCAATCAACCCATTTTCCAGCAGCCTCGCTGGAAGCCGTGCCCTATCCTGCCGACGGGCTACTAAGCGACGACCTTCGGCTCAATCGCGATAGCGCAGGCACCCTTTCCCTTGAATCTCCAGACTGTCCCAAAAGCAAGGCCTTTTTCGAGAGCACCTATGCTGACGCATCACCAACCATCAATGGACAAGCCACGACACTAGAAGCTGCAATCAAGAAAGCAACTGAACTGTTTCGTGATGCCAAGCATCCGCTGCTAAGCGGCCTTGCCACTGATGTATACGGCATGCGTGCCGTTATGAATCTTGCCGAAAGCACAGGCTCGACCATCGATCACATGAATTCCAAGAGTTCCATGAAGAACATCTTGGTGATGCAAAACTCCGGTTGGTATGTCACCACCCTCAGCGAAGTCAAGAATCGGGTAGATCTATTATTGGTGGTTGGCACCGATATCGTCAGCTATTTCCCACGTTTTTTTGAGCGCATGATCTGGAACAAGGAAGCCATGTTCACCGAGAATACGGCTGAACGTGACATTGTTTACCTAGGTGGCCGCAACCTGAATACGGTTCCAGGCGTTTCCCCTACGGGTAAACAACCCAATGTTTTGCCCTGTGACTTGGATAAAGTACCTGAAGTGCTCGCGGCATTGCGCGCCATCGTGGCTGGCAAGCCGCTCAAGGCTGACAACATCGCCGGAGTTTCACGTCAGTCACTGGAGAAACTGGCAGAGCGCCTCAAGGCAGCAAAATATAGCGTTGTGGCATGGACAGGTAGCGCACTAGATTTCCCACATGCTGAACTCTCTATCCAGAATATCGTCGGCATCGTACAGGAGCTGAATAAGACTACCCGTAGCGCAGGCTTGCCACTCAGTGGTAATGATGGCGATGTCACGGCATATAACGTCAGCACCTGGATCAGTGGTTATCCTTTCCGCAATTCCTATCGCCGCGGCTATCCCGACTACGATCCATATCATTACGATACCTCCCGCTTATTGGCGGAAGGCGAAACCGATATCCTGGTCTGGATCAACAGCTTCAATCCCGAGCGCCTGCCGCCCCAGAGCAACGGCCCCACAATTGTCATTGGTCATCCTGGCATGCAATTCAAGCAGTCCCCGGATGTCTTCATCCCGATCGCGATTCCCGGGCTGGAAGCCAATGGTGCGCAATTCCGCAGCGATAGCTCGGTCACATTGCCGTTGCGCAAATTGCGCGACACCAGCCTGCCCACACTCGCCGATGTGCTCTCTTCCATAGAGTCTGCACTCAAGGCTGCTTAAGCAAGTCAAGGAACCAGAAACATGCTGATTAAACTGACAGGTGGCCGGGTCTACGATCCAGCCCACCAGATTGACGGCAAAGTCATGGATATTTATGTCCGTGATGGCCGCATCATTGATCGCCCTCGCGACAATGAATCCATAGACCAAGAATACGACCTGCGCGGCAAGGTTGTCATGGCAGGTGCCATAGACATGCACACCCACATCGGTGGTGGCAAGGTCAACATCGCCCGCCTCATGCTGCCTGAAGATCACCGCAGCTCTGCCACTAGTCATAGCGATGCCTGTCGTGCAGGCTGTGGCCATGCCGCTCCTTCCACGCTGAATACCGGCTATCGCTATGCTGAGATGGGATACACCGCAGGTTTTGAGCCTGCACTCTCCCCGGTCAACGCTCGCCAATCCCACCTGGAGATGTGCGACATCCCCATCCTGGACCGTGGTGGTTATGCCATGCTGGGTAGCGATGACTACTTCTTGCGTATGCTGGCCGCCAAGAAAGACCAGAATGCCATCAATGACTACGTTGCGTGGATATTGCATGCAACCCAAGCCATCGGCATTAAAGTGGTTAACCCTGGTGGCATCAATGCCTTCAAGTTTAACCAGCGCGCATTGAACCTAGACGAACAGAATGTGCATTACCAGGTGACACCACGCGAGGTGCTGCAATCCCTGACTCGCGCAGTGTATGAACTCGGCATTGCCCACCCGCTGCATGTGCACGGCAACAATCTGGGCGTACCAGGCAATGTTGACACCACACTCAAGACCATGGGCGCAGTGGAAGGCTACCCGGTTCACCTCACGCATATCCAGTTTCACAGCTACGGCACCGAGGGCGACCGCAAGTTCTCTTCTGGAGCAGCAGCGATTGCAGAAGCACTCAATAAGCACAAGAATGTTTCTGCCGACGTAGGCCAGATTTTGTTCGGCCAAACCGTCACCGCTTCTGGCGATAATATGCGTCAATACGCCAATTCCGGCCACGCGTCGCCCAACAAATCAGTGCTGATGGATATTGAGTGTGACTCCGGATGCGGCGTCGTGCCATTCAAGTACAAAGACAAGAATTTCGTCAATGCGCTGCAATGGGCGATTGGCCTGGAAATCTTCTTATTGACTGAAGACCCATGGCGCATCTTCCTCACCACCGATCACCCGAATGGCGCACCGTTCACCAGCTACCCGCACCTGATCCGCTTGCTGATGGATAAGAGCTTCCGCAACGACATGTTCACCAAGCTCAACCTGGATGCCCAGGCCATGAGCACGCTGACGTCTATCGAGCGCGAATACAGCCTCTACGAGATCGCCATCATGACACGTGCTGGTGCAGCCAAGCTGGTCGGCCTGCATGACCGTGGACATCTCGGCGTTGGAGGTGCTGCTGACATCACCGTATATACCGACAATCCAGACCGTGAAGCGATGTTTGCCAAACCTGATTATGTATTCAAGGACGGCGAGCTGGTAGTCAGGGACGGCCAAGTGGTCAAGGTAACCTGGGGCAGCACGCATACAGTCAAGCCTGACTTTGACCGCAGCATAGAGAAGGATCTCAAGCAATATTTCGACCGCTATCACACCATGAACATGGAAAATTACAAGGTCAACGCCGCCGAGCTTGAAGACGGTGGTCGTGGCAAGGTCATTGTTCAGGAAGCCAAGGGTCGCAGGGAGAAAACAGCATAATGATTATTAACGGCGTCACCATAGACGACACCTTTGCCGAAGCCTTTGGCATGCGCGGCACCCGTGTCATCATCACCGCGCAGAACCTGCGCTGGGCCTACAACGCTGCACGCGCCATGACCGGCTTTGCCACTTCGGTGATTGCCTGCGGCGTAGAAGCTGGCATTGAACGTGAGCTCACCGAGGATGAAACTCCGGATGGCCGCCCTGGCGTATCCATCCTCATGTTTGCCATGAGCAGCGCAGTGTTGATCAAGCAACTGGAAACCCGCATGGGGCAATGCGTATTAACTTGCCCTACTGCTGCGGCATTCTCCGGCATCAATGATGGCTACGAGGAAATCACCAAAATCAACCTCGGCAAGAACCTGCGTTTCTTTGGTGATGGATTCCAGATATCCAAGCAGTTCAACGGCAAGCGCTACTGGCGCGTGCCGGTGATGGACGGCGAATTCCTCACTGAAGAAAGCACGGGCATGATCCGTTCCGTGGGCGGCGGCAACTTCCTGATCCTCGCAGAATCTCAACCACAAGCCCTGGCAGCCTGCGAAGCCGCCATCGACGCGATGAGCAAGGTGCCCAATGTCATCATGCCATTCCCCGGTGGCGTTGTGCGCTCCGGCTCTAAGGTCGGCTCCAAGTACAAGGCATTGATCGCGTCGACCAACGATGCGTTCTGCCCCACACTCAAGGGCATCACTAAAACCGAGCTTTCGCCCGAGATTGAATCCGTGATGGAAATCGTCATTGATGGCCTCACCGACCCCGATATCCGCGTTGCTATGCGCGCAGGCATTGCAGCAGCCTGCGAACTCGGTGCCAAGAACGGCATCAAGCGTATTTCCGCAGGCAACTATGGTGGAAAACTCGGTCCTTATCACTTCAAGCTAAGGGAGATCATGGCATGAGCGCTTTGACCTTCACACTCAACACCACCCTGCAACAACGCGTAGATTTATCCCCACTCACGCCTGACAACCTGGCAGGCAAAAGTCTGGCGGATATTGGCAGCCTGCTGCTTGATAGCGGCCGCCAAAAGTTACGCGTTGATAGCCTGTTCGATATTGCCGGAGACGATGCCGCAGAGATCGTCTTCAATAATGCCAATGGCAAACTGGACTTTATCGGTAGCCAGATGAAATCAGGCCGTATCACAATCAATGGTAGCGCTGGCTCGTATCTTGGCTTGCAAATGCGTAATGGTCATATTGTGCTCAATGGCAACGCTGATGCTTTTGCCGCAAGTGGTCTGGCAGGTGGTCTCATCGAGATTAAGGGCAACGCCGGAGACTTCCTTGCCGCAGCATTGCCAGGTGACCGCAAGGGCATGAAAGGTGGCGTCGTACTGATTAGCGGCAATGTAGGTGAGCGCGCGGGCGACCAGATGCGTCGCGGCATCATCTTGATTGAAGGCAATGCAGGGAGCTACCTCGCCTCTCGCATGCTGGCTGGTACCATTGGTGTGCTGGGCAGTGTCGGTGAATATGTCGGTTACGGCATGCGCCGTGGCACGTTGCTGCTCACGCAAGAGCCTCAACTACATGCCACCTTGCAAGACTGTGGCACTCACACCTTGCCTTACCTCAGCTTGATGTTTAAGTCATTCCGCAATTTGCCAAGCAAATTTGCCAGCATCAGCAAAAACCGCGTACAGCGTTATGCTGGCGATATTGCCAATGATGGCAAGGGTGAAATCCTGGTGTTCAAATAAGCTTCATTGCATCACACCAGATAAAAAAGCCCGTGCCTGCCTGGACGGGCTTTTTTCATTTTTCCAATCAAATATCAACAAATGTTAATCACTGAAATAGCGAACTTATGCTGAGTTAAACTGACAAAAGCATTAATGCGTTACCCAACAATAAAGGAAGATCATGAAAACTCAACTGACCATTAGCGCACTCGTCACAGCCCTGATATTAAGCGGCTGTGCCAATATGTCTGAAACTCAGAAAGGTACCGCAAAAGGCGCTGCAATTGGTGCAGGTGCAGGCGCTGTAGTAGGTGCTATCGCAGGCAAGGGCAAAGGCGCAGCGATTGGCGCTGCCGTCGGTGCTGGTGCTGGTGCCATTGCGGGCAATGTATGGTCCAAGCGCATGGAAGAACAAAAGCGACAGATGGAAGAAGCCACTCAAGGTACTGGCGTGCAAGTCTCTCAAACTGAAGACAATCAGCTCAAGCTTGCGATCCCTAGCGATGTATCTTTCGCGTCCGGCAAGGCAGATATCCAGCCTAATTTCCGCCCGGTGCTGGAAAGCTTTGCCACGACACTGAAAAACAACCCACGTACACTGGTCACCATTATTGGTCACACAGACAACACCGGGTCTGATTCCATCAATAACCCACTCTCTATCAACCGTGCTGCCAACACACGTGATTATCTGACTGCCCGTGGTATTGCTGCCAATCGCTTTACTATTGATGGCCGCGGCTCTCGCGAGCCATTGGTGGCCAACGATACAGCAGCCAACCGCGCCAAGAACCGCCGCGTAGAGATTTTTGTCGCAGAGCCTGCACCCGCGCAGTAAAACCTTTACTCAAGCGACTGTGATTGAGTAATAAAAAAGCCCGAGTTTATCGGGCTTTTTTTATGGGGAATTGCCAAGAAGACATCTAGCCATACTTTTGCTGCAAGTATGGAATTTCGCTTGCAGGTACCGCAGCAATCACGGTCACATACTCAGCAAAAGCCTTGCCCAATATCTCACCTTGCATGCGAGCAACATCGCGAGTAAACGTATCCAGCTGCTTGTAATCCAAATCCAGGCGCACTTTCTGCATTTCGATAAACGGCCCGATGCTTGCAGCATCCAGCGCCATTTTTGCAGTGCCTCCATAAGCACGCGCAAGGCCACCTGTTCCCAGATTAATACCTCCATAATAGCGGATGACGCCGACGCAGACATTAATCAGGTCGCGCCCTTCCAAAAACTGCAACACCGGCTTTCCCGCAGTCCCGGATGGTTCCCCGGCATCACTGAAGCGTTGAACGATGCCTTGTGGTGTCTTGAGGCGAAACGCATATGCAAGGTGATGTGCACTTTGATGCGCCGCCGCGAGCCGACGTAATGACATTCCCACCGCCCGCTCATCAGCGCAATATTCAGCGATGGCAACAAAATGGGACTTATTGATGGTTTGCTCGGCTTGACCTGCCTGTACGATAATCTGCAACGCTACTACCCTAACTAATCTCTAATCCGCGATCACTTGCGGCCCTTGCCTCCAAGAATCGACCCAAGCACACCGCGCAATATCTGCCGCCCCAACTCGGAACCAATGGCACGTGCAGCGCTCTTGGCTGCAGTTTCCAGCACCCCTTGGCGATTGGCGGGCTTTTTCCCTTTTGTGGATGATTCGGCATCACCGCCAAATAAATCACCCCAATCAAAACCTTTGTCAGCATCTTCTTGCTCAGCAGGCGTTTCCGTTGCGCGCCCCTTGAGAATTTCATACGCTGATTCACGATCTATGCTGTTTTCATAATGCCCATAAATGATGGAGCTCTTGATCAATTTCTCGCGCTCAACCGCCGTGATCGGGCCAATGCGACTGCCTGGTGGGCAAATGAAGGCACGCTCCACCGGTGCAGGCCGGCCATGATCATCAAGAAAAGAAACTAGCGCTTCCCCTACAGCCAGCTCAGTGATCACCTCGCTCACTTTCACTGTCGGGTTTGCACGGAAGGTTTCTGCAGCCGCCTTGACTGCCTTTTGATCGCGCGGTGTAAAAGCACGTAATGCATGCTGCACACGATTGCCCAATTGCCCCAGCACCACATCAGGGATATCAAGTGGATTCTGGCTGACAAAATACACGCCTACGCCCTTGGAACGGATGAGGCGCACCACTTGCTCAATTTTATCCATCAAGGATTTAGGTGCATCGTTGAATAACAAGTGTGCCTCGTCAAAAAAGAAGGCAAGCTTGGGTTTTTCCAGATCGCCCACTTCCGGTAATTTCTCGAACAACTCAGACAACAGCCATAGCAACAATGTCGCATAGACACGTGGAGAATTGTAGAGGGTATCCGAAGCAAGAATATTGACCATGCCCCAACCTCTGGCATCGGTCTGCATCATGTCATCCAGATTCAAGGCTGGCTCACCAAAGAACTGGTCCGCCCCTTCATGCTCCAGTTGCAGCAAAGCACGTTGAATCGCCCCAACGCTGGCACTGGAAATATTGCCGTATTGCGCGCTGTACTGCCCTGCATGCTCGGCAGCATGCTGGATCATCGCGCGCAGATCCTTGAGGTCTAGCAGCAGCCAGCCATTGTCATCTGCAATCTTGAATACGGCAGTCAGTACACCAGACTGCACTTCATTGAGGTTGAGCATGCGCCCCAACAACAAAGGTCCCATTTCGGCAATGGTGGTGCGGATAGGATGGCCTTGCTTGCCAAAGACATCCCAGAACGTCACCGGGCAAGCGTTAACACTGAAGTCTGACAAACCCAGCTGGGCCACCCGGGCATCAACCCTGGCATTGCCTCCACCCACCTGGCTAATGCCAGCAAGATCTCCCTTCACATCGGCCATGAATACAGGCACCCCCATACGAGAGAAACTCTCGGCAATGCTCTGCAGAGTGACCGTTTTTCCCGTCCCGGTCGCCCCCGCGATCAAGCCATGGCGATTGGCCATTTTGGGCAACAGGTAAAGAAAATCAGCACTTTTAGCTAAAGGAGTCAGTGTCATATCGCCTCGAATAATCCAGTGTTTAGCCTCAGGGCACAATCTCTAAAAGAGGAAGTATTGAATGCTTATGCCGTTGACGTCATATCACAGGCACAAGGATTACATCTTACGATGCATTGTAACCGCTGTTCTTTAACTCAGACTCTATCGCCTGACGGGAATAATGGGGTGCCAGCAATTCGATAAATGCATAAGAATATCCACGTAAATAGGCATCACGACGCAAACCAATATAGGTCGTGCTAGGAGGGAATAAATCACTCACATCCAGCATTGCCAAATGACTATCTCGTTGTGGGTCGTAAGCCATATTAGCGAGCAATCCAATTCCCAATCCGAGATTGACATAGGTCTTGATCACATCGGCATCAATCGCCGTCAATACCACATTCGGGGTTAATCCTGCTTTTTCGAATACCTTGCTGACCAGTGAGCCACCGGTAAAAGCGAAATCATAAGTAATCAGTGGATAACGCGTGATCTTCTCTAAAGTGACTGGCTGTTCTGCCAGTAAAGGGTGCCCCTGCGGCGTAACTACGCAGCGATTCCATTGATAACATGGCAGACACAGAAGATCGTCATAGCTGCTGATAGACTCGGTAGCAATACCGATATCCGCCTCCCCTTTTTGCACTTGCTCTGCAACCTGTGTCGGATTTCCCTGATGAATAGTCAACTTGACCTTGGGATAACGCTGCATGAACTCCTTGACCGCAGCAGGCAAGCGATAACGCGCCTGGGTATGGGTAGTGGCAATTGTCAGGGTGCCTGAATCCTCATGGGAAAACTCATCACCAACACGCTTGATGTTATCCATCTCCATCATGACGCGCTCTGCCAATTGCAATATAATCTTACCTGGCTCTGTCACACCAATTAGCCGCTTGCCATTACGCTTGAATATCTGCAAATTCAGCTCTTCTTCCAACAACTGGATTTGTTTGCTCACCCCCGGCTGGGAAGTATGCAAGGCCTCAGCGGCAAGAGATACGCTCAAGCCTTGGCGAGCGACTTCACGGATATACCGTAACTGATGTACTTTCATCGTAATGTTCAGCCTTAGTGTTATAACAAAATCACATATACATAGCATAACATACTATTAAAATATTGAATTAACCTGTTATAATGTAAGGCTTTTTCTGGCATAGTTTTTAAACTGGACAACCAGATGTCCCAGATAAAAACAACAATCAACTCATGGACATAGGTTACATTCTCTCCGGCTTTGCCGTAGGTTTTCTTGTTGGCATTACCGGGGTAGGCGGTGGCTCATTGATGACGCCCTTGCTCGTATTCCTGTTTGGCTTCAAGCCAGTAGTTGCAGTTGGCACCGATTTGCTATTTGCTGCACTGACCAAAACGGGTGGTGTATGGGTGCACCACGGCACGCATAAATCGGTCGACTGGAAAGTAGTTGGCTTGCTCTCTGCTGGTAGCCTGCCAGTATCGGTAGCCACGATATATGTCATCAAGCACTTGATGGCAATAGGCAAGGAAATCACCGGTGTGATTACCTATTCGCTTGGCATTGCGCTGATCCTGACTGCATGCGCCCTGTTGATTCGCAGCATTATCATGCGCAACAAGCAACGCGAAGTGGAAGAAGGCACCACGAGCACAGGACGCTTTACAGGCAAGACGCAAGTCGCTGCGACCATATTGACCGGTATGGTACTAGGTGCGTTGGTGACATTATCTTCTGTTGGCGCAGGGGCACTTGGCACGATTGCCATCCTCCTGCTCTACCCGAAGATGAGTACATTAAAAGTGGTGGGCACAGACCTTGCCCACGCTATTCCGCTCACGGCCATTGCCGGTATTGGGCATTGGACACTCGGTCACGTAGATTTTACCTTGCTTGGCAGCCTGCTGATCGGCTCGCTACCTGGCATCTGGATTGGCAGTCACTTGAGCGCCAAAATCCCAGAGAAAGTATTGCGCCCGATCTTGGCATTGATTCTGCTGCTGATCGGTTTGAAATTTGTTTTAGCATAAAAGTGAACTCATGTATAAATACGACGAAATTGACCAGGCTATCGTAGACGAACGCGTCAGGCAGTATCGTGATCAAACTCGCCGCTTCCTTGCTGGCGAGCTGACCGATGAAGAATTCCGCCCCCTGCGCTTACAAAACGGCTTGTACATTCAGCGCCATGCGCCGATGCTGCGTATTGCAGTGCCCTATGGCATGCTGTCTTCCAAGCAATTACGTAAACTGGGCGATATCGCCAAGCGGTATGATCGAGGCTATGGTCACTTCAGTACCCGCCAGAACCTGCAATTGAACTGGCCCAAGCTGGAAGATGTGCCCAACATTCTGGAAGAGCTTGCCTCGGTTGAAATGCACGCCATCCAGACTTCCGGCAACTGCATCCGCAATATCACGACCGATCAATTTGCAGGCGTCGCACCTGATGAAGTGGTCGACCCGCGTGCCATCGCTGAAATTGCACGTCAATGGAGCACCTTTCACCCTGAATTCGCCTTGCTGCCACGCAAATTCAAGATTGCTGTTTCTGGCACCAAGCAAGATCGCGCATTGATCCAGGCACACGATATCGGCCTGGAGTTCTACCGCGACCAGGAAGACAAAATGGCCATTCGCGTTTGGGTGGGCGGTGGTCTTGGCCGTACCCCTATCCTGGGCTCCGTTGTGCGCGAGCACCTGGAATGGCAACATGTATTGACCTATTGCGAAGCCATCATCCGCGTCTATAACC
The DNA here is from genome assembly GCF_020531845.1 of Methylobacillus methanolivorans. The sequence continues at coordinate 944,441 of NZ_JAJAVF010000002.1, forward strand.
TACATGGCCGCCGCGATAATGCCTACAAGGCACGTATCAAGATTCTGGTAAAAGCACTGGGCATTGAGGAATTCCGCCGTCAGGTGGAAGAAGAATGGCAATACATCAAGGACAGCCCCAACACCATCACAGAAGAAGAGCTCGTCCGGGTTGGTAAATATTTTACCAAGATGCCTTATGAAACACTGCCAGCGCATGACGCCAGCTTTGACAGCGCAGTGGCAAGCAATCCAGCCTTTGCTGCCTGGGTTAAACGCAACACCCATACCCACCAGCAACCTGGCTATCGTGCCGTGACATTGTCACTCAAGACTCATGGGCACCCTCCAGGTGATATTACTTCCGAGCAGATGCACATTGCGGCCGACTTCGCCGATGAATACAGCTTTGGTGAAGTACGTCCATCGCACGAGCAAAACCTGATCCTCGCCGATGTCAAGCTATCCGACCTCTTCCCATTATGGGAAAAGGCACGCGCTGCCGGACTGGCAACACCGAACATCGGCTTGCTGACCGACATCATTTGCTGCCCCGGTGGCGACTTTTGCTCACTGGCCAATGCCAAGAGCATCCCGATTGCCGAAGCTATCCAGCAACAATTCGACAATCTTGATTATCTCTATGATATTGGTGACATCGAATTGAACATTTCGGGCTGCATGAACGCCTGCGGTCACCACCACGTCGGGCATATCGGCATCTTGGGTGTGGATAAAGACGGCTCCGAGTGGTACCAAGTTACCCTGGGTGGGAAGCAAGGTAACGATGCCAGCATCGGCACAGTACTTGGCCCATCGTTTGCCGCTGAAGAAATGCCAGGCGTGGTACAAAAGCTGATTGACGTTTACGTGCGCGAACGCACCCCTGAAGAACGCTTTATTGATACGGTGCGCCGTCTGGGTGTTGCACCGTTCAAAACCCATGTGTATGGCGAGAAGAAAAAGGAAGTGGCCCATGCCTAACAAGTCAAACCTGATCCTGAACAACGCCATCGTTGAGGATGAATGGACGCTGGTCACCATGCCCGCAGGTGAAGAAGTCGTCAAAAAACAAGCCGGCAAGGTCGTCCTGTTCAAGCTGACTGGTGAAAACAGTCATACCGCAGAACAAATTACCAATACCGAGATCCCTGCCACAGGCAAGATTCTGGTACCGCTCGCAGTATGGATCGCCCGCAAAGCAGAACTGGCACCACGCCATGCTGCTGGCGAATTAGCCATCTGGCTGGATACACACGAACTGCTTGAAGACCTCGTAGCCTCTATCGAGGACATCAACAGCCTGCCATTGATCGCCGTGCATGTAGAGCGCTTTGCCGATGGCCGCATTTTCTCCATCGGTAACCTGCTACGTACGCGTCACCACTACAAGAACAACCTGCGTGCGTTTGGCGATGTGTTGCGCGACCAATTGTTCTTCCTCAAGCGTTGTGGCTTCAACAGCTACCTGATTCGCGCAGACCGCTCTGCGGAGGATGCCTTGGCTAGCCTGAATGATTTCAGCCAGCCTTACCAAGGTGCTGTTGATAACCAATTGCCTGTCTGGCGCCGTGTGCACAGGCAACCATCGGCACAATAACCCTACGCAGGCTGGTCACCACACACACGCCAGCCTGGCTTTGCAAGTTGTAGTTTTGTTTAGGAATCCTAACTGGAGATGTGAGCTGACAAACAGCAGCAGTTTCAGCACAAAATCGATATGACAACCTTGACTCAATCCACCCTCTCCCACCTTGACTGGCTGGAAGCCGAAGCTATCCATATCCTGCGTGAAGTCGCAGGCCAATGCGCCAACCCCGTACTGCTGTTTTCTGGCGGCAAGGATTCGCTGTGCATCCTACGTCTGGCTGAAAAAGCCTTTCGCCCAGGCCGCTTCCCTTTCCCGTTGATGCATATCGACACTGGTCATAACTACCAGGAAGTCATCAACTTCCGCGATCAACGCGCCGCTGAACTAGGCGAGCGCCTGATCGTGCGCTCAGTGGAAGACTCCATCAAGCGCGGCAGCGTGGTATTGAAGTCAGCTGATGAATCACGCAACAAGCATCAATCCGTGACTTTACTTGAGGCGATTGAAGAGTTTGGTTTCGATTGCTGCATCGGCGGTGCACGTCGCGATGAGGAAAAAGCACGCGCCAAGGAACGCATCATGAGCTTTCGTGATGAGTTCGGCCAATGGGACCCAAAGAACCAACGCCCGGAATTGTGGAACCTCTACAATGCCCGCGCTCACAAGGGTGAAAACATCCGCGCCTTCCCGATCTCGAACTGGACCGAAATGGATGTTTGGCAATATATCGAACGCGAACAACTGGGCTTGCCCAGCATCTACTTCGCGCACAACCGCGATATCGTCATGCGCAACGGCTCCATCTTCCCGGTCAATGTGCCACTCACTAACGGCGAGGTCATCAACCAGCCTAAGGCCGATGAGGAAGTGATCAGCATGCAGGTGCGCTTCCGTACCGTAGGTGATATTACCTGCACAGCGCCAGTACCGAGCGATGCCGACACATTGAACAAGATTGTTCTGGAAACTGCGACGACCACCATCACCGAGCGTGGTGCCACCCGCCTCGATGACCAGACATCGGAGGCTTCCATGGAGCAACGCAAGAAGGAAGGCTACTTCTAGGCCACTCCCGATACGAGATGACGGCCTGAACGTGAATCGACGCAAGATTCATCTGCCGACCAACTAACCCGCTGCATAGCGACAAGTTTAAAGAGTATGAGATGTCCAAACTAGAAAATCTACCTGCACACAACGATAGCCTGCTGCGCTTCATGACCTGCGGTAGCGTGGATGACGGCAAGAGCACATTGATTGGCCGCCTGCTGTACGACACCAAAACCATCCTGGCAGATACCCTGACCCAGATCGAACGCACCTCGCAAAAGCGAGGCATGGAATCGGTTGATCTCTCCCTGCTCACCGATGGCCTGCAAGCCGAGCGCGAGCAAGGCATCACCATTGATGTGGCTTATCGTTACTTCAGTACCGGCACGCGCAAGTACATCATTGCCGATGCTCCTGGCCATGAGCAATATACGCGTAACATGGTAACAGCCGCCTCCACTGCCAACCTTGCCATCATCCTGATTGATGCACGCCGTGGTGTATTGACGCAAACCCGTCGTCACTCCTATTTGGCAAAACTAGTAGGTATCCCCCATATCGTGGTCGCCATCAATAAAATGGACTTGGTGGATTATTCGCAAGCCGAGTTTGATCGTATTCGCGCAAGCTATCTTGAATTTGCCGAGCAAATCGGCCTGCAAGGCAATGGTCGCGATATCAGCTTCGTTCCCATGTCCGCCCTCAATGGCGACATGATCGTGGACCGCGGTGACGCCATGCCATGGTACCAAGGCCCAACCATTCTGGAGTTGCTCGAATCTGCTCCTCCTGCGCATTCTGAGCGCACTGAGTCTTTCCGCTTCCCCGTACAGTTTGTTTGCCGCCCTCATGCCTCTGATGACCCTGAACTCCATGACTTCCGTGGCTTCATGGGCCGCGTCGAATCAGGCGAGATCAAGGTGGGAGATGAAGTCACAGTACTGCCCTCTGGCCTGAATTCGCGCGTCAAGGCAATTCAGCTGGGTGACGCGACACTGCAACATGCCATTACCGAGCAATCCATCACTATCCTGCTTGAAGATGAAATTGATATTTCGCGCGGCGACATGATCGTGAAAAAAGATCATGCGCCAGCGCCCGCAAAGCAATTGAATGCCATGGTGTGCTGGCTGTCAGAAACACCTCTTTCCCCTGCTCGTACTTACATCATTCGCCATACCACACGCGAATCCAAGGCCAAGGTGGGCGCCATCGAGTACAAGATTGACGTCAACACCACCGAGCAACTGGCAGCCGAAGGCGGCTTGAATATGAACGACATTGCCCGCCTCAGCTTCAAGCTGGCGCAGCCGCTGATGGTAGACCCTTATGAGATTAACCGTGCCACCGGCTCATTCATCATCATTGATGAATCTACCAACAATACTGTCGGTGCAGGCATGGTTCAGGCCTGAGTTTAATATCAGCAAAACCAAACAGGCTTATTGTAAAAATCAATAAAGACCGAATTTAATATCGCTTATAATCCACGCACGAAAACAAGTAGTGCTAAGACCTTTAGAGGAATATCAATGGCATACGTAGTGACTGAAAACTGCATCCAGTGCAAATACACCGATTGTGTCGATGTTTGCCCGGTTGACTGCTTTGTTGAAGGCCCCAACTTCCTGGCCATCAACCCGGATGAGTGTATTGACTGCACACTGTGCGTGGCAGAGTGCCCTGCAGAAGCTATCTTCTCGGAAGATGACGTCCCCGAAGACCAACAAGAGTTTATTGAACTGAACGCACGCCTGTCCCAAATCTGGCCTGCCATCACTGCCCGTAAATCACCATTGCCTGATGCCGATGCCAATAATGGTACGCCAGGCAAGCGTGAATTGCTGGTTGAATAAAATAACCTGCATCCCAATAAAAAAGCCCACGTAAGTGGGCTTTTTTATTGGGGTTTGGTGTAGATCGCGCTATTTTACGCTTGTACCAGATTAGGAATCTGCACGTCAGGATTCACATCAGCCTCGTAATCAACACCTTCAACACCAAAGCCAAACAAGCGCAAGAAATCGGACTTGTAGCCAGCAAAATCAGTCAACTCATAGACATTGCCATCCGTGACCATATCCCACAAGGCAGCAACCTCTTGCTGAATTGCCGGCGCCAACTCCTTGTAATCCGCACGCAAGCGGCCCTCTTCATCCACAATCGGCTTGTCATTGTAGAGGCTGTCCCGATAGAGACCATCCACTTGCTCAATGCAGCCTTCGTGCGTTCCTGCCTGCTTCATCACCTTAAACAACAATGAGAGATAAAGCGGCATCATCGGGATCGCTGAGCTTGCCTGGGTTACCAAGGCCTTGAGTACGGCGACGCGGGCATCTCCGCCCTTGGTAGCCAATTGCTCGCGAATTTGCAATACACGGTGATCCAAATCTTTCTTGGCTGCACCTATCGTGCCATTCCAATAAATATCATGGGTAATCTTCTCACCCAAATAAGTAAAGGCCGTGGTTTTTGCACCATCGGCCAATACACCAGCCTGGTCCAGTGCCTCAATCCACATTTGCCAGTCTTCACCGCCCATCACGGCAACTGTGTTGGCAATTTCCTCTTCAGTCGCTGGCTCAATCATGTTTTCCTTGATCACTTCCTTGTCGGTATCCAGTCCGCGCTGATGCAATACCTTGCCTATCGGCTTGAGCGTAGAGTTATAAATGTGACCAGTCTTGGGGTGCGTGCGACGCGGCGCGGCCAGGCTATACACCACCAAATCAACCTGACCAAGATCACGCTTGATAATGTCAATCGTCTGCTGCTTAACGGCATCAGAGAATGCATCACCATTGACGCTGCTGGCATACAAACCCTCAGCTTCCGCCAGCTTGTGAAAAGCAGCAGAGTTATACCAACCTGCGGTGCCTGGCTTAGCACCCTCGCCTGCACGTTCAAGAAACACCCCCACTGTGGCTGCACCACTGGCGAATGCCGCGCTGATACGCGCCGCCAGGCCATAACCGGTGGAAGCACCAATTACCAGGACGCGCTTAGGGCCATTGAATGGCCCTTGTGCCTTCACATAATCAATCTGTTGCTTAACATTGGCTTCACAGCCAGTCGGGTGAGCTGTAACACAAATAAAGCCGCGCACGCGGGGTTTGATGACCATGAATACCTCTTCTCGAAATCGCGGCAGCCGGGCTGCCTGGTTGGGTGTGCTGAAGTATCAGCAATAAAGTCGGCTATTATAAAGGGCTATCGGGTTTCTGCATAAATAAGCGGGTACGCTGAACTACCAGCCAGCCCAGCAGCAAGTACCCCAGCATTGCCCAAGCCAACCCAGCTGGGTGATACCATACCAGCGGCGCAATCAGGCCTGCCGAGATCGTGGAGAGCAACATCTGCACAAATGCCTGTCCCGAGGCAGCAGTACCACGGATTTTCGGGTGGCAATCCAAGGCACTAATAGAGAGTATCGGCATCGCGAATGCCAGGCCAACATTAAACAAGGCAATTGGCAAAATACTCAACGCAGGGTGCATCAAGGGTAACAGGCTAATCACTAGATTAAATGCCGCCATCAGCGCCATCCAGGCATAGGCAAAACGCAATATCTGCCTGCCGTTGTAGCGCCCTGCTGCACGCTTTGCCAACCATGAGCCCAGTACCATCCCTGCAACCGTCGGCATAAACATCCATGCAAATTGCTGGGAGCTCAAGCCCAAGTGCTGAATCAGGAACACCGGGCTTGCCAGCACATATAAAAAGAACGCAGAAAAATTCGCACCAATGGCCGTGACCAGCAAGCTGAATTCACGATGACCAAAAATCGCTTGGTAATTGCGACATACATTACCCAGCGACAACGGTGTACGTTTTTCTATGGGCATGGTCTCAGGGAGATAGCGCGATGCAGCCCAACCGATAATGAGGGCATACAAGGCCAGAAACCCAAAAATCGCTTGCCAATGAATCCCTAGCAACCAACCACCTATGATGGGGGCAATGGCAGGCGCTATGCCAAACAACATCTGCACCGTGGCCATGACGCGTTGCGCCTCCACTCCCTGAAACAAATCCCGCACCATAGCACGGGCCACAACATTGCCTGCCCCGGCAGATAAGCCTTGCAACACGCGCATAGCCCATAGTGTCTCGACATTGGGTGCCAGCATGCAACCGATTGAAGCAAGTACAAATACTGCAAGCCCCCAGCGTATCGTCGTAATGCGCCCCACCGCATCGCTGATCGCACCATGAAACAAGGTCATCAGGGCATAGGGCAAGAGGTAAAGCGTGAGGCTATGCTGAATCTCCACCGTCGTCGCACCAAGGTCACGCTCTAATAGTGGGAAAGCTGGCAAATAGGTATCAATGGTAAATGGTGCCAGTGCCGTGAGACCGGCAAGCACATAGACCAGCAAAAAGGAATGGCGCATATTCTTGAGCAAGGCAATCGGCGTGAAAATGCTTCACGGCAAAAGCCTCAAGAATATCGCCTAACGATAGATATGGCTACGGTTATAGGGGTAATTCAATATTCCCTGAGCATCGGGCTTACCCGCCACGATCTGGAACAGCGCCAGCCAATTGTGATCAAACGCATAAGCAGAGCCCGCCATGTAAATACGCCAGATGCGATACTTGCTTTCGCCTATCATCGCCAATGCCTGCTCACGATGCGCCTCCAGCCTATCTACCCACTGCCATAAGGTCTTGCCATAATGTGGACGGAGATTTTCGGCATCCAGTGGCTCCAATCCAGAGGTAGCAAGCTCGGCCATGACATGAGAAACATGCGTAAGCTCACCGCCGGGGAAGACATACTGATCAATGAACTCGGAAATACCATTGCCCAGACCACTGCTTTTGAGCGCTACCGAAGTGATCCCGTGATTCATCACCAGGCCACCGGTATTGAGCAGGCGGTAAATCTTGTCAAAATACAGCCTGAGATTCTTCTTTCCCACATGCTCGAACATACCAACACTGGCAATTTTATCGAAGGTTTCACTTTCCGGCAGGTCGCGATAATCCATCAGTCGAACCTCTAACCTATCGTGCCAGCCTCGCTGTTCAATCAAGTGTTGGACATGAGCGTGCTGATTATCTGACAAGGTAATCCCCACCGCTTTCACACCATAATATTCCACGGCATGCAGCACTAACCCGCCCCAACCACAACCAATATCAAGAAACCGCTCGCCCGGCTTCAACATCAGCTTGCGGCAGATATGATCCAGCTTCTTCTCCTGCGCCTGCTCCAGGGTTTCATCACCATTGGCAAAATAGGCACAGGAATATACGCGACGCTTATCCAGCCACAAGCCGTAGAAATCATTGGACACATCATAGTGATAATTGATATTGCGTCGATCACGCGTACGGGTGTGGCGCCACCATCGCCAATCCTTGCGCGTATCGGCATCGTCACTTGCATCGACACCGCAATAGGCCTGCCCCAACGCTAGGATATCCTGTGCCTTGCCTTGCAAATCCACCCATCCCTCGACGTAAGCCCGCGCTAAGCCACCCAAAGTAGGTTTGGCCAACACCGTCAACACCTTTGCGTCCTTGACCAAGATAGCAACCTTCGCATCAGCATCTCCTGCGAGTCGTTCACCGTTCCAACTGACAGAGACGGGTAAACCAGTCAAACTCTTCTGGATCTGGCTTTGCAATAGGGCACTGAACATCCTGACCTCCTCGGTTAAATGTTGAATCCTTTATCAAGCTGATGTCATGGCAACGCCAAGTGGCAATGATCATTCGAATGTAATCAAGCGCAACGCTTTGCTACAATACGTCACTTAACTTATGCCGTTATCATACGGGCACGACAAACTGGAGTACAACATGCAATTGGATTTGGGAAAGATCAACGCAGAACTCGGCCACGACGCAGAAAAGCTTGTGGAATGGGCCTTGGGCTTGAATAAAAAAGCCATCGTCACAACCAACTTTCGCCCTTTTGAAGCCGTCATCCTGCACATGGTTGCCAAGGTGCAACCCGATACTCCGGTCATCTGGATGGATAGCGGCTACAACACCGTAGCAACCTACCGCTTTGCAGACGAAGTCACTAAACAACTCCAGCTGAACCTCACTGTCTATCTCCCAAAGCGTTCGCGTGCCCATCAAGAAGCCGTAGATGGCCCTGTGCCTGCGTTGGACGATCCACGCCATGCTGCTTTTACTGAGGAAGTAAAGCTAGAACCCTTCACCCGCGCGCTGCGAGAAACCGCGCCAGAAGTCTGGTTCACTGCCCTGCGCGCCACTGATACTGCCGTCCGCGCCCAAATGGACCCCGTGAGCATCAATCCAGATGGCCTCATCAAGGTTGCCCCGCTGTTGCACTGGAGTTCAAAAGACCTCTATCAATACCTCACTGCTCACAACCTGCCCAACAACTTCGATTATGTTGACCCGACCAAAGGTGAAGAAAACCGCGAATGCGGTCTGCATCTGGCGCACTAAGCTAGCCCGGCCGCCAAGGCCGGACTAGCTGTATGAAGTCATGTATTAGAAACGAGAAAAACAAGTGGGCTTGGTGCCCACCTTGATCAGTGCACTGTCTTCGTAAGAATTTGCTGCAAACCGAAATAATTGGAAAAACACGTATTTTCCCATTGTTGTGTATCAGGTGTAATGTCGCTGAAGAAAGTAATCGGCTTACGCGGCGCAGCATAGGCATCCACTTCCAGCGATGAGGATTTACCAGCCTGGCTGACTTGGAAAAAACGCTGGTCCATAAACTGACGTAATTCAGCGCTAGCACGCACATCGCCCATCACTTGACCCCAGCTTTGGTTGGGATAGCGTATATATGCGCCTAAGAGTACCAAACTCACCATCGTCACCATGACAATACCCCATACTGCAGGCTGACTGGCATTCTGTGGCTTGCCGGGGTGATCTACTCTACCACCAAGACCCCATTTGAAATGGCCATATCGAGTCATGCAAAATGCCATCAGAATAATCAGCATAAAATCTTGTGTACGCGTACGGCTGGGACCCAAATCCCCCATGACATAGGCACGCGCGAAGATGCCAGCCCACAATGCAAAAAATAGCAACAGCACAAACACCAGCTTATAAGATGGCGCCACTGCAGGTGCTGGCTTGGTAGAAGGAAAAAGCCGGAAAAAGATATGAAACACCACAATCAGTAAAACCAGGGCCAACAAGTAGCGGCGCACAATCATCACCAGTGAGAGCCATACTGCCTGAAAAACGCCTAAATGTTCGTGCATGATGGAAGCACGGGCAAAATTACCTGGTGCAGCACCAGCAACCAATGCTGCCAGAATAGCAGCAGCAAGAACCCACAACATTTTCTTGCTTTGGTGAGTGGTGTAATGCAACAGGGCTAGCGGAAGCAGCAAGGCAATATGTGCCAGCATGGCACCTTCATTACAGCCTGCAAGCAAAATAGTACCGGCACAAAGGGCGGTTAAGCGCTTGGTTGTCGCAGGCACACGACCAACTAGTATCTTGAACTCTTCAGCAATCAATAATAGAAAAATGCCACTGGCAATGCCATAGGTAGCACCGCCGGCAAGCCAGAACAGGGATTGACGCATCTGGAAGAAAGCGAGTAGCAGCGCAGAGACACCTAGCCAGATGATGAGCCTGTCTTCGCAAAATACACTGAGCAAGCGCCTTACTGCATAGATATTCAACAGCAAGATACTCAACGGCACCAGGAAATAGTAGTGCAGCAGCGTACGCTCGGAACCCCCAAACAACGTAATGAGGAAAGTCGCCGTATAACGGCCGCTCCAGTGTTGGTAGACATCAATCACATTACCCAGGACACCATTGAGCTTACCGCCGTACCCATAACAGAAATCATCAACGGCAGGGATAGCCTGAAATGCATTCCATAATACCCAGGCTAAAAACAAGGCCAAGGTAACGATCCATATACCCCGCATCATGAACATCATGCCGAGTGGCAAAGAGAACGGCTGGATTCGTTGCCAATATCGCGCGGCGCCCATCATTGTGAGACTCTCCGCCAGCCTAATCCATCACCCGCCATCCAATAATAGTGCGACAAGTTCCCACTTTGTACCGACAGGGCTCCTCTCCCTCCGGGCACAATCACCAATACTGCCATACATCTCCCCAACAAAATCTTTAAGTTATTTTTTGTAAATTTTTGTAAGGAAGAACTCTAGAGCAAGACTAAAAATTTTGCAATTATTGTTTCAATTTTACAATTAAATAGTTTTAATTAAAGTCAATACCTACTGTAATAAAAATGACATCATCGATTCTTGAGCATCAGTACAGAGAGGGTTAGAAGGAAAGCGATCATGAAAATGAAAATAGCATTACTGGCATATAAGAACTGCCAAACTTGCTTATCTGGGAGGGTTTACAAAGTGTCAGCAACATCCCAACATATTAACTCCCTATTGAAGTAGCCATTGCAGCTTACTTTGATCGGGAGCTATGGGCCTGCAAACCACTTCAGGGTAATGCGTGGAATTCTTCCACCAACTCCTTGTGCTCGCCCTCGATGAGTTTGCGCGAGTTCTTGTCATTACGGAAGAAAATAGGCTGCGCTTGCAAGTAAGGCTTTTGCGCATTGGCAATGGCTTCATCGATGAAGTGACGGTGCGGTGACTTGGTGCAGACCGGGTCGGCAGCCTCGGCGTCGCCCGACAGCAGGAAGGCCTGACAACGGCATCCGCCCAAGTCCTTCTCTTTCTCTGAGCAACTGCGGCATGGCTCCTTCATCCAGGCATCACCACGGTATTTATTGAAGGCTGGCGACTCTTCCCATACCCACTTGAGACCATTCGCCTTGACATTGGGGAAAGCCATGTTGGGCAGCACACGTGCAGAATGACAAGGCAGCACATCGCCATTGGCAGTGACAATCATGAAGACTTCGCCCCAGCCATTCATGCACTTCTTGGGGCGATCAGAGAAATAATCGGGCACAACGAAATACACTTTCATCTTGTTGCCCACTCGCTTGCGGAATTCGTTGGTCACTGCTTCGGCTTCGTCGATCTGCTCCTTGGTGGGCATGAGCTGGTTACGGTTGACCAATGACCAGCCGTAATACTGGGTATTGGCCAACTCGACAAAATCAGCGCCCAACGCCTCGGCCATTTCGAGGATTTCCTTGACGTGCTTGATGTTGTAGCGATGAATCACGACATTGAGCACCATGGGATAGCCATGATCCTTGATCATCGCCGCGACCTTCTTTTTCAGCTCGAAGGTACGAGTGTTGGTGATGAAGTTATTGATCTCTTCAGTGATGTCATGCATGGAGAGCTGGATGTGGTCCAGCCCACCCGCCTTGAAGGCACTGATGCGCTTTTCCGTCAGGCCAACGCCCGAGGTGATGAGGTTGCTGTAATAGCCCAAGCGACCTGCCTCAGCGACGATTTCCTCGATATCGTCACGCAACAAAGGCTCTCCACCGGAAATACCGAGTTGCAAGGCCCCCAGCTTGCGCGCATCGCGCAAGACTTGTATCCACTGCTCGGTAGTGAGCTCGTTCTTGGTGTGCTTGTCGTAATCGGTGGGGTTGTAGCAAAAAGCGCAATGCAGAGGGCAGCGATACGTCACCTCCGCCAGCAGCCACAAAGGCTGGGTGTTGGTCTTGGAAGCGGCTACGCCGTTATTTTGTTGTACTGTTGTACTCATTATTTGCTCCTCCGCGTAATGCGCCTGCCACAGGCCACTTGATTACGCATGCATCATGCACGCTTTTCCAGCCATGCTTTTTCTACAGCCAGGTTTAGCATGGCGATCACATCGGCCTCAATACCGCCAACGTCAGGAAAACTGGATTGTACGTCGGCCACGATATCAGCGACGCGACGCTGCCCATCGACGCGCTTAATCACTTCGCCCGCTCCGCCATTGAGCTTGATCATGCCTTCAGGAAACAACAGCACATAGCAACCCTGTGCCTCTTCCCATTGAAAACGGTAATGGCGGGCAATCGCGTAAACGTCATCAATAGCAACACCAGGATTAGCTTGGTTAGCGTTATCTTGGCTGTCTGAGATAGTCGACATTGTTTTCAACCTTTATATCTGTAGAAGCCAACATGATGGCGTCGGCAATCACCCAAAGTACATCCAGCTTGAATTGCAGGATATCCAATGCTTTTTCCTGTAATTCCCGTGTCTGACTAAAGTAATCCAGCGTCACAGCCAGGCCCTGCTCAACATCACGACGCGCTTCGGTCAGGCGCTTCTTGAAATAGATCAGGCCTTCTTCCTTCACCCATGGATACATGCTGGGCCAGGAGCTTATGCGCTGCTGGTGGATATGCGGCGCAAACAGTTCGGTCAAGGACGAACAAACGGCCTCCTGCCATGGGCGTTGCTTGGCAAAATTCACATAGGCATCAACGGCAAAGCGCACGCCAGGTGTCACAAACTTGAGGGAAGTCACATCTTCACGACTAAGGCCAACGGCTTGGCCAAGCTGTATCCACGCCTCAATACCACCAACATTATTGGCATCGCCATCATGGTCGATAATGCGCTGTATCCAGCCTTTACGGATTTCCTTGTCCGGGCAATTGGACATGATGGCCGCATCTTTTTGCGGAATGCTGATCTGGTAATAAAAACGGTTGGCCACCCAGCATTGCAATTGCTCACGGTTGAGCTTGCCTTCATACATCATCACGTGAAAGGGATGATAGATATGGTAGCCCCTGCCCTTATCGCGCAGTTGTTGCTCGAACTCTTCACGAGTCCAGGGAGTATGTCCAATCACAGGTGCATTCATGCTTAACTCCTAGAGAATGATGTCCATGCCGTCATAGGCGACCTCGATACCATGGCTATTTAATTCTGCCCGCTCGGCAGAATCTTCGCGCAGTATGGGGTTGGTGTTATTGATATGAATCAGCACACGGCGTGCCTGGGGATAGCCATCCAGCACCTCCATCATGCCACCAGGGCCTGATTGCGGGTTATGGCCGATGTCGCGCGCCTTCTTGGTCATGAGGCCCATGTCGATCATCTCGGTATTGGTCCAGAACGTGCCATCCACCATGATGCAATCTGCCTGCTGCATAAGCGCAGGTAGATGTGGCTCAATCTCGCCCAGGCCAGGAGCATAAAATGCCTTCTTGCCATTATTGGTGTCCTCAATCAGCACACCAATGGTATCGCCGGGATGGGGATCATTGCGATGCGGGGAATATGGTGGTGCAGCACTCTTGAGGGCAACCGCGGTAAACCGCAAACCAGGGGCACCTTCAACAGTGAAGCTATTGTTGCCGTCAATAGGTACATCATGGCGATTTACGCCACAGTAATGGCCGAGGATATTGAGCAATGGATTACCGCTCGTGAGATCCTGGTACACCATATCGGTACAGTAAATCTCGCGCCTGACTTGGCCTTCGCGCAGCATCAAGAGGCCGGTGGTGTGGTCAATCTGCGCATCGATCAGTACGATGCCAACTATACCGCTATCGCGGATGGCACGCCCTGGTTGCAAAGGAGCGAAATCCTGAATTTGCTGCAGAATATCGGGAGAAGTATTGAACAGCACCCAGTTGATGCCATCGGCGCTGACACAGATAGACGACTGTGTGCGCTTTGTTGCCTTGATTGCCCCTTTACGCAGGCCGTCGCAATTCGGGCAGTTGCAGTTCCATTGTGGAAAACCACCACCTGCTGCCGATCCTAGAACATGAATATGCATATCAGCCCTTACTAAAACTCAATTTACTACTGGCAATCAGCCGGGAAAACTCCCGGCTGTTACCGTCACTTAGCGGTTACAAACGTACATAGTGACTTCAAATCCGAAACGCATTTCAGTAACTTCTGGCTTTGTCCACATGATACTCTCCTTAAATTGAGTTGATTTATATCGCTGCCACCGAGAAAACACTTAGTCACAACGTGGGTACATTGTGCAGTGCAGACGGCAGGCGAAACAGGGCAAAAACACCGAAACTCATCTCATGATTATCATGAGTCAACGCAAAACAGCTGAGCAGAACAAGGGCCAGAAAAGCGTCAGGCCTCTTGCGAGGCCTGATCAATAAAGGTAGAAACAATAAATTAACTGCGTGCTTGCAATATCTGCTCCAGCACTTCGAGGAAACGGGCATTTTCCATATGCAAGCCGATACTGACTCGCAAGTAATCCGGCATCTCATAGGCTGCTACAGGCCGTACAATCACGCCGCTCTTGAGCAACTGCTGATACACATCTCCTGCGTTGCTCACATGAAAACTGACAAAATTACCGTATGAAGGGATATAGCCCAGCCCAAGTTTGGCCAGACCTTGGGTAATTTGCAGCATCCCTGCCTGGTTCAGCGCGTAACTACGCTCAACAAATTCGTCATCCTGTAAAGCAGCCACTGCAGCGGCCTGGGCAACACTGTTGACGTTGAATGGCTGGCGTACACGATTCATCAAATCTGCAATCGCAGGCGAAGTCACACCGAAACCAACGCGCAACCCTGCCAAACCATAGGCCTTGGACAGTGTCCTCGAAATCAGTAAATTGTCGAATTCGTCAAGCCATGACAATGCCTCGGACTTGATATCCGCAGCCAAATATTCGTCATACGCTTCATCAAGCACAACCAGCACATGCTTCGGTACGCTTGCAAGAAAATCCCGCAAGGCCTGTTTACCTATTAATGTGCCAGTGGGATTATTCGGGTTGGCAATGAAGACAATGCGGACCTTATCTGTAATAGCAGCCAGCATGGCATCCAGATCATGTCCGAAATCCTTGGCAGGCACACTAATGCCTGTTGCACCAGTGGCTTGCGTCACAAGCGCATAGACAGCAAAAGCATGCTGCGCATAGACCGCTTCAGTGCCGGGTGTCAGGAATGCACGCGCGGCAAGCTCCAGGATATCGTTGGAGCCATTACCAAATACCAGTTGATCAGGTTGCAGCTTGAATTTGCGGCACACACAGTCGCGTAATGCAAAGCTATTACCATCGGGATAACGGGCAATGTCCTCCAAGGCATGTTGCATTGCTTCATATGCCTTGGGACTTACACCCAAGGGATTTTCATTGGATGCAAGCTTGACGATGGATTCAGGCTTGAGGCCCATTTCCCGGGCAAGCTCGGTAATCGGCTTGCCTGGCTGGTAAGGTGCAATCGCACGGATGTTGGACGGCGCGAGGTCGCACAGCCTAGTCACGATAGGTTTCCTTTATAGATTTAAGTATGAAGATTAATTAAGACTTAAGCTGGCTCACGCCTGCTTTCACGCTTGGCATCATACATGGCATGATCGGCGCGCCTAATCACATCCACGGCTGATACATCGCGGTACGGGAAGACACAAATGCCAATACTGGCAGATAAATCGCGGATCGGTGGCAGGCCATCCAGAATGATAGGCGCAAGGAATTGCCGCTTGAGCTTTTCAGCCAATATTCCCGCAGCCTCCGGGCTGCCGATATCGCGTGCTAGCACAAAGAACTCGTCACCACCAAGCCGGGCCAGAGTATCTGCCTCACGCACGGTATATTTAAGCCGGGTTGCCACTTCCTTTAACACGATGTCGCCGATCAGGTGACCATAGGTATCATTGATGGGTTTGAACTTATCAAGATCAATAAATAAGCCAGCACATAATTGATCATTACGGGCAGAGAAGTTAATGGCCTGCTCTATGCGATCCAGTAACAACTCACGGTTGGGCAAGCCTGTCAGGCGATCATGCAAGGCACGCTCCTGCTGGCGCTGGCGTTCGTTATCCAGGTCTTTCTCCCGCAAGAACAACTCACGGCTCTGCTTTTCTGCCACATAGCTTGCAAAGCCACCAACAATATTGGCCGAAAGCAGAAACACGTCATAGATCAATACTTGCAAGGTCGGCAACGCACTGAATAGCAAGAACATGGCATTGAACACAATCAACAACACGATGCCGACCAAGGTCGAATTAAAAAAGCGCAAGCCAGAGAATGTATACGTCCAGAACACCATGACCACCAAGCCGGTGTAATAGAAGTTGATCGCTGCCACAGGCATATAACTAACTTGGGCCAATAGTCCTATGCCACCGAACAGGGATACAACTGCGAGGAACAGCTGGTTGTATTTCAGGAAGTGCCGATAGAAGGAAAGCCAGAACACGGCAAAAAACAACATCACTGTCATGGTACGGATATACCAGACGTGGACAAAAGCTTCGGGTTTGACGAACAATGGATCGAGCAAACCATAGAGCATGGTCATGACTGCCCCGACGACCAGAGCTAAACGCGAATGCCGACGCAGGCTGGAAATAGCATGCAACTGATATAGCGCCTCCAGGCGCTCATTCTCGAAATTCAGCGTCCATTTGCGTAGCGAAGCAGACCATAACAAGTTCTGGCTAATCGGCATACTTCCCCTTCAACAGCAGATCATATTTAGCTGACAATACTCAGCACATACTCTTCAGTTCACAGTGTCGCAGCATCGTCAACCTCATGGCTACTGCTACGCCAACCCGGCGCCAGACATTGCATCTGGCACAACCGCATCATATTACGGCAACTGGGTAGGAACCAAGCACCTTGAGCAACGAGGCACATTGCTCAAGCTCGTATAATGCCTTGGCAATCCTGGGATCCTGATAATGTCCCTCGATATCGACAAAAAACACATATTCCCAAATGCCGAGCTTGGAAGGACGGGACTCAAACTTGGTCATATCCACGCCATGTTGAGCCAGTGGCGCCAGTAAACTGACGACAGCACCAGGTACATTCTTGGCTGCCAGCAGCAAAGATGTCTTATCCTTGCCGGATGGCTCAACTTCATGCGGAGAAAGGACGAGAAAGCGCGTCACATTCTTAGGATCATCTTCAATATTTTCTGCAAGGATAGTCAGATCAAAAATCTCGGCTGCACGCTTGCTGGCAATTGCAACGGCAAATGGATCCTGCGCTGCCAGCTCTGCTGCCTGAGCATTACTTCCGGTGCTGACACGCTCTACCCCTCCTAGGTTGAGATTCAACCATTCATGGCACTGCCCCAGCGACTGCGCATGGGAATAGACACGCCTGATCTCGCCATGGCCATCCTGACGGCGCAACAGGCAATGATGAACTGGCAAAGTGATCTCGCCACAAATATGCAGGCTGGTCGTGGTCAAGAGATCAAGTGTGCGCCCAACAGCACCCTCGGTAGAGTTTTCCACGGGCACCACAGCATAATCGGCTCCACCAGACTCGACCATGCGAAAGACTTCATCAATCGAGATGCAAGGCTTGGGAGAACTCAAGCCGCCAAATTGCTTATTGGCCGCCTCTTCGCTGAAAGTACCCTGCGGCCCAAGAAAAGCCACGGCAAGCTCGCGTTCCAGCGCCCGGCAGTTCGACATCACACTACGAAAAATGGAGGTAACAGCTTCTGCAGAAAGAGGCCCGGTATTCTTCTCCAGCAGGCGTCGCAACACTTGTGCTTCGCGTTCGGGACGATAGATAGGCCCTTCTCCCTTGAGAGCACCAATTTCACGCGCCAATGCCGCACGCGCATTGATTAGCTTGAGCAATTGCTCGTCAATTGCATCAATCTGGTCACGGCAATTTTTTAAGATATCGCTCATGCAGGCCTCTCTAACCGTGAGTACGCTCGAAATCCTGCATGAAGGCAATCAGCGCCTTCACACCTTCCAAAGGCATAGCGTTGTAAATAGACGCCCGCATGCCACCCAGCAAGCGATGTCCCTTGAGCTGCAATAAGCCTTCAGCTTGTGCCTGCTTAAGAAAATCCGCATCCAAAGCGCTATTTTTCAGCGTGAATGGAATATTCATGCGCGAACGATTTTCCAAAGCGATAGGAGAACTATAAAAATCTGTGCTATCAAGATAGTCATAGAGCAGGCCTGACTTCTTGATATTCAGCTTCTCAATACCCGCTAGACCACCTTGGGCTTTCAGCCACTTGAATACGAGGCCGGCGATATAGATACTATATGTAGGCGGGGTGTTATACATAGATTCATTGTCTGCATGAACCTTGTAATCCAGCATCGTTGGCGTACCGGGGATCGTCTGCCCGATGAGGTCATCACGCACGATGACAATCGTTAAGCCTGCTGGGCCGATATTTTTTTGCGCACCCGCATAGATCAAGCCATATTGGCTCACATCTATAGGGCGTGAAAGAATGTGGGAGGACATATCCACTACCAGAGGAACATCTCCCACTTGCGGGGTCCAGAACATTTCCAAGCCGCCAATGGTTTCATTGGAGGTATAGTGCACAAATGCAGCATCTGGATTCAACTTCCATTGCGACTGCTGCGGCACCTGCCGGTATTGCTGCTCGGCAGCAGAAGCGACCACGTTCACTTCACAGTATTTTGCAGCTTCTTCTATCGCTTTCTGCGCCCAGATACCAGTATCGAGATAATCCGCTGTCTTTTTGCCGCGCAATAGATTCATGGGAATCATGGAAAACTGCGCATGCGCCCCGCCCTGCAAGAACAATACCTTGTAATTGGCGGGGATGCCCATCAGCTCGCGCAAGTCTGCTTCAGCCTCTTGTGCAATGCTAATGAATTCCTTGCCGCGATGGCTCATTTCCATCACTGACATGCCAGAGCCATGCCAATCCAGCATCTCCTCACTGGCTTGTTGCAAGACTTCCTTGGGAAGTACGGCTGGACCTGCAGAAAAATTATAGATTTGCGTCATAAATACCGTACTTGACCTTACTCAGCGATAGTTTCGTTCTCGTTGTCATCATCTGTTTCCACGACCTTTTCCAAGCCGGAGAGCTTCTCGCCCTCACCGAGGTTGATCAAGGTCACGCCCTGGGTCGCACGGCCAAGCTCACGGATTTCCCTGACACGGGTACGGATGAGTACGCCACCCGTGGTAATCAGCATGATCTCGTCGTCGTCACCAACTAAGCGCGCACCGACAACCACACCGTTGCGCTCACTGGTTGCAATCGCTTTCACACCTTGTGTGCCTCGGCCAGAATGACGGAAATCGGCTAGCACAGTACGTTTGCCATAGCCATTTTCAGTCGCCACCAATACGGTCTGCTTATCGTTTTCCGCGATCAGCAGGGAGATCACCTGCTGCTTGGCCTGCAACTTCATGCCTCGCACGCCGCGCGCAGCACGCCCCATCGCTCGTACGTCTTCTTCGTCGAACCAGACTGCCTTGCCGCCGTTAGAAACAAGCACAATATCATTCACGCCGTTGGTAACTTCAGCACCGATCAGGTAATCCCCATCATCAAGGTTCAAAGCAATAATGCCGGAACGACGAGGATTGGAGAATTCGGTCAGTGCCGTTTTCTTTACAGTACCCTTGGCGGTTGCCATAAATACAAAGTGGTTCTCGTCAAACTCCTTGACTGGCAGGATAGCGTTGATCTTTTCGCCCTCATCCAATGGGAACAGGTTGACGATAGGCTTGCCTCGGCTGACACGGCTACCTTGCGGCACTTCATAAACCTTGAGCCAGTAAACACGCCCCCTGCTCGAGAAGCACAAAATGTAATCGTGCGTATTCGCGACGAACATCTTGTCGATAAAATCATCTTCCTTGGTCGCAGCAGCTTGCTTGCCACGACCACCACGACGTTGCGCGCGGTACTCTTCCAGAGGTTGGGACTTCACATAGCCAGTATGCGAGAGCGTCACCACAACATCCTGTGGCGTAATCAGGTCTTCCAAAGAAAGATCTTGCGCATTGTGCACAATCTCACTACGACGCTGGTCGCCAAACTGCTGGAGAATGACAGACAGCTCTTCTACGATAATCTGCGTTACGCGCTCTGACTTGGCAAGGATATCAAGCAAGTCGGCAATAACATCCATTACTTCCTTGTATTCATTGACAATCTTGTCCTGCTCAAGACCAGTCAAGCGTTGCAAACGCATCTGCAGGATTTCTTGCGCCTGCACATCAGACAATCTGTAACCATTCGGCGTCATGCCAAAATCGACAGACAAGCCTTCAGGGCGCGAGGCTTCCATCGCTGCACGCTTGAGCATCTCCTCAACCACTGGCGATTTCCAGGTACGCGCCATCAATTCGCGCTTGGCTTCTGGCGGTGTTGGTGCAGCCTTGATCAAGGCGATCATTTCATCCACATTGGCCAACGCGACAGCCAGGCCCTCCAGCACATGACCACGCTCGCGTGCCTTGCGTAACTCGTATACTGTGCGGCGCGTCACGACTTCGCGGCGATGGCGCAGGAAGGCTTCCAGCATCTGCTTCAGGTTGAGCAGACGCGGTTGACCATCCAGCAATGCCACCATATTCATGCCAAAGGTGTCTTGCAGTTGAGTCTGCTTGTAGAGGTTATTCAGCACCACCTCGGGGACTTCGCCACGCTTGAGCTCGATCACCACGCGCATACCCGATTTATCGGATTCATCGCGCAGATCGGAAATGCCCTCGATCTTCTTTTCGTTGACTAGTTCGGCGATTTTCTCGACGAATGTCTTCTTGTTCACCTGGTACGGCAACTCGTCCACGATCAGTGCCTGGCGGTTGCCCTTCTCGAGGTCTTCGACATGAGTACGTCCGCGCATCACAACACGACCCCGGCCTGTGCGATAACCTTCCTTCACCCCTACCGTGCCATAGATAATGCCCGCAGTTGGGAAATCCGGTGCAGGAATAATCTCAATGAGTTCATCCACCGTGGTTTCAGGGTTCTTGAGCAATGCCAGACAGCCAGCAATAACTTCGTTTAGGTTGTGAGGTGGGATATTGGTCGCCATCCCAACAGCAATGCCGGAACTACCGTTAATCAGCAGATTCGGGATGCGCGCTGGCATGATGAGTGGTTCGTGTTCCGAACCATCGTAGTTCGGACCGAAATCGACGGTTTCCTTATCGATATCAGCAAGTAACTCATGAGCAATCTTTGCCATGCGGATTTCGGTATACCGCATCGCCGCTGCATTATCGCCATCCACCGAGCCAAAGTTACCCTGACCGTCGACCAGCATATAGCGCAAAGAAAAGTTCTGCGCCATACGTACGATGGTGTCATATACCGCAGTATCACCGTGAGGGTGGTACTTACCGATCACGTCACCTACGATACGCGCAGATTTCTTGTAAGGCCTGTTCCAATCGTTGCTGAGCTCATGCATCGCAAAGAGAACGCGACGATGTACAGGTTTCAGGCCATCTCGCACATCCGGCAATGCACGCCCCACGATCACGCTCATCGCGTAATCAAGGTAGGAACGACGCATCTCGTCTTCGAGGCTGATAGGGAGGGTTTCTTTGGCGAACTGATCCATTATTTGCTATCGGCTTTAAAGTGGCTTAAAGCCATGGATTCTAGCACGATACGCCCGCCAAAGCATGCCAGGATTTAACCCTTGATCCGATAGGAGATTTCAGCCCCGCGAGATATCAAAGAAACCAGCAGCTACTTGGTATTCAGCTGAATGATTGCAAAAATCTATTAGAGTTTTATCGGGAGTTGCTTTAGGCTATTGAGCTTCGCATACTTCATTCAAACCTAAAAGGAGAAAACACAATGGCCGTTTTAGTTGGCAAACCAGCTCCCGACTTCACCGCTGCTGCAGTATTGGGCGACAATTCCATCAAGGAAGATTTCAATCTCTCCCAGTTCATCAAGGGCAAGCCAGCCGTTATCTTCTTTTACCCACTAGACTTCACTTTCGTCTGCCCTTCCGAGCTGATCGCATTTGATCACCGCCTGGAAGAGTTCAAGTCTCGTGGCGTTGAAGTGATCGGCGTTTCCATTGACTCGCACTTCACTCACCTAGCATGGAAGAACACCCCTGTAGACAAGGGCGGCATTGGCAAGGTTGGTTACCCGCTGGTTGCCGATATCAAGCACGATATCGCCAAGGCATATGACGTTGAGTCTGATGGTGGTGTTGCCTACCGTGGCTCTTTCCTCATCAACAAGGACGGCGTAGTCGTACACCAAGTGGTCAATGACCTACCCCTTGGCCGTGATATCGACGAAATGCTGCGCATGGTAGATGCACTCCAGTTCTTTGAAGCCCACGGCGAAGTTTGCCCAGCAGGCTGGAAGAAAGGCAAGGCTGGCATGAGCGCTTCTCCTGAAGGCGTAGCCAAGTACTTGGCAGAAAACGCTTCCTCACTGTAATCACAGCAGTAACGTCATAAAAAAACGGGACATGATGTCCCGTTTTTTATTTACTAATGGGCAATGCACTATTTCTTGCGTGCGCCCAATGCCACTACCGCAATACCTGCCACAATCGCGATTATCCCTAATACCTCTGGAATCGCCACGTCGTTTTCAACCTCGGCAGTGGCTTTCAATGGCCCAATCTGTGCCACCGTTTCCTCTGTCGTAAAGCTGAACCCTTTGTAAACCAACGCCGCAGCACCCAATACAACCAGCAACACTCCAACGATTATTGATGTTTTCATTGTGGCCTCCTCGCCTGTAGTCAAGCAATATATATTACTCGTTGAACTTCTTCCTAGCCTCTGCAATAGCGTGCTTAATAGCCTCCCACGCCTCGTCGCTACCCTTCTTGAGTTCTTTCCAGGCTTCACCTGCTGAAGATTGAATCTCACCCAGTTTTACCTTGGCATCTTCCCGCTTGTCTTTCAAGGTAGCAATCTGCTCATCATACTTGATACGTAACTCAGCATCCGCCTTGCGCACCTTGGCCTCAAGCACATCAATATCAGCGCTCCATTCATCCAGTTGCGCTTTCAGCTTCTCAACGTATTCATCTTTCAAGCTCATATTGTTCTCCTTATTTGATCAATCAGGTTATATCCTAGCATTAGGACATGCTAACGCTGCAATAGTGCCCCACTTTAATCCTGCGTACCAAGCCAGGCAAGGTCAGCCTTGAGATCATCGATATGCTCCAGCCCTACTGCAATACGCACCAAGCCGTCGCCTACCCCAGCAGCGGCCCTGGCTTCAGGGCTAACACGACTATGCGTTGTCGTAGCCGGATGCGTAATCGTGCTTTTTGCATCACCGAGGTTAGCCGTAATCGAGATCATCTTGGTTGCATCAATCAAATGCCAAGCAGCAGGCTGCCCACCCTTAACGTCAAAAGACACAATGGCACCACCACTCTTCTGTTGCTTCTGTGCCAGCGCATATTGCGGATGAGAGGGCAATCCCGGGTAATACACGCGTTCGACACGGGGCTGCTGCTCCAACCATTGAGCCAGCGCCAACGCATTACGCGCATGCGCTTCCATGCGCACATGCAAAGTCTCCAAGCCCTTGAGGAACACCCAGGCATTGAATGCGCTCATGGTAGGGCCTGCAGTACGCAGAAAGCCATAGACTGGCTCCAGTACATCCTTGCGCCCTAACACTGCACCACCCAGGCAACGTCCCTGCCCATCGATGTATTTGGTCGCGGAATGCACCACGATATCGGCACCTAGCGCCAGGGGCTTTTGCAATGCCGGCGTGCAGAAACAATTATCCACGGCAAGCAGGGCTCCCGCCTGATGAGCAATCTCAGCCACTGCCGCAATATCGCAGATTTCGGTCAACGGGTTAGAAGGGGTTTCCAGGAAAAACAACTTGGTATTGGGCTTGACTGCAGCCTTCCAGGCCTCCGGGTCTGAGAGCTGAACAAACGTAGTTTCCAGCCCCCAGCGCTTGAGAATATTGCTAAACAACTGTACTGAGGTGCCGAAGATGCTGCGCGAAGCAACTACATGATCGCCAGCAGAACACACGCCCATAACGCACGCAAGAATGGCAGACATACCCGATGAAGTGGCAACACAAAACTCTGCACCTTCCAACGCGGCAAGCTTGTTCTGAAACATGGTGACCGTCGGGTTGGTGAAACGCGAATAGATATTTCCCGGCTCTTGACCGCCAAAGCGCGCTGCCGCTTGAGCGGCACTCGCAAAAACAAAACTGGAGGTCAGGAACATGGCCTCGGAATTTTCACCAAATGGCGTATGCTCGCTACCTGCACGTACGCTCAATGTCTCTGCATGCCATTCATGCTGACTCATAACTTCTATACCTTCCCACCCACGTTGGGCTCAATAACAAAAAGGACGGGCATAAAAAAACCCGCTGTAGCGCCTTGGCTAAAACGGGTTTTCAATGTCAACTCGCTTTAGCAGTATTTATATTGCGCCCGCAAGCTGAGTGCTACTACTCCTCAAATCGGCGCATGGATTGATATTAGTCCTGCCAGAGAATGACGTCAACTATACCAACTCCTCCTCTTCAGCTCCAACAAGGTTTAAATCAAGTTGGGTTGTCGAATTGGCAGGACGCTTTTTCGCAGCATCATCACCTCGCACGGTTTCTGCGCGTGCCAGATAAGCTTCATCAATATCACCGGTAATATACTTGCCATCAAAACAAGAACAATCAAACACCTTGATATCCGGATTACTTTTTTGCACTGCAGCGATCAAGGCATCCAGGTCTTGGTAGATCAAGGCATCAGCACCGATCTCGGCACAGATTTCCTCATCGGTACGATCGGTAGCCAGCAACTCGTTGCGCGATGGCATATCGATGCCATAGACATTGGGGTAGCGCACTGGAGGTGCCGCGGAAGCAAAAAACACCTTGTTGGCACCGGCATCGCGCGCCATCTGCACGATCTGCTGGGAAGTGGTGCCACGTACAATCGAATCGTCTACCAACAATACGTTCTTGCCCTGAAACTCCATTCCGATCGGGTTGAGCTTCTGGCGCACCGACTTCTTGCGCAGCGCCTGACCTGGCATGATGAAAGTACGACCAATGTAGCGATTCTTGATGAACCCTTCGCGATAGGTCAGGTTAAGCTTGTTTGCCAGTTCCAACGCACTTGGGCGGCTGGTATCCGGGATCGGAATCACCACATCAATCTTGAGATGCTTCCATTCCTGTGCAATCTTGTCTGCAAGGCTTTCACCCATATGCAACCGGGTCTGGTAGACAGAGACATTGTCGATAACGGAGTCGGGGCGAGCCAGATAAACATACTCAAAAATACAAGGAGATAGCTGAGGTGCCTCAGCGCATTGACGTGAGAAGAAATTACCATCTAGATCGATGAAAATAGCTTCGCCTGGCTCGACATCCCGCACTAGGGTAAAACCCAATACATCCAGCGCCACGCTTTCTGAAGCCACAATATACTCGGTGCCCTGATCGGATTCATTCTTGCCGATCACCAAGGGACGAATACCATGCGGATCGCGGAATGCCAACAAACCAAAATTGGCAATCATGGCCACGACAGCATAAGCCCCACGGCAACGCTTGTGAACACCAGCAACCGCCTCAAAAATCATATCGGTATTGAGGACAGCGTTATGCGAGGAAGTCTCGATCTCATGAGCAAGCACATTCAACAGCACTTCCGAATCGGAACTGGTATTGATATGACGCAAATCCTGCCTGAACATCTCTTGCTTGAGCTGTGCGGAATTGGTCAGGTTGCCGTTATGCCCCAGCACAATGCCAAATGGGGAGTTTACGTAGAAAGGCTGAGCTTCGGCTGCAGACGATGAACCTGCAGTCGGGTATCGCACGTGAGCAATCCCTGCGTTACCGATCAGACTACGCATATGCCTAGTCCGGAATACATCTTGGACCAAGCCATTATTTTTATGCATGAAGAAGGTATTGCCATCACAGGTAACAATCCCCGCCGCATCCTGACCTCGATGCTGCAAGACCAGCAGCCCATCGTAAAGCAGCTGGTTAACTGGGTTTTTACCGACTACACCGATAATTCCACACATGAGCTATATGCCTTAAAAACGAAAATCTGGAGCAACTAGACAAGCCATTGGGCTCAATCTAGTCGTATTTAATATGTTTTGCAATATCCTGCGGAAACCAGGGCAACATGCTCGCCACCATTGCCTCCAACGGCGCACTAAACATGGCATTCCGCCAACGCGGATCTTGCGGTAACGATGTCAAACCGCCTAACAACACCAAGGTCAGTACAATCACCAATCCCTTGGCAAATCCAAAAAGACCACCCAGCCCACGATCCAACGCACTCAAGCCTATGGTCTTGAATATCTGCGCGATCGCAATAGCAAGTAGGCTACATACCAATAATGTGGTCAAAAATAAAATTAAAAAGGCGGCAAGGAATTTTAATTCCTCAGCCGGAATGGAATCGGGCAACATTGCCGACACTTCTACCGTATAAAGCTTTGCCACCACGAAGGCAATCACCCAGCCTGCCAATGCCAACACCTCGCGTACAAACCCTCGCATCATGCTGAGCAGGACAGAAAGCCCAATAATCACAAGTATTGCGTAATCAAAGCCCGTCATTGATTGCTATTTATTACTGATGACCATCCCGGACAAGCCGGCTGCCTTCACCTTGTTCAATGCCTGCTCTGCCGCCTCGCGGCTAGCAAAAGGGCCAATGCGCAAACGGGTTTTGTCGCCGCTGGCGGTAGGAATCATTTCGGTATGCGATTTCAAGCCCTGACCAGATAGCTTGTCCTGCAAGTTCTTGACGTTGATCGGATCGGAGAAGACTCCAATCTGCACCAAGAAGCTACCCGCATTAACTAGCTTGGTTTCCACCGGCTTTTGTTTTTGTGGTTCAGGCTTGGTGGGCTCCACTTTGGTGGCAAGCTGCTTAGCCTCTGGCTTAGCAACTTCCTTCTTGACTGATGGCTCTGGCAATGCAGGTTTGACAGACTCCTGCTTGGAAGCTGGCTGTACAGGGGCCGCCTCGAAATCGGGCTCATTATCCGATGGTTCTGGTGCCGACAATACTGGTTCAGAAATGATTTCCTCAACCGGTTCGCCTTGTGGGGCTACTTTGGAACTAAATTCAGGGCCATCTTGGCTAGGAATATTAATGGCGATTTCCTGCGGAGGCACTTTGCTACTACGATCATCCAAGACCATAGGCAAGATGGTAACCATCAACAATACCAGTGCAACCGCACCTACCAGGCGCCTACGCGCACGTTTCTTGAACTGAAGTTCCTGATCACTCGACTGGTCAGATGCCATCAAAAATCCTACTATCCTTGTTGAATCAGTGCGTTGCTATCTTTTCACAAGCAGCCATATCAAGCTCACGCATGATATCGGCCACAGTGAAGAACGAACCAAAGACGATAATTCTATCATTTTCGCCTGCTTCGTTACAGGCTTGCTGATATGCCGCCCT
Organism: Methylobacillus methanolivorans; assembly: GCF_020531845.1. Next base: position 972,130 of record NZ_JAJAVF010000002.1, read on the forward strand.
AACATCCGCATGCATTACTACAGAGGCGTCAGTGGCCTGGTTTTTTACATATTCATGCAATTGCTCGACTCCAGCACCTCGCCCATGTGTCACCCTGGCGATGTACCAAGCATCAATATGTGGCGCTACAGCTTGCACCACTCCTGCAATATCCTTATCGCCCAGCATGGAAAATACCGCCAGGGTGCGCCCTGTCACTGGGTATTGCGCCAGATTGGAAGCCAATGCTCCGGCAGCATGAGGATTATGCGCGACATCAAGCACCACTTGAGGTTGATGACGACAGATCTGGAAACGCCCGCTCAGAGCAACCTGTTGCAGACCCTGCTGCATATGCTCAAGCGTAACAGGCAGCTTCACCAATAGAGCATCCACGGCATTGATGACACAAGCTGCGTTATTGAGTTGAAACTCGCCTGCCAAAGCGGGCCATGGTAGTGCATACTCATGACTGGGTGATTGATATTGCCATCCAGAGGCTAGCCGTTTAAAGCTGAACTCATGCCCGATCAGGCGCAAATCTGCGCCAATGTCATTGGCATACGATGAGAGAGATAACGGTGGATGATCATCACCGCAGATTGCAGGAACACCAGGGCGGAATACACCCGCTTTTTCCCGGCCAATACACTCCCGGTCATTACCAAGAAAATCCATATGATCAAGATCAATACTGGTAACAATGCTGCACACCGGTGAAAATACATTCACGGCATCCAGCCGCCCACCGAGGCCAACTTCCAGGATAGCAATATCTACATTAGCTGCGACCATACTCCAGACAGCGGCCAATGTACCAAACTCGAAATAAGTTAGAGCGGTTTCACCGCGTGCTTGCTCAATCGCCTCGAATGCCTCGACAAGCACGGCATCCTCGACCTCTACACCGCCAAGCCGCACTCGTTCGTTATAGCGCACGAAATGAGGCGATGTGTAACAACCAGTCTTGTAGCCTGCAGCTTGATAGATGCTTTCCAGCATGGCACAAGTTGACCCCTTGCCATTGGTGCCTGCAACGATCACGATAGGAAACTGTGGTTGCAGGCCCAGGCGCTGGCGCACCAATTCGACGCGCTCCAGCCCCATTGCGATGGAGGCCGGATGCAGGGCCTCTATATAGGCAAGCCAGCCCGCGAGATCACGAGCAGCAGGTAAAGAAGATGTCACAGAAGCTCGAATAATTTATGCAGCGCTCGCGGGAAGTCGCATCATGCTGGCCATCAAGGTCGCTAGCTTGTCGCGCATTTCTCGCCTATCCACGATCATGTCAATGGCACCATGCTCCAAGAGGAACTCAGAGCGCTGGAATCCTTCTGGCAAGGTTTCACGCACCGTTTGCTCGATCACGCGAGGACCAGCAAAACCAATCAAGGCTTGAGGTTCAGCAATGATCACGTCGCCCAGCATGGCAAAGCTTGCCGACACACCGCCCATGGTCGGGTCAGTCAATACAGAGATATAAGGCAGGCCAGCCTTGCCCAACTTGGTCAGCGCAGCACTGGTCTTGGCCATTTGCATCAGGGAAAACAAGCCCTCTTGCATCCGTGCACCGCCACTGGCAGAAACGCAAATGAATGGTGTACGGTTATCAATAGCAGCTTGAACGCCACGTGCAAACCGCTCACCAACGACAGACCCCATAGAGCCACCCATGAACTTGAATTCAAAGGCAGCGGCAACCACACCCACGTTCTTGATGCTGCCTTGCATCACGATCAATGAGTCAGTCTCTTCCATCTCAGTTTGCGTAGCCTTCAAGCGATCAACGTAGCGCTTACTATCCTTGAACTTGAGAGGATCAACAGGTTGCACCTCGGCACCAATTTCCGAGCGCCCTTCTGGGTCCAGCAGGAAATGCAAGCGTGTACGTGCAGAAATACGATTATGGTAAGAACACTTGGGACAAACTTCAGAATTACTTTCCAGATCAGTACGATAGAGCACCGCCTCACAAGAAGGGCACTTACTCCACAGCCCCTCAGGGACGGTCTTGCGATTATTGCCCACCGGGCGATTGATCTTTGGAGGCAGAAGTTTTTGCAACCAGCTCATGGTTTATCCTTTATTCAGACATGAAGCGACCAGGCATCAAGCTGGTAACGCTTATGTTCAATTAGCGTTCAATGTGCCGGACAATCACCTGCCCGACCTTCAATGACTAATGCGTTGCTGCATCAACGGCGGCACGCAAAGTTTGCGTCAAGCTCACCACATTGCTTAACAAGTTATCTTCAGTAGAATTTTCGATTTCCTGGATCATGCGGCTACCGATCACCACAGCATCAGCCACCTCCGCCACTGCCTTGGCAGTCGCAGCATCCCGCACCCCGAAACCTACACCAATCGGCAAGTCTGTTTGCGTACGAATCGCCTTGACCTTTGTCCCCACTTCGACAATATCGAGATTCTTGGAACCTGTTACACCCTTGAGCGACACATAGTAAACGAAGCCAGCAGCCTGTTGCACAATCATGTCAACACGGTGAGTGTCTGAAGTTGGAGAGAGCAGGAAGATAGGATCCAGTTGCTGTGCTTTCAACAGCTGCACAAACTCCCCGGATTCCTCAGGCGGATAATCCACCGTCAGCACACCATCCACACCCACTGCCCGGGCGCGCTCAGCAAATTTAGCCTGCCCCATGGCCTCTACCGGGTTGGCATACCCCATCAGGACGATAGGCGTTTGATCATCTGTGAGGCGGAATTCGCGTACCATCTCCAGCACATCACCCAAGCCTACCTTGTGCACCAGCGCCCGTTCAGTCGCACGCTGGATGGTTGGACCGTCTGCCATGGGGTCAGAGAATGGCACGCCAAGCTCAATAATATCGGCACCAGATTGCACCAAGGCATGCATCAACGATACGGTATGCCTTGGATGAGGGTCACCAGCGGTGATGTAAGGGATGAGGGCTTTTTTGCCTTGCGACTTGAGCGCCGCGAATGTTGCTTGAATACGTGACATGTGAAGCACCAAGTTACAGGGTAATGCCAGCCAGGCCGGCTACAGTGTTGATATCCTTATCGCCGCGCCCGGACAGGTTAACCAGCAAGACCTGATCAGGCGACATGGTGGCTGCCAGCTTCATGGCATAGGCTAATGCATGGCTGGATTCCAACGCGGGAATAATGCCCTCGGTACGACACAAGGTATGAAATGCATCCATGGCCTCATCATCCGTCACCGCGACATATTCGGCACGCTTGATATCCTTGAGCCAAGCATGCTCAGGACCAACACCAGGATAATCAAGGCCAGCGGACACAGAATGGGTCTCCACAATCTGACCATTCTCATCCTGCATCAGGTAGGTACGATTGCCATGCAATACACCAGCTGGACTGTTGGCAGTCAAAGGTGCAGCATGTTTGCCAGTTTCGATACCATGTCCGGCGGCTTCCACGCCAATCAAGCGCACACCCTCAACATCAATATAAGGGTAGAAAATACCCATGGCATTGGAACCACCACCAACGCAGGCGATGACGGCATCAGGTTGGCGGCCAATCATTTCCTGCATCTGCTCCTTGGCCTCAATGCCGATTACCGCCTGAAAATCCCGTACCATCATGGGATAAGGGTGCGGGCCAGCCACCGTGCCGATAATATAGAACGTATTGGAAATATTCGTGACCCAATCCCGCATGGCTTCATTCAGAGCATCCTTGAGGGTCTTCGAGCCACTTTCTACCGGCACGACAGTCGCACCCAGTAGCTTCATGCGAAATACGTTGGGTGCTTGGCGCTTAACGTCTTCCGCGCCCATATAGACGACACACTCCAGGCCAAGACGGGCCGCAATCGTAGCTGTTGCCACGCCATGTTGACCTGCCCCCGTCTCGGCAATCACGCGAGGCTTGCCCATGCGTTTAGCCAACAAGGCCTGCCCAATGGTGTTATTTACCTTGTGCGCGCCAGTATGGTTCAAGTCTTCCCGCTTGAGATATATCTGGGCACCACCGATTTTTTTGGTGAGGCGCTCGGCATGATAGACCGGGCTTGGGCGACCAACAAAGTGCTTGAGGTCGTAGGCGAATTCGGCAAGAAACTCCGGATCATGGCGATAGCGCTCATACATGACGCGCAACTCTTCAAGCGCCTCCACCAATGTTTCGGCAACGAAAATACCGCCATACGGGCCAAAATGGCCACGCGCATCTGGCATGTCATAAAGCTGCATTCTGTACTCCTTGCATGAATGCGGCGATCTTGGCCGCACTCTTGATTCCTTTGGATTCTTCAACACCACCACTGACATCTACCGCATAGGGCCGCACTTGGCAAATCGCCCCTGCTACATTATCAGGAGTGAGCCCACCTGCAAGCACTAGCGGAACTGGCAATTGCTGCGGGATCAAGCTCCAGTCAAAGACATGACCTGTGCCCCCCGCCACGCCAGGCAAAAAGGCATCGAGCAATAAGGCGCGGGCATCTTGGTATTGAGTGGCGTATTGTAGCAAATTTGTATCGTCCCTGACGCGTACTGCCTTCATATAAGGCAGGCCATAAAGACGGCAAGCATCAGGCGACTCCTCGCCATGAAACTGTAATAGGTCGAGCTGGACCTCTGCGAGCACCGTGTTTATTTCACCAGGCATGGCATCCACAAACAAACCGACGCTGCTGACAAAAGGTGGCAAGGCAGCCACAATTTCTGCGGCGCGCTGTATATCAACATTTCTGGGGCTTGGTCCATAGAACACCAGACCAATGGCATCACAACCATGCGCGACAGCAGTAAGCGCATCTTCAACGCGGGTGATGCCACAGATTTTGACGCGGGTTCTCAAGCTGATAATACGCCTGTCATAGAAAGGCGCTAGGGTACCTTAAAATCGCGCCTAATGGCACAAAATCCTGCCAAACCTCAAGCAATTCCCAGCTGCAATTTACGCTCAGTAATAGGCAATCCCCACCGCGCATCATAGCCAACCCCTGTGAGGTAAAGGCCATCAGGAGCAAATGTGGGTGGTGAAAGTGTGCGATCCCTGGCAGCAAGTAACTCGGCCATAAACGCCGGAGGATATTTCCCTTTGCCTATATACACCAGCGCTCCCACCATATTGCGCACTTGGTGATGCAGGAAGGCATTAGCACAAAAATCAAATACCAAACTACTGCCAAAAGCGTTCACCGAAGCTTGATGCATAGTTTTCACCGGTGATTTTGCCTGACACTCTGCGGCACGAAACGCGCTGAAATCGTGCTGCCCGTGTAAATAAGCAATAGCTTCCTGCATGGCTTGCAAATCCAGTGGCTGATGGAACCACCCCGCCTTCCCGGCCATCACTGCAGGGGCTACTGGCTGATTAACCAGCCAGTATTGATAACTGCGCTGATAGGCATCAAATCGCGCATGAAATTGCTCATCAACTTGGGTGGCCCATAACACGCGAATTGATCGCGGTAGCTTGGTATTCACGCCGCGCACCCAAGCATTGCATGGCCTTATTGCCGTCGTATCGAAATGAACTACCTGAGATAAAGCATGAACCCCGGTGTCAGTGCGCCCGGCTGCCGACACCTTGACACGATGACCCGCCATCGCAGACAAAGCCAACTCCAGCGCATCTTGTATTGTCTGACCATTAGGCTGACTCTGCCAACCACAAAAACCAGCACCATCATATTCAATACCTAATGCCAACCTCATCCATGCCTACCTGATATGAAAAAAGCCGGGCAACTCCCGGCTTGGTATTGCAACACTAGCTGCCTCAAGGGAGACTATCCAGAATGGATTGAGCCTTTTGTTTCTGCCGTGGGCCACCTTCGTTGAGGATTTCCTCCAGCAACTCACGCGCACCCTCGTTGTCTCCCATATCCATATAGGCGGTGACGAGATCAAGCTTGGTATCAACATCAGGAGACTCATCCATTTCACTCTCAGGCTCGGTTGACCCTGCCTGCTCATCTGCCACATCCAGACTAATTCCGGAAAGGTTGATATCACTAGCTGTGGGTGTTGCAGCGACTTCGTCATCAATCTCCAGATCAAAGTCCGGGAATACAATGCTTTCCTCGCGAGTCCCTGCTGCTTCTGTAGCAGCTTGAGTATCGCCACCCAAATCTATACCAGCAAAATTGAAGCTAGGCTCACTCGTTTCTAGGGCGCCACCTGCCTCAACTTTCGGATCTGGCACAGCCGCATCTGCCTTGGGTAATTCAGGCACCTCAGCGACATCAGACAAAACATCATCCGCTGGTACATCGTCAGGGAAGCTGATCTCTGGCAAATCAAAATCAATATCCGGCAAGCCGTCATCGTCCAGCGAGTCACCCACTTCGGTAGCAAAGGTTTCAGCAGCAGGAGTAGATACCTCAACCGCAGGCAATTCAATCTCTGGTAAATCCAGATCGACATCAGATGTTTGCAACGGCTCATTACCCACTGCAGTCTGACTACCAATCTCATCAAGCTCAGGAATGAAGAACTCAGGGACTGCCGTTTCTTCCGCTTGCACTTCGTCACCATTAGCCTCAGTAGGTAAGTCAAAGTCAGGGATAGCCGCATCAAGCTCTGCAATATCCAATTGCATGCTGTTTTCTGCAGGTGGCTCTGGCAGATCAAGCGTGAAATCCATGCTGTTTCCGGCATATTGATCAGCAGCTTCTTCCACTTGATCAGGCTCAGCAACAGCCGTATCCAGATCAAAGTCTAGTGCTGGAAAATCCTGTTCACCGTTATTATCTTCACCAGGCTCAGCAAGCAAAGCATCTTCCAAGGATTGGTCTTGCTCGCTATCATCATTCATCAAGCCCGCAGTAGCGGCGACCGCAGCCCCTGCCAATATCGCACTATCAAGGCCAGCACTGGCTTCAATTGGCTTTTGCTGCACAGCCTCATTGGCTTGCGCGACACCCAGCGTTGCAGGAGCACTCGCCTTATCAGCAATGTTATCTTCGGAGTACAGAGGATTTTCTGGTTCCAGCTTGCGCCCCATCGCTGCAACCTTGCCCCAGACAGGATCGGCAGCACCCAGCGTGGTATACATTTCGCCGGCAACGGTTTCAAACGCAGAGGTATCGTTGCGAGCAGCATAAATCTCGAGCAACTTGAGGTGCAATTCATGACGCTGCGGCTCCTTGACGATCGCGTCCTTGAGGATTTCCTCGGCCTGGGCATCTCGCCCATATGCCATATAAACCTCTGCTTCAGCAATCGGGTCAACATCGTGCGTATCGATCATGCCGCCAGTATTCTGCGAGAAATCATTTAGGAAAGAGGTATCTCCCGTATTCACGGTAGCACCAGCAGTGTTGCCAAATACCGTATTAGGCTTGAGCCCACCTGCGGTCAGGATGCCTTTCTCGAAACTATCCAGCTCACGCTTGCGCTTGTTACGCATGTACAACCAGCCACCAAGCAACAGGAGTATGCCGCCTCCAGCCAGTGCTAATGGCAATGGGTCGTCACCAACCAGCTCATCGAAAAGGCTAGGCTCCTCTACCGGCGAAACGACTGGTGCAGGCTGATTTTGAGGTTTGACAGGTTCCACTGCATCACCAACAGATGCTGCATCCGGCTTACTTTCTTCGGCTGTAGGCTCTGTCGCTGCTGTAATATCTTCGGGCTCTGGCTGGGGATCAGGTGTAGCCACAGCGCGTTCTGGAGATGTTGCGGGCTTGGCGGCAGGTTCATCTGCGTTCTGCAAATTTGCTAATGCCTGGTTCTTGATCGCCAACAGCTTTTGCATGTCGGCAATTTGCTTTTCCAGCATCGCAGTCCGCTCAGCAGCCTCTTTGAGGCTCTTATCCTTGGCGGTCAGCTCTTCCTGCATCGAATTCAGCTGTGCCTGATTTGCATTGTTGCTCGACAACCTGACGACATCACGCGGGCCTGCCGCAGGTGGCGTAGCCCTATCAGTAGCAGGAGTCGAAATACGTCCGGAAGCAGACTGTTGAGCGCCACCATCGGTGGAGGGTATGGATTCAGCAGCCAAGTCCGCCAAGCGATTGCGATAGGCATTCCAATCAGACGTTTGCACCTTGACCTCGCGCGTGGCTTCGGCAGGTGCGATCTGCTGCAGCTCACTCGCACTAGGTACGCGCAGAATCTGCCCCACCTTGAGGCGGTTCATGTTCTTGCCAGCAAAAGCATCCTCGTTAGCGCGATACAGACCAACCAGCATTTGATCAAGACTGACGCCTTGTACTTGATGCTCACGCGCAATCGCACTTAAGGTGTCGCCGCGAGAAGTGGTGTAATGTGGTGCTGAAGTATCTGGCGCAGGCGCTGGCTTGGCCTGTGGTCGAGTCGGGGTTGGAGGAACCGGGGCAGTACGTGATGGAGTAGTATTAACGGCTGACTGGGCTTGCTTGGGCACTTCAGCAGGTACAGGGATAGCAGGCGCGGCACTAGGGGGTAGCTGCACACCGTTATACACTTGCGCCTGGTTATTATAGCCAGGAGGATCAAGCAATACCGTGTATTCACGCAACAACCGTCCTGTTGCCCAATCGACCTGAATCAGCATATCCAGGAAAGGATCGCTGATTGCCTGCGATGAGGTGAGCTTAAGAACAGCGGCACCATCAGCACGCTTGCTGACCGCTACCTTGATGGCGTTATGAATGGCAGTACGCTCTACCCCCTGCACATTGTAAGCTTCCTGCGGTGCAATCCCCGCAGTGAGAGAGGCTAGTTCATCTGGTGTCGTAGAAAGAAGTTCAATCTCAGCAGAAAGTGGCTCACCAAGTCCGGATGTGACGGTCAAGCGGCCAAGGCCAGCAGCCTCACCCATCATTGGCACAAACGCCAACAACACCGCAAGCGCGACCCCTTTAAATTTGGACTTATGCACTATTCCACCCTTATCAACTTTAAATAGCATTATTAAGCTAACATCAATTAGTTACGGTTTCAAGCTAATACATCGCTTTACATTCCCAATGTTAGCCCAAGCTTCATGGGGCCGGTACCACCCCATGAGGCAAAACAGCAAGGGCATCAGCGCTAATACAATCAAGCCTCGACCAGAATGCGCAGCATGCGGCGTAATGGCTCTGCAGCACCCCACAAGAGCTGGTCACCTACCGTAAATGCGGAGAGATATTCACCACCCATGCCCATTTTTCGCAAGCGGCCCACTGGTGTTTGCAAGGTGCCAGTCACGGCGGCAGGGCTTAGACGTTTGACTGTTTCATTACGCTCGTTTGGCACCACCTCTGCCCAGGGGTTTGCTTCTGCCAACATGCCTTCAATTTCGTTCAACGGCACGTCCTGCTTTAACTTGATGGTCAGTGCCTGTGAATGACAGCGCATGGCCCCGATGCGTACACACAATCCATCAATCACGATAGGATTGGCATCACGACCCAGGATTTTGTTGGTTTCAGCCATGCCTTTCCACTCTTCCTTGCTTTGCCCATTCCCCAGATCCTTGTCTATCCATGGGATCAGGCTGCCAGCCAAAGGCACACCAAAATGATCCACCGGAAAATCTGCGCTACGCAGGGTATCTGCTACCTTGCGGTCAATATCAAGGATGGCAGAAGCGGCATCTTGCAACTCAGCAGCGACACCAGCGTGCACTACGCCCATTTGGCGAATCAATTCCCGCATATTTTGTGCACCAGCACCCGATGCAGCCTGATAAGTCATGGAGCTTGCCCACTCAACCAGGTTTACCTTGAACAAACCATTCAACGCCATCAGCATCAGGGAAACCGTGCAGTTACCACCTATCCAATTGCGACCACCTGTAGATAGAGACTGTTTGATCACATCCAGATTAACCGGGTCTAGGATAATGACGGCATCTTTCTCCATCCGCAGTGTAGAGGCAGCATCAATCCAATGCCCCTGCCAGCCATCGGCACGCAACTTAGGGAATATCTCGCTGGTGTAGTCGCCACCCTGGCAAGAAACGATGATATCCATGGCCTTGAGCTCGGCAATAGCCTTGGCATCTTTGAGCGCAGGTGTATCGCGACCAATCGCAGGGCCTGCACCACCAGTCTGTGAGGTCGTGAAGAAGATGGGCTCGATATCCTGAAAATCACCCTCTGCGATCATGCGCTGCATAAGCACAGAACCCACCATACCGCGCCAGCCGACAAACCCTACTTTGAACATCGTCTCTTCCTGGTTAAATGGCCTTGTACAGGCCTATCATTGTGTTTGATTGATGATTATAGCGCTGCGACAACCGCATCACCCATTTCGCTGCACTTGACCTTATTAGCTCCCTCAGTCCAGATATCGGCAGTGCGATACCCTTGTTCCAAGGCTTTCTTCACGGCATTTTCCACGCGCAAGGCATTAGCTTCATCATTGAAGGTGTAGCGCAACATCATGGCAGCGGAAAGGATAGTCGCTAATGGGTTGGCAATATCCTTGCCTGCAATGTCTGGAGCAGAACCGTGGCTAGGCTCATACATACCCTTGTTGTTCTGGTCCAGTGAAGCCGAAGGCAGCATGCCGATGGAACCAGTCAACATAGAGGCTTCGTCAGAAAGGATGTCGCCAAAAATGTTGCCAGTCACCATGACATCGAACTGCTTAGGAGCGCGAATCAATTGCATGGCGGCGTTATCCACATACATGTGGCTAAGCTCAACATCCGGATATTCCTTGGAAACTTCTATCATCACTTGGCGCCAGAGCTCAGTCGTTTCCAGCACGTTAGCCTTATCTACAGAGCAGACCTTTTTATTGCGCTTTTGCGCAATACTGAACGCCACATGCGCAATGCGACGAATCTCGGATTCGCTATAACGCATGGTATTAATACCTTCGCGCTCGCCATTTTCCAGAGTGGAAATGCCGCGTGGCTGACCAAAGTAAATATCGCCAGTCAGCTCACGGACGATCATGATATCCAGGCCTGAAACCACTTCTGGCTTCAAGGTGGAAGCAGAAGCAAGTTCTGGATAGAGCAAAGCCGGACGCAGGTTTGCAAACAGGTTTAATGCCTTGCGGATACGCAACAGGCCACGTTCCGGGCGTTGGTCACGTGGCAGGCTATCGTATTTCCAATCACCCACGGCACCTAACAACACAGCATCAGCTTCCTGTGCCAGCTTTAATGTCGCTTCGGGCAAAGGATCACCTGCTGCCTCGTAACCAGCGCCGCCGATCGGTGCCTCATGCAACTCAAGGTTGAGGTCTAGCGCCTTCAGTACCTTGACAGCTTGCGCAACAATTTCAGGACCGATGCCGTCGCCCGGCAATACCGCAATCTTCATAAACGTGTTCCCAGATATTGATTTGATGTAAACAGGAGCACCCATGCTATTCAATGAAATAGCATAGGTCAGGATTTAGTTGAACAGCCAGGGCTGCGTTGCCTTGTGCTTGGCTTCAAAGACCTTGATTTCATCCACATGCTGTAAAGTCAGGCCAATATCATCAAGGCCATTCAAAAGGCAATGCTTGCGGAATGGATCAATCTCAAAAGCGTAGCTATTGCCGGCAGGTGTTTGCACGGTCTGTGTCTGCAGGTCTATCAATAACTGATAGCCTTCCTTGGGCTCTGCTTCCTTGAACAAGCTATCGACAATCGCTGCATCGAGCACGATCGGCAAAATGCCGTTCTTGAAACAGTTATTGAAGAAAATATCGGCAAAACTCGGGGCGATAATGGCGCGGAAGCCATAGTCAAGCAAAGCCCATGGCGCATGCTCGCGGCTGGAACCACAGCCGAAATTCTCGCGCGCCAGTAAAACGCTGGCCCCCTGGTAACGAGGAAAGTTGAGCGGAAAATCAGGATTCAGCGGACGCTTGCTATTGTCCATACCTGGTTCGCCCTGATCCAGATAACGCCACTCGTCAAAGGCGTTAGGGCCAAAGCCCGCTCGCTTGATTGACTTCAAAAACTGCTTGGGAATGATGGCATCGGTATCGACATTTGCGCGATCCAAAGGGGCCACTAATCCATTTAATTGGGTAAATGCTTGCATATTGATCCAATAACGATTCGTTACTTGCTTGATTTCTGTATGGCTTCGCCAGCCTTCTCAATATCCTTGCCCACACCATTGATGGTATTACAGGCCATCAAAGGCATCGCCAATAGTGAGAGTGCTGCCATCATCAACATTTTTCGCATCATCACACTCAATTCAACAATTGGCGTACATCAACGAAATGTCCTGTAACAGCGGCGGCAGCAGCCATTTCCGGGCTGACCAAGTGAGTACGGCCACCCGCGCCCTGACGTCCCTCAAAGTTACGATTCGAGGTTGAGGCACAGCGCTCGCCAGGCTCCAGGCGATCAGCATTCATGGCAAGGCACATCGAGCAACCAGGCTCACGCCATTCAAAACCGGCTTCTTTGAAAATCTTGTCCAGGCCTTCATGCTCAGCTTGCTCCTTGACCAGGCCTGAGCCAGGCACCACCATCGCCAACTTGACGTTGGGTGCCACATGCTTGCCCTTGGCAACAGAAGCCGCCGCACGCAAATCTTCAATTCGCGAGTTGGTACAAGAACCAATGAATACCTTGTCAATCGGGATCTGCGAGATCGGTGTATTGGCCTGCAAGCCCATATACTGCAAGGCACGCTCCATGCCGCTACGCTTGGTCGGATCGTTTTCCTTGGCAGGATCCGGCACGATACCGTTCACAGCAGTCACCATTTCTGGAGAGGTTCCCCAGGTGACTTGAGGTTCAATTTCCTCCGCACGCAACTCCACGACAGCGTCAAACTTCGCGCCCTCATCGCTATGCAGTGTGCGCCAGTAAGACACGGCAGCATCCCATTGCTCAGGCTTGGGCGCATAGGGACGACCCTTGACGTAATTGATCGTGATGTCATCCACAGCGACCATACCAGCACGTGCACCTGCCTCAATTGCCATATTGCACAGAGTCATGCGCCCTTCCATGCTCAGGCCACGGATGGCAGAACCCGCAAACTCGATTGCATAGCCAGTACCGCCCGCAGTGCCCATCTTACCAATAATCGCCAGCGCAATATCCTTGGCTGTGACACCTACTCCAAGCTGTCCTTCCACCAACACTTGCATGGCCTTGGATTTCTTCTGCACCAAGCACTGGGTCGCCATCACATGCTCAACCTCGGAAGTACCAATACCATGCGCCAACGCGCCAAATGCACCATGGGTACTGGTATGGGAATCGCCACAGACCACCGTCATGCCCGGCAGGGTTGCTCCCTGCTCAGGGCCCATCACGTGGACAATCCCCTGACGCGCATCACCCATCTTGAACTCGGTCACGCCAAAATCCGTACAGTTCTGATCCAGAGTTTCTACTTGCAAGCGCGAAATCGGGTCAGCAATGCCTTGGCTACGATCGGTTGTAGGGACATTATGATCTGGCACAGCCAGCACAGAGTTGATGCGCCAAAGCTTGCGACCCGCCATTTTCAGGCCTTCAAATGCCTGTGGGCTGGTAACTTCATGCACAAGATGACGGTCGATATAAATCAACGCAGCACCGTTTTCCTCACGTACCACGTGGGAATCAAATAATTTGTCGTAAAGCGTTTTGGCTGACATACGATCTTTCTGAAACTAAACCTGCTTAAATACTGTGTTCAACGCTGCAATAGCAACAATGGTTGAATCGGCCCATCAATCGCGAAAATTACCGAACTGCAAAGGGAAATCCGTAATGGATTTACGCACAAAGGCGATCGCCTCTTGCAGCACATCACGCTTGGCGCCCGTCACACGTACCTCATCGCCCTGGATGCTCGCTTGCACCTTGAGGCCACTATCCTTGAGTAATTTGACGATTTTTTTCGCCAACTCGCTATCGATACCAGCCTTGATCTTCAACACCTGCTTCACCTTGTTACCAGAAATCTTCTGCACATCCTGGTGATCCAGCCGCTTGGCGCTATCGGCCTCTTTCTTTTCCATTGCGGGCAGCAAGATGGCCTTGATCTGGTCCAGCTGGAAGTCAGAATCACCATGCAGCGTGATCTGATTGTCTTTTTCGTTCAGCTCGACATTGGCACTGGTGCCCTTGAAATCATAGCGATTGGTGATCTGCCGACCGGTCACATCCACTGCATTTTTCAATGCAACCATATCGACTTCAGAAGAAATATCAAATGAAGGCATCGTTTTCCATCCTCATCTCAATCCACTCCAACGTAGCAGGCATCATTCGCATATTGCCTTTAGGAGCATCGTCACTCACTTCATCAAACAAAGTGGGCACTAAAAATCGAACACTGGTATTTAGATCAGCTATTGCTGCAAACTACCCAGCATTACGCGTAAATTGAAAAACGCCCCGCGCTTGGCGTTGCGTTTTTCCACCGGAAGCCACTAACGGCCACCTACTCTCACTTCATTGATATCACCTGGGCAATATCAACACACAACAGGTACGTTTACTCAAAATGGCAAACGTAATCCAGCGTTTCCACCGTTTCGATATCAAAGCTGGAATTGCCAGGCACAGTAAATTTCTCGCCTGCGCTGTATGTTTTCCATTCGGTTTCACCGTTGAGTCTCACCTTGCAGACACCACCATTGATTTCCATCAACTCTGGGGAGCCGGTGTTGAACGTCAAGGCGCTAGGAAAAATCACGCCTACTGTCGCACGTGTACCGTTAGGGAACAGCACAGTATGGCTGACACACTTGCCATCAAAATACACATTGGCTTTTTTCTTAACACTGACATTGTCGAACTGGGCCACGACGCTTCTCCTAAAATCCTGTTAATTAGTTCTTGTTGCGCAAGTTCGCGGCAATCCGCATACGCAACGCATTCAACTTGATGAAACCACCTGCATCGCGGTGATCATAGGCACCGGCATCATCTTCAAATGTCGCGATATTGGGGTCGAACAATGAATCCGTCTTGGAATCGCGGCCGGTGACGATGACATTGCCCTTGTACAGCTTAAGCTTGACCCAGCCATTCACGGTGCTTTGAGTATGATCAATCAGCGTTTGCAACGTCACACGCTCAGGGCTCCACCAGTAGCCGTTGTAAATCATGCTTGCATAGCGTGGCATCAGATCATCCTTCAAGTGCGCCACTTCGCGGTCCAACGTAATAGACTCGATCGCGCGGTGCGCCTTGAGCAAGATGGTGCCGCCCGGCGTTTCATAGCAGCCACGTGACTTCATGCCTACATAGCGGTTTTCCACCAAGTCCAGGCGACCAATACCATGCTTGCCACCTAGGCGATTCAACTCAGCCAGCAACTCATGCGGCTTCAGCGCCTTCCCATTCAATGAGATGGGGTCGCCATTGCGATATTCAATCTCTAGGTACTCCGCTTCGTCAGGAGCACGCTCAGGCGATACCGTCCAGCGCCACATATCTTCCTCTGCTTCCGCAGCGGGATTTTCCAAATGGCGGCCTTCGTAAGAAATATGCAGCAAGTTGGCGTCCATGCTGTATGGGCTACCACCTTGACGATGCTTCATTTCGACGGGAATGCCATTCTTCTCAGCATAAGCCAGCAACTTCTCACGACTGAGCAAATCCCATTCGCGCCATGGCGCGATAATCTTGATATTGGGGTTAAGTGCGTAAGCGCCCAATTCGAAACGCACCTGATCATTACCCTTGCCGGTCGCACCATGGGACACCGCATCAGCATTGGTTGCCTGGGCAATCTCGATCAAGCGCTTGGCGATCAGGGGACGAGCAATAGACGTGCCCAGCAGGTATTCGCCTTCATAGACAGTGTTGGCACGGAACATCGGGAAGACGAAATCACGCACAAACTCTTCACGAAGATCGTCAATATAGATTTCCTTCACGCCAAACTTCTTGGCCTTCTCACGCGCAGGCTCCAGCTCTTCGCCCTGGCCGATATCTGCAGTAAACGTTACCACTTCACACTGGTATACATCTTGCAGCCACTTCAGGATCACGGAGGTATCCAGGCCGCCGGAGTAAGCCAGCACGACCTTCTTCACATCACTCATTTGACGGTTTCTTTCTCAATTAAATCCAGTTTACCCAGGCTTATGCCTGTACTTTGCCTAACAACAAGTATTCCATCAGGGCCTTTTGCGTATGCAGGCGGTTTTCCGCTTCATCCCACACCACGGATTGAGGCCCATCAATCACATCAGCAGTCACTTCTTCACCGCGATGCGCTGGTAAACAATGCATAAACAAGGCATCCTTGCCTGCGATACGCATCATGTCTGCATCGACTTGCCAATCATGGAAATCGCGGCGACGCTCTTCATTTTCCGCTTCAAACCCCATTGAGGTCCAGACATCGGTCGTCACGAGGTCTGCACCACGTGCAGCCTCCATCGGATCGGTAAATTCTTCGTAATGGTCTGTACCATAAAGATTGGCGCGTTCAGGCTCGACCTCGTAACCGGGCGGCGTAGAGACATGCACATTGAAATCCAGCACTTCAGCAGCTTGCAACCAGGTATTACAGACGTTATTTGAGTCGCCAATCCACGCTACTGTCTTGCCCTTGATGGAACCGTGGTGCTCGATATAAGTGAAAATATCGGCAAGTATCTGGCAAGGGTGATACTCATTGGTCAGGCCATTAATCACTGGCACGCGAGAGTTTGCAGCAAAGCGCTCAATGATTTCCTGTTCAAATGTACGGATCATCACGATATCGCTCATGCGCGAGATTACCTGCGCAGCATCTTCCACCGGCTCGCCACGCCCAAGCTGGGAGTCGCGGGTATTGAGATAGATGGCGGAACCACCCAACTGCTGCATACCTGCCTCGAACGACAAGCGAGTACGAGTGCTGGCCTTTTCAAAAATCATTACCAGGGTGCGATCTGTCAGTGGCCAGTACTGCTGATAGGCCTTGAACTGCTCCTTGATCCAGCGCGTACGGTCAAAGATATGCGCTAGCTCATCCGCATTCAGGTCGTTGAACTGTAAGAAGTGTTTGATTGCCATAGCGTTTTTATTCCCGCGACTAAGCAAGGAATTTCTTGATTAAAGGTGTCAGTATATTTACCAATTGTTGCGCTTCTGACTCACTCATGATGAGCGGTGGCAACAAGCGAACTACTTTATCTGCTGTTACATTGATCAGCAAACCAGCCTCAAGTGCTTGCTTGACCAAGTCACCACATGGCCTGTCTAGCTCTATACCTATCATCAGGCCCGCATTGCGGATGACACTCACACCAGCCACGCCCTGCAGGCTGGTTGCCAATGCCTCACGGATGTAATTACCCAGCTGCTCGGCATGCGCTAGCAAGCCATCAGACTCGATAATCTCCAGCGTTGCCAGGGCTGCTGTGGAGGCGAGTGGATTGCCGCCAAAGGTAGAGCCATGCTTGCCATATGTGAACACTTCTGCAGCCGCGCCTCGTGCCAAACAAGCACCAACAGGCACACCAGAGCCCAAGCCCTTGGCGAGGGTCATCACATCAGGCACAACATCGGTGTGCTGGAAGGCAAACCAGGTACCGGTACGCGCCACGCCGCTCTGCACTTCGTCCAACATCAGCAGCCAGCCATTGGCATCGCAAATCTCGCGCAAGCCGTTGAGGTAAGCAGCGGCATCGCGCGGCACATTGATACCGCCCTCGCCCTGAATAGGCTCCAACAGGATAGCCACAACATTCTTGTTGCGTTGAGCCACTTGACGAACTGCCTCAAGATCATCAAAAGGCACACGTATAAAACCACTCACTAAGGGCTCAAAACCGGCTTGTGCCTTGCGGTTGCCAGTAGCAGACAGTGTTGCCAGGGTACGGCCATGGAACGCACGTTCCATGACGATAATTTCAGGGTTTTCTACCCCTTTGTTATGCCCATAAAGACGTGCAAGCTTGATGGCAGCCTCGTTGGCCTCACAACCGGAGTTACAGACAAACACATTATCCATACCGGAAATTGCGCATAACTTATCTGCCAGCTTGCCTTGCTCTGCAATGCCATAAATATTCGAGACATGGATCAATCGGCTAGCCTGCTCACCTATGGCAGCTACCAGGCGAGGATGGGCATGGCCCAAACCATTCACCGCTACCCCGGCCAGTGCATCAAGGTAACGCTTGCCTTCGGTGTCCCACAACCATGCACCCTCACCTTTGGTGAATGTCACAGGTTGGCGGGCGTAGGTATTCATCAAGTGTTCAGACATTGCAGTATCTAGCCTCTAGGTTCGATCAAGTTTTAAAGCTCAAAAACAAAAACGGCGGCACCAGCCGCCGTTTACAGCATGACGCGGCACTCTCAGCGGACGAGCGCGCGCTTTTTCAGCAGTCGAATGGCTGCCAGCAGAGCAATACCAGTTGCTACCTTGCGCACTACAGTCTTCATGAGGTCACCGCCGAGAATCTTAAAATGGAAACCCGGCTTAAACTCATTACAGCGCCGGATTTTGCTCAACATTCAAGCGACTTAATACTTTTCGCTTCAAGGGATTGAGAGTAGCTCAAATCCTGAGTTTAGGCAAGAATTGGCAATAGGATTTATGCAGCAAATACCCGCTACGCTGCAGGGTGGGTTTCAAATTCCTTGAGTTTAGGGCAAAATCTAATGTTCGCTTGAATTCAAGGCGTCAATTCACAACACTGCACTATATGGTATCGCTAGCCTCTGTGACCAAGCTGCCCACCCAGGGCCACGATTCGCAATTCAGCACCCAGCTGCCGGTCTCCTGGTACACGGATCCCGCCATTTATACGCTTGAACAACAACACCTGTTTGCCCATGCGCCGCATTATATTGGGCACGAACTGATGGTGCCTGAGGTTGGCAATTATCACAGCCTTTCGTGGATGAATGACGCCAAGGCACTGATTCGCAATGAAAGTGGCATCGAACTGATCAGCAATGTCTGCCGCCACCGACAAGCACTCATGCTCAAGGGTAGCGGCAAAACCAAGAACATCATCTGTCCGCTACACCGCTGGACTTATGACACCCACGGCACATTGCTGGGCGCCCCACACTTCAAGGAAAACCCCTGCCTGCACCTGAACACCTCCTCGCTGAAAAACTGGCAAGGGCTGTTGTTCGACAGCAAGCGTGATATTGCACAAGATTTACACGCACTTGGCTGCAAGCAGGATTTCGACTTTACCGGCTACATGCTTAACCGTGTCATGGTCGATGAATATCATTTCAACTGGAAAACCTTTATCGAGGTTTACCTGGAAGATTACCATGTTGGTCCCTTCCACCCTGGCCTTGGTCACTTCGTCAATTGCGATGACCTTAATTGGGA
Organism: Methylobacillus methanolivorans; assembly: GCF_020531845.1. Next base: position 991,250 of record NZ_JAJAVF010000002.1, read on the forward strand.
GTTCGGGGATTGGTATAGCGTGCAGACCGTAGGCGTGCACAAGGCCCTGCAAAAATCCGGGTCGCTCATCTACGATAACTGGCACAATGAAGTGCTGCGCTACAACCAACAACAAGCTCCCAAATATGGGGCAATCTGGATGGTGTATTACCCATTCCTCATGATCGAGTGGTACCCCAATACACTGGTAGTCTCCCACATCATTCCACGTGGGCCGGATGCCTGTACCAATGTAGTCGAGTTCTACTACCCCGAAGACATCGCACTTTTTGAAGAAACCTTCATCGCTGCACAGCAAGCTGCCTATACCGAAACTGCCGTGGAAGACATGGAGATCTGCCAACGTATGCACGATGGACGCCACGCGCTGGCCTCTCAAGGCATTGATGAGCGCGGTCCCTACCAGCATCCGATGGAAACTGGCATGCAGCATTTCCACGCGTGGTTACACAGACAACTAGACCCTCACCTGAAATAAGCCTTCAGGCAAACGCTTAGCTGCTTAATCTCTGCAGCCTGCATGGCAGGCCGGAAGGAAAATTTTGAATCTACCCAGACTTGGCAGCCTATGGATGCTAGTGGCTGCCTTTTTCTTTGCCATCATGGGCGTGCTCGTTAAGTTGGGAGCGGAAAAATTCAGCAGTGCCGAGCTAGTATTCTACCGCTCCCTGTTTGGCCTGCTGTTTATCCTTATTGTCACGCAATTGCGTGGCGGCTCTCTCAAAACCAAACTCATTAATACGCACATGAAGCGTGCGATTCTTGGATTTGCATCGCTGATCTGCTTTTTCTTCGCCATCAGCGAACTGCCCCTTGCCACGGCCATCACACTCAATTACACCTCGCCCTTGTTCCTTGCTATGGCCATGCCGTTCATGCTGCATGAAAAGCCACGCAAGCTCCTGCTGTTAGCGGTTGTCATCGGTTTTGTTGGTGTCACCCTGTTGCTTAAGCCCAGCTTGCATGTGGATGAGCTCATCGCTGGTGCAATCGGTTTGTTATCGGGCGCAATGGCGGGTATTGTCTATCTCCACGTCACACAACTTGGCCGTGCGGGAGAGCCAGACTGGCGCACCGTGTTTTATTTCACACTGGTATGCACCATAGGCAGCGGCCTATGGATGCTTTTCTACCACTTCACACCGCCCGATTGGCAAGACCTGCTCGTGCTACTTGGCTTGGGTGGCTCAGCCACTGTTGCGCAACTTGCCTTGACCCGTGCGTATCGCACTGGTAGCCCGCTGGTTGTGGGTAGCCTGGCCTATACCACGGTAGTGCTTGCCAGCCTGTTTGGCATCCTGATCTGGGGAGAAACCCTCTCAGCTGATCGCTGGCTTGCGGTTGGCCTCATCATTCTGAGTGGGATTATCAGCGTATGTGCCACGCCCAGGCAAAATAAAGGTTAAACTTCCAACGCGCGCATCCGTAGAAGAACTCATGAGCCGATTATCTGCACAATGGTCGAATACACGCCACGCCGTGATGGTGGGCATGCTGGCATGCAGCCTGGCTGGCTGCGTGGGCGGCCCGATTGCGCAACAAGTGGCTTCATCGCTATTGATGCGGGCTGCAGACAAAGCCACTTCCGATGCCTACGACAACTATTTACTGAACGACACCGGCCACTCGTCCTCTACCACCAGCACCAACATGATCCCAGGTCACGGTAACACTTACGCTACCGCCTCCAGAGCCACACCACAGATGGATGAATATTGGGCAGCATTCCTCAATACTGGCTTTACCGAAATCAAGCCTTCCGCAGAACCTTTGCCTGCCCATGCTTCGAATGCCACAGAAGTAAACAACCAGACCATTAGCGCCAGCGCACTGGTCACAGTAGAGGTGTGGAATCTGCTGCTGGGTGAGGAAAAAACTACCGTACTAGAAAAAGCCAGGTTACGCGGGAATGACATTTCGCAGCTTGAAGCGTTGGCGCAATGGCAGGTTGCCATCGGTGCTATGGCTAGCTCGCCACAATCCACAGTCACTATTCTGATCCCGCCTGAATTTGGAAGAGTTAATAGCGGTCAGGAACTCTTGGTGGAAGTTTCAGAGCATAGTGACTTGCATATCGCGCGCTATCGGCTGGAAACACAACGCGCATTCAAACAAGCTTCGGGCAACAGCATATTCACCCAGCCCTGAACGGTCAGGGATCAATCAAGCCAGAACGCATGGCAATCAAGGCAATCTCCGCAGAATTGCTGGCATTCAACTTCTGCTTGATATTGTAGAGATGGGTTCCCACGGTACGCGGTGACAAGGATAAAGTCTCAGCGATCTCATTGGTAGTCTTGCCCTTGGCCAAGGCCATAAACACCTCAAACTCACGGTCAGATAGCACATCCACTGGGTTCTGCTGCCCGGAAATCTGCTGGATCGCCATCTGCTGCGCCACATTGGCTTCAAGGTACATCTTGCCGCTTGCCACAGTATGAATCGCCTTAATCAATTCTTCAGCAGCACTGCGCTTGGTCAAATAGCCCATCGCGCCAGCGTTCAGTACACGCTTGGGATGCACCGAATCCTCGTGGGCAGACAATACCAGGATGCGCGCATGCTCGTCCTTGGCACGAATGCGGTCTATGGCCTCTAGGCCACCGATGCCTGGCATCGTAATGTCCATGACGACCACATCAGGCTTATGCGCCTGATAAAGCTTGATACCCTGCTCACCGCTCTCGGCCTCGGCGACCACCTGTATCGCTTGATCAGATTCCAGCAATAACTTGAAGCCCATGCGAACCACCGCATGATCATCCACCAGCATTACCTTGATTGCACTCATGAATTCATTTCTCCGGAATCGTCACCGATATGGTAGAGCCCTGGTCCGGCAGAGAATCTATGCTGAACGTGCCATACAGCGCTTGGGTGCGCTCACGCATACCCAACAGGCCGAAATGGCGACTCTGGTCCACATTGCACATATTCATGCCGATACCGTTATCCTTGATCAAAAGTGTGAGGGTACCATTTTCATGCTGTGAAAGGCTGATCTCAATCCTGTCAGCCTGGGCATGCCGCAAGGCGTTGGTCACCGACTCCTGCACAATGCGATAGAGATTAATATTCAAACTTTCGCCCAGCGTATCCAGCTTGCCCTGCAAATCCAAGCTAAATGCCACTTGCGGGTTTTGCGCCTGCCAATCGGCAACAGCATCGCGCAAGGCCGCGGATAAACCCAGGTTATCGAGCGAACCTGGCCGCAAATGCCGGATGATATTGTGCATGCCGTCATAGATATGATTGGCCGCAGACACAATGGTTTGCGCGCTATTTTCGATGCTGGGCATTTCAGTTCTGGCCTTGTTGGCAATCGCCACAGCAAAGGTCTTGATCGCCGTCACATATTGCCCCAACTCATCATGCAGCTCGCGCGCGAGGCTGCGGCGTTCATCCTCGATATGGCGCTGGATCAAGTGCGTTAACTGGCGGTTTTCCTCCAACTTACGTGCCGTTTCCTCTGCCAGCTTGCGCTCGGTAATATCGCGCATGCTACAAATTTCACCAATGATCTCGCCTGTCTTGGGGTCCATTAATGGCGCTGCCGACAAGGATACATCCAGTAACTTACCGTCACGCGCCACGCGCTGTGTATCGTAATATTCCACTTGGCTATTCGCCACGATCACCGCCATATTGCGCGCCTGCTCACTCTCATGATCTGGCGGCATCAGCAGGTTGGCAGACTTGCCGATGATATCTTCAGGAGCATAGCCAAACATGCGCTGTGCAGCCGGGTTCCAGAACGAGATATTACCGTTGAGATCATGAATCATGATCGCATCTGCGGTCTGTTGCACAATGAGGGCCAACCTACGGTTCTCCTCGGTGCGATCACGCAAGGACTCCCCCATCAGGTTGAAGTTTTGTGCAATACGGGAGAATTCAGGCACCTTGTATTGTGGCAGCTTAACCTCCAGATTGCCTTGCTCAACCTGGGAAATAGCCTTGAGAATATCACCCGCGGGCCGCAGCCAGCGCCCCAGCATCCAGTAAATCAAGGCATTCAATACCACAAAGAACCCACTCTCGATCCAGAGCAGGCTCTTGAACGAAACCCAAGATTCACGAATCGCCCCGGCAGCATCCGATGCCACAACCAGCATGCCAAAGCGAATACGGCGCGACACGACTTCAGGTTCAGGCTCCACCATCCGCGCAAACCAGCGTGGCGGGTTCTCATCGGCACGATAAGTTGATGGTGGCGATTGATACATCAGCGCCCCTTGGGCATCGTAAAGCAAAATCTCGCTGCTGCGCACATGTCCCAGCGATTGCAGGAAAGTATGCATCACGTCATGGGTATAACCCCACTCAGGATTCTGCCGTGAATTAATAATCACGGTATCGAGCAACTGCACCGTTACCCTTGTCGCAGCTTCCACACTTTCCTCGGTGGAAATCCGCATCCCCTTGATCACCACATAGCCAACCGCCACCATCAACATCAGTAGCAAGGTCGTTATCAGCAAGTTGAATCGAACACGTAAACTCATAGATTATCCGATAAGCGTGCAACGCCTTGTCTTCGCCATAGCGATCAAAGTACATGAGTATAAAGCATGTCCATCGCTGTGCCAGCGCATGGGTAACACACCTCCGTTGCTCAGGCTAATTCCCTTATAATCACCCCATGCCAAACAAATACAAAGAAATATTCAATCTCAGCGTCGCCACTATCCTAGGGACAGCCATCGGCCTGAGTTTTGACAACCTGGCACTGGGTGCCGTGGTAGGGATCACGCTTGGGATTGTATTCTCCCTGTTCAACAAGCCTGACAAGGATTAAGCCAGATGATGCAGGTACGTTGCTTGCAGCTGGGTAGCCTAGCCTTGATTGCGGTACTGATCGCATCTGGGATTCATCCCTTTGACCGCTCGACCTGGCTCATGGAAGTTCTGCCTGTGATAATAGTGCTGCCGCTGTTATGGGCAGGCTACCGTCGTTACCCGCTCACCGCCCTACTCTATAGCCTGATCTTCCTGCATGCCTTGGTACTGATCGTGGGAGGCGCCTATAGCTACGCACGCGTTCCATTGGGGTTTGAAATAGCCCAATGGCTGGGCCTGGATCGCAACCCCTATGACAAGATCGGACACTTCATGCAAGGCTTTGTCCCGGCCATTGCTGTGCGAGAAATCCTGTTGCGTGGCGCTTATGTGCGTGGCAGCAACATGCTGGCATTTCTGGTGATCTGTGTCGTACTCGCCATCAGTGCCAGCTATGAGTTGATCGAATGGGCTGCGGCATTGTGGATGGGGCAAGGTGCGGATGAGTTTCTCGGTACGCAAGGATATGAATGGGATACGCAATCCGATATGTGGTTTGCATTACTAGGTGGTATTTCTGCATTGCTATTGTTACCCCGCTGGCATGATCGCTTCTTGGCACGACTAAACAAATAAGCATGCTTGCAATGAGAGCACAAGCCATGAAACATGGCCGGCCCATTGAGTTGAAATAGCCTGCCAACCAAGCGATGATTCAGGCTCTATCATGGAAGGAAAGCGGCATGTCTCTTACCGATCAGCAGAAAATTGACCTCTTTGACCGCATCTGGCAAGAGTATGTCAGCACCCATGGCCTGGGTGGCATGGCAAAAAGCGACTTTGACGCCTTGCTACTTTGGGAATATGCACAAGCGTTGCAGACCGCTGACACTTTTCGCCTAAGCGCAGTCTTCCGTATCCGTGAATCACGTGCAAAAAGCCTGCTGGAAAGTGCTGCGATCAAGTTTGGACAGCTGACAGAAGCCGAGGCCTGGACTCAATTACTCGCAGCATTGGCCCAAGTAGACTTCCATGTGGAAAGCGTAGAAAAAGGCCAGATGCGCTTTCACCTGAAAACACCCCTACTATTCCGTCACCTGCAAAACCAGGCTCGACTGATAGACGACAGCCTGAGCTTTAATGCTGCCTCCGAATATGTCGTGGGCAATTTGTCTGCGCTATATCGCATCCTGGACCGCTGCTGGGAAGAAGGAATTTTTGGTGAAGAATGGCAGGGAAAGCGGCTGGAGCAAGCACGTCAACATATCCGCGCCATTATCGGCAATATTGGCCAACAGATTGCAGAAAACCATCTGGAAGCATTGAAGTCACATAAGAAATCAAAGCTACCAGCTATCCTGGAATATGGCAGCAAGCTCAGCGGTATTGGCGGCTTCATCAAGGGATTGCTGGATTCAGCATCTTGACGGCCTTTTGATTTCCTACAGGTGCGTTGTAATGAGCAACTGCAATGCCACCGCTTGCCTATCTACAATGCAAACACATGAAGTGCGCCGCTACCCGGTGCAGCATTGTAGTGGTTCAACTCCCGGAAAGCGCCAGCCGTACCCGCGCCTTCACTATCGCCAGTAAGGCCTTGATTGAGCGCAATGCCTGCCCAGCCACCGACACCGGAGAAGACACCAACATATTGCTTGCCACGGTGTTGATAGGTCATCGGGTTACCCACGATCCCTGAACCCACCTGAAAGCGCCATAATTCCCTGCCATTACGCGCATCTAAGGCCTTGAACCAACGATCCAGCGTGCCATAAAACACCACTTTCCCGGCTGTTGGCAAAGCCCCACTCCACACTGCAAACTTTTCGTGCTTATACCAAACAGACTTGGCTTTCAGCGCATCCCAGGCCATGAAGGCTCCCATGTCACCATCCGATCCCGGCTGCATGGTAAGGCTGGCTCCGGCCCAAGGTTGCCCTGAGACGTACTTGGCTTCCACGGCCTCATACGTCATACACAAATGATTGAGTGGCACATAAAACCAGCCTGTTTGCGGCGAATATGCCGCAGGCTGCATATTTTTGGCACCTATAGCTGAGGGACAAATACCACTGGTTTCCTGATCTTCGTGCGTAGCATAGCGCGCATCCTTCACGGGTATGCCGGTTGGCAGGTCAATCCCTGTGGCCCAGTTTACGAAAGGGTGCATTTTTGCTGCGGAAAGTAAGCTGCCAGTTCGCCGATCCAAGGTATAGGCAAAGCCATTGCGATCAAAATGCGTGGCCAGCTTTTGCTGACCATGGTCCCAGAGAATCAGCTCATTGACACTGTCATAATCCCATTCATCATGCGGCGTCAATTGATAGCCCCAGCGTGCCATGCCGGTATCAAGATCGCGGGCAAACAGCGTCATCGCCCATTTATTATCTCCCGGGCGAATATCGGGATTCCAGACTGAAGGGTTACCAGTACCGTAATAGACCAAATTCAACTTGGGATCATAAGAAAACCAGCCCCATACTGGGCCGCCCCCATGCTCCCAGCCATGCGCGGTGGCCTGCGGCTTGAGCCAGGTTTTTATACCCAAGTCAGGTGCTGGAAACTTCAGTTTTTCTTTAGGCAAGGCACGAAACGACCCACCCTCCTTGTTGCCACCTGCGACATTCTCATACGCAGACAAAGCACTGTAATGCGGATTCTCGGCATTGAAGCCTGCACCTATCAACACCTCGCTATCTGGCCCAGTGCTATAGGCTTTCCATTGCAGTTGACCATCATTCAAGGCATAGGCCGCAAGAAAACACCGCACGCCAAACTCGCCCCCGCTACAACCCGTCAGCACCTTGTCACGAAACACATAAGGCGCATTGGTATTGGTAGCACCAATATTGGGATCATTTACCTGCACCTGCCATACCTGATGTCCATCGCGGCTATCCAGTGCCAACAAAAGGCCATTATTCTGTTGCAGCAATATCTTGCCATCACCATACGCCAAGCCACGACTCACATTATCGCAGCAAAGGATCGCCTCAATATCGCTGGATTGCTTGGGGAAATAGGCCCATAGAATCTTCCGGTCATGATCTAGGTCCAGCGCATAGACATGATTGGGAAAGGCTGTATGCACATACATGACATTGCCCACTACCAGAGGAGCCCCTTCGTGACCACGTTGAACACCAGTGGAAAAACTCCAGGCCAGCTTTAGTCGCGAGACATTGCGATGATTAATCTGGTTAAGGCGGCTATATCCCTGATTGTAGTAATCCTTGCGTGGACTTACCCATTGAGTGTCATCCTGGATCAAGGCTTGCAGGGAATCAGCGGCAAATCCATTGGTAGCAACAAAAACAAAAGAGAGCAGGAATAAAACAGGAGCGGAGCGAATACACATCTTAAAGATAACGCTTTGCACACACCCTGGATGACAAGCTCTGCAAAACACGAACAAATTCCATGGCAAGAAAAGGGTTGACACTTATCATTTTTTAAACATAATACAAATCATTCTTATTTATGTTAATAAAATAAGAATTTGCCAGTAGGCCCTTGCGCTTATTGCCAGGCTACTGGTGAGGATATCCGGATTTTCATTGGGAAAGCCCGGTTAATCACTATCAACTAAAAGGAAAAATCACATGAACATTACTGCCATGCGCATTCTAATGGGTGCCAGCCTGCTTGCTGTAGCTAGCCTCGCCCAGGCGAACGCAACTCACGATAGCTTTATCGACGTAGCAAACTCTGTATCTTTCGACGGCTGGAACCAACTAAACCGCAATCGTGTAGACGCGAATGGCAACGCAGCTCCGCTGACCGCAGCACAATTAGCTGCTGGTACCGTAGCCAATGTTACAGGCTCTGACGATGCAACGCTAAAGCTGGTCTCTGGCAACTACTCCCCTGCTTCAGCAGGTTTATATGGCAGTGGCTATTTGACATTTACTGACAATACCGTTGCCAACGACATCACTTCGATTGTTTTCCAAGGCATTATTAATGACTTTTACAATATTCCTGGGTTTGGTAGTGGTGTGCCATTCTCCATCAGCTTGAATTACAACGATGGAAATCAAGCGATTGCAGGCACATTGGTAAGTTTCGTAGATACAAATGCTGTAGCTGATTACTATCAATATACGTGGGATCTCAGCGGCATCTCCAGCCCGATTACATCGTATACGCTCAACTTCAACATTGGCTTCTCTCAGTCACTGGCTTTCCAGGTCGATCAAGTTGCCGCTGTGCCTGAGCCATCCACCTATGCCATGCTCATGCTGGGCCTAGGTGCTGTAGGCTTCGCGGCACGCCGTCGCAAGCAAGCCTAAAACTGCACGTGCACTGCTGCAACATATGTAGTAGTGCACTTTTACCCCTCCCCTCTACGTCATATATCCACTGCACACGCCTCAACCATCCATTCTCTTGAATTAGTCATACGCTGACAGAGCAAAGCAACACTTCAGGTTAAACTAGCGCCTTTATTCCATACACAGGCACTCTCAAACTTCATGTGGTATGACCTTTTCATGGGCCTGGGTGCCATCGGCCTAATGCTGCTCGGCATTGACTGGATGACGCGCGGGCTAAAAACAGCTGCTGGCCCCAGTTTCATGCAACTACTGCAACGCTGGACCGGCACACCGATGCAAGGCATTTTCATCGGTAGCGTCAGTACACTCGCCGTACAATCATCCACCGCGATTACCGTGGCAACCATAGGCTTTGCCAATGCCAACATTTTGTCGCTTTCTGCTGCGGCTTTTGTCATTTACGGCAGCAATTTGGGTAGTTCCCTGAGTGCGTGGCTAGTAGCTGTGGTAGGCGGCAGTATCAAGCTGGATGACCTGGCCCTACCCATACTCGGTATTGCCGTCATGCTAAAGCTATTGAGTAAACAATCGCGGAAACAAGGAATTGGTGAAGCATTAACCGGTTTTGCACTATTGTTTCTGGGGTTAGGCTACCTGAAAACAACCTTCGATTCTGCATTTGTTAATGTCGACTTCGCCTACCTGACCAGCCTGGGTGTCTGGGGCATTGTGCTTTCCATGCTGGCTGGCGTGTTACTGACAGTGATCATGCAAGCTTCACTGGCCGTCATCGCCTTGGTAGTCACGGCGGTATCTACAGGCGCAGTACCACTGGAAATCGGGGCTGCGGTAGTGATCGGCTCCAATGTCGGCACAACCTCCACTGCCCTGCTGGCCACCCTGGCTGCCACAGCCACAGCCAAGCGCGTGGCCAGTTTGCACGTGCTATTCAACGTGCTCACTGCGATTGTGGCCCTACTACTGCTCAAGCCTCTGCTTTGGGGCATTCAGGAAATTGCCCAGTTGGTCTTCAATGACACCCAGCCGCAATTCATCCTGGCCTTGTTCCATACCATGTTCAATGCATTAGGTGTGGTCTTGATGTACCCGCTGACACCGCCCTTGATCCGCTGGCTGGAAACCAAGTTCAAGACACCTACCCACATGGGTTCCTTCAGTCTCGACCAATCCAGCCTGGCCATCCCCAGCTTGGCTATTAAAGCCATGAGCCTGGAAGGTATGCGCGCCGGACAACTGATCGCGCGCCTGGCACTTGTGATGGGGCAACAACGTCATCTGGACAGCCAACTACTGGAAGATAACCGCCAAATCCTACAAAACCTGCACCACTACATCGCACAGCTTGCCCAGCAAGGCATGTCCGCCCAAGAAGCGGAGTTGCTCAACCAGCTTGTCCAAAACCAGCTACGCTTGTCGATGGCCTTACAACTACTGCCTAGCTTGGCACGCCACCTGGATCATGATCAGACAGCCTTTGAGCTAGAGCTTCCTTATTGGCAAGCCCTAAGCGATAGCCCCTTGCCACCAGACCGTGCCGCCTTGCGCAATGCTTACCGACAATTCGTACACGAACGCCAGCAGAAAAAGCAGATGATTTTTGAAGAAGTGCTGCATGAACGCAAAGGCCATGAATCTGGCGGCGATGACTTGCTGAAACTCGCAGAAACACGACGCTTTAATCAACAATTGACCAAAGCGCTGCTTGCATTCGATAAATTGCAGGCCAGCTTCGACAAGCACAACACGGCAGCCGATAACACCACCGCTGAAGAGATTGAAGAAAACTCAGGAACGGTCTAAATCACGCTCAACCGCCATAATGAAGTGACTTCTGCCGATCTCGCCTGATGCAGGGGATCGGTATTGTCACTTGCACGACCATGCCTTGGCCGGGTATCCAGCTTGGCAATCACCTTAAGGCCTGCACTCTCGAACATCTGTAGTAATTGCTGACGAGTGCGTAGGCCCAGATGCTCTGCAATATCAGACAAAATCAGCCAAGCTTCGCCATGCGGCAGCAGATGTTCCGCAACTCCGTTGAGAAATCCTTGAAGCATCGCGCTACCAGGGTCATAAATCGCATATTCAATCGCCGCATTGGCCTTGGCTGGAATCCAGGGTGGGTTACACACCAACAACCCTGCCTTGCCGTCGGGAAACAGGTTGCACTCCATCACTTCCACCTGCTGCGCCAACCCCAACCGCTGCATATTCTCACGGGCACACGCCAAAGCGCGAGCATCCTGGTCAGTGGCGATCACTTTCTTGACGCCTCGCTGCGCCAACACCGCAGCCAATACACCACTACCAGTGCCGATATCAAATGCCAGTTCGCTATCTGGCAAGGCAGCCTGTGCCACGAGATCGACATATTCCCCACGTACTGGTGAAAACACACCGTAATGCGGGTGAATTCGCGCACCCAGTGCAGACACTTCCACGCCCTTCTTGCGCCACTCATAAGCGCCAATCACACCTTGCAGCTCACGTAGTGAAATCAACGATGAATGCTCAGCTTCGCCATAAGCCTGCAAACAAGCTTCCTTCACATCGGGTGCCCGTCGCAAGGCAATGGTGTAATCCGCCTCCAACTCAACCAACAACATGCCCAATACACGGGCCCGCTGCGCCATTGCCTGCCGATGCAAATTGAATGCATCCAATAGCGAAGATGAAGCCTTAGCTGGCTTGCGATCCATTCTCCGCGCCATCGCTTGCAATAACTGGCGGGCATTCTGAAAATCACCTCGCCACAACAATGCTGTACCTTCACACGCTAAACGATAAGCATGATCTGCCTTGAGCGTGTCATCAACGACTTGTACACGCACCGGCGGCTTGCTGTGGTTTTCCGATCGCCACTGAGCCTGATGTAATACAGAACCCTCCTGCCAGGAAACCAGCGAGGTATCAGGGAGAAAAGATGTCGTCAAATCAGAACTTTCTTTAAGCATGATGCGTCATTAAACTGCGCATATAAACAAATCCATACGCTCATTATAGAACATGAGCGCCCCCTATCTGGATGACATCAAGGACTCTCATCATGCATCGACTATTGCTCCCTGCCCTGATTACCCTTTCCCTCAGCGCCTGTGGCGATGTTGCCAAGCTATCTATCTCGGCAGGCACTGGCACCAAGCCGGAATTGCCAGAGCCACGCAGCAGCCTGATTCCCACTGTTCACGTCGCCAATGCCGTGGGCTGGCCCGCAGAAGGCAAACCACGTGCCGCCGAAGGCACCACGGTCAATGCTTTTGCCAAGGACCTTGAGCATCCACGCTGGCTTTATCAATTACCCAATGGCGACATTTTAGTGGCAGAAACCAATAGCCCTCCCAAAGGTGATGACAGCTTCAGCCTGAAAGGCTGGATTGCCGGAAAGTTCATGGCACGAGCAGGTGCTGGCACGCCTAGTGCCAACCGCATTACCCTGCTGCGCGATACTGATGGAGACGGCATTGCCGACCAGCGGTCGGTTTTCCTCAAGGATTTACACTCCCCATTTGGCATGGCACTCATCGGCAATACGTTTTATGTCGCCAATGCCGATGCCGTGGTGACCTTTCCCTACCAGGAAGGAGCCACAAACATCACCACACCGCCCACCAAGCTGGTAGACCTCCCCGGCCTGCCGCTCAACCATCACTGGACCAAGAACCTGATCGCCAGCCCAGATGGTAATAAGCTTTATGTCACCGTCGGCTCCAACAGCAATATCGGGGAAAACGGCATGGAGATCGAAACAGGCCGTGCCGCTATCTGGGAGGTGGATGCCAAGACAGGTGAGCACCGCATTTTTGCCTCTGGGCTGCGAAATCCAAATGGTCTAGCCTGGGAGCCAGAGAGCGGCATGCTGTGGACCGCCGTGAATGAACGCGACGAAATCGGCAGTGACCTAGTGCCGGATTACATCACTTCGGTACAGGATGGTGGCTTTTATGGCTGGCCTTATAGCTACTATGGCAACCATGTTGATGTACGTGTGCAACCACAAAAACCAGAGTTGGTTGCCAATGCCCTGGTGCCGGATTATGCACTCGGCCCACACACAGCATCGCTTGGCTTGGCTGCAGCCGCAGGTAATCAATTACCCAAGCAATATGCCAATGGCATGTTCGTCGGCCAACATGGTTCCTGGAACCGCAAGCCCAGCAGCGGTTACAAAGTGTTATTTGTACCATTTGAAGATGGTAAGCCATCTGGCTACCCCGTCGATGTACTCACCGGATTTCTCAACCAGAAAGGTGAAGCCCAGGGTCGCCCAGTCGGCGTTCTGGTCAATCAACAAGGTGCCTTGTTGGTAGCAGATGATGTAGGCAACACTATCTGGCGTGTGACTGCTGAAAAATCAGCAAATTAATGAAGCAGGATACGGATTTTTTCCCGATTTAGCAGACAAGCCTGAACAAGGCTTGCCTGCCATTTTGCCCACATGCTCTAATGCGCCATCTTCATCCCATGACCGCATTTACCGGAGCCGCCCCTATGATCAGGCCTTCCCTTGCCATTGCACTTACACTGTGCTCATTATTTGCCTTCCCAGTGAATGCCGCAAAGTCAGACAAGGACGAGGCCAGAGAAGCTGCCGTCAGGTTCTTTGATGATTACGCCTCCCTGCAGAAAAGCAGCAAAGTCGTCGGGCTACCCAATATGCAGCAACTGGACACGATTTCCCAGCACTTCATCCCCAAATTACACCGAATTTTCTATATCGCGTTGCGCGAGCAGCACCGCTGCCGCTCCAGGGATAAAATGACCCCTTGGACCAAAGGCGATCTATTCACCTCAAATGACGCAGGATTCACCAGCTTCACCATAGACCCCAGCCTACCCAACCAGTTTGGACGCCAATCAACCATCCATTTCACTCTGGAAAAAAATGGCAAGACCCAGCGCTGGGATGATGAAGTGATCCTGAGGAAAGAGAACGGCGAGTGGATGGTATATGACATTGAATACCATGCACCTTTCGCCACAGAAAAAGCCGGCAAGAGCCTGCAATCCATTATCGACAAGAATCCCGCCTGTTGACCTGACTATTTCAATCATTACGAGGCTATGTTAATCTACGCCCTAATATTAAGGTTACGTAATATCTAGCTTCGAACTGATTGAGATTGAAAGTTGTACTCCTCCAGCACCTGTAAAATAACTGCAGGGGGTTGGCCTTGACAGACAGTGTTTCACACGCAGTTGCCCCAACCTCCTTTGAGTCTTATCTTGCTGAATCCGCACAGGCCTTATTCCTTGCCCTGGATGAGCGAGATGCCTATACCCATCAGCATTGTGACCGGGTTTCCCTGCTCGCCCGCGAGATCGGCATGTCATGCAGCCTCAGCCAGCAAGAACTCGACCTACTCGCCTTCGGCGCACGCTTTCATGACATAGGAAAAATTGGCATCCCGGATAGTGTCTTATTAAAACCAGGCCCCCTGGACGCCAAGGAATGGAGCATCATGAAGATGCATCCGGTGAAGGGAGAGCGCCTGTTTCGCAATACCTTGCATCCGTATGCAGATGAGATTGCGAATATCATTCGACACCATCATGAATGCTTTGATGGTAGCGGCTATCCTGATGGACTGTCGGGCAGCAATATTCCGCTGGCCTCGCGCATCCTGCTGATTGCCGATGCCTATGATGCCATGGCAACTACACGCCCTTATCACCGCGCTCGCAATCATGGCGAAATCATCGAAACACTGGCGGCAGAAGAAGGTATCAAGACGGACCCTGATATCCTGGCGCGGTTTATGCGCGTGATCGCGCACAGTCCGGCCCGCGTAGATTAGCTAGCTCGCTGCGCCGAATACCTGCAGCCACAAGCGACGTACTGCCAAGACTCCCTGCTCTACCTCAGCCAATGGCACACGCGCCTTCTGGTCTCCCTGTAGCCGGATGGCGTGCTGACGCCGACGGTAATCTCGATAGACCTGTGCCACCTCATGAGCCAGCACTGCATCAATCAGCTGCAAGTTCCCCAAGATATCAAGCAAGGCAATATTGCCCAGGTTTCGTGTCAGTTCAGGATATTGCGACGCATACGCCAGCACTAAGTACTGCACGATAAACTCGACATCGACTATTCCACCACGATCATGCTTGAGGTCAAATAGCTCGCCATGATTTGGATGCGCTTGATGCATCTTATGGCGCATGGAGACAACCTCTGCCGCTAATGCTTGCTGCTCTCGTGGCTGACGCAATACGCTGTCGCGGATACGCTCAAACGTCGCACCAATCTGCTGGTTACCCGCGCAGAATCTGGCACGTGTCAGCGCTTGATGCTCCCACACCCAGGCTTTTTCCTGCTGATAGGTTTCAAATGCCTGTACTGAACTGACCAATAATCCGCTCGCACCATCTGGGCGTAATTGCATATCCGTTTCATAGAGCATACCCGCCGACGTCATGCTGCTCAGCCATGTATTCACGCGCTGCCCAAGCTTGGCATACACCTCGCCAGCTTCTGGCACATCATCGTCATAAAGAAAGATGATATCAAGGTCGGAAGCGTAGCCCAGCTCCTTTCCACCCAGCTTGCCATAGCCAATGATGGCAAATAGCGGCTCATCCCGATGGCGATGGCGCAAACCAGGCCAGATAGCCTTGATCGCCACATCGAGAATGATGTCGGCCAACGCACTCAGGTAATCCGAGAGTGTTTCCAGTGCCAGTTCCCCAGCCACATCCTTGGCTGCAAAGCGAAATACGGCAGCATGCTTGAAATGCCGCATTTCATCCATTTGTCGCTCCACATCCCCGGATAGCAATGTCAATCGCTGTTCCAGGTCTGCATGCATGGCAGCAAAATCAGGGGCGGCATAGAGATTACGTGTGTCTAGCAATTCATCCAGCAAAATCGGATGCTGGGTCAAATATTGGGCCAGCCAGGGACTAGCGCCGACAATACGCGTCACCAAGGTCAAGGCTGAGGGATATTCGGCCAAGAGCGCCAGGTAGCTGGCACGTCGGCAGATACTATCCAGTAAATCAGCGACACGGATGAGGGCCTGGTCCGGCTTAGGCTCCTGTGCAGCCTCTCTGATCGCCAATGGGATCAGGGTATCGAAGCGCTGGCGGCTAAGCTCGGGCAATTGCTTGTAGCGTGGGCTGTCGTGCAGGCTGAGTAACTTGCGCAAGGTATCGGCTGGCTCCTGATAGCCTAGCTGTGCCATAACGCCAACCGCATCGTCGCCTTCCACCAGGCGCTTCCACAATGCAGCCTCACTTTGGCGAGGTGCTTGCTCTGCCTGACTGTCGTCGCTCGGTTCGCTGAATACCTCCTCAAAATGCCGCTGCACCACGCTGCGATGTAGCTCCAGGATGTTGAGGAAATCCTGCCACGTTGCATAGCCCATCCCCAGTGCAATACGTTGCCGACTTTCGTCATTTACAGGCAAATCCTGGGTTTGCGTATCCTCTAGGTATTGCAGCCTATGCTCAAGATTGCGCAGGAAGATATAAGCCGCACGCAGCTCCTGAACTGCACTGGTAGGCAGCAAGCCTTTTTCGTCCAGCAATTGCAATACAGACAAGGTAGGCTTGACCTGCAAGCTGGCATCGCGCCCACCGCGAATCAACTGGAATACCTGGGCAATAAACTCGACCTCACGGATACCGCCACGCCCCAGCTTGATGTTGTCGTGCATATCGCGACGATTGACGTCACGCTGGATCTGGACCTTGAGATCGCGCATGGAAGCAAACGCGCCAAAATCCAGATATTTGCGAAACACGAAAGGCCGCAGCATCTGGCTCAAGCCCTGGTCAGGCCCTGCCACCACCCTGCCCTTGATCCAGGCATAGCGCTCCCACTCACGCCCCTGGTTCTGGTAATACTCTTCAAGCATGGCAAAGCTGCACGCCAGTGGCCCCTCGGAGCCATAAGGGCGCAATCGCATGTCAACACGGAAGACAAAGCCATCTTCGGTGATCTCGTCAATGGCGGCAATCAGGCGCTTGGCCAAGCGGGTAAAAAACTCGACGTTGCCGATGGCCTTTGCGCCGTTGGTCTCGCCATCTTCGGCGAAGGCAAAAATCAGGTCGATGTCAGACGACACATTGAGTTCATGGCCGCCCAGCTTACCCATCCCCACCACAGTAAAATGCTGGCGCTCGCCGCTATCCTCGCCTATAGGCTCACCATACTGCGCTTCCAGCCAAGGCGTCAGGTGCTGTAAGGCGTATTGCAGGGTGACTTCCGCCAACGCACTCACCACCACCATCACTTCATCCAGCCCACCCAAGCCATTCAGGTCGCGCACGATCAGGCGCAACATGACACGCTGGCGTAACTTGCGCAATGCGCGCTTAAGGCTGGCATCATCGACAACCTCTTGTTGCGCCAGCCAAGTTTGCATTTCAGCTGTAGACCATGCCCGATGCAAGCTTGCCGCTAACTCGGGCAATAGTTCTACATCACTATTGATCAGGCGGGCGATAAACGGGCTGCACTTGGTCGCATGCAATAAATATTCTTCGTCAGTGGATAAGGCTGTATCTGGTTGCAAAATCTGTGATAGTGTGCGCATCTTGAAATTGTAAATGAAATGTTATAATTCGCTTCCTAACATTATCGGTGATGCCTGAGCGATTGCCACCACCGCTATTCATAACCTCATTATAGAGTTTTGAAGGAGTTTGTATGTCGTCCATTGAATCCGTGCTGACGGAAACGCGCATTTTCGCGCCACACGAAACATTCCGCCAAGCCGCCACTGTATCGGGACTGCCAGCCTACCAGGCATTATGCGATGCAGCTGAGCAGGATTACACCGGCTTTTGGGCAACGCTTGCCCAACAGGAAATCACCTGGCATACCCCCTTCACCGAAACCCTGGACGAATCAAACGCGCCATTTTTTCGCTGGTTTGCCGATGGCAAGCTCAATGCCTCTTATAACTGCATTGATCGGCATCTGGAAAAGCGCGCCAACAAGATCGCCCTGATTTTTGAAGCCGATAATGGCGATGTCACCAACATCACCTATAAAGAACTGCATCAACGCGTCAGCCGCTTTGCGAATGCGCTGAAAAAGCAAGGCATAGGTCTGGGCGACCGCGTCATCATCTACCTGCCCATGAGCATAGAAGCCATCATCGCGATGCAAGCCTGTGCCCGCATCGGTGCGATTCACTCCGTGGTATTCGGTGGATTCTCGGCCAAGAGCTTGCATGAACGCATTGTGGATGTCGGTGCCAAGCTGGTGATCACCGCCGACGGTGGCTTGCGTGGAGGCAAGGCAGTTGCGCTGAAATCAGCCGTGGATGAAGCACTAGCTTTGGGTGGCTGCGAAGCAATTGCACATGTCATCGTCTACCAACGCACTGGCGTGGATATTGCCTGGAACCCGCAACGCGATTTGTGGTGGCATGAAATCGAAGCTGCCGAGAGCGACTATTGCGAACCAACCTGGGTCAATGCCGAACATCCTTTGTTCATCCTCTACACCTCAGGCTCCACTGGCACTCCCAAGGGCGTGCAACACTCTACCGGCGGCTATTTGCTCGGTGCCATCATGAGCATGAAATGGGTGTTCGATCACAAGGCCAGCGATATTTTCTGGTGCACGGCAGACGTGGGCTGGATTACCGGCCACAGCTATGTCGCTTATGGTCCATTGGCGCTTGGTAGCACTCAAGTCGTGTTTGAAGGCGTACCCACCTACCCCGATGCAGGCCGCTTCTGGCAGATGATAGAACGCCACAAGGTGAGCATTTTCTACACTGCGCCTACCGCGATCCGCTCACTGATCAAGCTAGGCGGCGACCTGCCTAACAAATACGACCTCTCAAGCCTGCGCCTGCTAGGTACTGTGGGCGAACCGATCAACCCCGAAGCCTGGATGTGGTATCACAAAGTGGTGGGCAAGGAGCGTTGCCCGATTGCCGATACCTGGTGGCAAACAGAAACCGGTGCGCACATGATCGCCCCCTTGCCCGGTGCGATTGATCTTAAGCCAGGCTCCTGTACCCGCCCCTTGCCCGGTATCATCATGGATATCGTCGAAGAAGACGGCACCCATATTGAAGGTACTGGTGGTGGCCTGCTGGTGGTGAAAAAGCCTTGGCCTTCCATGATTCGCAACATCTGGGGCAATGAAGAACGCTTCAAGAAATCCTACTTCCCAGAAGAGCTCAAAGGCTTGTATTTGGCTGGTGATTCCGCACACCGCGATGAGGATGGCTATTTCTGGATCATGGGCCGCATTGATGACGTGCTCAACGTATCAGGCCACCGCCTGGGCACCATGGAAATCGAATCGGCGCTGGTCGCCAACCCACTGGTTGCAGAAGCAGCGATTGTCGGCAAACCACATGAGATCAAGGGCGAATCCATCGTCGCTTATGTCGTGCTTAAAGGCGAACGACCCGAAGGCGAATCAGCCAAGGCCATTGCCACACAATTGCGTGACTGGGTAGGCAAGGAAATCGGCCCGATTGCCAAGCCAGATGAAATCCGCTTTGGCGAGAACCTGCCCAAAACCCGCTCTGGCAAGATCATGCGCCGCCTGCTGCGCTCGCTGGCCAAGGGTGAGGAAATCACCTCGGATATTTCCACGCTGGATAATCCTGCCATCCTGGAGCAACTGAAACAGGCCGCAGGGTAAAACCTTCTGGCTTCAACAAAAACGGCATCCTGGTCGGAAAGTACAGGATGCCGTTTTTATTTACCTGTTGAATCGCTCAATATCGACTATCAGCTCCTGGCGTGTGCCTGCTGATAGATATTGACGGCCCTGGCACCCAGCTTGCAGAAACCCAGGATAGGAGTAGGCAAGTCTGGTAACAAGCCTGCAAGCTCATCGACCTGAACCAGCGTCAACTGGCCAGGTACCACGGGAATATGTACATACCGCAGGCCATGAGCCTCTGCTGCCTGGCGAATTTCATCGCCCTTGGGTTGTTCTGGGCCACCTTCACCGTCAGGGCGGTTATTGATGATGGTCTTGAAACCAGCGGCAGCGGCCTCGGCTACTTGATCAACATGCAGTTGTGGGCAACTGCTGAATTGATCACTGATCTTGTTGATTGCAATCGTCATGTGTTGTGTCATTCCTTCCGTAAGGTCTCGCCAATATACCACGCACACCACCCAGGCATGCCCATCAAGACGCCAACTCCTCGGCATAGTTATAGCTCAAGGGCCATTGCCAATGTGCGGACGCAGGATTGGTCAACTGACGTAGATGCTCAGCGATACGCTCAATCAGCGCACTATCCTGCACTTGATCCAGCCCCTGATAAGGCTTGCCATGATAATCGCCATGCAAGGCCAATACATCCGCCACATTGCCATGCTGCTCGAACACGGCCTTGATACGCTGGCACTCCTTATCTTCAGGTGTCACGAGGCGCAATGCATACAAAATGCCCAGCGCAGCACCAAACTCCAGCATGGGGGTTTGAATGCCATATCTAGCCGCGAGCTTGATGCTGCCCATGATGCGCTCATTGCGCTGCAGCTTGCGCAGCGGATCGCGCCCGATACGGCGGCATGGATCTTTGAACGAAGCCTTGCAGCGTGCGATAAAACTATTCACGAAGGAAGTGTTGATGTACTCCGCCAATGCAGGGTTTTCCTGCAACATGGCCGGCTTGATCTCATTGTTCACCAGACGCTTGACCAACATCACCACGCGCTCGTCACCCATGCCTTGCCCTATCGTCTGGTAGCCCAGCAGGCTGGCATACCAAGCGATGATCGCATGTGTACCGTTCAGCAACCGGTTCTTGATTGCCTGTATCTCGGCAATATTGTCCACGGTCTGCACTTGGCGCAAACGCTCCAGTATCTTGCCACCCTTTTTGGCATACAACACCATGTCCGGACCGCTTTCAAACAAGGTCACACCGAGCTGATCCAGCGCACGGTTGAGGTGGGAAGCATGCTTGAGCTGGCTCACGATCTTGCCCAAACCGGCCTCGGCCAACAGCGCAGATTCCTGCTGCATAGGCGCCATATTGCCAACAAGCGTCAGGCTTTTTTGCTGGGTCTGCTTCTCAAAACTAGCGAAATTAATCCTGGCCTGCTTCAATAGAATTTCTTTCGGTATTTTTGACACCATGCGGTTAACAACCGTCTCGGTAAAACACGCGCTCTCCATCACCTTCTCTGCCTGCTGCACATCCAACAGGCGCAGCATCGCTTCCCTCACCTGCCGCTTAACGAATGCCGCCCCACCCACCTTGTTGAGAATCACCAGAATAGTCAGTGGCCCCGCCTCATTCTGATAGCGAGCAATTAATGCCTTTGCCACCACGGTAGCTTGTTGCTTGATAGCGGATTCTGGCAGGCAAAGCCCAATGATCTCGCACACCGCATACATCTCGCACACGGCGGCCTCATCCGCCATGTCGATCAAGCGGATACGGTCTATGGTCTGATGAAAAGCCAGGTTGCTGTAATGCACATCATATTTGCCAAAGGCATTCACGAGGCTACGTAGCGTCGTGTTATTGCTGGCACCGATGATTTCCCAAGGCCGGGTATAGCCATCCCAGTGCGAGAATATCTGCGCCAGGTAACCACCGCCCATGGCACCAAAACCATGAATCCCAGCACGTATATGATTGATGGTCTGGGGGAAGGCGTCCGTCAACTTGGGCTTGGGCAAGTTAGGCGTGAACTTCACAAGGTCAGCCAGGAAATCCGGCATGCTGTCATAGGCTTGATAGGCCAAGGCCTTGATCTCGGGCCTGGGCTCCTTGATATCCTTGATCAAGATCGGCAATCCACCAGCCGCGGAAGCTGAGCGTAAACCATTTTCCGAATCCTCGAACATCAAGCAGTGTTCGGGCAAGCAGTTGAGCTCCCCGGCAGCGGTACGGAAGATTTCAGGATGCGGCTTGCCCTGCTTCACCTCGTCGCCACAGACTGTCATGTCGAAATACTTCATGACATTGGCATTGATAAGATACTCCTCGGCAATGGCACGTCGGCTAGAGGTAGCCACTGCCATCAGCAAGCCATTGCGCTTGAGGCGCTCGAGGATTTCATACAGGCCGGGCTTGACCGGTACCCCGTGCTTGCGCACATGGGCTAGCTCCAGCTCATCGGCACGTTTACGGATATCGGCATAAGGATAATCCTCGCCATAACGCTTTTTGGCGAGCTCTTCCGCCTTTTTTGCGCTCAAGCCTAAGGAGCCGAGCAGGATTTCATCGCTGATGGTTTCGCCGAACAGTTCGGCAGAAGCTTGCTTGAGAGTGGTGAATCGGAGGCGTTCTGTATCGAACATTGTGCCATCCATATCAAAGATGGCGGCATGGATAAGTCTTTCCTTGAAAATCATGTAACTTCCTAACGTGATTAACTAATGTTGAGGTTCACCTCGAGTGTGAAATGAATGATGACTTTTTTACCATACCATATTTTTCCCAAAAATCAGGACACTTTGGTCTTTTAATTCAATCTGATGCAATAGACACAAGACAAAATTAGGCAGGAAGCTAATGATTTTTCAAACCGTCAATATGTAGGACTGACGCGACATTTGCGTCAATGAGAAGAGGTGTTGGGAAGTGTAAAAAAACAAGCATGAGGCAACAACCCGGAGCCGGGCTGCTGCCATGATCAGTTCAAGACTTACCAGCGATAGGTCAAAGTGCCAGCCACATTGCGGCGATAACCCCATTTACAGCCATCACCATAGTATCCACAGGTAGCAACATATTCCTTATCGAATAAGTTGCTGGCATTGAGGGCAAATTTCCAGCCCTTCCATGAACTCCCGAGGCTAGCCATGTCGTAATCCACGACAAGATCAACCAAGGTATAAGCAGGCAACTTATAGCCATTGTCATCATCACCATAGCGGCTGCCGATGTAGCGCAAGCCGGCTCCTACTGTCATACCTGGCAGCAAGGTAGCGGGCAGATGGTAGTTGCCCCACACGGCTGCGGCGTACTTGGGTACATTATTAGGCGTATTGCCTTGTACACCGTCATTGCTCTTGGTGATGTCCATCTGCGTGTAGGTATAACTGGCAATAAGATCCACTCCGCTATCCAGCTGAGTCTTGGCCTCTGCTTCAAAGCCGCGTGAACGCACTTCACCACGCTGCATGCTGGAATTACCACTAGGATCCTGCAAATCTGCCGTAGTCAGGTTTTGCCGGGTCAGGTCGAATAGAGAAAAAGTCAGCATAGTACGCTGACCTTGTGGCTGGTAACGCACGCCGACCTCATATTGCTTGCCAGTCTCGGGGACAAACGGCTTCCTGCCACGGGCCTCCGAAGTGGTTCCTATGACCGGGGTGAAAGATTCGGTATAGCTCGCATAAGGCGCCCAGCCATTATTTGCCAGGAATACCACCCCTGCGCGCCAAGTGGTTGCTTGGTCATCCTGGTCGCTGTCGTTAGATGCATTGCGATGATCATCCGTTGAGGTATTCGCCCAATCACGCCTTGCCCCCAAAGTCAGCACCCATTTCTGTGCGATCTTGAGCTGATCCTGGAAATAGAGTCCCGTTTGCCTGAGTTGTTGCGTCACATCCCTATTCACATTGGGAATGGGAAACGGCCCAACGCCATACACTGGGTTGTACAAATCTAGATCACTATAGCTCGCGAAAGTACCCTTAACATCGGCCTTCATACGTTGCGTATCTAGGCCGATCAAGGCGGTGTGTTCAAAGATGCCAGCTTGCCATTTCATTTGCACATGGTTATCCAGCGTGAGATTGTTTACATCCTCATCACTACCACCGCCATATCGGCTTACCGTGCGTTGATCAGCTTGCAATGGCCGCATATACACAGAAAATGCATCAGTATTCATACGCTGATAGCGTAGGTTCTGCCGGAACAACACGTTGTCATTGAAGATATGTTCAAACTGGTAACCCAGCGAATAACGCTCTTGGTCGAACTTGTCGAGACCAGGTTCACCAACGAAGCGGCTGGTAGATATCTTGCCGTAAGGGCTGCTATACAAAGTGCCGACACGTGGCCATGCCTGGTAGCCCTGGCCGCGCTTGTTCTTCTGATAATCACTCAATAAGGTCAGCGTGGTGTTGTCATTAGGACGCCAAGTCAACGCAGGGGCAATAAAGACTCTGTCATTTTTTACATGATCAATCTGCGTATCGCTATCGCGCAATAATCCCGTAAGGCGGTACGTCCAGGTGCCGTCATCCGTCAATAGGCCACCAAAATCAGCCGCTATCTGCTTCCAATCATAGCTGCCCGCTTGCAGCTGCACTTCATGTACCGGCTTATCGGTAGGACGCTTGCTCACCAGATTGACCAAGCCACCTGGACCACCTTGACCATAGAGTATGGATGAGGGTCCACGCAACACCTCTACCCGCTCCAGGCCATAGGTCTCGACTACGCTACCTCCCTGATTGCCAAAAGCATAAGTACGCAAACCATCGCGGTATTGGTCGCGACCATTCGTATCAAAGCCACGAATCGCAATCACATCGGCACGCGGATCAGGACCATTCGACTCAGACAATACCCCAGCGGTATAGCGTAAAGCCTCACCTACCGACTGCACATTCTGTATGGTCATCTGGTCACGCGTCACCACGCTGATCGACTGAGGTGTTTCTATAATAGGAGTATCGGTTTTAGTGGCAGTCTGCGTTCGCTTGGCGACATAACCAACAACAGGCCCCAGAGCAGTTTCACCGATGGATGAAGCTTGCACTTTTACCTCGGGCAATTTTTCGGATTTCGATGCTGATGGCACGGTAATCTTGCGCAAAGTATAGCCGCCATCTGATGTCATTACGGCTTCCAGCCCACTGCCAAGCAACACAGCATCCAACGCAGCACGAATACCATATTGCCCATCAAGGCCAGCACTCTGCTTACCTGCTGTCACAGCTCCCTCAACAGAAAGTAATATTCCCGCTTCTCCCGCCAACTGGCTTAATACCCGGCTCAATGGCCCTGCAGCGATCTGATAACGCTTGACGGTATTATTGTCTGCCGCCGCCACTTCTGCTGCCACAGCATGCGTCAGCCAAGCTGGCGTAGTGAATAGTAAAGGCATAGACATCAAGGCAGCGTGCACCGCACGCCGCAAGATAGTTTGATCAAAAACAGGGGATTGCATAGAGATTCCTTTTTTCAATATTGCGCCTGGGCATCAGGCAAAGCATTCATTGCTTATGCCAATCCAATCTTGAAAAAGGGAACCGGAATAGAAATCTTTATCGAGTAGCCGTAGATACAGGATGAGCCACATGATCAAGCGGCTCTAATGTAATCCACCATGGCAACAAGCGATTGACCTTAATGGGCAGGGTTTGCGCCAGCGTATGCAACACACGATCCAGGTCATCCAGGGGAAAAGCGCCGACTACGCGTAGCGTTGCCACCGCCGGATCACACGCCAAATGACCGCGGAAATAACTGCCCAACCACCCAACCACCTCAGCTAATGGCAAGTTATCCGCCACCAGCATGCCTTTCAGCCAGGATTGCATGGCAGGATCGGCCGCTTGTATGGGGCCACTCTGTCCCGCATTAAAACTGGCCTGCCGGCCTGCCCCCACCACCAGCTTGCCGAGGCCATGTTGAGGGCGCACCTCAACAGCACCTTCAAACACAGCCACATGCACCACCTGCCCCTGATCACGCACAGCGAAGCGCGTGCCCAGCGCCGTCAATACACCATGCCGGGTATGCACGCTCAATGGTCGTGGCGGCTGCTGTGTATCACGCGCAGTCTCTATCCAGACCTCACCGCTGATCAGCTCAATCAATCGCTCTCTGGCTTTGTAATTGATATTCACCGCGCTAGCGCTATTGAGCCAAAGTTGACCACCATCTGCCAGCATCACTCTTTGACGCTCACCAGTCTGCGTACCGTGATCAGCCAGCAAAATATTGGACCATTGACGCATAGCTGGCGCTTGCCACCAAGAAAGCGATAACACAGACACCCCACCCAATGCCAGCATGGCCTTGAGTACGCGCCGCCTGCTGCCAGGATGGCGCACCATATCGCGCGCCAATGGGTCATCCAGCGTGTGAAAACGCTGCATCACCAACTCGACACGCTGCCACGCTTGCAAATGACGCGGGTCCGCCTGCAACCAGGCTTGCCATGCTTGCTTCTGAGGCTCGCTTAGCTCACCATCCTGCATACTTGCAAACCACTCTGCAGCTTGCTCCAAGATACGATGCTCGTGCGTAACGCTATTCATGACTCCATCACGGTGATGCAGGCCAGCATCGCACGTGCCATATACTTTTTGACCATACGTTCGGAAACGCCCAACTGATGCGCAATGTCACGATAGGCCATCCCATCCAGTTGAGAACATAAAAATGCCTGCCGTACCTTTTCCGGCAAACCAGCCAGCATACGTTCGATCTCGAACAGTATTTCAAGCACAAGCACACGCTGCTCCGCACTTGGCGCCATCTCCTCTGGCAAACCCAGTAATGCCTGCATGTAAGCTTGCTCTATCTCACGGCGACGCAAATAATTCACCATCACCCCATGGGCAATCGTCGTCAGGTAAGCTCGCGGCTCCCTTAAAATATTAGGTGGCTGTTTGACCAGCAACTTGATAAACACATCCTGCGCCAAGTCTGCCGCCTGATGACTACATCCCAACTTGCGTTGTAGCCAAGCAGCCACCCACCCATGGTGATCTTGGTAAAGACTATCTACCTGCTGATCAGGAATGGAGTGAATCATCGTCATACAACATCTCGTTCAAGGTGCTTTGATTCCAGGTTTCAAGCTGGCACATGACCAATCACCACAACAGATTGCAAGCCAAGCACCGCCACCATTAAAAATAAAAACTATTATCATATTAACATTCAATACCTACATCACCCTACCACTCAGTACAACACTTTCTACTCATCATCCTCCAGCTTGTCAGGGAACAAGCTCTGCCTCTTGATTGTCTTTTCATCATATGGGCCATGATGTGGGAGCATCGTAAGAAGGCATCAATACTGTCACTGCAAGAAGGGAAACTCATGATTTTCAAGCAACTGTTCGATGATGCATCTTCAACTTATACCTATCTGCTAGGGGACTCATCCAGCAAGGAAGCATTGTTGATTGATCCAGTGGACTCGGCCCTGGAGCATTACCTGCAATTGCTCGATCAATATGGGCTGGTACTCAAATACTCGCTAGAAACCCATGTGCATGCAGACCACATTACTGCCAGCGGGATGTTGCGTGAAAAAACGAATACGTTGACTGGCATTGGTAGCCGCTGCAATGCACTGGCGGCTGATTTGCAGCTTCGAGATGGCGACCAGCTTACGTTGGGAAACACCCCTATCAAAGTATTGGCTACTCCAGGACACACCTTGGGCAGCGTCAGTTATTTGTTGGCTGATCGCGTCTTCACAGGAGATGCACTGCTCATCAATGGTTGTGGCAGGACAGACTTTCAGGGCGGTAACCCCGGAACACTTTACGATAGCATTACCCAGCAGTTGTTTACGCTGTCGGATGAAACCTTGGTATATCCGGGTCACGACTACAAAGGCCATCGCGTGAGTTGCATTGGTCAGGAGAAAGCCATTAACCCACGATTGGCAGGCAAGAGCCGCGAGGCATTCATCGCTATCATGAACGCCTTGGACTTACCCAAGCCAGAGTCGATAGATATTGCCGTGCCTGCCAACCAGCGTTTGGGCATAGAGGCATTGCCTCATGGCTAGCCTCCATTAGCTTATATCCCACTCAACCCAGCTTGGCACACCTACCCGCCCCACAAGGGAACTACCGCCAGCCATCAGTTATCTATAGCTACACCCGACCATGACGTTGACCAAGCAGCCGGACAGCATATAAACACAATAAGGAAGCCACATGGATGATCTCACCACCTACCTACGCCAACAAAAAAGCTTTAAGGATCACGAGCCAGACGAAATTGCCTTTATCGAGCAACTCAAGCTACGCCAAGTCACCTTACCTGCAGGCAAGATCATTGTGCAGGAGGGTGCGACCACTTCTCAGCTTTACACTTTGCTGGATGGCTGGGCATATCGTCATCGCACGCTGAAAAATGGTAACCGGCAGATTCTGAATTT
This sequence comes from Methylobacillus methanolivorans, assembly GCF_020531845.1. The sequence continues at coordinate 1,019,364 of NZ_JAJAVF010000002.1, forward strand.
CCTGTTTCCCGGCGATCTCATTGGCTTGCAGCAGAACCTGCTCGACAATAGCAGCAGCAGTGTACAGGCATTGACGCCTGTCACCCTATGCGAACTGGATAGACAGAAACTGTGGCAGCTTTACGAGCATCACCCAGCGCTGGCCTATGACATCACATGGCTATGCGCCCAAGAAGAGCAAATTGTTGATGACAACCTCATCAATGTTGGGGCGAGAAGTGGGCTGGAAAAAGTCGCAATGCTGCTACTCCACCTTTACAAACGCTACAAAGCCATCTACCCCACCCCGGGCAAGACGATTCCATTTCCCCTTACCCAACAGGAAATTGCAGATGCATTAGGGTTATCGCTCGCGCACACGAACAAGACCTTGCGTAAGCTGGAGCAACTAGGGCTGCACAGTATCCGCAATAATGCGCTCACGATCTATGACGAACATATGCTGGCAAGCCTGACGGATTATTATCACGCGCCGGTCAAGCAACGACCGTTATTGTGTTAAGGCTAAGCCCATGTGAAAGATAATTGCCGGTGACCGTATTGCATCGTCCATCCGGCATGCTGGGCCAGCATATGCAAAGCCTCTTGGTCGATCAACAAACCAGAGGCATCAATAGCGGGAGCATGATCAGTAGTAACAGTCTCAGGTAAAGTAACAACGAGCTCTTGATTTGCTGGGGACGGACTTGCTGTAATGCTCAATACGGCCTGGCCTCTGATGCTGTCCTGGCAATGGCACAACACACCCAACCAAGCATATAAAAAAGCGCGTTGCGCAACTGGGGTTGGGGACAATGAGCTTGCCCAATCATTCGCCAAACTCACCTCTATTTGGCTCATGGCAAAAGGCGTGGTCATGATCTGCAAGCCTTGCTGGATGAGGTCAAGCGGGTTGGCCAACTCGTTGGCAGCAGGCTCCCATGATTGCAGTGCACGTATCGCCAACACTGCCTCTTGTAATTGCTGGTCAATGCGGGCAACTTGTTCCGCAATGCCAGGCTGCCCCTCCTTGGTCAATAGCTTGCGGACAATGCTGGTACTCATCCGTGCGATCGAGATTGGCCCCACCAGCCCATGGCGCAGGCTAGGAAAGATACGCATGAAAATCGCATGCTGTATACCTGCCAACTGCCAATATTGTGCGTTTTCGCTGCTCATGACAGTGATTGCAACACCCGCTCTAGGCTAGGCAAGTCTAGCGGTTTTTCCAGGTAGGCATCAAATATAGTATCGGCTCCCACAACATCTGCTGCCGCAAACCCCGTGAATGCAACAAAGCTTGGCATATGCTCTTGCTGCAAGCGTTCCCGCAAGTGATTAACCAAGGTTAATCCTGGAATATCTGGCAGGTTGATGTCCATGAACACCACATCATAGCGCTTGCTCGCCAATGCCGGCTCCACGTCAGCCCCTTGGGTGACATAATCAGCCTCATGCCCCAGCATCTCCAGCAATTCCTTGAAGGTTTCCGCTGCAGCCTGGTAATCCTCTACGATCAATGCGCGCCGTCCTTCTGTCGTCAACGCTTTTCCCCTTTAAGCCTGCCACATTGGCAGTGCAACACTGAACACAATTTCGCCATCCACATAGTCATAGCGAATCTCTCCTTGATGACCTTTCACAATCTCATGCGCAATATACAGGCCCAAGCCCAAGCCATTGCGGTTACGCACGCTGGACATACCATGACGCTTGAAAGGGTTGAACAAGACCTCCACCAACTCTGCTTCAATCGGCCCACCAGCATTATGTACAGTCATGCGTAGCAGGCCATGCTCAGTCCAGAGCTTGACCATCACCTCGCACCCCGGCTCACCATGATGCCGGGCATTGCTGATCAGGTTGGCAATCACCTGCGCCACACGATCAGAATCCAAGCTCGCCAATACACCACTGGCAATCTCGGTCTTGATATGTACATCAGGATAAGCCGTGAGGTTTTCTTCCACTAGATCCTGCAATAGCGCAGAGACATCCGTCTCGGCAAATCCCAGGTTCAGTCCCAGCCCAGTCTGCAAGCGGGCCATATCCAGCACTTGGTTCACTAGGCGCTGCATGCGCCCGCTAGAACTCTTAATGCGCGCGCTCATGCGTGAAGTACCAGACTGCATTTCCATCATTTGCGCAGCCATGCTGATTGAATTCAAGGGGTCGCGTAAATCATGCCCTAGTACCGCCATCAACTGGGAACGCATACGTTCGGTTTCAGCATTGCGCGTATTGCAGACTTTAAGCAGGTCATGCTGCAAATCGCGCGCATCGGTAAGATCAGCCCGGCTCCACGGCTCGGCCTGTCCTTTGACGGTTTCCTTCCATTCATCGAACGAGCCACGCGGCGTCAGCCTGGGGCCTAGTGGGCCAGGTTGATAGATTTTTTCCGGCTTGCCACCCCAACTAATGGTATGCACCTGCTCCAAGCGCAGTAGAATTAGCCAACTCTGGTTGACCTTGTCGATATTGAACGCCAGCAGGCCGCAAAATCCGCCCATGTGCGGCACCAACTCGGCAGGTAGATCATCCAGTTTTTCAGCATGGTAGAAATCACGGTTACTCAACTCATCATTCAACCATTGCAATAAATGCTTGACCAAAGCTGGGGGCGTAGCCTCCGACACATGCAACTTGCCGCCATGTGTCATCATCATGGCATCGCAAGGAATCAATTCGCGAATCGCCGCAATACCCGAGAATAACGCCGAAAAAATATCATCCGACTCCATCATCTTAAGCACCAAGGCTGCCCGCTGGCTGGCAGCTGCAACCTGTCGCTCTGCGCTCAGCCGAGTCTCCAACTGTTGGATATCACTGGCGAGAATATGGCACAGCACATCACACGCCATCCTTATCGAATAAGGCACCTGATGGGCCGACATGTGATGACAGGCCATCATGCCCCAGAGCTTTCCGTTCAACACAATCGAGACACTCATGGAGGCACCAACCCCCATATTTTGCAGATACTCAATATGAATCGGGGAAACGCTGCGTAGCACGCTACGGCTCATATCCAGCGGCTTGGTATCTGTTGCCTTGAGCACAGGCACCGCCTGCGCATTGACATCCACAATCAGACGCAGGGTATTTTCAATATATAAACGCCTGGCTTGCGCCGGAATATCACTAGCAGGATAACGACGCCCCACCAAACTATCCAAGTCGGCACGCTTGGCTTCAGCGACGATCTCACCACTATCATCGTGCCTAAAACGATAAGCCATCACGCGGTCAAAACCGGTCAGCTTGCGAAACTCCTCTGCCGCGGCATTGAGTAAACCGTTAATCGTCGTCTGGCACTTGATGGCACTAATCGCCTGCTGTGCCTTGGAGGAATAGATATTGATATGCTGGTCCTCGCCCAGCCTTAACTCGAACTCGGCAATCACCAAACCCTGATAGCCATGCAATACCAAATCAAATAGCTTGCCCTGAATCGTCACCTCATGCGTATGCATCAAGCCATAGCCTGCAGATACATCTCGCAAGCAAGCGGAAACTTCAGCATTGGCCTTGGGAGCCAGCGTCATATGGTTGGCCTGCAACACCTGCCCTAGTTCCGGCAGTGTGCCAAGCACGGCATCCGCACCCATGCTGCAATGCATCAGCCGTGCATCGAGGTCAAAAGCCAGCAAGACCCCATGCGACTGGATCAAGCCGGGAATATGAATCGGTTCCTGGCTGCAATTATCAAGCGTAACGCTGGCTAGACTCATATTGATCCTGTGGAGCATCACTCATGAGCAGCAGAAAATGCTCAAATGCCTGCCTTGCGGCTTGCTCAGCACTCACGATGTCTTGCTCCGAGTTCACCACGGTCGCAATATCCTGCCTGAATTGCTTGCAGCGTAAAGCACTGCCCTGGCTGCGTTCACGAAAGAACTTCATCGGGCAACGTATTGAGCGGAGCTCGGCAAAACGCTTAAACAACTCACTGGCTCCCAAATAGGAGCCTTCAATGACATATTGCACACCCCAAGCGGCAGCATGGTCAGGTGTGAGGGAAAATGATAGATAAGAGTGCGGTAACGCCATGCCTGCGACCTGCATATCCTCTGCCAGCCAAGTCAGCGACTGTTGGTTCTGGTCAAGGTAATCTTGTGGCAAGTGTGCTTGGTGGATCAGTGTCTCCTGAATGGCAACCAGCCATTGATAAAACAGATGGATATGTTGAAGGTAATCGCACTCCTTGGCCAAAGGGTTCGCCAGCGGTAACTGCTGGTCTAGCTGGGCATGCAGGAAGCCCGTCGCTTGCTTTAAGCGCGATAAAACGTCTGGAGCCAGTTGATTATTATTGTGCGTCATCCTGCCCTGCCTCTGTTTGTTATCAAGCATTATAGGAAACCCGCAGGCATGTCGATATGACATTTCACATAGGGATATAACAAAGGCCTACCTTCAAGCACAGTCCTCATCAAATACTAGTGATGAGTATTACTATTTTTGCAATATTCTTCTTTATTCCTTACTTCAGGTCAAATCCCTCACGACAATTAAGCGATAGTCATATTCACAAACAAGGTAAAATGCTCGTTTTTGCTCATCGTTCACGGTAGATATGTCCAGTTTCACTTCAGAAATCCAGCGTCGGCGCACTTTTGCGATCATTTCCCACCCGGATGCGGGTAAAACCACGCTTACCGAGAAGCTGCTCTGGTTCGGCGGCGCCATTCAGGTCGCCGGTGAGGTACGTGGCCGCAAGGCCGCACGCCATGCCACCTCGGACTGGATGGAGCTGGAAAAGCAGCGCGGTATTTCCGTGACCTCTTCGGTCATGCAGTTTCCCTACCGCGAACACATGATCAACCTGCTCGACACCCCCGGTCACGATGACTTCTCGGAAGATACTTATCGCACACTCACCGCAGTGGACTCAGCCGTGATGGTGATCGACTCGGTCAACGGTGTAGAAGCCCAGACCATCAAGTTACTCAATGTCTGCCGCATGCGCGATACGCCCATCCTCACCTTCATCAACAAGCTGGATCGCGAGTCACGCGCACCAATCGAGCTCCTGGATGAAATCGAATCCACGCTGGGCATGCAATGCGCGCCCATGACCTGGCCGATCGGCATGGGCAAGAGCTTCCGAGGCGTGTACCACCTATACAACGACACCATCAGCTTTTTCGACCCGCATGCTGAAAAGGGCACCGCAGAAATTATCCAAGGCCTGGACAACCGACGCCTGGATGAACTCATCGGCTCGCAGGCTGAAGAACTACGCATTGATGTAGAGTTAGTGCGCGGTGCCTCCAATGCCTTCGACAAACAAGCTTATCTTGATGGCAAGCAAACTCCCGTGTTCTTTGGCTCGGCCATCAACAACTTTGGTGTGCAATCGTTGCTGGACGCCGTCGTTGAACTCTCACCTGCGCCATTGTCACGCAAGACCGCCAGCCGCGAGGTACCGCCTACCGAAGATAAATTCTCCGGCTTCGTGTTCAAGATCCAGGCCAATATGGACCCCAAGCACCGTGACCGTATTGCCTTCCTGCGCATCTGCTCAGGTCGATTCGAGCGCGGCATGAAGATCAAGCAGGTTGCCAGTGGCAAAACTTTATCAGTAAACAACGCCATCACTTTCATGGCACAAGATAGAACCACCATGGACGAGGCCTATTCCGGCGATATTATCGGCATCCCCAACCATGGCACGGTGAAGTTAGGCGATACTTTCACTGAGGGTGAAAACCTCAAGTTCATCGGCATCCCCTCGTTCGCGCCGGAATATTTCCGCCGTGCACGCATCAAGAACCCGATGAAGATGAAACAATTGCAGATCGGCCTCAAGCAATTGGCTGAAGAAGGCGCTTCGCAGTTGTTCCGTCCCTTGTTGTCCAACGATCTCATCCTGGGCGCCATCGGCCTGTTGCAGTTCGACGTCGTTGCTCACCGCTTGGAACATGAATATAGCGTAGACGTCGCATTTGAAAGTTACGATTGCGCCACTGCGCGCTGGTTGCGCGGGTCAGATGCCGATCTCAAGGCAATTGCGGATAAGTATGGCTTCAACGTCGCCCTGGATGGTAACGAAGAGTATGTCTACCTCGCGCCCAATCGCGTCAACCTGCAAATGGCGCAAGAGCGCTATCCGGACATCGAGTTCCTCGAAACGCGCGAGATTTTCTAAGCAGAATGAAACCGAGCAGCGTCACCTGCCCTTGTGATAGCGGAGCGCCTTACGCAGCATGCTGTCAGCGCTGGCACTCTGGGCAGGCAGCGCCCGATGCCACAGCGCTCATGCGCGCTCGCTATGCAGCCTATGTGCTGGGATTGACGGATTACCTCCTGCAAACCTGGCACGCTTCCACCCGCCCGGCTTCATTGCAGGATGACGCGAACGCGCCACCGCTGAAATGGCTGGGGCTCAAAGTCCTGCACGATAAACAACTCGACAATAGCAATGCCAGTGTCGAGTTCATCGCCCACTACAAGGTAAATGGCAAGGCAGAAAAACTGCACGAGCACAGCCGCTTTGTCCGTGAACAAGGACAATGGTGGTATGTCGATGGCGACTTCCTCGAAGGCTGAAACATGAACATTCTCTTCATTCATCAGAATTTTCCCGGGCAGTTCCGCCATATCACCCAATCCCTGATCGATGAAGGCAAGCATCAAGTATTGAGTCTATGCGAGGCCCATGCACCCGGCATGCAGGGCGTGCAGCGCATAGAATATACCCCCGCGCGCAACGGCACGCCTGGCGTACACCCCTATCTCGCCCCGGTAGAAGAGCATGTCATTAGAGGACAAAGTGTTGCCAGGGCGCTGCTGCACCTAAAGGAAAAAGGCTACCAGCCCGACATCATCGTCGCCCACATGGGCTGGGGCGAAGCGATTTACCTCAAGGACATCTACCCCGACGTACCGTTGGTCACATTCTTCGAGTTTTTTTACCAAACAACAGGCGCCGATGCCGGCTTCGACCCTGAATATCCGCTCACGCTGGATGATCTACTGCGCATCCGCACCAAGAACATCACGAATCTGCTCTCGCTGCATGCCGCTGATATGGGCATCAGCCCCACCTCATGGCAGCGCAGTTTATATCCCGCTGAATATCAGGGGAAAATCCGCCTTATCCATGAAGGCATTAATACCGAGGCTGCCCAGCCTGACTCCACAGCATGGGTACAACTAGGTTCCGGCCTGAAATTAACGCGCAAGGACGAAGTCATCACCTATGTGTCGCGCAATCTCGAGCCCTATCGCGGCTTTCATGTCTTCATGCGCGCATTGCCAGAAATCCTCAAGCGTAGGCCTAACTGCCATATCTTGATTGTGGGTGGGGACGAGGTAAGTTATGGCCGCAAGTTGCCACCAGGCGAAACCTACAGGGCCAGGCTGCTGCAAGAAGTACAAGGGCTGGATATGAACCGCGTACATTTCCTCGGTAAACTGCCCTATCAGCAATATTTGCGGGTACTGCAAGTTTCCTCAGCACATATCTACCTCACCGTGCCCTTCGTGCTGTCTTGGTCCATGCTGGAAGCCATGTCAGCAGGCTGCCTGGTGATAGGCTCACGTACCGCGCCTGTGGAGGAAGTGATCGAGCATGGGAAAAATGGGCTGTTGGTAGATTTCTTTTGCGCCACGGAACTAGCAGATGCCATTGATCAGGTATATGCCTCGCCGAACCAATTGCAGGAGATACGCAATGCTGCGCGCCAGACGATTCTGGCACACTATCCATTGGCACAAGGCATTCAGGCTTATCGGCAGCTATTCAATACCCTGCTACCCACAGCAAGTGAAGACCTCACCCAGCCATAGGTAACGCAACTTCGACCAGCAAGCCGCCGCCCTGACGGTTTTGCAGCGTGATCCTGCCGCCATGCAAATCCAGCACCTGCTTGGTAATTGCCAGCCCCAACCCATGCCCGGTCACGCTGCCAGCACTATCGGCGCGATAAAAAGGCTGGAAGATATGAGTCAGTTCTGATTCAGGAATGCCCGTACCACGATCTAAAATCTGCACCACCAGCCAATTGTCCCGGCGTTGGGTTTCCAGGGTTACCTCACCATAGTCAGGACTGTATTTAATGGCATTGCGCAGCACGTTCTCCAATGCCCGGTACAAGATATCAGGCTGTGCCTCTATTTCTGCATCCGCCCCAATACGGCTCTGAATAGTCACATGCTTGGCCGAGGCCTCAAACCGCGCATCTTCTACCGCCACTTCCAGGAGCTCACTGATCATGATTTTCTCCTTCTTGACGGCCATCACACCCGATTCCAGTCGGGATAGCTCCAACACCTCGCCTAACAGCTTATCCATGCGCATGGACTCAACCTCAATGCGATCCAGGCTATCTGCGCGTCGTTCGGGGCTTTGCTTAGCCAGGCCTATGCCCATTTGTAGCCGTGCCAATGGTGAGCGCATTTCATGTGACACATAATGCAGCAGGCGCTTTTGGCCTTGCATCAACAAGTACAACTGGCTCGTCATCCGGTCAAAACTGCGGCCTAGATCAGCCAGCTCATCGCGGCGCTTACCCATGGCGGGGCTCACCTTATCTTCAAGATTACCGCCCGCCACGCGGGCAAATGCCTTGCGCAACTCCTTGATCGGCTTTGAGACATACCAAGCCAGCAAGGCCGCAAATACCAGGCTGGCAATCAGGCCAGCCCACACAGGTGTCCAGGGAAAAATCGGCCCCACCGGCCTGGGTGGAGGTGGCCCCATGCCATTAGGCTCGCCTGGAAGACGCCTTCCCTCCATCGCTTGCGGACCAGGCATCGGCCCACCAAACCCTGGACCGACGGAGCGACGCTCTAGCGTGAAAAGCCTGATTGCCTGACCATCACTGCCATGCACTGTCAGCACGCCGCGCCCTGCATGCAGGATATCTTCCATGTCATCCGGGAGGGAGCGCGCCAACACCTCCTGCCCATTTTCCTTGACCGCATACACCTGGGGCATATGCTTATCAGACCACTGATGCAGCAACGCCGATAAAGCAGGCTCGCCACCATGCTGCAATGCACTATGCGCCGCTTCCAGCAAGGCCATTTCCATTGGGCCGCTGCGCAACTGCTCATTAGCATGTCGTTCATTGGCTTGCTGTTGCGCAGAAACCCAGAAAAACAGACTGACACCAATAATGGAAGTCATCTGCGCAAAGAAAAAGAAGAAAAAGAACTTCCAGAACAAACGCCCCATGGCTACTCTTTGATCAATTGGTAACCCATACGATACACGGTCTGGATACATTGACGACCATCAGCGAGCGTACCCAGCTTCTGACGTATGCTGCTCAGGTGAACGTCTATCGTGCGGTCAAAGCGTGACAATGGTCGCCCCAAACCCAGCGTAGAAAGATCGCTCTTGCTGACGACACGACCTGCCTGCCTGACCAGTACTTCCAGCAAATTGAACTCGGTGCTCGTGAGGTTAACAGGCTGCCCCTCCCACTCCACCAGACGTCGCTCCGGCCATAACGCAAGCGGGCCGACATTGATCTCGGCCTGCGTCTGCTCAGTGACTGGTACGATGCGTCGCAAGATAGCCCGAATGCGGGCGATCAGCTCGCGTGGGGTACATGGTTTAGGCACATAGTCATCCGCACCTAACTCAAGCCCAACAATACGATGTTCATCGTCACCTTTTGCGGTCAACATCAAGACCGGGACATTGCTGGAAGCTCGGATGCGTCGCAATACCTCTATGCCGTTGAGTTTAGGCATCATGACATCCAACACAATCAAGGACGGCGATAATGTTTCTGCATAGATGATGCCGGTTTCGCCGTCATGGGCACACTCCACGTCAAACCCTTCTTGCATCAGGTATTCCCTGATCAGGTTAACCAACTCCACATCATCATCAATCAAAAGTACTTTTGTCATAAGAATTCTGAACACTGTTTATGCAGCCATATCATAACCATTCACCCCTCAACACGACATGCCCCAGATGGCAAATTTACCTATCTTTACCCGCAGTTAACGGCAATTAACACCAGCCAGCAGCAAAATTTCCGCTCACATGTTTCGTCATTATTGTGCCTGAGAGAAAGGAAAGAACATGAACACCCACCACACCCTAGTCCGTATCCTGATCACCAGTGTATTAACGCTATCTAGCACCTGGGTAAACGCAGAGCCCCCACATCCAGAGGACGCACCACCGAAAGCAGGCCCAGGACTTGTGCAGGAAACCCCTGGATTTGGCTTGCCGCCTCATCTCGCTGCATTGGGATTGAGCGAGACCCAAGAAGATAAAATCTTTTACATCCTGCATGCAGAAGCACCTGCAATACGTAACAACTTCAAGCAACAACGCAAGTTGCGCGAAGAAATCGACAAGCTTGTCGCCGCCCCTAGCTTCGATGAAAAGAAAGCAAGGCAATTGAGCACAGAGCTAGCACGCGCTCAAGGCGAGGCTATCTTCTCTCGTATCAACACCGAATCACGCATTCGCGCCCTGCTCACAACAGAACAACTCATCAAGCTTGATGAAAAACGCGAGCTAGACAAACCACGCCCCGAGGCTCGTCCAGAGCACCCCCCACTACCAGCCAGCAAGTCATGGGAAAACCGTCCCAGGGAGCCAATACTCAAGCAGATGTAGGGTTTACATAGCTTTACCCGGCTTTACACCTCACAGGCAAAACTTGGGCGCATCATATCCGTTAGCAACTCCATGAGCAGGGCAACTGCCCTGCTGAGAACACCAACAACCAGGAGAACAACATGATCAGTAGTATTTCGGGAAGTGCGTCCCAGATAGCCAGCTCGATTTTCAGCAAGCTGGATACCAGCAACAAAGGATATATTGAGCAAGCAGACCTGCAATCGGCCCTAAGCAAGATCAATGGCAACGATGACAGCAGCAATACTGATGAATTGTTCAGCTCGCTGGATAGCGACAGCGATGGCAAACTGACGGAATCAGAACTCAGCAGCGGCATCAGCAACCTGCTGAGCGAACTGAACAGCCAGTTCAACAACTCACGCGTGCAAGGCGGTATGCCACCGCCTCCTCCGCCACAAGGCGAAGAAGAGGATGAAGGCTATACCCAAGACGAACTGGAAAGCATTGCCTCCAGCACAGATGATAGCCAACTATCCAGCCTAATGAGCACCATCGCCGCCAACTTTGAAGCAGCGGATACCAACCAAGATGGCAAAGTGAGTGCCAAGGAAGCCATGGAATATCAGCGTCAGAATGAAGGCAATCAAGCCAAACCATCAGAAGATAACAGCATCAACCGACAGATTGGGCAATTGATTGCAGCCTATGGCAGTAGTGATAGCACAAGCAATACGAGCGCTCTGAGTTTGGCAGCCTGATTAAGCTTAAAAACATTAAAGGCACCTTTAAAAGTGCCTTTAGTTTCATTCCTCGCTATTGTTCCTGCCTCGCTAACGCTTTACCGCAGCCTTATATACCGCGTTCCGCTCACGCTTGCCAACGGCCACCACAATAACAATCAGCTCATTGTCACGGACCTCATACACAAGCCTATAGCCCACACTACGCAGCTTGATCTTGTAACGGTCTTTCTGACCACTTAACTTGGCAGCAGGCACACGCGGATTCTCTAACCGTTCCGCAAGCTTGGCCTTGAATTGCTCGCGAGTGTTGTTGTCCAGCTTACTCCACTCCTTTAAAGCCTCTTCCAGAAAACCAAGCTCAAATCTCATCAAGCTGAACCCTGATGACAGGCTGTCCTTCACGAGCATCCGCAATGGCATTCAGCTCCATATCTTCGAGCTTCTCAAGCAAGGCCTCGTAAGCCTTCGCAGGAACGCAGTAAAAGGCAGGAGCATTCCGATTGAGAATCGCCACTGGGAACCCTTCCCCAGCAGCAACAGTACCCATGGGATTCTTTTTTAGTTCGGAAATGCTGGCAGTAGTTTCGGCTAATATCAAGTTGGACATGATTATTCCAAGGTCTATTTAATAACATTGATAATAGTACCTTTAAACGGTCTTATCAATGTTGATCGCTAAATCCACTTAATTTGGTTGCTTGATTAGCTAACGAACGAATGAATTAAATCCGCTTAGGGTACACTCACTTGACCGAATGCTTATATCATGAATAGACGTGAACAACTCCGCCACCAAGGGCGATTCGAGCTTGAAATCTAAATTTGAGAGATCCGGTACTCTAAAGAATGTTTCTCCATCATCAGGTACAACCATTGGCAAAACCTCTCCACGTTTGTGGCATTCCTCCATGACTTGTACAAGCTTAGCCTTGTGAAGGCTTAAGTCCCGGATGTCGATAAAGTGGGTGCCGTGTAGCACATCATCGTTAACGGATAGATGTGGTTTCACTATTGCTATCTCTTCCGAAACGCCCTCTGCAAAACCACAGCACGCCATTGATAGTAGTGGAGTTGACGCTGTGTGATGCCTGTATATAAACTCGCAAGCTTGACTACGCAGTTCTTTGTTGCGCACAGCCCCAATGCCGCTTGCAAGCACTTCCGTTAATGGACGAACGCCTAGCGTTTCGCCTAACCAATATCTCTCCATCCAATCGGTCTCCTTGGAGGTCAAATAAGAAGTGATCCATTCTGAGTCAACTCGAGTTAAATGGTTTGCGGAAAAATCAACTGGCGATATGTATTTCTTCTTGTCAGGGATTTTCCAACGCTCAACAGCAGCATGTGCATCAGCTTCGCTTTCAAAAAAGTACACACCTGTAAGCCGAGAAACAGACCCTCTTGCTACTTGCTGACGAACTTGCTCAAGCTTCAACTCATTGAGAAAACGCCCATCACTCCCATCAAGTGCGAGACGACGGAGATGCGAATACATCCAGACTGATGTTCCATATGTGTAGCTGTTTATGTCGCAACTTGATTTGATGCGTCCAATTGCCACTTCCCATGCCACTAGTGGATTGTTGATGTTGAGGTAAGCATATAAACGAATGTTTGTTCCCATAGTTATTTTCTATTAACTTTCATAAATAGGCCAAACTAAAGATGACCTACACCTACTCACTCGCAAACGCCTCACACAGCATACTAAGCAACGCCCCCAGCATCGGTACCAATTCTTCCTTGTCGAATGGCGCTTCTTCATCCGTCGCGGCGATCACAAATGCCATCAGCACTTTCTCAACATCTTGGCGGTAATTCATCCAGTGTTCCGCTTCGGCATCGCCGATGAGCTGATATTTATGGTTGCCGGATTCGATAATTTCGGCCAGCTCTTCATTTTCCAGCTCGGCGAACAATGATCGGGCAATGGTGATGGCAGACGCTTTGTAATCTGGTTCTATGCCTTCGTCACCCAACGGGAGTGTCAGGTAGGTATACACCAGCATGGCATATGCCTGATAAACCGCCAGCATGTCGAAGTTTTCCACGCGCTCATCGGCTGGCGAGCGCCCCGCCTGTTTGATCGCTCGGAAAGTGATGTAACAGGCCAGGTAGGTCGAGGCTTCCAGCGCATCGTAATCTTCCAGATTGGTACTAGGTGGCTCGCCTGCATTGGTGCGGGCCTCATTGAGGCACAAGGCATAAGCCAGGCTTAATCTTTGTGAATAGCGTATTTCCATGGTCTTCCTTTGTACTTCGTCTTGAATTTAGCTTGAGAATGATAGTGTCTTTTAGCTGATTTCCGGCAACGCTTCTAGCTGCTCGTGCAAGCTCAGCCAGCGCTCTTCCGCTTGACCCAAGTGCTGTTCAAGCTCAGCCTGGCGCTTTTGCAGGTTTAACAAACGGGTTTTGTCTGCCTCCTGGTATAACTCAGGTGCCGCCAAAGCTTGCTCCAGTTGATTTTTCTCCGGTTGCCAAGCTGCCATTTTCTTTTCTATCTGCTCCAGCTCTTTTAGTAGCGGACGGCGCTCCTGCAGTCTGGCATGACGCTCGGCCTTGCTTTGCGCCCTGGCATTGGGTACGGCTTCTGGCTTGGATTTCTCCTCTTCAGCCTTGTCCCGCAGTCGTTGCTCGTTAAGCCAATTACGGTAATCTTCAAGATCGCCTTCAAACTCCTGCACCTTGCCATCAGCCACCAGCAGGAAGCGATCACAGGTAGCACGCAGCAAGGCACGATCATGCGACACCAGCACCATGCCGCCCTGGTAATCCTGCAATGCCATGGTGAGGGCATGGCGCATTTCCAAGTCAAGGTGGTTGGTCGGCTCGTCCAGCAGTAAAAGGTTAGGACGTTGCCAGATCAACAATGCCAACGCCAGCCTGGATTTTTCCCCTCCGGAAAACGCGCCCACGGCACTGGTCGCCATATCACCACGAAAATCAAAGCCTCCAAGATAGTTGCGGTGCTCTTGCTCGCGTGTTTCCGGGTCCAGCCGCAGCATGTGCTGCAAGGGTGACTCGTCAGGGCGTAGTTGTTCCAGTTGGTGCTGGGCAAAGTAGCCCAGGCGCAAATCCTTGCCTTCCACGCGCTTGCCTTGCAGCGGTGCCATGGTATTGGCGAGTAGCTTGATGAGGGTAGATTTACCCGCACCGTTGCGGCCCAGCAAGCCAACCCGCTCACCAGGGCGCAAGGTCAGCATGATGTGCTGCAAGATGATGGTAGATTGGTAGCCCGCATCGGCCTGATCTAATACCAGCAATGGGTCTGGCGCCGAAAGTGGTGCGCGAAAGCTGAAACTGAACGGGCTATCCACGTGCGCCGCATTGATCATCTCCATGCGTTCCAAGGCTTTGATACGGCTTTGCGCTTGTCGTGCCTTGGTTGCCTGGGCGCGAAAACGGTCAATATACTTGTGCAAGTGCGCCACTTCACGCTGCTGGCGCTCATAACTTGCCTGCTGTTGAACCAGGCGCTCGGCACGCTGTCGCTCAAAATCAGAGTAGCCACCGCGATACAAGGTCAGCTTTTGCTGCTCGATATGCGCAATGTGGTTGACGATGGCATCAAGAAAATCGCGGTCATGCGAGATCAGCAGCAAGGTGCCGCGATAATCCTTGAGCCAGTTTTCCAGCCAGATCACGGCATCAAGATCGAGGTGGTTGGTCGGTTCATCAAGCAGCAGTAAATCAGAACGGCACATCAAGGCCCGCGCCAGGTTGAGCCGAACGCGCCAGCCACCAGAGAAATCAGATACGGGCCGCGCCAGATCAGCAGTGCCAAAGCCCAAGCCATGCAGCAACTCTGCCGCACGCGCCCGGGCGGAATATCCATCAATCTCCCCAAGGCGGGCATATAACTCCCCGACCTTCTCACCCTCTCCTGCCGCTTCAGCCTCACGTAACTGGGCCTCAACCTGCCTCAGTTCAACATCACCATCAAGGGTAAACTCTATCGCGGCATCGGCCAGTACAGGGGTTTCCTGGGCAACATGGGCAATGGTCCAGTGAGCTGGAATATCCAGCTCACCCGATTCGGGATGTAGCTCCCCGCGCAACATGGCAAATACGCTGGATTTTCCTGCGCCATTGGCGCCGGTCAGGCCAACCTTGTGGCCAGGATGAAGCTGGAAGCTTGCGCCTTCAATCAGGCACTTTACGCCACGATATAATTTGATGTTTTTAAGCTGAATCAAGAATGTCTACTCAATCAATGGACCAGGGGAAGAGAGGTTGCTAGCGGAACAATCAGGCAATATTTTGTGAACAATTGTTATTGTAAGCTAAACCTGGCAACTTTCGCCCTTCAAGCGTTGACCAACACCCGTGCCAATGAAATACTTCGGCATACTGATAAATATATAGCTCACAGGCACAAATCGTGCGGCTTCCGGCGATGATGATGCAATAAAGATATGGTCAAAAAGTCCCTGCTATGGTGTTACCGCACCACCCTCGCCCTGCTATGGTTTGCCATCATTGCATTCTCGATTATCGTCCTTGGGTTGCGCTACCTGATCCTGCCCAATATCGGCGATTACCGAGACCGCATTGCAGCCAAGGTGAGCACCGTTCTCGGCCAGACCGTGACTATCCAAGACCTGCATGCCAGCTGGAATGGTCTCAACCCGCATCTCTCATTGCGCAATATCGATATTTACGATGCCGATCAACGCGTCGCATTGTCCTTTCAGCACATTGAAGCCAGCGTCTCCTGGCTCAGTATCCCCTTACTGGAACCACGCCTCAGTTCATTGATCATTCATGATCCCGCATTGAGCATACGCCGCGAGGAAGATGGCACGATCTATGTCGCTGGCATGGCGACCAATGGCCCATCCAGACCGGAATTTGCCAATTGGTTGCTACGGCAAGCCAGCATTGATGTGCGCAATGCCAGCATCACCTGGCATGACGCATTGCGCAAAGCCCCTGCCCTCAGCCTGGACCAACTCAACCTGCATATAGAAAACCCGGCATGGAGCAGCCTGATAGGCCACCACCGTTTTGGCTTGCAAGCGATCCCGTCGGTCGCAGCCTCGGGGCCAATAGATGTACGCGGCAACGTTTACGGCAAGGATATCGGCCAGCCTGATGACTGGCGCGGCACCTTGTATGCCCATGCCGATGGCACCGACATTGCCGCATGGCGTCAATGGCTGCCCACAAACCTGATTGATATCCGCCAAGGCTATGGTGCTATGCGTGCCTGGCTGGAATTCGCCAATGGTGCGCCAAGAAAGCTCACCAGTGATGTCATCCTGCACAATGTTGTCAGCCACATCATCAAGGATCAACCAGAAGCCCGTTTACAACAGCTATCCGGCAGGTTGCAATGGATCAAGCACAAGGATGGCCAGGAGCTGACTGCCGATAGGCTCAAGATCGTCACGCCAAATGGCCTGGATATGCAGAATGGCACCATCGCACTGCGTGAGCGTCATGCAGGCGAACAACAAACATTGGAAGGCAATGTCGCGCTGGATGACATTTCACTGCCATCTGCGTATTTGCTTGCCTCCCATCTGCCACTACCTGAAAAACTCAAGCAAACCCTTGAAGAAATCAAGCCAGTAGGCGAATTACACAAGCTCAACATGGCCTGGACCAGTCATGGCGGGTTTCCGGAAAAGTATAAGTTGAGTACCCAGTTCAGTGATCTGGGCATGCGCCCTTATATGCACATCCCCGGCTTCAAGCAATTAAGTGGCAGCATCAATGCTGACCAGGATGGTGGCAGCCTGACGCTTAGCTCACGCAATGCCGAGCTTGAGTTCAAGGACATCTTGCGCTGGCCATTGCCTGCGGACAAACTCACCGGCCAGGTGAAGTGGAAAACCAATGAAGGCAAACCGGAAATCCGCGTCAGCAACCTCAATATTTCCAACCGTCACCTGGCTGGTGCCATTAATGCAAACTTCCAGCACAACCCCACGCAGGGCGACATGCTGGAGCTAGTCGGCAAGCTTAATCGTGTGAATGGGGAATATGCCCGCTTCTATTACCCATTGATTCTGGGCGAACAGACTTTGTCATGGTTGGATACATCCATCCTTGCCGGTAAAAGTGAGGATGTTAGCGTCATCATCAAAGGCAATCTGCGCGAATTTCCTTTTGATGGCAACAAAAACGGCTTGTTCCAGGTCAAGGCCAAGATTCATGATGGCCAGCTGAAGTTTGCCCCCGAGTGGCCAAAGATCGATAACATCGCTCTCGATATGCTGTTTGAAGGCAATCGCATGGAGTTAAATGCCAACAAGGGCAATACACTAGGCACACAAGTCATCAAGAGCCAGGTAGTGATTCCCAACCTGGCTTCCCACCAGCCCGTCCTGAGCGTAGTCAGCGAAGGGCAAGGCCCCATTAGCAATGGCATCCAATACCTCAACTCCAGCCCGCTGGTCGAGATTGTGGGTGGATTCACGAAAGGCCTGGAAACCAGTGGCAATGGTAAGCTGGCACTGGATTTGCAGATTCCACTCAATGATGTCGATGCGACCAAGGTCAAGGGTAGCTACACCATCATCAATGGCAGCCTATCGAGCGATGACACCCCACCATTGACACGCATCAATGGCAAACTTGATTTCACTGAAAGTGGCCTGCGTGGGCAAAATATCGGTACCTGGGTCTATGGCGGGCCTGCACAAGTCAGCCTGAGCTCAGGCAAGGATAAGTCGGTGCGCATCAGTGCACGCGGGCAAGTCAGTGATGCTGGTTTGCGCTCCAGCTTTGATACGGGCATATTTGACAGGATATTTGGCACGGCAGATTGGACCGGCAATATCAATGCCAGCCCCAATGGCGTGGATATCCTGATCAACTCCACCCTGCAAGGCATGACCTCCAGCCTGCCCTTCCCGCTCAACAAGGCCATGAACGACAATGTGCCTTTGCGCATTGAACGTAAACAACCCAACCCCAATCGGGACAATATCAGCGTTAACTATGGCAGCAACCTGGGCGCAGTATTCGTGCGTACCAAGCAGGGCAATGGCAACTGGCAGATTGAACGTGGCGATATTGGCCTGAACGTGACACCAACGCTGCCTCAACAGCCCGGCATTAGCGTACATGGCAAGATGGATCTACTTGATGTAGACGAATGGCGCGAACTCTCCAGCAGTACCAAGGGCAAGAACCAGCAAGCCAACGATAGCCTCAATATCAGCAAGGTAGACCTTGCTATCAACAAGCTGGATGTGTTTGACCGCCGCATCAATGACCTCAAGCTCACCGCCACGGCGATCAAGGATGGCTGGCAAATGCAGGCGCAAAGCAAGGAGCTGACCGGGGATATTCAATGGCTGAGCCAAGGTAGCGGCAAAGTGCTGGCCCGCCTCAAGCGCCTGAGCATTCCATCCTCTACGCCCGATACTGCACAGTTGCGCACCCAAGGCCAATTCAGCCAACAGAGCAATGTCAGCGAATACCCTTCGCTAGATATCGTGGCCGAGAGTTTTGAATATGGCACCAAGCAACTGGGCAAGCTGGAGTTGCTTGCCAACGAGCACAATAATGACTGGAGCATTGAAAAGCTGCGCATATCCTCCCCTGAAAGCGAACTTAATGCCGATGGCGAATGGCACAACTGGAAACGCGCGCCTAATACCAGACTCAATATCAACTGGAAAATCGCCAATGTCGGCAAGACCCTGGAGCGTTTTGGCTATCCCAATGCCATCAAGGACGGCAACGCCAACCTCACCGGCCAACTCAAGTGGCCGGGTAGCCCACATGACTTTGAGACTACCCGGTTAAGCGGCGACTTGCAGCTGGATGTACGCAAAGGCCAGATTCTCAAGATACAGCCTGGCGTTGGTCGCTTGTTCAGCGTACTGACGCTGCAGAACCTGCCGCGCCGCCTCACCTTTGATTTCCGTGATGTATTCAGCAGTGGATTTGCCTTCGACAAGATTGGCGCCAATGTCCGTATCGATAATGGCATCATGCGCAGCGACGACTTCCGCCTGGAAGGTCCGACTGCACTGGTACAAATGACAGGCGAAACCGACCTGCAAAAGGAAACCCAGCACCTCAAGGTCAAGGTAACACCTTATGTCAGCGACAGCCTATCGATTGCAGCACTGGCAGGTGGCCCCGTGGTAGGTGCCGCCACTTATATTGCCCAAAAGCTGTTGAAAGACCCTTTGAACCAGATTGCCTCATCAGAGTATGAGTTTGTCGGCACCTGGGACAACCCGGTTGAAATCAAGGCAGGCAGCAAGCGTGACAATAACAACCAAACGCCACTGCCACTAGGGCGATGAGTGATGTCGCTCGTACAAATGCAACAAACTAACCCGATAATTCGTCATCCGTCCGGAAAATAAAACATGGCTATCAAATCAAGAGAAAAAGTTGCCAAGAGCAAAGCCAAGAACTCCATCCCTGGCATTAATCGTATTGCAGCCATCCAGATGGCCTCTGGCCCTTACGTTGCTGCCAACCTGAGCGAGGCCGAGCGCCTAATCGAAATTGCCGTCAATATGGGAGCAAAGCTGATCGCCCTGCCAGAATATTTTGCCATTATGGGCATCAAAGATACTGACAAGGTTGCCGTCCGTGAAAAAGAAGGCAGTGGCCCTATCCAGCGTTTTCTTGCCAAAACAGCCAAGAAGCACCAGGTATGGATCATCGGTGGCTCGGTGCCCCTGGAGTCAGATAATCCAGACAAGGTACGTAACGCCTGCTTGGTATACGACGACAAGGGCAAACAGGTAGCACGCTACGACAAGATCCACCTGTTTGGCTTTGAGCAAGGCCAGGAGCATTACCAAGAAAAGAAAACCATTGAGCCTGGCGATGCCGTTGTGACAGTGGATACGCCTTTCGGCAAGCTGGGGCTTTCCATCTGCTATGACTTACGTTTCCCCGAGCTGTACCGCGCCATGGGTGATGTCGACATCATCGCCGTGCCGTCCGCCTTCACCGAAACCACCGGTAAAGCCCATTGGGAAACACTGATCCGTGCCCGCGCTATCGAGAATCTCTGTTACGTGATCGCCCCCGGTCAAGGCGGCTACCACGCTTCGGGGCGCGAAACCCATGGCAACAGCATGATCGTGGACCCCTGGGGGGTCGTACAGGATAGGCTACCTCGTGGCTCAGGTGTCGTAATTTCATCCATCAACACCGCCTACCTCAAGAGCCTGCGCAAAAGCCTGCCAGCTTTGAAACACCGCAAGCTATAAAGCTATCGCGACTAGGTTCTGGCTTCGTTACTCTGCCTTTTATCACGACTTATATGATGGCAGAGCAACTAGCCAGGATCACTCGAATATTGTTCGTTAATACGACTATCTGGCTTGAAAAAGCGCTGATCTACTCCATCTCTTGAGCATCATTTACAGAAAATACTTATGTTCCGTCATCCCAACGCACTGTTATGATGGAATCCATGCAACTTGGAAGACGCTTTACCATGAAACCCGATAGCTTACCCACCGCCTCCAGCCCTGCGACAGATTCGCACTTCAACACAGCGACAGAAACCCTGCTCGCCCCCAGTGGCCTGGATGTTGGCCAGCTACAAGGCGTGATTGGCAATATCATGTCGCATCAAGTCGATTATGCCGACCTGTATTTTCAATACAGCCGGGCGGAAAGCTGGGGGCTGGAAGAAGGCCAGGTGAAATCAGGCAACTTCAGCATAGATCAAGGCGTAGGCGTGCGTGCCGTGAGCGGCGAGAAAACCGCATTTGCTTATTCCGACGACATCAACCTGCCCGCACTCAAGCAGGCAGCCAATGCTACGCGCGCCATTGCTGCACTTGGCGAAGAAAAACAAGGCCAGGCGGTTCAGCGCTTTAGCGCTCCCCAGCTTTATGTGCCGCAAGACCCCATCGCATCGCTCAGCGCCGAGGCCAAGGTCAAGTTGCTAGAGCGCCTGGAGATGTATGCCCGTAAGGCAGACCCTCGCATCACTCAGGTGATGGCCTCAGTCGCGGGTGAATATGAAGTCATTATGGTCGCGCGTCATGATGGGGTAATGGCAGCGGACGTGCGCCCCTTGGTGCGTCTCTCGATCCAGGTCATCGCCGAACATAATGGCAGGCGCGAGCAAGGCTCTGCAGGCGGCGGCGGACGTTTCGATTACAGTTATTTCACCGATGAGATTTTACAGGATTATGCGCAGAAAGCCGTGCACCAAGCCCTGGTCAACCTTGAGGCTCGCCCTGCGCCAGCAGGCAGCATGACCGTCGTTCTAGGCTCAGGTTGGCCCGGCATCCTGCTACATGAAGCGATCGGGCATGGACTGGAAGGTGACTTCAATCGCAAGGGCAGCTCTGCATTCAGCAATGCCATTGGCCAACAGGTAGCTGCCAAGGGATTAACAGTGGTCGATGACGGCACCATCAGCAATCGTCGCGGCTCGCTTAATATTGATGATGAAGGCAACCCTACCCAGCGCACTGTGCTGATCGAGGATGGCATCTTGCGCGGCTACATTCAGGACAGCCTCAATGCACGCCTGATGAACATGGCGCTTACCGGCAATGCACGCCGTGAATCTTATGCCCACATCCCCATGCCGCGCATGACTAACACCTACATGCTCAACGGTAATATGGCACCAGAGGAAATTATCAAGTCGGTAAAGAGGGGCTTGTATGCAGCCAACTTTGGCGGTGGTCAGGTCGACATCACCAGCGGCAAGTTCGTCTTCTCCGCAGCTGAAGCCTGGATGATCGAGGATGGCAAACTCGCCTATCCGGTCAAGGGCGCAACCTTGATCGGCAATGGCCCTGATGTTCTCACCCGCGTTTCCATGATAGGCAATGATATGGCGCTGGACAGCGGCGTTGGCACTTGCGGCAAGGAGGGCCAGAGCGTGCCTGTCGGTGTGGGCCAGCCTACACTACGCATTGACGGCTTGACGGTGGGCGGAACGGTTTAATATGATGGAGGTGAAGGTTATCGCCTTCACCTACCCTGAACGCTGCATAGAAGTCCCGACCACAAGAAAGGATTCGACATGGCTACACCCAGCAAGAGCACCACTGCAAAAAAAACTGCCGCGCCCAAGACCTCCACAGCCAAATCTGTGACCCCCAAGAAAACCACTACCAAAAAAGCCAGCACCAGCAAGGCCAAGACAACGGATACCGCTAGCCAGATCAGTCCAGAAGAACATTATCGTATGGTCGAGGTTGCCGCGTATTTTCTTGCTGAACGTAATGGCTTTGCTGGCAGCCCGGTGGAATACTGGACAGCCGCTGAAGCGCAAATCAACAAACTGCTTAGCAAGTAATAGTAATTCTGTCTTCTGGCATGTCCGCAAGCGGACAGCCTGGAAGGCATCTTGAAGCATTGCAACAACTACACCTGCCCAATGCACTATTAGCCGCGCTATAAGGTGAAAAGGCTATAATAAGCCGTTTATTCCATCTATCACGGCAAAGCAATGCAGTTTTCCCTGCCCATCCCGGCAACTGGTCAATCCAACCGACTTGATCCACTAACACCTGGCACGGATAGCCTGGCCTTAGCCCGGCTGGCCATAGAACGATCACAGGTATCGGCAAAATCGCCTATCGTCGTCATTACCTCCAATGCCTTCGATGCCCAGCGACTCCTGGAGGAAATTCCCTGGTATGCGCCGCAATTGCGGGTGCATATGCTGCCGGACTGGGAAACCCTTCCTTACGACCATTTCTCACCGCACCCTGACCTGATTTCTGAACGGCTAGCCACGCTGTACCAGATCAGCCAAAACAGTTGCGATATTGTCCTTGTGCCAATATCAACAGCACTGATACGCCTACCGCCCAATGCTTATTTGGCAGCGCATACCTTCATGCTGAAAAAAGGTCAGACACTGGATATCGAAGCATTGCGCAACCAATGCGCCAATGCTGGCTATCACCATGTCAGCCAAGTCATGAGCCCAGGTGAATTCAGCGTGCGTGGCGGCCTCATCGACCTGTTCCCAATGGGTAGCACATTGCCCTACCGCCTGGACTTGTTTGATGACGAGATAGAAACCATCCGTACCTTTGATGTCGATAGCCAGCGCAGTCTCTACCCAGTCGCCGATATCCGCCTGCTGCCTGCCAAGGAGTTCCCGCTCGATGAAAACGGTATTGCCCGTTTTCGCCAGAACTTCCGCGAGATATTTGAGGGTGATCCGTCGCGCAGCCGTATTTACAAGGATGTCTCCAAGGGTATCGCCAGTGGTGGTATCGAATGGTATCTGCCTTTATTTTTTGAGCAGACGGCTACCTTGCTGGATTATGTCCCAGCAGATGCCCTGCTCTGCCTGCATGGCAATCTTGACCAGGCAGCACAAGCCTTTTGGCACGATGCGCAATCACGTTATCGCCAGTTGGCGCACGACCCTGAGCGCCCCATCCTCAAGCCAGAAATCCTGCTGATCAAAGCGGATGAACTCTTCAGCCAAAGCCATGCCTGGGCTAGGTTGCAATTGAGCCTGGATGCAGAAAAGAAACTGCCTGCATTGGAGGTGGAGCGCCGCTCGGAACAACCACTGCACAAGCTGCAAGACTACACGCGCCGTTTCAAGGGTCGCACCCTGATTGCTGCCGAAAGCCTGGGCCGCCGCGAAACCATGGCCCAGCTATTCAATGATCACGGCATCACTTATGAGCCCTGCGACGACTGGCAAAGCTTCCAGGCTAGCAAAGCGCCTGTGATGCTGGGCATCAGCCCCTTGCATGGCGGTTTTGTCCTGGATGACGTGGCCGTGATCACCGAGGCCGAGCTATATGCCAACACCGTACGCCAGCAACGCCGCCGCGACAAGGAGAAACAACGCAACACCGAGGGCATGCTCAAGGATTTATCCGAACTGCGTGAACATGACCCGGTCGTCCATGAGCAACACGGTGTGGGGCGTTACCGTGGCTTGGTCAATATTGATTTTGGCGAAGGCGAGACCGAGTTCCTCTTGCTGGAATATGCAGGCGACGACAAATTGTATGTTCCCGTCTCGCAACTATTCCTGATCTCGCGCTATTCCGGCGGCCCACCGGAATCCGCCCCTTTGCACCGCCTGGGGAGTGGTCATTGGGAAAAGGCCAAGAAAAAAGCTCTCAAGCAAGTGCGGGATACTGCCGCAGAGTTGCTCAACCTTTACGCCCAGCGAGCTGCGCGCAAAGGTCACGCCTTCACCTTGGGCCTGCATGACTATGAAGCCTTTGCGGAAGGTTTCCCCTTCGAGGAAACGACAGATCAACTTGCCGCAATTGAGGCCGTCATCAGCGATATGCAATCTGGCCGCCCCATGGATAGACTGGTTTGCGGCGATGTCGGCTTTGGCAAGACAGAAGTGGCGCTACGCGCCGCGTTTGTTGCTGTCATGGGTGGCAGGCAGGTAGCCGTGCTGGTGCCTACCACACTCCTCGCAGAGCAACACTTCAATAATTTCAGTGACCGTTTTGCCGATTGGCCAATCAAGATTGCGGAAATTTCACGCTTCCGTACTGCCAAGGAGCAAACCCAGGCACTCAAGGGTCTGGAAGATGGCAGCATCGATATTGTGATCGGCACTCACCGCCTGATACAAAAAGACATTCATTTCAAGAATCTTGGCCTGGTCATTCTTGATGAGGAGCACCGTTTTGGCGTGCGCCAGAAAGAACAGCTTAAGGCCATGCGTGCCGAGGTTGATGTACTAACCCTCACCGCTACGCCAATTCCTCGTACGCTATCCATGGCAATGGAAGGCCTGCGCGAATTCTCCGTGATTGCTACACCACCGCAAAAACGCCTGGCAATCAAGACCTTTGCTACGACTTATTCCGAAGGCATTATTCGCGAAGCCGCCATGCGTGAATTCAAGCGCGGTGGACAAGTGTATTTCCTGCATAACGAGGTGGATACCATCTTCGTTATGAAGGAAAAGCTGGAAAAAATCTTGCCCGAAGCGCGTATTGGCATCGCCCACGGCCAGTTACGCGAACGTGAACTTGAACATGTGATGCGTGACTTTTACCAGCAGCGTTTCAACCTGCTGCTGTGCACCACCATTATCGAGACCGGCATCGATGTGCCCACCGCCAATACCATCATCATGAACCGCGCTGATATGTTTGGCCTGGCACAATTGCACCAGTTACGTGGTCGCGTAGGCCGCTCACACCATCAGGCCTATGCTTACCTGCTTACCGACCCAGACCGCAACATCACGCCGCAAGCGCAGAAACGCCTGGATGCAATCCAGTTACTGGAAGACTTGGGCGCAGGCTTTCACCTGGCAATGCACGATCTGGAAATCCGCGGTGCGGGCGAACTACTGGGCGATAGCCAAAGTGGTGAAATGCAGGAAATTGGTTTTACCCTTTACTCCGACATGCTCAATCACGCCGTGAAACAGCTCAAGGCAGGCAAGGAGCCTGACCTATCGGCACCGCTCGGCGTGACTACCGAGATCAACCTGCATACGCCTGCCTTGTTGCCGAACGATTATTGCCCTGATGTGCACGAGCGCCTGGTACTCTACAAGCGACTAGCCAACTGCAACGACGATGACGACCTCGACACCATGCAGGAAGAGCTGATTGACCGCTTTGGCTTACTCCCGGAGCAAGGCGAAGCCCTGATGGCTTGCCACCGCTTGCGCATTGCGGCAAAACCACTGGGAATCAACAAGATTGACGCCAGCGATTCAGCAATCCAGCTGCACTTTGCGCCGAGCACAGAGCTAGACCCAACCAAACTCATCGCACTGCTGCAACGTGACCGCCGCTGCCGCATGAATGGGCCGGACAAACTCAGGGTTACGGTACAATACCCCAGCATCGCACAACGTGCGGACTTCATCAAAAACCTGCTCAAGGAACTCATCTAAACATGTTGGAAAAAATCATCGCCGCAGTAGCGGCCTGGATCATGGGCATCATCTCCACCATGGGGTATGGTGGCATTGTGCTGTTGATGGCGATTGAGTCCGCCTGCATTCCCCTGCCTTCAGAAATCATCATGCCATTTGCTGGCTACCTGGTTTTCACAGGTGAGCTGACATTATGGGGCGTGGCACTGGCTGGTGCTGTGGGTTGCGTGGTTGGCTCTATCCCTGCCTATTACCTCGGCATGTTTGGTGGACGTCCCTTGGTGGAAAAGTACGGCAAATGGGTACTGATTTCCCATCATGACCTGCACCTGGCTGACCGCTGGTTTGCCAAGTATGGCGAAATCATTATCTTCATTGGTCGCCTGTTGCCAGCAGTGCGCACCTTTATTGCGTTCCCCGCCGGTGTTGCCCGCATGGCAATGGGCAAGTTTATCGCTTACACCTTCGCTGGCTCGTTGATCTGGTGTTATTTCCTGGCCTATGCCGGCATGAAGTTCGGACAGCATTGGGAAGCTCTAGAAGTCTATTTCCATCAATTCCACATGGTGCTGGTTGTAGCTGGCGTCATATTCGCTGTCTGGTATATCCGCCGCCACCTGAAGGCAATCCGCCGGGCGCATCACCACGATCATCACTGAGTATTCTGGGTAGTCTTGCATCTGTCTAGGCGACCAAGACTAAGCATTAAGCATTAAGCATTAAGCAAAAAATATAAACGCCAGAAAGGAAAAAAGCGTGGGTAGTGATACCCCACGCCTTTCTCCTCCTCTATCCCCCCCGGGATTCAGATGGTATGGCTTAACTTCTCGCCAAAATCCTCTTGCGACGGGTTGCTGTCAACCCAATCACACCTAAACCAGCCAGCAACAAGGCATAATCATGTGGCTCTGGTACAGCAGCCGTTACACCAGCAAACAATGCTGTCTCTGCCGTAGTAAACCCACCGTTACCCAATGTAAAAGCATTGTTCCAAGTATTACCAACCACTGTTCCGTACAAATTGCCAGAGCCATTGATCGTAGCATCCACTGCCAAAATATTGGCATACAACGATGCATTTTGCAGTGTCACGCTAGTTGCTTCATAAAAGTTGAACAAGACGTTGTAATTGCTACCCAGGCTTTGCCATTGCCAACCCAGCGTTGCGCTCGAGCCTGCCACATTGAAAATCAACGTAGTACCAGCAGCGATGCTGGAGAAAGCCAAATTGTTAAAACTGGAAAATTCACTGGCATTCAAGGAGAAGAACTCAACACTAGCCCCTGATCCTGTAAACACCTTGCTAGTCGGATTCCATTGATCCTGAGCAGCATAAGTTCCTGTTGCACTTACACCGGCCAAACCGCTAGAGAGCGAGGTCAAATAAGTTTTGGCAGCCGCAAAATCTACAGGTGCGGAGACTGTCGATGCGGTATCCACATGCCCAGAAACCGTGTAGTTTGAACCTTTATTATTGGTGCCACCAACCCATAGGTTACCATTAGCACTACCACCCCATGGTGTTCCACCCAAGTCTCCACCGATGACTGCGCCATAATAATTGCTCTTGTTGTTTCCAATGCTGTGACCGTTGATATTGGCGTTACCACCAATAGCCAAGGCACCCGCTGTTGAGTTGCCGTTTGTAGCGTAGTCACCAAAAATAAAGGCGTTGTAATTTGAAGCAACCCCAAGGTCAATCGTGCCCGCAGCTGCCGGAGCAGAGATTGCTGCCAATACCGCCAACATACTTAACTTCGTTTTCATCTTTCACTTTCCTATAGTGGGGTTGTGTTCGCCTTACTATAAGCAACCCCTGTACCACATCATGCCAGGAATCTGTCCATGCCTGGATAATTATAAAAAAATTTATTAAATTCAAAAAGTTAAAATAAATTAATTTTTCCGTCTTATCCAACCAATGTCGCCTAACCCCACAACCAGCCTGCGTTATATCGCGCTAATATGACAAAATTTCCACACCCTGATCAAAATTCTGACAATGTTTGTCATGATTTCGTCAATCGCATCAGGCTAAATCACGGCAGTTCACATAACTTGCCTAAGGCCATGAAATAAACTGCCTTGCGCAAGGGAATGCCCTCATCAGCAAACAATGCCGCATACCCAGCAAGTTGGTCTTCATAGGCTGTCGCTGCCGTAAGCATCATGCCAACATCAGCATCGGCAGGTAAGCGTGTTGATTTATAATCAATAATCCAACGCTCGCCATGCTCAATAAAGCAACGATCAACCACTTGCGGCTTGAATCCAGCCTCCCCTATATGGCCCATTGCAAGCTCGGCAGCGGCCTCTGGCCGAGGCGAGAGCACCCAGCGGCCATCAGCACTTTGCAAGGTCAACGCCAGCAATTGCAATACCTGCGCGGCTGCCATGTCGGCAACATCAAGTGCATGTCCTTGCCTGGCCAGCCAGCGCACCGTCGCAGGTTGCAGGCTAGGCAAACGTGTTAGCCAGCTTTCAAAGTCGGGATTAGCTGCTATTAGTTCCACATATTGATGCGCAAGTGTGCCGATATGCGCCTCCAATCCAGCTTGCCTGCCGAACACCGGCGTTTCGCCATGGGCCTGACCGGAGGAAATCGCCTCGTGCCTGCTTTCGGCATAGATAGCAGGGAGCCCAGGCTCGGCAACCCGGATCAACTTGGGGATGAAATCAGCGAGCGCTACCCCCTGTGGAGTTGGCTGCGCTGGCTGTGCATCTTGTGCAGCGACCTCAATAAATTGCCCCGCCAGGTGTGGCCAGAGCGAATCGAGGAAAGTCCCGCTAGCTGGCTTCAGCTCCCCTTTGGCATTAGGGCTGACGCTACCCAACAAGTGCAGGCAGCGTTCAGTACGCGTGGCCGCCACATATAGCACCCGCGCACTTTCATGATCAGCACGCTCTTTTTCCAGCATTTTGAGATAACTGTAAGGACTAGGCTCATCGCGCCCGTTTGCACCTTTAGGAATAAACGGAGCAGTCACCAATTCAGTGCTGACGCCATGTGCAGTTTCCATTGCCACTTCCTCCCAGAGCAATAATGGCGTTTCACCATTGCGCGGGCGGCGCTCCAGGCCTGGCAAGATCACAGTATCAAACTCCAGGCCCTTGGACTTGTGGATGGTCATGAATTGCAACTGCCCATTGGCCTGTATATCGGGTGCGGCATAGAGCTTTTCCACTTCTTGAACCAAGCGCTCCAGGCTGAAACGGCCTTGTTGATCAAGCTGGTCGACGAGAGCAAAAAACGCTTCCACATCGGCAATATCGCTAGCCTGCCAGAGAGATTGCGCCCCGCCCAGCATGAGCCAGGCACTTTCCAGCCAGCGACTCAATGGCATACGCCCTTGCTGCCCCAGCACTTCTGTCAACACTTGCACAAGATGTTGGCTACGCTGACGGCCATCCTCGCTCATACCTGCCAGCACAGCTGCATCATGCAGCAATGACCAGATGGTGCGATAGCGCTCACGCCCAGCCAAGACATGCAGGTCAGCAAGCTGCAAGCCACACCAGGGCGCACGCAACATGGCCAGCCAGTTGACGCGATCTGCACGCTGTAACAAGGCATGCGTCAAGGCCAACAGATCCTGCACACTCTGGCGCCCGGCAAGCTGCTCTATTTCTACGGCCTGGAAATGCAGGTCAGGATGATGACGGCGAATTTCTGCCACCAGTGTGTCAAGATGCGCCCGCGCTCGCACCAGCACGGCAATATTGGCAGCGGGCTTGCCTGCCCAGGTTTGGCGGATGATCTCGACTACATGAGCCGCCTCACGCATGCGCAATGCCTCTGCATCTTCGTCAGGCCCGGCAATCAGCGGATGTACTTTCACGCCAGCATCAGCCTCTGCTGCACGGGTCGCCACGAATTCGCGATAATGAATCGCGCCCTGTACCACGCTATCCTGCACGGGGAACACATGCTTGAAGGTAGCATTGATCCAATCCACTACCGGCGGAGATGAACGGTTGTTGCGGCAAAGCTGCAAGCGCTCCAGCGGCAGATCGCCTATGCCATCCTCGGCTACCTCTAGGAACAGGCCAACATTGGCCTTACGGAAGCGGTATATCGACTGCATGGGGTCGCCCACCGCAAACAAGGTATGTCCATCGCCCGGAGCCCAACCTGAAGTCAGTCGCTGCAACAGCTTGACCTGCCCTGGGCTGGTATCCTGAAATTCATCCACCAGCAGATGTTGAACGGGATAATCCAGGGCCAACTCGGTAGGCATCTCGTCATCGCCCAGTGCTTCCAATGCACGTAGGGACATTTCAACAAAATCCACCTCCCCTGCCTGCTGGAACACCACCCACAATTGAGCCACGGCAATCTTCAACAACTGCGCCAGTGCCGCCACCATCTGCCAGCTTTGCTCATCCTGACGTAACGGCAGGCTACGCAGGCGCTGCAAGGCAGCCTCGGCACCTGCCGTCTGCTGCAAGGTGGCGATAATCTCGGCAAACTGCTCCTTGAATGGCTTGGATTCCGGTGTAGCGGGAAAACCGTTTTTCACATTGACAGTCTTGCGCAGCGTGCCCGTGCCAGTCAGCAGCAGATCGCACACTGCCAGCCATGCCGGGAGTGCTTGGGAAGTCGCAAGCAACGGTGTTTCCCAATCCAACAGCAAGGCTTGCGGCACATCGCATGCAAGGTGACTCGCTGCATAACGCGCCACTGGCATTAAGGCGCTTTGCACGCGGCCTGGCAGCATGGCAGCCGCGGCATGCAAATCCTGGCTGATCAGGTGCTCCAGCGCCCGCTCCGCAGCCTGCTGCAAATCACCATGATTAGCGTATTCCAGCCACTGGTCGCGCTTGCCAAGCATATCCACCAATAGGCTGGTGAGTTTTTGCACGTCATTGTCGACATAGCCTAGCGCCAAGCGCACAGCCTGCCCTAGCCCATCTTCGTCTACCAGCGCCAGCGTGCGCTCAGCGGCCAATTGATAATGCGGAGCAGCATCCTCACTGATTGCTGGCTGGCTGCCAAATCGGCTCAGCAATGGCATCTGCCGCGCCAGGTGCCCAGATAAGGAATCGATGGTAAATATTTTCAAGCGCGAGGGATTATCCAGCAGTTGCCAATCCAGGCTGGCCGCATGCTGCAACGCTGCCACGCCCAGGCGGAAAGTCTGCTGCTTGTGGGGCGCTTGCGGCATCTGGCCGCTGGCCGCCATCACCAGGCTATCCAGTATGCGTGAGCGCATCTCGGCTGCCGCCTTGTTAGTAAACGTAATGGCAATGATCTGCTCAGGGGCCGATACGGTAGTCAGCAGGCGCAGGAAGCGTTGTGTCAACAGCTCGGTCTTGCCTGCACCAGCAGGGGCCTCAACAATAAACGAAGCCAGCTCCAGAGCACGTTCACGACTGATGCGATCCAGTTCCAGCAAATCCACGGCATTGGTCATGATGCCTCCCCCTGCTGCAAGCGCTCGAACTGTAACTGCCTTTCCGGCAAGCGCAACAACGGCAACACCTCGCAATAGGCAAGCTCTTTTTCATCCTGCAACACGACTGCCGCCTCCCCACGCTTGAGTTCATTGACAACATTCGTGATGCTGGTATGCCAGTGTTCAAGCACGCTGTGCCAATCGGGGAAATCCCCCTCGGGAAATACATCCCGGGTTTTCTTGTCATCCAGCACCGGCATGGCGGGCAAGACGTCATCACTGGCAAGCCCGGCAAACGCGTGCTCTTCCAGCTTGACCATGGCGAATGCAATGGCGGCGACTTCTGCGCTGTCATCAGCTGGGTCTTGCGTAGACAAGACAAATGCCGCGTACACTGGCAACTGTGGCTCGGTGATGCGGCTTTGCGCCCAGTTTTTCGTATCTGGCTTGCGGCCTGTCTTATAATCAATGACGATACGGCGGCCATCTGCCAATTGGTCGATACGATCGATGATGAGCGTGATTTCTACCCCTTCGATCATGATCTTTTGCTGCTGCTCGCTGGCCAATACGGTAAAAGGCTGATCGCGCGTTTTCTCCAGCGCCAGCCAGCCTTTGAGCAAGCGGGTCAAGCGCATGGTTTCCAGTTCGGAAAAAGCGTCGCTCAAGGTCTCGTCACAGCTTGCAATATATTCGATCAATGATACCTGCACGGCCTCAGCCAATGCCTGCTCCAGTTGCACTTCATCCATCGCCAGCAGGTCTTGCAGGCCACGCCCTTGCCAGAAATGCTCCAGC
This sequence comes from Methylobacillus methanolivorans, assembly GCF_020531845.1. The sequence goes on from NZ_JAJAVF010000002.1 coordinate 1,051,629, forward strand.
ACAAGGTGAACCAGGGTACCGCGCTCAGCCGCATCCAGGCCGTTGACTGGTGTTTTCAATGCCCGCGCATGCAAGCGATATTGGTAATAAGCCCAGGCCGGGCAAATGGCCTGCGCCTTGAGTAGACCTGTGCCACCCGAGATATGCTCACCCTCTGCCACGGCTGGCGCCTGGTGGTCGTCCAGCCATTGCAATGGCTTGGCATCCTGCAAAGCCAACCTCTGCGCCAGGCTTTGGCTGGCAGCAGGTACTGCATCTGACAAGGATATGTCTTGCAGCATCGGGCTAATGCGCAGCTCACGCTCACCATCCTTCGCAGCACTGGAAAACACAAGCTGATGCGCACTATGCAGCAAACGCTGGTGAACGACCTGGGCAAACGCAGTCTGCACGGCGCTATCCGCATTTGGAACACCATGGTCGCGCTGCATGCCCGCAGGTAGCAAGGGATTAGGCCGTGGTAGCGGTGGCCAACTATGATCATTCATGCCCATCACCCATAGACCATCCAGTGGCTGGCTCACACTTTCCAGCATGCCCATCACCTGGAGCCGCACTTCACCTTCGGCCTCGGGCTGGTATATCTGCTCCTGCACCAGTTCGCGCAGCCTGGCCAAGGCCTGGGAAAAAGACATAGGCTGCTGCAATACATCCAGCGCCGCCAGCGCCTGCAAGACCTTGCCGAATGCCTGGATCGCCTGGAACTCGAAGCTGGAAAGACTACGCTGCTTGCCCGGCCACTCCAGCGCATCCAGAGCGCGCTGCATCACGTCCACCCAGGCAGAAGGCAGTTGTTGGGCTGGCTGCGCCTGCAAAATCGCTAGCGCTGCGGCAATATGCCCTTGCAAGCCAGCAAGCGACAATGGTGCCTGCTCGCTGCCAGCTTCTCGCCGGATAAAACGCTGCAGGCGCGACATATTGATGGATAAAGGCAATCGCTCCCGCATGCGGGCATCAAGCTGGGCACGCGCATCCGCTTCGGTCACGGCATGCGACCAGTAAGGCTGTTGCAGCAATTGCGAGAAATCCTGCTGTTCCACTTTATCTTGCCGTCGGTGCTGGCTGAAGAAGCGCAACAAGGTCAGCGCTGTTTGCACCACGGGCTCACGTTGCAAAGGCTGCCCAAGGGAAAAATCATACTGTCGCGGCGCCTCCACCATGGCAGGGCGCACCCATGCCGGGTGCAAGGCATCATCCAGCAAGCGTGCCAGTGCACCTCGCAGCTTGGCGAGTTCCGGGACAACAATCCCTATTCTGGCACCAGGATTATCAGCAAGCTGTTGTTGCGCCCAGGCCACCGCAGCACGACACTCTGCCTCCTGATCTGCCAATAACACCCGCTGGGCATGACCACTATCAGCCAGTGTGGTTTCATGGCGCTGTACATTGACGTTGCGCTGCTGCAACACTGCACGTAACTGCGCCATCTGTGGCGTGATGCGGTCGAACCCGGCAAAAGCAATGGACTCTGGCAAGACTCCGATGCCCTGCGCCAACATCGCCACTTGCCAATCAACATAGCGTGGCGCTTCCATCCAGCCGCCTTGTCGGCAGCGTGACAAAAATTCGCGCCGCCAGGCAATGAACTGGCGGGTTTCTTCGCTGTAACTAGCGTCAGGCAATGGCAAGCGCCACTCGAGCAATAATTGGTTGGCCTCCTGCGCCATGCGCGCCAGCCCCTTGATGTCAAACAGCGCACTCGCTACATCGCTCGCCAGCACATCCTCGATCACAGCCTCCCACAACAGCCGCTCCTGCACATTGCTCAGCACACCCTGTGGTACTTGTTGCAAATCCAGCTCGCCAGAAAGCATAGCCTGATCAAACAAGCCCTCCAACCATTGGCTGATGGTCATGATATTCAGCAAAGTCCATTGCTTCAGGCCCTGAGCTGATTGCGCCCTGGCATGGTCTAGCTGCAACGCGCGGGCGAGACGCGCGGTCGCACAGAGAATAAGGTGATTGTTCATGGATGAGGATTTTACTTGATTCAAGCGGGGTTGGCCTTGCGTGTCCCCCCTACTGTCAAATGCTTCATAACTACAGCTTGACAGCCACGGCCTTGCCGCCTACCTTGCGAGCCTATGGCTGAGCAGAAAAACTACATTACGCCGGAAGGCTACGCACGTCTCAAAGACGAATTCGAGCAGTTATACAAAATTGAACGGCCCAAGGTGGTCAGCGATGTTTCCTGGGCCGCGAGCAATGGGGACCGCAGCGAAAACGGCGATTATATCTATGGCAAGAAGCGCCTGCGCCAGATCGACTCGCGCCTGCGCTTTCTCATGAAGCGCATGGATATTGCCGTGGTGGTAGACCCTCAAACCCAACAAGACCTGGAAAAAATCTATTTTGGCGCTTGGGTGGAGTTGTATTCCCTGGAGAAAGATAGCGAACATCATTACCGCATCGTCGGCCAGGATGAGCTGGACCCAGGCAAAGGCTATATCAGCTGGATTTCCCCGCTGGCGCGCGCGCTGCTCGGCAAACAACCTGGTGATGTCATTCGAGTGGAAACCCCGGCTGGTGAGGAAAGTTTTGAGGTCGTCGACGTCAGTTACCACGCCCCGGCAGAAGGCTGATTTGAGCATGCGCTGGGATATTTTTTGCAGCATTGTCGACAACTATGGCGATATAGGCGTGTGCTGGCGCCTAGCCAAGCAATTGACACGCGAGCATGGCATCAAGGTCAGGCTCTGGGTAGATCAACCCAGCGTTGCTGCCAAGTTGATCCCCGGACTGGACCCAACATTGGCAACGCAGCAAGTCGCCGGAGTGGACGTTTGCCGCTGGAGTAGCCCGTTTCCTCCCGTAGAGGTTGCAGATGTCGTCATCGAGGCATTCGCTTGCGAATTACCTGAAACTTATCTTCACGCCATGCAAGATCGGCGGCCTGTGTGGATCAACCTGGAATATTTGAGTGCAGAATCATGGGTAGATGACTTTCATGCAAAACCCTCTATACACCCACAACTAGGCCTGACTAAACACTTCTTTTTCCCAGGCTTCACCCCGGCTTGCGGTGGCCTCCTCCGCGAAAACCACCTGCTGGCAGAGCGATCACGCTTTCAGCAAAGCAAGGTATCGCAAGCTGCCTTTTGGCATGGTCTGGGCATCATGCCCAACCAGGCCTATACCATCAGCCTATTCTGCTATCCGCAAGCTCCAGTAAACTCCTTGCTGGAGGCGATCGCGCAAACAGATCAACCAGTACTGTGCATTATTCCCCAGGGCCCCTCTGCCGACCATGCCATGCAATGGCTTGATGCCCACCCCACCCAGGATAGGCTCAGAATCGCCACGATCCCTTTCCTTTCCCAAGAACAATATGATCAACTGCTTTGGGCTTGCGACCTCAACTTTGTCCGTGGCGAGGATAGCTGGATCAGGGCCTTATGGGCGGGCAAACCAATGATCTGGCAACCGTATCTGCAAGATGAAGACACTCATCTCGTCAAGCTGGAAGCCTTCCTGCAACGCTACTGCCAAGATAGCCCATCAGACTTGGCTATCCACATGATGGCTGCCCACCGTGCATGGAATCGCCATGGCTTCACGCCCTCTGCCTGGCAGGCGGTTCTGGCGGCCCTGCCAAGCTGGCAGCGTCAAGCACAAACCTATGCAGAACACCTGGCAAAAGAAACGGACTTGGCCGCTAAGCTGGTGATTTACTGTAAGAAATTTTTCTAAATTTCGGGTATAATGCGCGACTTTTTACACTTCACCCTTTTTAAGTCTCAGGACATCACATGAAAACAGCTCAGGAACTTCGCGTAGGCAACGTATTTATGGTAGGTAACGACCCTATGGTCGTACTGAAGGCCGAATACAGCAAATCGGGCCGCAACTCCTCCGTGGTCAAGATGAAATTCAAGAATCTGCTCACCGAATCCCCGAGCGAAGCCGTTTACAAGGCTGATGACAAGTTTGACGTTGTCGTACTGGAAAAGAAGGAAGTGACTTACTCCTACTTCGCTGACCCAATGTACGTATTCATGGACGCTGAATACAATCAGTATGAAATTGAAGCGGAAACCATGGAAGATGCGCTCAACTTCCTGCAAGACGGCATGGAATGTGAAGTGGTGTTCTACAACGGCAAGCCTATCTCCGTTGAACTGCCAAACTCTGTTGTACGCGAAATCACCTACACGGAACCTGCCGTCAAGGGTGATACTTCCGGCAAGGTAATGAAGCCAGCCAAGATCTCTACAGGCTTCGAGCTGCCAGTGCCATTGTTCTGTGACATCGGCGACAAGATCGAAATCGATACCCGCACACTGGAATACAAGAACCGCGTGAAGTAAGGTTCAAGTATCTCAACAAGGGAGCCCATCTGAGCTCCCTTTTTTATTGCCTGCTTTTATTAATCACTGCTGACCTAGCTACAACAAATCGTGTACCCGGAAGCTCAGGTGAGAACCCTGGACATCTGCTTGCCGAATCGCATTGGCAAGTAGCCGATCTGCCTTCACCGGCCCACGCGCTTCGCACATCACTACATAAGCTTGGTTCACCAGGGCCTGCAATAATTCCAGGTCGTAGTTTTGCGTCAGGGCCGCAACATCGCCTGCAAGCCAGTCTTGCATGACTTGGTGTGGCTCAAGCTCAAGTGTCTGCTTGGTGAGCTGTTGCAGCAGGCGGCTACGTATGATGGATTGCATGCTGGCATCGCTCAAGCTAATGAGGGTAGAAAGCAAAAGGGAGAACATTTGGGTCTGATCATTGAGCCTAGCGTGTTCAGCAATAGGTGCAAGGGCTTCGCCGTGGCTACCTGGGTCGGGTAATAATTGGGACGGTGGCAACTCCATGGCGGTAATAATTGCCCGCAGCATCTGCCCCCGTTGCGCCTTGAGTTCAGCCCTGGCACAGCATTTGGCGACAAAGCCACTGAGCGCAAATGGCGGCTGGTTAGCATATTCACGCGCCCACAGCGCCACTGCTGAGAACAGCGCATCATCATCGAGAAATGGCCGTAGCCCGGTCAATATTGCCCGGCGACGCAATGCAATATCCACGGTCATAGTTTACTCAGTTGCTCCACATGCTCACGCTGGTAAGCCGCATCGCGGTTGAATTCTGGATAGCCCACTTCACCGTGTTCAGTAATATCCAGCCCGCGCTGCTCATGCATGGTGCTGACACGCAAGCCTATCGTGCGTGCCAGCAAACCATACATCAGCAATGCACTGAGAAAGACCCATACAAATGCCACGGCCACACCAATCAACTGCACAATGACCTGATTGAGATCGAACATATTGCCTTTGAGGAACAAGCCCGCCGCCAATGTCCCCCATACACCGCTAACACCATGCACAGCCACCGCACCTACGACATCATCCAGCCTGAGTTTTTCCAGGCCCCAGGTGGCGCACATGGTCACAATACCGCCAACAAAGCCGGTCAGCATTGCATAGGGTACTTCCATGCTGGCGCAACCTGCCGTGATCGCTACCAAGCCTCCCAGGCTGCCATTGACCACCGAGCTCATCAACACGGGCTGGCGTGTCATCCAGGTAGTAAGCAATGCCCCCACCGCACCCGCAGCGCCAGCCATGTGGGTATTCAGCAAAATCGGGCCAATCTCCGTGCCTGCCGCTAAAGTGCTACCCCCGTTAAAGCCGAACCAACCGAACCAGAGCAGGAAACCACCCATGGCAACCAAGCTGAGATTATGGCCCGGGATCATATGCACCTCACCCTTGCTACCGAATCGGCCTAGGCGTGGCCCGAGTACCATGATGCCCGCCAAGGCGCACCATCCACCGACAGAATGCACCACCGTAGAGCCTGCAAAATCAATAAATCCCATCTGCTTGAGCCAGCCATGCTCATTCCATGCCCAGCTACCAAACACTGGATAAATGACCGCCACAATGCCGCAAGCGCCGAATAAATAGGGCATGAAACGGGTTCGCTCTGCCATGGCACCACTGACAATCGTTGCAGCAGTCGCGGCAAACATCAGCTGGAAAAACATCATGCTGGCAGTCCAATCTGAGCCATAGGCCAGTGCAAAATGATCCTGGCCTATCCAGCCAGTAGGGTTATGGCCGAACATCAAGCCATAGCCGATTAGCCAGAACAGCACAGCCCCGACCGCAAGATCCATATAGTTTTTCATCATGACATTCACGGCATTTTTTGCCCGCGCCATGCCACTTTCCAGCATGGCAAACCCTGCCTGCATCATAAAGACCAACGCGCCTGCAATCGCAATCCAGGCCGTATCAACAGCCTGTATATCAACTGCACTGTCTGCCGCCAGCACACTGGTTGGTAGCAACAGATGAATAATCAAAAACGCCAGGGTATGGAAAAAAATGGGAGCCGGATGATTGCGCATGGTTCGTCCTGTGATAACAGCCAGCACTTCAAAAGCACAAAAAATGCCAAGCTGCGAGCATGAAGCAGTGCTATGGCTTACGCTGATAGCGCACGATTTTTCGCCTGGGCAGCTCGGGCACACGCTCCAGCATTGATTGGGTACGGCTCCCAGCACTCGCAATCAATGACGTAATGAGCGCTGCTTCGGGCAAATGATGCCAATATTTTTTTGGCATTTCCTTTTGCATGGCTTTGAGCTTGAGCCGGGCCGGATTAAAAATATGCTGGTAATAGCTCAGCCATAAGGCTTCACTGGCATCCTCCGCTGGCAGGGTCTCAGACTTGCCACCAGGCAAGAAATGGAGGTGGCTACCGTCCCAATGCATCCCCATGCGTGGGCTCATGATGGTCCAATCCATGGTCGCAAAGCGGCCGATAAAGAAAGGTGCAACCGCTGCCATGATGTGGTGCGCGGGCTCAAACCACGCCAGATAACGTGGGTGTTCATCCACCATGGTTTCACGGAAACGCACAAATGCCTTCATTTTATGCATGTCGCGTCGCACCGACTTGACCATGGCATGCAGCCTTGCCACATCGGCATCTCCCGCCAAGCGCATCAAGCCACGCTCCCCTTGCAAGCGCCACAGCACGCGATACAGCAACCCGAAGCGCTCTGGCGCCTGGTGCAATAGCGCTGGGCGAAGCAACTCGACAAATTGGCGTGACACCATCAATGGCTGGATACCTGCAGCAGTAGGCACGGCCTGCCTAGTAGCCGATAGAGACTTCGTCTCAGTAGCCTCATTACTCATGGATACTTGAACACCTACGCAAGATGCAGCTTCACCTGCCATCGCAAAAAAATCTTCTTGCCCCCCCGCATCCTGCGATGGCTTGACGTACCAATCCACTTCGTGCGGGGCAATTCCCTGATGTAGTAAGTGACGTGCCGCAGTGCGCCAGCCTTCGACATCGGTTTCGTTCTGTAGATAAACATTGTGCATGCAATGCCTCCAAGCAATATCTAGATGAACAACCCTAGCTGCTGCGGCGCAGCGGATATCTTGCTGAGCCGCGCAGGCAAGCTAGCTGCATCTAGCGTCGCACCTGGATGATGATCTGGCAGCTGAATAAACGGCAGCATGCGCTGAATAGGCGCGCGCATGTGTACCAGATCATCCAGCCGTACTGCACGTACACGGCGTGCAGCCAGGATACGCTGCACATTACGCACACCCAGCCCAGGCACGCGTAGCAAAATGGCCTTAGGTGCACGATTGATGTCGACAGGGAACATGGCGCGATGTTGCAACGCCCATGCCGTCTTGGGATCCATATCCAAAGCCAGCATACCTTTCTCGCTGGTCACGATTTCATGCGACTCAAAACCATAAAAACGCATCAGCCAATCGGCCTGGTATAGCCTATGTTCCCTGACCAAGGGAGGTGACTGTAAAGGCAACACCGGGCTGGCATCAGGGATGGGGCTGAACGCAGAATAATAAACACGCCGCAAACGATACTGCCCATAGAGCTCAGCACTGGTGGTGAGTATGGTCTTATCGTCAGTGGCATCTGCACCCACAATCATTTGCGTGCTCTGCCCGCCTGGAGAGAATTTTGGCGGGCGCTTGCCGCTCGTGCTTTTATCTTTGCCCGCATCAATCCGCTCACGCAACCGTGCCATGGAAATGCGGATAGCCGCACTATCCTTTTCTGGTGCCAGCGCAGAGAGGCTAGTAGCCGTGGGCAGCTCGATATTAATGCTCAAGCGATCTGCATAGCGCCCTGCCCTTGCCAGCAAATCCGGGCTGGCGTCCGGGATGGTTTTCAAATGAATATAGCCACGGAAATCATGCTCTTCACGCAGGCTACGCGCGACTTCCACCACTTGCTCCATGGTGTAATCCGGGCTCTGGATAATGCCCGAACTCAAGAACAGGCCTTCAATGTAATTTCGGCGATAAAACGCCAGCGTCAGCTGCACCACTTCCTCGGCACTGAACCGCGCCCGTGGCACATTGCTGCTCACACGATTGACGCAATACACACAGTCGTAGAGACAAAAATTGGTGAGCAATATTTTCAATAATGAAATACAGCGCCCATCGGGTGCATAACTATGACAAATCCCAGCACCCGTGGTGGAACCAATGCCCTTGCCATCGCGTGAATTGCGCTTTTCAGTACCACTGGAAGCACACGAAGCATCATATTTAGCAGCATCCGCCAGTATTTCTAACTTCTGTTTAATCTCCATGATTAATTGTACGTTCGTACAGTAAAATTGACTAGTGCCTGGTCATTGATGGCATTGAAAAATGTAAACAGAGACATGTAGAGGGGCAACTTAAAGAGGGTGCTTTGCGGCTCTCTGCCTAAATCCAGAGCGGCTGATGACCGGTATCACACCCGGGCATGATATTTGCTGCCTTATGGGTAGGCATCATTATAAGAAAGCATCATATGACCACCACAAACTCCAACCTTGCTGCCATGAAGCAGAGCATGAGCAGCTTGAATCGCTATCGCGAATCCCTACAGCAATTGCAAGGCACTTGGGACAATCTTTCCCTGCTCAGCCAGCTTTCCGGCACAGGCACCGACATGAGCGAAACCCGCCAAGCCTTCGGAAAAATCACCACTGACGTATTGGATAGCCTAGCCCAGGAAACCTTGAACAAGACCATTACCGCCATCACGGCCAAGGCCCAGGTTGCCGTGGATATCGTGGTGCGTAACCTGTTTGAGCGCACGGCTGATATCGGCTTTCTTTCCACTGACGATAATCTCAGTAACTTCCTCGACAAGCATTTAGCTGGCCTTGCCGAAGCACATGACATTATCCAGCTCCGTGAACGCTTTAATGAATACGTCCAAAAGTACTCGGTGTACTTCAATGTGATCCTACTTGATGCAGCAGGCAACATTTTGGTGCAACTAGATGATACCAACCCGACTACCCAATCCCACGATCCCTTAATCAAGGAGGCACTGCATTCAAACGCCGCGTATATCGAGGCTTTTCACCACAGCGACCTCGCCCCGACACACTCATCCAGCCTGATCTACGCTCGCAAGGTCTGTCACGACGATAGCGATGCCGCGCTGGGCGTGCTTTGCCTCTGTTTCAAGTTTGAAAATGAAATGGATGGTATTTTCCAGGACCTCATCGGCAAGAATGAATGGTGTGTGGGGCTGCTTTTGGACGAGCAAGACCGGGTTATCGCCAGCAGTGATCATTACCAGATTCCCCTTGGGGCTACATTGGAGCATGCCCAGGGCCAGGACTGGATAGTCACGCGCTTCGCTGGCAGGCTATATCTGGCGGTCACGCGTGAAACCAAAGGCTACCAAGGCTACATGGGTCCGGGCTGGCGTGGGCATGTCATGATCCCGCTTGAGCATGCTTTTGAGGACAATGTGTCCAGCATCATTGCCGGTATCGATACCAAACTGCTGAAGAAAGTCATGCGTAGCCCTTTGCTCTTCTCGCAAACCCTGCTTGGCATTCCCAAGCAGGCAGCCACTATCCAGAGCAAGCTCAACCAATCCGTATGGAACGGCAATATCTGGCAAAAGCGCGATGCTAGCCACAATGCACAGCAAAACAACTTCTCAAAGATGCTGTTGTGGGAAATCAGCAATACTGGCTTCAAGACACAGAATGTCGTAGAAAAAACGGTGGCTGATCTCTACCAAACCGTGGTCGCCGTGATGCTGGAGAACTCACGCTTTTTTGCCTCACTGGCCGTCGACATCATGGATCGCAACCTGTACGAGCGCGCCAACGATTGCCGCTGGTGGGCATTGACGGCAACATTCCAGCGTTTACTGGCCAAGCCAGAACTCAGCTCCCAGGAAAAAAGTGCGATCACCAAGGTGTTGGTCTATATCAACAAGGCTTATACCGTGTATTCCAACTTGGTAGTCTTTGACCGCAATGGTTATATTGTCGCCACATCAAACCCGGCTTACCAACGCATGGTGGGTGAAACCATCACTGCCGATTGGGCAAAAGCAGCCTTGCAATTGCGCCAGTCCCAGGATTACGTCGTCTCGGATTTCGAGCCCAGCCCGCTATACGGCAACCAGCCTACTTACATCTATGCGGCTGCTATCCGTCACCAGGAGCAAACCGTGGGCGGCATCGGCATCGTCTTCGACAGCACGCCACAATTTTCCGCCATGCTCATGGATGCCTTGCCACATAACGCAGATAACGATGTCGTTAAGGGCAGTTTTACGCTCTATGTGGATGAAAAATTGTGTGTCATCTCATCTACATCCCGTGATTTTGCCGTGGGTAGCCACTTCACCGTACATCCTGAACTCTGCAAGCTGACACCGGGCAGTACGGGCTTTGATATCGCCCTCTACAACGGAAACTACTACGCCGTGGGCGCACGTGCATCGTCTGGCTACCGTGAATACAAGGGTGCTGTTGACAACTATAAAAACCATGTCACTGCGCTGATCTTTATTCCACTAGGCAAGGCTGCCGACATCAACGCCATGATTGATTCAGAAAACCTGCTACAACAAAACCAGTTCAAACCAGCAAGTAACATGACCACTGCTGACAATGCTGAAGAGTATGCTACCTTCTATATCGACAAGCACTGGCTGGGCCTGCCCGCCGCGCACATTGTCGAGGCTATCCAGGCCAATAATATCAAGCCCCTGCCTGATACCTCATCGGTACTGGAAGGCATGTTCAAACATGGGGATAACGTCGTGCCGGTGCTCAATCTCGCCCGACTCACGGGCATCGATTTTCAGGCGCCTGAGCAAGATAAGCAAATCATCATTGTACAAGCCGGGCCCAAGCTACCGAAATTCGGCCTATTGGTCAGTGCACTGGGAGAAATCCCGGCCATTGCACCTAACGCCATTGAGCCGCTCTCTGCCTTTTTTGCGACCATCAACATCCCAGCCGAAGGCATTGCCAAGGTGATGACAGATAAGGGGGAGAACTTGCTTATCCTGCTATCGGCCATTAACCTCATCACGCGCATCAGCGAAGCGGCGCAGCAGGCGAATAGCCAGACGTCAGCTTCCCCTGTGAACACAGATGAAATTCTGGAGCAAGCCGCCTGAACCTGAGCATTTTCACTCTGGGGTAGGATCAGCCACCCGCCTTGAGGTTGCGTAGCTTGCTGGTAGCAAGTGCCGCAGCCGCAGTGCGGGTTTCCACGCCCAGTTTGGCAAAGACATGCTCCATGTGCTTGTTTACGGTGCGCGGGCTGGTGCCGAGGATATCGCCAATGTCGCGGTTGGTCTTGCCCTTGATCGCCCAGTAGAGCACTTCGGATTCGCGCTGGGTGAGGCCAAAGGTTTGCATGAGTGCCTCGATCTGGGCAGCGTCAGATTCTTCCCTGAGGATAATGATCCATTGCTCTTCGGCATTCAGGTCTGCCATGGAAAAAATCAGGCGCCCGCTCCCCTGCACGACAGAGAGCGGCAAGCTCTCCGTACCAGGATTCTTCAGGGTACCTAACCATTTGAGTAATGCAATTGGCGTCAAGGTATCCGTATCAATATCACTGGCCGTGAAATAACGATGCATCCAGTCACGTGCCAAAGGCGTTTGCCAAACGATGCGCCCACTATGCGGCAACACGGCAATCGCCGCCTGCCCAAAGGCATCGAGCGCACCACGTGCCTGGTGCATCTGGCGTGATGCCTGCAAATGTGTGCTGATGCGTGCCAACACTTCGGCGGTGCGAATAGGCTTGGTAACGTAATCAGTGCCTCCAGCAGCAAAGCCTGCCACGACATTCTCGGATTCAGTTAGTCCTGTCATGAAAATCACCGGGATATGACGGGTATTGAGGTTGGCCTTGAGCCTGGCACAGACCTCAAAACCATCCAGCCCCGGCATGATCGCATCCAGCAGGATAATATCTGGGCGTGCATCTTCCGCACGGCGAAGCGCGGTTTCGCCATTATTGGCCACCAGCACCATGTAGCCAGATTCATCGAGTGCATCATGTAGCACGGCCAGGTTATCCGGCACATCATCCACAATCAGCACCACCGCGGTCTCTTTTCTAGCCTCCATCATTCACTTCTTCCAGCATTCTCTGCATTGCTTCAAGTTCAAATTGTTGCGATAGCTTACGCATGGCTGCAACAAAGGTTTCATATCGGTCATCCTGGCCGATCTCGTCGAGCTTGCGGGTAATGCCTTTTACATATCCCACCTTGATCAGCGCCATCAATTCGTCTCTTTGCTCCCTGGATGGTGTCTCCACCTCACTCGTTTCAAGCTTGGCAGTCACATCGGCATCGGTCACCACACTGCCTACCTCGGTCACCCACTCCAGCTTGAGCTGTTCACCTATCCAGCGTAGCAGTTCCATTACATTGACCGGCTTGACGATGAAATCCGATGCCGGGATGCCCGCAGTATTCTCCAAGCCCTTATCAAAGGCATTAGCCGAAACGATGGCGATTGGCACATCCGACTGATGTACCTTGCGTATCATGTAGCTCGCTTCCCAGCCATCCATGTCCGGCATGGCCAGATCCATGAGGATAACGTTGGGCTTGAATCCGGTATACACCTGCAAACACTCACGCCCGCTTGCCGCCTCTGCCACTTCAAACCCCAGTGGTTGAAGGATATTCTTCAGTAACTCCCTATCCACCTGCTCATTATCCACCACGAGAATCCGTCGACGTGGGCCTTTGTAAGCCACAGGCATGGGCATGGAGGCATTCTCGATTTCTTCCGGCACCCGCACCTGGGAAAGAAACAGGCGGATATGAAACTGGCTACCTTGGCCAGGGGTGCTACGTACCGTGAGCTGCCCGCCCATGAGTTCAGTCAGCATCTTGCTGATGGTAAGGCCAAGGCCTGTACCACCAATATTACTGTTGGCCGCGGCCGAGCCGCGGGCAAACGGCTCGAACACCTTCTCAATTTCCTCAGGCGCAATGCCGGGGCCAGTATCCTCAATGCTGATATTCAACATCTCACGTGCATAGCGCAACTTGAAGGATACCCCGCCCTGACGCGTGAACTTCACGGCATTGCCAAGAATGTTGATAAGAATCTGGCTCAGGCGTTTCTGGTCGATACGCACCACCTTGGGCAAGTCACCCTGCAATTCATATTGAAAACTGATGCCCTTATTATGGGCCTGCAACTCGAACATGCTCACCAACTGCTGGATAAACTCCGGGAAGCGCACCAGGCGCAGGTCGAACGTCAGCTTGCCGCTTTCGATGCGGGCAATGTCCAGCGTGCCTTCGATCAGCGATAACAGGTGCTCGCCGCTGCGGCGGATCACGCGTATGGATTGGCGGCGGTTTTCCGGCACGCTAGGGTCGTTATCCAGCAACTGCGCATAGCCGAGAATGCTGTTGAGCGGTGTGCGCAGCTCATGGCTGATGCCGGTGATATAGCGACTCTTGGCCTGATTAGCCTGCTCGGCCACCTGGCGCGCACGTTGTAGCTCTGCATCAGTCTGGCGGTGCAACATGATTTCACGCTGTAACAGGTTAGTCTGGCGGTTGGACTCTTCCTGCGCCACCCGGCGACTTTCAGATGTCAGCACAATCCACCAAGCAATAATGCCACTGGCAAACGCAAGCGCAGCGAATACCTTGAAATACCCCAACCGGAGTTCAGGCAGCAAGGCTTCTTTCTCACCGGTGAAAGTGAGCGACTCATGAAAATAGATCAGGCCGAACAATGCGCTAAGGAAAGCCAGCGTCACCGCCATCAGTAAGAGGTAATGCCCCAAGCCGCTCTGCATAACCTCGACCCAGCTTTCCGGCAATACGCGTCGCATGACACGCTGCCACTGGTATTCAATGCGCCCGTGGGGCTTGCACGTATCGTTGCAGCGCGCATCCAGGGAGCAACACAACGAGCAGATGGCACCCTGGTAAGCCGGACAATCCGCCATATCGTTGACTTCATATTCTTTTTCACAAATGCTGCAACGCTGCACGCGGATGATCGGCTGATACATCACTGGCTTGCGGGCAATGTAATAGCGCCCCTTGGTCGCCCAGGCAATCAGTGGGGATGTCACCAGTGCAGTACTGAGCGCGATCATGGCAGAAAAGGCCTCGGCTTCGACACCGAACAGGCCAAAAAATGCCATCACGGACAATAGTGAGGCAATGCCCATGGCCCCCACCCCCACCGGGTTGATGTCATAAAGATATGCCCGTCGGAACTCAATGCCCTTGGGGCTCAAACCCAACGGCTTGTTGATGACGAGATCGGCCACCACAGCCGTGATCCAGGAAATAGCGATATTGGAATACAAGCCCAGGACTTGCTCCAGCGCCTGGAATACGTCCATTTCCATGAGGATGATGGCGATCATGGCGTTGAACACCACCCAAACCACGCGCCCAGGATGGCTGTGGGTCAGGCGCGCAAAAAAGTTGGACCATGCCAGAGATCCGGCATAGGCATTGGTCATGTTGACTTTGAGCTGAGAAATAACCACAAAAAACACCGTCACGGCCAGCACGACTTCCGGGTTGGCAAATACCTCGCTAAAGCCCACCAGGTACATCTGGTTAGGGTTCACCGCCTGCTCAAAGGAACGTGCGCCCTCCACTGCCAGGTAGGCCAGCAGGGCTCCACCCAGCATCTTGAGCATACCCAGCGAAATCCAGCCCGGCCCTGCCATCAACACGCCAAAGTGCCAGCGGAAACGGTTTTTCTGGGTTTTTTCCGGCATGAACCGCAGAAAATCGACCTGCTCGCCGATTTGCGGGATCAACGCCATACCCACTGCCATCGCTGTACCAAACATCAGCAGGTTGAAGTCACCATCATAGCCAGACTTACCAGCAAACTCGGTCAAGCGGCCAATCACTTGCGGATCTTTATAAACAATGAAGATATATGGCAAAGCCAACAACACCAGCCAGATTGGCTGGGTAATCATCTGGATACGGCTGATCAAGGTCACCCCATGCGTCACCAAGGGTACGATGACCAGGGCGCTGACCAGATAACCTGCATAGAGTGGCAAATCAAAATACAACTCCAGCGCATAAGCCATGATGGCGGCTTCCAGCGCGAAGAGAATGAAGGTAAACGATGCGTATACAAACGACGAAATGGTAGAACCAATATAGCCAAACCCGGCACCCCGAGTGAGCAGGTCCATATCCAGGCCAAAGCGCGCAGCATAGTAACTGATGGGCAAGCCGGTCATGAAAATGACCAAAGCGATGGCCAGAATGGCCCAGAGAGCATTGGTAAAACCGTAGTTGATGGCCAGCGTACCACCAATGGCTTCCAGCACCAGGAAAGAGATGGCACCAAATGCCGTATTGGCGACGCGGAAGATAGACCACTTGCGGAACGCCGATGGCGTATAACGCAGTGCATAGTCTTCCAGGGTCTCGTTGACGACCCAGGTGTTGTAGTCGCGACGCACCTTCACGATGCGTTGTATCGGCTCTGCGACTTCACCAGTGTGTTCAGCCGCTCCTCTTTGATGATGAATGGCAGTCATGCCGAATGATTTGTTTCTATGAGTGAATCCTGCCCTATTGCGAGCAAATTTCAAGCCAACTGCGCACCGAAATAAGGCAACCGATGCAAGACGACCATAATGACAATTAAATCAGATACCTGGTGGGAGCTTCCAGCCACCAGGCTCAATACTCAAGCAACCATCAACCAAGCACCGAGCACCACCATGGTGCAGCCCAATGCAGACTGTGCACGCGCAGGCAAGCGCAGACGGCTTGTTGACAATACGAGACCCAATGCATGCAACATTGCAGTGGCTACCAGCATGCCAGCCATCACGGCCATACCTTGCACGCCCGCCAACTCACCACCGTGTGCCAGGCCATGGAACAAGGCAAACAGCGCAACCAGTCCTACCTGGATAGCGCGTGGCAATTTGATGCTGATTGCCAGTAACACACCCAAGGTCATCACGCTGGCCGCTAACAAGGTTTCAATCATGGGCACGCTATAGCCTGACATTCCCAATACAGCTCCCAGCGCCATGACAGCAACAAATGTCGCAGGCAATTGCCAGCGTGCAGCGCCACCTATCTTCCCGGCCCACAAGCCCACAGCCAACATGACCAGCAGGTGATCCAAGCCACTTAACGGGTGCATGAATCCAGCGACAAAACCATGTGCCTCATGGCCAGGGTGAGCCACCGCCAGCGGAGAAAATGCCAACAAGCCTAATGCCAGAAAACGGGTGATATTCATATAACTCTCCTATTTAACTCATTCGCTTAGAGCATCAAGCCCTGTTTTTCAATAAAGCTGACGATCTCTTCCAGGCCCTGCTTTTCCTTGAGGTTGGTAAAGATGAACGGACGCTCGCCACGCATCTTGCGCGCATCCCTATCCATCACCTCAAGCGAAGCCCCCACCAGTGGTGCCAGGTCAATCTTGTTAATCACCAGCAGGTCAGACTTGGTAATGCCTGGCCCGCCTTTGCGCGGAATTTTCTCCCCAGCCGCGACATCAATCACGTATATCGTCAGGTCGGAAAGCTCCGGGCTAAATGTCGCCGCGAGGTTGTCGCCACCACTTTCGACAAAGACAATATCCAGCGGATTGAAGCGCTCGCTCAACTGCGCCACGGCCTCAAGGTTCATCGAGGCATCCTCGCGAATCGCCGTGTGCGGGCAACCGCCGGTCTCCACCCCGATAATGCGCTCAGGCACCAATGCCTCGTTACGCGTCAGAAACTCGGCATCCTCCTTGGTGTAAATGTCGTTGGTAACTACCGCAATGTTGTAGACATTGCGCAAACGCTGGCACAAAGCCAATGTAAGCGCCGTCTTGCCCGAGCCTACTGGGCCGCCAATGCCAACACGTAAGGGTTCTTTAATCTGCATTAGTCCATCCAATAATATTAATTAACTACGGTCATCACGAACGGAATAGTCGACTGTACTGTGTTTCATGCCTACACCCCGCAATCGTCAACGCCGGACAAAAATTACTGATCATGAAATCCGGCATACGCATCGCCTCTTCCACCAATGCGGGAATCCTGTCGGCTACATCCAGCAATATCTTCTGCCCTGCCACCTGCCCAAGCGGCACCGCCTTCATCGCCGCGCTGGCCTGGTTTTCCAGCCACGACCAGGCATAGGCCTGCAAAGCATCTTGCTCATCAATTCCCCAAGCCTGGCTGATACCCGCATACAAAGCTGGAAATGCAGCATTGGGTAATTGCTCCATCAGCGTTTTCCAAATGCCTGGCAAGTCATCAAACTCCAGCAGCAAACGCTTGAGCGAATACCCCATTTGCCGACTCTCGGCCAGGGCCTCGGCATTGTCACGCCCAGCCAGGTAAAACGCATTCCACTCATTCAATGCAGCAGCATCGCCACGCTGCCAAGCCCGGTAACATCTGCTCAACAAGGGCAACTCATAACTGCCTTGGTAAATCTGCAATACATCGCCTATCCAGGCCTGTGCACTGGCAAGATCATGCACTTCGCCTGACTCTATGCCCCACTCCAGCCCCTGCGAATAGCTATAAGCTCCCACCGGCAACATAGGACTTGCCAGTTGTAGCAGCCGCACCAGTGATTTATTCATGCGCCCGCGAGCGTGATGGTGGCCGTATTGATGGCGCATCGTCATCATGGTGGTGCCTGTGCCCGCCACCATAAGCGCCAGCCTCCGGCTCAAAAGGCGCCATCTGCCCTTCCACCTGAACACCCAGCCCGAGCAGCATCTCCTGCAAGACATGGTCCTGCTCCAGCCGCAGCCAGCCTTCGCCCACCTCAAGTGGCACATGACGATTACCCAGGTGATAAGCCGCCCGCGCCAGCTCGCGCGGTGTCGATGCCGTCACTCGCAACACAGGCTCATCCGCCGCGACCACTTGCACCACGCGCCCGTCCTCCGCCTGCAACACATCGCCACCACGCAGCACCGTACCGCGCTCCAGCAACAAGGCTGCCTCGGTGCCTGAAGCCAGCGTAACGCGCAAACGGCTCTTCTGCCTGCGGTCAAATGGCAACACCAATTGGTCGTCAACCTGGCTGGCACTTTCTATTTTCTTGCTGATCCCTAACATTCAAATTCCATATCGACCAATATTTGTTTTAACCACTATCCCTTAAGCGTGCAGGATAGTGTTCATGGCAAGGCGCTTTAGCGCAGACAGTACATTAAGTACGGCAAGCTAAAGCAACGCCGCCAGGGACACTAGCCTGCACGCGCTAAAACAGGAAGTAGCGTTGGGCCATGGGCAGCACCTCCGCCGGCTCACAACTCAGCACCATGCCATCCGCCCGCACTTCATAGGTTTCCGGGTCAACGTCAATCTTGGGCATCCAGCCGTTGTGTACCATATCTGACTTCTTCACCCCACGTGTGCCCTTGATCGCCACCAGTGGCTTTTTCAGGTTCAATGCCGCGACTTCCGGGTTGCTCAACGCCGCCTGCGAAACAAAGGTCACGGAAGTCTGCAACGCCCCGCCATAGGAACCAAACATCTGACGGTAATGCACAGGCTGCGGAGTCGGGATAGAGGCATTCGCATCACCCATCACCGCAGCCGCGATCATGCCGCCCTTGAGTATGGTCGAAGGCTTGACGCCAAAAAATGCCGGACGCCAGAGCACCAGGTCAGCCAGCTTGCCCACCTCAATTGAACCAACCACATGGCCAATACCATGCGTCAACGCAGGATTGATGGTGTATTTGGCGATATAGCGCTTGATGCGGAAATTGTCGTTGCGCGCACTGTCTTCGGGCAATGGGCCGCGCTGCACTTTCATCTTGTGCGCGGTCTGCCAGGTGCGGATCACCACTTCGCCCACGCGGCCCATGGCCTGCGAGTCGGACGACATCATGGCAAACGCGCCAAGGTCATGCAGAATATCTTCTGCCGCAATCGTCTCTCGGCGGATGCGGCTCTCAGCGAATGCCACATCCTCAGCAATCGCTGGGTCCAGGTGGTGGCAAACCATGAGCATATCGAGATGCTCGTCTATGGTATTGATGGTGAAAGGCCGGGTCGGGTTAGTGGACGATGGCAACACATTGGGATGCCCCGCCGCGCGGATGATGTCCGGCGCATGGCCGCCGCCTGCACCTTCGGTATGGAAGGTATGGATGGTGCGGCCCCTGAACGCATCGAGCGTGGTTTCGACGAAGCCGGATTCGTTGAGGGTATCGGAATGGATCGCCACCTGCACGTCCATTTCCTCGGCGATGCTGAGGCAATTGTCGATCGCGGCCGGCGTCGTGCCCCAGTCCTCATGCAGCTTGAGCCCGACCACGCCCGCCTCGACCTGCTCGCGCAAAGGCTGCGGCAAGCTGGCGTTGCCCTTACCGAGAAAGCCTAAATTCATCGGAAAGGCATCTGCCGCTTGCAGCATGCGGTGAATATGCCAGGGGCCTGGCGTACAGGTAGTGGCAAAGGTGCCGGTCGCCGGACCAGTACCGCCGCCTATCATCGTAGTCACGCCCGACATCAGCGCTTCCTCAATCTGTTGCGGACAGATGAAATGAATGTGGGTGTCTATGCCACCCGCGGTGACGATCATGCCCTCGCCCGCGATCACCTCGGTGCCCGCGCCAATAGCAATCTCCACGCCAGGCTGGATATCGGGATTACCTGCCTTGCCGATGGCCGAGATATAACCGCCCTTGATGCCGATATCGGCCTTGACGATGCCCCAATGATCAACAATCAACGCATTGGTAATCACGGTATCGGCCACTTCACTCGCTACGCCCTGGCCTTGCCCCATGCCGTCACGGATCACCTTGCCGCCGCCGAACTTCACTTCTTCACCGTAGATGGTGTAATCCTTCTCCACCTCCAGCCACAGCTCAGTGTCAGCCAGGCGCATGCGGTCACCCACCGTCGGGCCGAACATTTCAGCATAGGCGCGCTTGTCGATTTTCACACTCATTTCAGCGCCCCCATGACCTTACCGGCAAACCCATACACTTCACGCTTTCCGCCCAATGCCACCAATTGCACGGTCCGGCTCTGCCCCGGCTCGAAGCGCACCGCCGTGCCTGCGGCAATATCGAGACGGAAGCCATAAGCCAGTGGCCGCTCGAACGACAAGGCCTCGTTGGTCTCGTAAAAATGATAATGCGAACCCACCTGAATAGGCCGGTCGCCGGTATTCGCCACTTCCAGCGTCACCGTCTCGCGCCCGTCGTTAAGCAGGATGTCGCCTGCGTCTATGTTCATTTCACCTGGGATCATCTGTATTGCTCCAGTCACGCTAATTTACTTTTTTCAATTTCACACTGTCCTGAGTGGTTCACAATCCATTGCTAGCAAGGCGCGCCGACACAGACAGTAGTCCAGCAGAACACAAGCCAGCGATGGCTTTTCATTCACGCCTCAAGCATGGCACTGCAAACGTGGAGGGCAAGGCGCAAATTCGCAGACAGTACGTATGAGTACGGCAAGAATTTGCAACGCCGCCATCCGCGTTTGTAGTGCCATGCCCTACGGAATCGGTTGGTGGACGGTGACCAGCTTGGTCCCATCTGGAAACGTCGCCTCCACCTGTATCTCCGGAATCATCTCCGGCACACCCTCCATCACGTCGTCACGGCTCAACAGCGTCGCGCCATACCCCATCAACTCCGCCACCGTCTTGCCGTCACGCGCGCCTTCCATGATCGCGGCGCTGATAAACGCAATCGACTCCGGGTAGTTGAGCTTGAGGCCGCGCGCCTTGCGCCGCTCCGCGAGCAGGGCTGCGGTAAAGATCAGCAGCTTGTCTTTTTCTCTTGGGCTTAATTCCATAGATAGTTCTTTTTCATAGATTCAATATGATGCGACTCAATCTGATGCCAATCACAGCAATAGGCGCTTGGCAAATCAGGTATTCCAAATCCGCGGCCGCACGGCAGGGCGCGCAGCATACCACGGCCGCAGCACTTGCCAGAGCCCCTCGAAATATTCTCGCGCGGCTTCCGAGGAACGACCAATGTAACGCGCTGAAAATATCTCCGGCAAGGCGCTAACGCCATAGTACGCATCGCCTTTTGCCTTGATTTCCCGACAAGCTTCCAGCACCTCAGTTGGTACAACCCCCGCTGCCACGACCAGACTGCCATTCACCGGCATGCCTTTCAAGCCAACACCGGAACGCATCACGACACTGTCCGGCTGGGCAAATAGTCGCTCATTCCAGATCAGTCGCCCTTCACGCCGAACCTGCATGCTTTGTCGCAATTCACCTTGCTGCCATTGCTCACCACGTGCCTGCCTGCCGAAACAGACAATATCCCAGCCACAAAACACTGCAGTTTCTGCAAGGTCTATCTCATTACTGAAATGCACTGCACTACCATCGAACAGGATGTTTTCCTGCGGCAGCCATTCCAGGCAACTGTTCGCCGCTAGTTGAAATCTTATTTCCTGACTGGCATGTAATTGATTGGCCTTGTACCACTTTCCTGCTCCGGGCGTCGTCAGCAAGGCAGAAGATGCACTAGCCAGTGTGGCGTGCAATTGCAAATGATCTCCCCCCGCCACGCCGCCTGGGGGATGAATGATGATGCCATGACAAACATCATCACCTTCAGGATAGAACATTTTTTGTACGACCAAGGGCCCTTGATGACGCTTGCCGACCAATGTCGTGCGCCCGGACCTTGCTGCAAAATCCAGTGCCAGCATGGCTTGCCAGCGCTTATCACTCCATGCCACCGTTTTTGTTTGTGCATCATCCATCGGCAGCATCATATCAATACATTACTTCAGATAACAAAAAAGCCTCACTGACAGCAATACGCCGCCAGTGGGCTTTGACCATATTGCTTAAACGGATAAATATCCCTTTATCTTGGCGGCATCCACTTCGCTGCGCTTGTTTTCGTGGATGAAATTACCCTTATCAATGACGATAATGCGGTCAGCAATCTCCATGGTGAAGCTCAGCACCTGCTCGGAGACGATGATGGTGATCTCACGCATCTTGCGGATTTCATTCAGCACCTTGGCAATATCCTTGATGATGGACGGCTGAATGCCTTCGGTCGGCTCATCCAGCAATAACACTTTAGGGTTGGTCACCAAGGCACGGGCAATCGCCAATTGCTGTTGCTGACCGCCGGACAGGTTGCCGCCCTTGCGGTTGCGCATGTCATAAAGCACCGGGAACAACGCGTAGATATCCTCGGGAATCTGGCGGGATTTGGACTTCTCTAAGCCGGTCTCGATGTTTTCCTGCACAGTCATGGTCGGGAAAATCATGCGACCCTGCGGTACATAGGCCAGGCCTTTTTGCACGCGCTGGAAAGTTTCACTGCCGTTAATGTCTACGCCGTCCACGCTGGCCTTCTTGCTCTTGCTCGGCAGGATGCCCATCAACGACTTGAACAAGGTGGTCTTGCCCATACCGTTGCGGCCCATGATAGCCAGTGTTTCGTTTTTGGCAGCACTAAAGCTGATGCCGTGGATCACTTCACTTTGTCCGTAGCTGACTGTCAGGTCTTCAATCTCAATCATTTTCTATCCTTTCATTGTCCGGGCTGGCGGCGCGAGACTTCAGGCAACGCGCCGCATATTTACATTAGTGGCCCAGATAGACCTCAATCACTTTTTCGTTAGCCTGCACCTTGTCCATGGCACCCTCGGCAAGAATCTTGCCCTGGTGCAACACGGTGACCTTGTGCGCGATCTTCTTGACGAACTCCATGTCATGCTCGATCACGATCACAGAGCGGTTCTGGCAGATACGGTTGAGAAGTTCCGCCGTCTGGTCACGCTCCTTGGCGCTCATGCCAGCCACGGGCTCGTCCAGCATCAAGAGCTCGGGGTCTTGCATCAACAACATGCCGATTTCCAGCCATTGTTTCTGGCCGTGGCTCAGCAGTGCGGCTTCCATGCCGAGGATATCTTCCATCATGATTTCCCTGGCAATCTTGTGCACCTGTGCCACCACGGCATCGCTGCGCTTGAAGAACAGGCTGCCAAATACGCCACGGCCCTTGGGATAAGACACCTCCAGGTTCTGGTACACCGTGAGGTTCTCGTAGATTGACGGTGTCTGGAACTTGCGGCCTACCCCGGCGCGCACAATCTCGTGCTCGGAGAGCTTGGTCAGCTCACGATTCTTGAACTTGATCGAACCTGCGGTAGATTTAGTCTTGCCGCAGATCAGGTCCAGCACCGTGGTCTTACCCGCACCGTTAGGGCCGATCACCACACGCAACTCGTTCTTGTCGATGTACATATTCAGCTTGTCGACTGCCTTGAAACCGTCGAACGATACGGTCAGGTCTTCGATAGCCAGTACGAAATCGGTATTACTCATGCTTTCACCCCTGCTTCCTTGGTTTCAACTGGCACAGCCTCAGCCTTCT
The DNA here is from genome assembly GCF_020531845.1 of Methylobacillus methanolivorans. Next base: position 1,075,285 of record NZ_JAJAVF010000002.1, read on the forward strand.
TGGCCTTTGGTGTTTCTTCCGACAACTTGCGCAGGAAAGGTACTTTTTTCGCATATTTGTCGTAGATACCAGCCAAGCCATTCGGGAAGAACATCACCACGGCAATGAACAAGCCCCCCATCAGGAACAACCACATTTCAGGATAGGTTTCGGAGAACATGGTCTTGCCCGCATTCACTAACAAAGTGCCATATACCGCACCGATCAGGGACATACGACCACCTACAGCCGCGAAGATCACCATTTCAATCGAAGGCACGATACCGATGAAGGTAGGTGACATGAAGCCTACTTGCAGGGTAAACATCGCACCGCCAATCGCCGAGATCATGGCAGACAGGCAGAAGATGAATATCTTGAAGTTAGACACATCGTAACCAGAGAAACGGACACGCTCTTCCTTGTCACGCATCGCCAGCAGCAACATGCCGAACTTGCTGGACAACACATAACGAGACAACAGGATGCAACCAATCAGCAATGCAGCATTGACGTAATACAACACATACTTGGCGCTGTCAGTACGGATATCCCAGCCCAGCAGTGTCTTCAGGTCGGTAATACCATTCACACCGCCGGTGTAACCTTGCTGACCAATAATCAGGATGCTCAGGATCAAGGCAATGGCTTGCGTGATGATGGCGAAATACACGCCACCGACACGACGCTTGAACATGGCATACCCGATAAAGAAAGCAAACAGGGTAGGCACGACCAGAATAGCGAGGATAGTCAGTGGCAAGCTCTTGAACGGCTCCCAAAACCATGGCAGTGCGGTCAGCTGATTCCAGTCCATGAAGTCAGGGATGCCAGGGGTGGACTGGATCGCAGTACTCACTGGGTCAGACGCTTCCAGCTTGAGGAACATCGCCATCGCATAACCACCGAGGCCGAAGAAGATGCCCTGCCCCAGGCTCAAGATACCGCCATTGCCCCACAACAACACCAGGCTAACTGCCACGAAGGCGTAAGTCAGGTATTTACCTACCAATCCAAGACGGAAGGGTTCCAGCCCCAGTGGCAGCACCACCAGGATCAGGGCGGCGAGGATGCCGAGACCGATGGCCCCTTGTTTCCCGCCTAATATTTTGCTGAGTGTTTCATTCATGTTGTTCCCCTAACCTTACTTACGGACTTTGGATGCAAACAGGCCTTCTGGACGCATCATGAGGATGCCGACGATCACCATCAGGGTCGCGACCTTGCCCATGGAGCTGGTCATGAAGAACTGCAGGATGGATTGCGCCTGGGCAATGCCGAAGGCAGAGGCAATCGTTCCCAATACACTGGCGGCGCCACCGAAGACCACAACCATGAAGCTGTCGACGATATAGAGCGAGCCTGTGGTCGGGCCGGTAGAGGCAATGGTGGTAAACGCGGCACCAGCGACACCGGCAATGCCACAGCCCAGCGCGAAGGTCACGCGGTCCACCTTTTTGGTGTTGATGCCAACGGCACCTGCCATCACACGGTTCTGCACCGTGGCACGCACACGCAGGCCCCAGCGGGAGCGGAACATGAAGATGAAGACCCCCAGGGTGACCACGGCGGCGAGCACCAGCACGAAGACTCCATTGATGGGGATGTCGATATCCGGTGTTGGCTGGAAGGAGCCCATGAGCCATTCTGGCAGCACAGCGCTGACTTCCTTGGCGCCAAAGGTGGAGCGGAATAACTGCTGCATCACCAGGCTCAAGCCCCAGGTGGCCAGCAGGGTATCCAGCGGCCGCTTGTAGAGATGCCGGATCAGGACAAACTCGACGATATAACCAATGATGAATGCGATGATGAAGGCCGCGACAATCGCAAACAGGAAGTAGTAATTGACGATTCCGTAAGTCTCGGCAACCCGGGAAAGAAACACGGTGGTATAGGCGCCTATGGCCATGAATTCGCCGTGGGCCATGTTAATCACCCCCATCTGCCCGAAGATGATCGCCAGGCCAAGTGCCATCAGGAGAAGAACGCTGAACAGGCTTAATCCGGAGAAAGCCTGCATGACAACGATATTGCCTATCTCTGCCATTGAATAATCAAACATAATCGGCCTCCAGCCTTTTACTTACAGATTTAAATTCTGGTACTGCATACTGCTACTGCACGTCACAACAACCCCGTGCGGGGCTGTCGTGATTTATTGCATGTAAACCACTAGGTGATTATTGGTAGCCCTTTGGGAATGGATCAGGCTTGATCAACTCGGACTCGTAAACCACATCCGCTTGACCATCAGCACGCCACTTACCTACACGCAGCTTGCTTTCCAAGTGATGGTTAGGATCAACCTTCACGTAGCCTTCTGGTGCTTCCTTGAACTCGTAGCCAGGCAATGCAGCAGCGGCCTTGTCTACATCGAAGCTACCCGCACGCTCAACCGCAGCCTTCCACAGCCATGGGCCTAGGTAAGCAGCTTGTGTCACGTCACCAATCACAGCCTTAGGACCCCACATCTTCTTGAACTCAGCAACGAACTTCTCGTTGTTTGCGTTCTTCAGGGATTGGAAGTACTTCATCGCGGAGTAGAAGCCTTCCAGGTTTTCACCACCAATGCCCAGGACTTCATCCTCGGTCACGGAGATGGTCAGCATGTTCTGCTTCTTGGAATTCAAGCCAGCAGCGTTCAATTGCTTGAACCATGCCACGTTACTGCCACCCACAACCGCTGCGTAGATCACATCTGGCTTCTTCAGCTTGATCTTGTTGATCACGGAGCCGAACTGGGTATCACCCAGGGCGATGTACTCTTCACCCACGACCTTGCCACCTAGATGCTGCTCAATGTGCTTGCGGGCGATCTTCATGGAGGTACGTGGCCAGATGTAGTCAGAACCGATCAGGTAGAAAGTTTTGGCCTTCTTTTCCTTAGCTATCCAGTCCAGGCCTGCCAGGATTTGCTGAGTGGCTTCCTGGCCGGTGTAGAAGACGTTCTTGGATTGCTCCAAACCTTCATAGAAAGTTGGGTAGAACAGCAAACCATTGTCTTTCTCGAACACTGGCAACACAGCCTTGCGAGAAGCTGAAGTCCAGCAGCCGAATACAGTCGCTACCTTGTCCTTTTCCAGCAACTTCTTGGATTTTTCAGCGAAGGTTGGCCAATCGCTAGCGCCATCTTCCTGAATGATTTCGATCTTGCGACCCAGCACACCGCCCATGGCATTGATCTGGGCAATCGCCAGCTTCTCAGCCTGGATGGAACCGGTTTCACTGATCGCCATGGTGCCGGTAGATGAGTGAAGAATGCCTACCTTCACAACCTTGTCGGTGACAGCCAAGCCAGTGGTATTGACCTTGGCGGTTGAAGTATCGGCAGCAAAAGCGCTACCAGAAATAATGCCTGCTGCGAGCATTGCCCCCATCAGGGCGCCTGTCTTGGTGATGAACTGGCGTCGATTTGTCTTACTCATCAGATTTCTCCTGAAATTAAAACTAAAAAAGTGGGGTGTTCAACTAATTAACTACCGAACCCTAGTGACCAAGCATCCAAGGTCTGGCGGTCTTCTTGGTTTGCATCTGCAATAGGCTTCCTTTCTCTTTTCCCTGAGTGGATTGCTTCGAAGTCGATGATGAACCGCAGGTATGACCCCCAGAGCACCCACAGCTAGAGCGGCGGGTAGCCCGGGGTTCATGGGCAGATTTTTCGTTGCGTTCATGCGCACTTCGTTGCGCCTTGCCCATGATGGCCAGGCGTGGTGCCGAGACAATGCGCTCACTCAACTCGCCGCAATCCGGACAGATCGTAGGCTCACTGGATGTACTCATTTTCCCCAGTGCGGAAAACACTCCGCACTCATCACATCTGTATTCATACATAGGCATGGCGCTTCCCCTTATGCTTTCAAATCGTCAATCAAGAAATCTATGATCAGGATGTCTTGGCAACATCCACGTTGCCGGTGATGATCTTCACTGGGCCATCGGCATTCGGCTTCAGGTCAAAATCAAAGATCTCGGTTGGCAACCACAGAGTGGCACAGGCATTCGGGATATCCACCACGCCGCTGATATGGCCTTCAACCGGTGCAGTACCCAGAATCGCCACGGCTTGTTCGCCGCTGTAGCCAAATTTCTTCAAGTACTCAATCGCGTTGAGGCAAGCCTGGCGATAAGCCACTTGTACATCCAGGTAGTGCTGCTTACCCTGCTCATCCACGGAAATACCTTCAAAAATCAGGTAATCACGATAGTTAGGTGTCAATGGGCTAGGCTGGAACAGTGGATTCTTGACGCCATACTTCTTCACACCATCCTTGATCAAGCTGACCTTGATATCGAGGTAGCCAGCCATTTCGATCGCGCCACAGAACGTGATTTCGCCATCGCCCTGGGAGAAGTGCAGATCGCCCATGGAAAGACCACCATCCTTGACGTAAACCGGGAAGAAAATCTTCGAGCCCTTGGTCAAGTTCTTGATATCGCAGTTACCACCGTGATCGCGTGGAGGCACAGTACGTGCGCCTTCCTTGGCTGCTGCTGAGGCCTCTTCGCCACTCAGGCGCCCCATGACGGCACCCGTTGGGTTAGGAGGCAATCCCAATGCTGGCACACGATCAGGATCAGTAGCGATCAATTCAGCTTCGCGCTTGTTCCATGTATCCAGCAACTCACGGGATGGCAAGCAGCCAATCAAGCCTGGGTGCATGATGCCGGCGAACTTGACGTTGGGAACATGACGGGAGGTGGTATAGATACCGTGAAAATCCCAGATACTTTTTGCTGCTTCAGGGTAATGATCAGTGAGGAAACCACCACCATTTTCCTTGGCAAACAAGCCATTGAAGCCCCATTGTTGATCTTGCAAAGTACCTACATCCAGGATGTCCACTACCATCAGGTCGCCTGGCTCAGCACCTTCAACACCAATCGGGCCACTCAGGTAATGCACCTGCAACAGGTCGACATCACGAATGTCGTTTGCGCTATCGTTGTTGCCGATCTGGCCACCGGTCCAATCCATGCACTCAACACGGAACTCGTCTCCAGGCTTGACCATGGCGACCATGGGCAAATCAGGGTGCCAACGATTATGAATCTGGCCGTCCTGTTCCCAGGCTGGCTTGTCAAAATCCAGCTTAATCAAGGTCTTCATCTATACATCCTCCTTAAAAAACTCAACTCATGACGGCCGTCATTCCATCCAGGAATGACGGCCATTCCCAACTAGAATTGCAACTGCAGACCTACTGTGAACTTGTCGATATCGCTCAAGCCCTCAGTCTTGGTCTTGGTGTAGACGGTGCTGATACGGGCGTTATGGCCGTCAATGATGTAGTTCAGGCCTACGTCGTACTCTTTCTGATCACGGCCAATCGTGCCGTCTGCATCAAACTTCTGGTAACGGCCATAGGGTTGGAACTTGCCCCAGCCCACGGTATCGCCAAACATCCAGGACACTAAGCCGAGGTAAGCCTTGCCTGGTACGGCACCAGTGAAAGTACCGCCACCAGCAACGACTGCTGCGGAATCTGCAGCAACGGCTGCATCACTGAAGTTGTATTTGTAAGCAGCCCCTTCGAGGTTCAGCACACCTGCAGCAAATTTCTTCTCGAATAAGGCATCCACGTTGTAAGCCTTGTAGTCATCACTGTTGCCAGCAATACCTACTGCGTCCTTCTGGAACATCCCGACCAGTGCGATGGAGAGCACGTCCTTGCCGTAGTACGCACTGCTGGTGTAGTAGGCTGGATCGTTGTTTGCATCCAGGAAGTCATACTGGATACGACCGCTGTACATCAGGTTGTCGGAACGGTTGGGGTTCAGTGCACTGTCATTGTTGAAACTGGAAACGCGATTACCTTCATAAGCACCCACGGAGTAAACCAGGCGCTTGTCGAGCAACTTACCCCAGACGGTCACACCAATATCACGGCCAACGAACTTGTTCTGGTAGCGAGACACCACACCTGGGTAAGACCAGGCATTGAGGAAGAAAGGACCATCCAGATTGGCACGGTCTGATGGTGGCAACAACTGACCCATCCAGATATTGAATTCATCCATGAACTCAAATTGCAGATAAGCATCCAGGGTGCTGATGTCATCCTTGCCGCTACCATCATTAGTGGTAGTGAAAGTATTGAACGTCGCCTTGATATACTTGTTGAAAGAAGCATTGATGTAGATACGCGCGTCATCCACATCAAAATCCTTGGAACGTGAGCTACCATTAGGTGCTGCATCCTCAACGCTGGTGAATGCAGTACGCACGCCCAAGCCGATGCTGATAGACTTATCTTCACCGAAAGTGATCGTGCCTGCAGCTTGTGAATTCATGGATGGCAACGCAGCGGATGTTGCCAGTGCCACCATGAATGCACACTTCTTCATCTTGAATTTCATTTCCCTTACCCCTTAATTTAAGTTTCACCAAAAACCATCAAACCGAACGGTGAACTACCCGCTAAATCTTTCGTGTTGCCAGATTAGCGATTGAGGGGGTCGGCTTAAATACGTCATATTGCGTACATGCCAGAATCAGGCCGCATGGTAATTTGGCCTCGTCGACAATCAATGCCTATGCCGGGGATGGCATGGGAAATATGGAAAAACACATGAATAATCAAGGATTACTAACGACAATCCCTGCCGCCATAACCCTATGCTTGGTATTGGCAGGATGCGGTGGTGAATTTGCATATAAAAGAGGCGCTGGCGTACACGACCTCAACACGGCAAAAAATGCATGTCAGGCACAAGGCCTGCAAGGCAATGCATTTGCACAATGCATGGAAAACAATGGCTGGGTATTCCACAACCCACAGGACAACCTGGATGATGATGACCCTGTCATCAAGGCATCACTAAAGAATGACTATCGAGATACCTCGACAGTGCAGGAACCAGCACCTGTTGTCGCAATCGCTGCCGACGCAAAAACCAGCGTAACGCAAGAATCACCGGCACCAGCACCCAAAAGCCCGCTGGATATGTTTACTGTGAGCTCATGGTGGAAAATTGGCAGAGGTGCAGACAATCTCAAGGCTGATATTCAGCAATGCGTGGCAAAGCTGGGGCCGGAACACCAGCCTGATATGTCAGGTACCACGGCAAAAGCGAGCCGAGGCTTGTTGCTCTGCATGAGAGAGCTGGGTTGGAAAGCGCTACAGGCGCAGTAAACCAGCGAATAGTCTATACACAGCGCCCCACAAAATCTGTGCATAACTTTGTGGGCAGTCTGGGGATGGCAAAATTAACTTGCTGATGCAATAAAGAGAAATGCCGCTGCCTATTTTCTAGGCAGCGGCATCATTTTAGGCGTAATACAGAGTGGCTTAAGCGATGTGGACTTAGCTATATTTGCGGAACTGCCCCACCACCACCCCAAAAATCTCGAAATCACCATTGGGGCGAATCACCGGAAAATCCTTGTTGGCAGGAATCAGCACAAACTGCCCATCTTCCTTACCCAAGGTCTTGAGCGTAAATTCGCGGTTGAGGATAGCCACGACAATATCGCCAAGATTGGCAAAAGGACGTTTTTCCACAATCACGACATCGCCATTAAAAATCCCCGCATCCTTCATCGAGTCACCACGCACTGTGATGAGGATGGTTTGCGAGGGCTTTTCGATAAGGTAATCATCAATACCCATCGTGTCTAGGGTATCGCCATATGATGGTGTGGCAAACCCGGCCTGTACCGTGCTCTCAGCCAGAATCCGCTCGAAAAAACGCCTACCCGGCTTGAGCCGCTTATCAGGCGCATAGTCGAGGAAGCCCTGTAACTTGAGCCGCGCCACGAACGATGTCACCGCATTCTTAGATTTAAACCCAAGCAATTGCGCGACATGGCTAAAAGTCGGCAATGTCTTGTGTTCGGCGAAATAGTCCTGGATCTTGCCCAGGTATTCAAAGTCTTTGTCTTGTCCCATGGGTGAAAATTTACTGTACGAATGTACACAAAGTCAAGCTTTGGGACAGAGTTTTTTTCATCACAACACGGCATGCATCATGCCCGTGATCATTCCGCCTTGACTGGTTTGTCTTGTTTATCCTCTGGTGGAGCCAACTGCAAGAGGAACTCTGCCACCTGACGAGCACACTCCAAGGGAAACAAAAGCTCCTGTTGGCGAATGTTTTCCATCGCGCCATCCATGCCAATCACCGTCATCCTGACTTCCTTATACTCTGTCGTTTCTACGGAGATCATGGGGCGATCAAGGATCACCAGATTGGCCTTGTTCTCTTTTTTCTGATTGTCTGCCATGCGTGCTCCTTTATGCAAAAAAGGGCGGCATGATAACAAATTCCTGCCTGCTTAATACCTTTACCGTGAACAATCTAGCCACTTCTCAGGTAAGCAACATCACTAATAAACCAGCAGCCAAAGCGACACCAATCACAGGATAAGTACGCCAAGCCAGTGCTTTGCCTCCAATAACACCGACTAAAGCTGCCTTCACCACACTATTGCTGATCACGGCCAGCACAATACCCTGCGTCGCCACGTTCATCCCCAACTCGTGCAAGGCATTACGCGATAAAGACAAGCTGATGGCATCGACATCGGTTAGGCCAGCAAGGATAGAGACCAAATAAACGCCAGCATCCCCCATATAGCGCCTGCCCGCCTCAACGAGGAACAAGATCAGGCTTAACAGCAAGGCAAAACGGATAGCTGGCCTTAACTCAAAAGGGTTGCGTAGTGGTGTTTCTGCATTGGCTGGCTCTTCCTTGATAGCCCTTAGCCAGAAGACCCCGGCTCCGGCAAGATACACTAAACACATCACACTCAATGGCCAGGCAATATGCGGCAATATGGAAATATTCACCGCGGCCACAATCAGCAAGACACGTGGAAACATCAAAGCTGATGTCGCCAGCAGGCCTGCTGACAATACATTCTGCAATGGCTTGCTGGACAAGCGTGACAGGGTAAGCGTCATGGCGGTGGAAGACACCAAGCTACCAAGGATAGCCGTCAACATCAGGCCATAGCGTGTGCCAGTAAGACGAATGGCGATATAGGCAATGAAGCTCAGCGCGGCGATCAGCACCACCATCCACCACGTGGTATAAGGATTGAACACGCCCCAGGGATCATAAGTCTCGTTCGGTAATACGGGCAGCATCACCACGGAAATGAATAGCAACTTGAGCGCACCGGAAACTTCGGCCTCACTCAAGCGCTTGAGCAGGGAATGCAATACGTTTTTCAGGCTGAGCAACAAGGCCACCACCACGGCACCAGCGCTTGCCAGCATCACGTAGCCAGACAAAGCAAGACTGCCCAACAGGAAGGTGATCAGCAAGGCCAATTCGCTGGTGATGCCATGGTCACCAGTGCGGCGCACATCCACAACGTACGCAATACCCACCACCAGCATCAATGCCGCCAGTACCGTCACCCATACGACCATGCCCATCTGCTGCCCCAGCAAAGTGCTCAAGCCTCCCAGCAAGCCAGTCAAGGCAAAGGTGCGGATGCCTGCACTTTGGTATGAGTCGTTTTCATCGCGCTCTTGCCAACCGCGCTCAGCGCCGATCAATAGCCCAGCACCCAGTGCAATGAGCAGGTGCAGCATGGTGTCGATAGCAAAGGTCTGGTGCATTGATTAGGCTCTCGGTTATATCTGCAAGCATGATACCAAGAGCCAGCATCCTCTGGCACAAAGACAATGCTAGACGCGTACCGGCCTAGCCAGCCCTAGATGACTGCGCAAGGTGGCATGCTCATAATCGTGGCGGAACAGGCCGCGCTGTTGCAGGATGGGAATGACATGATCGACAAAGTCCTGCACGCTTTCGGGTTGCATCGGCGGCATCAGGTTAAAGCCATCTGCCCCGCCATTGCGGAACCAATGCTCCATCTGGTCTGCCACCTGCTCTGCCGTGCCAACCATGGTGCAATGCCCTCCCCCCGCAGCCAGGCGGCCCAATAGCTGGCGCACGGTAGGCTTTTCGCGTTCAATAATGCGTAACACGGTGGCATAGCGGCCCTTGGGGCCGGTAAAGGCCTCCAGCGGCGGCAAGGGTGGCACTGGTGCATCAAGCTCCCAATCCATGCAATCCTGATCGATAAACAACTGTAATTGCCGCAGGGATGTTTCTGCAGGCAATAGCTCATCCAGCGCCCGCTGCTTGGCACGCGCCTCGGCCTCAGTTGAGCCAATAAAGGTCACAAGACCTGGCAGGATAGGCACATCCACTTGTCTCCCGGCAGCTTTGACTCTAGCCTTGACGTCGCCGTAATAGGCCTGGGCCGACGGCAGGTCATAGGCCACGGCATAAATCGCCTCAGCATATTTCGCGGCGAGTGCGCGGCCATGATCGGAAGCGCCCGCCTGGAACAGCACAGGATTACCTTGAGGTGGGCGCGGTACGGTCAAGGGGCCATCAACGAGGAAATGTGCGCCTTGGTGATTGATCTGCCGAACCCGGCTTTCATCAACGTAATCTCCCGCGCGGTCGTTGAGCAATGCACCATCATCCCAGCTATCCCACAGTTGCAATACCGCCTGGATGAATTCCTCAGCCCGCGCATAGCGCTCAGCATGGCCGGGCATCGCTTCATAACCGTGGTTCCTTGCTTCAACATCAAACATCGACGTCACCACGTTCCATCCTGCACGTCCACCGGAGATATGGTCCAGCGATGCCATCAGTCTTGCTGCATGGAAAGGTGTGTAAAACGTGCTGGAAATGGTGCTCACCAAGCCGATGTGCTTGGTAGCACGGCTAATGGCTGTCAGCATGGTCACTGGCTCGAGGAACCAGCGCGGCCCATCAGTAATGTTATTGGTCGCATGCCCATCGGCAAAGAACACCGCATCCAGCTTGCCACGCTCGGCTAGCTGGGCCATTTCCTCGTAATAGCGAATATCACCCAGGCGTTCGACCTGGGAATCCGGGTGGCGCCAAGCAGCGTTGTGGTGGCCGCAACCGAACAGGAATAAATTGATGTGCATCATCACCACAGCCCTAATTCTTCACCAAGCCACCATCCACAACGAGATTCTGCCCCGTCACGGCACGCGACCAGGGCGAGGCGAAAAACAGCACCGCATCGGCAAACTCTTCTGGTGTCGTCACGCGGCGTAATGGTGTACTGGCAGCAATCAGATCAAACACGGCCTCTGGCGTGGCAGCAGAAGCATCGGTTGTACGCAGCAAGCCGCCCGACACCATATTGACAGTAATGCCCCCCGGCCCCAAATCTTGTGCCAGGGTACGTGTGAGTGACAACAAGGCCGCCTTGGCAGCAGTGTAATCGTGATAAGGCACTACCGGGTTCTGGAACAAATTGGTGCCGATATTGATCACCCGCCCCCAACCCTGTGCACACATGCCAGGCAAGGCCGCCTGCACAGTATTCAACGCGCCCTTCACCACCCCATCGAACTGTTGCTGCAGGCTTTCCCAGCCAAGATCGGCAGCATGAGCTCGGGCATCGCCATTGAACTTGAAATCCGGCAGCGCATTGTTGACCACCGTCGTCACTGGCTGAGCGAAATGTGCCTGTGCCTGCTCCAGCATGCAACGCACAGCCTTTGCATCGCTCACATCCGCACCTATCGCCAATGCACGTTCAGGCGCTTCAGCCACGAGCCTGGCCGCGGCAGCCTCGCTATGAAGATAATTGATGACGACCCTTGCACCCTGATCGAGGAAGGCACGGGCAATATGCTGGCCCAGCCCGCGTGCGGCACCGGTGACGAGCACGACTTGGTCTTGAATACGGAGTTGTGGGGCTGATGGATTGTTCATGTCATTCCTTTGCAGTAAATCATGACAAAGGAAGACACCGCAGCCAGGGCTGCGACAGGCATTCCTCCGCCAGTATGATCTGGATCAGGTATACGGGTTTGCTCTCAGCCCTGTGGAAACCATTCCATCAGGGCACCCCGTGCCGAAAGGTTGAACCATAGCACGGAATATGAACGATTCACATCCAATGCATTGTGAAAATCGTGATGAAAGTCGTTATAATCCGGCACCAGAACGGCCACTTGCTATTGGCCCGTTCAATCCTGGGGGAGCCGATCACGGCTGAGAAATGGCAATGGGCCATGACCCTTAATACTTGATCCAGATCATGCTGGCGAAAGGAAGGAAGTACCGCATCGGGTTTGCGTACTCCTTGTCGTTCGTTGATTACAGGAGTCACCACAAGATGCTCAGTACACAAGCCACGCTCGCTTGGCTGATTTTTTTCGCCGCCGCTTTCGCCATTCTCGGCATGGCTTACTCGCGCCGTTATCGCGGTAATCTTGAAGAATTCATCGTCGCCCGCAACAGCCAAGGCTCCATTGCCAGTGTCATGGTGCTACTCGCCTCTTCCCTCGGTGCATGGATATTGTTCTCGCCAGCTCAAGCGGCTACCTGGGGCGGCCTCACCGCGGTGATCGGCTATGCCCTTGGCGCGATGTCGCCGCGCATTGCCATGATCCCGCTCGGCAAGCGCATGCGTGAACTCATGCCCAATGGCCACTCCCTTACCGAGTTTCTCATCGCGCGCTATGGCAAGCCAATGTATCTGCTCGCACTCAGCATCATGCTGTTTTACCTATTTATCGCCATGAGTGCGGAGATCACCGCCATCGCCAAGATGGTGACCATCCTTGCGCCAGTGCCGCTCTGGGCCACGGCAGCCATCGTGCTCGGCTTCACGTTGCTCTACACCACTTATGGTGGCTTGCGTGCCTCTATCTTCACCGACAAAGTGCAGATCGTCATCATCATCCCGCTGCTGGCAGCACTGGTATTTATTGGCTGGAAAGCAACCGGTGGCGTGGTGCCTGTCATGGACAAGCTGCGCGAAACCGCACCGCAGCTCATCGACCTACACGATATTGGTGGCATCAAGGCCGGGCTGACCTTCTTCGTCGCCATCCTGCTCACCGGCATCTTTCATCAAGGCAACTGGCAACGCATTTACTCTGCGAAAGACATCCCTGCCATGCGTAACGGCTTCCTGCTGGGTGGTTTGCTGGTCGTGCCATTCATCTTCATCATGGGCTTGTTCGGCCTGGCCTTCATGGCGATGACACCACAAGGTGATAGCTCGGTAGCGCTGTTCAGCGTGGTCATGCCCAACATCCCGCTTTGGCTGGCCATTGCGCTGATTCCACTCGGTATATCCCTGGTGATGTGCAGTGCAGATAGCGCGATCAGCGCGATTTCAAGCATTGTGGCTGTGGATATCGGGCGAGTGATGCCTAAGCGTAGCGCTTCGAGCTTGATGCGATTGTCACGCTGGCTAGTGCTGCTGGTCGCAATCCCGGTGTTGATTGTTGCTGCACAGGGCTACAGCGTGCTTTACCTATTCCTGCTCGCCGACCTGCTATGCTCGGCGGCGGCTTTCCCGGTCTTTTTCGGCCTGTTCAGCCGCTCGCATACCGGGCGAGAAGCGGTCATGGGCACCATTGCCGGACTGGTCGCAGGATTGTCCATGTTCCCCACGCCAAATGAACCCGCGACCCACTTGCTAGAATCCTTCCTGCTGGCGGCCTTGACCCCCGTAGCAGTCATTACCATCACCCGCCTGCTCAAACGTCGCAAGGAACACTTCGAGCTTGCTTCGTTGACACATGCAAGCCGCAGGCTGGATCAAGAGCAACTCTAACGACCCTAACAACTCAAAGGGCGAGCGCAGCGATTGGGCATCGCTGCGCTCGCCCTTGATATTATGTGAAGTGAAGTATTAAATCAGGAACTACAAGACAGCATCGAGCATCCAGCCTTGTGCTTGGCCCAATCCGGTCGCAAGGCAGCAAAGCGCTCCTTGCCTGGCTGTTCGTCGTAAGGCTGGCGCAACACTTCCAACAACTCTTCTATCAAACTGTTATCACCAGCATCTGCCAGATCGATGGCTTGTTGCGCCAGGTAGTTGCGCAAGACATACCGCGGGTTGACACGGTTCATGGCCTCTTTCCTGGCTATTGGGTCACGTCCATCTGCAACCGTTGCCTGGCTATATTGCTTGAGCCAATCACTGAACCTGGGCTTGAAGGTTTCCCATAGTGCATCGCTATAGGCCCCGCTTTCCAAGATGTCCAAGTCTGGCTGGGTGGCTTCGATCAAGGCCAGCTTGCGGAAAAATTCGGTCATGTCGATCTCGGCCTGGGTCATGAGATCGAACACTGCGGTGAACAAAGGCTCATATTCATCGCGCCACTGGCTAAAGCCAAATTTGGCAGCCAACACGGCACCCCACTCTTTGTTGTAAGCCTGGTCGAATAGCATCAGGCCTTCGTCGTAAATTTCCCGCTCTGGCTTCAAGGCATACAACGCTTGCGCCAAGCGCTCCAGATTCCAGCGGGCAATCTCGGGCTGGCGACCAAAACAATAACGACGGCCTGCGGCATCAGTGGTATTGGGCGTCCAGCCAGGGTCGAAGTTATCCACCCAGCCGTAAGGGCCATAATCAATAGTAAGGCCGAGAATCGACATATTGTCGGTGTTCATCACGCCATGGACAAAGCCCACGCGCATCCAGTGTGCGACCAGGCGCGCAGTGCGTACACAGACAATGGCAAACCACTCGGCTAAACGCTCATCTTCGGGGAAATCAGCCAACTCAGGAAAATCACGGTGAATAGTGAAATCCACCAGCGTTTGCAGCGTTTGTTTATCCTGGCGCATGGCAAAAATCTCGAAATTGCCAAACCGGATAAATGAGGGCGATACACGGCATACGATTGCGCCCTTCTCAGCCTGCGGGTTGCCGTTATAAAACATATCGCGAATCACAACATCACCGGTCTGCACCAGGCTCAGGGCACGCGTAGTGGGAATGCCAAGATGGTGCATCGCCTCGCTGCAAAGAAATTCGCGTACCGATGAGCGCAACACGGCACGGCCATCCGCCATACGTGAATAGGGTGTCACGCCCGCGCCCTTGAGTTGTAACTCCCAGCGCTGACCCTGGCTGTTTACTACCTCGCCAAGGCTGATCGCGCGGCCATCGCCCAACTGCCCGGCCCAATGTCCAAACTGGTGACCTCCATAACACATGGCATAAGGTTCCATGCCTGGGATAAGGCCATTGCCAGCCAAAGCATTCACCCAGGCCGGGGACTTAATGTCTTCCTCACTCAAGCCCAGTGCCTGCAACATCTCGGACGAATAAGCCAGTAACTTGGGAGCGGATACCGAAGTGGGCATCACACGTGACCAACAGGCGCCATACACCTGACGCAACTGGTTAGTAGTATCCGGGTCACCAGGCAAATCCCGCAGGAAACGGTTATCAAAAGTAGGCATCATCACAGTGGGGATTTCATTATCAAAGGTCATATAGAATGACAGCGTTGCCTATTGTATGTTCTCTGCTGAGATAAATTAAGTTGGCAGGCTGCACAATAAATAGGCAATAGCAAATTCCACATGATATAACAACCGTTTAGCCAGCTCATGCGCATGCTGCCCACAAAGTTACCCACAGAAATTGTTGAGCTAGTACTACTTTCATCAGAACCATGGGAATATGGCAATGTCTCTGCAACATCCACCTGGATATTGAAAAGCGATGATTCCATTTTCCATTCTTGATCTCTGCCCTATTGTGCAAGGTAGCACGCCAGCAGAGGCCTTCAGCAACTCCGTCGCGTTGGCCCAGCTTGCCGAGGAGCTAGGCTATCGACGATTCTGGCTGGCAGAGCATCATAATATGCCGGGCATTGCCAGTGCAGCCACTTCTGTCGTGATTGGTCACGTTGCCAGCCACACTAGGACAATACGCATCGGCGCTGGCGGCATCATGTTGCCCAACCATGCGCCACTGGCGATTGCCGAGCAATTCGGCACGCTGGAATCCATCTACCCTGGGCGCATCGACCTTGGGCTGGGTCGTGCTCCCGGTAGCGATATGACCACAGCGCGCGCTTTGCGACGCGACCTGCATGCCCATGGGGAAGATTTTCCGGACTTAGTCGCAGAGCTCCAGCATTACTTCGCCCAGCCCCAGGCGGGCCAAAGCATCCGTGCAGTGCCTGGAGCCGGATTAAACATCCCCCTGTGGATATTGGGCTCTAGTTTATATGGTGCTCAATTTGCCGCAGCACATGGCCTGCCATTTGCCTTTGCTTCGCATTTTTCACCCACGTTCCTGCTACAGGCACTTGATACCTATCGCCGCAATTTCCAGCCATCAGCCTCGTTGAATAAGCCTTATTTCATGGTCACGGCCAATATCCTGGTAGCCGATACCGATGAGGAAGCGCGCTATTGGTTCAGTTCGCAGCAACAAGGCTTTACCAACTTGCATCGTGGCACGCCGGGCCAACTGCCACCACCCGTAGATGATATTGAGCAATACTGGACACCTGCCGAGAAATTAAGCGTCGAGCGCATGTTGGCTTGCTCGCTGGTTGGCTCTGCTACCACCGTAAAGGCCGGGTTGAGGAAACTACTGAATGACCTCATGCCTGACGAATTAATGGTGACTGGCCATGTGTTTGACCTCGCAGTACGCTTGCAATCATATCGTGCCGTTGCCACCATTCGCGAACAACTGTCCACAGAATGAAAAAAGCCAGGCAATAAGCCTGGCCAGGGGCATGTATACCACTAGGTGTTAATACAGGTGATGTTGATCCTGCTGGCGTTTACGCCTGCTGATCAACCCCATCACGCCTAGCCCCAATGCCAGCATGCCATAAGTGCTAGGCTCAGGTACTGCGGTGACCACCACACCATCGAGGAAAGAACCATAGGAAGGTGCATTCTGTGGCTCAATCGAAGTGAACTTGAGCGTGGTAAGCGCATTAGAAGCTACCAGATTGCTGAAGTTATAGATCACCCATCCGCTGTGAGAGGTAACTGAAGTTGCAACCACCTGGTTCCCGCCCCAATACACTTCCAGTGCGCTATTAAGCCCCCCCGGAGTATCGGAACGGCCTGAGTAGGCAAAGCTCAAGTTATAAAGCTGCCCTGTTGTTGTCGACAAATCCTGCCAGATTGAAGTCAGGTTGGTAGAGTTCAACTCCAGATATTGCTCGCCATCGTATGCAGTATTGAACGCTGACCAACCACCATGATCGCTGCCACGCTGTATCTCAAACAGACCGTCAGAGTACCAGCCAGTCACATTAGCCAGTTGCTCATAAGCACCCGAAATAGTATCGGCCTCAAAACTACCATTCACCACGATATTCGCTGCATTTACCCCGCTACTTGCAGCTAGTAGTGTTCCACAAGCTACCATCGTCAATTTATTCATTTTCTCTTCCTTCTCACATTAAACATGCTTAAGAAAATTACATAAGCCCAGCTATGAGCGCCAGGTTGGATGAGCATGCATGGCAGCCAAACTCCCCACTGTGCGATACCGAACATAACTTAATGATTTATAGGAAAATTAGCCCAATCGGACTAATGCAGGGAAATTGAGCGCTCAAGGTTAAATTGATCGGCATATACTGAATTGCAGCACCTTGGCTGGAGGCTATATGGATATACCGCTCACCCCACATCACAACACCTTGATCAATGCACTGCCACTGGTAGATCAGGAGCAACTAATAGCAAGCCTGGAGCCATACTCCATGCAGTTGGGTGATGTGTTGTACGAATCGGCACAAGTATTGAAATATGTGTATTTCCCGGCCGATGCTATCGTGTCATTGCTCTACGTGATGGAAAACGGCGCATCCGCAGAAATTGCCGTTGTCGGTGGTGAAGGCATGGTGGGCACACCCGTGATCATGGGCAGCAACACCTCATCGTGCCGTGCCGTGGTGCAAAGCGCAGGATATGGCTATCGCATCCGCGCCAGCACGCTCAAGCATCTTTTTGATCACAGCCATACCGTTGCGCATTTACTCCTGCGATACACCCAGGCATTGATCACGCAAATAACCCAGACCGCCGTCTGCAACCGTCATTGCGTGCTGGAGCAACAGCTTTGCCGCTGGCTATTGCTCAGCCTCGACAGGCTACAGAAAACCGAATTGATCATGACGCAGGAACTGATCGCCAATATGCTGGGCGTCAGGCGTGAAGGCGTCACGGAGGCTGCTGGCAAGCTACAGCGGCAAGGCTTGATCAGCTACAGTCGAGGCCATATTCATGTGCTGAACCGTTCCGGCCTGGAGCGCATGGCATGCGAATGCTATCAGGTCGTCCGCCAGGAATACGCCGCGCTGTTGCATGCATGAGGCCTAGAACACAGCCTCGGCAGTGTTATTACGATCAATGATTTCGCGAATGGTGTTGCCCTGCTCGCATTGTGCGAAGTGACACTCCTTGTCCAACATATTGTCAGGACAACCGCTCAACAACGGGCAATGACCGAACAATTCAGCAATCCAGTCAACGAAAGCCCTGACTTTTGGAGACAAGTGCCGATTATGCAGATACACCACTGAAATCGGGTGGCTGGAGGGCTGCCACTGCGGTAAGACTTCTATCAACTCACCAGATTCAAGATGCGGTAACACCATGTAGCGCGGCACCTGAATCAAGCCAAAACCTTGCTGCGCACAGGCAACATAGGCTTCACTATCGTTGACGGCTACCTTCCCTGTCATTTTCACCTCGGTCACATGGCCATCGACAACAAAATCCCAATCCATGTTCCGCCCGGTGCGGCTGGAGAAGTAATGCACGGCATGATGATGCTGTAAATCTTCCAAGCTCTGTGGCACACCGTGCTGCTCCAGATAACGCGGAGCAGCACAAGTCACGAGATGAAAAGCACCGATACGTCGCGCCACCATGGTCGAATCCTGTAATTCACCAACACGCACCACGCAATCAACCGCCTCCTGCACCATATCCACCGGGCGATCGCTCATGCCCAGCACCAGCTCTACATCAGGGTAGCGCGTATAAAAATCACACAGTTTGGGAATAATAATCAAGCGCCCAATTGAGGCAGGAACATCAATACGTAGCCGCCCACTTGGGCCGCGTGTCACGTCGCGGAACAAAGCCTCGGTTTCGTCCACCTCGGCCAGGATACGCATGCAGCGCTCATAGTAGGCAGCCCCATCTGGGGTCAGGCTCAAGCGACGCGTGGTACGGTTGAGCAAACGCACCTTGAGCAGTCCCTCCAGCGCCTGGATGGTAGTCGTCACCGTCGTTCGCGGCAAACCGAGGCTATCTGCAGCACGCGTGAAACTATTGGCATCCACCACCCGGGTGAACACCTGCATTGCCTGAAATCTATCCATAGAGATGTCTTAATTTATATATCAATTATTCTTCATTCTACTAACAATCAACATACAAATTAATACATTATTCAAAAATAAACAGCAGTGCACACAGCTATACATGCAATTATCTATTCTGTAATTCTTACCGCATAAACCCATGCTGATGACTTGCTGGACACAATTGTTAGTAAATTACGAACAGTGTTTCCACATTTAAGAAGATTATTAAATTAGCAACAACGATCACAATGTGTCGCATCCAGTATCAGCGAATGCAGACCGATTGTGAACGAACCGCGCGTTTCCCGTGAAGACTTCATCATCCCCGGACCCGAGGGAGCGATCCCCGTTCGGCTGTACCGTCGCGCGCAGGCGGACGGCAACGTGCCGTTGGTGCTGTATTTCCACGGTGGCGGCTTCAATACGGGCTGCATCGACGATGCAGACTTTCCCGCCAGTTTTATCGCACACCATTGCCCTGCCGTCGTCCTTTCCGTCGGCTATGCCCTGGCGCCACAGCACCCGTTCCCCGCGGCGGCGGAAGATGCCTACGCCGCTGCGCAATGGGCCGCACACAACGCACGCCGCCTGAACATGTCCGCCAAGCTGCTTGTGGTAGCAGGGGACGATGCGGGCGGCAGTATCGCAGCGGGCCTGAGCATGATGGCGCGCGACCGCAGGGAATTCAGCATTGCCGCGCAAGTGCTGATCGCGCCGATGCTGGACCCGAGCATGACCCTGCTGGGCGACGCCGCTAGGCTCAAGTCAGAGCTCACCTCGGCGCAATGCGCGCAGCGCTACCGGCAATACCTGCCCAAGTGCACGCAACGCATGCATCCCTATGCCGCACCGCTGGAATCGCTGCGCCTTGCCGGCCTGCCCGCCGCCATGATCGCCACTGCCGGATGCGACGTGCTGCATATCGAGGCGGAAAAATACGCCAGCGCCTTGATCAAGGCCGGCATCCCTACCCAGGTGTCGCGTTTTGCCGGCGTCCAGCACGCCGAATTGCCCGCCCACCAGCCCATGTTGCGCGAGGTAGTCGATTTCCTGCGCCGCCAGGCTGGGCACGCCGGTTTACCTATTAACAGCGGCTAACAAAACTCAGCGAAGTGTTCCTGACCAGGTGCTCTGCAGACAGTACAAGTAGAGCAACAACGACAGGAGCGTTTTTTAGCCGCGCTAAATTTTGATTTCAACATTGAAGATGAGGAACATCATGTCTAAACCACTGCAACAAAAGAAATTGGCCGCCCTGCTGGCGGCTGCCCTGGCAATCTCGGGGGGCGTCATCTTGTGGTCGCCCACCAGCCACGAAGCCCAGGCCGACACTGCTGTCGCCAGCAATGCCGTTACCGTGGACGTTGCCGTTGTCTCGCAGCAGGACATCACCGATTGGCAGGATTATTCTGGCCGCCTGGAGGCAGTCGAGCGTGTTGAAATCCGCCCCCTGGTTTCTGGCACGCTGACCAAGATCTATTTCAAGGATGGTGACCTGGTGAAGAAAGGCGACGTGCTGTTCACCATAGACCCGCGGCCATTCGAGGCGGAGGTCGCGCGCGCCCAGGCCCAGTTGAGCGGTGCCGAGGCACGACTGGACTACACCAGCCACGACCTGGAACGCGCGGAGCGCCTGATCGGCGACAACGCCATTGCCCGCCGCGACTTCGAGGAAAAGCGCAACGCGGCGCTGGAGGCGAAAGCCGCATTACTGGCAGCCCAGGCCGCATTGCAGACGGCCCGCCTCAACCTGGAATACAGCCGCATCACGGCACCGGTATCCGGCCGGATTTCGCGTGCGGAGGTGACGCTGGGCAATATCGTCTCCGCGGGCGCCAGCTCCACACCGCTCACCACACTGGTGTCTACCGACAACATCTACGCGGCGCTCGAGGTGGACGAGCAAAGCTACCTGAAATTCATCCAGCCCGGGCACACCAGCCAGCTCAAGGTATTACTGGGCCTGGCGAACGAGGACGGCTATAGCCGCGAAGGCCGCATCGGCTCGGTCGATAACCGCCTCGATACCGCATCGGGCACCATCCGCGTGCGCGCCGTGTTCGACAACCGCAAGGGCGACTTGCTGCCGGGGCTGTATGCGCGCGTCAGGCTGGGCAGCGGCAGCACCCACCCGGCGTTACTGATAGACGAGAAAGCCGTGGGCACGGACCAGGACAAGCGCTACGTGCTGGTGGTCGATGCGCAGAACCAAGCCAATTACCGCGAGATACGGCTAGGTGCGGCCCATGGCGAGCTGCGCGTGGTGGAAAGCGGGCTGCAGCCAGGCGAACGCATCGTGGTCAACGGCCTGCAACGGGTGCGTCCCGGCAGCCAGGTCAGCCCGCATCTGATCGCCATGCCCGGCAGCGAGTCGCCACTGGCCCAGGTCCAAGCAGAGGAAGCTGTCCACACGATCCGCAGCCTCCCCAATAAACAGCAAAAGGCCGTCAACGCCTAAGAACCATCTTAGGGAGAATCCAATATGAATATCTCAAAGTTTTTCATCGACCGCCCGATCTTTGCGGGCGTATTGTCGATGCTCATCTTGCTGGGCGGGGCGCTGGCCATGTTCCAGCTGCCCATCTCGGAATATCCCGAAGTCGTGCCGCCTTCCGTGGTGGTGCGCGCGCAATATCCCGGTGCCAACCCCAAGGTGATCGCCGAGACGGTAGCCTCGCCGCTGGAGGAATCCATCAACGGCGTGGAAGACATGATCTACATGCAGTCGCAGGCCAACAGCGACGGCAACCTCACCATCACCGTCAACTTCAAGCTCGGCGTGGACCCGGACAAGGCGCAGCAACTAGTGCAGAACCGCGTTAACCAGGCGTTGCCCAGGCTGCCGCCCGATGTGCAGCGGCTGGGCCTCACCACGCTGAAAAGCTCGCCCACCCTCACCATGGTGGTGCACCTGGCCTCGCCGGACAACCGCTACGACATGACCTATTTGCGCAACTATGCCGTGATCAACGTCAAGGATAGGCTGGCGCGCATCCAGGGCGTGGGCGAAGTTGGCCTGTTCGGCTCTGGTAACTACGCCATGCGCGTCTGGCTAGACCCGCAGAAAGTTGCCCAGCGCGGCATGACCGCATCCGACGTGGTGCAGGCGATCCGCGAGCAGAACGTGCAGGTGGCGGCCGGCGTGATCGGCGCGGCGCCCAACAATGTGCCGCTGCAACTCTCGGTCAATGCCCAGGGTCGCCTCAAGACCGAGGAAGAGTTTGCCGCGATTATCCTCAAGACTTCCGCTGATGGCGGCATCACCCGCCTCTCAGATGTAGCCCGCATCGAACTGGCTGCCTCTGAATACGGCCTGCGCTCGTTGCTGGACAATAAGCCCGCGGTCGCCATCCCTATCTTCCAGGCGCCCGGCGCCAATGCGCTGGCGATTTCCGATGCCGTGCGCGCCACCATGAAGGAGCTGGCTGCCGATTTCCCCGAATCGGTGGAATACCACATCGTCTACGACCCGACGCAGTTCGTGCGCTCCAGCATCCGCGCCGTGGTGACCACGCTGCTAGAAGCGATCGCCCTGGTGGTATTGGTGGTGATCCTGTTCCTGCAAACCTGGCGTGCATCCATCATCCCTTTGCTGGCAGTGCCGGTCTCCATCATCGGCACGTTCTCGCTGATGCTGGCGTTCGGCTATTCCATCAACGCCCTGTCGCTGTTCGGCATGGTGCTGGCGATCGGCATCGTGGTGGATGATGCCATCGTCGTGGTGGAAAACGTCGAGCGCAACATCGCATCGGGCCTGAGCCCGCGCGACGCCACCTACCAGGCCATGCGCGAGGTAAGCGGGCCCATCATCGCCATCGCGCTGACCCTGATCGCGGTGTTCGTGCCGTTGGCGTTCATGACCGGCCTTACCGGGCAGTTCTACAAGCAGTTCGCCATGACCATTGCCATTTCCACCGTGATCTCGGCGTTCAACTCCCTGACCTTGTCCCCTGCCTTGTCCGCCATGCTGCTTAAGGGCCACGGCGACAAGAAGGACTGGCTCACGCGCTTCATGGACCGCTGGCTGGGCGGCTTCTTTGCCAGATTCAATAACCTGTTCAGCCGTGCCTCCGACAACTACGGCAAGGGAGTCAAGGGCATCATCAACCATAAGGGCACGGCCATGGGCGTCTATGCCGTGCTGCTCGGCCTGACTGTGGGCGTCTCCCTGATTGTGCCCGGCGGCTTCGTGCCGGCGCAGGACAAGCAATATCTGGTGGGCTTCGCCCAACTGCCTAGCGGCGCCTCGCTGGAACGCACGGAGGAGGTCATCCGCCGCATGAGCGACATTGCCTTGCAGCAGCCCGGTGTGGAAAACGCGGTCGCCTTCCCCGGCCTCTCGATCAACGGCTTCACCAATAGTTCTAGCGCCGGCATCGTCTTCACGCCGCTCAAGCCGTTCAACGAACGCAAAAGCAAGGAATTGTCGGCCGCCGCGATCGCGCAATCTCTGAACGAGAAATTCGGCCAGATCCAGGACGCCTATATCGCCGTGTTCCCGCCGCCCCCGGTCATGGGCCTGGGCACCATCGGC
Source organism: Methylobacillus methanolivorans (assembly GCF_020531845.1). The sequence goes on from NZ_JAJAVF010000002.1 coordinate 1,098,916, forward strand.
GGCTTCAAGCTGCAGATCGAGGATAGGGGCGCGCTGGGCTATGCCGAACTGGACAAGGCGGTGAACGCCTTCGTCGCCGAGGCTTCCAAGGCGCCGGAGCTGGGCCCCATGTTCACCAACTACCAGATCAACGTACCGCAGCTGAACGTGGACCTGGACCGTGCCAAGGCTAAGCAATTGGGCGTACCGGTAACTGAGGTGTTTGACACCATGCAGATCTACCTCGGCTCGCTGTACATCAACGACTTCAACCGCTTCGGACGCGTGTTCCAGGTGCGCGCGCAAGCCGATGCGCCCTACCGCGCAAAAGCCGAGGACATCCTGCAACTGAAAACCCGCAACATGGCGGGCGATATGGTGCCGTTGTCCTCGCTGGTCAAGGTGACCCCTACCTACGGCCCGGAAATGGTGGTGCGCTACAACGGCTATACCGCCGCCGACATCAACGGCGGGCCGGCACCCGGCTATTCCACCGGGCAGGCACAGGCGGCAGTGGAAAGGATAGCCGCGCAGACCCTGCCGCCCGGCATCAAGTTCGAGTGGACCGACCTGACCTACCAGCAGATCCTCGCGGGCAATGCCGGCATCTGGGTGTTCCCAATCAGCGTGCTGCTGGTATTCCTGGTGCTTGCGGCGCTGTACGAAAGCCTGGCCTTGCCGCTGGCGGTGATCCTCATCGTGCCGATGAGCATACTGGCGGCGCTCACGGGCGTCTGGCTGACCAAAGGGGATAACAACATCTTCACCCAGATCGGGCTGATGGTGCTGGTGGGACTGTCCGCGAAGAACGCCATCCTCATCGTCGAGTTCGCACGCGAACTGGAGTTGCAAGGCAGCACGATTGTAAAAGCTGCCATTGAAGCCAGCCGCCTGCGTTTACGCCCCATCCTCATGACCTCCATCGCCTTCATCATGGGCGTGGTGCCGCTGGTGACGTCCAGCGGCGCGGGTTCGGAAATGCGCTACGCCATGGGCATCGCCGTGTTCTTCGGCATGCTGGGCGTGACCCTGTTCGGCCTGTTCCTCACGCCTGTGTTTTACGTGCTGCTGCGCAAACTGAGCGGAGGCCGTCCATTGCACTCGGCAACAGAACACAAACCACACCTTGCCGGCCCGGTGGCCAGCCATCTTATTTAGAAAGCACACCACGATGAAACCGACCAAGACATTATCGCTATTGACCGCAACGCTGCTGCTGGCGGCATGCTCAGTGGCCCCGGTCTACGAGAAGCCCCAGGTGGCAACGCCGGCGCAATTCAAGGAAGCCTCCCTTCATGCGACTGGAGAACAGTCCAGCCAGTGGAAGACTGCAGAGCCGGCGGAGCTCAACCACCGCGGCCAGTGGTGGCAGGTCTTCAACGACCTCACCCTGGACAACCTGGAGGACGAGGCCCTGGCGGCCAACCAGAACCTGCAGGCCGCCACCGCCAGGCTGGCGCAATCGCGCGCCTTGTTCAAGGACGAGCGTTCCAACCGCTACCCGCAACTGAGCGGCGGCATCAGCCCCGGGCATCAACGCGTATCGCCAGATGCCCAGCGCACCGAGAACGGCAGCGAACAGACATTGTGGCGCGCGCAGGCGCAATTCGCCTATGAGGCAGACCTGTTCGGCCGCGTATCCTCGCTGGTCAACGCCGCCCAGGCCGATGCGGAACAGAGCGCCGCCCTGCTGCGCTCGGTCCTACTATCCCTGCAGGCGGATGTGGCGCAGCAATACTTCACTATCCGCGAGCTGGATGCCGAGCGTGACATCTACCAGCACACCGTCAAGCTGCGCGAGCAGACCGTGCAGCTGACCCAGCACCGCTACGACGCCGGCGACATTAGCGAACTGGAACTGGCGCGCGCCAAGACCGAACTCGCAGCAGCACGCTCGGAGGAACTGGGCGTGACGCGCCGCCGCGCGATTGCCGAACACGCCCTCGCCATCCTGCTGGGCAAATCCCCGGCGGAATTCAGCCTGGCAGCGCTTCCATTGCAACGCATCAGGATCAACGTGCCGGCAAGCCTGCCGTCCTCGTTGCTGGAGCGCCGGCCAGACATCGCAGCCGCCGAGCGCGCGATGGCGGCGGCGAATGCGCGCATCGGCGTCGCCAAGGCAGCCTATTTCCCGCGCCTCAACATCACCGGCGCGCTCGGTTACGAATCCTCCGAGCTGGGCAGCCTGTTCGAGTGGTCCAACCGTACCTTCCTGCTCGGCCCCTTGATCGGCACCATGCTCTCGATGCCAATCTTTGACGGTGGCCGCCGCGAAGCCGGGCTGGAACGCGCACGCGCCGTCTACGAGGAAGACGTCGCCAAATACCGTCAGACCGTGCTCAACGCCTTTGGCGAGGTCGAGGACAATCTGGCCAGCCTGCGCATCCTCGACAACCAGTCCGAAGTGCAGGACACGGCCGTCGCCTCGTCGCAACGCGCCAGCCACTTGGCGCAAAGCCGCTATCGCGAAGGCCTAGTGAGTTATCTTGAAGTGATTGATGCAGACCGCACTCTGCTCCAACAAAAGCGGGTGACGTTGCAATTGGACGGCGAGCGCGCACGCGCCACGGTCAACCTGATCCGCGCTCTGGGCGGCAGCTGGGAACAGCCGCAGCAAGGCACGCCCTTGGCATGGCATCAACGCTAAGCGGTATATAATGTTCCAGTTAGTGCAGGGAATAAGGTAGTAAGCCTGCTCGCAGGCCGATGAGCCGTCATTGACCCAGTGTGACTCTGCCGATATAGATTGGGCGCACTAACTCAAGTTAACATATCAAAGCCAATAAGCGATTTCAGCCTATTGGCTTTGATACATCCCCTTTCATCATTACTTTATTTTTGTGTCAGGCGCATCAATCACGATATCGTTCTGTACCGATACAACACCGCTGACATTCCTTGCCACAATCGCCGCTTGGCTTACCTCGGCCTGCGACTTCGCAGTGCCACTCAAATGGACCGCACCCAGGTCATCGGACTTCACCTTGATATCAAGAGCACTCAGCATCACATCCTTGGCTAATGCAGCCTTCACCTTGCCCGTCGTCGCCATATCTTCGGTATCACCAGTTAATGGCCCTATGTTTTCTGCCAGCACGGGAAGCGGCAACCCAAGTACCAGTATTAAATAAAGTGTATTCATCACGCGCATGCGTACCTCCTCAAGATATTCATGTGACATATCTCATGTAGTGTATGCAGCCGCGACCATTGCCACCAGCGGATCACTTCTGACTGATGTGTAGGAATTCTTTAATCCTTGATGAGCTTCGTGAGTTCGAATCCCACCGCTTCCATCACATGACATCCCGTAGAAAACAAAAATTGAGAAAAGCACTGGCGCGGCCTGAACAACGCCATGTAACATGAATAGAGATACAGCAATATCCCAGTGGAAGGAACACAGCAATGTCCTCGTTATACAAGAGCCGTGAAGAGCGCGTACAAGATGTGGTCAAGGCCTACATGAACGAACAAAACACAGTGCGCCACTCCCTGACATTTGGCGGTCAGTTCCTGCCTTACACAGAATCAGAAAAAGCCCTCATGCGCGAGGAGCGAGCCTGGGCACTGGCCCGGCTGGCGATAGACAAGATCATGCGACTGCCGCACATCGTTATCAAGCCTCTGTCAGAGACTTAACCATGATCGCGAATACTTAGTTGACCATATAGGCCTGCCTCCGTCAGCGAAGCAGGCCAGACACGCTCGAAACGCCTTCATCTGCCTACTGCACAAATAAAAAATGTAGGCCATTCATTTCCTCGAAATTACACCGTTAGCTATTACATAAGATCAATATTTACGCCCCTGACGTATTGATCAATAATGTCTTGAAAGCCTATTAACTGTCTTTTCGAAGATACGTAAACCCTGCAAAGAGGCTATTCAAGGCACTCCCTATAAATAAAACGCATCAAGCGCATCATTTTGGAGGGGTAACATGGCATGGCCTGCTGACTTATGGAATTGCCTGAGAAAAGGCTTTTCCATTGAAAAAGACAAACCCCAGTTACTCACGGCCCAATTCAAAGCATTCTCCAAGCAACTGCCGTTGATGTATGTCATCCTGCTCATCAATAGCTGGATACTAAGCGCAACACACATGTCCAGCGCTCCCCGATGGCTGACCCTCGACTACCCGATTGTATTGACGGTGATATGTATCATTCGATTCTCCTTCTGGTTTCGCACCCGCAAGCATGAGCCTAGCTTGGCATCGACCATGCATGCACTCAATCGCACTACTCTGATTGCAGGCCCTATCTCATTAAGCTTCACCATCTGGGCCATCATGCTGTTTCCTTATGGTGATGCCTATGCTCAATCCCATGTTGCCTTTTATATGGGGATCACCGTGATTGGCTGCATCTTCTGCCTGATGCACTTACGCCCGGCTGCGCTCATTACCGCAGCGGTAGTCAATATAAGCTTCATCATCTTTTTCGCCTCCACCGGCAAGCCTACATTCATCGCAACGGCCATTAATGTAGGCTTGGTATCCGGCATCATGCTAATGATCCTGCATGTTTATTATCGCGACTTCACCCGGCTAGTGGACGCCCAAGCCCAGGCAGAGGCATTGAGCAATGAAAACCTGCGCTTGGCCAATATCGATAGCCTGACCATGTTGCCCAACCGGCGCAAATTCTTCAGCGAACTCTATGCCTCTTGCATGCAGGCAGAGCAGGATGGCAGTCGCTTTGCCGTCGGCATCCTCGATCTGGATGGCTTCAAACCCGTCAATGATCTTTATGGTCACAGCGTGGGAGATAAACTGCTATTTGCCGTAGGCCAGCGCTTGCTTAAGCTTTGTGACGAAGATACCCATTTGGCGCGGCTGGGTGGGGATGAATTTGCCATCATCATTACGCGAGAAATGGACGATCAGGCGCTACTGCTCTTTGGCACCCAATTGTGCGAGTCCTTGCGTCGCCCTTTCATGATTGCAGATACCCTGATACAGATTGCGGCCTCCATGGGCCTAGTTACCTATCCCGATATGGCAGGGAATGCGACTGATCTATTTGAGCATGCCGACTATGCGCTTTATCACGGCAAGCGCAATCATCGCAGCATGGTCACGGTATTTTCCACCAGCCATAGAAACATGATCCACCTGGATGCCAGTATTGAGCAGGCGCTAAGGAAGGCAGATTTTTCCGAGGAACTGGAAGTCTACTTCCAACCCATTGTCGACATCACGACAGAAAAAATCATTGCCTTTGAGGCCCTGGCGCGCTGGGTCAACCCCATATTAGGGCCAGTCTCCCCTACTCAGTTCATCCCGGTAGCAGAACGCACTGGCATCATTAATCAACAAACACGCATCCTGCTGGAAAAAGCGCTCACGGCAGCAGCCAAATGGCCAGCACATATCCGGCTATCATTTAATCTATCAGCGCACGACCTGAGCTCTCCGGACATCGTGCAGCGCATCGTGCAAATCATCGAGCAATCCAAATTTAACCCACGGCAACTGGATATGGAAATCACTGAAACTGCCGTCATGCACGACATAGAGCAGGCAAAATGGGCGACAGAACAGATCAGGAAACTAGGCTGCGGCATTACACTGGATGATTTTGGTACTGGACACTCCAGCCTGAGCCAACTGCACGCTTTATCTTTGAGCAAGATTAAGATAGATCGCAGCTTTGTCACCAATATTGAGAAAAACCCAGCCAGCCTCAAGATCGTGAAATCCCTGCTGGCCCTAAGCCGGGACATGGAGCTGGACTGTATTATCGAAGGTGTTGAAACCACCGAGGAAATGGCCGTCATTAAGGAGATTGGCGGCTCCATGGTACAAGGCTATCTATACTCTAAGCCCATGCCGGCCTCAGGCACTGAACAATGGCTGCACAAAAACGCCATGGTGACAGCATAAAAGTATGGATAGATATCTAGATATGAAAAAAGGGAAAGCATGAGCTTTCCCTTTTTAATTTGGAGCGGGAAACGAGTCTCGAACTCGCGACCTCAACCTTGGCAAGGTTGCGCTCTACCAACTGAGCTATTCCCGCATTGCTTGACAGCAAAATCATTTACCTGGAGGCGCGAGCCGGAGTCGAACCGGCCTAAACGGCTTTGCAGGCCGCGGCATAACCGCTTTGCTATCGCGCCATAAACAGTATCAGATTAACCTTTCGGACATCTGATAAAAAAGGAAAGTGCTTGCTGCCACTTTCCCCTTTAAATCCTGGAGCGGGAAACGAGTCTCGAACTCGCGACCTCAACCTTGGCAAGGTTGCGCTCTACCAACTGAGCTATTCCCGCATCGAAAGAAGGCGCTATTCTAAGGATTTTCAGCACTGTGTCAAGCGTATTTCAGGCTGATTATCCAGCCTTCATGCGTGGCCAGGCAGCCTTCAAATAGTAAGCCATTGACACCAATGTCAAAATCGCCGCGATATAAATTAATACCTCGCCATAAAAACTGATATCCAGCGGCCCCAGTGGATCGAAATACAACAGGAAAAGGATAGCGGCCATCTGCACTGCCGTCTTGATCTTGCCTATAAATGCCACTGCCACACTGCTACGCTCGCCCATACCTGCCATCCACTCACGTAAGGCACTAATCGCGATTTCACGTCCAATAATGATCAAGGCAACGACTGCACCAACACGGTCAAGCTCAATGAGTAACACTAAGGCAGCAGCCACCATCAACTTGTCGGCCACGGGGTCAAGGAAGGCCCCGAATGCAGACGTCTGGTTAAGCACGCGCGCAAGATAGCCGTCAAACCAATCAGTAATTGCCGCAAAGGCAAAGATGAAGGTAGCCAGCACATTCTTGTCATGCATAGGCAAGGTAGTTTCCGGGAAATAGAATATCCCGACAAAAAGCGGTATACATAAAATACGCATCACCGTCAGACTATTGGGGACATTCCAGAACATCAGTGCAACTCCTCATAAATTTTCTGCGCCAGCGCATGGCTGATGCCATCCACCTGCGCAATTTCATCCACGCTGGCATTCTTGACGCCATCCAGGCCACCAAATCTGGTCAACAGGCTCTTGCGACGCTTGGCGCCTATGCCGCTGATATCTTCCAGGCTGGAATGCATGCGTGCCTTGCCCCGCTTGGCACGGTGTCCAGTAATGGCAAAGCGGTGCGCCTCATCTCGAATCTGCTGCAGTAAGTGCAAGCCTGGGTGATCTTTTTTCAGGCCTACCGGCTCTTCACGCTCGGGGAAGAACATCTGCTCCAGTCCCGGCTTGCGCTCTTCACCCTTGGCAATGCCGACCAACTGGATATCCAGCAGACCGACTTCATTCATCACCTCAACCGCCACGCCCAACTGCCCCTTGCCACCATCAATAAACACCAAGTCAGGGCGTTTACCCTCACCCGCAGCGACTTTACGGTAGCGCCTGGTCAGGGCATCGCGCATCGCCGCATAATCATCGCCCGGCGTGATGCCAGTGATATTGTAACGGCGATACTCGGAATTCTGCATATTGCCCTTGTCAAAGACCACGCAGGAAGCCACCGTGGCCTCCCCCATGGTATGACTGATATCGAAGCATTCAATGCGCTCTGTGCCTTCAGGCAAATCCAGTGCCTCGCGCAACGCGATCAACCTGGCCTGCTGGTTGGCCTGTTGAGCCACGCGCTGACTGAGAGCCAACTCTGCATTGGTTTGTGCCATCTTGAGCCATACACGTTTATCGCCAATGGGATTGGTGTTGATCTTGACCTTGCGCCCGACATGCTCGCTGAACACTTCCTCCATCGCCGCGGTTTCCAGGGCAGCACCCACGATCAATAACGGCGGTATTGCGCCTGCCATGTAATGCTGCTCAAGAAACGCCTCCATGGTGGTTTCCAGATCAGCGCCATCGGCATTCTTGGGAAAGAAGCTCTTATCACCCAAATGATGGCCGCCGCGGATCATGACCAAGTTCACGCACCATTGGCCTTGTAGTTCAGCACAAGCAATCACATCCGCATCACTGACATTGAAATCACTGACGAACTGTTTGGCCTGCACCTGGCGCAAACTCTGGATACGATCACGGTAGACAGCCGCAAGTTCGTATTCCATTTGCTCTGCGGCCTCGTTCATCTTATCGCCAAGCTCGTCCATCACCTGCTGCTCCTTGCCTTGCAGGAACAGGCTCGCGTGCATCACGTCACGGCGGTAATCATCTTCCGTAATGAAACCGACGCAAGGGGCGGTGCAGCGCTCAATCTGGTGCAGCAGGCATGGTCTGGAACGGTTGGCGAACACGGTGTTCTCGCAAGTACGCAGGCGGAATACCTTCTGCAAGAGTTGGATGCTTTCGCGTACCGCCACTGCATTAGGGAAAGGGCCAAAATAGCTGTTGCCCTTGCGTTGTGCACCGCGGTGGAAAGCCAGGCGCGGAAAGGCATCCCCGGTTAGGGCGATATAGGGGTAAGACTTGTCATCGCGGAACAGTACGTTGTAGCGCGGCATGAAGCCCTTGATGAGATTGTTCTCAAGCAGTAGCGCCTCAGCCTCGGAACGCGTCACCGTGGTTTCAATACGCGCAATATTGGACACCATCAAGCGCGTGCGCGCAGAGGGCAGGTTTTTCTGGAAATAAGAGGAAACACGCTTCTTGAGGTCACGCGCCTTGCCCACGTAGATCACTTCATCCTGGGCATTGATCATGCGATACACGCCAGGCAGGTTGGGCAGGTTTTTCAGTACCGGTTTTGGGTCAAACATAAGCAATCATAGCTATCAGGCGGCTGGCAGCCACCCAGGAAAGCAAGGTCATTAAATTAATCACTGTCCAGTAGATCGCCAGCCACAGCCCAGTTTTCACCTGCCACTTCGGTGAACGTAATATAGGTATAAGACTTGGGTTTCTTGGCAATACGCTCCAGGGTATCGGTGACTTCTTCAGCGATCTTGGCTTTTTGCTCGCGGGTCAATGTACCAGCCACTTTAATATCAACATAGGGCATTTGTTCGTTCTCCTGCTTGGGTAGTCGGGATGTCAGTGCGCGTGATGACCATGTGCGTGGGTGTGCTCATGATCGTGGTCATCATGATGCCCATCGCACTCATGGCTGTGGTCTTGCACATGCTCGGTATTGCTCGTCAGCCAGCAGTTGGCATTGGCATCGCTATGCGCCGTGCCGACCTCTGGCTGCAAGGTCACATGCTCAATATTGAAACGTTCGTGCAGCATATGGCTGAGGTTATTCAATACCTCATGCCAGTCATGCATATTTTCCAGCACCACGTGTGCCGACAGCGCGGTTTTCTCAGATGATAGCGACCAGATATGCAGATGATGCACACCACGTACCTTGTCACTCACGGTCATGGCATGCTCAACCGCCTGTGCATCCAGATGCAAGGGCACACCTTCCATCAGCACGTGCAGCACCTCGCCCAATAGGCGCAATGTAGACACCAGGATCAATACAGAAATGAAGATAGACAAGATGGGGTCGATTGGCATCCAGCCCGTGAAGTAAATCACAGCCCCGGCAATAATCGCCACCACCGAACCGAGCAGATCGCCCAACACATGCAGCAAGGCAGCACGGCTGTTGAGGCTGCTATGACCACTATGCAGTATCCAGGCCACCAGAATGTTCACCAGCATGCCGATAAACGCGATCAGCATGACTTCAGCACCCTGCACCGGCTGCGGATCGGCAATACGCTGCAAGGCCTCGTAGACAATACCCACTATCACCGCCAGCATCAGCAAGGCATTGACCAAGGCGACGATGACCTCGGCACGTACCAGGCCAAAATTATGCTTGCGCGTTGCTGGCTTGCGCGCAATCCAGCTGCCTAGCCACGCCAACCCCAGGGCAAAGGCATCCGACACCATATGGCCCGCATCACTGAGCAATGCCAGTGATCCCGTCCACCAGCCGCCAATGGCCTCAACGACTGCGAACCCGGCAATCAGCAGCAATGGTAATAACAAGGAAGGCTGGCTGCCTCCGTGCGAGTGTGAATGTCCGTGATGATGATGAGCGCCCATAAGGATGTAATGCTAGCAGGCATGGCTGCAATTAAAAAGCTGCGGCTATAAATATCTGCCTCACAGGCTAGCGATAGCAGCGGTTCGGGAAGTGCATGAATAAACACAATATCCACCCCGTCCTTTATAATGTCGCCACTTTTCTTTAGTCCCTGCCCATGCTCAGTTATCGCCACGCTTTCCATGCCGGCAATCATGCCGATGTCCTCAAGCACTTTATCCTGCATCAAGTACTTGCGTATACCAACCAGAAGGACAAGCCCTACTGGTACATAGACACGCATGCGGGTACAGGGATGTATGCGCTTGATCATGGTTATGCCACGCAGAATGCAGAGTTCGAGCAAGGCATTGCGCAATTATGGCAAGCTGACGATCTTCCTGCCCCGCTGCAATCCTTCGTTAACCTGCTCAAGCAGATTAACCCAGGCCCCACGCTCAAGCGTTACCCTGGCTCGCCCGCAGTCGCACAGGAGCTATTGCGCAGCACTGATCGCGCGCGCCTGTTTGAACTGCATCCCACGGATGCCAAGCTGCTCAGGCAGCACTTCAAATCTGCAGGCCGCCAGGTGCTGATCGAGCAAGAGGATGGGTTCGCCGGGCTCAAAGCCGTACTGCCACCACCACCGCGCCGTGCCGTGGTGCTGATAGATCCACCTTATGAAGAAAAACGTGATTACCAGCGCGTCATCGAGGCATTGAAAGATAGCCTGCAGCGCTTTGCCACAGGCACCTATCTGCTCTGGTACCCATTACTGCAACGCCCGGAAGTGGAATTGCTCGCCGACAGGTTGACCAAGCTCGGCGCACCAAGCTGGCTACATGCCACACTCAGCATCCATGCGCCGTCACCTGATGGATTTGGCATGCATGGTAGCGGCATGTTCTTGATCAACCCACCCTGGACATTGCCAGCTATCCTGCAAGAAACCCTGCCTTATATGGTGGAGAAGCTGGCAGTAGATGATGGCGCTGAATATACGCTGGATCATCACATTTCCTAACGATTACCGCCTTGAATAGCCTCTAGCACGAAAGGAAATACCCTATGTCATCTCCACAACCGCAACGCCCCGCCAGAATGAGCCCGCTTAGCGCCGTGCTATTTGGTAGCCGCTGGCTGCAATTGCCACTCTACCTGGGCTTGATCGTGGCACAAATCGTCTATGTCATCTTGTTCATGCAGGAGCTGGGCCACCTCATCGAGCGCCTGCCGCAACTGCACGAAGCCGACATCATGCTCATGGTGCTAGGCCTGATCGACGTGGTGATGATCTCCAATCTGCTGATCATGGTGATTGTCGGCGGTTACGAAACCTTTGTTTCCCGCCTCAACCTGAATGGCCACCCGGATGAACCCGATTGGCTATCCCATGTAAACGCCAACCTGCTCAAGGTGAAGCTGGCAATGTCTATCATCGGCATCTCCTCCATCCACCTGCTCAAGACGTTCATCAACGTCGAGAATCTGGATGACAAGACCCTGATCTGGCAAACCATTATTCATATGGCCTTTATCGCCTCTGCCGTCTCCATCGCCTGGATAGACCGCATCATGGCGCATCCCGATAGCCACAAAGAGCATTAAGCCAACGCACTCCAGGCCTTATCAAGGCCTGGAGTGCGGTCAAGAGATTGCCCTGACCACCATCATCACCGCTACAGTAGCCGCGACAACAGCAAAACCTCTTTTCAACGATCTTGCCGTCAAGCATTGCGTCCATCGACGCCCCGCCAGCATTCCCAGCATGGCCCCAGCGACAAAAGGCAACGCCAGTCGAATATCAAAGCTGCCCCACAGCAATGCACTACCCAGGCTGGATAATGACACCAGCGCAATCACCGCCAGTGAAGTGGGAATAACCGAATGCATACCCAAATTGGAAAGCCTGCCCAGCGCAGGCACAATGACAAAGCCACCGCCCACCCCTACCAGGCCAGAGAGAAATCCTGCCACCCCACCTGCCCCCATTAACGAGAGCGAACATCGACTGGTCCAGCGCAACTTGCCAGTAGCTGGGTCAATCAGGCAAGCCTGACGCTCCACACTGGCCAGCCGATTTTTCTGGACAAGATTTTCTGCGGCAACCACCAGCAACAAAAGTGCAAATACGCACATCAGCAGACGGTTATCCAGTTGATGCGCCACCCATAAACCCAAGGGTGCCATCACAACCCCAATCCCTGCCATCACACACGCCGCACGATAGCGCAACATGCCTTGCCTCAATCCAGCCAAGGCACCAATACTGGCTGCAACTGCCACGGCAGTGAGTGCAAGTGGCGCAGCCGTAGTCACGGGAATTCCGGTAAAAAACACCAGCAATGGCACCGCCAGTATTCCGCCACCTGCGCCGGTCAAGCCCATCAGGAGCCCAACCACGATGCCTAACAGACACAAGGTCAACATGGCTTACTTCCACATGCCAGACAACATCCGATGCAGCCACATCCCCACCACCATGGCGATTGAGAAGATCACAGGGCTCATCCACCCGGTCAACAGACTGGCCAATGCAGGGCCAGGACAATAGCCTACTAAGCCCCAGCCAGCGCCAAATATGACTGCCCCCAGGACTAAGCGGGCATCGATCAACCGCTTGGTCGGGACCTGCACCTCTTGCCCCAAGCAAGTATGGTGACGCTTTTTCATCATGCTGTAAGCCAGTGCCATCACCGGGATAGCCCCAAGCATGACAAATGCCAGGGATGGGTCCCATTTTCCTGTCACATCAAGAAAAGCGAGGACTTTTTGTGGATTGGTCATCCCAGAGACAATCAGCCCGACCCCAAACAAGAGACCAGCCAGCAATGCCGTGATCAAATACATGCTTGCCCCCTTACATCCAATGCCGAAAATAAACCGTCAACATCGCCGTTGCCATGAATACCATCGTTGCCACGACTGAGCGTGGCGACAGCCGGGCAATGCCGCATACACCATGACCACTGGTGCAGCCTCCGCCCAACCTGGTACCGAACCCGACCAATAAACCAGCGATGATGAGCAAGCCCGCACCTTGCGAAACTTGCGCCACAGGCAAGGCAAACGCCTGCGAATACACCCACGGGGAAGCCACCAGCCCAAGTAAAAAACAAACCCGCCAGGCGCTATCTGATGCGGTAGGTTTGAGCAACCCGCCAAGAATGCCACTAATACCCGCGATACGGCCGTTAAACACTAATAGCAACGCTGATGCTGCCCCAATCAACACGCCACCAGCCAATGCGCTGACAGGCGTGGCACTTGCCCAATCCAGTATCACTTGTCGCTGCTCCTGCACGTACATACTCCCAATAAGGAATATGCAGGACACCAACGCAGCAGGCCGCTCAGCAAGAGCAATACGCCAACATAAGCCCACACTGGCCCTTGAAAAAATACTGTCCAGGCAATCAACCCCAGCCCAATCAATATGCGTAATGCACGATCAACCCCACCTACGTTGGCTTTCATCATCCCTACTCCTCACGCAACATTGTGCTTGTTTTAGTCATCGGACTTAACTGGCTTGGCAGGCCCCGCCAGCCACTCGCGCCCCTTGAGCATGGCTTTCCAGTACACGGGTGGCAATATTCTCTCCTTCAGCCACCATGCCAAGCGTGATGGCCGCTGCCCATTGATGAACCAGCGCGGGAAGCTGGGCAACAACTTGCCGCCATAGCCGAATTCCGCCAGCACGATCTTGCCCCGCTCCACTGTCAATGGGCATGAACCATAGCCATCATAGATTGCTTGCATCTCTTTCCCCGCCAATGCGACGATCACATTCTCTGCCACTACGGGGGCCTGCTTGCGGGCCGCCGCTGCGGTCTTCGCATTCGGGGCATTGGTCACATCACCCAAGGCAAACAGATTGGCGTATTGCTTGTGCCGCAAAGTATATTGATCAACATCAACCCAGCCAGCAGCATCAACCAGGGGGCTGGCCCTGACGAAATCAGGCGCTTGCTGTGGTGGCACCACATGCAGCATGTCGAACCCTGTTTCTACTGTACGCTGCGCTCCATCAGCCTCTGTCACGGCAAACCAGGCACGTTTGGCCCTGCCATCCACCTTGGTCAAGCGATGACCAAAATGCAGATGCGCATCGTAGCGCTCCACATACTCCATCAACGCGGGCACATATTCCTTCACCCCGAACAACACAGGGCCACTGTTGTAGAAGTCGATCTGCATATTGGATAAATGCCCGCTACGTCGCCAATGATCTGCCGATAGATACATGGCCTTTTGTGGTGCGCCAGCGCACTTGATGGGCATGGGTGGCTGGGTGAATACAGCCTTGCCGCGCTGCATCTGGCTCACCAGTTGCCAGGTGTAAGGAGCGAGATCGTAGCGATAGTTGGACGTCACGCCGTTTTCGCCCAAGGTGTCCACCAGCCCCTCAATACCATGCCAATTGAGCTTGATGCCAGGGCACACCACCAAGACGTCATAACTCAGCGGCTTGCAGCCTTCCAGCAAGAGGCGATTATGATTCGGTTCAAATGCGGCGACTGCCGCCTTGATCCACTTCACCTGGGTAGGAACCACTGACGCCATGGTACGTACCGTGGTTTCTGGGCGAAAAACACCACCGCCGACCATGGTCCATCCTGGTTGATAATAATGAATCTCTGCCGGGTCTATGATGGCAATATCCAGGCCAGGGTCACGTGCCAGCAAGCTCGATGCTGTGGCAATACCAGCCGCCCCCGCCCCCACGATCACGATTTGGTGATGACTCATATTGGCTGGCATTTCGCCTCCGCCCGCCAGCCGGTAAGTCAACCCGCTTAAGTCATAACCGGCAGCTTTTGCGCTGGCAAGCACCGCTTGCAGCCCCAGAGTGGGAGCCTGGCTCAAGCCCCACAACGTCACGGCCCGCATGCCAGAACGGCAATAGGCCAATGCTGGTTTGGGCATGCTGGAGTAAGCCTGGGAAAATGCCTGCACATCCTCGTCCGATACCTTGCCACTTTCGACGGGTAAATACCGCATCTCCATACCTGCCTGCTTTGCCAGGGCATCCAGTTCAGTAAATGTCGGCTGATCTGCCCCCTCGCCATCTGGCCGATGACACAAGATAGTCTTGAAACCAGCCGCTGCCAGCGGCTCGATATCTTGGGGGAAAATTTGCCCGCTCACGCTGAGGCCTGCTGCTATTTTTTCTATTTTCATACACGCTCTAATGGGTTCAATCAATCAACAATCGCCTTGTTGATCAGGATAAACGCCCGCATGCCTGGTTGGCAGGCAAGGCCACATCAATCTTCTTGGGGTAAGCCAGCTTGAGCTCGGACATCAAGGTAATGAAGTCCTCACGGCTACGACCACCTCCCAGGCGCTGATTGTGCAGGCGCTCATGCCCCACTGTCGAGTACAACCTGCCATGATAATCGTGGCCGGGATAGACCTTGGTATCATCCGGCAGGCTGAAGATTTGCCGTTGTATACTGTCGTAAAGCTGCCCGGGATTACCCATCTGGAAATCAGTGCGACCACAACCATCAATCAGCAAGGCATCGCCGGTGAACACCTTGTCAGCGCAAACATAACTGACGCAGCCATTGGTATGCCCTGGTGTATGGCGCACCTCAATATCCAATGTCCCCACGATCAGGTGAACGCCATCCGTCACCAACAGATCACCACACATCGCGCCTGCATCCCGGTGCACCACGCTCTTGCTGCCCAGCCGCTGCCGCAGTAGATCAGCGCCAGTCACATGGTCTGCATGCACATGAGTTTCCATGGTGTATACCAGCTTGTAGCCATTAGCCTGCAAGTCGGCAATATAAGTTCCCACCTCAGATGCCACAGGATCAATCAGCACAGCCTGCCGGGTTTTCTCGCAACCTAGCAAATAGGTATAGGTTGAACTCTCCGGCTCGAAAAACTGCTTGAACATGATATGCCGCTCCAAACGAATAGATACGATTGATTCAGCAAAAACGATGCCATATTCATTTGTTATTAATAATCAATGAACAAAAGCATTCATTCACGAATAAACGTTTCATAAATATCAAAATGAAACATATCAAATATGTTTCATGATATAAAAATGAAACACCAATATGAAACACCATGTCATTATGTCTACGCCGCTTGCAGCCCAAATCGCCCAGCTCATGCCAGATGCCGCAGTGATTACGGTCAACCGCGATTGCAGCGTTCAATACTGGAGCCCCGGTGCTGAAAAACTGCTGGGCTTCCCGGCAGAAGATGTCATGAGCCAGGCTGGACTATCAGGCGAGCATTGCGATAGCTGCCAGGCAGCTTATGAAGTCACGGCGAATGACAAGCCAGAAGGCCGCATCCTTACCTTGCAAACGGCTGGCGGCCAGCCGCGCGTCGTCAAGAAATACACCATGCCGTTGTTTGATAATGAGGGGCGATTCGATGGCGGCATTGCCGTGCTGATTGCCTATCCTGCCATACCAGCAGTGGAAACAGCCCCCCCGGTACCAGGTAAACCTTATCACGGCATGATGAGCCATGATCCACTCATGCAAAATGTCTTCGCCATGATCAGCCGGGTCGCGCAGACTGACCTGCCGGTGCTGGTACGCGGTGAATCCGGCACCGGAAAGGAACTAGTCGCACGCGCCATCCACGAAGAAAGTGCGCGCAAGGGACAGGCTTTCGTTGCCATCAACTGTGCAGCGCTCAACCCCAACATCCTGGAAAGTGAATTGTTTGGGCACGCCAAGGGGGCGTTCACCGGCGCCATACGCCAGCATATTGGTGTCTTCGAGCAGGCGCGCGGTGGTACGCTATTTCTGGATGAGATTGCAGAAATCCCGCTAGACCTGCAAGCCAAGCTGTTACGCGTACTGGAAACAGGAGAGTTCACCCCGCTAGGTGGCGAGCGCAGGCTCATTGCCGATGTGCGCATTATTACTGCGACCCATCGGGCATTGCGCGAGGAGGCGAAATCCGGGCGCTTTCGCCATGACCTGCTTTATCGCCTGCGTGTCATCCCGATCTTCCTGCCACCTTTGCGTGAGCGGCAGCATGATATCCCTTTGCTGACCAAGCACCTGCTGCAAGAACAAGTCCACGGGACTGCCACGCCACAGGTCAGTCACGAAGCCATGCAGCGGCTGATGCAATATGACTGGCCGGGTAATGTGAGGGAGCTACGCAATGTGCTGAGCTATGCCTGGCTGATGGCAAACAACAGCATGATAGACCTGCAACACTTGCCTGGCGAATTCATGCAAACGGCAGCAAGCAACCATATCCAGCATCATACAAGTTCAGGCAGCAGGCGGCGCCAGTGGGATGTAGACGAAATCCAGGCCGTGATTGCCCGCCATCATGGCAACCTCACGCAAGCGGCGCAGGCCTTGGGTATCAGCCGCACCACCTTATGGCGTAAGCTGAAAAACACAGGCTAATCTCCCTGTGGCGCTGGTCGGCCTGCGAATAGTTTTTCCAGCCACTCATCGACCAGGGCTTTTTCATACCGCATGGCGTCAGCACTATTCAAGGTGGAATTGAATTGATAGTTCAGGTCGGTCAAATGCACATCGCCCTGCGCAAGCACATTGCCTCCGGCATTTTTTAATTGATAGCTCAACGATATCCTAGGGGGATAGATATGCCTGATCATGCGGATATCATTTCCCGGCGTATTCCATGGCTCAAAACTACCTGCCATGTCGATATCCGTGATCGCGATGCTCAATTGCTCATCCTGTGCAAGATAGCTCGCCGCTTTTTTCATGATGTGCTTGCTCAACTGGTCGAGATAGCTTTGATTAGGTGGCCCATGCTCTGTGCTGGCAATATCGGTAAATTGCTCCGGCTGGATATAATCAATTTGCACGGATTGCCTAGGTAACTCCGCGGCTAGCATGCCTACCTCTGGATACAAAAAGATAAGCAACACTGGTATATAACGAATATGTCGCATCCGATATCCTTCGCTGTGATTGCCAGACTTTAGTTTTACCTTAAAACTGCATGTGTTTTACGTGCACTAACATCACGCCAACCAGACTCATCCCCAAGGAATCATCGATGTCCAACCATGAGAAAATCAATTATGTCGAATACCCAGCCCATAATCTAGCAGCCACCAAGACCTTCTTCCAGCAGGTATTTGGCTGGACTTTTGAAGACTTTGGCCATGATTACATTGCGTTCAAGAACGATATCCTTGAGGGTGGTTTCTTCAGGTCAGAGTTGCGTGCAAGCACTGATCACGGCAGCGCGCTATTAGTGTTTTACAGTGAAGAACTGGAAGCAACCCAGGCAAAAATCCAGCATGCTGGCGGCAGCATTATCAAGCCCGTGTTCTCTTTCCCTGGTGGCAGGCGCTTTCATTTTACGGAGCCAAGTGGCAATGAATTTGCCGTGTGGGCACAGCCTGCCGATTGATGGCAGTAACAATAAACAAAAAATAAGCCGCTTTAAGCGGCTTATTGTCAGGAAGACAGCAATTTAACTTGCCACTTCAGCGATCGGGATAATCTTCTTGGCGTATTCTGGCATCTGGTCAAAGTTCAAATACTTGTAGATGTTGTCAGCATTTTTGCTGAGCTTGTCACCTACGGTATCCAGGTACTCTTGCTGGTTAGGGATACGTCCCAGGCGCGCACATACGGCGGCCAGCTCGGCAGAACCAAGGTAGACGCGGGCATCCTTGCCCATGCGGTTGTCGAAGTTACGGGTGCTGGTCGAGAACACGGTAGCCTTGTCTGCCACACGCGCTTGGTTACCCATGCACAAGGAGCAGCCAGGCACTTCGGTACGTGCACCCGCTACACCAAACACTGAGTAAACCCCTTCATCACGCAGCTGGCTCTCATCCATACGCGTCGGCGGTGCAATCCATAGGCGGGTCGGGATACCTCCCGCACCTTCCAGCACCTTGGCAGCCGCACGATAATGGCCGATATTGGTCATGCAGCTACCAATGAATACTTCGTCAATTTTGTCACCCACCACCGCAGACAATGGCTTGATGTCGTCCGGGTCGTTCGGGCAAGCCACCAATGGCTCCTTAACCTCATTGAGGTCGATCTCGAGCACATAGGCGTATTCCGCATCCTTGTCGGCTTCCAGCAATTGCGGGGCGGCCAGCCAGGCTTCCATCGCCTCGATGCGGCGTTGCAGCGTACGTGCATCTTCATAGCCGTTGTCTATCATGTTCTGCATCAACACGATATTCGACTTGAGGAACTCAATGACCGGCTCTTTGTTCAGGTGCACGGTACACCCATTAGCAGAGCGCTCAGCGGATGCATCGGCAAACTCGAACGCCTGCTCCACCTTGAGATCAGGCAAGCCTTCGATTTCCAGGATACGGCCATTAAAGACATTCTTCTTGCCCTGCTTGCCAACGGTCAGTTCACCTTTCTGGATGGCAGCATAAGGAATCGCATTCACTAGATCGCGCAAGGTAATACCGGGCTGCATCTCGCCCTTGAAGCGCACTAGCACTGATTCCGGCATATCTAGCGGCATTGCACCCATCGCTGCAGCAAACGCCACCAGGCCAGAACCCGCCGGGAAGGAAATACCAATCGGGAAGCGGGTGTGCGAATCGCCACCAGTGCCGACAGTATCGGGCAGGATCAGGCGATTGAGCCAGGAGTGGATCACACCATCACCAGGACGCAGGCTGACACCGCCACGGCTGGAAATGAATTCCGGCAGACTGTGCTGCAACTTGATATCCACAGGCTTGGGATAAGCGGCGGTGTGGCAGAAGCTTTGCATCACCAGATCAGCTGAGAAGCCCAGGCAAGCCAATTCCTTGAGTTCATCGCGCGTCATCGCGCCGGTCGTATCTTGTGAGCCAACGGTTGTTATCTTGGGTTCGCAATAAGTACCAGGGCGAACACCAGTGCCTTCGGGCAGGCCGCAGGCGCGCCCAACCATCTTTTGCGCCAGGGTATAGCCCTTGCCCGTGTCTTCCGGTGCAATTGGCTGGATGAACAAATCAGAAGCTGGCAGCCCCAGCAACTGGCGCGCATTATTGGTCAGGCCACGGCCCACGATCAAGGGAATACGGCCACCCGCGCGCACTTCATCCGGCATGGTCAAGGGTGCAAGCTCAAAGCTGGCGATTTCTTCACCTGCCGCATTGAGCACCTTGCCATCATAAGGACGCACGGTAATCACGTCGCCAGTATTCATGGCGCTTACATCACACTGGATAGGCAGGGCACCGGAGTCTTCTGCAGTGTTAAAGAAGATAGGCGCGATCTTGCCGCCCAATACCACACCTGCGGTACGCTTGTTGGGGATGTAGGGAATATCGTTGCCCATATGCCATTGCACGGAGTTGATCGCAGACTTACGCGAAGAACCAGTGCCGACCACATCGCCAACATACGCCAAGGGCAGGCCTTTAGCCTTAAGCGCTTCCAGCGTTTGCAAACCATCTGCCATCTTGTTGATAAGCATGGCCTTGGCATGCAATGGAATATCTGGGCGCGACCAGGCTTCCTGCGCTGGAGAAAGGTCATCAGTATTGGTTTCACCTTCCACCTTGAACACCACCAGTTGCATTTCTTCCGGCAACTTGGCACGGCTGGTAAACCACTCACCAGCCGCCCAGGATTCGATCAAGGTCTTGGCATAGGTATTACCCGCCTTCATTTTTTCAGCCACATCATGGAAGGCATCAAACATGAGGATAGTGTGAGAAAGCGCCTTGACGACATGCGCTGCCAGCGGGCTATCAAGCAAGCCCACCAAGGCCTGCACGTTGTAACCACCCAGCATGGTGCCCAGCAGCTTCACGGCATGCTCAGGGCTAACCAATGAAGAAGTCGCCTCACCCTTGGCAATATCGGCAAGAAAAGCCGCTTTCACATAAGCAGCCTGGTCAACACCGGCAGGAATACGATTTTCCAGCAAATTGAGTAGGAATTGCTCTTCACCCTTGGGAGGATTTTTCAACAACTCCACCAGCGCAGCAGTTTGCTCTGCATCCAGTGGCAAAGGGGGAAGGCCAGCAGCGGCACGTTCTTCTACATGTTTACGATAAGCAATTAGCATGGTTTTCCATTGAGTCGTGATAGCAATAGCCTGCAAACCGCGTAAGTGCTGCTATATCGCACCGCTTTGATCCATGGAAGTAGCCCAATGGCAACCAGGATGGTTTGCATGACCTGAATAAGCGAATTATACAGTGTTGCGACTGGCTTATAAATCGTCAGCCTTTTGCTGCATGCAATGAACATGCCTGTTTTTACAGCCTTTTTACGAGAATGAATCTTGTTTGCAAAACAAGCCTGGGGACGCACCTATCGGGAACGTGCCTGCTTACGCTGCAGGCTCATCGTCACATTGGCTTAACCAACATTGCGGATAATCCCTACTGAGTTCATGCCGCAAACGAGCACCAGTACTCGCACTCACGCACTGGTTTGGCGCACGCCAGACATGCTATTCCGCCTGTAAAAACCTATTGAGTGAATCCATGATTTTGTCAATCGCAGATGTCAGGTAAAATCACGTTTTTTTCAACGCTGGCTGAGTTGCTTACATGGGAGCCACTCACTCTGCCCGCATTCACTTTGCCATGCAAAAAGGTTTACTGATGGAGCTTACCCCTCTTAACGCACTTTCCCCCCTCGACGGTCGCTATCAATCCAAGCTCGATCCATTACGCCCCTATTTCAGTGAATACGCACTGATCCGCTTCCGCGCATTGATCGAGGTCGAATGGCTCAAAGCACTCTCTGCCGAAACCGAGCTCAAGGAAATCGCGCCATTCAGTGCTGGCACCATCGCAGAGCTGGACAAAGTCATCGCTGCTTTTGGTGAAGCTGATGCGGCCCAGGTAAAGGCGATTGAAGCACGCACCAACCATGACGTGAAAGCGCTGGAATATTGGCTCAAGGAACACTTCGATGGCAACCATGAAATCCGCGAAGTCAGTGAATTCATCCATTTTGCCTGCACTTCGGAAGACATCAATAACCTCTCGCATGCATTGATGCTCAAGCATGCACGTGACGAAGTCATCGTGCCTACCATCGACAAGATCATTGCCCGCCTGACTGAGCTTGCTCATGCATTGGCCGATGTACCCATGCTGTCACGCACCCATGGCCAGACCGCCTCTCCCACCACACTGGGCAAGGAGCTTGCCAACGTGGTGTACCGCCTGCGCCGCCAACGCGAGCAACTGGCAAAGAATGAAATCCTCGGCAAAATCAACGGCGCCGTGGGCAACTTCAACGCCCACCTGTCTGCATACCCGGAATTCGACTGGGAAAGCTTTGCACGCAAGTTCGTCGAGAGCCTGGGTTTGGGCTATAACCCCTACACTATCCAGATCGAGCCGCACGACTACATGGCTGAACTATATGACGCCGTTGCCCGTATCAACACCATCCTCATCGACATTGACCGCGACATCTGGGGCTACATCTCCCAAGGCTACTTCAAGCAGAAAGTGAAGGAAGGCGAAGTTGGCTCTTCCACCATGCCACATAAGGTCAACCCCATCGACTTCGAGAACTCCGAGGGCAACCTGGGCCTGGCCAATGCCGTACTACGCCACCTGGCAGAAAAACTGCCTATCTCCCGCTGGCAGCGCGACCTCACTGACTCCACGGTGCTACGCAACATGGGTGTGGCGCTGGGCTATGCCCTGCTTGGCTACGACTCCTGCCTCAAGGGTCTGGGCAAGCTGGAAGTCAACCTGCAACGCCTGGAAGAAGACCTAGACAGCAATTGGGAGGTCTTGGCGGAACCAATCCAGACCGTCATGCGTCGATATGGAGTGCCTAACCCTTACGAACAACTCAAGGCATTGACGCGCGGCAAGGGTGGCATCAACAAGGAATCCCTGCATGCCTTTATTCAGGACCTGAAGATTCCCGCTGACGCCAAACAAGCCCTTCTGGAGCTCACCCCTGCTACTTACACAGGAAAAGCCGCAGCACTTGCGAAATCGATCTAGCCTGCCAACCATGATGGCCCATGCGGCCATCCATCACCCTATCAAAGCACCGGGCCTGCGTCGCATCCTTTACTGCATCCAGGCCTGGTTGCTGTTCAGCTTACTGGCATGGTCTAGCCAAGCTAGCGCTGATACTCGCTACAGCGTCAACATTGATGCCCCTTCCTCGGTAGAAGATTTGCTGGAAAAACACATGGATATCATGCGCTGGCTCAATAACCCGCGCATGAACAATGCTGAATGGCATCGCCTGCTACAAGCCGCCCCACGTAATATTGAGGATTTGCTCGCCACCGAAGGCTATTTCTCGCCCAGTATTGAGCAAAGTCTGGAAACCAGCACAGAAGGCAACAGCACCCGAAACCGCGCCAAATTCACGGTCAATCCAGGCGACCCAGTCACCATTCAAGAGGTGGATATCCGCTTCACTGGCGAGATCACAAGCCAAGGCAGCGACGAACAGCCCTCGACATCGGAGCTAATAGAAAGCTGGACGCTCAAACAAGATAGCCGCTTCAGCCAGGATGCCTGGACCAGCGCAAAACGTAAGCTACTTAGCGGCCTGATGTTGCGACGTTACCCTAATGCCAGAATCACCAACAGCAAAGCCGAGATCGACGCTACTAACAACAAGGCCAAGTTGGTGGTGGAAATTGATAGCGGCGCACCTTTCCGCTTTGGAGGCCTGGAGGTGAATGGCTTGCAACGCTACCCGCGCAGCCTGGTCGAGAATATCAACCCGATCAAGCCCGGCGAGCCCTATAGCCAGGCACGACTGCTATTTTTCCAATCTGAACTGCAGGCCAGCGGCTATTTCAGCAATGTCGAGGTGACATCGCGCACTGACGATGCCGACCCGGAAGCTGCGCCTATCGTCGTCAACGTCACCGAGCTGCAATCAGTACAGATAGGCATCGGTGTCGGTGCCAGTACCAATACCGGCGCCCGCACAACGCTGACCTACCAGGACCTTAACCTATTTGATCGTGGCTGGCGCTTCACCAATACCTTGAAAATCGAACAAAAAGCCCAATCGCTCAACTCGCTGATCCGCCTGCCTACCGACCAGAACGGTTATCGCGACAGCTTCAATGCCGATCTCAACCGCCTCGATATCGAAGGTCAGACAACTTCTACCCTCGGCACCGGCGTCAAACGCTCCTGGGGCCCACGCAGCTTCGAGCAAACGGTAGGGGCAGCCTATTTGCTCGAACATGTGGCGATTGATGGCAGTGAATCACAAAACAACTATGCCGCGACTATCTCCTACGGCATCACCTTGCGCCGCATCGATAACGAGCTCAATCCCACACGCGGTTACTTGTTCAATGCCTTGTTCACCAGTGCCCCGCTCGACGTCATGGCCACTGGCAAATTCCTGCAAAGCTACGCCAAGACCCAAGCCTATTATCCGCTCACGCGCAGCACGCAATTGATCACCCGGCTCGAAGGCGGCATCGTCAGTGGTGCCGATAATGCCCCGGCCACTTACCTGTTCCGCGCTGGTGGCGATCAATCGGTGCGCGGTTATGCTTACCAAAGCCTGGGCGTTGCCGATGGCGATGCCGTGATTGGCGGGCGCTACCTCGTTACGGGAAGCATCGAGGTCATTCAATGGCTAACAAGCTCATGGGGCGCGGCGGTATTTGTTGATTTTGGTAATGCCGCCAACACGACCCGCGACCTCAAACCTGTCTATGGCTATGGCCTGGGCGCACGCTTCAAGAGCCCGGCAGGCCCGATCGGCGTTGATATCGCCCGCGGCCAGGAAACTGGCGAATACCGCTTGCACTTCAACCTGGGAGTCGTGTTCTGATGGCAAAGCGCCTGCTGATCACTCTGCTGATATGGTTCCTGCCCTGCATTGCGCCAGCCTATGCCTTGATCCAGCTCAGTTCCAGCCTGCAGGATCTGCACTACGACGCCGGCAATATGGAAATCGACCTGTTACAGTTTGACAGCCACCTGCGCTTACTGCCCACGCGTGAAGGCCGCTTGCGCGTCGACCGCTTGCACGCCCAACGCCTGGTCATCACCATGAAACAGGTGCCAGCAGACGATAAATCGGATGAGCCTGCGAGTAGCCTGCCAGCATTGCCCGAGACCATCCAGGTGCCGTTCCCGATAGAAGTGGAACAAGCCTCTATCGATGAAATCGAGATCGTCTCCGGCAACACTCGCCAAGTGTTGCAGCATGTCACGCTCAACATGGCTGCGGACAGCCAAACCATCCGCCTGCAACTGTCCCGCGCGGAAACCCCTTGGGGTGAAATCACGGCTGCAGTTTCCTTGCAAAATCGCAAACCCTTCCCGCTTTCCGGCAACATCCAGGCGCGCCAGACACAAGGCACCATGCCTTATGACCTCAACACCATACTCTCGGGCGACCTCACGGCATTACGCTTTGAGATGCGCAACCTGTTTGCCATGCAAGACAAGCTGCCTGCCATGGTGGCAACAGATAGCCCACTCCCTGCCGCGGGCAAACTCGATATTGTCGGCGAAGTGGCGCTGGAAGGTGACCTGCCGATCAAGCTGGATATCCGTCTGCGCGACCTGGATACCAAGGCACTAGGCCAGGCAACTGATGCCAAGCTGAGCACCGACATCAGCCTCAACGGCAAGCTACTGCCGACTACAGACCTGAACCTGACGTTCAACAGCCTGGATAGCCAGTGGCGTGGCCAGCCGCTGCAAGCCAAGGCTGACATACACTTGCTCGACAATCTCCTGAACAACATCCAAGTGGATGCCAAGCTAGGCAGTAACCGCATTACTGCCAACGGCAGCCTGGGCAAGCCGGATAGCACACTCGCCTGGCAAGCAGTATTGCCCGCGCTCAATGCCCTGGGGCCTGCATTTGGTGGCAAGGCCGAAGCTAGTGGTACCGTAAGCGGCCAGCTAGATGACCTCAAGGCACAATTCCAGCTACTAGCAGAAAACCTGCGCCTGCCCGGCAATATCACATCACGTAAACTCACGGGCAATGGTAGCCTGCATACCATGGGTGACCTCAACGCTGCCCTCAATGCCGAAGGCTTACGTATCAACCAAGGTAGCTTCATGAATGGCAAGCTCACCCTCAACGGCAACCGTGCACAGCATGTGCTCAACCTTGAGGCTAACGGTACAGGCTTACAACTCAGTACCAGACTAAGTGGTGGCATGGATGACAGCGGTACCTGGCTAGGCACCCTGGAACAACTTGACTACCAGGCAGATGCCCCGATCAAGCTGCAAGCACCTACACCAATCCGCTATGACACCACCGGATTGGCGATTGACAACCTCGCCCTGCAATTCAAGCAAGGACGAATCAGCCTTGATACCTTGCGCCAAGGCCCTGCAGGCTTGCAAACGCATGGTCGTATCGAACAATTGGCCTTGCGCGATATACCGCCCATGCTGCTTTCACTGCCTGCCAACCTCAAGGGTAATCCGGTATTTTCGGGACAATGGGATATTAATGCCGCAGAGGCACTCAATGGCACTATAACGTTACAGCGTGAATCCGGCGATTTGACCGTTGTACGCGAAGGCCAGCCCGAACAGCCACTCGGTCTCAACGAGGTGAAATTGCTGTTGACCATGCGAGATAACCAGATTGACCTGAGTACGAATATCCAGGGCAATAAACTGGGCACGATCACAGGCAAGCTGTATACCAGCGTTACGAGCTCTGCGGGCAGTTTCAACCTGGAAAGCAATGCGCCATTGCAAGCCAGCCTGGAGGCCAATATCAACAGTCTTGCTTGGCTACCCTCTCCCGATGTCCAGGCAGATGGCACGCTCAACATTAACATCAATGCAAATGGCAGTATCGGCAACCCTAACCTTGGCGGCAATATCCGTGGTCGTAACCTCAGCGTCAGCCTGCCTGCTGAAGGCGTTAATCTCACCAACGGTCAATTGGATGCATCCCTGTCGGGCGACAGGCTTACCCTAGACACGCTGCGCTTCACTGGCGGCAAAGGCAGCATCAACGCCAGCGGCGGTATCAGTCTCGTCGCGGGCAAACCGGAAATGGACATCGACTGGCTACTGGATGATTTCACAGCCGCTGAACGCACGGATCGCACCCTGGTATTGAAAGGCAACGCAAAAACTACCTTGAAGGACAATCACCTCATGCTGGACGGTGACTTGCGTATTGTGCGTGGTTTGATCGAGCTAGCCCCTGAAGGCGCGCCACAGCTAGGCAATGACGTCATCGTGGTTGGACGTGAGCGCGCGGAAGACACCAGCCCGCTGCAATTTACTATCGGCAGACTCAGGATCAACCTCGGCGACGAAGTAGTCGGCATCGTTGATCCCGGCAAGCAATTCCTGCTACGTGGTTACGGGCTGGATGGCTATCTTACCGGTATCCTTACCCTATCTGGCAATGTCCCGAACAGCCTGCGCGCAGAAGGTTCCATCGTCGTCGGTGGCACCTACATGGCCTATGGGCAGTTGCTCAACATCACCAAGGGCATCGTCAACTTCAGCGGTCCTGTCGACAATCCCGGCCTCAATATCATTGCCATGCGCCAGAACCAGACCGTACAGGCCGGCGTCGAGATCACTGGCAATGCCCAGATGCCTACCGTCAAACTGGTATCCACACCCACGGTACCGGACAGCGAAAAACTATCCTGGCTAGTGCTGGGCCACGGCTTGGACCAGGCAGGGAAGAACGAATTCGCCATGCTTTCGCTCGCCGCCGGCGTCCTGCTCTCTCAGGGCGACTCCGTACCGTTGCAGACCAGGATGGCCCGCGCTGCCGGACTAGACAGCTTCAGTATAGGCGGCAGCGATGTGGAAAGCTCTACCGTCAACTTTGGCAAGCGCCTGTCCTCCAAGCTCTACCTAAGCTACGAAAAAAGCCTGACCGGCCTGCTCAACGTCGCAAAGCTCACCTACACCATCAGCCGCAATTGGTCAGTCGTATCGCAGGCAGGGTCGGAAAGCGCGGTAGATGTGCTTTATACGTTCCGCTTTCAATAGCAACGTGATTGTCGTACCCAACTCGAAAAGCCCAGCAAGAAAGCGAATGATGAAAGTTGTCGTACAAGAAGAGGAAACCGGCTGTGGCATTGCCGCAGTGGCTAATATTCTCGGCAAGAGTTATGCAGAAATGCGTGAGATTGCCAATAGGTTGGGGATTCAGGCAGCAGATACCTCGCTATGGTCTGACACCCAGTATGTCAGGCGGATGCTAGACCAGGCTGGCGTCCACACCTCTGCTGGTGAAACCCCGTTTACCTCCTGGGATGCTTTGCCCGCCCTGGCATTGCTTGCCATCAAGTACCATGAAGAAAATGGCAAACATTTCTGGCATTGGGTGGTGTTTAAAAGAATAAACCATCAGTGCCTAGTGCTGGACTCGGCGAGCTATCTACCCTGCAACATCAGGACGGATTTCACAGAAATGCAGCCCAAGTGGTACATCACCGTCTCAAGCCCGGCAGCAAACCAAGTTGATTCATTACATTTACAAGGTTAAATGACATGGCAGAAATACTGATCCTTTATTACTCCCACGGCGGCGCAACTCGCGACATGGCCAAGCTAATCGCACGCGGTGTGGCTTCTATTGAAGGTGCACAACCGAGATTACGCACGGTGCCCAAGGTCTCTGCCAACCATGAAGCTACCGAGCCTGATATCCCCGAGAGTGGCGATCCTTACGTTGAGCTCACCGACCTGGAAGAATGTGCAGGCCTGGCATTGGGCAGCCCCACCCGCTTCGGCAATATGGCGGCACCGATGAAATATTTCCTTGATGGTACCAGCGGGCTTTGGCTTCAAGGAGCCTTGATTGGCAAGCCTGCTGCGGTATTCACGTCTACCTCGTCCATGCATGGTGGCCAGGAGAGTACCTTGCTTTCGATGATGCTTCCCCTGCTGCACCATGGCATGCTCCTCCTCGGCCTACCCTATTCCGAGCCTGCACTGGCCGCCACCAGCACGGGCGGCACGCCTTATGGTGCCAGCCATCTTGCCGGGGTGATGAACGACAAGCCAATCAGCGCCGATGAAAAAGCACTGTGTATCGCCTTGGGCAAACGGCTGGCAGAGACGGCAATCAAGCTCAAGCACAGCAATTAAATCACTGCTGCAGATTTTTTCCTGATTGTCAGTAAAAGAGGCGTGAAAAGCGCCTCGTCACTCGGTTATAATAAAAAAATGCGTATTCTTCTTTCCAATGACGACGGCTATTTTGCCCCTGGGCTCAATATCCTGGCCCAACATTTATCCAAGGTAGCCGATATCGTGGTGGTTGCGCCTGAACGTGACCGTAGCGGCGCCAGTAACTCACTGACACTTGATCGGCCACTCTCAGTGCATAAAGCCAGCAATGGCTTTTATTATGT
Organism: Methylobacillus methanolivorans; assembly: GCF_020531845.1. The sequence goes on from NZ_JAJAVF010000002.1 coordinate 1,128,158, forward strand.
CAACGGCACGCCAACAGACTGCGTGCACCTTGCTGTCACTGGCTTGCTCGACGAACTACCGGACATGGTGATTTCCGGCATCAATGATGGTGCCAATATGGGTGACGACACGATTTATTCAGGCACTGTTGCCGCTGCCACCGAGGGCTTCTTGCTGGGTGTGCCGTCATTTGCTGTCTCGATGTCACGCCATGGCGTGCAACATTTCGAGACTGCTGCACGCTTCATGGTGAGCCTGGTAGAGCGCTACCAACAAGACCGTTTTCCGCCACCTGTATTGCTGAACATCAATGTGCCAGATGTGCCATTCGATCAGATTCAAGGCACCGAAGTCACCCGCCTGGGCAAGCGCCACAAGGCAGAGCCTGTGATCAAATCCGCCACACCGCGTGGGCAAACGGTTTACTGGATAGGAGCAGCAGGTAGCGCACAGGACGCTGGCGAAGGCACAGACTTCAACGCCGTGAACCAAAACCGCATTTCCATCACACCGCTGCAAATCGACCTCACGCAATATAGCCAGCGTGAACAGGTCAAGAACTGGCTTGCGCTATAACCATGAGTAGTCCAGCATTACGCGGCATTGGTATGACTTCCCAGCGTACGCGCGAGCGCATGCTGGGGCGCTTAAGCGAAAAAGGCATCAAGGACGAAGTGGTGCTGGCGGCTATCGGCGCCATTCCCCGCCATATATTCGTTGATGAAGCACTGTCCTCACGCGCCTATGAGGACGGCTCGTTGCCGATTGGCTTCGGCCAGACCATTTCCCAGCCCTATATCGTGGCACGCATGACTGAGATATTGCGTAATGGTGGCGCACTGGAAAAAGTACTGGAAATAGGCACCGGCTGCGGCTATCAAACCGCCGTACTATCCAAGGTCGCCAAGGAAGTCTATTCCGTCGAGCGTATCCGCCCTTTGCTCATGAAGGCGCGGGGGCATCTGCGCGAATTGCGCCTGGCCAATATCAAGCTTAAACACGCCGATGGCACCATGGGTTTGCCGGAAATGGCACCTTTTGACGGTATTATTGTCACAGCGGCTGCACGTCATATCCCGCAAGAGTTGCTGGAGCAGCTTGCCGTCGGTGGTCGCATGGTGATCCCCGTCGGCACCGAAGAACAAATCCTGTACCTGGTTGAACATATCAAGACAGCTACAGGCTCTGAATACAGACAAAGTAAACTGGAAGCGGTGAAATTCGTGCCGCTGCTAGGTGGAACCAACTAATGCAATGGACAAAACAAGTCAATAAATCCTGGCTGATCAGCCTGTTACTCATCGGTTGTAGCACTACCGAGCATGCACCGGTAGTGGATAGAGCCCCGGTTGCTAAGAAACCGGTGACCACCACCCCAAGCAAGACAAGCACCAGCGCAACCGCTGGCAGTGACTGGCGCCCGAATACACATACCGTCAAGAAAGGCGATACCCTTTACAGCATTGGCCTGGAATATGGCTTTTACTATAAGGACATTGCCCAGCTGAATAATATCCAGCCTCCCGCTTACACCATCCATATCGGCCAGCAACTCAAGCTGCCCGCGCGTGCAGCAGACACGAGCACGGCTACTGCAAGCCCTATCCCTGGGCAACCTGCCAGCATGGCCGATGGAGATGTCATCATCACCCCGCTCAACCTGGATGGTGGCAGCCCCTCGACAGTGACCAGTCCTGCAGAAAACGCCATGCCTGCCCCTGGTCAACCGTTATTGGTCGTTGAACCCAAGGCATTGCGCCAGCCTTACAGCGAAGCTGCCTTGAATGCGCCTGTTGCGGCACCACAACCGCAAGTAGCGGCAGCACCAGTACCGGCCGCAACAAACACCACCACACCTGTAGCCACAACTCCTGCCACCTCTACCAGCACATCGGCCACTAATAGTGTGGAAGGCATACAGTGGGCATGGCCAACCAACGGCAAAGTCACGGCAGGGTTTAATGACTCGGCGAGTACCAAGGGCCTGGATATCAGTGGCACCATGGGACAGGCTATCAACGCTGCAGCCCCTGGCAAGGTGATTTATAGTGGCTCTGATTTACGTGGCTACGGCAAGCTAGTGATCATCAAGCACGACAATACCTTTCTTTCTGTCTATGCCCACAATAGCAAAGTGCTAGTGAAAGAAGGCCAGCAAGTGACACGAGGCCAGAAGATCGCAGAAATGGGGGACTCGGATACAGACAAAACCAAGCTGCATTTCGAGATCCGCCGACAAGGTAAATCCGTAGACCCGGCAAAATACCTGCCAGCATCACCAGGCTAATCACACCCCCGCTTCAAGGAGCCACTGTCATGAGCAAACCTGTGCAAAATCCCGAGGCGAAACCAGAATCCCTGCTCTCCACATTACTTGCAGTGCTCCGGCTGGGGCTGATGCTCATCGGCATCATCGGCCTTGCAGTACACCTGTTTCATGACGAAGGTTGGCTGGATCAAGCTCTGGCCTGGATATTTTCCGGCACCTGGACAATGCTAGCGATTCCAGGCGCAATATTGGCGCTTTATCTTGCCAATCGCTGGCTCACAACACCCAGGCGTGGTGAGTTGAGCAAACGCGGCGACCTGCCACTTTATCTCATGATGGGTATAGGGGTGTTTTTTCTGTTTCGATTATGCAGTACGGGCAGCTTTTAGCCATTGGCAACAAATTTTCAATAAAAAAGCCAGCCGCTTTATCAGAGCGCTGGCTTAGCATAACTATCATTAAAAGAAGCGGTTATGCGATGCGATTGCGGCGACGAACCACAGCCCCCAACAATCCCAAACCTACAAGCAGCATGGCATAAGTATCAGCCTCTGGCACGGGAGCACTAATCTGATCTACCCCGCCAGCAATAATAGCGGCATTACCATTAGCAAAACGTGCCAAGACCACTGCAGGATTTTCACCGGACAACTGTGCTCCATACTCTACAGCAGCAGGGTCATAAGGAAATGTCACACCTGCCGTAATGGAATGTACATCACCATAGCTGGTACGGTTAATGTCCAGATTTGAACCACCTTCAGCATACCCAGATACGCCAGAGTGCCCATTAATCAGCCCTATCGGGTTGTTACCATCATCATTGGAAGCATATGCTGCAAAAGCACCACGATACTCACCAAGATAACCCTTACCGGCACCTCCAAGAACAAATGCCAACGCATTACTGAATAACAGGTTGGTGTTGGCAACGCCAATGTCATCCTGGAAATCGCCATTAAAAAGAACGACATTACCCGTCACATAACTTTTCACATTGGCGGCTGCATCCACTGATAAGCCGCTACCAAATGAATATCCATCCCGTGTATAGATAAAAGCATCAAAACCATCCAGGAAACCAACCGTTGCCAGTTGTGAATCATTTACATAGGTGATGGTATGACTGCCACCGGCTATGCTGCTATAAAAATCCCCGATATTATTCTGTCCGAAAACTGCAAGATTTGCCGCATTAGCTGCAACACCGTTCATCAACAACACAGCAGAAACTAATAATGCAATTCGTTGTTTCATGATTTCCCCCAAAATTAACCATGCTGTTATAAAAAAACTGCCTTTGTGCCTTGCCTTTCAACATCACTACCTATTGGTAATACTTGATAAATAAACAATTTATATATACCTATATAAGCAGCGAAATCATCATATCCCAGCCGCTATAAATTGCTATCGCCCCCAGCTATTAAGCACTAGTCCAAATGGACTAGCTTAGCCCATTCGGACTAATTAAATTGTATATGGCAGTAATAAAAAAGCCGTTCACTTTGCAGTGAACGGCTCTTATGGGTATATCTAATAAACCGTAATGGACTACTCAGCAGCAGCCTGCTGTGCATAATACTCGCGCACCTGAGTCATGTCATAGGCTCTTGCCCATTCAATCATTTTCTCCAGTGCAGGCGCACCTACCTCACCCACCTGAGCATGAATCCCGGCTTGCTCCCTGATGATGAGGATGCCTGGAATTTTGGTCACTTCAAAATACTCGCTGATTTCCGGGTCTTCCTCGGTATTCACCATGCCAAAGACGATATCTGGGTTTTGCTCGGCAGCAGCCTCAAAAATCGGTGTAAAAGCAACACATGGCTGGCACCAAGGGGCCCAGAAATCGACAATGACAAAGTCATTACTCTCAATGGTTTGCTTGAAGTTGGCTTTGTTGAGCTGCAAAACAGGCATGATTAAATCCCGGCTTGTGGATGGAATTTTTCATTATAACAGACCTGTATACCTGCTACTCAAGCAATAGGCTTGCCCCAGGCGCTATCAAAGAACAACTCACCCAGCTCGCGACGGGTACGTGGTGCCAACTCGCGCTCCTTGATCTCGCCTTCCAGGGTGGCAGGATCTGCAGCATAGCCCACTGAGATCAGGGCAATTATCTGGATCTGCTCTGGCACAGCAAAGGCGGCACGTAGCTTATCCGCATCAAAGCCTGCCATCTGGTGTGCTTGCAAGCCTAGCGCTGTTGCCTGCAGGCAAAGGTTCTCCGCTGCTGCACCGCTGTCATAGGCGGCAAAAGGATTGGGCTTGCCATTGTGGTGGAACTTGGTATCAGCAGCGATCAATACCAGTACTGGGGATTCCTTCACCCAGCCTTGGTTGAATTCGACCAGGGTTTCAAAGGCTTTTTGCCAGGCGGCTGCATCCTTGTTCTTATCCCAGACGATGAAGCGCCAAGGTTGGTCACCATAGCAGGAAGGTGCCCAGCGGGCAGCCTCGAGCAAGGCAATGGTTTGCTCATGTGTCACTGGCTTGCTGGCATCATAGGCGCGGCCACTCCAGCGCTCGGCAATGGTGTTATCAATCGCTACGCTGGTGACGGCTGGTTTTCTTGACATATTGTTATCCTTTTAGGGTTGGGTAATCAGTGTAGCCTTTGGCATCGCCACCGTAGAAGGTGGCTTGGTCAGGCGTATTCAGCGGCGCATCCTGTTGGAAACGCTCGACAAGATCAGGGTTGGCAATATAGATAGCACCATAGGCAACAGCATCAACATGCCCAGAAGCAATCGCCGCATTGCCCTTGGCCTTATCGTAGCCAAGGTTGGCAATATAAGCGCCTTGGAAATGTTGGCGCAAGTCGGCAAAGTCAAATACTGGTACGTCAGCGCCCCCCATACCACCTTCGACAACATGAAGATAAGCCAGGCCAAACGGATTCAAGGAATCTGCCACATGATTGAACAAGGCTTGAGGGTTGGAATCACTGATATCGTTAAACGGGTTGAGCGGAGAAATGCGTACGCCCACACGGTCAGCGCCAGCCACTTCAACCACTGCCTTGGTCACTTCCAATAACAGACGGGTACGGTTGACGATACTTCCACCGTATTCATCAGTGCGGTGATTAGTGCCATCACGCAGGAACTGATCCAGCAAATAACCATTGGCAGCGTGAATCTCAACGCCGTCGAACCCAGCTGCTAATGCATTGCGAGTGGCAATCACATAATCTGCAACAATGCCTGGTAACTCCTCAATGGCCAATGCGCGCGGTGTAACGAAATCCTGCAAGCCTTCATAGGTGAAAGCCTGCCCGGCAGGTTTAATAGCAGAAGGTGCTACAGGCAAAGCATTGCCTGGTTGCAAGGATGGATGCGAAATCCGACCGACATGCCAGAGTTGCAGCACGATCTTGCCTCCCTTGGCATGCACGGCATTGGTCACCAACTTCCAGCCTTCAACTTGCTCAGCATCATGAATGCCAGGTGTGGCAGGATAACCATGGGCAGTGGCAGAAATCGGCGTAGCCTCGGTAATAATTAACCCAGAGGAAGCTCGCTGGGCATAATATTCAGCATTGATCGGCTGCGGCACATTGCCTTTACCCGCTCGGTTACGGGTCAAGGGTGCCATGATGATACGGTTCTTGAGTGCGATGCTGCCCAGTTTGACCGGGCTGAATAAATCGTCGGACATTCAACTCTCCTCTTTCAATCAATTCAATAACAAAACGCCGTACTTGCAGGGCAAGACGGCGTTGATGTCGTGGGTATGCTGCCTTATTTCTTGATGCCTTCGATCAGCAAGGTCACTTCAATATCATCCCCTACGGGCGAACCAGGCTTGCCCCAACCATACCCATAATCAGAAGCCTTGATGATAGTCTTGGCTTCAATGCCGGTACGCACACCGCCCCATGGATCCTTGCCAAAGCCCAGCACCGCAAACGGGAAAGTGACTTCCTTGGTGACGCCATTAATAGTGAGCTTGCCAGTGACGTTGCCTTGGCTTGTTGTCGTCGGCACGATCTTGCTGCTGACAAAATGCATCTCGCCAAACTTGCCAGCGTTCAGGTATTCCTCTTTCTTGATGTGTTCATCACGCTTCTCATTACTGGTATTCACACTCAAGACATTGATCTTGGCATCCACGCTGGAATTGGCGAGGTTGTCCTTGTCGATGACCAGCTTGCCTGTCACATCGCTGAATGTACCGGAAGTTTTGGAAACAACGTGGCGAATCGCAAAATTGGCAAAACTATGTTTGTTGTCGATTTCATAAGTTTCAGCTGCGGCAAATGCCAAGCTGCTAGCTGCGAATAAGCCTGCTACCAGGCTTAGTTTGGCGATGGAATGATGCATTGGAACTCCTCTCTGATGATCAAAATTCATTATTCGTTTTAGGCGCGTAACTTATTGGTGATATGGGCAACACGCTCACCCAGGTGTTCGGCAGTAAGCAAGTCGCTTTGCAATGGGGCCACATCAGCACCCTGATCACTATTTGCCTGCGCCAGCGCCCCCAGGAAACCGCCAAGACGGTTCAAATCATTGACCGAGCCTGTGCTGCTATTGTTCCCTGGCAGCAAGTCATTTCCTACCCAGATCATGCCATGCTGGGCTGCGAAAATGGTCAATTGCACAATCGTATTGAGTTTATCCCCGCTCTGGCTAGCAGAGGTTGTGAAGCCCGCAGCGACTTTGTCTTTCCAGCCACGCTGATACCAAATGCTAGAGCTCGCCTCCATGAATGCCTTGAACTGGGCAGAGGCAGAACCCATATAGGTTGGACTGCCAAAGATAATCGCATCGGCTGCGTTAAGCGTATCCCAATCCTGCTGCGCCTGCTCGGAATTCAAGAGCGTTACCTCAGTACCTGCCACCTTCTCTGCACCACGTGCAACTGCCTTCGCCTGAGCCTCGGTATGACCGTAGCCACTGTGATAAACCACTACAACTTTCGTCATAATGCTTCCTTTCTAATGACACAAGATTAATGGGATTGGTGTGCTGGCAAGTCAAATAAGAGGAGTTCTGCCTCCTCCCCTGCCGTTATCTCGATCTGCTGCTGGGCATCGACCTTGGCTGCATCACCAGCTTCCAGCAACAAGCCATTCAACGCGATACTGCCACGCGCCACCTGCAAGTAGACGCTACGTCCTGGAGATACACTGTATCCGAGCTGCTGATTCTCAGTCAGCACTGTTGCATACAATTCAACATCTTGATGGATATGTAAAGAATCCTCCCGGCCATCACGTGATGCAATCAAGCGCCAACGGTCTTGCTTTTGTGCTGCTGCAAAATGCTTTTCTTCATATCCAGGCGTTATCCCATTCTTCTCGGGTAGTAGCCATATCTGCAAGAGATGTGCCTGGGTAAGATCAGACGCATTGAATTCGCTATGAACGATACCGGTACCTGCACTCATACGCTGCACATCACCGGCGCGGATCACCGAGCCATTGCCCAGGCTATCCTCATGGCGCAATTCGCCCTTGAGCATATAAGTGATGATTTCCATATCGCGGTGGGGATGCATGCCAAAGCCCATACCTGCTGCAATGACATCCTCGTTAATCACACGCAGGACGGAATAATGCATGTGCTCTGGGTCTTGATAACTGGAAAAGGAAAATGAATGGTAGCTATCTAGCCAGCCATGATTTGCATGGCCGCGATCCTGTGCTTTGCGCAAACTGATCATGCTATACCTCCTCATCTTCAAGAATATTGAACGTGAGCAGGCATAGTAGATAATCGCTGCCAGTATGAATAGCAAAGAATTTTGTATATATTGTTCAAAAATTATGAACATGTTGCGACTGCACCGCTCATACACGTCATGAACACTGCTATTCACCCTCGCCCGCTCTCCGGGCCGCAATATTTAATGCAAGGCCTAAGGTTGGTGCTCAGCCCTGGCTTGCGCCTATTCGTGCTGTTGCCATTACTCGCCAATCTCGCACTTTTCATTGGTATGGTCTATTACAGCGTGCAGCAATTCGGCCAATGGCTGACCAGACTATTGGCCACCCTACCCGGTTGGCTAGATTTTCTTTATTACCTGGCCTGGCCGCTATTTGTCCTCCTGCTGGTTCTCATCATCTTTTTTACCTTCAGCTTGTTTGCCAACCTGATTGCCGCCCCTTTCAATGGCCTGTTGGCAGAAAAAGTCGAGGTCATGGTGCGTGGCGAGGATGATTTCCCTCCCTTCAACCTACAAGAACTGCTTGCTATGGTGCCAAGAACATTAAGCCGCGAGCTACGCAAACTCATGTACTTCTTGCCACGTGCGCTTGGTTTACTGATTTTGTCATTGATCCCAGGCATCAACCTGCTGGCTCCGCCATTATGGCTGCTATTTGGCATTTGGATGATGTGCGTGCAATACCTGGATTATCCGGCAGATAACCACAAATTAAGTTGGCAGGCCATGCTGACCTGGCTACGACAAAAGCGCTGGAAAAGCCTGAGTTTCGGGGCCAGCGTCTATGCTGCCTTGTGGATACCCGGCCTCAATGTCTTGATGATGCCTGCGGCGATTGCGGGTGCCACATTGTTCTGGGTACATGAGCGTGATGTCACCAAGATAAGCCAGCCATGAGCATCAAGCTTTCTATCGAGGCACTGGAAGTGCTGGATGCGATTGATCGCGAAGGCAGCTTTTCCGCAGCCGCGGAAAGCTTATATCGCGTACCGTCTGCCATCACCTATACCATACGCACACTGGAAGACAGCCTGAATATCAAACTGTTTGACCGTAGCGGCCACAAGGCCAAGCTTACCGAGGCCGGGCAGGAACTGTTGCGTGAAGGCCGCCACCTGCTCAAGGCAGCAAGCGAACTGGAATGTCGCGTACGCCGCGTAGCTACCGGCGTGGAGACCGACATCAGCATCGCCATCAGTGACATTTTGCGCATGGAACCGCTCTACGACATCCTTGAGCACTTCTACGCCCAGAATTTTGGCACCAGGGTGCGATTGTTGAAGGAAGTATATGGCGGTAGCTGGGATGCCATTATCAGTAACCGCGCCGATATTTCCATCGGTGCACCAGGTGAAGGCCCTCCAGGTGGTGGTTACACAACCCGCCTGCTTGGCTCGCTGGATTTCGTGTTTGCCGTCTCACCTCGGCATCCGCTGGCACACGCCCCTGAACCACTTTCAAATCACGATATCCAGCAATACCGCTCAGTTTCCGCTGCTGACAGCTCACGCAGCTTGCCACCCAAGACTTCCGGCATCCTCGATGGCCAGGATGTGCTCTCAGTACCCGACATCCCCGGCAAGGCCCTGGCGCAGATCAAGGGGCTGGGCGTAGGCTACCTGCCGCGTAAACTGGCTGAATATCATGCAGCCCGTGGCGAGTTGCTGATCCGCGAGGTAGCAGAGCCCAAACCAGCAGTCATTGCCTATATTGCCTGGCGCAGCAATGGCGGCAAGGCACAGCGATGGCTGTTGGATGAATTACAGAAAGTCGAGATGGCAGAGTTCCTGCTAGGGTGAAAGACTGACCAGTATTTATTCATGCAAAATTTGGTATATTGCACAGCGGCATCTCATCTCAACAATAAAGTAACGATGCCGTTGAATAACAACAGTCAATAAAGACAAATAAAGGGGAGACAGGGCACAACCATGGCACAAAATCATTTTCCACGCGAATTCAATGTCATCAATCGCTACACCATACGCGCCATGCTCTGGCTCAATGGTTTCGCGCACATCACGATCGGCCTCGCGCTTGCCGTATCGGTCATGATGTTCGCATGGCTGTTTTTCCTGGATGTCCGCACTGCCTTTGCAGCAAACAATCTTGTGCATGGATTCCTCAATGCGCTAGGTACACTCATGCTGCTCTGGTCGATTTCAGCCTTGATCTCCGCGGAAATCCGCTACCTCATGGGTGCCAAGCTGGAAGTAGAAACCTTTATTGAAGTCGCCATGGTATTGGTGCTACGCAAGCTCATCATCATGCCAGTGCAAGAAGTCACGCCAGACCCGATGGAGGTTTTGCTTTGGGTAGGTGCAGGCCTGATGCTTGGATTGACATTCGTCTTGGTGCGCTTGGGTCAAAAACAGCGCATCGATTAAGCTTACGCACCCTGCACAATCACGGCAAATATCGCGGGCCACATGCCCATGCCAAAACCATGGCAAAATAATGGCCTTGATCAGAACAATGGATACTTGATGTTGGGCCTGCATTCACCTCTGCCAATCACCGATGAAGATTTCATGCGTGCTGCATTGCAACTGGCAGCAGCAGCAGCGCATGCTGGTGAAGTGCCCGTAGGCGCAGTGGTAGTCAAGGATGGTGAAATTATCGGGCGTGGCAGCAATGCGCCCATTACAGGCCATGATCCCAGTGCCCATGCCGAAATCCGCGCCATGCGTGATGCAGCAGCAAAACTCGGCAACTACCGCCTGGTAGGCTGCACTCTCTACGTGACGCTGGAACCCTGCGCCATGTGCGCGGGTGCCATCCAGCATGCCCGCATCGCCAGGCTGGTGTTCGGCGCACACGACTACAAGACCGGCGCATGCGGTAGCGTCATTGATCTCATGGCCGAGGATAAACTTAACCATCACACCACAGTAGAGTCAGGCCTGCTGGCAGCAGAGTGCAGCGCTACCCTTTCCGATTTCTTTGCTGAACGCCGTCGCTTGCAGAAAACAGCCAAGACAGGCTGATTGCCCTAATCACGCATATGATTTCAGCAGTCTAACAAGGAGAAAAACAGCCATGATCCCCGAATCCTATCTGGTCATCTATTTCGTCTCACTTGGCTTGTGCCTGCTTTCCACAATCTACAAAACCACTTGCTTCAAGAACATGCTTTGCCGGCAAATCCTTGGCAACGTCTTCTGGAGCCTGATCCCGGTGATGAACACCTTCAAGGCATTGCTGTGGCTGATGTCGTTGGTGATCGTCGGCCTGGATAAACTCCGCTCCAAGGCCTGACACAAGTTAAGGCAAAGGCTTAGCCGGGAGAGCGGGTTGTTTACCCTGCTTCAATTCCTCGGCAATGGCGCGAGAAGCATCGCGCTTCTGCTTGGTATATTGCAAAATACTTTCCAGTTGTGCAGCGGATGGCAGATTCGAGTCATAAGGCAATTTCGACAAAGCCTCGTAACGCTCCTGATAGCGATCAGTAATATCACTCTCGATCTGTTCACCTAACTCAAGATAAGTCACACTCCCCTGTTTGCTCTCGTGCATGATATTCAACCAGGAACGATTAATCGCCTGGTCTTCCTGGATAAAGGCATTGATCTGCTTTTGCAGCAACAACTCCTCTCCCCAATTGTACTTTGGCTCAGGCAGCTTGATCAGCATAAAACCTACTGCCGCTGCCAGCACTGCACCAGCCACCAGCCTGGGTAAACGCGGGATCACGGCGTGCTCTTGCAACCCTCGCATCAACATCAAGCCAGATAACAAGCCAGTCACAAAGCCGCCAATATGCGCGGCATTATCAATGCTAGGAATCATGAAGCCCAAGGCAATCGTCGCGATCGCAAATACACAAGCCCCGCCGAACAACCAGCGGAATTCGTGCCTATCCAGCACAGCCCGCTCCTGCCAGAGAAATACAATCAGGGCGCCATAAATACCAAAAATTGCCCCTGAAGCCCCGCCAGACACCGCCTGATTGCCTTGCCACACCAGCGACACCAGGTTGCCTAGCAGACCACTCACGAGATAGATCATGAGATAGCGCCAGTGCCCATACATGCGCTCGACCAACTGCCCACCATCCCAGAATGCAATCATGTTCAATGTCAGGTGCACAGCGCCAAAGTGCAGGAACAAGGCAGTAAACAAACGCCACCATTCGCCATCTTGAGTCGCAGGGCCAAAATTAGCCCCCCAGGCCAACTGTATATTGTTGGGCGAATGCCAGAAGCCAGCCCCATTGAACAACATCAGCACAAAAACCAAGAGATTGGCCGCAATCAGGCACTTGGTCACCGGGATACCCGGTGTGCGTTGTTTGATGGCAGCCCCCAGGGAAGGCCAGTTTTTGGTTAGATCACTCATGCATTTAATTTAACAGGTAATACAGAAGCTCAAATAAAAAACCCGCCACAAGGACGGGTTCTTGATCAGCGAATAACGCTTAGTCACGCTCACCCATGAATGCCATCAGCAATTGCAGCAGATTGACAAACAAATTGTAGATATTGATGTACAAAGACAAAGTTGCCATCACGTAGTTGGTTTCGCCACCACGTACAATGCGATTTACATCAAACAAGATGAAGCCAGAGAATAACAATACGGCAATCGCGGAAATCGCCAACGAAGCAGCAGGCACCTGGAAGAACAGGTTAGCCAACGAAGCAACGATCAACAGAATCAGGCCAACCATGAGGAAATTCCCCATGAAGCTGAAATCCTTCTTGGTCGTGGCGCCAATACCAGCCAGGGTCATGAAGATCAGACCAGTACCACCTGCAGCCAAGCCAACCAGCTGACCGCCATTACGCAGATTCAATGCCACTTGCAGGATAGGACCAAGCATCAGGCCCATAAAGAAAGTCAGGCCCAGCAGTAAAACCACGCCGAAGCTGTTATTGCGGTTAGCAGAAATAGCGAAGAACAGGCCAAACATCACGGCCAGCATAATCAAGGAAGACATGATCGGGCTAGCAGCCATCCATGAAAAATTCATGGACATGCCGACCAGTGCGCCAATCACGGTTGGGATCATGGTCAAGCCCAACAACATATAAGTATTGCGCAATACCTTGTGCGCGCCCGCTGGCAGCGTTTGTGTATTAGCGACTTGGTAATTCGTTTGCATCTATGGTACCCCCTAGGAAAAAACTGAAACTAAGCCTAAGACTAGCTAATAACTGTGAAAGTTTCAACCGTTTACACTGAATCAAACCCAGCAAAACCATTGTCATTCGTCATATTTGCTCAGAACTTACATTTTTAAATGTTGGCGTATTGTTAAACATCCAAAACCTGAAATGTCATAATCGCTGAAACCCGCTCTCAATCAAGTAAATCAACCCTGTTAGTTCCTTCGGGCTATTGCTGCCCCAATCGCTCCATCATATTCTCGCCCCATCAATTTAAAACAATATCAACTTGATATTAATTTCGCTGTTAAATTTCTCTTTAGGGGCAATACAAAATGAAGGCAATGAATCTGAAAGCAATTCTGTTGGCTGTTTCACTGATCGGTGCAGCTGCTAGCGCGCAGGCTGCTGCAGTTGTTGAATTTGATGCTGATAACTCAACAGCAACTGAACAGCTTTACACATTTCAAAGCAAAAACCTGACTGGCGGTAGTTTTGATGATTGGATTTCTTTCTCTGTTGATAGCTACGCTGCTCTTAGCGCAGGCATCAACGGCAATAGCACCAAAAGTGTAATTTTTACTGCTTTCGATCTTTATGATTCCCAAAATGGCACACGACTGACCATTGGTGATCTTTCATCGTACTCCGCAAAGCTGACTTACGGCGCTATTGAGGTTGACTCCCTAGCTCCAGCACAATACTGGATCAACATCAAGGGTAACTACACAGGCGTTCCTTCATACACTGGCAACATCGCCCTGATTGCTGCTGTTCCAGAGCCAAGCACTTACGGCATGCTGGCACTGGGCCTGGGCCTGATCGGTTTTGCAGCTCGTAGCCGTTCCAAGTTCTCTGCCTAATCTGGCATTGATCCAATAATAAAAAACCCGCTTAGGCGGGTTTTTTATTATCTATCCAGCAACTCAAACAAACGGTAGATTCCCATCTGCCTTGCCCACCAAGCCAACCCTGTGCACTGCGTGCATAAAATCTGGATCCTCGTGCAAGGCAACCATGCCAGATGGGTGGCGGCCACCATGCATGCGGGCAAGCCTGGCGAGGCTTTGTGCCTGGATATCCCACTTCAAGTTAGCCAATAGTTCATCGGCCTTGTCAGGTTGGTTGCAGAGCAACACCATATCGCAACCAGCATTGAGGGCAGCCAGTGCACGCTGGGTCACATCCCCTGCTACACCGGCTCCTTCCATGGATAGATCATCGCTAAAAATAACGCCATTGAATTCCAGACGCTGGCGCAGGACTTTTTGCAGCCAACGCTCGGAGAAACCGGCGGGTTTGTCGTCGACCTTGGGATAGATAACATGGGCAGGCATGATGGCCTGGATGCCATCATCAATCAGTTGGCGGAAGGTTTGCATATCCGTTGAGGCAATCTGATCGAACTCGCGCTCATCCACTGGGATAGCCACATGCGAATCCGCCACCACATACCCATGGCCAGGAAAATGCTTGCCGACAGCCGCCATGCCGCCGCGTTTGAGGCCTTGGATCAAGGAAAAGGCCAGCTCGTTAATGGCTTGCTTGTCGCCGTGGAAAGCGCGATCACCGATCACTTGGCTTTCACCGTAATCCATGTCAAGCACGGGTGTAAAGCTGAAATCAATGCCATGGGCGCGTAGCTCTGCCGCAATGATCCAGCCAGCCTCCTCTGCCAACTGCCTTGCCTTGCGCGGATGCTCATCCCAAATCTTGCCAAACTCGCGCATGGGCGGGATACGTGTAAAACCCTCACGAAACCGCTGCACGCGCCCGCCCTCGTGATCAACAGCAATCAGCAAGGGTGGCTGACGCACAGCATGAATGCTGTCGGTCAAGGCCTTCAGTTGGGAAGGTGACTCAAAGTTGCGTGCAAAGAGAATAACACCGCCCACCAAGGGGTGACGGATACGGCGTATGTCTGCTGGAGTGAGCTCGGTGCCGACGACATCGAGCATGATAGGGCCTAGGGTCATGTTTTTTCTATCAAATTAATATAAAAACCTGCTATTGCAAGCGGAATGGATTGAAATCGGTATGCCTGTCGTAGTAATCCTCGCTCTCGGCACGCTTGAGGAAAGCCACGACGCGATAGGTCACGGGCGTCAATACTACCTCAACCCCGGTCTTGGCGAGAAACTGGGCAAACATCACCAAGGGCAATTTGTCATCGGGAATAATGCCACTGCCATAAAACGCCAAAGGGTAAAACAGAAGCGAATCAACACCTTCGCCAACGACAGTGGAACCTATGGTGCGCGTCCATAGCCACTTGCCCTCAGTCCAGACCTTCATCTTGGCCAACACCATGGAGTTCACAAATTCGCCACAGGCAAAGGCGATCAACCCAGCCAGGGAAATGCGCCAGGCTGAGCCGAAAGCGACTTCATAAGCATGCTGGTTATGCCAAAACGGTGCAGGTGGCAAGGCAACGATAATCCAGGCCATGGCGGAGGCAAAAGCCAAGGCGGCAAAACCAGTCCAGATCACCCGGCGTGAACGCGCAAAGCCATAGACCTCGGTCAATACATCACCAAATACATAGGAAATAGGGAAAAACAGTACGCCCGCACCAAAGGTAAGGGTGCCGATAAAGGGCAAGTCAAGCTGGGCAATCTTGGCAGGGCCAATCAGGTTGGAGCAAACTAGCACTACCACAAACGCCACCATCACGAAGTCATAATATCGATAAGTGCGCTGTTGCATGAATCGCTCCCTCGTTAATCCGTATTAGTCCCGCATACGCCTGACATCCCAGGCATCGCGCAGTTGATCGCCCAACACGTTGATCGCAAGCACCACCGACATCAGGCTAATCCCAACAGCCAGCACATAATGCGGTGCCACCAGCAAATAGCGCACACCATCCCGCAACATGGAGCCCCAGGAGGCGTGTGGTGCCTGTATGCCAAGCCCAAGAAAAGACAAACTAGCCTCGGCAATGACCAAACCCGCAATGCTGTAAGTCGCTTCAACAACCAATGGCGCCGCCAATAGCGGTAGCATGTGCTTGCGCATAATACGGCCTGCCGATGCACCCAGCGATTGCGCTGCCTGTACATGCTGGCGTTGGCGCAAACTCAAGGCCTGGGCACGCGTCAAACGTGCATAACCCACCCAGGAAGTCATGCACAACGCCAACAGCAAGTTATCCAGGCCAGGCCCCAACACGGCTGCGAACGCAATCGCTAGCAAAATACCTGGAAATGCGAGGAAGACATCCGTCACCTGCATCAGCAACCGGTCAACCCAACCACCACAATAGCCAGCCAGCAAGCCAATTGCTGTGCCTAGCGTCAGCGTCACCAGGGTCACTATCAAGGCTACCAACAACGAAACTCCTGCCCCGGCAGCCAGGCGGGCAGCAATATCGCGTCCAAGATCATCATGACCAAGCAAAGCGCTATGCCCAGGCAGTGCCAGCACTTGTTGTAGATTGATGTCATCTGGCCTGAAGTCAAATAACAGAGAACACGTCACGACCATCAACCAGAAAGCCAAGACCCAATACGGCCAGCGCTTCATGTTGCCAGCCTCACCCTGGGGTCGAGCCTGACGTAAAGTAAATCGGTGAGCAGATTGATGACAACGTAGCTCAGGGCAATCACCACCACGCAGGCTTGCGTCACCGGGTAATCACGCTTTTCTATTGACTCAACCAGCAGGCGGCCTATGCCTTCCCAGCCAAACACGGTTTCAGTAATTACCGTGCCCGCCAGCAGGCTACCTAATTGCAAGCCAACAACAGTCACGATAGGCAGCAAAGCCGCACGTAATGCATGGCGCAAGATCACTTTACGCTCGCTAACACCCTTGGCACGTGCGGTACGAACAAAATCCTCATTGAGCACTTCCAGCAAGCTGGCACGGGTCATCCGCGTGAGAATGGCAGCCAAGCCGAAGCCTAGCGTCAGAGCAGGCAATATGATGGCCCCAGGCTCACTCATACCGCTGACTGGCAACCAGCCCAGCCACAAGGCCAGCAGCAACATCAATAACGGCCCAAGCCAGAAATGCGGCATGGCAGACAAACTCAGGCTGAGCAAGGTTGCCAGCCCATCTGGCCAACGCCCCTGCTTGAGCGCCGCGATAATGCCCAATGGCAGGCCTATACCCACCGCAATCAACAAGGCACATAGTGCCAAGCTAGCCGTAGCAGGCAATCGCTCTAGCAAAGTGTCGGCAATGGGCTGGCGACTATGAATGGAACGACCGAAATCGCCTTGGGCCAATGCCACCAGATAATGGCCGAACTGCACTGGCAACGGCTGATCCAGCCCCAATTGCGCACGCAACTGTTCACGATCTGCCATGGGGGCAGATTCTCCCAGCATCACCTCAACCGGGTCACCGGGCACCAGGTGTACGAGCAAAAAGGTCAGCAGCAAAACACCAAAAACAACGGGAGCTATGCCCACTACGCGTTTAAGCATCCCGCACCATCACGGGGGTATGCAATGGCACCAGATCAAACAAAGCCTCCACGTCGTCATTACGCATGCGGATGCAGCCATGCGAATGCGGCTCGCCCATAGGCTCGCTATCAGGAGTGCCATGAATATAGATGTAGCGCTGCATGCTATCGACATCTCCCAAGCGGTTGAAACCCGGCTCGCATCCTGAAAGCCAGAGGATGCGGGTCAGTATCCAATCTCGCCCAGGGTATTGCACATGCAACTCAGGCGTCCACACTTCACCCGTAGGCCTGCGGGCTTGGAACACCGCCCCCAGCGGCTGTCCATCGCCTATCTTGGCGCGCACCACATGCATGCCACGCGGGGTGCAATAACTGTTTTTCTGCTCGCCTACCCCCTTGAGCGCTGTCGATATCGCGAACTTCCTGAGCACTTGCCCAGCATCATCAAGTAGGCACAAGGTCTGTGATGGAATAGAAACTTCTATCTGCATCTAGAAGCCCTCCAGGGTATTCTTTCCAGGGAACACAGACTTCAATTTGCTGCGCTTAACGTCCACCAAACCATCCCAGCTACCGTCCGGGTGCAACTGGTAGCCCAGGATGTGCTGACGCGTGGCTGCGAATTGACCTTCGTACCACAACGGAATATAGGGCAACTGCTCATGCACACGTGCGGCCACCTTGGCCCAATCGCTCACCATAATCAGCTCATCAGTTTTCTCGTCCGAATAATGACCACGGTTGGCACCTTTAGGCGGGATGGAGGATGAATGAAATGCCAGGTGGTAAATTTCCGGCGTCTTGATGCCTACCCACATCAAGCCATAGAGCTGGAAATTGCCACGCTTAATGTCATCGAAGAAAGTCCCCCAATCCAGGCTGCGAATTTCCAGCTCAATGCCAGCTTCGCGCATCTGCGCTTGCATCATGGTGGCAAGCCTGACGCGTTGAGCATCAGTAGACGTTTTATAGACCAGCTTGAGTGGCAGGCTTACACCAGCACGCTGCAACAACTCCCGCGCCAGTGCTGGGTCGTATTGATAAGGCACCAGCTCACTGTTGCCCGCCCAATGTTCTGGCGGCAGAATGGTTTCTGCTGGGCGGCTGCCTCCAACCAGAGTATGACGGATGATGGATGCACGGTCGATAGCATGCGCCAAGGCTTGACGTACCAGCGGCTTTTGCAATGCTGGATCTTGCATATTCAGGCCAATATAAGCGAAATTGGAACCTTGAGATTCCTGCACCTGCAGCCCAGGCTGTTTTTTCAGATATGCCACCAGCTCGGGAGGCAAATCCCCCTGCAAGATGTCGGTTTCACCACGCACCAGCTTAAGCACACGCACTGTCGGGTCACGGATTTCCTCGAAGACGAAACGCTTGCGGTCAGACTGGCGCTCCAGATTAAGCGAGCGCTGCCAGGAGATAAACTTGAAGGGCCCACTGCCAACAGGCTCTCGGGAAAAATCATGCGCACGTGCGATCAACTCAGCCGGGAGAATGCCAAGGATTAGCCGCGAAGGAAAGTTGCTGTCCGCGTCCTTGAGAAAAAAATCCAGCGTATTCTCGTCACGCACCTCAATCTTGCTGATATTGGAAAACTCAGCAGCATGTGGAGAATCTGCTAACTCAAGTACAGATTGATAGGTAGCAGCGACATCCTCAGCAGTGAGGTAGCGCCCGTCATGAAAAGTCCGCCCCTGCTGGCCCAGTGTAAAGCGAAACAGGCGTGGCGAAAGCACGCGCCAACTTGCCAATGAAGATGCAGGGTGAGAATTGGCATCAAAATCGACTAGCGAGCGATAAAGCAGACGATTGACGCGTGCAGAAGCCGCATCCGTGGCGTAGCGAGGGTCCAGCGTTTGCGGCAGTTGACTGACCGCGCTGCGGATTTGCACCGGGGCAGTATCGCGGCTACAGGCATCCAGCAATAGCAGCGATGCCACCATCAGGGTAGCCAGGCTGCCAAGCCGCCATGCCTGCCGCCACATCACGGGGCTGCTCTCTCAAAGAGTGCGATGGACTCCACATGCGAGGTATGCGGGAACATATTGATTACGCCACTAGCGAGCAATCGATATCCCTTGGTGTGAACCAGGATGCCAGCATCGCGCGCTAATGTAGCAGGGTTGCATGAAACATAGACAATCCGTTGCGGCACATGCGAGGTATCGGCTGCGGTATCTTCCGCATCAGGCAATGCCTTCACTAGCTCGATGGCTCCATCGCGTGGTGGATCAATCAACCACTTGTCAAACTTACCTAGCGATTGCAGAAGCTCAGGCGTCATCTTGAACAAGTCGGCCTCCTGAAACTCCACCTGCCCGCCCAGGCCATTGAGTGCAGCGCTTTCATGCGCACGCGCCACCAGCGCTGCCGAACCTTCCATGCCAAACACCGAGGCTCCGCTACGCGCAATCGGCAGCGTAAAGTTGCCCAGACCACAGAAGAAATCAGCAATACGCTCACCAGCTTGAGGTTGCAGCAACTGCATAGCGCGGCGCAGCATCACGCGGTTGATATGCGGGTTAACCTGGGTAAACTCGGTAGGCTTGAACGGATAAGTCAGATTGAATTCTGGCAATGAATAACTCAAGCCTGGCCCTTGCTGCGGGTAGAAAGGCTGCACAGTATCCGGCCCCTTACTCTGCGTCCAGATTTCCACGCCGTATTGATCTGCAAACGCCTTGATAGGCGCGGTATCCTGCGGTTGCAATGGCTCTAGGATGCGTAACACCAGCACGGTAGCCAATTCACCCACCGCCACCTCGATCTGAGGTACGCGATCACGGATGCTCAGCTTGCCCACCAGATCCTTCATCGGCTCGATGAGATTGGAAATGGCTGGCGGCAAGACTTTGCAGCTATCCATGTCAGCGACAAAGCTACTGGATTTCTCATTGAAGCCGACCAACACTCCGCCCTTTTTTTCTACATAGCGCACACGCAAGCGCGCCTTGTGACGATAGCCCCAAGCAGGGCCATAGATAGGCGGCAGCATACGCTCAGAATGGGTCTTGCCGATATGCCAGAGATTACCCTCCAGCATGCGCTGCTTGGCAGCCACCTGACCGGAAAACTCCAGATGCTGCAAGGCACAACCACCACAGATACCGAAGTGTTTACAGGCTGGCTCGGTACGCAAGTGCGAAGGCTGCAACACGTCTACCACGTCAGCCACCTCGTATCTATCCTTGCGGCGACGAGTCTTGTAGGTCACGTGCTCACCTGGAAGGGCACCGTCGATAAAAATGGTCTTGCCCTCAACGTGGGCCACGCCTCGACCTTCGTGGTCAAGTGATTCAACTAATGCGATTGTATTGCTCATGGATTGTGTCAAATAATGCCAGGCACGCAGTGATTTATTGCTGCCAGTGAGTTAAGAATTCCTGCCAATGCTGACCGGGATAGCCAGCCAACGTGTCGCGCACCAATGCCACCTCTTGCTCATAGGCAGCTTGATCCAGCACGCCACGCATACGCTGGAAGCGCAAGTAAACCAGATAAGTATTGGCTACGTCGGTTTCACAATAATCCCGGATCGCGTTGATTTCGCCACGCACAAACGCATCCCAGACCTTGCTGCCATCCATGCCGAGCTTGCCGGGGAAACCACACAATTGCGCGATTTCATCCAGCGGTGCATTGGCACGGCCATTGTAAAGCGCCAGCAAATCCATCAAATCCAAGTGGCGTGTATGGTAGCGGCTGATGTAATTATTCCACTTGAACTCGCGGTCATCGTCACCCAAGTCCCAATACCGTGGTGCACTGATGCCATGCACCAATGCACGGTAATGCAGCACTGGCAAGTCAAAACCGCTGCCATTCCACGACACCAGGTTAGGCGTATATTTCTCGATGCCGTCATAAAAGCGCTGGATGATCTCCTGCTCTGTCGCATCCGCACTGCCCAGCGTCCAGACGCGGAAGCTATCGCCCTCACGCAAGGCGCAGGAAATCGCCACCACACGATGCTGGTGCAAAGGCAGGAACTCGCTGCCATTGTGCTGACGACGCTTGTGGAATGCCACGCGCGCCACATCTTTATCCGTAGTTTCGGCTGGCAGGCTGTAAAGCTTGCGCAAGCCATCAGTGTCCGGGATAGTTTCTATGTCAAATATCAGCGTTGGGGTCATGTACTTGCTTTGCTTGTTTGCATGCTTATTTCTTCACCCAACCGCTACCATCCTGGTAATACCAGCCGCCCTGGGCCTTCTGTATCCAACGCTGGGCAAAGGTACTGCGCACTTCTGCTTCCCACTCCGGGTGGCTGTTGGCATTGGCGATTTCCTTGTATAACGCATTGCGGTCATTGTTTTCTGCCGCCACCAGCGCATTCACGCTTTGGCGCTGCGCCAGCGGCACCGCATTGGCGTCACGCACCGCCACCAGGCCATCGCGGGTGAAGCCGACCGCGCCGCTGGCATAAAAGCCAGACAACTGGGCATGGCGTGACTGCATACTGTTCTTGATATTGGAAATCGCCGGAGTGTTGATTTCCAGATCAGCCGCCGCCTGCACCAAGGGAGCCACCATCAATCCAGCCAACAACATGCTGTATGCAATAAATTTTTTCATTTACTTTGTCTCCTGTTGGCTAGTGGCAGGCGCTGCCTTGCCATCGGTTTTTTCCTTGAGCTGCCAGACATCGTCAATAATCCGGTCAGCCGCCTTTTCTGCGGCCGCAGCCGGAAAGTAAATATTGATCGTGACGCAAGCAGGTAGTGCCATGATGCTTAATGCCACTAGCGCTAATTTCCAGTTTTTTTGCATTACGTGTTCCTTGAATGCTATCGGACAGAATTGTACCCTAGTCAGTGTTTTCCCGGCAGAGCTGGTCAGCAGAGCTACTTGATGATCGGCTTGCTATTGCCTTCAGTCACCCGCTTGAGGCGAGCCAGCAGATCGCTCCAGCCCACATTGTGGTTGTAGCCCATCACCGTAATCGCCGGAATGCCGCTGCCCTTGACGATCACATAGCCCTGCGGCGTATATTCCACGCCGCTCATCAGGCAGACATCATTCCGTAGCTGACAATTCCAGCCGATCTGCTTGTAATTGAACTCACTAAAAAACCGTAGCACGCTACGCTGTATTGCCGCAGCCGCCCCAGCGCCACCTAGAGCGGTAATGTTCTCCACCGCACGTTGTGAGATTTTTTTACGATAACTGCCTGGGCTGCTATAAAGCCGTGCATCAAAGCTCACCGGCTGCCAGTTTGATAATTCCAGGTTAGCCACATCGCCATCCAGCTTGCCCTCAATTGCACCAAACGAGAACGTGCGCGTGATGTCGCCCAGGTCCAGCTTGCGCATCTGCACATCGGCATGCAGCCTGGAAGCCGCACCCAGCGGTGTTTGCATGCTGAGGTTGCTCACCGAGATATTGCCGTTGAACATCTGGAACAACAAATCGCCATTCGTCGTCAGATTGCCCCGGCTATAAATCACCATGGGAATCGCCGCCGCCACCTTGCCTTCCATACGCGGCCAGCCCAACGCTCGGCTCAGCGCTGGCATGGAGATAGGCACCAGGTTGGCGCGCAAATGCCAGTGCCACTCCCCTGCCGCCCGGGTAGCAGAGACATCCGTAAGGCTCAATGCGCCGTCAAGAATAGGTAGGTAAAGCTGCGACATGGTGAGGGAATAACGATTGAGGTCTGCCAGCACACTGGCCTCCCCCAGCGGAATCTTGAGAAAATGCCCGCCCGCATAGGCAAGCTGCGCCACCTGCGCCTCGTCATAGGACCAGGGAATATGGCTATTGAGCTTATATAAGGCAAAGCGGCCATCCTGGTCCTCTAGGTCCACCTCATTGAGCGCCAGCAAGGCAGACACCGGCTCGCCATTGCGCAGCTCAAACTTGGCACTCGCCTGCCCACCAATCTCCAGCTTGTTCAACGCACTATCTGCCAACAACGGCTGCAATAACAAATGATAAAGCGGTGCCAGCTCCAACTGCGTGGCATCGACAGATAAATCCTGCAACCCGCCCGCCTTCCAGCGTGCACTCAACGCCGCCTTGCCCACCTTGGCCAGCGTAATCTCGGCAGCATCTACCTTGAGTTCATCCGCGGCATATTGCCCACGCGCCACCAGACGGTGCCCACCCTCGGCAAAATACCAAGGCTGCGAATACAATTCCCCACTGCGCCAATCCACCGCCGCCTGCCATTGCCAGCCATCAGCCTGCTGACGCAACTCCAGCGTTAAATCAGCATTCAACTTCTCCGCCGCCTGCGTCCCGGCCGCGTTACTGAACGAGGCATCGCGCAGCGTCAACATCACTTGATATTCCGGCTTGACAGCCTTGCTCTGCTTGAGCACCAAACTAAATGGCAACTTCAAATTAGCCGCCTTTAACTCCCCACGCTCACAACGCCACTCATCCACCACCAGATGCAAAGCCTGATTACAAGCCAAGCCCAGCGCCTGCCAATCTGCATCCGCCTGCTGTTTCAAGTCCGCCTGCAACCGCACTCGCCCATCTAGGCCCAGCTCACCCTTGAGCTTGCGCAAACTGACCGAGGGCGCTTCAACTGTGTCGGCTTCTATGGTGATACTGCTGATGGCGTGTGCAGGAAAGGCCCAGGACAGCATGAACCACATCAGGCCTAGGCTGATCAAGGCAAAAGCTTGCCTAGCTTTGCTCAGTATATTTTGATCAATCATCGAAACAGAATATAACACCGCGCTTAATCGACATAGGCAGTCAGCCTAAATTGAACTTAACGCACTCTCTCGAGTAATCATGGAGGAGAAACTTACTCTTATTACCACTTCGATATAGTGGCCTTTTCCAAGCTGACACCCTTATGTCAAACTTTAAGCTTTTTCCTTGGAGTCACTTGTGATCACCGAAATCGCGCAGTTACAAGTTAGGCCAGAACTAACGGTTGAATTCGAGACTGCATTCAACACAGCACAAGCGATCATATCGTCCATGCCGGGGTATTTAGGGCATGCACTCCAGCGCTGCATTGAACAACCAAGCCACTACATGCTGTTGGTGCGCTGGGAGTCGGTTACACACCACGAAGTGGGCTTTCGTCAATCAGAGCAATATCAAGAATGGCGCCAGCTATTGCATCACTTCTACGATCCCTTTCCGACTGTGCTGCATTACGAGCTGGCCAACGGGCCGGGCTTTCACGATTAGTCTAGCGGGGCATTGCACACGGACACCCATGCCTACAGCCCTATTCTGTCTACGCTTTCAAAGCATCAAAACGATTGATGATATAAAGAGCCAGCTCTTTATATTACGCAGGAAACACCCCGGTCGACAGATACCGATCACCCCGATCGCACACAATCGTCACAATCACGGCATTCTCGACGCGCTTGGATAATTGCAATGCAGCGTACAGCGCACCACCGGAGGAGATGCCAGCAAAGATGCCCTCTTCTGTTGCCAGCTTGAGAGTAGTTTTCTCGGCATGTTGCTGACTAACGTAAATCAGTTCATCCACACGTTTGGCGTCGTAAATCGTGGGAAGGTATTCTTCTGGCCATTTGCGAATACCGGGAATTTGCGCGCCTTCTTCTGGCTGCACGCCGACGATGCGGATATCAGGATTTTGTTCCTTGAGGTAACGCGAGGTGCCCATGATAGTGCCAGTGGTACCCATGCTGGAGACGAAGTGGGTGACTTTGCCTTGGGTATCGCGCCAGATTTCTGGGCCGGTGCCTTCGTAATGCGCCAGGGGGTTATCGGGGTTGCCGAATTGGTCAAGCACGATGCCCTCGCCCTCTGCCTGTAGCTTGGTCGCCACATCGCGTGCCAGCTCCATGCCACCATCACGCGGGGTCAGCACCAGCTCGGCACCGTAGGCTTTCATGCTCTGGCGACGTTCAATGCTCTGGTTATCCGGCATCACCAGCACCATTTTGTAGCCGCGCATGGCGGCGACCATGGCGAGTGCAATGCCGGTGTTACCGGAGGTGGCTTCAATCAGGGTATCGCCGGGCTTGATGTCGCCGCGTGCTTCAGCACGCTTGATCATGGAAAGAGCGGGCCTGTCCTTGACCGAGCCAGCAGGATTATTGCCTTCCAGCTTGAGCAAGATGGTGTTACTGGTCTTGCCAGCCATGCGTTGCAGCTTGACCAGCGGGGTGTTTCCTACAAAATCATCCAGGGTTTTATACATTTAATTTCAATCGATTACGAGGCAGGCCAAGGCCTACCGGGAGTTCAGAATCAGGCCTTCTTGCCGAATGCGAGCAGGATAGCAAACACAGCTAAGCCAGCGAAGGCAATCAGGGAAAGCTGGGGAATGGTGAGGCCGAACAATGTCCAGTCTATGGCCGAGCATTCACCCGTACCCTTGAAGATCAAATCCAGCGCTTTTTTCAGCGGGAAGGTTTCCATGATGTAATCAAAGCCCGCGCCGCATTCTGCCATGACTTTGTCGGGGTTAGCCTGAATCCAGATATGACGCGCTGCAATGCCAATGCCGGTGACCGCAGCCACTACATGCAATAAGCCATAGACCTTGCGTCCCAGGCCACCTGGGTTGTGCAAGGCGGCAATCAGGAACAATAAGCCCAGCGCCATAAAGGCAATACGCTGGGAAATACACAGCGGACAAGGCTCCAGGTTGTATTGCTGTTGGATGATCAAGGCCAATGCCACCAGGCCAAAACTGGTGATAAAGCCAAGAAAGTAGCCACGACGCCCAGCAAACAGCTTATTGCACATAAACAAAGCCTCAGCACTTATAATAGAAGTCCCGCAATTGTAACGGATACACCCCGGTTAGCACCAATCCAGGCTGCAAGCCCCGGGCAAAGCCGATAGTAAGCCCCATATGGCAGACCCCCAACGCATCCTCAGCGTCACCGAACTCAACCGCATGGCGCGTGAAGTACTAGAACAAAGCTTTCCCTTGTTCTGGATCAGCGGTGAAATTTCCAACCTCACGCGTGCCGCCTCGGGGCATTGGTATTTTTCGCTCAAGGACCAGGGTGCGCAGGTGCGTTGCGTGATGTTCCGTGGCCGTAATGCCTACCTGGACTGGGTTCCGCGAGAAGGTGACAAAGTTGAGGCTAGGGCCGTGGTCACGCTCTACGAAGCACGTGGTGACTTCCAGCTCACCATCGAATTCCTGCAGCGTGCCGGACTAGGCAACCTGTTCGAGGCCTATGAAAAACTCAAGCAACAGCTTGCCACAGAAGGCTTGTTCGCCGCCGAGCATAAGATTGCTATTCCCACACATCCTCGCACAATCGGGATTGTGACCTCGCCTGATGCTGCCGCCTTGCGCGATGTGCTCACCACGCTGCGCCGCCGTATGCCTTCGGTGCATATTGTGATTTACCCGACCCCGGTGCAGGGTAAGGGAGCAGCCAACCAGATTGCCTCAGCCATACGCACGGCCGACCAGCGGGCGGAATGCGATGTGCTGATCGTCTGTCGCGGTGGAGGCAGTATCGAGGATTTATGGCAGTTCAATGAGGAAATCGTCGCCCGCGCCATCCATACCTGTAGCCTGCCCGTGATCAGCGCCGTGGGGCACGAAACTGATTTCACGATCGCAGATTTTGTTGCCGATGTACGGGCACCCACGCCAACAGCCGCTGCCGAACTCGCCACGCCAGATCGCAACAGCTTGTTACGCAATCTGCAGCAAAGCCGCGAGCGCCTGGCACGCAGTATGCAAAACCGCATGCAACAGCGTAGTCAGCAGCTTGATTACCTCAGCCGTCGCCTGCTCTCTCCCATGCAGCAGGTCGCACACAAGCAGCAACACCTCGCACAATTACGCCTGCGCCTCATGCAAGCCATGACGCGGCAACTACAGAAACAACATCAGCACTTGCAAGCCGCGCAGCAAAGCCTGGCCCACCTGAACCCGAGCGCGGTATTGCAGCGTGGTTATGCCTTGGTTGAAAAGCTCAACGGCGAACTGGTGCAAGACAGCGCACAGCTTTCGATTGGTGACACGGTCAAGCTCACGCTGGGTAAGGGCAGCGTAGAGGCTGACATTCGCGACATCCTCCCTCGCTAACATGAGTGAATTTACCGACTATCTGCAAGAACTACTGCGAGACTTTGGGCCTATCCAAGCCAAACGTATGTTTGGTGGCTATGGTATTTATCATCAAGGACTCATGTTTGCACTGATTGCCGACGATACGCTCTACCTCAAGGCAGATGATCAAAACCGCGGTGAATTCACACAACTGGGCTTACCCGCATTTTGCTATGTAAAGCAAGGCAAGGAAGTCACGATGTCTTATTATCAAGCCCCAGCTGACATGCTCGAGGAGCCAGAACAAGCGATTTATTGGGCGCGCCTGGCGTATGCCGCCGCCCTGCGTGCCCGTCCACTAAAAAAGTAAATCCCTTAGCAGACCATGGACTTACATGTGCTATCTAAGCCTGTGCAAGGCGCGTAGAATGGCGAAAATTTTTCACTGAGCCTGCCCTATGCAAGCTACAAGCAACACCAAACCCGCCCTCCCACTCCTGGCTCTCGCAGCACTAGGCGTGGTCTTCGGCGACATCGGTACCAGCCCGCTGTACACCATGAAAGAAGTCTTCGCCGTGAGTCCGCACCCAGTGCCGCTCACGCATGACAATGTCTTTGGCATTCTGGCCTTGATTTTATGGTCGTTCATCATGGTGGTTTCGCTGAAATACACCGTGTTCGTCATGCGCGCTGATAACAATGGCGAAGGCGGCATCATGGCGCTGCTTGCCTTGGCAAGCCGGAATATCAAGGGCGAGCGCAAACGGCTGGTGATGTATGCAGGCATCATTGGCGCCTGCATGTTCTATGCCGACGGCATGATCACTCCAGCCATCTCAGTGTTATCGGCGGTGGAAGGCATGGAGGTTGCAGCTCCAGGACTGGATCAATTCATCGTCCCCATCACATTGGCGGTACTGTTCGCCTTGTTCTGGCTACAAAGCAAGGGCACCGCGGTGGCAGGGGCACTATTCGGACCTGTCATGTTGTTGTGGTTTGGCACCCTGGCCGCACTCGGCGTCGCCAATATCATGCATGAACCCAGAGTACTGGAAGCCCTCAACCCGCTGTATGCCATCCAGTTCTTCATCCATGCCCCATGGGTCGCCTTCGTTGCGCTAGGCTCAGTAGTATTGGCTGTCACCGGCGTAGAGGCACTATATGCCGACATGGGCCACTTTGGCCCCAAGCCTATTCGCTACGCCTGGTTTGGCTTCGTCCTGCCTGCTTTGATACTGAACTATTTTGGGCAAGGCGCACTGGTGCTGCATGATGCAGAAGCAATCAAGAACCCTTTCTACCTGATGGCGCCAGAATGGATGCTGTATCCATTGATCACCCTGGCAACACTTGCCACCGTCATCGCGTCGCAGGCTGTCATATCAGGTGCTTTTTCCATCTCGGCACAGGCCTTGCAATTGGGTTATTTGCCGCGCATGCGCATCCTGCACACTTCCGAGCAGCAAAAAGGCCAGATCTATATGCCTTATATCAACTGGAGCCTGATGATCGCAGTCATGGCGCTCGTTGTTGGCTTCGGCTCATCTGGTGACCTCGCTGCCGCCTATGGCATCGCAGTGACAGGCAACATGCTGTTCACCACACTATTGGCAGGGATCGTGTTCCATGGCATCTGGCGCTGGAGCTGGCCACGCACGATTGCACTCATCAGCATATTCCTCATCATTGACCTCGCTTTCTTCAGTGCCAACATCCTGAAAATTCCCGATGGCGGCTGGGTGCCTATCCTGATCGGTATTGTCATTTTTACCTTGATGACCACATGGAAAAGCGGACGTGGGCTGTTACTCGAGCGCCTACGCGATGAAGCCATGTTACTGGAACCTTTCATTGATGCCATTGGTGCACACCCACCACAACGCGTGCATGGCACTGGCATTTTCATGACGCCGAATCCCCATGGGGTTCCCCATGCCATGCTTCACAACCTCAAGCACAACAAAATATTGCATGAGCGCAATATCTTGCTCACTGTCAATATTGCAGATGTGCCCTATATTGAAGAACGCAGTCGCCTGGGGCTGGAAGAGCTACGCCACGGTTTCTACCGCATTACTGTCAACTATGGCTTCAAGGATGATCCTGACCTGCCAGGCGACCTGGAACTGACCAAACAACTCGGCCTGGAACTCGATACCATGGAAACTTCGTTTTTCATTGGTAAGGAAACCCTCTTTGTCAACCGAAGCTCTGGCATGGCTTACTGGCGCAACAAACTGTTTGTCGGCATGTTCCGCAATGCCGACAGTATTACCAACCAATTCAAGCTACCGCCAAACCGCGTGATTGAACTAGGTACTCAAGTCACTCTTTGACCTGACGACACTTGAGAAAGATTGTCGGCTCATATGGCCCGGTCTAGAATGGCGCCTAATACGGTTGTTATCAGGTTTTAACAAAGGCTGTTCACATGAAAAAATCCATCAAACTTACCCTGATCGCTCTGGTTCTGGCTCAGCTCACTAGTTGCACCACGGTGAGCACGACAAATAAAGGCAATGTCGGTGTCGATCGCAAACAATATGTTGGCCTTGTGTCCGAGCAAGAAGCCGTGGAGCAATCCGCCCTGGCTTACCAGCAAACCGTCAAGGATGCACAAGCCAAGAAGCTCCTCAACACAGATAGTGCAGAAACCAAACGTGTCCGCGCTATCGCTGACAAGCTGATCGCCCATGTCGGCGTGTTCCGTTCTGATGCCCCAAGTTGGAAATGGGAAGTGAATGTGCAGGAAAGCAAAGAGATCAACGCCTACTGCATGGCAGGCGGCAAGATCATGGTATATACAGGCTTGATTGATCAGATCAAACCTACCGATGACGAACTCGCTGCCGTCATGGGTCACGAAATCGCCCACGCCCTGCGCGAGCATGTACGCGAGCGCATGTCACGCGCCAAGGCCCAGCAGTATGGATTGCTAGGCTTGGCAGCCGTCGTTGGCCTCAGCACCAAGAATGCGGACAATGCCGTGCAGGCGCTGGCACTTGGCGGCACCGTCGCAGCCGTGGCACTCACCCTCCCGAATAGCCGCACCGCAGAACATGAAGCTGACCAGATTGGCCTTGAACTGGCTGCCCGTGCTGGCTATAACCCGAATGCTGCATTGACGTTGTGGCAAAAAATGAGTGCTGTCGGTGGTGATAAGCCACCTGAAATCCTCAGCACACACCCTTCGGATGAATCACGCATGGCCGATATCAAGCGCCTGATTCCCTCCGTGATGCCACTGTATGAACAAGCCAAGAAACAAGGTAAATAAGGCAATTCAATCGCTTGCCTTTCGCTAAATCGTGGTAGCTCCCCATCCTGGGGGGCGTTTTCAGGTAAAATGACGGTTTTATCTGAAGCGACTCCTAGGAATCTTAGATGAGCAATTTGCAAACCATTATTGAAGACGCGTTCGAGCGTCGTGCCGAGATTACCCCAGCCACTGCCAGTGCAGAAATCAAGGAAGCCGTATTCAGCGTGCTTGCCGATCTCGACAGCGGCAAGCTTCGTGTGGCAGAACGCACAGACGGCCAGAACTGGGTCACCCATCAATGGATCAAGAAGGCCGTGCTGCTCTCCTTCCGCCTGGAAGACAATGTATTGCTGGATGACGGCGTCACCAAGTACTTTGACAAAGTCCCGCCAAAGTTTGCCAACTATACCGAAGCCGACTTCAAGGCAGGTGGCTTCCGTGTCGTGCCTAACGCTATCGTACGTCGTGGCTCCTACATCGCCAAGAATGCAGTCCTGATGCCTTCCTACGTCAATATCGGTGCCTACGTTGGCGAAGGCACCATGGTAGACACTTGGGCAACTGTCGGCTCCTGCGCTCAAATTGGTAAGAACGTACACCTTTCCGGTGGTGTAGGTATTGGCGGCGTACTTGAGCCTGTGCAAGCCGGCCCCACCATCATTGGTGACAACTGCTTTATCGGCGCACGTTCCGAAGTGGTGGAAGGCGTTATTGTCGAAGACAATTGCGTGATTTCCATGGGCGTTTACATTGGTCAATCCACCAAGATTTACGATCGCGAAACCGGCGAAGTAACCTATGGCCGCGTACCTTCTGGCTCTGTCGTCGTCTCCGGCAACTTGCCTTCCAAGGATGGCAGCTATAGTCTCTACTGCGCCGTCATCGTCAAGAAAGTCGATGAAAAGACCTTGGGTAAAGTTGGCATCAACGAACTATTGCGTGGCATTTAATTTAAAGAATAATTGAACATACGTTCCCAAGGTCTTTCGGTGCAGGCTAATTCGGGCAATTGCCCGAGTTAAGGCAAAGCCGGGCCGTAGCCAAAAAACGCTTGGCAAGGTTGGTATCAACGAGTTGCTACGCGGTATCTAAACCCCAACCTCTTTCACTGGTGTCAATATTTTGACACTGGCGTCGAAGCTCCAACAAAAACCTGCCTTTTGGCAGGTTTTTTATTATCCGCCACTTCATATATCGGCCTATCTTATAAAAAATAACCCAATGTTTTAAAACAAAAAAACCAGGTCACTCCAGACATCAGCTGCCCACACGCCCTCAAGATTATCTGCGGCACAAAAGTTGCCACATCAATATCAAGTCCATATTTTTACAGGCAGTTCAGGATAACCATGACGGGCAGCTACGATTACAAACTGGTGCTACTTTCGATTGTGATTGCATTCATCTCATCGCTAGTAGCGTTCATGTTCACCAACCACGCTATGCATCGTCAAGGCTCCTCATCCAAAGCGTGGATGGCGCTTGGTGCAATCGCAATGGGATCGGGGATGTGGGCAATGCATTTCATCAGCATTCTCGCCTGGTCATTATCCACGCCCATCTCTTCTCTCTTTGATGACAACATATTGTCATGGCTGATTGCCGTCAGTATCTCCTGGCTGGCACTAGACATTACCAGCAGGCCTGGTTTCAAACTGCAAGCACTCGTGACTGCCGGTATTATCATGGGGCTGGGTATTAGCGGCATGCATTACACCAGCATGCACTCGATGCAGATGTTTTCGGAGATCACCTACAACACAACCTTGCTCGCGCTATCGCTAGGGATTGCCGTCATTATTTCGATCGTGGCACTGGCATTTATGTTCCATACAGACCATCAATCAAGAAATCCAACATTGCGGTCTCGCCTTTATGCCGCCACGATGATGAGTGGCGGCATTGCCTGCACACATTTCACCGCCATGGCAGCCATCGGTATTCCACCTCAGGCGGCCTTAAGTACAAACACAACACTACAACCCGGCTTGTTTTCAGTAATCATCGCAGTGGGTATCTGCATCCTGATCCTGCTCACAGCAATCCTCACCATTATAGATACGCGTAATCGTGATAAAGATAACTGGCTGCGTACCGACACGCAGGATAAGCTAAGCCGCATGAGCATGCTGGATGCGCTGACCCAATTACCCAACCATCGCTACTTTCAGCATCACCTCAATATTGGTATCCGCCGCACTACGCGCCTAGGCAACGCGCTAGCAGTCGCAATTATCAATCTCGACAACCTCAAGCAAATCAAAGAGGAATTAGGGCAGCATATCAGCGATGAAATATTGTGTGCCGCTGCAAAGCGCATCCAGGAAACTATTCGCGGCTGTGATATGGCCGCTTATAACGGCAATGAGGCGTTTCTCGTGCTATTTGAAGACATCAAGCATGAGCAAGACATTGTGCCGGTCATGGAGCGAATCATGCAATCATTGCATGCCACATTCCGCGTTGATCATCATGATGTTGCGTTGAACGTCAGAGCCGGACTCTCGCTCTACCCTAAGCATGGTCATGCTGATCGCCTACTGACCTATGCCGAGGCAGCCATGCACCGCGTCAAGCCCAATGACAATCAAGGCTTCCGCCTGTTTGATGACAGGCTGGAACCTACCTCATATGACCTACTGGAAACACAGCAGGAGCTACGCCACGCCATTGCCAATAAAGAGTTCGTGCTCTATTTCGAGCCACGCATGGATATTCTCGGCAATAGCATCACCGGCCTGGAAATTCATGCCCGCTGGTTGCACCCGACCAAAGGCGTTATCCCAGCAGCCACTTTTGCCCCCATGGCAGAGAATATTGGACTGATGGATGACATCAACACCTGGGTGTTGGAGGCAAGCTACCGCATGACGCAGACACTGCGCCAGCAGGATATTCGTCTGCCGATTTACCTGCCACTTATGCTTAGTCAAGTACGCAATCCGAATCTTGAGCAGCAGATCGTGGCAAGGCTGAATCAATTCAGCCTACCCGCGGATGCCTTGATCCTGGAAATCGCAGAGTCTGCCTTCATGCATCAACCCGAGCACTATGTTGACCTGCTCAAACGCTTACCTGCCATCAGCTTGAACATCAGTCTAGAAAATTTCGGCACTCGTTTTTCCAGCTTGCCATATATGCAACACCTCAACCTAAAAGCACTCAAGCTGGATCACAGCTTTACCCAAGATATCCTGACTAACCAGAAAGCGCGTGCTATCGCCGGCGCAATTATCGAATTAGCTCATGCCCACCACGTGAAAATCATCGCCGAGCATGTCTCCAGCCAAGATGAACGCAATGTGTTGTTATCGCTTGAGTGCAATGAAATACAGGGAGCATTCTGTGCGAACCCCGTACACCAGGCCCAATTGGCAGAGTTCCTGCGTGATAGCCAACTAGCCGTGCCGTACGGCAAAATCAAACATGAAGAAAATAGCTGGTCTGCATATAGCATCGCAGCAGAAAGCCTCTCTGTTGCGCGCTAGTGTAAAATATCGCATACCTACTACATTCAAGATGCACACTCATGAAGCTCTACGGTATTCCCAACTGTAATACAGTAAAGAAAGCACGCACCTGGTTGGACGAACACGGCATTACTTACGAATTTCACGATTTCAAGAAATCCGGGATTAGCAAAGAAACTCTCCAGCAGTGGCTCGGCCAAGTAGACTGGGAAAAGCTAGTCAACCGCGCAGGCATGACCTGGCGCGGACTAAGTGATGCAGAAAAAGCTGCAGTTACCGATCCCGCATCAGCCATCACACTCATGCATGACAAAACCTCCGTCATCAAGCGCCCTGTGCTGGTTAAGGATGAGCAGATTCTGCATCTGGGTTTTACCGAGGCAGCTTATGCCAAGCTGTTTAATACATGAGCAGAACACTAGCACTCGCCCAGGACCTCATCTCCCGCCGCTCTGTCACGCCTGATGACCAAGGTTGCCAGGCGCTTTTGATTTCACGCTTGGAACCCTTGGGGTTCAAGATTGAACGCATGAGATTCGGTGATGTAGATAATTTCTATGCCCGTCGTGGCAACAGCGGCCCACTGCTGGTATTTGCCGGACATACTGATGTCGTTCCTACCGGACCGGTAGATCAATGGCATACCCCGCCTTTTGAGCCCACCATCAAAGATGGGATGCTCTATGGCCGTGGTGCTGCTGACATGAAAACCTCATTGGCCGCATTCATCACTGCAATCGAAGATTTTGTCGCAGCACATCCAGATCATCCTGGTTCGATTGGCCTCATCATCACCTCAGATGAAGAAGGGATTGCCATCAATGGCACCGTCAAAGTCGTTGAAACACTCAAGACACGCAACGAGCTGATTGACTATTGCATTGTGGGCGAACCCACCTCAAGCAAGGTCGTGGGCGACATGATCAAGAATGGCCGCCGTGGCTCGCTTTCGGGCAAGCTCATTGTCAAGGGTATACAAGGGCACATTGCCTACCCCCATCTAGTCAAAAACCCTATCCACATGGCTGCGCCTGCAATCAAGGCACTGGCTGATACAGTATGGGATGAAGGCAACGAATATTTTCCACCTACCTCCTGGCAGATATCCAATATTCATGGCGGTACAGGCGCTACCAATGTTGTTCCCGGAGAAGTCGAGATTCTCTTCAACTTCAGGTTCTCCACCGCCAGCACAGCAGAAAGCCTCAAGGAACGTGTGCATGCCATCCTCGACAGCCATCAACTGGACTACGACCTGGCCTGGGAGCTTTCTGGCAAACCATTCCTGACCCCAAAAGGCTCCCTGGTCACTGCCATTTCTGCGGCTATTGAGCAGGCATTTGGCGTAACACCCGAACTTTCCACCAGTGGCGGCACTTCTGATGGTCGATTCATCGCTGATATTGCACAGCAAATCGTTGAATTCGGCCCTCTCAATGCCACTATCCACAAACTTAATGAATGTGTGGCTATTGCAGACATAGAACCCCTGCAACAGGCATACAAGCTCACCCTGGAAGCGCTACTGTCATGATGAGATTTCCCGGCATTACCGAAGAACTTCACACTATTCGCGATTGGTTACGCTTTGCCGTCAGCCGCTTTGAAGAATCCAGCATCTTTTTTGGCCACGGCACGGACAACGCCTACGACGAAGCCGTATGGCTGATCTTGTCTGCCCTGCATCTGCCGCATGACACTCTGGAAAACTTCCTTGATTCCAGGCTCTTACCGCCAGAACGTACACGTTTGAAAGAGCTGATCCGCCGCCGTATCACAGACCGCACACCAACCGCTTACTTGGTAAATGAAGCATGGCTAAAGGGCTTCAAGTTTTATGTGGATGAACGCGTCATCGTGCCGCGCTCCTTCATCGCAGAACTGCTGGAGGACGGCCTCAACCCATGGATTGAATACCCAGAAATGATAGAAAGCGCTGCAGACATCTGCACCGGTAGCGGCTGTCTGGGCGTATTGCTGGCCAACGCCTTCCCCAATGCACAGGTGGATGTCGTGGATATTTCACCCGATGCCCTGGCGGTAGCCAACATCAATATCCGTAACTACGGCCTGGAAGACCAGATCAACGCCATTCAATCCGATATGTTCAGCAAGCTGGAAGGCAAGACCTACGACCTGATCATCAGCAACCCTCCTTATGTAGATGGCCCCTCCATGGAGCTGCTACCACAGGAATATCGCAATGAGCCCCAGATTGCACTAGGAAGCGGCGATGCAGGGCTGGACCACACTCACACCTTGTTGAGTGAAGCGAAGAAACATCTCAATGACAATGGCTTATTGGTCGTGGAAATTGGCCACAACCGTGATGTCCTCCTGGAAGCCTACCCTCACCTACCATTCACCTGGCTGGAAGTAGACTCAGGCAATGAATTCGTCTTCCTGCTCACCAAAGAACAACTTCCCTAGGACGCTTACCCCCCCATGTCAGACCCCAGAGTATTCTTCGCCGCCGAACGCACATTGCTGGCATGGTTGCGCTCTGGCCTGACCCTCATGGCACTTGGTTTTGTCGTAGCAAGGTTCGGGCTATTCCTGACATTGCTGTCACCTGGTCAAGTTGAACACCTCAACTCGCATCGCTGGCTCTCTGACCTGCTAGGCTTGGTCCTGGTGTTAAGTGGTGCCGCGGTCATACTCTGCGCGCAATACAATCACCGCCGTTACGTGCAGACACTGCCACCTGAAGATGTTCCTCAGATGGCCCTGCCCTGGCTATCCTCAGTATTGTCGATCGCCGTTGCTGCCGCAGGCACTTTGCTGGCAATCGACCTACTGTTGTTTTGAATACCATCCCCACTTGACCATGGTTTACCGCTACAACCAGGCTAAAATTTAAGTCATGCTTGCTTTGTGTACTCCAAAACCAAATTGACCTTGCTGTATGGTTCTTGGCAACCTACCCTGAGGTACAAACTGGTGCATACGAAGCCATTCAAGCCATTGACTCAGCGCATCTGATGTAAATCTTGCTTTTCGCTCATGCCAGTTTTCACGAACATCGGAGATGATCTGCGCATCCGTCGGTTGAACACCATCGATCAGAAAATCGTTCCAGACCGCGAAAAGTGTGGCGATGATCTCGACTTCTTCGGTCTTCTTGCCTGCCAGGGCGTAGATCAGACGGTCAAATTCAGTCCTCTGGCCGGGCGTCATCAGGACTTCGGCTTTGGCCGCGGGCTCCGACAACGCCGACAAGCAGCGGTATTCCGTCTTTTTCCTGCCGTTGGCCAAGGTCTTTTCATTGACCTCGAACCAGCTCCGCTCTTGACCTTGCCGCTCGAAATCATAAATCCAGGCATCCAGTGGCCCGGCAGCTTCACGCTCGGGTTTCAGATCCAGTTCCAAGCCTACGTAGGCTTGCGCCAGGTATATCACCTTGGCGGCAGCAGTTCGGCCGAAGTATTGGGCGTTGGCGAGCTTGCTGAACGCATAGCAGCCGATACTGGCCCGGTAGGTAGCCAGATCAATGACTTCAGCTTTTGAATGCGATGCTTGCTGTGTTTGCTCAGTGCGATACTTTTGCAATTGCGCATGAACCAGAAAATTCAGAAATTCGGTTTGTTTGGTGGTTGTCGCATCGATTTTTCGATTCAGCGAATCACATAATTTCATTAGTTGCTCGATTTTGGCGACGATTTGGCGTTGCGCAGCGAGTGGAGGCAATGGGGAAATGGTAGAGCGAAGATTGTCCTGTGTGATTTGGTTGATGGTCATCGTATTGACCTCATCAATCATTTTCCGAAATAGCGGTGAGTTGATGAAGTGAAGCAAGTACGGATTGAAGCGACTTCGAAAAATTGCCATAAAGGCACCAAAAGCCATTGGCTCAGTGAGATCGGCAATTAGCGCTGTCTTTCCGACCAGTGCCTTGCTGCCGTTTCGCGCGCAGATCAGCAGATCACCATCATGAACTAGCGTTGATTCCTTAACTTGCATCTGGACACGTTTCAAATCAGACAGGTCGAGCTTTCCATTTTTGATATTGTTTGATCGAAGGACTGGAATGCCTGTCTCGGAAACATCCGCTGGTGAGTAGGTTAAGCCAATGTTTGTATAACCAATATCACCCAACCTCACCCATTCCCAACCCTGGGGTAGCGCATACGGTACTTCTTCTGGTTTGATCGGTGGCAAGGGTTTAAGCTTCCTGATCTTGCCTTCCTTCACCAGCCGCTGCTTCTCGGCTTCGATTTCTTTCAGCAGCGCGCTAGCGGGCTGGTCGTCCGGATTTTGCGGGACGAGCTTGCCCATCACCGCCAGTTGCAGGATGGCCTTGCGCAATTCGGCGACGTTTTCCTTGACGGCGTAGAGCTCGTCGAAGTGTTCGGCGAGGAAGGCCTGGGCGCGTTGGTGCTGATCCGGTTCGGCGATGTTCAGCAGTTGCTTGATGGCTGCGGCATGAACGGTCAAGCGCGCTCCCTGCTGTGCAGTACGCAGTTTTTCCAGTTCATCACAACGCGCCATCAGTTCGTCGATTTTGGCGATGATGCGGTGTTGCTCCGAGGTTGGAGGCAGGGGAAAGGCAATCGAGGCAAGTGCCTTGCTCGACATATTTGATATTCCAACCCCTTTTCTATACTTATTTATTTCCCCGCTAGCGTTAATCTTCTCGAAGAATCGATAAGCAAAATATGGATTAACGTCTTTGTATAGCCGGGCACGATGCACGTGGTTCTGGAAACAAATTTCTTCAGGTAGCTCCCAGACAGCGGCGCGTCCCGCTTCTCCACCTTCACAGATGAGCAAGTCTCCTTTTCGTGCCGAGCATTTATCTAGCTCGTCTTCACGAATTAGCATTTCCCGGACGTTATTGAGCTGAAATTTTCCCCAATAAACATTCGATGTAGTGATGTATCTCCTCGGAAGTCCAGTATTTCTACCGCCATCAAGAGTTTTGCCAGAGTTATGCTGGGCAATTTCTCCAAAACGCACCCACTTCCACGCCATCGGCAGTGCGTAAGGCTTCTCCTGCTCCGTCACCGGCGGCGAGGGCTTGGGTTTCTTGATCGTGCCCGCCTTCACCAGCCGCTGTTTCTCAGCCTCAATTTCTTTCAGCAGTTCACCGGCGGGTTGCTCGTTCGAGTCTTGAGGAACCAGCTTGCCCTGCATGGCCAGCGTCAGGATCAGCTCGCGGAGTTTCTTGATGCCATCGGGTGCGGCAAAGGCGGTATCGAAATGCTTTTCCAGTAGTTCAGCGGTGTGTTTATTCATGCTCGCCCCCCAGTTCACGCTCGATCTGTTCGATGCTGGGCAGGCTGGTTTGCAGTTCTTCAGGCAGGGATTCGATCAATTGGTATTCCGCTACGCCGATGGGCTGGGTCTTGTCGCGCAATGCGTATTCGGCCACCACGGTGTTTTTGCTCTTGCAGAGCAACAGGCCGATGGTGGGATTGTCCTGTTCGGCCTTGACCTGCATATCCACGGCGGTGAGGTAGAAGCTCAACTGACCGAGGTGTTCTGGTTTGAACTTCTCGGCTTTCAGTTCGATGACCACGTAGCAGCGCAGCTTGAGGTGGTAGAACAGCAGGTCGATGTAGAAGTCGTCATCGGCCACTTCCAGATGAAACTGACGGCCTACGAAGGCGAAGCCCGCACCCAGCTCCAGCAGGAACTGGGTGATGTGCTTGACCAGCGCTGACTCGATTTCCCGTTCGTTGGCTTCCTGGCCAACATCCAGGAAGTCGAACAGGTAGGGATCCTTGAGGGCTTGCCGAGCCAGATCGGTTCCCGGCGCGGGGAGACGGTCGGCGAAGTTGGTGATCGCCTGGCCTTCCCGCTCCAGCAGGCGGGATTCGATATGGATTTCCAGTGTGGCGCGAGACCAGCCGTGTTCCACGGCGCGCTGGGCATAGGCCAGGCGTTGTTCGGGTTGCTTCAGTCTGGCCAGCAGCACCAGGTTGTGGCCCCAGGGCAATTGTCCAACAGCCTGTTGGACAATTGCCGCGTCCGGCCAGGCGTCGGCGAAGGAGCGCATGTACATCAGGTTGGCACGGGAAAAGCCCTTCATCTCGGGGAAGGCTGTCCTGAGATCGTGCGCCAGCCGCTCGATGATCTTGGCCCCCCAGCCCTGCTCGGCCTGCCGTTGCAGGATGTCACGGCCAATCTGCCAGTAGAGCAGCACCAGTTCGCGGTTGACGGCCAGCGCGGCCCGCTGCTGGGCACTGTGGATGCGGTTCTTCAGCGCGCCCAACCAGTTGGCGTAACCTTCCGGCGCTGGAACGAGGGACACGGGCTTGTCGCTCATTCCGCCTCCCCGCTGGTGGCCTTGAGTGCGGCCAGCAGTTCGGTTTTCAGTGCTTGCTGAGCAGCTTGTAACTGGCGGGTGATGTCCTGGTATTCGGCCATCAGTTCGTCCGGATCACCGAGTTCGACGGCCACCTCGTGCGGGTTCTTGCAGTCCAGGTTGTAGTTGCGAGCAGCCAGATCCTTGGCAGAGACTTTCCAGGCATGCTCGGTGGTCTTGCGCCCCTTACGCTGCGAGCCGCCCCACCAGGTTTTCTCAAGATCGAATTCCTCAATGGTCAGCGGCTTGGAGCGCGAGTAGCTCTTGTAGCCTGCCGGGTAGGGATGCTCGAAGAACCATACGTCCTTGGTGGGCCCGCCCTTCTCGAAGAACAGGATGTTGGTGGCGATGCTGGTGTAAGGGGCGAACACGCCCTTGGGCAAGCGCACAACGGTGTGCAGGTTGAACTCTTCCAGCAGTTCACGCTTGAGCGTAGTCTTCACCCCCTCGCCGAACAGGAAGCCATCCGGCAACACCACCGCAGCGCGGCCCGTGTCGTGCCTGAGCAGGTGCATGATCAGCGCCATGAACAGGTCGGCGGTCTCGCGGGTCTGGTGCTTGGCAAGAAAGTTCTTCTCGATGCCATCCTCTTCCATCCCGCCGAACGGTGGGTTGGTAATGATGATGTCCACCCGGTCGCGCGGGCCATAGTCCTTGAAGGGGCGAGAGAGCGTGTTGTCGTGGCGGATCCGGGTAGGCACGTCGATGCCGTGCAGCATCATGTTGGTCATGGCGAGCATGTGCGGCAGGCCGGATCGAGGATGCTTTCGCCAAGTTTTGGGTCGAGGATATCGACCATGAACTGCGTGACCGCGCGCGGGGTGTAGTACTCGCCAGCGTTGCCGGCCGACTGCAGGTCGGCAAGGATTTTCTCGTAGATATCGTTGAACAGGTGCCGATCGCTGGACGAGTTGAAATCCACGTCTTCTTCGATGGTGTTGATCACCTGGCGCAGCAGCGTGCCGGACTTCATGTAGTTGTAGGCATCCTCGAACACCGAGCCGATCACCCGGCCTTGCGCGGACACGCCCGCCTTAGTGGCAAGCTGTTTCAAGGCAGGAAAGAGGTCATTGTTGACGAAGTCGATCAGCTCTTCGCCGGTCATGCCTTCCGGATCCTTGGCCCAGTTGCTCCAGCGAAAGCGGCTTTGCAGCGGCGAACGGTAGCTGGACTGGGTCAGTTCCCACTCCTGTTCCTTGTCGTCGAAGATTTTCAGGAACAACAGCCAGCAGATCTGGCTGATGCGCTGGGCGTCGCCATCGACGCCGACATCCTTGCGCATGATGTCCTGGATGGCTTTGATAAGAGTTGCGAGTGACATGAATACTTCCTGGGACTAGTTCTGGTCAGGCGCGGTAGAGCTCACGCTCGAGCTCGCCAACGGCCTGTTGGTATTGGGTCTTGCCGCCAAAGGCACGTACCAGTTCGATCGGTGTGCCCAAGCGGTTGAAGGGAGCGATGGCGAGGATTTGCGTTTCCTCGATGGCGGCCACGCCTTCGTCGGCATACTTGTCGAGCAGGGCTTCGAGTACCTTCTGCGCCTGCTCGCCGTACTTGGCGAAGTAATGGCGCCTCTTGACCTGCTCGGCCCGCTCCTTGCGCGTGAGAGGGGGTTGATCCCAGGCCACGTGGCACAGCAGATCGAAGGGGTCGAAATCCTTGCCGGCTTGCTTGTCCACCTCGTCGGCCAAAGCCTCGAAGAAGATGCCTTGATGGGCCAGCTCGTCGATGATGGCCTGCTTCTTCTCGGCCTTGCTCCAATGGCGCAGGAATTCGTCGAGCGATGCGAACTCCTTGGCCAGGGTGTTGCGGGTGTAGTCCTTCAGGGACTCGGTGATCAGTTTGCCGCTGGCGTCGAAGTACTGCACCCGCTCGGCCACCATCTTGACCTCGACATTGGCGACAACGTAACGGCGCACGCTGCTGCCTTCCTCGCCTGGCAGCGGTTCGGCTACGCCGCCGGGGGACGTGGGGTTGTCGTCAGGCGTGGGATAGGTGAGTTCATCGTCAGGCGACGTCTCCTCACCTTCCTCATCAGGAGGAAGCGGTGGCTCGCCTGGGCCTGGCTCATAGATTTGCACGGGATCGCCGTCGAAAGCCGGATCGGCGAACAGTTCGGTCGCTTTCTTGAAGTCGAGGATGGTGAACCAGTACTTGTCGAAGTCTTCGTTGATGCGCGTTCCGCGACCGATAATCTGTTTGAATTCAGTCATGGACTGGATGCGCTGATCCAGCACGATGAGCTTGCAGGTCTGGGCATCGACGCCCGTGGTCATCAGCTTGGAAGTGGTCGCGATGACGGGGTATTTGCTTTCCGGGAAGATGAAGTTGTCCAACTCCATCTTGCCTTCTTCGTTGTCGCCGGTGATGCGCACGACATAGCGGTGGTTCTGCGCTACCAAGTCGGCATTTTCATTGACCAGCGCCTGGCGCATGCGCTCGGCATGGTCGATGTTGTCGCAGAAGACGATGGTCTTGTCGAAGCGATTGCTGGCTTTCAGGTATTCACTGATCTTGCGCGCCACCACGCGCGTGCGCTGTTCCAGCACCAGCGTCTTGTCGAAATCGCGCTGGTTGTAGATACGGTCTTCGATCTCGTTGCCGTGCTTGTCGAGCATGCCCTTGTCGGGACGCCAGCCGGTCAGGTCTTTATCCAGGTCGATACGCACCACCTTGTAGGGTGCCAGAAAGCCATCATCGATGCCCTGGCGTAGCGAGTAGGTGTAAATGGGCTCGCCGAAGTAGTCGATGTTGGATACGTCCTTGGTTTCCTTGGGCGTCGCGGTCAGGCCGATCTGTGTGGCGGAGTGAAAA
Source organism: Methylobacillus methanolivorans (assembly GCF_020531845.1). The sequence goes on from NZ_JAJAVF010000002.1 coordinate 1,171,437, forward strand.
TACGTCAGAATCTCGCGCCAGGCCGAATCTTCGGCGGCGCTGCCCCGGTGGCATTCGTCGATCACGATCAGATCGAAGAATTCCGGGCTGAACTGCTTGTAGATGTTCCGTTCTTCTTCGTTACCTGTGACGGCCTGGTAAAGCGACAGGTAGATTTCATAGGACTTATTGGCCTGCCGCTTCTGGATCTTGGTCATCGCTGCGCCGAACGGCTTGAAGTCGTTGGTCATGGTCTGATCGACCAGAATGTTGCGGTCAGCTAGGAACAGGATGCGTTTCTTGGCCCGCGACTTCCACAGCCGCCAGATGATCTGGAAGGCGGTATAGGTCTTGCCTGTGCCCGTGGCCATCACCAGCAGAATGCGCTTCTGCTCTTTGGCAATCGCCTCGATGGTCTTGTTGATGGCGAGTAATTGGTAGTAACGGGGCGTCTTGTTGCTGCCATCGCTGTAGTAGTCCTGGGCTACCAGGGCCTGTTGCTGCGTGCTCAGCCCCTGATGCTCTGCCCACCATTGCCACAGCGTATCGGCACTGGGGAATTCATCCAGGCTCAGTTCGCGCTCGATAACACCGTCCTTGGCGATCTTGTTGTGGAACAGGAAGCCATCTCCATTGCTACTGAACACGAAAGGCACTTGCAGCATTTCGGCATAGCCGAGGGCCTGTTGCATGCCAGAGCCGATTGCATGCTTGTTGTCCTTGGCTTCGATGACGGCAATGGGCAGGTTGGGCTTGTGGAACAGCACATAGTCGGCGCGCTTGTGCTGACCACGCGTGTGCAGTTTGCCGCGCACGATGATACGCCCCTTGGTCAACAGGAACTCTTCGCGTACCTGCGTTAGAACGTCCCATCCGGATTTTTCCAGAGCCGGCGTGATGAACTTGGTGCAAATATCTCTTTCAGAGAGATTTTTCTTGTTCATGATTTGAATATCACAGTTACCAATCCCAACTTGCACTATGCAGCAGATTCCCAGCAAATTCCACTGAGATTCAAACTATAAACAATACAAGTTAACACTCAACTAGCTCTTTTTACTGCGTCGTATTTTACTAGATGCTGATATATCTGTAGCTTGCCTAATACGGCGATTGGCAGGTTTGCGTGCTGGTTTGGTTGCCTGCTTGGGCTGCCTGGCAGGACGCTGCATCTCAGCTGGCTCAGCAGCCTGGGAAGAACGTGCGCGGCGTCCCGATTGCTGCTTTTCTATATCCTGACGCATTCCCTCTTCTCGGGTTTTCGTGACTCGTCTAGGGCCACGACTTTCCAGGCCTGCCTCAGCATCAAAGCGTGATTTTTTTGCCTTGGGCGTGAAGACCGAGCCTAGTTTTTCCTTCTCTCGAGCGGAAAGCTGACGCGGTGGGCCTTTAGGGACAGCAAGCTCTGCCCACTCCATTAAGCCAGTGACTTCTTTTACGCCCAAATGCAGCATTTGCCCACGCTTGAGGCGTGGTGGCAAATTTACTGGTCCAAAGCGAACGCGAATCAAACGACTCACCGGCTTCTGGAACGCCTCGAACAAGCGTCGCACTTCACGGTTGCGACCTTCGCGCAGAATCACTTCATACCAGTGGTTGGCACCCTCGCCGCCTTGCGCGCGGATGCTGTCAAAATTGGCTGGGCCATCATCCAGCTCAATGCCATAGGTAAGCTGTGCCATCTCGCCATCGGTCAACTCACCGAAAATACGCACGGCGTACTCACGTTCCACCTCATAACGCGGATGCATAAAGCGGTTTGCCAACTCGCCTGAAGTGGTAAAAATCAACAAGCCGGAGGTGTTCATGTCTAGACGGCCAATCGCGATCCATTTGCCATTGCGGATGCGCGGCAATTTATCAAATACGGAAGCACGCTTTTCAGGGTCATCCTGGCTCACGATTTCGCCTTCTGGCTTGTGATAAAGCAAAACCTGCGGCAACTCAGGCTCGAATGGCAGATGCAATGGACGGCTATCCAGTCGTACTACATCGCTAGGCACTACACTGGCACCCACCTCGGCAGTCTTGCCATTGATGGTGATACGCCCGCTGGCAACCAGATTTTCCATTTCGCGACGCGAGCCGAACCCCGCCAACGCCAATAGTTTATGTAGCCTTTGTGGCACGGCATCAGGATCAACCGCCACAGGCTTGGCAGGAGAGGTATTGCGGGGATTGCGTTGTTGCTTGAACGGACGGGCCATGAGGTCAACCTTGAGAATATTGCCTATATTATAAGCCAGAGCACCCCTATTCCGCCCGGCTAGTTCATATTAAGCAATATCGAGTGGAATTTCTTGCTGGATAAAATGCTGGATAGGCGGTAACTCGGACAAGGAGCGCAAGCCAAGATCATCGAGAAAAGTCTTGGTCGTGGCGTAAAGCGAAGGCCGCCCAGGCACGTCGCGCTGCCCGACAACATCAATCCAGTTGCGCTCAATAAACTGGCGCATGATATTGGGGTTGACCGCCACACCACGGATTTCTTCAATATCACCACGCGTCACCGGCTGACGGTAGGCAATAATTGCGAGTGTTTCCAGTGCCGCGCGCGAATAGCGCATGGGGCGCTCAGGACTGAGGCGAGCGATGAATGGCGCAAGATCAGCACGCGCCTGGAAGCGCCAGCCGCTGGCAACCTGGACCAGCTCCATACTGCGCCCCTGCCACTCCTGACGCAGTTCATCCAACAGCATACGCAAGGTGGCACGTTCCATGCGGCCCTCGAAAGGACGCAACAGCACCTCCAGAGAAAGAGGCTCACCCGCCGTCAGCAGCACTGCCTCCAGCACTTGCTTCATTTCATGAATACTTTGCGCTTCACTCATGGCTTAATTGGCGCTCATCAATGGCACATCGGCTGCCTGCAAATAAATCGGGCTGAAAGCTTGCTGCTGCGTAATACGCACTAGACCCTCACGCGCCAACTCAAGAATGGCGAGAAAAAACACCACTAGCTTGGGTAGTCCATCATGTACAACATCAAAGAGCGCCGTAAACTCCAGTAGTGATTCCTGCTGCAAACGGCGCAATACCAAGCTCATATGCTCGCGTACTGAAAGTTCGGCCCGGCCAACTTTGTGGTGCTGAAAATGGCTGGCACGCTTCAGCACCGATTGCCAAGCCGCCATCAGCTCATCGAAACTGACCTCCGGCCAGCTTGTGTCAGCAATGTGCTCATAATAGGCTCGTGCCACCTGGATTTCCCGACCTGCCACGGGCAAGGTATCCAGGCGCTCGGCAGCCAGCTTGATCGCCTCATACTCCATCAAGCGACGCACCAATTCAGCACGTGGGTCTTCTTCTTGCTCTATGCTTTCCGGCTTGGGCAGCAGCATGCGCGACTTGATCTCGATCAGCATGGCCGACATCAGTAAGTATTCTGCCGCCAACTCCAGCTTGTTTTCGCGCATTTTCTCGACGTAATCCATGTATTGCTTGGTCAACTGCGCCATGGGAATATCAAGAATATCAAGGTTATGCTTGCGTATCAGATACAGCAGCAAATCCAACGGGCCTTCAAAAGCCTCTAAATAGACCTCAAGCGCATCAGGGGGAATGTAGAGGTCTTGCGGGATAGTCTCTAGCTGTTCGCCATAGATGCGTACATCGAATGCAAGTTGGGTCGCCACGATGGCCTCAGCTTCGCGCTTGCCGACACATGATCAACTGCAGCACGTCAGCTCTCTTCACCGCCATGCGCGCCCCTGGCTGACTCAACCGAAAATACCGCCGAACATGGCTAGCAAGACCAGGATGAACGGCATCATGATCTTGGACAGGATGCCAGTGAACATCAATACCAGCAGAATGATGAAACCGTAGCGCTCCACCTGGGCAAACTTGTAGGCCATCTGGTTAGGCATCAAGCTGACCGCAATGCGGCCACCATCCAAGGGAGGCAACGGCAGGAGGTTGAGCACCATGAGCACAACATTGACCAGGATACCAGCTTGCCCCATGAGGGCGAGCGGCACAGCAAAATCCCCTGCCATGGCAGAAAACTTGTATACCACGGCCCAGAAAATCGCCATAAGAAAATTAGATGCAGGCCCGGCAGCAGCCACCCAGCGCATATCGCGCTTGGGATTACGCAAACGCGAAAAATCCACCGGTACCGGCTTGGCCCAGCCGAACAAGAATCCTGTCCCAGAAAGCACCAGCAACGCGGGCACCAGGATGGTACCTATCGGGTCGATATGCTTGATCGGGTTGAGCGTAATGCGACCCAGGCTTTCAGCCGTGGTATCGCCAAAATAACGCGCAATATATCCGTGCGCAGCCTCATGTACGGTAATCGCAAAAATCACCGGCAAGGCATAGATCGCAATTTTCTGGATCAAGGTGAGTTCCATCATGCCTCCAGCCCGAACGGTGCGGGATCGCCTGCACCCAGGCGGATCAGGCTGGGGCTTTCCGCCGTCAGGTCGATCACCGTAGTAGGCTCGATCGAGCACGCACCAGCATCAATCACCAACTCAACTTGGTGCTCCAGTTGATCACGGATTTCCCAGGCTTCATTGAGCGGGGCTTCTTCTCCTGGCAGTTGTAGTGTCATGCTCAACATCGGCTCGTTCAACTCTTCCAACAGTGCCAGGGTCACGGCATTTTGCGGCACGCGCAGGCCTACAGTACTACGCTTTGGATGCTGCAAACGGCGCGGGACTTCGCGTGTGGCCTTGAGAATAAAGGTGTACTGCCCTGGAGTATTAGCCTTGAGCAGGCGGAACTGGCTATTATCCACCTGGGCATAGGTCGCCAGCTCAGCCAGATTGCGGCATACCAGGGTGAAATGATGGCTATCGTCCACACCACGAATGGCGCGGATGCGATCTTGAGCTTCCTTATTGCCCAATATGCAACCCAGCGCATAGCTAGAGTCAGTAGGGTAAGCAATCACGCCACCATCGCGCAGGATGGCAACCGCCTGATTGATCAAGCGCGTCTGCGGGTTGTCAGGGTGAATCACAAAATATTGCGCCAAATTGACTCCATCGTTAACTGTTAAGCGATTGGGTTTCCGGCCAATCCTGCCAGACCGGGATGCAACCGCGCGGCAAATCGGGCAGCCGACCCATTTCAATATAGCCATGGCCCGGCCCGTGGTAATCCGAACCCATGGAAGATTGGAGACCAAACATATGAGCCAGCTTGGCGTACTCCTGGAATTGATCAACCGTATGGCTGCCGGTGACGACTTCAATCGCCGCGCCACCCAAGTTGCGAAACTCTTCCAGCAACAGCAGCATATTGCTACGGCCTATGTCATAACGACCAGGATGTGCCAGCACTGCCACCCCGCCACTACCGTTAATCCAGTTGATTACGTCCTCAAGCTCAGCCCAGTGATGTTCAAAGTAGCCGGGCTTGCCTTTGATCAAGTAGCGCTTGAATATGCTTTTCATATTAGAGGCATACCCCTGCTCGATGAGATAACGCGCAAAATGCGCACGACTGATGATGCCCTGCTGGGCATGAGCATAGGCGCCTTCCAGGCTACCGGTGATGCCAAACTTCTCCAGGCTGGCTGCGATTCCTACTGCACGTAGATGGCGTCCGGCACGAATTTTTTCAAGCCCATCATGCAGCGGCGCATAAAGGGGATCAACGCGCAGGCCAACAACATGGATAGTACGCCTGCGCCAGGTAACAGAAATTTCCACGCCATTGATAAACTGCATGCCGTGTTCGGCTGCCACCTTTGCAGCCACGGCCAACCCCGCCGTATCATCATGATCTGTCAGGGATAATACCTTCACTCCTTGTGCAGCGGCATGCGTTACCAACGCCTCTGGTGCGAGTAATCCATCAGAAACCGTGGAGTGACTATGCAAGTCGATCAGGGAGGGCATGGGGGCGGGTTGGTAGTACAGCTTGTTAGTCTTGCCGAATCATAGCAAAATACCGCATCAACTTAAAACCTATCCTAGCGCACGGCCTGCGGACAACACATGAAGTTTCTCTACGACTTATTCCCTGTCATCCTGTTTTTCATCATCTACAAGCTGTTTGGCATCTATGAAGCCACGACTGCCGCCATCGTCGCCACCATTGCGCAGATCATCTGGGCCAAGGTCAAGACTGGCAAAGTCGATAATGCCCTGATCGTCAGCGGTGTCATCATCGTGGTATTTGGTGGCGCAACCTTATGGCTGCACGATGAAAGCTTTATCAAGTGGAAACCCACTATCCTCTATTGGGTATTCACTGTCGGCTTACTCGGTAGCCAATGGCTATTCAAGCGCAACCTGATCCGCAGCCTGATGGAAAAACAGGTTGCCATGCCAGACCCCATTTGGAACCGGCTAAACCTGGCCTGGGCCTTGTTCTTCCTGGCACTGGGCTTTCTCAACTTGTATGTTGCATTCAATTACTCCACGGACCTCTGGGTAGATTTCAAGCTGTTTGGCACCATGGGCTTGATGTTTGTATTCGTCATCGGCCAGACCCTGCTGCTCAACAAGCACATCACCGAACAGGATAAATAATATGTGGTACGCCATCATTGCGGAAGATGCGCCTAACAGCCTGGAAAAGCGCCTAGCTGCCCGCCCTCCCCACCTTGAACGCTTGCAGGCATTACAACATGCAGGCCGCCTAATGCTGGCTGGACCTTTCCCCGCCATCGACAGTAATGACCCAGGCACGGCCGGCTTTACCGGCAGCCTGATCGTAGCTGAGTTTGACAGCCTGGAGGCAGCACAATCTTGGGCCAATGCCGACCCTTTCGTGAACGCCGGGGTTTACGCCTCTGTCACAGTCAAACCTTTTCGCAAGACATTACCGGCATGACCTTGGTAGAAGAAATCCGCAGCAGGCTCTCGGTGCTGGCACCTACCATACTGGATATCCGCGACGATAGCGCCCAGCACCGGGGCCACGCGGGCAACAACGGTGGCGGTCATTTCTTCCTGACCATTGCCAGCGCAGAGTTTTGCGGCAAGTCACAAGTCATGCGGCACCGCCGGGTTTATGCAATACTGGGCGACTTAATTCCACAGAGAATACACGCCCTTAGCATCCAGGCAATTGCGGCAGATGAACCTCTGCCTGTCACAATTGACTGATACGTTTGTAGTTCCATTTATGACATCCATTTCAACAAGCCAAGGAATTTTCATGAAACTCACTACCAGCGCCCTGATTGCCACGGTTGCTTTCGGTATCCTGCAACCTGCTTTTGCTGCTGGCACTTCTGGCAGCGTTGCCACTGTCAACGGCAAGCCAATCAAGCAATCCCTGTATGACTACATTGCCAAGGAAGCCTCCTCACGCGGGCAGACCGTTGATGACAATGTGAAGAATGTCATCATCAACAAGCTGATCGGCAGCGAGTTGATCTATCAGGAAGCTCAGCGCACTGGCCTGGACAAGCAGCCTGACTACCTGGCAAAGGAAGAACTGACCCGCCGTGAACTGCTAGTCAACACCTTCCTGCAAGACTACATCAAGAAGCACCCTGTCAGCGAAGCAGACACCAAGCTAGCCTACGAGAAATACAAGCAGGAACTGGGCGACAAGGAATACAGCGCACGCCATATCCTGGTACCGACCGAAGCTGAAGCCAAGGACATCATTGCGCAACTCGGCAAGGGTGGCGACTTTGCCAAGCTCGCCAAGGAAAAATCCAAGGATCCTGGCTCACAGGAAAAAGGCGGCGACCTGGGTTGGTTTGCCCCTGCTGGCATGGTCAAGCCATTCAGCGATGCTGTCGCCAAACTGCAAAAAGGCAAGTACACCACGGTTCCGGTACAAACCCAGTTTGGCTGGCACGTGATCAAGCTGGAAGATACCCGCACCACCCAGCCACCTTCTTTTGACGAAGTCAAAGACGGCCTGCAAAAGCAATTGCAGCAGCGCAACCTGGAAAAACTGCTGACCGACTTGCGCAGCAAGGCCAAGATTGACGCACCGGCTGGCACCAATATCGCCAAGTAATACCTAGCTTGCCATCAACAAGCCCGCCCAGCGGCGGGCTTTTTTCATATTGCTACTGACTGGATTGAGCTGACTGCCGATGAAGCCACACGATATTCACTATGCCGTGCGTTTCAATACGCCACAAAACCACCTGTTCGAGATTGAATGCCACATTGCCAAGCCAGCAACGGAAGGCCAGCAGCTTTCACTGCCTGCCTGGTTACCGGGCAGTTATCTGGTGCGGGATTTTGCACGGCATATCGTCAGCATCCAGGCCAGTAGCGATGGCAAAGTCATCAAACTGGCAAAAGTCGACAAAAGCACCTGGCGCGCAGCACCATGCCCAGGGGCACTCGTCATTCGCTATCAGGTATACGCCTATGACCTCTCGGTACGTACTGCCTACCTTGACCATAGCCGCGGCTACTTCAATGGCAGCAGTCTGTTTCTGCAAGTTGCAGGACAAGAGCATAAGCGGTGCAGCGTCGAGATTCACCACCCAGGCAAGGCCTATGCTGATTGGAGCATCGCTACCACCCTGCCTATGCTTAAAACCAACGCTCGCGGCTTTGGCACTTATGAAGCCGATAGCTATCAGTCACTGATCGATTACCCAGTAGAAATCGGTACCCTGGCAATCGCCGAATTCAAGGCCATGGGTGTACCGCACCGCCTCATCGTCTCTGGTAAACATGAAGCGGACCTCAAGACCATCAGTCGTGATCTCAAGAAAATATGCGAACACCATATCCGCTTTTTTGGCACAGCCCCATTCCAGCACTATGACTTCCTGCTCTATGCTGCGGCCGATAACCAATACGGTGGGCTGGAGCATAGGGATTCCACTAGCCTGATCTGCCCGCGCAGCTGGCTACCCGTCAAGCATGAGGAACACGATAGGCAGCAGTATCAGGATTTCCTCGGCCTATGCAGCCATGAGTACTTCCATGCCTGGCACGTCAAGCGCATACGTCCCAGCGTATTTGCCGACCCTGACTTGGGTCACGAAGCGTATACCCGCCTACTGTGGGTATTCGAGGGCTTCACTGCCTACTACGACACCCTAGCCCTGGTACGCAGCAGCTTAATGTCAGAGCAGGAATACCTTGCAACCTTAAGCAAAGACATCACGCGCTATCTACGCACCCCAGGACGCAAAGTGCAGGCACTGGAAGAATCCAGCTTCGATACCTGGATCAAGCTCTACAAGCCGGACGAGAACACCCCTAACAGCCAGATCAGCTATTACCTCAAGGGATCGCTGGTTGCGTTGGCAATGGATATCAGCCTACGCCTCAAGGGCCGCTCGCTGGACGAAGTCATGCACGCACTCTGGCAACGCTATCAATCAGGGCAGCTGGTTGATGAAGGTAGTATGCAGGCCTTGATCAGAGAAACCTGTGGCGACAAGCTATCAACCCTGTTCCGCGATTGCGTGCAAGGCTGCGAAGACCCACCACTGGAAAAGCTTCTGGCAAAATTCGGTATCAGCTTTTCCTCGCCCAAGGCCAATGATGCCGATACGGTGCGGCAATGGTTAGGCCTGCAATTAGCCAATGATGACACCCGTATTAGTCATGTTTTCAGCGGTAGCGCGGCAGAGCAGGCAGGCCTTGCCGCAGGAGATGTCATCATTGCCCACGACCAGCTCAAAGCGAGTAGCAAGAGCCTCAAGCAACAACTCAAGCGTGGCCGCAAGCAGATCAACCTGCACTTCTTCCGCCGCGATGAATTGATGACCACCAGTATCAAGCCACATGACCATGCCCTGGCCAATGTCTCGCTCACGCTCAGTGACAAACGCAAACCGGAACAAGATCAATTGCGGCAGGACTGGCTGGAGATAAGTTGATAGAATATAAAATTAATCGCATTTGCATTAAATTAAGGTCAGATCGCATGATAGCCACATCTCTTTCCCGCCTGTTAAGGTCATTATCAGCCCTCGCACTGGGCAGTTTGATCTGGCTAGCGGGTTTTCATACTGCCTATGCTGTCACCAATGAAGAAAAAGCCCAAACCGCAGTCCACATGCTGGATTACGTCAGCGTGGACTACCCGGAGTTTGTGCAGAATGGTGAAGTACTCAATCCGGAAGAGTATGAAGAGCAACTAGAATTTGCCACGCAATCTGCCACATTGATTGCAGAACTACCTGCACTACCCCAGCAAGCCGATTTATTGAAGCAAGCAACACAACTACGCGAGCATATCCTCGCCAAAGCCGATGGCAAGACGGTATCGGCCGCTGCCAATAACCTGCGCCTGGCCGTGATCCAGGCTTACAAGATCACGGTAGCCCCAAAAGACATTCCCGACCTCAACCGTGGCGCGCAACTATTTGGTGAAACCTGTGCGGCCTGTCATGGTGCGACTGGGCACGGTGATGGCCCGCTGGCCAAAGGATTGGAGCCTGAGCCGAGCAATTTCCACGATCAGGACCGCATGCGCATGCGCAGCATCTACGGCTTGTACAACACCATCACCCTGGGTGTGAATGGGACGCCCATGCAGTCGTACGCGCAACTGCCTGAAGCAGACCGCTGGAGTCTGGCGTTTTACGTGAGCACCCTGCGTTCCACAACCGAGCAGCAAACGAGCGGCGAACAATCATGGCAGCAAGGGCGCGGCAAGACAGAGCTGGGCAACCTCAAGCAACTGGTCATGCAAGCCCCTGCCGAAGTTGAGCAGGCAGGCCTGACTGATGTTCAGGCTTATCTGGCAGCACATCCTGCCTCCTTGAAGGCCATCGCAGGCAACCCGCTCAATATTTCACGTGAGCGGTTGGCATCAGCGCTAGCTGCTTACCGCGAGGGTGATGAGGCCAATGCACGCCAGCATGCCATCAGTGCCTATCTGGAAGGTTTCGAGCTGGTAGAAAACAGCCTGGACAATCTGGACAAACCGCTACGCCTGAACATTGAGCGCCATATGATGGACTTGCGCAGTGCTATTGCCCGCCATGCCAGCGTTGCAGACATCGAAACACAGATTGAAAAACTCAACGAGCTGCTAGACGATGCCGATGAAACCCTAGGCTCTGGCAGCCTCACCGGTGCCACGGCTTTTGTCAGCTCATTGCTGATTCTGTTGCGCGAAGGCCTGGAAGCCATCTTGGTACTGGCTGCCCTGAGCGCATTCATCAGCAAAACCGGGCGGCGTGACGCGCTACCCTACTTCCACCTGGGCTGGATTTTTGCCGTGATACTTGGTGGTGCTACCTGGTTTGTTGCCAGCTACCTGCTCACTATCTCCGGGGCAGGGCGTGAAATGACCGAGGGCATTACCGCGCTGATTGCCGCGGCCATGTTGCTCTATGTTGGCTACTGGCTGCACACCAAATCCAGCGCCAATGCCTGGCAACAGTTCATCAACAGCCACGTTAAGGCAGCGCTCAACAAGCGTACCTGGTGGGCGATTGCCGGGGTTTCCTTCCTCGCTGTCTACCGCGAGTTGTTCGAGGTGATCTTGTTCTACCAGGCGCTGTGGTCACAGGCGGGTCCCGAAGGCCAAGGTGCTGTACTTGCCGGAATTGTCGCCGCAGCCGTGTTACTGGCTATCATCTCCTGGGCCATCCTTAAATACAGCATCCGCCTGCCGCTGGGCAAGTTCTTCGCCACCACTGCCGGGCTACTGGCACTACTGGCCGTAGTCTTCTCTGGCAATGGCATTGCAGCACTGCAAGAAGCCGGGATCATTGCTGCTGATCGCATCCATTTCATCAGCGTTCCCTTGCTCGGTATTCACCCAACCATCCAAACGCTGACTGCCCAGGGCATTGTGCTGGCACTCATCGTGGCTGGCATGCTACTCAATCGCCAGCAGGAGAAAAAGTCGCAGCATTAACTTCTGCTCAATGTGCATACTAAAAAGCCTGGCATGTACAACATGCCAGGCTTTTTTTATTCGTCACCAATATAGTCCGCCATTCGGGCGTAGGAATGTCAGTGACAATCCAGTGACTAATCCATTTTTACCGCAGAAAACTCCAGGGCATTACCATCAGGGTCACGACAGAACAGGGCTGCACGTCCGGACATGCTCATGCTGTACTCCACACCAGCCTCGTCGAGTGCCTGCTTGATAGGCATTACGTCATCCACGGCAAAGGCCACATGATAGTCGCGCCCACCATGGGCAGGTAGTTCGGCATCTGCGTAGGGGTTGGGCACCACCATGAGGTGAAGCTGGTTAAGGCCAATGTCATACCAAACACCCTCGAAGTTCATGGCAGGGCGCTTGTCACTCGGCACCAAGCCAAGCAGGCCTTCGTAAAATGCACGGGAGCGAGCGATATCAGCGACAATAATGCCGGTGTGCAGCAGGCGATTGATCTTGATCACTTTTTCTCTCCTCAACACTCACATCGAGCGGAACATGAAATAAACAGCACCCACCAGGCACAAGCCAGCCCAGAGAAAATCCAGCTTGATCGGCTGCTGCATGTAAAACATGGCAAATGGCAGGAAGACGGTCAAGGAGATCACCTCCTGCAATATCTTGAGTTGGGGTAAGCTAAGCGCCGTATAACCGATGCGGTTGGCCGGCACTTGAAACAGGTATTCGACCAACGCAATCCCCCAGCTCAGGAAAGCGGCGATATACCAAGGCTTGTCGTTGAGATTCTTGAGATGGGCATACCAGGCAAACGTCATGAACACGTTGGACACGCTCAATAGCAAGATCGTCTTCAACAAGACTGGCATCAGGCACTCTCCGTCTAGATCGCGGCTTCGTCTGTCTCACCAGTGCGAATGCGGATGATCTGCTCTACTGGCGTGACAAAAATCTTGCCATCACCAATCTTGCCAGTGCGGGCAGCCTTGATGATGGCCTCAACCGCAGCATCAACCACATCGTCGGTCACAACCAATTCAACCTTGATTTTGGGCAGGAAATCCACGACATACTCGGCACCGCGATATAGCTCGGTATGGCCTTTCTGGCGCCCAAAACCCTTAACCTCGGTCACGGTGAGACCGTTTGCGCCGATTTCAGACAGTGCTTCACGCACTTCATCTAGCTTGAATGGTTTGATGACTGCCTCAATTTTTTTCATAACTCGCTCCTTCTCCTAATATTGGTTCCATCTTCACGCTATCTCATTGAACACATATCGATTCGTCAATGGATAGCGCCTGTCCTTGCCAAATCCACGCTGCGTCACCCGGACTCCGACTGGGGCCTGGCGACGCTTGTATTCATTGCGGTCTATCAATCGCGTCACCCGCAGTACGTCCTGCTCTCGATAACCTAACGCCAGAATATCCTCCCAGCTCTTATCGTGTTCGACATACGCCTCCATGATGCCATCCAGTACCGCATAATCCGGCAAGCTTTCCTGGTCTGTCTGTCCATGTCGCAACTCGGCAGAGGGTGGTCGCACAATGATACGCTCAGGAATCACCGGGCTGATCTGATTACGGTATTTGGCGAGCTGGTACACCAGCGTCTTGGAGACATCCTTGAGCAAGGCAAAGCCCCCAGCCATATCACCATATAGTGTCGAATAGCCTACTGCAGTCTCGCTCTTGTTACCTGTGGTCACGACCATATTGCCAAACTTGTTGGAGATCGCCATCAACAATGTGCCTCGCACACGTGCCTGCAGGTTTTCCTCGGCAGTGTCGAAAGACTTACCCGCAAACTCCGGAGCCAACGCCATGCAGAAAGACTCGAATACCGGCCCAATGGCAATTTCGCTATATCGCACATTGAGGGCTGACGCCATTGCCCTGGCATCTTCCAGGCTAATCGAGGCAGTAAACTCGGAAGGCATCATGACGGCCTGCACCTTATCGGCACCCAAGGCATCCACAGCAATCGCCAAGGTCAGGGCAGAATCAATGCCTCCGGACAAACCCAGCAGCACACCGGGGAAATTGTTTTTCAACACATAGTCGCGGAAGCCCAGGCTCAGTGCCTTGTAAACTGCGTCTTCCAGCTCCGGGACTGGATGAATCTCAGCGCGCTCTGGCGCTCCATGACTAAAGGACACCATGCCCAGCATCTCTTCAAAAGAAGGCAATTGCTGCACCAAGGCTCCTTCGTCATTCATGACGAACGATGCACCATCGAACACCAGCTCATCCTGCCCGCCCACTAGGTTGGCATAGACGACAGGCAAGCCGGTTTCACGGATACGATCACGCACCACGGCATGGCGCTCATGCTGCTTGTTGATGTGATAGGGAGAGGCGTTCAATACCAGCAGCACCTCTGCGCCCGCATCGCGAGCACGCCGGGCGGGCTCGGGAGCCCAGACATCGGCACAAATCACAATGCCCAGCTTGCAGCCCTGGTGATTAATCACTAAAGGCTGGCTACCTTCACTGAAATAGCGCACCTCGTCAAACACACTATCATTCGGCAATAACTCCTTGTGGTAGGTCTGGCGTACTTGTCCAGCCTGCAACACGGAGGCAGCGTTATAGCGATTGCCCAGATATTTGCGCGGATGCCCCACTATCACCGTCAGTTCGCCGGGTAGCTCGCGCGCCAAGGCGTACAATGCGCGATCGCACGCAAGGTTAAAATCATCACGCAGCAACAAATCCTCGGGGGAGTATCCAGACAATACTAATTCAGGACACAACAACAAGGTTGCACCAGCCGATTGTGCATGCTGGGCCTGCTCAATAATCTTGGCCGTATTGCCCTTGAGATCGCCAGCCGTGGCATTAATTTGCGCGATCGCGATCTTCATTTCACGCGTGACCCGGCAAGAAATAACTTCCGATATAGCTGCACGTTAATAGCTACCGCCAGCATCCTTGATCAGTTGCACGATCTCGGGTTTCTTACCCTTCAAGGCATACACCAATGCAGTCAGGCCATATTGATCCCTCACCTTCACATCTGCCCCGCTATCCAACAACAGCTTAACCAGATCAACATTGCCATCAGTAACAGCATATTGCAGGATGGGCGTGCCTTCAGAATCCTTGTGGTTAACATCGGCACCCTTGTCGAGTAGCACCTTGGATGAGGCGATTTGGGATTTCTTTACCGCCCAGGAAAGTGCAGTCCACTTGGTCTTGTCCTGCGCATCTATCTTGGCGCCTCTTTCTAGCAGCAGCGAGGTAGCCTCGGCATTGCCTTCACGCGCAGCATACATCAACGCCGTCAAGCCAAAGCGATCCCGGGCAGCAATGTCAGCGCCTTGATCAAGCAAAGTCTTGATCGTTTCAATGTCGCCATGTCTTGCGGCATACATGAGAATACTCTTGCCGTCGTCACTCTTGCTGCTGGGGTCTATCCCACGCTGCACCAATAGACCCACCATTTCACTATAGCCCGAGGTTGCCGCCATGCCCAAAGCGCTCCAGCCGGATTCATCGCGCACCTTGGCATCTGCTCCATGCTCCAGCAACACCTTGGCTGTCGCCACAAAGTTTTTCTTAGCAGCAAACATGAGGGCCGTCCATCCGCCTGCATCCTTGGCGTTGACGTCAGCACCTTTTTCCAACAGTGCACGGGCCACATCGGCCTTGTCCTTGCGTGTGGCATACATCAGGGCCGTGATCCCCTCAGCATCCTTGGTGTTAGGGTCCACTCCGCTACTGAGGAGAGACTTGACCGTAGCCAGATCACCCTTGGACGACACCGTCAGCAGATAAGGCACCTGGTCTTGTGCCATGGCGGGTATTGCCACCACGCTAAGCAATGCACTACACAGCACGACAGCAGTTAAACGACGCAACATAGAAATTTCCATGGCTGATAAATGAACCCTATTACCCACTTGATATTTACTGCTTGGCCTTGATGGCAGCTTGTACTGCCTCACCAAGCCCAGCTGGCGAGCTTGCCACTACCACGCCCGCTTGCTCCAGCGCCCTGATCTTGTCCTCAGCCTTGCCACTACCACCGGAGATGATCGCGCCTGCATGACCCATACGCTTACCTGCTGGTGCCGTTTGGCCAGCAATGTAGCCTGCCACCGGCTTGGTGACGTATTGCTTGATATATTCAGCAGCGGCCTCTTCATCACTACCACCAATCTCGCCCACCATGATAATGGCTTCGGTTTCAGGGTCAGCCTGGAACAGCTCAAGACAATCGATAAAGTTCATGCCGCGAATGGGGTCCCCACCTATGCCTACACAGGTAGATTGCCCCAATCCGAGAGCGGTAGTCTGGTGCACAGCTTCATAAGTCAAGGTACCGGAACGCGAGACGATGCCTACCTTGCCACGCAAGTGAATACTACCGGGCATAATGCCTATCTTGCACTCATCCGGCGTAATGACGCCAGGGCAATTGGGGCCGACCAGGCGTGCACCATTGGCCTTGAGCGCTGCCTTGACATTGAGCATATCCAGCACTGGGATGCCTTCAGTGATACAGACGATCAACTCGATGCCAGCATCACAGGCTTCCAGAATAGAATCGGCAGCAAATGCAGGTGGCACATAGATCACCGAGGCATTGGCCGCGGTTTCGCTCACCGCAGCGCGCATGGTATTGAACACAGGCAAGTCGAGATGGCGTTGCCCCCCTTTGCCTGGCGTTACGCCGCCTACCATCTTGGTACCGTAGGCCAGCGCCTGTTCGGAGTGGAATGTGCCCTGCTTGCCGGTAAAGCCCTGGCAAAGCACCTTGGTATTATTGTTGACCAATATTGCCATGATTATGCCTTCACTGCTGCTACTGCCTGCTGCGCGGCATCGGTAAGGCCGGCTGCAGAAATAATCGATAAACCGCTTTCGCTCAACATCTTGCGACCCAGCTCCACGTTGGTACCTTCCAGGCGTACCACGACAGGAATTTCAATACCCACTTCCTTCACTGCGGTAATAATGCCCTCGGCAATAATGTCGCAGCGCATGATGCCGCCAAAGATATTGACCAGGATGGCCTTGACGTTAGGGTCGGCAAGAATGATCTTGAAAGCACGCGCGACCGTTGTTGCAGTGGCCCCGCCACCCACATCAAGAAAATTGGCGGGTGCGCCACCGTGCAGCTTGATTAAGTCCATGGTGGCCATGGCCAAGCCTGCGCCATTCACCATACAGCCGATGTTGCCGTTGAGCGCGATGTAATTGAGGCCAGCATTGTGTGCCTCTGCCTCCTTGGCATCGTCCTGACTCCAGTCACGCTGTTCCGCCAGTTCGCGGCGACGATACAAGGCGTTGTCATCTACGCTCATCTTGCAATCCAGCGCCATCAGGGCACCCTCAGCAGTGACGATCAACGGATTAATCTCCAGCAGGGCGAGGTCGTTTTCCTTGAATAAGCGGTACAAGCCCTTGGCCAGTCGCGTGAAAGCGGCAATCTGGTCGCCCGCCAAACCCAAGGCAAAGGCAATATTGCGTGCTTGGTAATCTACCAAGCCATTCAGAGGGTCACAGACTTCTTGCAGAATCTTCTCTGGGCTGTGCTGGGCAATTTCCTCGATATCCATGCCACCCGCTTCGGAGGCCACCAGCACGATACGCTCCAATGAGCGATCCACCAGCATAGATAGGTAAAGCTCGCGGGCGATCGGCAAGGTTTCCTCGACCAGCACTTTTTCTACCGGTTGGCCATCGGGGGCATTCTGGTAAGTCACCAGGCGTTTGCCGAGCAGGCTGACAGCCACATCCTGCACCTCATCAAGGCTACGCACCACTTTCACGCCACCCGATTTACCGCGGCCTCCTGCATGTACCTGGGCCTTGACTACCCAGGCATTGCCCTCTAACGCCCTCGCAGCTTCAATCGCTGCCTGTGCGGTTTCCGCCACCTGGCTACGCGGTACGGGAATGCCATAACGCTGCAACAAAGCCTTGGCCTGATACTCATGCAAATTCATGTTTTTACTTTTGTAATGACCTAATAGCGTATTTTCGCGCAAATCCCCGTCTTGCGCCAGCTTGGCGGCCTGGCAATAGCGCAACAGATGTATAATGAAAAACAATTTTTCACTCCCACATTGTTTTGACTATGCGCCTCGTTATCCAGGGCCCAGGCATCAGCTTCCAGCAACTGGCCCATATCCACCAGCTCCTCAGCGCCAGCCACCAGCAGTTCATCCAGATCGGCGAGCATGCTTACCAACTGGCCAATCAATCCGAAATCCCGCCTGAACTACATGCCTTCTGCCTGGATCAGCGCATTGATATTGCCCTCGTCGATGACCTGCACAACCTGAATAATCTGGGCTTGGCAGTAATGGACATGGACTCCACGCTCATCACCATAGAATGCATAGACGAGATTGCCGACATGCAAGGCTTGAAGCCGCAAGTCGCCGAGATTACCGAAAGTGCGATGCGCGGCGAGATTGAATTTGCCGAAAGCCTGCGCCGACGCGTGGCCCTGCTTGAAGGCCTGGATGCCTCAGCCCTGCAACGCGTGATTGACGAGCGCCTGCAACTAACACCAGGTGCCCAGGCCTGGATTTCCGCCTGCAAGCAACACAATATCAAGACGATGCTGGTATCAGGTGGCTTTGATTTCTTTGCTGATCGCGTAAAAGCCATGCTGGGCCTGGATGTTGCCAAAGCCAACTCACTGGAAATCATCGAGGGCAAGCTGACTGGCCGCGTGCTGGGCAATATCGTCGATGCCCAGGCCAAAGCAGATTACCTCGAGCGCTTCCGTCAGGAATTAGGCCTGAGGCAAGATCAAGTCGTCGCCATTGGCGATGGTGCTAACGACCTGACCATGATGTCAGCCGCAGGTTGTGGCGTGGCCTACCATGCCAAGCCCGTAGTGCAAGAAAAAGCCACGTATGCGCTTAACCATACCAACCTGGAGGGCCTGGTCTATCTGTTCAGCCCCTTATCTGCGTCTTCAGCTCAAACCTGTCATTGAGGAATTGTCTATGTTATCTACCTTTTTGCGCCTACCCACGCTCATGATCCTGCTTTTGGGCAGCCTGCATGCCATGGCTGAACCCTTGGCTGAAATCCAGACCAGCGAAGGCTTGATCGTGGTTGACCTGAACAGCGAGAAAGCCCCTAACAGCGTAGCCAACTTCATTCGCTACGCAAAGGAAGGTCATTATGCAGGGACGATTTTCCATCGTGTGATTGCCGGCTTCATGATTCAAGGCGGTGGCCTTGATACCAATTTCGAGCCAAAGCCGACGCATCCGCCGATCAAGAACGAAGCCGACAATGGCCTCACCAACGCCACCGGTACCATTGCCATGGCACGTACCAGCGACCCGCACTCAGCCTCGGACCAGTTCTTTATCAATGTTGCCAACAACGCCTCGCTTAACTTCAGCGAGCGCTCGAGCACCGGCTGGGGTTATACCGTATTTGGCCGAGTGATCAAGGGCATGGATGTGGTACAGCGTATTGCAATCATGCCGACGGATGGCGGTGATGCTCCCTTCCAGAACATCTTGATCCAGTCCGTCACGATCAAGGAGTAAAGCCATGCCTGGCTAAAGCCGGGCATGCTCATCTTATCCATCAGGGCCGCATGGCATCAATCAATCGACCTAAAGTCCTGAATGCTTGTTCCACAGGCGCATCGACAGGCTTACTGTAATTGATGCGTATGCAATGACGGCACTGACGCCTCACCGAGAACATCGGGCCGGGCGCAACGCTCACCCCCTGCGCCAAGGCTTGCTGGAACAAGGCCAGCGCATCCACATGCTCCGGCAATGCAGCCCAGAGGAAATAACCGCCATGAGGCCGTGTCACCTGTGTCTCTGCCGGGAAATATTGCGCAATCAAGTGCAGATACTGATGTTGCTGCAATTCAAACTTGGTACGTAGTTTGCGCAAGTGTCGGTCATAGCCGCCATGTTGCAGAAAGTCTGCCATGGCTGCCTGCGCAATCGTACTGGTAGAGAGCGAGGTAATCACCTTGAGGCGCTCTACCCCCCGCTCAAAACGGCTCGGCAACAAGGCCCAACCTATACGGTAGCCCGGCGCCAGGGTCTTGGAGAACGAGCTGCAATGCATGACATACCCCTCTTGGTCATAGGCCTTGGCAGGCCTGTGCTCCTGCATGCCAAAATACAGTTCGCCATAGACATCATCCTCAATCAGTGGCACTTGGTAACGTGTCAGCAACGTAACCAAGGCTTGCTTGCGTTCCGCTGGCATCGAAACCCCCATGGGGTTCTGAAAGCTGGTCATGCTCCAGCAAGCGCGTATCGGCGCTTTTTCCAGCATTTGCGCTAGATAATCAAGATCCATCCCATGGATTGGGTCGACAGGAATTTCTACCGCCTTGAGTTGCAAGCGCTCCAGTGCTTGCAAGCAGCCATAAAACGCTGGTGATTCGATAGCAACCAAATCACCAGGCTGGGTCACCGCCTCCAAGCACAGATTCAGCGCTTCAAACGCGCCATTGGTAATCAGGATGCTATCGACATCCGCCTCTATGCCCTGCATAAGATAACGCCGGGCAATCTGCCGACGCAGATCATGATTCCCCGGTGGCAATGATTCAACAATCGCCGCAGGCCCCATATCGCGCGTGGCATGCGCAAGGGAACGTGAAAGCCGCTCCAGCGGGAACAAACCCGGCCAGGGAAATGCAGACCCCAATGGCACGGTATCTGGGTCCTTGATAGAGCCGAGAATGGAAAACACCAAATCAGAGATCGTGACCTCAGTGCTCTCCTGCTCCGGCACAGGCGTACTCTTGGACGCTAGCTGCTTGATGGCATGATTACTGACGTAATAACCAGATTTGGGCTGGGCACGAATCAACCCCAGGTTTTCCAACTCGTAATACGCCCGGAACACTGTAGCTGGGCTGAGTTTGTGATGGAGGCAAGCCTGACGTACAGAGGGAAGTTTTTCGCCTGGTGCCAGCACTCCAGAGCGAATGGCAGTCGAGATATCATGCACCAGTTTTTCATAGCGTTTCATGCCGGTTGCTGCCTTATTTCTATCATTCCAGGAGTGACCGCCTTCAATCGCTATCATTGCGGTTCCCAGAAACGACAACGGGGCATTAGGCCCCGTTATTTTAGATCATCACGCGAGTTGCCTGCGCGAGAAGGTCAATGTCGCATTGGTGCCACCAAACCCAAAACTGTTGGAAACAGCAGTCTGGATATTGGCATTATCGATGCGTTTGCGCACGATGTTGAGTCCTTCGGCGGCGGGGTCAAGATTCTCAATGTTGGCAGAAGCCGCAATGAAGTTGTTTTCCATCATCAGCAAGGTATAAATCGCTTCATTCACGCCCGCAGCACCCAGCGCATGGCCAGAGAGGGACTTGGTAGAGGCAATGGCAACATCGGTGCCACCGAATACCGCACGAATAGCTTCCAGCTCCTTGACGTCACCGACTGGGGTACTGGTACCATGGGTATTGATATAGTCCACAGGGCCTTCAACACCTTGCAGAGCCAAGCGCATGCAACGCTCCGCACCTTCACCACTTGGCGCCACCATGTCATAGCCATCAGAAGTGGCACCATAACCAACGATTTCCGCATAAATCTTCGCGCCGCGTGCCTTGGCATGCTCATACTCTTCCACCACCAGGATGCCACCGCCACCAGAAATGACGAAACCATCGCGATCAACGTCATAAGTACGGGAAGCCTTGTCCGGCGTGTCGTTATACTTGCTCGAAAGCGCGCCCATGGCATCGAACATGAAGGAAAGCGTCCAGTGCTCTTCTTCACCACCGCCAGCGAACACGATATCCTGCTTGCCAAGCTGAATCTGCTCCACCGCGGCACCAATACAGTGAGCGCTGGTAGCACAGGCAGAGCTGATACCGTAGTTGATACCCTTGATCTGCGCTCCAGTCGCCAGGCAAGCAGAAACACCACTCGCCATCGCCTTGGTCACCATATAAGGCCCTACACGACGCACACCCTTGGCACGCAACGTATCAATGCCTGAGAGAATGTTCTCGTGGGAAGCGCCACCCTGGCCGACAATCAAGCCCGTGCGTACATTTGAAACCAGCTCTGGGGGCAGGCTGGCATCGGCAATCGCCTCCTGCATTGCCAACCAGGCATAAGCATGGCCCTTACCCATGAAACGCAACAACTTGCGGTCAATCAGGGCTTCAAGGTCCAGATTCTCAATGGAACCAGCAACATGCGAGCGCAGCCCCTGGTCTACATATTCCTGTTGAAAGCGAATGCCTGAACGACCTGCTTGCAGGCTATCCAGGACTTCAGACTTGTTGTTACCGAGACTGGAGATGATGCCCATCCCGGTGACGACGACACGACGCATTGCGTGCTCTCCTACATTAATTCAATCAATACCAAGTTACTGAACAGCAGAACTTATCTGCTAGAAATTATCAGTGCGGGTAAACAAGCCAACGCGTAAATCATTGGCAGCATAAATCTCGCGCCCGTCAATTTCCATGTGGGCATCGGCAATACCCATCACCAGCTTGCGCATAATCACGCGTTTCAGATCAATGCGATAGGTAATCAGCTTACCAGTTGGCAACACCTGACCGGTAAACTTCACTTCTCCTGCACCCAAGGCGCGACCACGACCCTTGCCACCCATCCAGCCCAGGTAAAAACCCACGAGCTGCCACATGGCATCCAGGCCAAGACAGCCGGGCATAACTGGATCACCCTCAAAGTGGCAGTTAAAAAACCACAGATCGGGCCTGACATCCAACTCAGCCACAATCTGGCCATGACCATACTTACCACCATCTTCTGTAATGGAGACGATCCGGTCAAACATCAACATAGGTGGCAGGGGCAATTGTGCATTGCCTTCCCCAAACATTTCGCCACGACCGCAGGAAAGCAGTTCCTCAAAGGTAAAACTATTCTGTTTTTGCATTTAATTATTCTGTACTGGTAATCCCGTTATTTTCGCCTGAAATGCCATTTAACAAAAGCCCTAAGCAATGAAAGTATCAATAAATCTACTTGAATGCTGTTTCAATTTCACCCGGCTATCCCCCTCCAGGGCAACAAACACCGGGCAAACAAGGAAACTATACAGATCTGTTTACACCATGAATCAAAACCCCTACCATACGGGAAAATTTCCTTACACCCATTAACCTAGTACTGGAATCGACCACATGAGTGACCGTCAATTGACCGACTGGCGTGCGCAGGCATTGCAATTAGAGAGTAATGTTAACAAGGTGGTTGTCGGTCAGGCCAATGCCGTGCGCCTGATCACGACGGCCATTTTTGCCCGTGGGCATGTACTACTGGAAGGTGATGTCGGGGTTGGCAAAACGACCTTGCTGCGCGCCTTCACGCGTGGCATTGGCGGTGGCTACCAGCGTATCGAGGGCACAATAGATCTGATGCCCAACGATCTGGTATACCACACCTATCTCGGGGATGATGGTCGCCCACACGTCAGCCCGGGCCCGTTGCTGTCGCATGGCACCAATCTGTCGGTGTTTTTCTTCAACGAAATCAACCGTGCCCGTCCGCAGGTGCACTCGTTACTGTTGCGCGTCATGGCAGAGCGCACCTTGTCAGCATTCAACCGGGAACATCACTTCCCCCACATGCTGGTATTTGCTGACCGCAACCAAGTGGAAAAAGAAGAAACTTTCGAGATTCCTTCCGCCGCCCGTGACCGCTTCATGATGGAAATCCCCATCACCGTCCCGGCAGACATCGACATCATGGAATCTCTGATTTTCGAAACCCGCTTCCACGATGTGGATGCTCTGGTAGACCAAGTGACGCCTGACATCCTGCAATTTGATGGTCTCAACCAAGTCGCAGCCCTGATCCAGTCCAGCGTGCAAGCCAGCCCTGCCCTGCGTCGCTATACGCTAGATCTCTGGCTGGCCACCCGCACCCCAGCCGATTATGGCCTCAAGGTGGAGGGTGTAGACATTAAGCGCCTCGTTGTTGCGGGCGCCAGCCCACGCGGCATCGCCATGATGATGCGCGCTGCACGCGTCAACGCCTGGCTCAACGGGCGCGAAGCAGTGTTGCCCGAGGATATTCATGCCGTGTTCCACGAAACCATTGCACACCGCATGGTATTTAACCCCATCTATGAAATGCGCCGTACCGAGATCGCCCGCGAGCTGCTCAACCAGGCCATTCATAGTATCAGCGCCACCTGAACACCATGCATGAGCTAGCCAAGGAGTTCAGCTACCAGATCGGCTGGCGCTCCCGCGGCCGCCACCCTGGTCGCCATGCCAGTGCCCAACGCGGCCTAGGTATGGATTTTGTCGGCCATGCGCCGCTGATTTCCTATCCCGATCCACGCCGTATTGATCTGCGCCTCAGCCTGCGCGACCCGATGGAGCAGGTGTATGTGCGGATTTACAACCAGCGTAGTGCAGTGCCTGTATTGGTGGCTTGTGACTTGTCTGGTTCCATGGGATTTTCCGGTCACGTGAATAAACTGAAGATTGCCGCGGAAATCACCGCCTCAGCCGCGCAATCCGCCTCACGCGTCAATGATCCATTCGGCTTCATCGGCTTCGACGACACCGTGGGCGATGAGTGGATCATCCCCACCAGCACACGCGTACAAGCGGCTTATTTACTCGCAGAGCAACTACAAGATTACCGTCCTCCCCATGTTGGTGGTGCAGGCATCCTGCAGGTCAGCCGTCACTTGCCGCGAGAACGTGCCTTGGTGCTCCTCGTCTCGGATTTCCATATGCCACTGGAAACGCTGGAAGAAGCCCTGCTCTCCATGCAGCGTCATCACATTGTGCCCATCGTGCTGTGGGACGCTGCCGAATATAGCGCTATCCCCGAGTTTGGGCTAACACATGTCACGGACAGCGAAACTGGCGAGAAACGCACACTATTGTTGCGCAAAGCGACCCATGCCCGCATACAGGCGGCATTTGCCGAGCGGCGTGCCGCCCTCAACGCATTGTTCATGCGTTATGACTTGCCCCCTTTCTTTATTGAGCAAGGCTTCGACGCAGATGCCTTGACGGAATACTTCTACCAGTTTGTCACGGCCTGAACATGCGCACATTACCTAGATTCCACCTTCTACTGCTATTAGCCGCCATGCTCGCCAGTTCCTTGGCGTGGGCCAAAGATACCCCTGCGCAAACATCAGATGATCCACCCGTTACCATCACCGCCATTAACCCGGCTCGCGACGTCGGCTATCACGTCGGCGATATCCTCACCCGCACCATCACACTCAAGGTGTCTGACCAATACAGACTGTTGCCCACGTCATTGCCTATCCCCGGCAACCAGAAACGCCGTCAGAACAAGGAGCAAGGGATAGAAATCTATGCCAGCAAACTGAGTGAATCGCACAAGAATGGTCAAAATATCTACACGCTCGAACTCAGCTATCAGGTATTCACCTCCAGTATCGTCGCCAAGCCAACAGCCCTGCCTCCCGAATTCGTGAAATTTTCAGGCAATGGCAAGTTGTTCCAAGTCCGTATCCCGAGCTGGAATTTCCGCATTTCACCATTAGCCGTTTATGGCTCAGTTAATATCAGCAAGGACATGAGCCCATTTCGTGGCCCCTTGCTGATCAGCGATAGCAAACATCAACACGCCCTCATTGCAGCATTTACCGTGCTGGGCGTGAGCCTGCTCGGCTTGCTCTACATCCTGGGCAATCATGCCTGGCTACCGAAAATGGGCGGGCCATTTGCCAAGGCATATCGCAAGGTCAGGAAAACCAGCGCAGATACCCCCGGGTTGGAAAACGCCATCAACCATCTACATCAGGCTTTCAAACATAGTTGTGGGCAAAGCGTCTTCAGTGCAGAAGAGATTATCCAGATCAAACCTGCTTTCGCGCCGCTGGCTGACGATATAACTCGCTTCTTTTTATTGTCCCGCGCAATATTTTTCGATAGCTCGGAGCAAAACATCCCGGCAGATCCGCATCTATGGCTGCGCCAGTTCAGCCGCCGCTGCCGCGACATCGAGCGGGGGATGAAGTGAGCTTCACCCATGCCTGGTTGCTCATGCTGCTGCCTCTCAGCTTGGTGCCGTTATTGCTGGATCGCCAGCATAGCCGCAGCTATTCTTGGCTAGGCCTGTTGCCGCGTGACCGCATATCCGATCTCCTTGGCATCCTGCTGAAAATCCTTGCTGCACTGGCATTGTGCTTCATGTTGCTAGGAGCAGCCGGGCCGGCCACTGATGCGCAATATATCGAGCGCATTGGCCAAGGTGCGCAACTGGTGCTAGTGATTGACCGTAGTGCCAGTATGGACGAGGCCTTCTCCGGTGCCGAGGCCAGCGGCGTTGCCGGGGAATCGAAAGCCGCTGCTGCCGAGCGCCTGATCACGCGCTTTGTGCAAGAGCGCAGCAATGACATGTTCGGCATGGTGACCTTCAGCAACTCTGCCATGCACGCCCTGCCATTGACGGACAATCGCGAGGCCATATTGGCGGCCATCCGCGCCGCAGGTGGTGCTGCCTTGTTCCAGACCAATATAGGCAGCGGGCTTACCACAGGGCTTGCCCAGTTCGACAAGACACCAGATTCAGGCTCACGCGCCATCATCTTGCTCTCTGACGGCGGTGGCCGCATGGGTGCCAACACGCAGCAGAA
The DNA here is from genome assembly GCF_020531845.1 of Methylobacillus methanolivorans. The sequence goes on from NZ_JAJAVF010000002.1 coordinate 1,197,773, forward strand.
AATCCGTGACTGGCTGGAGCGCATGAACGTCACACTGTATTGGATTGTGCTGCGTCAACCAGGTGCAACCAGCATCTTCGATACCAGCTATGTACCACCCGAGGACAAACCCTTGCCCCCGGCACTGGAGCTGAATGATTTCTTCAAGACACTGCGTACTAGCTACCAGGCCTACGAGGCCGAAGACCCGAAATCGCTGGCTACCGCCATCGAGGACATCAACCGCAAAGAAAAAAAACCTATCCGCTACCAGGAAGAAATTCCTGGTCGTGATTTCGCTCCCTATTGCTACCTGCTGGCAGCCATGCTGTTGTCATTGCTGCTGCTAGCCAAATTCATTGAGGTCAGAACATGGCACTAAGCGCCAGAAAACTCACCTGGGGGCTTACCCTCCTCGCCCTTGCCTCTACAGGCATCGCCGGTTGGCAGGTGTTGCAGATCAAACAGATTGCTGCATTCAACCAGGCCATCCAGCAGGGCAAGACCCCGAGCACACGCCAGGATAGCTATGAAGCCAAGTTCGCAGTCGCTTATTGGCAGGCACGCAACGGGCGCTACCAAGAGGCCACGCAACTGTTCGGGCAACTGTTAGACAAAGGCAACCATACCCAGCAATCCGCTGCCCAATTCAACACAGGCAATATCTTCTTTTTGCGTGGCCTCATTATTAATGGCCGTGATCTCACTGTACGCGACGAAACCGAGTATCTGCTCAACCAGGCACGCACCGCCTACGAACAATCCCTGCGCCTTGACAACAACTTCTGGGATGCCCGCCACAACCTTGACCGCGTGCTGAGCATGCTGCCATCCAATCCTACACCGGGGTCAGGCGAATCAGACTCGCCCGGCCTGATCATGGGCAACATCCCGGTAGGATTGCCATAGCCCCATCATGCTACCAGCCCACCTCAAACCTTATCTGCACCGCGAAACCCTGCTGCCGCTGCTGGCCTTGCTGCTGCTATTGGCCGCCGCATGCAAGCCCACTATCCCGGTGCCGCACAATATCTACAGCACCATGCTGGTCATCGACATTAGCCAGAGCATGAATACCAAGGGCATGAGCTGGCGCGGCGACGATATTTCCCGGCTGGAATACACCAAACACATTGCCCACGACCTGGTCGCCAGCATGCCCTGCGGCAACCGCGTCAGTCTGGCCTTCTTCTCCGGGCTGAGCGTAGCAGCCCTATATACGCCAATCGAAGTCTGTGCAAATTATGCCGCCATCCAGGACACCATTGCCCGCATTGAATGGCGCCAAGCATGGGCAGGCAACACCCGCCTGCGTGAAGGCGTTGACTCCCTCGCCCGCCTGCTACGCACCATGCCAGAACCCACCCAGGCTATCTTCTTCACCGATGGTGAAGAAGCCCCGCGCCTGCACGCCTTCAATACCCGCGACCTCAGCGATTTCCAGAAAGACGGCGATTGGCTGCTAGTCGGCATTGGCAGCAAGGAGCCACACCCCATTCCCAAGTTCGATGAAAATAATAAGCTACTGGGTTACTGGTCAGCTGAAAACTTCGTCCTGCAACCCGGCGTAGCGCAAATCTCCCAGCAAAACCTTGGCACACGCGACAAGGGCACCGCAGTATCGGAAAATGACCGCTACCAATCCACCCTGGATGAGGAATACCTGATCAAACTCAGCGAAGAAATCGGCGCTACCTATGTCAATGGTGACAGCTTGGAAGATGTCAAAAGCGCCATGCACGAACTCAAACCCAGCCGTCGAGACTTTGCGCCAATGCAGATTGACTGGCTGCTTGCGATAATTGCTGGGGGATTAGTGCTTGCTTCGTATACGCCGCAGCGATTGAGGAAAGTGTTGAAACACGTTTTGCATTAAAAATAAAATAGTAAAAATTTTATAAATAAGCAAAAATCATTACCTAAACACTAATAGCATCAGATATCATACTGCACTAATCCCTGTTAGTTATCACGCTCTACATAAGCTACTACTATAGCCCCCATACATTTGACATAGTTATAACCAAAAGAATTAAAAATGAAACACTTTCTATTAGGCTTGCTGTTGGCAGGAACATGTCTATCAGCATCAGGACGAGAATTCCACATTTGTGACAGTAAAGTTGATGGTACTTCAATTTGCGTTTTACAAAGTCAATTCGCCGAATACATTAATAAGAACTCCCCAACAAGCAGAGGAAATGTTCTAATCCTTACAGCGACAGCAATTGATAATGTTGTTCTAATAAATGGTGTAATTCAATCCCCAACACAAGAACTTCTTAAAGAGTTTAAGGTAAAATCTAAAAAAGAGCTTTTCGCCGCGGCAACCTCTGCAATGTCCAGAAACACTTCTAATAAAGAAATATGTACTCTAGGCTCTTCGTCCAGAAGTCTTATTGAGGCTGGTGGAGAAATGATTTATAACTTCAAGCTAGCAGATGGTACTCCATTCGCCTTATTACTGGTTAACAGATGCTAAGAAACAATAAATCACATTTATTAGTTAGTACAATTCTAGCGCTAGCTGGATTATTTTCACTCAGCCAATCAATTGCAGCAGAAAATCCTGCCTGTAAAAGCCAACTTAGAGGAAAATCAATATGTTTCTGGGCAAAACAATATGCTGAAGTAGTAGCAAAGCAAGTTCCGATGAAAACTGACAATGTCACGACAATTGTCTCGGCAGTAAGTGTGGATAATCGCATAGGATTTCATTTAGTTCTTGATGCTTCTGAAACTGAATTAAGTGACAAGCTTAAAGAAGCCACCCCTGCAGATATAGCCCGCTTCAAAACTATATTACTAGAGCAAGCTACTAATGGTCTCTGTACCATGAATAAAGATACCAAAGCATTCATCCAAGGTGGGGGAGAGGCTTCGTATACGGTGACTGATAATAGATTTAAGGCATTATTTACTTATATAGTAAATAAATGTCCAGCATGAATGACTAAACACTCTACGATATAATCATTGTTTATTTTCCAACTCTCATGTTATTGAGTTAGCTACTACAATAATTCCTTATTTTTCATCGTCAGGTAGAACTCTTGCATCCTTTCCATATGCCCCCAAACATCTGGATCTACCACTCCTAAAAACTCTTCATTTAACTCATCTATTAATAGTTCAATAGAGTTGCGTATTTCCACAACAAACAGATCATTCCCAATTGTTGAGCTATAGTGAATTTCAGCCTCATCCCACTCAATAAATAGAGGAAATAACACTTGATCCGCATCAAAGGAATAACGAAGCAACACATTGAACGACTTTAATTTTTCAGTAAGAGTCTCATAAATTTCTCGACTGTGCATCCAGCTAGCCATTTTCGCTAATTTCTCAATATCATGGCCAGCTTTTCGTATAGCCTTATATACAACTTTTGGGTCATCACTTTCCCTTGTCATTGCAACATGCGCTTTCAACACACATTCACAAGCCATAAGTAAGTCTATAAAACTTTTTATTCTTCCAGACTTATGAAGCATTTCTTCTCGTAACAAGTCGAATCTTTTAACAAAGTCTCGCGCATCTTGGGTATACGACTCTGCGATTGTTCTGACAATTGAATTAGGTAACATTTTCAAAGAGTCTTGATTGTTCATATTATGGCGCAATACTGGCAGCTAACTGCTGCAAGCGTAACGCTTCAGCCTTAGCCTCTAACAGCAACTGTTTCCAGTCATCAGGAGGATGCCCACTTTCCAGCATCTTACGGAATACCCGATAAGCATCGTCACCACTTTCGTAAGCACGTTTGGTGTCTTCGTCATTCACCCATGCAAACACGATCACCTTGCTTGACGCGTGGTAGCGGAAGAATAAGCGGTACTGCTGGAAGAATTTGGCACGGAACCAGTGTTTGTGTTCATCACCCAAGGTATTGCCTTGTCGATATTCTGCCCGTGTTGTGTCTTGCGGAATGATATCGAATGCGAGTTTGGTAATGGCCGCCAGGCGCTTGCTGGCATTTTTCTTGATGTATCCGACCGGGTCCTTGTGCTTGTGCGACTCTACCTGCTGGGTCAAGATTTCAAGTTGTGCCAGAAACAGAGGGTGTGCGAACACTGTCCAGCCGTGAATGACCAAGAGCGCAGGCCTGCTCTCGCTCATTCATCGTCCGTAGACAAGGAGGCATTGAGATCAACGTCGATACCAGCAGTCAGTGATTGCAGGCGCTGCACGAAACTGGCATCAATGGCGTGAAGATGCTCTGGGTGATTGGCGATATCGCGGGCAAGAAAGCTGAGAAACTGACCAAGCGCAGGGTCATCATTCTCATTAGCTTCAGCACGTGTCAGCACCACCTCACCGCTGGGGCGGATCGAATAATGGATTTTGTCGCGTTTTCCTAGTTGTAATACACGGCGCACAGTTTCTGGCACCGTAGTCTGGTAACGGTCAGTCAGTGTAGATTCAACTTCAAGGGTAGCACTCATGTGGCTCTCCATATTCATTGGTGAACACCAATCATCATAATGCAAGTGCATTACCATGTAAATGCACTTGCATTACCTCCATCTCAATATTGCTACAAGTTCTGCACAAGCATAATTTTGGCAAGCATTGCGCTCACTTTATTTGATAGACAACGATACAACAGCAATAAGCTCATCAATACATTACAATCCCAAGCCTATCTATCGCCAGGAAATAGTATGAAGTTGTTTGCCATTGCTTTTTCAGCATGCTTGTTGGTATTTCTCAATCCAGTGCACGCAAGCCCTTATACCGATAAGAAAACATTCGAGGACGCTGCCAAGCAGGATATGCTCAAGGGACAGTCCAACCGCGATAGCGTCCAGTTTCAAGGTTTGCTTGTGACGGAGTTTGAGGACAGCCAGAATCTGTGTGGTGAGGTAAAACAACCAGATGAGCCAGAATGGAAGCGCTTCATCAAGATTTTTGATAAGGATACCGAGCGTTTTGAATCGGTGTGGATAGAGCCTAGCGACACTTCATATGAGGTTGAAGAGTTCAAGCGAAACCAGTTTGATTACTACTGGGATCGCCGCTGTTCCAGCATCAGGTAATCAAACACAGCAGCTCATTATTACAAGCCCTCATCATGAGGGCTTTGTTTTTCGGCATACCTGTGCGCAATATCCTGTTAGAAATTAATACCGAGAGTAGTCGCGAGTACGTGATTATCACGATTGACAGTTTGGGTATGGATGAATTGATTGAGATAGCCAGCCTCTATGCTAGAAGTCTGGTTGAATTTCCAGTTCAGCCCGACAAACAGACGGTTTTGGTCAAACCCGCGCGCACTGCTCCATTCGGTTTGATTGAGGTTGATAAACAGCTCATCGGAAGCAATCAAGGCAAGATGATGCTCACTCGATAATGGGGTGCTGGCCTTGACCATTTGCCGCAGCCGGTATCCCAGCCCATGATAGCCTTCACGATGGCGTTGCTCGATGCGGGTGCGGTTGGTAAATGTCACCTCGGAGACCGGGTCAAATTGATACTGGAATTGCTGCCACAAGCGATATTCGTGAGACGGTGATTTACCTGCGGAATGCCGGACAATATTGTCATGCCCTAGCCAGATACTGGTTTTTGGATTGACCTTGTAAAACACGGATGGCCGCAGATACAACTGGTCCAGATGACCGCCCTCATCCCGCCAGCGCGGGTTAGTGTCCATGCTCCAGTGCAAATGCTCCACAGGCAAATCACCTTGCATGTGAACATTGAACCAGATAGCCCCATCTTCCTCTACTCCAGCGGCATGTCCAGTTTGTGTAGCCAACACTGACCATAAGGCCAGCAGCCATTTACAACGCGCGATGACAGTCATGCAAACTCCAATAAAATACCTTGCTCAGATCAATTGATAACTGGCTTGGTTCCCTTGCAAGGTCATCACACCTCATCAGAGGCTTCTCGTCGCCAACGTAACCAGACGCGCAAACGTCGAAACTCATCCGGATCAACGGCATCCGACGTAATCAGACAGGTGGCTTTGCCATGTTCCAGCTTGAGATTTAATACGGTCAGCTTGGCTGTGACCAAGCTACTATACTGCACTTGTGCCGCATGCCGCGTGCCATTGCGTATGGTCAGCCACAACTTTCCATCGCGAGTCAGCTCAATGATTAATGGTGATATAGGATGCATTTGCCAAGCATCACGCCGGATATGCCACATAGTGACAGCGCTAATGCTCAATATCGCCATGAGCTTGATCCACCACGCCCAAGGCAGCAGGGCAATCGCCACTGCCGCCATCAACCCGATGAGTGCAAACAGGATGGCAAGCACGCATGAAGGCCCGAGAATCAAGGTAACCGGCTTCACGTTATAATGGTGCGAAGTTTTGTGTAGTTTATTCATTCAAAGGATGATTCATGAATCCATGGCAGCAATTCCTGACCGAGCAAGGTGCAACAGTGCAGGATGACATTATTCACTTCCCCGGCCAGGCCAAGGCTGACGACAGCATCATCGTTGATTTATCGCATTATGGCTTGTTGTCGCTGGAGGGAGAAGATGCCGTCACCTTCCTGCAAGGCCAGGTGACCAATGATGTAAAAAAGCTGGATGGCAGCACCAGCCATTATTCAGGCTATTGCTCACCTAAAGGTCGTTTGCTGTCATTGTTCTTTGCATTTGCTCATGATGGAAAACTATTTCTGCAATTTGATCGTGGACTGATTGCTGCCATTGCCAAGCGCTTGCGCATGTATGTGTTGCGCTCCAAGGTCGTGATTACCGACTTGAGTGAGGAAACAGTGCGTATTGGTGTAGCAGGCAACCAGGCAGAGGCTGCACTCAAGACAAAGTTTTCCAGTATCCCAGAAGCTGAACGCTCCCTTGTGCATGAAGACGGCATTATCCTCATCCGCCTTCCCGGCGCACTGCCCCGCTATGAACTGATTAGCCCAACCTCCCAGGCAAATGAACTTTGGCTGACATTAAGTCAGCACTTGATGCCTGCAAACAAAGCGGATTGGGATTGGCGCGAAATCCAGGCAGGCATTCCCGAGATTGTGGCAGCGACACAAGAGGCCTTTGTGCCGCAAATGGTCAACCTGGATATTCTTGACGGAATCAACTTCAAGAAGGGCTGCTACACCGGACAGGAGATCGTCGCCCGCACGCATTATCTGGGCAAGGTCAAGCGCCGCACCCAGCTTGTCCATATTGAGAGCGAGCTTGCGCCGGCAGCGGGAGATGAAGTGCTGGATGCCAGCGGCAGCGTTGCAGGTCAGATTGTCCGCAGCGCACGCCATCCTGACGGTGGGTACGACGTGCTGGCAGAATTACGGCTGGAAAGTGTAGAGGCCGGTAATTTGAGCTGGCAAGGCCAAGCACTGGAAATACGCACCTTGCCTTATTCACTGGAAAAATAAAGCAAGAAATTAACCCCTGGCAGGCCGGGCTGGTTTGCAAGTGATATTTTCCCTTCAGAAGCAAGTAGCATGGGGTGGTTGATCACTAAATATTTGCTGACAGCAGGTGTCGTCGTGCTGGTGTCGGAAGTTGCCCGGCGCAGCGACAAGCTGGGAGCCCTGCTGGCAGCGCTGCCATTAGTCACGCTGCTTGTATTGATCTGGCTACATCTTGAATCTCAGGCAGAAAGCAAGATCGCCAATCACGCCTGGTATACCTTCTGGTACGTCATCCCCACCTTGCCGATGTTCCTGGCATTCCCTTGGCTATTACCACGACTGGGTTTCTGGCTGTCTATCCTGGCAGGGATTGCCATTACCTTGCTAAGCTTTGGCCTATTGGCACTGCTGTTGCGTCAGTTCGGCATTGAATTGTTGCCTTGGGCATAGTCATAGCAACTGACCATGATGCACTTACAATTATCAGGTGCGACTGACACTTACTTGATTACGTCCAGCCATCTTGGCGGCATACATCGCCTGGTCAGCACGTTCTAATACTGGTTCAAGCTTTTCCCCAGCGCGAGCCACAGCGACGCCCAGGCTCGCAGTCATTGATATCTGTGTGCCTTTGTAGTCAACCAGCTCATGCTCGATGGCACTACGTATCTTCTCGGCCAACAGCATGGCGTTGTGCTCATCGCAATCCTTCATCACAATGAGGAACTCTTCCCCACCCCAGCGGCAAACAAAATCAGCGGCGCGGGTATTGGCTTTGATCGTACGTGCCATCTGGGTCAGGACATGGTCACCGCCCAGATGTCCCAACCTGTCATTAATGGACTTGAAATGATCGACGTCGAGGACAATGAATGCCAGGGTGCTACGCGCACGCTCGTTCTCGTTAAGGAAGACATTAATCACGACGTCGAAAGCACGACGGTTAGGCAAGCTGGTCAAGGTATCTGTGGTAGCCATCTTTTCCAGCTTATCTTGATATCTGCGTAGCGCTACGTGGGTCAATGTCACCACAATCGCAGTGATCACCAAGCATAGTAAAAGATTGATATGCAATGCCTGGCGGATGTCACTAGTGGCCTCTTGCTCATCCTGCCCCACAAATAAGTACCAGTGCAATTCAGGGATATAGCGCACATTGACTAGCTGTTGGGTCTCGGCATCCTCATATTGAAAGCTGCCTCCATGATTGCCCTCTTTTGCCAGCACTTGCTGGAAAATTCCAGCCAACCCCGGCTTTTTATGCATACTATGCCCGACAGCATGTTGCTTGCTGCCTGATAGGCGAATAACGCCATCTGGATCGACAAAATAGACATCCCGTTTGAATCTCTCCTGGTAATGGCTGATGAGCTTTTGCACCGAATCTACGGTCAGCCCAACCCCAACTGCCCCCAGATATTGACCTGCATAATCTTGTACCCGGTAATTGATGAAAATAGTTAAGGCATCGGCATGGGCCATATCCTTATCTACATTAATCTCATAGGGGTTCTGCATCTCGCGCACACGGTAATACCAGACATCCCGCTCCTCACCAGGCTTGACCTGTTTAAGGATGCCTTTGCCGTAGTAATAATTGCTAGTGCGATCAGAGACAAGGAAGGTAACGAAGGCACCATATTGTGTCTGTACTTCCTGCAAGTAACGACTGATCTTGTCTACCTCTGCCTCACCATCAAGCACCCAATCCCGCAGGAAAGTATCTGAAGCCATCATGGACGATATAAAAATCGGCCTGATCAGGTCTTTCTGGATCTCAGAATAGATATTGTCAGAGCTTAGAGGCAGTGTGCTATCAACAATGGCATTGTGGATAGACAAGCGTGATACATGGTAACTAACCAGTGAAGTGGCAATAAAGCCGGTTGCCAGAATGGCAATAATGAGGAAGATCAGCTTATGTCTGCTCATAACAGCAGGACAGCTTACTCATGTTGACCAGTTGTCGGCGCAACTGGCTGTGGTGTTGGGCTAGAGGGTATCTGGTCTATCACTTGATAGAACACTTCATCCTGCTTGATCATGCCCAGTTCACTTCGTGCCCGCTCCTCAATCGCAGTATTACCCTGCTTGAGGTCGCGCACTTCAGCATCCAAGGTATCGTTGCGCAGCTTCAACTCGGCATTGCTGCTCTTCTGCGCAACGATTTTCTGGTTTAAATCCCAGACCCTCAGCCAGCTACCTTTACCCAGCCACAGCGGATACTGTAGCAAGGCAATCAAGGCCACAAAGATGAGGGTGAGGAGTTTCACTTCAGGTTATAGAACGCTTCTTTGCCTGCATAGCTGGTGGCATCGCCCAACTCTTCCTCAATGCGCAGCAACTGGTTGTACTTGGCAATACGCTCGGAACGTGACAAGGAGCCAGTCTTGATCTGCAAGGCATTGGTTGCCACGGAGATATCAGCAATAGTGGTGTCTTCTGTCTCACCGGAGCGATGCGAAATCACTGCAGTATAGCCAGCGCGCTTGGCAGTCTCGATGGTAGTGAAAGTCTCAGTCAAGGTACCGATCTGGTTCACCTTAATCAGCACGGAGTTACCCACACCCTTCTGGATACCTTCGCGCAGGATCTTGGCATTGGTCACGAACAGATCGTCACCCACCAGCTGTACCTTCTTGCCCAGGCGGTCAGTCAACAGCTTCCAGCCATCCCAGTCGTGCTCGGACATCCCATCTTCAATGCTGACGATGGGATACTTGTCTACCCAGGTCGCCAGGTAGTCGGTGAACTGCGCGGAAGTCAGTTGCAGGCCTTCGGATTCCAGGTGATAGAGGCCATCCTTGTAGAACTCGGAACTGGCGCAATCCAGTCCCAGCAGGATGTCGCGACCTGGCTCGTAGCCAGCGGCAGTAATCGCTTGCAGGATGTATTGAATCGCAGCTTCGTTGGATGGCAGATCAGGTGCAAAGCCACCTTCGTCACCCACGGTGGTTGCCAGGCCTTCGTTGTGAAGGATTTTCTTCAAGGCGTGGAATACTTCGGCACCTGCACGCAGGGCTTCACGGAAAGTCGGCAGGCCAGCAGGAATGATCATGAACTCTTGCATGTCCACGCTGTTTTCAGCGTGTGCGCCACCGTTGATGATGTTCATCATTGGGGTAGGCAGTTGCATGAAACCAGAACCACCCAGGTAGCGGTACAACGGCAAGCCGGATTCTTCTGCAGCAGCGCGAGCGCATGCCATGGAAACAGCCAGGATCGCATTGGCGCCCAGGCGGCTCTTGTTCTCTGTACCGTCGAGATCGATCAAGGTCTGGTCGATGAAGCTCTGCTCTTCCACGTCCAGGCCAATAATAGCTTCGGTGATTTCAGTGTTGACGTTTTCAACAGCCTGCAACACGCCCTTGCCCAGGTAACGTGCAGCATCGCCATCACGCAACTCAACGGCTTCCTTGGTACCAGTAGAAGCACCGGAAGGCACGGCAGCACGGCCAATCACGCCGGATTCGAGCAGGACATCTACCTCAACAGTGGGATTACCGCGGGAATCAATAATCTCGCGGGCAATAATATCAACAATTGCACTCATGCTTTATTTCCTCAGTTTGAATTTGGATTTTGTGCCGGCTTACAGCGTATGCTCAATAAAGCCGGCTTTTTTCACCACACGGTCGAGGTCGACCAACACTTCCAGCAAAGCCTTCATCCTGGGCAGAGGCCAGGCATTGGGGCCATCGGACAAAGCCTTGGCAGGGTCAGGATGAGTTTCCATGAATACCCCTGCCACACCGCTTGCCACGGCTGCACGTGCCAACACGGGCACGAACTCGCGCTGGCCGCCACTCTTGTCCCCTTGGCCACCAGGTTGCTGGACTGAATGCGTGGCATCGAATACCACCGGGCAATTCGTCTCGCGCATAATGGCGAGTCCACGCATATCAGAGACTAAAGTATTGTACCCAAAAGAAGCACCGCGCTCGCACACCATGATGGTATCTGCGCCGCCATTAGCTTCTTTTGCCTTTTGCACTACCTGTTTCATGTCGCCGGGTGCCAAGAACTGGCCCTTCTTGATGTTCACCGGCTTGCCAGACTTGGCACAAGCAGTGATGAAATCAGTCTGGCGGCAGAGAAATGCCGGGGTTTGCAGCACATCCACCACGGCCGCCACATGCGGCACCTGATCTTCAGTATGCACATCCGTCAGGATGGGCACACCGATCTGGCGACGCACTTCATCCAGTATCTTCAGGCCCTCATCCATGCCAAAACCACGGAAGGTCTTGTTAGAGCTGCGATTGGCCTTATCGTATGAAGACTTGTAAATGAAGTTAATGCCCAAGGCAGTTGTCAGCTCTTTTAACTGGCCTGCGGTCTCGATCGCCATTTCCTGCGATTCAATCACACATGGGCCAGCAATCAGGAACAAGGGTTGGTCTATGCCCACCTCAAAACCGCAAAGTTGCATGATTAAGCCTTTCTCGCTGCCTGATTGGTCAGGGCAGCCTCAATATAGGCATTAAACAGCGGATGCCCGGTACGTGGGTTGGAGGTGAACTCGGGGTGGAACTGGCAAGCCACGAACCATGGATGCACGTTGCCTGGCAACTCCACCATCTCACATAGTTGTTCAGTGGGCGTACGTGCGGACACAATCAGGCCAGCTTTTTCCAGCTGATCAACATAGTTGTTGTTGACTTCATAACGGTGACGGTGACGCTCGTTCACTTCTGCACCGTAAATAGCAAATGCCTTGGTATCCGGCACAATAGGACACTTTTGTGCGCCCAAGCGCATGGTGCCACCCAGGTCAGAATCTTCACTGCGCTGCTCGACTTTGCCGTCTGCACCCTTCCACTCGGTAATCAAGCCAACCAACGGATGCGGGGACTTGGGATCAAACTCGGTACTGTTGGCATCCTTGAGTTTGGCGACATTACGCGCGAACTCGATCACGGCCAACTGCATGCCCAGGCAGATACCCAGGTACGGGGTCTTGCTCTCGCGTGCATAACGAATTGCAGCAATCTTGCCTTCGGTACCACGCTTGCCGAAACCGCCCGGCACCAGGATGGCATCCATCTTTTCAAGTTCAGCAGTGCCTTGCTTTTCCACATCCTCAGAATCGATATAGTGGATATTCACCTTGGACTCATTATGAATACCAGCGTGAATCAGGGCTTCGGTGAGTGACTTATAGGACTCGGTCAGATCAACATACTTGCCGACAAAAGCAATATTGACTTCGTGCTTGGGGTTCTTAAGCGTGTGGACGATACGGTTCCAGCTCGATAAATCTGCAGCACGCGCCAGCAGGTTCAGCTTGTGGCAGACGATTTCGTCCAGCATCTGCTCATGCAACATGCGGGGAATACTATAGATAGTGTCAGCATCCATCACCGAAATCACCGCTTCATGCGGCACATTGGTGAACAAGGCGATCTTGCGCTTTTCGTCTTCTGGAATGGCGCGATCAGCACGACAAAGCAGGATATCCGGCTGGATACCAATCTCACGCAACTCCTTCACGGAGTGCTGGGTAGGCTTGGTCTTGAGTTCGCCAGCGGTGGGAATCCATGGCAACAGCGTCAGGTGCATGAAACAGGTGTTATTACGGCCCTCTTCAATGCCCATCTGGCGGATAGCTTCAAGAAAAGGCAGGGACTCGATGTCACCCACGGTGCCGCCAACCTCAACGATGGCAACATCAGCGCCTTCTGCGCCACGCTTGACGTGGGCCTTGATCTCATCAGTAATGTGCGGAATAACCTGTACGGTCTTGCCCAGGTATTCACCGCGACGCTCTTTCTTGATCACGGTTTCATAAATCTGGCCGGTAGTAAAATTATTGCGCTTGCCCATGCGTGCGCTGATGAAGCGCTCATAGTGCCCAAGATCCAGGTCAGTCTCGGCACCGTCATCGGTGACGAACACTTCGCCATGCTGGAACGGGCTCATGGTGCCTGGGTCGACGTTGATATAGGGGTCAAGCTTGAGCATGGTCACCTTGATGCCACGCGATTCGAGAATTGCGCCTAAGCTGGCGGCTGCAATGCCTTTACCTAAAGAGGAAACAACCCCGCCGGTAACGAATACAAATTTGGTCATGGAATAAAAACTTTGGACATTGCGGACGGGGCTAGATTTTACTGCAAACGCCTATTACCCACAAATGGGAAATCCGCGCAACACAGTGGCAATTCAAGCCTTGTGATTAATATTCAACCAGTAAGGCCACACTCTTGCATGATTGCTTAACAAGCAATCATGCCTAGCGACTGCCTGCCTTCATTCTCGGCCATATACCCACTCATTGAGCAACGCCCGTGCAGACATCCCCACCTCACTGGCTGTTAAGCCGATGGGGCCTGTGCCACGCTCAAGCAACGCATCAGCAGCAGCGCCATGCAAATAGACGCCCAGCAGCACAGCCTGCTCCATGGGCATTGCCTGCGCAAGCAATGCAGCAATGATGCCGCACAAGGTATCGCCCATGCCCGCGCTTGCCATCCCGGGGTTGCCACTCTGGTTGATAAACCAGCGACCGTCAGGCAAGGCAATGATGCTGCCACAGCCCTTGAGCACGATGATAGCTTGATAGCTGTGCGCCAACTTCAATGCACTAGCGATACGGTCAGCCTGCACCTCAGCATTACTGCAAGCAAGCAAAGTTGCCGCCTCGCCAGGGTGCGGCGTAAGCACAGTGCTGCCCGGCGCACGTTGCCGCAGCCTGATGTGGAGTTCAGGGTGATCAGCCAGCAGGTTGAGGGCATCCGCATCCAGCACCATCGGCATGAGCTGCGGCAGTACCTCATGCAACGTCGCCAGCGCTGCACTTGAATTCCCCAAGCCGGGGCCAATCACCAACACACTGGATAGCGCGGGCACAGATGCAACATCACGCAACATCAGTTCGGCCTGTGTTGTATCCAGCGCCAGAGGTTGCTGTGAAAGCAAGCCACAATAGACGCGCCCCGCACCCAATAGCAGCGCCGCCCTGGAAGCGAGGATGGCCGCACCCACCATATATTCAGCACCACCAATCACCCCCACGCTACCATGGCTACCCTTGTGGCTGTTGCGCCTGCGTGTACGAGGCAAGGCTGGCGGCTGATCAATCAATACACCTGCAGCATCAGCATGCCCAGTATCCAAACCCAATGTATCCAGATGCACTTCCCCGACATGATCCGGGCCATCCAGGGTAAACAAGCCGGGTTTGAGGCCGATGAAACTCAAGGTATGGCTGGCATGAATAGCGGCACCCAGCACACGCCCCGTTGTCATGCATAAGCCACTGGGAATATCGAGGGCAAGCACTGGCAGTCCCAGCGTGTTCACTTGCTCAATCAGTGCACGATAGCGGCTGTCCAACGGGCGCGATAAACCAATACCAAACAATCCATCGATGACCAACTGCCAATGGCCATGTGCGGGCATCTCAGCGCATAACTCACCACCTGCAGCCAACCAGTCATCATAGGCAGCGGCGGCATTGGGAGGCAGGGTTTCCCGTTGGCCGGTAAACACCACCGTCACTTGATGCCAGGCCGCCTTGAGATGACGTGCCGCCACCAGCGCATCACCGCCATTATTCCCTGGCCCGGCCAACACCAGTACGCTGTACTCATGTGACTGCAATAGCCTACCTGCCAAGCCAGCAGCTGCAAGGCCGGCTTTTTCCATCAGACTTTCTGCAAGATGTTGCTGCTCGATTTCCCGCAGTTGCGCTAGGTCATATAGATGCATGGGCTGGTTTTACCTGAAATCAAATCGGCTTAAATTGGATCAATACGCTGCAGCATATCGTGCAAATCTTTGGGCGCATAGCAACCATGCTCGGTGATAATAGAGGTCACCAGCCTGGCAGGTGTGACATCAAACGCAGGGTTGGCGGCCGCACTGCCCTCGGGTGTTACGCGAACATACTCCACCGTACCCGCAGAGGTGAGACCAGCCATCATATGCACTTCATCTGCTGGGCGCTCCTCGATCGGGATATCCCTGATGGCATCTTCAAGCTGCCTGTCTATTGTTGGCGTAGGCACCGCCACGAAAAATGGCACTTGATTATCTGCCGCAGCCAATGCCTTAAGATATGTGCCTATCTTATTGCACACATCGCCTACCCTGCTCACACGATCTGCACCGACAATGACACAGTCCACCTGTCCACGCTGCATCAAGTGGCCACCAGCGTTATCGCAAATCACCGTGTAGGGCACGCCGTGCTGCTGCAACTCCCAGGCGGTCAGGCTGGCACCCTGGTTGCGCGGGCGGGTTTCATCCACCCACACATGAATATCCATACCCGCATCAAAAGCGGCATAAATCGGGGCCAACGCTGTCCCCCAATCCACCGTTGCCAACCAACCCGCATTGCAGTGGGTCAGAATATTCAAGCGCCCGGGCTTATCTGCTGCCAGGGCTTGCAACATGGCCAGTCCATGCTGGGCGATAGACTGATTGATACGCACATCTTCATCTGCTATCCGTGCGGCCTCTAGCCAAGCATGTTCACAGCGCAGGGCCTCCGGTATGGCCAACAGCTCGCGCATCATGCGATCCACTGCCCAGCGCAAATTGACTGCTGTCGGGCGGCTTGCCAGTAAGCTGCTAGCAGCCACCTGCAAAGCCTCATCAGTGGCAGATTGCTGACTGGCGAGTGCCATACCATAAGCCGCGGCCGCACCGATCAAGGGAGCCCCGCGCACCTGCATCCTGCGGATAGCATCGGCCATCTGTTGCACGGAGTTCAGTGTCAATATCTGCCATGCATGCGGCAAGGCTGTCTGGTCAATAATGGCGACATGGTAATGCCCGGGCAGCGCTTCATCACTCACTGGCCAGATAGTGCGAAATAATTGTTGACCTATCTTCATTTTTCTACTTGGAAACAAGAAATATTACTATCCACAAAATCTGTGGATAATTTTGTGGATAGCTGTGACTTAAAAGTGTAACCATTGTAATTACAAGGGGTTATACGCATTGCTCATTTTTTACACCAAAACACAACTCATTGATTTATATATAAAAAATATATGTACTTGGATTTATTGATATTCTCATGAAAAGTTTAAGTAATACTTGAGCTTGTGTGCACAACTTGACAAAGAACACGACCCAGATCCCACAATCAGCACAGGATGAATGAACAATTCATGGCAATCTGAGAAGCACGCAGAAAATTCCACTTCATACTTTTCACCACGACATCTTTCATGCATGGACTGACTCAATTGCAAACGTCCCTTATCGCCTCCAACCTCAGGTAATGCGTCGAAAATATCCTGAATCAGCTATTTGCTGAGCTATCCACAAAATCTGTGGATAATTGTGTGGATAGCTGTGACTTAAAAGTGTAACTTCCCAATTTATAATGCTTTTTTTTGATCGCACAAAAAATGAACTTATTTTTTATTACTTTAAAATCATGAACTTAATTCAAGTCATTGGATTGTTAACATTTTTTAACATCGCTTAAAGTATCACTTGAGGTGATGTGCATAACCGAGCAAGGTTCGGCAAAATGTCAAGCGCATTTTTTGTGGTTGAATGGATGATTGATTCAACCGGCTCTTGCCTGATCTCTGCCAGCACTTCGGCAATACGCACCAACTGATCTGGCTGGTTACGTCCTTGATGTCCCAACCATGATGGCGGGATGTCTGGCGCATCGGTTTCGAGAACAATGGACTCCAATGGCAGCACTTTAGCCAAGTGGCGTATCTTGAGTGCCCGCTCATATGTCATTGCACCGCCGAACCCGAGCTTAAACCCCAGCTTGATAAACTCCTGCGCCTGTTGCAGGCTACCATTGAAGGCATGGGCAATACCACGCACTTTAAAGCGCCGCACCTGTTTCAGCACTTGGTCCACCGAGCGCCTGACATGCAACAGCACTGGCAAGTCATATTCCCGCGCGAGCTTGAGCTGCTCAATAAAGAAAAACTCCTGACGTTCTCTATCATAATGCTCGATGAAAAAATCCAGGCCTATCTCCCCGACAGCCACTATCTCGTGACGGCATCGCTGAATTTCCTCAGCCAAAATGGCTACATCCTGCGGTTGGGATTGATCAACAAATAATGGATGTATGCCCAGAGCCATGGCACACCCCTGATACTGCGCAGCCAGCGCTTGCACTGACGAAAAATTGCGACGAAAGACAGCAGGTACCACGATAATCCCAACGCCTGCTGCCCAAGCAGCTTGTGCAACAGCTGCACGATCATGGTCAAACTCGGGAGCATCCAGGTGGCAATGGGTATCGATCAGCATTATTCCTCGGCTACATCACGGGCTTGGCGCGTATAAACCAATCCACACCCACCTGGCGAGAATCCAGTGTTTGTAATTGGATTTTCTGCTGCATGCTTTGCAACTCGGCCATCGCGAACATATTGCGGGCATCACCACCGAGCAGTATCGGCGCGTAATACAACAGCAATTCATCCACCAGCCCAGCATTTAACAGGCCGCCATTCAATACCGCCCCGGCCTCAACCATGACGTCATTAATCTGGCGCTGTGCCAGGCCATGCAGCATTGCGGCCAGATCAACTCGACCACCCTCACCAGGTAAAGCCAATAACTCAACCCCAGCGTCCTGCAAGGCTCGCTCCCGCTCGGGCAGGCTCACTGCATGCACGACCACTACTCGACCAGCCTGCAAGATGGCTGCTGTTGGTGGCATGCGTAATTGACTATCGACAATAATGCGCCATGGCTGCACGCCGTGCCGCTTTTGCAACAGATCGGTATCGCGAACAGTAAGTAGCGGATCATCCGCCAGTATGGTGCCCACACCAGTGAGTATCGCGCAAGACTGCGCACGCCATTGCTGCACATGCTGGCGAGCGTCGGGGCCAGTAATCCATTTGCTTTCCCCATTATTGAGGCCAGTCTTGCCATCCAGGCTGGCGGCAATCTTGCTGCGTACCCAGGGACGTTGCCTGGTCATGCGTGAGATAAACCCAGTATTTAATGCTTTGGCTTCATGCTCCAATAAGCCGGAAGCGACTTCAATACCATGTTCAGCCAACCGCCTCAGGCCATTGCCTGCCACCAACGGATTAGGGTCTTGTATGGCGGCAACCACACGCTTGACGCCCGCTTTTACCAACGCATCAGCACATGGCGGCGTACGCCCGAAGTGACTACACGGCTCCAAAGTTACGTATACATCAGCACCTGCTGCATACTCCCCAGCCATCCTGAGCGCATGCACCTCTGCATGCGGCTCCCCGGCCTTCAGATGCGCGCCATAGCCCACGATGTTGCCATCCTTGACGATCACGCAACCAACGCGCGGATTGGGGCTGGTGCCATATAAGCCCTTGGCTGCCTCACGCAAGGCAAGACTCATATATTGATAGTCAGCAGCAGAAAAAACAGGTGGGGTATTGATGATCATGATGGCCTCATGATAATAGCTGGCAAGGCCAAGAGACAAGACACGTGCCATCGCTATGAGTCAAAGCGGGTGATAAAAAGAAAAACGGCAGTACTCCGGCAACAAAATAATAAAGCCGACAACTGTCGGCTTTATTAATCAATCTAGGTCGCGGATGACGTTACTGAAATCGCCAACATCCTGAAAGCTTCGATAAATGGATGCAAACCGGATATAGGCGACTTTATCCATGGCTTTCAACTCCTGCATCACCATCTCACCAAGATCACGCGCAATAATTTCACGCTCTCCCTTGGCAAGGATTTTCTGGATAATGCGCTCCAAGGCATGATCTACATATTCGGTAGGCACTGGGCGTTTATGCAAGGGACGAGTAAAAGACAGGCGCAATTTGTCGCGATTGAACTCCTCGCGATTACCGTTCTGCTTGACCACCTGGGGCAAATGCAACTCTGCAGTTTCATAAGTGGTAAACCGCTTATCGCAAGCATTGCAACGGCGGCGGCGGCGAATGGAGTCACCTTCCTCGTTGACACGGGAATCGATCACTTGCGTATCGTCGGCACCGCAAAAGGGGCACTTCATGGCGTCACTTAAATCCCTAGGCTTGCAAAGAAGAGGTGAAAACCGCGCACTAGCAGCAAGCCAGTGCGCAAGTCATCAAGAGTTAAGCGCCGTAAACCGGGAAGCGTGAAGTCAAGGCATGCACCTTGGCCTTGGTCGCGGCAATCACGGATTCATCCGTCGGATTATCCAGAATATCGGCAATCAAGTTAGCCACTTCGGCAGCTTCTGCCTCTTTGAAACCACGCGTAGTGATGGCAGGCGAACCAATGCGGATGCCAGAAGTCACGAATGGGCTTTCTGGATCATTCGGAATCGCGTTCTTGTTCACGGTGATGTGTGCCTGGCCAAGATAGGCATCAGCAGCCTTGCCCGTCAGTCCCTTGGGACGCAAGTCAACCAGGAACACATGCGACTGTGTACCACCGGAGATAATACGCAAGCCACGTGCAGCCAGGGTCTTGGCCATGGTGTCGGCATTCTTCAGCACTTGCTCTTGGTAAGTCTTGAACTCAGGTTGCGCAGCTTCCAGGAAAGCCACCGCCTTACCAGCAATCACGTGCATGAGCGGACCACCCTGCAGGCTAGGGAATACGCTGGAATTCAGCGACTTCTCAAACTCTGCCTTGGCCATAATCAAGCCGCCACGCGGGCCGCGTAAGGTCTTGTGGGTAGTGGAAGTCACGAAATCCGCATGTGGCACTGGATTAGGGTAAACACCAGCAGCGATCAAGCCTGCATAGTGAGCCATATCCACCATGAAATAAGCGCCGACCTTCTTGGCGATTTCCGCCATGCGCGCCCAATCAAAACGCAGCGCATAAGCAGAAGCACCACCAATCAGCAGCTTGGGCTTGGTTTCCAGCGCAATACGCTCCATTTCGTCGTAATCAATCTCTTCCTTGTCATTGAGGCCGTAAGCCACAATATTGAACAACTTGCCGGAGAGGTTGGCTGGCGAACCATGGGTCAAGTGACCACCATGACCCAAGTTCATGCCCATGACGGTGTCACCAGGTTTAAGAATGGAGAAATACACGGCCTGATTCGCCTGGGAACCAGAATGTGGCTGGACGTTGGCATATTCAGCACCGAAGAGCTTTTTCAGGCGATCAATCGCCAGTTGCTCAATTTCGTCAACAAACTCACAGCCACCATAGAAGCGCTTGCCTGGGTAACCTTCTGCATACTTGTTGGTCAGTTGCGAACCCTGCGCCTGCATCACTGCAGGGCTGGTGTAATTTTCGGAGGCAATCAGTTCAATGTGTTCGTCCTGGCGATGACGCTCAGCTTCCACATACTTCCACAGATCGGGATCAACAACGCTCAGGTTTTTGGCCGTGCTAAACATGTTCTATATCTCGGGTATAAAAATGAATAAGCCGGATTTTAACATGTTCACCGCGCAACAGCTTTGAAACAGATTCACAGCGGATGAAAATGATTCATCATGCCCAGCAGTCAGCCACACTCCCCCGTGCTGACGCATCTGGTTTTCAAGGCGCTGTGCGGGCCTGATGTGACTAAGGGCCTTTTTCTCTCGCTCAGGTATAATTCACTATTAAATATTCCAGTTGAATTTCCGCGCCATGGCCGTCATCCGCCAAGAAGATTTCATCAGCAGCATCCACCAGGCATTGCAATACATCGCCTGCTATCACTCGCCCGACTTTCTTGCCGCCATGCACGATGCATGGCAACGTGAACCCTCTCCCACAGCGCGTGATGCCATTGGGCAAATCCTCATCAACTCCTACCTCTGTGCACAAGGGCAACGTCCACTGTGCCAGGATACCGGGATTGTGGTGGCCTTTGTTTCCATTGGCATGAGCGTGCAATGGCAGACCAGCATGAGCTTGCAGGACATGGTGGATGAAGGTGTGCGCCGCGCCTACCTTGACCCTGACAACCGACTGCGTGCTTCCATTGTGCGAGATCCGGCAGGCAAGCGCCCCAACACCCGCGATAACACGCCATCTGTCGTGCATGTCGAGATGGTGCCGGGCGATACGGTGGAAATTCATATTGCTGCCAAGGGTGGCGGCTCGGAAAACAAATCCAAGCTCGCCATGCTGGAGCCTTCTGACGACATCGTCGAATGGGTGCTGAAAACCGTCCCGGAAATGGGCGCTGGCTGGTGCCCGCCCGGTGTGCTCGGTATCGGCATTGGTGGTACCGCAGAAAAAGCCATGCTACTGGCGAAGCAATCCTTGTTTGCGCCTATCGACATCCAGGCTTTAAAAGCCCGTGGCCCACACACCCGTGCTGAAGAGCTACGGCTGGAAATTTATGAAAAAGTGAATCGCCTGGGTATTGGCGCACAAGGCCTGGGCGGCCTGACCACAGTGCTGGATGTGAAGATATTGGAAGCGCCTACCCACGCCACCTCCCTGCCTGTCGCCATCATTCCCAATTGTGCTGCCACCCGCCACGTCCACTTCACCCTGGATGGCAACGGCCCTACCCAGCTTCCCATACCGATACTGGAAGACTGGCCCCAAATTGCACTGGATGCCAGCACCCCCATGCGCCGCGTCAACCTGGACATGCTCACGCAAGCTGATATTGCAACGTGGCAGCCTGGCGAGAAACTCCTGCTTTCGGGAAAATTGCTTACGGGGCGCGATGCTGCCCACAAGCGCATCGTAGACTTGATTGCACGCAATGAACCTATGCCAGAGGGGCTGGATTTCACCAACCGCTTTATCTACTACGTTGGCCCGGTCGACCCGGTTGGGGACGAAATCATCGGCCCCGCAGGCCCCACCACGGCCACACGTATGGACCGCTTTACCGACACCATGCTGACCAAGACCGGCCTGCTCGGCATGATAGGCAAGGCCGAACGTGGCGAAGTCACGGTACAAGCGATTAAGCAACATCAGTCGGTATACCTGATTGCTATCGGCGGCGCGGCTTATCTGATCTCGCAAGCGATCAAGGCATCCCGTGTGGTCGCCTTTGCCGATTTGGGCATGGAAGCCATTTATGAGTTCACGGTTGAGGATATGCCAGTCACGGTAGCCGTGGATAGCCAAGGTCATTCCGTGCATGACTCAGGCCCCGCCGAATGGCGCCCCCGAATTGCCAACATCCCCATTTTCAGCGAATAACTTAGGACTCAAGACACATGGCCAAGCTGTTTACCCCCATTCGCTTTCGCGAGACCGAGATCAAGAACCGTATTTTTGTCGCGCCCATGTGCCAGTACTCTGCCGACGACGGCATTGCCAACCACTGGCACCTCGTACACCTGGGAGGGTTGGCAGTAGGCGGCGCAGGCCTGATTATTGTCGAAGCCACGGCTGTGGTACCCGAAGGACGTATTACTCCGCGCTGCCTGGGTTTGTGGTCTGATGCCCATACTCAAGCATTCAAGCCGATTGTCGATTTTATCAAGCAACAAGGTGCCGTCCCTGCTATCCAGATTGGCCATGCCGGACGCAAGGCCTCGTGCGATGTTCCCTGGCGCCATGGCAAGTTCCTGCCGCAAGAGCAAGGTGGCTGGCAAACCGTAGCACCATCGGCAATTGCTGTGACACTCGCGCATGGCGTACCGCTTGCGCTTGATCATGACGACATTCAGCAGATCGCAAGCCAATTCCGTGCCGCAGCCGAACGTGCATTAGAGGCAGGCTTTGAGGTACTGGAGCTGCATTGTGCCCACGGCTATCTATTGCATGAGTTTCTTTCCCCCTTGTCGAACCAGCGTGATGATGAATATGGCGGCAGCCTGGAAAATCGTTGCCGCCTGGTGCTCGACATTGCCCGTGATCTGCGTGCATTATGGCCGCAGGACAAACCGGTATTCGTACGTATTTCAGCGACTGATTGGGTCGAAGGTGGCTGGGATATTGAGCAATCGATACAACTCTCTAAATGGCTCAAAGACATCGGCATCGACCTGATAGATTGCTCCAGCGGTGGCTTGACCCTGGATGCCAAGATTCCTGCCGGGCCGGGTTACCAAACCGAATTCGCACAACGTATCCGCCATGAAGCCGGAGTTGCCAGTGGTGCCGTTGGCCTAATTACCTCTGCCCTGCAAGCTGAGCATATCCTCGTCTCAGGTCAGGCAGATGTAATCATGCTCGCACGCAAACTATTAAGCGATCCGCATTGGCCATTGCACGCGGCAAAAGAATTGCGCACGGATGTCACATGGCCAGATCAATATGTTCGTGCCAAGGATATTTAATCAATGACAGCTGCCAGCGAGCGCCGGCACGCCACTGAAAGGAAACACAATGAAATGGACTGATAGCCAGCGTATCGCTGAGGAGCTATACGATCAGTATCCGGACGTAGACCCGAAAACTATCCGCTTTACCGACCTCTATAACTGGATACTGGAGCTGGAAGACTTCGACGATGAACCAGAGAAATGCGGCGAGCGCATCCTGGAAGCTATCCAGATGGCCTGGATAGAAGAAGCAGAATAACCCACATATTCACAACGTATTCAGCATCAATCAAGGGAGCACCATGACAGCACCAAAAGAAATCTTCAAGGCTTACGATATTCGCGGCATTGTCGGCAAGACGCTTACACCTGAGATCGTCGAAGCCATTGGTCACGCGATTGGCAGCGAAGCCGCACTGCGCGACCAGAAAACCATCTGCATTGGCTATGATGGCCGCCTTTCGGGCCCCGAGCTTGCTTCAGCGCTGTCGCGCGGTATCCGCAAAAGCGGCCTGGATGTGATCAACCTTGGGCTGGTCGCCACCCCGATGGTGTACTTCGCCGCCTATCACCTCAATACTGGCTCCGGTGTCATGGTCACCGGCAGCCACAATCCACCTGAATACAACGGCCTGAAAATGGTGGTCGCTGGCGAGACGCTATCTGGCGATACCATCCAGCGTTTGCGCGCACGCATTGATAACAACGATTTCGTCCATGGTAGTGGCACAGAGAGCAGCCACGACATTGCCCCGGCCTATATCGAGCGCATTGCCTCCGACATCAAGCTCAAGCGCCCCCTCAAACTCACCGTGGATTGTGGCAACGGCGTGCCTGGCGCATTTGCTGGCAAGCTTTACCGTGCACTGGGTTGTGAGGTGGAGGAGTTATTCTGCGAAGTTGATGGACATTTCCCTAACCATCACCCGGACCCTTCAGTCCCAGAAAACCTCAAAGACCTGATCAACAACCTGCTCACAGGCCAATCAGAAATTGGCTTTGCCTTTGATGGCGATGGTGATCGCCTGGGCGTCGTCACCAAAGATGGCAAGATCATCTATCCAGACCGCCAACTGCTGCTGTTTGCAGAGGATGTGCTCAAGCGCAACCCTAAAGCCACTATCATCTACGACGTGAAATCCACACGCAACCTCGCACCTTGGATCAAGCAACGCGGCGGTGAACCGCTGATGTGGAAAACCGGGCACTCTCTGGTCAAGGCCAAGATGAAGGAAACAGGTGCCGCACTGGCAGGCGAAATGAGTGGGCATGTCTTCTTCAAGGAGCGCTGGTATGGCTTTGATGACGGTTTGTATTCCGGTGCACGCCTGCTGGAAATCCTCAGCCAGTTTGATGATCCTTCCGCTGTACTCAATGCGCTGCCAGATAGTGTCAGCACTCCAGAACAGCACATCAACATGAAGGAAGGCGAGCCGCACCAGCTGATCAGCCAGCTACAGGCCAGCGCCAAGTTTGACGGAGCCGATGAAGTCATCACGATTGACGGCCTGCGTGTGGAATACAGCGATGGCTTTGGCCTCATGCGCCCATCGAACACTACGCCCGTTATCGTACTGCGCTTTGAAGCAGATAATGCCGAAGCCCTCAAGCGCATTCAGGAACAGTTTCGCAGCGTTATTCTCGCCGCTGCGCCTGACGCCAAATTGCCATTCTAGGCATGAGCAGCGCACGCCTACTTTGGCTAGTCGTCTGGCTGGGATTGGCAAGCGCGGTCTACTATTTGGCAGATCGCGCCCTCAATCCCAACAAGCTGAGCATTCTCGGCGATGCGCCTAGCGTTACCCTGCAACGCGGGCTGGATGGCCACTATCGCTCTGAGGCACTCATTAATGGTGTGAAGGTCAATGTACTGGTAGATACTGGCGCCACCGGAGTGGCTATTTCTCAACGCATTGCAGATCGCCTGCAACTACAGAGCAAGCAGGCTATTCGCACGTCAACCGCGAATGGTGACACCGTCGCTTACATGACCCGGCTCAATAGCGTACAACTGGGCGGCGTCAAGGCTCACGATGTCGCAGCCGTGATTGCTCCTGGGCTGGATGGCGATATATTGCTGGGCATGTCATTTCTGGCTCGCATGGATGTGCGCCTGTTTCAAGGCAAGATGACAATTACCCAGGTTGAGGAATAGCCCGCTCTTCACACTGTTGCAGCCATCGCTGACGATCAAGGCGATATAGCACATGAGGTCTTAATCGCGGTATGTCGGCAACAGCAGGATGATCGAAATTACCACGACTATCCTGCTGCATGCCGAGGCGCTCCATCAAGGCGCGCGAGCGACAATTTTCCACGGTGGTAAATGCCACGATCTGTTCCAGCGCCAACTCACGAAACCCAATTCCCAGTGCAGCCTGCGCAGCCTCAGTGGCATAGCCCTGACCCCAATAGGTACGCGCCAAGCGCCAGCCAATCTCGACGCACGGCTTGAACGGTAAATCGTACGAGGGAATATGCAAACCGACGAAACCGATAAAGCAATGGCTTAGCCTTTCTTCCACAGCCCACAACCCCCAACCACGCTCTGAAATCAAACTGGCACAACGGTTTGCCATGGCATCGCTTTGCGGCCGATCAAGCACCTCCGGGAAATACGCCATCACCTCAGGGTCAGCGTTGAGTGCAGCAAATGGTGCAAAATCTTGCTCGTGCCATTGCCGCAATACCAATCTCTCTGTCGCAATCTCCAGATACTGCATTTAGGTAATGACTGTTGGTTGCTCGCGACCACTACGTTGCTTGAGCTCAGAAATTTGCTCGGCAATCCCGATCAACTCAGCAAGGGCATGCTGGGCATCCTGGTCATGCTGCGAGATATCCGCATCGAAAGACTCCAGGTAAATACGCAGCGTTGCGCCAGCCGTCCCTGTCCCGGAAAGGCGAAACACAATCCGCGACCCATCCTCGAACAAAATGCGTATACCCTGCTTCTGACTGACGCTGCCATCGACGGGATCGGTATAACTGAAATCATCGCATGTCTTTACGATATAGCGGCCCAGCGTTTTCCCAGGTAGTGAAGTAAACTGGGCACGGATGTGATCAATCAAGTCATTGGCGGCATCACTGGGCAACTCCTCGTAATCATGCCGGGAATAGACATTGCGCCCAAATCTGGCCCAATGTCGTTTGACGATGGTCTCCACTGGCTGGCGCTTGATCGCGAGAATATTGAGCCAGAACAGCACCGCCCACAGGCCGTCTTTTTCGCGCACGTGGTCAGACCCCGTGCCGAAACTTTCCTCGCCACACAACGTCACCTTGCCAGCATCCATCAAATTACCAAAGAACTTCCAGCCTGTAGGAGTTTCAAAACAGGGGATATCCAACTCCTCGGCAACCCTATCCACCGCAGCACTAGTGGGCATTGAACGCGCTACACCAGCAATCCCTTGCCCATATCCCGGAGCAAGTCTCGCATTAGCCGCAATGAGTGCCAAGCTATCCGAAGGCGTCACGAAGAACTGCTTGCCCAAAATCATGTTGCGATCACCATCACCATCCGAAGCGGCACCAAAATCTGGTGCATCATCACCGAACATGATTTCGACCAAATCATGCGCATAAGTCAAATTGGGATCAGGATGCCCGCCACCAAAATCAGGTAATGGATCAGCATTTATTACCGCACTACTAGGAGCGCCCAGGCGATCAACAAGAATAGCGCGTGCATAAGGCCCAGTCACCGCGTGCATAGCATCGAAGCGCAAGCGGAATCCACTTGCCAATAGCTGTCGAATGGCTTCAAAGTCAAACAGCGTTTCCATCAGTGCCACATAATCCGTGACAGAGTCGATGATCTCGACTTTCATGCCTGCAATCTCTGTTTCACCCACCACATCAAGTGCGACATCAGGTGCATCCACAATCTTGTACTGCGCCAACTCCTTGCTGCGTGCAAAAATCGCCTCTGTTACATTTTCTGTCGCAGGCCCGCCATTAGCAGCATTGAACTTAATGCCAAAATCCCCTTCTGGCCCACCGGGGTTATGGCTAGCAGAGAGGATAATGCCACCAAAAGTTTGATATTTGCGAATGACGCAAGATGCAGCAGGGGTAGATAATATGCCGTCTTTGCCGACCAATACACGCCCTACGCCATTGGCCGCAGCCATCTTGAGAATAATCTGTATTGCCTCAACATTATAGAAGCGTCCATCCCCCCCCACTACCAATGCTGCACCAACAGGCATTTTGACTGCATCAAAAATGCTCTGCACAAAATTTTCAAGGTAATGTGGTTGCTGAAATACTGTAACGCGTTTGCGCAAACCAGAAGTACCTGGCTTCTGATCATGAAACGCTTGTGTAGTGATGGTATGAATGGCCATAAATTGACTTTCGGGGGGTGTAGAAACAATAAAAATAAAAGAGCTAAGTTACTCGAATAATTTACCAGTTTCAAGTTGACACATGCTCAAAACCCGCGCATAATCTCGTTCCTCGATTGGGGCATTAGCTCAGTTGGTAGAGCAGCGGACTCTTAATCCGTTTGTCGTAGGTTCGACCCCTACATGCCCCACCAGTCAAAACAAAGGGTTAGCAAACGCGCTAACCCTTTCGTGTTTTCAGGGTGTCAACCTACTGACAACCCATTATAGTGGCCTAAAGACCTACAAAGCCATCTAATCCAGATTCATCATCGGGTTCAACTTCCTAGCCTCCTGTAAGTGATCGGGGGAAAGGTGTGCATAGCGCATCGTCATGGTCAGGCTGCTGTGTCCCAGTAGCCTTTGAAGAACCAGGATGTTTCCACCGTTCATCATGAAGTGGCTGGCAAAGGTATGGCGTAAGACATGCGTCATTTGCCCATCTGGCAGCGCTAGCTGCGCTCGTTTCACCGCCTCCCGGAATGCGTTATAGGAGTACTGAAACAAGCGCCCATAACCGCTCATGAGCTTGTCCTGCGCTTTCAGCTCCTTGATCAGGAACTCGGGGATCGGTACAGATCGATTCTTCCCTGACTTCGTATTGCTGAAATGCACCATCCCATCCCGCACCTGACTTGGCTTCAATTGCTCGGCCTCACTCCATCTTGCCCCTGTAGACAAACACACTTTCGCAATCAGCAAGGTATCTCGGCTCTTGGATTGTTCGAGTGCAGCCAGCAAGCGCTTGATATCCTCCTTGGACAGGTATGACAACTCCCGCTCTGGCACCTTGATCTGTCTTACTGCTGACAAAGGGTTTTCGCCATTCCAGTGTCCAAGCCGCTTGGCCTCGTTAAACACACTGCGCAGATACGCATGCTCACGGTTGATCGTATTCGGTGCAATACCGGCCTCTGCACGAGCCTTGCGATAGTGCGCAAACATCCCGGTCGTGAAACGGTCGAGGTAAGGATTGCCCAGGGCAACGCAAAGCGCTTTCAGGCGGTTGTAGGTATCCTGCCCGGCCCGTAAGTTGGCTCCATGATGCTCGTACCAAATATCAACCAGCTCGGACAACCTGCGCAGATCGCGCTTTGCAGGTTGCCACTCTGGCGTGGTCAAGACCTTGGACTTCAACCAAGCCTCATAAGCCAAAGCCTCGCTCTTGGTTCCCAGCGTCTTACGGAACCGTTTAGATCCTCGCCCACCTGGCTGAATATCGACTAGCCAGCCACCCTCCATTTTTTTAATGGCCATCTCATTGTCCTTCCTTGTGGTGCTCGCATAATTCCTCTACATGCTTGCTGATCACGTTCAGCAATACATGCTGCGCACAAAGAATGTTTTCCAGGAGCACGGGCTGCAGACCTGAATACTCATGCTCGGTATCTCGAGCCAGGTTCATTTCCGCAATGCTGCGCTCGATAAGATGGGCAACACCCATGGCGCCATACGCTGCGGTGAGGGCTTGGGCTGCTTTGTTTTGGATGTGGCGTCCGCCGTATTCGGCTTCCACCCAGAATTTCCCATTGAGGGGATTGGATTGATGACTGGTCATGATGACCTCCTGTAGTTTAGAGAGAGGCCACCCGATTGCAATACGGGGTGGCGGGCGCACTCTCGGTCTACAAGAAACCGCGTCTGGGCTTCCCTTTCGGTTTTATATACCCAGTCTCAACCCCGCCATAAAAGCAATAGACGTAAAAATAGCCGCGAGCTGACGGGGCGACAGGCCGCTTGTAGTTTTGAGAGGAGTTCAGGATAGGGTTTAATGTAAGATGTTGTCAAGCAAAGACGTGTAATGGTTAAAGGGAGTATATGAAGAATTTTTCTTGGCGCTGTCCATACTGCAATCACAATGCAACGATTACAGAAGATCACTACAGTAGTGAAATGCATTGGTTCAAACATAACAACCGATATGGCGCAATGGGCTTCATTTCGGAAATCATTACCTGCCCTAATGATGCATGTAAAGAGTTTACGGTAATGGCAACCTTATCCAAGGTTACTCATAATGGAACTCGATGGGTTGCTAAAGATAAACCGTTTTTCCATAGTTTGCTAAAACCTCAGTCGGCAGCTAAACCTTTTCCAGACTATATACCTATACAGATTATTCAAGATTATCAAGAAGCATGTGCCATTGTTGAGCTGAGTCCTAAAGCCTCAGCCACACTATCGAGGCGTTGTCTGCAAGGAATTATTAGAGATTTCTGGAAAATTTCCAAGTCAAGATTGGTTGATGAAATTGAAGCTTTAAATGGCAAGGTTGATGAAGCTACATGGCATGCAATTGACTCTGTTAGAAAAATTGGAAACATTGGCGCGCACATGGAGAAAAACATTGATCTTATTATTGATGTTGATCCAGAGGAAGCAAGAATGCTCATAGGTTTAATAGAGGTGTTGTTGGCAGAGTGGTATATCCATCGACATGAAAGAGAAGAGCAAATGAGTCGAATAGTTCAAATCGCGCAAGAAAAACAATCTGTAAAACCTGATCCCACTTTTACTAAAGCATAGCCGCCCCAGTTATCCATAGCGCAGCGCATACGACGCAAGCGCTGTGGATAACTGGAAAGGGGCGGCGGGAATAGACCTGATCAGGTAAATCCCGAAAAGCAAAGGCCGTTGCGTTGTGCCAGCCAGGGGCGGCTATACGCAACGGCCTTTTGCTATCTGGATTATCAATGAGGTCAAAACCATAAGAAATTCAAATAACCTCGTTACTCCCCTTTGTCCCCCATTAGTTTTTACCCCATTGATTCCTTCCGGTGGCAGCGCATGATATGCGCACCTATCAACGGGTTCACCCCGCCAAACAAGGAGGAGCAATGGGCAAAAAAATGCAGTTTTCGCTACACCCCATTCATTCCTCCCCCCCCCAAGGTAATACGGGGGGAAAGCCAAATCTACCGTATCTAACGTAAGGATTCAGCACTGGCGCGGCTTCTTACCCAAATCATGTATGTGCATTGCCTGTGCTAATGCATGTGCAGTGTATGTGCCGGAGAAAAGCATGAAAAAAACAGTGAATATGACGATCAGGATTAGCCCTGATTTAAAGGCTTCTGCAGATGAAGCATGTGAGTATCTGGGCCTAACGCTTTCGATGGTCATGAGGACTGCTTTGCAGAACGTGGTGAGGGACTATCACGCTAAGAGGATCAAGGACACGGAATATGCCCGGTTCTTCCACCAGGGCGATCTGGCAGAGCGTGCTCAAGCTGCTTTAGAAAGGGAGTTACAACAGGAGGCGGCTGCTGGATCACAAAAGACAGGTAAGCGGGTTGTAGCACCTACACTGAATGATCTGGTAAGGAATCAGGCAAGTGTCCAGGACGAAAAAGAACCTGAGCCTCCAAAGGTAGATCGTTATGCAAGACCCAAGCGTTATGAAAACGGGCCACGCATCAATGAAGAGGGTGAAATAGATCCTGCCACCCTGACGAGGAAAATGCGAAGGGCATGGGAACGGGATAAGGCCAAGGGTAGGATTTAGTGGCAACCAGTTGTCGACAAATTTGGAATCTATAGAGGTGGTCAGGCATCCGTAGTGCCTCAAAACCCTTGCGTAGTATAGCTTTGTGCAATGAAGAGCTTTATAAAATGACTCTCTTAATCCGTTTGTCGTAGGTTCGACCCATACATGCCCCACCAATCATAAAAAATCCCGCTTCAGCGGGATTTTTTTCGTACTTCTACTTCATTTCGCTTTAGACATAGTATGTATGTCTAAAGCGAAATAGAAAATTCAAACTAGTTCGCCAAGTGTCTTAGGCAAGAACCTATCTGAGCTCTCTCGGAAACGGGCTGTCAAAAGCTGTAGCAACCTCACCAATACCTTGTTGCCAAGTTTAGGCATATTCGCAAGCAATTGATAAAGAGAATCTCTGGTCAACACGGCAAAATCTGTTGGTTGGTTGGTCAAGCAACTCGCAGAGCGTGGCAAACCATCAATCATAGACATTTCACCAATAATAGCCCCCGCCCCCACCATGGCAATGGTCTGGATTCCTTTATTCGGGATGTCTTTGATGACATTCACCTCGCCGGTCAGGATCAAGAGTAAATAATCGCCCACATCCCCCTCTGTCAATAATTGACAGTCTCTAGGGGCGGCATAGCATTGCATGTAGGAGCACAAATACCGTACCTCTTCATCGGTAAAATCACCAAACAGCTTGATTGTATTCACAATCTCGAGGATTTCTTCGACGTATTTATCAGCACCACCCAAATGCACCAGATCAGGATACATGTAATTTTTGCCCTTGAATGAAAGGAATATATCAATTATCCGTAAACTACTTATGGTAATTATTTAGATAAATAGCCTCAAAAACTCTCATTACTCAAGTTATTTGCGTCATAATAATGCAAGAATATGGATGACACAAAAGATTAGACTTGAATTGCTTAGTAAATTATAACCGAGCACATGTCCTTAAATAAAAACTTAAACGATATCGAGAAAAGCCAATTAATTGAGCTTATGCACGAATCCTTGAGAATTCGCTCACACTTTGAGCTTTTTCTCTGGATGCAGGGAAAACTCCAGATTTTCCTTCCGCATGAAATCATGATCACGGCTTGGGGAGACTTTTCACTTGGAGTGATTTACTTCAATATTGTCTCGCCCCTGCCTGGCATTCGCTCCGATAAAATAGCCAGTCATGAAATCAACAAGTTTCTACAAAACCTGTTCATGTACTGGTTAAACAATGCCAAGGCTCCGTTCACGCTAGCAGCTGCCGATAACATCCTGCATGACTGCGAGTTCTCAAACGCTGAGTCCAATTACTATCTCAAAAACATGAAATCCGGCTTGGTACACGCCATCAAGGATCATCGTGGACGGCACGATTGCCTCTACGTGCTACTAAGCTCCAATGTGAGCTTCCCTCCGGCCTCGCGCCCTATGCTAGAAGCACTGCTTCCCTATATTGACAGCGCTCTTCGCCAAATCGAACATCTGCCAGAACAACAACCGACGACTATCAAAATAGAACCTGAGCAAAAAGACGATAGCCTCAATATTTTGTCTGGTCGAGAGTTAGAAATCATGGATTGGGTGACGAAAGGCAAAACCAATCAAGAAATTGGCATGATCCTCGACATTAGCGCTTTTACTGTCAAAAACCACCTGCAACGCATTTTCAAAAAATTGAATGTGCTCAATCGCGCACAAGCCGTTTCGAAATTTCGCAAGTAAACGCTTTCCAACAACGACACACCAAAAAAGCTGCGGTATCCACAGCTTTGCCAATATCCCAGGCCACCTACCATCCACTACTCTAGCTTATGCTTACCCTACGGAACATCCCCTGAAAAACGTGGTGTACTGCGTGCTTTTTGCACATTTTATTGTGTTACTTCTAAGTACAGATAGTCGCTGATCATCATAGGCGGAACAATAGGCCGATTGGACTAGCCACCGATCAATCATGCGCCATGCCAGCATGGCTCAAACAAGTCTCACAAAGACCAAGCTCAAAAACCAAGACTATCAAGTAAGTCATCTACTTGCTCTTGACTAGCTACAACATCAATTGCAGTTTCAGGATTAATCTGAGGACCATTCATCAGGTTATTACTTTCATTTTCTTTTTTAACGACAGCCCCTGGAGAAAAGTCTATGAGAACCTGGACTAGCTGCTGCTCTATTTCCTGCGCAAGCTCAGTAATTTTTTTGATGACTTGACCAGTTAAATCCTGAAAATCCTGAGCCATCATGATGTCAAGCAGCTGTGCCTTGGTTGCATCGGTATGACCTACAGTCTTGGTCAGGAACGCCATGGTTTCATCCGCCACCTGATCATAATCTTTTTTGAGTGAAGGAACGGTCAGGATATTTTTCCATCGCGCTTCCAGACTTGTCGCCTCCTGATTCAACTCATCTTGCAATGGGCTCGCAATGTCTGTCGCATTCAAGACTCGCTCGGCCGCCTGCTCTGTCATACGAGCGACATAATTCAATCTATCCCTCGCATCAGGAATGCCGTGTGCGGCTTGTTCCAGCAGCTTGTCGAAACCCAAGCCACGCAAACTTTCATGCAGATTGCGCGTCAACAAGCCAATACGGTGCAGCATTTCATCATGCTGCAATTGCAAGTCACCCTCGCCCTGCGATACGTTGTGAAGCGCCTCGCTCATATCAGCCCCCTGCTTTTTCAAGCTTTTCAAAGATTTTGCTCAGCTTCTCATCCAGTGTCGCTGCAGTGAAAGGTTTCACCACATAGCCATTCGCACCAGCTTGAGCGGCTGCAATAATATTTTCCTTCTTCGCTTCAGCAGTTACCATTAATACTGGTAATGATGACAGTGCTGGATCGGCGCGGATTTGCTGCAACATGGTTAATCCATCCATATTCGGCATGTTCCAATCAGACACCACAAAATCGAAACTGCCACTTCTCAACTTCGCCAAAGCCATGACACCATCTTCGGCCTCATCAACATTGTTGTAACCCAGTTCCTTCAGCAGGTTACGTACAATACGTCGCATGGTGGAAAAGTCGTCGACCACCAGAAATTTGGTATTGGGATTTGCCATTCGTTACTCCATTCAACTTTTATTTGTATTGCCAGAAATACCAAACTACTTAGTTAAACGGTATTTCAACACTAAACTCGCAATGCTCGTGCGCTATTGGCAGCAAGATACTGCAAAACCTTGCCAGGCATATCAGACAACGAACTCACCTCGTCCACGCCACCCGTAGCAATAGCCTCCTTGGGCATGCCAAACACAACGCAGCTTGCTTCATCCTGAGCATAATTGTAAGCGCCAGCCTGCTTCATTTTCAGCATGCCTTCGGCACCATCTTTACCCATGCCGGTGAGAATAACACCAATTGCATTTTTACCCGCACTGCTTGCCGCGGAACTAAACAAGACATCCACTGAAGGACGATGTCGACTGACAGGAGGCCCATCATCCAACTGAGTCACATAATTCGCCCCGCTACGCGCCAACAACAAGTGAGAATGCCCTGGTGCAATATACGCATGGCCAGGTAAAACACGTTCACCACCTTTAGCCTCCTGCACAGAGATTTTGCATAAGGTATTCAACCGATTAGCGAATGACTGCGTAAACCCCGCAGGCATATGCTGGGTAATCAATATCCCTGGACAATCCGAGGGCATTTGCATCAGGAAGGATTTGATCGCCTCCGTGCCACCTGTAGAGGCGCCGATGATGATGAGCTTTTCACTACTGATCAATGGGTTCCCAATAGAGGGCAAGCCAGCATTACCCGGTGTTGGCGTCAACGGCGTTCTAGCAATTAACCGTGCCCTTGCCGCGGCTCGGATCTTATCTGCAATCATTTCACTATATTCATGCATGCCGCTGGCAATAGACATTTTGGGCTTAGTAATAAAATCCACGGCTCCTAGCTCCATGGCGCGCATGGTAATTTCTGAACCGCGCTCTGTCAGGGAGGAAATCATTACCACTGGGGTCGGACGCAAGCGCATGAGGCGCTCCAGAAAATCCAAGCCATCCATTTTCGGCATTTCCACATCCAGAGTCAGCACATCTGGATTTTTCTGCTTGATCATTTCCCGTGCAATCAAGGGGTCTGGAGCTGCTCCCACTACCTCCAGATCAGGTTGCTGGTTGATGATTTCAGTCAATAAACTCCTAATCAGCGCTGAATCATCAATGATAAGAACTTTTATGGTCATCACATTGCCTTTTTATTGAATTATTGCGTGGCACTGGTCTCCTCCCAGTCACCATCGATTAAAACAACTCTACATCGCCAGCCACCTTGTTGGTCTTGAGCTTGTTGGCATAGCTTTCTTCACGCGATATCAGAGTATTGTTATGCATTTGTTTGAGTTTCTTGACTAAGACTCGCCCTGTTTTAGGGAAAAAATAAACTTTGCGGGGATAAATATCATTTAAATCCTCCCCCACGATGCGAATATTCTCGTCGCGCAAATATTTCTTCACAAAAACTGCATTTTTCTCGCCGACATTGATTGCAGTAAATCCACTCAACACATTGCCACCACCAAAAACTTTGGCTTCTAGGTTTTCTCTGCGTGCGCCCTGTTTCAACAATTGGTTGATCAACACTTCCATGGCATACGTTCCATAGCGAGCAGACTCTGAAACAGGATTGTTCGCATCAGCAGCGCTACCTTCAGGTAGCATGAAATGATTCATGCCTCCAATGCCTGACACCCTATCGCGAATACATGCAGAGACACAGGACCCTAGCACAGTCACAATCACGAGATCCTTGTTTGTTGTGTAATACTCTCCTGGCAAAATCTTGGCAGCTTCACAATTGAAGGTTTTATCAAAATATAAATTGGTGGCCAACTGCTCTTCTATTGGACTGGCCATACTCAACCTCCACGCTGATTGAGGGTATATACCGTCTTGCCTAGGAGCCTGAATGCATCAGTCGCATAAAGGAAGTTTTCAGAATGCCCCGCAAACAGTAAGCCGTTAGGCTTCATAAGCGGAACAAAGCGCTTGAGAATAGTGGATTGAGTTGGTTTATCAAAATAAATCATGACATTACGACAGAATATCGCGTCAAACTGACCATTAACAGGCCAACTACTACTAAGTAGATTTAATGGCTTGAAGGTGATCAATTTACGCAAATCATCGCGTACACGTACTAGGCCCTGTTGCCTACCTGTTCCTCGCAAAAAGAACTTTTTCTTCTGCTCCATGGGCAGCTTTTCAATACGGTCATCGCTATAAATTCCCGCCGCTGCAGTTGCCAAGACATTAGTATCAATATCGGTAGCAATGATCTCGACTGGGGGACGCAAAGTGCCAAATGCTTCGCACGCTGTCATGGCCAGACTGTAAGGCTCCTCACCTGTTGAACTCGCACAGCACCAAATAGAAATCGGCTGTGCTGCCTTACGAATATGTTCGGCCAGGATAGGAAAGTGATGATGTTCGCGAAAAAATGAAGTGAGATTTGTCGTCAATGCATTCGTGAATGCCTCCCACTCATCAGAGGCAGCCTCGCTTTCCAGCATATCCAGATAACGAGTGAAATTGGAAATACCTGTAGCCCTCAACCGCCTAGCTAAACGGCTATAGACCATTTCATGCTTGGAGTCTGAAAGGGAAATGCCCGCTGCTTGATAGATCAGCTTACGAACACGGGAAAAATCCGCCTCGGTAAACTCAAACTCCTTGCCAGCATTTGCCTTGGTTACTGTACTTGCACTCAATTCAGCACTCCTCTGTGCACTTACCATCAAAACTCTTCCCATTCATCACTGGAAAGATCTGGCCCAATCACTTTTTTGGGTGGTACAGATTTGGCAGCAGGAGTGGAAGCAGTACCCACGTCCTTACTCTTGGCTTTCGTCGCCATGGCTATCTTTGGTTTTGCCACTGTTGCTCCAGCCTCAATCTTCGGTTTTGCGATGGCAGTGACTTTAGCCTGTACTATGGATTGGGGCTCCTGTAACACATCCCGACCATTGCCAAGCTTGAAAACACTTGCTGCACGCTCAAGTTGGGACACATCTCCTTTCAATGCTTCTGCGGCTGCAGCCGACTCCTCAACCAAAGCAGCATTTCGCTGAGTAACTTCATCCATCTCATTCACGGCATGGTTCACTTGATCGATACCAGAACTTTGCTCGGTAGAGGCTGCGGATATTTCCGCCATGATATCGGTTACATTACGCACGGAAGACACGATTTCGGCCATGGTCGTCCCCGCTTGGTCAACAAAGACCACACCTGCTTCGACCCGCTCCACAGAATCGGAAATCAACCCCTTGATTTCCTTCGCTGCAGCGGCTGAACGTTGTGCCAGATTGCGGACTTCGCTTGCCACCACGGCGAACCCACGCCCCTGTTCGCCGGCACGGGCTGCTTCAACAGCAGCATTTAAGGCCAAGATATTGGTCTGGAAAGCGATGCCATCAATTACGCCGATAATATCCACAATCTTGCGGGAGCTTTCCTTGATCGAACCCATGGTGCTCACAACCTGATCTACCACTTGCCCACCACGTACTGCAGATTCAGAGGCTGTAATCACCAACTGGTTAGCTTGCCTTGCATTGTCAGCATTTTGACGTACGGTAGAAGTCAGCTCCTCCATAGAACTCGCTGTTTCTTCCAAGCTTGAAGCCTGTGACTCAGTACGCGAAGAGAGATCAGCATTACCAGAGGAAATTTCGCTGGTTGCCACCAGCATCGTATCTGTACTGCCTCGTACTTCTGTCACCAGCTTGCGTAACTCTTGAATCATGAAGCGAATGCCAACCAGCAACTTGCCTGGTTCATCAGACGCATTCTCGTTGATCATATCGAGCAGATCGTTCGGCCGCGGTGCCAGATCGCCCTTTGAAACACGTCCAATCACTCGAATGCCGTAATTGATCGGCTCGATGATGGAGACTGTAATAACCCTGGCAAAGATCACTCCCATCAATATAGCCACTAAGCCAAGAACAATAATCAAGATACGCCCTTGAATACTGGAACTCTTGTTGGCTGCTGCCAGCTCTTGAGCTCGGTTACGTTCATATTGCAACAACTGGCTCATCGCATCTTGATAAGCATCGCGAGCAGATTGAAATTGGCTATCTACGCTCTCATAGAATGCTTTTTCATCGGACATCAGCTTGTTGGTCACATTACGCTTTTCTTCTAGGCTTACCTGCTCATTTGTCAGCCACCGTTCAAGCGCTGCTACCCGGATATTTAACGCAACCCTCACCTTGAAAGCTTCAGTGCGTACATTGCGATAATCTTCTCGTGCCTTGTTAACTTTCTCCAGAAAAGGCTGATATTCTGGCTCTTTCATAGACTCCAAAGCTTGAGCCTGTAACTTGTCTACCTCTTTTGAATACTCATCCATCTTACGCAGGAAATAGGCCTCCTGATCTTGGCTGCGATTCCTGATATAGGCAACCGCGTTGATGATATTCATATTGGTATATAACTTCCAATCGTTCAACAGTCCTTGCTTAGTCGCAGATTCAGCAACGATGGCATCTGTACGATTGCTCATAGAAGTCATCAACACCAAGCTGAGAATCACAATGGCTCCCAGCAACACCAGCAGAGATCCAAAACCGATCACCAAGCGCCTAGTGATTTTCTGGCCATACATATAGTTCATTAATGGATTCAGTAGCTTCATTTCTAATCTCCGCCCTTCAAGTTCAATCAGGTCTGTATCTATATACTTTTTTTATAATTGGTTACTAAGCGCCAGCGACAATATGATCAACCAAGCCCATTTCAGAACTGGTCATCAGCTTGTCGATATCTACCAGGATCAGCATCCTGTCATCCAGCGTACCCAACCCAATCAGGTAATCTGTACTCAGAATAGATCCCATCTCCGGTGCTGGCTTAATCTGCTGTGGGCTCAATGTCGTCACGTCAGAAACGCTATCCACCACAATCCCGGTCACGCGATTATTGATATTGAGAATAATGACAACCGTAAACTGATCATAGGTAGGCGTCCCCAGGTTAAACCTGATACGCATATCAACAATAGGCACAATAATGCCCCGCAGGTTAATCACGCCCTTGATGAAGTCAGGCGCATTAACAATCCTGGTGACACTTTCATATCCGCGAATTTCCTGCACCTTGAGAATATCGATGCCGTACTCCTCACTTCCCAGCGTGAAAGCTAAAAACTCACTGCTTTCAACTTGCGCTGCCCCTGATGGAACCGGTTGTGACTGATTCTCTGTTTTACTGCTTGTTGGTTCTAACATGACAACACCTCTTAATGAATGGAAGCTTCCGTGATCAACTGCCTACTGGAGCGCAATAAGTTGGTCACATCAAGAATCAGGGAAACACCACCATCACCGAGAATGGTAGCGCCAGAAATACCTGCAACCTTACGGTAATTCGACTCAAGGTTTTTGACGACAACCTGCTGCTGCCCAACCAGCTCGTCCACGAATAATGCAGCCTTTTTGCCATCGGCCTGAACCACGACCAAGATACCGTCCTCAGGTTCACGATAAAGCGGCTCAATATCAAACATCTGATATAACGGAATCAAGGGGAGATAATCCTCACGCACCTTGACCAGACGGCCCTGCCCTGTCACATCTTTGACATCGCTAGCAGATGGCTGCAGTGACTCGACTACAAAGCTCAGCGGCAGAATGTATACCTCCTCACCTACACGTACCGACATACCATCAAGAATCGCCAAGGTTAACGGCAAAGAAATGGAAATCGTCGTGCCATACCCCGCAGCAGAACGAATATCTACCACGCCACCCATGGCAGTGATATTGCGCTTTACCACATCCATACCCACGCCACGACCAGAAACATCCGTGACCTTTTCCGCTGTAGAGAATCCAGGAGCAAAGATCAATTGCCAAACATCCCCGTCGGGCATGTTATCTGACACATTCAGACCAGAGGATTTTGCCTTGGCAAGAATACGCTCACGATTGAGGCCACCTCCATCATCACTCACCTCAATCACGATATTGCCGCCCTGGTGGCCCGCAGAAAGTGCAAGCCGCCCGATAGGGTTTTTGCCAGCAGCAGCACGCACCTCGGGGGACTCTACGCCATGGTCAATACTATTGCGCACCAAGTGTGTCAAAGGATCAACAATGCGCTCTATCAAGCCTTTATCCAGCTCAGTAGCTGCTCCATTGGTGACAAACTCAACCTTCTTGCCAAGCTTGCTGGCAAGATCCCGTACCATGCGGGGAAACCTGGAAAATACATAATCCATCGGCATCATACGGATCGACATTACGGCCTCTTGCAGATCCCGAGTATTACGAGTCAACTGCCCAACACTATTGAGTAATCGCTCATGCAACATGGGATCCAGTGATCCTGTGCGTTGCTCTATCATGGCTTGTGTAATGACCAACTCCCCGACCAGATTGATCAGTTGATCGACCTTCTCAATACCAACACGAATAGATGTTGTCTCCTGGCTGGCTGCGGCCTTATCTGCTTCTCGACGTGGCGCAACACGCTTATTTTCCAGCGGAGCCTCCTTCACCTGAACAACTGTTTCAGGCTTGGGCACTGGATCAGGGGCCACCTTTGCGACATGATTGGAGTCAAACAATCCAAAATCCCCCTCATCCAGAGGATTAGCTTTTGCCTGGGCTGGCTGTGGCTGGATAGCTTCCACTTCAGGAGCAGCCTCTTGCGTAGTCACCCTGATCTTATCTACATCCACGACAAATGAACTGACAGCAAGGATACTGTCGCGACTTTCCTCAGTTTCCAACCACAGAGCATGTAGGTTACCCACGACCGGCTGCACAAATACTTTGCCCAGCAACTCAAGCTCGGCTATCAAGGTCGCCCAATCCTTTTCCAGGACTTCTGGCACTTCAATCAAAAAGCCCGACTGGCCGCTAACAGTGTTTTTACCCTGAGCCTGGCTGACAAGATTATCGGCACCAAGCTCAGTAATGCTTAAATCATCGGCGTCAATAATAAAAGAGCAAATTGCCACGATATTGTCCACGCTTTCCTCCGTGGCAAGCTTAAGCACATGCCGCTTACCCTCAGGAGGTAAGGATTCCACTTCCCCAAGCAGCTTTAGCTCTTCCGTCAGGGCAATCACATCCTTTTCTGGCAACTCAGGAAGTTGCACCTGATATTGCTTGGTCGCACTATCTACCTGGGTCGCCGCCTTAGTAGGCTTGATTTCTTCAGACTTTTCTACAGCCAAAGACAATGCCTGCGGAGGGGGGGCAATCGCTTGTCCGCCTTCTTGCGCCAGGGTATGCAATGTCACCTTGATATCACTCACCGCATCCTCATCAACCGCGCTACCATTGCGATGACCATCCAACTGCATTTTCAAGATATCCTTGGCAGCGAGAAACACGTCTACATGCTCAGCCTGTAACTTCATCTCGTTCTTACGAATCCGATCAAGTAGGTTCTCAAGCACATGAGTAATTTCGGTCATGTCGGTCATGCCAAAAGTCGCCGCGCCGCCCTTGATGGAGTGTGCTGCGCGAAAAATGGCATTGAGATCCTCAGAACTCGGGTTCTCAATATCAAGTTCGAGTAGCAAACGCTCAGCTTCAGCCAGCAATTCATCCGACTCATCGAAGAACACTTGGTAAAACTGGCTCATATCAATTGTCATTGTTCAACTCCAGATTGGTTCATGCTGACTCCCCACAAGGAGACGCCTTTTTGCAATACACTCACATCATCCAATGACGCGCTGAACAACATCCAGTAAACGCTTGGGATCAAATGGCTTGACCAACCACCCTGTTGCTCCAGCAGCCTTACCTAATGCCTTCATTTCATCACTAGACTCTGTTGTTAACATTAATATCGGCACTTTCTGGTAAGAACTGAGGCTACGCAGCGATTTAATCAGCGTTAGGCCATCCATTCTCGGCATATTCTGGTCGGTCAGCACCAGATCCACGACTTGGGTCTGCGCCTTGCTCAGTGCATCCTCCCCGTCAACAGCCTCTATCACTTGATATCCAGCGGCATTCAGGCTGAATACCACCATCTGTCTCAACGACCCGGAATCATCGACAGCAAGTATTGTTTTTCCCATATCATTCAATCCTCGTTCTTGCGCGCCTGCGCGCTCCCTGGCACGTAACACCTGACATCATTAAAAGAACAAACTAAAACAGCTCAATATCACCTGCTCCCATATGCTGCTGATTCACGGATGACTGCAAATCACGATGCATAGAGGCACGTCTTTCGTTGAGGGATTCACTCATCCGTTGCAAAATAGCCGCAATATCTTCATGTGAATGCCCTGAAACCAGAGACTCATGCTGATCGGCCATGCCAAGGAGCAACAGCTTTAGCCCGCCTACACGTGCAAGTGCACGCGTTAGCAATTGGTTGGTCATGTCCTCAAACTGCATGCCCGTGACAACCCGATTGACTTCACTTTCAATCTGGCGGCTATACATCGCCACCTCGGCGATATGTTGCTGGGACAGCTGCGTACTCACACTTAAACTCAACAATATTTGCTGCTGTGCCTGGGCCGCCCGGTTGATAGACATAAAGCCATCCACCAACATGCTTATTGCCTCATGCAATAATCCATTGGCACGACTGAGGTCTGTTTCAACATGCTCAAGATGCTCTTCACCCCAGCCCCCCAGGCTGACCAGTAACTCTTTTAATTCATCTATGGGTATAGTCTGACTTACCATATAAGCTATCCTGTCCAGACTGCCTTCAGTCTGTGAAAAAACAAGAGAAAATCCTACTTGATTAATATCATCACTGGTTAAAGCTTTCCGTCAAAGCAGGGACTTCACCAGCTTTCTCTACTTCGGCAGAACCGTTGTCACTGATTGTCTCCTCTTCAGTCTTCTTGTTCATGATGATAATGCTGATTCGACGATTAACGGGATTCAATGGATTATCCTTATCGAACAACACAGCAGAGGATAACCCCACTACACGCAATACTTTTTCTTCTTTCATTCCACCAGAAACCAACTCACGACGTGAGGCATTGGCACGATCCGATGATAACTCCCAGTTACTATAAAAACGCTCGCCACTAGGATAAGGCGCTGCATCAGTATGTCCGGAAAGACTGATTTTATTGGGTACGTCATTCAGCAATTGACCAATCTCGTGCAGAATTTGCCGGGCGTATGGCTGCAACTCTGCCTTGGACGAAGCAAACATGGGGCGATTTTGCTCATCCACAATCTGGATACGCAATCCCTCTGTCGTAATATCCAGCAACAACTGCTTTTTAAAAGGTTGCAAGGTAGCACTTGAATCAATGGCTTGCTCAATGCGTTTTTTCAGCTCCTTGAGTTTCTGCATCTCAGCCTTGGCTACCGCTTCCTTTGCTGTCTTAAGGTCTGGCTTTTTCTTGGAGGTAATATCATCAGCTTTTCTGATCTGGCCTTGAGACTTAGTCATATCAGTACCACCACCCTTGAGCACACTCTCACTAGCACCAACAGATGCTCCGCCTTGCATCGCTACTTTCAGGGGTGTCTTGAAATACTCCGAAATTCCCTCAAGATCTGATTTGCTGGTGGAGCCCAACAACCACATCAAGAGAAAGAACGCCATCATTGCCGTCACAAAGTCGGCATACGCTATTTTCCACGCACCACCATGATGACCACCGCCGTGCTTGTTAACACGCTTGACGATAATTTTGACGTTTTCCTGGGCCATATTGCTCTCCGCGTACTAACGTGCCTTGGCCTGTTTTACATGGGCTTCAAGTTCAGCAAATTCTGGGCGCTCTGTCGAATACAACACTTTACGACCAAACTCCACGGCAATCGCAGGGGCATAACTGTTGAGACTGGCAAGAAAAGTGACCTTCGCACATTGAAACATCTTGGAGGACTCATCTGCCTTGCGCTCAAGCAAACTAGCCAAGGGACCTACAAAACCATACGCAAGAAGAATCCCAAGAAATGTTCCTACCAGGGCATGAGCAATCAGCATCCCCAACTCACTGGGCGGCAAGCCGACTGATTCCATGGTATGCACCACCCCCATGACCGCAGCCACGATACCGAAAGCAGGCATACCATCTCCCAAGCGAGCAATACAGTGAGAAGGCACCATACTTTCATGATGGTGAGTGTCAATTTCGTTATCCATGAGATTCTCGATCTGAAATGCATCCATGTTGCCCGACGACATCAATCGCAGATAATCACAGATAAAATCCATCAGATGATGGTCAGACAGAACATCGGGATACTTGGAAAATATCTGGCTGCTCTCAGGGTTTTCGATGTCGCTCTCGATCGACATCATCCCGTCACGGCGAATCTTGGTGAGAATTTCGAAAAGTAGCGCCAGTAAATCCATATAGCGCGATTTGGTATATTTAGAGCCCTTGAAAACAGTAGGCAAGGCTTTGAGGGTTGCCTTAATGGCTTTGGCATCATTTCCAACGAGGAATG
Source organism: Methylobacillus methanolivorans (assembly GCF_020531845.1). Next base: position 1,242,542 of record NZ_JAJAVF010000002.1, read on the forward strand.
CCCCGATAGCTGCCCCCCCGATCATGAGAAGTTCCAATGGTTGAAACAAGGCTGCCAAATGCCCTCCTGCCATGGCAAACCCACCAAAGACACTTCCCATTACTACCAGATACCCCGCTATCACCAGCATATCAGCAAGCTCCGCTCGGGTTTCACAGACCCGACTTTTAAGTTCTTTTCAGCATAGCAATCAAGCGGATGTTCTGATCGCGGTAATTGAAATGCAATAACCCTTTATATCTGAACCATCATGGCCTGACTGCCTCCTAAAGCGCAATGTTGCACGCTTATAATTCCCATACAAAAATACTGGCAGCATCTGCATCCAGCCTATCTTGAATCTGAAATTTAGGAGGCACTCCCGGAATTTCAAACTCATAGCTGATCAGCAAACTTCCTGCCTGCATTTCCTGTGCAGCTTTGTGCCAAAGATCAGGCATTGCCGCTGGGGAAAGGTACGCAAAGACGATGTCGTACTCAGAAAGGTTAACGGCCTGGTAATCACCATACTTGAATATTGCGGGGGATTTTTTTAGTGTGCCCAATAAGACGCTAATCAGCCATGGTAAAGGAGCTAGCTCAATTCCGACACATCTAGAGAGAGGACACTCTCGTGCCAGATACATCACAAGCCCCCCCATGCCACTCCCGATATCAAGCACCTTGACGGATTTGTCTTGAGGTATCAACTCCTTAACTTTGCGCCAAGTCACAGGCAGGGATGGATAAAAAGGCACCTGAGTACGGTAAGTGCTCCAAAACAAAGCCAAGGTAAAACAAAATGCCAGCAAATATATCCATGCTGGCAATTGCCATTGCAACATGACTAGAATAGCCAGTGGAAAAAACAGATGTATCAGGCGCCACCATACAGCCATTGCAGCAATAACCGACAAAGCACTGGCAAATAAGCCCTGCATCACAAACAAGCCCCAGACCGGGAAAATCTCACCCTCCAACCACCACTGGAGTTTAGATGCCCCACAGACCATGCCCAAAGCTACTAGTTGAATAAAAAAAGCCAGGATAGCGGGGGGAAACCGCTTCCTGGCACCACTCAACTTCCGGCCTACCCCTTGCTTACGCAGCACGGGCAAAATCCTTAAAAAGCTTTAACTCCATACCTGCACTATGCAATCAATGCAGCAGCCAACTCCTTGGCCTTTTTGGTCTTGCCTGCACGAGAAGGAACATGGCAAAGATTGCATTGATATTGATCATGTAAATCGTAGGCATTGACCACAAACTCGCCCCCACAGCAACTACAGCGCTGCATTTTCAACATATTGCTATCAAGGAAACGTACGAGCGTCCAAGCACGCGTTAGCGACAACACCACCTCATCGTCAGGCTCACTGCCCACTTGCTGCAAATACAGCTTATAGGCCTTCATCACGGCCGAAATCCCCGTCACTGCTGCATGCTGAATCAGGAAGTGATAAATGTTCACAAAAATAGAAGAATGAATATTAGGCTGCCAAGTGAGAAACCAGTCAGTCGAGAATGGAAGCATACCCTTAGGCGGCGACATCCCCTTGATTTCCTTATATAACTTGATCAAACGCTCACGAGACAATGTTGTCTGAGACTCAAGCAGTTGCAGCCTTGCACCCAGATGAATCATTTGAATTGCCAATTGAATTTGCTCGGCTTCATTGATGACACTCTTGCTCATGATACTCCCCAATAGCTTAATAAACTGAACGCAACAGCCGACTTTATTTTTAAAACCGATCAGGCTATTTCTTCAACACCCTGGCCTGCCATCAAGATAGCTGCATGCGCTTGCGCCTGCATCCGGTCCTTGGTGTAGCTGGTCAACATACCAAGAATCGCAGCGTCATCGAAACGGAAGCGGGTCAGCATCATATTGAAGCTGCTGAGCTTGAGAAGTTGTGCATTACTTAGGCTTTCCAGCAGGTCTGCAATGTCCTGACTCAAGCCCAGACGAAAAATTGCAGTCGCTTTATCTGCACGAATCATTTGTTGCGCAAGCATCAGATAACTGAGGTTAGCATCTTTGATTTCCGCCATGATTTCTTGTTCGTTCATTTTCCAGCTCCCTTGCTTGAAAAGTCAGCGCCGCTAAATGCAGTGCAGGTGAGGCGTACTTTGAACTTTTTAAGATGAGGCAAAAACTGGTGTTCGTCGGTTTTTTTCGTAAGACGAGCGAGCATAGCCGATACAGTGTTTGTCTTACAAACACTGTATCGGCCTTGGGAGACAAGACTTTTAAAGGAGGTGAAACGTTAATTCTTAACTACAAACTAAATTCAGCGAACTACATCCTTTAAAAAATATTTTGGCAATCATATCCACTTAACGGCATGACTAAATCAATCTTTAGGGTAAAGTTATGAAAATTTTTGATAATTTCATAAGTTATTGATTAATAATAAATAAATTGATAAATTTTTTACTCTCTTATTTGGTTAACGGCGAGGTTTTTCCAAACTTTAGGTTTTTTTGAAAATTTTTTTAAACTTTTCTATCAGGAATAACTGGTTTTCCCCCTTCTATTCTTCGATTCCATTATTTTCTTCGTGACGAATAATGCAGCCATCAATGCAAGACAGCATGTCATTCACGCTGTCTTCATCAAGAAGGATAGAAAAGCATGGCGCAAGATAGTGATTTGGAAAAAACAGAACAGCCCACGCCGCGACGCATAGAAAAGGCGCGCGGGGATGGTGATGTTCCTCGCTCACGTGAGTTTTCCACTTGTGTTGTGCTGATGACTGGAGGTTTGGGCCTAATGATGATGAGCGGCCGCCTTAATCAAGCCATGCTGAGCAATATGAGTAGCAATCTGCGCGTCAGCCGTGAGGCTGCATTTGATTTCAGTTTGTTGCTCAGCAAAATTGCCAACGGCATCCTGGATTTGCTGATCGCTTTTGCCCCATTGGTCTTGTTGTTATTGATTGTGATTGTGGGAGCCCCAGTGCTGGTCGGCGGGTGGAACTTCAGTAATAAAGCCTTTATGCCAAAGTTTGGCAAACTCAATCCACTCAATGGCATCAAGAATCTATTTTCAAAAAACTCTCTGGTTGAGTTGGTCAAGGCCGTTTTAAAAGCAACTTTAGTAGGTACGGTTTCTTATATGGTGATGTCTCACGACTTTGACACCATCCTTTCTCTAGCAACACAACCACTGGAAACAGGGATTGCCCAGGTAGATGGCATTCTGATTAAAGGCTTCCTATTTATAGTGTCCGCACTGGTATTGATTGCCCTGATTGATGTGCCTTATCAACGCTGGAGCTATACCAACAAGCTCAAGATGACTAAGGAAGAGGTCAAGCAAGAAGCGAAGGAAAGCGATGGCAACCCGCAGATCAAGGGACGTATTCGTCAGCAACAACGTGAAATTGCACGCCGCCGCATGATGTCGGAGATTCCAAAAGCAGATGTCGTGATTACCAACCCGACTCACTATGCTGTAGCGATTAAATATGATGATCACTCCATGGGTGCCCCTCGCGTCATTGCAAAGGGTGCTGATGACATTGCCCTCAAGATCAGGGAAATTGCCAGCGAGCATAAAGTGCCTACGCTGGAATCCCCGAAACTGGCACGTGCACTATTCGCTCATACGGAATTAGGCGACGAAATCCCGCAAGCCCTGTATGCAGCGGTGGCAGAAATTCTCGCCTACATCTTCCAGCTTCGTCATTACAAGACCCATGGCGGCTATTACCCCGATATGCCTAACGCACTGGATGTTCCTGATGCCATGGATCCGCACCTGAAAGGAGCAAACTAAGTCATGAATGCCTTCAAACTCCCTTCATGGTTGAATGGCGGCGCCTCCATGGCAGCTCCACTGATTATCATCATGCTGCTCGCGATGATGATTCTGCCCTTGCCAGCCATCGCTCTGGATGCCTTGTTCAGCTTCAATATTGCACTTTCTATCCTGGTATTACTGGTCGGTTTGCAAACCTCAAAACCGCTGGATTTCATTGCATTTCCTACCATTTTGCTGGTTACCACCATGCTGCGTCTTTCGCTTAACGTCGCGTCGACCCGCGTGGTATTGACGGAAGGACACACAGGCCCAGATGCAGCAGGTAAAGTAATCGAGGCATTCGGCCATTTCCTGATCGGTGGTAATTACACCGTGGGTATCGTGGTATTTATTATCCTGACGATCATCAACTTTGTCGTCGTCACCAAGGGTGCTGGCCGTATTGCCGAAGTCGGCGCACGCTTTACTCTAGATGCGATGCCCGGTAAGCAAATGGCGATTGATGCTGATTTGAATGCCGGCCTGATTGGGGAAGAAGAAGCCCGCAAGCGTCGTAAAGAGATTGGTCAAGAAGCCGAGTTTTATGGTGCGATGGACGGTGCCAGCAAGTATGTACGCGGCGATGCCGTGGCAGGCATATTGGTTATTGTAATCAATATCCTTGGCGGACTGATCGTCGGCATGATCCAGCACGACCTGAGTTTTGCCGATGCGGTGAAAAACTACACTCTGCTCGCGATTGGTGATGGCTTGGTAGCACAGATCCCAGCCCTCATCATTTCAGTGGCAGCTGGTGTGGTGGTATCCCGTGTGGCCGATGACCGCGATATCGGCAATCAATTGACGGAACAGCTCTTCGCCAATCCACGCGCCATCTATATCACCGCAGCCATTATTGCGGGCTTGGGATTGATTCCAGGTATGCCACATTTCGCCTTCCTGCTATTGGCAGGCTTACTCGCTGGCGTTGCTTATATGGCCGAGAAAAAACAGCAGACCCAGGAAGCCGAGCCTGAAAAAGCGCCCGCTCCAGTCGCTGACTCTCCTGAAGCTAGCTGGGATGATGTGATGCCTGTTGACGTGATTGGCCTGGAAGTAGGCTATCGCTTGATTCCTCTGGTAGACGTTGCCCAAGGTGGTGACTTGCTTAAGCGCATTAAGGGGTTACGCAAGAAATTTGCTCAGGAAGTTGGCTTCCTGCCACCCCCCATCCACATTCGCGACAACCTGGAACTGCGCCCTGCAGGCTATCGCATCACCTTGAAAGGTGTCGAGATCGGTAGCGGCGAATCTTTCCCAGGACAATATCTGGCGATTGATCCAGGCAATGTGACTGGCCCCTTGAGCGGCACAGCAACCACTGACCCTGCTTTTGGTTTGCCCGCTGTCTGGATTGAAGCTGGAATGCGTGATCAGGCGCAAGCCATGGGGTATACCGTGGTTGATACCAGCACCGTAATCGCTACACACCTCAATCACATGATTACATCCCATGCCGCGGAACTGTTAGGTCGCCAAGAAGTACAACAGTTGCTGGACCACGTGGGCAAGGAGTCTCCCAAACTGGTGGAAGACCTGGTGCCCAAAGCGCTCAGCCTATCCAGCGTACAGAAAGTGTTGCAGAACCTGCTGGTCGAAGGCGTGCATATCCGCGACATGCGCACCATTATCGAAACCCTGTCCGAGCATGGCCCACGCATCCAGGATACCGATGAGCTCACATCTTTAGTCCGCATTCAGCTAGGCCGTGCGATTGTGCAGCAGCTATTCCCTAGTGGTAATGAAGTACCCGTGATGACGCTGGATCACAACCTGGAGCGCTTGCTGATGCAGGCATTACAAGCCAGCGCTAATGGTGGTGCGGCCATTGAGCCTGGCTTGGCAGAAACCCTCTCCACCCAAACTGCCAATGCCGCCAAGCAACAAGAACAAATGGGCCTGGCCCCCGTGCTGCTAGTACCCGGCTCATTACGCACTGCATTATCCAAATTCCTGCGCCGTGCCACCCCGCGCTTGCGCGTGCTCTCGCATGAAGAACTTCCTGACACCAAAACCATACGCGTTACCAGCCTGATTGGAGGCCAAGCATGAACATCAAACGTTACTTCGGAAAAAACTCCCGCGAAGCCTTAAGCATGGTTAAGCAAGAACTGGGAGCCAATGCCGTCATTCTCTCCAACCGTGCCGTTGAAGGTGGTAACGAAATTCTCGCTTTCCGTGAGGAAGATATGGCCACATTGGTAGCGCGCGATAAACCAAAGCCGATAGCCGCAAAACCACAGCCCCAGACACCGGTTGGCGAAGAAACCCTGGTGTCTATGCTGAGCCGCAATCAGCGCATACTGAAAACCGCAGAGCCGCTGAATCATCAGGCATTGCAACAACAGCGTGCCCAGGCGGCCAGCAAACAAACCACACCACAAGCTCAACCGAAGGCTGTGGCTGCACAAGTCGCCAAGCCCGTGGTCAAGAACACTGCCAAACCGGTACGTGAGCAAATTGAGCAAGACAAGCTGAGCCAGCGTGAAATGGCGCAAATGATGCAAGAATTGCGTTCCATGCGTGGTGCCATCGAATCGCAGCTGACTGAGATCACTTGGGCCAATATCCAGCAGCGCGACCCTATTAAATCCAATGTGCTGAGCAAAATGATCTCCGCAGGGTTCAGTGCCGGCCTTTCTCGCCAAATTGCCGAGAAAGTACCTGCAGGCCACAGCGAAGCAGAAGCAAGCAAGTGGCTGCACAATGTGATTAGCAGCAACATTCACACCATCACCGACGAACAGCAAATCCTCGACCAGGGTGGTATTTATGCGCTGGTTGGCCCGACTGGCGTCGGCAAGACCACGACAACTGCCAAGCTGGCAGCACGCTTCGTGATGAAACATGGCGCTGGCAAGCTGGCGCTCATTACCACCGACTCCTATCGTATCGGTGGACACGAGCAATTGCGTATTTACGGCAAGATCCTCGGCGTGATGGTACATGCCGTCAAGGACGAAGCTGATCTGCGCATCGCCCTCAATGAACTCAAGGGCAAGCATACTATCCTGATCGACACCGTTGGCGTGAGTCAGCGTGATCGCATGGTGGCGGAACAAATTGCCATGCTCTCCAAGACAGGCTTGCCGATCAAGAAAATCCTGTGCATGAATGCCACCAGCTCTGGCGAAACCCTGGCTGATGTCATGGATGTCTACAAACGCTGCGGCCTCGATGGTTGCATCCTCACCAAGCTTGACGAGGCAGCGTCCATCGGCAGTGCACTCGACATCATCATGCGTGAGCGCCTCAGGCTTTATTACGTAGCCAACGGTCAGCGCGTCCCTGAAGACATCCATATTGCTAACAACACTTTCCTTGCACACCATGCCTTTAAGATGGCGCGCAAGAAGGCAGAACAATTTCAGTTTCGTGATGCAGAGATGCCATTCCTGATGGCGAATGTCGCCAGTAGCAATGTGACAGGAGACCGAGCATGATCCATGCACATAAAGATCAGGCATCAGGCCTGCGTCGCATGATGGCAGGCCCAAACCCCAGAGTCATCTCCCTGCTTTCAGCCGCCAGCAAAGCAGAACATGCCAGATTGATGACTAACCTCGCAGCGTCATTACATCGACAGGGCAACAAGGTATTGATTGTGGAAGCAACCAGCGCCTCCATGAATGAAGTCAGCCATTATGGCATTAATGGCGACCAAGGCACCCTACTCGAAGCTATCATGCGGCCAGAACTGCACCAACCATTAATAAACAATGACAGTGAGGGTTATTCTGTTGCAAAATTGCTGCCAGGAAATTCCGCCAGCCGTTTTCTGCAAAATGGCAATCTCAAACAACAAATCGAGCGGGTGTTCTCGGCCATGGCAAGCCAACACGACATCATCTTAGTTGATGCTGCGCTCACTATTCATGACACCATGCCACTAGATGTACTGCATCGTGGGGAGATACTGATACACATGACGCGAGATGTTGGCTCCATTACCCAAGCCTACACCCTGATCAAGCAATTGTGCCAACAGGTTGGTCGGCGCTCGTTTGACATCGTGGTCTCACACACAAGCGAATCCCAGGCACGTATTATCTTCAACAATATTGCAGAAGTTGCACGCCGCCACCTGCATATCGAACTCCATTTTGCTGGCCTGATTCCATCCGATGAGCATCTGGGTATCGCGGCAAAGCTGGGCCGCAGCGTCATTGAAGCATTCCCCATGACCAAGGCTTCGGCCGCATTTAAGGCATTAGCGGGCAAAATAGACCATAATCATGGTTTATTGGAAACGTCGCTCGGCTAAGAGGAATCTCAAGTGATGTACACCTTGCATGGAAAAACCAGCCCCAAGGAAGATCTTCTGAAGCAGCATGCAAGCCTGGTCAAGAAAATTGCTTATCAGCTCAAGGCCAAGTTGCCCGCCAGCGTGGATATTGATGACCTGATACAGGCAGGGATGATGGGGCTACTGGATGCCACCAACCGCTATGAAGACAACCATGGTGCACAATTCGAGACGTATGCCGCGCAGCGTATCCGCGGCTCCATGATAGATGAGCTGCGCCGTGCGGATTGGCTACCACGTAGTGTGCGCAAAAACATGCGCGATGTAGAATCAGCCGTGCACCAGTTGGAGCAGAAACTTGGCCGCCCCCCTACCGAGGGAGAAATTGCGCGCGAACTCAATCTTTCCATGGATGACTTCCATGAGATGCTGGATGACTGTAGTGGCCACCAGCTCATCTATTACGAGGATTTCAGCGAACAAGACAGTGGTGACCATTTTCTCGACCGCTATCAATCCGATGACTCTGGAGATCCGTTGAGGGCATTGCTTTCCACCGACTTCCGCGAAGCGCTGATTGATGCTATCGACTCACTGCCGGAACGTGAAAAAATCCTCATGGGTCTCTATTACGAACAAGAAATGAACCTCAAGGAAATCGGTGCCATCATGAGCGTTTCTGAATCCCGGGTTTGCCAATTACACACCCAAGCCGTTGCACGCCTGCGCGCCAACCTGAAAGAGAAGTTGTGGACTGGAGCAGCCTAGGCGGTATCTTACTCGCCCTTGCTGGCATCCTGCTGGGGCAAGCCCTTGAAGGTGGCAAGTTCAGCTCGCTCATCCAGCCAGCTGCATTCATGATTGTGCTGTTCGGCACGATTGGTGCTGTTCTCCTGCAAACACGCCCAGCTTTCTTCATTCAGGGTTTACGCTTGCTCACCTGGGTCATCCGCCCTCCAGAAGACGATAGAGTAAAACTGGCACGCCGCATCAGCACCTGGAGCCAGATTGCGCGCAAAGATGGCATTCTGCTGCTGGAAAACCATATGCACTCCGAACCAGACCTTTTTGTGAAAACCGCACTGCGCTTGGTGATTGATGGCACACCACCTGAGAAGATCCGCGACATTTGCAATGTGGATATCAACCGCTATGAAGTCGCGCAACGCAATGCCGTCAAAATATGGGAAGCAGCTGGCGGCTATGCTCCTACGATTGGCATCCTAGGGGCAGTGCTTGGCCTGATCCATGTCATGGAAAATTTATCTGACCCAAGCAAGTTGGGTAGCGGTATCGCCATTGCTTTTGTCGCCACGATTTACGGCGTAGGCTTTGCCAACCTGTTTTTCCTGCCGGTTGCAAATAAGCTCAAGGCACTTGTGCAACTGGAAACCACACGCCGCGAGATGGTGATTGAAGGAATGGTTGGCATTGCCAACGGTGAGAACCACAAAATTGTCGAAGAACGCTTGAATGCATACTTGCGTTAAACTCAGGGTAACATGGGAAGAAGAAGAAAATTTGAAGAAGAGCCAGATAACCATGACCGATGGCTCGTGTCCTATGCGGATTTCATTACCCTTCTATTTGCCTTCTTCGTGGTGATGTATGGTATTTCATCGGTAAATGACCAGAAATATAAAGAACTCACATCCGCCCTCGGTAGTGCATTCAGCGGTACAGCCGAGCTTAAGTCACCAAGCAACCCCTCTGATATGCAACCGGTAGAAAGTCAAAACCTGCAATCCTCTCCCAGCCACTCACTGATCAATGGCTTGCCTCTCACTCGCCTAGAGCAAGAAAAGTACCGCCAAGAGCAGGAAAATATCAGCGCCATCATTACCAGCCTGAATCAAACTTTGGGCTCACTCACCAGCAGCGGCAAAATCAATATCAGCAAAACCAATCGTGGCGTCAGAATTGATATTGCCGATGGCGTGCTGTTTCAGGCAGGCTCTTCCAGCATCAAGACCGAGGCAAACGCTCCCATTAATGACATTACCCAAGTACTCGCCAATCAGGAATATGCTATCCAGGTAGAAGGTCACACTGACAACCTACCCATCAGCAATGTGCAATTTGCTTCAAACTGGGAGCTTTCCGCTATGCGTGCCACCAGTGTTGTGCGCCGGATGATAGATAACGGCATTGCTGCAGATAGACTCAGCGCAACAGGTTATAGCGATACGCAACCTATTGCCGACAATGAAACCGCTGAAGGCCGCGCAAAAAATCGTCGCGTTTCTATTATGGTGCTATATAGCAAACCGGAAAAACTTCAAAAAACAGAAATTCAGGAATAAAAAAAGCCGGGATAATCCCGGCTTTTTTTATTCCAATTTTTTCACGCTTGAGCGTTATAAAGGCCAGACCCTGAACTGGCTTGACCATTAGGGCCATAAAACTGACCGGAAGCAGGAGGTCGCCCCAAAGTATCCAGCATCTGCTGATTACGGCTGAACTGCTTGTTGATCAAGATACCATTCACACGATTGAGTTCTTTAGCCTGGTCAACAAGGCCCTGGAAATGAGCCCAGGACTCTTGAACCTCAGCTATTTGTACTGCAATCCAAGCTGCAAGACCACGCTCCTCGGCACCAAATCCTAAAGCAGCAACCGCCTGGTACCGTGCCTGGGTATGAGCATTAATATCCTGCAATATCCGGGCTTTTTCATCCAGCAAGCCTTCCATGGCATCCACATCCACCTTGACCAAGCTTGCTTGCTCACGCCTTAAAAGCGTCAATAAGCTATCAGTCAATGCGATTTCACGCTCAAAGCTGGCTGTGGTCATGTCAGGATCACCTTTCTCCCTGCACAGCCTTAACGCTGGACTGTCAGCAGGTCTTTCACTGTGTTGATAAGGCCATCTGCGACCTTTTCAGAGTCAACCCTGAATTGGCCACTGGAAATGGCAGATTTGATCGCGTTCACTTTGTCCGCATCATATACTTGCTCATTCGCTCCGGCGGCTTCGATAGATTGCAATTGCGAAGCCAACGGAGACAAGGTAACACTCTCACCGGCTACGGTAGCCTTGGTCTCGCTTGCACGAGGTGCAGGCCTGTTTTCCGTCTTGTCATTGGTCAGCGCAACCGCTTTCTGAAGTGCGTCATCAATTTTCATGGCAATTCCTTAAGCTAGTTTCATCTACGGCAAAACTACATACCGATATATTGCTCTTATCGGCGGTATTTTTGTTAACTTTAGTAAAAAAGTTTAAAGCGTTCTTGCAGCATCATACCATCTGTACCAAGAACGTCCGATTGATCACCGCGCTTAGAAAATCACCTCGATCAAGCCGCCCTGTCGTGCCAAGCCACTGACGACCTGGCCATTGCCTACCTTTACCTTGACGCGCTGCCCTTCCCCGGCATTACTCAGGGCCGTGCCTTCAGCCGAGACCTTGAATCCATCGCCTATGGTATTGAGTACCACTTTTTGTCCTTGTTGCACCACTGGCAACACCCGTAACATCTCTTGACGCAATACTGTTCCCGCACTTAACGGAACATAAACAGCACGGCCCACTGCCTGGCTAATATCTGTAAACACCCCTGGCGGCAACTTGGCAAGATCACCCTGCCCCTTGATGAGGTCTTGCTCGGTAATAATGTGTCCTTGGGTCAATGGACCAGCAGCAATCAAGTATTCCGCCATCACTTGCACATTTGCCTGCACATACACTGTCCACACCTGTGGTGCATTGCAACGCACTCCAACACTGGTGCGCCCCCAGATACGACTACCTGTAGGTAGCGACATCTGGAGATTGTCACAACCGGCCAGTTTGAGGCGTGAATCAATCGCCATGGCAGATACTGATACCTTGCCAGGCAAGCTTGCACTCTGGCTCAATAGGAACTGCTCAACCTGTTGTCGCAATTGCGTCAAATCCTGGTGACCACCATTTGCAGAGGTAGGCAATACCCACAAGCAGGCAATCAGCAAGGCAATCATACGCCCTGTGATATATACTCTTTTCATTGCATCCCTCCTTCTTGGTTCCAGGCTTGGCACTATCTACCCCTTGAGGGGATAGCCTTTGCCACTTCATCTGAAGGTGCATTCTACTCAGGCATGCAAACACGCAAGCAGGAAATAACAAGGGAAAATCCCTTTTATTCGTACAATGAAATTTGCATCATCAGTCCTAGACTCGCAATCATCTAAAATAACGACAGTCTCCAGCATTTCTTGACTGCCGTTAGCAAGGGAGGTTGTACGATGAACAAGTTGGATGCTGCACTCAATTTTCATGAAACCGCATTGCGCGTGCGTGGGCAACGCCAGGAGCTGCTGGCTGCCAACATTGCCAATGCAGACACGCCTGGCTATAAGGCACGCGACATCAATTTTGCTGATACCTTCAAGCAGGCGCTCGTTGGAGCAGGGGGCGGCCTGAAAGCCGACACTACCAATCCAGCCCATATCTCCGCCACTGCCAGCCATCAGAACGGCGTGCTATTCCGCCCGATTATCCAAGGCAGCGTTGATGGCAATACTGTGGATATGGATGTAGAGCGCACACAGTTCGCGGATAACGCATTACGTTACGAAGCCAGTGCCACCATGATTAGCGGGCAGATCAGAAAACTACTCTCCGCGATACAAGGCCAGTAATCCTGATTTCCAAAGGAGACCTCCATGTCACTTTTTAATGTATTCAATATTTCTGGCTCTGCCATGAGCGCCCAAGGCCAGCGCCTGAACGTCGTCGCTAGCAATCTTGCCAATGCAGACAGTGTAACCAGTTCCAATGGTCAACCTTATCGTGCCAAGCACATTGTATTTTCAGCCGTACCCGTCAACGCCAATGGCTCACAAGGAGTGAAGGTACAGCAAGTAGTAGAAGATCAATCCGTACCGCAATTGAAGTATGACCCGAAACACCCTTTGGCTGATGCTAATGGGTATGTCGCCATGCCCAACGTCAACGTGACGGAGGAAATGGTCAACATGATATCGGCATCGCGCTCATATCAGAACAACGTAGAAACCATGAATGCAGCGAAATCTATGCTGCTCAAGACCCTGACCATCGGTCAGTAACGACCAACTACCCTGAAAGCGAGTAACCACCATGGCAAGCACCTCAGGCATTTCAGATTCATTGCTCACTACCATGAATGGTAGTAGCTCCAGTAGCACAACCAGCAGCATTTCTGAAACGCAAGATCGCTTCATGAAACTGCTGATCACGCAAATGAAGAACCAAGATCCTCTGAATCCAATGGACAATGCAGAAGTCACCAGCCAGATGGCTCAGCTTTCCACGGTCACAGGAATTGAGCGTATGAATGCATCGCTCTCTGCCTTTATCAGCAGCATGCAGGCAACTCAGGCTTTGCAGGCATCCAGCCTGATTGGCAATACCGTTTTGGTAGAAGGCAGCAGCACTTACCTCGCAGCAACTGAGACCGAAGGTGAGTCAGCTGCTTATTTTGCGGTTGAGCTACCGGTAGGCGCCGATAACCTTAAGGTCAACATCAAGGACAGCTCAGGCAAGGTCGTGAAAACAATGACTGTCACCAATCAGCAGGCTGGTATCTCGCAATTGGGCTGGAACGGATATGGTGACGATGGCAGCAAGCTGGCAGATGGTCGCTATACCATCGAAGCCACAGCCACCACTGCCAACACCACTGTTGCAGCAAACACCCTGAGTTATGAACAAGTGATGAGCGTCTCTACAGGTTCTGATGGAGTCAAGCTGAACCTGAGCAACCTTGCATCAATTACTACCGACAAGATTAAACAAATTTATTAACAACAACCCAGGTAACTTCACCAGGAGAACAACATGGCTTTCCAACAGGGTTTAAGCGGATTAAATGCTGCGTCTAAGAGTATTGAAGTGATTGGCAACAACGTTGCCAATGCCAGTACCGTGGGCTTCAAACAATCACGGACCGAATTTGCTGATGTTTATGCAAACTCCTTAGGAGGAGGTAATGCTTCCAAGATCGGCATTGGCACTAAGATAGCCGCTGTCACACAGCAATTTACACAAGGCAATATCTCAAACTCGCAAAACCCACTGGATGTTGCCATTAATGGCAACGGTTTTTTCCGCATGAGCGATAACGGTACCATCAGTTATAGCCGCAATGGACAGTTCCAGTTGAGTAAAGACGGATATATCCAGAATGCATCCGGCCAGCGCCTCACGGGATATTCCGTTGTCAACGGCGTTGTACAGACAGGTGCCCTGAGTGAACTACGCATTGATGCAGCGGATCTTGCCCCTCAAGCAACCACATCCATCACCGGGCCATTGAACCTAGATTCCCGCGCTGACATTCTAGACCCAGCTAACTTCAACATTAACGACCCCAGTACTTACAGCCACTCTACCCCGATTGAGGTTTTTGATTCGCTAGGCAACTCACATGCCGTGCAACTTTATTACTTGAAGACAGGGGTGGATACATCTGCCTCTCCTGCAACAACAACCTGGTCCATTATGGCAAGTGCAGACGGGGCTCAAACACCTGCTGGCTCACCTCCTACAGCTGTTGGGACGATGGTATTCACTGGCTCTGGCCTTAACCCCACCATTACGCCAACAACCCCCAGCATTAGCATACCGATTGGTACAGGTGGCTTGACTCCAATGTCAGTCACATTGAACTTGGCAGGTAGCACTCAATTCGCCAACTCATTCAACGAAAGTGATTTGGGGCAGGATGGCTATGGCGCAGGTCGCCTTTCCAGCTTTAGCGTAGGCTCCGATGGTTCTATCCTGGGACGTTATTCCAATGGCCAGAGCGCTGTGCTGGGCCAAGTAGCACTGGTGAACTTCCGCAACCTCAACGGCCTGCAACCATTGGGGGACAACCTATGGGCTGAAACCTCTGAATCAGGCCCCCCCATGGTTGGTACCGCCAACTCTGGCGGTTTGGGAGTTTTGCAATCCTATCGTCTGGAAGATTCCAACGTCGACCTGACGGCTGAGTTGGTCAATATGATCACAGCGCAACGGGTATACCAAGCCAATGCGCAAACCATCAAGACCGAAGACCAGATTATGCAAACCTTGGTCAACCTGCGTTAATTGAACTAAGCGCCTAAGCCATCAGCAATAGAAAGGAATCGCCATGGACCGTTTGATCTATACCGCCATGACCGGCCTGAAGCACATCATGGAGCAGCAGTCGACTACGGCCAATAACCTGGCCAACTCGACAACTACTGGCTTCCGGGCCCAGATAGACAGCTTCCGCGCCGTACCTGTCTTGAGCGATGGCTTACCCACTCGTGCTTTCGTGGTTGATGCCACGGTCGGCACCAATTTCAATAGTGGCGTTATCCAAACAACGGGGCGCGAGTTGGATGTTGCCATCCGTGATCGCGGCTGGTTTGCCGTGCAACGGGCCGATGGCACCGAAGCCTATACCCGTAATGGCAACTTCAAGCTGAATGAAAACGGCGTTCTGCAAACCCAAGACGGTCTCACTGTCGTAGGTGATGGCGGCCCACTCACCATTCCACCAGAAGGCAAGGTCGCCTTTGCCAACGATGGCACCGTCTCCGCCGTGGCTACCAATGTGGTGCCCTTGTTTACCAGCATGATTGGACGCTTGAAGTTGGTCAACCCGAATGATGGCGACTTGGTACGTGGTGCCGATGGATTGTTCGAGCCAAAGAATGGCCAGCCGCTGGCTGCAGATGCTGCTGTCAGCGTGGTAAGTGGCGCACTGGAGGGTAGCAACGTGAACGTGGTGGAAGAAATGGTCAACATGATTTCCCAGGCACGCCAGTTTGACCTGCAAACCAAGCTGATCCAGAACGCCGAGAATAACGCCACAAAAGCCGGTCAGATCTTCAGTTTAAGTTAAGCACCTCTGGAGTAGCATAGTCCTTAATTTCCAGAATACCGGCAGCTCAGGCCGCCATTGCAAAGGAGCAGACCATGATACGTTCGCTATGGATCGCCAAAACTGGCCTTGATGCCCAACAAACACAGATGGACGTCATTGCCAATAACTTGGCCAACGTCAGTACCAATGGCTTCAAGAAAACCCGTGCCGTATTCGAGGACCTGCTCTACCAAAACATCCGCCAGCCCGGTGCACAATCTTCCCAGCAAACCCAGTTGCCTTCTGGCTTGCAACTAGGTACTGGTGTGCGCCCCGTAGCTACCGAGCGTATCCACCTTCAGGGTAACCTGCAGCAAACCGGCAATAGCAAGGATGTCGCCATCAGCGGCGAAGGTTTCTTTCAAGTGCTGCTGCCGGACGGATCCACTGCTTACACGCGTGATGGTGCTTTTCAGCTTGATAATCAGGGGCAATTAGTCACCGCTAGCGGCTTTACAGTACAACCAGCGATTATCGTGCCGCCTAATGCTCTAAGCATAACGGTTGCACGTGATGGCACCGTTTCAGTGGTCTTGCCCGACAACCCGAATGCCCCTGTGCAGATTGGCACGTTCCAACTAGCCACATTCATCAATCCGGCTGGCCTGCAATCCCGTGGAGAGAACCTGTATATCGAAACAGCGGCATCCGGTGCAGCGAATATCAACCAGCCCGGCCTTAATGGCACCGGCCTGCTGATCAATCAATACCTGGAAACCTCGAACGTGAATGTCGCTGAGGAATTGGTCAGCATGATCCAGACCCAGCGCGCCTATGAAATCAACAGCAAGGCGATCTCCACATCCGATCAAATGTTGCAACGCTTATCCCAGCTCTAATCTGGGCATAGTGTAGTGAAGGAAATATGATGCAATTGCGCACTCGATCAAGAAACTGGCTGGCACTGGGCATGATGCTGTTGTTCAGCGCTTGCTCAGTCGCACCAAAAAGCATCACGCAGGCTCCCAAAACCGCTCGCCCGGCGTACCCGACACAAACGGCCTACAATAGTGGTGGCATCTACAGCCCTGCCAGCTATCGCCCCTTGCTTGAAGACAAGCGCGCACGCTTGGTAGGCGACACCATCGTCATCAATATCACGGAAAACACTACCGCCAGCAAATCAGGCACCAATTCGGCAAGCAAACAAGGTGATGTGAATGCCAGTGTCACCAGTTTTTGGGGTAAAATCTTTCCCCGCCTGAGCGCCAGTGCCAGCTCCGACAACTCTTACAATGATGCCGCAGCTGCCAATTCGCGTAACGCCTTTACTGGCACGATCAGCGCAACTGTTATTGAGGTGTTGCCCAACGGCAATATGGTTGTCAGCGGTGAGAAACAAGTCGCGTTTGACCGCGGCACTGAATTTGTTCGCATCTCAGGCGTTGTCGACCCGCTGTATATTTCCAATGGCAATACCGTGGCCTCAAGCCGTATTGCGGATGCTCGCGTGGAATATCGTACCAATAGCACGATTGATACCGCCCAAATCTTGTCTATTCTGGGTCGGTTCTTCCTGAGCCTGGCACCACTGTGAGCATTACCATGACAAAACGCCTCCTGACGCTAATCGCCATCTTCGGCATCTTCTTGTCCCTACCTGTTCATGCTGAGCGCATCAAGGACCTGACCACGATACAAGGCGTACGCTCCAACCAATTGATTGGTTATGGCTTGGTAGTAGGCCTCGACGGCACAGGCGACCAGACCACACAAACGCCCTTCACCGTGCAAAGCATCGTCAGCATGATGCAACAAATGGGGATCAACCTGCCCCCAGGCACCAACCTGCAATTACGGAATGTCGCCGCCGTGATGGTCACCGGCAGCTTGCCGCCGTTTGCCCAACCGGGCCAGAACATGGATGTAACGGTATCCTCCATGGGTAATGCGCGCAGCCTGCGTGGCGGCACCTTGCTCATGACACCGCTCAAGGGCGCTGATAATCAGGTATACGCCATGGCCCAGGGCAATTTGGTCATTGGTGGTGCAGGTGCAGGCGCAAGTGGTAGCAGCGCCCAGATCAATCACCTGAGTGCAGGCCGTATTTCTGCAGGGGCGATTGTGGAGCGTGCCGTCCCAAGCCAGCTCACCGAAACCAGCACCATCCGGCTCGAACTGAAAGAAGCCGACTTTTCCACAGCCAGCATGGTGGTCGATGCCATCAACAAACGCTTTGGCAATGGCACGGCCACGCCACTGGATGGACGCGTTATCCAAATCCAACCACCCATGGATACCAATCGCATTGCCTTTCTCGGCAACCTGGAAAACCTCGACGTCAAGCCTTCACAAGGCACAGCCAAGGTGATCCTCAATGCCCGTACTGGCTCTGTTGTGATGAATCAAGCCGTGACGCTGGATGACTGCGCGATTTCGCACGGCAATCTCTCCGTTGTGATCAACACGGCACCAGCGATCAGCCAGCCAGGCGCGTTCTCTGGCGGCCAAACAGTGGTAGCGCCCGTCTCGCAAGTCGAAATCAATAAGGAACCAGGCAAGGTGATCAAGCTGGATAAAGGCACCTCGCTCGCCGATGTCGTGAAGGCATTGAATGCCATTGGCGCCACACCGCAAGACCTGCTAGCGATCCTGCAAGCCATGAAAGCCGCTGGATCACTACGCGCCGACCTGGAAATTATCTAGGACATCATCATGACCGCCTACAATCTCAATACTGATATCAACAGCAGAATGGCGGCGGATGCCAATAGCCTGAACAACCTGAAATACGCTGCACGCGATAATAGCCCTGAATCGATCAAGGCCGCAGCCGTGCAGTTTGAGGCATTAATGGTCAACATGATGCTGAAAAGCATGCGTGACGCCACCCCCAAGGAAGGCATGTTTGATAGCGAACAAAGCCGCACTTTCGTTTCCATGCTAGACCAACAGCTCAGCCAGCAAATCGCAAGCCGTGGTACTGGCCTAGCCGACATGCTGGCACGCCAGCTACAAATCAAGCAATCCAGCGTAACACCGGAACAATTGGACTCTCTCGCCCCGACACAGAGAAACATGCCGCTCGCGACGAGCCCTACCGCAAATACCGCTTTCCAGTCTCCATCAGTCCCACAGAATGCACGTGAGTTTGTACAGCAAATGAGCCAGCACGCAGAGGCAGCCAGCCAAGATAGCGGCATTCCCGCGAATTTAATGCTAGGCCAGGCAGCACTGGAAACCGGCTGGGGCAAACGCCAGATTACTGGGACAGATGGCACTGCCAGCAATAATTTGTTTGGTATCAAGGCTACCTCAAGCTGGAAGGGCAAAACCGTTGAAGCATTGACGACGGAATACATCAATGGTGTGCCGCAAAAGCGTATTGAGAAATTCCGTGCCTATGACTCTTACGCCGACTCATTCCGTGACTTTGCCAATATGATGCGCAACAACCCGCGCTATGACAATGTGATGAGCAATACCGGAAGTACCGCTGGTTATGCCCAGGCGATGCAAGATGCAGGTTATGCCACCGATCCCCAATATGCCAGCAAGTTGCAGAGGGTGATCAACAGCATCACCACGACTTAAAGTTTCCTGTTTTTATGCCGTTCAACCATTTACGTAACCTTGATCGACACCCATCATGTCTAATATATTCAACATCGGCAAAACTGCACTGAACGCTGCCCAGGTAGGCATTAGCGTGACTGGGCACAATATTGCCAATGCCAAGACCGATGGTTACTCGCGTCAGGTAATCGTCCAATCGACCGGCCAGGCACAAAACTGGGGCTTTGGTTACTTGGGTAATGGCACGCAGATTGATACGGTCAAGCGCATCTACAACGAACTGCTATCAAGGCAGATCAGCAATAGCCAGTCTATCGCCAGTGCCATTAATACTCAGATATCCAATATCAACCAGATCAGCAATATGCTGGCAGATTCAGACGCGGGGCTTTCGCCAGCGATCCAGGATTTTTTCGATGCGATCAATGACCTATCCTCCGCACCCAACGACCCAGCATCACGTCAGGCCATGCTATCCAATGGTGAGGCTTTGGTTAGCCGATTCAACAGCCTGGGCAGCCGGTTGCAGGAGATGCAAAGTTCGGTAAATTCACAACTCACCGCCAGCGTCAAAACCGTCAATCAATATGCCAAGGAAATCGCACGCCTCAATGAAGTAATTGATATTGCGACCACCAGCACAGGCCAACCACCTAATGATCTCCTGGATCAGCGTGACCAGTTAGTATTGGCGCTCAACAAGGAAATCAAGGGCACGGTGGTTGTCCAGGATGGCAATAAATACAATGTATCGATTGGTAACGGCATTCCATTGGTGAATGGCCTCACTTCGTATTCATTAACCACGGTCAACTCGCCTACCAATCCTGGCAAACTCGAAGTCGCCTACCAAGTTGGCTCCACCGTCTCCATTCTTGCCGAGCAAAGCCTGCAAGGCGGCGTCATCGGCGGGCTTATCGAGTATCGCCGCGAATCCCTGGACAAGGCACAAAATACCCTGGGGCAGATTGCCGTTGCACTGGCACAATCCTTTAATACCCAGCATCAACAAGGCCTGACCAATAACAATGTGCAAGGCGGCAATTTTTTCAATATCCCGGTACCGCAAGTCAATGCCAGTAGCCGCAACACTGGCGATGCCAGTATTGCCAGCAGCATTACTGATGCCAACCAATTAACTGCGAGCGATTACCGGTTGCGCTACGATGGATCAAACTACATCGTCACACGCCTCAGCGATAACACAACACAATCCTTTACCAGCCTGCCACAAACCGTTGATGGCGTCAGCTTCGCGTTGGGCGGTGGCACCATTAACACAGGAGACGAGTTCCTGATCAGGCCAACCGCTAATGCAGCAAGCGACCTGTCGATGGCAGTGAAACAGATTGCAGACATCGCTGCCGGTGCCCCAGTCGTAGGTACCTCTGCCGCGACAAGTAACACAGGAAGCGGCACTATCAGTGGTGCCAAAGTGAGTAACAGCTATGCCAGCGCCCCGCTGGCCAGCCCTTTCACATTAAGTTACAACAGCGGTAACCTGAGCGGCTTCCCTGCCGGCGAGGCCATTTCCGTCACCACCAGCGCCGGTGTCACAACCACTTACCCAGCTGGCAGCACAGTGCCCTACAGCGCTGGCGCAACGATTAGCGTCGCAGGTATCAGCTTCAGCCTGAGTGGCGCTCCAGCCAATGGCGACCAGTTCACCATTGCTGCCAATAGCAGCAATGCCGCTGGCGATAATCGCAATGCCTTGCAGCTGGCCGCATTACAAGGCACCAAGATCATGCTGAATGGTACGGCGTCTTATCAGGACACATTCAACCAGCTCGTCAGCTATGTAGGTAACCGTGCGCGTGAATTGCAAGTGACCGGTGCTGCAGAAGATGAGCTATTGAACCAATCCATCACCGCCCAGCAAGGTGAATCTGGGGTAAATCTGGATGAAGAAGCTGTCAACTTGCTACGTTACCAGCAAGCCTACCAAGCTGCAGGCAAGGTCATGCAAGTGGCGAGCACCCTATTTGAAACTGTGCTGTCGATCAGATAAGCGAGGAAAGTATCATGCGTATCAGCACTAACACTATATTCCAGAACGGCCTCAATAAACTCTCGCAGTTACAGGTCTCCCAGGATCGCTTGATGCAACAGATTGCCAGCAAAAAACGTATCCTGACCCCTGCAGATGACCCGGTAGGTGCTGCCCGCTCACTCGAATTGCAGAATGCGCAACGCATTAATACCCAACTCGAGCGCAATCGCATGTTTGCCGAGAACAACATGAATGCGGTAGAGGGCAACCTGCAAAGCGTCACAGACTTGCTGATTGCCGCGAAATCCCGGCTGACCGAGGCAGGCAACGCTTCTTATGATGATGTCCAACGAGGCTATATCGCCATTGACCTCAAGAACGACCTCGAAGCATTAGTCGGCCTGGCCAATGCTAAAGATGGCAGTGGAAGCTACTTGTATTCCGGATACAGCACCAATACAGCGCCTTACACATTAAATGCTAGCGGTGCGACCTATAATGGCGACAATCAAGTACGCCAGTTACAGGTTTCCAACAGCCGCCAATTGCCTATTACAGATAATGGACCAAATGTATTCCAGGCAAATGGCAATGATGTCTTTGCGGCCCTGGCCTCTATTACCAGCTTGCTGCAGACCCCCGTCACCAGCGCTGCCGACGCCCAAGCATTGCAGGATGGATTGACGACAGCCAGCAATGCCTTGCAAGGCACGCTGGATAATGTACTTACTGTCCGCGCACGTAACGGCTCGGCGCTCAAGGAGATCACAGCCCTCAATGGCGATGGTGACAGTCGTGCGCTGCAATATGCCAAGTCATTGTCAGAACTACAAGATCTGGACTATGCAAAAGCACTGTCCGATCTCGCCAAAGAACAAACTGTGCTGGAAGCCGCGCAAAAGGCTTTCGTTGCGACCACCAGCTTATCGCTGTTCAACTTGATTTAATTAAACATTGAGATATAAATCCATACTATTCATGCTTGATCAATAGCACATCATTCCATGAGCTGTAGATAACCCGCCAAATACCAGTTATATAATTGCTGCACCAGTGCCTGATCCTTTAGTACGTCAGCATCAATACAGCTAGCTTCAAGCAGGCGATGATCTGCCAATGCCATCAATATATCTTGATGCTGTGCACAGGCAGGCAACTGTTCACCATTCATGAAAAACTTACCCTCATGGAACAACATCTGGCTTTTTCCAGACAAGGCAATGCCATGTTGAGCCAACTGTTGTACAAAGCGCTTGAGGCTCAATGCCTCATTCTCATCAAACACAATATGTGGCTTAGGCTCAGAAAGATAACGTCCAAGAAAACTTGACACGTCTTCAGGCTGCCAGCGAATCTGGTCTAGCATGTCACTAACCTTGCCCAGCATCTGCGTACCAATCTCTGCCGGATGAGTTTGCAATTGCAACTCTGGGTCTGCATACATACCCGACACCTGCAGTTTATCTTGCAGGTAATTGAGGAACTCACTCGCAAGCTCATGTGCCGATGGCGCACGAAAACCGATGGAATAGGTCATGGCATTGCCCACCGCAATCCCCCAGTGGGCCACGTGCGGCGGTAGGTAAAGCATATCTCCCGGCTCAAGTACCCACTCCTGCTCAGTCTCAAAATTTTTCAGGATACGCAATGGCGCATCGTCTACCAGGGTCAAGTCTTCTTGCTCGCTGATACGCCACAGGCGCTTGCCCTCACCTTGCAGCAGAAAAACGTCGTAAGAATCAAAATGTGGGCCTACTCCACCCTGATCAGGCGCAAAACTTACCATCAGGTCATCAAGCCTTGCATAAGGCACAAACGCAAACTGCTGCAACAAATCCATCGCCTCCGGCAGATGATGGTTGACCCCTTGCACCAGCAACGTCCAGTCGTGCTCCGGCAGTTTGGCAAAGCGTCTTTCATCTAATGGCCCGTTTTCCACCTGCCATTTTCCTCGCTTGAACGACACCAGGCGAGACTGCACATCCTCTTCACAAGCCAACCCAGCAAGCTCGTCTGGACTCAGCAAGCCATTAAATCCAGGAATCGCCTGACGAATCAGCAAAGGTTTTTTTTGCCAGTACTCAGCGAGAAATTGCTCTGCACTGATCCCACCCAATAGGGTCAAAGGTGCTGGATTTGATAATGATTGTTTTTTCATGCTCGCATCATAGCGCATTGCTTACGCTGATAAGAAATTAGGTTAGAATCTTTCCCATCGCCATCATTGCAAAGCCAGCCATGCTGCAGCCCAATACGCCAGCCCCTGACTTTTCCCTGCTTGATGCTGATATTGAAACCATCAGCCTTTCTGCATTGCGTGGTCATCACGTGGTGCTCTACTTTTACCCCAAGGACAACACGCCGAGCTGCACCTTGCAAGCCATCGAGTTTAGCGACCTGGAGGATGAATTCAAGCGACATGGCGCAGTCGTGCTTGGCATCAGTCGAGATGACTGCATGAGCCATGCCAACTTTAGAGACAAACACGGTCTGGCAGTACAGCTGCTTTCCGATGAGGATGGGGAAGTCTGCAATCAATACGGCGTTTGGCAGGAAAAAGAAAAAGACGGCATCAAAAAAATGGGTATAGTCCGTTCAACATTTGTCATTGACCGGACTGGAGTGGTACGCTTGGCACAATATGGCGTGGAAGCTAAAAATCACGCTACAGAAGTACTCAAATTTATCAAATCACTTTAAAAGAAGGATCTTTCATGCAGATCGCCATGAACACTGTTGTCACCATCACCTACGAACTGCGCGATAGCGATGGAAATATTCTGGAATCCAGCAAGGATCCAGTCAGCTATCTGCATGGCGGATATGACAATATTTTCCCACGCGTGGAAGAAGAATTGCATGGCAAGGCAGTAGGTGACTCCATCGAGTTGACTCTGGAGCCAGCCGATGCATTTGGTGACTATGATGAAGAGCTGGTACAAATAGAACCAGTCTCTGCCTTCCCAACGGAAGAACTGAAGGTCGGTATGCAGTTTGAAGGTGAAGATGAAACCGGCGATATCGTACTGTACACCGTGACCAACATTGAAGATGGCAAGGTCATTGTCGATGGTAACCACCCCTGGGCTGGCGAGCGTGTGTTATTCAAGGCTTCTGTCACTGCCGTGCGTGAAGCAGGCAAGGAAGAAGTCGAGCATGGTCATGTGCATGGCGCAGGTGGCCACCACCACTAAAAAATCTCAAGGTTGGTTCTAACTTGTGGTTAGAACCAACGCAAATAAAAAGGCAGCCATATGGCTGCCTTTTTCATATTCAGGGCGGCATTTAAAACCGCTTAACTCATATTATGCGCAGGAAACCCTACGAACTGCCTTCTTGGCACGCGCTTGCTTACGCTTGGCCAAGCGCTCATTGATACGCGACTGCCTCATGGACAATGCCCAGCTATAGCTGGTCCAACCAATTGCTACAGCCAGAGAAACGCCACCAGCGATCATTGCACCCAGCTTTTCACCGGCAAACCAGCCGATCACAGCCACGAATGATGCAAATACCACGGGAATAACTATCTTGATGAAATACTCGACTACCATATCTTCCTTTTGGGATCCTTTAATGAAAAAACCGCAGCCCCGGTAAGGACTACGGTTTATATTCTGGCAGGGAGTTGTTTCAAAAATATGTCTAATTATTTCCGATATTTATATTAATTTTTTCAATTTGTACAAAATATCCAGCGCTTGCCTTGGTGTTAATTCATCCGGCTCAATCTGGTCCAGCTCTGATACCGCAGGATGCAACTCCGGCTCGGGCGCATTTTCCACTGCAACAAACATGTCTCCCTGCCCTGCCGTTGACTGCTGTAACACCTGGCTTTGCTCCAATTGCATCAGTTTGCGCTTGGCGGCGTTCACCACCGCTCGCGGAATCCCCGCCAGCTGCGCAACTTGCAACCCATAACTCTGGCTTGCTGGGCCATCCTCTACATTATGCAAGAACACGATACCACTACCATGCTCAACAGCATCCAAATGCACATTGGCAGCATGCTTGAATTCCTCACTGATCCTGGTCAGCTCAAAGTAATGCGTGGCAAACAGGGTATAGCTACGGTTTTTTTCCAATAGCTGTTTGGCTACCGCCCATGCCAGGGACAAACCATCAAAGGTAGACGTACCACGCCCGATTTCATCTAGTAACACCAGGCTTTGTTCAGTAGCGTTGTGCAGGATATTGGCAGTCTCGGTCATTTCCACCATGAATGTGGATCGTCCGCCAGCCAGATCATCCGATGCGCCAATACGAGTAAATATACGATCTATTGGGCCAATCTTGGCTACTTTGGCCGGTACAAAACAGCCGCAGTGCGCAAGCAGAACAATCAATGCCGTTTGCCGCATATAGGTCGATTTACCACCCATATTAGGCCCAGTAATCAGTAACAACTGGCGGAACGGTGACAACACGACACTATTGGCGATAAAAGGCTGCGTCAATTGCTCGACCACCGGATGGCGGCCATCCACAATGGTAAGCCCGGCTTCGTCACTAAACTCCGGGGCAACGTACTTCAACACGTCAGCACGCTCGGCAAACGCTGCCAATACATCCAGTTGGGCCACCGCCTCCGCGTTACGTTGCCATGTAGCCAATGCGGGTTGCAATTGTTCAAGCAATGCATCAAACAAGGCTTTTTCACGCGCCAACGCACGATCATTGGCAGACAGCACTTTATCCTCGAACGTCTTCAGTTCGGGAGTAATGTACCGCTCGACATTCTTCAAGGTCTGCCGACGACGATACTCAGCAGGTACCTTTTCAGCCTGCGCCCGGCTGATCTCAATATAGAAACCATGCACACTGTTGTATTCCACCTTGAGATTGCTGATACCACTACGCTCGCGCTCCAGTGCCTCAAACTTGAGCAAGAATTCGCCGCAATTGTTCTGGATACCTCGTAGCTCATCCAGCTCTGCATCGAAACCATCAGCAATCACGCCTCCTTCGCGTAACACTGCCGCAGGCTCATCCTTCACCGCCGCGAGCAAAAGCTCCAGGGAGTCTTGTGCTACATCAAGCTGCTGCGATAGCGCATGTAATAGTCCGCTATCCGCCACTTGCAATGATTGCTGCAACAATGGCAGTTGGCGCAAACTATCACGCAAGCCTGATAAATCGCGTGGACGAGCCGTCTTCAAGGCAACGCGCGTGCTCATACGCTCAATGTCCCCGATATTGCGCAACAATGGGCGCAATACATCGTATTGCACATGCAAACTGGTCACGGCCTGCAAGCGCGCCTGAATGTCAGGTTGGTGCTGCAAAGGATGATGCAACCAATGGCGCAACAAGCGCGCGCCCATGGCTGTCACCGTGGTATTTAGCAAAGAATATAAAGTAGGGACAGACTCTCCGCGCAAGGTCTGGTCAATTTCCAGGTTACGACGCGTTGCTGCATCCAGCTGGATGAATTGGCTACCCTGTTCTACGGTGAGCCCCTGGATATGTGGCAAGCTGGTGCGCTGCGTATGCTTGACGTAATCCAGCAAAGCTCCAGCCGCCATAATGGCTGCTTGCATACCTGCACAACCAAAGCCATCCAAGTCGTAAGTATCAAACTGCTTGGTCAGGGTTTGTAATGATGAGTCCAGATCAAACTGCCAAGGTGCTAACCGTTTTTTTGAGCACTTGACCGGTGCCAGTGCAGCATGGGAAAAATCATCCGGATAAAGAATTTCAGCGGGGCTAATACGCTCTAATTCCTGTGCCAATACTCCCGAGGCTATCTCACTCAAAACAAAGCGCCCCGAAGCAAGATTGATACGTGCTAACCCTAGCACACCGTCCCCCTGAGCAATCGCCAGCAGCAGGTTATCCCGTGTATCATCCAGCAAAGCTGCATCTGTGAGCGTGCCAGGCGTCAGGATACGCGTCACCTGCCGCTCTACCGGCCCCTTGCTCTTGGCCGGGTCACCCACCTGCTCACAAATAGCGACCGCCTCACCCAGCTTAGCAAGCTTAGCCAGATACTGCTCGGCAGCATGATAAGGCACCCCTGCCATGCGTATAGGCTCCCCATTCGAGCTACCACGCTTAGTCAGCGTAATGCCCAGCAAACGTGCAGCTTTCTCAGCATCATCATGGAATAACTCATAAAAATCCCCCATGCGGTAAAACACCAGCATATCGGGATATTGCGCCTTGATACCAAGATACTGGCGCATCATTGGGGTATGTTGTTCTGAGGAATTATCTGTATGACTCAAACTGATCGCCTATTCTCACATGCCGGCCAATCGCGGCACTTCACCACAAACCGTGATTATAACGCTGCCTTCACCATGCCCACCACGCAAAAAAAACGCCCCGATAACGGGGCGTAAACACAACTACTCCAGCAAAAAGCCAGAGGAAGGATTTGTTACGCCTTAAAAATCATAGCGGATACCACCAAACACCTGACGATCACGCCCAACAAACTTTCCATCTATTCGGCTTACCAGATAATCTTTATCAGCCAAGTTGTATGCACTAACAAAGAATGTAGCCTTGCTACCGACTGGTCGATAGTTAGCAGACGCATTTAATACTGTATAAGAAGGAATAATACCTTGTGTACCGGCGGCATTTTCAATACGAGTATTGGCATTATCAACATATTGCTTGCTGACATAATCAATCCCAATACGCGCATCAATACCTACAGGATGAGAATAACCGAAAGATACAGACGCCATATCCCTTGGCGCATATGGAAGGCGATTACCCTTTTCAATGCTATCTGTCGGATTATCGCTTCTAAACTTCGCGGTAAACAGACTTGTATAATTAGCCATTGCATAAAAATTATGTGGTGTATTGTAAATAGTTCCTAAATCTATACGTCCAGCAAACTCAATCCCGGTATGTTGTGCTTTGCCAGCATTACGGAATTGCCCATTCACGGGTCCAACCACCATATTGTCAAAGTCAATATTGAATAAAGTACTTTCAAAAGTAATACCCTTGAAGTAATGACTTCTGACGCCAATTTCCGTATTAGTGCTTTTCTCGGGACCTGCTCCTAATGCGCGAGTAGGATCAAGGTCGCGGTCTGGCCTAGGAGGTGAAAATCCGCGATGAATACCAGCAAATATTGTAGTATTTGCTATTCCATTCCAAGCTAAACCGATACCTGGTAAATAAGTGGTGTCAGATGTGGAGTCACTTATTCCTGATGGATTAAAACCAACAGTATTAAGCTTATTACGCTGTTCAAGCCTCTCTACTCGAAGCCCTGGAGTAACAGCAAAATCTCCAAGATATACAGTATTTTGTCCGTACCAAGATAATGCCTTGATGTCGATATCGCTATCATCACGCAATAAAGACCCAGGATCATTTTCACGAGCTCTTGGAGTTATGCCGTTGTAACGCTTTCTATTGATCTCTTCAACGTGATAACGAAATCCAATTACAGCATCACTTTCTAAACCAAATAAGCTATGACTAAAATCTAATCTTGGCTCAATGCCATAATAGGTATAAGTTCTAGGGCGCATTTTATTACCACATAAAGATGCAGCACCCTCATAATTTGTACGTTGTGCACCTGTACAGCCTGTAGCAGGATTAGCTGTCATTTGATCTGTAGAGTCATCAGTCTGACGATAAGAGGCTCTCTCAGAGTCTACGTAGTACATCTGAGTTCTTAACTTAGCCTTTTCGCTAATATCCAACTCATGTATGAACTGCAAACTCTTTCGTGTATGTTCAAATTGATTATTACGACCAAAAGCATTGCCACGTGGATCGGCTGCATAACGTGCAGTGTCTAATCCTGCTTCAGTAATAATTGAATTTTCTTCATACCATCCCATCTTAGTGATAATACGCTGAGAATCACTAAGATTTAATTGTCCTTTGACGGTCAACTCATTAATCTCAAAGTCATGCCCTTTGCGGATGCCGTCACCGCTTTTATTAACGGCATCAATCATAATGCCACCCCAGTCTCCGCCAGTACCAATATTGACGTGACCACCTTTGAAATTATTGTTACCACCCATGACAGTTACACTTGCCTGAAATTCCTTGGGAACAGGTTTTGTAACAAAGTTAATCATGCCGCCAACTGTTTGAGGTCCATACAAGATTTGACCAGAACCTTTGACGACTTCTACGCGTTGCACACGATCCAGTGGGGTTGAATAATGGGCAGAAGGATCACCATATGGTGCCAAAAACAATGGCATACCATCTTCCATTAAAAGCGTACGCTGTGTACGGCGGGGATTTAGTCCACGGACACCAATATTCAAATTTAAACCAAAAGCTGTCTCATCAACGATATGTACACCAGGAACAGACCGTAACGCCTCAATTACTGTAAATGGGCGACGCTCCTCAAGAGTTACCTCATCTATCACATTGAAAGAACCTGGCATAGCCTCCAGGCGGTCCGGCAAAATACTGGTGACTTTAACCTTGTCTGCAACAATGCTCTCCTTACTATCCCCTGAAGCATCCTGTTGACTTGCCTGCTCAGCTGCAAATGCTGGCATGGTCAGAATCAAGGCTGCCATCCCCATCATTGGTTTTTTAATCACTTTTGAATTCCCTCTCAAAATCATTGAACGCTGGATAAAACGATGTTTCCCAGCACTTCTCCATAAATATCACCGGTATTATTTAATTGTAAAAATTTGTAACCGAAGATAGGGTGAGAGTTTCCAAGGATTGGTTCAATCCAAGAAGAGGAATTAATCACAAATAATATTGGGAATAAATCCCGAATATGTGTTGAAAATATTTCAATGTAAATAAAAATTAATCACCCACAAACTCAGGAAAAACTCACAAATCCAGGCCTAGCAAGCGATTTCAGGAAAAAATCACTTCCAAGCAATGAATGATGTCTTCACAATATCGTGATAATGAGCACCATTCCATACCGCCCCAACCTGAGCACATTCTGGACACGCATTTCTCAGTCTGCCCGTGATTTCATTGTTGCCATGATGATCATCCTGAGTGTCTTTCTCCTCTCGGCAAAACTGGATCTCTCAGAAAAATTCATTGCCTGGGCACTGGCTCACGAGTCCTTGCAATTGGATGAATTCCCCCTCGTCCTCTTCACTGCAGCATTTGTCGCTATTTGGTTCTCACGTCGGCGTATGCGCGAAGTCATGGCTGAAATCAATCGTAGGGAAGAAGCTGAACATGCTTCGCAGGAAAGCCAACGTATGTTCAAGACGTTGTTTGATCAAAGTTTATGCGGCAATTTCATTGCAGACACAAATGGCAACATTCTGTTCTGCAACCAAGCGTTTAGCACGATGTCTGGCAACAGCGAATCCACCCTGAACTTAAGAAAAGCGATTGGCAAACACTGGGATGAGCTTTGCAAGAAATTACATTCCGTAGAAAAAGTAGATATTGCAGAGCTCACTGTCGCCCGGCCAGATCATGCCCCATGGATTGTCATGGCAAGGCTGACACGCGCTTTGGATAACCCACAATTGCCCGAGAAAAATATCTATGGATTTTTTTCAGACATTACTGAACAACACCTCGCTGAGCGTGAGCTAGCAGTTTTATTGAAAGAAAATCAGGCCCTGGCACGCCATGCCATGGAAGTTCAAGAAGAAGAACGCCGTAATATCGCGCGGGAAATTCATGATGAAATGGGCCAATACCTCACAGCAATTCGCCTGGAATTAGCCAGCCTTCCCAAGGACAAACCATATCCCCTGGGAGAATTTTCTACTCGTATCCATTCACATGTAGAACATATTCAACTAGCAGTGCGTGGATTAATTCATCGCCTGCGCCCTACTGCGCTGGATGCGCATGGGCTTGTAGAAGCCATCGAACAACTGGTCAGCGAATGGCAAAAACAGCAACCTGGCATTGATTGCCAACTATCATTGGATAAAAGCTGCTTAAGCCTGCCAGAAAAAACCAGCATCGTAGCTTATCGCATTGTGCAAGAATCTTTGACCAATATTGCACGCCACGCCCAAGCCAGCCACATCTCTATCAAGCTGATGCGCACCCGCGGGATTCTCTCCGACACAGTCACAATAGAAGTACGTGATGACGGCGTTGGCTTCAACCCTCACTCTCCCAGGGCTGGCTTTGGCCTCTCAGGCATGCGCGAACGTGTTGAAGCCGAAGGCGGCGTGTTTAACGTGCACAGCAAGGTGAAAGGTGTCGTTATTTCGGCCACTCTCCCTTTTAGTACCGCCTCCAAGGCAATTCAAGAAAGTTAATAGATATGGCTCAAAAGATACTGTTGGCAGATGACCATGCAGTAGTACGTAGCGGTTTACGCACCTTATTGGAAAACGCCGGCTATCAAGTGACCGCCGAAGCAGAAAATGGCGAACGTGCCTGCACGCTATGGCAGGAACATCATCCGGACTTAGGCATTCTTGATCTGGACATGCCTGGCATTGGCGGACTGGAAACCCTGCATCGCATTATTGCGAGAGATGCGAATGCACGCCTCATTATTTTCAGCATGCATAACGACAACATCTATGCTGCCCGTGCCATGCAAGCAGGTGCCAAGGGTTATGTCGTGAAAACTGATGCGCCGGAAGTGCTGCTGGAAGCGGTAAAGCAAGTGCTACGAGGCGGGCGCTACATTGGACACGAATTGGCACAGCACCTCGCCATGGATCGCTTCACTCCTACCGAAAACCCATTGGAAAAACTCTCCCCTCGAGAGTTTGAGGTATTCCGCCGCATCGCTGAAGGCGTTTCATTGAGTGGTATCGCTGAACAATTGCATATCGGCTACAAAACTGCCGCCAACATTCAGACCCAAGTGCGCCAGAAACTCAACGTGCAGACTACAGGGCAATTGGTGCACATGGCGATACGCTTCGGCATTACTCAACAGCGCGAATAATTTGCCGACAAAAAAAAACCAGGTTTCATCCTGGTTTTGGTAAATCCTTAGTATGGAGTGAACAACAGGCTTGATGGCAGAACATCTTACGAAAAACCCAAGCTGTTAAGTCACATCGTATGCTTAAGCTAATCAATCAGCTATTGCATTAATTCCCCAAAAATATTGGGAATTACTCCCGAAAATCACATCCAGTCATTCATGCCACACTAGCGCCACATTATCCTTCAATCACGCCATGCTTGATTGCCAAGCGCACCAGTTCGATAGGACTGGTAATACCCAACTTCTGTTTCAGCAATGTCTGGTAATTGGCCACGGTTTTCTGACTGATTTTCAGAATAGTGGAAATCTCTTCGATCCCCTTACCTGCCGCCAGTAAGCGAAACACTTCAAACTCACGTGCAGACAATAATCGCGTCGGATCGTCACTACCAGAAAGCGTCTGCAGGGCAATCTGCTGTGCAATACCAGGGCTGAGATATCCCTTGCCCAGAGCAACTTCACGTACCGCCTGAACCAAGTCATCTGCCGCACCCGATTTGGCGACATATGCCCTAGCGCCGGCCCCCAATGCCTGTGATGCAAATGCTGCATTTTCATGCATGGAGAATATAATCACGCGCGCCTGAGGGTAACGCGCAATAATTCTCCGCAAGGCTTCAAGCCCACCCATGCCGGGCATGGACATGTCCATCACGACCACATCGGGCAAATGTTCGCCATAAGATTGGTAAGCCTGCTCCCCGCTGTCGGCCTCGGCAATGACCTCAACCCCATCATTCTGTTCAAGAAGGCGCCGCAAACCAGAGCGGACGACCTCATGATCATCCACCAACATGACGCGAATATTCACACTCATTGCTTTTCCCCTACTGATTCTTGTAATGGCAGCTCAACATTGATACGCGCGCCAGCAGCTAACGCACTTTCTAGTGAGAAATACCCTCCCAGGCCTTCTACACGCTCCCTCATACCAGCCAAACCAAAGCCGGATGGTAATTCTGCAGTATTAAATCCTCGCCCATTGTCCTCAACATCAATCCTCACCATATCCCCCTCAATCCCGATACGTATGTCTACCTGGCTAGCATGGGCATGTCGGGTAACATTGGTCAGACATTCCTGCACGATACGATAAATCGCAATCGCCGTGGTTTCATCCTCAACATCATCCAGTCGCTCCGGAATATCAAGATTGACAGTCACTTGCTGGTTGCGTTGCTTCCAGGTATTGACGAGATCAGTCACGGCAGTGCTAAGGCCAAACGCATCCAGACCCGAGGGGCGTAGCCTCTGCAACATATCGTGCACGATGTCCATCATTTGCCTGGCTACGACACTGATCGCTTTTGCGCTCTCCTTGGCCCCATCTATATTCTTGGCATTAAGGATGGCAGAAGCATCTACATGTACCGCCGTCAGGTATTGTCCGATTTCGTCATGTAGGTCGCGTGCGAGATTTTTACGCTCATCTTCTTGCAGACGAATCATCTGCTGGGTAAGCCGATGGTTATTATGTATGCTTTTTTCCAGGGTTTCGGCCATAGCATTGAATTTACGACTAATCCCGGCCAACTCTGGCAATTCAAACTCTGGCAACCTGGCTTGCAAGTTGCCACGCTCCAGCTCGTTCAATGCAGTCATCACGCTATCCACTGGCCGCATTGCTCGACCAACAGCCCAATACACCAAGGCATTGACCGCCACAAAAAAGATCGCGACCAACAACAGCAGCCCCATGATATCGCCGAGCACTTCCTGAATTTCATAGCTGGGGTCAGGCGTCACGACCAGCTCGCCTATCATGCGGCCATTTGCAAATATCTTGCGACGGATTTCAGGCATAGCAGGCGAAATAAATCCCATCGCCCGTACTAACCAAGAAGTTGGTTCTTGCTTATCGCCTTCAATATTGCTATCTCTTAACCGTCCATTTGCATCAAAAAACTCAATGCGTAAATGACGGACATTGCCCAGGCTGTGCAAGCGGAACATCGAGTTGGAATTTTGACCGTTGGTTTCCCGCAACCAACCAAAATCAGAGGTGTAATGCAGTATTTCTGCATCCAGTAAGTGCATGGCCAGCGTTGCAGTGGATTGCACCTCCGCACGCACATCATCCCGTGCGTTGTGGATCATCATCACTGCTGCTAGTAACAATACTGTTGCCAGCAACAAGGTAATGATCAAGTTGAGACGTAATTTTAGGTTCATCGGCGAACGTGATAGATCAGGCAGTTGCGAGTGATTGCGCAATTTAAATCAGTTCTCCGAAAACAGAAACGGGAAAAAGTCCCGACACCTATCCATTCAGCACGAAATACAAATGAACATTTCCCCACTCCCAAGTGACACATTCCTACAGCAACGCAATGATCGACTGATTAGAATGCTCCACAGAAGTTAAGAGTTCACTCCATGTTCTTTGCAACTTCTCCATAGTGTAGTGCCAGCGTGAAAACTCACGCTGGCTTTTTTTATGGAAAATCAGATGAAAAAAGGGCAACATCTGCTGCCCTCAGTTGCTACTTCTTTTGGCTCTTCAACTCTTCAGTCAAATGTGGCGCCAGCACTTGCAACATTTGCGCAAATACCTTAGGGTTGGCGGCCACGATATTGCCACTCTCCAAGAAGCCTTCATTACCCTCAAAATCGCCTACCAAGCCACCAGCCTCATGCACCAGCAAGGAACCTGCAGCAATATCCCAGGTAGACAAGCCGATTTCCCAGAACCCATCAAACCAACCCGCAGCAACATAGGCCAAATCTAGCGCAGCGGAGCCGGGGCGACGCAAGCCGGCAGTTTTCTTCACCATATCCTTGAACATGCCGAGATAGGTCTCGAAATGCGTGAAATCACGGAACGGAAAACCAGTGCCAATCAAGGAATCTTGCAACTTGGGACGATTCGTCACGCGGATGCGCTTATTGTTGAGAAACGCACCACCACCACGAATCGCGGTAAACAGATCATTACGGCTAGGATCATAGATCACAGCACGTGTGATCAGGCCCCTTTGCCTGAGCGCAATCGAAACGGAATATTGCTGGAACCCATGCAGGAAGTTGGTTGTGCCATCTAGCGGATCAATGATCCAGACATTTTCAGCGTCTTCGTCCTGCTTGCCACTTTCCTCGCCAAAAAAACCATGGTCAGGATACGCATTTTTCAGCACATCAATGATGGCGGCTTCGGCGGCGTGGTCGATTTCACTGACGAAATCGTTATAGTCCTTGCTACGCACTGTCAAGGCACCCACATCCAACGAGCCACGATTGATAATATCGCCTGCACGGCGAGCGGCCTTGACCGCATTGTTCAACAAATGCATAGATTCTTTCCGTATTGATTTCCCGGCAAGCCGGGCTGGTTTTAAAGAACAGAGGCAACTTGTGCTTTCTTAAGCACACGCCCTAAACTGGTAAAATGCTATTTTAAGCTTTATTGCCATGACATCCAAACCCAACCTGCTACAACAAATACGTATCGTGCTCTGCCAGACTAGCCATCCCGGTAATATAGGCGCAGCAGCACGCGCCATGAAGACCATGGGACTATCCCAACTGGTGCTGGTAAACCCCAAAACATTCCCCCATGCAGAGGCCATTGCCATGGCATCAGGGGCAACAGACATTCTGGAGCGTGCCTTGGTATGCGACAGTCTGACAGAAGCACTACAAGGTACCACCCTTGCTATTGGCATGAGTGCCCGTCGGCGTGAACTCTCGCATGAGTTAGTCTCCGCACACGAAGGTGTACAGCGCGCAGTAGCCACAGCCCACCACACCCCTGTTGCCATCGTGTTTGGCACGGAAATGAGCGGACTTTCCAATGCCGAGCTTGATCACTGCCAACTACTGGCTATGATTCCGGCTAACCCTGAATACTCATCACTCAATCTCGCGGCAGCGGTACAGGTGATTAGCTATGAACTACGCATGGCCACACTGAACAACCCACAGCCATCAGGTACCGAACCAGCTCCCATGGCGACCAATGACGACGTTGAGCGCTTTTACACTCACCTGGAACAAGTATTGGTTGAAATTGGCTTTCTGAACCCAGCACAGCCCAAGCGCCTGATGCAGCGTCTACGCCGGATGTATGGGCGCGCAGGGTTGGAAAAAGAGGAAGTGAATATCCTGCGCGGCATACTTAGCGCCACACAGACACCACATCCGCCAGCACCGCCTTCTCCCTGAGACATAACGCCTGCATCGCATTTCAGAGTAAAATAGTAGGATGTTCAGCAAAATCAAAGAAGACATCAATGTCGTATTCGAGCGAGACCCTGCAGCTCGCACGCGCTGGGAAATCCTGACTACCTACCCTGGCGTTCATGCCCTGCTCATCCATCGCGTCTCGCACTGGCTTTGGCAGATGCGCTTTTATTGGCTGGCGCGATTTAGCTCATATATTGCACGCTGGCTGACCGGCATTGAAATCCACCCCGGCGCTGTGATTGGCAGGCGCGTTTTCATTGACCACGGCATGGGCGTCGTGATTGGGGAAACAGCCATCATCGGCGATGACTGCACGCTTTATCATGGTGTCACCCTGGGCGGTACTTCATGGAACAAGGGTAAACGCCACCCAACATTATCAAGTGGCGTTGTGATTGGCGCAGGCGCAAAGGTGCTCGGCCCGATCACTATAGGCGCAAAAGCCAAGATTGGCTCCAATGCCGTTGTTGTCAAGGATGTGCCGGACAATGCCACAGCCGTCGGCATTCCCGCCCGACTAATTGATCAGGAAGAACCTCGCCAGCAAGATGCTGTATCAGGCAAGATCAGCTTTGCAGCTTATGCGGTGAGTGACAATATGAATGACCCTTTAAACAAGGCGATTCACACCCTGATTGAACATATTGCTCTTCAAGATGCCCAGTTACAAACCGTCAAGGAGCAGCTAGCCAAGCTAGGCGCTGACATCGAAACAGATACAGAAGTGGGACAAGCTTTTGATGTGAACTCCATCAACAAAATAGTTGACTAAAGTGTTCAGGTATTCTAGAATTTTATCCTAGAAACTTGCCATGAAACAGTCGCCACAATCCAGTAGCGGCGCACCATTCGAACAACTTTAGGAACTGAACATGCGATTAACCACCAAAGGCCGTTTTGCAGTGACTGCGATGCTGGATCTGGCCCTCAATGAAGAGGAGAAGCCAGTCACGCTTGCTGGCATTAGCGAGCGCCAAGGCATTTCCCTTTCCTATCTTGAGCAACTTTTCAGCCGCCTGCGCCGTAATGGCCTGGTAAAAAGCGTCCGCGGCCCAGGCGGCGGTTATCGCCTAGCCAAGAATCATCACGACATTTCCGTCTCTGACATCATTACCGCAGTGGACGAGTTAATTGACGCGACTCAATGTGGTGGCAAAGAAAACTGCCATGAAGGCAAGCCCTGCATGACACATGACCTCTGGTCCAGCCTGAATGCCAAGATACTTGATTACCTCTCTGGCGTTGCCCTGGCAGATTTGGTGGCTTCTCAGCGCGAAGGCAAGGAAATCCGCTTCACTGTGCGCCGCGAAAACTCACGCTCACCAGTACAGGTTGCCGCCTAAATCGAGGCCATCGAAATGCGTCGCGCCACCTACTTTGACAACAATGGCACCAGCGCCCTACACCCAAACGTGTTACAGGCGATGCTACCCTATTTGTCAGAGCAGCAAGGCAATGCCACCAGCCGCCATATCTTTGGCCGCTCAGCACGCAATGCCATTGACCAAGCCAGGGAACAGGTTGCTGATGCAGTAGGAACACACCCCTCACAAGTGATTTTCACTAGCGGGGGCACCGAGGCTGACAATCTCGCTATCACTGGTGTAGCACAAGCACTGGAAAAAGGCCGGATTGCCATCAGCAGCCTAGAACACCCGGCGGTTTCAAGGCCAGCAGAAGCACTTAGGTGGCAAGGTTGGGCACTGGATCGAGTCGGCTGCAATCTACATGGACAAGTTGAAACAAGCGCTTTAGAGACCATATTGAAAAATAAGGTCGACATTGTGTCCATAATGTTGGCCAATAACGAAACTGGTGTAATCCAAGACATTGCTGCTCTGGGTGAAATTGCCCGCCAGCACAAAGCTTATATGCATACCGATGCAGTGCAGGCATTGGGTAAGATTGACGTAGATTTCAGTCACCTGAACGTCCATGCCATGAGTCTCTCATCGCACAAGATTAATGGCCCCCAAGGTGCAGGGGCATTGATTATGGATAAGCGGATCGATATTCAACCACTGCTGTATGGCGGCGGTCAGGAAAAAGGTTTGAGAAGCGGTAGCGAGAACATTGCCGCGATTGTGGGCTTTGGTGCTGCCTGTCAATTGGCAGCCAACGAGGCGAGAGATCGTCAAGGAAAATTGGCTGTATTACGTGAGCGTCTGGAACAAGGTCTGCATCATCTAGGTGCCGTCATTTTTGGTGCTGGTGCTGAACGTCTGCCCAACACCAGCTTCTTTGCCTTTGAGGGCATTGAAGGTGAAACGTTGGTGATGGCACTGGATAAGCAGGGTTTTGCAGTAGCCAGTGGCTCCGCATGCTCCAGCGATAACACCGAGCCTAGTCATGTGTTACTCGCCATGGGCATACACCCCGACATCGCACGTGGTGCGATTCGCGTGAGCTTTGGCAATAATAATGAATTACATGAAGTGGAGGCCTTCCTGCAAGCACTGGAAGGTGAACTCACAAGATTGAGAAAGTTAACTGCTATCGCAGTTTAGGAATCGCAAAATGACAGTACGTACGCCTATTTATCTGGATTATTCAGCCACTACCCCACTTGATCCACGGGTAGCGGAAAAGATGATCCCTTACTTGACCGAACATTTCGGCAACCCCGCTTCACGCAGTCACTCTTTTGGCTGGACAGCGGAAAAAGCCGTGGAAAATGCACGTGAAGAAGTAGCCAAGTTGGTAAATGCAGACCCGCGCGAGATTGTCTGGACCTCTGGCGCCACCGAGTCCAACAATCTGGCGATCAAAGGCGCAGCCAATTTTTACAGCCCCTCCAAGGGCAAACATATCGTTACCGTACAAACCGAGCACAAAGCCGTGATCGATACAGTGCGCGAACTGGAAAGACTGGGTTACGAAGCAACATATCTGGTCCCAGAAACCAATGGCCTCGTTGACCTAGAAAAATTCAAGGCTGCCTTGCGCCCAGATACTGTACTGGCATCCGTGATGCTGGTGAATAACGAGATTGGCGTTATTCAGGATATTGAAGCACTCGGTAACATTTGTCGCGAGCAAGGCGTAATTTTCCACGTTGATGCGGCACAGGCAACTGGCAAGGTGCATATAGACCTGCAAAAACTGCCTGTGGACTTGATGAGCTTCTCTGCCCACAAGACCTATGGCCCCAAGGGTATTGGCGCGCTGTATGTACGTCGCAAGCCTCGTATACGCATTGAGGCACAAATGCACGGCGGTGGCCATGAGCGCGGCATGCGTTCCGGCACGCTGGCTACACACCAGATCGTTGGTATGGGTGAAGCATTCCGTATTGCCCGTGAGGAAATGGATAGCGAAAACGTCCGTATCCGCATATTGCGTGACCGTCTGCTCAAGGGCTTGCAGGAGATTGATGAGGTGTACGTCAATGGCGATCTGGAACATCGCGTTGCTCACAACCTGAATATCAGCTTCAACTTCGTAGAAGGTGAGTCGCTGATCATGGCAGTCAAGGACATTGCGGTTTCCAGCGGTTCCGCCTGTACTTCGGCCAGCCTGGAACCTTCTTATGTCCTGCGGGCATTGGGACGTTCAGACGAATTAGCACATAGCTCCATCCGCTTCTCTATCGGGCGCTTCACCACAGAAGAAGATATTGATTACACCGTAGAGTTGATGAAGAGCAAGATTGGCAAATTGCGTGAACTCTCCCCGCTCTGGGAAATGCACTTGGATGGTGTAGACCTGAATACGGTCGAGTGGGCAGCGCATTAAATAAGCGCCTGGGTATATGGCCTGCCGATCAAAGCGGTATTAATACATGAGATACATGACCTGCCAATATCGTTGAGACACAGTATAACTCTCGGCATATTGGCACATTAAGGAGTAAAAAAATGGCTTATTCAGACAAAGTACTCGACCACTACGAGAACCCACGTAACGTTGGCTCTATGGACAAGAACGACCCTTCTGTCGGCACTGGCATGGTTGGCGCTCCAGCCTGCGGCGACGTAATGAAACTGCAAATCAAGGTCAACGACCAAGGTATTATTGAAGATGCCAAGTTCAAGACCTATGGTTGCGGTTCCGCGATTGCTTCCAGTTCGCTCGTGACTGAACTCATCAAGGGCAAATCCCTGGACCAGGCGATGGAAATCAAGAACTCCGATATTGCCGAAGAATTGGCACTGCCACCGGTCAAGATTCACTGCTCAGTGCTGGCTGAAGACGCCATTCGCGCAGCAGTGGCTGACCTCAAAGCCAAACAAGGCACCAAGGACGAACAGGCAGCGTAAAGGACGGAACTCACATGGCAATCTCGCTCACAGAAACTGCTGCCAAACGCGTGCAGAAATTCCTTGCCAACCGCGGCAAGGGTGTTGGCCTGCGCTTGGGCGTCAAAACCACTGGCTGTTCCGGCATGGCTTATACGCTAGAGTTTGTTGATGACATCCATGCTGAAGACGTAGTGTTCGACAGTCACGATGTCAAGGTGATCGTCGACCCCAAGAGTCTAGTCTACATTGACGGTACTGAGCTGGACTTTGCCAAGGAGGGCCTTAACGAGGGGTTCAAGTTCAACAATCCTAACGTCAAGGATGAATGTGGCTGCGGTGAAAGCTTTACGGTATAAGCCGCGCCCCTCAGCTTAAGGCAGTGTGTTAACTGCACTGCCCCATTCAGTTCAAACCCTTCCTTTAT
The DNA here is from genome assembly GCF_020531845.1 of Methylobacillus methanolivorans. The sequence continues at coordinate 1,283,696 of NZ_JAJAVF010000002.1, forward strand.
GTCTAATTTACAGCAGAATTATTTTGCATTGTTTGGCTTGCCAATCCAGTTCTCACTGGATATGACCCTGTTGGATCAGCGTTATCGCAAATTGCAAGCAGAAGTACACCCAGATCGCTTTGTTGCCGCGTCACCAAGCGAGCGCATGCAGTCTATGCAATGGGCGACCCAGGCGAATGAAGCCTATCACACGCTCAAGCACCCAACTTCTCGCGCACGCTACCTGTTGCAATTACAAGGCATAGATACGCAAGAAGAGAGCAATACCACCATGCCCGCCGACTTCCTCATGCTGCAAATGGAATGGCGCGAGACTGCAGAGGATGCATTTGATGAGGGCAATATCACAGTATTGGATCGCTTGCTCAAGGATATGCGCGCAGAAGCCATGACACTAGAAGATAGCCTGGCCAATCACCTTGACCAACAACATGCATGGCAAGAAGCCTCGGGCACTGTGCGCAAATTGAGTTTCATCGACAAGATTCGTAGTGATGTCGAACACAAGATCAGCAAACTGGAAGACGAATAACCGCACGCTATGGCTTTATTACAGATATCAGAACCCGGCATGAGCGCCGCCCCCCACCAGCATCGCCTGGCGGTGGGAATAGACCTGGGCACGACCAACTCATTGGTTGCAACCGTGCGTAGCGGCCTCAGCACTGTACTGCTAGATGAAACTGGGCATGCTCTGTTGCCCTCTGTCGTGCATTACACTGCTGACGGGCAGATTGAGGTTGGCTACCCTGCCCAATTGCAGCAAAGCCAGGATCCGCAAAACACCATTGTATCGGTCAAGCGCTTCCTGGGCCGTGGCTTGAACGATATTGGCGATACCAGCCACCTACCATACCGTTTCATTGAGACACCAGGCATGGTGCAAATCGACACTCGCGCTGGGATCAAGAGCCCGGTTGAAGTGTCTGCTGACATTCTGCAAGCCCTTAAGGCCCGTGCTGAACAAGCATTAGGTGGAGAATTAACCGGTGCCGTGATTACCGTCCCAGCCTATTTTGATGATGCACAACGTCAAGCCACCAAGGATGCCGCCCGGCTGGCTGGCATCAATGTGCTGCGCCTGCTGAATGAACCCACAGCCGCCGCTGTAGCTTACGGTTTGGATAACTCATCAGAAGGTATTTATGTCATTTATGACCTTGGTGGCGGCACATTCGATGTATCCATCCTGCGCCTGAGTAAAGGGGTCTTTGAAGTGCTATCCACCAATGGGGACTCTGCCCTTGGTGGTGACGACTTTGATCGTCGTATTTTCTGCTGGATACTGGAACAAGCTCGCCTGCAACCACTCACCCCTGCGGATACGCGCCTGCTTATGACCAAGGCCAGGGAAGCCAAGGAGTGGCTCACCGAGCACGCTAGCGCAAGTATCACTGCCGTACTCAGTGACGGTGAGATCGTTGACTTGAGCCTAAGCCAGACAGAATTTCACACACTTACCCAACAATTGCTGAACCGCACATTAACCCCGATACGCAAAGCGCTGCGTGATGCCTCACTTGACGTGAAGGAAGTCCAGGGTGTGGTGCTAGTCGGTGGCGCGACACGCATGCCGCAAGTACGCCATGCCGTCACCAGCTTTTTCGGCCAAGACCCATTGACCAACCTCGATCCTGATCAAGTGGTTGCCTTAGGAGCAGCCATCCAGGCTAATATCCTGGCGGGCAATCGTCATGATGATGATTTGCTGTTGCTGGATGTCATCCCGCTTTCACTAGGTCTAGAAACCATGGGCGGTTTGGTAGAGAAAGTCATTCCTCGCAACTCCACCTTGCCAGTCGCGCGCGCCCAGGACTTTACCACCTTCAAGGATGGTCAAACAGCGATGAGTATCCATGTCTTGCAAGGTGAGCGCGAGCTAGTGTCAGACTGCCGCTCTCTCGGGAGATTTGAACTACGCGGCATTCCACCCATGGCGGCAGGTGCTGCACGCATTCGCGTCACCTTCCAAGTGGATGCCGATGGACTACTTTCCGTATCGGCACAAGAGCAAACCAGTGGCGCTCATGCCAATATCGTTGTCAAACCTTCCTATGGCTTAAGCGAAGACCAAATCACCAATATGCTACAAGCATCTTTTAGCTCGGCTGAAACGGACAAGCAAGCACGCGCCCTACAAGAAGCCAGAGTGGATGCCGCCCGGCTACTAGAGGCGATTGAAGCTGCATTGCGCCAAGATGGTGATGCACTGTTAAGCGAAGCCGAAATAACCGACATCAACCGTCAGATGGAAAGTTTGCGTCACTTGGCACAACAAGAGGATAGCGCTGCGATCACCCAGGCCGTGAACAACCTCAATCATGCGACAGAAAGCTTTGCAGCACGCCGTATGGACGCTTCGGTAAGGCAGGCACTTGCCGGGCAATCATTGAATACTCTGGAACTCTAGGCAATGGCAAAAATTACTGTTCTCCCGCATCCGGAATACTGCCCCGAAGGCAAGACATTCGAGGCGCAGCCCGACAGGTCGATCTGCCATAACCTGCACAAGCAGGATATCGACATTGATAGTGCCTGTGGTGGCGTTTGCGCCTGTACCACCTGCCATATCTATGTTCAGAAGGGCTACAGCTCGCTATCCGAACCTGAAGAAATAGAAGAAGACATGCTAGACCAAGCTTGGGGCTTGAAGCCCAACTCGCGCCTCTCATGCCAAGTTATTGTCGGCAATGAGGACATTGTAGTGGAAATCCCGATCTACTCGCTCAATCTCGCCAAGGAACCTCCTCACTAGGCCGATCAGCAGGCAACGCTTGGTCAGGCCTCCGCCAGGCCAGTTTCCTCTGCAAACTGTAAGCCATGCGCATAGGTACGGCCTGCGCGCCTTGCTGTGTCAAAGCGCAGCATGCCAAGAAAAGCTTCTGCACTCAGCGGTCGGCTGAAAATATAACCCTGTAACTGATCACAGCCTTTTGTGCGCAAGAATTCAAGTTGCGCCTGGGTTTCCACGCCCTCGGCCACGACTTTGACCTTCAGGCTATGTGCCATGGCAATGATCGCCTGCGTAATCGCCATATCATCTGCATCTTGGGGAATATCCCGGACAAAAGAGCGATCAATCTTCAATGAGTCAATCGGGAAGTGTTTGAGATAACCCAATGATGAATAACCCGTACCAAAATCATCGATCAGCACATGGGTACCCAGGTTACGGAAATGCTGCAACATCTGGCTGGCCCGCTCTGCATTCTGCATGATCATGCTTTCCGTGATTTCCAGCTCCAGGCAATCTGGCGTCAGCCCACTTTCATCCAATGCACCCAGAATCACTTTATGCAGGCTATCTTCACGGAATTGCCGCGCAGAAATATTGACCCCAACCCTGATCGGCCTGCCTGCAATCTCTTGCCAAGCATAAGCATCGCGGCAAGCCTGCTTCAACACCCACTCACCAATCTGGATAATCAAGCCAGTTTCTTCCGCGATCGGAATAAACTCCTGTGGTGAAACCATACCCAACTCGGCATGTTGCCAACGAATTAAAGCCTCCGCCCCGATAATGTACTGCCCCGTCAAATCCAGCTTTGCTTGATACAACAAAGTGAACTCATTACGCTCTAGCGCACGACGCAGACCGTTTTCAAGGGTGAGTCGGCTAACACTGCTGGCATTGCTTTCGGCAGAGTAAAAATGGAAAGTATTCTTCCCATCATCCTTGGCACGGTACATCGCCATATCTGCATTTTTCAATAATGAGAATATATCCACGCCATCCTCAGGATAGGCACTGATCCCGATACTGGCACTGATATACAACTCCTGCTGCATGAGGATAAAAGGCTGCGCCAGCGCATGCATGATCTTGCGTGCCACCGTCACCAAATATTGTTGGTCAGTGAAATCCTCGACCAGCACGACAAATTCATCCCCGCCCTGGCGCGCAATGGTATCCGTTTGACGTAAACACTCCCGGAGGCGGCTTGCTGTCTCTTGCAACAACATGTCTCCAGCTTGGTGCCCCAGGGTATCGTTGATGATCTTGAAGCGGTCAAGATCAATGAACAGCACACCAATACGCTGCTGGTAGCGCTGAGCACGCAACAAGGCTAACTCAATACGCTCCTGTAGCAAGGCCCGGTTAGGTAGCCCAGTCAAGCCATCATGAGTAGCAAGAAATTGCAGGCGCTCTTCGGACTGCTTACGCTGGCTGATATCAGTCAATACCACGATATAGTTCTGTAAAATACCGTTGCCATCGTATACAGAACTGATCGACACCCACTCCGGATAATACTCACCGCTCTTTTTTCGCCCGATGAGCTCTCCCATCCACTGGCCATGCTGCTGCACCAAGCTACCGATCGCTTGATTATCCTCGGCCACGTCATCAAGCAAAGACAAGCGCGTACCAATGCAATCCTCGCGCGCATAACCAGTCATTCCCAGATAAGCCTGGTTTACCTCCAAGATATTGCGCTCCCTATCTGTGATCAGGATCGCCTCGCTTGTATTATCAAATACCTGCTTGGAAAGGTTGAGGCCCGCTTCGGCAGCCTTGCGTGCCGTAATATCCAACATGACGCCCAGCAACTCCTGGGGCTTATTGCCACTGCGATCAGGAATCACCCGCACAATATCCTGTAGCCAGACCACCCGACCATCCGCAGCCAGCATCCGGTACTCAAACACATGATCTTGAAGCTGCTGGGTTTCCCAACTACAAAAATCTACTACCCACGCCCTATCATCCGGGTGAATTTTCTCTACCCAGAAACGGGGGTTAGCCACCCACTCCTCGAGGGGATATCCCAACAAACTTTCAGCCTCCTGACTCACAAAGGTAAAAGCCGCTTCTGGAGTGGCACGCCAGACGACAGCCTTGACCGACTCGACCAGCTCACGATATTCGGCACGGCTATGCAGCAAAGCCTCCTCAGCCTGTTTACGGCTGCTAATATCAATGATAAGTACCACGACACGCTCGCTATCATCGCGATAATTAGCCGCCGCCACCTCAATCGGTATCGGCTTACCCGATTTACTGATCCCAAGTGCCTCATATCGGCTAGGTGTAAATTCACCGCGCACCCGCTGCTCGTAATGTCGCGCTACACGCTCACGATCACTTGGGTGTATCAAGCTAAGGAAATGAGAGCCCATGGGGATATCGCGCGCATCATAGCCGCCTATCTTCCATAAAGCCTCGTTGGCATAGACAATCTTGCCATCCTCAATGACGACTACGCCTTCCCCTGCGTCAGACTGGGCATTACTCAATGCGTTGTAAAGCCCGAGCTGCTTTTTCAATTGTTCATCTGCTCGCAAACGCCCCACATGCACACCAGATAAACCGACACCAATCGACACGGTGACAAGCGCAAACAACCAATAGTTAAACAGCTCAGCGTTACTAAGCTCCATACTGAAATAGCCGTGATAACCACCACCACCCCACAACGCCGTGATGACAATCAACAACGACGCCAATGCCGCGCCTCGCTGGTGAAAACTCAATGCAGCCCATATCACCAACGGAAAGACAAGAAATGCCTTGGCCTCCAACTCGCCCGACTCAGACAAAAGTTCATTGAATGCCAGGAAACATAATCCCAGTAGCAATCCACTGAGCACCAAGGCTTCCACGATCTTTGCCCTGCTCCAGCGAATTGGTTCCGAGTGAAAAAAAGCCAGGATAGCAGGCGTCAGGAGAATAATGCCCAATGCGTCCCCCATCCACCATTGCAACCATGTCACAGACAAAAATGCGGACTGCACTATGCCAAATGCACTCAATACTAGACAACCCAAAGTCGCACTGAGCAAGGGGCTGAATATTGCCCCCACCAAAACCATGGCCAGCAAATCCTGCAAACGGGTCATCGCAGGTTCAAAATTAAAGCGCTTCAGGAGCAGGTAGGCCATCACAGCACCCGCAACATTGCCGCTCCCCACACAGAATGCTCCAAAAAAAGGAAGAGGGACCTCCACACTCCATTGTGTTGCTACCGCACCAAGCAGCAAACCAGGCACCACCCGCATACCACCAAGAATCAAAATGGCCAACGCAAATCCCGCCGGAGGCCAGATAAAGGTAGAAAATATGGCGGGAGTACCCAGTAACAAGGTGCTATGCCCAAGTAAGAAATATCCAAGGGCAATCGCGATGGAAATCAGCAAATATCGGATCGGCCTGCTTTTTTGAGCCGACTGGTGACTGGATATATACATAATCTACGCATTGTAGTAGCAAAATCTTACAAATGCGGTTAAAAATCGTTTTCTCAATAAAAAGCCCGCTCAAGGCGGGCTGTAGAGATATATCGAACCTGCTTAGAAGTTGTATTGCAACTGGAAACGCAGAATATCAGTGTTGTATTTCGCGTAAGGTGAAGCAGATAAGTTATTACGATCTAGCTTGGAATAGTAAGCCGTAAACTCAATCTCAGGGACTGGCTGCCACTCAAAACCAGCCTCCCAATCATTAACCTTATTCTGCGGAGCATTAGTTTCAAACTTTTGTGCACCATCAAAATATTGCCACTTCACGAACGGAATCATTACGCCGTAACCGTAGAAATCCTTGATGCGATACATGGCTTGAACATAACCACCATTGAGCGACTTTTCCTCAATACGTGTACGAGCATCATTCAACTCAGGACCACGTCCCCAGTTCCACTCAGCCTGCAAGCCAAAGGGTTGTGGGTACAACACGGCATGTACACCAACACGCTGATCCTTAAAACCATCTGTGGAAGGAAATGTTCTATCAATGTTAGCAATGCTCGTATTTGGCTTGAATGTACCAGAAATCGCCTGGATACCTGCTTCAAAAATCTGACCATTTTCGAACTTGACTGGATAAGTGAAGCGCGATACCAAATGTAGATTATCGTTATTCTCGGAGCGGTTGGCACCAGTACCGTTATACGCACCAAAAGCGAACATACCGTAGTTGCCAGAACCCTTCAGGCCACTGTCAACGAGATACTTGAACATATCCTGTTGTTCTTTTGGTGTGTAGTAGTAGAACACGCCTAAATCACGCTCATCCTTACAGCAGCTATTAATCGCGTCAGCACGATCCAGTGCGATACGGTTTTGGCTAGACTGCAGGTTTTCAAAGCCATAAGGAATTTTGGATTGACCAACACGCAGACGATGCACTCTATCTTTGGTCAAATAGATGTCACCATAGGCATCACGTAACTGCGCAATATTGCCAGTCTCACTTGAACCACTACCAGCGCGACTCGCAAAATCTGGTTGAATATAATAAGACAAACGTTCACCGATATCCCCGAAGAAAATCAAACGCATGCGGCGAATGAGAAAATTGGTGTTGTCGCCAATAGAGCGATCAGCCTGATGAGAAATGCTGGTCGTTGTACCTGGCATCGTTTTGTCACCACCAATGATCGGGTTGCTACGAAGCTGCATATAGCCACGCACCTTCATCGTATCGGCCCAGCTCTTGCCTGAACTAGTAGGCTTTGGCGCTGGGGCCATGGCAATCTTATCCAGCTTTTCTTCCAGCTCACGCTGTTTATGCTCAAGCTCTTGCTTCATTTCCACCAAATCAATGCTAGCGGCATTTTCACTCTTGGCTTCTGTTGCGTCCCCCACCGATTTAAAGGTGCCCATTTTTACCCGGTTAGGGCCAGGCTCGGAAAAAATCTGTTTAGTCGTAGAGTCTACATATAACTCCAGCACTTGAGCCTCCGCCATTGCAGTGGCAGAAGTTGTTGCCAGCATGACTGCTGTCATTAAAGCCTTACGGGCCATTTTCCCTGTTGTCATCGCAATCACTTTACAATTTACGCACTTGTTTTATTAGAAAGATGTATCTCAGGAGTGATACCAACTCGTGCGGCAAAGCCGCCAATCACTGATAGAAGCTAGCTCTACCAGCAATATGGCGTGCAGTATGTCGTTGCAATGTGACTGAATGATGTACTGAAAATGACAGTTTTATGACAGAAAGGTCATACCAGCATCAAAAAAGAACTAGAAAACCATGTCCCTTTCGATTATTTTTCATGCCAGCGTCATGATTTAACTGCATGATGCGATGAATAATTTGCCATGAAACTTTCAAAAACTTACATTTCTTTACAATAAGTTTTTTATAGAAACAATAAAATTTACCTATAATAATCATGTTTATATGGAACAAAAAAAATCCATAAATGTCTTTTATAGAACCAATTACGCATTATTCATTGCTCAATACGGTTATTTTTAACTTATCCGGGGAAGTAAAAATATGTACAAACACCCATTAAAAGACCGTGACAAAATGTCACCTCAAGAAGCATTGGCTATCCTGCTGGAAGGTAATCAGCGCTTCACCCAGAACATTTCGGCACATCGCGATCTACTCAACGTCGTGAATATCACCAAGGATAAACAACATCCTTTTGCTGCCATCCTGAGTTGCAGTGACTCGCGCACATCCACCGAACTGATTTTTGACCAAGGCCTGGGCGATCTCTTTAGTGTACGCTTGGCTGGAAATATCGCTTCGCGCAAGGCGATCGGCAGCTTGGAATACTCCTGCAAATATCTAGGCAGCAAGCTCATTGTCGTGCTGGGTCACAGCAACTGCGGTGCAGTCAAGGCTGCATGCGATGGTTTTTCCGGTGGGCATATTGGTGAAATCACCAAGATGATCTTCCCTGCCGTAGAGGCGGAAACACAAACCAAGGAAAACCGCTCTTCATCGAATGATGCTTTTGTTGGTCATGTGTGTGAAATCAATGTCAAGACACAGATTGATACGATCTGGAACTCCAGTGAAATCCTGCGCGAGATGCTGAACAAAGGAGACATCGGGATCGTAGGTGGTGTCTATGATTTGGCAACGGCTGAAGTCACATTCCCCAAGCAATACCAGATATTCAGCGCTGATCATCCACTCGTACAAAACTAGGATGCATCTAGGCCGCCCCTATCTTACGGATAAATTAGTATGACTACTCAAACCCCTACCGCCCCGGCACAATCCGGCAATTTCAGCAAAGACTTCTTTGCGTCCATTGTTGTTTTCCTGGTGGCGGTGCCCTTATGCCTGGGCATAGCGATTGCATCAGGCCTTCCCCCGACCGCCGGCATTATCACTGGCATTATCGGTGGCTTGGTCGTTGGCTCTATTTCAGGCTCACCTCTCACCGTCAGCGGCCCTGCGGCTGGCTTGGTAGTCATTGTGGCCGACATTGTGGCCGAATTTGGCCTGGCTATTTATGGCGTTATCGTATTAGCTGCTGGTGGAGTACAAATCCTAGCAGGTATATTCAAGTTAGGAGTTTGGTTCCGCGCTATCTCGCCTGCTGTGATCCACGGCATGCTGGGTGGTATTGGTATCCTGATCATTGGTTCACAATTTCACATCATGCTTGATCGCGACCCGCTGTCCAGTGGCATCAAGAACTTGATGGATATCCCCAATGGCTTGTTCGAGATATTCTCACTACATGGTGGCGGTAATATCTACGCAGCCATTACTGGGCTGATCACTATCATCTCGATTGTACTCTGGACACGTTTTGCCCCAGCAAAACTCAAACTGATTCCAGGGGCACTCATTGGTGTCGTGCTAGCCGTGATCATCGCCAACCTGTTCAGTTTCGATATCAAATACCTCACTGATTTATTTGATGGCCCAACTGACCTGCAAAATATCCTGGGCACGATTATTACGCCTACCATGAGCACGGTAGAAGCATCGATGACTGCAGGGGTCTTACTCGCCGTCATCTCACTCGCTTTTATTGCCAGTGCCGAGTCGTTGCTTTCTTGTGCTGCTGTTGACCAGATGCACCAGGGCGTTCGCACCAAATATGATCGCGAACTGATGGCACAAGGTGTTGGTAATGCAATTTGCGGTTTCCTGAGCGCTCTGCCTATGACTGGTGTCATTGTACGCTCCAGCGCAAACGTAGAGGCAGGCGCCACCACCCGCCGCTCCACCATCATGCATGGCTTGTGGTTGCTGCTATTTATCAGCGTGTTCCTCTTTACGCTGGAATACATCCCTGTCGCCACCCTTGCAGGCGTGTTGGTATATACCGGTTACAAGCTGGCTTATCCCAAAGTAGCCAAGGAACTCCTCTCCTATGGCAAGGCTGAGCTTGCGGTTTATATCATCACCATTGTCACTATCGTCAGCTTCAACCTGCTGGCTGGCGTGGTAACTGGTCTGGCGCTATCGATTGCCAAGCTCCTGTATGTGTTCTCCCACGTCTCCATCAAGGCAGAACACAATGCTGGTAGCAAGCAAACCACTTTGCACCTCAAGGGCTCGGCAACCCAGTTGGGCATTCCAAAGCTAGTTTCCGTGCTGGACAATCTGGAATCTGGTCGTGATGTTCACGTGCAGTTTGATGACCTGGAATATATTGACCATGCCTGCATCGAATTGCTGAGCGGCTGGCAAAAGCAATACCAGATGACTGGTGGAAATGTCACCATCGAATGGGATAGTTTGATCAGTAAGTATCACGCCAAGGAAGCCGCTGCGGCCAATGGTACTTGATGGAGATATTTAGCTAGCCAATAAAAAAGCCCCACAAGGGGCTTTTTTATTGGCATCAACTGCTATGCAGATTGAATGCGTTTGACCTTGCTATGACCCTCTTCTGAAGTAATAGAAGCAATATCACCGGACAACTCGCCGCCTTCCTCAATCAGTATCTTGCCATAACGGATTTTTCCACTTACTCGGCCAGTAGAATGAATGATCAACTGGCTGCGTGCCGTCAACTCACCTTCAAAATTGCCATGCACCTCGGCTACATCAATGCCCACTTTCCCAGAGAAGGCACCATGCTCAGCAATCTGGATCACCCGGCTATCCATAGTAGCCTCCACACGCCCTTCCACCACCAAGATGTCACAATCCTGAATCTCGGCACCTTTCAATTTAACATCCGGCCCCACAATCAGTCGGCTACCTGTTTGCGTATCCGCATGCACGCCACTGCTAGCTGGCACCTCAACCTTGCTAGCGACTGGACTACTTAACGGAGAAGTATGATGTGGTACTTGGGTGGTTTCTGGTTTGCTGTTCAGTGAAGATGAAACAGGATTGACGCTAGAGCTGTTTTGAGGAGTGGGAGTACGATTGAATAGACCTTGCTTGTTTAACATGGATGAAACCTCTCGTTTGATATGACAGACAGGCTCATTGCAACAATGAGCCAAGACCAACAAGAGTCAGCAAGGTGTATGCCACACCTTAATCTTCTTTTAAAATCATTTTGTTATGAAAAAATATTCATATTTCACAATAGATAAGCCGTGAAAATGTCGCCCAAGTACGACGTCAGTACCACTATCTTGCCGGTATTCATGTCTCCCTTACATCCTGCTGGATGAAGTCTGGGCTGAAAACAGCGCTATAAGTAGCTCACAGCCCACTTCCAGCAAAAGCGTCATCTCATCCTACAAACAAAGTGTTTGTCGCTGACAAGCAACAGTTAACAACAAGAAAAAAGGCCGGGATAACCGGCCTTGAAAGTTTTTTTAGTGCTCTGGTCGCATATGCGGGAACAAGATGACATCACGTATGCTTGGACTATCCGTCAACAGCATCACCAAGCGGTCGATACCGATACCGCATCCACCTGTCGGTGGCATGCCGTACTCCAGTGCACGGATGAAGTCAGCATCGTAATACATGGCCTCATCATCGCCTGCTTCCTTGGCTGCTACCTGAGCCTGGAAACGTGCAGCCTGATCCTCCGCATCATTTAATTCGGAGAAACCATTGGCAATCTCACGGCCTGTGATAAACAACTCGTAGCGCTCGGTAATAGCTGGATTGGTGTCAGATGCACGTGCCAGTGGTGATACTTCGACTGGGTAATCAATAATATACGTCGGGTTCCACAGTTGGCTTTCTGCTGTTTCCTCGAATAAAGCCAATTGCAACGCTCCTAAGCCCAGATGGGCAAAGGCTTCAACACCAAACTTTTTGAGCTCCTGCCGCAGAAAAGCTTCATCATTTAACTGCTCTAAGGCATATTGCGGCGCATATTTCTGGATTGCCCCAACAATCGTCAGCCGCTCAAATGGCTTGCTAAGGTCAAGCTCCCTGCCTTGATACTGCACCACGGCCGAACCACAGGCAGCAATGGCAGCAGCCCGGATACATTGCTCCGTGAAATCCATCAGCCAACGGTAATCCGTATAGGCGGCATAGAACTCCATCATGGTGAATTCTGGATTGTGGCGTACGCTCACACCTTCGTTGCGGAAATTTCGGTTGATCTCAAACACACGATCAAACCCGCCCACAATCAGGCGCTTGAGGTAAAGCTCAGGGGCGATACGCATATACATCTGCATATCCAGCGCATTGTGGTGCGTAATGAACGGCTTGGCTGATGCCCCACCAGGAATGGGATGCAACATTGGCGTTTCCACCTCCAGGAACTCGTGGCCAAGCATAAAAGCGCGTATAGCCGCGACAATCTTGCTACGCGCCATGAAGGTCTTGCGAGTGTCATCCGAAACAATCAGGTCGACATACCGCTGGCGATACTTGGTCTCTTGGTCTGCCAATCCATGGAATTTCTCCGGCAAAGGTCGCAGGGATTTGGTCAGCAGTCGCAACTCACTCACCTTAACTGACAACTCGCCAGTCTTGGTCTTGAACAAGGTGCCTCTGGCCGCAATGATGTCGCCCAGATCCCATTTCTTGAAAGCATCGTAAGTTTCTTCGCCAACGTTTTCCTTGGTCACAAATACCTGAATGCGCCCGCTCTTATCCTGCACAGTAGCAAAGCTGGCCTTGCCCATCACACGCTTCAACATCATGCGTCCGGCAATCGCCACGCTCAATGCGCGCGCTTCAAGATCTTCGCCCTCAAGGGCATCATAGCTATCATGCAGGCTTTGTGCGGCATGCTCAGGCTTGAAGTCATTGGGGAAAGCAACACCCTTTTCCCGAATCGCCTTGAGCTTCTCACGCCGCTCGGCCATGACATGGTTCTCGTCCTGTTGCACTACCTCAGTATCAGGCTTGGAATTTTGTGCGTCACTCACCCTTACACTCCCTGCTTCAAACTTTCAGAAATAAATGGATCCAGGTCGCCATCCAAGACGCCCTGGGTATTACCAACTTCGACGTTGGTGCGTAAATCCTTGATGCGCGATTGATCCAGCACATAAGAGCGGATCTGGTGGCCCCAACCGATATCGGTCTTGGCATCTTCCATCGCTTGTTTTTCTTCGTTGCGCTTGCGCAACTCCAATGCGTACAACTGCGCTTTCAACATATTCATCGCCTCATCCTTGTTGCGATGCTGCGAACGGTCATTCTGGCACTGCACCACGGTATTGGTCGGGATGTGGGTAATCCGCACTGCGGAATCGGTTTTGTTAATGTGCTGACCACCCGCGCCTGATGCCCGATAAGTATCGATGCGCAGATCAGCAGGATTGATTTCAACCACGATGGAATCATCCACCTCAGGATAAACGAATACGCTAGCAAACGAAGTATGGCGACGATTACCCGAGTCAAAAGGCGATTTACGCACTAGGCGATGTACTCCGCTTTCGGTACGCAGAAAGCCATAAGCATAGTCACCAGAGATTTTCAGCGAAGCGCTCTTGATACCAGCAACATCACCTTCGGACTCTTCCAGCACCTCAACCTTGAAGCCCTTGTTCTCGCAATAGCGCAAATACATGCGCAATAGCATGGAGGCCCAATCCTGCGCCTCGGTACCACCAGAACCAGCCTGAATATCCAGGAAGCAGTTGTTCGGGTCCATCGGGTGAGCAAACATGCGGCGAAACTCCATTTGCGCCACAACCTTTTCCAACTCCTGTGTATCGCTATCAATGCTCAACAAGGTGCTGTCATCGTTTTCTTCACGCGCCATCTCGAACAGTTCACGACTGTCCCGCACCCCGCTATCAACATCAGTCAACGATTTGACAACAAATTCCAGCTCGCGGCGCTCCTTGCCCAGCTTCTGCGAGCGCTCGTTGTCATTCCATATATTGGGATCTTCCAATAACTGGGATACTTCCTCTAGGCGCTGCTGTTTGCTTTCGAAGTCAAAGATACCCCCGTAAGGCCTGGTGACGCTCGGCAAGGTCATCCAGACGGTTGGCAATAAGATTGAGTTGTTCCGCTTCCATGCAATATCCGAACTGACTAAATTCAAAGGTCGCAATTATACATTAATGCCCTGCCACCCGCTGTTTGCCCTCCAGAATACCCATACCTACACTCGTGTATTTCTCCACTCATGCTTTATCTACAATAGGTACTTCTTAAACCCAACGAGGTTCGCTATGCATTCGTTTCACCCTGCCTGCATCATCACCGCTGCGAGCCTTGCCTTCAGCCAGCCAGCATTTGCACTGGTCGGTAGCACACCTACCACGGACTTTGGCATGGTAGGCCAAATCATCGGAGGAACGGACGGGGTACTGGTAGCACCTAACTGGGTACTGACAGCAGGCCACTCAGCCACAACGGGCAAAGTATTTTCATCCGGCTTTGGTGATGCCTTGATTGATAAGAAATTTGTGCTTCCCAACTATCAATTCCCAGGCAACGATCTGGCACTTCTACACCTAGCCACGCCAATTCTTGCCGACCGCTACACAGCCTTAAACCTGACCTATATTGAGAATGTTGAGCCTTACGGCACTGTGACACTAGCCAATGCCAGCGGAAACGGCAATGGACGCTATGTAGAAACCTCGCTAATCGACAATATTGCACACATCGGCAGCTACAATGTGCATTGGATCATTACTGACAGCACGCCTGCTGGCAATGCCATCGTGCAAGGCGGGGATAGCGGCAGCGGGTTATTCCTGGGCACACATGGTGCTGAAGATGTGATACTAGGCGGTATTGCGTCTGCCATTTGCCAGACCAATAAATCCTGCTATGTCCAGCCAGCCGCCTATCAAGACTGGCTAGATATCACGATGATGCTCTATACCCCTACCAACCCCGACGAAACCACCCGCCAGCGTCTGAACTGGATAGGTAGCACCTCTGACCCTAGCACGCTAACAAATATTTCTACATCACAGATCAGCGCCGTTCCAGAACCAGTTTCCTATAGTTTATTTATCCTTGGCATCGTGCTCCTCGCCAGCTTGCGTGTTCAAACCAGAATAACCTCAAGACATTTTGCCTATTTGTCACAAATATGAAATATTTACGCTTTATATTTGCCGGGTTGTCATGGGGGCATGCTCACATTGAGGCTCCAGGCAACAATTGACCAACCGACGGAGCCTATATGCAATTCCAATTTGTTCCAACCCAGTTATTGAAGGCAGCCGGTATTGCTGCCCTCGTTACAGCTGCATTCTCGATCCAACATGCAGACGCAGCCCCAGCAAAAAATGACATTATCCGTATCGACGGCTCCAGCACCGTCTACCCAATTACCGAAGCGGTTGCTGAAGAGTTCCAAAAAGCGAAGAAAATCAAGGTCACTGTCGGTATTTCTGGCACGGGTGGCGGCTTCAAGAAATTCTGCCGTGGCGAAACTGACATCTCCGAAGCTTCCCGTCCTATCCTGACCAAGGAAATCGAAGCATGTAAGGCTGAAGGTATTGAGTTTATCGAGCTACCAGTCGCCTACGATGCACTCACCGTTGTCGTGAACCCGAAAAACACCTTCATCAAGAGCTTCACCGTTGAAGAGCTGAAAAAGCTCTGGGAGCCAGATGCTCAAGGCAAGGTCAAGACCTGGAAGCAAGTCAACGCTGCTTGGCCTGACACCCCCGTGAAGCTGTTCGGTGCAGGCTCTGACTCCGGTACTTTCGACTACTTCACTGAAGCCATTGTCGGCAAGGCTAAATCCAGCCGTGGCGACTTCACCGCCTCTGAAGACGACAATGTCCTGGTACAAGGTGTTGCCAGCGATGTTGCCGCTACAGGCTACTTCGGCTTTGCCTACTATGAAGAAAACAGCACACGCGTTAAAGCCGTGCCAATTATCGCAAAAGCTGGCGCACCTGCAGTATTGCCATCCCGTGAAAGCGTTATGAACGGCACCTATCAGCCTTTGTCACGCCCACTGTTCATTTATATCAGTGCAAAAGCTGCTAAGGAAAATCCTAATGTGAAGGCATTTGTCGACTTCTACCTGGCAAACAGCAAGGAACTGGTTGAAGAGGTGAAGTACATTGCCCTGCCTAAGCATGAGTATGCCGCCGTGACAGAACACTGGAAGGCTCAGAAAGCCGGTACAGGTTTTGGTGGTGAGCCTGAAGTGGGCGTCAAGATCACAGATCTGTTGAAGCGTATCAAGTAATCCCCTTCATCCCGGGAAGCCAGAGATTTCAGGCTTCCCGGCATCGCCCGCATAACTGCATTCCGTTACAATGCACGGATTATCAATGTGATCATGGTCTCTCAAGTGTTAGAAAAACCCGCTGAACTCCCCATCAGTGCGCGTCTTGCCAAGAATGTGCGTCGCCACATCTTGGAACGTGTCATTGAATTTATCCTGATGCTGGCAGCACTCTCTGCCGTGGCTACCACGATTTCGATTGTCGTGATTCTGTTGTATGAATCCTTCACCTTTTTTGAACATGTCTCGCTGTGGGACTTCCTCACCGATACGGAATGGACCCCACTATTCGAGAACGCCCATTACGGCATCTTGCCGCTGGTTTCCGGCACTCTGACGACTTCTGCAATTGCGCTTGCTGTAGCGATCCCTCTCGGTACGATAGGCGCGATCTATCTTTCCGAGTTTGCGTCGCACCGCACACGTGAAATCGTCAAGCCTATCCTTGAATTGCTGGTTGGCGTACCTACAGTGGTATTCGGCTACTTTGCCTTGCTGTTCGTCACACCATTGCTGCAAAAAATCTTCCCAGAATTGCCTGGTTTCAACATGCTCGGCCCTGGCATTGTCATGGGCATCATGATCATTCCGTATATCAGTTCCATGGCAGAAGATGCCATGCGTGCCGTGCCGATGAGTATGCGCGAAGGCTCCTATGCCATGGGTGCCACCCGCTTTCAAACCGCAATCCGTGTTGTCACACCTGCTGCCATCTCCGGGATTATCGCGGCTTACATCCTCGGTATTTCACGTGCCGTAGGTGAAACCATGGTGGTAGCACTTGCTGCTGGCCAGCAACCCAACTTGACCTTCAACCCGATGGAAAGCGCCGCGACGATTACAGCTTATATCGTACAAGTGGCAATGGGCGATCTTCCACACGGCAGTATCGGTTATCAAAGTATTTTTGCGGCAGGCCTGGTGCTCATGCTGATGACGTTGACCTTTAACATTATTGGTCACATCACCCGCAAGAGATTCCGCGAGGTATATTAATCATGACAACACAAGCATCCGTACTGGAAAACCTCGCCGAAGTGCGAGCGATGATTCGCCGACACAAGCGTAATGACTTCCTTTTCTCCATCGTTGGTTTGCTGGCCTTGATGATAGGCCTGCTGACACTGCTCACCTTGTTTGTCGACTTGGTAGCAGATGGCTACCCACGCTTCAACCTGGACTTTCTCACCAACTATCCATCACGCCGCGCAGCTAGCGCAGGCTTGCTGTCTGCCTGGGTAGGCTCACTCCTCGTCATGTTGGTGACATTCTTCTCCGCAGTGCCCATGGGCGTAGCGGCAGGAGTTTATCTGGAAGAATATGCGCCCAAGAACTGGTTCTCAGACTTGATCGAGATCAACGTCACCAACTTGGCTGGCGTACCTTCCATCGTCTATGGCTTGCTGGCACTTGGCTTGTTCGTCTATGGCCTGGGTTTTGGCGAAAGCATCCTGACCGCGGGCCTGACGTTGGGCCTGTTGATCCTGCCTATCGTCATCGTCACGACACGCGAATCCATTCGCGGCATCCCGGTGTCTATCCGTGAAGCTGCCTATGCGGTTGGAGCAACCAAATGGCAAGTGGTATTCCACCATGTTCTGCACTATTCTTCCGGCGGCATCCTGACTGGCATCATCATCGGCATGGCACGTGCACTGGGTGAAACTGCACCTATCATTACCATTGGTGCATTGACCTTCATCGCCTTCTTGCCACCATCACCCGTGACAGAAGCTGCGCCATTCATCAACTTTGACTGGCTGCAATCCGGCTTCACCGTGTTGCCTATCCAGATGTTCAACTGGCTGTCGCGCCCTGACCATGCATTCCATATCAATGCTGCTGCGACTGGCGCCTTGATCATCGTCGTGACCTTGCTCATGAATGGTACGGCTATCTGGTTGCGCTACCGCATCCGTAAAAACATCAAGTGGTAAGCCACATAAAAACAGAACGAATTCAGAATCAGGATATTGACATCATGGTAACAACAACTAGCCCGATCAAAGCCGAATCTCGCGACCTGAACTTTTACTACAGCAACGGTCACAAGGCGCTCAAAGGCATCTCCATGCCCTTATATGAAAAGCGCATCACCGCCTTGATCGGCCCATCCGGCTGTGGCAAGTCCACATTCCTGCGCTGCTTCAACCGCATGCATGACCTCTACCCTGGCAATAGCTATGATGGCCAGATTGTCATGCATCCAGACAACACCAACATCCTGGATAACGGCGTAGACCCTATCGAGGTACGCATGCGTATTAGCATGGTGTTCCAGAAGCCTAACCCCTTCCCCAAATCCATCTACGAGAATGTTGCCTACGGCCTGCGCGTGCGTGGCGAGCGCAACAAGCGCGTGGTGGATGACAAGGTGGAAGAAGCGCTCAAGGGCGCTGCGCTGTGGGATGAGGTAAAGAACCGTCTGCACGACTTGGCTTTCAACCTCTCAGGCGGTCAGCAACAGCGCCTTTGTATTGCCCGCGCCTTGGCAACCGACCCTGAAATCATGCTGTTTGACGAACCCACCTCTGCGCTTGACCCGATCGCAACCGCCAACATTGAGGAGCTGATGTCCGAGTTGCGCAACAAGCTCACCATCCTGGTAGTGACACACAACATGCAACAGGCTGCCCGCGTCTCTGACTACACGGCTTATATGTATCTGGGTGAACTGATCGAGTACGACGATACCGACAAGATTTTCACCAACCCCAGCCGCAAGGAAACCGAAGACTATATTACCGGCAAGTTTGGTTAATTATTTGCAAGTATGTAATACATCAATAAAAAGCCGGAGCAATCCGGCTTTTTATTGATTAATCTCCTTAAATGCAGACAACCTCTATTAACATCAACCATAATTCACTATAGACTGCCGTTTTAGATAATCTAGAGTTTTATTGTCTTCAGTACGCCATTCAAGCCATCCATTACTACTTCTACCTAAGATCAAATCTGAAGCACCACTAGGTGTCCTAAATAGAATGTCTTCCTGGAAAACGTAATAGTTACCTTCTAAGATTAATGCCCCTGCTGCAATCAGTTTCTGCCTTCTCCGATACGCAGACGCTCCTTCAAAACTTGGCGCACCATCTACACGACTCTTTGATCCCTTTAGTACAACCATTCCTTCTTCAGTATATTGAGCTGTAGCTAAAGCTTCATCCTGCCAGTAACAATAAAATAGCTCAGCATCATTATTACTAGCATCACTACTATCAGGACTAGCAGACTTTCTAGTAATTGGAATAGCTAGGCTTTCCATGAAGTTTTGCCCCAGGGTGGAAACTAATGTACGAATCGTTTCGAAAATATCTTCACAGTCCGCCTCCAGCCATGCCGGTGTGTGAGGCTTAGTTCCAGCATTACCATTCATTACATTATAACGCTGGGCATTATTAGCTTGCTGAATACTACGCCACTCCAAATACAGTGAATGGGTTTGTGTCAAACTTTGTGTTAGAGAAATCGCAACCAATGCTCTATTCCAGAATTCTTTATTTATATGATGCTCATTTAATCGCTTACCGAGTACGCCAGTTTGCCCAATGTAGACTTTCGCTTGGCCCGTATCTTCATCCTCACCTACCAAGTAATATACTCCCACCTGTTTAGACTCTGACATAGCCTGAAAATCAGCTAATAAAGCTCTTGGTATTTCAATTACTTGGGTTATCCCTGTAGTTATTGATGCAATCTGGATACCCCTTGGATCACCTGAGGGTAAAAAAATTTGAATAGTTTTAGGTCGTAAAATCATGAAATGCTAACGTCGATAGTTGTTTGAAAATATAAATGTGAACTTACCCTGCGTTATTAGAAATTTTTCAATTTCTAATTTACGGCTACTCAAACGCCATGGAATTGGCTATGCATCATATCTGATTGCAAACTACTCCAATACACTCATAAAGATATCTCTAAACAATCATACTATTAGAGAACTACAAGATAGGATTATTACCTATTCACTATAACGACTTATCCCAAGATCATCATGCCGGATGTCCGCGTCCCTGCCGGAGATGAGATCGGCAAGCAGTTTCCCTGAACCACAAGCCATCGTCCAACCCAGTGTGCCATGACCAGTATTCAAGTAAAGATTGGCAATAGGAGTGGTACCGACAATCGGCGTACCGTCTGGCGTCATAGGCCGTAGGCCGGTCCAGAAGTTGGTCTGGCTCAAGTCAGCGGCACCTGGGAATAAATCATCCACGATCAGTTTCAAGGTGCCTTCTCGCCTTGGGCTGAGACGACGATTGAAACCAACCAGCTCAGCCATGCCTCCCACGCGAATGCGATCATCGAAGCGCGTCACGGCAGTCTTGTAGGTTTCATCCAGCACTGTCGACACAGGAGCAGAAGCCTCGTCGATGATAGGAATGGTAATTGAATAGCCCTTGACCGGGTAAACAGGCACGTCGAGCACGACTTTGAGGATATCGGTGGAGTAAGCAGCTAGGGCAACAACATAGGCATCTGCCTGCAATCGCTCGCCGTTCACCACCACACTGTTGATATTACCTGACTCAATATCAAGACCAGTAATCTCTTGTCCGTAGCGGAACTGCACTCCCTTGGCCGCGGCCATGTCTGCTAGGTGCGTTGTGAACAAATGGCAATCCCCGGTTTCATCATGTGGCAACCACAGCCCACCCGTCAGCTTGTGCTTGACGCGTTCCAGTGCAGGCTCTGCTTTGGTGAGCAAGGAAGAAGGCAACAATTCAAATGGCACATGTGCAAATCGTAGCACTTCGATATCTCGCACAGCGGCATCAAGTTGCTCCTGAGTTCGGAACAGTTGCAAAGTGCCGCGCTGCCTGCCCTCGTATTCAATCCCGGTATCAGCACGGAGCTGATCCAGGCAATCCCGGCTGTATTCTGCCAGGCGGACCATGCGCGCCTTATTCTGCTCGTAACGAGCAGGCGTGCACTGTTTCAGCAATTGCCACATCCAGCGCAATTGCTGCCAACTGCCATCCGGCTTGATGAACAAGGGAGCATGGCGACGCAGCATCCACTTGAGTGCCTTGAGGGGGATCCCAGGGGCGGCCCAGGGACTGGCGTAGCCAGGCGAGACTTGCCCGGCATTGGCGTAGCTGGTCTCAAGCGCTGGCCCAGGCTGACGATCTAGCACGATGACCTCATGCCCTGCCTCGGCAAGATACCAAGCAGTCGTGACGCCAATCACGCCACTACCCAGGATCATCACTCTCACACGACCTCCCCACCTTGCTAGATAAGGGCTAGCTTAGCATCAAGTAAGCGTGCTGAGTCGGGTGGGGTCGAGTTTAGCCGCCTCGGGCCTTGAGATTGTTGTCCATATTCATCGCATGAAATGCACTACGACTTTGCACACGCTGGTAAAACTGCAACATCCGCTCTGCTTGCAGGCGTGCAGTCCAGCGCTTTGCGACATATTGGCGTGCTGCCTGCCCAAGCTTGGCGCGCTTGCCAGGATTTGCCAGCAAACTGAATACCTTGGAAGCAAAGATTCGCTCATCCTCAGTGGCAATCATCGCGCCCTCACCTTCAATCAAGATAGACTTGGTGCCCAATTCCGCCAGCGCCACCACGGGCACACCTTGCGCCATGGCTTCCAGCAGCACTAGCCCTTGCGTCTCGGTCTTGGAGGCAAATACAAACACGTCTGCGGCTTTATAGCAGGCATTCAGTTCTGTATTGCGGTCGAGATACCCGATGAACTTGATGTTGTCGCCCAATGCCAGCTCAGCACTCAAATCCTCAAGATGCTTTTGAGCGGGCCCCTCTCCAGCGACAACCAGTAGCACATCATGTTGCTGGCGGCGCAACTCATTCGCCATGCGCAGGAGAAAATCGATATTCTTTTCATGGGCAACACGCCCAACGAAGAGCGCAACAGGTCGCTGACGCGAGATACCATAACGATCACGGAAAGCTTCACCATCCGCATCTTCAAAGCTTTTTTCTTGCAAGCCAGTGGGAATCACCTCGGCACTGGTTTTGACGCCATAACTACGTAATGCATCCAGCATAGGTTGCGATGGCGCAATCACGGCGTTAACAGCATTGCACTGTTGCCGCGAGGTATTGATCGCGATCTTGCGGGCCATGGATTTGGGTATCCAGGGCAAGTAGTGGTGCATATAGTCCTCAAAGAAGGTGTGATAGGTTTCCAGGCAGGGAATATCCAGCAATCGGGCGAGCTTGATGCCAAGATAATGCGCCACGAATGGAGTATGGATATGCACGACATCATAATTCTCGTCGCGTAGCTCCGGCAGCAACTTCAACACGGCACGATAACGCATCAACTTATCTTCAGGGTCAAAGTAAATATTGCGTGCGGGGATACGCTTGATCCAGGCCTCATCTTCCGTCGCAATGCCATAATCCGGCGCGATCAGGTGCACCTCATGACCGAGTGCCTGCATCTGGCTCACAAAAGTACGGATAGACGTAGACACCCCATTCACACGGGGAAAGTACACATCCGAGATGAATAATATCTTCACGCGTCCCACTCCACTATCAACGAATACATGAGCGTGAAGATACCTATGGATTGTGACGATTCAATGAATTGCCATGTGCGCGTCACACTTTTTGGCTAGACTGATGCCATGACTCACCTATGCCGTTTACTGCTATTGCTGCCAGCCTTGTGCCCGATGCTTGCCATGGCCGCACGCCCGATGATTACCGATGATGCCCGCGTGGTGGACCCGAATAGTTGCCAGCTTGAATCATGGGCAAAACACAACCGTGACAGTACCGAATATTGGGCCTTGCCAGGCTGCAGCCCAAGAGAGAACCTTGAGTTAACGCTAGGTGGGGCGGTCACGCGCCAGGACGGCGAATCACAAAATAGCGATCTCATGCTGCAGGCCAAGCTCTTGTTCAAACAGCTTGAAACCAACAGCTACGGTTACGGCCTAGTGGTGGGCCACGCCCAGCATCCCCGGCTGGACAACAACTCCAGCATGATAGGCAACACCTACGCGTATATTCCCGTCAGTGCCTCTTTCTTCAGCGATAAATTGATCCTGCATACCAACTTTGGCGCATTGCACGACAAGGAAAATAACCGAACTGACATGACTTGGGGCTTGGGCTCTGAGATCCCCCTCGCCAACAAATTAGACCTGATTGCAGAAACCTATGGTGACCATCGCTCTCGACCTTACTACCAAGCGGGCCTACGTTATTGGTTGGTGCCTGAGCGCGTGCAAATCGATACCACCTACGGCAACCGAATGTACAACAACAGCGATGAACGCTGGCTCAGCATAGGCTTACGCCTGCTATCTGCGCCGCTTTGGTGAAAAGACCAGACGACTTAATTGACTAACCCAGTATCAACAGACCCCAAACCACTACAAGATTAATCAGGGAAATCAATACCGCTGCACTGCCAATATCTTTAGCACGCTTGGCAAGCTGGTGATTTTCAAGAGAAATACGATCAACCGTCGCCTCAATCGCGGAATTCAGCAACTCCACGATGATCACAAGTAGCACACTGCCTATCATCAGCGCCTTCGCCACAGCGTCGTTGCCAAGATAAATTGCCAATGGCACCAGGATAATTGCCATGAGCACTTCCTGGCGAAACGCATCTTCATTGCGGTAAGCCGCAGCAAGCCCATCGACAGAATAACCAAAAGCATTGATCAGGCGACGCAAACCGGTCTTGCCCTTGTATGGACTTTCCATGAGTTTCCCAGAACAGTATGTGGATGGTAGAGCGCCGCAGTATAGCAAATTGCCGGCAACCCCCGCTATTGTCACGATAACATCATGGATTTGCCACAATCCATTCATCGCCAACCCGCACATTATGCGGCATGAATACCAGCAAGTTATTGACTTTACTGCTGTGGTTCACGCCATTCGTGGGCTACAGTGCAGAAGTCCAGGCCTGGGGCCTGGTCACCCATGTTTACTTTGCTCACTCACTGCTTTGGGCCATGCCCTTGCTTGATCCGCGCCTACAACGCGCTATCCACCGCTTCCCGCAACTGGTCATGGCAGGAGCATGCCTGCCCGACCTGGCCATCGTCTCGCCACGCTTTAACCACAGCCATTATTGGGAAAATGCCCACCAGATGCTGGCCAATGCCTGCAATGATGAAGAAATGGCCATGGCTATCGGCTATGCCAGCCACCTCTACATAGACGTCATCGCGCACAACCACTTCGTACCCGCCCATGAAGCCATGTGGATGGAAGGCAGCATGATCACGCACATCGGCGCGGAATGGGCCATGGATGCCTACCTGGCCCCTTTGCTGGAACATACGCCATCACAACTGCTACTCAACCATAAGCATGCATTGGGTCAGTTCATCGCACCTTACTTCAACTGCTCGCCCTCTGAAGCCTATTGCACCATTACCAGACTAGGACGTGCAGACCGCCTATTACGCCTGTCGCGTTTGCCAGGCATGATCTACCATGGCATGCGCTTCATGGATAAACGCCTGTTCCGCAACTTTGCTTTCTACATAGCAAGAACCCAGACCGCGCTCAGCCATATCGGCACCCTGCTACAAGGCGGCAGACCGCACTGGGAACCCGAACTAAACCATTTATCTAGCGAACAGATGCAACACTGGCGCAAGCGCTGCTTGACTGACCTCAAGCGCAGACTTAATAGCCCGATCGAGTATTTCTACTAATATTGCGGCTGCACTCAGGTGCTCCGGTATTCCAGGGCGAACACAGCAACGCCAAGTCGTTGTCGTTGTTGACCTGATTTTTGACGTTGCCTTCCCCGTTTGGCTGCGCCGAGTAGCGCAGATCTCTCTGGAAAAACAGCTTGCGGATGCTTGAACGTAGCGAGTTCCGCAAGCCCCAAAAAAGATTGAGCAACACAGGGTAGCGAAAACATGCTTCCGACGCAGACTCCGGGATCGCCTTTTGTTTGATTAAGGCCACTTTTCCAACGACCTCAACGTTATCAACCTCAACAACGCATGTTCTTCGCCCATACTGTGATTGACGAAAGAATGGGTTTCTTTTCGCAAAAAGAAACAGGGCCAAAGAAAACGAAGCTTCGGCATAGCCAAAAGGCGACCCAATTGTTTACGTCCCGGAGCCAAGCTCCGGGCAACGTCAGAAGCAACAGCAACTTAGCATTGCTGTGCGCGCCCTTGAGATGAAATAAAAAATTGAGAGTTTAACTAGACAAATAAGAAAGATAGCGACGCAATCAAGGCCCCGATTGCTGCACCGGCAAGCACATCGCTCGGATAATGCAATCCCAGCACTACACGTGATAAGGCCACGAGCACCGCAAACGGCAGGATCAACAGGCCTAGCTCCGGATAGTACGCCAACGCCACCATGCTAAAGGCAACAGCATGCAAGGTATGCCCAGATGGGAAGCTGAATTTGTCGAGTGGCTTGCCAGCTAACCAAATATCCTGGTGGACGGCGTAAGGCCGCGGGCGCAACGTCTTTCCTTTGAGCCATTTGTAGATAGCTGTGCCAATCAGCCCTACGACCATCATATGCAAGCTGGCAACAACTCCGGCCTCACCTTGCGTCAGGATGAGCCCCAGCATGATGGTATACCAGAACACGCCATCGCCCAGGCGGCTTACCAGGCGGAAGCTCCAGCGTACTAAACGATAATGGCTGCTGCGATTGACCTTGATGCACAAGGCACTATCCAGCGCACAGATACGTTCAAGATAATTTGTCAGCGGACGGTTTTGCATGGGGGCAGATTCGCATGCCTCCATGACAAAACTGTGTCATTACGCTGAATTTATAATGACAGCTATTGACCAGCAACTTGCTGCACTACGGCAGCAATATCTTCCGCCAAACGTTGTACCAAAGCCCTATCCTGGCCTTCAACCATCACGCGAATCTTGGGCTCTGTGCCGGAAGCGCGCAGCAACACGCGGCCGCTGCCACCAAGCGTATCCTCAGCACTCTTCACAGCTGCCTGCAATTCAGCATTGCCATCCAGTTCAATTCGCTGCGCGACCTTGACGTTAATCAGTACCTGCGGATACAAGGGCAAGCGATTGCCCCAATCCGCCAGCGTCGAGCCGGAGGCACGTAAGGCATGCAACACCTGCAAGGCGGCAATGATGCCATCGCCACTGCTATGCTTGTCCAAGCTCAAAATATGCCCGGAATTTTCACCGCCCAATTGCCAGTTATTGGCATTGAGCAGTTCCAGCACATAGCGATCGCCCACTTTGGCGCGCTGGAACGGGATATCCTCTTTGGCAAGTGCATGCTCTAACGCCAGGTTAGTCATCAGGGTACCAACCACTCCGCCGGCCAATTGCCCACGCTCATGACGATGATGGGCAATGATGTAAAGCAGTTGGTCGCCATCCAGCAACTGGCCTTGATTATCGACCATGACTACGCGGTCGCCATCGCCATCGAATGCGATGCCAAGGTCTGCCTGGTGCTCGACCACGGCCTGCTGCAAGGCTTCAGGGTGTGTGGAGCCGACATTGAGGTTGATATTGAGGCCATTGGGCGCGGTACCAATGCTGATGACCTCCGCACCCAGCTCGTGGAACACGGGGGGAGCAACATGATAGGTAGCGCCATTGGCACAATCAAGCACGATCTTGAGTCCACGTAAATCAAGCGCATTGGGGAAAGTGCTCTTGCAGAACTCGATATAGCGGCCTGCTGCATCGTCGATGCGCTTCACGCGGCCAATCTGCTCTGTCGGCACCAGTTCCATGGGCTGATCTAGCTCGGCCTCGATCGCCAGCTCCACTTCGTCCGGCAACTTGGTGCCCTGAGCAGAGAAAAACTTGATGCCATTATCATCAAAAGGATTATGCGAGGCGGAGATGACGATGCCCGCCTGGGCACGCTGCGCTCGTGTAACGTGGGCAATCGCAGGCGTCGGCAAGGGCCCGGTAATACGCACGTTAACGCCGCCTGCACATAGCCCGGCTACCAGTGCCGTCTCGAACATATAGCCGGAAATACGGGTGTCCTTGCCGATGATCACTAATGGCTTGGTACCTGGCGCTAGATGATGATCCATGCGGGTCAGGACACGCCCGGCAGCATAGCCCAGGCGCATGACGAAATCTGGGGTGATAGGAAATGTGCCCACCTTGCCGCGCACACCATCGGTACCAAAATATTTTCTGCTCATCTCTTTACTCGTCTTTTTATTAGTGTTGTGTTCAAGCGTTGATGACCGCATCAACCACCTTGAGCGCATCCACTGTTGCTTTCACATCGTGTACACGGACGATACGCCCGCCCTTCATTACCGAAATCACAGACGCTGCCAGGCTGGCATGTAGCCGCTGGTCAACATCGCTGCCGACGATCTGTCCTAGCACGGACTTGCGCGATAGGCCAACCAGCAAGGGTCGTCCCAGCGCCAAGATGTCAGGCAAGCCGTTGAGCAAGGCCAGGTTATGTACGGTACGCTTGCCGAAACCGAAGCCCGGATCGAGTACCACACGTTCGGCAGCAATGCCTTGGGCTAAACATGCCTCTAAACGCTCCTGCAGGAAGCCTTTCACCTCCTGCACCACATTTTCATACTGCGGGTTTTGTTGCATGGTCTGCGGCGTGCCCTGCATATGCATGATACAGATGCCAGCATCGCCCTCGGCAGCGGCTTGCACAGCTTCTGGCTCTTGCAGCCCGCGAATGTCATTGATGATGGCCGCACCGGCTTGCACGGCTGCACGCATCACTTGTGGTTTATAGGTGTCGATGGAAAGTGGCACATCTACCTCTAGTGACAAACGTTCTATCACAGGGATGACGCGATCCAGCTCCTCTTCCAGCCCGACTGGCGTAGCATTCGGGCGCGTGGACTCGCCACCGATATCAAGGATATGTGCACCATCGGCAACTAATTGCAGGGCGTGAGCGACGGCCTTCTCGGTCGAAGCATAACGACCACCATCGGAAAAAGAATCCGGTGTCACATTGACGATACCCATGACATGGGGATGCGCAAGGTCAAGCTGATACTTGCCACAATTGAATTGGTTGGAATTATGCATGTTCATTAGTCAATAGAAACAAGAAAGGCCACAAGCCCCGAATCAATTGCTTTCGAGAGGCTTGTGGCCCTGGCACTACATCAAGTTCAGGTCTTGGCCGCTGGTTGTGGAGCAGGCTCCGTTGTCGTACCACCACCATTATCGTTGTCAGCGGCAGGCTTGTTACTCACTGGCGCTGGCTTAGGTGGACGTGGCGGCTTGCCAGCCATGATGTCCTGGATTTGCTCAGCATCAATCGTTTCCCATTCGAGCAAAGCCGCGGTCATGACTTCCACCTTGTCGCGGTTTTCTTCCAGCAATTTGCGAGCTACTGAGTATTGCTCATCAAGGATACGACGGATTTCGGCATCCACCTTCTGCTGGGTTGCCTCGGACACGGTCTTGGCGGACATGCTGCCAAACATGGAGTCTTGCTCATTACCAGCATAGACCATGGTGCCCAATACATCGGACATACCATACTTGGTGACCATGTCCCGCGCAATCTTGGTGGCACGCTCGAAGTCGTTTGAAGCACCGGTCGACATCTGGTTCATGAATATCTCTTCCGCAATGCGACCACCGAACAGGATGGAGATTTCCTCCAGCATCTTGTCCTTGTAATTGCTGATGCGGTCATGCTCCGGCAATTGCCAAGTCAGGCCCAATGCCCAACCACGCGGCATGATCGTGACTTTATGCACCGGGTCTGCATGCGGCAACAACGCTGCAACAACGGCATGACCGGATTCATGATAAGCAGTGTTACGGCGCTCTTCCTCACGCATGATCATGGACTTGCGCTCAGGACCCATGAAAATCTTGTCCTTGGCATCCTCGAAATCCTGCATATCCACAGTGCGCTTGTTACGACGCGCCGCAAACAAGGCAGCTTCATTGACCAGGTTAGCCAGGTCAGCACCGGAAAAACCGGGGGTACCACGCGCCAGAATCTCGGGCTTCACATCACTGTCGATAGGAACTTTGCGCATGTGCACCTTGAGAATTTGCTCACGGCCACGGATATCAGGCAAGCCCACCATGACCTGGCGATCAAAACGGCCAGGACGCAACAAGGCCTTGTCCAACACATCGGCACGGTTGGTCGCAGCAATCACGATTACGCCGGAATTGGCCTCAAAACCATCCATCTCTACCAACATCTGGTTGAGGGTTTGCTCGCGTTCATCATTACCGCCACCGGTACCGGCACCACGATGACGGCCGACGGCATCAATTTCGTCAATAAAGATAATGCAAGGCGAATTTTTCTTGGCCTGCTCGAACATGTCGCGTACGCGAGCAGCACCCACGCCAACGAACATTTCAACGAAGTCAGAACCAGAAATCGTAAAGAATGGCACTTTGGCTTCACCTGCAATCGCCTTGGCAAGCAGCGTTTTACCAGTCCCAGGAGGACCTACCATCAGTACGCCACGCGGGATACGTCCACCTAGCTTCTGGAATTTGGTCGGGTCACGCAGGAATTCGACCAGTTCGGATACTTCCTCCTTGGCTTCGTCACAACCTGCAACATCCGCAAAAGTCGTGTGATTGGAGTTTTCATCCAACTGGCGCGCCTTGCTCTTGCCGAACGAGAACGCACCACCCTTGCCACCACCTTGCATCTGGCGCATGAAGAAAATCCAGACGCCGATCAGGAGCAACATGGGGAACCAGGAAACAAAAATACTCATGAGGATGGAAGGCTCTTCATCAGGCTTGGCTTCCACCGTCACATTATTCTTGAGCAAGTCAGATACCAACCATGGATCAGAAGGCGCATAAGTATTGAACTTGCGCCCTTCGTTGGTTACGCCGCGAAGCACCCGACCATCAATGGTGACCTTGGCAATCCGGCCCTCTTTCACCTCATTGATGAACTGGGAATAGACCACCTGGCTTTCAGAAGCGCTCTTGGGGCCAAACTGGTTGAAAACAGTCATGAGCACCAAAGCTACAATCAGCCAGATAGCAACGTTCTTTACGATGTTATTCAAAGTCCCGATCCTTATTCATATGGACATTTACTGCTTTATTCTAACCCTAATTGCGCCGTTCTGCGCCACAATTCAGGCAGGCTTGCGCTTGAGGCCCAGAAGGTAAACTTCACTGCTGCGATCACGCGATGCCTTGGGTTTGCGCGTTACCACCTTGTCAAAACTTTCACGCATGGCGAGCACAATCTCATCAAAACCTGAACCGACAAAAACTTTGACCAGGAAATTACCCCCTGGTTTCAACCAATCACGACTGAATTCCAGTGCCAACTCAGTCAGATAAGCGGCTCTCGCCTGATCGACATCACTGATGCCACTGATATTGGGGGCCATATCGGCAATTACAAGGTCTACTTGCTTGCCATTCAAGCTTTTTTCCAATAAGCGCAGGATTTCCTCTTCGCGAAAATCCCCTTGAATAAACTCCACGCCCGGCACAGGCGGCATTTCCAGGATATCAAGCGCAATCACGCGCCCTTGCCCACCAAGTCGCTGCACAGCTACTTGCGACCAACTACCCGGCGCTGAGCCTAAGTCAACAACCGTCATGCCCGGCTTGATCAATTGATCTTTTTCATCAATCTCAAGTAGCTTATAGGCAGCTCGGGCACGGTAGCCATCTCGTTGCGCACGCTTGACGAATTCGTCATTCACGTGCTCTTGCAACCAAGCTTTACTGGTAGGTCGGCGTTTCATCTGCTAAACTGCGAGCCTTTTCGAATCAACAAGATAAATCAATTGAATTCCAAACAAATCAGTTTTCTGCGTGGCTTGGGCCACGACCTGCATCCTGTGGTGATGATTGGTAATAACGGCCTGTCGGAACAGGTCTTGAAAGAGATTGAAGTCAGCCTTAAATCACACGAGCTGATCAAGATCAAGGTGTTTGGCGATGATCGGGCGGCCAGGATTGCCATGCTGGAAGAAATCTGCGCCAAGACTGGCGCCATTGCTGTACACCACATCGGCAAACAGCTGATTATCTATCGTCAGGCTGAGCAAGCCAAGATCGTCATTCCCAAATAAACATCTCGTACTACTCTAGGCAAAAGCCGCCCTTCAGCATATGAAAGGCGGCTTTTCTTATTGCCTAGCCTTGAATATCAGTACAAGGCCAAGCAAGCTCTCAATCAGGTAGCCAACACTAGATACTCCATGCCAGGTCTTGAAGCGATCAGCAAATACGCTATGCATGACATCCGCAGGCAAAGCCTGAGCCTTGAGTGAAGCCATGATGGGCTGAATGCCAAAATGACCAGCGAATGTCAGCAGTAACATTACAACGACCGTCCAGAAAAAACCTTGCCTCAAGGCGACAATACCAAAGCGCATGACACGATGCAGCAACAGGTAAAAAGCGCTGACCATGCCAATGTAAGCAACCAGTTCAAACAAGCGACCAGCTAGATTACCTGCCAACTGTTTATCAGAAGCAAGCTGGCTGAACAAACTAGGTGCTACGACATAGCCAACCGCCCATAAGGTGCCCACCCACAGGGTAATCACGATGAGCGCCAACCTGTCTGACCAAGCATTCATACCTGATCCCAACTAGATATATTGCACATTCAAGACTTCGTAGGAGCGCAAGCCACCAGGCGCAACCACCTCGGCAACATCACCCTCGACTTTACCGATTAGCGCACGCGCAATTGGCGAACCGATCGAAATCTTGCCAGCCTTGATGTCCGCCTCGTCATCACCAACGATCTGGTAGGTAGATACTTCGCCACTATCCAGTTCTTCGACCTCTACCGTAGCGCCAAATACACAGCGGCCTTCAGCATTGAGGGTAGTGGGATCAATCACCATGGCATTAGAGAGCTTGGCTTCGATCTCGGCAATCCGGCCTTCGATAAAGCTCTGGCGCTCCTTGGCAGCATCATATTCTGCATTTTCGGAAAGATCGCCCAAGGCGCGAGCCTCTGCGATAGCTTGAATCACATCGGGCCGATCCACGCTACGCAAGCGTTGCAATTCAGCCTTGAGGAGTTCGGCACCTTTGACGGTAATTGGGAATTGATTCATTTGTTATTCCTTGCAATCCACAACTTGCTATAAAAACCAGGCAGGCCTGCCGGACTGGGCCACAGGCAAGCTGCCATCAATAAAAATAAAAACCACACCTGTTTTGACAGGCGTGGTCTGATTTAGGAACTATCTTATTACTTCGTGAGCTGCTTGTGCAAGCTTTGCAAGGACTGTACTTCCAGCTCCTGCATGTGCGCCATACCGATGCAAGCAGCCTTGGCGCCAGCCAGTGTCGTGTAATACGTCACCTTCTGTTGCAAGGCGCTACGACGAATCTCGTAAGAATCAGCCACAGCACGCTTATCTTCAGTCACATTGACGATAAAGCTGATCTCACCATTCTTGATCATGTCGACAATATGCGGACGACCTTCAGCCACCTTATTCACGGGAGTCACGCTCAGGCCAGCATCAGTCAACGCGCCAGCCGTGCCACGCGTCGCCACAAGCTGAAAGCCAAGACCAGCCAGGGCTTGAGCAATCTCGACCACACGTTCGCGATCTTCACGACGGACACTGATGAAAGCCTTGCCACCCTTAGGCAGCTTGGTGCCAGAACCCAATTGCGACTTAACAAAGGCTTCTGCAAAGGTCTTGCCTACACCCATCACTTCACCGGTAGATTTCATTTCCGGGCCAAGGATAGTATCCACACCAGGGAACTTGATGAAGGGGAAAACCGCTTCCTTGACGGAATAGTAAGGTGGTACAACCTCACGAGTGACGCCTTGCTCGCTGAGCTTACGTCCTGTCATGCAACGCGCTGCGATCTTGGCTAGTTGCAAACCACAAGCCTTGGAAACGAAAGGCACAGTACGAGAGGCACGTGGGTTTACTTCCAAGACATAGACGGTTTCGCCCTGAATCGCAAACTGCACATTCATCAGCCCTACCACGCCCAGCGCCTTTGCCATCTTGACGGTTTGCTCGCGCAACTCGTCCTGCATCGCAGCAGACAAGCTGTAAGGCGGCAACGAACATGCCGAGTCACCTGAGTGCACACCTGCTTGCTCAACGTGCTCCATGATGCCGCCAATAATAACTTCTTCGCCATCAGAAAGCGCATCCACATCGACCTCTAGCGCATCGTTCAGGAAACGATCCAGCAACACGGGAGACTCATTGGAAACCTTGACCGCTTCGCGCATGTAACGCTCTAGTTGCGCCTGCTCATGCACGATTTCCATCGCACGCCCACCCAGCACGTAAGAAGGACGCACAACTAATGGATAACCAATTTCCTGCGCCAGTCGAAGCGCTTCTTCTGGTGTGCGTGCAGTGCGGTTAGGCGGTTGCTTGAGGTCAAGCTCCTGCAACATATGCTGGAAGCGCTCACGATCTTCTGCACGGTCAATTGCATCCGGGCTGGTACCGATGATAGGTACGCCAGCCTTTTCCAGGTCGCGTGCCAGCTTGAGTGGGGTTTGGCCGCCGTACTGTACGATCACGCCTTCCGGCTTTTCCAACGACACGATTTCCAGCACGTCTTCCAGCGTCAATGGCTCAAAGTAGAGGCGATCGGAAGTA
Organism: Methylobacillus methanolivorans; assembly: GCF_020531845.1. The sequence goes on from NZ_JAJAVF010000002.1 coordinate 1,317,539, forward strand.
TCGTAGTCTGTGGAAACCGTTTCAGGATTACAGTTGACCATGATGGTTTCATAACCATCTTCGCGCATTGCAAAGGCTGCATGCACACAGCAATAATCAAACTCAATACCCTGGCCAATACGGTTAGGGCCACCGCCCAGCACCATGATCTTTTTCTTGTTGCTTGGCTGTGCCTCGCACTCTTCCTCATAGGTCGAGTACATATAGGCAGTATCAGTGGCAAACTCAGCCGCGCAAGTATCCACGCGCTTGTAAACTGGGCGCACATTCAGCGCTTGACGATAGGCACGCACGGCATGCTGATCTGTACCCAGTAGTTTGGCAAGACGCTTATCAGAGAAGCCGCGACGCTTGAGCTGGAACAAGGCATCGCGATCCAGGTCGGCAAGATGACGGCCTTTCAGAGCTTGCTCACGCTTGATGATGTCTTCAATCTGCACCAGGAACCAGCGGTCGATCTTGGACAGGTCAAACACTTGGTTAATCGTCAAACCAGCACGGAAAGCATCGCCCACATACCAGATACGTTCTGGGCCTGGCTCACCCAACTGCTTCTGGATTTCATCCAAGTCATCTGTCTTTTCATCCAGACCATTAACGCCTACTTCCAGGCCACGCAAGGCTTTCTGGAAGGATTCCTGGAAAGTGCGGCCAATCGCCATCACCTCGCCCACGGACTTCATCTGTGTGGTCAGGCGTGAATCAGCCTGCGGGAATTTTTCAAATGCAAAACGCGGAATCTTGGTGACAACATAATCGATGGAAGGCTCGAAGGAAGCAGGTGTCGCACCGCCAGTGATTTCGTTGCGCAATTCATCCAGGGTAAAGCCAACCGCAAGCTTCGCTGCCACCTTGGCGATCGGGAAGCCAGTCGCCTTGGAGGCCAGGGCGGATGAACGTGATACACGCGGGTTCATCTCAATGACGATCATGCGGCCATCATCAGGATTAATCGCGAACTGCACATTGGAACCACCAGTATCCACGCCAATCTCGCGCAATACCGCGAGAGAGGCGTTACGCATGATCTGGTATTCCTTGTCGGTCAACGTTTGTGCTGGTGCCACGGTAATCGAGTCACCAGTGTGCACGCCCATTGGATCAAGGTTTTCAATTGAGCAGATGATGATGCAGTTGTCCTTGCTATCGCGGACCACTTCCATCTCGTACTCTTTCCAGCCGAGCAGGGACTCCTCGATCAGCAGCTCACTGGTTGGAGAAGCCTCAAGACCACGCTCACAGATGGTCATGAACTCTTCACGGTTGTAAGCAATACCGCCGCCGCTGCCCCCCATGGTGAACGAAGGGCGGATAATTGCGGGATAGCCGATGGAGGCCTGTACTTGCAGTGCTTCCTCCATGCTATGTGCCACTGCAGAGCGTGCTGAACCCAGGCCGATCTTGGTCATCGCCTGCTTGAATTTTTCGCGGTCTTCAGCCTTGTCAATCGCCTCTTTGGAAGCGCCGATCAGCTCAACATTGTATTTTTCCAGCACACCATGCTTGGCCAGATCCAGCGCACAATTCAGCGCAGTCTGCCCGCCCATGGTCGGCAACAAGGCATCAGGGCGCTCAATGGCAATGATCTTCTCGACCATTTGCCACGTCACTGGCTCAATATAGGTCGCATCAGCCATGTCCGGATCGGTCATGATGGTCGCTGGGTTGGAGTTAACCAGGATAACGCGGTAACCCTCTTCGCGCAGCGCCTTACATGCCTGGGCACCAGAGTAATCGAATTCACAAGCTTGGCCGATCACGATCGGGCCAGCGCCTATGATAAGTATGGATTTAATATCGGTACGTTTTGCCATGGTATTTATTGCTTTTGCTGTTCCATCAGGTTGATGAAGCGATCAAACAGGTAGCTCATCTCGTTAGGGCCGGGGCTGGCTTCGGGATGCCCCTGGAAGCTGAACGCCGGCTTATCGGTACGTGCAATACCCTGCAAGCTGCCGTCAAACAAGGACACATGGGTAGACTTGAGGTTAGCAGGCAAGCTGTCTGGATCCACCGCAAAACCATGGTTCTGGCTGGTGATGAACACACGTTTGTCATCCAGGTCCTGCACCGGGTGGTTCGCACCATGATGCCCAAACTTCATCTTCATGGTCTTGGCACCACTCGCCAATGCGAGCAATTGATGGCCAAGACAAATGCCGAAGACAGGTACACCCTGATCGACAATGCTGCTGATCGCCTTGATAGCGTAATCGCAAGGCTCAGGATCACCAGGGCCATTTGAGAGAAAAACGCCATCAGGATTCAGCGCCAGCGCTTCTTCAGCTGTAGCTTGGGCCGGCAAGATAGTCACCTTGCACCCACGCTCCACCAGCATGCGCAGAATGTTGTGCTTCACGCCATAATCAAAAGCCACCACGTTGAACTTGGCATCACCAGGCGTTACATAGCCGGCACCTAGCTTCCACTCGCCCAACTCAAACGTGCCAACATCCTTGCGGCTCACGACCTTGGCCAAGTCCATACCGGCCAAACCTGGGAAACTGCGCGCCAACTCCAACGCACGCGCATCATCCACTTCGCCAGCGATGATACAGCCTGCCTGTGCGCCTTTTTCACGCAAAATACGGGTAAGCTTGCGAGTATCGATATCGGCAATCGCGACCACGTTATTTTCCGCGAGATATTCGGAAAGGGATTTTTCGCTACGCCAACTGCTATCGAGCAATGGCAGGTCACGAATAATGAGCCCACTAGCATAGACATGCTCGGACTCTACATCTTCGACATTCACACCGACATTCCCAATATGTGGGTAAGTCAGCGTCACGATTTGCTTGGTATAAGATGGATCGGTGAGAATCTCCTGATAACCGGTTATCGAGGTGTTGAAAACCACCTCACCAACAGTCTCACCCAAGGCACCGATTGAAATGCCCCTGAACACTGTCCCGTCTGCGAGCACAAGTACGGCTGGGGTTTGCGGCAATTCTAACTCCTTGTCACTATTTGATATTCTGCGCAAATTGAAGCGCGGAAAGCGGATGTGCAAAGCGGGACAAGCTCCCGCTTATCCCGCTTCAAATTTTGCAGAATTATAGCCTAAAGCGCCCTCCGCTTCAACGCACGCTTTAAACAATTTTCACATCCTTGCCATTCCGCACAGCAAGGACTGATCACGAAGAAGTTATTTCTTTGAAATTATTTTTTCAACCCAAGCACATCCTGCATGTCATACAAGCCGGCTTGGTGTGCGGCCAAAAACTTGGCCGCGCGCAGTGCGCCCAGCGCAAAAGTGGCGCGACTGGAAGCCTTGTGCGTCAATTCGACACGCTCACCGATACCAGCAAACAATACGGTATGGTCGCCCACCACATCACCACCGCGCACGGTCGCAAAACCAATAGTATTAGGGTCACGCTCCCCGGTCACGCCTTGGCGACCATAGATCGCCGTTTCATCCAGATCACGCCCCAAAGCCTCGGCCGCAGCTTCCCCCAGGCGCAATGCTGTGCCAGAAGGAGCATCCACCTTGAAGCGATGGTGCGCTTCGATAATTTCCACATCGTAGCCCTGGTCCAATACCTTGGCCGCAGCTTGCACCAAGTTAATCAGCAATGTAACGCCCACGCTCATGTTAGGCGCAAACACAATTGCCACATCCTTGGCCGCACGCTCAATCTGCTGCTTTTGCTCTGCACTAAAGCCCGTCGTGCCAATCACCAGCTTCACACCTGCTTGGCGACAAGCCTCCAAGTATTCGAGGCTGGGTTCAGGCCTTGTGAAATCTACCAGTGCATCAGCTCCCTGAACCGCTGCCGCAACATCAGCCGTGATCTTGACACCAGTCTCACGACCAAACTGCTCACCAGCATCGCGTCCGATTTGCAGACTATCCGCACGATCCAGCGCACCATGCAGCACTAGCTCCGCATCCGCAAAAACCCCTTCAAGCAGGGCATGACCCATGCGACCAGAACAACCAGCTATAACAATCTTTTGCATTTTCAAACCATTACTCATTCATCGATTAATCTGCCTTGCAGATAGAGATTAGAACCCGATTTTTTCCAACATACGCTCAAAGTAGCCAGGCTCATCTTCAGGCGGCAAGTCATCTTCATCATCTTCGTCTGCATCAGGCACAGACTGAGTCTTGGCCGCTGCACCCGCAGCAGGTTTCGTCACAGGCTTAGTAGATGAAGGCTGGACCGCAGGCTGTGCTTGGCGCGCTACTGGCTGGGCCGGCGCAGATGTCGCAGCAGGCGCTACGCCGGGAACCGCTAACTCTGGTGCAACCTTGCGCGGCGCAGCAGGATCTTCCTGCACCACCGGGGTGGATTGCTTCATATCATAGTACTCAGCACCAGCTGGCTTGGCCTCATCGCTCTTCCAGAACTTCAGGCGATCCAGCACGCCCTTCTTTTCTGGCACCTTGGGTTCTACCACGATAGGTGCAGCAGGCGTTGCCGCAGTTACCGCCGTATCTTCTGGCGAGGCAGGCACAACATCACCGCGCACGCGCTTCAGGGCATCACCCTCAAACTCCATGATCACGCGACGCTGTTCTATGACCTTGCCGCCCTTGCGCATCTGGTAGAAATAATCCCAGCGATCACGGTGGAAGCTATCCTGGATCAATGGCGAGCCCATAATAAAACGCACCTGAGACTTGGTCATACCAGGCCGCAATTGCAACATCATCTTGGATGTGACGACATTGCCTTGCTGGATGTCCATTTTGTAAGGCTTGAAGGAAGGCAGTGCAGAGCTGCAGGCCACGCATAACAGCGCAGCTAAAAGAATGATATGACGCATCACACGACGACTTTGGCAAGAAATGCCGTAATATACCACGACATTAAAGTCGGCTTTCAGGCAGTTTCCCGCCTTTCTGGATTTTTACATCACCAGACAAACTTACGCACCAGCCGCCAACATCTCGCTCGCATGTTGTAATGTCGTCTCAGTGATCTCCACCCCGCCCAGCATCCGCGCCACTTCGTCAATGCGCTGCGTATGCGTCAAAGCTTCAATGCGGCTCAAGGTCTGCCCATCATGCAGATGCTTGCTCACCCGCAAATGCTGCATGCCCTGCGCAGCCACTTGCGGCAAATGAGTGATAACCAATACCTGGCGCTGGTTACCCAACGTCTTGAGCAATTGCCCCACCACCTCGGCCACGCCACCACCGATACCCACATCCACCTCATCAAAGATCATGGTAGGCATATCACCCTGCTGAGCCGTTACAACCCGAATCGCCAGACTGATACGCGACAATTCACCACCTGACGCCACCTTGGATAAAGGGCGCGGCGCCACGCCGGCATGACCAGCCACCAGGAACTCAACCTGCTCACGCCCCGTCGCGGCTGGATCCTGCGCATTCAGCGATACGGAAAATTTTCCACCACTCAATGATAAGCGCTGCATTTCAGCGGTGATTTTTTCACCGAGACTAAGCGCGGCCTTTTCACGTCCGTCACTCAAGCGCTGTGCCAACACATCATAAGCGGCGCGTGCACGCGCTTCTTCTTGCCTTAATTGCTCGTTATCATGCGCGGACTCAAGCTCTGCCATGCGCAACTGCCACGACTCCAGCAGCCCCGCCAACTCTTCTGGCCTGACCCTGTATTTACGGGCTGCCGCATGCAAAGCATGAACACGGGCCTCTACTTCGTTCAAGCGCTCAGGGTCAAGGTCTGCTCGTTGCAAGTAGCGATTGAGGAAACGATCCGTTTCCTCCAGCTGTATCACCGCCCCGTCCAATATATCTAGCGCTTCCTGTAGCCCGCTGTCATATGCCACCAACTCTTGCAGCTTATGCTGCACGCTACTCAACTGCCTCATGGCAGCCACTTCGCCCTCACTCAACAACTCCCGGCATGCTTCGCCGCCTGCCAATATACTGGCGCCATGAGATAAGCGCACATGCTCTTGCTGCAACGGCTCCCACTCCTCGGCGGAAGGGGCCAACGCGGCTAGTTCGCGCACTTGGTCACGCAACTCTGCCAATTCCACCGCATGTGCTTCGGCATTTTTTTCGGCATCCACCCGCTTGTGATACAAGCCCTGCCAAATTTGGTACGCGTCAGCCAACTCCGCTGCCACCTCTTGCAGGCCACCATAGGTATCCAATACCTGCCGCTGCGAGCTCGCCTTGAGCAAAGCATGGTGCGCGTGCTGACTGTAGATATCGACGAGGAACTCGCCAATCTCTCGTAGTTGTTGAATAGTCGCCGACGAACCGTTGACAAACGCACGCGAGCGACCATCCGCATAGATCACTCGCCGCAGCAACAACTGCGCATCATCCACATCAATTTCATTTTCCCGCAGCCAAGCTTGCAAAGCTGGCAGGGCCGCAATATCAAACACCGCATTAATCTCAGCCTTTTCCGCCCCCGCCCGCGTAATCCCGCCCTCGCCGCGCGCGCCTAGCACCAAGGACAAGGCATCAATCAGAATAGATTTCCCCGCACCGGTTTCACCGGTCAGCACGGTAAAACCCGAGGAAAACTCGAGCTCAAGTGTGTCGACAATGACAAAATCGCGAATAGAGAGTGTTTGCAGCATCAGGGTCTGTTCTCGTTATATTAGCAATGCAAGCTCAAGGGCTGATGGGTGCTCCTTAGCCCCAGTGCAGCTTTTCCCGCAGGACGTCAAAATGGTTATGCTCCGGCGGATGCAATAATGTAATCGTGTTCTTGGCACGCTTCACCCGCACCCGATCACCGGGCTGCAATGCCATTTTCATTTGGCCATCAAGGTGCACACTGGCATCCTCGGCATGCACAACCTGAATCAGCACCTCACTGGTGCTACTGATAGCAATGGGCCGATTACTTAATGTATGCGGACAGATCGGCACCAAGGCAATAGCATCCAGCGTAGGGTAGAGAATGGGGCCGCCCGCTGACAAAGAGTACGCTGTAGTGCCCGTGGGAGTTGCCACGATCAGACCATCCGAACGCTGCTTCTGCACGAAATGTCCATCAATATGGATTTCCAGCTCAATCAGGCGCGCCAAGCCATTCTTGTTAACGACCACATCATTCAAGGCGTAGCCCTGCCCGACGGTAGTGCCATCACGCTCGATGCAGGCCTCCAGAAGAATACGCTGTTCGGTGTCGAACACGCCATCGAGGATAGCCGCTACGCTTTCCAGCATATGGTCGGAATTGATATCGGTGAGGAAACCGAAACGCCCGCGGTTGACCCCAACCAGCGGAATTTTGTAATCAACCAAGGCACGCGCCACAGTTAACATGGTGCCGTCCCCACCCAGCACGATCGCAAGATCAGCATAAGCGCCAATCGCGTTCATCTGTAGCGTGGTATAGCCTTTGATATTGGAGTGTTGCGCAGTCTTTTCCTCGATGAATACGCCAACTTGGCGTTCACCAAGAAAACGCGCCAAGGCAACGACCTGTTCCCGGGTTTCCGGGTTCATGTATTTGCCAATCAATGCTACTGTCTGGAACGCACTTTTCATGGCTGGCATTAAATCATAGAAGATAAGTGTGTAAAACCCTTGCCGCATGTCAAATCCATCATCGACATCAATAATAGATTGCGCAAGAGTGGCCTGTGTCGGATAATTTTTTCATGCTTAAAGCGCGTCATTACTCATTGAATTAGTCACTGCACAACTCCATCTATACCAACATGCTAGATAAACGCGCCCAGTTTCTCCTGAAAACCCTGATAGAACATTACATCAGTGACGGCCAACCTGTTGGCTCGCGCACCTTATCGCTGGCATCCGGACTGGACCTTAGTCCGGCCTCTATCCGCAACATCATGTCGGATCTGGAAGAGCATGGCTTTATTGCCAGCCCGCACACCTCTGCGGGGCGCATTCCCACCCAGCGTGGCTATCGCCTATTCGTGGATACCCTGCTAACGGTACAACCATTGCAGAATCAGGAAATCCGCAAGCTTGAGCATGTGTTGTCATCACCCGATCCGCAGGAACTGATCAACTCCGCAGCAGAGCTATTATCTAGCCTGACAGATTTCGCAGGCCTGGTGATGATCCCCAAGCGCCAAGGCATCGCATTCCGCCACCTGGAGTTCTTACCCCTATCGGAAAAACGCATCCTGCTCATCATCGTTACAACAGATGGTGCGGTGCAGAACCGCATTATCCTGGCCGACAAGCCTTACAGTGCAGCAGACCTGACCCAGGCAAGCAATTTCTTCAACCAGAACTATGCCGGCAACACCCTGGATGAAGTCAAACAAAAGTTGCATGAAGAGCTCAAACAGATGCAATCCGACATGACCCGCCTGATGGCGGCTGCTTTAGAAGCTAGCAGCAAGACCGCGGAAAACAACAAAGATGGCGTGGTGATTGCCGGAGAGCGCAACTTGCTGAATGTGCAAGACTTATCCACCAACGTCAGCTCCTTGCGCAAGCTATTCGATATGTTCGAGCGCCGTACCTCGCTGATGCAGCTTCTGGATCATAGCCAGAAGGCCAATGGCGTACAGATATTCATCGGTGGTGAATCAGGTTACCTACCACTGGATGAATGCAGCATGGTCACTGCACCTTATGAAACCAATGGGCAAACCATAGGCACCCTGGGCGTCATTGGCCCTACCCGCATGGCCTACGAGCGTGTCATCCCGATTGTGGACATCACGGCGAAACTACTTTCCAACGCATTGTCCAATAACCATTGAGCATCGGGCAGGCTGCACACATTGATGCAGCCTGCCTCGCCAGCTTATTGCAAGCGGCGACCAACCTTAAGGAACATGCATGTCTTTTTACCTAAAAGAGCCTCAGATTCCCGCGCAGGAACCAGAACGTACCGGCATACTGGTAATGAACCTGGGCACCCCCGACGCACCAACAGCCAAAGCTTTGCGGCCTTATTTGCGCCAGTTTCTCAGCGACCGACGCGTCATCGAAATTCCGCGCTTGATCTGGTGGTTTATCCTCAACGGCGTCATCCTGACCTTGCGCCCGCGCCAATCGGCGCATAAATATGCCAGCATCTGGGATAAAGAAGGCTCTCCCCTGATGGTTAACAGCCAGAAACAAGCAAGATTATTGGCTGGCTACCTGCACGAAGCGATTGCTTCGCCCTATGCAGTTGAGCTGGGCATGCGTTACGGCCAGCCTTCCTTACAATCGGCAATCGAAAAACTGAAAGCTCAGAACTGCAACCGCATCTTGCTGTTCCCGCTTTATCCGCAATATGCCGCCAGCAGCAGCGCCTCCGCGCTTGATGAAGCCATGCGGGTATTGATCCGCACGCGTAACATGCCGGAAATCCGCACCATACGCGACTATCACACACACCCTGCCTATATCCATGCGGTGGCAGAAAGTATCCGGCTTTATTGGCAGCAGCACGGCAGGCCGGAAAAACTCGTCATGAGTTTTCATGGCGTGCCACGCCGCACTTATGACTTGGGCGACCCTTATTATGATCAATGCCAAGTCAGCGGAAAATTGATCGCCCAGGCGCTGGAGCTCTCGGAAGATCAATACCTGATTGCCTTCCAATCGCGCTTTGGTGCGGCCGAGTGGCTACAGCCTTATTTCGCCCCCTCTATTGAGGCGCTGGGCAAACAAAAACTGGGCCGCGTCGATGTCGTCTGCCCAGGCTTTTCCAGCGATTGCCTGGAAACTCTGGAAGAAATCGCCATGGAAGGCAAAACCCTGTTCCTCGAAGCTGGCGGTGGCGAATATCACTACATACCAGCACTCAACGACAGGGATACCTGGATCAAGGCCATGCGCGAAATCACGCTGGACAACCTGACAGGCTGGGTAACGCTACGTTAATCTTCGTTAAAGCCCGGCCAAGAATGAATTGGCTTTTGTTATACTCTCGGATTAGCTAGAAACGGATTTAAACCATGATAGTCATTACTGGCGGCGCAGGCATGATAGGTAGCATGATGGCCTGGCATCTCAATACCGTGCTGCAACGCGACGATATTGTGATCGTGGATCGCCTCGCGCACCCTGAACAATGGCAAAACCTTTGCCACCGCCGTTATGCCAACTATCTGGACAAGGACGAGCTGTTCAACTGGCTCCCCAAGATCGGCAAAGTAGACGCCATCATCCATATGGGTGCGATCAGCGCCACCACCGAGCGCGATTTCAACAAACTGGTACAGGAGAACATCCGTTACAGCCAATTGCTGTGGAGCTGGTGTGCCGAAAACGAAGTTCCCTTCCTCTATGCCAGTTCTGCGGCCACTTATGGTGGTGGCGAATTTGGCTACGATGACGAAGAGTCCGCTATCGACCAGTTACGCCCGCTGAACGGTTACGGCTACTCCAAGCAGTTTTTCGACCAGTGGGCACTACGCCAATGCAGCGACGGCTTTGCAACACCGCCGCAATGGTGTGGCTTCAAATTCTTCAACGTCTACGGCCCCAACGAATATCACAAGGAGCGTATGGCCAGCGTTGCTTTCCATACCTTCAACCAGTTCCGCGAGCAAGGTCACGTCAAGCTGTTCAAGAGCCACAAGCCTGGCTTCGAGGATGGCATGCAGTTGCGCGATTTCGTCTACGTCAAAGACGCCGTGGCGGTGATGGCACACTTTCTGGAACAACCCCAACATTCTGGCCTGTTCAACCTCGGTACTGGTGAAGCGCGAGCTTTCAAGGATCTGGCGACGGCAGTCATGACCAGCATGGGCCGCGAACCCAATATTGAGTACATCGATATGCCGCAAGACCTGATGGGCAAGTATCAATATTTCACCGAAGCCAATATCAGCAAGCTGCGCAACGCAGGCTATACCACGCCATTCCACACCCTTGAGCAAGGTGTTCAGGATTATGTCCAGCACTACCTGCTGCAAGCAGACCCTTATTGCTGAGGCTAGCAAGGAAATCTCATGACCGCTATTGATACCCTGAAACAAGCTTTTAACGAACACCAGGCCGTGATTACGGCTCTGGAGCCCCTGCTACCGGAGATCGCCGCAGTTGCCGATGTCATGCGCAACTGCCTTGCCAATGGCGGCAAGATATTACTGTTCGGCAACGGCGGTAGCGCGGCAGACAGCCAGCATATCGCCGCAGAAATTGTTGGCCGCTACAAGAAGGAACGGCGCGGCCTGCCTGCCATCGCCTTGACCACAGATACTTCTATCCTCACCTCGGTTGGCAATGACTATGGCTTTGACTTCATTTTCTCGCGCCAGGTAGAAGCACTCTGCACGCCCGCAGATGTGGTAATTGGCTTTTCCACCTCTGGCAACAGCCGCAACGTGGTGCTGGGCATAGAAAAAGCCCGCGAGATTGGTGCTACCACTGTGGCCATGACTGGTGGCACTGGCGGCAAGCTGGCCAACCTGTGCCACCATGTCCTGACTATGCCCACCAGCGATACGCCGCGTATCCAGGAAGCTCATATCCTCATTGGTCACAGCCTGTGCGACCTAGTGGAAGCCGATTAATAGCCTACTGACGACGATCAACCATGCGCGAGTCTTTCCTCAACACCATCCAGCAACGCTTTGGCCACGACCCGGTATGGATACTGGTCATCGGCGACCTGATGCTGGATCGCTACTTGTTTGGCGACGTACAACGCATCTCACCAGAGGCACCAGTACCGGTGGTATTGCTCAAATCTGAAGATGAACGCGCCGGCGGCGCCGCCAACGTGGCCGCCAACCTGCGTGGACTGGAGATCAACACGCGGATCGCCGGAGTCGTGGGCGAAGATCGCGAAGCCCACACCCTGCTGGGTCTCATGCAAAACATCGGCGTTGATACCCGGCATATCTATCGCAGCACACGTAGGCCAACCATTACCAAGACGCGCATCCTCGGTGGACATCAGCAAATGATGCGCCTGGATCAGGAGGATGCTGCGGCATTTTCCAATGAAGAGCACACTGCCCTACATGTCATGATCAGCCAAGCCTTGGCTGACAGGCCTGCAGCCATCATTCTCTCCGACTACGCCAAAGGCGTGCTCAGCGACGCAGTATGCCAGGATGTGATTGTCCAGGCACGGGCAGCCAACATCCCTGTGCTGGTTGACCCCAAGGGTCGCGACTACCGCAAATATCAAGGTGCCACAGGGCTAACCCCCAATAAGCGTGAAACCGCAGAAGCCTGTGATGTTGGCGCTAATGACAACCAGGCTTTGCTTGCGGTGGCAGAACAGCTACGCACGCAACTTCACCTTGAATTTCTTGCCGTCACACGGGGCGAGGAAGGCATTACCGTGCTGAATACCCAAGGCAGCACTCACTTGGCCGCAACTGCGCGTCAGGTCTATGACGTTTCCGGTGCAGGGGATACCGTCATCTCCACCTTGACCGCAGGCCTGGCCCACGGCCTGCCCTTGCACGATGCCATCGAATTGGCCAATATCGCTGCTGGCATCGTGGTCGGCAAAGTAGGCACCGTACCTATCAACAAGGCCGAGCTTGAGCATGAGCTGCAATCTCAGCAATCTGCCGCACAGGCGGACAAGGTCTGCACGCTGGAAAGCCTACTGGCCCGCGTACAAGCCTGGCGCAATCGTGGCGAACGCATCGTCTTCACCAACGGCTGCTTCGACCTGCTCCACGCTGGGCACGTCACCTATCTGGAAGCTGCACACAACACAGGTGATCGACTGGTTCTGGGACTCAATACCGATCGCTCCGTAAGCGCCCTCAAAGGCCCCTCTCGCCCAGTGATCCATGAGCAAGACCGGGCTCGCGTCCTTGCTGCACTAGAATCTGTCGATGCCGTCATCCTGTTTGATGAGGATACCCCTATCGAACTGATCAAAGCCGTACGCCCCGACATCATCGTCAAGGGCAGCGACTATAGCGAGGACCAAGTCGTTGGCGGCGTAGAAGTCAAATCCTGGGGAGGTCAGGTCGCATTGATTGATGTCGTGCCTGGGCGCAGCACCAGCAACATCATCCAGAAACTCGCCTCCTGAAGCATGGCACTGCATCCAGCTGAAAAAATTCTGGTCATGGGCCCTTCATGGGTAGGTGACATGGTGCTGGCCCAAAGCCTGTTCAAAACTCTCAAGCAGCAAAAACCCGACTGCACCATCGACGTCGCAGCCCCCGCCTGGACCTTGCCATTGCTGGAGCGCATGCCGGAAGTGAATGAGGCTATTGCACTGCCCTTCAAGCACGGTCAGTTGGCATTGAAAGAGCGTATCCGCTTTGGTCGCAGCCTAAAGGAACGGCACTATACCCAATCCATTATGCTCACCAACTCCTTGAAATCCGCCATCCTGCCCGCCGCCAGCGGCATCAGGAAACGCACCGGGTTTCTGGGTGAAATGCGCTATGGCCTCCTTAACGACATCCGGCCACTGGATAAAACCCGATTACCTCGCACGGTAGATCGCTTTGTCTCTCTCGGTATCGATGCTCAGAGCAATATGCCCAGCCACATCCCTAACCCAAGCCTGGTCGCCAGCCGAGATAATGCCCTTGCCAGCCTGGAAAAACTCGGTATGGCAGCACCGCAAGCCCCCGTATTGGGGCTTTGCCCAGGCGCAGAATATGGCGAAGCCAAACGCTGGCCGCTGGAACATTATGCCGAGGTTGCCCGTGCTGCCCATGCACAGGGCTGGCATGTATGGCTGTTCGGCTCAGACAAGGATGTACCCTACACTGCAGAGATCAATCAGCTGAGCGATCAAGTGTGCGAAGATTTCGGCGGCAAAACCAAACTGGGCGATGCCATTGACCTCATGTCGCTATGCGACGCAATCGTCAGCAACGACTCAGGCCTCATGCATGTGGCCGCGGCCTTGGATAAGAAACTCATCGCCATTTACGGCTCCTCTGACCCGCACCACACACCGCCAATGAACAGCAAGGCAGTTATTGAATACCTAGGGCTGGCATGCAGCCCCTGCTTTCAACGTGAATGCCCACTGGGTCATTTGAACTGCTTGAAGCAGATTCAGCCGACGACCGTTATCTCAGCCTTGCTCACTGAATATTGAACAATGAAAAAACGCCTCAAAGTATTACAGCTACAGCCCGATTACAATGTAAAGCCCAATGACGCCTCAGATCTTGCCGAGCAAATTGTCAAAGGCTTACCTGTAGAGCAATATGAAGTGTTCTCGGGTTATTTGTCTGGACACCCATCTAGTACACAACCAAGCAGCATTGCCGAGCATATCGAATACTTTGAATTAAAGGAAAAGGACGTCACTGGCCTACGCCTGAAAGCCATGTGGAAACTGTACCGATTCTGTCAGCAGCATCGTCCTGATGTCATTATCTGCAACAGATTCAAGGTGATCAGCCTAGTACTCCAGCTCAACAAGATCATGCGCGTTCCTTTATGCATTGGCATTGCACACAGCATGGATGAATACAAACGTAAATATCGGCAATTGCAGGTCAAACTGCTAGCTGACCAGCGCTGGCGCTTTGTCGGCGTCTCAGAGACTGTGCGAGAAAAACTGATTGCATATCACTCAGGCTTCAAAACAAACAACACTGTCACTATCCAGAACGCCATCGACATAGATAAGGTGGCAACACAACAACTGGAAAAGCATATCGCGAGGGAGCGTCTCGGACTACCACAGGATGCCATCATCGTCGGCGCACTCGGTAGATTAGTGGCAGTCAAAGGCCATCGTTACCTTATTTCTGCCTTCGCCCGTATCAAGGATGAGTTTCCTGCCGCACGACTGGCAATCATTGGTAATGGCAAAGAAGAAGATGCATTGAATACACTGATTAAGGAGCTGAATATTGTTGATCGTGTAGACATGTTGGGATGGCGTGACAACGCCGCACAATATGCCAAGGCATTTGACATATGGACACTACCATCCCTCCAAGAAGGCCTGCCCTTGGCCCTCATGGAGGGAATGGCTGGGCGCCTACCGCTCATTGCCTCGGATATTCCGCAATTACGCCATATTATTCTAGGGGCTGGCGGTATCGCCGTGAGCCCTAAAGACGTCAATGGCCTTACCGATGCGTTGCGCACCTATTTATCCATGGACATCCACTCATTGCAACAAAAGGGAGAACAAGGGTTCCACTACCTAGTTCAGCACCATGGCATTGATCACTATCGCCAAAGTTACCGCCAGCTCATCGAAACCACATTAAGCATTTAAGAAAGACATTCATGAGGGTTTTCCAGTTTTTCCGCAGCCCAAGCTTTGCAATATTCTCGATTAGTGCATGGCTCATCAGCTTTCTCGTCATCGCCGGTTCACAAGCCCACAACAATGTGGGCTATCTCATCTTGTTTATTCCGGTCTTGCTTTCATTGCAACTGAAAGAAATCAAGCAACTTCTTGAGCATCCTTTAGCAAGAATACTTGTGGTCGTTATCTTGTCACTGATTTTATCCGCCTGCTTTGGTGATGGCAGCCCCTGGAAGCAAGCCAAGTTTGGCGCAGTTGTATTGTTGTTTTATCTTGCAGTCGCAAGATTGCCGCTGCTCCTTGACGAAACAGTTTATAAAGCTGCCTGGGCCTTGCTGGGGCTGCTCATTGCATACGTCATTTTCAACGCTATCCTGCAATATGCGCAAGGCAGTTGGACATTAGGCTCAAGACTTGGCGAGCTATATGCAAAACTAGAGAACGTCATTTACGTCACCAATACCATGGGAGGCATGATGGCCATCATCACACTCCTGGGCATCAGGGCTAAACGCTATCGTGAAGTACTCATCGCACACATACTGGTGCTATTTTTTGCGCTCACCATACTACAAACAAGAAGCATCATTGGTATTTGGGCATTAATCACTCTATTGGCTAGCCTATCCCTTTACCGCCAACAATTAATCAATCGCAAACTCATGGTATCGCTGACTTCCGTTGGCCTAGTATTAATCATGATGATCATTGGGCTAATCTTTTTCACCTCGATTGGTGATAGCTTACTCACACGCAAATTCTATCGCTTTGAAATATGGGGCGGCTTCATTGCAGAAACATTGCGCTGTGGCGCTTGGCTGGGCTGTGGACCGGAACATGAGTTTATTTTTATCACACAAGATCAATTACCTATCATGCACCCACATAGTGCATTCGTCACCCAGTTTTATAAAGCCGGCATAATTGGGTTCATCCCATTAGTCATGCTTACTGTGTGGGCAATCATTAGAGGTTTAAAGGCACAATCCTGGGCAGCTTGGTATTTCATGGTTGGCGCACTGGGCTTATGCTTTGATGGAAGCAGCTTGTTTCATAGTACAAGCCAGCGTTGGTTACTTTTCCATTTACCTTTAGCGTTATTGATCGCACAAGAGTTGCATGGCCCTGCAAAAACAGCAGCTACTTAGGTAGCAACTTATTAGCTGCACTTTTGGCTTATTGCAGCATGAGTATCTGCATCTCCTGCGCCCTGGCCTCCCAGGTAAAACGCTTGAGATAAGCGGCATGTCCTTGCCGGGCGATTGCCATACGCCTCTCTGGGTTGGCTAAATAAAAATGTACCTTTTCCTGTAACTCCTGGGGGCCATTGAAAGTTTCAATTTCCTCCCCAGGCTTAAAGAGCTCAGCGACTTCATCACAATAATCCGTGATCAAGAAGCAGCCTGCTGCCAGCGCCTCGAAAATTCTCAGGTTCACGCCAGTACCAGCAGCATAATAAGGACCACGTGTGACATTGAGGACAATCTTTGAGCTAGCCAGCAATTGATGTAAATCAGGCCCCCAAACCGGATGATCATCCACGCGCTTGATCAATCCTGGCGACATCAAGGGAAAATTGCGTTTCCATCGACTCCCAAAAATGGAAAGGTGGTCACGTATGCTTTCCAGGACAAAAATCCTGCGCAAATCCCCACTGCCAACGAACAACACCTCATGTTGCTTATCAGCATCAGAAACACTCGGTGCCGCGATAAAATTCGCCCCAAATGGCACAAAACTAGAATCCAGCTGCCTAGTATCCTTGAAAAAATCTGCCGTCACCTTGGAACATGAGAATATTTTTTTGTAGATTGGAAGCTCCTGCTCCAGAAAGAAAATAAACTCACGACGCTTGGTGTATAGGTTACAGCTATCCGTATCATACAAATACAAATCGACCTGATGCTGTTGAGCCAAAGCCTTTAGCGCAGCAGGGGTAATGAATTTATAGATAAAGCCCACCACTAGGATGGCATCAGGTCGTTTTTGCTTGATCAATGCCGTGATAGCCGCCAGATTGCCCTTCGGCAGATGAAAAAACGCATCCCCACTGCTATCCTTGGCTCGATTCACTAACTTTGTTACCGCCGATTTCAAGCCATACAATGGGATCTTCGGCATGCTCAACAGATTGTAATATGCGGTTTCAATGCCAATATGGCGAAAAGCCTGCGCTAACTCCTCGCCCAGTGGTACGCCAGAGATACCATCCAATATCAACAACTTTTTCATGACGAGTCTTTTCCACTGATGAGTGTTTTATCTTGATTTTCCAATAATGATTCCACCGCAAGCAATATATCTGCAGGACGAATGAAAGCGCGCCATATACCGCCTTTGAACCAAGGCAAGACAAAGCGAGGAATAACCACTTTTCCTTTGCCCCACGCAGGGCGCCAACAGAAATGACGATTACGTTTTCTGTAAATAGTAACCACAGGTACTCTCAGCATGGAAGCAAGATGGCCCCCTCCTGAATCATTGCCAATAAATGCGCCCGACTCATAAACAAAGCTTGCAAGCTGATGAATATCGCTGAATTTTGCATGTTCAAATTCACCCTTGAGTATTACATCCCATTTCTGGTGTGATACTGGGGCAACAGTGAAAACAGGTTGATACCCGCGTTCCTGCAATAACCTTGCCGTCTTGATGAATGATGCAGGTGTCCAATCCTTCTTATCTGACCAAGCCGAATCAGGACTAATAATAATCCGCCGTGGGTATCGCTGATAAACAAGATGAGGCGGCGGAGTAAGATGCACATTCCCTTGCGCATGTGTAAGCTTCATCCGCTCTCGCATAAACGCCACCACCACATCGACCAAGGAGCTGCCATCCTTAAACTTCTTGAAGCGGATTGATGGCCCACAATCCAGCAAGGGGGCTAACTGAGAAAATATCTTGCCCGGCAGTACACGCTGGCGTTCGTGCTTTAATTGCTCACTAGCCCATGTAGGAGGTGCTTTTTGGCATAGTAACTGCCAGTGGTTCCTGACATGCTCCAGCAACTCCTCATTCAAGCGCTGGCGAAATGTCTGAGGAGGACTAATGATCGCATGGTGATATTGGCTTAACTCACGATCAAGCGCATTAAAATCAGGATAAGGCTTGATGAGTATCTGCGGCATCCACTCTCGTAACTGGTACGCAATGTCCCCATACAACGTCATCTCATAACCATGCTGGCGCAGATTCTCTGCCAACATGTAATAAATCAAGCTATCCCCAAGGGAGTTGAAAGAAACTAGCGCAATACGCGCGGTGGTAGTGTCTTGTTGTGTATCCATGCGCGATCTATTAGCTCAAAGAATCTCATTCTGGCAGCTTCATCCGAAAAGCGATGTATCAGAATATCTGAGGCCAATTGTATTTTATTGTCAATTTTATAGTCAATAGAGCTTACTAACTCTCGGGATAACTCCTCTGCGCTCCCAAGGGTAAATAAAGGCGCAAAAGTCCTGACCACCTCGGCGCCACCTCCGCTATCACTACAGATAATCGGCAATTCTGCTGCCATGGCCTCAAGTAACACCATACCGAATGGCTCATGATCCGAGCTTAGAACGAAGAGATCAAACGCGCGGAAATATCGCCGTGCATCTGGCACCTGCCCAGCAAATCGAACCTGGTTAGCGACTCCCAGTGTATTCGCCAATGCCTTGAGATCCGGCTCCAGTGGGCCTTTACCCAGAATGAGCAACAAGGTATTAGCTGGCACCTGCGGCAATGCCTGGGCAAAGCCACGCAACAACGTGGCCTGGTCTTTGTCGCGGTGCAGGCGCCCGACGTTAGCAATGACATAGGTATCATCATCCAGGCCGAGAAAGCGGCGGGCCTCATGCCTAGGCAGTAAGGATTGTTTGACGGCTTCGACATCAATGCGGTTGTAGAGTGTTTGTACCTGTTCGGCAGGCCAGTGCTTAAGGTGCTGACGCATTTCATCGCGCACAGAGTCAGACACACATAGCATCAAGAGTCGTTTACGGTAAAAATTGACCAGAATACGACGGGTGAATCGTCCGTAATCATCATAGTTGTGATGCACACTGACTACAGGCAGATTGGTCGCCAGTAAGGCGACATAGGTAGGCTTGGCGCGATGAGCAATACAGAATGCAAAATCACGGCTATTCACCAGCTGGCGTATTTTTGCAATTGCGCCTAGCTTGAGCCCCCTCACCTGCTTGCTGCTATAACCGAGAAAAATCACTTCATCAGAGGCACTGCCCTGCTCCACTTCGGGGTCAGGCTTACCAGTGAGGTAAACCGTGACAACTTTGTAAGGGCTTCCCTTGAATAGGGCAGCATATTGGCGTGCGCAATCAAGAAACGGCGGGTAATAGCTGTGACAAATATGCAGGACGTACATCAGATCAAGACCCAGATAAAAACTTCAGCTTTAGTTTAAGTGCTGATGCTGTTTTGGTTGGCAATTGCGCTATAGAGAAATAACTATTGGCAAAAGCTTGGCGCTCATCCGCGGATAGGTTGCCCCAGTCAGCCTGATATCGCTGCAGGTGACGGAAATTACGCGCACGATGCCAATAGCTCAGGTTGTGTCGGTATATCTTGAGATCGGCTATATCAATCAGGCCCAGCGCACCCTCTGCAGTTTTGACGACATTACCAAAATGCAGGGAACGAAAATATACGCCACGCTGGTGCAGGTGTGCGACAAATTGACCAAAACGCTCCATTAGCGCTTGATCCAGCAAGCCTGAGATATTCAATTGCCGTAATGTATAGCCTGGTAGTGGCCGATAGATGACAGCAGTATTAGTGCTATCCTCAAAATGGAACAGTTGCACAATTTCCACCGTGGGAATCCCTAACTGCTTGAGCTTATCTGCATTGCGGCAAAAATGGCGGGCGTAGGAATAAACCCGCGCAAGGCTCAGTGTGCGCCGCACACGAAACACCTTGAGAATATTGCCATTCCCCATTTGCAGCACTTTGACACCACGCTCGTCCTGCTCCAGCACCTTGGCATTAAGGCTGAGCTGTGCAAAGTCTTCCGGCGTAAGCAGGTGGCTATTACGAATTTTCAGTCTAGGAATCAGCATACGTCATTTAACAAAGCCTGGATATCAGGCAACGTAGTAATGCGCTGGCTGTCACAATAGCTCTGCCACTCGGGGAAATCAGTCCAGGCATGCAGAAAGACAAAATCCAGGCCAGCGCGGCTAGATGACTCATGATCATAACGGCTATCACCGATAAACAATGCAGGTTGACGGATATTATCACGGCTGATTTCACGCGCCATGATCTCGTCCTTGTTATCAGGGCTGCCGAAAATGCCACCATCGAATAATGCCGTCAGTTCACGCTCGGCAAAAATACTATGCAATTCGGCTTGATCTCCGCCTGAAATCACCAACCAGTTGCTGACTGCAGTTTTTTCCCGCAATGCCTGCAGCCCGGGGGCGATCTCACAGTGTGATAAACGCTCACGCACCTCACGTCCAAAATCCTCCAGAAGGAAATCTACATCTTTCTGGGTCGCAGGCCGCTGCAGGATATCCTGGAGAAAATATTCAAATTTCACAAAGCGGGAAATTCCACCGAGCTTGATGTGGTAATCCACCAATGCCTGCGCCTGCTGGTCATTGGCACCAAAATTCTTGGCGGTCGCGAAATATGCCTCGATCTTGAGATGATTGGAGTTGAGAATGACACCATCACAATCAAACACCAAGGTGTGATATTGCTCTAGATTCAGCATGGCACTACCTAAAGGTTGATACGATTGGCATGCAAAAGATGCCAGGAAGGATGAAAGCAAACAGGCCCCGAGGGGCCTGTGATGGATTAGGCTGCTGCCTTGATCGCGCTGGCTTCACGAGCCAGCTTGGTGATATGCGCCCAGTCCTTGCGTGCTACAGCATCCGCAGGCGTGAGCCAGGTACCGCCACAGACCACGACGTTGGGCAATGCCAGGAATTGCGGGGCAGATTCAACAGTTACACCACCTGTGGGGCAGAACTTCACATCCCCAAATGGACCAGCAAAGCCTTTCAGCAGATTGATACCACCCACGGCAACAGCCGGGAACAACTTGAGGAAGTAGTAATCATCAGCATTAGCCTGCATGATTTCGCTACCAGTGGAAACGCCAGGCAACAGTGGCAGGCCGATTTCACGGGCTGCACGACCCAACTCACTAGTGTAGCCCGGGCTAACGGCAAACTGGCAACCAACATCCTTACAGTTTTGCGCATCCCTGATGTTACGCACAGTACCAGCGCCAACAATCGCATCAGGCACAGCCTTGGCAATCGCTTCCATGGCTTGTAATGCCACAGGCGTACGCAAGGTCACTTCCAGCACCTTGATGCCGCCTTCGAGCAAGGCTTCTGCCATCGGCACAGCATCTTCCACCTTGTTGATGACAATAACCGGAATCACCGGGCCATGGTTGGCTAAATCGAGAGTGCTCATATTCTATATACCTATGTATTGATTATTAAAAAGCTACGAATGCTATTCCAAAACCAGGTGGAGACGAAACGCCGTTTTGCAATGCTCATCCATTGCCATTTCAAAACCAGGCCAGGCTAGGCGCTTGAGCAGAGCCAGTACTACAGTACTGGCAAGCGAAAGCAAAGACGCATGGCCTGCATTTTCAAATGGCTTAAAGCCAGGTGACGGCACCTTCTTCGGCACTATGCACATTCTTGCGCATGCCGCCAAACAACTCACGACCGATGCCATGGCCATTGTTATTACGCTGCGCCTCGGTCATCACTGCCACAGTGCGTGCCTGCCACTCTTCGTCGTCGACAAGCGCATTCAGGGTGCCAACAATCGCATTGAGGCGAATCATGTCACCAGTGCGAATCTTGCCGATTGCACCGCCAGCCACAGCTTCTGGGCTCAAATGGATCGCCGCAGGCACTTTGCCTGATGCACCGCTCATGCGGCCATCGGTCACGATGGCGACGCGGAAGCCCTTGCCCTGCAATACGGACAATGGTGGGGTCAGCTTATGCAGTTCAGGCATACCATTGGCACGCGGGCCTTGGAAGCGCACAACCGCAATAAAATCTTTTTCTAGCTCGCCGCGCTCAAATGCTGCCAGCAATTCTTCCTGACCATTAAACACAATAGCAGGTGCTTCAATGATCTGACGGTCTTCCGGCACAGCTGAGCTCTTGATCACGGAACGTCCCAAATTACCAGTCAACAAACGTAAGCCGCCTGACGCGCTGAATGGCTTGGAAGCGTTACGCACAATAGTTTCGTCTGGGCTTTCCTTGGGCAAATCGACCCAGATCAGACTGTCATCGGACTTGATAGGTTTCTTGCCGAAATCACGCAAACCACCGATCACGACAGAATTCACATCACCGTGCATATAACCAGCATCGACCAATTCGCGAATCACGAAGCTTGGGCCACCTGCTTCCTGGAACTGGTTCACGTCAGCCGTACCGTTAGGATAGACACGTGCCAGCAATGGCGTATTTTGCGACAACTTGGAGAAGTCCGACCAGTCAATGATGATACCTGCCGCACGCGCAACAGCTACCCAGTGAATGAGGTGGTTAGTACTGCCACCAGTCGCCAGCAATGCCACGATAGCGTTAACGATCACACGTTCATCCACCATTTGACCAATCGGGGTAAAGCGTTGGCCTTTGGTGATGGAAAGCACGGTCTTGACCGATTCACGGGTCAACATCTCACGCATGTCATCGTGTGGATGCACAAAAGCTGCGCCTGGTACATGCAAGCCCATGGCCTCGATCAGCATCTGGTTGCTGTTGGCGGTACCGAAGAAAGTACAGGTACCTGCACCGTGGTAAGCCGCAGATTCAGAAGCCAGTAGCTCCTCACGACCAACCAAGCCTTGTGCGTACTTCTCGCGCACCTTGGACTTAGTGGTATTGTCGATACCCGTCGCCATTGGGCCAGCAGGCACGAATACGGTAGGTAAGTGGCCAAAATGCAAAGCACCAATCAAAAGACCAGGCACGATCTTGTCACAAACACCCAGCAACAAAGCCGCATCAAATACATCGTGAGACAGTGAAACTGCCGTACTCATGGCGATGGTATCGCGTGAGAACAAGCTCAGCTCCATGCCTGGCTCACCCTGGGTAATACCATCACACATCGCGGGCACGCCACCTGCCACCTGCACTGTCGCACCATGCTTGCGTGCTTCGTCGCGGATGATGGCAGGATAGGTTTCATAAGGCTGATGTGCAGACAACATGTCGTTGTAAGCAGTCACGATGCCAATATGAGGGGCTTTCTCTGCGACAACACGGAATTTGTCGTTGCTGGGCAACGCTGCAAAAGCATGCGCCACATTGGCACAGCCGAGACGATCAGCACCGCGGGTGCGGTTGATAATCTGGTCTATGCGTTGCAGGTAGGCCTTGCGGGTAGGTGCACTACGTTCCCGAATGCGCTCGGTGACTTCTATCAGGGTTTGTGTCATTAATTTTGCGCTGCTGAAAAGTTGAATTTAGCCGGGAATTATCGCTGAAAGCGCTAGGCATCGTCAAATTAACCACGACTGGGATAAGGTAAAAAAACCATGGAGTTGCACCACCTGCGTTGTGGCTGCAACCCCTATATTGCCTAGTTTTTGGTGACGAGCACGTCTTCCATCAGGAGATACTCAAGATCACAGCCGTAGAACATGTTGAGCGCATCAGTTGGACTGCAAATCATGGGTTCGCCACGACGGTTCAATGAGGTATTGAGCACTACCGGCACATTGCGCAGGCGCTCCAACTCCTCAATCAAGGCGTAATAACGTGGATTAGTTTCCTTGGTCACGATCTGTGCACGCGCAGTACCGTCCTCGTGCACCACCTCGGGAATACGCGGCTTCCAGTGATCTGCGACATCGAAGGTAAAGGTCATGTAAGGTGCAGGATGATCTGTCTGCAAAATATCTGCCGCCACGCGATCCAGCATGCTGGGACAAAATGGCCGCCAGCGCTCGCGATACTTGATCTGCGCATTGATACGGTCTGCCACGCCAGGATGGCTAGGGTCACCCAAGATACTGCGGCAGCCCAAAGCACGTGGGCCAAACTCCATGCGTCCCTGGAACCAGGCCAGCGGATTGCCAGCAGCCAGTAGCTCAGCACCCGTTTTAGGTGCATTCTCGACCCGTTGGAACTTGGGTTTCGCAGGGTGCGCCTCACAGGCAGCAATACACTCTTCCGTCGTAAACGATGGGCCTAGGTAAGCATGTGGCATAGGCTCCAGCGGCTCGCCCATCTCGGCAGCCACGTAGCTGGCCGCGCCCAGGGAAGTACCATTGTCACCTGAGGCAGGCTGCACGAACAGCTCCTTCACATGCGGCAAGGCAATAATGCGCTGGTTGAGCTTGACGTTGAGCGCCACGCCACCAGCCATAGCAATACGGCCAGTTTCACGGATGATGTCGCCGAGGTAATACTCGATCATCTCCAAGGCAATGTCTTCCAGCAACTGTTGCACCGAGGCAGCGTAATGAATGTAAGGATCATCGATCTCATCGCCATTGCGCTTGGGGCCCAGCCATTCGATCAGCTTGGGCGTAAAGTAAAAGCCCTTGCCTTTTTCCTTGTAGCGGCGCAAACCAACAACGTTCACATAATCAGTATTGATCTTGAGCTCGCCATCCTCGAACTTCGCAAGACGCGACAAGTCGTAACGCTTGGGATCGCCATAAGGTGCCATGCCCATGACCTTGAACTCGCCATCCAGCATCTCGAAACCAAGATACTCGGTAATCGCGCCATACATGCCGCCCAGAGAATCCGGGTCGTAGAACTCCTTGATCTTGTGAATCTTGCCGTTTTCACCATAGCCAAAGAAGGTCGTGGCATATTCACCTTTGCCGTCGATACCAACGATTGCGGTTTTTTCCTTGAAGCCACTCAGGTGGTAAGCACTGCTGGCGTGCGCCAAGTGATGCTCAACCGGCACAAAACGTGCCTTGGTCAGGCCTAGCTGTCGCATCAGATCGAGTGATTTGTCGCGATTGCGACGGAAACGGCGATTACCGTTAAAAATGGCATCCAGGGCGCGATCGGGTGCATACCAGTAACGCTTGGCATAATGCCAGCGCGCTTCACTGCTCAATGGAATTTCGCCATAAGGGAAAGCCACTATATCCACCTGCTCGGACTTTACTCCAGCCTCACGCAGGCAGTACCTTGCCGCTTCCAGCGGGAAAGTGTTCTTGGCGTGCTTGTCGCGGATGAAACGCTCTTCTTCCGCTGCCGCGACAATTTTTCCATCGACAATAATGGCAGCCGAAGCATCATGCCCCAGTGCACCTGATAAACCTAGAATGATCATTCGTCTTTCACTTTGTACTTAATTCGCGATGCCCGCCCGCTGCAGCACACAGGCATCTGTATAAACCGTCTTGAACGCGCTCATCAGCAGCTGTCGCGTTACCAGATCTGACCGCCAGTTCCTGAAAAAACGCTTCACGTCACGCACATGCCGACGCAGAAAACTTCGCTTGCATGCATGTTGCTGCATGCTATCCAGGTCGATCAACAAAGGCTTCTGATCCTGAATCAAAAGATTGGTTGCCTTGAAATCACCATGCTCCAGTTGCAGGCAATATAACTGATAAAACAACTGGGCAATACGTTGCGCCACCAGGGCTCGCACCGTATCAGGCATACCGTGATCCGCAAAGAACTCGACCGCATCCCTGGCATCCACAAACTCCGTGAGTAGATATGCCTCTTGGCGAAAGCCCCAGCGCCGGCGTTCCATGACTGCCACCGAAACCGGTGTCGCAATGCCCTTCAATTGCAAGCGAAAGGCATTGGCCCATGACACCACGGCCCTTGATGGACGCCATGCGCGGCCAAGGCCATGCCAAAAACTCTTGATATTGTACCTTTTGATCACCAGTTTGCGCTGATCAATTTCTGTTGCAACCACGGTGCAAGTATTCCCGCTTTTCAATCGGCGCATCCCCGGACCATCCAGCAAGGCATCGGGCGCTAGCAAAGCTGCGTGCAAGCCTGGGCTATCGTAAGGACGGTTGATGGCGATGTAGTCGGTTGCAGTGCTCAAGGTGCGCACATCGGTGCATGTACGCTGCACCTTGTGGGCATAATCCTGCATTTCCTGCTGCCAAAACCGTGTAATGCGCCGTTGCATCCCAGAAAATTCTGGCGGTGGCTCATTCATCACACTGGCATATTGCTGCAGCAAGGCAGGCAACCAGGCACCAATATGCGCTACATCCAGCTTGGAAAGCAGTACTGCCAGATTGTTCAGCCGCTTGCCACGTCGCCCCAAGCCGCTCAATCGCCGTATGCCGTCTCCATCTAGGGTATGAATGGCCTCACCATCCACGAGAAAGTTTTTGAGATATAAATCCGTCTGCAACAATCCAGCACGGTGATGTTCTGCCACAGCTTCTACTAGGCGCATGGCCAGTGGCAGGCGCTGATCCTCTGGCGTTGCTTGCCATACCTGCTCGGCATTGCTCGCAGATATCGCCTCATATACCAGCACGCTCGCCCCTTGCTGCACAATCGCGGACTCCAGCAGCAAGGCTGGGGTAGCAAGCCCCGCCTCCGCCAGCCAGGTCGCACCACGCTTATCACGTGCAGCATATTGTGCGGCACGCCGCCCAATGAAGCATTTGGCATAGACAGGCTTGCCATTCAGCACTCCCCGCCCAACCACACGCTTGGCAGGCACGCGCCTGACGACGGCTTCTACTTGCAGCAAGCTGCCATCGTCCAGCCTTAAGCCAAATGGTTCCGTCAGGGTCCCATTGGCATAGGACAGCAAATCAGGGGCAGTCGCCACATGGTTGGCATTACTCATGCACGTGAATATCCAACGGACGAATAGTATTAGGTTGATACGGGTCGCCGATCAGCAGAGGATGCTCCTTGAACTGAGGATTCACCAAACTAAAGGCAGGGTCAAATCCATCAAAATTCAAGCCAACCAGATCCGCCCAAGTATGGATGAAGTGCGCATTGCTATAAGGCCGATCCAACATACCGTCAAATGCCATCTCATGCCCAGCCCGCCATTCTGGTGAAGCCCAGATCATGAAGGGGATCGCATACATGGCGATTGTGGGCTTGGCCTCATTGCGACCCAGCATGTTATATCCAGGACCATCGTAAACATCCTCTCCATGATCGGAGAAATACACCATCAGACTATTGCCTGCCTGCTGTCGCAACTTACTGATCAATGTCGCAATGACGTGATCGTTATAACGCACAGCATTGTCATATTGGTTATAGACCTTAGCCTGATCCTTGCTCAGCACACTAGGCACACCCTCACGATCAGTAAATACTTCAAACTCTGGAGGGTAACGATATTCATATTTCATGTGCGTGCCCAGCAAATGCACAATAATGAACTTGCGAGGTGCAGGGTCAGCCAGAACTTCGTCAAATGGCTCAAACACGTTTTCATCGTACTCACGTGAATTCTGCGCCCGGCTGTTGTTCATGTAGAACTGCTTATCCGTTTGCTTGGAAAAATTGGCCAGCATGGTGTTGCGCTTGCTGATCGTCTGGTGATTGGTGATCCAGTAAGAGGTATAGCCTGCCTGCCGCATCATGTTCATAAGCGATGGCTTGGTGAGATACAAGTCTGGATGCAGTTGATCCGAGAAACTCAATACCTGCGTCAATGCCTCTATCGTGTAAGGCCGGGTCGTCACCACGTTGGTAAAGAGATTAAGCTCATCCTTGATAGCATCAAGTTCTGGGGTTGTATCGCGCTGGTAACCATATAAGCTCATGCGCAACCGATTGGTCGACTCACCCAACACCAACACCAGCGTGGCAGGCTTGCCAGCGTTGGCATCCTTCAAGTTGGATAACGGTGGGATCTTGCTGTTCTGCTCCAGCAAGGCCTCCATATTGGCCAACTGTTTGCGATAGTGCACATAGCCAATCACCATTTGCCATGGCACCGCAGGCTCCATGCGCAATTGCAGCTTTTCCACGGCGTCATCCAAGCTCGCATGATTGACCACCAACTGCTTGAACATCGGATATACGAATAGCAACAATAAAATGGCCACCGTCGCCGACCATGCTAAGCGACGGGTGACTTGCAAGGGTCGCAGTCGACGCCAGAGCCAGAACGCAACAGCGCTATGCACCAGCAGTACCGGGATCATCCACCAGACAAAATAGTGGGCAATGAATTCTTTGGATTCAGCTGGGTTGGACTCGAAAATCGTAAACATCACGCTTTGCGAGAATTCCTGCCCATAAATACAGAAATACCCCAGGCTGATCAGCGAGAATACCCACAACACCAAGCCAATGCCAGCCGCCATCTGGCGCGAGAACCTTGGTACCAGCATCACGGGAATCAGCCAAAGTAGGCTCATTACGATCGCCTGGCGCATGCCGACAAAAATCGTGGTGCCGCTGATTTGCAGCAGGATGTGGGTAATGCCAGAAAAATAGAAGAAAAACAGGTAATAGCTGAACAAAGCGCCCCAGTCAGAGCGCTTGGAACCAAACTTGATCGATGTCTGCATAAATATCCCGACTATATGCCGGCCTGACACACGCTAGGCGATGATGCTGCCGAGCTGGCGTAGTTCTGGCGCGACTTTATGTAATTTGACGTAGAGCTTGATCGCGCGGGACTGCACCTGCCTCCAGAAATCCCGTTCCTCATGTATGACCTGCCTGATCGGCTTGCCACGATAGCGGCGCAGGAAACGCAAGTAATCCCTGGGAGCTAGTCCCGCATTCATCGCAGAGAAATATAAAGCTGCCATATCCTTCATACGATCCTGGGGCCGGATTGTCTCACGAATACCAACCCGGTGCAGGTCGATGAGATATAAATGGATATTGCCCTGTCTTAACTGCGGCAAATCCAGGCAGATATGGCAGATATAGAAATCACGGTGGTTAAGGCCACTATCATGCAGCCGTGCCGCCAAGGACGCCACCTCCAGCAGTAGATGTCGCTTAAAGCTTGGCTCTGGTGGCGATAGTAGCCATTGGTCTGCCAGCGTTTCCAGGGAAAGGATATCGCCCAGGTCTTTTGTGATCAGGAACGATTGCCTGCTGGCGGGATTACAGCCACAGCTACCAAAACCCGCCAACGGAGTGGTAGCGATGCCGATCTCGCCCAGCTTTTCTATCGCCCGCTTCTCGGTGATTGCACTCACCACTGGCACCTTGAATGCCAGCAGGTTCTTGAAAATCTCGCCCCAACCTACACCGAAATGCTGCTTGATGAAATACGGCTGGCCAGCCAGTTGCACACGTATGGTTTTGCGCCCCCTCACATCACGAAACACCTCGCCACCCAACGCCATCACACGAGAGAACACATCCTGATCACCCAGCGCCTGCTGCAACGTTGGCGACAATTCCAATTCGTCACAACTCATGCACTACTCCCGGTCTTGTGCTGTGCCAGATGCAACATGATCTTGGCCTCGGCATCGCCATCATTTTCAGTCATCAACTTGCGGGCATACTGCAAGCCATTGTCGCGCCAAACTTGTAATTGCCTATCTTGCGATAGCGTCAGGGACACCATGTCGGCCAGCATCTTATTCAAGGTTGCTTGCTCAAAAGGCACCGGCACCACTCGTCCAGCCTCGGCTGCCTGCACATGCACGGCATAGCCGCAACTGGCCGTTGCCAGCACCGGCAGGCCGCTGGCCATGGCTTCGAGAATCACCAAGCCAGTATTCTCCCGATAGGCCGGATGCAGGTAGAAATCCGCCCCTTGCATCAATTGCGGGATATCAGGCCGACCACGCGAGATGATGAGATTTTCCGAGACGTTGAGCTTACGTGCCATCTTGATAAAAGGTGCAGGTTTATCCTGGCCAATCGCAATCAATTTGAAGTTTTGCCGCATATCGGCAGGGAGGCTAGCCAGCGCATGCACCGCCCTGTCCAAGCCTTTCATATAAAAGCCAGAACCGACCAACAACGCCACACGGGTTTGCGCAGGCAAGTTAAAAGCCTGGCGCAAATAGGCTTGCATTTCCGCACGGTCATGCAATTGCAGACGCTCGCTGGAAAGATAAGGTGGAATGTAATGAAAGCGCTCATCCTGAGTGCGATACCAGCGCTGGAACACGGCCTTCTCTGCCATATCCACCATCAACATCTGCGTACTGGCCTGTGGCGAGAAAATCGCTTGCTCTATCGCCTGGAACCAGCGATAGCGCGGTGTCAGGCGATAGAGCCAATTACGCTGCTTGTGCGCTCGCTCGATAAAACAGGGGTCAGCCGCAAAATAGACATCCAGGCCGCCCATACGGTTATACCCCACGACCAGATCCACACTGAATTCATGCGTAATACGGGCTTGTGCCTGACGAATGAAGTCATCATATTTCTGCACATTGAACCACCCCTTGCCCGGCATGACATGTATGCGGACATTCCCTCCTGGCAATTGACCATCCCATGACATAGTGAAAATATCTACAGAATGTCCCGCCTCAGCCAGGCGTGTGGCGGTGCGCAGCATATCGCGCTGCATGCCGCCATAAGGAAAGTACTTGAAGATGAGGAAGGCAAACTTCAACGGCTCAGGCTTTCAATTGGGAAAAGAAGCTGAATTGTATGCGAAAATGCCGCCCATGCCTCGTTTGCTCATGATCAAAACCACCTCTCTGGGTGATGTCATCCATAATCTGCCGGTCATTACGGACATCAAGGCCGCATTCCCAGAGATGCAGATAGACTGGGTGGTGGAAGAAAGTTTTGCCGACATTCCACGCCTACACCCTGGCGTTGATGACATTATTACCGTCGCCGTTCGCCGATGGCGCAAACACCTATTACAGATGGGCACTTGGCACGAAATCCGTCAAATGCGCCATCAACTGCATATACATCAGTACGATGCCATCATCGATACCCAAGGCCTGCTAAAAAGTGCCTTGATAGGCAAGCAAGCAAGCGGCATCTACCACGGACAAGATCGAGCTTCGGCGCGTGAGCCCTGGGCCTCCTGGCTTTACCAGCATCGCCACGCCGTATTGCGTGGGCAACATGCCGTGACGCGTAACCGCGAGCTTGCAGCACGTGCCTTAGGCTACGCGGTCCCCACTACCCCACCCGATTACGGCATCCATGCGGGAACACCTGATGCCAGACTGCAATTGCCCAGCCGCTATATTGTCGGATTACACGCTACCAGCCGTGATTCCAAATTGTGGCCAGAACAACATTGGATAGCCTTGGGCAACGCCTTGCTTCAGCAAGGCCTGACATTGGTTCTCCCTTGGGGCAATGCCAGCGAAGAAGCCCGCGCACAGCGCATTGCCAGCGCGGTTGCTAGCAGTGTGGTGCTACCCCGCTTACCCCTCACTCAACTCGCAGCCGTCATTGACCATAGCCAGGCAGCGATTGGTGTCGATACCGGCCTCGTGCACCTTGCCGCAGCCCTTAACCTGCCTACGGTCGCGATCTATACCGACACAGACCCCAAGCTGACAGGCGTACTGGCTCAACATGCAGAAAAAATCTGCAACCTGGGCGGTCAAGGCCAGGTGCCAGCAGTGAGCGCTGTACTGGAAGCGTTGGCACAAGTCACACATTAACGATATGGCCTCAGCCACTCGCCTTTCGCTGCAGCCTGAATAAAATTACCCTTCCCCTCTTGTAATCCGGGCAGATACCCCCATTTGCTTCGTTGTTACATCATTACCAACAGGGACTATCATGCAACACGAAGACAAGACGCCAGAAACCGACCTGCAAGACAATGTATCCACCGGCCAACAAGACGCTGGTGCCGCAGGCTCGATTGATGACAGGATTGCTGCACTGGAAGCCCAGATTGCCGAACAACAGGCTGCCGTGCTTTACGCCAAGGCCGAGGGTGAAAACATCCGTCGCCGTGCCGCAGACGATATCGACAAGGCGCGTAAATTCGCGCTGGAGAAATTCTCCAACGAACTGCTCGCCGTCAAGGACAGCCTGGATGCCGCGTTAAATGTAGGCTCCGCCACACTGGAAAGCTATCGCGATGGCGTTGAACTGACTGCCAAGCAACTCACTTCCGTATTCGAGAAATTCAGCATTGCCGAAATCAATCCAGTAGGTGAAAAGTTCGACCCGAACAAGCACCAAGCGATTGGCACTGTCGACAGCGATGCCGAAGCCAACACCGTCGTCAATGTGCTGCAAAAGGGCTACACCTTGAATGAGCGCGTATTGCGCCCAGCCTTGGTCATGGTAGCCAAATAAATCATTGAGGTTGCCAACGGGGATTTTTTACAGAGATAAGGCTTGAAATCGCAGCGCCTATCCCCATTTTGGCAACATAGTTATCCACTTTCAGAGTTAAAAGAACACAAGGAATCAAGACAATGGGAAAAATTATTGGTATTGACTTAGGCACCACCAACTCCTGCGTATCCGTCATGGAAGGTGGCAAGCCACGCGTGATCGAGAACGCCGAAGGCGCACGCACCACACCCTCCATCATCGCTTATCAGGAAGATGGTGAAATCCTCGTAGGTGCGCCAGCCAAGCGCCAGGCAGTGACCAACCCAAAGAACACGCTTTACGCAGTTAAGCGCCTGATTGGCCGCCGCTTTGAAGAAAAAGAAGTGCAGAAGGACATCGGCCTGATGCCTTACACCATCACCAAGGCTGACAATGGCGATGCTTGGGTGGAAGTGCGCAATGACAAACTGGCACCTCCGCAAATCTCCGCAGAAGTACTGCGCAAGATGAAGAAGACTGCCGAAGACTACCTAGGTGAAGAAGTCACCGAGGCCGTCATCACCGTGCCTGCTTACTTCAACGATGCCCAGCGCCAAGCGACCAAGGATGCAGGCCGTATTGCAGGCCTGGACGTTAAGCGTATTATCAATGAGCCAACGGCGGCTGCACTGGCCTTTGGTCTCGACAAGCAGGAAGGCGACCGCAAGATTGCCGTGTATGACTTGGGCGGCGGTACTTTCGATATTTCCATCATCGAAATCTCCGAAATCGATGGCGAGCACCAGTTTGAAGTATTGTCCACCAACGGTGATACCTTCCTCGGTGGTGAAGACTTCGACAATCGCCTGATCGACTTCCTTGCAGACGAATTCAAGAAGGAAAACGGCCTTGACCTGCGCAACGACCTGCTGGCCAAGCAACGCCTGAAGGAAGCCGCTGAAAAGGCCAAGATCGAGCTATCCTCCAGCACCCAGACTGAAGTTAACCTGCCATAC
The DNA here is from genome assembly GCF_020531845.1 of Methylobacillus methanolivorans. Next base: position 1,350,824 of record NZ_JAJAVF010000002.1, read on the forward strand.
ATCACGGCAGATGCTTCTGGTCCCAAGCACTTGGTGGTCAAGATCACTCGTGCCAAGTTCGAAAGCCTGGTGGAAGACCTCATCGAACGCTCCATCAAGCCTTGCGAAGTAGCCTTGAAGGATGCTGGCGTCAAGATTACCGACATTCAGGACGTGATCCTGGTTGGTGGTCAGACCCGTATGCCTAAGGTGCAGGAAAAGGTAAAAGAATTCTTCGGCAAGGAACCACGTAAGGATGTGAACCCTGACGAAGCCGTGGCTGTTGGCGCATCCATTCAAGGCGGCGTATTGCAAGGCGACGTGAAGGATGTATTGCTGCTGGATGTGACACCACTCTCCCTTGGTATCGAAACCCTGGGCGGCGTGATGACCAAGCTGATCCAGAAGAACACCACGATCCCGACCAAGGCATCGCAAGTGTTCTCTACCGCCGACGACAACCAGTCCGCTGTGACCATTCACGTGTTGCAGGGCGAGCGTGAAGTCGCTTCCGGCAACAAGAGCCTGGGCCAGTTCAACCTGAGCGACATTCCGCCAGCACCACGCGGCATGCCACAAATCGAAGTTACCTTCGACATCGACGCCAACGGCATCCTGCACGTATCTGCCAAGGACAAGGCAACCGGCAAGGAAAACAAGATTACCATCAAGGCCAACTCCGGTTTGTCTGATGAAGAGATCAAGCGCATGGAAGAAGATGCCGCCAAGTACGCCGACGAAGACAAGAAGCTGCGTGAACTCGTCGATGCACGTAACAGTGCCGATGGCGCGATCCACAGCGTGAAGAAATCCCTGGCTGACCACGGTGACAAGCTTGATGCCGCAGAGAAGGAAGCGATTGAAAAGGCCGTGCAAGAGCTGGAAGACGTCGTCAAGGGTGACGACAAGGAAGCCATCGAGAGCAAGACCAATGCCCTGATGGAAGCCTCCCAGAAGCTTGGTGAGAAGGTCTACGCTGCGAGCCAGGCGGAAGCTGGTGCTGCTGAACAAGGCGAACCACAGGAAAAGACTGTGGACGCCGAAGTGGTGGATGCCGAGTTCGAAGAAGTCAAGGATGACAAGAAGTAATTCCTTTACCATGTAACCTCATGAGGCACACAGGATTTTCCCTGATGTGCCTCATTTATTGTTAGCAGAGAAATATGGCAAAAAGAGATTATTACGAGGTATTGGGCGTCAACCGCGATGCTTCGGATGATGAAATCAAGAAGGCTTACCGCAAGCTGGCGATGAAATATCATCCGGACCGCAACCCGGACAACCCCAAGGCCGAAGAAAGCTTCAAGGAAGCCAAGGAAGCCTACGAAATCCTGTCGGATGACCAGAAGCGTGGCGCTTACGACCAATATGGCCATGCTGGTGTAGACCCAAGCGCGGGCGCTGGTGCTGGCGGTGCTGGCTTCGGTAACTTTGCCGATGCCTTTGGCGACATCTTTGGTGATATTTTCGGCGGTGGCGGCGGTGGAGGCAATCGACGTTCCAACGTCTACCGTGGTGCAGATCTGCGCTACAACATGGAAATCTCGCTTGAGGATGCTGCACGCGGCACCGAGACCAAGATACGTATTCCCGTCATGGCAGAATGCGAAACCTGTCATGGTTCAGGCGCTCGCCCCGGCACACAACCCGTCACCTGCACCACCTGTGGCGGCCACGGCCAGGTGCGTATGCAGCAAGGCTTCTTCTCCGTACAACAGACCTGCCCCAAGTGCCACGGCTCCGGCAAGATGGTGAAAGAGCCATGCCCCACCTGCCACGGTGGTGGTCGCGTCAAGCAGCACAAAACACTGTCGGTCAAGATTCCAGCCGGTGTGGACGAAGGTGATCGCATCCGCCTATCAGGCGAAGGCGAAGCTGGCGTCAACGGCGGCCCTCCTGGCGACCTCTATGTCGTAGTGCATTTGAAGAAGCACGAAATCTTCGAGCGTGACGGCGCTAACCTGCATTGCGAAATGCCGATCAGCTTCACCACTGCAGCACTAGGTGGCGAGATCGAAATCCCGACCCTGGATGGCCACGCCAAGATGAAGGTGCCAGCAGAAACGCAAACCGGCGCGGTATTCCGCCTACGCGGTAAGGGCATCAAACCTTTACGCAGCAGCGACATGGGCGACCTCATGTGCCACGTCGTGGTGGAAACCCCGGTCAAGCTGACCGAACGGCAAAAGGAACTGCTGAAAGAGCTGGAAGACATTAACCAGCAGGATTCCGGGAAACACAGCCCTCGGGCAAAATCCTGGATGACCAAGGTGAAAGACTTCTTTCAGTAAATCCTGAATGACTAGCAAAAAGGCACGATTTTATCGTGCCTTTTTTATTGGCTCAAACCATGCCCTGTAACTTGCATACACAGATATACCCATTATCTCTATGTTATCCAACATGCATCCTTGCAATCTCAGGGCCACCCTGTAGTATGAAATACTAAGAAAAATACTATTACACCGCATGCCCAGACAACCCTATTCAACTACATCCCTATCCCTTCTGAGTGGCTGGCTGCTCCTATTAGGTGCCCTCACCGGCCTTGCTCCACTATCCATCGATATGTACCTGCCAGGCTTTCCTGCAATTGAGAAAAGTCTATTGGCGCAAGCTGGTAGTGCAGAACTGACCTTGGCGAGCTATTTTATTGGCCTGGCAATTGGGCAGCTGTTCTATGGCCCGCTCAGTGACCGTTTCGGACGTCGGCTGCCATTGATGGCGGGGCTGGTGATTTATATCGCAGCGTCCATTGGCTGTGCCTTTGCAGGCAGTATTCCGGAACTGATTATCTGGCGCTTTCTGCAAGCGCTGGGCGGCTGTGCAGGCATGGTTGTGACACTGGCTATCATCCGTGACCGCTGTAGTGCCAACGATGCGGCACGTGCCTTATCCATGCTGATGCTCGTCATGGGGTTGGCACCCATTCTGGCACCACTGATCGGTGGCTGGATCGTAACCACATTTGATTGGCGCGCCTTGTTCCTCACCTTGGCATTCGCAGGTAGTCTGGGATTATTAGCTGTGTACTTCAAGCTTGAGGAAACGCATGACACGGGCAATGAGCCTCCGTTGGTATTAAGCCGCGTCCTGCGTAACTATGGCAGGCTGATGATAGACCGCAGTTTTATCGGCTATACCTTGAGCGGGGGCCTGGCCCGTGCCGGGATGTTTGCCTATATCGCAGGCTCACCATTTGTTTTTATTGAATATTATGAAATTCCTGCGCAGCACTATGGCTGGATTTTCGGCATCAATGCAGCCGGGTTGATCCTGTTTAGCCAGATCAATGCCTGGCGCCTGAAAAAACATGATGCCACAGTGTTACTATCGCGGGCTTTGTGGCTGCCTGGCGGTATTGGCCTTGTCCTGCTCGGCTTATCGCTGACGGGCCATATCACCTTGCCATTATTGCTGGTCGGCATTTTCTGCTTCGTTTCCAGCATCGGCTACATCGGCCCCAACTCTAGCGCCGCCACCTTGGCAACCCATGGACAACAGGCGGGCACGGCTTCGGCCTTGATGGGCTCGCTGCAATTCGGGCTTGCCACAGTGGCAGGTGGCCTCGTCAATGTGTTTCACGATGGCACCACATTCCCGATGGCAATCGTGATGGCAGGGTGCGGGATAGGAGCCTGGCTGACACACCGTTTGATCGTTGCCCCGAAACAGTCAGCGAGACACATGCAATATTAATGCACGGGCAGTTCAGGCTGTTTGCTGCATTCAATCTGGACCAGCTATCGCCATGTCGTGTCAGGCCACAGTCAACGCTTATGCACCTCCTGTAATAGCGCGGTGGCAGCCAGCTTGCCCAACGTGTTGCCTGCCAGTGGGCTGTCTCCCGTCAATAGTTTGCGATCCTGACAGGTTTCCCCAGAAATCTTGTCATTCACAATCTCGAAGCCAAGCGCTTTCAACTTTTCCCCAAACTTCCAGGTTAGATGCCCTGGCATGTAGCCAATATCAGGAGTCATTTCATCCAGCACATCTGGAAAAGCACAGATTTTGTAGCCTTGATAAATAGGGCTGTCATTGACGGCAAGAAAAGCTGCTGGTCCGTGGCATAAGGAAATGACAAATTTGTCATTCGCCGCCGCCCACTCCAACACAGCTTTAACCTCCTCACTTTCAGGCAAGCCGATCAATGCGCCGTGGCCGCCGGGTATAAATACGCCGATGTAGTCTGCATCCTCGCCTAGCGAATGTTTGATAACGTCAGTCAGTTTGAGCGGCTGTTTAAACTGATGAGCATACTTGCGGAATAAGCCAATAACTTCTTCATCTTCGGATGGCATGGCCCAAAACTCAAACTTCACTGGATTACCCGAAATTGTAGCGATATCAAATCCGAAACCCGCTTTATCCATGTGATACATAGGCAAAAGCGTTTCCACAGGATGATTGCCAGTTGAGAACATCGTGCCATTAGCAGTCATCAAATAACGCTCATCTGCACCAATGACCAGTATTTTCCAACGGCCACCAGTATATGGCTGAGGATACTCAGCTCCACTCAAGTCGGACTTAGGCGCGGTAAATTGACTCAAAGAATAAGGAGATGGAAAAAACGCATTATCCTCCGCAGGGTCTGGTGTCGGGCGCTTGTCTACTGATTGCTGTGTGCTCATCCATCTTCTCCAAAATCAATATTGAGTCGGCTTAGTCTATCCAATCATCGTTATCGCTAGAAATCAGGGATTTCCCCTCAATCACTCTATAGTTTCGATCAACAGTTTCAAAGTAGTGTTTAGCATAAAAGGTATTTAATATACGCCAAGATCAGCATGAAGCCTGCATTGGTAAACGACTAAAACTCTCAAAAAAAAGCCCACAAGGTATATCTTGTGGGCTTGTCTCAAAATCAACGTAATATCACTGCGGTAAGAACGACTGCCGGGCATTGGCATCAAGACGTTGATACAAGCGATTGATACCGCTGATCACAGCCAAGATTGAAGCAGTCACCAGATTATCGTGAATGCCTGCACCGTACACCGTGCCTGGCTGTCCGTCCTTCTCCAGCTCGGCAAATGCCACTGCCTTGGCTGCAGCGCCTGCGCCGAGCGCTCGCTCTTCATAATCATGAATACGGAATTTGCTGCCGAAAGCCTGTGCCAGGGCATCAATCGGCCCATTACCCTTACCTTCAAGTACGGTTTCCACACCATGGATACGTGCCGTGAGCTTGATATGCTGGCTGCCACCCTGCTCGTCCAGTACGTGGTCGATGTAGTGCACAGGATCATCTGCGGCAATGTATTCATCGTTGAACAATTGCCAGATGCCTTCCGCCGTCACTTCCTGCCCGCTACGGTCAGTAAGGCGCTGCACAGCGCTACTGAACTCGACCTGCATGCGGCGCGGCATGGCCAGGCCGTAGCCCGACTCAAGCAAGTAAGCAATGCCGCCCTTGCCTGATTGGCTGTTGACGCGAATGATCGAATCATAGGTACGGCCCACATCATGCGGATCTATCGGCAAATACGGCACCTGCCAAAGCGTATCCGGTTGTTGTACAACAAAGCCTTTCTTGATCGCATCCTGGTGTGAGCCGGAAAATGCGGTGAAGACCAGGTCACCGGCATAAGGGTGACGCGCATGCACGGGCAACTGTGTGCAGTCTTCGACAGTGCGGGCAATGCTGTTGATCTGGGAAAAATCCAGGCCGGGATCAACACCCTGAGTATAAAGATTGAGCGCCAGGGTGACGAGGTCGACATTACCAGTACGCTCACCATGCCCAAATAAACAACCTTCGATACGGTCTGCGCCCGCCATCACGGCCAATTCGGCTGCCGCCACTGCGGTGCCTCGGTCATTGTGTGGGTGCACACTAATGATGACGCTATCGCGCCGAGCGAGGTTGGTATGCATCCACTCAATCTGGTCGGCATAGTAGTTAGGCGTACCCACTTCAACTGTAGCGGGCAGGTTGAGGATGACCTTACGCTCAGGTGTCGCCTGCCAGATATCGGTCACGGCATCGCACACATCCTTGGCGAAATCCAGCTCGGTGGCAGTAAAGGTTTCCGGGCTGTACTCGAACACCCATTCGGTTTCGGGACGTTCATCAGCCAATTGCTTGATCAGGCGGGCGCTATCCGTCGCGATTTTCTTTGCGCCGGCCTTGTCGGTACGAAACACGGTCTCGCGGAACACAGGCGAAATAGCATTATAGACATGCACAATGGCACGGCGCGCCCCACGCAAGGATTCAAAGGTACGACGGATCAAGTCTTCACGCGCCTGCGTCAGCACCTCGATGGTCACATCATCGGGAATATGCCCATTCTCGATCAAGTTTCGCACAAAATCGAAGTCGGTCTGCGATGCGGAAGGAAATGCCACCTCGATTTCCTTGAAGCCAATTTCAACCAGCATCTTGAACATGCGCAATTTGCGTTCAGCGTTCATGGGCTCGAACAAGGCCTGGTTACCATCGCGCAGGTCTGTGCTCATCCAAATAGGAGCACGGGTAATGGTGCGCGTCGGCCATTGGCGATTTGGCAAGTTAATCGGCGTAAATGGGCGGTATTTGCTACTTGGATTCTTCAACATCATATTTCTCTCAAAAGTTCAGTTCACGGACTGCGGTATCTAGATCGTGATCCAGGGCTGCCAGGCTACCGCTCACGCAAGGCCTGACAACCGCGTGGCAGTCGGAACACTCTTAAACAATATGCTATGTGACACATGATGCAAATATCCTATGGGATGAAGCGAAACTCAATTAATCGTTATTGCCCTCTGTACAACAAGGACAACTCAATAAAACCGGCAGGAGGAGGTAAGTTAGATGCGCGCGGAGCGCAGCAGCAGACCTAGGCTTAGGAGAGCCAGGGCGGAAAACACAAACAATGTGGTCTGCTGGATTTGCATAGTGGGGCCATGATAAACAGAAGGCATACTGACTGTCAAACCCCAAGACGCTTGAGATAGGTGCGCTAACTTGCAGCGCATTGCGCCAAGGCGAACGTGGTTGTGCATTGACTAGGCACAGGCACAGCCACGTCCGTCTGATGCAGGATATTGAGCAATATGCTAGATATGCTTACGTATCTCGCCCGCTGCCTGCATGATGGCAGCATAGGTTTGCGGGGTCTTGGCGAGCGGATTCAGCAAGCCAAAATCGTGGATAGCTCCCAGGTAACGCGTACAAGTGACGCTCACCCCGGCATCGGTCAACAGATGCGCATAGGCCTCTGCCTCGTCACGCAGCACGTCGAACTCTGCCGTCTGTATTAATGCTGGCGGCAGGTCAGCCAAGTGCTCCAGGCTGGCATTCAGCGGTGAGGCATAGGGCTCCTCACGGGCATCTTTATTTTCCAGATAGTTGTCCCAGAACCACTTCATCATCTCGCGGGTAAGGAAATACCCATCCGCAAATTGCTGGTAGGACTCGGTATTGAACCTTGCATCGGTCACTGGCCAGAACAAGGTTTGGTGTTTGATGAATGGCTCGCGCTTTTCCTTTGCCATCATGCAAACCACGGTGGCCATGTTCCCGCCGACACTATTGCCAGCCACGGCCAGACGCTGGCTATCTACACCGATCTCGTCACCATACTGCGCCACCCATTTGGTGGCAAGATAGCACTCGACGATGGCCGTTGGATACTTGGCCTCTGGAGAACGCGTGTAATCAACAAACACCACGGCACAGTTGGAGGCCACGCAGAGATCGTGCACCAAGCGCTGGTGTGTAGGAAAATCCCCCAGTACCCAACCGCCACCATGGAAGAACATGATGACGGGGGGCTTGATGGCAATGTCAGCAGGCTTAACGATGAAGAGATGGATGGAATGGCCTTCAATGGCGACCTCACACTCCTCAACACTGACACCATCTAGCTTGACATCTACACTGGCCTGCAAATCACTCAAGACCTTGCGAGCCTCGTCAGGCGCCAGCTCTTCTACTGGCGTACTGTCTGCAGTTGCCAACTCTTCGAGAAAGGCACGGGTACGCGGCTCCATGCCGCTATATTCCTGTTTATCAGAAGCAAATGTATGCAGAATGGGGTCGAGAATATTCACGGTACATCTCCTGTACAGGTGGTGGTGAATATTCATTTTGCGCCCATGATGCAGCGTAGTATGTCAGCAGGACGCTGACATACTTGTAGGAAGCGGGCTATTGCTGCTCAGGCAAACCTTCCCAGCCACCACCCAGCGCAGCGATCAACTGGACGCTGTTGATCAGCCGACTTTGTTGCAAGGTCAGCAAGGTACGCTCGCTGCTGAGCGCAGTGGTTTGCGCAGTGACGACATCAAGAAAACCAATCAGCCCCACGCGGTATTGATTGGTATATTGCTTCAGCGCCTTGCGCGCTGCGGCGACGGACTCTTCACGCAATGCAGACTCCTCACTCAGTGTATGCAAAGCCACAAGGTAATCCTCCACCTCCTTGAATGCGGTCAAGACTGTCTGGCGGTAACTGGCTACCGCCGCATCATAGCTAGCCTCGGATTGCACAACGTTATATTTGTTCTGCAAGCCGTTGAACAAGGTCATCGCCAATTGCGGCCCAACAGACCAATACCGGTTCGGTAATGTCATCCAATCGTTGAACGTGCTGCTGCGATAACCAGCGGTAGCGGATAAACTCAGGCTGGGATAATACGCCGACTTTGCCACGCCAATATTGGCATTCGCTGCCATGACGGAGCGCTCCGCAGAGGCCACATCTGGCCTACGCTCCAGCAATTGGCTAGGCACGGAAGCAGGAATGACAGGCAATTGCGGCACGGCATCGCTTTCGGCCAGATTGTAATCCGCGGGCGGTACACCAATCAGCACAGCAATGGCGTTTTCCAGTTGTGCCCGCTGCCAGACCAAATCGACCAAGTCAGCTTCTGCATTCTTGAGCTGCGTGGTTGCCGCCGCCACATCTGCACTGGCCACAACACCACGCTTATACTGGCTTTCCGTCAATTGCACCACACGACGGTAGGTATCGACGGTTTCCTGCAATAGACGCTTCTGCTGGTCCATCACGCGGATCTGCAAATAGTTCTGCACCAGCTCGGATTGCATGCTGAGCCGCATGGCAGCCAATGTCGCAAAACTAGCGTCGGCACTAGCGCTATTGGCCTCCAGGGTACGCCTGAGCTTACCCCAGATATCCAGCTCCCAGCTAGCATTGAGCGCGGCGTTATAAGTGGTGCGTATACCGCTGGTTTGCACAGCCTGGCTTGAGGTAGAGCTACCCGTTCCCTGCCCGGCACGTGTCTTGCCAACGGTAGCATCCAGTTGCGGCCACAAGGCACCACGTGCGCTCTGGGCTAAGGCAAAGGCTTGACGATATTGCGCCTCATACTGGGCTACAGTCTGGTTACTATCATTCAGCCGCGCCACCAGCTGGTTAAGTTCTGTATCACCATAACGCGCCCACCATTGCCCTTTGGGCATTTCATCTGCCGGTGTCGCTACACTCCAGCCTTCTTGATGCTTGAATGCAGTGGGCACACTACTCTCGGGCCTATGATAATCCGGGCCTACCATGCAGGCCGACAACAGGACGGACAAGCTGACGATACCAAACTTGGCAGTGGTACTCATTCCATTTTCTCCAACATTGCAGCCTCAGGTTTGCGACGCAAGACCCACAGGCGTAAACGATCCAGGTAAAGATAAACCACCGGGGTGGTGTAAAGGGTAAGCAACTGGCTCAGCAATAAGCCACCTACGATAGCGATACCCAGCGGACGCCTGAGCGGCGCATCGCCATCAGTACCGAGGATCAGCGGAATGGCACCCAGCAAAGCCGCCATGGTAGTCATAAGGATGGGGCGCAGACGCTGCTGGCAAGCCTCCATGATGGCATCCCTGGATGAGAGTCCATGCTCACGCTCTGCCACCAAGGCAAAATCGATCATGAGGATGGCATTTTTCTTGACGATGCCGATCAAGAGAATAATGCCAATCAACGCGATCAGCGTCAGCGGCGTATCGAACAGGATCAGCGCCAGCAAAGCCCCTACCCCGGCAGATGGCAGCGTGGATAGGATAGTAAGCGGATGTACATAGCTCTCATATAACATGCCAAGCACGATATAGACAGAGACCAGCGCCGCCAGGATCAGCCACGGCATCTGCTTCAGCACCTTATCCTGTGCGCTTGCAGTGCCGGAAAAGGTTGCCTGCACGTTGAGCGGCATCTTGAGGTCGGCCAGCGCCTGCTTGATTGCCTGCTTGGCCTGCTCTAGGTTGCCCCCTTCCGGCAGATTGAAGGAATAGGTAATCGAGGCAAACTGCCCCTCATGCTGTACCGAGGCAGGGGCCGTGTTATAGCCCAGCGTGACGATATTGGACAATGGCACGCGCGCACCACTGCTAGTCAAGACATAAAGGCTGGAAAGAATATCTGGGCTCTGCATGTATTGATCGGCGACCCCCATGACAACCCGATATTGGTTCTGATCTTCATAAATGGTGGAAATCTGGCGCTGCGCATAGGAGTTGTTCAGCAGCGCAATGACCATCTCTACATCAATACCGAGACGCCTGGCCGCTGCGCGGTCTATATCGAGATAAACCTGCACGGAGCGGCTACGCCCCCCCCCGCTGACATCGGTAATGCCAGGCACGGACTGCAAGGTATCCAACACCTTGGTTTCCCAGGTACGCAGGTCCTTCACATCATCGCTTTTCAGGGTCATCTGATAGCTGGAATCTGCCGAACGGCCACCGATACGCAAATCCTGCATATTGACAAGGAATATCGAGGCACCCGGCACTTGGGCTAGCTTGGGCCGCAGTCTGGCGATCACGGTTTCTGCCGACTCACGTTGCTTGATGTCCTTGAGGATGATGATGAAGTTGCCGGAGTTACTCGATGCCCCCGGCCCGCGACCACTACCCGACATCCCCATTACCTGATCCACGGCTGGGTCAGTCAGCAGGATGCTGCGGAATGCCTCCAGTTTTTTTTGTAACTCGCTGAAAGAAACACCTTGGTCAGCACGTGCCATACCGAACAGGCGTCCCGTATCCTGATCAGGAAACATGCCCTTGGGGATAGCAATATAGAGATAAACATTGACAGCGATCGTAAACAGCAGCACCACTAGCATCAAGCCAGCATGGTCCAGTGCCCAGGCCAGGCTTTGCTGGTATCTGCGTTGTACACGCTCGAACAAACCGGGGCGCTGTTGAGACGTTGGTGTGGTGCCCTCGAGGGCCAATGCATCCTTGCGCCTGAGCAAGTAGGCACACAGCATCGGCGTCAATGTCAGCGACACAAACAGGGATATCAGGATAGCCACGGAGAGCGTCACGGCAAATTCGCGGAACAGGCGGCCAGTAATATCCCCCATGAACAATAGCGGAATAAATACTGCCACCAGCGATATGCTCATCGACACCACGGTAAAACCGACCTCGCGGGCACCTCGTAGCGATGCACGGAAAGGATGATCGCCTTGCTCAATTAGCTTGCTGATATGCTCCACCACGACGATGGCATCATCGACGATAAAACCCGTAGAGATGATCAGTGCCATCAAGGTGAGGTTGTTAAGCGAATAGCCGCAGAGATACATGGCAGCAAAGGTGGAAATCAGTGATACCGGCACTGCCAGCGCCGGTATCAGCGTGGCTCTGCCATTCCTCAGGAACAGGAATACGACAAGAATCACCAATGCCACGGCAATCGCGAGCGTGAGCTCGGCCTCATGCAACGATGCGCGGATATTTGGGCTACGATCCTCAACCACAGTCAGCTTGATGTCATCGCCAATGCTGCTCTGGATGCTAGGCAACTCCGCGCGGATGCGGTCTATCATTTCGATGATATTGGCTCCAGACTCGCGACTCACCATCAGCAGGATGGCACGCTGGTTATTATGGAAACCAACATTGCGGATATCCTCCACCGAATCATAGACACGTGCCACATCACTCAGACGCGTCACCGCACCGTTGTTACGCGCAATAATCAGCGAGCGATAATCCTTGGCACGTAGCAAGCGGTCATCCGCATCCAGCTGCCAGCTATATTCGTCATTCTGCAAATACCCCTTGGGCCCACTGCCATTCGCTGCACTGATGGCGCTGCGCACATCGTCAAGCGCCAAGCCTTGCTGCACCAAGGCATCCGGATTGATATCCACGCGCACCGCGGGTAAGGAGCTGCCTGCCACATTGACTTGGCTCACGCCTTGCACCTGGGCAATCTTGCGCGACACGCGATTAGATGCCAGATCGTAAAGCTCCCCCATGCTCTTGGTCTTGGAGGTCATGGTCAGCACCATGCTAGGCATATCCGACGGGTTCATCTTGCGATAGCTGGGCCGGGTTGGCATCCCCGTCGGCAGCATACTCGCTGCGGCATTAATGGCAGCCTGTACCTCACGTGCCGCCACATTGATATCCTTGCTGAGATCAAACTGCAAGGTGATCGACGTACTGCCTTGTGAGCTGGAGGAAGTGATTTCGCTGATGCCAGAAATGCGCCCTAGGCTACGCTCCAACGGCGTGGCCACTGAGGAAGCCATGGTTTCCGGACTAGCTCCCGCGAGTGAAGCGGTAACATTGATGGTCGGAAAATCCACCTGCGGCAACGGTGCGATTGGCAGCAAGCCAAACGCCATCCAACCGGCCAGCATCATGGCGAGCGACACCAGCAGCGTCATCACCGGACGCAGGATGAACAAGGAGGCAGGGCCACGCTCATCCATCTTTAGCCTGCTCCACGACATGATGCGCCTCATGCGCCTGCGCTCCCGCACTGCATCATGCCAGCTCCTCGTCCGCATCAGTGATGCGGGTTTGCACCTTGGCACGACGGCGCGCCAACCGATCAAACAGCAGATAGATCACGGGCGTGGTAAAGATGGTCAACAATTGTGACAGCAGCAAACCGCCCACCATGGTGATACCGAGCGGCTGGCGCAATTCAGCCCCTGCGCCGCTGGCAAACATCAACGGCAAAGCACCAAACAAGGCCGCCATGGTGGTCATGAGGATGGGGCGGAAACGCAACAGGCAGGCCTGGTAGATCGCATCTACAGGCTTTAGCCCTTGTTCGCGCTCGGCAGCCAGGGCAAAGTCAATCATCATGATCGCGTTTTTCTTGACGATGCCGATCAGGAGAATGATGCCGATGATCGCCACCATGCCAATCTCCTGCCCATGTACCCACAAAGCCAGCAAGGCCCCCACGGTCGCTGATGGCAAGGTAGAGAGGATAGTAACGGGATGGATGAAGCTTTCATAAAGAATGCCCAGCACGATATACATGCACACCAGTGCAGCCAGGATAAGGAACAGCGTATTCGACAAGGAAGCCTCAAACGCCAGCGCTGCACCCTGGAAGCGCGTCTGCACACTGCCCGGCAACTCTAACTCATCAACAGCAGTGCGGATGGCTGCCACCGCATGCCCCAACGCGACATTGTCAGCAAGGTTGAAGGAGACCGTCGCCGCGGGGAACTGGGCAATATGGTTGATCGTCAGCAAGGTATTGCGCTCTTCCACCCGCACTAGGGCAGTCAGCGGCACCTGCGTTGTCACCACATTGCCTGCACTATCCGTACTACTACCGGGGATATACAGATTGGCAAGCGCCTCTGGGCCATTGCGGAAATTAGGCGGCACCTCCATCACCACGCGATACTGGCTGGCCTGCGTGTAGATAGTGGAAATCAGGCGCTGGCCAAACGCGTTGTACAAGGCAGCATTGATGCTAGACACAGTCACGCCGAGCCGGGCGGCATTGTCGCGGTCTATCACCAGGTAAGCCTGCAAGCCCTTATCCTGCAAATCACTCGCCACATCGGTAATTTCCGGCAGTTGGCGCAATTTTTCCATCACGCGTGGCATGGCCGATTGCAACACGGCAATATCAGGGTCAGTGAGCAGGAAACGATACTGCGTGCGGCTGGTCTTGTCTTCTATGCTCAAATCCTGCACGGCTTGCAGGTAAAGCTTGAAATCCGGGATGTCTGCGGTGGCCTGCTTCAGGCGTGCAATAACCTGGCTGGCGGTCACGTTACGCTCCGCATGCGGCTTGAGGTTGATCAGCACCCGGCCAGTGTTCAGTGCCTCATTGGTGCCATCAACACCAATATAGGACGACACACTTTCCACTGCAGGATCTTGCTTGATGATACGGGCAAGTTGCTCCTGCTTCTTTGCCATGGCAGCAAACGAAACCGATTGCGGTGCCTCACTGACGCCCTGAATCAAACCGGTATCCTGGGTAGGGAAAAAGCCCTTGGGCAAATAAAGATAAAACAACACCGTAATCACCAACGTCACCAGCGCCACCATCAGGGTTAAGACCTGGTGCGCCAGCACCCATTTCAAGGCTTTGCCATATCGATCAATCAGACCTTGCATCATGCGTGCGCCAGCACTGGCAAAACGGCCTTTCTCGCTGGCAGGCGCATGCTTGAGCCACAACGCGCAGAGCATGGGTGTCAAGGTGAGGGAAATCAGCATGGACACCAGGATGGCAATCGCCAATGTCAAGGCAAACTCACGGAACAAGCGGCCCGCCACATCGCTCATGAACAGCAGCGGAATCAACACCGCCACCAGCGAAATGGTCAGCGAGATGATGGTGAAACTGATCTGCCTGGAGCCCTTGAGCGCCGCCTGCAAGGGATGATCGCCCTGCTCAATGTAGCGCTCAATATTTTCCAGCATCACAATCGCATCATCGATGACAAAACCGGTCGCAATCGTCAGCGCCATCAGCGTCAGGTTATTGATGGAAAAACCCGCCAGGTACATGACGCCAAATGTCCCGATCAATGATAACGGCACAGCCACCGAGGGAATCAGCGTCGCCCGTCCATCTTGCAGGAAGAAGAAAGTCACCAGCACCACCAGTGCAATCGCCAGTAACAGCTCGAACTGCGTATCCTTGACCGATGCCTGGATGGTCTGGCTACGATCACTGAGGATAGACACCTGCACGTTTTCCGGCAGGCTTTCCTCCAGCGCGGGCAACATCTCCCGCACACGCTCCACCACGTCAATCACATTCGCCCCAGGCTGGCGCTGGATATTGACGATCACGGCAGGCTTTTCGTTAGCCCAGGCGGCGAGATATTCATTCTCGGCCCCATCATAGGCCTGCGCCACATCTTTGAGGCGTATCGGTGCGCCATTCTGGTAGCTCAACACCAGGTTGCGGTACTCCTCCGCGCTGCGCATCTGGTCATTGGCATCGATGGTCGTGGAGCGTGTCGCCCCATTGAAGCTGCCTTTGGAACCATTGAGATTATTGCTAGCGATTGCCGTGCGTATAGACTCCAGGCTAAGGCCATATGCCGCCAGGGCGGTAGAGTTTGCACTCACCCGCACCGCAGGGCGTTGCCCTCCGCTGATGCTCACCATGCCCACGCCTGAAATCTGCGCAATCTTCTGCGCTAGCCGTGTATCAACCAAATCCTGCACCTTAGGCATGGATAGCGCTTCCGAGGTCACCGCCAGCGTGAGGACCGGCACATCCGCAGGGTTGACCTTGCTATACACCGGCTGGCTGGGCAAATCGCTGGGCAACAGGTTGGAAGCCGTATTGATCGCTGCCTGCACGCCCTGCTCGGCAATGCCCAGGCTGGTATTGAGATTGAAGCGCAAGGTGATGACTGATGCGCCACCTGCACTGCTGGATGACATTTCATCCAGCCCGGCAATCCGTCCCAACTGGCTTTCCAATGGCGCTGTGACCATGGCATTGATGACTTCCGGGCTGGCCCCGGGATACAGGGTTTTGACCTGCATCGTCGGATACTCCACCTCAGGTAATGAGGCAACGGGCAGCAAGCGATAACCGAGGATGCCCGAAATCAATAGGGCGAGCATCAGCAACGTGGTCGCCACCGGCCTTTCAATGAACATCCGCGAGGGGTTCATGAACGTGGGCCTCTACCCTGCCTCATTGAAGCGCCATCACCGCCACGACCCTGTCCGCCTTGCTGCCATGCGCCACCGTGCTTACCCTCGCCACCATGGCCCGCCGCAGCCTGTGCATCATCCTCACCTGACACACGCACCGTCATGCCGTCAGATAGGCGGTCTACACCATCAATGACGATACGCTGCCCTGCATTCAAGCCCTGGCGGATTTCCACCTGCTCTGCCTGGCTGATACCTACCGTCACGCGTTGCTTCGCCACGGTTTTTTCTGCATCAATCACGTAGACATACGTGCCTTGGTCATCGCGTTGCAAAGCGCCACTCGGGATCAGTAAGGCCTTGGCTAACTCGGCCGCATGCAGGCGCACGTTAACGAACTGGTTGGGATAAAGACTGTCGTCGCCATTGTCAAAACGTGCCCGTAGCTTGAATGTACCAGTCGTTACATCAATCTGGTTATCAATACTCGCCACCTTACCTGAAGCAAGGCGCACCTGACGCTGGCGACCCAGCGCTTCCACCACCAATTTATCGGGATTCTGCTTGAGCTGGCGCCGCACAGTAGATAATTGCTGTTCCGGCAAGCTGAACACCACGCTGATCGGACGTGCTTGCGTCAACACCGTAATCGGGGTCGTCGCATTCACAGTCACCTGGTTACCCACGTCAACTTGGCGCAAACCAATACGACCACTGATAGGCGCACGTACCTGAGTGAATTCTAAGTTAAGCTTTGCCGCCTCCAGCTGCCCCAAGGCATTATCAAGATTGCCCTGGTATTGGCGCACCAATGCCGCTTGCGTATCCAGGGTTTGAACGGCGATGGAGTCCTCATCCTTGAGTTCCTGATAACGCGCTAAGTCTATCTCGGCGTTCTTGAGCTGGGCGCGATACTGGCTCACCACACCCTCAGCCTGCTTGAGGGCCGCCAGGTAAGGGCGCGGGTCGATTTCGGCCAGCACGTCCCCTTGCTTCACCTCTTGCCCCTCGGTAAACAATATGCGGGTTAATTGCCCTTCCACGCGGGCCGTCACATTCACGGTATTCAGCGAAGTCACCGTTCCCACCGCATCCAATTGCACCGAGAGCGGTGCCTCCACCACCTGCCCCACACTCACCAGCATACTCTCACCGAACATGCCGCGATGACCACCACCGGGGAAACCACCGCTTGGCCTTGGCCTGGATGCCCCACCGCCAGGGCCACCCGGCCCACCAGGTGGCATAGCCTGTCCCATTCCTGGAGGACCCTGGTTAGTAGAGGAGTTCAAAGGCACATACTTCCACAGCGCATACCCAACAGCAGCCAGTATAAGTAGCAAGATGAGCCAGGGACGCAGGGTTTTTAATAGTGGTCTAGACATAAGATATGATGCATCTGCATTGGATGGTTAAACTAGCTGCTATGCCTGTCAAACATGCATAGCCAGCCAATAGTAGGGGTAGTTGAGAACAATAGTATTGTCCCCTAGGAATCGCCGCAATTGAATTTACACAACCCTACACAGCCACCGGCTTAGTGCTGTCAACGCTTACAAAGGCTTACACTTCGCTCAAGCCGGGCTTTAACAAGCGCTGCGCGTGGCTAGCTGCCATCCACTCTTCGTTGGTCAAGGCCACCAGCACGGGGATAGCGCTGGCAGCAGAGGAAATCACCGTGGCATCGGCTTGATTGGCAGCAAGCTCAATCTGAACACCTAGAAACGCCAGCCCTTGGATGATGCGCAGACGGATTTCGGCATTGTGCTCGCCAATGCCAGCCGTGAATACCAGCAAATCCAGCCCGCCAAGTGCTGCCACCATGGAGCCAATCTCGCGCACGATACGCCGCACATACAACGCCAACGCCAAGCGCGCACGCGGCTCTGTTGCCTCGCATTGCAGCAACATGCGTGGATCAGCAGCAATACCAGAGACGCCGAGCAAACCTGATTCGTGGTACAGCATTTCCCCCACCCTGGCAGGTGTCAGGTGCTCCACCTCCATCATGTGCAGCAACACACCAGGATCAAGCGCACCACTACGCGTACCCATCATCAAGCCATCTAGCGCAGAAAAGCTCATGGTGGTCGCTACGCTCTGCAAGTCATGCATGCCACACAAACTGGCGCCGCTCCCCAGATGGGCAACAATGACACGCCCCCTGGCATGATCGCCAGCCAGTTCAGGCAGGTGCACTGCCATATACTCGTAAGACAAGCCATGAAATCCATAACGCCTGATGCCGCGCTCGAATGCAGCATAGGGCAACGGCAGGACTTGCTCGACTTCGGGCAGGGTATGGTGAAAAGCGGTATCGAAACAAGCGACCAGCGGTAGGCTGGGGTCGATTTCCAGCAACCGCTCTATCGCTTCCAGCGCAAAAGGCTGGTGCAGTGGTGCCAGGGGGATGTAGCTACGTAAATCACGCAGAACCTCATCATTAACAAGCACGGGCTTGAAGTAACGGCTGCCACCATGCACCACACGGTGCGCAATCGCCACGAGAACATCATCCTGTAGTTGTACCTGGGTGCGCTCAATGATATGACGCAATGCCTCTGAGTAAGGATGCTCGCTACCCAGCGCTATGGCGTGTGGCGTTGTCACGCTATCGCCATAGGTCGGGCCGGAGCCAAGAATGCCATCCACCTTGCCGTTCCAGCGCGGCTTACGTGGGATCACGGCCTGGCTGATATCGAACAAGCCAAACTTGATGCTGGAAGAACCGCAGTTCAGCACCAACACCCATTGGCTCATGGCGGGCTCTCACGGTAATGATCGGCGAGTATGACTGCCACGGCGCAGGAGGCCAAACGACTGGGCTTGGGATCAGCACGACTAGTCAGCACCACCGGCACCTTGACCCCAAGCACAATGCCCGCGCTGTGGGCATTGCCCAAATATTCCAGTTGTTTGGCGAGCATATTGCCACTTTCGAGGTCTGGCGCGACCAAAATATCTGCTACACCAGCAACCTCGGAGCGTATGCCCTTGATCTGTGCTGCCTCGCTGGAAACTGCATTATCAAATGCCAGCGGCCCATCCAGCACGCCGCCAGTGATCTGCCCACGGTCCGCCATCTTGCATAGCACAGCAGCATCCAATGTTGCTGGCATATTTGGCGAAACCGTTTCCACTGCTGCCAGCAATGCCACCTTGGGAGAAGCCACACCAAGTACATGTGCAAGATCGATGGCGTTTTGCACGATATCGGCCTTGGCCAGCAGGTCAGGCGCAATATTGATGGCGGCATCGGTAATAATGAAGGCACGCGGATAAGTCGGCACGTGCATAAGGAAGCAATGCGAAACACGGCGCTTGGTGCGCAAGCCCGCACTGGAAGGCAAGATGGCGGACATCAGCTCATCGGTATGCAGGCTGCCCTTCATCAACGCCTGCACCTTTCCTGCCGCCGCAAGCTCTGCACCTCGGGCAGCTGCTGCATGGCTATGCGGCACATCGTCAATCTCGACACCATCCAGCGCAAGCCCATGCTGCGCAGCCACAGCCTCAAGACGCGCACGCGGCCCGATCAGCACAGGCGTGATCAGGCCGAGCGCCTTGGCCTCCAACGCCGCTTCCAGGCTGACAGCATCACAAGGGTGCACTACCCCGGTACGCACCGAGGGCAAAGCTTGCGCGTAAGCAATCAACTCCTGCAACAAATCCTGGGAATGCCCTGGATTAGCCAGGGGTAAGGCTTGTAACATCAGTAGCTCCTTACGACATAAATGGCAGTGGATGTATCACGCAGACAATCTGTGATTGAGAGGATACGCCGCGAGCAAGGCCGCCTTATCTCCTAGGCATCCGCTCACGCAGGCGTCCAAGTGCCCTTCTGAATGAATTCCACTTTGTACCCATCCGGGTCTTCAACAAAAGCAATCACCGTCGTGCCATGCATCATCGGCCCAGCCTCACGTACTACCTTGCCGCCCGCCTGCTTGACCGCCTCACAGGCTGCATAGGCATCGTCAACTTCAATCGCGATGTGGCCATAGGCATTACCCTTGTCATAACTTTCGGTGCCCCAGTTATAGGTCAACTCAATCACAGCTTGATCGGCCTCGCTACCATACCCGACAAATGCCAAGGTGAATTGGCCATCAGGATACTCATGCCGGCGCAACAACTTCATGCCTAGCACATTGGTATAAAAGGTAATGGATTTTTCCAGATCACCTACCCGCAACATGGTATGTAATATACGCACGGCACCTTCTCCATACTGATTCAAAGCTTCATTATAACCATACTGAATTCAGGCTTTATGAGAGAAAACCTTATCTTTTATGTTTAATATGGCTTCAGTCAGATTGACTTAGCTCAATCTCATCCAATACGATTGCGCCCATCATAAAATTATAGTTATGAGTAAAATAGCTAACGATGGCGAATAATTGGAATATCCCTGATTGGCTGGAAATCGAGGTTCGTGCGAGAGACAAGGTATGCGTGTATTGCAGTACTCCCTTCACGCATTCGCAAGTTTCAAGAAAATCCGCTGCAAGCTGGGAACATATAATTAACGATGAAAAAATAATCACCAGAGAAAACATCGCTCTTTGCTGTTGTGGATGCAACGCAAGCAAAGGACAAAAGCAGCTTTCTGTGTGGTTGCAGTCGAACTACTGTCAAGAACGTGGAATAACTAAAGAATCTGTGGCTCTAATAATCAAACAAGCAATTGCTAATGGGTTATAAATTTCGCTATTCCCTACGCAAGTAGCAACATAATTGAAAAACTAAAAAACAACCTCACTATCCCAAATCTACTTCACCAAAATAATCTGCAAATACTTTTGGTAAAGCTGATCATGGGTTTCCACCCGGTTGGGGTCATGCGGAATACACGCCACCGGGCAGACATCCTGGCATTGCGGGTTGTTGAAATGGCCGACACACTCGGTGCATAGATTGGGATTAATCTCGTAGATTTCCTGGCCTTGATAAATGGCACCGTTGGGGCATTCTGGCTCGCAAACATCGCAGTTGATGCATTCGTCAGTGATCATCAAGGCCATGTTAGGACTCCTGCTCCGCTCACGCCAACTTGAGCGCGATACGCTCCTGCACCAGCGGGGAGACGAACTTGCTGACATCACCCTTGAGTTGGGCAATCTCGCGCACCAAGCTGGCAGAGACAAACATGTATTGTTCAGCCGGGGTAAGGAAGATGGTTTCCATCTCGGGGAATAATTGGCGGTTCATGCCAGCCAATTGGAATTCATATTCAAAATCTGACACGGCGCGCAACCCGCGCACCACAGCACGCGCGCCCTGTTCGCGTACAAATTGCATTAATAAACCAGAGAAACCTAGCACTTCGACATTGGGGCAGTCAGACAATACACTAGAGGCAAGTTCCACACGTTCATCCAACGAGAACATGGGGTTTTTACCTGTGCTTTTGGCAACCGCGACAATGACGTGGTCAAACAAGCCTGCGGCACGGCGCACGATATCTTCGTGGCCTCGGGTAATGGGGTCAAATGTCCCTGGATATACAACTTTCAACTGGCTCAAAAACAATCCTTGCAAGGCGATGTTGGCAAGCTGCTGCCTGCCAACAGGGTCAATCGGTTGATCTATCTGCCAATTTTAACAGGTGATAGAAAACATTGCCTGCCTTGCCATGTTTGATGACTTGCCAGTGCTCGTCATCATGAAGCTCAAATTCCGCTTCTATATACACCAAGCCATCTTCGGCCAAGTGTGCGGCCAGATGAGGTAACAACTTGGGAATCCAGCCTTGCTGATAAGGCGGATCAACAAAAATCACGTCAAATTGCTCGCGATTCTGCGCCAGAAACTGGGTAGCATCTTGCGCCAACACACGTGCTTGTTCTGCCTTGAGCAAGGTCTTGTTTTGCTGGAGAAATTTTGCAGCAGCAGGAGATTTTTCCACCAGCACCACCGCACTTGCCCCACGAGACAGCGCCTCAAACCCCATCACGCCTGTTCCGGCAAACAAGTCCAGACACCGGCGACCATGCATGTCCTGCCCCAACCAATTAAATACGGTCTGGCGCACGCGGTCTGGCGTGGGGCGTAACCCGGCGACATCAGGAAAACTCAGCAGGCGGCTACGCCACTCGCCGCCGCTGATGCGTACACGATTACTTGCTGCCACTATCAGTGCCACCCACCACCACGGTAACCAGTTTGTTTGGGTCTATGCGGCGGCTGAACGCATCCTTGATTTGGGCAGCCGTCACCGCCTCCACCTTGCCGTTGAACTCATCGAGATAATTCAGCGGCAACTTGTAGAAACCAATCACGGCAAGATAATCGAGGATCTTGCTGTTGCTATCGATACGCAGCGGGAAACCACCGATGATGTTCTGCTTGGCGGCTTTAAGCTCGGCCTCGGTCACGCCCTGGCTAATAAATTTGTCCAGGGTTTCGCGCACCAGCTTGAGTGCATCCTCGGCCTGGTCACGCTTGGTCTGCAAACCGATCTGAAACTGCCCCAATTGCTGCATGGGGATGAAATAGCTATAAACGCTGTACACTAGGCCCCGCTTCTCACGCACCTCTTCAGTCAAGCGCGAAACAAAGCCACCACCACCGAGGATGTAATTGCCAACATACAGTGCAAAGTAATCTGCATCACCACGCTTCACGCCAGGATAAGCTAGCAAAATATGTGACTGGCTGGCAGGGTGTGGAATACGGCGCTCCACCGCAGCCTGCGGATAACTCACTTCCGGCAGCTCGGCAACGGCAGGACTATCAGGCAAGCCAGCGGAAATACGCTCGGCGATAGCCTTGGCTTGCTCCGGCGTCATATCGCCCATCAAGGCAATCACGGCATTCTTTGCGCCATAGTATTGGCGATAGAACTGCTGCAAATCTGCTGCAGCCAATGCATTGACCGACTCAGGTTCGCCCTCTTCGTCCACCGCATATGGATGATTGCCATACAAGGCTTTCAGCAAGGCGCGATTGGCAATGCTCGCTGGCTGGGTAGCGGCTTCCTTCAGGCCTGCAATGATGCGCGCCTTTTCACGTGCCAGCGTAGCCTGGGGGAAATCAGGTTGGTGCAGTATCTTGGTATAGATATCTAATGCAGCATTCTGCTCGCGCACGCTGCTCAAGGTACGCAGCTTGAGGGCTGCACGGTCTGCATCCAGCTCACCCCCGAGCACCGCACCAACATCCGCCATGCCATTGGAAATCTGTTGATCGGTCAGGCCACCAGCCCCCAAGGTCATGAGATAGCGTGTAATGCCTGCCAGGCCTGGCTTGCCAGCATCGCGTGCACTGCCTGCGGCAAAATTGGTGCTGATATCAATGATGGGCAGGTCATGATTCTCGACAAAATACACTTCACTGCCCTGACTGGTTTGCCAGTGCTGGATGTTAAGGGCAGCATGGGCTTGCAGGGCAACCAGCCCAGCAGCAACGACGAGCGCCTGCTGCGCGCGCCGGACAAGGGAAAGATTAATGCGCATGTGGCT
The DNA here is from genome assembly GCF_020531845.1 of Methylobacillus methanolivorans. The sequence goes on from NZ_JAJAVF010000002.1 coordinate 1,374,125, forward strand.
TGCCTTTTGGTTTTGCATTGGGGTCTATCGGTTGTGGGTCTAGCGTGGCAACGGTCATGCTGTCCCTGACCAGGTATTTACGCGCCACCTCCTGCACCTGCTGTGGCGTTACCGCCTGCAACTTGGCAGGGTAAGTTTGCAACGTGCGCCATGAAAAGCCGGTAGTCTCCAGCCGGCCAATCTGCATGGCCTGGTAGAACACGGAATCACGCTGGTACACATCAGCGGCAATCACCTGCGCCTTGACGCGCTGCAACTCTTCCTCAGTAACACCATCCTGCTTGATACGCTCCACTTCATTAATCAGCGCGGCTTCCAGCTCAACTACAGTCTTGCCTTCGCTTGGGGTACCTTCCAGCTCGAACAAGCCCACTTGTCCCCGTTGAATCAGGTCATACCCAGCGCCTACATCGACAGCAAGCTGCTGTTGACGTACGAGGTTTTGATTCAAGCGTGCCGAGGCATTCCCATCCAGCACACCGGCGAGGATTTCCAGGGCATAAGGCTCCCAGTCTTTGTCGGCATCCCGTAACACCGGCACATGAAAACCCAGGCGCACATAAGGCAGCTCGGCCGGCACCTTCACGACCAGGCGGCGCTCGCCTATCTGCTGCGGCTCAAGCTGTGGTTTGCGTGCAGGCAGAGCATGTGGCTTGATTACGCCAAAATGCTGCTTGGCCAACTTGAGTACGGCTTGTGCATCCACATCGCCCGCCACCACCAGGATGGCGTTGCTGGGCGTGTACCAGGTCTGGTACCACTCGCGAGCATCTTCTACCGTCATGTTCTCGAGATCATTCATCCAGCCAACAATAGGACGGCCATAAGGGTGCGCCTGATAGGCTACGGCACTGAATTGCTCATTGAGCATGCCCTGTGGCTTGTCATCGGTACGCCAGCGGCGCTCTTCCATCACCACCTTGATTTCCTTGGAGAACTCCTCCTTGGTCAGTTGCAAGTTGGCCATGCGGTCGGCCTCCAGCTTGATTGCCAGAGGCAATTGCGACTTTTCCAGCTGTTGGTAATAAGCGGTGTAATCAGTACCGGTAAAGGCATTTTCACGCCCCCCCGCCGCGGCTATCAAGCGCGAGAATTGCCCTGGCGGCACCGCCTTGGTGCCTTTGAACATCATGTGCTCCAGCACATGCGCAACACCGGTCTTGCCGTTAACCTCATCCACGCTGCCTGCGCGATACCATACTTGCGATACCACGACCGGCGCCCGGTGATCCTCCTGCACGATAACGCGCATGCCATTATCGAGCTTGAACTCATGCGTATCTGCTGCCTGGGCGGCGATTGGCATCAATGCCAGTGCCAGCCACACTCCTCGAATAAACACCTTGCGATTCTCCTTTAGCCGCATTATTCATGCATTATAGCGGCAGTGCCTGATTGCCTGCACCACCAGCGCTACCAAGTTCCAGATGACAACAACCTGTCATACAACCATGCTCTGACCCAGCCGTTTCAGCATTAGTTCTTATAGCTGAGGCATATATGCATGAGAGATGTAGCAAGCCAATGACGGCTGGGCAAAATACTTGAAGATATGCCTAGAATATCCCGCTTATGCCAGTGCAAGCGCCTTGTTTTGCTTTAAAATATCGGCTTATTGCTAAAAACACACTCCATGTTCGATTTTTTCAAAAAAGATAAAACCCCGCCTGTGCCAGCTCCTGAACCGGAGAAAATAGCGCCAGTCACACCTCAGGTACCCACCCAGGAAAAACCCACCCTGAGCTGGACAGAGCGACTCAAGCGCGGCTTGGCCAAGACCCGCAGCCAATTGGGCCTGCAACTGGCAAGCCTGTTTGGTGGCGGCAAGATTGATGAGGATGTCTATGAGGAGCTGGAAACTATCCTCCTCACCTCCGATGTCGGCATCGCAGCAACTCAGGCACTGCTTGAGCAGATTCGTACCCGTGTCAAGCGCCAGAACCTCAACGACACCAGCCAGCTCAAGGAAGCACTCAAGCAATCCTTGCTGGAACTGCTGGCCCCGCTGGAAAAGCCACTAGACAGCACGACGGCAAAACCTTTCGTCATCATGCTGGCTGGCGTTAATGGCGCTGGCAAGACCACCACGATAGGCAAGCTTGCCAACCTGTTCCAGGCGCAAGGCAAGTCAGTACTGATCGCGGCAGGCGATACCTTCCGTGCCGCAGCACGTGAACAGTTGCAAGCCTGGGGCGAACGCAACAATGTGCATGTCGTTGCCCAGGAAAGCGGCGACCCGGCTGCCGTGATTTTTGATGCCGTGAATTCCGCCAAGGCCAAGGGCATCGACATTGTGCTGGCAGACACCGCAGGCCGCTTGCCCACCCAGCTCAACCTGATGGAAGAAATCCGCAAGGTGCAGCGCGTAATCGATAAAGCCTTGCCTGGCGCGCCGCACGAGGTACTGTTGGTGCTGGATTCCAACACCGGACAAAATGCCGTCACCCAGGTAAAAGCGTTTGACGATGCCTTAGGCGTCACAGGGCTGGTATTGAGCAAGCTGGATGGGACTGCCAAGGGTGGCGTCATTGCAGCGATTGCTCAATCTCGTCCGATTCCTATCCGCTATATTGGCGTAGGCGAGTCGATTGACGATTTGCGCCCGTTCAAGGCCAGCGAGTTTATTGATGCATTGTTTGAATAACCAGCAAAAGGAAACTAGGCGCGCATGATACGTTTCGACCAGGTCAACAAGCGTTACCGCGGCAGCGACGATATCTTGCGCAATGTGACTTTTGCCATTGAGCCAGGCGAGCTGGTATTCGTCACCGGCCATTCCGGCGCGGGTAAGAGCACCTTGCTCAAACTGATGGCAGGCATAGAGCGTCCGACCAGTGGCACCGTATTGATAGGCAACCAGAACATCAGCAAGCTGCGTCCGCGCATGCTGCCCTACCTGCGCCGCAAATTCGGCCTGGTATTCCAGGATCACAAGCTGCTTTATGATCGCAACTGCTTCGAAAATGTCGCCCTGCCGCTTTACATCAACGGCATCACTGGCCACGAAGCTGCCAAGCGCATCCGTGCTGCACTCGATAAAGTAGGGTTACTTGCCAAGGAAAAAGCTATCCCGGTCACCTTGTCCGGCGGAGAGCAGCAACGGCTGGCGATTGCTCGCGCCGTGGTCAGCCGTCCTGCGATCCTCATCGCGGACGAGCCCACCGGCAATCTCGACGAGGAATACGCCACTGACATCATGACGCTATTCCGCGCGTTTCAGCAAGTTGGCGCTACCGTGATTATCGCTACGCACGATGCGCACAGCATTCAGAATATCCCGGCAAAAATCCTGCACCTTGATCATGGAAAGCTCTCGGTATCATGAAACACTGGATCAACCAGCACACCCAGGTCTGGCGTCTCGTTTTGTCGCGCATCATGCGCAACAAGCTCTCCACCATCATGATATGGAGCGTGATTGGTATCGCGCTGAGCCTTCCAGCCATTCTCTACGTCGTGATCGACAACCTCAACCAACTGGCAGGTGAGGTCAAGAACGAACCACAGATCAGCGTCTTCATGAAGCTGGATGTGACATCAGCCGCATTGCAGGACTTCAAGAAAAAGCTGGAGCAGCATCCAGGTATCGCAAAACAGCAGTTTGTCAGCAGGGATACTGCGTGGAAAGAGATGCAAGAAGCGCAAAGCGTCGCCAGCCAGCTGGAGAAAAATCCCCTGCCAGATGCCTTTTTTATCGAGCCCAAAGATCATTCGCCAGACGCGATTTCCCGGTTACAACATGAAATCGAGGGCTGGCCAGGGGTAGAACATGTGCTGGCAGATGCAGATTGGGCAAAGCGCCTTTATGCTGTGCTACAGCTAGGCAAGAAAGCCGTTGGGATACTTTCTTGCCTGCTTGGGTTTGCCCTGATCGCCATCATTGGCAATACCATTCGGTTGCAAATTGCCACCCAGCGCGAAGAGATTGAAGTCAGCAAGCTGATCGGTGCCACCGATGGCTTCATCCGCCGCCCCTTCCTTTATGCCGGCACGCTGTATGGCCTTGGCGGCAGTCTGCTTGGACTCGGGTTCGTCAACGGCATCCTTACAATCTTTAACCACTCTGTGGCCGATTTGGCAGAACTTTATGGCAGCAGCTTCATCTTAGTGTTACCCGGCTGGGAAATCAGCCTGGGAGTAATCGCATGCGCTATTGTGCTGGGTTGGCTGGGCTCTTATATTGCCGTCAACCGCTCACTGGCAAGCCTCAACCCCAACTAATCAACCCAAGAACCCCGGACTACATTTACCGTGGCTGCACCGCGCCTGTTTCGCCATATCACTGCATGGATTACGAGCCATTTCGGCAAGGCGCCCTCTCAGCCCGGCACAGCCAATCTCCCTTGGGAAACACCTGCTGACCACGAGCAATTTATCGAGTTTCGCATCAGTCGCCGTACGCTGTATGCACTGATCTTCTCGCTAATTCTGCACCTGATCTTGTTCTTTGGTTTCATTATGCCCACCATGGACCAAGGGGAAGAAGCCGACAAGGAAGGCGGACAAAAAGAGCTGGTAGTCAGCTTGGCTCAGCCCGAGAAAAAGCCACAACAGGAGATGGCACCACCACCAGCCTCTGCACCACCACCGGTGGCAAAACCTAGTAAGACACAGAAACAGCCACGCCCATCCAGCAAGCAGCCCAAGGTAATTACAGGCAAAGACAAACCGGTGCCGCAACCCGTAGAAAGGCCCACCCCGGCTCCAGCACCTGTGCCAACGCCGCCACGCCAGCAGGCACCCGATCCATCGCAATATTCAGATATGGCTTCATACATGAATGCGATGCGCGAATACCGCAGCTCCACTGACAGCAACTATGCCGCCATGATGGAAAACCAGCGCGCGCAGCGTGAATCAGGCAACCGCTCACTCTCAGAAGAAGAAAAGCGCGACGAAACCATCAAGAAGAACCTGTCCTCAGGTGCAAGCGGGGTGTTCCGTATCCTCAGCATGAGCAATTACACCTCCACGTTCGAGTTCCGTGGCTGGATCAACGATTTCAGTACCGCCAAGCGTGAAGTGTTCCAGATTGAAGCCAAGGCAGGCGAAGACATCCAGCGCGCTACCGTGCGCAAGATGATAGAGCTGATTCGCCGCCACTACTCGGGCGACTTCAACTGGGAATCGCGACAACTCGGACGTGTGGTCGTACTCTCCGCCCGCATGGAAGACAGCGCCGGATTGGAGGACTTTCTGATCAAGGAATTCTTCGGCGATGGCGACATGCGCTACCTGGATATGCAGCGCCGCCGTCCACCAGGGCCGCCACCTGGACCACCGCGCTATCCGGTACCTTAGTAGCAGGCGCTTTTACTCGCCAGCATCATGCCTTGCGCATGCGATGACAATGAGGCAAACACTAATTGGCTGAAAGAATAACCGCCCAACGCTCATGATCACGCCATTGGCCGTGAATCTTGAGATATTGCGGCGAATATCCCTCAAGAGAAAATCCGCATTTCTTCACCAAAGCAATTGATGGCGCATTATCAGGCTGGATATTGGCTTCCAAACGATGCAAACCAAGCTTGTCGCGAGCGTGAGTCATCACGCTCAGCAACCCTTCTTGCATGAGCCCCTGACGCTCATAACCCGCAAATGCGTAATAGCCAAGGTAGGCACTACAAAATGCCCCCAGAATAATGTTGGTGATATTCACCACACCGACAATTTCATCAGAAGCAGCATGACAAATCAAAAAAGCAGCACTATTGATCGTGTGCCTCTTCTCCAGATACAAGCCAAATTGCTCAGTAGTAGCAGGTGGGCTGACCCACGCTGCATGTAACCCGGAACTATTACGTACCTTTTCCAAAAACTCGGCCTGATCCGTCATCAGGGGCTGCCTGAGATATACCCTATTCATGTGCACCTTCTTCGACATTAGATAATAAAAAAGCTGGCATATCACTATGCCAGCTTTCTATTGATGCTTGATACAAGGCTGCTAAAGATTACTTCTCTGCAAACGCTCGTTCGATCACGTAATCAGCCACATCACCAATACGCTCGGAAATCTTCAAGCCACCAGCGTCCAGCACCTTGCAGGTATCAATCAGCATTTGCGGGCTACCGCACAACATGGCGCGATCAGTCTCGGGGTTGAGTGGTGGCAGGCCAATATCGGCGAACAGCTTGCCGTTTTCCATGAGGTCGGTCAGACGGCCCTGGTTACGGAACTCTTCACGCGTCACGGTAGGGTAGTAGATCAACTGGTTCTTGACCTGCTCACCGAAGAATTCGTTTTCCGGCAATTCTTTGGTGATGAACTCTTCGTAAGCCAAATCGTTCACATGACGCACGCCATGTACCAAAATCACTTTTTCAAAACGCTCGTAGATTTCAGGATCTTGAATCAGGCAAATGAAAGGAGCCAAACCTGTACCAGTGGAAAGCAGGTAAAGGTGCTTGCCTGGCTTCAAGTCAGACAACAACAACGTACCTGTTGGCTTGCGGCTCACCAGCAGATCATCCCCAACTTGCAAGTGTTGCAGGCGTGAAGTCAGCGGGCCATTCGGCACCTTGATGCTGAAGAACTCGAGGTGCTCAGCATAATTGGGGCTGGCGATACTATAAGCACGCATCAGCGGCTTGCCATCGACTTGCAGGCCAATCATCACAAACTGACCGTTTTCGAAGCGCAAAGCGTCATTGCGGGTGGTGGTAAAGCTGAACAAGCTGTCGTTCCAGTGCTTAACGCTCAGGACTTTCTCGGTATTGAATGCACTCATGTAGATTCTATTCTCTTTACGATTTTGAATATTATTGGTTCAGAGCCTGTGTCAGCTCGGGCACGGCATCAAACAGGTTTGCCACCAGGCCGTAATCTGCATACTGGAAGATAGGCGCATCGGGATCGTGGTTGATGGCCACGATGATCTTGCTGTCCTTCATCCCGGCCAAGTGTTGCATCGCACCGGAAATACCGATCGCGAAATACAGCTCTGGCGCCACGATAGTACCCGTTTGGCCGACCTGGATGTCATTGGGGGCAAAGCCTGCATCAACGGCGGCACGAGTCGCACCCAATGCACCACCGAAACGGTGGGCAAGCGGCTCAAGAAGCTCGTTGAAACGCTCCGCCAGACTACGCCCACCGGAAACAACAACCCGCGCTGAGGACAGCTCAGGGCGGTCAGAGACATTTTTGTCTTCCTTGACCCAGCGACTGAGTCCAGTCGCCGCAGGTGAGGCAGTTGCCGCTACTTCCGCACTACCGCCATCAGCAGCAGCTACAAACGAGGTTGCACGAATAGTCACGACCTGGATTGCATCGCTACTTTCCACTGTCGCCAGCACATTGCCGGCATAGATCGGGCGCACATAAGTAGCAGGAGCCGTAATACTGATGGCATCAGACACCATACCAACATCAAGCAATGCTGCCACACGTGGCAGTACGCTCTTGCTGAATGCCGTGTGAGCGGAAAGAATGGCTTTGTAATCTTTACCCAGCTGTACCAACAAGGCAGAGACATCCTCAGCCAATGGATGTGCAAAGTGGTCAGCATCGGCTTGCAATACCTTGGCAACACCAGCAATACCAGCCGCTTGCGCGGCGATTTCAGCCGTATTGGCACCAATAACCAAAAGATGGATAGGCAATTGCCATGCGCCAGCAGCGGTCACTGCCTGGCGAGTGGATTGCTTGATGTGTTTGCCGTCGTGTTCGGCGAGAATCAGGATACTCATTACAGGACTTCCGCAAGACGTAGTTTTTCGACGAGTTCAGCAACATTGGCGACCTTGATGCCAGGCTTGCGCGCCTCAGGATCAGCCACCTTGTGCTGCTTGAGGCGCGGATTGATATCAATGCCAAGCTCTGCCGCCTTGATGGTCTCAATTGGTTTTTTCTTTGCCATCATCAACGCTGGTAGCTTGATGAAACGCGGTTCATTAAGGCGTAAGTCAGTCGTCACCACGGCTGGTAGCTTGAGTGCCACGACATCGGTACCACCATCGACTTCACGCGTCACCTCGATCTCATCACCCTTCACATCAATAACAGAGGCAAATGTGCCTTGGCCAGCGTTGATCAAGGCCGCCAGCATCTGGCCGGTCTGGCCCAGATCATCATCGATAGCCTGCTTACCCAGAATGATCAAACCAGGTTGCTCACGCTCGATAACTGACCTCAACAGCTTGGCCACTGCCAATGGCTGCATTTCGACATCAGTCTCAATCAATACAGCCTTGTCGGCACCCATCGCCAGCGCATGGCGCAAGCTATCTTGACTATTGGTCTTGCCAATTGTGACAGCCACCACCTCAGTCGCGATGCCACGCTCTTTCAGGCGTATCGCCTCTTCCACGGCGATTTCATCGAACGGGTTGATACTCAACTTCACCCCGGCGATATCCACATCAGATCCATCAGCCTTGACGCGTGGCTTGATGTTGTAATCCACCACATGCTTTACCGCAACTAACACTTTCATATTGTGATCCCACTCCATCATTTGCCGCGTATTTTAATCAGCGGTAAAATATCTGTTAAATCAATTATCAGTATATCACATATCTATTATATCGATATGAGAATCATTCTCAGGTGAAGCATACCCTACGACAACTAGAAGTGTTTGTTGCCATTGCACGCCTGGAGAATGTGTCACGAGCGGCCGAGGATTTGTCTTTGTCGCAATCGGCTGCCAGCACTGCACTTGCCGAACTGGAACGACAGTTTGACTGCAAACTGTTTGACCGCATGGGTAAAGTGCTGAAACTCAATGAGCTAGGCCGCAGCCTGCTGCCAATGGCAGCCGAGGTGCTTTCCCGAGCCACTGAAATAGAGAGTATTTTACAGGGAAAATCCACCTTTGGCTTGCTAAAAGTGGGGGCCACGCTAACCATAGGCAACTACCTCGCAACCCTGCTGATCGGCTCATTCATGAAGCAGCATCAGGATTGCCAAGTACAATTGCACGTGCAGAATACAAACTCGGTAATGCAACAGGTTGCCCAGTATGATCTTGACCTTGGCCTGATAGAGGGCAATTGCCATCACCCAGACTTGCAAGTAGAGCCATGGATAGAAGATGAGTTAACCGTATTCTGCTCACCACAGCATGCACTTGCCAAACAAGGCAGCGCCAGCCTGGATGAACTGCTCACCTCAAGCTGGGTATTGCGCGAACAAGGCTCAGGCACGCGGGAAACCTTTGATCATGCCTTGCGCCACCATCAAAGCCGCTTGGACGTACGCATGGTGCTGGAGCATACCGAAGCCATCAAACGTGCAGTCGAATCCGGCATTGGCCTGGCCTGCATTTCCCGCCTCGCCCTCAAGGATGATATTGCCCGGGGCAATCTGGTGGCATTGGCAACCCCCGAACTGGACTTGAAACGCCAGTTCATGTTTGTCTGGCATAAGAAAAAATACCAGACAGCTGCAGTACGCGCATTCTTAAATCATTGTCGACTGCTGACCCGCGATGTGCGGCGCAGTGACGAAATCAACATACCGTATATTCCATGAAAGTTTTAGCATGCAACGCGATGTAATGAATTATGACGTACTGATCGTCGGCGCAGGTCCTTCCGGGCTTTCTGCCGCGATCCGCATCAAGCAACTGGCACTGGAGCAAGCGCGTGAAATCAGCGTCTGCGTGCTGGAAAAAGGCGCCGAGGTAGGCGCTCACATCTTGTCCGGCGCTGTGATCGACCCGATTGCCCTCAACGAACTAATCCCCGATTGGAAAGAAAAAGGGGCTCCCCTGCACACACCAGTCACGGATGATCACTTCTTGGTCTTGGGCCAGGAAAAAAGCTGGCAGATTCCCACCAAGCTGATTCCGCCACTCATGAATAACCATGGCAATTACATTGTGAGCCTGGGTGATGTATGCCGCTGGCTGGGTGAGCAGGCCGAAGCACTGGGTGTGGAAATTTACCCAGGCTTCAGCGCCGCAGAAGTCATCTATGACGAAGCTGGTGCAGTACAAGGCGTGATCACTGGCGATATGGGTCGCGACAAGCAAGGCAACGAAAAGCCAGGCTTTGCGCTGGGCATGGAATTACGTGCGCATTACACGCTGTTTGCCGAGGGCGCGCGCGGCTCGTTAACCAAAGACCTCACCGAGCACTTCCAGCTACGCGCCCTGTCCGAGCCACAGAAATTCGGCATAGGGTTCAAGGAAATCTGGCAGATTGCACCAGAGAAATCACAACCTGGCCTGGTCACTCATTCACAGGGCTGGCCGCTGGATAACAGCACGGGTGGCGGCTCGTTCATCTATCACCTCAAGGAAAACACCGTTGCTATCGGCTTCGTGGTGCACCTTAACTACAGCAACCCGCACCTGAGCCCGTTTGACGAGTTCCAGCGTTTCAAGACGCACCCTGCCATCCGCCCGCTGCTGGAAGGCGGCAAGCGCATCAGCTATGGCGCCCGCGCCCTCACCGAGGGCGGTCTGCAATCCATCCCACGCCTAGCCTTCCCCGGCGGCTTATTGATCGGTTGCACTGCTGGCTTCATGAATGTACCGCGCATCAAGGGTTCGCATAACGCCATGAAGTCCGGCATGCTTGCGGCAGAAGCAGTCGTGGAGGCTCTGGCACAGGAAAAAATCGGTGCCACACTGGAAAGTTACCCAGAAAAAATCCGCGCCTCCTGGATTTGGAAAGACCTGGAAGCCGTGCGCAACGTCAAGCCAGCGCTCTCACGCTTCGGCAACATCCTTGGTAGCATCTTCGGCGGCATGGAAATGTGGCTGGCTTCGTTCGGCATCACCACGCCATGGACGCTTAAGCATGGCAAAGCAGATCATGAAAGCCTGAAGCCTGCCGCCTCCAGCCCCAAGATCGCCTACCCAAAACCTGATGGCGTAGTAAGCTTCGACAAGCTATCGTCGGTCTACCTCACCAATGTCATGCATGAGGAAGACCAACCCTGCCACCTGGTGCTGCGTGATCAAAGCATTCCAATTGATATCAACCTGCCGCAATACGATGCACCTGAACAACGCTATTGCCCGGCGGGCGTCTATGAAATCGTCACTACCGAAGGCAACCCACGCCTTCAAATCAATGCCGCCAATTGCATTCATTGCAAAACCTGCGACATCAAGGACCCATTGCAGAACATCAATTGGCGCACACCCGAAGGTGGCGGTGGCCCAACCTACATAGGGATGTAGCCTATCCTGCCCAGGGTAGACAGAAGGCACGACCTCCGTGAATGTTGCTGTTTGCCCTGGATTTACATGACCAGGCACCCAGTCACACCAACACAATTTCAGCTCATGCCCGTATGGGCCAAGCCAGGTGCCTGCCGCATTACTCTGCCAGCATAGACCTCTCCCCACCACAGTGATAGCCCTGTCGCAGCATTAGGGCTCTCGACTTCATCTGCAGACGTTTCAGCCAAGATACATAGATAGCTTTGCTTGATTAATCGCTTGCTTCCCTCACGTGTCACCTACCTAGCAATACAGTAAAAACTAGCACTTCTACGCCTAGTGCAAACCATGCAGCACACAATGTCAGATTCAGACAACACATTTTCCATCTCACTTTTTAAATTCTTCCTACCCACTATCCGTATTGAATTCTTAATACTTCCTTGCAAACATTTTTCAAAAGTGTACTATTTAGTACATATTCATACTAAACAGTTTAGTATTGTCATTTGTACTATTTCGCTGCGCTCGCTTGTTTCATCATGGAGAATCAATGCACTCACTGTTGAAATTACTGAAAGCACTCTTACTCCTAAGTGTTTTCATTTCCTCAGCCGCCAACGCAGGCCCCAGAGTCATCGTCCTGGCCTTTGAACTGGATGATATGACCGACCTGCCCAATGCGCCTGAAGAGCTCAAGCGCATCGCCTTGCTGTCAACCACATTCAAGGAAAGCCTGAAGAATCAGGGAATAAATGTGTTGCCTGTAGACACGAAGGTACAAGCAGAAATCGAGAAACATTCCCCCACTTATCTTTACGACAATGTGGACACCGCTATCGAGCTTAATAAAGACATGGGGGCTGACTACCTAGTAATAGGTGTAGCACTCAAGCCTACCTATTTGTTTGTCTACCCCCGGCTGATCATCGTCGATGTCAACACCAAGACTGTAGTGGTGTCCAATTCCGCACAACTGGAAAGTTCATGGACAGATGAGCGCACCACCATACGCACAGCTGAGAAGCTAGCCCAAGTGGTGAAACAGCGCTTAGATGCGCTTGATGTTAAAAAGTAGCACGCAAATTGCAGCCAAAGATACGCATTGCAGACAGCAAAATAAACTGCATAGATATAACACCCTGAACATTGCAATTCACACTGGAAACGCCACATGATCGAATTTCTCAATAGTGCCTGGCTGATTCGCATGATAGAGCAAGCTGGCACTCAACCTAGTGCCAAGATGCTCGCCTTGTACAACTTGCTGGAAACCTGGCTACAGGCCCCTGGCGTGCGCACAGCTGTCTATCAAGCGCACGCCAACAACCCGGATCTATTGCATGCCTGCCCAACACTCACTGCCCACCTGCTCTCATTAGCCACCATGGCCAAGCTACGGCATCCTTCAGTGGTCGTGAGCCAGATGATGATCCTGCTGCAAGGTGCTATCGCAGAGGAGTTACGCAATCCCGGAATGGGGGCACTACAAGCCGCGCAAAGTGCTGCCAGCGCAGTCATCACACAAGCGAAACCTCCCCGGATGGCAAGACTGAATCAAGCCATACGCACTAGTGGTTATGCCGCAGCAGGCCTGGCCACCGTGATATTGGCCATGCATTTCTGGCCTCATCCTCTGCCCCCTGCTAACCACTATGCTCAGCAGGATGCTGGCGACGAGCTCGTCACCACAAGCATAGCGCCGGACTTGTTGCTCAAGGCGTTTGCGCTGCGCAAAAGCATGGAAGCTGGCACCTGTCCTACCCCCAATTTCTTTAGCATGCCCAAGGAACAGATACCGGTCTATCTAGAGGTAGCGCATTCCAGGTTATCCGGCAACCCTAATATCGATAACCAAAAGCTAGCCAATTTCCTGGCCTGGTATGAACAACAACGTGCCTGGGAGTGCTACCCCAAGGCCCAGATCAAGCAACGATTTATCTCAAGGATATAAGGATTTATATGTCATCTAGAATGCGCGATTACATTCTCGAAGCCGCAGGCGATCTTTTCTCGCGCCAGGGTTTCAACTCCACCAGCGTAGACAATATTGCCGCCCAGGCACAGGTCGCCAAGGTCACGCTCTACAAATATTTCAAATCCAAGGAGTTGCTGATCATCGAGTATCTGCGCGAACAGGATGCCAAGCTCTGGAAGAAACTTGCTGCATCATCGCAACAGGAAAATGCACTGGCTGAGCTAGAGTCTTTGGTGCAGCAACTGCTGGATGTCATTGCCGATCAGGATTTCAAGGGGTTTGCCTCATTGAATGCCGAAGTTGAATTTCCACAGCACGATAACCCGGTCAACCAAACTGCAAAAGAATTCTCCAGGCAATTACGCGAGCAGATTGCCAGCTTGGCAACACGTGCTGGCATCAAGCAAGCAGAAGTACTAGCCCTGCAGTTGGCCTTGGTTATAGAAGGCACCTCAATCACGGGACGCCAGCAACAAGGCAATCCATCCATTCAGCACGCGCACAGCTTGGTGCAAACGCTGATCAAGTCAGCTCAATAACAAAAGGAGGGCTCAAGACTCATTGCATTATGTCCAGCTTCATTCGTTCTTGTAAAAACTGTTTAGCACCTGTAAAGCGTGCATTCATCAAATAGAGGAGAGTAGCAATGAAATCCATATTCATCACCCTGTGTCTTGCTCTGACAACCTTGAGCGCACAAGCAGGGGATCAGATTGAGCGTATGACGGCAGACAAGATGCAGTCTTACAAAGCGGCCAACATCACTTGGAAAGACGAATCCCTTCTGCCTAAAGGTGCCAAGAGTGCCCTCATTCTCGGCGATCCATCCAAGCCAGGGGTATTTATCGCCTGGCTGAAATTCCCCCCCAACTACCCTATCCCGGCACATACCCACCCTTATACCGAAGTCATCACCGTGCTCAAGGGCAAACTTGGCAATGGTATGGGCGAAGTCCTGGATAAGAACAAGGGTGAAACGCTGAAGGTAGGAGAAAGCTTTGTGTTGCCCGCCGGCCATGCGCATTACGTATGGACCGAAAAAGAGGAAACCATCGTCGAACTGATTGCCACAGGGCCTTGGGATATTAGCTATTCCAACCCCAAGGATGATCCGAGGAAGAAATAAGATACAGGTGTCTTGTTTAACACTGCCCCCTTCATTCTGGCAACCAGAATGAAGGGGCATCAAATAAAGCGCTGTTGCAAACTGTTCTTAAAGCAAAGTAGTGCTTAAAGCCTAGTACAGCACGCGTGTACGCAAAGTACCTTCCACGGTCTGCAAGGCCTCAATGGCAGCGTTGGAGGCTGAGGCTTCTACATCCATGATCATGTAGCCGATATCGCCCTTGGTCATCATGCTTTGCGCGGCAATATTGATGTTATTACGCGCAAACAAGCTGTTCACCGCAGACAATACGCCCGGGACATTGCGATGGATATGCAATAAGCGATGCGTACCAGGCTGTTGCGGAATGGCAACTTCGGGGAAATTCACCGCTGTCACGGTAGAACCCGCATCGGAATAACGCACGAACTTCTCGCCAACCTCAATGCCGATATTGGCTTGCGCCTCCTGGGTAGAGCCACCAATGTGAGGCGTCAAAATGACATTCTCGAAAGTGCGCAACGGTGAAAGGAACTCTTCATCGTTCGCCTTAGGCTCAACCGGGAACACGTCAATGGCCGCACCAGCAAGGTGCTTGGAATCAATGGCATTTGCCAAGGCGTCAATATCTACGCAGGTACCGCGCGCCGCATTGATAAAAATGCCACCCTTTTTCATCTGGGCGAACTGTTCCGCACGCATCATGTTCATGGTGGAAGGCAACTCAGGCACGTGCAACGACACCACATCCGCCTGCGACAGCAACTCTTCCATGGAACCAACCTGGCGCGCATTGCCCAATGGCAGCTTGGCAATCACGTCGAAGTAGATCACCTTCATGCCCAGGCTTTCCGCCAATACGGACAATTGCGAACCGATAGAACCGTAACCCACAATGCCCAGGGTCTTGCCACGTGCTTCAAATGAACCCTCTGCCGATTTTGTCCAGCCGCCCTTGTGCACCAAGGCATTCTTCTCGGGAATGCCGCGCAACAGCAGTATAGTCTGGGCCAGCACCAACTCAGCCACAGAGCGGGTATTGGAATAAGGTGCATTGAATACCGGGATGCCTCGCTCCAGCGCACCATCCAGATCAACCTGGTTGGTACCGATGCAGAAGCAGCCGATGGCGGTCAGCTTATTGGCAGCATCCAGCACCTTGGTGGTGATCTGGGTGCGGGAGCGGATGCCGATAAAGTGCACATCCTTGATCGCCTCGATCAGGACATCTTCATCCAGTGCAGTCTTGCGATAATCAATGTTGTGATAGCCTGCGGCATTCAACACTTCAACCGCATTCTGGTGCACACCTTCAAGCAACAGAAAGCGGATCTTGTCTTTTGGCAGGGATAATTGTTGGGTCATTACAGCTCCGAGAAAAGGCCAAAAATCAGTCATCCTAGCATAGCAGCAGACTTATTAAACCCTGATGAAGCAAGGGATACAGCCTGAACTGCCTCATGATCAAACCAGCAAAGATAAAACTGAGATCGGGAATCAATATCAATTGTAAAAGCTGCTAGAATAACTCACCAGATCGCCCGATCGTTGACAATCTTGCAATAAATTTTTCACTGCTATTTCCAGGGTCACATTGAATGAATGCTCCAGCCAGCCTTCCACCAGCACTGCTGCAACAACTGCACGCCATCGTGGGCGAACAACGCGTCAAAACAGATGAAGACAGCCTCAAGACCTGGGGTGTAGACTGGACCAAGCATTTCGAGCCTAAGCCTTCCGTCATCGTGTTTCCTGGCAGCACCGACGAAGTACAGGCCATCGTCAAGCTTGCTAACAAATACAATATCCCGGTCACCCCGAGTGGTGGTCGCACCGGGCTTTCTGCTGGTGCCGTGGCTACCAATGGTGAAATTGTCATCAGCCTGGATCGCATGAACAAGGTGCTGGATTTCCTGCCTGCTGATCGCCTCGTCAAGATACAAGCTGGAGTAGTGACCGAGCAGTTGCAACAATACGCCGAGCAGCAAGGGCTTTATTACCCCGTGGATTTTGCCGCAGCTGGCTCCAGCCAGATGGGTGGAAACATTGGCACCAATGCCGGTGGCATCAAGGTCATTCACTACGGCATGACACGTGAGTGGGTATTAGGCCTCACGGTGGTCACCGGCAAGGGCGATGTACTACACCTAAACAAGGGCATGATCAAAAACGCTACGGGCTATGCATTGCACCAACTCTTTATTGGCTCAGAAGGTACATTGGGTATCGTCACCGAAGCTGAGATCAAGCTCACACGCGCACCACAAGACTTGAAAGTCTTGGTGTTGAGCGTGCCAGATTTTGCTGCCGTCATGCCCATCCTGCATGCCTTTCAGCAACGCATCGACCTCACGGCATTCGAATTTTTCAACCAGGTGGCCCTGGAAAAAGTCTTGGCCCATGGTCACGCGGCACGCCCATTTGATACAGAGTCACCACTCTATGTACTACTGGAATTTGAAGGCCGTTTTGAAGCGGTGGTGGATGATGCCATGAGCATCTTCGAGCACTGCATGGAACAAGGCTGGATCCTCGATGGCGTCATGAGCCAGTCGCAAGCGCAGGCCCAGGCATTATGGCATTTGCGCGAAGGCATCTCTGAAACCATCGCGCCGTTCACACCCTACAAGAACGACATCTCGGTGCTAATCACCCACGTGCCTGCATTCATTGCAGATATTGATGCCGTGGTCAGCGCCAATTACCCAGACTTTGAAGTCTGCTGGTTTGGTCATATTGGCGATGGCAATCTGCACCTAAACATCCTTAAGCCTGCGAACCTAAGCAAGGATGAGTTCTTCGAGAAGTGCAAGGTCGTCAACCAATTTGTCTTTGAAACCGTACAGAAATACAACGGGTCCATTTCAGCAGAACACGGCGTTGGCATGACCAAGAAAGATTACCTTGCCTACACCCGTGACCCAATTGAAATCGGCTACATGCGAGAACTCAAGAAAGTATTCGACCCCAATGGCATCATGAACCCAGGTAAGATTTTCGACCTTTAGGCCATACAGTTATATCTTCCTAAGCCCTGTTCTACACAACAGGGCTTTTTTATTCCCCAAACTATCATCACATCCAACTGTCTTATAGGCACAGACATACAGGTATAGCCACAATGGGTACAGCCGCCTTTGGATATTTTATTGACGGTGGGAAATCCGTTATATAAAGCTAGGAATAGCCATTTTCCATATCAGGTTTTTTGCTGCCCTACTGTGTACAATTCGGTATATAGTTCGTACTATAAGCAGTAGAAGCAATAACAATAACGTAGTCCGTAGTGAATATGGATTCGAGGAGAAAGTAATGCATGACCAGATGGCACGCATTAAATCGCACATCGAATCACATCAACACATGGCTGGTGCGTTGCTGCCTTTGTTGCATGCGATTCAAGACGATTTAGGCTATATCCCAGAGGAGTGCTACGGCAATATCGCCAAGGCACTGAATCTTTCTGTTGCAGAAGTCCACGGGGTGGTGTCCTTTTATCACCATTTCCGCACACACCCTCCAGGCAAGCATGTATTGCAGGTATGCCGTGCTGAATCTTGCCAAGCCATGGGTTGCAATGCACTGGAATCTCACGTCAAGTCCACGCTGGGCATTGATTATCACGAGACCACCAGCGATGGCAGCATCACCCTAGAACCTGTCTACTGCCTTGGCAACTGTGCCTGCTCCCCCGCCATCATGCTTGACGATGAAATTTATGGTCGCGTCAGTCCTCAGCAAGTCGAGCAATTGCTCGCCAACGCCAGGAGGGCATCATGAAAACAGTTTATATCCCGCGCGATTCCAGCGCACTCTCTCTAGGCGCTAATCTAGTTGCTGCCGCCATTGCCAAGGAAGCCGAGGCCCGCCACATACCATTACACATTGTACGCAATGGTTCACGCGGCATGTTCTGGCTGGAACCATTGGTTGAAGTTGTCACACCGCAAGGACGCATGGCTTACGGGCCAGTCACGCAAGATCAAGTCAGTGCATTGTTTGATGCCAATTTTCTTGATGGTGGCAATCACCCTCTCAGCTTAGGCCTGACAGAAGAACTGCCATGGATGAAACAGCAAGAGCGCCTGACTTTTGCCCGCGTCGGCATTACTGACCCGGTGTCGCTACCTGACTACATCGCCCATGAGGGCTATCAAGGCCTGCGCAATGCAATCACCATGGCACCGCAAGACATCGTACAACAAGTCACGGATTCCGGCCTGCGTGGACGCGGCGGTGCTGCATTCCCGACCGGCATCAAGTGGAAAACGGTGCTGGATGCCCAAGCCGAGCAAAAATATATTGTCTGTAATGCCGACGAAGGCGACTCCGGCACCTTTTCTGACCGCATGATCATGGAGGGCGACCCATTTGTACTGATCGAAGGCATGACCATTGCCGGGATCGCTGTCGGTGCAACCCAGGGTTATATTTATGTACGCTCTGAGTATCCCCACTCTATCGCCGCGCTCAACCTTGCCATCAAGAGCGCTTATGAATCGGGCTATCTCGGACGCGGCATTCTCGGTAGCGAATACGATTTTTACCTAGAAGTACGCAGAGCTGCCGGCGCTTACGTGTGCGGTGAAGAAACTGCGCTCCTGGAAAGCCTGGAAGGCAAGCGCGGCCTGGTTCGCTTCAAGCCACCATTGCCCGCGATTGAGGGCCTATTTGGCAAGCCAACCGTGATCAATAACGTGATCTCGCTTGCCAGCATCCCCATCATTCTTGATAAAGGCAGCACCTATTATCGCGATTACGGCATGGGCCGCTCACGCGGCACCTTGCCCATCCAGCTCGCTGGCAATATCAAACACGGCGGGCTGGTAGAGAAAGCCTTTGGCGTGACGCTGCGCGAGTTACTCTACGATTACGGCGGCGGCTCTGCCTCGGGCAGGCCAATCAAGGCGGTACAGGTGGGTGGGCCATTGGGCGCTTACCTGCCTGAGTCGCAATTCGACACACCTCTCGATTACGAAGCATTCAGCAAGCTCTGGGCAGTGCTTGGTCACGGCGGCATCGTCGCCTTTGACGACACGGTGGATATGGCCCACATGGCGCGCTATGCACTGGAATTCTGCGCGATTGAATCTTGCGGCAAATGTACGCCGTGCCGCATCGGCTCCACACGCGGCGTTGAGGTCATGGACAAGATCATCGCAGGCACCGATCACGCCAGGCAGATCGCCCTGGTACGCGATCTCAGCGACACCATGTTGAATGGCTCGCTGTGCGCGTTAGGGGGCATGACGCCTTATCCGGTATTAAGTGCGCTTAACCATTTCCCCGAGGATTTTGGCATCAGCAAGAAGGAACGTGCGGCATGAGTTAGTGCAGTGAATAGCGGCAGGCATCCCCAATAAAAACCCGGAGCCTGTCAAAGAAGTTTTAGAGGAGAAAGTGATGGACAAGCAAGCGGATTACGGCACACCAGCGAGCCGGACAACTGAGCAGCAAGTCACGCTGGAAATTGACGGAAAACAGATTACCGTCGCCAAAGGCACATCGATCATGCGTGCCGCCATGGAGGCAGGAGTCAGCATTCCCAAACTCTGCGCTACCGACAGCTTGGAGCCTTTTGGCTCCTGTCGGTTATGCCTGGTGGAAATTGAGGGCAGGCGCGGCTACCCTGCCTCATGTACGACCCCGGTGGATGAAGGTCTCAAAGTACACACCCAAACCGCCAAGCTAGCCGACATCCGTCGCGGCGTCATGGAGCTCTATATCTCTGACCATCCCCTGGATTGCCTGACCTGTTCTGCCAATGGCGACTGCGAACTGCAAGACATGGCAGGAGCAGTCGGCCTACGTGAAGTACGGTATGGCTATGAAGGTGAGAATCACCTGGCCGCCCCCAAGGACATCAGCAACCCCTACTTCCAGTTTGACGCTTCCAAGTGCATTGTGTGCTCGCGTTGCGTGCGTGCGTGTGAAGAAACCCAGGGCACATTTGCACTGACTATTCAAGGCCGCGGCTTTGACTCCAAGGTGGCGGCTGGCAATTTTGATAACTTCCTGGATTCCGAATGCGTTTCCTGCGGTGCTTGCGTTGCCGCCTGCCCTACCGCGACACTGATAGAAAAGACCGTGGTTGAGCATGGGCAGCCTGAGCATAGTGTGGTCACCACTTGCGCCTATTGCGGCGTCGGCTGTTCTTTCCGTGCCGAAATGAAGGGAGAGCAAGTCGTGCGCATGGTGCCGGACAAGAACGGTGGTGCCAATCATGGCCACTCCTGCGTCAAGGGCCGTTTTGCCTGGGGCTATGCCACCCATCGCGACCGCATCACCACGCCGATGATACGCAAACATATCAGCGACCCATGGCAAGAAGTCTCTTGGGAAGAAGCAATCAGCTACGCTGCCAGCGAACTCAAGCGCATTCAGGGCAAGCATGGGCGCAACTCCATCGGTGCGATCACCTCGTCCCGTTGTACCAATGAGGAAACTTACCTAGTACAGAAACTAGTGCGGGCAGCCTTTGGCAACAACAATGTCGATACCTGCGCCCGCGTCTGCCACTCCCCGACCGGCTATGGATTGAAGCAAACCTTGGGTGAATCCGCTGGCACACAGACGTTTGACTCCATTATGAAATCCGATGTCATCATGGTGATTGGTGCCAACCCAACCGATGGCCACCCGGTATTCGGCTCGCAAATGAAGCGGAGATTACGTCAAGGCGCTAAGCTCATTATTGCAGACCCTCGCGCCATTGATCTGGTATCAAGCCCCCACGTCAAGGCTGATTACCACCTGAAACTACGGCCCGGTACCAACGTGGCGCTGATCACAGCCATGGCCCATGTAGTCGTGACCGAAGGCCTGGTCGACGAAGCATTTGTCCGTGAGCGTTGCGAGTGGGACTCATACCAATACTGGAGCGAGTTCGTCGCCCAACCGGAAAACTCGCCGGAGGCCTTGCAAGAGGCAACTGGCGTTTCTGCTGCCGATATACGCGCTGCTGCACGCTTATTTGCCACTGGTGGCAATGCCGCGATCTACTATGGCTTGGGCGTTACCGAGCACAGCCAAGGCTCGACCATGGTCATGGGCATCGCCAACCTAGCCATGGCCACGGGTAACATTGGGCGCGAAGGCGTAGGAGTAAATCCACTACGCGGCCAGAACAATGTGCAGGGCTCTTGCGACATGGGCTCCTTCCCACATGAGTTTCCTGGCTACCGCCACGTCTCGGATGATACCACCCGTGCATTGTTTGAGGCAGCCTGGGGCCGGCCACTTGATAACGAGCCGGGCTTGCGCATTCCCAACATGCTGGACTTCGCGATTGATGGCAGCTTCAAGGCGCTGTATTGCGAAGGTGAGGATATTGCCCAATCCGACCCCAATACCCAGCATGTCACTCATGCCCTGTCCTCCATGGAGTGCGTTATCGTGCAGGATTTATTCCTCAACGAAACCGCGATGTACGCCCACGTGTTCCTGCCTGGCTGCTCCTTCCTGGAAAAGAGCGGCACCTTCACCAATGCCGAGCGCCGTATCTCGCCCGTACGCCGCGTGATGACACCGAAAAATGGATACGAAGATTGGCAGATTACCGCCATGCTTTCCGAGGCGCTGGGCTATCCCATGCCTTACCAGCATGCGTCTGAGATCATGGATGAAATTGCCAGGCTCACGCCTACCTTCCATGGTGTCAGCTTCAAGAAACTGGAGGAGATGGGCAGCATTCAGTGGCCATGCAACGAAGATCATCCTGATGGCACCCCTATCATGCATGTGGATGAGTTTGTCCGCGGCAAGGGGCGCTTCATGATCACGGAATATGTGCCTACTTCTGAAAAGGTCAACAACAAGTACCCTCTCATCCTCACCACCGGGCGTATACTGTCGCACTACAATGTTGGCGCCCAGACACGCCGCACCGACAATGTCGCCTGGCACCCCGAGGATGTGGTGGAAATTCATCCACAGGACGCCGAAGATCGCGGCATCAAGGATGGCGACTGGGTAGGTGTGACCAGCCGGGCCGGGAATACTGTGCTACGTGCCAAGATTACCGAGCGCGTACAACCTGGCGTGATTTACACCACATTCCACCACCCCGAATCTGGTGCCAATGTCATCACTACCGATAACTCAGACTGGGCAACCAACTGTCCTGAATTCAAGGTAACTGCGGTACAGGTCACCCGTGTATCGCAACTGTCAGAATGGCAGCGCAACTACCAGGAATTCAGCAGCGACCAGATTGCCCTGGTCCAACAACGGGATACAGCCCGTGTGGAATAAGGATGAAAGTACCAGAGTTTTTGATTGAAGCCGAAGCAACCGATAGCTGCGTCACCGTGCTCAAGTACGAGCATGGTGAGCTGCAGGAGCGGCAAGACCAAGTTGCAGAGGAAGTGCCGATTGCCATGATCTACAACGGCATCTCGCATGCCGTGATGCTGGCAACCCCGGATGATCTCGCCGACTTTGCACTGGGTTTTTCGCTCTGCGAAGGTATATTGTCCAGCCCACAGGACTTGTATGGCGTTGACATCGTCGAGCGCGTCAACGGCATAGAGTTGCAGATGGAAATTTCGACAGAGCGCTTTGTTCATCTCAAGGAGCGCAGGCGCAGCATGGCTGGACGTACTGGCTGCGGCTTGTGTGGTTCCGAAAGCCTGGACCAGGCGATTCGGGTACCCAGGAAAATACAAGCGACTGAGATCACATTTGATGCCGAAGCCATTTACCGTGCCCAACGGGAATTGCAGGAGCAGCAAGCATTGCAGGGTCGCACTGGTGCCACTCATGCTACGGCCTGGGCAGACCGGGAAGGCCGGGTTTTGCTGGTACGAGAAGACGTCGGACGCCACAATGCCCTGGACAAACTGATAGGCGCACTTGCCGAGCAAGCATTGCCGCATGACGGTTTCGTATTGACCTCCAGCCGGGCCAGCTATGAAATGGTGCAAAAAGCAGCCAGCGCGGATATCCCCATGTTGGTCGCTATCTCTGCACCAACCGGGCTGGCCATCAGAATGGCCCAAGGTTGTGGGCTTACCCTGGTAGGGTTTGCACGCAAAGAACAGCATGTGGTGTATAGCGTGACAGAGCGTTTGTTACACAAGGAGCTGGTATGAGCATGAACGTAGAACACTTGGTAAAAATGGCTAACCAGATCGGTGATTTCTTTCGATCCTACCCTGACCCTGAGCAAGCAAAGAAAGATATTGCCAGCCATTTGCAACGCTTCTGGGCTCCGCAGATGCGTCAGCAAATTGTGCGATATATCGGCGAGCATCCCGACACCGGACTCAGCCCCCTGGTGCTAAGCGCCATCAAGGAGCACATGCATTAAGGTGCATGACACTGAAATTAGAATGCCCGGCAACACCGGGCATTCTAATTTTATGTGATCAAAAATGCGTCAGAGATACTGCACTCAAACCTCAAGCTTTCTCATCATGCTTGGGGCGTACCTTAGATTGAAACTCGCTCCATTTCTGCTTCTGCTCGGGCGTCAGCACTTGATAGACCTCATGCAAGGTATTACTACGTAACACCAGCAAATCTGCCTGCAGCTTGGCCTGCTCTCCAGCTAAAGCTTGTATTTTCTGTTGATCATATTGTTCACTGGTCGAAGCCGAAGTGAGGGCTTTAAAGGATGCATGCAAGACCTGGCGCTTTTCTGCCAGCAATGGCTTCTGCTGGTCGACAATCTTACTGACCTCAGCTTGCTGTTGGTCAGTAAGATTCAGCTTGCTGAGTTTATGTTCCAGCAAGTGTCCTTCGGAAAAGCCATGATGCTGGCCAAATGCTCCATGCTGCTTGCCCTTATCACACTTGCTGTCGCCCGATCCCGACTCGGCATGCACGGCTACCATACCCATCGCCAATACCGAAGAGGCCAAGATAAAAGATGGAACCAGCAACTTGCGTAGCTTGATCATGATCAATACTCCTTTTGCTTGTTAAAAATAATCGTCACATAACAAATAAACTTGTCTGCATACTATGATCCAGCACCTGGCTAAATGTTTGTTGCCTTAGGTCAAATCGGTGTAATTGTGCGTAAAACTTTGTAAGATGCTGATTCTCCAAGCCATGCCTACGGCAGAATGCCATGTGCAATATGAAAGAAGTGAAAGGTGAAAACAGTGCTACGTATCTTGCTCATCGATGATGACGTCGAACTCTGCCAGATGATGGAAGAATATTTGGGTGCGGAGGATTTCACCTTGACCATTGCCCATGATGGGGAAGAAGGTGCCCGCCTGGCCCTTTCTGGCGAATATGATCTTGTGGTGCTAGACGTCATGATGCCGCGCTTCAATGGCTTTGACACCTTGCGCCTCATCCGTACCAGCAGCCAGATCCCGGTGATTATGCTGACAGCCAAAGGGGATGAGATAGACCGTATTGTTGGCTTGGAATTGGGCGCGGATGACTACCTCTCAAAACCATTCAATCCACGTGAATTGGTCGCCAGGCTACGTGCGATACAGCGTCGCGTCGTCGTCAGGGATGAGGCCATGCACAGCCAAAACACGCCGAACATCACACGCGTCGGCAAGATCGCCATCTACCCCTCGGAACGCATCATTGAATGGAAAGGCGAACCGCTAGACATCACCACCAGCGAATATGCACTACTGGAAGTGCTGGCACGAAATGCCGGACGCGTTGTCAGCAAAGCCGACTTATTCACCCAGGCATTAGGGCGAGCAGAAACGCGTTATGACCGCAGCGTAGATGTACATGTGAGCAATTTGCGCCAAAAGCTAGGCCTACTGGAAGATGGTCGCTCCCCAATCCAGACCGTACGTGGCGTGGGCTATCAATTCATCGCGAGCTAATACTAGCGAGGCATCTGTATGGGCAAGTTATTCTGGAAAATATTCCTTGGTTTTTCACTGACACTGCTGGTCACGCTGGCAGGCGTAGGCGGCGTCATCTACCTCAATGAAAAAACGCTATCAGGTGAAGAAGGTTTCTTGCGAGACCGCAGGGCAGATTTCGTCGTCGGCATTGCCGCCAATGCCCTGCAATATGGTGGTGAGGCTGGTGCCAAAGCCTTGTTTGAGAGCTGGCCTGGGCATCGCTCCCCCACGGTCCTGGTCATCAACCAGGAGCATCAGGACATCCTTGGGCGTAGCGTGCCACCCGAAGCATTGCAACAAGCCATCCTTGCGCTGGATCAGACTCCCCCCATTCCCAGTGTGCGTCGCGTCAAAGCCAGCAACCATCATGAATACATCTTGTTTATTCCAGCCACCAGCGCTGAATCAGCGGGGCCACCTCGCTACAACTTACAACTGCAAATATTCATCGCCCTACTTGCCAGCCTGCTATTTAGTGCAGGTTTCGCTCTTTACCTCAGTCGACCGATCAAGTTGCTACGCAAGGCCAGTCGCAGGCTTGCCGAGGGTGACTTAAGCGTACGGGTCAGCCCGGAACTGGGGAATCGGAACGATGAGCTGATCGAGTTGGGAGCAGACTTCGACTATATGGCGACGCGACTGCAAACCCTGCTGGACGCACAACGTCTGCTATTACACGATGTATCGCATGAGCTACGCTCGCCAGTGGCCCGCATGCGGCTGGCAGTGGGCCTAGCACAACAACAGCCAGAAAAACTGGCATCTGCCTTGAGTCGCATTGAGCGTGAAACCGAGAGACTGGACGAGCTATTAGGCCAGATGCTGACGCTGTCGCGCCTGGAATCTGGTATCAGTAGCGAAAGCAGTGAAAAACTGAGCCTCAATGACTTATTAGCCACCATTGTGCAGGATGCCAATTTTGAGGCACAAGCGATGGGTAGCAATATCCAGTTCAAAGCATCGCATGAAGTCATCCTGCATGGACATTATGAATTGCTACGCCGCGCTTTCGAGAACATCATTCGCAACGCGCTCAAATACAATCAGGCTGGCGAATCTATAGAAGTTTCCATCCGCCAGGATCATCAAGCCCTGACAGTAGAAGTACGAGATCATGGGCCTGGCCTGCCGGATACAGAGACGCAATCCGTGTTTCAACCTTTTTACCGCGTACAAGGCACGGATAAGCCAGGCCATATCGGCTATGGACTAGGGCTGGCCATTGCGAAACGAGCAATTGAGCATCATCAAGGCAATATCGTGCTAAGTAACTGCGAGGATGGCGGGCTATGCGTACGTTGCTCATTCCCCTTATCCATCACCAGTAACTCTTCGCCTATTGCAGGGTAAAGGTGTAATTAGGGCTGAGCTCCAATGCATAACCATGCGGGATTTCCGCACTATGCCGCGCCGTACGTAACTGCCCTGGCAATGCACGTGGCAGTAAGTATTCGTAATGTAGAGAGTCATCGGTTGACTGCAGTTGCGCTTTGGGGACTCTTAACACGCGCTCCGGACGCTTGCTGTCATGAGCGGGTTCATGAATCCAGCGCAATGCCAGGCAAATATCATCCTGATGCTCGAATGCATCGCTAAGATAGATGTCATCGGCATCATCAAATGCCACACACACCTTGAACAACTCCATGTCGCTTTCCATTTTTGCTGTTATTTATAGGTAGCGACATCATCCACAAATCTGATGCTATTCGCAGTCAGCAAGGACTGAAGCTGATGTAGGACAATACTGATAGAAATAGACAGCTTGCTTGGCTGATGCATTTATCTTAACATTAAGATAACTTATCTTTACATTAAGATATTATGCCCACATCCAACCAACCCCAAGACCATATTGACGACCTGATTAACGATTGGAAGCATATTGCACCAAGCAGGAACTATGCTGACATGGAACTGGCCACACGCTTGCTTCGCAGCGTCACGCTTCTCGTCAAACACATCATGCCAGTTATTCAGGATGCAGGCCTGAACCAAGGAGAGTTTGATGTGCTTGCCACGTTAAGCCGCAATGGCGGCACACTTTCTCCCACCGAGCTATATCAGCGCCTGCTTATCACCTCAGGTGCCATGACCAACCGCCTGGACTGCCTCGAAAACAAAGGCTTGGTTCAACGCCGGGCAAATCCGGCTGATAAACGCAGTATGGAAGTCAAGCTGACTCCCGAGGGGCGCATGCTATTTGAACCTTTGCTAGAGCTTTACCTGGCCAAGCTGGCCAGTACATTCAACCCGCTTGAACAAGCGGATAAAACCGCGATCAATCATGGCTTGCGCCAGCTATTGCTCAGCCTCGAAGGGGAACAATAATGCACAAGCTCCCCGTCATCCTCTTGCTAGTATTATTAGGGCTCAACTTACGCCCGGTGATGGCTTCTATCGGCCCACTGACTGAATACCTGCTGCAAAGCTGGCACCTAAGTTATAGCTGGATTTCCCTGCTCAATGGCCTACCCATCGTCATGATGGGGCTGGGAGCACTTAGCAGCCAATGGCTACTAAGCCGAGCTGACTTGCGACGTTTGCTCGCCCTGGCCTTGATCATACTGGGCATCAGCACATTGAGTCGCCTGTTCAATCAAAACCCAGCCAGCATGATTTTATCCTCCATCATTGCAGGCCTAGGCATTGCCTTGGTACAAGCATTTCTGCCTATCGTCATCAAACGCCAATGGCCAGCACAAACAGCATCCTTGATGGGGATGTATGTCTCGGCCATCATGGCCGGGGCAGCCATATCAGCCGCACTCGCCCCGCAGATACTGCATGTGAGTAATATCGCCTGGGCATTGGGAGGCTGGGGCTTGTTGGCACTCCCTACCCTATTGCTGTTGCTATGGTTGGTACCTGCCATGCCACATACTGCCGCCGCAAATGCCAAGGTCACATTGAAGCCCGGGCGTTTCTGGCGACTGGCTGGCTTTTTTGGCTTGGGAACGTCAGGCTTCACTTGCATGCTAGCCTGGCTACCGCCGCACTTCATTGATCTTGGCTATGATGCCACGACAGCAGGGTTGGCGTTATCACTACTCAGCGCCACTGAAGTCATCTCTGGCTTACTGCTATCGCAACTTGCCGCCAAGTCTCCAGACAGGCGTCCCTGGATCATACTGGCACTGCTACTGGCGATTGCAGGTATGCTCTGCCTAAATGCCGGAGCACAGATGGCGTGGGCAGGGGTGATTCTGGCAGGATGTGGTGTAGGAGCATTATTTCCCTTGAGCTTAATCGCCTGCATGGATCACCTGGAAGACGCGCAATCTGCCGGGATATTGACCGCGAACGTGCAAGGGGTAGGCTATTTGATTGCGGGAGCGTCACCAATACTGGCAGGCATGCTGCGCGATGCATTGCATGATTTCAGCATGGTCTGGCTTGGCTTAGCGCTCATCTTCGTCATCACCATGGGACTAGGCTGTGGGTTTGATCCGAAGCGATACGCCTTGCATATCAGGCACTAACGCAATTTGTGAAGCGATCCAGTCAGTGACACTATCACTAGGCTGGATCGTAAAGGAATTGATACTGTTTCTATACTGGCTTACTTGGTGAAAAAAAGCTTGATGCGACGATAGATGCGACCAACCAAGTTGCCATCCAGTTGATAATGCTTGTGCAGTGGCTGCTTGACTTCCCAGGTGCAGCGCAATCCAGCGGGGAAAGTCACCAGATCGCCCTTGCGGAAAGTGACGGAAGCGCTGCCATCATTCGGCGTGATCACGACTTCACCTTCGAGGATATAAGCAATTTCCTGCTCAGGGAACACCCAGGGAAATGTCGACACTTCCTTGGACCAGGTAGGCCACTTGGTGACTCCTAAGGTTTCCAGGCGGGTGGAGGATGGCTTGTTTTCAATGACAATCTTGCTCATGCTAGCTGCTTTCGGTCTTGCCTCTTCCTGCTTGGGCCAGAGGCGTTAAAATGATCCTGACAACGCCAGGGAAAAGGCGTTATGGTAACGCCCTATTGCGCAAAGACCAACCACCCCATATACATGACAACCTCAACTATTCATTGGCCAGCATTGATCCAGCATCTTGGTGATGCTGAATTAGCCTTGCTGAATGACGCCGCAGCTTTCGCCACCTGGCCTATGCCTACCACATCAACAAGGTTGATAGATGCCACAGGCCAGATACTCATACCAAGTCCGGATAAGCATTTGACCGTCAATGGTCAAGCTACGTTAAGTGAAATACTGACGCTCATCCGTCAGCATGCCCTGCTAGAGGGTGTTTGCTGCACATCCAAACTAGGCGCAGCCAGCATCCCCGAGGCCTTTGCAATACTCGCCAGCCTGATAAAGGATTAAGGCATGAATCAGCACGACCTTGAGCTACTGGTCACCCGCACCATGCCATTCGGCAAATACAAAGGCCGCTTGATTGCCGACCTACCCGGCAACTACCTCAATTGGTTTGCACGAGAGGGCTTTCCTCCCGGTGAATTGGGCAAGTTGCTAGCCTTGATGCAAGAGCTCGACCACAATGGCCTTGCTGATCTGCTGAAGCCTTTGCGCAACCAATAAGTCTCTCATCAAGATGGGCGCCTATTAACGCTGGTCAAGCTTCTCAAGCGTGTTAGCCAGGTGCAAGCTGGCATTTGTGCGTGCAATCGCAACTGACGCTGATAAGCCAAGACCAGCAGTAGCAGCGTTACACTGGCTAACCAGCCCGACCATAAAGTATGGCTCAGGAAATGTGCACCCCGCATTTGCTGAATCCAGCCCATGGCAAGACCCACCGACAACCCAGCAAAAAACACGCCCAACGCCCGGCGTGGGTGATGAGGCAGCCAAAACACACAAAGTGATGCCAGCCACAACCCAGTGCTGGCATGCCCAGCTGGGAAGCAATGGCCAGGTACCCACCCTGCAGGCACATGATCAAACATCTTGAGGTATGGCACATGACCGCCATAACGGTCTATATCCCACGGGCAATTCAGGGCCGATGTACGCTTGATGCCACGAATCACGGCTGGCACTAGGATAGAAGCCCAAGCGACAATCTGCAGGCGATAGCGCCAGAAATCCGGCATACGGCGAATGCGCCAGATTTTGTCGATCAGCATTACCACCAGCAAGATGGTCCCACTGTTGATAATGAAATTTTTCAGGCTGCCATGGGCAAAATCCGTGGCAAACCAGCTGTTGCGCCAAGGGAAGTCATGCAAGGCTGCATCAAAAAACCAATCCTCCAGCCACACATCAATATGAGTGAAATGTTCCAATGCCAACATTGCCAGCGCTGCCAGGAATAGTGTAGCCAAAATAGGCCGTAAAGGCACAATACTGTTAGCCATGCGCATGACGGACCCCTTCTGCCAGCAAGCGCCCAGGTAGCACATACTTGAGGGCACCGCGCTGGAATGCATGTGACGCACTCTGGTAATAGGCAATGGCTTCCTGCCTTAGCCCCTCATCTACCGCAATCGGCGTCGCCTCAAAATCTGTTGGATTAATGCTAAATGCTGTCACCTTGCCTTTGGGCGACAATACGATCAACTGGTCACGCTTGTAATAACCCAAATCCTGATAATTGCTGATGAACGCTCGTGGCTCGCTTAAATTTTCCGCAAACATCGACTCACCGAAAAACCCTTGCTGGGGCAAGCCAAGTACCTGCATCAGGGTCGGCGCAATATCAATCTGGCTGGCCATACGGTCATAACTACCCGCGACCAACAAGTCGGGCGCATAAAAAATCAAGGGAATATGGTAACGAGCAACAGGCAGACTGGTTTTCCCCGCAACCGAGGCGCAATGATCCGCCACAATCACGAACAGGGTGTCCTTAAACCAGGGCTTGCTACGCGCCTGCTCAATGAAATGACCGATCGCATAATCGGTATAAGCCACAGCACCGCTACGCGTCCCCTGCTCCGCCTGTACACGACCATCAGGGAAGGTATAAGGGCGATGGTTGCTGGTCGTCATCACCTGTGCCATAAAAGGCTTGCCTTGCGCATAGGCTGCATCCAGCGTGGTCAAGGTATTGGCAAACAGACTTTCATCCGCAACGCCCCAAATGTTTTCTGCTGCAATAGTATTGGCAGGAAAATCGGTGCGATCAACTACCCGATAATCATTATTCCGGAAGTAATAATTCATATTGTCGAACACACCATAGCCGCCGTAGATAAAGTAACTAGCCATATCATGGCTTTGCAGTTGCTCTCCCAGGGTAACCAAGTGCTCATTATTCGGGCGATGGATTACCGCCTGCCCCGGAATAGGCGGCGTACCGAGCGAGAGCGCTTCCAGGCCCCTTACCGTGCGCGTACCACTGGCATAAAGGTGGGTAAATTTCAGCCCTTCAGTAGCCAATTTATCCAAAGCAGGTGTCAAGCCAGCTTGACCACCGAAACTGGCAAGATAATCAGCCGATAAACTCTCCACGGTCACCAGCACAATATTCTTCGGCCTACGCTTGAAATTGGCTGGCAGGCCACCCACTGAACGTATCGTAGATGCATCGAGACTAGCCAAGTGCATCGCACCCTGGCCATCCCCCACGTGCAGCCCCACTGACGCCAACACTTGCGAGGCCTGCTGCTCTGGCAACGTGGCATAAAAGCGATCATAGTCAAGCTCATTACGGCGCATCGCCGCAGCCAATGCAAACACACCATTGCTCGCCAACTCTTGTGCGTAATGGTTACGACTCTCGGCCTGATCAAGGTTGGCAAACTGTGTTGCCGCCATAGGCAACGCAATCGCGGTAGCGACCAAAGCAATACGGGTACGCCAGCCATGTGGGCTGGCCTTGATGGTCAATATGCGTCCTAAGCCCCAGGTCAAACCTGTTGCCACCATGGCGATGGCCGCCAAAATGGCAGGAACAGGATACGACTCCCAAATATTACCTAGCACTTCATGGGTGTAGACCAGATAATCCACCGCGATAAAATTAAAGCGCGTGGTGAATTCCTGCCAGAAAATGAACTCAGCCACCACACCAAACATCAGCAAGGCCGTCACCGCCCCTAATAGCCACCACCTGAACACTGTTGCAGCACGACTGATTCTGAGACGATTAGGTAGCACGCCACTCAGTAACAATAACGGTGCTAGGAGATATGTCAGTGTCCAAGTATCAAACCAAGCCCCCAAGGCCAGCACATGAAAAGCATCCCCCCATCCTGGGCCGACCTTGCCTAAATCTAGCCACAGCACCATGCGCAATATCAACCAGAGCATCATGGCCACCATGGCCAATACGACACTCAACGACCATGTGCGCTTTGTCCGTGATAGGCCCCGAGAAAATTGAGGAGTTGGCATCGATTCATTCCCTTAAACAAGATATGTCTAAGAGGGCAAATGCCATTCCACTTCATCAGCGTGATTGATAAAGAAAGGCAGCAATCCTTAACATGATGATTATTTAAATAATTTTACATATGTAAAATCCAGTCTAAACTTACCAAGCTCTTGAAAAAACTCATGATCAACAAAACATGCAGGTATTTTTTGCAGAGTGCAGCTATCGAGACTGCAATAAATGAAGTACTAATGATGGATTGTGAAGGACACAGAAATGAAAACGCCGGGCAAAAGCCCGGCGTTGGATTGTGAGTCTTCCGCCAGGGGGGGATGGCTTGGACTCGATAGTCTAAAATAGACTAGTACTTCACTGGAACATATAGCATCATTCATGCCAACCAACATAACAAATTGATTTTAAATATAATATTTAAATTTATTAGCGACCCTGGCAATCTTAACTCGTCTCAAAAAAGAGACATACCCCCCGCAACTTATGACACTACAATTCAATATCTCATTGTTTTAAATACAAAACATGTCGTCTCAAAAAAGAGACACCCCGGTAACATCTAAATGAAACATGGTGCAATATCTCAGCTGGGGCCCATGACACAATGCCTCAATTGACAGTGGCAGGACTAGTCAATGGAGTGCCCTGGGAAAGCCATACCTGCTCTTGCTGGCGGAGCTGCGCCACTCGTTGACGCCATTCCTGTAGCTGCTCGTCCTCAATCTGCAACTGGATAGCCAATATTTCGTGAGGCGAATAAGCATCCCGTAACAGCTCAGAATATAAACACACACTCATACGGGACAACAGGCGCTCTGCCTTTTTCTCGCTCAGCTCGGATGCCTTAGTGAAATATTCTGCCTGGTATGTATAAGCTCTCATGATCAATCTCCTTTGCAAAAACCGAAGCTCACCCTTGAGCCTGAAACAAGGAAGTTAACCCAGCTTGATGTCATTTAGATGACAATCATATGTCACGAGAACTAATCCAACACGCCTTTGCAAGCATTGTAAAATCAGGAAAATTGAAGGGTTGCATAAAAACAACGCAGCAAATCCGGGCTTGATGCAAGACCTGCAAATGTATTTCAGCGGATAAGTCAAATGAAGGAAGCTTGAGAATCCTGAGGTGGCAACATGCTTGAGCAGGAAATAACTAAAGGTATTTATATTAAAACCCCCACCCAAAAATCAGGGTGGGTCTCAACAGGCATACCGGCTACTGCTTTAATTTCAGGCGCCAACCGACCATCAGCATCAAGCCGACTAATAACATCGCCCAGGTATCAGCCTCAGGAACTGCCGCAGCAATGCGCAGGTTGAAGGCTTCATCGTATTGCGCCTGGCTGATGCCGGCCGACTTGAACAATACATGGAAAGGGTCCGAGTCTATGTATTTCTGTTGACCATTTTCCATGACCGGCGACCATATCTGCAGCGTTACAAGATAGGCCCCTGCCGGTGCGGAATCAGATAGCTTCCAATCTAGATGGGAGTGGAAAGCCCCATTCCGGCTAGCTGCATCGATTGCAGCAGTTTGCGGCCCGCCAATGCCGTCCGCACTGTAGACAGTACCTCCTGCATAGTAGTTATACTGCGCCGCATAAGTGGCATTGCCCGGATTCAGCATGTAGTTGATCCAGACATCGGTCGGGATCGCGCCATAAAGTGCCACCGTTGCACCTCTTGCCGCATCGCCCCAGAATCCAGTATTCGGATTCCAGTATGAAAGGGTTCCCAACGCCCTAAAATGGATCTGCTCTCCATACAGCAAAGTATTGGAAAAAGATTGAAAACCAGGGTCGTCAGTCACACGAGGCCCGCCTTCCAAGTCGTCGAAATATCCCGAAAAGACTTTGTACCCGGTCTGGCCATCCACGGGCAACTTGCCGACTAGGTCGAAATCACCGTAGAAATCAATTCCCAGCTTGCTGCCGGCAACAGGTCCATGGCTGGTGTCGATGCGTACGTCGTAATGCACGGCGGCCTGGGCAAAGACGGCATAGCACAGCATGGCAAGCGCCAATATAGAAGACTTCATCACATTTGCTCCTTGATGGTTACGCAAAGAAAAGCACCCCGCAGGGTGCTTTTCTCACCGCTTTTAAGCCTGTTGACGACGGCGCAACTGCCACCCCATCAACCCTAAACCAGCCAGAAACATGGCGTAAGTGCTTGGCTCTGGAACCGCAGCCACATCAGCCAAACCATGCACGGCCGCGTGGAAATCGCTGGAACTCAAACCATTGTTGAATATCAGGTAGAACGGATCGGAACTTGCATACTTGTTGTTAGGCACAATGCCATCGAAAGCGCTGTTGAGATCGGCGGACAATAACTGCAGAGTAATGTAGTAGGCTCCTTCGGTCGGCAGGCCGCTCGCGGAAGAAATTGCAAACGTGAGGTGCTCGTGGATATTGCCGCTGCTGCCGGCCTGCCCAAGAGTGCCGACGGCATCACCGCTGACGCCAGCCGTGCCCCAAACGGTATTTTCCCCCAAATTACCGCCCAGGCTGATGGTTTCACCATTGAGTACGGTGCTGGCCCAACTACTGCCATTCCAGGACCACAAGCTGCCGACTGCTTGATATCCAATAATATCGTTTTGGTCGAATGTACCGGCATGGCTATCAAACCCTGGCGCATTAGTACGGTATGGTCCGCCTGCAAGATCGCGGAAATCCGCCTCGAAAATCGCATATCCAGTTGCATCCTGGTAATGGCCTGCTCCATGAGTACCCAGCTTGCCGCTTTCTATCTCAATCTCGATATCTCCCGCATGCACATGGCCCTCCGCATAGACGGACGCACTGAATAGACTGGCACTGACAAACATGGTTGCAATCAAATGACGCATGGTATTACTCCCTTTATAAACAAGAAGATATAAATCCACACCCAGATACACTATCTGGGCTTCAATTCATAATATACAACACTGTTGCATTATGCAACACAGTAGCATTACAATACTAGGCGCAATGAATACTTCAGATAATACATTGGCTTAGATGTGCGCCCACCTGTCAAATCATCCCGATCCTGCCGCCTTGCCGCACTGATTTCCCTGGCTTTTCCTGGCGCTTTTGTATCAGCACTGGCATTTGCTGCCGAAAAGGCAAATGAAGAAGATCCATCAATTGTGCTGGATGCCATTGAAGTACAGGCTGCGCCGGAAGAACTGGCAAACTCGCTGGATCCATCAAGCACACTTTCCGGCAAGGATCTGATGCTGAAAAGCGCGGCGACACTCGGCGCTACGCTGCAGGACGAACTGGGCGTGGCAAACGCCACATTCGGCCCGAACGTGGGCCTGCCGCTGATCCGCGGGCAGCACGGCCCGCGCACCCGGGTCATGGTCAACGGCGTAGGCACGCATGACGCTTCCGGCATGAGCCCGGACCACGGCACCACGGTGGAATCCCTGCTGGCCAAGGAAATCAAGGTATTGCGCGGTCCGGCCACGATACGCAACGGCGGCGGCGCCATCGGCGGCGCGGTGGAAATCACGGACGGCCGTATCCCGGAACGCCTGCCGGCCAAGACCAAGATCACGACGCAACTACGCTTCAACACCAACCATGACGAGCGTACCATGGCGACCGAGCTACTCACCAAGGCGGGCCGGGTCGCTCTCCATGCCGACTTACACGGGAGGGAAAGCAACAATATTCACGTGCCGGGCATGGCGATCGACCAAGGCACGATCACCCAGTTGTTTGGTGGCCAATTGCCGACCAACACCCATGGCTATGTCGACAACACCAACGCTCGTAGCAAGGGCGGCAGCATCGGTGCCAGCGTCTTCGGCGAGATGGGCTACATCGGCGTATCACTCAGCCATTACGCCAACAACTACGGCATTCCCATGGGGCCATCCCATAGCCACGGTGGCGGGCCGGTCGAGAAGGCAGAACGCGTGCGCATCGATATGCAGCAAGACCGCATCGACCTCAAGGGAGAGTTATTCCTGCCCTATGATTGGCTGGAAAGCATTTCGCTGCGTATCGGTAAATCCAATTACCATCACGACGAGATCAGCAACGGCATCGCGCAAACCCGCTTCAGCAACGATGTGGTTGAACACCGGCTGGAATTTAACCACCGACTATTCTCTAATCTTGCTGGCACCTTGGGATTCCATGGCATCAACCGCGATTTTTCCGCACAGGGCATGGAAGCATTTGTGCCAACATCCAAGATAGACTCGAAAGGGCTTTATCTGATTGAAACTCTGGATATCAATCCTTGGCAGTTGGAATTCGGTTTTCGCAAGGAAAAAAACAATACCAATGCGGGCGCCCAGACTGTCTGGGCCACGCCTAGGGATGTGCCTATGCCCATTTCCTACGTCATCCCGGCTGCAAAAAAGGATTTCAGCCCGGAGAGCTATTCGCTAGCGCTGAAGCGCGCCTACAAGACTGGTAGCATCACTATCAACCGCTGGATTGCCAGAAGAGCTCCCGATATACAGGAACTTGGATCGTATGGCCCGCACCTGGCGACAAGAACGTACGACATCGGCTCCAGAGCACTCGACATCGAAACCCTGAATGGCTGGGATATCCGCCTACAGCAAAAGCTCGGCAAGCTGGACGCCAACCTCAACCTGTTCAAGTACTCTGCCGAAAACTATATCTACCAGGAAAACGTCGGCGTCATCAAAATGAACTCCATCCTGCTGAGGCCCCAGGCCATCGGTACTTGCGGTCTGCAGGACCAATGCCTGATCACAATGCAGTACAAGCAACAGGATGCACGCTTTCACGGCTATGAAGCCGAAGTCGGGCTTCCCTTGCAAATCCCCGGCATGCGCAAATTCCGCGCCAGCGTATTTGCCGACCAAGTGCGCGGCATGCTGGACGACAACACCCATGTGCCGCGCCTCACGCCAGCCCGGCATGGCTTGTTGATACAAGCAGGCATGGGCAGATGGGATGGCGATGTCCGCCTGACCCATGTCAGCGCGCAGAAGCGTACCGGCACCATGCCGGTGGGCGACGAAATGCTGCCTGAACCAGGCACCGACAGCTATAACCGGGTCGATATCGCATTGCGCCGCAGCATCGAAGTACCCAATTGGTTCACCGGAGACCTCTTCATCAATATGCGCAACGTCACCAATGCTGAAATCCGCAACAGCACCTCATTCCTGCGCTACTACACACCCGAGCTAGGCCGTAATGTCGAGATCGGCATGCGGATTGACCTTTGATGTGGCCTGCCAGGAATATCACATGCACCAAAGCAATAATGAGCACTTGCCCTCATTGGCAAAGATGAATTAGCGTCGCGGCTCTATGCTCCTACTCTCAATCTGCATTGCCACCTTGTTGGGCGGCGTCGTTTCAGTCCTGATCTCCTCTGTCGTCTCGCTCACCATCCTGGCACGGGTCGCGGACAAGATGGTGGCATTCGCCGTCGGGATCTTGCTGGCCTTCGCCTTGACCGACATCCTGCCTGAGGCCATCGAGTCGGGCTTATCACCCCATGACGCTGGCTGGATATTGCTGGCCGGCATCTTGGCGTTCTTCCTGCTGGAGAAAATGGCATTATGGCGACACGACCACCGGCATACGCACGGCGAGGCCCATGAAACCGTTCTTGATCAGAAGGTGTCCATGATCGTGATCGGGGACGGATTACATAATTTTGTCGATGGTGTACTGATCGCAGCCGCCTTCTTGACCGAGCCGGCATTAGGCTGGGCGATGGCTGTCACAGTCATGCTGCACGAGATACCTCAGGAAGTATCGGACTTCATGGTATTGCTGAGTGCTGGCCTGTCAAAAAGCCGAGCCCTGTTGCTCAATGCCATGTCAGGCGCGGCCATGATCCTGGGCGGCTTTCTGGGCTGGCTGTCATTGGGTATCATGCAAACTGCGATCCCTGTGATACTAGTCGTCGCGGCATCCAGCTTCATCTATATTGCCGTCGCGGACCTAGTCCCAGAATTGCAGCGTCAACGCTCGTTGAAGGATGGAGTAGTCCAGGTTGCATTCATACTCGGCGGGGTTACCGTGTCATTAGCGGCCCAGCATCTTCACCACCACTAATCACGGCATTGGCGTGGGCAGGGGCAAGATCAGGAAGGAGACTTAATGCATTTATATTCTGGGTTATTCATATATGGATTATTCATCAGCATCGGCAGCCTGTTTTTCGCCGCGACGCCCGCACTCGCCCACAAGCAGCATGCCCATGTGCACGGAGCCGCCAAACTGAACATCGTCATGGAGGGCAAGGTATTGATCCTCGCGCTGGAAAGCCCGATGGAAAGCTTGCTGGGCTTCGAGCATGCTCCCCGCAACCCGCAAGAGCAGGCAGCAGTGGACGCATTGAAAAAACAGCTGTCCATACCCGCCCAGCTATTTGACCTGCCAGACAAGGCTGGTTGCAAAAGTACGAAAACAACCCTGGAATCGCCATTGTTCGAAAATAACGAACATCAGCACGATACGCATCATGCCGACCTCGATGCCGAGTTTGCCTATGAGTGTAACCAACCGAGTGAATTGAAAGGCTTGATCGTGCGATTGTTCGAACAGTTCCCTCACCTCTACAAAATCGACGTTCAGGTTGTAGCCGGGCAAACCCAAAAAATCGCTAGGCTCTCCCCTGGGCAAAACCAAGTCGCATGGTAGACATGTCGTTACCAGCCATTCACTTGGAAAACATGCGGTTTGAATGGACTCCAGGGCAACCCTGCCTTGATATCGCGCACCTGGACATCATGCCGGGTGAGCATATCTTCCTGCACGGATCGAGCGGCAGTGGCAAAAGCACTTTGCTGGGCATCCTCGGGGGCGTACATTTAGCCCAGGCAGGCATGGTCAGCATATTGGGCCAGCGTCTGGACACACTGAGTAGCGCAGCGCGAGATCGATTCCGTGCTGATCATATCGGCTTTCTATTTCAGCAATTTAACCTGATCCCCTATCTATCTGTACTGGAAAACGTCCTGCTACCATGCGGCTTTTCCCGCTATCGCCACAGCAACCTTCGAGAAAGCGCCCCAACTGAGGCATATCGCCTGCTGGCCGCCCTGGGCATAGATGCCACGCTGTGGTCACGCAGGGTCACTAGCCTGAGCATTGGCCAACAACAACGTGTTGCAGCAGTACGAGCATTGATCGGGAGCCCAGAAATCATCATTGCAGATGAACCAACATCTGCCTTGGATGCACACCACCAACTCCACTTTCTACACCTACTAAAACAAGAGTGCCTTGCCAACCAGGCAACTCTGCTTTTTGTTAGCCACGATCATAGGCTAGCCTCAAACTTTCACCGCAGCATTGCCTTGAGCGACCTCAATCAAGCAGGAAAGCAGGCACTTGTATGAACTTGAAATACCTGCTCACGCTGGCCATACATAGTGCATGGAACCGCAAGCTCACCCTGGGCATGACCATGATGGCGGTTGCCTTGAGCGTCATGCTACTAGTTGGGGTTGAACGCCTGCGTGAGCAGATACATCAGGGCTTTGGCCTATCTATTTCCGGCACCGATCTGGTAATCGGCGCACGCACCAGCCCAGTACAACTGATGCTATATGCTGTATTCCGCGTGGGAGAGCCCACCAACAACATCAGCTGGGCAAGCTTTGAAAGGCTGCAACAAAACCCCATGGTGGCGTGGAGCATTCCGATTTCTCTGGGTGATTCGCACCGTGGCTTTGCTGTCTTGGGCACGAATCAAGATTATTTCACACATTATCACTATGGAGACCGCCTTGCACTGAAATTTGCAGAGGGAAAGCCCTTCTAT
The DNA here is from genome assembly GCF_020531845.1 of Methylobacillus methanolivorans. Next base: position 1,414,234 of record NZ_JAJAVF010000002.1, read on the forward strand.
CAGGTTTTTGATACCGTCATCGGCTCCGAGGTAGCAAAGAAACTAGGCTACTCACTTGGCAGCCACATCACACTTAGCCATGGTACAGGGCTGGGACATCATGCTGACCACGCCGACAAACCATTTATCGTCAGCGGCATCCTCAAACCCACCGGCACACCTGTTGACCACACCCTACACGTGAGTCTGGAGGCGCTCAGCGCCATTCACCTTGACTGGGTAGGAGGAACACAATTACCGGGATTTCATATTCCACCAGAATATGTGCAGAAATTTGACCTGCAACCCAAGGAAATTACCGCGGCATTCATCGGCTTGAAAAGCCGTGCTGCAGTATTTCGCATGCAAAGACTGATCAATGACTTCAAAGATGAACCTCTGCTGGCTACCATGCCAGGCGTGGCATTAGAGCAATTATGGCAGGTAGTAGGTGTAGCAGAAAAAAGCCTGATGGCAGTTTCAGCCATTGTGGTTGTCGTCAGCTTGACGGGGCTAGTCGCCATTATGATCTCCGGGCTCAATGAACGACGCAGAGAGTTAGCCATTTTGCGTGCAGTAGGTGCACAACCTAGAGAAATTCTTTTGCTGCTCTTGTATGAAGGGATGTTTGTCACCCTGCTCAGCATCGTCACCGGCCTGACCGCATTGACCCTTGCCTCATTGCTAGCAGCCCCACTGATGCAAGCTCATTTCGGCATCACGATGACACTACATTGGCTGAGTGCAGAAGAGCTCCAACTACTCGCGATCATTGCATTGGTAGGCCTGTTTGCCAGCCTGTTCCCGGCATATATGGCCTACAGACTATCGCTCGCAGATGGCCTGACTCCCAGACTCTAGACATTGACAACCCATACCACAGGCGCGAGGACAAGCATGTTTTCCCGGATATTTGCCACATTACTTGCCGTCATGGCATGCACCCACGTTATAGGGGCAGATTATCAAGTAGGCGAACGCATCAGCGACACCAAGCACACAACAAAACCTGGCACGAGTTACCAGCCGCTCGACTGGGATGACATGATGCCCGCCGATTGGGACCCCATGAAATCGATCAAAGGCCTGAACCTGGACAAGCTAGATGATGCCGATCCTCGTGCCATCAAGGCTCTTGAGCAAATGCGCAATGCTTGGAACGATGCACCCATTGTGCCCAAGCTCAATAAACAGCGAGTACAGATTCCAGGCTTTGTGGTGCCGCTGGATATGAATGGCACACAAGTGCAAGAGTTCTTGCTCGTCCCTTACTTTGGAGCATGCATTCATGTGCCGCCGCCTCCAAGCAACCAGGTCATTCATGTGATTCTCCCTAAGGCTTTCCCCAAGAACCAGCAAAAAACACTTAACCAGGCCGCGCGGCAATATGGCCCTATTTCGGTCAGCGGCCTACTTGAAACCGTGCCCAGCCATACCACAATGGGCACCTCCGGTTACCGCATCAAGGCTGACCAACTGCTACCATATTCCCTGAAAAATAATTAAGCCCACGCGCCCAATACAAGGCAAAATAAGTCACAGCAAGTCACCAGCAATAACCGCCTCACAGGCCAACAGATTTACCTCTCGTAAAAACACTCACCTTACTTGAAACTTTTATCCTCTAGCACTCTCAAAGAGTGAGTGCTAGAATCATTTTCATGAGAGAGGTTTCCAACATGACCAACAGCATGACATTACCTGCGATTTCATCTTACGATAGCCTTGATCAGTACATGCGTGCGATCAAGAGCTTCCCTGTGCTAAGCGCGGAAGAGGAATATCAACTTGCTACCAGCCTCAAAAAGGAAAATGACCTGGAAGCGGCTAAGAAGCTCGTTGTTTCACACTTGCGCCTAGTGGCTAGCATCGCACGTAACTACTCAGGTTATGGCCTGCCACAATCAGACCTGATACAGGAAGGCAATATAGGACTGATGAAGGCAGTACGTCGCTTTGACCCTGAACGCGGAGTACGCCTGGTATCTTTTGCCATGCACTGGATCAAGGCCGAGATTCACGAATATATCGTGCGCAACTGGCGCTTGGTGAAAGTGGCTACCACCAAGGCTCAGCGCAAGCTCTTCTTCAACTTGCGCAGCATGAAAAGTGATAAATCTGCCAGCCTACAATCTGAAGAGGTCGCACATATTGCGCGAGAGTTGAACGTCAAGCCTGAAGATGTGCTGGAGATGGAATCTCGTATGTCCGGGCATGAAATTTCGCTTGAGGGCAACGCGGATGATGAGAGTGAGGATGTCTTCGCCCCCATCTCTTACTTGCAAGCGACACAGGCTGAACCTTCCGAGATTCTAGAAGAACAGGAAATCGAACATCTGCATACGGCCGGTCTTTCGACCGCACTTGCCAAGCTGGATGATCGCAGCCGCCGTATCTTGGAGGCACGCTGGTTACAGGACGACAGTGGCGCAACCCTGCATGACTTGGCTGAAGAATTTGGCGTTTCTGCCGAACGTATCCGTCAGATTGAACAGAAGGCCATGAAACAGATGAAGGGTTTTTTAACCCCGGCATAATTCAATCTCGTACCACAATAAAAAGGCTGCAATCGCAGCCTTTTTCTCCAATTCGCGTTATCTTACCCAAAAAAGATAACTGACAACGCGCTCAACCAAGACATGATAATGAGGCCTATCGTGATCGTGAGCGGCAGATTTGCAAAAGTAAAATAGGACTTGAGACCCTCGTCCGCATTATTGGTAGTAGCCATTCAAATTCCCCAGCAAGTTATTTGGTTATTTTATTCTGATTAGCCCCACTCTTCAAGTGGTTAAATGGAATCATGGGATCATCATCATCCATTAATATCCGTTGTGCAGGTCCTTCAAGATCATCGTACTGACCACTTCTAATTGCCCATAGAATACCCGCAGCCGCAAAACCGATAAACACAAATGTCAGGCCCAGCTGCAACACTAGGCTGGTTAGATTCATGCCGCTTCATCCTCAACTCTATTTTCAAAAACCAGCGCATTATGCATGTGCTGGCGTAACACCTTGAGGTCAGCCATCTGGCCCAAGATGCTTTTCTCGATGACTTCCAGCTCGCCGATACGGTCTTCCAGTGTATCTGTTGCCTTGTAGATACGCTTGATACTTTCCAGGCGCCGGCGCAACTGCAATTGATGCTCGCGCACCTGCGACTCCATTGGGGCAATCACCGCTTTCAACCAATTTTCAACGTCATGATTAGCCACTTCGTACACATGGATCACTCGGCTGGCGAGTGTCTCAAAGAACTTTGACGTCAATGTCATCTTTTCGTTCGTCAACATATTCAACGTCGTATTGAATTGTTCACGATAGGCGCGCTCGAGCTTGCCAAGCTCCTTCTGGTAACGCAGTGTTGAAAACGCAGGTGGTTCAGCCTTGCGCAGGCCATGCTCTTCGGCAAACTTGTCGTACATCGCATCCATCATGCGCTTGATTTCGTCAATCTGAGCCTCAGATTTCACTAGACGATCACGCAAATCAGCAAAGAACCCATCCATCGCACTACGGATACTTTTGGTAAAGCTGGCATTGATCATGGTACTGCGGGTATTGGTCACCTGCACGCGCAAGGTTTCCATACCTAATAAGGTAAACAATTTGTTGGTCTGCTGAGAGAACACACTGCGTAGCGCCTGGAACCGCTGTAAGCCCTTCTCAAAAATTTCCTTGTCCACCTTGACCTTGTTCATCATGTGCTCGATGACATCTTCATTCTTACCTCGCAGCCCACGCAACTCGTCTAATTGCTCATTGAGGCTAGCAAGACGGGCATCCAGAAGAATATTCGAGTTTTTTACCAGTTCATCGACTTCACTCAGCGTATTGTCGCGCACGATCTCGCGCTTGGAGGGAATCAGTTCATCAGACAAAGCCTTTTCTAATGCAGGCAAGCCAGTACGCGCCAATAAGGCATCATCCTTGGCAATCTTTGCCAGCAAGCCTTTTTGCGCCGAAATCGGGAAAATCTGTTCCTCATCCAGCCCAAGCAACTCGGCACTGGTCTTGATCTGCTTGGCTATTTCACGGTCTATCTCTGACTCGTTACGCAATTCATCCCATAGACCATCAATTTTGTTCAATACAGCCAGCCTGCCCTTTTGCTTCCAGCGCGTACCACTGATGTACTGGCGCCATACATCGATCTCGGACTTGGTCACACCAGTGTCAGCAGAAAGCAGGAAAAGCACGGCATGCGCGTTCGGCAGCATGTTGAGGGTAAGCTCCGGCTCGGTACCAATCGCATTGAGGCCTGGGGTATCCAGAATCACCAGCCCCTGCTCCAGCAAAGGATGAGGAAAATTGATGACTGCATACCGCCAGCAAGGAATATCAACGGTGCCATCGGCATTCACCGCCAGCGCATCATCCGCACTATTCGTATCGAACAATCCATAACGCTCGGCATCTTCCACCGATACACGCTTGGTACGGCTGACTTCCCTGAACACCTCCACCATATTGTCGCTATTGCTGACATCAAATGGCAGGATGGTCCATTCTTCGGGGTAACGCTTGTATTCGGTAGTGGTTGCATCTGAAGTCCGGGTTTCTACCGGCAGGAGCTGCAACGAAGTGGGTTTTGATGGATCGTAGAGTAGCTCAGTGGGGCACATGGTGGTGCGGCCGGCACTGGATGGTAGCAAACGCTGCCCATATGCCGCAAAGAAGATGGCATTGATCAGCTCAGATTTTCCACGCGAAAACTCAGCGACGAAAGCCACATTGAGTTTGTCCTCGCGCAAGCGCTCCAACAACTGCTGCAATCGTAGGTCTATCTGGGCATCATTGAGCTCCTGCTCATTGAGCCAGCTACGATAGTCACTAATGGTGTCCACCAAGGCTTTGCGCCAATCGGCATATGCCTGAAAGTGGCGTTCAAGCTTGTTTTCCGCCATAGCACCCCCCGATGCTTTTTATTTAAGCGCTACTCTAGCACGCCTGTGTAAATTATCAAACGAATCAGCTGCCTAAATCCGTTTCCACAGGCCGATTCACCACATATTATGCACAACGATCATGACGGTATTTTGAAGCGCATGAATACATTCTGCTATCATCGCTTTTTGAGTAAATTCCGGCATTTGGCAGATGAGCGGCTTAAGCCCAGACACTCCACTTCCCACCGATATCCGCTTGCATCAGGTTTCTCGCACGCTGGAAATCACCTTCGATAATGGTGTCAGCGGCATGCTGCCTTGCGAATTCTTGCGGGTATATTCACCTTCAGCCGAGGTACAAGGGCATGGCAACCCCGTGCTGCAAACCGGCAAGCGGGATGTGAACATCACCGGCATCGAACCGGTCGGCCATTACGCCGTGAAACTGGTTTTCAGCGATGGGCACAATACCGGTCTTTACTCCTGGGATTATCTTTACGGATTGCTGCAACGACACGATACCTTGTGGCAAGAATATCTCGAACGGCTTGCACAGGCAGGTGCCAGCCGTGACGCTGAACATTGATTTAAGGCAAATATCATGAGCGACAACGCCAAGACACACTTCGGCTTCCAGACTGTGGATGAGCGCGAAAAAGCCGGTAAAGTCGGTGAAGTATTCCACTCCGTGGCACGCAAGTATGACCTCATGAATGATGTCATGTCTGCCGGCCTTCACCGCGCCTGGAAGCGCTTCACCATTGAAGTGAGCGGCGTGAGGCCTGGAGATCGCGTGCTGGACGTGGCTGGCGGTAGCGGCGACTTATCGCGCCTATTTTCCAACAAGGTCGGCCCGACAGGGCAAGTGATCCTCACCGACATCAATGCTTCAATGCTGGCCGTGGGGCGCGATCGCTTGATTGATGACGGCAAGGCTGTTCCAGCGTTGCAATGCGATGCAGAAAAGTTGCCTTTCCCTGACCAATATTTTGACTGTGTCATCGTCGCGTTCGGCCTGCGCAACATGACGCACAAAGACAAGGCGCTGGCTGAAATGCAGCGTGTACTCAAGTCTGGTGGTCGCCTGCTGGTGCTGGAGTTCTCCCAGGTATGGAAGCCCTTGGCGCCGCTTTATGATGCTTACTCCTTCAAGCTGCTACCTATCATGGGCAAACTGTTTGCGAATGATGCAGACAGTTACCGTTACCTGGCCGAATCTATCCGCATGCATCCCGATCAGGAAACCCTGAAGCAAATGATGCTGGATGCAGGCCTAGGCAAAGTCGACTACTACAATCTGGCTGCTGGCGTTGTTGCCCTGCACAAAGGCTGGAAAACCTGATCACCCTGCATCAGCCTGGACTAAACTCATCATGCTGAAACCATTGCTTACTCGCCTGTTAAACCATTTATTAGCGCAAAACAGCTGGGCTGCGGAAGCTTTGCAACCATTCGGCGGCAAGCATGCGCGCATGATCCTGCCACCATTCAGCGCCACCATCGTCGTGCTGGAAGATGGTGGTCTCGCGCTTGCGGGCGAAACAGCCAATATCGACGCCACTATTACCGTGCCGCCGTCAGTAGCCCTTCGTATCCTGGCAGGCGATGACCATGTAGGCACATCTGCATCCATTACGGGCGATACCGAATTTGCTGCTGGCCTCGCCAGGGTGCTGCAAGGGATGAGCTGGGAGTACGAAGAAGACCTCAGCCGCATCGTCGGTGATATTCCGGCACATGAAATCGCCAAGTTTGGTCGCAGTGCGGTTGAGAGAACCAAACGCCAAGCCCACAATGTGGCCAGCATGCTGGCCGAATACTGGCAGGAAGAGCAGCCACTACTAGCCAAGCAACGTCATGTGACGCAATTCATCAAGGATGTGGACATCCTGCAAGAAGATACGGAACGCTTGGCAAAACGCATTAACAAACTGAAACACCGCCTGCAGGCGGATGAATAGAAAGAGTCCGCATGCATTGGTTGCGCCTGCTTAAGATTATTATTGTCACCCTGCGCTTTGGCCTAGACGAATTCATTCTGAGCCATACCAAGCTGCGCCCCTTGCAGCGTCCAGTCAATATGCTGCTCTTCTGGCGCAATACTTCACAACCTAGAGGTGAGCGCTTGCGCTTGGCTTTGGAATCTCTCGGTCCAATCTTCGTCAAGTTCGGCCAGATGCTTTCCACGCGGCGCGACCTGATTCCGCTAGATCTCGCTGACGAGCTGGCAAAGTTGCAGGATCGTGTTCCTGCCTTTCCCTACCAAGACGTAGAAATTATCCTCAAACAAGCTTATGGCAAGGAAGTGCTGGATGTGTTCCAGAGCTTCGATGTCGAACCGATCGCCAGCGCGTCTGTCGCCCAGGTACATTTTGCCCAGTTGCCCGATGGCAAGCCGGTAGCCGTCAAGATTCTGCGTCCAGGCATAGGCAAGACCATCGCAAAAGACCTCAAGCTGCTTGATGGTGCAGCATGGTTATTGCACACGCTGTCATCCGATGGCAAACGCCTGAAACCACGAGAGGTAGTCGCCGAATTTGCACGCCACATCCATAGCGAGCTCGACCTCATGCTGGAAGCTGCCAACTGCAGCCTGTTGGGCCGCAACTTTGCCGACAAGCGCCTGCTTATCGTGCCAGAGGTTTATTGGGACTGGTGCCATGAACAAGTAATGGTGATGGAACGCATGGTCAGCACCCCCATCAGTCAAGTGGCCTATCTGCGCGAGATTGGCGTCGATATTCCTAAGCTGGCACGCGATGGCGTGGAGATATTCTTCACACAGGTATTCCGTGATGGCTTCTTCCATGCTGACATGCACCCAGGCAATGTGCAGGTCGCCGATGATGGCCGTTATGTCGCACTGGATTTCGGCATCATGGGCAGCCTCAATGATGAAGACAAGCAATACCTCGCGCGCAACTTCCTCGCTTTCTTCCGCCGTGATTACCGTGAAGTAGCAAAAGCACACATTGAATCAGGCTGGGCACCCAAGGATACGCCGATCGACGAATTCGAGACCGCGATCCGCGCCGTGTGCGAGCCTATCTTCGACAAACCACTCAAGGAAATCTCGTTTGGCAAGGTACTGCTGCGCCTGTTCCAGACCTCGCGCCGCTTTGGTGTTGAAATCCAGCCACAGCTTGCCATGCTGCAGAAAACCCTGCTCAATGTTGAAGGCCTGGGCCGCGACCTGGACCCTAATCTGGACTTGTGGAAGACCGCTCGCCCCTATTTGGAGCGTTGGATGTCAGAGCAAGTAGGCTGGCGTAGTGCTATCGACAACCTCAAGGCAGAGCTACCTTATTGGAGCAAGATACTGCCGCAAATGCCACGCCTGATTCACCAGCATCTTGAACACGGCCTGCAAACGCCTGTACGCTCGGCCGAGTTGCAACACCTTCTCGGTGAACACCAACGCCAGACACGTTGGCTGCGCCTGCTCTCGGTGGCATTGATCTTGCTCGTGTTATTGCAAAGTGCAGCGCTATTGGCTTGGTGGCTAAGCCAGCGTTAAACCTGCTTGACTAACATTCACAAACCCATTGATTTTGAGCAACAAAGCCCACTTTCAGGATAAGTTTTTGCTAAAATCTGCCTGCCTTTGAACAGGCCACTTTTTTATTCATCTTTCAACCTCATAGCAAAGGGCTGGTTTAGTGCTGATCTGGTTTGTCATTCTCTACGTCATGGTGTCGATCAGCATCGGCCTATTTGCCGCCACCCGCGTCAAGACCACCAAGGATTACGCCGTAGCTGGACGCCACTTGCCGCTGCCCGTGGTCATGGCAACCGTGTTCGCCACCTGGTTTGGCGCAGAAGCTGTGTTCGGCGTTTCTGCCACCTTCGTCAAGGATGGCCTCAACGGCATTGTTGCCGATCCATTTGGCTCCAGCATGTGCCTGGTGATTGCAGGCTTCTTCTTCGCAACCAAGCTCTACAAGCTCAACATCATTACCCTAGGCGACTTCTACCGCATGCGCTACAACCGCACCGTGGAAGTGCTCACTACGATTGCCATCGTCATTTCCTACCTGGGCTGGGTTGCCGCGCAAATCAAGGCATTAGGTCTGATTTTCCACATCATCACTGACGGCGCGGTGAGCGAGGAAGCCGGCATGATCCTCGGCACCGCCATCGTGCTCACCTACACTACCCTGGGCGGCATGCTCTCGGTCGCCATCCTGGATTTCGTTCAAATGAGCGTCATCATCGGCGGCATGCTCTATATCGCCTACATGGTCTCAGGCATGACCGGCGGCGTTGCGCCCGTCATCGAGCATGCGCGTCTGGCCGGCAAGCTGGACTTCTTCCCGCCAGCCGACCCCTGGCTCTGGGTCACCTTCATCGGCGCCTGGATGACCATGATGTTGGGCTCCATTCCGCAGCAGGACGTCTTCCAGCGCATCACCTCGGCCAAGAGCGCCAAGGTCGCCATCTGGGGCTCCGTCCTGGGCGCCTCGGTCTACTTCTGCTTCACCTTCGTGCCCATGTTCATCGCTTACTCGGCCACCTTGATCGACCCCGGTTTCTTCAATACCCTGATCGACCAGGACTCACAGCGCGTATTGCCTACGCTAGTGCTACAGCATATGCCGATCGCCGCCCAGGTGATTTTCTTCGGCGCCGTGCTATCGGCGATCATGAGCTGCTCGTCCGCTACCTTGCTCGCACCCTCTATCTCGTTCGCAGAGAACATCGTGCGTGGTTACCTCCCACACCTGGATGATCGCGGCTTCCTCAAGATCATGCGTATTTGCTTGCTGGGCTTTGCCAGCTGCGTGCTCGTCTATGCGTTAAACACCAATCTTTCTATCTTCCGCATGGTGGAATCTGCCTACAAGATCACGCTAGCGGGTGCATTTGTGCCGCTGTTCTTCGGCGTATTCTGGAAACGTGCGACCAATCAGGGCGCCCTGGCCGCCATCATTGGCGGCATCAGCACCTGGGTGTTGGTGGAAGTATTGGTGGGTGAGGAAAGCTTGATACCACCACAATTGCTAGGGCTAGGCGTCAGCATCATCGGCATGGTGGCAGGCTCACTGTTACCGCAGAAGATCGCCCCACAGCGCCGCCATGAGCAAGCAAGTTACCTGCATAATCATGCCGCGCATCCTCACGTACCGCATAAGGGTAGTTAACAATGCCTGTAAGCCTTATTAAGCTTGGGTAGGCTCTGCTTTTAGTCTCTGACGGATATACGGCCAATAACTGGCAAGAATCAATACCAAGGCCAGCAAGAGATAGGCCCAGCGCAATGAATAAGCCGTGACAAAGCTGGCGACTGGTTTCTGCTTCTGCACGAAGGTGTAGAAATCAGGCTTGTCCTGTCCATGTACGTACTGTGCATTGATTTCCTCGGCCAGCTCCTGCAAATATGCCTCTTCCAGCTTGGAAAGATAGCGGTCATATTCCGCCGAAGCTACCACTGGGTCAGGGTCGTCACGGCTGGTATCGTTATAGGTAACGCCGACCGCACCGGCCGAATTCTCCTTGGCATCGGAGGACCAATAGCCCACCCACTTGTTGCTGGAGTTATAACGCGGAATCGGCACATCTTCGCTGCCACCGACGCCGACGAAGACGATATTCTCGCCAATCTGCACGTCATCGAGCTTGAGCTTGTTGATCGCATTCACCTTGGGCGCCTCGTCGCCATCGGTGAAGAACAACAGACGCGCAGGCGCATTGAGCGAGTCGAAGGCCTTGGCGGCACCCTTGACGCCAAAACTAATGCGGCTGTTGCCGCGCCAGGACATGCGCCACTCCAGGTGCTCGATCGCATCGACGATGATGTCATAGTTGGCACAGGTTTCCAGCGGCGTGAACAACAACGCAACATCTTCAGCGGCAAATACGCCGAGACTGAAATAAGTACCGCAAGGCGAATTCTCCACCAGCTTGCGCATCAGGTGGCGCGTATAGGCCATGCGACTCACCTGCTTGCCGTTGAGGCTGACGTCCTCAGCGTTCATGCTTTGCGAGACATCAGCAAGCAAGAGGTAGTTGTGCACGCGCTGCTTGAGTTGTATTTCCGGCTTGAATATTGCCAGCAACAGTAATACGACCACCAACAGGTACAGCCCAGACTCGTAATGATCCTTGACCCAGCGCCAGCCATGGCGCAGCCTCAACTGCCACTTCATGGCAGGCCCACCGGGATGTTACTGAGCTCCATGCCTTCCTGTTCCTTTTTCAACCCCTCAATGCCATTGGGTTGCACCAGCAGCATCAGGCTGAGGTTGAACTTTGCCTGCCTGAATGCGGGATCTAGCCGCAAGGCTTGCTCATAGGCAATCTGCGCTTGGGACAAGTCATATTTTGCCTCGTCCTTGAGGCTGCCATCATCATTGAGGCGGCGCTTCAGGCCGGACTGCAGGAGGTTGTTGCCAATGTTGTACTGCACCAGCGCCTGCTGCGGCTGGTTCAACCCGGTTTCGAGCAGTTGGCTGTAGCTTTGCACCGCGTGCTTGTAATCGCCGGACTCTCCCAGTTTGTAAGCCGCCATGAACTTCTGTTCGAAACCATAGCTGTCGTGAGTGACCAATGTGCCGGCCTGTATCTGACGGTTAGCATCATGGCGCTGCACCAGTGCATTGCCTTCGTAGACGCTGCCCGCCAACCCGGCAACGGTCAGCAGTCCAAACAGCAGGTTGAGGCCTTTTATGCGGATTCCCATGCTTTTACCCTGAAATTTTTAATGACGAACATGCCCAGGCTCAACACCAGGGCCACTACAATCAAGTCGCGCGCATAATCGCGCCCCGGCACGGTGATGGCATACTGAATCGTATTCTTCTCGCGGCTGTCGATATCCTGGATCGCCATTTGCAGCGCCACGGGATTGTCCGCCTCGTAAGCCTTGTAGGTGATCTTGAGCGACTTGAAGAAACGGTCGAGCTGGATTGCCGCAGGCCCCCTGTCCTCCTCGAATACGCGGTTGCCGAATATGCTCACGTCGTCCGGTTCGCGCAACACGATCCAATAGAGCTTGATACCCTTGTCCTTAAGCTCCTCCCTGATCCGCGCCTTGACGCGAGGGCTCAGCTTGCCTGCCCCGTCGGACAACAGGATGATGGCGCGCGATCCCGAGTTCTGGATGCTGTCGAACAGGCTGGCCGCCTGGGTGATGCCCGCACCAATATTGGTCTGGTTGATGCCGGCGCTGGTCGCGGCGTTGATCGCGGCATGGATGGCATCGCGGTTGGCCGTGATCTTGACGCCGTAAAAGGCGGAATTGGTAAACGCCACCACACCCATCATGTCATCGGGCCTGGAGTCGATGAACTGCGTGATCAGCCGGCGTGCGGCGCCGGACTTGATTTCCCCGGCGCGGCCGCTGGTAGCGTCCCCGGCAAAAGGATGGTCCATACTCACGCTGCGATCGATCACCATCACGGTCTGCGCGCCCTTGCCGACGCGGTTCACGATCTTGTCGCTGCCTTGCGGTGCTGCCAGGGCCAGCACGAGGCTAGCAATGATGATGGCCGTCACCACCTTGAGCAGCAAGACGATATTGTCCGAGAACGGGTCTTCCGGCACCATCTCCAGCCAGGAGTAGCGTTGCCCCTGCAGGCTCCTGAGCCAGAAAGGTATCAGCACAAGCGGCAATAACAGCAAGGCCCAGGGATTGAGCAAACTCATGCGATTCCCCGTTCACAATCCCTCAGGCGACGGCAAAGCTGCTGCAGCTCCTTGACCAGGGCTGGACTGTCTGCGTTTTCGCCGGTGAACAACAAAGTCTCGGAGCGCTGGAAAAAGCTATCGATATCTTTTGCGAGCGGCTGGTACTGTGGATGCTGCGCAAAGAACTCACCCAATTGCCGCCGGAACAAGGTGCTTCCATGCACCTGATTGAATGCCTGATGCACGTAACCAAGCGCCTGCGCCTGGTGCCCGGCTTGCGCAGGCGTCTTGCGCAGCTTTCGATAAGCCTGGGCGAAGCTGCCGCCCATCCACGGCAGCCAGCGACGGTCGGCGTTGATGTAGACCAGCCCGACGATGCCTACCAGGAGCACGGCCAACGCAAGCGCCAGGCGCTCCGGCCCGGTATCGAGTAAGGTCGGTTTGCGTTGCGGCTGCGCATTGCTGCGCGCGGTGTGGATGTTGCCCGCTGCCAGCGGCGAGTTCCAGAAATGCCAGGCAGGCACGCTCACCTCCGCTGGTGTATCGCCGCCGCCTAGCGCCAACGTCAAGGCAGGCAGGCGCATGACGCTGGGCTTGCTTGCAGCAGCGAACACTTGGTAGCTGAGCTTGACTTCATAGCGCTGGATGCCAGCCGTCTTTTCGCCCTGCAATGCAACGCCCACCAACTCGATGCCATCGACACGCTCGCCCTTGAGCGGCAAGGCCGATTTGGGCAACTCATAGGGAGAGCTGGCCTCGATCACCAGCCTGCGCTCTAGTACGTCGCCTATGGTGATGCCTGTCGCGATGCGCGGGTTGTCCAGGCTGACCAGGGCGGCTTCCGCTGCATGCGCCATAGCTCCCGCGCAAAGGCTGATAGGAAACAGGCAGATGGAAAACAAGGTCGTCAGTTTTTTCATGCTGTCAGGTATTTCTCAAAATAATGCGTCATTGCCTCGGCCTCGAATATCCCGCTGATGAAATGCGGCGGGCTCTCGAAAGCCAGGAACAGGTCTTCCAGCGCCGCCCGGCGCTGCTCGAATGCGCTAATGAATTTGGCACGGATCGACTCGCGGAAGAAAATCGTGCGATCGCGCCCGGTCTCGGGATCCAGCATCGTGCCCAGGCCGAAGCGCGGCAGGCGCCGGTACTCCTCCTCCTCCCACAGCACGACCGGCACCACCTGGTGACGAGAAAACATGTTCATGGCCTGAATGATGGTGTCGAACGGCATGTGGAAATCCGATATCCAGAACACCAGTCCCTTGTTCTGGCTCAACAGTGGGCCTACCTCCAGAATGCCATTCGAGCCTCGCCCGAGCGCGTCTATGCCGGTAAAAGCATCGATACGCTCCAGCGCTTCATGCACCTGGTAGCCAAGCGGCAGCACGTAATCATCGAGCACATGCTGGTCGTAGCCGATCAGGCTAAATACGTCGTTCTCGGCCGATACCGAATACGCGATTGATGCCGCCACCTCCTGCACCAGCTCGATCTTGCGACGGCCGCCCTTGTACTGCATGGAGCTGGACAAGTCGCACACCGCATACACAGGCGTGATCGAGTCATGGTAAAACAGGCGCACCTGCACCTGCTCGTAGGGGTCGCGTAGGCTCTGGCGCAAATCCATGCGGCGCAGGTCGGGATAATCGACCAGCGAGGCGTTACCCTTGTACTCGAACCCCAGCCCGCGCTGTATGCCTAGGTGGTCGCCAGCATGAACGCTGGAAGACTTCCAGGGGATCTGGTAGGAAAACGGCTTGATATATGACGGCAGCATGACTCAGGACGGCACCGCCACGGTTTGCAGTATCTTGGCAGTCAATTCGCGGGCCAGCACCGTGCGGCGGCTTTCGTACATGGAATTGAACACGAGGCGATGCGCGATCACCTCGTGGAACACCGCATGGATATCCTCGGGATAGACATATTCCCGCTCCATGAGCCACGCATGCACGCGGGCCGCCTTGAGCAGCATGCCCATGCCGCGCGGGCTAGCCCCAGCCTGGATCAGGCGCTGCATGTCGACGCCCTCGAGCGTGATGCCGAAATCCTGCGGCTTTTGCGTGGCGTCCCAGAGGTCGATCACGTAATCTTCCAGTGCCTGGGAAGACTGCACATGGTTCTGCAACACGTCGGAGAAATCATTGAGCATGTTGAATGGCAGCAGGCCACTCTCGACAGTACGCGTCAATTGCTCGGCATGCTGGAAGCGGGTATCGAACACCAGCGATTTGCGCAGCGCCTTGTCCTCCGGCACATTGATCGGGATTTCCATCATGAAGCGGTCACGCGCAGCAGCAGGAATCTCGAACGTCTCATTCTTTTCGACCTGATTGCGATCAGCAAACACGATCATATGTGGCAAGCGATATTCACGCTTGAACGCATGCAAATGGCGTTCAGCCATCACGCGCAGCATCAAGGCGTGGACTTGCGGGCGGGCACGGTTGATTTCGTTGAAGAAGAACACCGAGAGATTTTCCCCTGCGCGCAACAAGGGACCCTCGTCGATCTGCGGACGACCCTCGGGCCCGAGAAAGGTATGGTAGACCAGGTCATTCGGCATCAGATCCACCGTACCTTCGATACGCTCATAAGCACCGCCAATGCCCCGCGCTACCGATTGCAGCAATGTGGTCTTACCGACACCTACCCCGCCTTCCAGCATGACATGTCCACGTGCAAAGATTGCGATATTGATCAGGCGTATTGCTGCATCCTGCCCCACAATCACACTCTTAACAGCATCCTCCAACTTCAGAGCACGCGTTCTCCAGTCTGCCAATTGACCTTCCGTTGCTGCAATTGCCATAGCCATCCTCAAATCGCACATTAATATACAGATCTGTATATTTTGAAAGATGGATTAACTTTTGGCAATGATTTTTAGAAAAATTCCTGAATGATGGGATTTAATCCCAGCGCGTCATCTGATAATCATTGACAAGAAACCTCACCAAACACAAATTTTTACCAAGCAAGATGAGAGAAAAATGACAATACGGTATAGATTACCAAGATACCTAACCGTAGATCAGCTCATGCCAATCCATGGCACAGCAATACAGGATTAACGGCTTTTTTGACAGGAAGGGCAGTAGAAGGTCGACCGTTGACCCAAGCGCAGCACTTGAATTGGGGTATTACACACTAAGCAAGGTTGATGCGTGCGCCCATAGACAAAATAGGTTTGCTGAAAATAGCCAGGGTTGCCATCTGCGCCAAAAAAGTCACGCAAACTGCTTCCTCCGGCATTCAAGGCATCCTGCAACGTCAGCTTGATCTCGCCAACCAGTCGCTGGCATTGCGCTAGCGTCAATGCCTTTGCGGGCGTTTCAGGATGTATGCCGGCCCGAAACAGTGACTCGCTGGCGTAAATATTCCCCACACCAACGACCAGGTGACTATCCATCACTACCACCTTGATTGGTGAAGATCGACTACGAATAGCCCCATACAAAAACTCGCCGGTAAACACATCATCCAGCGGCTCCGGCCCAAGCACATTGAGCAACGCATGCTCATTGGGCTGCTCTCCCGCCCATAATACGGCACCAAACCTGCGCGGATCGCGCAAGCGCATAACGCGCCCATCGGCAAAATGCAGGTCAAAATGATCGTGCTTTTCAGCGGGAATATCCTGCTCGAGCAGGCACAGTCGCCCAGACATCCCCAAATGCAGAATCAGGCAACCGCGCTCAAAGCGGGCAATGATGTATTTGCCGCGCCGAGTAAGCTCCAGCAATTGACTGCCATGGAGCAACGAGGGCAAATCAGCGGGAATCGGCCAGCGCATCGCAGGCTGGCGAATGACGACTTGCGTCACGGTAGCACCCACCAAGGGCACCAAACCGCGACGCGTTACTTCAACCTCTGGTAATTCAGGCATGGCCTCTGTTTAATTACCCAGCCCCACTGGTGGGTTGAGTAGAGTAAAACCAACATCGGCAGGGAAATAATAACGCATCCCTTCATCCGGACGCCCCAGTATCAGTTGCGGCGACTCTTGCAGCTTATCAAAATTCACCTGCTTGCCATCCTTGAGCTTTACCGAAAACGAAGGATAGTTGGCCTTGCGATCTGGCGTATATGGCTCCACCGACAGCGCACGAATTTTTGTCCAATACTCGTCAAACCAGGCATTCATATCATCCTGCTTTGGTTTGGCATTAGCCACAGACATCTGCCATTTTCCATTGGTATCCATGTCTAGCTGCAGGCGCACATCTTCCCATTGCTCTAGGCGCGAGAAATCAAAGCCAACTATCTCCTCCTTCGGTTTCAGCGGGCTCTTGTCGAGCATTTCCAGCAATTGGGTGGAAGCTGTTTCCGCATATAGGCCAGAGAGAAGATAAACGCCATCCTTGTAGGCCACATATTGCTCCGCAGTCACCGGGTTATAGAGCCCAAAAATGAACTCCTCATCATTAAGCTTGATCTTGAGGCGTGGATTATCCAGCCCAAATCGTGCAGGGTCTGCCGCAGAAAACTTCTCACGGCTAGTTGCAGCCACAATCGAGACAATACGCTGCACAGTCACCTGATCGGCACGAGCAGGATACGGCTGCACCAAGTACCAAAAGCCGTCCTTCTTCTCGAAAGTCACAGGCGCCTTGGCAGGGAATTCCAGGCTTAGCTTGTTGAAATCAGCCAGCTTGAGGCTGGATACTTCATATGTTGCGGCCTGCTCTTCCTGCTCCTGAGGCTTTAGATACAGGAATGCCACAATCCCTGCCACTAATAGCAGCAGCACCAGATTTACGATCCATCTTGACCTCATGCCTTGCGACGCCTCCACCAGATCACAATGCCAATTACGATCAAGCCGATAGGCAAGATGCGGCTAAAGCCAATGAAGACGAATTGTGCCAACAAATTGGCCCAGCCTTCGGATGGGATCACGATGTTCACATCCTTACGTGGCTTGGGCTGTATAGTGATCAGCCTATCGTCACCGGCCAGCCAATTGACCATGTTCAAACCCAGGTCTAGGTTGCCACCGTTGGACAGGAAAGTATTGGCAAGGAAGTTACCATTCCCCACCACGACGACGCGCTGGCCTTTTTCGCCGTACTTACGTTCCAGCGCCACTGCGATGTTGATCGGTCCAGGCAAGTCCTTCTTGTTATCAAAACTGACGTTGTCATCCACCTTGCCGGTTTCCAGCCAGCCATTGGGTGCCACTTCTACCAAGTTGGACGCACGCCAGCCATTATCAAAGGAATCCTCAGCGTGAATCATGCGCGCCTCTGGGAACAAGGTACGCAGCATGAAATTCTTGGTGATCGCATGTACGCCATATTGGTTAGCAAATGCCACCTTGGCATCCGCACCATAGCGAGTTGCAGACAAATCAACCACCATGCCTGGCGTCAGTTGCAGGCCTAGGTATTCGGCAATCGGCTGCAAGCCATGTAGATTAACCTCGTCGTCAATCAACCACAGCAAATTACCGCCTTTTTCCAGATACTGCTTGATCTTCTGTACTTCAACCTCGGTCACATCCACAGCGGGACTGGCAATCACCAACATGGAGCCATTACTTGGCACCTCTTGCGCTAGCAGCAAGTCAGGATTGGAAAGCTTGAAACCCTTCTTTTCCAGATGGCGACCAAAGTCTCCCAAGTCATGATTCTTGACGCCAATGAGGCTACGTTCACCATGCCCATCCAGGAACATGATGGCGTTCTGGTTAGTGCGTGACAGGCGCACCAGCAGGTTAGTCATGTCTTGCTCAACAAAAGCCTGCGGCGGTACGATATGCTCGGTACGCTGGTTGTACTCTACCACCAGCTCAATCTCAGCCTTCACGCCAGCTTCCTGAGTCGCCTTGGGCTCCTCGGTGGGGCTAATAAAGCTCAGATTGATGTCCGGCTTGATACGCTTGTAGCGCTCAACGAATTTGTTGATGTACTTGCGGGTGTCATTGTCCTTGACGACGTAGGCCGTGATATTGATCGGCCCCTTCATTTCTTTCAGGACATTGACACTGCCCTCGGTCAGGGTATTGCGTCCACCCTGCGTCACGTCACGGCTCACGTGGTATTGGTAAGTCAGGAAGCCGAGCAGGAATACCAGCACCAGGAACAGCACCACGAAAAAGCTGTTTTGTACGAATAATTGAAAGCGTAGTTTGCGATTGGTTTTCATAAATTCTCTCGATCAGCCACGCAAGCGATCTGCATCCAGCCTACGAATAGTCAGAGTCAGAAAAGTAACAATAAACAACAGGAAATAAGCAATATCGCGGGTATCCAGCATGCCGCGTGAAAATGGCTCAAAGTGACGCATCAGGGAGAAGTTAGCCACCGTGTTGCTTGGATCACCAGCAAGGAAATACTCGATCAACTGCAATGCAAGCAAGGCAACAAAAGTAATGATGGCGGCAACCACCGGCTGTTGCGTGGTGCTGGAGACATAGGTTCCTAATGCACAGTAACTCGCCAACAACAGGAACAAGCCCAGCAGGTTGGCCAGCAAATAGCCGAAATCAATATCCGCCCACAGGTTGAGCGAGAACACCATGGCACCGATCAGCAAGACGTTGATGGAGAGGAAAGACAATAACCCTACAAACTTGCCGAGGACGATTTCAGTCAGCGACAAGGGAGCGCTGAACAGGAAAGGCAGCGTTTGCTGGCGGCGTTCCTCGCTGATCAGGCGCATCGAGAGCAATGGCACCGCAAACAGCATGATAAAAGGCGCGATACCGAAAACGCTGCCGCCAACGAACTCGGTAACACCGATACGCTGGTCTGGCCGCATGGCACCTGACATAGTGAGGAAATATTGATCCACACCCATCAGGTAGAAAGTGGCAAACACAAACTGCAACAGGGCAAGAATCACCCAGCCCATCGGCGAGGAAAACAAGCCCTTCAATTCTTTTCTGGCGATATTGACGATCATGAGAAATCCTTAAAACACACACTGCCTGCCATCAGGCAGCAGCTTCCTGGAATGTAAGCTGGACAAAGACCTCTTCCAGCGAGGTCTGGTCAGGATTGATCTGGAACAGGCCCCAGTTCTGGCTAACGGCAGCCTGCACCAATGCCTCCGACGGCGCTTCGCCAGGGGTATGGCGGAGTCGCAACAGATTGCCTTCCAAGGCCTCGACTGACTCCACGCCTGGAATAGCCAACAAAGCTTCGTGGGCGGGAGGCTGCTTGAGGCCCACCAACAAACGATTGCCATGGCGTTGCTGCTTGAGGATATCAATACCGCCATTGAACACAAGACTGCCTTTATGGATGATCTGCACACGATCACATACCATTTCAACTTCCGGCAAGATATGGGTAGAAAGAATCACGCTATGCTCGCCGCCCAACTCCTTGATCAAGGCACGAATATCGCGAATCTGGATCGGATCCAGGCCCACGGTCGGCTCATCCAGGATCACCACCATCGGG
The DNA here is from genome assembly GCF_020531845.1 of Methylobacillus methanolivorans. Next base: position 1,434,146 of record NZ_JAJAVF010000002.1, read on the forward strand.
TTATGAATGATGGCTTGAGCAATACCCACGCGTTGCTGATAACCCTTGGATAGGTTCTCGATCAGGCGCTGGCCCATCTCTGTCAGGCCGCAACGCTGTTTGGCAATGTCGACCGCCTTCTTGATATGCTGGCGGCTAACACGATGTAGCCGCGCTGCAATGGTCAGGAATTCATCAACAGTCAGCTCACGGTACAAGGGAGGCTGCTCGGGCAAGTAGCCAATCAACGCCTTGGCATCCTTGGGGCGCTCCATCATATCGATACCGCAAATCTTCACCGAACCATTGCTGGGAGCCAGGTTGCCCGTCAGCATCTTCATGGTGGTGGATTTGCCTGCGCCATTAGGCCCAAGAAAGCCCAGCACCTCGCCCTTATGCAGGGTAAAACTGACATCGCTGACCGCAGCACGGCTGCCATACTTACGGGTTAACTCTGAAGCCTCTACGGTAATAGTCGTCATATATGAGTGAATTATCCGGTTTTAAGGGGTGCTAAGTTAGAAAAACATCACTCGCCTGTCAAGTTTGTCTCGTCATTGCAACCCATCTGCATTGCAAGAAAACCCTGACTTAATTGAAATATCGCATTCAACATCACGCTAGCAACAATACAAAGCCAAGCACTAAATCATACAGATAGGTAAACCCCACCTGCATAGCGCAAAGTTTATAGCATCGCGCATTATGGGTGAACTTGTGTGTACTGTCACGGACTAAGAAATACGGTGAAAAATGATGCAAAACTTGCATCCACCCCATTGAAAACAAGCCCGGCAGGCCTCAATATGCTATTTAACCAATCCGCCACGAGATTTCCTTGAAAATGCCTATCAGCAAAAAGATCGTACTTGCAGTTGCCTGCGCAGCCATGTCACTAGGCATGGGAAATAGCGCAAGTGCAGCCACCAAGACAGCAAACCCTGAGCCTACGCTCACAGGCGAGTTCGTCTACAAATACCTGATTGGCGAAATTGCTGGGCAGCGTGGGCAGTTTGACCTAGCCAGCGCATTATTCCTTGATCTTGCCCAAACTAGCCAAGACTCACGCTTAGCGGAGCGTGCTGCCAAGACTGCGGTCATGGGCAATGATGGTCGTACTGCGATTGATGCAGCCAACCTGTGGTCGCAACTGGACCCAGCCTCCACCGAGGCACACCAGGCGTTGACCCAGATGCTGATCAACACTGGCAAGCTCAATGAAGCAAAACCCCACCTGAAGGCCTTACTGGCTAATGAAGAGGGGCGCGCCAGTGGCTTCATGTTCCTCAACAACCTGCTTTCTCGCCAGCAAAACAAGACGGTGGTATTGACCCTGGTGCAGGATCTGGCGCGTGACTACCCTGACCTCCCCGAAGCTCATTTTGCCATTGCCCACGCTGCCTGGAATGCAGGCAATACCGAGCTAGCACTCAACGAACTTAACCAGGCAAACAAGCTACGCCCCGGTTGGGAAATGGCAGCACTCATGCAAGGCCAGGTTCTGCTGGGCAAGTCTCCAGCACAAGCCGTGGACTTTTACCGCAGCTTTCTTTCCCAGCATAACGATGCCAACGAGGTGCGCCTGGCTCTAGCGCGCATCCTGGCTGCGCAGAAAAAGTTTGACGAGGCCAAGAGCGAGTTCATCAAGCTCATTGAGGCGTCCAACGGCAATCCAGAAATCCTGGTCGTCGTCGGCCTGCTCTCGCTACAAGCCAATGAACTGCCTGATGCAGAGAAATACTTCAAGGATGCGCTAGGCAAGGGATTCAAGGATAAAGACCAAATCTATATTTACCTCGGGCAGATCGCGGAAAAAAACCGCAATGACGATGAGGCTCTGCAATGGTATAGCAAGGTTGCCCCTGGCGAGGTGCGCTATGTAGATGCCCAGCTTGGTGTCGCGAACATTATCTCCAAACGCGAAGGCATTGATGCAGCCATCCAGTCACTGGAAAACCTGCCAGACCTGACCGATGCGCAGCGCGCAGCCGTCGTGCACTCCCAGGCGAATGTACTCACACAGGCCAAGCGCTACCAGGAAGCATATTCCCGGCTGGAAAATGCTATCAACACGCTGCCCAACTCACCTGAACTGGTGTATGACTTTGCCATGGCAGCGGAACGCGTCAATAAAATCGACGTGATGGAACGTGAGTTGCGCAAGCTGATCAAGATGCAGCCAGAATTCTCCCAGGCCTACAACGCCCTCGGCTACTCCCTGGCTGACCGCAACGTACGCCTGGAAGAGGCAAGGGTACTCATTGAAAAAGCCCATGAATTAAGCCCCGAAGATCATTACATCCTCGACAGCCTGGGCTGGGTATATTACCGCCTGGGCAATCTGGACAAGGCCTTGGATTACCTACGCCGCGCCTACTCGCAACAACCCGATCCAGAAATTGCCGCTCACCTAGGAGAGGTACTCTGGAAACAAGGCAAACGCGATGAAGCCGTCAAGACCTGGGAAGCCGCCATTTCCGCCTTCCCAGAGAATGAAGTCCTGCTCAATACCAACAGGAAATTCAAGCGTTAAGATGCCGTTCGTTACACGCTGGTTATTGCTAGGCGCGGCATTGGCGCTGACTAGCTGTGCCAGCCTACCTCCCACCATCAGCCCAAGTACGCCTGAAATACATCAGGAACACTTGGACAGCTTGACTGGTATCGACCAATTCCAGCTCAAGGGACGTATCGGCGTGCAAACCGATACCAAGGGTTTCTCTGGCTCCACTCAGTGGCAACACACAGCAGATCAGGATACTGTCGCTTTATTTTCGCCGTTAGGAAGCCAGGCCGCCTCCATCACGCGAACGACAGAAAAGGTTAGCCTGATGACCAGCGACAATAAGTACTATGAGGCTACCGACGCCGAAACCTTGACCGAGCAAAACCTGGGCTGGCGGCTGCCCATGCGCGGACTATCCGACTGGGTGCTCGGGCGCCCGAACCAAGAAACCGTAGAGGCCTCACAGTGGGATGATGCTGGGCGCCTGGTGAAGCTCAAACAAGATGGCTGGGAAATTGAATATAGCCAATATATTGGCGTCAACCAATATCAACTACCCACCCGCATTACCTTGCGCAATGCCAGCAGACTCACGCTCAAGCTGATCGTACAGCAATGGCAACTACCTTAGCCCAAAGCAACACTGCCTCATCATGACCTTGCAAGACTTTCAAGCTTATCCAGCACCAGCAAAAATCAACCTCTTTCTGCATATCACTGGCCGTCGACCAGATGGCTATCACCTATTGCAAAGCGTGTTCCGCCTGCTGGATTTTGGCGATACCGTACATATCCGCCCGCGTGCAGACCAGGCTATTCATCGCACAGAAGATACGCCCGGCGTACCGGAGGCTAGTGATTTATGCATTCGCGCAGCCCATCTTCTCAAACAACACACTGGCAGCCAATTAGGTGCTGACATCCATGTCACCAAACGCACCCCCATGGGTGGCGGGCTAGGTGGTGGCAGTTCTGATGCAGCCAGCGTTTTACTGGCCCTTAATCGTCTCTGGAAGCTAGACCTCAGTCGCGACGAAATGATCTCGTTGGGATTAAAACTCGGGGCGGATGTCCCTTTCTTTATTTTTGGCGAAAATGCCTGGGTGGAGGGAATAGGCGAAAAATTGACATCAATTCAATTGCCTAATACCTATTACGTGGTCATTACGCCCCGTATCCACATCTCGACCGCAGAAATTTTTGCATCAAAGCAATTGACAAGGGACACAAATCCCACGACAATAGCGGCCTTTCTGAGGGACTTGGTTCACAACGATCTCGAAACCGTAGTTAGACGGCAGTACCCGGAAGTTGAGAAATGCATAGATTGGCTCTCTCAGTTTTCCAAGGCTTGCATGAGTGGTTCTGGCGCTTCGGTATTCGCTGCATTCGATAACCAGGAAGCTGCGAAAGCTGTACTTGCAAGAATAAATGAAACGCGCGAATTGCAACAATATGCAGAGTGCGATGTCTCAGGGTTTCATGCAAAAGGTTTGGATAAACATCCATTACACAGTTTCGCCAACTGACAGAAATAACGATCAAATGGGGAGTCGCCAAGCTGGTTAAGGCACCGGATTTTGATTCCGGCATGCGAAGGTTCGAATCCTTCTTCCCCAGCCAGAATAAAAGCGTGTAACTTAAAAATTACACGCTTTTGTTTTTTGTACGTGATTTATACAAGCTATTCCTTGCGGTTTACTTTAAAGAGATAAGGATTCCAACTGTGGCCAAGGGCGACATGATGGTATTTACCGGCAACGCCAACCGTGCGCTTGCCGAAGAGGTAGTAAGTCACCTGGGCATCGAACTGGGGCGGGCCACTGTAGATCGCTTTAGCGATGGCGAAGTGATGATCGAGTTGCTGGACAATGTCCGTGGCAAGGACGTCTTCATTCTGCAATCCACCTGCATGCCAACCAATGACCACCTCATGGAAGTCATGGTCATGGTCGATGCACTACGTCGCTCATCGGCTGGTCGCATCACGGCAGCGATTCCTTATTTTGGTTATGCCCGTCAGGACAGGCGTCCACGTTCAGCACGTGTTGCCATCACCGCCAAGGTCATTGCCAACATGCTGACAACAGTAGGTGTGAATCGCCTGCTGACGATGGATTTGCATTCTGACCAGATCCAGGGCTTTTTCGATATTCCGGTAGATAACATCTACGCTACGCCTATCCTGCTAGAGGATTTGAGCCAGCAAAAGCATGACGACCTGATCGTGGTTTCACCAGATGTAGGTGGCGTGGTACGTGCCCGTGCAGCAGCCAAGCACCTTAACGTCGACCTGGCTATTATCGACAAGCGCCGCCCCAAGCCCAACGTGGCCAAGGTCATGAACATTATTGGTGATGTAGCTGGTCGCACCTGTGTGCTGATGGACGACATGGTCGATACCGCCAATACCTTGTGCGAAGCCGCCATTGCGCTCAAACAACAAGGAGCAAAGAAAGTGGTGGCCTACTGTACTCATCCAGTGCTTTCTGGCGAGGCAGTATCACGCATTACGAATTCCGAACTGGATGAAATGGTCGTCACCAACACCATTCCATTACGTCCCAATGCACAACAATCACCGAAGATTCGTGTCGTGAGTGCGGGCAAACTGTTTGCGGAAACCATACGTCGCATCAGCAATGAAGATTCAGTCAGCTCCCTGTTTGTAGATTAAACAGGAGCATGGTTCCGGCGGTTGAGCAATGCTTAACCGCCTTTTCTGTTATCTGGTCGCGGATAACAGGCAACCCCAGGGCCTATGGGCCTTTTTTAGGAGTAGTAACATGGCAATTACAATCAAAGCAACCACACGCGAAGGCAAAGGTACGGGTGCGAGCCGCCGTCTCCGTCGCGCTGGTAATGTTCCCGGTGTTGTTTACGGTGGTGAAAAAGAGGCAGTCAGCCTTGAGTTCAACCACAAGGAACTGTTCTTAGAGTTCCGTCACGAAACATTCCACGCTTCTATCCTGAGCCTGGAAGTGGACGGCAAGAAGGAGCAAGTTGTTCTGCGTGACTACCAACTGCACCCAGTACGCAATACCATTCAGCACATCGATTTCCAACGCGTTAGCGCCAGCGAAAAAGTACACGTGAAGGTGCCTTTGCACTTCATCAATGCTGACGTGGCTCCTGGTGTGAAGCTGGGTGGCGGTATCGTCTCCCACATCCTGACAGAAGCCGACGTGAGCTGCCTGCCTAAGGATCTGCCAGAGTTCATTGAAGTTGATCTCGGCAATTTGGAAGCTGGTCACTCTATCCACCTGTCCGAAATCAAGTTGCCTAAGGGCGTTGAGTTCGTACAACTGGCTCACGAAAATGATGCTGCTGTTGCATCGATCGCCAAGCCACGTGGTGGTGCAGCAAGCGATGACGCTGCTGAAGGTGACGCCGCCGCCGAATAATATCGGTGTAAATGCTTGAACGCGCGCTCTGGGCAACCAGGGCGCGCGTATTCATTTTAAAGAGTCACACACCCATGAACGGTATCCGCCTTTTTGTTGGCCTCGGCAATCCGGGCGCCCAATATGAAGACACCCGCCATAATGCAGGCTTCTGGTGGATAGACCAGGTCTGCGCCCAGACTTCCAGCAAAACCAGTCTGGAAGCCAAGTTTTTTGGCCTCAGTGGCCGGCTGAATGGCCAGGCCGATACTTGGCTGCTCAAGCCTACAACCTTTATGAATGCCAGTGGTCGTGCTGTTGCAGCACTGGCACGCTTTTACAAGATTCCTGCAGAGGAAATCTTGGTGATCCATGATGAGCTTGACCTCGCACCAGGGATTGCTCGCCTGAAAAAAGGTGGAGGTCACGGTGGTCATAACGGCCTGAAGGACATCGCCGCACAACTGGGGACCAATGATTTTTGGCGCCTGCGCCTTGGTGTCGGCCACCCCGGTGATCGTAGCGCCGTCGTCAATTATGTCTTGCATGCGCCGCTGCGTGATGAAATGCAGCAGATAGAATACGCCATGGATGACAGCACGCTCATATTGCCGCAGCTACTGGAAGGCAGGTTTGAAGAAGCCATGCTCAAGCTCCACACAAAAACCAAACAGAATTAACCTTTAATCAAGAACAGGCAGATCATCATGAAATGCGGAATTGTTGGCCTACCCAACGTAGGAAAATCCACCCTCTTCAATGCGATTACCCGCGCAGGCATCGAGGCCGCCAATTACCCGTTCTGTACCATAGAACCGAATGTTGGCATCGTCGAAGTGCCTGACCCGCGCCTCAAGCCGCTCATCGAGATCGTCAACCCACAGAAAATCCAGCCTGCAATTGTCGAATTTGTGGATATAGCCGGCTTGGTGGCAGGCGCATCCAAGGGTGAAGGCTTGGGCAACAAATTCCTCGCCAATATCCGTGAAACCGATGCCATCGCCCACGTGGTTCGCTGCTTTGATGATGGCAATATCGTGCACGTTGCGGGCAAGGTTGATCCGCTGGCGGATGTTGAAACCATCAACACCGAGCTGGCACTTGCCGACATGGAAACTGTGGAAAAAACCCTGCAACGTGAGAGCAAGAAAGCCAAGTCTGGTGACAAGGAAGCGATTGCTCTCTGCGCCGTGCTGGAAAAGATACAAAAACACCTTGATCAAGGTAGTCCGGTACGCACCCTTGGCCTGGATGAAGATCAACTGAGGCTGATCAAGCCGTTGTGCCTGATTACGGTGAAGCCTGTGATGTATCTTGCCAATGTGGATGAAGGCGGCTTTGAGAATAATCCATTGTTGGATAAGGTCGTAGCACTTGGCCAGCGGGAAGGCGCTCCTGTCGTAGCGATCTGCGCCAAGATCGAGAGTGAAATTGCCGACCTCGAAGATGAAGACAAGGCGATGTTCCTATCCGAACTCGGTCTGGAAGAGCCTGGGTTGGATCGAGTCATCCGCGCAGCTTACGACTTGCTCGGCCTGCAAACCTATTTCACTGCTGGCGTGAAAGAGGTACGTGCCTGGACTGTGCGCAAAGGGTCTACTGCCCCGCAAGCCGCCGGCGTCATCCACACCGATTTCGAGCGCGGCTTTATTCGTGCAGAAGTGATCGCTTATGACGAATACGTTAAGCACAAGGGAGAAAAAGGCTCACAGGAAGCAGGCAAGATGCGCCTCGAAGGCAAAGACTACATCGTGCAAGATGGCGATGTAATGCACTTCCGCTTCAACGTCTAAACTTCACACTTAGGGTATAGGCGTATGTACACGCTTATACCCTGCTCACGATAAAGCAACAGAACCCTCTTAATACCTCGTCTTACCGCGATATCCTCCAGCCATCGCGCTCAATTTGTTACTTGAATCACGCTAATCCGGCCATCCGGCTCCAAGCGCATTTCCTTGACTTGCGCCAAGCTTTCCAAGCCTTCCTCACGCATTTTTGACATGAGCTCGTCCTTGGTAATCCATTCACGCCGAAGATTACGCCATTGTATGTCGCCGTTGCGCACCAGCAGCATACTGGCACTTTCGGTAAAACGACGTATCAATGGAAAACGGTACCCCAGATAATCGAACAGCAAATTCCAGATAAGCAATGTCATCACGAGCAACGCACCGTCGAAGAATGTCTTGGCATCGCCGCTCATAGCATTCTGCGCCGCATCAGCCACAATCACGACAAATAGAAAATCACCAATCCCCAGATTGCCAACATCTCGTCGCAAGACAAAACGGAAGATAAAAAACAACAACCAGAAGACCAATGTACCCCGCAAGATGATCTCCCAAGGCGAAATGCTGAAAGTGAACAATTCCATTGCAATCTTTCAAGACGGTGTGTTGCCGCCATCTTATAGCCGTGATCATTACGTCCTTTGTAGTCCCAAATCGCAAAGCATTGTAGGAGAAAGTAGGAAAATGGCTTGATGCCAACGTGTGACTCGGCCCCTTGTCGCCTTCACTCCTACACAATGATCAGCCATGTCTGATTCACAAACATGGTCGTTTGATACGATCATGCGAACTCCATATCTAATGGAGTTCAATATGACCTCTCAATTATGGCTAAGAAAGCATTTTCTTCATCTGCTCGCCATATCCTTGCTTGCGGCGCCTATGCTAGTGCTGCACGACGCAGCTGCAACTGAGGCGCTGTCATCCAAGGACCAAGGCTATTTGAAAGATGTTACTCGTCTAGAAATCCTGCAAACCGAAGCTAGCGAAATGGCAGTACTTAAATCGGGAAATGAACAGGTACGTGACTTCGCACGCGAAATGATCAAAACACAATCACAACTAGGTGAGGCAATCAGGCAATTAGCCAACCAGAAACGTGCAGATTTGCCGAAAGAACCGTCCCTCTGGCAAAAAGCCAAGTTCAGAAGCCTATCCTCAAAAGAAGGGAGTGAGTTTGATCTAGGCTATGCCAAAACTATTGGAGTGAAATCCCAAGAAAATATCGTCAAGCTGCTAGGCAAAATTGCTGAGCGTACTGAAGACCCAGATATCAAGGCCTTCGCCCTTCAACACTTATCCTCAGCAACAAACTCATTAGAAACTGGTAAAGCTTTGCTTGCTGTCATCAAGGCAACAGAAAGCGACTAACACGCCTACAAGGTTGAGTTTTCTGACATGGATATAAGACACTGGCTTATAACAGCACGCTCTGCCACCACCAATAATAAACATACTTTCCTTTCCATTGGAAAGAGCAGTGGTCACATTCACTGCTTGATTCCATTACATCATCATGGAGGTTTATTATGGTCCAGACTGCAAACCCACGCGGCTTTGCCGCAATGAGTCCTGAAAAACAACGTCAGATTGCCAGCATGGGAGGTAAAGCTGCCCATGCCAAGGGTACAGCCCACGAATTTGACTCGGCCTCTGCCCGCTTGGCAGGCCGCAAAGGAGGCCAAGCTGCTCATGCAAAAGGCACTGCCCATCAATTCACGTCAACCGAGGCCCGTGCTGCTGGCCGTAAAGGTGGTCGCCGGAGCTCATAGCAGCGCTAACAGCTAATTTATGTCATAAAAAAAGCCAAGCCTGTTAGTCACTCAGGCCTGGCTTTTTTACTGCATTCATTTACACCGGCCCGTATCCCAGAAAAAAAGCATAATGCTGAGCATAAAGCTCACTGCCTTTATCAAGGATAGATTTGTAAACACGTGCAGCCTTTAGACTCTCTTGGGTATAGTGCACAACTGGAGACAAAAGTCGAATGATGTAATCCATCACATCTTCTTGAGCATCATCAACCTCATGGTGGCTAGATTGCGCAGCCATTATATGAGTAATAGGGCTCGAAGCCATGACCACAGCTGGCATATCGGTATATCGCAGACGTTTGACATACTCTTGGCTGGAATCTATCCAATCCAACAGGATTTGCTGCTGATAAGCGTCCCAAGGCAAGCAATGTCCACGCTCCAGCACTTGCCATAAGCGTGTTTTCCCTTTTTCATCGGCCTGCATCCAGCCTTCATGACACAAATGCTGCAACAGCAAGGGCAGTGGCAAACTATCTGGCCACCGGCCCCGAATACCCCGTTCCATACAGTCAATACGATAGGCGCGCTCAATATGCACGGCATAAGGCTGGATCACGCCAAGAAAAGCTTGCTGTAAATCAAACGATGCCACAATTTCGGGAATGCCCAAACCCAACTGATGTAACTTATAGCCATTGGCTACACGCTGCAGCAAAGTATGCTGATCTTTCTGGGTTGTAGCTTCATCAAGCAACGCGCATAACAGCTTGATAGTAGCCACCACACAAGCATCATCTTCGGTCGCCTGCAAAGTAAAATAATGTGGTTGCACGCCCATTTCGCTGAGCTCATATGCAGCAATCAACATCGGTAGCGAAACCTGCTCGTACCCCAAGTTAAACCCAATGATTTCCGGCAGGTAATCATCGACATGATGCCCCAATGCCAGTCTGATCGCACCCTGCATATAGTACTGGTCAGCCATCCCGCGCCAATCTGAACAACCATTCTGATCCAGTAATTGCTGATACAAACTCACCTGATTACTGGACTCATCACCGTCTCCTAGGTTTCTGAGATAAAACCTGCACAACGGTGCAAACTTGGCTTCGCGCCAATGTTTGAGACAACCATATAGCCATGCTCCCTCCACCATTCGGCTTGGAGCCATAGACTGCAAGAAATGTAATGCATGGGATTTACCAGAAAAATATCGAGGCTGATGCCCTGCATGTCGATCAGCCAAATAGGCCTGATAATCCATTCTAACTCGCAAGCAACGCTGCTCCAGCCATGTTGGCAATGCCGTCATATCGTTAGGCAAACCACTATGCAGTAACGATGCCTCGGCAATTTTTTCATCCAGAAATGTACGAGCTTGCTCGCGTACTGCTTCAATACCAGTCGGCTGAGATAGCGCATGAAACAAGTCCCGAGCAGGAGTGGTAATTGTCGGGAGATGTGGTAACTGACTTCGCCGCAATACAATTGAGGAGACATCACGCCTAAATACTAAGCTTGGAACAGCGCCAGCCAAGGAGCCGCGCCCCTGTATAACTTCCTTCATGATGCACCCCCATATAGAACATCAGCGACAATGAGGCATTATCTGGAAATTAACATAAACCTGCCGTCAGACAGCTTCCCCGCCTTTCGTAGGAAAATCATCACAACTCAAGAAAAAACAAAAAATACACATTAATTTCATACAGTTAAATTAAAACATGAAAAACTCCCGATCCAATCAGGACTCTTGTTCTAGCGCTCCCTCATTTATCCACACCAAGAAAACGCATATTGGCTTTGACATTAAGCAAACAAGAAAATAGAATAGCGGGCTTGGTTTAATCCGCCTTGGATGATGGTGATGTAGCTCAGCTGGTTAGAGCACAGGATTCATAATCCTGGGGTCGAGGGTTCAAGTCCCCCCATCACCACCAAACACCTATCAGGGATGATTAGCCAAATAATAGAGAACCCGCTTCAGGCGGGTTTTTTTATTGCCATCAATTTATCAATATAGCCCATATTTTCAGACCTCCTGCACTACTTCATCATGCAGACAAGCTGTTCTATGTGCAAAAACCTCCGTGCAATGCACGGTTAAAATAGCCCATAACAGATAAGTATGATGTCTCGATACAAAATCCTAACAATTCACACATAACTGTCATATTTCAACTAAATCAATCAGTCTTTTTCAACTGTTTAATTTGACACTTTGTGATAGCCTATTTCCCATCAAACTGTACAATCAGGTGAAGCAGCATGCAGCAATTATTTTTAGTAGCCATTGGTGGAGCCATTGGCTCTATTGCCCGATTCAAGCTTGCTGGGTTCATGATGAATCAGGCAACTGAATGGAAATTTCCGCTAGGTACTTTCACTGTGAATATTCTAGGCTGCTTTGTGATTGGTGCTCTCGCAGGCCTAGCGGATAAATACGATTTATTTTCATCTGATTGGAAGCTTTTTTTGTTCACTGGATTGCTGGGCGGGTTTACTACATTTTCTGCTTTTGGCTTAGAAACCATGATGCTTCTCAGAAATGGAGATATCATGACTGCCCTACTTTATGTATTACTCAGCGTTATCATTGGCGTTGTACTAATGTATGGCAGTTTTATGATTTTCCGCCATCTCTTTTGAAGTTAATCATTATTTTATTTTTGAATTTAATTTGAATATAATGCAAATCACATAGTGAAGTATTAATGCCTTTAATACACTCATCTCCATTTACTCCCACACCCTTAATCACAGGATCTACACATGGCAAACATTGATACAAAAAGAGAAAAACTGAAGCAAAAGATTTCTGCATTGACCGAACAACTGGAAGCTCTCGAACAAAAGCCTGTAGAGTTGAATCGTCAAAGTGAAGGCATGCCAGAACTGATTGCAGCATTTGATGCAGTGGTCAAAACTCATAAGGTCGCAGCAGTGGACGTATTTGAAGTACTGCTCAAGGCAAAAAGAACTGGTATGACATTATCCAAGAAAGTGTAATGTCAGATTGTGGCAATAAAAAAGGCGGACTGGTTTCCGCCTTTTTTATTGCCATGTTTACAACAACCAGTCGATAGGCATCACAGATAATATCCGGACAAAAAGTCGTTGTAGCAAGCCTGTGCCAGGATCAACATCGTATCGCTGCTCCACGCCGTCCTGATATGAAACCCAGTACAACCGATTATTTTCATCCAAGCGCACTTCATAAGCATTTTCGGGTACGCCTGACTTGAATGCATTTTCCACTTGCTCAGCCAAGCTAGGGCTTTCAATAATAAATCCCAGCTCGGTGTTAAGCCTTGCAGAGCGTGGATCAAAATTGAATGATCCAATAAAAACATGGGAGCGATCAATCGTGAAGGTCTTGGCATGCAGGCTGGAACCTGAGCTACCAAATGGCCCCAAGTAATCCTTCATATGACTAGTGCCTGCTTGACGACGCATTTCATATAGCTGGATACCAGCTTGCAACAATGGTTTACGCCACTTGGCATAACCTGCATGCACTGCTGCCACATCGGTAGATTCAAGTGCATTGGTCAAAATACGTATCTTGATTCCTCGTCCAGCCAGGCGGGAGAATCCATTGACGCCTGTCTGGGTTGGCACAAAATAAGGGGAGACAAGGTCTACACTTTCTCGCGGATTACGCAGAATACGCGCCAAATCAAAAATCATCAGGTCTCGATCTGCGACTTCACCTGTGACCTTCTCTGGACTGTCACTCAGCAACTCGACCTTGGCCCAGTCAAATGCATGTTGCCCATCAATAAAATCGTGAATAAATTGACTGTCTTTTAGCGCTTTCAGATAGCCTTGCCCAGTCACAGTTTTCTCCGCCTGCCCTGCTGCTTCACTCAATCTTTGCAGCTCATCGTCATTCGGAACATGAATCAATGCACTCAACGGATAAGCTGCAGCGCTTGCCCAATAACGATCAAAATCCCGCGAAGTATCGTCCACTACCGCACCAATCGCCATCACATCAAGGTCTGCAAATAGCACGCCATCAGTTGCGCCAAAATACTCATCACCTACATTACGACCACCAATAATGGTCACCATGTTGTCGGCAATAAAGGATTTATTGTGCATACGGCGATTAAGCCGCGAAAAATCGAAGAGAAACCCCAGCTTCTTGAATGTACGAAACGGAAACGGGTTAAACAACCGAATTTCCATATTAGGATGCTGGTTGAGTGCTGCCAGCCTGGCGTCCAGTGCCCGCCCCTCAATTCCATTATCGTCCAGCAGCAAGCGCACTCTCACGCCTCGCTCGGCGGCTTTGCGCAAAGCTTCCAGAAACAAGATGCCGGTATTGTCATTGCGCCAGATGTAATACTGCACATCCAAGGTTTTTTGCGCAGAATGAGTTAACAACATGCGGGCAGCGAAAGCACTATAGGCATCCAGCAAAGGCATGATGCCCGATTGCCCAGGATGTGCAGCCTTCAGTGGCTGCATGGTCTGGCCCAGCTTGGTGCCCACGACTTCTTCGGGGTTTAGCGCGACAGAGGGTGGCTTATCGCTATCACGGACATGTGGCAAGCCACAGGCTAGTAAGGGCATGATAAGCACTAGCATGATGATGCGCTGATACCAAGTAAGTCCTCCTCGTAACAAACTGCGTATGCCGGGTTTATTCAAGAAGCCCATCATGCTGCCGTCTTTTTCATGTTCTGCTTATCTTTCAATAGTCATCAGGAGAGTGATGCTGTGTGCTGTGACACATCAAAATATTGCAGGTTCTGTGGATTTTCTGCTACGCGAAATACTTCCTTATCGGGAAAAATGGAACAATCCAGCCAAGTTATAATCCATGCATAATACCAACAACAGCAATCTATTATTGATGAACAAGGAGAAGCACATGGTGACCAACCCACCCCAACAAAAAGGTTCGCGCATCTGGCTTTGGTTATTTATTTTTGTCTTTGTCGGTGCAGTGCTGCTTTACTATATATTTGGTACGCCTGCAGCACCTGATAGCTTGGAGCAAAGAAATGATCGCGCAGCGATTGAGGATTGCTGGAAACGTCACGCAAACTCGGCACTATCGCCCACTGAGCTCAAATATGTCGCCGAGGCTTGCGAGTTTATGGAAAATGAATTTTTGCTGAAATATCGGCAGAACCCTTGATTCCAAGCACTAGCCCATAAAAAAATAAAAAAGACTTTCAATTCAATATATCGGGGACTCTCAAGAATGGCGGGGTAAGCCATTCACCTGGAACAAGCAATCCAGGCTAATAACAAGAGATAACTATCATGCCCGGTGCATTTGCCCACCTCACTCTCATCAACCACTTGCGGGAAACACCAAGGCTAGAAACGGCTCCTGGTTTCCCGCGCCAGGCCATTCCTTGGCTATTGCGACATTTCAAGTTTGCCGAGCTTGGCGCAGTTAGCCCAGACTATCCTTACCTCGCCATTCGCGATGCATCTTCACTAGCCTGGGCAGATAATATGCACTACCTACGCACTGGCGAAATCATTCATGCCGGTATCGATATCCTTAAACAATGGCAAGGCATGCAACGGGAAAAGGGAATGGCCTGGTTATTAGGTTATGTGTCGCATGTGATCATGGATGTCACCATCCACCCAGTGGTAGAGCTTAAAGTTGGGCCTTATGCTGCCAATAAGCGCCATCATCGGCAATGTGAAATGCACCAGGACGCCTATATCTTTCAACGCCTGAACTTGGGAGGCATCGGCTTATCCGAACACTTATCGTCGGGCATCTGGGCTTGCCGTGAGCCCGGAACCAAAATGCTGGATAAGGATATTCATGCTTTATGGTTAGGGATGCTGCAACGAACTTATCCGCAAGCCTACGCGGATAATCCTCCTGTTATTCACAAGTGGCACCAACGCTTCAACCGCATGGTAAATAAAATTGCGGAGGAAGGTAATCGCCTCATGCCTTTTGCACGCCATCTTGGAGTACGTGCAGGCCTAACCTATCCCAACCCCAATGAGGTTGACCAGCAATACATCAAACAATTACAGACTCCTGGCGAACGCATGGATTATGACGTCCTGTTCGACCATGCTCTGCGCAATACGATGCAAATATGGACAGTGGTTGCCAATGCCGTTATTAATCAAGATGATACTTACAAAACCGTGGTACGCAACTGGAACCTTGATACCGGAAAGGACGAGCATGACCAATTCGGCTTTTGGCCATAAGCTTACTTTATATCTTTTGGTCAGCTCTCTGATACTGACTAGCGGATGTAGCGCAATTCGTACCACGCATGAGGAGTCTATGCTCATGGAGGCCTCCCGCCTGACCAAACTTAGCAGTGCTGTAGAAGCCTCCGTCAGATATGAACCTGATGTTAACACCTTGAGCGAAGTAGAAATCCTGCAACAGGCCACAGCGCATGACCCCACATTACTCAACTCGTTTCAGCATCGCCTATTACGAGTGAAAGTCGAAGATAGACATGCCCTGGTACTCGTCTGTACCAAAGATGGCCATCAGGGACTAATCGAGGATGCTGGATGCAGCGCCGCGGCAGATAAGCATTTATGGATGTCTTCCTCGGCCCCCTGTGAATTTACCCTGCAAGTCACTGAGGTATGTCTATCACCACCCTCACCTCGCTAGGTACGTGGTTGGCAGGGAGTATCGATTTTGTAACAATAGATGCAGGCGGAACATACCGCCGGCACTGCATAAATACTGCTCGTTGATTATTTCGGGGAATTATTTGGAAAGAATGCATCATGGAAAGAATTCCAATATTGCAAGCACAGGTCGAAGCGATGGCGCTGCAGTTGAATCAACGTACGTTGGAAAGCCTTGAATACCGCATCCTCATGAAAGCGGTAGTAGAGTCGCACCCCGACAAGGCTGCGCTGTCAACTTGCATTCAAGAACAGCGCGAGAAACTAGTGGAACAAGGCGTGATTGGCAATATCGTGGATGGAGACCGCGAATATCTCAACCAATACATAGAAAAGTGGCTTAGCCTCTGCCAGCAGTAGGTGACTCAAGTCCCGGTTACCTGATTAAAGTAAACCCTGGCATATTTACCAACGGCATCAGTAATAGGAACAGCCACCACCTGATAATCGTCTCCAGCATAATGTAGCGCCTCCTCGACGATAGGCTGAAAGTCATCAAGAGCCCCCTCACTTGAGTCCCGCGGTGTGATAACGAAACCATTCAACGCCATTTCCACCTCATGATGAGGAGAAGGCGTTTTCAGCTTGGTAATTAGGCTTTCCATGTCGATTGAATATTATTTTTCCACATATTCTGATACAGCCTCTATAGTCACGGCCTCCTTGGCTAGATCGGGACACTCCAACTCAAATTGACTCTTGCCTATACGATAGGCTTCCTCAATGTTGGAGGCATTCACTTGATTGCGCCATACAGGTGGTCCTCCAGCTTGATCTTGACTCCTGGAGCGCACATTCACCATAAACAATCCCATAGCACCCCCCTACCTAATACCGTGATGACAAGCCAACACGCTCAGTCATCTGTCGGTGCAAACTGTCTCCCGACAGTTTGCGAGACTCCAAGATCTGACGGTAACGCTCCAGATCTTCAGCAATTTTGCGCTCCAATATGCCAGTAATATCACTGGCGACTTCATCACCGCGATCCTCGCATTCATACTCAATCTGCAGGCGCACACGGGTAGAGTGAGGCTCCACCTGCAGGAAAGACACGACACCTTCATTATGTACGCCAGAGACACTACGCCAGGCAATATAGTCATCTAGCACCTGCTCAACAATTTCCGCTTCCCACTCAACAGCATGCCCATCTGCCTGAGCAAGCCACCATACATGCCTGTCATCTAATTGCTTGACGTTAATCACGCTCTGCATGAAATAGGGAAAGGTTTCAAACTGGGTCCACTGGTTATAGGCAATATTCACTGGAACCTTGATGTCTATGCTAGTTTCAATCGTGGGCATATCAGCGCTCCAAACGTATTACTTAACTATCAGTGTATAGTTTGCAATCCAGACGCAAGAGTTGGCCTGTTCCTAAAAAAATGTCAGAAAAACCAACGACGTCTTTAGGCAAGGCAGAAATCATATAGATCTCGGCTTCAATTAGTTTCATATAAAAAGTTGCGCACTGACATAATCTTGAGTTAATTTCGGAGTATCCATAGACCACTGACGCAATTACTTGGTGTGTGGCCAGCAATTTGATTTCCTGCCAAGTTTGAAAGGTTTCCCCCGCCATGGAGCACACGCCACTCATTGCCACCATCGTCGGAGGACTGGTACTTGCCTTTATGTTTGGCATGATCGCCCATCGCCTGAAAATGCCTCCTCTCGTTGGTTACTTGCTTGCCGGTGTCGTTGTTGGTCCCTATACACCAGGCTTTGTTGCCGATGCCAATCTCGCCCACGAGCTGTCTGAGATTGGCGTTATCCTGCTGATGTTTGGCGTCGGCCTGCACTTTTCATTACGCGACCTGCTCTCAGTCAA
This sequence comes from Methylobacillus methanolivorans, assembly GCF_020531845.1. The sequence goes on from NZ_JAJAVF010000002.1 coordinate 1,452,049, forward strand.
ATCAATTGCCATCCCCGGCGCCATCGTACAGATCGCCATCGCGACACTGCTTGGTCTTTCTCTAGCATTAGCCATCGGCTGGCCATTAGGAGAAGGACTGATTTTTGGCCTGGCCCTTTCCACAGCCAGTACGGTGGTCTTGCTTACAGCGTTGCAAGAAAGACGCATCCTCGAAACCAAGCGAGGCCAAATAGCCATTGGCTGGCTGATTGTCGAGGATATTGCCATGGTGCTCACTCTGGTGCTGGTTCCCGCCTTGAGCGGTATGCTGGGCGGCAATGGAGGTAGCTTGGATGGAGGAGAGCTATTCAACACCATGGCCTTGACCATAGGCAAGGTCATTGCGTTTGTGGCGGTCATGCTACTGGTCGGGCGCCGAGTGATCCCCTGGTTGCTGGCCCGCACCGCAGCCACTGGCTCGCGTGAGTTATTCAGGCTGGCCGTTCTTGCCATTGCTCTTGGTTTTGCACTAGGTGCTACCTATATTTTTGGCGTTTCCTTTGCACTGGGTGCCTTCTTTGCAGGGATGATTTTGAGCGAATCTGAGCTCAGCCATCGTGCGGCGGAAGAGTCCTTGCCGCTACGTGATGCCTTCGCTGTGCTGTTCTTTGTTTCGGTCGGCATGCTGTTCGATCCTTCCATCTTGATCCGCGAGCCCTGGCTGATTCTGGCGACACTCTTCATTATAGTGTTCGGCAAATCCTTGGCAGCTTATGCCATTGTGCTCGCTTTCGGTCACCCATTAGGCACAGCCTTGACGATCTCGGCCAGCCTGGCGCAAATTGGCGAGTTTTCTTTCATTCTTGCTTCCTTGGGAGCATCGCTAGGTTTGCTTTCAGATACCGGGCGCGACCTCATTCTGAGCGGCGCCATCTTGTCCATCCTCATCAATCCTCTGCTATTTGCGTGGCTGGATCGCCTGAAACCATGGCTACTTAACCGGGAAGAAAAGAAGCCTCTCAAGGGCGAAAGCGGCACCCGCATCATCTCTTACCCCTATCTCCATGCGCATGCTGTCCTGGTAGGCTATGGACGTGTAGGAAAGTTGGTTGGTGCGTCACTACGCCAGCAGGATCAGCCCTTCATTGTGCTGGAAGACCAACCTGAAGTTGTGCAGATGCTACGCGAACAAGGGACGCCTGCCTTATGTGGCAATGCCGCAGCACCTGGCATGATGGAAGCAGCCAACCTCAAGTCTGCACGCTGGTTGCTGGTTGCCATACCCGATGCCTTGGAAGCGGGGCAGATTATTGAGCATGCACGCAAAATAAATCCTCAAATTGAGGTAGTCGCGCGTGCGCACTCCGACGCCCAGATTGAGCACCTAGAAAAGCATGGTGCTTCTTACACTATCATGGGGGAGCGGGAAATCGCCAAGGGTATGGCCAACTGGGTACGTGCCGGCGTGGAATGGTAGGCATGCCATATAAGGCAGTGTCGATTTAATCAGCTTTTTTGTAGGGTGCGCGCTCATCCAGCTCTTGCTGGTAATGGCACATATCGGCCCCTTCACGGGCCAGAAAACGGCTAACCGCAGCTTCGAAATCAGGATGAGTCAAATAGTGAAATGAGCAGGTTTCCCGCGCCGTGAAACCCCGTGCCAATTTATGCTCCCCTTGTGCGCCACCTTCAAAGAAGTGGATAGCCTGCTCAATGCAAAATTCTTGCGCCTGGTAATAACACAGCTCGAAGTGCAAGTTCGGCACATAAGCCAATGCCCCCCAATAACGCCCGTACAAGCAATGGGCATCATAAAGGTTGAGTGCAGCCGCTATATAGCGCCCATCACGCTCGGCCAACACCATCATGACATTGCCCGGCAGACGCTGCCCTATCTCATGAAAAAATGCTTGTGTCAGGTAAGGGCTGGAATGATGCTCAAGATAAGTGTTGATATAGCATTTATAGAAAAAATCCCACTCACGCTCACCGATTTCATGCCCGCGCAAGCGCCGACAAATCACGCCGGCACCAGTGACTTTCTTGCGCTCCTGACGGATTTTCTTGCGTTTGTCATGCGACAAGGTCGTGAGAAATGCGTCAAAGCTGGAAAAGCCCTGGTTTTCCCAGCGAAACTGTACGCCCTGACGCCTTAACCACTGTGGACCTGACAACGCTTGCGCGCTTTCCACATCAGGGAATAGCACATGGGTAGAGGATAACTGAAGGTGTTGCGTTGTTTCACACAACATTTCCGCCATACGCTTTTGCAGGACAGGATCATGGGAAAGCAAGCGGGTGCCTGTAATCGGCGTGAAAGGTACAGCAGCAACCAGCTTGGGGTAGTATTCCAGACCATGATGGGCATAGGCCTCTGCCCACGACCAGTCAAACACATACTCCCCGTAAGAATGCTGCTTGAGATATAAAGGCACGGCCCCAAGCAAGCTATCGTCACGTTTAAGTACCAATGGCATAGGTTGCCAACCGCTACCTTCACCCACCGAGCCACTTTGCTCCAAGGCACTCAGAAAAGCATGGCTGAGTAATGGCGAACCATCAGTCAATGCATCCCATTGTGCGCAATCAAGACCACTTACGCCATCGACAAATTCAGCCTCTATCTTCATCCCCAGCACACCTACGACCTATGCATCATAGAAGCTGCATTATAGTGCCAATCATCATGCCCCCAGCGCATGTATAGCACTCACCCATTTATTTCTCGGGGCCAAGCTGATTCAGAACAACAACATGACCCACACATTGAAGTGTCGCACAATCACGACACTTCAATAATCTGCCACTACTTGCGCTTACCGACAGAATCCACCCCATGACCAATCACGCCACCAATCGCAGCACCACCGACCGTGCCAAAAGAACTTCCGCCTGTCAGCACCGCACCTGCAACACCACCAATCGCGGCACCTGTCGCGGCATTCTTTTGACGCGTAGACAAGCCAGAACAACCGCTAAGCATCAATACCAACAATACACCTGCAATCGTTTTATTCATTTTTTTACTCCTTAGCAAATTCCAGGCCTCTGCCTGTTCGTGATCCAATTCGCAAAAAGTAGGCCAATTTTTAATAAACAATAAAAATCAATCAGTTAAAAAACCAATATTGCTATTACACAGCAAAATAAAGACAAAATTGTCGCTAATGACAGACAAAAGAAAAGCACTGTCCCGGCAAGGCAGTGCTTAAGTGGTTCACAAGGAAGATTATTATTGGAATTCGGTCATAGTGCTCGCTTAGGAACTGCGGCACTCATTTCTTTTACATCATGCAACGGCGCTGGCTCCACTACATCCTGTAACTCTTTTTCTTTCTTATCGAGCGCCTTGTGCTGGCGCTCTGCAATACGAGCCTGCATGGTCTCAAGCTCGTTCATTGTAATCACGCCATCACCATTCAAGTCGAACTGCATGAAATGACGCGCTACCTGAGGGATCATCTCTACCGCTTCTTCACGGGAAATAACCCCATTACCATCTTTGTCGGCCTCTTGAAATCGTTCCATGATACGCTGGCGCATGGCACGCCTACGCTCTTCTATCTGAGCGTGTGCAGCATCAACATTACGAGAGTATTCGTAAAGATCGCGCCTCAAGCGCTGACGATCTTCACCAGAAATTTTTGCATCCAAGGTCTGATGAATATTCGCTGTTGGCACATCCTGTGTGTCACTAGCCATATCATCATTCGCATAGCGGAGATTTGCCGCATGGGCGACACTGGCAACTCCCAGCAAAACTGCCGTTAATGCCAACTTATGATGCCAAACTAAATCTGTCAGCATCAACATAAAGCTAAACCGTACACTTGCAAGATCATATGATTCGCTCGCCTCTGTTTTAAGCTTACCTGTTTCCTTGCGTACTACATTGGGACGCAACAGCTCAGAAACCATTCAAACTCACCCTAGGTGAGAGCTGAATGAGGCGACATCATCCCGCATTGATGTAAACTGAGTGTTTCATATCGACTTGTGATTGTAAAAATTTGTAACATCAGAAGCGCCGCACTTCTCCTTCGCATGCACTCTTAAATACAAGCGCAGGGCAAGAATCGGCATGATTGTATGGAACCTTGCAAATAATACTTTTCATCGACCCCTATTTCCGCAGAAAATATGGCTATGCAAACACCTCCGAAAAAAATATTAATGGTGGACGACGACTTGCGTATGCGCGAGTTGTTGCAACGTTATTTAGGCGAACAGGGCTTTTCCGTCAAAGCAGTGTCTGACGCTGCCGAAATGGATCAAGCGCTTGCCCACGAGCACGTAGACTTGCTGGTACTAGATCTCATGTTGCCAGGTGAAGATGGCCTTGCCATTTGCCGCCGCCTGCGTGCCAATGGCAGCACCATTCCTGTCGTCATGTTGACTGCCCGTGGCGACGAGATAGACCGCATCATCGGCTTGGAAATGGGAGCTGACGATTATTTACCCAAGCCATTCAACCCACGTGAGCTACTTGCCCGTATCAATGCAGTGCTGCGTCGCCACAGCCGCCTGCCCCCTGGCACCCCAGTGGCAGAGGCGGATCACATCAGTTTTGGCGATTTCATCTTTGACCCTTCGACGCGCACCCTGACCAAGAATGGAGACCCTGTCACCATCACCAGCGGTGAGTTCGCCCTGCTCAAGGTATTTGTAGATCACCCACGCCAGCCCTTGTCACGTGACCGCCTCATGCAATTGGCGCGCGGTCGAGAGCTGGACGTATTTGACCGTAGCATTGACGTACAAGTCTCCCGCCTGCGGCGCCTAATTGAACCTGATCCTTCACATCCTCGTTATCTACAGACCATGTGGGGATTTGGCTATGTGTTCGTACCCGATGGCGAAACCCAGAAAAGCTAGTGTCACCCCCTCGTGAACCTGTTACCACGTACACTTCTTGCACGCGTAATGCTGCTGATAGCCCTGCTGCTTGCAGCGGGGCAGTTTGCAGCATTAAAGCTGTTTGACTACTTTGAGAGTGAGCCCCGTGCAATGGCAGCGGCGCTTCAGGCGATCACGGTCGTCAACTACACACGTGCCTCGTTGCTTGCTGCACATGAAAACCGCCGCCTAGCCTTGCTTTCTGAGCTTTCCGGTCGCGAGGGCGTACGTATTTATGCTGCGGACATGCTGGAAGAAATTGAGCCGCTACCCAATGACCACCTCATCCGCATGATCGCGGAGAAAATCCGCGAACGCCTGGGCAAGGACACCTTGGTAGTCCTCAACCATTTTGGCATCCCCGGCCTGTGGGTGAGCTTTAGCCTAGGGCAAGATGATTACTGGGTGGTCATTCCGCGCATTCAGGTCGATCGCCCATTTCCTTGGCAGTGGCTAGGCTGGGGGGCGCTAGTGATAATGCTGTCACTACTGGGTGCCTACCTGATCGCCTCCAACATTCACCACCCCTTACGCCTGCTCGTTAAGGCAGCAGGGCGGCTTAGTAGTGGTGAGTACCCACCGCCCTTGCCTGAAGAAGGCGCGCATGAGCTACGCGAGGTGAGCCGCACCTTCAATGAAATGACCGAGGCCCTGGTACGGCTCGATAACGAGCGCACACTGCTGCTAGCGGGGATTTCACACGATCTGCGCACACCGCTTGCGCGCTTGCGGCTTTCCGTGGAAATGTTGCCAGATGAATATTGTGCCAGCCTGAAAGTAGGCATGATCCAGGATATTGGCGATATGGATAGCATCATTCACCAGTTCCTGGATTTTGTCCGTGGGATTGAGGGTGAGCCCACGCAAATGATGGACCTCAACGCCTTACTCACTTCCATTGCTGATCGCCATATTCGTGCTGGCCGCAAGCTGACGGTCTCCCTGGCACCTACCCACCTCATCCCCGTGCGTCCCCTAGCCATGCAGCGCCTGCTCACCAACCTGATCGACAATGCCTTCGCCTATGGCGGCGGCGATGTGACGGTCATGACGCGCATTACGGCAGGCAACATCATTCTCAGCGTACTGGATAACGGCCCCGGCATTCCAGCTTCACAGATGGAAAGGTTACTGCGCCCATTCGAGCGCCTGGATACGGCCCGCGGCAACAAGAGTGGCAGTGGACTGGGGTTGGCAATTTCTGATCGTATCGCCAAGTTGCATAAAGGCCAGCTCACCCTGCTCAACCGACCACAGGGCGGGCTGGAAGCACGGCTTACCTTGCCGATTCAGCCTCAGGTGACGGCGCAAACCAAGCAAGCTTTTCGCGTAAACGCACAACCTCGCCGACAATAATCAGGCACGGCGCTCTTAGCCCTGCTTGCTCCACCAACCCTGGCAATGTCTCCAATGTACCCTCTACCACACGTTGCCGTTGGGTAGTGCCCTGCTGAATGATCGCGATAGGCATGCTATGAGGCGCACCATGCTGCACCAGCTGGCGGCAAATTTCCGACAACCCCACCAAGCCCATGTAAATCACCACAGTTTGCTTAGGACGCACCAATGCCGTCCAATCCAGATCAACGGAGCCATCCTTGAGATGCCCTGTAGTGAACAAGCATGACTGGGCATAATCCCGATGCGTCAGCGGAATTCCGGCATAACTCGATACGCCATTGGCAGCAGTAATGCCAGGCACCACCTGGAAGGGAATACCATGCTCCATGAGGGTTTCGATTTCTTCGCCACCTCGGCCAAAAATAAACGGATCGCCACCTTTCAACCGCAGTACGCGCTTACCCTCCTGGGCAAGACGCACCAATAGCTGGTTAATATCCTCCTGGGGCAAAGTATGCTGGTCGCGCGACTTACCGACATAGATCAACTCCGCATCACGCCGCACCAGCTCCATCACTTCCCGACTCACCAGCTTGTCATAAACGCAAACATCCGCCTGCTGCATAAGTCGCAAAGCCCGAAAAGTCAGTAAATCTGGATCACCGGGCCCACCACCAACCAGATACACCTCGCCATGATGCAACTCCCCATCACCAGCCAGCGCTTGCTCCATGGCATGACGCGCTGCTGGCTCCTGCCCTGACAATACCAACTCACCAACCGCCCCCTGAAATACATCTTCCCAGAAAATACGCCGCTGCTGGCTAGTAGAAAAGCGACGTTTCACGGCATCGCGAAATTCAGCAGCAAACGCTGCCAAGCGGCCATAAGTGGCGGGGATCATGGTCTCAATGCGCGTACGCAGCATACGCGCCAGTACGGGCGCTGCTCCGCCGCTGGACACCGCCACTAGCAAAGGGGAACGATCCACAATCGAAGGTACGATGAAAGTACATAACTCTGGCGCATCCACCACGTTCACCGGAATATTACGTGCCTGCGCTGCTTGAGAAACCGCACGATTGACCTCGGCATCATCAGTCGCGGCAATCACGATCATGACGCCATCCAGCTGAGCAGGATCAAACACGGCCTGCAGATGACGAATGTGGCTATCCACTAGCAATTGTTGCAACTCGGGATGCAGATCAGGGGCAACCACCGTGATACTCGCCCCTGCCTTTTCCAGCAAGTTGACTTTACGGCTAGCGACTTCGCCGCCCCCAACTACCAGGCAAGGGCGGCTTTGTACTTTCATGAAGATAGGCAATGTTTCCATGCGCGCCATTTTATTCCATTTTCAATGTAGGCGTGACGACACAGAGCACGAGCGCATGGCAACAACAACGGTCAGATAAATTGGTAATGAAACGACGCTATGATTGGCTTTCCGCAGCAGCTACGCTAAAATAAAGCCTTACCCTACTGTTTTTCTTACGCTATTTTGCAGCCTGCATCGCCTATCTTTCGCCCTTCCCTCGCTTTGAGCGCAGTTTGACCCGCTGTATGAATCCGCCTAAAAAAGTCTTTATCAAAACCTTTGGTTGCCAGATGAACGAGTATGACTCATCACGCATGTTGGATATGCTGCATGCAGCCGAAGGCATGCAAACCACGGAAAACCCCGAAGAAGCCGACGTTATCCTGCTCAATACCTGCTCTGTACGCGAAAAGGCGCAGGAAAAAGTGTTCAGCCACCTTGGCCGCTTCGGCCCGCTCAAGGAAAAGAACCCCAACCTGGTGATTGGCGTAGGCGGCTGCGTTGCCAGCCAAGAAGGCGAAAGCATCGTTGCCCGCGCTCCATATGTGGATGTCGTCTTCGGCCCGCAAACCCTGCACCGCCTGCCGGACATGATCCAATCCAAGCGCAAGACTGGCATTGCACAGGTGGACATCAGTTTCCCCGAGGTGGAAAAATTCGACCACCTACCGCCGCCGCGCGTGGAAGGCGCAGCGGCTTTTCTCTCCATCATGGAGGGCTGCAGCAAATACTGCACGTTCTGCGTCGTGCCATATACGCGCGGAGACGAGGTATCGCGCCCATTTGACGACATCCTCACTGAGGCGATCCAGCTTGCTGAGCAAGGTGTCAAGGAAATCACCCTCCTCGGACAAAACGTCAATGGCTATCGCAGCCAAACAGCTGAGGGTGAAGCTGCCGACCTAGCCCTATTGCTCGAGTATCTCGCGGAAATCCCCGAGATCGAACGCATCCGCTATACCACCTCGCACCCGAACGAGATGACGCCTGCCTTGATAGACTGCTATGCGCGCATCCCCAAGCTGGTGTCGCACCTGCATCTGCCGGTGCAGGCCGGGTCAGACCGCGTGCTCATGAACATGAAGCGCAACTACACCGCCTTGCAGTACAAATCCGTCATTCGCAAGCTGCGTGCGGCAAGGCCGGATATCTGCATCACGTCCGACTTCATCATCGGCTTCCCCGGTGAAACCGAGCAAGATTTTGCCGCCACCATGAAACTGATGCGTGATGTGGGCTTTGATTTCAGCTTCAGCTTTACCTACAGCCCCCGCCCAGGCACACCTGCCTCTTACCTGCCCGATGAATGCAGTGCCGATGAAAAACAAGAACGCCTCCTACGCTTGCAAGCGCTCAATGAAGAACAGGGCAAAGCCATTAGCCAGGCCATGGTTGGCAGTGTGCAACGAGTACTGATCGAAAGCGTCTCTGTCAAGAGTACCAGCGAGCTTGCAGGGCGTACCGACAATAACCGCATCGTCAATTTCCCCGGCGATGCGACACTAATCAACCAATTCGTCAATGTACGAATTACCGAGGCAGCCTCGCATACCTTGCGCGGCGAGCTGATATAGGACTGCCTGTGGAGCTTACCTTACACCCTGAAGACAACCTGCGCCTGGCCAATCTGTGCGGTGCGCTGGATGAAAACCTCAAACAGATAGAAGATGCACTGGATGTCGGTATCTCGCGACGTGGCGCGTATTTCCGCTTCTCTGGTGCGTTGGGCAACACTCGGCTGGCTGCCCAACTGGTTGAAAACTATTACGAACGGGCAGGCAAACCCATCAGCCTAGAGGAAATCCAATTGGGCTTGGTGGAGCTTGATCGCCTACCTGCCGACCAGGTTGCCACCCCCATGCCTACACTGATGACGCGCCGCCAAGATTTACATGGCCGCACACCGCGCCAGGTTAGCTACTTGCAGCAAATTCAGGATTTCGATATTACTTTCGGCATCGGCCCTGCAGGCACGGGCAAAACTTATCTCGCCGTCGCCAGCGCGATTGACGCCATGACGCGAGACCGCGTCAAGCGCATCGTCCTAGTGCGCCCTGCTGTGGAAGCGGGCGAGCGACTTGGCTTTTTGCCCGGCGACCTTTCGCAGAAAGTCGACCCTTACCTGCGCCCACTTTACGATGCGCTATACGACTTAGCCGGCTATGACTCGGTCAACAAGATGTTCGAGCGCGGTGCGATTGAGGTTGCCCCACTGGCTTATATGCGCGGTCGCACCCTGAACCAGAGCTTCATCATCCTGGATGAAGCCCAGAACACAACGCCAGAACAGATGAAGATGTTCCTCACCCGCATCGGCTTCGGCACCAAGGCGGTGATTACCGGCGATGTCACCCAGATCGACCTCGCACGCGGCCAGAAAAGCGGCCTGGTAGAAGCGCAAAAAGTGCTCAAGGATGTACGCGGTATTGCCTTCTCACAATTCCTTTCAGAAGACGTCGTGCGCCACCCCTTGGTACAAAAGATCATCAATGCCTACGAGCGCTACGATAGCGAGCGCCATGCACAACCCAATTCCACCAAGCCTGAAGCAAGCAGGGAATAAGTCATGCCCAAGCTCGCCATGAGCGTGCAATACGCCACCGAAAGCAACAACAGCGTCCCCAGCGAGAAGCAATTCCGCAAATGGGCGCGGACCACCTTGCGCGTAGATACCGAAGCGACCTTGCGCATCGTTGACGAGGAAGAAGGACGCACGCTCAATCGTGATTATCGTGGTAAAGACTACGCGACCAATGTACTGACATTTCCGCTGACGGAAGAACCCTGGCTGATCGGCGACATTATTCTTTGTGCTCCAGTGGTGGAAAAGGAAGCTCAAGAACAAGGCATCAGCCTAGAAGCGCATTATGCACATCTCACCGTGCATGGCATACTGCACATGCACGGCTACGACCACGAAGAAGAGGCGCAGGCGGAACTGATGGAGTCGATAGAATCCTTCATCATGGTGCAGCTTGGCTATGTCGACCCTTATTTATCAGAAAAACAGAAGTCTTAACCCATCATCATGGCAGAACCCGACAAACGTAGTTCCAACGACAAACCACACTGGCTGGAACGCCTGACCAACTTCCTGCTACGCGAACCAGAAGACCGCGAGCAACTCATCGAACAACTCCACACTGCCTACGAAAACAGCCTCCTTGATGCCGACGCCCTTTCCATGATCGAGGGGGTACTACAGGTTTCCGAGATGCAGGTGCGCGACATCATGATCCCGCGCTCGCAAATGGATGTCATCGACATCACTGACCCGCCTGAGAAATTCATCCCCTTCGTCATTGAGGCTGCACACTCGCGCTTCCCAGTGATTGACGAAAACAAGGATGACGTCATCGGCATCCTGCTCGCTAAGGATCTACTGCGCTTCTACAGCGGCAAGGATTTTGACGTACGCGAGATATTGCGCCCCGCCGTCTTCATCCCAGAATCCAAGCGCCTGAATGTGCTCCTGAAGGAATTCCGCAGCAATCGTAACCATATCGCTATCGTTGTTGATGAGTACGGCGGTGTCGCGGGCATGGTGACGATTGAGGATGTGCTGGAGCAGATCGTTGGTGACATCGAAGACGAATTTGACGAAGACGAAAACGAAGACAACATTATTCAGGATGCGCATGGACGCTATCGCGTCAAAGCACTGACCGAAATTGCCGACTTCAATGAGATTCTTGGTACCTCACTCAGCGATGAAGAGTTTTCTACCATTGGCGGCTTGGTCGTCAGCAAATTCCAGCACATGCCCAAGCGCGGTGAGGAAGTAAGCTTCGATGATCTCAACGTCACAGTACTACGCGCGGATAGCCGACGCGTCTACTCTCTACTTATTGAAATCACTCCGCCAACACACACGGAAAATGAGATATAGAAAGTTACAAATTCAGCTATAACACCTTGTTGAATCAGGAACTTTAGATCAAAACACTTATCAAAATAGACTGATACCCTCGATAGGGAGTAACGTGATGCGCATCGTGTGGCTTACCCTGTTGTTACCGCTATTTTCTTCCCCGGTGTTGGCAGAGGAGCATCAACCTCAGTCAAACACACCTATACCGACTGCTGAAACTGAGTTTATCGAGAACATCCATCAGTTTGACAAAGCCTCCATCATTGCCCAGTTTGGCGAGCCCGCTAGCAAGAAGGATTATCATCGTCCAGGTACTGATGAACTGATGGCCTCGGTCTGGCAATACCATTACATCAATACCGACTTAGCAGGCAGCTATTACCAGACCACCGAACTCGATTTCGTCGGTGACAATGTCGTGATGGTAGTTTTCATGAACCATGATGGCAAGGACGCCGCCGCACCCAGCCACTTCACACCTGATCTTTAGATCGAATGCCCATTCAATAAAAAAGCCGGAATCAATCCGGCTTTTGCTTTATCGGGAAAATAATCTCTAGAATTCGGTCCACTCATCTCCTGCGACCACAGCCGCTGCACCCGCCCCTGCATTGCCCACTGCTTTAACAGTAGAGGCAACCAGTTTAGGCTTGGGCTTATGCACAGCCACAGGCTTTGGTCGCGGTTTCGGCGCATGCTCAGTCACGGTTCGAGCTTGCCCACCGTTCACCTTGAACACACTCACCAATTGCTCCAACTTGTTGGATTGATCCTGCATTGCCTGTGAAGCAGCCGCAGCTTCTTCCACCAGCGCGGCATTCTGCTGTGTAACCTCATCCATTTGCACCACAGCTTGGTTGATCTGCTCAATACCGGTACTTTGCTCCGCACTTGCAGCGCTGATTTCACTGACGATATCTGTTACTCGACGTACGCTTTCCACCACTTCGCTGATCGTCGCTCCAGCCTGTGCCACCAGCTTGCTACCAGCTTCCACACTCTCGACCGAATCTGTTATCAAGCCTTTAATTTCCTTGGCCGCATTGGCAGAGCGTTGCGCCAAATTCCGCACCTCACTTGCTACCACCGCGAATCCACGCCCCTGCTCTCCTGCACGCGCGGCCTCTACCGCAGCATTCAATGCCAAGATATTGGTCTGGAAGGCAATACCATCAATCACTCCGATGATGTCAGATATCCGTTTGGAAGACTCGGTGATAGTGCCCATTGTGCTAATCACCTGATCCACCACTTGCCCACCTTGCACTGCCACACTGGAAGCACTAACAGCGAGCTGGTTAGCCTGCCTTGCATTATCAGCATTCTGCTTCACGGTAGAGGTCAACTCTTCCATGGCAGACGCCGTTTCCTCCAGTGAACTGGCCTGCTCCTCGGTGCGGGATGACAAATCCAGATTGCCATTGGCAATTTCACCTGCACTGGTTGCAATAGACTCTGTCCCATGCCGGACATCGGCCACAATCTTGGCCAAGTTATCATTCATCTTGCCCAATGCTTGTAATAACTGGCCAATTTCATCCTTGGAGCTCGCCTTGACCGTTGCCGTCAGATCGCCTGATGCCACCGTCTCTGCCAACTTCACTGCATCCGCAATCGGGCGGGTAATGCCTTGGGAAAGACGCAACGCGCTGAATATACCTACACCCAAAGCAATCGCCCCCAATATCAGGAACCATAAACTACTGGAGTTTTTCACATCCTGTATCTGATTACCGGCAGCATCGATAACACCCCGCTCAAAAGCAACAAAATCCTCAATCGCGGCAAAATAAACCTCACGCGCTGGCAGGAGTTCCATCCTGATCCTTTGCTCCATGGTGGCAGCATCAATTGCCCGCTGGTCACGCAAGTTCATCAGCTCATCTCGGCGGCTGGCGAATGCCTTGAATTTTTCCTGGACATCAGCGAACTTGAGTTTAGCTTCGGGGTTGGAAATAGAGGACTCCAGCTTTCGACTCAGTTCGTTATTGATCTCGACTGTCTCTGCAATCTGCTTTTTATACATGTCCACCATGACAGCGTCCTGCATCATCAATGCCGCATAAATGCGGATGCCATTCTGCTTCACATTTGATAGCCACTCTTGTGCCAGTCGCTCTTTTGGCAATTCGTCCGCCGTCACCTGCTTCGCAGTCTTGCCCACGACAGAGAGTTGCATTACGCCCATCCCAACGATGCTTATCAGCAAGAACAAAATGACTGCAAACCCCGCGCCTAATCTCGTTCCCACCTTCCAATCCGAAAATTTCATGCTATGACTCCCATTCTTTTCATATCGCTGGCGCACATTATCAACACAGCATTTAGCAAATGCTTGCCGGTACTCCCTGCATCAATACCATTTCGCCCTCATGTAGCAAACTGATAAGCGCTAAGTTATTTACTAACCCCATCACCAGGCTCATGCAGTCTCTCAATTGGGAACGACGAAAAAGTCGTAATCTTTAATCCCGCCACTGCAATAAAGCAGGCATCCGCCCGTCACGGGCAATAAAAAAGGCGATGAAAACATCGCCTTAGATCACGTACAGAATGAGGATTATTTTTTCAATGCATCACGAATATCACGCAACAGCAGGATATCTTCCGGCGTAGCCGCTGGCGCAGGCTCTTCAGCTGTCTTAAGCTTATTGATCGCACGAATCAGCAGGAACACAGCAAACGCCACAATGAGGAAACTAACGACGGCATTAATGAACAAACCATAATTCAGCGTCACGGCACCCGCAGCATGAGCTGCTGCTACCGAGGCGTAGGGAGGCGCAACTTCAGCGCCATCCTTGAGCACAATAAACAAGTTGCTGAAATCCACGTTACCGAGCAACAACCCAATCGGCGGCATGATCACATCATCCACCAGAGATTTCACGATAGAGCCAAAAGCCGCGCCGATGATGATACCCACCGCCATGTCGACCACATTGCCGCGCATCGCAAACGCTTTGAATTCTTTAAACATATTATCTCCCATCAAAAACAGCCAGTTTGAGTAGCGCATGCATGCCGCATGCCTGATACCAGTTCGAGCCGCTATAATGCAATAAACAGCAAACTCCCGTCCAGTTTACTACCCCCGAGGCTTACTTGAAACTTCCGCGCTTAGGCTTAGCTCATTTCCTTGCCCTGCTTGCAGGCGCATTCAGCGTCATTGGCTTTGCGCCTTTCTATGCTTACCCAGCCACGATCGCCGGGATAGCGGGCCTGATTTACCTGTGGCATAAATCTGCAACTCCGGCGCAAGCCTGGTGGCTAGGCCTGGCGTTCGGGCTAGGCTTGTTTGGAGTCGGCATCTACTGGATCTATATCAGCCTGCATGATTTTGGCGGCATGCCCGCAGCCATGGCAGTATTCGCTACCGTCATGCTGAGCCTGTTCCTGGCCCTGTTTCCCGCCGCTACTGGCTGGGCAGCCCAGAAACTAGGCAAGCTATGGCTCAGCATCCCGATATTATGGGTATTAAGTGAATGGGTAAGAGGCTGGATATTCACCGGATTTCCCTGGTTGCTATCAGGTTATTCGCAAATCCCTGGTAGCCCCTTGGCTGGCTTTGCCCCTGTGTTGGGCATCCATGGTGTATCAATAGCCACCGTTATCAGCGCCAGCCTGCTTGCTTCGATTGTCTTGCATAGGCAACAGCACGTGATGATGGCACGCAGTGCCTCCTTGCTGATCGTGCTATGGCTCGCCGGTGGGCTATTGAAGCTGCCGCAATGGAGCACACCTACAGGAGCACCGATTTCCGTTGCCTTGCTACAAGGCAATATTACGCAGGACCTTAAATGGGAAAACCAGACGCTACGCGAAACCCTGCAACGCTACCTGGACATGACCCTGCAAACCCAGGCAAAACTCATCATCCTGCCCGAAACCGCCTTCCCGCTAATTTCCAGCCAGTTGCCAGCTGACTACCTGCAACAATTGGCTGACCATGCACGGCAACAAGGCGGCGACATCCTCATTGGCACAGTTGAACATGAGCATGATCAGTTTTACAACAGCATGCTGAGCCTGGGCACCTCGCCGCAACAAGCCTACCGCAAGACCCACCTGGTGCCTTTCGGTGAATTCATTCCGCTGAAAAAAGTGTTTGGCTGGGTCTATGAAAACTGGCTGGACATCCCGCTCACTGATATGTCGCGCGGCGGTTTCCAGCAACGTCCGATGCACATTGCTGGGCAATCCGTTGCGATCAATATTTGTTACGAAGACGTATTTGGTGAGGAAATCATCCTGCAATTGCCCGAGGCTGGCCTATTGGTGAATACCAGCAACGATGCCTGGTATGGCGATTCGTTCGCTGCCTACCAGCATTTGCAGATTGCCCAAGCCCGCGCCATAGAAAGCGCGCGCATGATGCTACGCGCCACCAATACTGGCGCCACCGCCATTATCCGGCCCGATGGCACGCTGGCAGCCCATGCCCCCCACTTCACCACCATGATATTGGAAGGTGAAGCACAGAGTTATCAGGGTACGACACCTTATGTCCGCTGGGGTAACTGGCCAATATTGGTGCTCTTATTTACGGCACTGGGTCTTTTATGGCGCTATCGCGCCCGGCCTTTTGCCGCGCCCTAAAAAGAAGTAAAATCAAGCCCTTTTGCACGCTTTGCTTACGCGATGAACTATTGGCCATCACACACGCTAAAGCGCGCTAACAAACCCAATTCAGACAAATAGTTAATACAACATGCTGACTTTTCAACAGATCATCCTGACCCTGCAGCAATACTGGGACAAACAGGGCTGCGCGCTGCTGCAACCCTATGACATGGAGGTGGGGGCTGGTACTTCACATACCGCCACCTTCTTGCGCGCACTTGGCCCGGAGCCATGGAAAGCCGCCTATGTACAGCCCAGCCGCCGCCCCAAGGATGGCCGCTATGGTGAGAACCCAAACCGCCTGCAACACTATTACCAGTTCCAGGTGGTGCTCAAACCCGCGCCCGACAATATCCTGGAGCTGTACCTGGGCTCACTGGAGGCATTGGGCTTCGATCTGAAGAAAAACGACATCCGCTTCGTTGAGGACGATTGGGAAAATCCAACGCTGGGTGCTTGGGGCCTGGGCTGGGAAGTCTGGCTCAATGGCATGGAAGTCACGCAATTCACTTATTTCCAGCAAGTGGGAGGCATCAACTGTCGCCCCATCACAGGGGAAATCACCTATGGTCTGGAGCGCCTGGCCATGTACCTGCAAGGCGTAGAAAACGTCTACGACCTGATTTATTCCAAGGGTATTAATGGCGCGCCTGATCTCAAATACGGTGATGTTTTCCACCAGAACGAGGTGGAGCAATCCACATATAACTTCGAACACAGCGACGCTGATTTCCTGTTCACCGCCTTCAATGCCCACGAAAAGAAGGCGCAGGAACTCATGGAGCACAAGCTTGCACTACCAGCCTATGAGCAAGTGCTCAAAGCAGCCCATACCTTCAACCTGCTGGACGCTCGCGGTGCGATTTCTGTCACCGAGCGTGCTGCTTATATCGGCCGCATCCGTAATCTGGCACGCGCCGTTGCTGCAAGTTATCTCGACAGCCGTGCCCGCCTCGGCTTCCCGATGGCGCCCAAGGAATGGGCAGATGAAGTATTGGCAGAACTGGCAAAGAAAGCAGCAGCATGAGCAACCTACTCGTAGAATTATTCGTTGAAGAACTGCCTCCCAAGGCCCTGAACAAACTGGGACAAGCATTTTCCCAAACCCTGTTCGATAGCTTGCAGACCCAAGGGTTGACTGCCGCCAGTTCAGCCATTACCCCTTATGCATCGCCGCGCCGCTTGGCAGTGCATATCACCGATGTTGCCGCCAAGGCTGATGACAAGGCTGTAGCACAGAAGCTTATGCCAGCAAGTGTAGGCCTGGATGCTGACGGCAACGCTACACCTGCATTATTGAAAAAACTGGCTGCACTGGGTGCAGATGCTAGTGTAGTCAATCAACTTAAACGCGAGCACGATGGCAAGGCAGAAGTGCTGTTTCTTGACCTCACCGTTGCCGGAGCCACCTTGCCCGAAGGCTTGCAGAAGGCATTGGATGAAGCGATTGCCAAGCTGCCTATCCCCAAGGTGATGACTTATCAACTGCAAGATGGCTGGAGCAACGTCAACTTTGTACGTCCGGCGCATGGCTTGGTCGCATTGCATGGCAGCGAGATTATCCCGCTCAACACCCTGGGCTTGACCGCTGGCAACCAAACCCAAGGCCATCGTTTTGAAGCCACACAAAACCCCATCATGCTGCGCAATGCTGATAGCTACGCTGAGCAATTACAGCAAGATGGTGCCGTGATTGCCGGGTTCAAGGAACGCCGCGACGAGATTACACGTCAGCTGGAAGCCGCTGCCAGCAAACTCCATCTGCGCCCGATCGAAGATGAAGCTTTGCTGGACGAAGTCACTGCCCTAGTTGAGCGCCCCAATGTGTTGGTCGGCCAGTTTGAAGCCGAATTCCTTGCGGTACCGCAAGAATGTCTGATCTTGACCATGAAGGCTAACCAGAAGTATTTCCCGCTACTGGATGCGCAAGGCAAGCTCACTAACCAGTTCCTCATTGTCTCCAACATCAGCCCGGCCGACCCCAGCGCCGTCATCGGTGGCAATGAGCGTGTGGTGCGCCCACGCCTGGCCGATGCCAAGTTCTTCTTCGAGCAGGATCGCAAGAAAACCCTGGAGTCACGTATTCCCGGCCTGGGCAAGGTGGTTTATCACAACAAGTTGGGCTCGCAGGGCGAGCGCATCGCCCGCGTTAGCGGTATCGCCAACCTGATCGCCACCGCACTTGGTGACCCTGCACTTGCAGCGCAAGCCTCACAAGCAGCACAGCTAGCCAAGGCTGACCTCGTCACAGATATGGTGGGGGAATTCCCCGAGCTACAAGGCATCATGGGACGTTACTACGCCCAGCACGAAGGCTTGAGTGACGACATCGCCTATGCCATTGAGGATCATTACCGGCCGCGTTTTGCTGGCGACGAGTTGCCACGCAATCGCGTTGGCCTGGTTGTCGCGCTAGCTGACAAGCTGGAAACCCTGGTCGGCATGTTCAGCATTGGTGAAAAACCAACAGGCGAGAAAGATCCATTTGCGCTGCGCCGCCATGCGATTGGCATCCTGCGCCTGCTCAATGATGGCAATATTGCGCTTGGGCTAGATACCCTGCTGGCACAAGCCCTGTCAGTGTTCCAGCACCAGTTTGACCGTGACGCCACCTTACAGGCACTGGATGAATTTATCTATGACCGCCTGGCAGGTAATCTGCGCGATGCAGGCCATAGCGCACAGGAAGTCGAGGCAGTGCTGGCCTTGAAGCCGCAATTGATCGCAGATATTTTCAAGCGCCTCAATGCCGTGCAAGCCTTTGCAGCGCTAACCGAGGCTCCCAGCCTGGCGGCCGCTAACAAGCGTGTCGGCAATATCCTCAAGAAAGCAGAAGGAATTATCGAACCCAACATCAACCCTGCCTTGTTGCAGGAAGATGCAGAGCGGGCATTGGCACAAGCCCTGGGGCAAGTACAGCCACAGGCACAGCAAGCCTTTGCCGCTGGTAACTATACCGAGTCACTCAAGGCACTGGCAGCGCTAAAGGCCCCTGTGGATGCCTTCTTTGATCATGTTATGGTCAATGCCGACGACCCAGCCTTGAAGTCCAACCGCCTGGCTATGCTTGCCACCTTGCACCAGGCCATGAATCAGGTAGCCGATTTGTCCAGGCTCGCGGCATAATCGTGTCATTGCAGCCTAAGCGGGAACCATCATGAAACTTGTCATTCTTGACCGTGACGGGGTGATCAACCACGACAGTGCCCAATTCATCAAGAGTCCGGACGAATGGAAGCCCATCGCTGGCAGCCTAGAGGCTATCGCCCTGCTCAATCAACGCGGCTACCGCGTGGCGCTAGCCACCAACCAGTCAGGCATCGGGCGTGGCCTGTTCGACATGGCGACGCTCAATGCCATTCACGACAAAATGCACAAAGCACTCGCGCAGTTCGGCGGTCGCATTGATGCATTGTTTTATTGTCCGCATGCTGCCGATGCCAACTGCAATTGCCGCAAGCCAAAATCCGGCATGATAGAAGAAATCAGCAAGCGCTTCGGCATGGACCTCAAAGGCGTTCCCAGCGTGGGAGATTCGCTGCGCGACCTCCAAGCCAGCGCCGCTTTCGGTGCGCAAACCATCTTGGTACGCACCGGCAAAGGCGAGAAAACCCTGGCTGCCGGTGGCATGCCCGATAACACCTGGGTCTGCGACGACCTGGCCGAGGCTGCGCGCCGCATTACTACCGAACTTGGTTAATCCATGATTTATATTCGATCGTTTCTTTATGCAGTCGGGATGTGGATATTCACCCCTATATTCACCACACTCTCACTACTCACATTTCCCTTACCACGCCGAACCCGCTACATCCTCATCAGCGGCTGGGCACGCAGCATGCTCTGGTGGCTACGCATCACCTGCGGTTTGCGCTACCGGGTGATTGGTCGCGAGAATATTCCAGACCACCCCAGCGTTATCCTCTGCAAACACCAATCCGCCTGGGAAACCCTGGCACTGCAACAGATTTTCCCGCCGCAGGTCTGGGTGCTTAAGCGTGAGTTACTGTGGATTCCCTTTTTTGGCTGGGGTTTGGCACTCACCTCCCCGATCGCAATTAACCGTGCTGCCGGACGAGAAGCGCTCAAGCAATTGGTCGCCAAGGGTAAGGAGCGCCTGCAACAAGGATTCTTTGTCGTGATTTTCCCCGAAGGCACCCGCGTCGCTCCAGGTACTCGCGGAAAATACCACATTGGTGGTGCCTGGCTGGCGACTCATAGCAAGAGCACAGTGGTTCCCGTGGCACACAACGCGGGGGAATACTGGGGCAAAAACTCCTTCCTCAAGCGCCCAGGCACAATTACGCTAAGCATAGGCAAGCCTATTGAAACAGCAGGCATCAAGGCTGATGCGCTCAATCAACGTGTCGAGGATTGGATAGAACAGGAAATGTTGTTGCTGGACCGCAAATAATGCAGCACACCCTAGCATTACCCAATGGGGAGAACATCCCCTACCTGCTTGAGCGCCGCGCCCGGCGAACGATTGGCATGAAGATCACGACAGATGGCCTGGTTGTGCATGCCCCCTTACGGATCCGCCAGGCTGACCTTGAGGCCTTGCTTCGTAGTAAAGCCCGCTGGATCAGCACCAAGCTCAAGGCCAGGCAAGCTGCCACCTTGCCTGCATTCAGTTGGCAAGATGGTGCAGAGCTGCAATTACTTGGCCAGCCACTCATCTTGCGTATCCTCCCATCCACACGCAATAGCCAGCCCAAGCGTGAGGGCAATACCTTACAAATTGCGACGAGCAACATCCATGACCAAGTCATGATCGCACGCAAGGTCATTCATTGGCTGCAAAAAGAGGCCATGCTGGACTTTGCTAGGCGTCTGCACATTCTGGCTGCCAAACTTGGCGAACCAACGCCCGCTCTCTTTCTCTCTAATGCGAAGACTCGATGGGGCAGCTGCAACTCCAGGCGTGAGGTCAGGCTGAACTGGCGCTTGATACAGGCGCAACCTGCATTAATTAATTATGTCATCGCGCATGAGCTTGCTCATTTACGCGAGATGAATCACTCCGCACGCTTCTGGGCTGTTGTCGCCAAGATTTACCCGGACTATCCAGCCGCAGAACAAGGCTTGAAGGACTGCTCTCAAGCCCTGTATCGCCTTGGCTAAGCCAAGCGCTCTGGCCAACTCAGCGCTTGTGTTCCTCCATCAGCCTTTAAATTCTTGCTGCCTTTATTGTTGCATATAAAAATAAACAATCTTATACTGCGTGACATGCAACTAACAAAATTCACCGATCTTGGCTTACGCGTATTGATGTACGTTTCCCAATATGAACGCGACAAGCCTATCACCATCAGTGAAATCGCCACGCAATTCAATATTCCGCGTAATCACCTGATCAAGGTCGTCACCTTTCTCAATAAAACTGGCTGGATTCAGACAACACGCGGCCCCAATGGTGGCTTGCGCCTTGGCATCAACCCAGCCTCATTGCGCCTTGGGCAGGCAATCCGAATACTGGAAGGCAGCACTTCGCTGGTGAACTGCCAGGAGCCGCCCTGCCCACTCAAAGGTCAATGCGGCCTCAAGCATGCCCTGGACTTAGGATTGAATGCTTTTTACGAACACATGGACACCTATACCCTCGCAGACGTGATCCACGACCATACCGCCGATGTAATCATCAGGCTACAGCAACATCATTTGGCCGAGTTACATTGATCATGGATAGAAAAAAACTGTGCGATTGATCGCTTTTTTTCTGCATTAATTGTTTCATTTTATATACAACATAAGGAGCCACTATGCTTTCTGCCACCGCCCGCCCATATATTGAAGCCAGCGTCCCAGTGTTACGCGAGCACGGCCTGACGATCACCAAGGCCTTCTATCAGAATATGCTGGGTAGCCACCCAGAACTGCAGAACCTGTTCAATATGGGCAACCAGGCCAGCGGCATCCAGCAACAGTCGCTGGCGTCTGCCGTGTTTGCTTATGCTGCCAATATCGACAATCCTGCTGCACTGGCCCCCGTGGTTAAACGCATCGTGCACAAACATGCCGCCGTAGGTATCAAGCCTGAACACTACCCCATTGTCGGCGAACACTTGCTGGGGGCTATCAAGCAGGTACTGGGAGATGCTGCGACGGATGAATTGCTAGCGGCATGGGGCGAGGCTTATTGGTTGCTGGCGAACCTACTCATTGAGGAAGAAAAGACGCTCTACGCCACGACCGCCACCACGGCAGGCGCGTTAATGCCACTCAAGGTTGCCCGCAAAGTATTTGAGTCAGAACATATTGTTTCAATTTACTTGCAACATCCAGATGGCCGTAAGCCTGGAGATTTTCTGCCTGGACAATACGTCAGCGTAGAAATGCAGTTTGACGAAGGTCGTTGCAAACAACTTAGACAATACAGCTTGTCGGATTCCACAGCAGCACCATGGTGGCGCATCTCAATCAAGCGTGAGCAAGATACGGGCAAACCACAAGGCCGCCTCTCCAATTGGCTACATGATGAGGTCGAAGTCGGCGACTTGTTGCAGGTGACACCTGCATTTGGCGACTTCGTGTTAGACCCTATCGCGAGCGAACAACCACTGGTATTGCTCTCCGCGGGCATCGGCATTACCCCTATGCTATCCATGCTCAATACCGTCCGCGACTTGGCACCACAGCGCCCAGTGTTCTTCGCTCATGCCACACGTAGCCCAGCTTGGCAAAGCCATGGGTTAGATTTGCAAGAAACCAAGAGCCGCATGTCCTCACTCTCGACAGCTTTATTCTATGAAACGCTAGAAGGTGCTCATGGTGGCATAGGTGGTGTACATCAGGGACTGATGGATATCACCACTTTATGGCCGCAAGTTTTACAAACGGCAGATATCTACATGTGTGGCCCACTCGGGTTCATGCAGGCACAACGCACACAATTACTTAATGCTGGCGTGGAACCACAGCGCATACATCGGGAAGTATTTGGACCCGACCTGCTGGATCACTTGCTTTAAGATTGTAAAAAACTCAGGTATTAAATTGACATCATCGGCGGGAACAATCCTGCCGATGCTTTGATGATGACACCTAGTCAGGCGAAGCTGATAGGCATGGCAGTATCACCGCCTTGATGGGCCTCACGCAAGCATTGCTTGGCGCAACTGGCACATTGACCACACTCGGTAGCCACGCCCAATTCACGCCTCAAGTCCTTGAGACTGCTGGCTCCATCCCGGGCGGCCTGCAGAATTTGGCGATCAGTAACAGCACGACACACACAGACGTACATATGAAGCGACCAGATACTTTCTCTTGCTAAATCAAGATGCGTTAACAAACGATAACCATTATCGTTTTTAAGTCATTTACTTGTCAAGAAAAATTCCTGCCCAGCGTATCATCCCGATCTCACTCGCGCGTGCATAAAAAAACCGCAGGGTAAGCTGCGGTTTTTCAGAAAAATAGGGGCAATCTCAGTCTGCCACTTCCATATGCGTTTGCAGATAGTTGGGCAATGTTACATCGGCAATCAGGCTGTGCTGAGTTTCCAACCAATCAATGGCGGCCTCGCTTTTTTCCAACAACTCTTCCAGCAAGTCGCGGCTGACATAATCTTGGAGCTCTTCGCACAACGCAATAGCCTCGATCAACAAGGGACGATGAATTTCCCTCTCATACTTGAGATCGCCCTGCAAGCATTCCACGACATTTTCACCAATCAGCAATTTGCCGAGGTTTTGTAGATTAGGCAAACCATCCAGGAACAGAATACGCTCAATCAACTCATCCGCTTCTTTCATCACGCGAATGGATTGCTTGTATTGGTAGTCGTTGAGCTTTTCCAGGCCCCAGTTACGGAACATACGGGCATGCAGGAAGTATTGATTGATGGAAGTCAACTCATTCTTCAGCACCTTGTTCAGGATGTCGATTATCTTTTTATCGCCCTTCATCACTTTCTCCTTATACAGATGCCGCGTCAGAACCCATCTGACTTTGCAGGTAATTTTCCAAGCCAACCATCCCAATCAGGCGTAATTGTTTTTCAAGCCAGTAGGCATGATCAACTTCTGTATCATCCAGTTGCAATAGCAACATGTCGCGCGTGACATAGTCACCCGTCTTTTCGCATTGCGCCATGGCAGCCTTGAGATCACTCACCACCTTGTATTCCAGTGCCAGATCAGATTTGAGCATCTCGGTCACGGTTTTTCCTGTCGTCAGGCCATGACGCTTCTCCAGATTAGGCTTACCCTCCAAGAACAAGATACGCTGAATGATGGCACGCGCATGCTGACGCTCATGGTCGGATTCATGCAAGGTTTTCTGCGCTAGATGCCCAAGGCCAAAATCCGCATACATCTCGCCATGCAGCAGGTATTGATCCACTGCCGTTAGCTCCCCTGCCAGCAATTCATTCAGGGTATCAATGATTTTTTTATCGCCTTTCATCGCGCACTCCATAAGCGGTTTCTTAATGGAAGGCATCATACCCAAGGCATGAATAAAAAGATAGCAATATTTTATATAAATTATTGATTTTTAATGATTTTATAAAGAAAAATACCAACAAGAATCATTCTTCGTATTAGCCGAAAACAAGTCACTTTCGCGACAGGGGCAAGAGAACATACCGCAGCAGGTGGAAAGCTACGCTATCGCAAGCGCAATGCGTTGAGGATGACGATCAAGGAGCTGACAGACATACCAATGGCCGCCATCCATGGTGCGATCAAGCCAGTGGCGGCAAATGGCAATGCCACGGCGTTATATACCAATGCCCAAGTAAAGTTTTGGCGTACTACACTGACGGTAAATCGACCGGTCACCAGGGCATGCTCTATCTCTTGCAGGCTCTCACCCAGCAGTACGATATCCCCAGAAGCCCTTGCCATTTGCGTGCCGTTACCCATAGCAAACGATACCTGGGCACCAGCCAATACCGGGGCATCGTTGATGCCATCACCTACCATCGCCACGACATCGCCACGCTGCTGCATATCGCGCAGGGCCGCCAACTTGCCTTCTGGCGTCAAGCCTGCCTGCCAATCGCCAATTCCCGCGACAGCAGCAAAGTGCTGTACGCTGGAGGCCGTATCCCCACTCAATATTGACACGGCAATCTTGCGCGCCTTGAGATGATCAATCAGCGCAGTGACACCTGGCCGCATAGTATCGGCCAACACAAATGCTGCCAGCAACTGCTGCGCATCACTCAACCATACAATACTGGCTCCCGGCTCCAGGCCTGCAATCTCCGGATAGATCAATGTAGAATTGAGCGCCATGTTGCCAATAAAGTAGCGCTGGCCAAGCACTTCTCCACTCAAGCCACGCCCAGGCTGATTATTGGCCTCCAGCACGATAGAACGCTCTGCGGCAGGTACGGC
The DNA here is from genome assembly GCF_020531845.1 of Methylobacillus methanolivorans. The sequence continues at coordinate 1,477,388 of NZ_JAJAVF010000002.1, forward strand.
ATCCGTGAAACTACGCGCCAGCGGATGCTCCGAGGCCTGCTCCAGGCTTGCCGCAATACGCAGCATCTCACTGGCATCCGCGCCTTGATAGGTAATGATATTGGTAATACGCGGATGCCCCATGGTCAATGTGCCCGTCTTATCGAACACCACATGCGTGACCCTAGCCAGCGATTCCAGCGCATGGCCCCGTGTCAACAATACCCCGCGACCAACCAAATGTGACCCGGCGGCGGCAAATGCCGCAGGTGCCGCTAACGATAACGCGCATGGGCAACTGACGACCAGCACCGCCAGGATAATTTCAAAACAACGCTCAGGCGCAATCCACCACCAAGCCAACCCGATCACGATGACAGCCAGTAAGAGAACGCTGGTGAAATAGACGGCCACTTGATCTGCCACTCTTGCCAGTCGTGGCTTTTCAGCCTGCGCCCTATCCAGAAGGCGCGCAATGCCTGCAATCACCGTTTGCTCACCGAGGCCTGTGATCTTTATCTGTAGCGGGCTTTCATAATTGACGCTGCCAGCATAGACATAAGTCCCAGGCTGCTTGGGAACCGGATGGCTTTCGCCGGTCAGCAGGGCTTCGTCCACCTGGCTTTCGCCTTGTGTTACGACACCATCCCCGGCAATGGCCTCTCCCGGCTTGATTAACAAGGTGTCTCCCATGCGCAAATCATGTAAAGGCACAATACTCGCTTGCTGCTGCTCATCCAGCCTGGTAGCCATGGGAGGAATCAGGCGATGCAGGTTTTCTGCCGCCTCTACAGATTTTTCGCGCGCATGCCGCTCCAGATAGCGTGTCGCCAATAGAAAGAAAATCAGCATGGTCAGCGTGTCGTAATAGACGATACCCTGCCCCTGGAACGTCACCCAGACGCTGCCAATAAAACCAGTCACTAGGCCTAGGCTGATCGGCACATCCATGCCTACGGTACGATGCGTGATGCTGCGCCAGGCTGACTGATAAAAAGGCCAGGCTGAATAGATCATCGCTGGCAGGGTCATCACCAAGCTGAACCAGCGCAGCAATTGTTCGGTGGCGGGCTCCAGACCTTGTGCAGGTCCAGCATAGAATGCAACCGCCACCATCATAACTTGTGCGGCAGACAGGCCCGCAATCGCCAATCGGCGAAAATCCTGCCGACGTTGTTGCTCACGCACGGCTTCTTGTTGCTGAGCGCTGAATGGATGGGCGTGATAGCCCAATTTACGTATCTCTGTCAGGATATGGCTCAGGCGGATTTTGCGGTCATCCCAACGTACTCGCGCGCGATGGGACGAGTAATTGATGGAAGCGGATACAACGCCATCTAACTGCTGTAAATGACGCTCGTTAAGCCAGATGCAAGCTGCACAGGTAATGCCTTCCAGAATCAGCGAGGCTTCCAATACATCACCAGACTCATCATGCACAAAGCTTTTCTGCACTTCTGGATGATCATAGAGTTCAAGCTGGCGTAGCTCTTCAGGCACCAATTCATCAGCAGTTTTGGGCAGCTCGGTACGATGCTGGTAATAGCTTTCCAAGCCATTCTCAACAATAGATTCCGCCACAGCCTGGCAACCATGGCAGCACATCCGTCGGCGCTCACCCAGGATGCTAGCGTGGAAATGACTGTTGCCTGGAACAGGCAACCCGCAATGGTAGCAAGCTGCCTCCATGTCCTGCGGCTTATTCATCGCCGATGAATAGCGACTCCTGCTTGCGATAGCGTTGGTCACCCTGCTTGACTAACACCTCGGCAACCCAGCGGCCCGAGTCGGGTAGCAGCACATCTGCCGCATACTCGCCCCCAGCCTGCTCTACAAGCGGGTAAACCTTGTCATCACGGCTATTGGCCATGCGCCAGAAATTCAGCGTGACTTCGGCCTGCGTCACGGCATTGCCATGCTCGTCGCGCACTTGCACCGACATCTGCTGCTGCTTGCCTGGGCTCAAGGTATCCGCACCAATCAACTTTAATTGCCAGCCTAAAGCCTGCTGCTGCTGCAATTGCTCAAGATGGGGTTGATAACTCTTGTTGCGGTCATGAGGCATGATGCCAGGAAAGGCAGTATGCACACGCTGATTCTCCGGACTGGGTAAGAACATGGAGGTCAGGCTTTGCGGCAAGCCACGTCCAGCGACAGACAGTAAGATAGCATTGGAAATCACCAAGCAGATAAAGAAGCCAATAATGATTTTAGGCCCCCAATGCATGGTTTGCTTGTTCTGTTTCATGCTACCAAACACGCCCATCAAGCCGGCATTCGCCAAGAACACCGCAAAGTGGATGGCCAGCACATCGCCCCCTGCCCAATGCTGGGTGCTATAGACGATATACAGGACAAACGGAATAGCACCACTGAGCACAGCGGCCCAGAAATTGGCAACCCTGAGAACACGCAGCAGGAAGTAAAGCCCAATGGCAGAAATCAGGCCGCCGAACAAGGTTTCGGCGATGGATAACACAGGAATCAGCTTAAGCATGTATCAATGACTATTGAAATTAGTTTTCACCACAACGGGCTCGGCATCTGCGATCGTCGGGATAATGACAAACGAGAACTCTTTAGTATTACGCGCGATTTCGCTGGCTAGGTCAACCTTGGCATTCAAGCTCAAGCTCTTACCTGCACGCACGCGGATTTCCGGGATATTGCCAAGATCTAGCGCAGCCGCAGGAATACCCTGCACCTTGAGCTCATAACGTTGCTCAAACTCAGTCTTGTTGGCGATATTGATCTGGTAACGATTGCGCACACTACCATCAGACAACATGACAAATAGCGGCTGCCTGATTTGCTGCACATTCGCCTCGGTATCATTGCGAGTGCCAATGTTGTAGAACAAGATGATTGTGGCCACCACTAGTGCTGAAGCGTATCCCAATACCTTCGGACGCTTCCACTCTAGGCGCGGCTTGTGCGGCACGGGACTAGCGATATTCTGCTCGGAATCATAACGGATCAGACCTCGCGGAGAACCGATGGAGTCCATAATGTTATTGCATGCATCAATACACAGGCCACAAGAGATACATTGATACTGCAAACCATCGCGTATATCGATACCCGTTGGGCAAACCTGTACACAAAAACCACAGTCAATACAATCTCCATGCCCTGCTGCTTGACGCTCCTCGCGTGTACGCAAGCCCTTGGCAGGCGCCTTGCGGCCAGCGCTACCTTCCCCGCGCCGCGTATCATAGGCAACAGCCAGCGTATCCTGCTCATACATCACACCCTGGAACCTGGCATATGGGCAAGCCAATGTACAAATGTGCTCTCGTGACAAACCCGCAGCGACATAAGTCGTGATGGTCAGGACAATGACCGTGATATATCCGGCTTCAGCAGCCGTGCCGCTGAACAAGCGTGGTATGAAATCGGGGGCATAGGTGAAATAACAGGCAAACGTCACCCCAGTCCAGAACGAAATCAGTATCATCAGCCCATGCGAGCTACCCATCTTGAGGATTTTCTCGACGTTCCAAGGCTGCTTTAGCAAGCGCAAGCGTGCAGGACGCTCTCCCTGGATCATGCGCTCAATCATGATGAAAAGATCTGTCCACAAGGTCTGGAAGCAGAAATAGCCGCACCATGCCCTACCGATCAAGCCTGTAGTAAAGAATAACAATGCGGCAGCAATGAATAACAGCACGGCCAGCCAGAAGATATCCTGTGGATACACTACCAAGTTGAAAATGAAGAAACGACGTGATTCCAGGTCAAATAACACTGCCTGGCTTGCGGCGCTGTTGCGCGACCACGGCAACCACGGCAACAGGAAATACACTGAATAGGCAATCACCATCACCGCGGTCTTGAAGGTACGGAACTTACCTTTCACCGAACGCGTGACAATCGGGATCTGCCGGTTTAGAAGCGGGGATTTGTTAGTACTGCTGGTCGAACTGGTTGCTTCCATAACGCTGGTGACACATCACCCCTCAAAAATGCAACTCTCCAAGAAATAAAGGCCCACGCAACCGTGAGCCTTTATTCAAACTCCATCCGCCTTAACGGCCACCACCTAGGCTGTCATGCACATAGACAGTCAAGAGCTTGATTTGTTCTGGCTTCAAGCGACCACCCCAGGCTGGCATGACACCACGATCCAAACCAGCAGTAATGACACGCTTAACTTCAGCTAACTTGGCTTCTTGACCAGTCTTGCCACCCACATCAGCCCAGAGCCAAATCTTGTCTGTCAGGTTAGCGGAACCCATCTGGGTATTGCCCTTGGCATCGGCACCATGGCAATAGTAGCAACCAGCTTCCTCACTCTTGAACAACTGCGCACCAGCTGTTGCCTGGCTCGCATCGTGAGGCTCGCCAGACAAGCTCAATACGTAATTGGCAAGTTGGGTAATTTGCTGCTCGTTCAGCACTTCCTTGAACGCAGGCATGAAACCGCGACGTCCATGGTCAATGGTCTGATTGATTTCAGCGTAAGTACCGCCAAACTGCCAATGGTCATCGGTCAGGTTAGGAGAAAAACCAATCTTGCCCTGGCCGCCAGACTGATGGCAAGGCGCGCAGTTATCAGAAAACAATGTCTTACCCGCAGAGTTCACGAACTGCATCAACTCAGCATCCTTGGATACGTCCTCAAAGGGCATCGCAGCTACCTTGTCGAACCATTGCTTCTGGGTTGCTTGCATCTCGTTCATTTCATGCATGAACTTGGCACGCATGTTCCAGTGAGAAGTCTTCTCCACTTCCTTGCCATCCACCGTAGTAGCAGTATAGGTAATGGTATGCAGCCCCGGAACCCCCTTGGTGAACTTGTCGCCAATCGGCCATGCTGGATAGAGCAACCAGTAAACCACTGTAAAAATGAAAGTAATGTAAAAACCCCAAATCCACCACGACGGCAACGGGTTGGTGTACTCCTCAATCCCATCCCAGCTATGGCCAGTGGTTTTTGGTGTTGTCGTAGTAGCCTTATCCTGACTCATAATGCTTTCCTAACTAGATTTCGTCATCTTGCAGCGGAATATTCTTGTGGCTTTCCAGCCTCTCGCCACGCTTTTTGCTTCCGAAGACATAGAACAAGATGCCGCAGAACACGAGGAAGAAAATCGCCAAGGACAAAGGCTTGGTGTTTTCGAAACGAGTGAACCATAGCAACCATTCCATCGTCTTTACCCCTTAGCGGAACTTGACGAAATAATCGTCATCGTATTTCTTGAAATCAACCATGGTACCCAGCACCTGCAAGTAGGCCACCAAGGCATCCATTTCGGTGATATTGCTAGGGTCGGTATCATAATTACCCAATTGCGCCTGGGCGACCAGATTCTTCTCTGCATCAGGGATGTGCAACTGCTTAGCGACAGTCTCACCGAACTCCTTCACATTGCGCTCGTACTCCACCTGGCTGTTGGAGTAAGGAACACCAACACGACGCAAAGCCTTCATCCGATCCTGGATATCGTCGTACTTGAGTTCGTTACTTGCCAGCCATGGGTAGTTAGGCATCACAGACTGGGGTACCAGCGAACGTGGCGCAATCAAATGCTGTGTATGCCAATCATTGGAATACTTGCCGCCAACACGTGCCAAGTCTGGACCGGTACGCTTGGAGCCCCATTGAAACGGATGGTCATACTTGGACTCAGCAGCCAGGGAATAGTGACCGTAACGCAATGCTTCATCACGGAAAGGGCGAATCATCTGCGAATGGCAGAGATAGCAACCTTCACGGGTATAAATATCACGGCCGCGCTGCTCAAGAGGGGTATAAGGGCGCACGCCTTCCACCTTTTCCACTGTCTCCTTGATGAAAAACAGTGGGATGATCTCCACCATGCCGCCTGCACTAATGGCCAGCATGGTAAACACCAGCAAGATACCTAGGTTGCGCTCAATTTTGTCATGCTTCATGAATAACTCCAGTAACTCGTCTTTACAATCAAGCGCCGATTAGGCAGCCGCTACATTGAGGCCTGCGTGGGCAGCCGTACTGCCCTGACGGATGGTCCTGAACATGTTGTAGCACATGATGATCATGCCAGTCAGGAAGAACACCCCACCCAATGCACGCATGACGTAGAACGGATGCATCTGAGCAACAGATTCCACGAAGGAATACTGCAAATTGCCGAAGTCATCAAAAGCACGCCACATCAGACCCTGCATGATGCCGGAGATCCACATCGCAGTGATGTAAAGCAGCACACCGATAGTAGCCAGCCAGAAATGGACATTGATCAGGCGCAAGCTGTACATCTGTGTGTTCCAGATACGTGGAACCAAATGGTACATACTGCCGAAAGTAATCATCGCAACCCAGCCCAATGCACCAGAGTGCACGTGACCTACAGTCCAATCAGTATAGTGAGATAGTGCATTCACATCCTTGAGCGACATCATCGGGCCTTCAAAGGTAGACATACCGTAGAAGGACAATGCCACGATGAGGAAGCGGATCACAGGATCTGTACGCAGTTTGTCCCAAGCACCAGACAAGGTCATGATGCCGTTGATCATACCGCCCCAGGATGGCAACAACAGCATGATGGAGAAGGTCGCAGCAAGCGTACCAGTCCAATCAGGCAAAGCTGTCCAATGCAAGTGGTGCGCACCGGCCCACATGTAGAGGAAGATAATTGCCCAGAAGTGCAAGATGGACAAGCGATAGGAATACACTGGACGACCAGCCTGCTTCGGAACGAAGTAGTACATCATGCCCAAGAACGCCGCAGTCAGGAAAAAGCCCACTGCATTGTGACCATACCACCACTGGGTCATCGCATCCTGAGTGCCAGAGAACAAGCTATAGGATTCCAGGGAGAACAACTTCACAGGCACTTGCAGGTTATTGAAAATGTGCAGCAATGCCGTTGCAAGGATGAAAGCCAGGTAGAACCAGTTGGCAACATAGATGTGAGGCTGCTTACGCTTGAGCAAGGTGCCGACATAGATGGCTAGGTATGCTACCCAGACGAACAGGATCAGCAAATCGACTGGCCATGTCATTTCGGCATACTCACGCGCTTGCGTATAGCCGAACATATATCCGAGTGCAGACAACGCCACCGCTGCTTGCCAGCCCCAGAAAGTGAAATTAGCTAAGCCTTCACCGCCGAACAGTCGGGCCTGACAGGTGCGCTGAACAACATAATAAGAAGTGGCGAACAAGGCACTACCACCGAAACCAAAGATCACACCGCTGGTATGCACTGGGCGCAAGCGACCAAATGTGATGTATGGGCTATCAAAATTCAGGAACGGAAAGGCTAGTTCGGAGGCGATATACACACCAACGAACATACCAATCGCACCCCAGATCAAGGTCATGATGGCGAACTTGCGAATAATATCGTAGTTATATTGCTCGCTAGTACCAACACCAGCAGACGCAATGCTTGCCGTTGCCATGGTCGCACTCCTCATCTAAAAGTCTATTTGTAAAAAACCGCAAAATTATATTCTTTATCCAAGCCCCTGGACAAGAAAAACCCTAAAAAAATTGGGTAATATCATGCGCCAGCTGCTCAGGCGTTTCATCATGTTTCAAGTAGGCACGTACTTTTCCTGCGCGATCAACCACATACACCCCCGCACTATGATCCATAGTATAAGCATCTCCCGCATCAGCCTGTCGCTTAGCATATACCACCTTGTAATTTCTGGCGGCGTGCTTCAACTGCTCAGGCGTTCCATACAGCCCTATAAAGCGGTTATCAAAGAACGGTACATACTCAGCCAACACCGCTTGCGTATCGCGCTCGGGATCAACAGTCACGAACAGCACCTGCACCTCCCCTGCATCCTTACCCAGCAACTTCATCGCATTAGCCATGGAAAGCATGGTAGTTGGGCAAACATCCGGGCAATGCGTATATCCAAAAAATACGGCAACCACCTTTCCCTTGAAGTCATCAAGATGGCGCACATTGCCTTCATGATCCGTCAAGGTAAATGCCCCGGTCAGCGCCCTACCGCTAATATCCGTACCGAACAAATCCAAATCACGCTGATCCTGCCCGCATCCAGCCAACAGTAAGAAAAACGCGAACAAACAATATCTCAACATCATCCACATACCTATAGCCGACAATCCATAGGATTATCGGCCATCAGGCAAGTTATGCCAAACCGCGCATCAGGCATTGATGCGCAAGTAGGCTTTTAGAAGCGCTTACCAAAACCAAAACCGATGACCCATGGATTAATATCCAGACTATCAATCTTGGGGCCATTCTTCAGCTTCACATCGGTATCAATCCACAAATACTTCACATCAGCATTCAGCAACCAACCATCCTTGAGATTGATATCGAAACCAGCTTGCAGGGCAGGACCCCAACTATTGCGCTCGACACGGATATCGCCCACTTGATTAGAGTGCAGGCCGTTGTCCATAAAGCGGGTATAGTTGACACCAGCACCGACATAGGGATCAAAAGTTTGGTCAGGACGGAAGTGCCATTGAGCAGTCAATGTGGGCGGCAGCAGATTCACAGAACCCAGATTCTCACTCGCTACACCATTAGCGCCCTTAATGCTGACGTCATGACGGGTACCCAAGGCAAGCACCAGCTCCAGCGCAATATTCTTGGTGACATAGTAAGAAATATCCAACTCGGGGATCACTTGATCATTGACTTCCAGCTTGGAGCCAGCACCAGCAGCGCCACCAGTCATCCCATTCAAATACTTGCCCAGATCACTACTCTCATTAGGGCTGACATTAACCGCACGTGCACGAACCACCCAATCTCCTGCTTCTGCCATTGCAGCCAAAGGAGACAACAAGGCACATACCAATAGAACACTTTGCTTCAGTTTCATCATATCTCTCGCTTTATTATTAACCACAAAAAATTTATGGAATTTATTTTACCCCCATTACCCATAATTTAAAAGTGGTTAATAACCTATCAATTTACTCAACTTATTTAGGAGCCATATTATCCAACTGCATCCTTCCCAAACCACTGTGTACCATGGCAACAAAATCAGAAAACCCGCTATTCAAATACAAGGCCTTGCGCGTACAATGGACGTTTTTTGACAGTACTTGGTAACGGAGAAGCAAAGATGTCGATGGCCGACCGCGATGGTCTGATTTGGTATGATGGAAAAATGGTCCCCTGGCGCGATGCCACCACACATGTACTGACCCATACATTGCACTATGGCATGGGCGTCTTTGAGGGTGTACGCGCCTATAAAACAGACAAAGGCACTGCGATCTTCCGCCTGCAGGATCATACTGATCGCCTATTCCGTTCCGCCCACATCCTGGGCATGAAGATGCCTTTCGACAAGGCAACTCTGCTGGAAGCGCAAAAAGCCGCGATCCGCGAAAACAATCTTGAATCAGGCTACATGCGCCCGATGGCATTTTATGGCGCAGAAGCCATGGGCATTTCCGCCAAGACTCTCTCCACCCATGTGATCGTAGCTGCATGGAAATGGGGCGCCTATATGGGCGATGACGCCATCAAACATGGTATCCGCGTCAAGACTTCGTCCTTTGCCCGCCACCATGTCAACATTCACATGTGTAAGGCAAAAGCCAACGGCAACTACATGAACTCCATCCTGGCACATCAGGAAGCCGCTCAAGATGGCTACGATGAAGCTTTGTTACTTGATGTCGATGGCTTTGTTGCCGAGGGTTCTGGCGAAAATATTTTCATCATCCGCAACAACAAAATCTACACGCCAGATTTAACCAGCGCGCTGGAAGGCATTACACGGGATACTGTTGTGCAATTGGCTAACGAGTTTGGTTACCAGATCATTGAGAAACGCATCACGCGTGATGAAGTCTACTCTGCCGACGAAGCATTCTTCACTGGCACTGCAGCAGAAGTTACGCCAATCCGTGAACTAGACAACCGCGCCATTGGTGCAGGCACACGCGGCCCGATCACGGAAAAACTACAATCGAAATATTTCGATGTGGTGCACGGTCGCTCTCCAGAGCATATTGGCTGGCTTACCCTGGTTTAACGAACAGAAAAGAGTGCATCATGGCAACAGATATCAAGGAAATCGAGGTCACTGCAAAAGACTTACCCCTGCACTGCCCAACCAAGGAAGTGGCACTCTGGTGTTCACATCCAAGGGTTTTTCTTGATATTGCCGCGAATGGACACGCTGCCTGCCCCTATTGTGGGACTAAATATAAATTGAAGGCTGGCGAAACCGTCGCCCACCACTAAATGAAATAAAGCCGGACATGTCCGGCTTTATTTCATTCCAGCACTGAAACCGTTTGATGCGTCAGAGCCTCAATCACAATAGGCTCCCCATGCAATCGCTCAATCAGTTGCACAGCATGAGTTGAAGGACTATTAGTCCAGCAATGCACGCCTCCCAATCCTTGAGTACCAGCCAGCAAACCTCGCTCATACAATCGATGGCGAAGCTGCCTAGCCACAGCCTCTCCTGTATCGATTAACACAATATCCGGCCCGGCAATCTCGGCAATCAATGATTTGACAAACGGATAGTGCGTACACCCGAGCACAATAGTGTCAGCACCAGCCTGAATAAGCGGCAATACATAGTCGGCCACCAGCGACCGCGCTGTGTCAGAAGCCAATTCCCCACGCTCTATGCACTCCACCAAGCCAATACATGCCTGAGTCACCACCTGAATATTCTTGCCATAATTTTCAAGCAAGGCGGAAAATTGCGCACTTTGTAATGTTCCAGTCGTGGCCAACACGCCTACCACACCATTACGTGTGGCAGCAGCAGCAGGTTTCACTGCGGGTTCCATTCCGATAATCGGCAAATCAAGCTCTTGCCTGAGCGTCTTGATCGCAGCAGCTGTTGCCGTATTGCATGCCACGACGATTGCTTTCGCCCCCTGCTCTATCAGGAATCGCGCAATGCTGCGCGAGCGATCAATAATAAAAGCCTGGGATTTAGGTCCATAGGGAGCATGCAGGGAGTCCGCAAAGTAAAGTAGCGACTCCGCCGGAAGCTGCTCATGAATATGTCGTAGTACGCTCAACCCTCCAACGCCGGAATCAAAGATCCCAATCGCAGGCCGCAGGTCTTGCTTTCCCGCTATCAATACTGATGAATTAGGCACGATCTACAAAATAAGTGAATACATGGGCAGTTTACCCAAGCATGCGCTGAGGAGCCAGCAGTCACATGTTTTACAATACGCATGATGATTTCAGCGAGAATGAACATGGGTAACCGCTTAAGCAAGATATATACGCGTACCGGCGACGATGGCACAACTGGCCTTGGCGATGGCAGTCGTATTGAAAAAGATAGCCTACGGGTCGAAGCGATGGGTTGCGTTGATGAGCTTAACGCAGCCCTTGGAGTGCTACTTGCGGAAGCATTACCTGAACAGATAACGCATTACCTCATACAAATCCAGCATGATCTTTTTGATTTGGGAGGAGAAATCTCCATTCCGAACTTCCAATTACTACCACCCAATCGAGCCCAAGAGCTGGAGCAAGTGCTGGATATGCTCAATACGAATCTCCCGCCACTCAAGGAATTTATTCTCCCTGGCGGCAGCCGGCCTGCAGCACTCTGCCATTTGGCACGCACCATATGCCGCCGTACAGAACGCGTATTGCTGACCCTGCATCGGCAACATCCAACCTCGCCCGCCACATTGCCTTACATTAACCGCCTATCTGACCTGCTATTTGTCATCGCTCGCCATCTCAATCAAGCAACTGGACAAAGTGACGTACTGTGGCAACGACATCGCGCCGAGACCAATATCAAGAAATAGAATAAAAATATAGGAAAAAAGTATTTTTAACTATTAAAAACCATTGCTAAAGTGCGAGCTATCTTTCAAATAGCACTTTTAAAGAACCTCTACACCATGTCGATATTAGCCTTGGCATTTGCATTAGGTCTTATCCGCTGTCGAGGCAGTTATCGGGCATGTCAAACCCGACCAGAATAAAGGTCATATTGCGACATCCCATGATTTTCTAATCAACTTTAATACCTACTGTATCACCAGCGGTTACACATCAACACTTGTTCATAAGCAAGGTTCGCTTGCCAGTCCACTGGAAGCAACACAACATCAGGGAGACTTATCTTGTTCAATAAAACTGGGCTTATCCAGCTATTGATTGCCAGCGGCATTGTCCTCACGGCAGGCCTCAGCTATGCCGCCGAAGAAACGGCAAACACGGCATTATCAGCGGAAGAAATTGACCAACAAGAACGCATCAAGGCACGCAAGGCAGAGATTGCAGCAGAAGCTGCTTTGGCCAAGAAAGCTGAAAAAGGCTATTGGGTAGCGCCACGCGCTTATGGAACACAACGTGAGACAGAGCCACCTCGTTTTGTTAAGCCAATAGAAAAAACCTGGCTGAAGGAATACACAGATATCGATTGGCTGGACGTGGGGGCAGACTATCGCTTCCGCTACGAAAACCGTGAAAACGACTTCCGCCGTGGCGTGAATGTGACTGACGAACCTTTCCTGTTACGTTCACGTATTTATGTTGCCGTGCGCAATAAATTCGATCCATTACGTTTCACGCTGGAAGCCGAAGATGCGCGTCGCAACCACAGCAATTTTGCCCGTGATAATCGCGACGTCGACTTGGCAGAACCTATCCAGGCTTATGCAGAACTATTCTTCAAGGATGGCTTGGGCAAGGATGATCTCGGTAATGATCGTCCGGTAAGTCTCAAGGCTGGCCGTATGGCGTTTGAACAGCTTGATCGCCGCCTGATTGCCCGTAATGAATGGCGCAACACGACCAATACATTCCAAGGTGTTCGTGCCACATTTGGTCAACACAAAAATGATTGGGAATTGGACTTGCTTGCTTTACAGCCCATCGTGCGCCTGACTGAGCAACTCAACCAGCGTGACAAATCGCAATGGTTTTATGGGGCTATTTTCGATTGGCGCAAGTGGTCCGATATCGTGACTTTGTCCCCCTCCTATTTCTACCTGAAACAAGATGGTGATGAAGTAAAGTATACATCCAGCGGTAGCCTTGCTACTGCCGCCCAGCGCCTAGATCGCTCAATCCATACTGCCGGCCTCCGTGGCTACGGCCTTATTGGAAAAACTGGCTTGGACTATGACCTCAGCTATTACCGCCAGTGGGGTGAAGAGGACAGAACACTGACAGCAAAGCGGGATCACCGTGCCTATTCGTATATTGCTGAAATCGGTTATACAGCCGACCATGAGTGGAAACCACGTTTCAGCGCCAATTATGGTGTTGCCAGCGGAAACAAAGCCTCAAGCACGGGAACTCAAGAACGTTTTGACCGTTTGTTCGGGTTTGCGCGACCATGGTCCAGCAACGATTACATCCAGATGGAAAATATCAACGCCACCAAGGTACGAGCGGAATTCAGTCCTTTCACAGGAGTGAATATAGATACTGGATACAGTTGGTACAAACTGGACAGCGCGACTGATCGCTGGGGTGCGGGCAATAACCTTGTTGATGCCACAGGTCGCAGCGGCCGTGACTTAGGCGAAGAATGGGATATCCGCGTACGCTTCCCTGTTGTAGATAAAGTATCTGCTAACGTAGGTTATGCCTACTTCAAAGGTGGTGACTTTATTAAGAATGCCCCTGCAACACTTGGTCGCAAAGACACCTCCAACTTCTTCTATGTTGAACTGACGGTCAGCGCTTTCTAGCACTATCGTTCAGGTATACCTCCACTCAACCGGGAGCCAATGGCTTCCGGTTTTTTTACGCCCACATATTCCAAAATATATATAAAAATATAAAAACAAATTATTTTTAACTATTTAATAACCTTGTTACAGTGCACTCATTCATTGAACACTGCCAAGGCAAACGTATGTCACACGAATCCAAACCGAAACCTAACGATGAAGTGATCCAGGAAATTATCCGCTCCATTGACCTACTGCGTTTTGGCTCAATTGAAATCACGGTACACGATGGTCGGGTCACCCAAATAGAACGTAGGGAAAAAGTACGTTTCAACCATGATGCCCCAAAAATAAAACAAACCCTACAACGCGTGGTTATCAACCACTAACTTTCAAATCATCCAAGGATTGTTGCATGAAACGTTTTTTACCCCAGATCGCCAGTTTGATCACATTAACCGCCCTGAGTAGCTCACTGACAGCGCTGGCTGCGGATATCACCCTGTTGAATGTTTCCTATGACCCAACCCGAGAACTCTATCAGGAGTACAACAGCGCCTTCGCCAAATACTGGCAGGCCAAGACTGGTGACAAGGTCACGATCAAAGCCTCTCATGGCGGCTCGGGCAAGCAAGCCCGCTCTGTGATTGATGGCTTGCAGGCTGACGTCGTCACCCTGGCATTGGCATACGATGTAGATGCACTCTATGAAAAAGGCAAACTGGTAAATAAGGACTGGATCAAACGCCTACCTGACAACAGCTCACCCTACACTTCCACTATCGTGTTCCTGGTACGCAAAGGCAACCCTAAGAACATCAAGGATTGGGATGACCTGATCAAGCCTGGCATCAAAGTAGTCACCCCTAATCCCAAAACATCCGGCGGCGCTCGCTGGAACTACCTGGCAGCCTGGGCATATGGTCAAAAGAAGTTCAACAATGATGAAGCCAAGACTCGTGAATTCATTGGCAAAATCCTGAAGAATGTCCCTGTCCTTGATTCTGGCGCACGCGGTGCTACTACCACCTTTGTTGAAAGAGGCATTGGTGATGTATTGCTCGCCTGGGAAAACGAAGCTTTTCTTGCACAAAAGGAACTTGGTCCAGACAAATTCGAGATCGTGGCTCCATCTCTCTCGATCCTGGCTGAGCCATCCGTATCTGTCGTCGATAAAGTCGTAGACAAACGTGGCACTCGCAAGGTTGCCGAGGCCTATCTGGAATACCTTTACAGTGAGGCAGGCCAGGAGCTTGCAGCCCAGAACTACTACCGCCCACGTTTAGAATCCGTAGCCAAGAAGTATGAAAAGACTTTCCCGCATCTCAGCCTGGTCACAGTAGATTCAGCATTTGGTGGTTGGCAAAAAGCGCAAAAAACGCACTTTGCTGATGGCGGTACCTTTGATCAGATTTACCAACAATAAACCTTAATTTCTTGATTAACAGGCGGCGCCAGGCACAACCTGGCACCGCCAGCAGCCAAAGGAGACTCTCATCATGAGTACTGCGTTAATTGTAGGCGGCGACCAGATTGAAGGCATCAAGCAAGAGCTATCCAATTTTGGTGTTACGCATATCAACCACTGGTCAGGCCGTAAAGTTGGTGATGGCAAGAAAGTCATTCCCCAAGACACCGACCTCATCGTATTGGTGACTGACTGGATCAGTCATACATTCACTCACAAGATCAAGCAGAGCGCAGCTAAACGCGGCGTCAGGATTGTATATACGCCGAATGGCCCCAGTGCATTGCGCATACGCCTGAAGCAAATCAATCCAGACTACGTTCAGGAGAGTGAGTGTAGCAGCCAATACCAAAGCCAGCGGCAAGCGCGCCACTCACTGAATTAACCAGCAATCACGATTTGATGTAGCAAAAGGAGTTTTATCATGGCAATTCACGCAATTAATGTCCGTAACCAATTTCGCGGCAGGATCAAGGAAATCGTCCTGGGGCCAGTGGTCTCTGAAGTAGATGTTGAAACCCCGGTAGGTATAGTCACCTCTGTCATCACCACTCGCTCAGTCAATGAACTGAACCTGCAGATTGGGACTGAAGTTCTGGCGCTGATCAAGGCAACTGAGGTATCTCTCGCCAAGGTTTAGCTAGCCGCGCTCAGGTGCAACGCAAGCCTGATCTCATCCTCATCAATCAAAAGGCCAGGGATTGCTCCCTGGCCTTTCGTGTTAGCACTTTGCCAAGTGTTAATAGATTAACGCTTGGCAGATGCCAGTCTCAGTAGCACCCCTTGCAGCACATCCACTTCTGCATATGTATTGTAGAAAGCCAAGGACGGCCTGACCGTGGTTTCCACGCCAAAACGGCGCAGAATGGGCTGCGCGCAATGATGACCAGAGCGTACGGCAATCCCTTCCTGGTTCAACGCTGCGCCAACTTCCTCACTCTTGTACCCATGCAGGTTGAATGACAATACACTGGCTTTATTCTGGGCAGTGCCTATCAAGCGCAAGCCCGGCACTTTGTGCAGCGCGGCTGTCGCATAGACCAGTAGTTCATGCTCGTAGTGCGCAATATTTTCTATGCCCAGACGCTCAACATACTCGAGTGCAGCGCCCATCCCAACAGCATCAGCAATATTGCCAGTACCGGCCTCAAACTTGGCCGGCGCAGCGTGATAGACAGTTTTCTCGAAGGTGACGTCTTGAATCATGTTGCCGCCACCTTGCCAGGCTGGCATATCCTCCAGCACCGCTGCCTTACCGTACAAAGCACCTATGCCGGTCGGGCCAAAAATCTTGTGCCCGGAGAACACCAGGAAGTCGCAATCCAGCAACTGCACATCGGTACGCATATGCGACACGGATTGAGCACCGTCAAGCAGCACTTTTGCACCCACGGCATGCGCCATGGCGATCATCTGCTGTGCAGGTGTCACCGTCCCTAATGCATTGGAAACCTGGGTAAAGGAAACCAGCTTGGTGTGTGAAGTCAGCAGCTTCTGGTACTCGTCCAGCAACACCTGGCCACTATCATCCACGGGTACCACTTTCAACTTGGCACCAGTCTCCTGGCATAACTGCTGCCAGGGCACGATATTGGCATGATGCTCCAGGTTGGTGACCACAATCTCGTCACCTTCGCCCAGGTGCTTCTTGCCCCAAGTCTTGGCTACCAGGTTGATCGCTTCTGTCGTACCGCGCACGAAGACGATATTTTCCACCGAAGGTGCATTGATGAAGCGCCGCACGGTTTCACGCGCCCCTTCGTAGGCATCCGTCGCACGTGCCGCCAACTCATGCGCTGCACGATGGATATTGGAGTTTTCATGCTGGTAGAAATAGGACAAGCGATCAATCACTACTTGTGGCTTCTGGGTAGTCGCTGCGTTATCCAGCCAGATCAACGGCCTGCCGTTGACCAACTCACGCAAGATCGGGAAATCCTTGCGTACCAGATTGACGTCAAACGGTGGATGCGCAGAATCTGCAACATCGGGTACTCGCGGTGATTCGGCAAGGAAATAGAACGGCGACGACGCCTTGCTGTTGGCAGCTTTGCCTGAACCTGCAGCACTAGCAGGAACACCGCTAAACGGTGATGCCAGCAAACCCAGATCCATAGCATAAGGAATGTCGAGCCCACCCAGCAAGCCACTGATATCCAGGCCAGGTAAAGTAGGAACAGACCCCACAGCATCAACGCGCTCCTGGCTGAATTCTGGTGGCAAATCAGACGGCGACACTCCGAAGCTGGGAGACCTGACTGGCAAAGTTTCAGCGCCCGGCACCACGTTAGTGGCAGCTGGCAAGCCCGTAGGCACCGCAGAAACGATGGAAGGAGCTGCAGGCACAGGAGCACCAATAGTCGGACTGCCTGCCCCATAAGGTGCGGCGGAATCCGAGAGCGACGTCACCGACGGGGCATCTTGTGGCAAACGAGGAAACCCCTCCGCATACAGCTCATTGGCTATGCGGGTAAGCTCATCAACATCCAGGTGACCACCTGATTGCGCTTCACGACCCACGGCCAATGCAGCCGCCATGCGTGGATGCTCACCAGGCAAAGAGGCCAGAATGGCTTCGGGTTCAAAAGAAGACAGATCGTTGAGGTTACTTGTAGTCATAGTAGTTGCCTACGTCTACATTCTCCAGCACGGCAATCGCATCTTCGGTCAGTACCGCCAGCGAGCAATAAAGTGAAACCAAGTATGAAGCAATCGCCTTGTGGTTGATACCCATGAAGCGTACGGAAAGCCCCATGCTTTGTTGACCCGGCAGGTTAGGTTGATACAGGCCTACAACACCTTGACGGCTTTCGCCTGTGCGCAACAGCAGAATGTTGGTCTTGCCCTTGGTCACGCGCAGCTTGTCACACGGAATCAAGGGGATGCCACGCCATGTGATGAACTGTGAGCCAAACATGCTGACAGTAGGAGGTGGTACGCCGCGACGAGTGCATTCACGCCCAAACGCAGCAATCGCCTGTGGGTGTGCCAGGAAAAATGCAGGCTCTTTCCACACGCGGGAAATCAACTCATCAAAATCATCTGGTGTGGGAAATCCGGTGCGCGACTTAACCTTTTGGCCATCTGCCACGTTGTGCAGCAAGCCGTATTCCTTGTTATTGATTAGTTCGCTTTCCTGGCGTTCCTTGACGGTTTCGATGGTCAGGCGCAACTGCTCGCGAATCTGGTTGTGCGGGCTACTGTAGAGATCGGAAATACGGGTATGGACATCAACCACAGTATTCACTGCATTCAGCACATACTCACGGCCCCACTCTTCATAATCCACAAAAGTAGCAGGCAACTCACGCTCATCCTTGGCAGAGCAATCCACCTCGACATTGTGGTTGTCTTTCACCTTATTGACACGGTAGATACCCGCCTCAACCGGCACCCATTGCAGCAGGTGTACTAGCCAACGTGGTGTGATAGACCCAAGCATGGGGACTGTTTTGGTCGCATTGGCAAGCGTGCGCGCTGCAACATCCCCTAATGCGGTATGGGCCTGATGAATATCTGACATGAAAGCTCTCCTAAAAAATTACCAATCAATGGCAGGCAAATGCCTGCCCTATTCACTACTGAACTGCCGGATGACTCACAGCGCCATTAGAATGGCCTGTAGATGTCCCCTCCTTCATCTGTATCTGGGTAATATTGCTATTCGGGGGAACGCTATATGTAAGCCAGACATTGCCACCAATCACCGAGCCGCGACCAATCGTAATACGGCCGAGAATCGTCGCGCCGGCATAAATGACGACATCGTCCTCGACAATTGGGTGTCGTTCATTGCCCTTCACCAAACTGCCATCGGCATCCTGCGGGAAACGCTTGGCGCCAAGAGTCACAGCTTGGTACAACCTGACATGCCTCCCAATAATGCTGGTTTCCCCGATCACGACCCCGGTGCCATGGTCAATGAAAAATCCCTCATCGATCTGAGCGCCCGGGTGAATATCAATACCCGTGGCAGAGTGAGCGATCTCAGTGATCATGCGCGCAATTAATGGCACGCCAAGTTTGTGCAGCAAGTGGGCAATACGATAGTGGATCATAGCGTTGATGCCCGGATAACAAACCAGCACCTCATCTACGCTGCGTGCTGCCGGGTCGCCTTCATAGGCAGCACGTATATCGCTATCCAACAAGTGACGTACTGCTGGCAACTGAGCAGCAAACTTGCGCACTAAATCCGTGGCACGTTCACGCACTGCTGCCAACGCTGATGTTTCTGCGACGAAGCTCAACTCCAGGCGCACCTGAACCACCAACTCCCGCAATGCAACGTCCAGCGTATTGCCGACAAAATAATCGATCCCTTCCTCTCGCAAATCCGGCAAGCCGAGACGATTGGGAAACAAGGCAGCACCCAGCCCCTCCACCACATCCGCTAGCGCCTTGCGTGCTGGCAGTTTGGGAGGTCGGTTCAAGCGATTCCGGTGTTCCAGCGAGGTGAGCCTAACCTCACGCAGCTTGCCTACAATCTGGCTAATTCCCAGTTCGTCGCCCAACTCAATATTTTTTTCATGCTGACTCATCAAGTCCTACCCACAAGTGACCTTGTAAAAACAAAAAAGCCAGCCCCTCTCAAGAGAGGAGCTGGCTTCCGGTTGTCCGGTCAGCTTACGCTAACGATGTATGGAAATGCTGTACTGAAATTAATTCAAGTTCACAATGCTTGTTGTCCATACTGAACATGGTGCAACAAACATATCACGTCGGGAAGACTACCACATATTCAATTAACTTCTATACATAGAACTATAAAATATATTAATTCCCACCCATTAAATAACCAATAAATTTAATTATATTCCACTATATTCTTTTACATTATTACAATAATTTCTTATAGTACCGCACATTCCCTCCCATCTCTCCGAGGCCTACATGCTAAGAAAAATAGTGGCAATCAGTCTTTTTGCCGTCGCAGGAATTGTTCATGCAGATACCACACTACTCAACGTTTCGTATGATGTAACACGCGAATTCTACAAAGACTTTAATCCCGCCTTCAGTAAATTCTGGAAACAAAAAACTGGTGAATCCGTCACCATCAATCAATCACATGGCGGTTCCAGCAAGCAGGCCAGAGCCGTAGCAGATGGCTTGCAGGCTGACATCATCTCCATGAACCAGAGCAATGATATTGATATCTTGTTCGAGCGCGGCAAGCTGATTCCCGCTGACTGGCAGAAACGTCTGCCCAATGCCAGCTCACCCACCACATCCACCACCGTCTTTCTCGTGCGTAAAGGCAACCCCAAGAACATCAAGGATTGGGACGACCTCATTAAACCTGGCGTCGGTGTCGTGAT
The DNA here is from genome assembly GCF_020531845.1 of Methylobacillus methanolivorans. Next base: position 1,497,783 of record NZ_JAJAVF010000002.1, read on the forward strand.
CCCTAACCCCAAGACCTCGGGCAATGGACGCTATAGCTATCTTGCCGCCTGGGGCGCGGTTATCAAGAAAGGTGGGGATGAAGCCAAAGCACGTGATTTTGTCGCTCGCTTATTTAAGAACGTTCCTGTCCTGGATGCAGGTGGACGCGGTGCCACTACGACATTTATTCAGCGTGGCATTGGTGACGTATTGCTCACGTTTGAGAATGAGGTATTTCTCATCAATAAAGAGTTAGGTAACAATAACTTCGACGTGGTGTATCCATCTTCCAGCATCCTGGCAGAAAATCCCATCGCACTGGTTGACAAGGTGGTAGACAAGCGCAAGACACGCCAAATTGCACAAGCCTACCTGGAGTTTCATTACTCACCAGAAGGCCAGGAAATCGCCGCACGGCATTACCTGCGCCCACGTTCTGCGGAAGTATTGGCTGCACACAAGGACGATTTCAGGCCACTGCAACTCTTTACCGTAGATGAGACATTTGGCGGCTGGCAAAAAGCCCAAAAAACGCACTTTGCTGATGGCGGCATATTTGACCAGATTTACGTCAATAAATAAGCGGCCACAATCATGACCAAGCAAAACGTCTCCACATCCATCGCTATAGAGCAATTGAAAGCCCAGTTGCGAGAATCGCTTTATCTCGACCTTGATGAATATGGGCTAGAAGAACAGTCTTCGGGAGAGTTCAATAGCTCATTCCTGGGACTGCAACTCAACAGTGCCTTCCAGCCTATCTACGATAGTGAAGCAGGCGATTTGTTTGGTCATGAAGCGTTTATCCGCCCCTCGCTCGGTGGCCAACAAGCCATTAATCCAGAGTTTGCCTTCAGCTTTGCCGGGCAAGTTGGCAAGCTGGTAAAGTTTGATCGCGTTGTCCGCACGCTTCATGTACTGAACTTCCGTCAGATTTATGCAGAAAATGGCTTGTTGTTCCTCAATGTACACCCCAATTTGCTGATGAGCGTCAACGCGCACGGTAAAGTATTCGAGCGCATCCTGCATGCGAACTCTGTTCCCACCCATCGCGTCGTCATTGAAATACAGGAAAGTGTCGTCGAGCATGAGCATCAACTGGCAGATGCCATTGAAAACTACACAGAACGAGGCTACCGCATCGCGATTGGCAACTTTGGCAGCAAGCACTCCCATCTGGAACGGCTATGGAAACTTGCCCCCGAGTTTGTCAAACTTGATATTGGCCTGATCAAAGAAGCCGAGCGTAATACCCGCATGCGCAAGATATTGCCGCGCTTGATCCAGCTCATCCATGACATCGGTGCGCAACCTGTGATTACCGGCATCGAGTCTCAAACCGGCCTCGACATTGCAGTGGAATCTGGTACTACTCTGCTGCAAGGATACTTCCTAGGCAAACCGGTGACTGCCAAGGAGCTTCAACCCACGCAAGCACTCAAGCCTTCATTGCAGTTGAACAAACGAGCAGCCGCGTGATGCCGCAGCACATAGAAAAATAACCCCGAGCTATATCGTTATAAAAACATATTATTTTTTGCGCGCAGCCACTTCTGCTACATTGCAGCGGCCTTGCTCCAGCCACACACACTAAATTCACAATATGGCAAAAAAACACAAACCACATAACGTATTGCCTGGCTTTAACTTATCTCTTGGCTATACCTTGTTATACCTGAGCCTGATAGTACTGATTCCATTATCAGCTGCCTTTTTCAAGACGACAGAGTTAAGCCTTGCAGAGTTTTGGCACACTGTCACCACACCCAGAGTGATCGCTTCATACAAGCTCACTTTCGGCGCATCCTTGTTTGCAGCGCTGATCAATGCAGTGTTCGGTTTGCTTACTGCCTGGGTGCTGACCCGCTATACATTTCCCGGGAAGAAGCTGGTAGACGCATTGGTGGACTTACCATTCGCCCTGCCTACCGCAGTGGCTGGCATTGCACTGACAGCAGTCTACTCAGGCAATGGCTGGATTGGCAGCCTGATCGAGCCATATGGCCTCAAGGTAGCCTTTACTCCGTTAGGCGTCGTCGTGGCCTTGACATTTATTGGGCTACCCTTCGTTGTCCGCACCGTACAACCTGTGCTGGAAGACCTAGAAGCAGAAACTGAGGAAGCTGCAGCCAGCTTAGGCGCAAATCGTTGGCAGACCTTTCATCGCGTTATCCTACCAGCCCTCTGGCCAGCCCTGCTCACTGGATTTGCACTCGCGTTTGCCCGTGCAGTGGGTGAGTATGGCTCCGTGATTTTCATCGCTGGCAATATGCCGATGATTTCCGAGATCACACCGCTCATCATCATCACCAAACTCGAACAATACGACTACACCGGCGCAACTGCAGTTGCCGTAGTCATGCTGGTCATCTCTTTCCTACTATTGCTCACCATCAACGGCCTGCAGTGGTGGAGCAGCAGCCGCAACAGCGCATCGCGATAGGAATACACCTTATGTCAACCACTGTTTCCCAATTCGCCCGTTACAATGCCAAGGTAGCACGCAATCGTGCCACCTCCGAGCCAGCCTGGGTACGCTGGACGCTGATTATTTCTGCGCTGCTGTTTCTCAGCCTATTCCTGTTTGTTCCCTTGGCAGCCGTATTTACTGAAGCATTACGCAAGGGCTTCGACACTTACCTTGCTGCCCTGATTGAGCCCGATGCCGTTTCCGCGATCAAGCTCACGCTCATCGCAGCCGCCATCTCGCTACCGCTTAACTTGGTATTCGGTATTGCAGCCGCCTGGGCCATTGCCAAATTCGAGTTCAAGGGCAAAAGCATTCTGATCACCCTGATTGACCTGCCATTTGCAGTCTCCCCGGTCATTGCAGGCTTGATCTATGTATTGATCTTTGGATTGCAAGGCTGGTTTGGCGAGTGGCTAATTGATCATGATTACAAAGTCATTTTCGCCATCCCCGGCATCGTCCTCGCCACGATCTTCGTTACATTCCCCTTCATTGCACGTGAATTAATCCCACTCATGCAAGCTCAAGGTAAGGAAGAAGAAGAGGCAGGCTTGGTATTGGGTGCTTCAGGCTGGCAAATCCTCTGGCACATCACCCTGCCAAATATCAAATGGGGCTTGCTGTATGGCGTCATCCTCACCAATGCCCGTGCCATGGGCGAATTTGGCGCTGTCTCGGTGGTATCAGGCCATATTCGCGGGCTCACCAACACCATGCCGCTCCATGTGGAAATCCTCTACAACGAATATAACTATGCCGCGGCCTTTGCTGTCGCCTCGCTACTGGCCTTCCTAGCGTTAATAACACTGGCACTCAAGTCATACATTGAGTGGCAAAGTGGCCGTAGCGCCAGCGCACGTGAAAAAGCCTCTGACCAATAACGTACTGACCGCACCACCGTCACAAGGATGACATCATGAGTATCGAAATCCGCAATATCAAAAAAGAATTTGGCAGTTTTACCGCACTAGGAGACGTCAGCCTTGATGTTCCCAGCGGCGAACTTGTCGCCCTGCTTGGTCCTTCAGGATGCGGTAAAACTACACTATTGCGCATCATCGCGGGCCTGGAATCTCCCGATTCTGGCAGCATACATTTCCATGGTGAAGAAGCCACAAACCGCGACGTACGTGAACGCGAAGTGGGCTTCGTATTCCAGCATTACGCCTTGTTCCGCCACATGACAGTGTTTGAGAATGTCGCGTTTGGCTTACGTGTTCGCCCTAAAAAGACACGCCCCACAGAGGCCGAAATCCACCGTCGCGTTCACCAGCTCTTAAGCCTGGTGCAACTGGACTGGCTGGCCGACCGTTATCCACCACAACTTTCCGGTGGCCAGCGCCAACGCATCGCACTCGCCCGCGCTTTGGCCGTTGAGCCCAAAGTTTTGTTACTGGATGAACCCTTTGGAGCCTTGGACGCCAAGGTGCGTAAAGACCTGCGTCGCTGGCTGCGCCGACTGCACGACGAACTGCACATCACCAGCGTCTTCGTCACTCATGATCAGGAAGAAGCGCTCGAAGTCGCAGATCGCATCGTCGTCATGAACCAGGGCAAGATCGAGCAAATAGGCTCTCCGCAAGAAGTGTACGACAGCCCGGCCTCACCATTCGTCTATCAATTCCTCGGCAACGTCAACCAGTTCCACAGCCGCGTAGATCAAGGCCAAGCGCATATCGGCGACATCAGCCTCGCACTGGACGAGCACCACACCGTACAGAACAGCGATGCTCTTGCCTACGTACGTCCACACGACATCGACATCTATACCGAGCAAAACGGCAGCCCCGCATTACAAGCCGTGGTCAGCTACATCCATGCGGCTGGCCCACTTGTCAGGCTTGAACTACAGCCTACCAACAATGCCGACATCATCGAAGCAGAAATCACCCGTGAACGCTTCCGCGAGCTCGCCATCCGCCAGGGCAGCGCAGTATTCCTCAAGCCACGCAGCGTACAAGTTTTTCTTCAAGGTAGTAGCACTGCCAGTTGAGCACTGATTAGCGTTATCAACAACCAGCCGACCCGACCACAGGAGGCCCGCGTGATGAAAATCCCGCGGGCCTTTTTATTTACAGCCCACACAAGGAGCACTCCATGCAGAAACTCAAACCCGCTTTGACTGCGCTCGCACTGGCAGTAATCTCCCCTCTGGCGTCCACCCAAGCCCTCGCCACGGACGGATACTTTTCCCATGGCTATGGCATACGCTCGCAAGGTGCAGGCGGCGTCGGCATCGCCTTGCCGCAAGACAGCCTGGTAGCAGCCAGCAATCCCGCCGGACTCTCCCTGGTGGGTGATCGCCTCGACATCGGCGCCTCCTGGTTTCGCCCACAACGCGAAGCCGAAATAGAAAATAGCCCAGCGCCATCCGCCAATGGCAAATACTCCGGCAACGAACGCGAACACTTCATCATTCCGGAAATTGGCTACAGCAAACGCGTCAGCGACGTCACCACTGCAGGCATCAGCGTCTATGGCAATGGCGGCATGAACACCGCCTATGATCGCGCCATTCCCCTGCTGGGCGATAGACGTGCAGGCGTCGACCTGATCCAGATATTCGTCAAACCCACTCTGTCATGGCAATTGACGCCAACCCAATACGTAGGCGTAGGCCTTAACATTGCCTACCAGCGCTTTGAAGCAAAAGGCCTGTCGAATTTCACCGCCACCGGGCTGGGCCAGGTTTCCCAATCACCCAACAACGTCTCTGACCGCGGCCACGACTCCTCCTATGGCATCGGGCTACACCTGGGCTGGCTGGGTCAATTCATTGACCAGCGCCTCACCCTGGGCGCAAGCTACCAAAGTAAAATCTCCACCACAGACTTCGACAAATATCGCGGCCTGTTTGCAGAAGACGGCAGCTTTGACATCCCAGAGAATTATGGCCTGGGCATCGCATTCAAACTCACCCCATCCTGGACCATCGCCAGCGACATCCAGCGCATCCGCTACAGCGACGTCAACTCAGTGGGCAACTCCTTGAACAGACTCCTCTCCGGACAAGCCCTTGGCTCAGATCAAGGCCCAGGATTCGGCTGGCGCGACGTCACTGTATACAAACTCGGCACCGTCTTTGCCGTCAACGACCAACTCACCCTACGGGCCGGCTACAACCACACCACCCAACCCATCCCGCGAAGCGAAACCCTCTTCAACATCCTGGCCCCCGCCGTCGTACAAGACCACATCACCCTAGGCGCCACCTGGAAACTCGCCAACAACAACGAACTCTCATTTAGCTATGCCCACGCCTTCGAAAATACCGTCAAAGGCAACAACTCCATCCCCACATTATTTGGCGGCGGAGACGTGAACCTGAAAATGCATCAAGATACGTTTGGGGTTGCGTATAGCTGGATACTGTAGTGACCATCGCCACGCCTATCTAGAGCATGGGAGCCCAAGACGAGCAACAGTGACTTTGTCCACCTCTTACTCTGGTCAAGTCTAAATAGTCTTTGGTGGAGTTAAGGTGCCTAGACTCCACCATCGGAATGCCTGATAAACTCAGCGCGGTGCTTTCCACGCCGTTCACCTTCGTTCCGATACCCCACCATCGGAATGCCTGATAAACTCTCAAAGCAATCCCGCATTGATGCGCTGAGTGTTCCGATACCCCACCATCGGAATGCCTGATAAACTCCAGCGCCGGGGTCGCGAGACGATCCGGGTAGTTCCGATACCCCACCATCGGAATGCCTGATAAACTCGCGGAGGTTTTGGCTATGCCAACCACACTAGTTCCGATACCCCACCATCGGAATGCCTGATAAACTCGCGTGCGGAGCAAACCATGTTACCTTGCCAGTTCCGATACCCCACCATCGGAATGCCTGATAAACTCGTTCTCCAACTCCGCTATGCGGGATAGGAGGTTCCGATACCCCACCATCGGAATGCCTGATAAACTCTTGCTACCACGTTACTGGCTGACGCTTGAGGTTCCGATACCCCACCATCGGAATGCCTGATAAACTCGATGCGCTGAGTAAGGAGCTGTCTGCCCATGTTCCGATACCCCACCATCGGAATGCCTGATAAACTCTCAACCGGGTAACATGAGGTTACGGGCATGGTTCCGATACCCCACCATCGGAATGCCTGATAAACTCGAGCTGAGACATCTAAATCTGCCACAGATGGTTCCGATACCCCACCATCGGAATGCCTGATAAACTCACCCTCGGAAGCGGTTATCGAGGCTAACCAGTTCCGATACCCCACCATCGGAATGCCTGATAAACTCCACCGAGTTGCCAGGGATGAGTTTAGCGAGGTTCCGATACCCCACCATCGGAATGCCTGATAAACTCTTATACCTCTGCAAAGTGGTGTGATTCTTGGTTCCGATACCCCACCATCGGAATGCCTGATAAACTCCAGCCAGACGTGGTGCAAACCTCGCCTGTTGTTCCGATACCCCACCATCGGAATGCCTGATAAACTCACAGCAACTACCTGAGACTGCGTGAGCAGTGTTCCGATACCCCACCATCGGAATGCCTGATAAACTCCCAGCCATATGGCGGCATGGCGTGACCAACGTTCCGATACCCCACCATCGGAATGCCTGATAAACTCGGGTGCTGGGTGATGCCCCGGAGGAAATCCGTTCCGATACCCCACCATCGGAATGCCTGATAAACTCAAGCGGGGATTTTGCCGTATGACGGTAGGAGTTCCGATACCCCACCATCGGAATGCCTGATAAACTCGCGGAGGAACGACGCTGTACCGGTTTTGAAGTTCCGATACCCCACCATCGGAATGCCTGATAAACTCAGCGTTGAACGTGGCGTAAATGAAACTGCTGTTCCGATACCCCACCATCGGAATGCCTGATAAACTCATGGGGTCTCAGTTTGATGTGGTCGTATCAGTTCCGATACCCCACCATCGGAATGCCTGATAAACTCTTGGGCAGCATGCCAGCCGTCAAGGGTACCGTTCCGATACCCCACCATCGGAATGCCTGATAAACTCCCCATAGTCAGAACGGAGCCATCAAACTGAGTTCCGATACCCCACCATCGGAATGCCTGATAAACTCTTTCTATCCCAGCTGGAACTAAGAACGAAGGTTCCGATACCCCACCATCGGAATGCCTGATAAACTCTCGCTTCCCACTCTTAATAAGTCTTTCATAGTTCCGATACCCCACCATCGGAATGCCTGATAAACTCACAGTGGAGTGACAATAACATTATTTTTGAGTTCCGATACCCCACCATCGGAATGCCTGATAAACTCTGGGCAGCATGCCAGCCGTCAAGGGTTCCGGTTCCGATACCCCACCATCGGAATGCCTGATAAACTCCTCGCCCCTTAGTGCCTTCCGCCAGGACTCGTTCCGATACCCCACCATCGGAATGCCTGATAAACTCGTAGGTACGCAGTTAACGAAGTCAGAATTAGTTCCGATACCCCACCATCGGAATGCCTGATAAACTCTCCTGCCTGAAAGCCTGGAGAGGCTTAAAGGTTCCGATACCCCACCATCGGAATGCCTGATAAACTCGTTAATTCTGCTCTTATGGCTAAAAATATAGTTCCGATACCCCACCATCGGAATGCCTGATAAACTCTCAATGTATTCGCCATAGGTAGAGTGCGTGGTTCCGATACCCCACCATCGGAATGCCTGATAAACTCTTGCAGGGCCAGTAGTAGACATTGTGGTCAGTTCCGATACCCCACCATCGGAATGCCTGATAAACTCACGACCATAAATTCTACGCATTGTGTTATAGTTCCGATACCCCACCATCGGAATGCCTGATAAACTCCTGTATTGCGCTATTTGGACAAGCCCTTACGTTCCGATACCCCACCATCGGAATGCCTGATAAACTCTTTGAAATTGCCTTGTATGTATTGGTTAGAGTTCCGATACCCCACCATCGGAATGCCTGATAAACTCATAGCTACGCCTTCGGCTATCTGAGCACTAGTTCCGATACCCCACCATCGGAATGCCTGATAAACTCTTTGAAGCGCTTGAGCGGCTTGCATGGCTAGTTCCGATACCCCACCATCGGAATGCCTGATAAACTCACGCCACGGGCTTTCCCCATGACTACGTTGGTTCCGATACCCCACCATCGGAATGCCTGATAAACTCTCGACACTAGCTCACCTAGCCGTAGCGGTAGTTCCGATACCCCACCATCGGAATGCCTGATAAACTCCTGGCGTTGGGCAGTGCGTCAACTGGCAGAGTTCCGATACCCCACCATCGGAATGCCTGATAAACTCTTAGGCCAGCGAACAAGGATAGATCATTGAGTTCCGATACCCCACCATCGGAATGCCTGATAAACTCGGAGCTGATACCAGTAACGTCGTACACATCGTTCCGATACCCCACCATCGGAATGCCTGATAAACTCGCACGTCCTCGCATGCCGAGATCGTGTCCAGTTCCGATACCCCACCATCGGAATGCCTGATAAACTCTGACGAGGTGATGATATGAGTTGTGCCTAAGTTCCGATACCCCACCATCGGAATGCCTGATAAACTCTGATCGGCGTCAGGGAAAGTGATTCTGGTAGTTCCGATACCCCACCATCGGAATGCCTGATAAACTCGTGGCAGGCTTGAAAGCGATGATCCGGGCAGTTCCGATACCCCACCATCGGAATGCCTGATAAACTCTAGTTGTTCGCAACTAGTTAATTTATAAAGAAGTAACTATTAAAAAAGCTCAACTTGCTCAGGCATGTTGGGCTTTTTCTTTGTGGGTTTGGTACCAAAAAACTCTTTAGTCATACCGTATTGTTTGTCTGTAACAATAAAAAATGCCACTTGTGCATCCTTAGGAATAAGGGGGCGGAGCCTCACTATCGTCGCCTCACCTACCGCAATCGTCGGAAAATGATGCACATATAGCGAATTTTGCAATTGCACAAAATTTTCTTGCAAAAGACTGCGTCGAAACACGCTGTAGTCATGCCGAGCCTCAGAATCAATCATTGGACAGTCATATACGCATATCACCCACATCACGCGCCACCCATTTATTCCCATGGATATTCTTCATTTCTTTGTAGCAGTGCATCTTGCGGCAATTGTAAGTATTCCCCACGACCATCTAAGACTCTTACAAAGCTAGCAACACTCTCGTTAATTGCAGCAGGCAATCGATACCCCGCACCATTAAGTTTTATTTCTTGCTCTACGAACCTCAAAATCTCTTTACGCGCTTTACCGTCAAACTCCCCCGATGGTCCAAGAGCCACATGCCGCTCAACGACAAACCGATAAGGTTCTATAAAATCATCTGCCAGATTAAAAGGGTTCTCCATATTGCTATGTCCTAGACCAAGTGCTGGATTTAAACCAGCCATGACGAGTGAGCGCGCCACCATAGAGCGCAAAACCGCATAGCCAAAATTGAGCCGAGAATTAATAGCATCTCCCGCTCCCTCTTTTTCACGTTTGAAATCTTCATCAAACAAATAGGCCCAGTAGTGCTTGGCACCCTGGCCTTCACATTTCGTTTTATCTGCCGGTTGAACTTCCTTTGCCAGTCGCTCAAGCCTCAATGCACCTCTCCGATTCAAGACTCGTAAATTTGCAGCTTGAGTACTTAATCGGGCTTGGACGATAGCCTGCCAGAGTTTGCCTTTGGCAACACTGCTATCCAAGGCCATCTGCTGTCGCAAACGGCGAACCAAATCCCCATTACCCACTTGTGGCAACAACCATGCACACGGATGATGAAACTCATCTGTCACCAATACACTAGCGCCTGCGTCAGCCAATACTCGTAAAGCTTGCACAGATATTTGTATCGTATAGTGATGCAGACATAAAACAGCTATATCTTTCGGTGGTACAAAATTATCGTCAAAACCATCCCGCCTAATCCGCAATCTGCCTAAATCTACGGACAGAGAAGCAGGATTTTCGATGAGCAGGATGCGATGGTCAGACATTGTTAGTTAGTGATCTTGAGTCTAAAAGCTTGACTGAAAGCCAACGATTTCTTGCCTGAGTTTGGCTCCTCAATGGCGTTGTAAGCTCGAGGATCAGTGATAGGTACAAGAAAAAAACCTCCTGCTGCTTTAAACATACCAATTCTGTAAACTTTTCCATCTTTACTATCAAACACAGTATCGCCTTTATAAAAACGAATAATGCCTTCTTTAGGTGAGATTTTTTTATGTTTCATAGCCTGCTGAATTTTAACCAGTGTAGGCTGTCCAACAAGTCGTCCATCTGTCACTTCAGTCTCAAGATAAGCATACCCCGCATTTGGCAGACGCTTCAGATGTTCACGCCCATCCTTACTAGTGTGGCTGATGATCGCAACATCATCAGCATACTTATCTGTAAAACACCTTACCTTTTTAACCTCTATATGCTGACCATACAATGTTTGGAAGATCGGCTGCACCAAGGCATCGGAGGCAGATATTCCACTTGCAACTCTACTATCAAAGGTTTTAGCCACAATCTCCCTGACATGATCACTGACGATATTCTGAATTGCTTTCCTAGCTTGCTCTACCGTCCCTTTTTTGCGATCTATCAAATCGGCGACCTTAATGCGCAGAGTCAAACGCGATTTCTCTTCCCCTTCTTTCAACGCGATGCCATATGCTGTTTCTTGAAAAATTGCACCATCTGGATAACGATCAGGCTTGATCGACAGTGGGCATTCCTTCACCGCCGCCAAAGCCAATTCGCGTACATTTTTCAGTGGCAACGCTTCGCCGATTCGTAACCTCGGTTTTTCGCCTGCACCAACCCGTTCACTATCCAGCTTGTATTGCCTTGCCATCTGTTGAAACAAGGCACGCGAAGTCAACGCAATGGTAATGGCATCAATCAAATGGTGTCTGTGGTCTATACGCTTATCCAGTTTCCGATCAGTGTGACGTGATTTATCCAGTTTGCCATGGACATCAAGCACTCTGTGACCTTCCCATACATCTCGGTATCTTGCAAACTCCTCTGGGCTAACGACCTGCCCCTCTTCGTCTAGCAGCGGCAAGCCTTCTGCTATCCTTGCTTGGGGTATGACAGTTTCCAACTTCCATTTACGGCGCAAACCAGCCGTCATTTCTCCGCGCGAAACCGAGACTGGTGTTTTGCAGATACTTTGCAGCCACTGTGCTGCCTCTTTGGCAATCCATGAAGTCTGGTGAAATTGACGGTCAGCAAAACCATCTATGGATTCATCGGTAAGCACCTCTTGCTCAAAATCTTCCAACAACAAAAGCTTGGCTTTTCGGAAACATTTGTTATCAGCAAAGTATTTAGCACGTACTTGAATCACTTGCCAACGCTCAGCATACTGTCCCCATGTTTGGTAAGGGGTACGATTACCTTTATCCTGATTGCAGCTACGATGAGCGAGCACAATTTCACTGCGTTTCAGGCCAACCTGAGTGAGTGAGCGTGGCAAGATATGTTCGTACTCAGTTTCAGCTCCACTTAATGCATCCGCCAAAGTAATCGTCTTGCTGCAATATGGGCAGTGTCCTGCCCCCTGTTCTTTCCATAGCAAATAACGACGAATTCTAGAGGGGGTAACGGTAACCCCATGTGAGCGAATTTGCTCTTCTGCCGCTAACCGCATCTTGCGATTTCTGGCATTTTCACTTTCTCGCTCATTACGTTTAGTCAAACCAACGCTCAAATCCCGAGCCATCTCCACCACAATCTGTTCAGGTATCGTGCCTAACTCCTGAATCATACGATTCACCACATAGCGAATCTGCCGTAAAGAACCATCAACCACGGCATTACCGGTAACAGGTGGCTTATCCAAACGAGCCTGCAAAGCAACTTTTCCGTTCACTGAATGAGGATAGCAAACTCGAGTTGCAGCCTCTTCGTCTGGACGCATATCGCCTTGCGGATTGTCTGGCCACCACGGGGATTCCAACCAATCTGTCAGCGTTTTTAATGCCTTGATGGAATAGGATGCTCGACCACCCTCAAAACCCATCTTGCTTAAGCGGTCAAACTTTTCATTGGTTTTCAACTCATTGATAAAAGCAACGAATGTATCAGGCAGTTTGCGTGGAGTACCATCAGCCTTTGCAAACCGCGTATGCCACACAGGATCATCCAATTGCTCTGGCGATCCCAAATCCGCTAAAAAGTTAATCACTTGAATTTTCGTTCGCTCATCCAGAGCACGCCAAGTGTCATCCATACCGAGCTTGCGGAATACATGGTTAGTTTTATTGCCAGGAATTTCATCACGACTGAGACGATCAAGATTCAATCCTTTGGTTTCTGGTTTAGAACAACCAGCAACAGCAAGTGCTTTATAGATAGCCTCAAATTTCACCACTTCTTTCTCATCGCAAAGCTGACGGATAACAGCTTTTTGCTTTGGCGTGAGTTTCTCTGCCCGCTTACCTGCTCCCCAACGCAAATCAGCTAATGTTTTCTCAATGCGGAATCGTTGAAAAGCCAACTGAGCACGAGGAGCACGAGGTAGTGTGGGCTCAAGGCTGCATTGCCCCACCATTCCCCCAACTGCTTTTAATGGACGTTGATGAAAAATGGCCTGGCGAAAAATTTCCTTGAGAGCTTCTCCCCGAGACTCTGTCGACAAAACTGGGTAGAACACCGATTGTGTTTGCCAAATTTGCTCGAACTCAGCCTCAAGCTGACTGCGAAGTGCATAAAGATTTTTATCCGTGGCGGTTTTATCATCAGACTCTTTGATCTTCAGCTTGGTAGGCTTCCCATCCAGCCACCGTTGATAAAGAAACTCTCCCAAAGTAACGGACTCTAGACCTTTAGCTTGCGCCAGAGCCCCCATTTCAACTTTTAAATCGTTACTCCCACCTTCAACTTCACCAAGCTTCGCTCCTTCTTTTTTCTGCTTGAACTCACCGGCGTAGCCGCGCCGCTTCCCGATACGGATAAAAATGCGGATCAGGTCGGACAGACTCACTTTTTGCCGAGCAGCATTGGCACGCAATTCTAGAAGAGTGCGTCCACTATCTGGCGATGGCTCAATACAAATACCGAGCAAAGGTACTAATAGCGCGATATGCTTGGTACGCCCCAAGCGACGATCATGCTGCCGACGCTGCATCCGTGCCGCACGACGCCCTGCTTTTTTAGATTTAAGCCCTGTCTGGCTTTTTTCCAAGGGCTCGTCAAAAATCCGCACATGCTTCCAAACTAAGTCAATTGGATTATTTGCTTCATCCAATGAAAAAGCTGCCACCCCCAAAGATGCTGTTCCCACATCCAAGCCAGCCCGATACCGCATATCGCTTACCTCGCGTTGAAACTATTCATTGTTGTGTTACAGTAATAATCGTATCAGGTATTCCGATGGTGGGGACTATCGGTAACAAGGGGAAGTTGAAAAACAACCCCACCGATATAAAAGGCAGACTTCGGTCTGCCTTTTTCAATTCTGTCACCATCATGATAAATCCAGCTTTCGGTTATAATTCATCAATTCTGCTCTTAAACTAGACGCTCAGGCTCTACCTCTAATGATTAAAAAACTGCTGCAACGCGTTTTTAAACCCTCAAAAAAATCCGCATCTTTGCCCGCAGCCAAACCGAATCAGCCCGCCACTCGTATTACTGCCAAGGCCCACCACATCAACCGCAAGCTGATCAGCCATGCTGCGATCAAGACGACGGAAGGATTGCAGAAAGCCGGTTTTGAGGCGTTTATCGTGGGAGGCGCGGTGCGTGATCTCTTGCTGAAAAAACGGCCCAAGGATTTCGATGTGGCGACGAATGCCACGCCAGAGCAAGTGAACCGGATTTTCCGCCGCTCTCGTATTATTGGCCGACGCTTCCGGCTGGTGCACGTGATGTTTGGCGATGAAACGATTGAGGTCTCGACCTTTCGTGGTAGCCATTTGAATGATCAAGGTGACGCCAAGGTCGCCGATACCGGGCGTATCTTGCGCGACAATGTTTTTGGCTCGCAGGAAGAAGATGCGGTAAGGCGCGACTTTACGGCCAATGCGCTCTATTACGATCCAGCGACCGAAGAAGTGCTGGATTTCCACAATGGCGTCCCTGATATCCAGGCAGGCGTGCTACGCATGATTGGTGACCCAGAAATTCGTTATCGTGAAGACCCTGTACGCATGCTGCGTGCCGTGCGTCTATCGGCAAAACTTGGGCTGAAGCTGGATAAGAAAACCGAACAGCCGATTTCCGAGTTGGCAGAACTACTGCACGATGTGCCACCTTCACGGCTCTTCGACGAGATGCTCAAGATGTTTCTCTCCGGCCATGCGATCGAAAGTGCCAATGCCTTGCGCGAGCATGGCCTGCACCATGGCTTGCTGCCTTTGCTGGATGTGGTGCTGGAACAGCCAATGGGTGAGCGTTTCGTCAAGCTGGCATTAAAAAATACCGATGAGCGCGTATTGGCAGATAAGCCCGTCTCTCCTGGATTTCTATTTGCCACGCTGCTGTGGCACGAAGTCCTGTTGGCCTGGAAAAAATTTGAGCAGCAAGGCAATAAGCCTATCCCCGCCTTGTTTATGGCAATGGATGAAGTCTGTGACATCCAGGCCGAGAAAATGGCGATCAACAAGCGCTATAGCGTGACGATGCGCGAAATCTGGAGCTTACAGCCTCGCTTTGAGCAACGTGCGGGCAAGCGCCCCTATAGCTTGTTGGAAAACCCGCGCTATCGCGCTGGCTATGATTTCCTCTTGTTGCGTTGTGAGTCTGGTGAGCTGCCCGCAGAGCTTGGTCAATGGTGGACTGACTTTGCTAATGCCGATGGTGAAAAACGCCAAACCATGTTGCTGCCTGATTCCACGCCACGCAAACGCAGACGCCGTCGCACCAAAAAGCCAGCGACCGCAGCCGCAGGAGAATAAGCATGGCGCGTGCTTATATTGCCTTAGGCAGCAACCTGCGTGACCCGGTGCAGGAAGTACGCCAAGCCATGGTTGAGCTCGGCACCCTGCCAGGAACTCGTGTGGTTCGCACCTCTTCACTCTATCGCACCGCACCGCTTGGCTATGATGATCAACCCGACTTCATCAATGCCGTCGCCGAGATTGAGACCAGCCTGGAGCCGATGGCCTTGTTACGCGCTATCCTCGCACTGGAAACCCTGCATGGCCGCGAGCGCCCTTTTCCCAATGCCCCGCGGGTGTTGGATCTGGACCTGTTGTTGTACGATCAAGTGTCCATGAATAGCCAAGAATTAACCTTGCCCCATCCACGCATGCATCAACGTGGCTTTGTGTTGCTGCCGCTCGCGGAGATTGCTCCAGACCTGCAGCTTGCTGACCACGGTAAAGTGATGGATTTGGCCGCACAATGTGCAGACCAAGGCGTTGCCTTGTTGCAGGAAGATCAGGCATGAGTATTTTTGATCGCTTTCATTACATCGTCATTGAAGGGCCGATTGGCAGCGGCAAAACCACGCTGGCAAAAAAGCTGGCCGATATGTTCCCCGTCAATCTCCTGCTGGAAAACGCGGGTGCCAATCCGTTCCTGCCCAAGTTTTATCAGGATGCACCACGCTATGCCTTGCCTACGCAAATGTTTTTCCTGTTCCAGCGTGTTGAGCTGATTCGGGACTTATGCCAGCGGGATATGTTCAACCAAGCGACCATTGCCGATTTTTTCCTGGAAAAAGACCCATTATTTGCTCAGCTAAACCTCAATGATGAGGAATATGCGCTGTATCGCCAGATGTACAAGCACCTGCATGTACAAGTGCCAACGCCAGATTTGGTGATCTACCTGCAATCGCCCGTGGAAACCTTGCATGAGCGCGTTAACCAGCGCGGTACCTCATATGAACAGGAAATCCCGCGCGAATATCTTTCGCGTCTATCAGATGCCTACAGCAATTTCTTTCACCAGTACGATGGCGCACCTGTGCTCATCGTGAATAATGAAAAACTCGACATCACCGAAAATGATGCCGCCATGACCATGCTGCTTGATCGCGTGATGCAGATGCGTGGCCGTCGTGAGTTCTTCAACCCCAACCTGGAGTAAAGCCATGAACCTGCTTGCATTGCAGCAACTCAAGGAGCGTGGCGAAAAGATCGCCGTACTGACCAGCTATGACGCCAGCTTTGCCGCGCTCAGTGATAAAGCAGGAGTAGACGTGCTGCTGGTTGGCGACTCGCTGGGCATGACCATTCAAGGCTATACCAGCACATTGCCCGTATCCTTACGTGATATGGAATATCACACGCGCTGTGTTGCCAAGGGCGTACAACAAGCCTTTATCGTCACCGACATGCCTTTCGGCAGCTACCAGATTAACCCTGAACAGGCTTTCGAAAATGCAGCCTTGCTGATGGCTGCGGGAGCACAAATGGTCAAAGTGGAAGGTGGCAGCATCATGCTGGATACCGTGCGCTTTCTGGTGGAACGTGGCATTCCTGTCTGTGGTCACTTGGGGCTAACACCACAATCAGTACATCAATTTGGCGGCTATCGCGTACAAGCACGTGATGAGGCGGCTGCCCGTCAATTGCTTGATGATGCCAAAGCCCTGGCAACTGCGGGTGCAGGCATGTTGGTACTGGAAATGGTGCCAACTGCCCTGGCAGCGGCAGTGAGCCAAGCAATCAAGATTCCTGTTATTGGTATTGGGGCGGGCAAATACTGCGATGGCCAGGTACTGGTCTTGCAGGATATGCTGGGTATTTACGCAGGCAAATCACCACGCTTTGTGCGCAATTTCATGCAAGGTGCCACCAGCATTCAACAAGCGATCAGCGACTATGTGGCTGCCGTCAAGGCGCAAACTTTTCCTGATACCGAACATAGCTTTGAATAAGCCATGCCATTAGACATCATCCCTGACATTGCAACACTGCGCGCTCGGCTAAAAGTAGCACCCAGCATTGCCTTTGTGCCTACCATGGGTAACCTGCATGCCGGACATATCCATTTGGTTAAGCTAGCCCGACAACAAGCTGACTGTGTGGTCGTCAGTATTTTCGTTAATCCGCTGCAATTCGGCGCCAACGAAGACCTCGCAAGCTATCCACGCACGCTTGCGGAGGATTGTGAAAAACTGCAGGCTGCGGGCGCAGACATCGTTTTCACGCCATCAGTCGCCGAAATGTACCCAGCGGCGCAAACCATGCGCATCACACCCCCACCAATTGCCAATGAACTCTGTGGCGCTGCACGACCAGGGCATTTTGATGGGGTAGCAACTGTGGTGATGAAGCTGTTTAATATCGTACAGCCGCAAATTGCCTTATTCGGCAAGAAGGATTATCAGCAGCTTTTCATCATCCGCGAGTTGGTAAAACAGTTCAACTTGCCTATTGACATCATCGCTGGCGAAACCCAGCGTGAAGAAAGTGGCCTTGCCCTAAGTTCACGCAATGGCTACCTGAGCAGCGCACAGAAACTGGAAGCACAACGCCTCTATCGCACCCTTAACATGATTGTCGACAATGTGCAGAAGGGGCACCATGACTATGCCGCTATTGAAGCCCAATCCAGCCAATACCTCACCCAGCTAGGCTGGATTGTAGACTACATCTCTATCCGCTCCGCAGCCACGCTGTTACCTGCCGGCGCAACAGACACTGAGCTAGTCGTGCTTGCTGCGGCACGGCAAGGCAATACCCGCCTAATCGACAATATAGAATTCACACGATCACTTGCCTCAAACTGACTTTACAGCAATGTCATGAGGGTAGACCATAGAGAACGCTGAAAGATACTCTCAGCATTTATACCTTCTTCAGTCGCAATATCAGCCCAACCAACTACAATTAAGAAGCATTATTATTTATAATAAGCACTTACTTAATACTGGCTGGTTTGCACGCGTGCTACCCAACTCATCCACTCCTCCCATCCTTGTCTCTTTGGTTCGGCATTACGACGACCTGGTGGATTATGTCCGGCGACGCTTTGGCTGCAAGATGTTTGCTCGCGAAATAGTGCATGACGTTTGCGTACACCTGCTGGAAAAACCAGCCATTGAAGCGCGACAACCGATTGCCCTGCTCAAGCGCATCTCGCACAACATGGCGGTGAATGAATGCCGTTCCGAAAGCGTACGCACCCGCTTGATCGAATCCATGGCCGAGCTGCCGGATACCGCCAGCGTTCCCGACCATGCTGCCGCGCTGGATGCCCAGCGCGAGGTGCAACTGCTGGCGCAAGCCATCGAACAACTGCCGCCGCGCTGCAAGCAAGTGTTCATCATGCACAAGGTTCATGGCTTGCCCCAATCCGAGGTGGCCGCGCAACTCGGCATTTCCGTCAAGATGGTCGAACGCCATACCCGCCTGGGGCTGGCTGCCTGCAAAAAACAACTCGGACGCGATTAAGCATCTATGTCGCAGCAAAATCCCCCGCCCGGTAAAGAGCAACACAGTGCAGAAGACGCACTGGCACAGCACCGCGACACTCTGAAAGAGCTATTCCCGCTGCCGGAAATCAAGAAGCCGCGCAAGAAGAAAACCGCCGCGAACGCAACGCTGCTGCTCGCCGTGATCGCCGCAGGCTTGCTATGGCTGGACCCGGCCTACAGGAGCGAACAGCATGCTACCGTCATCGGGCAGCGCGCCGACATTACACTGGCAGACGGCAGCAAGCTCACGCTCAATACCGATACGCAAGTTGAGGTTTCCTGGCACCTGCGCTCGCGCCGCGTGGCATTGCATCAGGGCCAAGCGCTGTTCTCCGTCGCCAAGGCCACCTACCGTCCATTCACCGTGGCGGCGGGCAAGGCAGACATCAGGGTGGTAGGCACAATGTTCGACGTCTACCGTCAGCAAGACCATGTGACGGTGACGGTGGAAGAAGGCAAGGTGCAGGTCACCAGCCGGGCAGCCAACGGCTATATGCGCACCATGCTCACCGCCAACCAGCAGGCCACCATATCGGCGGACGGCACATTGCAGTCGGCGCGCGACGTCAATCCTGCCAGGAGCCTCGCCTGGCGCGACGGCAAGCTGGTATTCGAGCAAACACCGCTCAGCCAGGCCATCGTCGAAATCCAGCGCTACCGCCGTGGACCCATCCATCTGCAAGCGCCGGCGCTAGGCAATTTGAGGTTCTCCGGCGTGTTCGCCATCGACAATATAGACAAGCTGCTGCAATTGCTGCCGGATATCCTGCCGGTCAACGTAGAAGAACAGGAAGACGGCAGCCTGCTGATTAGCAAAAAATAAGCAGTCAAATCACTCAAAGAAAAAATAATCAAAAAAATTCTCATTCCCAGGTTGGGACAAACCTTCTGCCAAACGGCTAACTTCCTGTAGGTCATCAGAATCGTTTACAGAAGGGGAGTTTTTACCGTGTCACATCACTACGCACTCGAGCAGGCCGCCATTGCCATCAGCCTGTTATTTGCCGCATCCATCCATGCCGACACCGGCAAGCTGGCGTTCGATATCCCGGCAGAGCCGCTGGAACAGGCCGTCAACCGCATCGCCAAGCAAGCCGACGTGCAGGTGCTGCTCGCCAGCAGCCTGGCCAGCGGCAAGACCAGCCCGGCCCTCAAGGGCCAATACACAGCGCGCGAAGCGCTGGAAAAACTGCTGGCCGGCTCCGGCCTGACCATCCAGGACAAGGGCGGCAACAGCTTCATCATCACGGTGGCACCGCAAAAAGAATCCGTGCTGCCGGAGGTCGCCGTC
Organism: Methylobacillus methanolivorans; assembly: GCF_020531845.1. Next base: position 1,517,846 of record NZ_JAJAVF010000002.1, read on the forward strand.
AAAACGGCAGCGGAACGCAACCTGACCACGGAAGGCACCGGCTCTTACGCAGCCAAGGGCGCCAGCCTCATGAAGGGCACGCAGTCGCTCAAGGATATCCCGCAGTCCGTCACTGTCATGACGCGCCAGCAAATGGACGACCAGCGACTGGATACGTTGACTACTGCGCTGGCCAACACGCCAGGCATTACGCTGGTCACCCGCCCCAACGGCGGCAGCGACATCTACTCGCGCGGATTCCTGACAGACACGCTGCAATACGACGGCGTACCGCTATCGCGCTATCACAGCTTTGGAAATGATTTGTCCGCCAGTGCAGTACACCTTGACCGCATCGAAGTGATGCGTGGCGCGCAAGGACTGCTGGAGGGAGCAGGCAGCCCAGCCGGCGCTGTCAACCTGGTGCGCAAGCGCGGCCTGGCAGAAACCGCTGTTATGCTCGAAGGACGCGCCGGCTCGTGGGACAATTACGGCGCACGCCTGGATATGGGCGGCGCGCTGAACACAGAAGGCACACTGCGGGGCCGCGCCGTCATCGACTACGAAGACAAGAATTCTTTCCTCGATACGGTGTGGGACCGCAACCTGAATGCCTATGCCGCCATCGATTTCGACCTGTCGCCTGATACCACTATCGGCCTTGGCATTGCACACTCCCGCCTGGACGGCAACAGCGTGCTCTATAACGGCGTACCCCGCTATGCGGACGGCCGCTCTCTCGGACTCTCCCGCTCCGCCAATATCGGTGCAAACTGGCAGGAGGCCAACCGCCGTGAAACACAGGTATTCCTGGACTTGGAACACCGTATTAACGATAACTGGAAAATCAAGGCTGCAACCGCTTTCGCCCAGGATGATTGGGATGCCATCACATCCAAAGGCAATGGCATCGTGGCGCTGGGCGGCAGCACGGTTCCCGGCCCTGGTTTTACTTATGACAACGCATCCAACAGCAAAGGCCTGGATATCCACGCGGATGGCAAGTTCCAAGCATTGGGGATGGCGCATGAAGTGGTGTTGGGCGCCAACTACTCGCGGCAAAAACGGGATGACAGTTATTCCCAATATTGGAATTACACCACCTACGACGTGTTCAACCCTAACCACAACGCCCCGCGCTTCAACACGCCCAGCGATATCTGGGACCAGACATCGACTACAACCCAAAAAGGCATTTATGCCTTGCTACGCAGCCATTTGACCGAGCACACCACTTTGGTACTGGGAGGCAGGACCAACTGGTACGACTTCCATTCGCATGGCTCGAGCAGAATCGATGGCTACGAAGAGACCACCGAACGCAAGGAAACCGGGGAATTCATCCCATATGGCGGCCTGGTGTATGCGTTGACGCCGCAATGGTCGGCCTATGCCAGCTACGCAGAGATTTTCAACCCGCAGAGCGCCACCGACACCCTGCGGAAAGTGCTGCCGCCGATGACGGGCAAATCCTACGAGACCGGGATCAAGGGAGAACTGTTCAACGGCGCGTTAAATGCCTCGCTGGCGGTGTTCCGCGTCGACCAGAAAAATCGCGCAGTGCTGGATTACAGTTCCCCGATGACATGCAACGGATGGTATTGCTCCCGCGCCGCAGGCGAAGTACGTAGCGAGGGTTTCGAGGCTGAAGCGCATGGGCAATTGGCACCAGGCCTGCAAGTCAGCGGCGGCTATACCTACACCAAGAACAAATACCTGGAAGATACCGACGAAAGCCTGGTCGGCAAGCCGTTCAACTACCTTATCCCAAGGCATATGCTGCGCCTGTGGTCGAACTACCAGTTGCCTGGCGAGCTGAACAAGTGGCGCGTCGGCCTTGGCGTCAATTACCGTAGCGAGCAGAAAACCACCAGCGACACCATGCTCAACCCGGTACAAGGGGGCTATGCGATATGGAATGCACGCATCGGCTATGACATTGACAAGCACTGGTCGGCGGCATTGAACGTCGACAACCTCTTCGACAAACGCTACTACTCCTTCATTTCGGACAATTACTTCTACAGCTACGCAGGCGAGCCGCGCAAAGTGCTGCTGACGCTGCGCTGGCAATATTAATACCCGTCACGACAGGCGCATCCATGGGATGCGCCGCCCAAACCCTCTTCCTCAAGATTTACCTGGATTAACAACCAAGCCACGCCTGAGCATCTACAATTTGGAGTACCGCAATCGCATTAAAGGAACGAGCATGTTACGCAAAAGCTTTCTGTTGATCGTCATTTCCGCCTTGCTGCTGGGCGGCTGCTGCGGCTTCGGCCCGTATGGCGGCCATGGCGGAGGCCCGGGCAACTCCGAGCGAGGACAGGGCAGCGACAGGACCGCGCCTGGACGTTAAGCGACTTGTCAAAAAGAAAAAGCCGGCATCTGCCGGCTTTTTACATCATCCCTTGCTGAAAGTATCACAGGCTTCCACCTTGCCGCTCTTGTAGCCGGTATTGAACCATTGCATGCGCTGGGCGCTGCTGCCATGGGTGAAGCTTTCCGGCACCACGTAGCCCTGCCCACGCTTTTGCAGGTTGTCGTCGCCGATCTGCGAAGCCGCATTCAACGCGGATTCGATATCCCCGGCTTCCACGATGCGGTACTGCGCATCGGCATGGTGAGCCCACACCCCGGCCAGGCAATCGGCCTGCAACTCCTGCAGCACGGAAAGCTGGTTGGCTTCCGCCTCGCGCGCGCGGGAGCGCAGTTGATCCACCTTGGGCAGCACGCCAAGCAGGTTCTGCACGTGGTGCCCGACCTCGTGGGCGATCACGTAGGCCCGCGCGAACTCGCCCGGCGCGCCGAGCTGCCTTTCCAGCGTGTCATAGAAGCCGAGGTCGATATAGGCGGTGCGGTCGAGGGAGCAATAGAACGGCCCCATGGCGCTCTGCCCCACACCACACCCTGTCTGCGTAGTATTGCTGCCCCCACCAAACAGCACCAGCTTGGGCTCCTGATACGTCCTACCCGCCTCACTGAACAGCCTGGCCCACAGCTAGCCAACACAGTGGCTACAAACATGGCCTGGCGATCGTTAGTCGGCGGCGTAGCCCCTTGCCGGGTGGCAACAGGAGGATTCGCGCCATCCAGCAAGCCTAAAATGGTGAGCGGATTCACTCCGAATATCCAGCCCGCCACCAGCGCCACGACCACCGCTCCAAGGCCCAGCTTACCGGTCCCAGTCGCTATGCCACGCCTATCTTCCACATTACCGGAACGACGATATCCATCCCATTTCATGATGTGCTTTCTAAAGCTTTGCGATAGTTTTCATCATACGCTCATCTATTCACAGAATTACGCCCAACTGATCTCCCCATTGTAGAAGAATGCGCCAAGATTTAGAATGAGAATAATTATCATATAAATCAGTATTTCTCATGCATTCTCCCCAGCATTTTTCCGTGGCAGAGATATATACGGCACATCGCGGCTGGTTATTCGGCTGGCTCTACAAAAAGCTGGGATGCCCCCACAATGCGGCTGATCTGACACAGGATGCCTTTGTCCGGCTGCTATTGAAACATGAGTCGCTGAGGGATATCAGCACCCCGCGCGCCTACCTTGTGAAAGTAGCCAAGGGCCTGATAATTGATCAATGGCGACGCCAGGAGTTGGAACAACGCTATCTTGATGCCTTGGACCTCTACGATGGTCAATCCGCTGCCTCGCAAGAATTGCAGGCCATGGTGATCGAAACCCTGCTAGAAATTGACACCATGCTCAATCGCCTCAATCCCAAGGCTAGGCAAGCCTTCTTGCTCGCACAGATTGATGGGCTGACCTACCTGGAAATCGCCCAGCAACTTGCGGTTTCAGAACGCATGGTGAAGAAATACATGGCTACCGCCATGATGCATTGCCTGCTGTTGCGCCGTGAACTCAACGATGCACAGGCATGAGTAAGGGTGACGAACTCACGGCATTGCAGCAAGCAGCGGAGTGGTTTGCTGTCTTGCGCGATGAACAGGCTGAGGAAAACGATAAAATCGCTTGGCAAGCCTGGCTTAAGGCCAGCCCGCTGCATCAATCAGCGTGGGCAGAAGTTGAATCCATCCATACCCCATTCCAAGAATTGACCAGTATTGCCCATAAACCTGCCGCCCATCAGGCCCTGAGCCGCCCAACATCCCGGCGCCAGGCCTTGAAGTTACTAGGCTTTGGGAGCATAGCCTTTGCCAGTGGCATGCTGCTGAAACGCTTCAGCCCCTGGCAGGACTGGATCACCACACTCACTGCACAAGCAGACATCCATCGCCCTGAGCCAGGTAAAACAGGCATCGTCACACTGGCAGATGGCGGCAAGCTCTGGCTGAATGCCGGTAGCCTCGCCACGGTGGAATATGGCTACAGCTTGCGGCGCATTACCCTCGCTGCCGGAGAAATCCTGGTGCAGTCAGGCCATGACACCACGTCCCCGGCGCGCCCGCTGGTGGTTGATACCCGACATGGGCGCATGACCGCCCTTGGCACCCGCTTTACCGTGCAACAACAAGCTGAACATACCTTGCTTGCCGTCTATGAGGGCCAGGTCGCCATCAGCCCGAAACACGCTTCCCCGATTGTCATCAGCGCAGGCTGGCAAACACAGTTTGATGCCCACCGAGTTTCCCACCCTACCAAGGCATCAGCCGCGCGAGAAGCCTGGACACGCGGCATCCTGATCGCAGATAACCGCAGGCTGGATGACTTCATTCAGGAGCTTGGGCTGTATTATCCGGGCAAGCTGAGTGTGTCACCGGCCGTCGCACACTTGCGGCTCATGGGAGCATATCCATTTAACGATGTACATCTCGTATTAGACGAAATCACCAACACCCTGCCTGTACAAATACAGGAGTCAGGCAAAGACTCTATTGTGTTGATGCCACGGCATTAAGCTCAAGACATTCGCAGTATTTTTATGGCTTCCAGTTCCCTTTTTTGAGTTTGGTTCGGTTTAGGAAATGAAGCAGCCTCATTCCAACCACTCAGGGAACCATATGAACACCGATCTATTTTGCAAGCGTGCAATACGCCTGCGCCTCTGCGTAATCTCGCTCACAATCGCTCTAGGCAGCACATTCGACATCACCACATTACAGGCTGCCGAGCCTGATAGTGCACTGCACGAGTACCACATTCCTGCCGGACCATTAAGTCAGGTGCTTAGCCAGTTTGCAGCAGGTGCAGGCATTCTGCTCTCTGCCGATGCCTCTCTGGCCGATGGAAAAACCAGCGCAGGATTGAATGGACGCTATAGTGTTGAATCCGCTTTTGAAATCCTGCTGGCAGGTTCAGGCCTCAGCGTGCAACGACGAGATCACCAACGCTATACGATTGTGGCAAAAGAAAAAATCTCTGAAATATTGCCAGAACTCAAGGTCAGTGCTGGAGACCAGAACATCAACCTTCTACCTGCACCATATGCCGGTGAACAGATTGCAAAAGGTGTACGGCTCGGCGTGTTGGGTAACACCTCCAACATGCGCGCACCATTCAGTACAACCAGTTATACATCCGCCGCAATCCAGAACCAACAAGCAAGAACCATTGCAGAATCCATCAATCGCGACCCATCCGTGCGCTATACAGTCGCTCCTGGTGGCAATGTGGACAATCTATACATACGCGGCTTTCCAATCTGGGAGGGAAACTCAGGAGAAATCGCCTTTGATGGTATTTATGGTATTGCGCCCAATTACCGTGTCAGGACAGAGTATGTGGAACGCATTGAGGTCATTAAGGGGCCGGGGGCATTATTATTTGGCATCTCGCCCAATGGTTCGGTTGGCGGCGTCATTAATATTGCCCCTAAGCGAGCTAATAAAGATGTCACCACCCTCACCACATCCCTGATCAGCAATAACCAAGCAGGCGCTCACTTGGATGTTGGCAGGCGCTTCGGCACAGATAGTCAGTTTGGTATCCGTTTCAATGGGAGCTACTACAATGGTGATACTGCTATCGATAAACAATCTACGGAAGGGCATACGGGTGCATTGGCATTAGATTATGAAGGAGAGCGCTTCCGGTCCACGCTGGATATCATCCTGCAGAAAGAACATATTAATGCGCCCACCCGCCCACTGATGCCTTCCGGCATTAGCCGGATGCCCGGCGCACCAGATGGCAAACGTAATGTCACCCAGCCCTGGGAATGGTCAGATAACAAAGAGCAAGCCATCCTGTTACGCACGGAATATGATTTCAATGAGCACTTATCATTATTTGCCAATGCGGGTACGTCCTCAGCCGACGTCTCCCGTGTGTACGACTCGGCTCCTCGATTAGTGAGTGAGCAAGGCACTACACAGATCACACCGACCTACGGCGTGTTTGAGGTCGCCCGCAAGACCTATGATGCTGGCCTGCGCAGCAAATTCCGCACTGGCTCAATACAGCACTCTGTCACATTCCAAACCAGTGTTTATCGCGACCAACTAGATAGGGCCCTGCTTGCCGGCACCGCAGTGACCTCGAATATTTACGATACGATGGACTACGCAAAACAGTATCTTGCCAAGCCTAGCAATATTCCGCGCATATACAACAACCAGAACACCAGCTTTGCATTGGTCGACACCATGTCCATGTTGGACGACAGGCTACATATCTCACTGGGGCTTCGTCACCAGCGCATCAAAACGACCAATCACAATGTGCTTAGTGCCAGTAACAACAATAATTATGACCGCAGTGTCTCAACCCCTGCTATTGGTATCGTTGTACAACCGATCAAGCATTTATCGCTGTATGCCAACTATATCGAGGGGCTGAGCAAGGGAGACATTGCTCCTCCTGCTGCCGTTAACTATGGTGAAGTTCTGGCACCATACAAGAGCAAACAATATGAAACAGGCATCAAGTATGATGCAGGCCACTTCATGACTACCGTGGCCGTGTTCCAGATCGAGAAACCCAGCGGAGGACTGGACAATGGTGTATTTTCCGCTAATGGTGAACAGCGCAATCGCGGCGTTGAGCTATATGGTTACGGCACTCTATTACCCAGCCTGAGGGCAATGGGTGGCATCACCTTGATAGACAGTGAAATCACCAGCGCAGCAACATCTAGCTTGATAGGCAATCGACCAATCGGCACCAGCAAGCAACAGGCAAACTTGGGATTGGAATGGGACTCTGCCTTCATTCCGGACATGACATTAACCGCCGATCTTGTCTATACCGGCAGCCAATATGTCAACCAGGCCAACACACTGCACATCCCCTCCTGGACGCGCATTGACGTTGGAGCACGCTACCAAACCAGCATTGCTGGCCGCCATACTACCTTGCGAGCCACCATCCAGAATCTCACAGACCGCGCATATTGGTCCGGCATTACCTCTTGGGGTGCAGTTTCTCCCGCGATTCCACGCACTTTTGTATTATCTGCATCCTTCGATTTCTAACAACCTCTGAAGCTGGCAGCAGTCAATCACACTGCTGCCTTTATTGCTCCTCCACCTGGTATTTCATATCCCCTACCCATAGATCACGCCAGGTATTGGGCTTGGCAGAGAAATCGAGGGTGTCTAGTTCGCGTCGTATATTGTCGGCGCTTAACGCATCCATATGCTTGCCTGTCAGCCGGCCGACCACTTTCCATACACCCTGCACTTTGGAAAAGATACAGCTGCTATACCCGCTCAGCAGCACCAACTCCTGCTCGCCATCGTCATTCAGGTCTAGCATTAACACCGGGCAGGGCTTGTTAGCGCTGCAATTGATATAAAGCTTCCCTGAATTGCGCTGCTCAAGGACGAAATCCAGAAACACCGGATCAAGCTCGGTAGCGTGGGGATAAAGCTTTAATTGTTCTTGCAATTGCTTATGTGTCAACGGCTCAGGCCCTTGGGGCTTGAACGTGCGATGCGTGACTTTCAGCGCATCAGCGGCTTTCTGCCTGATCAAGGCAGCATGCTCATGGGTAGTATTGTGGCTCAAGTCTTGGAGCACTTGATTGCCGTATCGCCTGCCTTCCAGCCGTAAATACTCGAAATCAAAATCACTGACTGGTGTACGACCATCGAGCAAGCGGGAAACCTGGCTATGAACTGCCAACCTTACAGGGTCAAGAATTGGCGTCAGGCTGAATATCAGCAGTGCCACCGTGAACAATGCCGCCACAACATTCACTCGCCTTGCATTGAGCATCCAGACGGCATGCCTTCGCATCACGACGAGGGCGTATCCGAATGCGTAAATGGCCATGACCACAATCGCTAAAGCCGCCCAGACCCTATCTATCGTCCAGCCATATTGGATTATCCGCAATCCAAGAGAGTAAGCGCATAAAAGGATATATACCGGCATTGTCAGCAAACTCAGGCCAATGAAGCGCCGCAGCCAACCAGGAAACCGTTGCTCACGCGAAGCATCTTGCCATGCAGCATTGAACAGAAATATCATCCACAACAACAAGCACAACATGAGACTAGTGGCATAACCTGTCTGCCACAACAGAGCCAGGCCCTGGAAAGGCAATGCCAGCAGGAACAAGAGCATGATGAAACTGACCACTGGCAACAACCAGCCCAATATATCCAGGCTTGCCCGGTAAATACCGACCAATGCTTCCTCCTTGGCAGCATACAACGAGAGTCCTATGCCAAACGTGATGGCGGTAACTGGATAAGCAAATATCCTGCTACTAATCAACTCCATGAGAAAATTGACATGAAGCACCTTGAACAAGCCCGCCAGCAAGAACAATAACGCCCAGAACAGGGCGGTAAAAACGCCAGCCAATACCAATTTGACCCAGTTGCGCCAAGCAGCAGAAAACAGGAACGAATAATCACTGAACCAACTGCCCTTGTTTAACCTATGCTCGGCAAACGGCAGCAAGACAAACCAGGTGGATAAGGTAATAAAAGTCAGGATAAGCCCAGGCTGCCAAGCCGAATGAGGAGGCATATTGCCGCCCCAGGCATGGTGTCCGCTATATGAGGCAGCACCCGCCATCAGTAGAGAATAGGCCGCCGCCATTACCCATAGCTGCCGCTGTTGGCGATATGCAGAAAGCACCATGAAGCTCAACGGTAGTGTAATGATCAAGGTATATATGGGCCAGATGCAACTGAAATATTGCTCAGGGAGTGTCAGCTTGAGTATCCACTCATGCAACAGCCACAGGCCACACCCTTGAAGGGTTGCCCAAGCAATCATCCAGCTACGTTCCTGTCTATTCATGACCTTATCTCTCCCTCAGCAATAAATCTTCATTTATTCAGCGTGTTGTTTCCACTATAATAGCGGGTCTCGTTTTTTTACACTGGCAGGCCATGCAAAGAACCATGCTCCAATCCAAGCTGCACCGGGTACGCACGACGCACTCGGAGCTGGACTATGAGGGCTCCTGTGCCATTGATGAAGCACTGCTTGACGCAGCCGACATCAAGGAATATCAACAGATCGACATCTACAATGTCAATAACGGCGAACGCTTCACAACGTATGCCATCCGTGCGGAACGCAACTCCGGCGTCATTTCCGTCAACGGTGCTGCTGCACGCAAAGCCAGCCCTGGCGATTTACTGATCATCGCTAGCTATGCCGTATATTCCGAAGCCGAGCTCGCCACTTTCAAACCCAAGCTGGTCTATGTTGATGCGCAAAACCGCATCAAGGATCAACGCCAGCATATCCCTGTACAAGCTGCCTAATGCTAGATTTAGAACAAATGAAGCTGGCCGTCGTCGACGCGCTGGAAGATATCAAAGCCTTTGATATTACCGTCATGGACGTGCGCAAGCTTACCTCCATGACCAATTACATGATCGTCGCCAGTGCTAACTCCACTCGCCAAGCCAAGGCAGTTGCCGACAATGTCCGCGAAAAGCTCAAGGAAAAAGGTGCCAACATTCAGGGCACTGAAGGCGAGAAGGAAGGCGAATGGGTGCTGGTTGACCTGGGCGATATCGTCGTGCATGTCATGGTGCCCGCTACCCGCGCCTACTACAACCTGGAACAACTCTGGGGCGAAGCTGAAAGCCGTCGCGGCCATATCAAAGCCGTAGAGTAACCGACACTCCCTTGAAGCTGCGGATCATTTCTGTCGGACATAAAATGCCGGACTGGGTGCAATCCGCATGCAACGAATACACCAAGCGCATGCCACGCGAAATGAACGTGGACATTGTCGAGATCAAGCCAGACAAACGCGCCTCCGGCAAAAATGCAGAAGTCGTGCAGGAAGCAGAAGCCAAGCGTATCCTCGAAGCTGCCGGTCGAGACTACCTCGTGGCGTTGGATGAGCGAGGTCAAGAAGTCACGACACTGCAATTAGCTGACAAGATGCGTGGATGGATGGAAAGCGGGCGCGATGTCAGCCTGGTGATTGGCGGTGCCGATGGCCTGCACGACAGCTTGAAGCGCCAGGCAAATTGGCTGTGGAGCCTGTCAAAACTCACCATGCCACACGGCATGGTGCGTGTGATGTTGAGCGAACAACTTTATCGCGGATTAAGTGTCATCAACAATCATCCTTATCATCGCGAATAAGCTTTCGCGCCCCAACTCATGAACAAATCACTCGTCTGGTTCCGCCGCGACTTACGAGATTACGACCACGCCGCGCTCTATCACGCACTGAAAAACTCAGCACAAGTCATCTGTGCCTTCGTTTTCGACACCGATATCCTGACACAACTCACCAACAAGCAGGATAGACGCGTAGAGTTCATCTGGGAAAGCGTGCAAGAGCTAAAAACTGCGCTGCAACAACAGGGTAGCGACCTGCTCGTGCTTCATGGCAAAGCGGTAGAGGAAATCCCCAAGCTTGCCGCACGTTTGGCAGTCGATGCCGTTTACTGCAACCATGATTACGAACCCGAGACCATGGTCCGGGACCAGACCGTTTCACAATCACTGACCAAGGCGGGCATTAGCTTTCACTCATTCAAGGACCAGGTCTTGTTTGAGAAGGATGAAATCCTCACCAAATCTGGCACCTCTTTCAGCGTATTCACGCCTTACAAAAATGCCTGCCTGAAAACCATTAATGACTTTTATCTCAAAGCCTATCCCGTTGACCGCTATCGTCACCACTTGGCTAATGTGACACCACAATCCATGCCTTCTCTTGAGTCTCTGGGTTTTGAGCGCACAAATCTGAAACAGCTCAAGCTTCCTACTGGCATGTCAGGCGGCAGTGCATTATTTGAAGATTTCCACAACCGCATGTCACGTTACCGCGATGCGCGCGATTTTCCTGCCGTCAAAGGCCCTTCCTATCTGTCCGTTCACCTGCGCTTTGGCACCGTATCCATCCGCCACCTGGCACGTACAGCATGGCAACAGGGAGGCTCGGGGGCTGAAACCTGGCTCAACGAACTGCTGTGGCGGGATTTTTATTTCCAGATACTGCATCACCACCCCCAAGTGGCACACGGGAAAAGCTTCAAGCCTGAATTCGACGCTATTCCCTTCCCCAACGATAAGCGCTTGTTTGAGGCATGGTGCACAGGCAAGACTGGCTACCCCCTGGTAGATGCCGCCATGCGCCAGCTCAACCAGACAGGTTATATGCACAACCGCCTGCGCATGGTGGCTGCGAGCTTCTTGGTCAAAGATCTGTTGATCGATTGGCGCTGGGGAGAGCACTATTTTGCGGAACACCTGATCGACTTTGACCTGGCCGCCAACAATGGCGGCTGGCAATGGGCAGCTTCCACGGGCTGTGATGCACAACCCTGGTTCCGTATTTTCAATCCGATAACGCAATCAGAAAAATTCGATGCCGATGGCAAGTTCATCCGCAAATACGTACCTGAGCTGCAAGGATGCACTAGCAAGGAAATCCATGCCCCGTGGCTGATGCCACCTTTACGCCAGCAGGAACTGGGGCTGGTAATTGGCAAGGATTACCCTATGCCCGTCGTGGATCACGCGATGCGACGTGAACAAGCACTCGCACTCTATAAACAAGCCAGCCACCAAGCCTCTACCGCAACATAATCCCGTTGCCAGTTACAAAAACTGGCCCGATATCTATGCAGTCGGATCAGTGAATGAGTGATACTCCTGCAAGCGCTCAACCTCTTCCTTCGCCCCGAGAATCACGGCCACACGCTGATGCAGGCTACCGGGCTCCACCTCCAGGATATTCCGGTGCCCAGTACTGGCAAGACCACCTGCCTGCTCCACCAGCCAGCCCATGGGGTTAGCTTCGTACAACAACCTCAAGCGCCCACCCCGCCCCACGCTGCGACTATCGAGCGGATAAAGAAATACGCCACCACGCACCAATAAGCGATGCACTTCTGCCACCATGGTTGCCACCCAACGCATGTTGAAATCCTTGCCACGTGGCCCACTTTTCCCAGCAATGCATTCCTCGATATACCGCTGTACCGGCGGCTGCCAGAAGCGTTGATTAGACATATTGACGGCAAACTCCTGGGTGCTGGCGGGAATGGTCAACGCGGGATGGGTCAGATAAAACTCGCCTTGCTCAGGATCAAGGGTAAATCCATATACGCCATGCCCAAGGGTCAGCACCAGCATGGTCGATGTGCCATATAAAGCATACCCAGCCGCCAGCTGCCGGTTACCAGGCTGTAAAAATGCAGCCTCATCAATGTGGCCCGCTGGCGCCTCCAGAATGGAAAAAATGCTGCCCACGGAAAGGTTCAGGTTGATATTCGATGATCCATCAAGCGGATCAAACACCAATAAGTAGGGTGCCTGCTTACCAGAAAATATCTGGGCATGCTCCAGCTCCTCTGATGCCAGCGCAGCGATGTGTGGGCTTTGGGCAGCCATCTTCACAAAAATATCGTTGCTGATGAGGTCCAGTGTTTTCTGCTGCTCCCCTTGCACATTCTGCTGATCAGCCTCACCCATATTGCCGCGCAACGCACCATGACCAATCTCATGCGCCACAGCCTTGCATGCCAGTGCAAGCGTTGCCACCGCCTCAGTCAGGCTTGGAGCAAGCTGATATTGCGTGGCCTGCCCTGCCAGGAAATCCGATAAATTCAACATCGTCAGTGCTTCCTCTCTACATGCTCGCGGCATATCGCAAGCCATTGGTTGTACCACACACCTCTGTGCATCAGGTGTTTCATTTTTACAACTCGCTGCCGTTAAGGAGTTTTAGTTGTATTAAATTCGATAGACAACTAAAAACCGCTCGGTTAAAGTGGGTTCCGTTTGTGTCAAATTAGAGACACTCAATAATAATTAGGACAGATGTATGCGCATTAAGATTTCAGGGATCGCAACCAGCCTCGTACTTGCACTGAGTATCAGCGGCTGTGCCACCCAAGCCAATAAAGACCCACTGGAAGGCTTTAACCGTGGCGTTTATAAATTCAATGATACTGCTGATAAAGCCGTACTGAAACCCATTGCAGGCGCATACAAGGCAGTACTGCCTAGCCCGATTCGCACAGGCGTCAACAATTTCTTCACCAACCTGGGCACCTTCACCTCTTTGATCAACAACATCCTGCAGTTGGAGCTGGGCAAAGCCATGGATAACGCTGGCCGCCTGGTAATCAACTCCACCATTGGGATTGGTGGCCTGATTGATGTTGCCTCGATGGATGGCGTACCCAGACACAAAGCTGATTTTGGCCAGACACTGGGCAAATGGGGCGTTGGCAGTGGCGCTTACTTGGTACTGCCATTTGTAGGCCCAAGCACCATCCGCGATACCGCTGGCCTGACGGTTGATACGCTCTACTTCGACCCCATCCAGTACACCAATCATGTCCGTATACGTAACCAGTTGCGGATGCTCAGCTTCGTTGATCTGCGCTCACAATATTTGCCAGCAAGCGATCTGGTCGATGATGCAGCACTTGACCCGTACATTTTCATGCGCGAAGCCTACCTGCAACGTCGGGATATCGCAGTGCATGGCAAAGCCACGCAGTATGATGATTTCGACGACGATGATGACGACGAAACCCCAGATGCGCAGCAGTAATTACTAAACAAAAAGCCACGCAGATGCGTGGCTTTTTTATTGGTACAGAGTGAGTCTACTTATTCTCCACTTGCAACCGTCATGCGTTCAATCAAGATGGAGCCTGTTTGCTTGGAACCCTGTACCAACACGTCATTGCCTACGGCCACGATATTCATGAACATTTCTGCCAAATTGCCGGCAATCGTGATTTCCTCAACTGGATAGGCAATCACGCCATTTTCCACCCAGAAACCAGCCGCACCACGGGAGTAATCACCCGTCACCATATTAATACCGTGCCCCAGCAACTCCGTCACCAGTAGCCCTGTGCCCATGGTATTCAGTAGTCCAGCAAGATCCAGATCACCGTGCCGGATAATCAAGTTGTGGTTACCGCCTGCATTACCCGTGCTTTGCATCCCGAGCTTGCGAGCGGAATAACTACCGAGCATATAGCCCTGCAACACGCCATCTTTGATCAAGGTCCGGGCATGGGTCGCCACGCCTTCATTGTCAAATGGTGAGCTTGCTAGTCCGCGCGGCACGTGCGGCAACTCTTCAATATTCACGAATGAAGACATTACCTGCTTGCCCAGGCTATCCAGCAGGAAAGATGATTTTCGATACAAACTGCCACCCGAGATCGCAGAAACCAGGTGAGAAATTAAGCCAGAAGCCAGTGGTGCCTCGAATAGCACAGGCACCTGACAAGTCTTGACGCGACCCGGGTTGAGACGACGTACTGTACGCTCACCGGCACGTAAGCCTACCGCAAGCGCTGAATCCAGGTCAGCAGGGTGACGGGCGCTGGAATACCAATAATCCCGTTGCATGCTTTCAGCTGCCTCGGCAATGACCGAACAGCTCAAGCCATGACGCGAGCTGGGATACCCAGCGTTGAAGCCATTGCTATTGGCGTAGGAAAATAGACCCTCATAAGTGGAGACCGAAGCGCCTTCGGAATTACTGATACGGGGATCAGCAGACCGGGCAGCCTGCTCACACTCCAGTGCCAAGGCCAGTGCCTCATCAACACTGATATCCCAGGCATGATGCAGATCAAGATTTGGAATATCGCGTGCCAGCAAAGCAGGGTCAGCCAATCCACAGAATTCATCCTGTGCGGTATAGCGTGCAATATTACAAGCCGCTGCGACAGTATCCTTGAGCGCCTGCATACTGAGGTCAGAGGTGCTGGCATGACCTTTTTGCTGGCCGAAATACACAGTGACAGACATACCCTTGTCACGGTTGTATTCAATGGTTTCGGTTTCACCCATGCGCACCGAGACATTCTGGCCGATACCCAGGCTAACCTCTGCTTCAGCTGCGCTTGCCCCTGCGGCCTTGGCAAAACGCAACACTTCATCGCTCAGTCCCTTCAGCTCATCCAGCGTGTATGAAAAGCGCGAATCATGGGCTGTCTGGTCGTTCACGGGCGTCTCTTTGCAAAAAACTGTTATCATACATCAGCATGAAACCGAACAAGACAGAAAACACCGAACCGGGTATCGAACCCATCAGCAAAACCAAGCGCAAGGCTGAAGCCGATGCGCAGCAAGCCATCGGCGTCACGCTGGTTGGCCTGCCCAAGGACAAGCTTGCCAAGCTGGAGCTGCCTGAAACCCTGCTGGATGCCGTCAATGAAGCCAAGCGTATTAATTCCAATGGTGCGTTGCGCCGACAGATGCAATACCTCGGGCGCCTGATGCGCGATATCGACACAGCGCCTATCGTTGATCAATTGCAGCGCTGGGAAGGCTCGCATAATGAAGAAAATGCGCGCTTCCACCGCCTGGAACAATGGCGTAGCCGCTTACTGGAAGACGAATCTGCGCTGGCAGAGTTCATTAATGAACATCCCAACACCGAAGCACAGCAGATTCGCAACCTGATTCGCAATGCGCGCCGGGAGCACGCCGCAGGCAAGCCCCCTAAGAGCAGCCGGGAGCTGTTCAAACTCATCCGTGGCATCACGGAAAATATAACGCCAGAAACTGAACTCGACGCTGATTAATCCATCAGTGCAATAGCCAGTCAGGCCCTCTGGGAGTTTCCGGCTGTGCCAGCTAATGCTGAGCACGTGTTGATTGCCCGAATGACTCGGGCAGCATCACCGTAAACTTTAACAAGACATTGCAAACCTCATGGGCTTAGCTTATTTAACACTCATCCCTTTCATCGCGGCAGTCTTCACGAAACTCAGCACTAGGCTGGGACGGTACTCATCGGCCTGGGTTTCCTTATTCTCTGCAACACTATCGCTGTATTTGCTATGGCCATTAGCTACGCAAGTCTGGCAGGGTGGTGCCACCATCATCCAGCGCGTCAGCCCCTGGCTGCCGGAGCTTGGCATTGATATATCGTTCCGGCTGGATGGCCTGTCGCTATTGTTCAGCCTGATGATCCTGCTGGTCGGCCTGATCGTGGTGATCTATGCCCGATACTATCTCTCCCCGCGCGACAGCATGGGGCGTTTTTATACTTACCTGTTGCTGTTCATGGGCTCCATGCTGGGTGTTGTGCTCTCGGAAAACATCATCCAGCTTCTCATGTTCTGGGAGCTCACCAGCCTGTCTTCATTCCTGCTGATCAGCTATTGGCAACAACGTGAAGAAGCCAGCCGCGGCGCACGCATGGCGCTGACGATTACCGGCGGCGGTGGCCTTGCCATGCTGGGTGGCTTCCTCCTACTGGGGCAGATGGCTGGCAGTTACAATCTCAGTGATATCTTGCTGACCGGTGATACTATCCGCAGCCACGAGCATTACCTGCCCATGTTGCTCCTGATCTTGCTGGGGGTATTCACCAAGTCAGCGCAGTTCCCCTTCCACTTCTGGCTTCCCAATGCGATGGCGGCTCCCACACCTGTCTCCGCTTACCTGCATTCAGCCACCATGGTCAAAGCAGGTATTTTCCTGTTGGCACGTCTGTTTCCTGCGTTGTCCGGCACCCCGGAATGGACTTGGATTGTTTCCACTGTCGGCATCATCACATTCCTGACAGGCAGCTATATCGCGCTGTTCAAGCACGATATGAAAGCCTTGCTAGCCTACTCCACGATCAGTCATCTTGGCCTGATTGTCGCGCTATTCGGCATCGGTACACCGCTAGCGGTAGTCGCGGGCGTATTCCATATCATCAACCATGCCACCTTCAAGGCATCCTTGTTCATGCTCGCAGGGATAGTCGACCACGAAACCGGCACGCGGGATATGCGTCAACTGCGCGGCCTGTGGCGCTATATGCCCTACACCATGGTACTGATGGTGATTGCCGCTGCCGCAATGGCGGGCATTCCCGGGCTCAATGGCTTTATTTCCAAGGAAATGTTTCTTGAGCAAGTCGTCGAGTATGGTCATACCGCCACACCTCCCTGGCTGCTACCTACGATTGTGACCCTAGGCGCGGTCTTTTCAGCAGCTTACTCTATTCGCATTGCACACAATGTCTTCTTTGGCGGTGAACCTAGTGACCTACCAAAAGAACCGCATGACCCTTCCGCCGGCATGCAAATTCCAGTGGCTATTCTCGTAGTAGGCTGTATTGTGGTTGGCTTGTTTCCAGCCATGGCCGAACCACTGGTCACGCTGGTCGTTGGCAGCTCGCTACAAGATACAGCGCCTCCTATCCACCTTGCCATCTGGCATGGATTTACCCCCGCGTTGTACATGAGCGCAATTGCACTCGTAGGCGGCATCCTGGTCTATCGCCAGCGTGAAGCCTTCTTCTCACTGCAAACCCTCGTAGACGGCAGGATTGATGCCAAGATCATCTATAACGGCACCATGCGCAGGTTGTTTGCTTGGTCCAGCGCCATCACCATGAATGCCGACAATCTCTCGCAAAAACGCATGTTATGGATATTGTTCGTCACGGCTATTGTCCTGGGAGGCTATGGCTTCATCAGTGGCGGCAGCGCCTTGACCGGCAATCGCCCTATGCTGCCTGTCGACCCCATGAGTGTGATGGTCGCCGTGATCATGATGGCAGCTGCCATTGCGACTGTCGCCATGCATCAGCAACGCTTTACCGCACTGGTATTGGTGAGCGCCGTAGGCTTGGGCGTAGCACTCACCTTCGTGAAGTTTTCTGCACCAGACTTGGCGCTGACACAGCTCGCGGTCGAGTTCATCACGGCCGTTCTACTGTTGCTGGCCTTGTTTTTTCTGCCTCAGACGACCCCAGATGAGCAGGATCGCTTGCGGCAAGCACGTGACATCGTCATCGCCGTGGTGTCAGGACTAGGTATCGCAGCCTTGAGCTACGCCGTGCTGACACGTGGCTATGACACGATTGCCGATTACTTCATCGCCAACAGCGTCAGCGGTGGCGGTGGTGCCAATGTGGTGAATGTCTTGCTCGTGGATTTTCGCGGCTTCGACACCATGGGGGAAATCACGGTACTGGCGCTGGCTGGCCTGGGAATCTATGCCATGCTGGACCAGCTCAAATTGCTCAGTCCCAAGCAGGATGCCGATGGCCGCCCCTGGAACCCCGACACCCACCCCTTGATTCTTGCCACCTTCAGCCGCATCCTGCTGCCACTAGCCTTGCTGGTTGCCATCTTTATCCTGCTGCGCGGGCATAACCTACCGGGTGGCGGCTTCATTGCAGGCTTGGTGACTTCAGCCGCACTTATCGTACAATATCTCGCGAATGGCGTGGAATGGACGCGCAGCAAGCTACCGGCCAATACCCATCCATTGATTGGCTATGGCCTATTGATTGCAGCCAGCACTGGTATTGCCAGTTGGTATTTTGGCTACCCATTCCTCACCTCCACCTTTGATCACCTGCACCTGCCAGTGTTGGGCGAATTTGAACTGGCATCAGCCATGGCCTTTGATATCGGCGTATTCCTGGTAGTAGTCGGCACCTCGCTCCTGATTCTGATCAACCTGGGTATGATCCACCAGGTCAGCTACCTGCCACGTGTCAATAAAAACCCAGGCAATAAAGAACCCAAAGCGGCACGTACTACACCAGCCGGCAACAAGACCGACAAGTCCACAACACAAACACAGGAAGACATGCCATGGAAGCGTTGATCTCGATCCTGATTGGCATACTCACCGCAGGCGGCGTTTACCTCTGCCTGCGCAGCCACACCTTTCCCGTCGTCCTCGGCCTCACGTTATTGTCCTATGCCGTGAACCTGTTCCTGTTCATGATGGGACGCCTAGTCATCGGCAAGCCCCCCATCATCAGCGAACATGCCAGCAGCTATGCTGACCCATTGCCGCAGGCACTGGTGCTGACGGCGATTGTCATCAGCTTCGCCATGACCGCCTATATCATAGTATTAGCACTCAAGGCACGTACCGAGATGGGCAATGATCATGTGGATGGAAAGGATATCCGTTGAGCCACCTTGCCATCATCCCGTTACTACTGCCGCTGTTTACCGGCATCTTCCTGTTGCTGTTGCGCGAGCAGCGCATCTATATCAAACGTACCATATCCGGCCTTAGCAGCATTGCGCTGATTGCCGTCGCCACCCAGCTATTGTGTGCCGTTAGCGATGGCAACATCCTGGTGTATTCGTTGAGCAACTGGCCTGCGCCTTTCGGTATTGTGCTGATGGCAGATCGCCTGGCAGCCCTGATGGTGTTGACTACCTCGCTACTAGCCCTGTTTTCACTCATCTATGCCATGCGTGGCACGGATAGGCAGGGGCGCCAGTTCCACATCCTGTTCCAGTTGCAGTTGTTCGGGCTTAACGGGGCTTTCCTCACCGCCGACCTGTTCAACCTGTTCGTGTTCTTTGAAGTATTGCTATTGGCGTCGTACAGCCTGCTGCTACATGGCGGAGGACGCAAGCGCATACGTTCCGGCCTGCACTTTGTCGTCATCAACGTGGTGGGCTCTTCGCTGTTCCTGTTTGCCGTCGGTATTCTCTACGGCATTCTGGGCACACTGAATATGGCTGATCTGGCGGTCAAGGTCGCCCATGTCAGCCCCGAGAATATCGGCCTGGTGAAAACCGCGGGCTTGCTCCTGTTTGTCGTGTTTGCATTGAAGGCTGCGTTGTTGCCGCTTTACCTCTGGCTACCCACCGCCTATTCGCAAACCAGCGCCCCCGCTGCGGCCTTGTTCGCCATCATGACCAAGGTAGGTGCTTATAGCATCCTGCGCGTCTACAGCCTGATCTTCGGCAACGAAGCAGGCCCGCTTGCCAACCTGCTGGATGGCTGGTTGCTGGGCATGGCGCTGACCACCATCATCATTGGCAGCTTTGGCCTGCTGGGCAGTAAACGGTTACGCCAGCAAGTCGCCTATCTGGTCGTGATTTCCGCAGGCACCCTGCTCACCGGCTTCAGCCTCAACTCGCAGGCAGGCATTGCCGCAGGGCTGTATTACCTGCCGCACACCACATTCGCCGCAGCAGCGCTGTTCCTGCTTGCAGACCTCATCGTACAGCGCCGCGACCAAATGGAGGATAAGCTGGAGGCCGGTTTGGTCATCACCAAACAAAAATTCCTCGGCGTGATGTTCTTCGTGCTCGCGATCATTGCTTCCGGCCTTCCTCCCCTATCAGGCTTCCTCGGCAAGTTCATGCTGCTGCGCGCAGCACTGGAACACCCAGCCCTGCCTTATATCATGGCCATCGTCTTGATGAATGGCCTATTGACCGTGATTGCCATGGCGCGCACAGGCGCGTTGTTCTTCTTTGCGGCCCATGCAGTCGACACATCCACCAACACCTACATCAAGCAGAGCGAACCCGAGCCGCTCAAGGTACGCGAACTACTGCCTATCCTGTCATTGCTCGGCCTGTGCGTGCTCATGACCCTGTGGGCAGGCCCCATCAATAGCTACAGCCTGAAAACTGCCAACCAATTACTGGATACACCCGCGTATATTGAAGCCGTTCTTGGAAAGGAAGCACAATAATGCAACGCTTCTTGCCCCACCCGCTGCTCACCATTATCCTGGGCATCATCTGGTTATTGCTCAACAACAGCATAGAACCAGGGCAAATTGTTCTGGGCTTGCTGCTCGGCTGGGCGATCCCGTTTTTTGCCCTGCAGTTCTGGCCAGATAAACTCAAAGTGCATAAACCGCTCACCCTGTTGCGGTTCAGCTTTATCCTGCTCTATGACATCATCGAGGCCAATTTCATTGTCGCCATGCGTATTTTGGGTAACCCGGAGAAGCTACGTCCGGCCTTTATCGTAGTGCCTATCGACCTGAATTCCGATTTCGGCATGAGTATTCTGGCCAACACCACCTGCCTGACTCCTGGCTCACTGTCGGCGTTGCTCGCACCTGACCGTAAAAGCATCCTCGTGCATGCGATTGATGTCGACGACGTCGATGCTTTCATCCATACCATCAAGACACGTTACGAACTGCCTCTGAAGGAGATTTTCGAGGAATGATAGAAATCGCCATCCATATTGCATTCGTGCTGGTTTCAGCCGCATTGGCGCTGAATGCCTGGCGCCTGCTCAAGGGTCCGAGCGCACCAGACCGTATCCTGGCGTTAGACACGCTTTATATCAACACCATCGCCTTACTGGTTGTGTTTGGCATCCATATCAAAAGCATGGTGTATTTCGAGGCAGCATTGCTGATTGCCCTCATGGGCTTCATCGGCACCATTGCCATGTGCAAATACCTGTTGCGCGGAGACATTATCGAATGAATATCGTGCTGGAAATTTTGCTCTCGCTACTGATTGTGACCGGTGCCTTGCTGACCTTTATCGGCTCGCTTGGTCTGGCAAGGCTACGTGACTTTTACACCCGCCTGCACGGCCCGACCAAAGGGACGACACTGGGCGTAGGCTGCCTGCTGATTGCCTCTTCAATTTTTTTCAGTGTGCAAGGAGAAGGCCTCAGCCTGCATGAGGTGCTGATTACACTGTTCCTGTTTATCACGGCGCCGATCAGTGCCCACTTGCTGGCGAAATCAGCATTGCACCTCAAAGTGGAGTCGCTGGTGCCCTTGCCGGACGAAGCCATCGCCCGCAAGAACAGCCAACACAAGCCTTACCAGACACTGGACTAAGCTACCTCAACACCTCTCCCTCAATGCGCTGGCGGCGCTTTGTCCGCGCCAGCCTGATCATGTGAGGCAGCTTGCAAATCCTCCACACTCACATGACTGGTACGCTTGGGTGGGAACAGGAACAAGGCTGGGTTCTGGATAAAACGCTTGGCCAAGGTCTTCAACAACAAGCGCCACTGGGCAAAGGTGACCTTGCGTGATTTCATTGCCACATACAGCGCCAAGCTGAAACTCACCACAAGATTGGTCGTCCCTATCAGCCAGATGCCGAGAATAGCGGTAACCAGCACCTGCCATGAAAAAATAAAATCCAGCGCCACAAAGGAATAGCCGGTAAACGCCGAGGCAAAAGCAATATGGCGGATATCGATAGGCACACCTAGCAACACGCCCAGGCCAGACATGCCGCCCAGCAAGCAGCCAAAATAGAAGTTACCTGCCAACGCCCCCAGATTGTTCTCCACATAGCGCGCAACACGATCCAGGCGCGCAGGCCCCAACAACCATTCCAGCCAGCCCAAAGCGCGCAAGCGTTGCGGGATTTTGTTATAAACCGCCATGTTGTCGTGATAACCCGCAATTAGGCCAGACAAGAACAGGCACACCCCGGCAATCGCCGCATAAAACACGGCACCGCTATGGAACGGATCGTTGGCATCCAGCAAGGCATGAGCTTTTTCCGGCGTGATAAAGTGCTCGCCAGTCGCCGTCAGGATCAACCAACCCACCAGCATCGCCACTGGTACTGCCATCATGACGTTACCAAGGATAGCAATGGTTTGGCTGCGGAATGTCTGCGCAATGATGGTCACCAGCTTATCGAGGTTCTTGTTCTTGCGATCACTGGCGTCAATGCTCGCCGCAATCGCCGCTGCCGTCATCGCGGGCTGCTTGGTGGCTACCGTAAAATGCAGGATGTGAATCAACGCAAAACCCAAGCCGTAATTGAGGCTAAACAGGATAGCCTCGGTCAGGGGCGCATAATGATGCTTGGCGGCAATGATCTTGAGCATGGTCATCAGTGCAATGATCACGCCCGCCCCCATCGCTGAACGCATCAAGCCAAAATATTCGCTACGCGTCTCGGTGATGTAGTGTTCGCCAGTGCGGCTCGCATTCTCCGTGACGCGCAAAGCCATCAACTCGACATTCTCACGGAAATGCTGCCGCACATCGTTCTTGTGGCGCTCAGCGGAAACCAGAGTCTTGAACAATTGCACCATCGCCACGCCAGCATCCGCCTCGCTACGTACCAGCTTGATGATGCCCAGCAAGCTCTCTAGCCGTCGCACCTGCTGACTCATACGCTGCAACAAAAAGGTGAGATGCACACTAGTTCCGGTTTGCGAACTGTTACGCCTTATCTTTGCAATCACCTGGCGACATTGATCCAGCATCACGAGTATGTGCCCCACATCGTGCTGCTGCTCCAGCGGCATGGCGAGCAAGGCCTGCAATTCGACGCTCTGGGTAATAAAAGGCGAATCGTGGTACTCGATCTCGGGATGATTGCGGATCAACTCGGGCTCAAGGCCAGAAGCAGCGAGCCGGTATGACAGCACCTGCGCCGCATCCAGCAGGCTTTTCTGGCACTCAGCCACCTTCTCGGCAGGTACCTCATTGAAGCGCAAGGCATGCACCAGTTGCAGCCAGACCTCATCAGGCACGGAAGATACCCACTCCTCATCGCCATTTTTTGGGAATATCTGCCCAAATAAGTCCTTGAGATAAGCTGGATTGATGGCATCGGGAAGAATCTTGTGGCCAATACGGCGTGCCAACTCTGTAAAAAAACCACTGTTCGGCTGAATGCCGGAATCCACATACAAAGAGATAGGCTTGCGCCCCACCAGCAGGCTGACGATAGCATCACGCAGCAAGCGTGCCTTGTCGGGATCACTGTTCAATACATGGCAAAGTGCCTGCACTGCATGGGCAGCGTGCGCGGTATCGTGATTGTGGCGTGGACGAATTTCTGCCACCAAGTCAGCAACCAAGTGGGCAGCATTCATATTATGTTGTGCGTAATCGCGCAGGATTTCTTCCATCAGCATATTTCTATAGAAAACATTTTTGTGATTATCAGGAATAGATTTCTTCGTTCTTATCATCCCACATATAAGCTTGAGGCACGCACTATAATGCCGCCCCCAGCGTCAGATGCACGCGCTTCTCGCTGTTGACGCGGCGCAAGACCAGCTCCACTTCCTGCCCGGCATGGCGATGTACGATTTGCTGTAGCGCCTGCGCTGACGGAATAGGCTCCCCACCAAGATTGAGCAAGACATCCCCCACAGCCACTCCAGCTTGCGCCGCAGGAGATCCGGTAATCACCGCCATCACCATCAAGCCGGGCTTAGCATCATCTTTGCTAGGCTGCATCACATGCACGCCCAGCGCGGGCGGGGCCAGCTTGCCCCAGTAAGTAGCAAAATAACTATAGACCTCATCTTTCCCTGCACTAGCTCCCTGGCTCTTTGACTGCTCCTTGATTTGCTGCAGCCTCATTGCCGCAGTTGGCGCAGCGATCAGCTTGGTATACACAACCACAGCATCTGCCTTGGCCTTGGCTGCCTGAGCGACGGCACGTGAAGGTGGAACATCGGTCGTTTCAAAACTGGAATACCCCAACATTTCGTAACCATCATTCAGCATGCGCTGGTAATCATCCGCTTCACTCACACCTTTATAGATGGTTGGTTCCTGGCCACCTGAGCTCAGTTTCACGCCATGCAACTGACGAGCGACATAGTGCTGGGTATAAGGATTATCCTCAGCAGGCACCTCAACCGGCGGCACAGCGATCACAGGCTGATCAGGTACCGGCTGCTTCACCACTGGCTTGCTACAAGCAGCCAGCATTACTAGCAATAATACAATGACATATGGATGCATCATCCTCTCCACTCATTTTTCCTAGCGACAATGGTATGATGAAACGATGTTTTTTTCATCGCCTGCGTACACGTTACAGGCAGATTAACCGACTAACTCCATCAACCATCACTCCTCACCTATGGCAATAGACATCATCCGTATCGGCCTGGTTTCGATCAGTGACCGTGCATCCAGCGGCGCTTACGAAGACAAGGGCATCCCTTCCCTGCAAGAGTGGCTAGGCCGCGCATTGGCAACCCCGTGGGAAAGCACGCTACGCGTGATTCCTGATGAGCAGGATGAAATAGAGGCAACCCTGCGCGACCTGGTGGATTTCGATGGCTGCCACTTGGTGCTGACCACAGGCGGCACTGGGCCAGCCATTCGCGACGTCACGCCAGAGGCAACTTTGGCAGTGGCAGACAAAGTGATGCCTGGCTTTGGTGAACAAATGCGCCAGATCAGCCTTAACTTCGTGCCCACCGCCATCCTCTCGCGCCAAGTCGCGGTCATCCGCAAGCGTAGCCTGATTATCAACCTGCCAGGGCAACCCAAGGCCATCGCCCAAACACTGGAAGGCCTGAAGGACGAACATGGCAAAACCGTGGTACCTGGCATTTTTGCAGCAGTGCCTTATTGCCTTGATTTGATCGAGGCGCCTTACATCGAGACTAATCCCGACATCGTATCGTCATTCCGTCCTAAATCCGCACAAAAGCCCGCTTGAGCCATGGCCTCGGAATTCGACCTTATCAAGCGTTACTTCAATCGCCCGCAGCCAGCCGCCATTTTGGGCGTGGGCGACGATGCGGCCGTGGTGCAAGTCTCTCCAGGCATGCAGCTGGCAATTTCTGCCGACATGCTAGTAGCAGGCACTCACTTTTATGCAGACATAGACCCTTGGATGATAGGCTGGAAATCCATGGCAGTGAATATCTCCGATATGGCTGCCATGGGCGCTCAACCTCGCTGGGCCACATTGGCTATTGCCCTGCCAAAAGCGGATGAAACTTGGGTCGCCAGGTTTGCCGAAGGATTTTTTGCCTGCGCCGAGCAATTCGATGTCGCCCTCATAGGAGGCGACACCACCCGGGGCCCACTCACCATCAGTGTGCAGATCATGGGTGAAATTGCGCCAGGCCAATCATTGCTACGCAGCAATGCCCACGTCGGGGATGATCTCTGGGTGTCTGGGCCATTAGGCGATGCCGCATTGGCACTGGCAGCCATCCAGGGGCGATTCCCCCTCAGCGAGACTGAACTTTATGCATGCAGCCCAGCCTTGCATCAACCACAACCCAGGGTGGCCCTAGGCCGAGCTTTGCAGGGCCTGGCTCATAGCGCACTTGATATTTCCGACGGCCTGCTCGCCGACCTTGGACATATCCTCGAACGCTCAAAGGTAGGGGCAGAAGTCTGGTTGAAAGCCATTCCACAGTCCGATATTGTAAGCACCCACTCTCATCAAAGCAAAGTCCAGGCGATGATTCTCTCTGGCGGTGATGATTACGAACTATGCTTTACTGCCCCGGCAAAAAATCGCCATCGTATTGCAGAGATTGGCCAAAAACTTGGCTTGACCATGGCGATCATCGGGCAGATTACCGCATCACCCACACTTACTGTCCTCGGGCTAGACGACGCCCCCCTCACACTCAAGGAGCATGGCTTTGACCATTTCGCCTGACCGTCACTTCCTGCTGCGCCATCCTGCGCATTTCCTTGCACTTGGTTTTGGCAGCGGCCTAGCGCCTAAAGGCCCGGGCACCTTTGGCACCCTGGTAGCACTACCATTATTCGGCCTATTGCTGCTACTGCCTGAAGTGAGCCACCTGCCTATCCTGGCGCTATTATTCCTGCTAGGCATTCCCTTGTGCGGCATTACCGGGCGCAACCTCGGCGTCAGCGACCACGGTGGTATCGTCTGGGATGAGATCGTCGCCTTCATGCTGGTGCTGGAATTCACACCCAAGGCCTGGGAATGGTGGCTTTATGCCTTCCTTCTCTTCCGCCTGTTCGACATCTGGAAACCCTTCCCCATCCGCACACTGGATCACCAGGTACATGGCGGCTTCGGCGTGATGCTTGATGACTTGATCGCCGCAATCTATGCAATTGCCGTATTGAAAGGAACCCAATGGTGGATGATGCAACACTTCTAACCCTGGCTCACGAGCTTGGCACCGCCTTGAAGAATAAAGGCTGGAGTCTAGCCCTGGCAGAATCCTGCACTGGTGGCTGGGCAGCGCAATCTGTCACAGCGATCGCTGGTAGCTCGGCATGGTTTGACCGCGGCTTTGTCACCTACAGCAATCTTGCCAAACAACAGATGCTGGGAGTTGGCGCAGATACACTGGAACAATACGGGGCGGTCAGCAAGCAAACTGCAGAGGAAATGGCCCTGGGCGCCATCGCCCACAGCTCTGCAGACATCAGTGCAGCCATTACCGGCATTGCCGGACCCGAAGGCGGCAGTGCTACAAAACCAGTCGGCACGGTATGCTTTGGCTGGAGTTGTAAAAATGGCCAAATCCTCACGCAAACAGAAGTATTTTCAGGTGATCGCGAGGCGGTGCGGAGGCAAGCGGTCAAAACCGCATTAACAGGCTTGTTGCAACTTACCTTAGCCACTGATTTATGAAATAATTGCAGGCTTTAGCAGGCAACTCGAAAAGGTATTCACTGATGGATGAAAATAGAAGCAAAGCGCTAGCCGCCGCCCTCTCGCAAATTGAGAAACAATTCGGCAAAGGCTCCATTATGCGCATGGGTGACACTGACGTCGCCGCTGACATCCAGGCAGTCTCTACCGGCTCGCTGGGCCTAGATATAGCCTTGGGCATTGGTGGTTTACCACGAGGCCGTATCGTGGAAATTTACGGGCCTGAATCTTCTGGCAAGACCACGCTGACATTGTCGGTGATTGCACAAATGCAAAAACTGGGTGGCACGGCAGCGTTTATTGATGCTGAACACGCACTTGATCCGCAATATGCACAAAAGCTCGGCGTGAATGTTTCCGAGTTGCTGATCTCCCAGCCCGATACTGGCGAACAAGCGCTTGAAATCGCCGACATGCTGGTACGCTCAGGTTCTGTTGATATCGTCGTTGTCGACTCCGTAGCTGCACTGACACCCAAGGCCGAAATCGAAGGCGAAATGGGCGACTCACACATGGGTCTGCAAGCACGCCTGATGTCGCAAGCCCTGCGTAAGCTCACGGCCAACATCAAGCGTACCAATACCCTGGTCATCTTCATCAACCAAATCCGCATGAAGATCGGCGTAATGTTCGGCAACCCCGAAACCACCACTGGCGGCAATGCGCTCAAGTTCTACGCCTCCGTGCGCCTAGATATCCGCCGCACTGGCGCCATCAAGAAGGGTGACGAAATCACCGGCTCCGAAACTCGCGTCAAAGTGGTGAAGAACAAAGTTTCGCCCCCATTCAAGCAAGCAGAGTTCGACATTCTTTACGGTGAGGGGATTTCGCGTGAAGGCGAAATCATTGAACTGGGCGTAAACCTCAAGCTGGTTGAAAAAGCGGGTGCCTGGTATAGCTACAAGGGCGATAAAATTGGCCAGGGCAAGGATAATGCCCGCGAGTACCTCAAGGAGCACCCGGCGATTGCCGATGAAATTGATGCCAAGATTCGTGAACAATCCAACCTGGCCAATGCCGCGATGACCACGGCGCCGGATGAAGACGAAGACGAGTAAACCTGCCTATAGCCTGCGCGAGCGGGCTTTGGCCTATCTGGCGCGCCGGGAACACTCCTATCAGGAACTGCAGCAAAAGCTGACCCCACATGTGGGAGAGGACGATGACCTGCCCACACTACTTGAGGATTTCAAGAAACGTGGCTGGTTATCCGATACCCGTTATACCGAGCAGATCGTCCATGCACGCAAAGGCCGCTATGGTAGCCTGCGCGTAGCCCATGAGCTTAGGCAACATGGCATCAGTGATGAGTTGATCAGCAAAGCAGTTGCTGACATGGCAACAGATGAGTTGGCCGCTGCCAGGACGGTATACCAGAAGAAGTTTTCCCAGACACCGCAATCGCGGGAAGAATGGGCCAAGCAAGCCCGCTTCCTACAAGGCCGCGGGTTTGAGTTTGAAGTAATACGCAAAGTGCTGCGTGGCAGCCCGGAAGATATTGAGTGATGCAACATAGCACGTTGCATCCATGGATTTTTTTGACATTAACGCTTTGAGCAAGAACATATATCAATGAAGAGCAACCAGATTCGCCAGGCTTTCCTGGATTATTTCGCCTCCAAGGGCCACCAGATCGTCAGTTCCAGTTCGCTGGTGCCTGCCGGCGACCCCACCCTGCTCTTCACCAATGCCGGGATGAACCAGTTCAAGGACGTATTTCTGGGTTTTGACAAGCGCCCCTACACCCGTGCCACCTCCTCGCAGAAGTGTGTACGCGCTGGCGGCAAGCACAACGATCTGGAAAACGTCGGCTATACCGCGCGCCACCACACCTTCTTTGAAATGCTGGGCAACTTCAGCTTTGGCGACTATTTCAAGCGTGATGCCATTAATTTTGCCTGGGAGCTGCTGACCGAAGTCTTCAAGCTACCCAAAGACAAGCTCACCGTCACTGTCTATGCAGAAGACGACGAAGCCTACGATATCTGGACCAAGGAAATCGGCGTACCTGCCGAGCGCGTGATTCGCATCGGCGACAACAAGGGCGCGCGCTATGCTTCCGACAACTTCTGGATGATGGGTGATACTGGCCCCTGCGGCCCCTGTACCGAGATTTTCTATGACCACGGCGACCATATCTGGGGCGGCCCTCCAGGTAGCCCCGAAGAAGATGGCGACCGCTTCATCGAAATCTGGAACAACGTCTTCATGCAGTTCAACCGTGACGAAGCTGGTGTCATGCATCCGCTGCCCAAGCCTTCGGTCGATACTGGGATGGGCTTGGAGCGGATTGCTGCTGTGTTGCAAGGCGTACATAGCAATTACGAGATCGATCTGTTCGAAAATTTAATTACCAGTGCTCGTTCAGCAATATTCACTGCATATGAAGATGACTCATCATTCAATGCACTAATGACTGAAAAAGAACAAGGCATTGTTAATCCATCGCTGAAAGTTTTAGCAGACCATATTCGCTCATGTGCATTCTTGATTGCTGACGGAGTAATTCCTGGCAACGAAGGGCGTGGCTATGTATTGCGCCGGATCATCCGCCGCGCGATTCGCCACGGCTATAAACTTGGAGCCAGACGCAGCTTCTTTCATTTAATGGTTTCTGCTTTGGTAGCCGAGATGGGCGATGCCTATCCCGAGCTCAAGAGCGGCGAACAGCGTATTACCGACATCTTGCGCCTGGAAGAGGACCGGTTCTTCGAGACCATTGAGCACGGTATGGCGATCCTGGACGCTGAGTTGGCCGACATGGCTAAAACCGGCAATACCGTATTCAACGGCGAAACCGCATTCAAGCTGCACGACACCTTCGGCTTCCCGCTTGACCTCACAGCAGATGTCTGCCGTGAGCGTGAAGTCAGCGTAGACTCCGCCGCTTTCGACGCCGCCATGACACGCCAAAAAGAACAAGCCCGCGCCGCAGGCAAGTTCAAGATGGCCACTAACCTTGAATATGTAGGGGCGGCCACTACATTCCAAGGCTACGACACTCTGGAAGCGCCGGGCAAAGTGCTGGCACTATATAAGGATGGCAGCGCTGTCGATAGCTTGAATGAAGGCGAGCTAGGCGTGGTCGTGCTAGATAACACCCCCTTCTATGC
The DNA here is from genome assembly GCF_020531845.1 of Methylobacillus methanolivorans. The sequence continues at coordinate 1,548,402 of NZ_JAJAVF010000002.1, forward strand.
CGAATCTGGCGGCCAGGTCGGCGATCAAGGTATATTGAAGGGCGCGGAAGGCATCTTCCAGGTAGAAGACACCTTAAAAATCCAGGCTAATGTGTTCGGCCATCACGGCGTATTGAACACCGGCACCCTGCGCGTAGGCGACGAAGTCAGCGCACGCGTGGACCTCGTCTCGCGCCATCGCACCATGCGCCACCACTCGGCCACCCACCTCATGCACAAAGCCTTGCGAGAAGTGCTGGGCAGCCATGTGCAGCAAAAAGGCTCATTGGTAGACCCTGACAAGACACGCTTCGATTTCGCGCACAATGCTCCCGTCACCGATGAGGAAGTCCGTCGCATTGAAGATATCGTCAATGCCGAGATTCTCGCCAATGCGCCGACCCAGGCACGTGTGATGGATATTGAATCGGCACAGAAAACCGGTGCCATGATGCTATTCGGCGAGAAATATGGCGATGAAGTCCGCGTACTCGACATCGGCACTTCGCGCGAACTGTGCGGCGGCACGCACGTCGGCCGCACAGGCGATATTGGCCTATTCAAGATTACTTCCGAATCAGGCGTTGCTGCCGGGGTGCGTCGCATTGAGGCAGCTACTGGTGATGTAGCGCTACACTATATCCAGCAACAGCAGCAACTGCTTGCCGATGCTGCTGCCTCCTTCAAGGCACCAGCAGCAGAACTGGCTAGCAAGATCAGCCAGACTCTGGATCATATCAAAGCGCTGGAGAAGGAACTCGCACGCCTGAAATCCAAGCTGGCCTCATCGCAAGGTGATGAGCTTGTAAGCCAAGCGGTGGAGATCAATGGCGTCAAGGTTCTGGCTGCGACATTGGAAGGCGCAGATGCCAACACCTTGCGCGAAACCATGGACAAGCTCAAGGACAAGCTCAAGACTGCTACTATCGTGCTTGCTAGCGTTAATGGCGACAAGGTCAGCGTTGCCGCTGGTGTCACCGCTGACACTATCTCCAAAGTCAAAGCTGGCGAGCTGGTCAACTTTGTTGCCGCACAAGTCGGCGGCAAAGGTGGCGGCAAGCCGGATATGGCCATGGCAGGTGGCACCGATGCCAGCAAGCTGCCACAAGCACTCGCCAGCGTTGCTAGCTGGGTAGGCGAAAAACTGAATTAACCGCCGCGGGGGCATGCATGACAGCCACCCGCGTTTTATTGATGCACTTTTGATACCGACATAGATATGGCACTTATCGTACAGAAATACGGCGGCACCTCAGTCGCCAATCCAGAACGCATCGGCAACGTCGCCCGCCGCGTGGCTCGCCACAAGGCATTAGGTCAGCAAGTCGTGGTCGTGGTTTCGGCAATGTCCGGCGAAACCAACCGCCTGATCGGCCTGGCCAAGGAAGTGATGCCCAACCCTAGCCCACGTGAACTTGATGTGCTCGTCTCCACCGGCGAACAAGTCACCATTGCCCTGCTTGCCATGGCCCTGCAAGAGCTTGGGGTAAAAGCCAAGAGCTACACCGGTAGCCAGGTCAGCATCATCACTGACAATGCTCACACCAAGGCGCGCATTCTCAAGATTGATGAAGAGCGTATCCGCAAAGATCTTGATGACGGCCATGTCGTTGTCGTCGCTGGTTTTCAGGGTGTTGACGAGCAAGGTAATATCACCACCCTAGGCCGCGGTGGCTCCGATACTACCGGCGTCGCGCTGGCAGCTGCTCTCAAGGCCGATGAGTGCCAGATCTACACCGATGTAGACGGCGTCTACACCACCGACCCACGCGTCGTGCCTGAAGCACGCCGCCTCAAATCGGTCACCTTCGAGGAAATGCTGGAAATGGCCAGCCTGGGCTCCAAGGTACTGCAAATCCGCTCAGTCGAGTTTGCAGGCAAATACAAGGTCAAACTACGCGTGCTTTCCAGCTTTGAGGAAGAAGGCGAAGGCACGTTGATTACTTTTGAGGACGACAACAATATGGAACAACCCATCATTTCCGGTATCGCCTTCAACCGCGATGAAGCCAAAATCACCGTACTAGGTGTACCTGACCGCCCAGGCATTGCCTATCAGATCCTGGGCCCAGTGGCTGATGCCAACATCGACGTCGACATCATCATCCAGAACGTTGCCGCCGATGGCACCACCGACTTCACCTTCACCGTGCACAAGAACGACCTGCAGAAGGCCCTAGACATCCTGCGCGACAAGGTACAAGGCCATATCGGCGCACGCGAGATCATCGGCGACGACAAGACCGCCAAAGTCTCCGTGGTCGGCGTCGGCATGCGCTCCCACGTTGGTATAGCCAGCCAGATGTTCCGCACCTTGGCTGAAGAAGGCATCAACATCCAGATGATCTCCACCTCCGAGATTAAGATTTCTGTCGTTATTGACGAGAAATACATGGAATTGGCAGTACGCGTATTGCATAAGGCTTTTGGACTAGAAGAAGTTTAAGAATTACGCCGTTTTGGCGTTGATTTTTACGGCGTAATCAAGTATTGTTACGCCCTCGTGCGGAGAGCTGGCCGAGTGGTCGAAGGCACTTCCCTGCTAAGGAAGCATACGGGCTTAAACCTGTATCGAGGGTTCGAATCCCTCGCTCTCCGCCACCTTAAAAGAGGTGTGAACGTGGTGAAATTTTAGTAGCATAAATTTAACATTCACGTATAATGCACGCCTCACATATGCGCCCGTAGCTCAGCTGGATAGAGTACTTGGCTACGAACCAAGGGGTCAGGAGTTCGAATCTCTTCGGGCGCACCAAATAAACAAAGGGTTAGCTTAGGCTAGCCCTTTTGTCTTTTCAGTATTTATACACCATTGCTACATTATGGCTACAACAGCAGCACCATATCTAAGGGAAGCAGAGATTGAACAGTTGTTGATCCCATCCCGCTACGACCCCTCAAAGCTTTTCAATAGCGGTAGCCAATGGGCTAATCAATTCGCAAAACGCTTCTGTTACGATCAAGCCCCTCGAAACGGAAAACACGCGCTTGAAAAGGCTGGCGCCGCGAGTACAACGAGGAGCGACCGAAAAAATCACTGGGCGGTTTGACGCCTGCAGCTTATGCCAAATCACTCACCCAGAAATCGGGTAAATTACCCTCGGACTCTAAAGCCCTCTGCTACTGAAAACGGGGGGACGTCGTTACTGATCTTCCCGCGCTTTTGCACGGAATGAATTAATGTGTAATACGTCATGCGACCATGCTTGATCTCGATCTGTCCCTGCGGTTGACCAAGAGCACTCACCAAGAATTTGATCCGGGTTTGGGATAGTTTTTCAATGCTTGTCGAGAGATACGTTTTCCCATCCTTTTCTGACAAGGCCCCCGCGAGATCGTGATGCTCTCCACAGCCTTGCAAGGCAAACAGTATGGAACTGATCAACACCGCTCCAACAGTTCTATATTGCATATGTTCTCCCTTATATCCTCTCAAGCGAGTTAGTCGATGCTTGGTGACATACGCTTATGGGACTGAATATAGAAACCTCCTATTAGCAATCCCAAAACGGCTGCCACAAGTGATCCGGATAGCACACCAAGCTTTGCGGCACTGAGCAGTCCGTCATTCTGGAATGCGAGCATGGATACAAAAATGGACATGGTGAAACCAATCCCGGCGAGTACCCCAATCAGGCATACGCCGAACCATGTGACATCTGAGGGCAATCTGCACCATCCCAATCGCACCATCAGCCAGCTCACACTGATCACGCCAATCGGCTTTCCAAAGATCAAGGCGATGGCGACACCGAACATGACCCACTGTGCCCCATCCTGATCAATACTAGCCTCTTGTAGGCTGACACCGGCATTGGCCAGGGCGAATAATGGCATGATGCCAAACGCAACCCAGGGGTGAAGTACTGTTTGGATGCGGGTCACCGGCGGCAGCAATTCACGCTGGGCAATACGGAGTCTACGCAGTGATTGTACCAGTTGCTGATTGCCTGAGGATGCCTCCTTGAGCAACTGGCGATGAACGCGTGAGATCAGTGCGAGAGGCCGCCTGCGAACTCTCGAGGAAAGTACCGGGGTCATGAGCCCGAGGACGACGCCAGCCAAGCTGGGATGGGCTCCGGTAATGAACAACCCAATCCAGATGATGGCACCAGGCAGTACGTAGGCATAAGCGGAACCTATGCCCATACGCTGTAGCAGGATGACGCTGGCTATGCCTATGCCAGCGAGAGCGAAACCGCTGTAATCCAGTCCACCCGAATAAAACAAGGCAATGATCAAGACGGCGATGATGTCATCAATCACGGCCAGGGCGAGCAAGAATATCCGGACATTGCCGGGAATGGAGCGGCCCAGCAACGCGAGCACCCCAACGGCAAAGGCAATATCAGTGGCGGTCGGTATGGCCCATCCCTGTTGCCTGGCAGGGTCAGCATTCAAGGCAAGATAAATGAGAGCGGGGATCGCCACTCCGCCCAATGCCGCGGCAAATGGCAAGGCAGCTTGCTTGAGGCTGCTTAATGCTCCCTCATGGATTTCGCGGCGGATCTCCATGCCAACCACGAGAAAGAAGAGAGTCATGAGGACATCGTTGATCCAGAAATGCAGCGACTCGGAAAATAGCGCCTGGCCCAACCCAATAGACAGTGGGGTATGCCAGAGGTGATGGTAGCTTTCGGCGAATGGAGAGTTTGCCCAGATGAGTGCAATCAAGGCAGCAATAAGTAATACGATACCGCTGACTGCTTCGATATGAAAAAACCGCTCAACCTTGGCGAAGGCGAACTTGGTCAATAGCTGAGCGCGGGATACCCGGCGGCCAGGGCGTTGCTGATGCATAGGCGTACAAGCTCCGCGTGGCGGCCCGACCTAACGCATTAACCTGTCTCGCCGCAGCATGCGGCTAACACCCTTTTTTATTCTACATCCTCAATTCCGTTAGGCAAAATTTGAACACAATGCGGGTGATTCATCCTTGCCTACTGTCGTTGATACCAAGTCTTACTATGATTGATGATGTACACCACGGTCAACATCGCGGGAACTTCAATTAACACGCCAACTACTGTGGCCAATGCTGCTCCTGACTTGAAGCCGAATAAACTAATGGCCGTGGCTACTGCCAATTCAAAGAAGTTACTCGCACCAATCAAGGCTGAAGGACCAGCTATGCTGTGCTGTTCCTCAGCCTTGTAGTTCAGCCAGTATGCAAGACCGCTATTGAAGATTATCTGGATCAGGATAGGAACGGCTAATAGCGCGATCACAATTGGCTGCTCAATGATGGCATGTCCCTGAAAACCAAACAGTAAAACTAGCGTCAGCAGCAAAGCGGCTATTGACCAGCTTCCTGTGTGTTGCACAATCTGCTCATAACAAGCCTGTCCTTTGGCTAACAATGTTTTGCGCAGCAGTTGGGCAAGCAGCACAGGTATCACAATGTAAAGCACAACAGAGGTTGTGAGAGTTGCCCAAGGCACGGCGATTGCAGAGATACCTAGCAACAGGCCAACCAGTGGCGCAAATGCAAAGATCATGATGGTGTCGTTCAGGGCTACCTGTGATAGGGTAAATAAGGGATCGCCTTGTGTGAGCTTGCTCCAAACAAACACCATCGCAGTGCAAGGAGCGGCAGCTAGCAATATCAGCCCGGCAATGTAGCTGTCTACCTGCTCAGCAGGCAACAGCTCGGCAAACAAATGCCGGATGAACAACCAAGCAAGGAATGCCATTGAAAATGGCTTGACCAGCCAATTAATAAATAACGTGATTCCTATCCCTCTGAGGTGATGACGCACTTGGTCTAGAGCGGAAAAATCTACCTTGGCAAGCATCGGGATGATCATGACCCAGATCAAGAAACCGACTGGCAGATTGACCTGCGCGAACTCAAGGCTAGCAATGGTTTGAAATATCTCAGGCCACAACTGGCCAAAGAAAACTCCGATGAAAATGCACAACGCTACCCATAGGGTGAGGTAACGTTCAAACGTATTCATTTGATGCCATCCAGTTCGCGCTTGATACTAGGGATGTCCATTGACTCCAAAGGCAGGCGAATAAAACGTTCAACGCATCCCTGGATCTGGCTGCGGATCTGGGCAAAGGCAGCACGTTTATCCTCATTGCTACCTTCAGCTGCGGCAGGATCTTCAAATCCCCAATGCCCTGATATCGGCGAACCAGGCCAGATGGGGCAAACCTCGCCAGCGGCGTTATCGCAGACAGTGATGACGATATCCATCTTAGGTGCATTAGCTTGGGTAAACTCATCCCAACTCTTGCTACGCAACACCTCAGTGGGGTAACCAAGGTCAGCCACCTGCTCAATGGCGAAGGGATTTACTTTGCCAGTAGGATTGCTACCAGCGCTAAAGGCCTTGAATCTACCCTGGCCCAGCGTATTGAATAAGGCCTCAGCCATGATGCTTCTTGCGGAGTTACCTGTACAAAGGATAAGTACATTGAAGGTTTTGGTGATCATTTAATAGGCTCTGAGATAGGTTGAAATTGAACTGGCATGCAAGGTGCACCACCACAACAATTCTCAGTGAGGTATGCCAGGACATTGTTCATCTGTATGTAATTTGCTGAGTAGATGACAAACCTGCCTTTATGACGAGAAGTCACTAATTGCGCATGACTTAGTTCTTTAAGGTGAAAAGAGAGAGAGGAAGGTGACACATCAAGGGTTTCACTGATTCTGCCAGCGTGCAGCCCATCAGGCCCCGCCTGAACAAGGAGTCGATAAATTGCGAGGCGTGATTCCTGTGCCAAGGCAGATAATGCAGTAACGATAGTTTTCATTTCCATATTTTTATATTATTTGAAATATAGAAATAATTCAATAAAACTGCTTATTAATGTCTTTTACCAGAAGCTATAAAAGAAACACCCGTAACTGTCAAAGAGGAACTTATGCATGTCCCACCTCAATGCCAAATCCTAATATTTTGCTGCCTGTCTCTGCAATGATCGAAAATGCGGAACTGATACAAGCTGTACACAAAACCATCGATCAATTCAGAACTCCAAGGTGAAACGTTCACCATCTTGACGATAGAAAGAAGGCCTATACCATCATGACATAGGCCTTTATTTTTACATGCTTCCCAAGTCTTCTATGGCATCAATCACCATGCCAGTGCCAATGGCGATCATGAGAATATCAGCTGCCACTCTGACGTATTTATAGCCGCGAGGTGGTGGGTCTAGTCGAGCAATGATTACTGGCGGTAGATCGTAATAGATAATATCGCGAGGTAATGGGTAGCCTCGACGCCATTTCTTGGCTTGTCCTGGAGGCATGCAGCCGTTGTTCTTTTTCGCTAGTCCAGGAGGGCAGTGGCCGGCCTGGTATTGATCGCGGTAGTAATCCTGGATGATGACGCGCTGGTTGCTTGAAAAATGGATGTCAATATCAATGTTGCCACCATTTCTGCGATCATCATAAGCGTGGCGGTCAGATCCACCACCACCGTGCTGTTGCTTTTTCACTTGCCCTGGAGGGCCACCATTGCCATTCCCTTTTCCATGGGGCGGGTCTGCTAGTAAAGGACCGCTCAAACTCAGGGTGATGCAGAAGGCTGGAATAGTCAGCAATATCTGTTTAACTTTTGCGTTCATGGCTCTCTCCATAGTTGTGAAGATATAAGTTTTATTATGATGGGTTCGTTGCAGTGTTGAGACTGAGTATTATTTGTTATTACAATAAAATCAGTTGGTTACATTAGCTCGAACGGCCTATTGTAACTAATCTTGGACGAGAGATAATCCACCCCATAACAACAAATAATTAAAAAATTCTTAACTATGGAGTTAAACATGTTGAAAAAGACAATGACTGCTATTGCCTTGGTTGCAGCAATGGCTTCAGGTGTTTCTGCGCAAGCAGCGACAAATGACAACTACGGCACTTTGCTATCGGGGGACTTCACTCCGGCTAGTAGTTTTGCTACTTTGAGCTATAACAATATTGGCAATGTTTACTATTTCACCCTGACTGCCAATGATCTGAATGCCTTGTTTACTAATAAAGCATTTATCGGCTCTATTGCAGTGGATGCAGATGCGAAAGCGACTGTATCGAGTGTATTAGGTGATTCTCCTGTTAGCTATAAAAATGGTGGTGGTCCTGGTGGTATTTATGATTTCCGCTTTGATTTATTCCAAGGTCAAGATCGTTTAACCGCGAACGAGAGTGTTAGCTGGACAGCAACTTTTAATGGCCCCGTTGAGCTAAACTCCAAATCGTTTGCACTTCACGTGCAAGGTTTGACTGATGCTCAAGGTGGCAGTGCTTGGTACACCGTCAGTGCTGTACCTGAGGCGGATACATACGCTATGTTGGCATTAGGCTTGGGTGTTCTAGGCTTTGCATCTCGCCGTAGGAAAGTGCAGTAAGCGAGAAGTAAAACGAAAGGCCTCCTTATGAGGCCTTTTTATCTTTGTAGCGTGACAATCAAGTATTTGACAGAAACATTCCCTAAAAACTTTAGAACCCGATTGAGTATCCAATAAATCCTAGCGGTTGTGTTCTGGTTTCAACGATGGGGCTATTGGCTTGCTCGTTGCCTAAGCGGTTGGCAATCAGGCCAAAGAATAACGCTTGGTTTTCTTTTATGCTGTAAATGCCATTGACCCCGATTTGATATTGCGTGCCAGCACCTGCTTCATAAGCTGAGCGTCCCTGCCTTGCTTCGTCGGCATCTACGCCAAAGTAATAGTCATTGAATTTCTTGTTGTTCCATTGCACGCCGATCAGGCCATTGATGCGGAATTGACTAGAGCGGTACAGACTTCGAATAAATTGGAGCTGTACGTTTTGGCCGTTGCTTGCGTTTCCAGCGTCAAAACCCCATTGGGCGTTTACAGTGCCGTAATCGGTTTGCCAACGGAGGACTGGGCCAACATCTACCGAGAAGTCCCGGTCATGCATGCCTTTGGTGCGGCTGCTGTCGTCAGCATCCCAGCCAAACCTTGCATCTGCAGATAGTCCAAATCTTAGCCTTTTATCGTCGGAGTCCAAGAGCCAAACGCCAGCTTGCAGGCCATTGATATAAAATCGGTCACCGTAGTTGGCATTGATGACAGGCAGTACTAGTGTACGAAAGTCTTTGGAGCCTGATGTTTTGGGGATCATGCCAACGCCAATACCATACATGTTCTTTTGCCTCGGCATAGATGTTTCAGTCTGCCTGTCGATCTTAGTTTCCTCTGCCCAAGCATAGCTGGTTAGGAGGCATACGGCGGAAAAACTAAGTGCGCGTTTGATTTGTGCCATTGTTATCCTATTACGTTAATTGAGTCAGATTGCTTCAATCCCAGTAGTTTAAGCCAGATATATTAAAGCTTTAGAACTGAATTGGCCCCTACTATCCTAGACAGTCGCCAGCCCCTCGAAATAACGCTTTTCATACTCTAATGGCGATAAGCCATTATTGAAACTGTGCCGACGCCTGAGATAGTGAAACTAAAGATATATCCCCGAAGTTCTGGATAGGGAAAATTCTTATACCTTGGTTCTTGGTCTCAATGTACCCACTAATGAATTTAATCTGCGCGAATTTTGCGCGACTTTCTGCACTCCAATAGGCTTTTATAGGCTGTTTGATTGCAACGAACGCCCCTAACCCATTGATTAATATACGCGCCACTCCAGCCCCAGAAGGCTACGAACCAAGGGGTCAGGAGTTCGAATCTCTTCGGGCGCACCATATTTTCAAAGGGTTAGCTTAGGCTAACCCTTTTTATTTATTGTTCCATTGATACATTCGCAATCTGATCATCAGCAATAGCAAAATTTAATATAGAAGGCTTATGGCTAGTGTTTCTATATTATTCACCTCACTCTGGGTTTTGATACCCTGTTTTTGCATTTTCAATAAGTCCACTCGTCCCTCACGCTGAGACAGTAGCCTTGAATCCCCCATCAATGCTGCTCACCGATTCATTCCCGCTTTTCCATGCAGGCTTGCAGTATTCATCTACAATTTTTGCAGGGTTAGTCTGTATTAAACGGTATCACAGTAACTATCAAGAATAAGACTGCCTCTTACTTTCCACCCCACCCCTTGTCCTTAATTCCAGTTCTGGTGCGGCTTTTCTGCGGGGGATGCATTGCCAACCTAAGCTATTTCCATCGCTTTACTATAAGCAACTGTGTGTTCGTTCAGGTTGGCACATCACTTGCCATTTATTAAGCATACGATGACTCACCAAGGACGAGCGACATGCTGCACCCTCGATACCAAGCAGATACAACGCTGCCTATAGCTCAGACGCGACATAAAGCGGCTGAGCAGGCTGACATCTCTCTTCATTGTCCTGAGGAAATTGCTGTATCACTACATGATAGGCAATCACCTTTCCGCCAGCGATTGGAGGATTTTATCCGTGAGAAATACTGGTCTATTCATGCCGCCAAGATTACGCATTTCATGCCAACAATCATGAGCCTGAATAACCGCAAGGGCGAGCTATTAGCCACTTGCGGTCTGCGTCGCGCTAATGAGGAAGACTTATTTCTTGAACATTATTTGGATGTTTCAATAGAACAGGCGTTGCAGGATTCGACAGGGCAAGCAGTAGCACGCGCCTTGATCTTCGAGATCGGTAACTTTGCCGTACGCCGCCACCATGACATCCGCACCTTATTGTCTTGCATCAGCCGACACTTACACGAAACTGCCACTGAATGGGCCGTATTCACCGCAACAACAACGCTCTACAACTCACTCCAGAAACTAACCATCCCCATGGTGACGCTAGGCGAAGCAAGGCTGGAGAGATTACCACCAGATGCCCGCAATGGGTGGGGCACTTATTACGATTGTGCACCCAAGGTATTAGCTATTGCCAGAAACAGGAGCGCATCATGATGACTTGCCTGGAAGAAACCTCAGTGGACAGCTTGCTTTGGGAGCAGGAGCCCAACAATTTAGTTATCCTCGCTCTGGCACATGGTGCGGTGCTGTATCCCACACGAGTGGCGGTGCAAGATGAAAATAGCGCTTTGACTTATGCGGAATTGTTCCAAGCCGTGCATTCGCTTGCCAACCAGTTGCAGCCTTATCGAGGGCAGGCGGTGGGAATTTTCATGGATAACTCCATCAGTTGGATGATTGCCGACCTGGCAGGCGCATTTGCAGAAACGATTGTCGTCCCCTTGCCCTTGTTTTTTTCTGCAGAGCAATTGCTGCATACAGCGCACGATGCTGGCTTGAAGATGCTGCTCACCCAGGAAGGCATGCCTATCCTGGCGCTGTACCAATCCGCTGGTTTATTGAATGCCAACCCACAGGCATGGCACGATGCTTCCGGGCAGCACAAAGTTGGCATGTATGCATTGAGCAACCCTTACCCTGTGGCCTTTCCAAAGAATACAGCCAAGGTGACTTATACCTCAGGCACCACAGGCAGCCCCAAAGGGGTATGCCTCTCGGCAGATACCATGGCACAAGTAGCGAACTCACTAGCGACGGCATCATGGGCCAGCCTGCGAGATAAACATCTCTGCGTATTACCACTCTCGACGTTACTGGAAAACATTGCCGGCATTTACACGCCCTTGTTGGTGGGCACCAGCACCACTCTCTTGCCGCTCAACAAGCTGGGGCTTACTGGCTCCTCCACCTTTCAATCGCAATTGTTACTAGCCAAGCTTAAACAACACCAGATCACGACAGCCGTACTCACGCCCGAACTCTTGTATGGCCTAGTCATGCACCTAGAATCTTCACCCACGTCCTTGCCCGATTTGCGTTTTATTGCCGTGGGTGGGGCCAGCGTATCGCCGCGCCTGCTGAAAAGAGCAGAAGCCCTCGGTCTACCGGTATTTGAGGGTTATGGATTGTCCGAATGCGGATCCGTGGTCGCCCTCAACACATTACGCCACCGCAAGCCAGGCAGTGTAGGCAAGCCGTTACAACACGTGCGCGTCAACTTTGCGCCGGATGGCGAAATCATCGTGCACTACCCCGCTATGCAGGGTTATCTGGGTGGTGCGACACAGGCAGCACAAAGCATATACACCGGAGACATCGGTCACCTGGATGCCGATGGCTTCCTGCATATCACAGCGCGTAAAAAGAACGTCTTCATCACTTCCTTCGGGCGGAATGTCGCACCTGAATGGGTAGAGCGCGAGCTATGCCTATCGCCCAGTATTCACCAGGCAGCAGTATTTGGCGAGGCAAAACCATGGAATACCGCAGTACTGGTCGTGGATGCCCAGGCTACCGATTCGGCCATTGATGCCAACCTGCACGAGATCAATCAAACCCTGCCCGATTATGCCCAGGTACAACACTGGATTCGGGCTTCCAGACCGTTCACCCTCGCAAATGGTCTGACAACAAGTAATGGACGTATCAAGCGTGCGGCCATTCAAGCCACCTATGAAACCCAATTGAATGCCTTATATGGAGAAGTCTGACATGGCTTTTTATGAAACATTGCTGCAAGCAACTCAAGCCGAACGGCAGGCCTTGCTGTCACTACCGCTTATCCAGGCGGGAGCTCAGGGTAACGTCAACAAGCAGGCTTATATCGCTTTTCTGGGCGAAGCCTATCACCACGTCAAACACACCGTACCACTACTCATGGCTTGTGGCTCGCGCCTGCCAGATGCGTATGAATGGTTGCGTACTGGCATGGCAGAATATATCGAGGAAGAAGTTGGCCACCAGGCATGGATATTGAACGACATTACTGCCTGTGGTGGCGATGCAGAAGCCGTTCGCCATGGTCAGCCCTCCCACGAAACCGAATTGATGGTCGCCTATGCCTACCACTTGATTGATCGCAAGAATCCATTGGGTTTTCTTGGCATGGTGCTGGTACTGGAAGGTACCAGTACAGCTCTGGCTTCACTGGCAGCAACATCGATTCAATCAACACTTAACTTGCCCAAGCAAGCGTTTTCCTACCTGACCTCCCATGGCGCACTGGACGTCGGCCATACCGATTTTTACGCGGGATTGGTCAATAACATCACCCAGCAGGCCGACCGGCAGGCGGTCATCCATGGCGCCAAAGCTTTCTATCGACTATATGGCGATATTTTTTCCGAGCTGTTCAGGCGCTTTGCGCCGACATTTACAGAGGAGCAAGCAGCATGATCCTGCAAAACCAAGTCATTATCCTCACTGGTGCCACCGGCGGTATTGGCAGGCACCTGGCTCATCAATTGGCCGAGCAAGATGCACAACTGGTACTCGTTGCCTCCAACGAACTGAAATTAATGGAGCTGGCTGGCGAATTGCGCATGCGCAACACCCGGGTCATGGAGGTACTGGCTGACCTGCGCTCACCCAACGCAGCACAAGGCATTATCGAGCAAGTGCTACGCACTTGGGGCAAGGTTGATATTCTCATCAACAATGCAGGCATCCTGGACTTCACCATACTTGAGCAACAATCCTCCGCACGCATTGCTGAGCTCATGCAAGTCAATGCCATTGCGCCGATGCAATTAGTCAGCGGCGTGTTGCCTTATTTCAAGCATGTGAATCGCGGGCATATCGTCAATGTCGGCTCTATTTTCGGCTCGCTTGCTTACCCTTATTACGTCACCTATAGCGCAAGCAAATATGCACTACGTGGCTTCTCACAAGCCCTACGCCGAGAGCTTGCAGGTAGCGAAATCCATGTCACCTATGTCGCACCACGCGCAGTCCGCACAGCGCTCAACAGTGCCGCGAGTATCGACATGATGCATCACGGCAACATGACCATTGATGAACCTGAGGCAGTCGCCAGCGACATTATCGTTGCCATTGAGGAGCGCAAAGATGAACTCTACCTAGGTTTCCCCGAGAAAATTTTTGCCTGGATCAACAGCATCGCGCCATCCATCATCAGCTTGGGCATACGCAAACAAGCACAAATGGCACGTCATTACGTCAATCAATCCCGCATTCAGGAGCAATGATGATCAAACACGTTAGTAAGCTCTCTGCCACGTTGGCACTCACTAGTACCCTAGGCCTGGCTTGGCTCACCGGCCCTGCCTGGGCAGATAGCCAATTCGACGACAACCTGAACAAGCTGCAACACGCCTGGGTGATCGCCAACTACCAGACACCAGACAATGCCAAGGAGGCTGCTTTCAAGCAACTCACTGAAGAAGCACATCAATTAGTAGTGAACTCGCAAAATGCGCCAGAGGCCCAAGTCTGGGAAGCCATTACCCTTAGCGGCTATGCCAAGGCCAAAGGTGGCTTGGGCGCCCTCAAGCTGGTAGAGAAATCTCGCGACCTATTACTCGGGGTGGAAAAAACCCAGCCCGAGATCATGCAAGGCTCTGTCTACACCAGCTTAGGCACACTTTATTACCGTGTACCCGGCTGGCCGATTGGTTTTGGCGATAAGAAAAAAGCCAAAAGCTATCTGGAAAAAGCCCTGCAACTCAACCCCACCGGCATAGACGCTAATTATTTCTACGCCGACTACCTTTCTGAAACCGGCGAATACAAGAAAGCCATCGACTACTATCGCAAGGCGCTAGATGCACCAGCACGCCCAGGCCGTGCCGATGCAGACACAGAACGCAAGAAAGAAGCCCAGCAAGGTCTAGCTGTCGCACAAACACATTAATCTTTTCGACTTTTCCACTCAGGCCGGGATTTTCCTTCTGCTGGATCCCGGCTCTTTTTTGCCTCCTCCAGGCCGCTTACCCACTGAGACGCAGCATACTGCGGCAATTTGTCGCATTATGCACCAGCCTTGATGTTGTTATATTTCCGGGTTTTTCACCTAAGGGAATTGTGATTGTGCACAACAATCACTTTGACACTTCAACATCACACGCACACCATGACAACAACTTCCTCCCTTATTATCCGCACCTTAGTCGTAGGCCTGTTTTCATCGACCATGAGCATACCGCTCGCTTACTCCGAGACAGCAAAAGAAAACTCTAAACCGGCAAGCAAAAACCACGAAGATGTCAACAAGCTTGAAACCGTAAACGTCAAGACTACATCAATCAAGGATCAGAAAGGCTTGAATATCGACACGCCTTCCGAGGCTGGATCCAGACTAGGTCTGACTATCCGCGAGAATCCTGCTTCAGTGGCGGTAGCAGACAGGCAAAAAATGGAGGAAATTGGTGCCAGGACATTCCAAGATGCAGTCAACAGCCTGCCCGGGGTCAATGCATCGGCACCGCCGGGATGGGGTGGTCACATTGCTTATCGCGGATTTACTGGGTCGCAGATCAATCAATTATTCAATGGCATCAGTTTGCAATATTCAGGTGCAAACCGCCCGGTAGATGCATGGGTATTTGACCGAGTTGAGCTTATTGGAGGCCCCTCCTCGTTTTTATATGGCAGTGGATCTATCAGCGGTAGCCTGAACTATGTGACCAAGCTCGCCACTCGTGAACAGGAGATCAAGGAAGCACGTGTCAGCTACGCTCGATACGACACCATGGAAACGGCTGTTGGCCTTAACCACGCATTGAATGACAACAATTGGGTACGTCTAGATTTCAGCCGAAATACCAGCAATGGCTATATTGACCGACAAGAGCGTGAAGCGAATAGCCTAGCTTTATCTTGGCTGACAGATATCACCCCCAACTTGTCACACACATTGGCCCTGGAACATCATGTAGAGCAAGAAGACAGCCCATATTGGGGTTCACCAACACTGCAACCTCAAGTAGGCACCCTGAAAATCAAGAAATCTGACCGGTTCAACAATTACAATGTTGCAGATGGAAGATATGAACAACGTGTCACCTGGGCTCGCTCGCTGACGGATTACAAGATCAGTGAGACAACATCTTTACGCAACACCTTTTATCACTACCGTGGTCAACGCGATTTCCGCAATCTTGAGGTATATACATACAACCCCAGCAACTCCTTGGTCACTAGGTCAAATGCCTATATGCAACGTCATAATCAGGAGCTGACTGGTAACCGTATTGAACTAGTGCACAACGACCAGCTATTTGGCATGAGAAGCGACTGGTCTTTTGGCGCTGATTACAATGTAAATCGACAAACCATCTTCCCCACCTCCTCATTGAATAAAAGTGATGGGCAGTTCTTTGATATCGTCAATCCGGACAGCTTTGCGCCTGACAGCTTCTACGACATTCCAGGCATGGGGAATGGCCTAAGAAAAGGTCGAAGCACCGAAGTCAAAACGTTATCTGCGTTTGCCGAGAATCGGCAGTTCCTGAGCCAGCGCTTTTCATTGGTGACTGGTTTGCGCTATGACCATATCGACTATCACTTAGACAACCGGAATGCATCACCAGCCACTGTTAACCGGCGCTGGGATGCATTTACTGGTCGCGTTGGTGCAGTGTTTGACATCACGGATGAAGCCAATGTGTATGCACAATACAGCACATCCGCCGAGCCTCCTGGCGGTACACTGACCAGTGCTAGCGCAGGTCAGACCAACAACAACTTCAAGCTATCCACGGGCTACCAGATGGAAGTGGGTAGCAAATTCAACTATCTGGATGGCCGGGGCACCGCCACGATTGCGGCTTATAAAATCGTGCGCAGGGATTTTCCTGTTACTGACCCTCAAAATGCGAACAATACTATTCTGGCTGGGCAGCAATCGTCCAAAGGCATTGAACTGGCGTCCTCCCTGCAGCTCACGCCCAAGCTGAGAGCTGAAGGAAATATTGCCTGGATTGACGCTGAGTTTGATGAGTTCAACGAGTCAGTGGGCGGCATTTCAGTCTCCAGAAAGGGTAAAACTCCAGTCAACGTGCCTGATCAGGTTGCCAACCTGCGCTTTAATTACCAGATCACACCAGATTGGCAGGCGGGAATTGGTGCACGTTACGTTTCGTCAGTATATGCTAACAACGCCAACACCATGTGGGTGCCCTCATACACCTTGTTTGATGTACACACCCGATACAACGTAAGCAAGAATGCAGAACTCACTGCGCGTATTCGCAATCTTACAGATGAAACCTATGCTCGCTTTATCCACCAGACTAACACCCAATATTATCTGGGGGAGCCACGCACGCTTGAGGTCGCCTTGCATGTACGCTTCTAGTAGATGAAACGCCAACTCTACCTCTGGCACCGCTGGCTGGGGATTGCCTTATGCATCCCCATGGTGCTGTGGTTGATATCGGGGATCGTCATGTTGTTTATCGGCTATCCCCGCCTGCTTTTTTCCGAACAATTGGCAGGCTTGCCTGTGCTGGATGCCAAGCATTGCTGCATAGAACCCACACAGGCCATGATGGCTGCCAATCCATCCCTCAGCCCCACCAACCTCCGCCTCACCTCGATTGCAGGCCAGCCGCACTACCTGTTGACTTACCCAGGCCAGGCAGAAATCGCCGTAGATGCCCGCTCTGGTGCTGTGATCAACCAGACCAGCGAACAGCAAGCGCTCGCCTCAGCCAGCACATTTGGCCAAGGTGCAGCGGCAGAATATATTGGCCTAGTTCATCAAGATGCCTGGAGCATGGCGCGTGCACTGGATGCAGAACGTCCTTTTCATGTCGTATACATCCATGACGACGCCCAGCGCAGGCTCTACCTCTCCCACACCACCGGACGGGTATTACTGGATGTCACTAAACAGGAACGCATCTGGAACTGGCTAGGTGCCTGGCTGCATTGGTTCTACATCATCCGCGATGTACCGTGGTGGGCAGAAATCATCATCTATCTATCCTTGGCTGGCTCTGTGGTTGCCATCCTCGGGCAGGTGATAGGCATTATGCGCTGGCGCTTTGCACAGCCTTATCGCAGCGGTTCACACTCTCCTTATAGCCAGGGTTTCATGCGTTGGCACCACATAGCCGGGCTGATATTTGGCGCGCTGCTGATTGCCTGGATATTCAGCGGCATGATGTCGATGCGTCCGTGGAAGCTGACAGATAGCCGCTCTACGCTGGTGCAGGCTGATTACCAGGCTGGCGCTTTGTTTAATATGTCATCCCCATGGCCTATGCAACGCATCGTGGAGCACCTGCTGAATGCTGGCCTGCCAGTCAAGGAAATCGAATGGCACATGATCAACGGCCAAGCCTACCTCACTGCCTATGCGAGCACGACGCAAAGCCTAACCCTCGCCATGGCCCAACCTGGCCATGCCATGCAACGGCTGCCTACTGCTACTTTGGTCCAAGCAGCGCAGGCGATGCTGCCAGATAAACCCATTCACTTGGAATCAGTAAAGGCATACGATTTTTATTACTTCGCAAGAGCCGAAAACAGCATGTATAGCAACCACGCCAGGCGCCTGCCAATGTTGCGTGTACGCTTTGATGATGCCGCACATACGTGGCTGCATGTCGACCCATACTCTGGTGCCATCATTGAACAGTTGGACGAACGTCGCCGCCTGGGCCGCTGGCTGTTCAACCTGCTACATAGCTGGGATTGGATCCCCCTGCTTGAACGCCCATGGCTACGTGAGCCATTCATGATCATCTTCAGCCTCGGGGCTATCGTCATCAGTGCCAGTGGCATCGTCATCGGCTGGCAACGGTTGAGAGTGAAGTCCTCACATACCAAGCGCCTTTACAGCAAGCCATGATGTACCGTCCAAACTGACTCACGCAATGGCTTGAGACGGTTGTCAGTCAACTCCTACATCAACATCAGGATGCCCTGATAAGCCACCACAATCATCATGACTACAATCACTCCATTCATTGATTCACTTATGGGGAGTAGTACCGTGATGTTTAACCCGAATATCGAGCAATCCATTTACGACACACAACAAAGCATAGAGACCCTGCAAACCCTCAAGGATAGTATTTCTGCCTATCAAGATGTGCTCACCGTGGAGGATGTCGTCACCCTCATAGACCAACACATCCGCGATGCCCATCATCAACGGCAATCCTACCTACTGGCAAAAAAACTCGATGCTCATCTTCCTGATACGGCAAAAGCGGCGCTACTCAACACTTGATACGCCGAACATAAAATAAAAAAGCCAGCAAATGCTGGCTTTTTTATATAGTAAATCGGTTTTTAATTGCGGCGACGAGAAGCAGCAAATCCTACAAGCCCCAATCCAGCAAGCAACAACATGTAGCTTTCTGGTTCAGGAACAGGCGCAGTACTTGCCCAAACATCAACTGAAGCAGTCAACTGAAGCTTTGAATTGACATCACTGAAATAATAGAACTTCAATTGCTTGGTTGCGGAATATGGTGATGCTAGGCCAGCTCCAGATGAGAGAGTCGAGTTATAGCTCGTGCTAGAAAAGGCATCATCACTATAAGAGGTATCATACAGGCTTAAACTTGCTAATGAGTTTGCATCATCAAATTGGCCTGCATCCCCCTGCCCCCAGACAGTTGCCGTGGCGGTAAACAAGACCAGTGAATTTGCAGTGTAATCAAAGAAAAAACTACCACTTGCACTAGAGGAAACATAGCCATCATAGGCTGCTGCCGTTGCCCACAAGCTTTGATCTGCAGCACCGATATTGGTAGATGCTGCGGCATTGCCAATCGAATTGGTCAAGCTGATTGAGGTCACACTGGGTAGATCATAAGCATATCTATAATCATGCAAATGACTGCCAAAATAGTCGCTCAAATTGATATTGACATTACTATTAACAGGTAAACTGAAAAGATTAATAGCATCGCCTGACAAGACTGTCACGTTTAAATTACTGATTGATGCAGAAGCTGCGCTCGCAGCGTGTGCCGAAGCAGAAACAGATAACAGCAAGAACAACAATGATGAAACTTTTTTCATTACTCCCCCAATTAAATAAAGTAACTAATTCTCAATAGCACCGCCATTTATTAGCAAATCTTTCCTCCCAGCAATAGTCCATTAAGACTAATCAATAAAAAGCCGGCATAAGCCGGCTTTTTATGATGCAAAACAACTCAATTTACTTGATGGATAAAGGCACCAGCTCACCTGCCTTCATGTCAGGAATCAATAGAAAGCGCCCATCAGCAGATACTGCAATATCCGCAGCAGATTGATGCCCTGTGCTGATCAATTGTGGTGTTGCGCGTGGTTCTATCAACTGCCAGACCTTGCCACCAGCCCAATCACTCACATACAGCAAGCCATCTGTATCGCGCACCAAACCATCAGCACCACCAAACCCCTGGTTAAGCAGGGTAACGCTTGCTTTCTTCCCAGCAAAATTCACCTGGAATAATTTACCAGTACCGAAATCTGCCACTAGTAGCTTTCCGGGGCCATCCATCAACAAACCATTAGGGCGCTTGATACCGGATTTGTCATTGAGCAACTGACTCACCCTACCCTCAGGGGATATCTGGTAGATCGCACCATGCTTGCCATTGTCATCACCACTATCCGAGACATAGACATTACCCAGGCCATCAATCTCGATATCATTGAGAAAAACCGGCTTTTCCTGGAAATCTCCCGGCCTGGCAATCACGGTCTTGCTACCATCCAGCCCAATCCTCAGCACCTGATCCACATCCGCTACATAAAGCTGGTTGTTGAAAAGATCAAGCCCCTTGGGATCATTCAAGCCGTCGGCCAGGGTCTGGCGGCTGCCATCCTTGTTGATGACAGTAATCTTGCCATCGCCGTTTTTGCCGAACTCGCCAATCTCGCTGACGAAGATGCGGCCATCCGGGTGTGCAATAGCAGACTCCGGCATTTGCAGTCCAGTGACTTTTGCTTGGTGACCGCTCTTGCCGGGGACAGGTGCAGCCGCGGCGGACTCGCCGTAGCTGACACGGTAGATGACGCCGCTATAATCGTCGGACACCAGCAAAGAGCCATCGTTGAGCTGCAACACATCGACAGGGCGGCCCCAGGCCTCACCGTCATTGAGCCAACCATCGATGAAGACTTCGTTCGATTTCACCTTGTGGTTTTCGTCGAACACCACGCGCATCAACTGGTAGCCGACTGGCTTGCTACGGTTCCATGAACCGTGCTGGGCGACGATGGCATTGCCCTGGTATGCGCTGGGGAACTGCTTGCCGGTGTAGAACTTGAAGCCCAGGTTTGCGCTATGCGCCTGGAAGCCGAGCACGGGCGGCGTCACGGCTTGTGGCGGCTTCTTGTTCTGCCAATCCTTGGGGCGCGCATCTTGGCCGCCGACGTAAGGGAAGCCGAAATGCAGTCCGGCCTGCGGTGCGGCGTTGAACTCGTCAGGCGGGATATCGTCGCCCATCATGTCCATGCCGTTGTCGGTGAAGTGCAATACATTGGTGCCCGGCTGGAAATCCAGGCCGACTGAGTTGCGCACGCCCTTGGCAAACACTTCTGTGTTCTTGCCGTCCGGGTCCATGCGGATGATGGAGGCTTCGATGCCTTGCGGGTCGCACACGTTGCACGGCGCGCCAATCGTCACGTACAGCTTCTTGTCCGGGCCAAACGCAATGTAGCGCCAGCCGTGGTGTGCCTTGTCCGGCAGTTGGTCGTAGATCACTTCGCGCATCTGCTTGAACGGCAGGTTGAGGTCAAAATCAGGTGCAGCATAACGCGTGATGCGGTGCTGCTCGGCCACGTAGAGGTGCCCATCCCACATGGCAACACCGTTGCCAACCTTCAAGTCATCAAGAATCGTGACCACCTCATCAGCCTTGTGATCTTTATTTTTATCAACTACGGCATAGACTTTGTTACCCCGGGTACCGACGTATACCGTGCCCGAAGTCCCCAACGCCATTTGCCGCGCACCAGGCACCTCAGCATAGACCTCTACCCTGAACCCTTCCGGCACCTTGAGCCGGCCCAGATTCGCTTCCACAGCAGCCAAATCCGCATAAGCGGACGTCATCCAACCCATCGCAATCATCAGGCCGAGCACTTTGCTTGTTGTTTTCATTGCATGAGGCTCCTTATTTAACAATCTCAACAGTATGCCAAAATCATCATTTCCAACATATAGAAATATCTCAATTACACAATTCCATATTCAGGAACAATAAAAGCCTGGCAAGATTAGGAAAACTCCTACAACAGGATAAGAAAATTCAGGCTTATGCATGTCATCAATCCTTCATACGATTCTCCTAGAATCATTACCGTTATATGAAGGACGCTATTATGTGCAGAGGAATCAAACTTACCGACCATTCGGGCATGGAAAAACGTATTGAATTTCCCCATCCCAAGGCGGCATTGCCAATCCAGAGTGTAGAAGGCCAGATCAAGTGGCTACGCTGGGGCAATAACCTTGAGGAAAAGGAAGGCGGCTTTTTCATCGGAGGCTGGGCACGCCAGATATCCCTTGAGCAAGGTAAATGGGACAAACTTAAGCCTGAGACTGTTGATCTGGTTGCCGATGAGTTTCTCAGCCGCGACCTAGAACGCAACCCACACTGGATTGATATCCCTGCTGGGCACGCCATCAAAGGCATTATCGCAACCCATCATGACGAACGCAGGGTATACGTGATTACGACCGAACCACCTGAAGAATATGCCTGGATGAATGATCGCTGGCCTCTGATTGCCCCTATTGAAAGTCACTCAGCCAGCAGCAACTAGAACATAGAACAAACCAATAAAAAAGCCTGCAAATTGCAGGCTTTTTTTATCACTTTCATTACACCATTAACGCTTTCCTGGCAGATTGCAATACTGGGCAATATCTTCCGGCAGTTCGCTAAACCGAGCGTCTTCTCCTTCACGCACTTCCACGACAAAAGGCTTGGCAGGATCATAATCACCACCCTCGGGCTTCACACTATATTCGCCACACACCACACTAGCATCGCCGTGCTTAACCTCCTGCAAGTTCTCGAACTTTGCCGTCTCAGGATACTCAATATTCTTCAAGGCAGTCGCCTTTGCAGTATCTATGGCCTTGCCATCCAGCATACGAACCTGAGTGAAAATAACCCAGACCAGCACCAACGCCAGTACTGCAGCAAACAACTTTGAATTAGATAATCTCATTTATTCTCCTTTATCAGGCAATTCAAGGGATTCAACATTACATTTTGATGGTGGTTTTGTTGAAGGCAGAAAGCTTCTGGTGGCAAATCCCTTTGTCTACCAACACAGGCCGTTGATAGCGATCAAACTTATTAGGCTTGGCACGCAATTGTTGGGCATGACCCGCATATATGCCATCCTGAAGGGTAGGCACGACTTGATCGCTGACACTGACCATCGCACCTTTATTCATTTGCACGGGCAGAGCATGGCGCAATTCCCCGCCGCAGGTTTCGCTGGCAGATGCAGCATTGCCGACCACGACTAACACTGATACAAGGGATGATAGAGCGAGCACTCGAATGATAGTCTTCATTTTATTCTCCTTAACAGTCATGCTATGGATGCTGTTTGGTCATGGATCTGTGCAAATTATTTTGCGTACACATGCAACTTAATGTGCACTGTGTTGCCACAATGTATGAAACATCATAGCCAAGTGTAGATCTGCTCCCCATAGGACGGTTGTGGTACTTTTTGTCAGAGAAGACTGACACCCAGATACGCCGTTGCCCTCATCGCCAATAAAAAAGCCCCACAATGTGGGGCTTCGTTTTGCTCATCACCAGCTTCTTAGAAAATCAGCCAGATCAAGACCAGAACCGTAATGGGTACACCCAGTAACCATGCAATGATGTAAGGCATATTTTTCTCCTTTTAACTAAATTAATATGTATTTTTTGTGGAAGCGTGGACTAAACCACGTGCTGTGCAAGACCCGGCTACAACTGCAGCAGCGAGGCTCAACAGAAAACCGAGCGTGGCCCATAGGGCAAAATGTGCAGTCACCTCCGCAAGCTTGTCAGCAGCTTCCTTAGCTTTTTCCTTGCCAGCAGCGTAAGCCTCCTCCAGCTTTTTCACCTCTTCATCGGCCTGCTCTCTGGAAACACCAGCAGCCTCTGCCAAGGTTGTGACCACACGGTCACGGTCTATAGCCTTGCTTGACTCATCGGTATTGGCCAAATAGCGGGTCAGGGCATGCCAGTAAGCGCCTCCACGGTGCTTGCCATGATGCTCATCCGCAACTTGTTGATCCACGCTAGCCTTGGCATTGCGGAAAAATTCTTCCACTTCATGCTTGAGTTCACCGCCAACACCGGGGCCAACATTCCCAGCCAGCAAAGCACCACCAGCGACAGCTCCACTGCCAGCAAGCCCGACGGCACCTGCGGTGGTCTTAAAAACACCTCCTGCCAGATTTGTAAAGACACAAGCGCCCGCGATGGTTGCCAGCGCCCAGATCACAACCCCGAGCAAGGCACCACGGCAACGCGTGATTTCGTCAGAAGACAATACGGCGACAATCGTCCCCGCAGTCAATGAGAATATCCAGGAGACAATCCACCATAAAGATGCCCCTATACCGAAAGCCTTGGCTGATGGCGTATCACCGACCGAGGCTGGCTCCACAAAACTAAAACCTATACCTGTACCCAACAGGCTCAAGACCAGCTGCACGGCGACCGCGACGGCTAGCCCGGCCAGGATCGCACGCCATGAAATGGGCAAGACAAACCACTCTTCCCTCCTTGATGCTTCGCTATGTAACGTCGCCATATCTGTCTCCTAGAAAATTTTCATTAGATGATTGTTATGTTTTTAGCCTAGAGCGGCTGAGATGCAGATTAGAAAAAACAAGGCGTGGCCGTCATCGGCCAAGTGCTTTAATGATTGTCAGCGCGCTCCTACGCGCTCAGTCAAGCAAGGTTTTGTTAATTTTTTCCTACACGGATGCACTATATCGTCCTATATTGCCCTGGCGGAGGTATGGGCTAACATACTGATTCAATTCATTGCGACGGGGTTGTCTGCTTTGCGTCAACTTGATATGCCATGAAAAAAATTGCATTGATCAGCCGGGATAGCCTGGTCAATTACGCCCTGAATCATTTGATTTCCAAGCACAAGGAATTGCAGATCAAGCATGTGTTGGTGGGAATAGATGAGTCAAAAATCAAGAAGCTCAAAGCCAAGGGACAACTTGACCTTGTGATCGTCTGTATTTCTTCGGGCAAGGGAGACAGCCTGGAGTTATTGTCTCAACTAAGGGGTATTGCGCCCCGTGTGCCGGTGCTGCTTATCAGCAACAATGAAGATCAACATTTCCTACTCAATTTTATGCGTTGTGGCTGCAAAGGTTATCTCGACAAATATGCGAGTGAGGCTGACTTGGTCAATGCCATTGAAACCGTCTGTGCTGGGCATCTCTATCTACCCGAGCCACTACAGCACTCCTTGAAGGCAGAACATAATCCACTGCCGCATGAGCAGCTTTCAAAACGTGAATTCCAGGTGTTCCTGAAATTTATTCAACGCAAGACGATTGCCACGGTAGCACGCGAGCTCAATGTCACCGCAGGCGCGGTGAGTGTGTTTCGCAGCAGGGTACTCAAGAAGCTCAATATCAAGAGCAATGCAGATTTCATCTTCTATGCTTTGCAATATCACTTGCTGACATTACCGG
Source organism: Methylobacillus methanolivorans (assembly GCF_020531845.1). The sequence continues at coordinate 1,573,725 of NZ_JAJAVF010000002.1, forward strand.
ATATAGCACTGCAGCCTTCAGCGAGCTAACTCCCCCAGTCGCAACAACAGCCAGGTTAGATACTACACCTGGCTGAATCTCGCTATTTCTCCATCCACAGGAACTGATCGTTATCCGTTTTCATGAAAAAACGACCATTCTTGTCTATCTTCAGCGCACGAATGCGATAGTCGCTTAACACCGGTTCGGCATACACCAATCGCTCACCTTCCTTGCGCATATATAACAAGTTATTAGCTGCCATGCCTGCTACAAAGAAACCGCCCTCCCAGTACTCATTCTTGCCGGTCTTCGGGTATTTAGCGATTGCACCCACCCCAATGGAAGGATTGAATACAAAGGCTGGCTTTTCAAACTTTTCGTGCGAGTTATATTTGTTGCCATAATAGTTGCCCATGCCCTCGCGCTCATACAAGGTGCCATAACTCACGAGTGGCCAGCCGTAATTCTTGCCCTGCTTGATGAGATTGATTTCGTCACCGCCTTTGGGGCCATGCTCGGTTTCCCACAGCTCATGGTGATCACGGTCAAAATATAAACCACCAGAAGGTGACCGCAATCCAGAGGCATAAATCTCTGCACTTGCATCCCTCAGGTTGATCTTGATCATCTTGCCTAACGCAGTTGCCGGATCCTGCACGCCATCAGGTTTGGAAAAGTCTCCAACACTCAAGAACATGGTGTCATCATCCATCCCTAGCACCATCTTGCCGCCAACCTGGTGCCCCAGAAAAGGCTCTTTGATTGCGGGATATGTGACAAAGATATCCTTGCGGAATGTCAGCTCAGCATTGTCCTGATCAAGCGCAAAAGCCGATACTGCAAGCCTTGCCCCGTTAGCCTCATGATCCCAGGTGGTATAAGCAACGTACAAGGTATTGCCCAACAGTAACGAATCCTTCACCCCGGCGAGCTCCTTGCAATACACCAATCCGTCGTAGTCATCACCTTTGCTTTCCTCGTGCTCATCCAGCCCTGGCTTGGTCAATGGATTGGCATGCTTGGTGATCTCGATCTCGCTGGACTCATTAATTTTGGTGAAATAAACCTCGCCACACTTGGTGATAAAAAGAAATTGCTTATTACCCAGCATTTCAAAAGGCCCAGTGGGATATTGATCACTGAATGGCAATTCACGGACTTCGAGATCTTCTGTACCGAATATTGAGGAAAGTTTGACTTGGCGTGCCTCAGGCACCATCTCATCGACATCAACATTGGCAAAATAACCTTGGCCAAACGGCCACCACTGCATGTGATATTGATTTGCGCCAGTAAAAAATAAAATAACACCGGCAATAAGGATGATTAAGGAAAGAAAAAACCTTTTATATTTTTTTAGTATATTCATACGCTGCCTTATTAATGTTGATTTGTATGGGAAATATCTGCAGCAGAACTCCCATTCCAAATGACAAGCACATGCAGCAAAAGTTGCTTAACCATCAGCGCATGCTGTCACACTCCATGCCGTCGGCCACATGCCATCGATTACGACCAGCCAGTTTTGCTTCATACATCGCCTTATCGGCTTGCCGCAACAACACATCATCGGTAACCTGGGCCCCTGCACTCAGGGCAATCCCGATACTGGCCGAAATATGCAAGCCACCCTCTAGCGGACGAGCTAACTCCTGCACCAGCTTCTCGGCAATGCGGATGGCATCATCCTCTCCATGAATGTCCTCGAGAATCACGACAAACTCATCTCCGCCCAGTCGTGCTGTCACATCACTCACTCGCGTTACTTTACGTAGCCTGGCAGCGACCACTTGCAGAACAATATCTCCTGTCGCGTGACCATAGGCATCATTAATTTCCTTGAAGCCATCAAGGTCAACCAGCAACACGGCCACTATGCCCTTGTCCCGCCAAGCACGGGCAAGTGCACGCTTGAGGCTGTCATTCATCAGCGTTCGGTTAGCAAGGCCAGTCAGGGCATCATGCAGTGCCATATAGCGTAGCTCACGCTCCTTATGGCGTAACTGGGTATTGACCGCCTCAATCTCCTTGGTACGTAGCGTCACTCGCTCTTCCAACTCATGCTCTGTCTTGATCAGAGCATCCACCAGTTCCTGCTTGGCATTCAAGGTGTCGCGCTGCGCCTGCTCTTTTTCCTTGCGCATGATGGTGATGCGGTCGGCCAACGCAAAAGACAACATCAACATTTCAATCGCAGAACCAATCTGCATCGCATAGATGGTAAAAGCATTGGTGGGTACCCAGCCAATGTTACGCAACCCGAGAATCACCACACCTGCCAGCACAGCTCCCCATGCCAGCAGAAAATAAAACGCTCCAGGGTTGTGACGCATATATGACATGATGGCCACGACAGTGACAAACAACGCAAATATCACCCCAGACAAAGAAACCGCCAATGCAGACCATTGATACGGCAAGGCGAGCGGAGACAATATAATCAATGCAAACAAGACAGCAAATGCCAGCATGAGCGCATCTAGCCGTGGGAAAGTACTGCGTGTGTTAAGGAAAATACGGCTGAAAAATACGCCGAAAAACCCCGTGGCTGCCATGCCACAGGGCAATGCTACGTTACCCCATGCAGGCCAGTCAGGCCAAAGAAATTGATTGCCCAAGCCATTCAGTGACGCCTGCGCCACCACCATGCTTCCGACAAAAGCCACGTAAAACAGGAAAACGGTTTCGCGTGTTGAGAGATAAATCAGGAAATTGTAGAAAAACAGCGCCAATAACGCGCCGTAATATAGGCTCAGCAATGAATACGCATATTGATCATGCGCATGCATTGCCTTCACCTGCCAAATATTGATTGGAACAGTCAATGTTCCCTTTGACTCTACCCTGATATAAATTACATGATCGCCCGTGGGAAGATTGAGCGGAAAAACCATATGACGATGCGGATAAGGGCGTTGCTTGAATGGATAGAGATCACCTGACACCTGGCGCTGATAGGCACCATTGTCATCCGGCATATAAACCTCAACATGATCAAGCGAGGCGAAGGCCACCTCGAGCAATCGCTCCCTTGTAGTGCCGGAACTCACAGATATTGGCAAGGCAAACCAATAGGCAGAGTGCGAATAGCCCAGATTCACATTGCCATGCACATTCAATGCAGGTTTCCAGGCACCGCCCTCGCGCAAGGGCGGTAAATCCTGCAACCTGAACTGATGATCAGGATCCTCGAGATACTGCAGGAATGAGCCAACATGCACAACACCCTGGCTATTATCCAGATGTAATGCGGAAGGCTGCGCCCACGCACAAGCATGGAAAACCCACAGCAGCATCAATGTGACCAGCCTATGCAACACCCCTCCCATTCCCCGCATCATAGTGTCATGACGATAATATCTCCTGCTGATGACAGGCGAAAAACGCCATAATGTCTTTTTCTGGCAGGGGCCGACTGAAATAATATCCTTGGGCGCTATCGCATCCTTGGGCGCGTAGGTATTCTAATTGTGCTTCTGTCTCCACTCCCTCGGCCACCAAGCCCAAGCCCAGGATCCGAGCCAATGCAATGGTCGCAGCACAAATCGCCGCATCATTGGGGTCGGTTTCTATATCCTTGACGAAGGAGCGATCTATTTTCAGGCGTGTCAACGGCAACAATTTGAGATAGCTTAAGGAAGAATAGCCCGTCCCAAAATCATCAATCGCTAACGCAACGCCTTTATTCCTTAATTTTTTCATGCGCGGGATGGTTTGCTCGGGATCATCCATCGCTGCACTTTCAGTAATTTCCAGCTCCAGCATGCCTGGCTTGATATTGTGTGTAGCAATCAAATCATCAATCAGGCTGAACAAGTGCCTTGATTTTAATTGACGCGCAGAAATATTGACAGAAATACACACCTCATCCAAGCCCTGTTGACTCCACTGGCTAATCTGCCGGCATGCTTCCTTGAGCACCCATTCTCCCAGCGGGATAATGAGATTGGTATCTTCCGCAACCCGGATAAACTTATCCGGGTATACCATCCCCCATTCAGGATGATTCCAACGCACCAATGCCTCCATGCCAATCATGCGTCCGCTGGCAATCTCTACCTGGGGCTGGTAATGCAGCTCAAACTCTTCGCGCAATAATGCCTGCCGGAGATGATTTTCCATATGCAGGCGCTCATTGATTTCTTCCCGCATTTTCTCGGTAAAGAATTTGAAGTTATTTTTGCCTGAGGACTTCGCTTCATACATCGCCGTATCAACATTCTTGAGCAGGCTATGCGCATCACTACCATCGTGTGGATAAATACCAATGCCAATGCTAGATGAAGAATGCAGCTCATATCCTTCAATCAGGTATGGCTGCGCCAGACGTTGCAAGACCTGCTCCGCCATTTTCCCTACCCGTTGCGATACCAACTCCCCATCAAGTACGAGTACAAACTCATCACCACCCAGCCGTGCAACCATCCCCTCTTGTGCCATACAGTAGACCAGACGCCGCGCCACCTCCACCAGCAATTGATCTCCCACATGGTGTCCCAAGGTATCATTAATAATCTTGAAATTATCCAAATCCAGAATCATCACCCCAATCACTTGGGCTTTTGCCAACCGCTCACCCAACCAGTTATACAGGCTCATCCGGTTTGGCAATCCAGTCAGGGTGTCGGTGTGAGCCAGGTCATGAATTCTCGCCTCATTGGCTTTGCGCTCGCTGATGTCGCTAAAGGTATTGATATAGCAATCAGCATGGCCATCCATACCAACAACAGTAGTAATGGTCAGCGCTACTGGGAAGGTGTGCCCTAACTTATGCCGCATTACGGTTTCGCCTTGCCAAATTCCTGTCTCAGTGACTGAAAAATAGGCTTGCTGCCGGCTTTCCGACATATCCTGCTCAGCGGCAAGAAAACTCACAGGCATCCCCAACAACTCATCTGCCGAATATCCTGTCAGCGCTGTCACTGCGGGATTGATACCAATAACCTCATCGCTGGGGCTGGCAATCAGCATGCCTTCACTAGATGAGGTAAACACACTCGTTGCAAGACGGGTTCGGGCATCGCGCTGGCGCAATTGCTGGATAGTACGCAGCCAGACATAGGTTAGGGTTGCAAGAGCCAAAGCCAACAATCCTCCAACCCAGACAATCCAGTCATCTGGCTTGGCAAGGTAGCCCCACCCATTGGTGGGTATGCTGGCCAATTGCCAGAAGGATTGACCATCCAGACTAATGTCCAGCAAAACCGGGTTACGGCTAAACAAAGCACTGTCGCCACTAATCATTTCTGCATGACCGCGTGCATCAAGACGACGCAAGGCATAGCTGAGGACGGGGCCATGCACCTCAAGGCCTGCCGCTTGCAACAGGCTGTTGATATCCAGCGCTATCGTCGCAGTACCCCAGTAGGACTCATTGCCAGCCTGGTCAAACACGAATAGCGGCAAGCGATGCACCATGCCGCGCCCACCTTGTACCAGATCAATTGGGCCGATTAACTCCGGATGCCTGGATTCCTCTAAAGACACTTCATGATCATGAGAGGTTGCCTGATAACGTAATCCAAGCAACCTCTCATTACCAGCCAATGGATAAACGTAGCGCACCACATTGCCTGGTGCCATGGTGATGGTTTTAAGGTGACGCCCATAATGCACTAGGCTGGCTACAACACGATTAAAACTATCAGTATTGAAATTGGGGTTAGCCGCCACATAGGTAGATATTCCCAAGCCAAGATGAATAGAGCTATTCAACTCTCCTTCAATGCGAGCACGCACGCCCGCTGCCAGCGTTGACACATAATGGCGCTCATCCTTGATCTTGGCTTGGTGATCCACATGGTGGATATAGAATGCAACGCCCAGCAGACAAACACCGATTAGGGCCGCCACCATCAGGGGGGAGAAAAATCTCCACCCACCTGGCGCAATGCTAAATTGGCTGCCCTGGTCAGAAAACATGTTTTTTTAGAGTCTTTGGCCCAGAAAATATAGCGCTTATTGTAACTTGGCTTGTTGCATCATTTTATCAACAAGGAGGAAAGGAACTTTGTCCCTTGGTCAATTAACGGCACTCTCTTGAAAAGATTGAGTATTTGGCATCCCTGCTTGGCGCATTTCATGCTTGAAACTTCATGATACTGCACCCCAGCAAGGAGAACCCGATCATGCCTCTCATCCTTCTGATTGCCTTAATGGCATTATTACCACTGGTCATGACCAGTGCATTGACACATATTTTGCTGGTCAGCATTTATGCCGGCCTAGCACACCTACTGACCTTTATGGTGATCACCATCCTGCTACAGTACATCATGCGCTGGCAACAAGTGGCAAAATGGCGCGCAAGGCGCGCTACGCTGATGACATCCGCTACTGCCAGACATAACCAAGATTAAAGATCAAAGCACTATCCGTACTCTTACGCCCTTCTGCTGGCTGGCCTGCCCAATCCAGATTGTATTGGATAGATGCGTTGAAATTATTGATGATAGGGAAACGCAAGCCTGTCTTGGTGAATGCCAACGCATTACTTGCACTATCGAGGCCCAGTAACACTTCGTGCTCATGGAAAAACTGGGTGCTACCACCAAAAATGCGGTGGTCATACTTTAAAGCCCAGCGTGCGCCTGGATAGCTTTCATTTTCCGCATCATAATAATTAACCGTTACATAGTTCAGACCACCTTCGACAAAAAGATTGCGGTCTGGTCGTTCGTATATCTGGTAACCACTACCAATACCTGTCATTGTCCGTAGCTTGATATCACGGAAGCGATCATTTTCCAGCGTGTTATTGGCATAGACATACCACTTATTGCTGATGAAGCGATCCAGCTTAATGGAAGATCGGTTATTAAATTGGGTATTCTCGCCATTGTTGGTTGCGCGATTGACTACAGCAGCCACTGTCAGACGATGGTTGAGCGTACGTGCTATCGACTCTCCATCAAGACGGAGCGTGGTGGTATCGGTATTACCCTGCGTCACCGAGCCGCCCAGATTGATACGGCCACTCCAATTCACCCCGACACCAGATAATTCGGGCGTGGGATTGATATACAGTAAGTCGGCCAGGGGAATCTCTTTTTCTTCGTATTGCTTTTTGCCATCCTCATCATCGTCATCCAGTTGTGCCAGCTTGATGGTCGCCTTGCCTGAATCATAACTTTCCAGCGTCGTCTTCAAGTTACTGCGGTCCGTCAGCGTCACAGCAAGCGGCTCATCTGTCTTGATTGTCTCAATCTCAGACCAAGTGACCTGGATATCACCCGCATAAGAGGTCTTGAACACAACCTTCTCATTGAACTTGCGAACCACTTTACCAGTGATCACATCACCATTCTTAAGACGAATTTCATCAGCTGCAGCTGATAATGGCAACGCACTCACACTTGCCACCACAAGGTAGGCAACACTCAATCGATTCAACACAACACGATACAAAATTAATCCTTTCTGACGCTATCCTCTGAGACATTGAGGAATCAGGCCCGTTATCCATACATGATGATCTGCATTTCACTTGCAGGCACAAGGAGCGCACGATGTGTGGCACATTATCTTGACGATCACGATTCACAGGGCACCTTGGCAAGCCTCCCCGATAGACTCACCCATTGCTGACATAAGCAGGTGGGCAGATGAATATTGCTTGAGTGACAACTCTTGATATTGTTAATCACTATTATTTTATTCTGGCATGCCCAATGAGATCAAACACAGGGGCTAGAGTTCCACATCGCTCAACCACGACTCGCTACGACCACCACGGCGATTGTGCGAGAATAGCCGGAAAACAATATTGCATCTTGAGGAAGAATACGCATGAACAAGCTCACTATCATCCTGCTTGCATCGCTAATGCTATACGGCACCAGCGCCATGGCTGTATGCAAGGATTATGGCAACTTCAAGCCCGAGCATGGTAGCGAGGTGATTGGCGGCGTGGTGTTTGCCGATTACAAAACAGACAAGATCGACGCCTATTTTTACGGCGATATGTGCTGGACCACCTCTGAAATTGCCGAAGAAGGCAATCGCCGCATTTTCTACAAGCTGATTGCCAGCCGCGATGCCAATGGCCGCATTGCAAGCTACGTGCCCCTTGCAGAATCAGCGCCCTCGATGTTCACCTGCCCGCAAGGCAGCGTGCAAACTTCGTCAGACGGCTATTTCGACAAGATCGATGGTCCCAAGGCCGGCTTTCACACCTTTGTGTGCAAAACAACGCCTATCGCGCCATAAGCCTGACATCTGCAGGCTGCATCATGACGGTCAAGACACAAACTCAGGCATGAAGCCCCGCATAAAGTTATAATAATCGACTTTTTTACAATACCAATACCGTGCCATGCTTGGTTACCCTCCGGGCGACGGTGAGAAAAAGAATGAGCCCATACCAGAAAATTGCGACTGACGATGTTCGCATCAAGGAAATCAAGGAGCTGAGATTACCGTCCGAGCTGCTTGAAGAGCTGCCTGCCAGCCAGGCTGCCACAGACAATATCGTGGCAACCCGCAGCGCCATTCATAAAATCCTACATAGCGCCGATGACCGCCTGCTTGTCATCATCGGCCCCTGCTCTATTCACGACTATGACGCAGGCCTGGAATATGCCCGCCGCTTGGTCGCCCTGCGCGCGCGCTTCGAGCATGAGTTGTTGCTTGTCATGCGCGTCTACTTCGAGAAGCCGCGCACCACTGTCGGCTGGAAAGGTCTGATCAATGACCCTTTCCTCGATGGTAGCTACCGCATCAACGAAGGTCTGGAACTGGCACGTAAATTCCTGCTGGACGTCAATGACCTCGGCATGCCTGCCGGCACGGAGTTTCTCGACGTCATTACCCCACAATACACTGCCGACCTAGTCAGTTGGGGAGCGATCGGTGCGCGCACCACAGAGTCGCAGATACACCGAGAATTGGCTTCAGGCCTCTCCTGCCCGGTAGGCTTCAAGAATGGCACAGATGGCAACATCCGCATTGCCGTGGATGCCATCAAAGCCGCAGCGAGCCCGCACCACTTCCTGTCCGTGACCAAGGAAGGCCGCTCTGCCATCATCTCAACCAGCGGTAATGAAGATTGCCACGTGATACTGCGCGGTGGCAAAACCCCGAACTACGATGCTGCCAGTGTGGAAGATGCCGCGCGCGAGCTTGCACATTCTGGCTTAGCCGCTAAAGTCATGATCGACTGCTCGCATGCCAACAGCCTCAAGCAATTCAAGCGCCAGATCGATGTTGTTGCCGATGTCGCCAGCCAGATCTCCAGCGGCGATGACCGCATTGTCGGCATGATGATCGAGTCGCACATCAACGAAGGCCGACAGGACTTAATCCCCGGCTGCCAGCTCGAGTACGGCAAATCCATCACCGACGCTTGCCTGGGTTGGGACGACTCCATCACCCTGCTCGACACCCTTGCCGAAAGCGTACGCCAGCGCCGCAAACGCCAGGCAGAAACCGAGTAATTCGCGCAGGTATCGCATGCAGCCCAAGGCTTCATGGCGGCTGATGCAAGCGAGCGACTTGCCAGCCGTCATACAAATAGCGGCCCAGGTACATCCCGGCTACCCTGAGGATGAAGCCATCTTCATTGAGCGTCAACGGCTATATCCGCAAGGGTGCTGGGTACGACAACACGCAGGCAAACTCTGCGGCTACCTGATTAGTCATCCCTGGGAGCTGGGCACACCACCATCCCTCAACAGCATGCTACATGCATTGCCCAACCTAGCTAACAGCTACTATCTGCATGACATTGCACTGCTGCCTATCGCACGCGGCACAAACGCCACAGGTGAAATCCTCGCTCATCTCTATGCGCATGCGCTCGGTGCAGGCTTGTGCAACCTCTCGTTGATCGCGGTCAATCAATCATCCCATTTCTGGCAGAAGCAGCGATTCCAACCAGCCAACCATCTCGTCCCTGCCGCTAAGCTAAGTAGCTACGATGTGGACGCATGCTACATGGTGCGCACATTGACATCACCCAGCATTCAAAAAAGTATCACCGCATAAAAAGCCCGGTATCACCGGGCGAAAAGCAACCAGTACGCGAGCGCTTAATGCATATGGGTAGATGCTGCTCGCCCTAGCTTGGATTCGCGCATCAACATCAAGGCCAAGCCAGCGCCAATGGCAGCCGCAGCCGCGCCAAGCAAGAAGGCCAGTTGGTAGCCTGCCAGCAAAGCGACAGACAAGGCATTGCCCTGCGCCAACGATTGCTGACTCATCAGCGCAGCCAAACTTGCCAACACAGCCAAGCCAACTGCACCGCCCATCATAAAAGCAGTATTCACCATTCCCGACGCCAGGCCAGAATCCGCAGGAGCCACATCATTCATTGCCGCCAAGAGCAAAGGGTTAAAAGCGATACCACCGCCAAGCCCCAATAACACCATGGCGGGAAAAATATCGCGCCAGAATTGACCATCTAACGGCGCACAAGCAAACCATCCCAAGCCCCCCGCAGCTAATAGCAACCCTAGGGTTAACGATGCACGGATACCAATCCGCATGACCAGCCATGCTGACAACCCGAGTGAAAATAAAGCCATCACCACATTTGCCGGCAGAAACGCAAGCCCCACTTGCAAGGCGTCATAACCCAGCACAAATTGCATATACAGCGCGGACATGAAGAACCAGGCAAACAAGGCTGCTGCCCATAGTACAGCTACCACATTGGCCACCGTCACATTACGCTGCCGGAACAAACTCAAAGGCATCAATGGCGCAGCCACGTGCAACTGCAACCCGATAAACCACGCAAACAAAAATGCCGCCACGGCGAACAAACCCAATGTCTGTACAGACAGCCATCCAGCTTCATTGCCATTCACAATCGCATACACCACCAACATCATTGATGCCGTGATGCTCATTGCCCCGCCAATATCCAGCTTTTGTGGGCGTGATTCAGCCATGTGTGCCGGCAATAACTTCCAACACAGAATATAGACCACGATACCGATAGGCAGATTAACCAGAAAAATCCAGTGCCAACTCCAAGTGCTAGTCAGTACGCCACCCAGCAATACGCCCAGACTACCCCCACCAGCGCAGACGAAACCATACACTCCCATCGCCTTGGCCCGCTCGCGTTGCTCTGTAAACAAATTCATGATTAACGACAACGCCACTGCAGACACGACCGCCCCGCCCAGGCCTTGCACAGCGCGTGCCCAGACCAGTTGCTGCTGCGTCACTGCCATACCGCAAACCAGAGATGCCATCGTAAACGAAGCAATGCCGATCAAGAACAAACGCCGCTGCCCGAAAAAATCCCCCAAGCGACCACCCAGTAGCAAAAAACCACCGAAAGTGAGCATATAGGCATTCACCACCCAAACCAGCGAAGTTTCACTAAAGCCAAGATCAGCGCGGATCGATGGTAAGGCCACATTCACAATCGTGGTATCAAGCACAATCATCAACACGCCAAAACATAAGATCATCAGCGCCAGCCAGCGGTTATGAATAGATGGATGATGACCTGCCTGCATAACGCAACCTCACAAAAAATCAAACCGCTTAGGAAAAAACAACGTGAAAGACACTGCAATCGCAGCCTTGAAACGAAAAAAGGTTACGCAATTGCGTAACCTTTTATAAAACTGGTGGGCCGTGCGGGACTCGAACCTGCGACAAACGGATTAAAAGAGTCATTTAATCAATCCCTTAATTGCCCAAAGCTATACTACGCAAGGGTTTTAGCCGATTACGGACGGCAGA
>NZ_JAJAVF010000003.1 GCF_020531845.1 Methylobacillus methanolivorans
AGTGGTGATCGCTGCCGTCAATGTTGTCTTACCATGGTCAACGTGACCAATCGTGCCTACGTTGACGTGCGGCTTCGTCCGCTCAAATTTACCTTTTGCCATTTCCGTTTCCTTTAACCGACTTTATCAAGTTAATGTGTGCGTTTAATATCCAAGCACCAAATGGTGCCCATGGCGGGAATCGGACCCGCGACCTCTCCCTTACCAAGGGAGTGCTCTACCACTGAGCCACATGGGCAATTCTTAAATTCTGATTTTGAACTGGAGCGGGCGACGAGGTTCGAACTCGCGACATCTTGCTTGGAAGGCAAGTGCTCTACCAACTGAGCTACACCCGCACATCTAACCAGAAATCTATACCCTGGCTCCAAATTCTATGCTGGTGGAGGGGGAAGGATTCGAACCTTCGTACTCTGAGAGAACGGATTTACAGTCCGTCGCCTTTAACCACTCGGCCACCCCTCCAAACAGAACCCGGGATTATGCGTATATTTTGACTTAGTGTCAAACGCATTTTGAAAGAAATGGTGCCGGATGTCGGAATCGAACTGACGACCTTCGCATTACAAGTGCGCTGCTCTACCAACTGAGCTAATCCGGCACAACTAAAACTTGTTATTTCACCACCCTTAACGAGGGTTTTTTGACTACCGGCACATCAGAAGAGGCAACCGCCTCACCGTCAGCACCTTGAGTATTTTTTTCACTTGGATCCTCAGGCGAATCCACATCAAAAAACATACCCTGATTATTCTCGCGAGCAAATATTCCTCGCACCGCACTCATGGGCACATACAACTCATTTGATGCACCGTTGAAACGGGCTGAGAATGTAACAGCATCCGCGCCAATATGCAAACCTTTTGTAGCACCGTAATTAATATTTAGTACAATCTGCCCATCTCTTACGTAAGCCATGGGCACTACAGTTTGCGAATTGACAGCAACCAACAAGTGCGGCGTCAAACCATTATCCGTACACCACTCATGAATAGCGCGCACCATATATGGTTTGGTTGAGGTAATTTCACTCATTTCCCCACCTATTTGCGCATTGCTTTTTCAGAAGGTGTCATTGCTTCAATGTAAGCCGGGCGAGAGAATATACGTTCTGCGTATTTTAGTAAAGGGGCAGCTTGCTTTGGAAGCTCGATACCATAATGCCCCAACCTCCAGAGCAACGGCGCAATGGCAACATCCAGCATAGAAAACTCATCACCCAAAATATATTCCTGACGACTAAACAGCGGCACGATCTGGGTCAGATTGTCCCGAATCGTCGCACGCGCCTTATCGGCTGCTTTAGTATTCCCCGACTCGATATCTGCAATATGGCTAAAGAGTTGCTCTTCAAAGTTATGCAAGAACAAACGGGCACGGGCACGCATTACGGGATCAGCTGGCATCAGTTGCGGATGAGGGAAACGCTCATCAATATATTCATTGATGATATTAGCTTGCTCAAGCACCAAATCACGCTCAACCAGCACAGGCACGGTGTTATGCGGATTGATGACCGCCAAGTCTTCCGGCTTGTTCGCCATATCCACATCAATCACCTGAAAGTCCATGCCTTTTTCGAACAACACGATGCGGCAACGATGGCTATAAGGACAGGTAGTACCGGAATACAAGGTCATCATAATTCATATCTCACTTGAAGAATGCCCGACGGGCAACGTGAAACCCGTCGGATAGTAGTAAAGGCCATGACCAAACGCAGCGCGTCCAGTCAAGCAAGGGCAGAATTCTACAGAAATCCCAACAAAAATGAAACAATTAGTTAAATTTAAACTTAATAATCATTGGGTTATATGGGATTTTCTATATCAATAAACTCATATTCCAAGGCAAATTTCTCTGCCAGATGCCGTCCCAACATCTCCACACCATAACGCTCGGTAGCATGATGCCCCGCTGCAATGTAGGCTACGCCAGTTTCTTGAGCCAAATGAAACACCTGCTCAGATACTTCTCCACTGATATATACATCAACACCCAGCGCAATAGCAGCCTCAAAATAGCCTTGCGCCCCACCACTACACCACGCAATACGCCGTATTTTCCTCTGAGGCTCACCAAATATCTGTGGCGTGCGTTGCAACTTTACCGCCAGCACATCGGCAAACTCAGCCAATGTACTTTCCTTAATTAAGGATCCATACGCGATAAGGCCTTGTTCCCCTGTCCAACCTTCTATTGCAATATTCATGATTTGCGCTAGCCTGGCGTTATTGCCCAGCACCCGATGAGCATCCAGCGGCAAGTGATATGCCAGCAAACCTATGTCATGCTGTAACAAGAACTTCAATCGCGCATGTTTAACCCCCGTTACCACAGGCGGTTCGTTACGCCAGAAATATCCATGATGAACCAAGACCGCATCAGCACCCGCCGATTTTGCAGCCTCAAGCAAAGCCATACTGGCCGTCACTCCAGACACCAGCTTCCTAACTTCATCACGGCCTTGCACCTGTAATCCGTTCGGACAATAATCCTTGAAGCGCTCTACCTCAAGAAATTGTCCGGTATAATCAACCAGCTCTTTCAATTTCATTGACATCTCCAACATTTAGATTCGCAACGTCGACATCAACATGCGCAAACTCTGGCTTATTTTTGCACAGACCGTCACTATCAGTCTCGCTGCTCTTTTCGTAGTGCAATTGTTCTACCCGCAACTTCTGCCCCTGAATGAAAAATCGGCGACCTCAATCAAAGAAGCGCCTTCTCAAGCTGAAGACAACCACACACAACCAGGCTCCTATCGCCATGCGGCACAAGCGGCAATGCCTAGCGTAGTCAACATTTTCACTTCAAAAAAAGCGAATCAATCCTCCGCTAACCCATTCATGGATGATCCTTTGTTTCGCCACTTTTTCGGTGATCAAATGGACGAACAACAAAGCCAACGCGAAAATAGTCTAGGTTCCGGCGTTATTGTTAACAGTCAAGGGCTAATTCTGACCAATCACCACGTGATTGAATCTGCAGATGAAATCGAAGTTGCATTACCGGATGGCAGGACCTTTCCCGCTCGCATCGTCGGCACAGACCCTGAAACCGACCTTGCTGTCCTGAAAATCAATGTCCGCAACCTGCCTGCTATTACTTTTGCCCAACCAAGCAATCTCAGTGTAGGAGATGTTGTATTGGCGATTGGCAATCCTTTCGGTGTTGGACAAACCGTTACTCAGGGCATTATTAGCGCCCTTGGTCGCAGTCATCTCGGGATTAACACCTTTGAGAACTTTATTCAGACCGATGCCCCGATCAATCCAGGCAACTCCGGTGGCGCACTCATTGATACCGAAGGCAATTTGGTCGGTATCAATAGTGCCATCTACTCCCGTAGCGGCGGTTCCATGGGTATAGGATTTGCTATCCCTGTAAGCCTGGTAAAGCAAGTCATGGAGCAAATTATCCGTCAGGGTAGTGTCACTCGTGGCTGGATTGGCATAGAAGCACAAGACATCACACCGGAACTGGCCGAGTCCTTTCACTTGAAGCAAGTGCGAGGATCTCTGGTAGCTGGCCTTGTCCGCGGCGGCCCCGCGGACAAGGCGGGATTACGGCCTGGGGATATCCTACTTGAAATTGATGGCAGGGAGGTCATCGACAGCTCGACCATGCTGAATGTGATCTCCAACCTCAAACCGGATAAGAAGGTAATGATCAAGCTCGCCCGCAATGAAAACGAACTGGTACTACCCATCATGATCGGCAAACGCCCCACACCTCAACTAGCACGCAACCGGGAATAGCAGAGTCCAGCCTCAAGTAGCCCACCCAAAGGCAACAACTCAATGCAGTTGTTGCCGACTTTTCTTCTGTATCAGGCCTGCAACTAGAATACCCACCTCATATAGCAACCATAAAGGCACGGCCAGCATTACCTGGGAAATCACGTCAGGCGGAGTAAAAATCGCCCCAAGGACAAATGCACCAACAATGACGTAAGAGCGTGCCTCGCGCAGCGAAGCGACACTAACAATGCCAGCGCTCACTAACAATACTACAGCCACGGGCACCTCAAACGCCAAACCAAAAGCAATAAATAAGGTAATGGCAAAATCCAGGTATTTCCCTATGTCCGTCATGACAGCCACTCCTTCTGGAGCTGTATGAGTAATAAAACCGAACACGACAGGAAAAACCAGTAAGTACGCAAACGCCATGCCAAACAAGAATAGCAGGGTACTCGCAAACACCAGTGGCCCGATCAAGCGTCGCTCATGTGTATAAAGACCGGGGGCGACAAATGCCCATATCTGGTACAACGTATGCGGCAACGAAATCATGAACGCTGCTAGCAGGACGACTTTCATCGGCACAAAGAATGGTGTTGTCACATCCGTGGCAATCATCCGTCCACCCACAGGCAGGCTTTGCAGCAGAGGCTGCGCCAAGAAATGATAAATATCGTTAGCAAATGGGAACAGCACCATTGTAATCAGGACGATCCCGATAATGATGCGCAACAGACGATCACGCAACTCAATCAGGTGCGAGACGAAAGTATCAGAGGGATTATTCAATCTGGTATGCCGCGTTTTTTTGTACCATCTTCCACAGGATGGTCATGGACTTGAGACTCTAGATTACCTTGGGCAGAAGAAGCCATTTGCTGCACCTCCTGCTCTATATCAGTTCCCACCTGCTTCAAGGCAGACTCGGCATCGCGCATATCAGACTGCAATCGCTGCAACTCTTCAAACCGCAACTCCCGACTGATATCAGACTTGACGTTATTGACATAACGCTGCACCCGCCCCAACAGCAGGCCTACCGTGCGGGCAACCTTAGGAAGTTTTTCCGGACCAATGACCACAAGTGCCACGATCCCGATCACCACCAGTTCTGAAAAAGCAATATCGAACACAGGCGACTCGAAATGCTACTGCTTTTCCTTGTGCCTGATATCGTTGTCTATTGTCTGCCCCTTGGCATCATCGTCAAGCGCAGCATTGCCGGATTTACCTTCGTTGACTGCTTCCTTGAAGCCTTTGACCGCACCACCGACATCGCTGCCCAGATTACGTAAACGCTTGGTGCCAAAAATCAGAACTACGATCGCAAGCACGATCAACCAATGCCAAATGCTGAATGAACCCATCGCCAGTCTCCTAATCTCAAACTTTTGGCACGGTGTCGCCACCACCAAATACGTGAATATGTAAATGAAAAACTTCTTGGCCACCTTCGCGACCAGTATTGATCATAGTGCGAAAGCCCTTCAAGCCTAACTGCGCAGCAAGCTTGGGGGCCAGTAACATTATCTGGCCAAGTAACGACTGATGCGAAGCATCGCAGCCAGCTAGGCTCTCCACGTGGATTTTCGGCACAATCAGAAAATGTACGGGAGCAATAGGACGAATGTCGTGAAAAGCAATGACTTCATCATCCTCGTAGAATTTATTGGAAGGAATATCATTCGTCACTATCTTACAAAAAATACAATCAGCACTCATCTGATATTCAACTCCAATTCAAAACGCTTAATTCTCACTCTACCGGACGAGAGGCCTTCTCTTCAAGCCCAGACAAGCCTTCGCGCCTAGCCAGTTCTTTCAGTACATCCTGAGGGCCTAAGCCTGCATGGGCCAACATAACGAGGCTATGAAACCAGAGATCTGCGGTTTCATAAATGATTTGCTCGGCATCGCCATCTTTGGCGGCAATAATCGTCTCAGCTGCCTCTTCGCCTACCTTTTTCAGGATAGCATCCAGGCCTTTTGCATACAGCTTGGCGACATAAGATGACTGGGGATCTGCGCTTTTGCGCTGTTCCAGCAACTCAGCCAGTCTATCTAGCACATCACTCATGGTGATAAATATCCTCTGGATTCTTGATAACCGCTTGGTCAACAATCCAATGTTCCTGTTCCAACTTCTGGAAAAAACAATCATGGCGCCCAGTATGACAAGCGATACCACCCACCTGCTCCACTTGAATCAAGATGACATCTTCATCGCAATCCAATCTGATTTCATGCACTTTCTGCACATGACCAGACTCCTCGCCTTTATGCCAGAGCCTTCCTCGCGAACGTGACCAATAAACAGCTTGCCGGCTTTCAGCAGTGAGGCGCAAAGCTTCGCGATTCATCCAGGCAAACATTAATACCTTGTTGGTCCCTACTTCCTGAGCAATCACGGGCACCAGACCATCCTCGGTCCATTGAACATGCTCCAGCCATTGCATACTCATAAGCGCACCTCAATCCCATGCTCTCGCATATATTCTTTGGCTTGACGCACGGTATATTCGCCATAATGGAAAATACTGGCAGCCAGCACCGCATCTGCCCCGCCCTCTTTCACGCCTTCGACTAGGTGCACCAAGTTCCCCACACCACCGGAAGCAATGATGGGCACATCCACAGCCTCACTGATTGCCCGATTCAGAGGTAGATTGAAACCCATTTTAGTACCGTCACGATCCATGCTAGTCACTAGCAACTCGCCAGCGCCCAGCTCTACCATCTTGCGTGCCCAATCTACCGCATTTAGACCCGTAGGGTTGCGTCCGCCGTGGGTAAATATTTCCCAATGGTCACCCACCTGCTTGGCATCAATGGCCACGACTATGCACTGCGATCCAAATCGGCTAGCAGCATCTGCCACCAATTGAGGATTTGTCACTGCGGCAGTATTAATGCTGACTTTATCAGCACCAGCATTGAGCAATCGGCGCACATCTTCCACCGCACGCACACCACCGCCCACCGTCAATGGAATAAATACTTGCGAAGCGACTTGTTCGATGATGCCAAGAATCAGTCCACGATTGTCAGAACTGGCGGTAATATCCAGAAAAGTCAGTTCATCCGCGCCCTGCTCATCATATCGGCGCGCAATCTCCACGGGATCGCCCGCATCACGCAGCTCCAGGAAATTCACCCCCTTGACCACACGGCCATTGGTGACATCCAGGCAAGGAATGATGCGCTTGGCTAAGCTCATGCCTGACTCAATTCATCCGCGAGCGCCTGGGCCTCGGTAAAATTCAATGTACCTTCGTAAATAGCACGACCTGTAATCGCGCCCATTACACCTTCACTCTCAACCTCAACCAGGCGTCGCACATCATCAAGATTAGTTACACCACCACTGGCGATCACTGGAATAGTCAGCGCTTGGGCCAATGCCACGGTCGCCTCAATATTGACACCAGTCAGCATACCGTCACGGCCAATGTCGGTATAAACCACGGCTTCTACACCGTAATCCTCGAACTTCTTGGCAAGGTCGATGACGTCGTGACCGGTCAGCTTGGACCAGCCATCGACCGCAACCTTGCCATCCTTGGCATCCAACCCGACCATGATCTGACCAGGGAAGGCATAACAGGCTTCATGCAAGAAACCTGGGCTCTTGACTGCAGCCGTGCCCACGATCACATAGCTAATACCGTTATCCAAGTAACGCTCTATGGTCTCGAGGTCGCGAATACCGCCACCCAGCTGGATAGGGATGTCGTTACCCACGGCTTGCACAATCGCCTTGATAGCATCCTCATTCACAGGCTTGCCGGCAAACGCGCCATTCAGGTCGACCAAGTGCAATCGCTTGCCGCCTTGATCAACCCAATGTCTGGCCATGGCACCGGGATCCTCGGAAAACACCGTGGCATCTTCCATTAAGCCTTGTTTTAAACGAACACAATGACCATCTTTCAGGTCGATAGCAGGAATAATCAGCATGATATTGACGAATTAACGATTAAAACACCCCGTCCCACTGGACGAAGTTTGAAAGAAGTTGAAGACCAGCATGATGGCTCTTTTCCGGATGAAACTGCACCGCGAACAGGTTGCCATGGGCAATAGCACTAGTAAAGCGCTTGGGATATTCGCTATAACCCGCAGCCAAACTGGTATTTTCAGGAGCCACATAATAGCTATGCACATAATAAAAGCGCTCGCCATCCTCAATGCCATGCCATAACGGATGAGCTACGCTTTGACGCACTTGGTTCCAGCCCATGTGTGGCACTTTGAGTTTGGCGCCATGCTCATCATGCATGTCGGCAGCAGCAAAGCGCTTGACCTGGCCCTTGAACAGGCCCAACCCTGAGGCATCTCCCTCTTCGCTATGCTCAAACAATAGCTGCAAGCCAATGCAGATGCCCAGAAATGGCTTATCTGCTGCGGCAGCCATCACCGCTTCGCGTAAGCCACGTGCATCCAACTCACGCATGCAGTCTGGCATGGCACCCTGACCTGGAAACACCACACGTGTGGCAGCAGCAATCGCTACCGGGTCACTGGTCACAACAACGGTCTGGTTGGGCGCAACATGCTCCAACGCCTTGGACACGGAGCGCAGATTGCCCATGCCATAATCAACAACGGCTATATCTGTCATGGTAAGTCGGTAGAAAACCGGAAATGTCTATAAACTGCCTTTGGTTGAAGGCATTATACCCACCATACGGGGGTCAAGTTCAACCGCAGCGCGCAAAGCACGGCCAAAAGCCTTGAAAATGGTTTCTGCTTGATGATGCGCATTCTTGCCGCGCAGATTGTCGATATGCAGCGTAATCGCAGCATGATTGACAAAGCCCTGGAAAAATTCACGCACCAAATCAACATCGAATTCGCCAATGCGAGCACGGGTAAAGTCCACATTGAACTCCAACCCTGGACGTCCGGAAATATCCAGCACAACCCGCGACAAAGCTTCATCCAATGGCACATACGCATGCGCATAACGGCGTATGCCCTTTTTGTCGCCCAATGCACGACTAAAGGCCTGACCCAAAGCAATGCCCACATCCTCAACGGTGTGGTGAGCGTCAATATGCAGATCGCCCTGACACTCAACGTTGATATCCATCATGCCATGTCGGGCGATTTGGTCCAGCATATGATCAAAAAAACCAACCCCGCTATTCAGCTTGGATACACCGGTGCCATCCAGATTGATGGCGACAGCAATCTTGGTTTCTAGAGTATTGCGGCTCACTTCAGCGTTACGCATGGCAGTCATTCACATCACAAATCATTGAGTCATAAAATCAAAACCGTTGCAAAACAGTCAACACAGTCTTGCAACGGTTCCAGACAAGCTAAATATTGGCATATCTTGGATATGCCACAGACAGCTTGATTAGCTGAACAGCTTCTTCAGCCAGCCGAACACACCACCACTGCTTTGGGTACCCTTAGCAGCAGCACTGATTTCAGCAGCTGCTGCTGCTGGATCAGCTGCACCGTAGATAGCAGCGCCAGCAACAACGATGGTCGCGCCTGCATCAACCACTTGCTTAGCAGTAGTTGCCTTCACGCCACCTGCAACGGAAATATCCACGCCCAGGTTCAGACCTGATACCAGACCCAGGTCAGCGAAAGGAGTTTGACCAGCCGCTTGTTGGTCCAGACCAGTGTGAACGCCGATGATGTGCGCACCCAGCTTAGCAACTTCCTTGGTACGAGCAGCCTTATCAACTACATTGATCAGGTCGATCTGTGCCTTCTTGCCGTACTTGTTAGCTACATCAATTACACCCTTGATAGTGCCGATGTCAGCAGTACCCAATACGGTAACGATGTCAGCGCCAGCCTTGAAGAATGGCTCAGCTTCGTAGAAGCCAGCATCCATAGTCTTCAGGTCAACCAAGATCTTGTTATTAGGGAACTTTGCGCGCAGAGTTTCCAGCAGTTTGATACCGTTGTACTTGATGCAGGGTGTACCGATTTCAAGAATATCAACGTGTGGTGCAACAGTCGTAGCAAGTGCTACGGTCTGATCGAAATCTAGTGAATCTAATGCCATTTGAACTAATGGTTTTGCCACGATGCTTCCTCCGCTTAATTACAGAATTATGATGTACTGACCGCGCTATGATACATTTTTTCCATTGATTAAGGGAAGTAATGGTGCACTATTCTCTTAATTTATCGGGAAATCAACGCCATAGCCCGCTAATTGCGCCAGTTTTTAAGGGGTTAAAATCTCTTTTAATGCATCAACCAGGGCTTGCGACTGCATATCAGTACCAATAGTAATGCGCAGGAAATCACTGATACGTGCCGGCTTGCTGAAATGGCGTACGATGATGCTGCGCTCCCGCAAACTGGCAGCCAACTCTGCACCACTACGCTCGCCATGCCGGGCAAAAATAAAATTGGCCGCAGAGGGTAGGACGACAAAGCCCAGGGCCTGCAATTCACGAATCAAGGCTTCTCTTGTCGTCATGACCTTGCGACAGGTCTCGTCAAAATAGGCCTTATCCTCAATCGCAGCAACTGCGCCACTGATGGCAAAACGATCCAGCGGATAGGAGTTAAAGCTATCCTTGACCCGGATTAAGGCCTCGATCAAATGAGGCTGGCCAATTGCATAACCAACTCGCAAGCCTGCCAATGAGCGCGCCTTGGACAAGGTATGGGTCACTAACAGATTGGGATACTTCACCACTAGGCCAACCGCAGACTCTGCGCCAAAATCGACATAGGCTTCGTCGATCACCACGACGGATTCTGTATTAGCATTGAGCAGGCGCTCAATCTCTACCAGCGGCAAACCACGGCCAGTGGGTGCATTCGGATTAGGGAAGATTATGCCGCCGTTTGGGCGCTGGTAATCAGCGACATTGATCTCAAAGTCTTCACCCAAGGCCACCGTTTGGTAGTCTATGCCATACAAACCACAATAGACAGGGTAAAAGCTGTAGGTAATATCAGGAAAAAGGATGGGCGCATCATGCTTGAGCAAGGCCTGGAAAGTATGCGCTAACACCTCATCAGAACCATTGCCAACAAACACATGGGTAGCAGGCACATCGTAAAACTGAGCCACGGCTTGCACCAAGCGTTCTGACGTTGGATCAGGGTAGAGGCGCAAACTATCACCAACCTCCGCCTCAAGTGCAGCAAGCACTTTGGGGCTGGGCCCATAGGGATTTTCGTTGGTATTGAGCTTGACCAGATTAGCCAGTTTGGGCTGCTCCCCAGGGACATAGGGAGTTAGCTCATGAACAACCTTGCTCCAGAACTTGCTCAAGATCAGCCTTTCAAACGAAATTCAGCCGAGCGGGCATGAGCTTGCAAGCCTTCGCCATATGCCAAAGTAGCAGCTACCCGTCCCAGTTTCTGTGCACCGGCGCTGGAAACCATGATTAAGCTAGAACGCTTCTGAAAATCGTAAACACCTAAAGGCGAGGAAAAGCGTGCAGTACGCGATGTCGGCAATACGTGGTTAGGACCAGCACAGTAATCGCCCAAAGCCTCGCAGGTATCGCGCCCCATGAAAATTGCACCGGCGTGACGGATTTTCTTGCTGTATGCCAGCGGTTCATCCACCGATAACTCCAAGTGCTCTGGCGCAATATAGTTGGCAATCTCGGCCGCCTGCTCAAGATCCTTCACTTGGATCAAGGCGCCACGATTTTGTAGCGATGTGCGGATGATTTCCTTGCGCGGCATTTCCTCGACCAGCTTTTCAATGCTGGCTTGCACAGCGTCAAGGAACGCAGCATCAGGCGAAAGCAAGATAGCTTGTGCCAATTCGTCGTGCTCGGCCTGGGAGAACAAGTCCATCGCTACCCAGTCCGGGTTGGTCTTGCCATCACAAATAACCAAGATTTCAGAAGGACCCGCCACCATGTCGATACCTACCACGCCAAATACACGGCGCTTGGCGGCGGCCACGTAGGCATTACCAGGGCCAACGATCTTGTCGACTTGCGGCACCGTTTCCGTGCCATAGGCCAATGCCCCCACAGCCTGGGCACCACCGATACAGAACACACGGTCAACACCACAAACAGCGGCAGCAGCTAGCACCAGTTGATTCTTCTCACCACCTGGTGTCGGCACCACCATGATGAGCTCTTGCACACCCGCCACCTTGGCAGGGATGGCATTCATCAATACTGATGACGGATAAGCCGCCTTGCCACCCGGCACATAGAGACCAACGCGATCTAAGGCCGTCACCTGCTGGCCCAACAACGTGCCATCTTCCTCGGTATAAGTCCAGGAAGCCATCAGTTGTTTCTCGTGATAGGTACGCACACGTTCAGCCGCGTGTTGCAGCGCATCTCGCTGCTCAGCAGGCAATCCAGCCAGCGCGGCTTGCAGCTCATCATGAGCAATTTCAAGCTGCGACATTGATTGTGCAGATTGCGCCTCCAGACGATCAAAGCGCTGGGTATACTCCAGCACCGCAACATCGCCACGAGTTTTGACATTACGCAGGATATCGGCCACCACGTTGTCTATTTGGTCATCTTGCGCAGTCTCGAATGCAAGCAAGGCCTTCAGGTCTTGATCAAAGCTCGCATCGTTAGTAGAAAAACGTCTGATATTCATGATTTCAACCTGTTATTGATTGGCCGCTACGGCCTTGGCAAACGCATCCATGATGGGCTGCAACTGGTCGCGCTTGAGTTTGAGCGACGCCTGGTTCACAACGAGGCGCGAACTGATGTCGGTAATTTCTTCCACTGCCTTGAGATTATTGGCACGCAAAGTGCCGCCAGTGCTCACCAAATCCACGATAGCATCGGCAAGGCCTACCAAGGGTCCCAGCTCCATAGAGCCATAGAGCTTGATCAGGTCGACATGCATGCCCTTGGCAGCAAAATGCTCACGGGCAGTCTTCACGTACTTGGTCACCACCTTAAGACGCGCACCGCGACGAATAGAACCGAAATAATCAAAATCCTCGCGCACCGCCACCATCATGCGGCAACGCGCAATGTTCAGGTCCAACGGCTGGTACAAACCATCCCCACCATGTTCATCCAGCACATCCTTGCCAGCGATCCCCAAATCGGCAGCACCGTATTGCACATAGGTCGGCACATCGGTAGCACGCACGATGATCAGGCGCACATCAGGGCGATTGGTCGGCAGGATCAGCTTACGGGATGCTTCCGGGTCTTCAAGCGCAGTAATACCTGCCGCCGCAAGCAAGGGTGTGGTTTCCTCGAAAATGCGACCCTTGGAAAGGGCGATAGTAATCATTGCTGTCTTTCTTGGTTATTTGACCCGCTGGATGTTTGCACCCAGTTGGCCCAATTTTTCTTCCAGGCGTTCATAGCCACGGTCAAGGTGGTAGATACGCTCAATCACCGTCTCACCACGCGCCACCAGGGCAGCCAATACCAAACTGGCAGAAGCACGCAAATCAGTCGCCATGACGGTAGCACCTTCCAGGAACTCACAACCGCGCACAATAGCGGTATTGCCTTCAACTTCAATATTGGCACCCAGGCGCTGCATCTCCTGTACATGCATGAAACGATTCTCGAAAATGGTTTCTGTCACGGTGGCTACGGCATCCGCTACCGTATTCAAGGCCATGAATTGCGCCTGCATATCAGTTGGGAAAGCCGGGTGTGGTGCGGTTCTGATACTGACGGATTTCAGCGCTCCCCGTTGTTGAAGCACACCCTGGCTTTGCACCGTAATACTATGACTGTCATATTCAATCTGCGCACCGCTTTCACGCAATTTGTCGATCACGGCATCCAGTAGATCGGCACGCGCATTGCTGAGCTTGACCTTGCCACCGGTCATCGCGGCAGCCACCATGTAAGTACCCGCCTCAATGCGGTCACAGACCACATCATGCTGAGCTGTATGCAAATTGGCAACACCAGTGACCGTAATCACATCGGTGCCCGCACCCTCAATCTTGGCACCCATCTTCATCAGACATTCGGCAAGATCCACCACTTCAGGCTCGCGTGCGGCATTTTCCAGCACAGTTGTGCCCTCTGCCAGTGCAGCTGCCATCATGAGGTTTTCTGTCCCCGTCACGGTGACGATATCCATGAAGACGCGTGCGCCCTTGAGCTTGGCTGCCTTGGCTTCGATATACCCATGCTCAATATGGATTTCCGCACCCATGGCTTGCAAACCCTTGATATGCAAATCAACAGGGCGAGAGCCAATCGCACAGCCACCAGGCAACGAAACCCGGGCATGGCCAAATCGCGCAAGCAAAGGCCCCAGCACAAGAATGGAAGCGCGCATGGTCTTGACCATGTCGTAAGGCGCTTCACAGGTATGAATATCACTGGCATCCAGGCTCAAGCCACCCTCGCCTGCGACCTCAATCTTGACACCCATGTGGGCGAGCAATTTACGCATAGTGGCAATGTCATGCAAGTCTGGCACATTGCCCAATAGCAATGGCCCATCCGTCAACAGTGCAGCACACAGAATGGGCAAGGCCGCATTCTTGGCACCGGAGACTGATATTTCACCATTTAAAGGGCTGCCGCCCTGGATGACTAGCTTATCCACGTGTTATGCCTGGGCTTCCTGCAATAGTTTTTGCAATTCACCTTGCTGGTACAGGTCGCGCATGATGTCTGCACCACCAATGAATTCGCCCTTGATGTACAACTGCGGGATAGTCGGCCAGTTGGCATAGACCTTAATGCCCTCGCGGATGGCGGGATCAGCCAACACATCAATCGCGACAAAATCCTTCAGGCCACTGGCTTGCAGAATTTGTACGGCCAGGCCAGAAAAACCACATTGTGGGAATTTTGGACTGCCCTTCATGTAAAGCACTACCGGGTTACTTGTGACCTGGCTCTTGATCAGTTCTTGCGTATCCATATTGTTTCCTTCAAATAAAATCGGTTGCCATCACAGCGTGGCATTGAGTTTGGCCCAGGCTTCCGGGGTAAATGTACGCATGGACAAGGCGTGAATTTCCTCGCGCATGCGCTCTCCCAACGCCTGATAGACAAGTTGATGCTGTTGCACCATGTTCTTGCCCGCGAACAACGGGCTGACAATGACAGCCTCAAAATGCTGTCCGTCGTCACCCAACACCTGCACATGATCACAAGCCAGGCCTTGGGTAATGTAGTTCTTTAATGCTTCTGCACTTAACACGTTCAGCCTCGTAATTTGTAGCCAGATTTCAGCATCTGTAAAGTAATGAATGATAGGGCAAAAAAGCATCCACCCACAACGCCCAGGCTGATATAAGGCGAAATATCACCCACGCCGAAAAAGCCGTAACGAAAGCCATCAATCATGTAGAAAAACGGGTTGAGGTGCGATACCTGCTGCCAAAATGGCGGCAAGGAATGTATCGAGTAAAACACTCCTGACAGGAATGAAAGCGGCATGATGACAAAATTCTGGAACGCAGCCATCTGGTCGAACTTCTCTGCCCAGATACCGGCAATGATGCCAAAAGTACCGAGCAAGCCACTGCCCAACACAGCAAACGTCAATATCCAGCCAGGGTGTGTCACGGGCAGATCAATAAAGATCATCGACACTAGGTAAATACCCAAGCCGACCACCAGGCCCCGAATGATCGAAGCTGCCAGAAAAGCAAGATACATTCCCAGATAGGAAATCGGCGTAAGCAAGATAAAAATCAGATTACCCATGACCTTGGACTGGATCAGGCTAGATGAGCTATTGGCAAAGGCATTCTGCAATAGCGACATCATGATCAGTCCAGGAATAAGAAAAGCCGTGTAGCCCACCCCAGGATACACCTGCACCCGCCCCTCCAGCACATGCGAGAAAATCAGCAGATAAAGCAATGCCGTCATGACCGGGGCCGCCACCGTCTGGAAGCTCACACGCCAGAAACGCAGCAACTCTTTCTTGAACAAAGTCCATGGGCCGCGCAGATTATGCTTGATCAGGCCGTTCATCAGCTCACGATCTCCACGAACACATCTTCAAGATCGGCTTCGATCAATTGCATATCCTCTACTGCCACACCTGCAAGCCTTAATTCAGCCAAGATGGATTCCAGTTGCGCCACTTCGGTCAGCGCGAGCACATAAGTATCGCCTTGCTGGTCACGCGCCAGCGGCAGCAAAATTGCGGGCAAGGCGGCAGAAAGCTTGAGGCGCAAACGCTTGCCGGGTACGCGATTCAAGAGGTTACGCGTACTATCCAACGCCACGATTTCACCTTGCTTCATCATGGCAATACGGCTACAGAGTGTCTCCGCTTCTTCCAGATAGTGTGTCGTCAGAATGATAGTATGGCCTTCGCGATTCAAGCGGCGAATGAACTCCCACATGCTTTGGCGCAACTCGACGTCCACGCCTGCAGTTGGCTCATCCAGCACAATGACGGGAGGTTTATGCGCCAAGGCCTGGCCGATCAATGCCCTGCGCTTCATGCCTCCAGACAAGCGACGCATATTGACATGCGCCTTGTCTGCCAGCCCGAGTGATTCGATGATTTCATCCACCCAGGCATCGTTGCTGCGTCCCTTGCCGAAATAGCCAGCCTGGAAACGCAACATTTCACGCACATTGAAAAACGGGTCAAACACCAGCTCTTGAGGCACCACCCCTAAGGCCTGTCTCGCTTGGGCATATTGGCTATTGACGTCAAATCCCATGACTTGCAATTGCCCGCTGGTAGGGCGAAGTAACCCTGCTAACAGATTAATCAGGGTAGATTTTCCCGCACCATTCGGGCCCAGCAACGCAAAAAATTCGCCTTGCTCGATAGACAAGTCTATCCCTTTTAGCGCATGTAAATCGCCAAAACGCTTGTGCACCTGCTGAATATTGATTGCGGGAATCATGAATAGAAATTGGGGCCGAAGCCCCAAAACTCAATGGCTGTGGCTAACGCCTGATTGTGGAATCAACTCTAGCACGCCATATAGCGTCGCCAAGCTGACAAGATTGGCTGGCAAATTGACCAGCTTGATATTGGCCTTATTCGCGGCAGCATGACGTAGCCACTCAAAGATCAGGCTGAGTGCCACGGTATCCACCTCTACCACCTGGGCAAGATCAACCTCCAGTGCAGCAGGCATCTGCAAAGCCTTGCTTTCAGCCAGCAACACATCGACCTGATTGATGGTCATATCACCGCTGATTAGCCAGCGACTTCCTTGTTGTTGAATCTGTGCCAAGTTCTACTCTTCGTTTACTTGTTGGATTCCTGATTCTTGGCAGCCAGCTTCTGGATCAAACCATCCAGGCCACCTTGACGAATCTCGTTGCTAAATTGACCGCGATAGTTGGTCACCAGGCTGACGCCTTCAATCGTGATGTCATATACCTTCCAGCTTTCGCCATTTTTTTCCAGACTGTAATCCACAGCAACAGGCTGACCACCGGGTTGGAGAATCTGGGTTTTCACGGTCACATCGGTGTCACTAGGCTGCGCACGAAATGGCTTGTATTCAATGGTCTGGTTGCGATATTTAGACAGTGCAGTGGCATAGGTGCGTAGCAACAAGCTGCGGAACTCTTCCTGGAAAGCCTTCTTCTGCTCAGCAGAAGCCTTACCCCAAGCCTTGCCCAGCACCAAGCGCGACACACGGTCAAAGTTAAAGTTAGGCAGGATTTTTTCTTCTGCCAATGCAAAAATCTTGCTTTGGTTACCGGCCTGGATGTCCTTATCCTGCTTCACGACAGCAAGCACATCTTCCGCTGTTTTCTTTACCAAGGCATCAGGTGCTATTTCTGCCATCGCCAGATTTGCGCAACCGACAAACGCCATTGCGACCATCCACTTCATCATCTTTTGCATACTTACTCCGCCTCTTTAGTTATCGCTCGACTTACTTGTCGTCTGATTCCGATGCCTTGCTGTAGAGGAACTGGCTGATCATCTTTTCCAGCACTACAGCATCTTGTGTCTTGCTGAACTTGTCACCATTCTGCAGCATCTTGTCATCACCACCGGCTTCCAGGCCGATGTACTGCTCACCCAGCAAGCCAGCAGTATAGATATTGGCAAACGTATCCTTGGGGAAAGGATACCGTTTGTCGACCTTGACTGTCACCAGCGCTTCATACGTCTCGGGATCGAACTTGATACTGTCTACACGCCCAACCACCACACCAGCACTTTTCACCGGTGCACGTGGCTTGAGACTACCAATATTCTCAAAAGCTCCCGTCACACTGTAGGTTTCCCCCAAGGTAGCGCTATTAAAATTACCTACTTTCAAAGCCAAACCAAACAGTGCAGCAGCACCTGCTGCAACAAAAACACCGACCCAAAGATCAATTGTTGTACGTTCCATCTTTTCTCCAGTGTGTTGCGTTTACGCAACAATCATGAACGAAGTCATTACAAAATCAAGACCCAACACTGCCAGTGATGAATTCACCACAGTGCGCGTCGTCGCACGGCTAACACCTTCTGCCGTCGGCGGCGCATCAAACCCTTCAAACAAGGCGATCATGGTACAAGCGATGCCAAACACTACACTCTTGATCACCCCATTCACAATATCTTCACGCCAATCCACGCTAGCCTGCATTTGTGACCAGAATGCACCAGCATCAACACCTATCAGTGGTACTGCCACGAGGTAACCTCCCAGCACGCCCACCATGGAAAACAAGGCTGCTAGCAAAGGCATTGAAATAACGCCAGCCCAGAATCGCGGAGCCACCACGCGCCCGACTGGGCTCACCGCCATCATCTCCATCGCAGATAACTGCTCGGTAGCCTTCATCAGGCCGATTTCCGCAGTAATCGCTGTTCCGGCACGACCGGCAAACAAGAGTGCCGTCACTACTGGCCCCAGTTCACGCACCAGCGACAAGGCCACCAACACACCGATAGCCTCGGAAGAGCCATAACGCTGCAAGGTGTTGTAACCCTGCAACGCCAGCACCATACCGACAAAAAATGCCGACACCAGGATAATAATCAACGACAGCACACCCGTCGCATAAATCTCGCGTATGGTCAGGTGCAAGCGCCGGAAGCTTTCGCCCGAATAGATCAGCACATAAAAGAAAAAGCGCAAGCTGGAGCCGAAGCGCCAGATACGATCAATGACGCGGTGGCCGATACCACGCAACACATTCGCCACTGCACTAAACATTCGCACTCCTCAAGATATCCTGCCTGTAGTCAGGGGCTGCATAGTGGAAAGGCACAGGGCCATCGACTTCACCATGTACAAATTGGTGAACAAATGGCAACTCGGATTTGCGCAGATCCTCTGGAGAGCCCTCTGCAGCCACCACACCATCAGCGACAAAATATACATAATCAGCAAAGGCAAACACCTCCTCCACATCATGCGTGACAATGATGGAGGTGGCACCCAACGCATCATTGAGGCTGCGGATCAGGTTACAGGTCACCGCCATCGAAATTGGATCCAAGCCAGCAAACGGCTCGTCATACATGATGATGGATGGATCAAGCGCTACAGCACGTGCCAACGCCACACGTCGCGCCATGCCACCGGAAAGCTCAGTCGCCTTGAGATCACGTGCGCCACGCAGCCCAACAGCATTAAGCTTCATCATGACCAAATCGCGGATCATGGATTCCGGCAGATCAGTATGCTCTCGAATGGGAAAAGCCACATTCTCATACACGGAGAGATCAGTGAACAAAGCGCCTTGCTGAAATAGCATACCCATCTTGCGGCGCAATGCATGCAGGCCCTTGCGATCCTGCTCATGCACCACCTTGCCGGTCACCCGCACCTCACCACCCGATGGCTTCAACTGCCCACCGATCAAGCGTAACAGCGTAGTCTTACCACTGCCGCTCCCACCCATGATGGCTACCACCTTGCCACGCGGGAACTTCATGTTGATCCCTTTGTGCAGCAGGCGCGTTTTGTATCCAAAAGATAAGTTGTCGATTTCGACGATGTTGTCGCTCATGATCGCTACTTTTTTGATTAGCCGACTATTTTAATGCAAAAGCGCTCGAGTTCATAACGCTGAAAAAGTAAAAGCCCGCAAATGCGGGCTTTATCAATAGATGATCACTAAAAAGACATGCATACTGTAAACATATTTCCATCGGGTACATTAGCATTTGCTAAAGATGGCCCCGGCACACCATCGGCCACTACCCGCACATTGCCAGAATTGGTGACGCCATCATCCAACAAAACATCAATTTGTTTTGCTAGACGTCCCACAACCCCGCCAGAACAAACAACAAATGCACCAACCATAGAATTCACACCAGCATCAGTAATTGTACTAAATCCATTGATGCTCTGAATTCCTAACCGTCCACCATCCGCATTTCTCGGAATATACGCTTGATCCCCGATAACAGTTGAGCCAGAGGCCAAACCTGCTAGTCGCACATGCTGCCAAAATAAATACGATTCATCGGTAGTAATTACAGAATCCCACGTACCTTCAATTCTGGCATTGCCTACTGTACCACCGGTTGTAGCAAGCACCCC
Source organism: Methylobacillus methanolivorans (assembly GCF_020531845.1). The sequence goes on from NZ_JAJAVF010000003.1 coordinate 20,152, forward strand.
ATTCGTCACATGATTAGCTACATTGGCATCATCGCCAGGTAAAGCCCTGAATTTATCTTGATAGGCATAAAGTAGTATTTGCGTATTCTTGAAATCATTCGCCATGCTTTTCGCCTTGGCGCTATTAATCAACTCCTGCCCCTTAAGCACGCCGCCCAGCAGCAGGCCGATAATCACCAGGACTATCGCCAGCTCGATCAGCGTAAAGCCGGATGTTTTTTTCATATAAGATCCTTGCATGAAGTTGCCAAGATGACAGCTTCTAATAAATAAGTTGGTATGAGATATGCAACTCCCGTGCCAACCACTGGCGGTACCCAATATGCATCCAACTCAGCTAGCACAAGGCTTACAGACCGATTCTCTGCACGCCCCACAAGAGAAAATCCTGCATCAAAGTGTTGAGATTTCGTCTATAGTGACAAAATTACGACACTCATTACTAGAGATACCTTTATTTCATGGCCAGTCTGAACAGCCTTAGCAACGCCTACCGCCCCAGCGCATCTACCATGCAACAGTGGATGTTAGGATTGATGTTGTTAAGCCTGCACGGCGTTATGCTTTGGGGTTTTGATGACCCGTTGCAAAAAGGCCTCCTGCTCTGCCATTACGGCTTGTTCCTGATCTGGCAACCGATCTGGCAAACCAAGGAAAAGCTTTCAGCGCAGGCCATTCTCTTGTTTGCGGCAGGCGGCATCTTGCTCGCTACGTTTGTCAGTTGGTGGTTACTTGCTATCTGGCTTTCTGCCTTGTTTGGTCTGCTAGGCGGGCGCATCTTCTCGGCAACTGCGCAGACCTCGCGCCTCAGTTACTTATTCGCCGCCACGTATCTGCTTTCAGCCCTGTTACTGTGGGTCATCCCTCATTTACTAGATGCCGATACGGCAATAGAAGTAGCAGCTTTCCTGATGCTTTACCTGCTGCCCATCCTGCCACTGGTGATCTTGTTTCTGCGTGTCAAGCAAGAAACCCATCAGCATGCGCCTATCCTCGACTTTTTCTACACTCTGTTGTTGTTCCTGCTTTCGGTGACACTCATCCTGAGTATTGTCACGATCTCGCGCACCACTGAGGCAGATTATGCAGAAGTGGTGGTGTGGGTAGTATTTGGCCTGGCAGGCGCATTGGTACTGGCCAGCTGGCTATGGAACCCGCGCGCAGGCTTTAGCGGCATCGGGCAGCTGCTATCACGCTATCTGCTGAGTGTCGGCTTGCCATTCGAGCGCTGGATCAAGAATATTGCAGAACTTGCCGAACGAGAAACCAGCGCCAAGGAATTTATGCATGCCGCCATGAATGAAGTGGAGACCCTGCCCTGGGTGGCAGGCGGAACTTGGCAAACCGAAGAGGATGAGGGCGAATTTGGTGCCCAGGCACCTTACCATGCCGATCTTGAGTTTCACGATTTCCACCTCACGCTTTATAGCCGCTGGCCCCTCACGCCCGCCCTTATCATCCATCTCAAGCTACTCACGCAAATCCTGGGAGAGTTTCATGAAGCGAAGCGCCGCGAGGAGGCCTTGCTGCAAAACACTTATATGCAGGCCATCTATGAAACCGGCGCACGACTCACACACGACATGAAAAACATCGTGCAATCCATGAACGCACTATGCAGCGCTGCGGAACAAGCAACAGAAGCAGATAACGATCGCCTGGTAGCGCTGATTCGTAAACAGTTGCCACTCCTTAACCAACGCCTGGCATTGACGCTGGACAAACTGGGAGCGCCGCGCAACGAGGCCACACGCATGCTGCCCCTACTAGAATGGTGGGACAATCTGCAGCAACGCTACAACGGCACGCGCATCAGCTTCAGCGAATCCATCATGCTGGATAGCGAATGCAAAATCGATAGCGAAGTGTGGGACAGCGTGGTAGATAACCTGCTACAAAATGCCCTAGCCAAGGCCAGGCAAGCACCTGAAATTCTTATCCACGCTCATGTGGTGATGAATGAACAGGTGTTTGTCGAAGTCACAGATAGCGGCAACCCGATGCCGGATGATGTGGCCACCAGCCTCTTCCGCAAGCGTATCCGCTCCGAAGGTGGGCTGGGCATCGGGCTATATCAGGCTGGACGCCAAGCACAACAAGCAGGCTACCAGCTCTCACTGGTAAACAACCAGCCACGACAAGTATGCTTCAGGCTAGCAATGAAATAGCAAAAAACTCAACCATGCATAACCGCTGCATGAAGCAATAAAAAAGGCCGCATCACTGCGGCCTTTTTTATATGAAATCACTTATAACTCACCATAAGAATGCAAACCAGACAGGAACATGTTCACCCCAAGGAAAGCAAAGGTAGTGACTACTAGACCAACCAGTGCCCACCAGGCCAAGATAGGGCCGCGCAGCCCCTTGACGAGCCGCAGGTGCAACCAAGCCGCATAGTTGAGCCAGACAATCAAGGCCCAGGTTTCTTTAGGATCCCACGACCAGTAACCGCCCCATGCCTCTGCCGCCCACATGGCACCAAGGATGGTGGCAATGGTAAAGAATGCAAAACCAACAGAAATCGCCTTGTACATCAGATCATCCAGCACTTCCAGGCTGGGCAGACGTGAAGCAAGAATACCCTTGCTCACCAGCAGATAAGCCGCAGCCACCATCGCTGCCAGTGCAAATGTGCCATAGCCGATGAAGTTTGCTGGCACATGGATTTTCATCCAGTAAGATTGTAGTGCTGGCACCAGTGGCTGGATTTCATACGCCTGGCGATCAAAGGTATACCAGAGTATAAAGCCGACCGCGGCATTGATCACGATCAGCACAAAGCCACCCAACTGGCGCGTGGCATAGCGGCCTTCGTAATAAAGATAAGCCAGCGCGGTGATCAGGCAGAAGAGGATAAACACTTCATAAAGGTTGCTGATGGGGATATGCCCGACATCGGGAGCAATCAGGTAAGACTCGTACCAACGTACCATGAGCCCGATGAAGCCCATGACTACAGCAGACCAAGTCAAACCCGACCCTACCTTGGAGGCAAAGGCAGAACGCGCAAACAAGCCCAGCCAATAAGCCAGCATGGCCAGGACAAACAGTACGTTCATCCACATAATGGCAGACTGGCTGGCAAACAAGAACTTGAGGAGGAACACTTGCTCTACACTGGCCTGGCTGCCATTGTAGAGCTGTATGGCACCAAGGCTGATTGCTGCAACTACCAGCAACAAGGTGCGCACTGGCTTCCATTGCCAGCCTAGCCAGCTAAACAAGGCAACCGATCCAAACAAGATACCGACTTCATAAGCATCCATGAACTCAGCGTATTGCTGGAAGGCAAACAAGCCACCCAGCAACAACAGCAACGCATAGCCCCAATCCAGCAGCCCCAAGCGCTTGAAGAATGGTTCCGGCACATCTTCCATATAGGCAGTTTTCATCATCAACCTCAATGCATGTTGGTTACGTGACAGATGTCACACGTGCTGGTTTTCCAGCAGGCGCGCGAGCTTGTCGCGCATCTTGTCGAATTCAATATCGAAATCACGGTTCTTGCGGTTAGCCGACATGGCAAATAGCACACGATTGTTTTCCGGCTTCACCAGCAGCCAGATACGGCGCTCGCGAATATAAATCATGGCAAAAATGCCCAACACCAATAATACCGATCCAGAATACACCAGCACCTTGCCTGGTGAGCGTGTCAATTGCAAACCACTAGACTGGCGATGGTCGAACCCGCTCAATTGCAGATATAGCGGTGCTCCATAATGGAAGCTATCGCTGATCGCATGCAAGCTATCCTCGATGAAAAACTGCAAGGCATCACCGTTTTCGGCAGGAGGCAAGCCTGCACGCTCACGACTGATGGCATGTGCTGCAAAAGCCGCTGTAGTAACTACCTTGACATAAGCCTGTGCCGCACCTGCCCGTTGCGCCTCTGGTACGGCTTCGTCAATCATCTCTGCCACCTTGCCGAAACCACCCTGGCTGAATGCCTGCAACAATTGCATGACACTGGCCTCGAACCTGCTCCGCGTTTCCGTATTCAGCTCGCTATGGCTGGATAAAGCCAATTGCGAAACACGGCGCACGATTTCAGGATACAGCGATTGGTCAAACATGGCCGCACGGAAGTTCATGTACCCATCGATACTGCCTGCATCATCCGCAGGTATGCGCAAGTAACGATAGCTATCCTGCTGCATGGAGCGCATGCCGGAGAGGAAATATTGCCGCCCATCCAATATCAGCGGATTCATGTAATTCACGTACTCATGCGCCTGGCCCTCAGCATCGCGAACCTTGAAGGTAACGTTCGGCCCCACATTGCGTGGCTTACCCTTACCATCAGTAGAAAGATTCAGGATATTGAACAGACGGAAATCAGATAACTCGACGCTCAATGGGCTATTGCCACCACTCACATCATATTTATTGAACACATTGCCGGAGAATGGAATATTGTCCGCATGGCTTCCGAGTAGGTTCCACACTTTGAAATCAAGCTTGGAGCCGCCATCGCCAAAATCCGACTGATAAATCGCGACACCTTTGTAGATCAAAGGATGATTGACCTTAATAGTTGCCGTGATCGGCTCCTCATGTTCCGGGTCGATGATCATGACATCGCTCTCGAACGACTTGGGCTGCCCAGTTTCATAATGCTCGATGCGGAACGCTTTCAGCACAATGCTAAATGGCAGATCCTGCACCAGATAACCATCCCTCACCCGCATAAATGCGGCGTTGGCACCGGCACCTTCAGGCAAGGTCATATTGGCACGGAAAGAAAGATTGGCAGGTGACATGCGGCTTTCAGCCGGCACCTTGCGCTCGGGGATGTCCCGCGTTTCCACGACCTTATATCCCAGTAGCTCTTGCGCCTTGAATACCAGGTTGCCATCCATGAGGCCACCAATACAAATAATAACGATGGCCGCATGCGTAAGGATATATCCCAGGCGCTGATAACTACCCGCCTTGGCGGCAAGCAAGTGCCCGCCATCTTCCTGCGCGACCGTCTTATAGCGAAAGCCGTGCTGCGTCAGGAATTTTGCCAAGCGCGAGGTTGTTTCCTCAGTGGAATAGGGAGTGTGGTACTCATACTGATGACTGAAACTACGCAGTGAAACCTCTTTTGCCGTTTCACGGAATGCGCGCAACTCCCGCAACATCAGGGGCGTATTGCGATAAATACAGAGTGAGGTGGAAAGAACCAGAAAAACCAGAATGACCAGAAACCAGCCTGAGTGGTATACATCGTACAGGCCGAGAAACTCGAAAAACTCAAACCAGAACTGGCCAAATTGCACCACGTAATTGGTATAAGGTTCATTCTGCTTAAGCACTGTCCCGATAATTGAGGCAATGCCAAGCACGACCAATACGCTCACCGCAAAACGCATGGAACTCAGCAGCTCGTATAACCTATGCCTATGGGACTGTACGGATTTCAAAACAAGACCATTCAAAAAATTTGAGGTGAGACCTTAGATATCGATGATTGGTTGCAGCCTGACGATATAAAAAATAAGGGCGGCTATTGCCACCCTTAACGCTCGCACTTGGCTTTTGGTTGTCAGACTTGTGCAATAAGCTGCCAGATTTTACTTCAAACCCTGAATATAATCAGCGACTGCAGCAATATCGGCATCCGTCATCTTGGCAGATACCATGCGCATCATCTTGGCAGCGTCGTTCTTGCGTTGACCATCACGGAAAGCTTTTACCTGGCTAGTTGTGTAGTTGGCATGCTGGCCAGCCAAACGTGGGAAGCCAGGCGCAATACCTTCCCCATTAGCACCATGACAGGAAGCACATGCTGGAACACCCGCACCAGGAATGCCTGTCTTGAAAATCTTTTCACCTATCGACCCTGGGCCATTGCTCACAGATGGCGTAGAACGTGGGGCCTGCTTGGCATAATGTTCAGCGACCACTGCCATATCTTCATCGCTCAACGGAGCAACAATGCCCATCATGACTGGGCTCATGCGCACATTGGCCTTGATATTCTTCAACTGCTTTTCTAGGTATGCAGCATGCTGACCAGCGATTTTCGGGAACATAGGCACCATGCTATTGCCGTCAGGACCGTGACATCCAGCACAAATCTGGGCCTGAGCAGGTACTTTGCTTACGACATCATCTTCATCGTCGTCATCTTCTGCATGCGAAACTGCTGCAGTTGCCAGCATCATGGCACTCATGATCAGTACCGCATATTTACGCAACAACATAGCCACTCCTAAAGTTCTTTTCAGATACCAATACTGCGAATAGGGTCGCATTTTATATAAAAAACCCTACTTCGTGCTAATATTTTTCCCTTTCCGACGATACCCCTGCCGAATCCATGCCTTTGTTTCAAAACGCCACTTTCTACATCTCCGCACACAAGCTCAGCGACCTTCCACCTCCTGCTGGTGTTGAAGTTGCCTTTGCCGGACGTTCCAACGCTGGCAAATCCAGCGCACTCAACACGCTTGCCAACCACAATCGACTGGCATTTGTCAGTAAACAACCCGGGCGCACCCAACTCATCAACTTCTTCAGCTTAGGGAACGAGCGCTTCCTGGTGGACTTGCCTGGCTATGGTTATGCCAAGGTGCCGGAGGCCATGCGCAAGCACTGGCAGCTCACGCTGGCCAACTACTTGAGTCAGCGTCCGTGCATTGGTGGGCTAGTCTTGGTGATGGACTGCCGCCATCCACTTACTCCGCTGGATCGCCAGATGCTGGATTGGTACAGCCCAAGCGGTAAACCCATCCATGCCTTGTTGACCAAGTCGGACAAGCTATCGCGCCAGGCAGCCAACCAGACATTGCAGCAGGTCAGAAAAGAGCTTGAGGCAAACTGGGGAAATTGCAGCGTACAGCTATTCTCCAGCCTGAAAAAACAAGGCGTGGAGGAAGCTGAAGCGGTGATCGGGCGCTGGTTATTTACGCCGGAAGATGATGTCCCAGACGCCGTGGCCTAGCTTGATGCCGCGGTTCTCGAACTTGGTCAACGGACGATAGTCAGGCTTGGGGGCGTAATCTTGTGCAGTGTTTTCCAGCAAGGATTCCTGCTGCAACACATCCAGCACCCACTCGGCATACTCCTGCCAATCTGTCGCCACGTGCAGGTAAGCGCCCGCTTTCAACTTGCTGCATAGCAGCTTGACGAACTCAGCCTGGATCAACCGGCGCTTGTGATGGCGCTTTTTGTGCCAAGGATCGGGGAAGAAAATATGCACGCCATCCAGGCTCGCATCAGGAATCATGTGTTTTAACACTTCCACCGCATCGTGCTGAACGATGCGCAGGTTCTTGAGTTCCAATTCTCCAATCTGCTTGAGCAGACTGCCAACCCCAGGAGCATGCACTTCTACCCCAAGGAAATCACGCTCAGGCTGAGTCTGCGCAATTTTGGCCGTACTATCGCCCATACCAAAGCCAATTTCCAGGACTTTCAGGCTGGCATCACGCCCAAATAGCGCATTCAAGTCGATCAACGACGGTGCATAAGGCACACCAAATACCGGCATTAATTCATCCAGGGCACGTTGCTGGCCATGGGTCAAGCGCCCCTGGCGCAATACAAAGCTACGGATGGGGCGCTTCGCGAGCTCTTCCTTGCTGATATTTTCCTTGTTTGCTGCCTCTTGATCCATGCTTGACTCAACCACTGAAAAAACCGCGATTATAGGGTATGCGAACGGTCACCGCGAACAAAACCCGAGAGCGGCGCGACACCTCTGCCCAAAGCTAACACCTTGAACAACTCGCCCATTTCCGCAGGCGACAAGAGCTTTTGCGCCTGGCTGGCCAGCGGTGCATATTGCTTGAGATCATGCGCTGGCACGCGCAACATCAGGTCGGTGATGCCACAATTGATGAGGAATTGCGCCTGTCCACAATATCCCAGCAATTGCAGGCCTTGCGCTTGGCCTGCCTCGGCCATGGCAGAGAAATCCACATGAGCGGTAATATCCTGCAAGCCAGGATGAAAGAATGGATCAGGATGCGCATGATGGCGGTAATGGCACATCAATGTGCCCTGTTGGCGCTGCGGATGGTAGTACTCCGCCCGTGAAAACCCATAATCAATGAACAACAGCACGCCCTGTCGCAGGCAGTGTGCCAGGCTTGCCACCAGCGCACGGGCTGCCGGACTCACTTCCGTCTGGTAAGACCCTGGCAAGACAAGCGTATCAATGCCAGCGACCAAAGCCTGATTCAGTAGCTCCCGGGGCATCAGCATCAAGCCTGCTTGATCATCCGCCGCCACCCCCATCTCCTGCCACCCTGTGCCGTACTTGCTGATCACATGCACAGGAACAGCATCCAGCACTTCATTGGCAAGCATCACTCCGGTGAAGCTCTCAGGCAAGGCATCCAACCAGCACAGTCGCTCATACAGCATAGGAGAAAGCACAGCCTGCAAGTGCTGCTTTTGCACGGCTTGCAAATCCGCGCTGACTTCTAGGATCAGGTATTGATCCGGCAATCTATCCGCACGCTGCATTTCCTCCAGAATGGCTGCAGCCAGCCTGCCACGCCCGGCGCCGAGCTCAAGCACACTACCGCCCGTCTGCGCCAACACCTCCATTACCTGCCGTGCCAGGGTGTGGCCGAACAATGGCGTCATTTCCGGCGCGGTGACGAAATCACCGGCTTCGCCAAATTTTGTTGCTCCCGCACTGTAATAACCCAGGCCAGGGGCGTATAACGCCAGCTCCATATAATGTGCAAAGCTGATCCAGCCGCCAGCAGCGGCTAATTCGTCGCGAATCAACGCAAGCAATTGAGCGCTATGGGCAATCGCCTGGCTATCAGGAAGAGGTAAGGCAGAGATATTCATGGTATTAGATTATAATCTCGCGTTCTTCCCGAATATCGATGCGATCTGGAACATTTGGTGGATTCCTCTCTGGAAAATAAAGTTATTTTGATCACTGGCGGTGCTAAACGCGTCGGTGCGGCGATTTGCCGCCTGTTGCATGCCGGTGGCGCGCAACTAATGATCCATTATCGCAGCTCGGATGACGAGGCACGCACTCTGCAAACGGAGCTTAACCTGCAACGCCCAAACTCTGTCGCGATCATTCAGGGAGATTTGCTAAGACTCAGCGTACTGCCCAAGCTGGTGCAGGAAACCGTGCAGCACTTTGGCCGGCTGGATGCACTGATCAACAATGCCTCCAGCTATTATCCCAGCGAGTTGGGCACAATCAACGAGCACCAATGGGAAGACCTGATCGGCCCCAATCTGAAGGCACCCCTATTTCTGTCCCAAGCGGCAGCGCCTGAACTGAAAAAAACCCACGGCACCATTATCAATATCACCGATATGCATGTAGAGCGGCCCAAAAAGGGCTATATCGTCTATAGCGTCGCCAAGGCTGGGCTGGTGACCTTAACCAAATCCCTCGCACATGAGCTGGCACCCGAAGTCAGGGTCAACGCCGTCGCACCCGGGCCAGTGTTATGGCCTGAGAACAACCCGCAGTTTGACGAGGTGTATCGCCAGCGCGTGATCTCGCAGACACTGCTGAAGCGGATTGGCGAAGGCGATGATGTTGCCAAGGCTGTGCGCTTTCTGTTGCAAGACGCCCCTTTCATTACCGGACATGTGATCGCCGTCGATGGCGGACGCTCACTCAATCTTTAAAAGTATTCATTCATCATGATCAAACACTACCCCGACGACGCCTCCAATAGTTTCCTCAAGCTGCGCAACAGCTTGATCAGCGCCACTGGTAAGGCGATTGGCGACTACAACATGATAGAGGAAGGCGACACAATCCTCGTCTGCATGAGCGGTGGCAAGGACTCCTACACCATGCTCATGATGTTGCTGGCTTTGCAGGAACGCGCGCCCGTCAATTTCAGGCTTATCGCCATGAACCTGGATCAAAAGCAACCGGGCTTCCCCGAGCACATTTTGCCTGCTTACCTCGCACAGCTTGGCGTGGAACACCGTATTGTCGAAGCCGACACCTACTCCATCGTCAAGGAAAAGATTCCTGAAGGCAAAACCACTTGCTCGCTGTGTTCGCGCCTACGTCGCGGCATCATCTACCGTACCGCACAAGAGCTTGGAGCAAACAAGATCGCCCTCGGCCACCATAGAGACGACATCGTTGAAACCTTGTTCCTCAATATGTTTTTCGGCGCCAAGATGAAGGCCATGCCGCCTAAACTAGCCACCAACAAAGGCGAGTTCCACGTTATCCGCCCACTGGCTTATTGCGCAGAAAAAGATATTGCCAGCTATGCACGCAGCATGAGTTTCCCCATCATCCCTTGCGATCTCTGCGGCTCACAGGAAAACCTGCAACGCCAGAAGGTGAAGGACATGCTGCAAGCCTGGGAACGTGAGCAGCCTGGACGCGTCAACAATATCTTCCGCGCTATCTGCAATGTAGAGCCATCACACCTGGGTGATACCGATCTTTATGATTTCAAGCATATGTCGCAAACCAAGGTAGAAGACGAAGACCCATTGTTTGGCGACATCGACAAGGAAAACAATCCGGCCCTGAGCTTGGTTTCTAGCGAAGGTTCGCGCATCGAGTTCAAACGTAACATCGCTTAAACACTCCCTCCAAAACAAGAAAGTGCTGTCGGCAAGCACCTAAATTTACAGCGCTTTCTTGTGTAGCAAGCAATTTACTCTTATCATCTGCCGCTCCGCATCCCACAAATTGTGTGTCCATGTCAAAACTGCTGATCGTTGAATCACCTTCCAAAGCCAAGACCCTGCAAAAATATCTGGGCAAGGATTTTGAGGTTCTGGCCTCTTATGGACACGTGCGCGACCTGATTCCCAAGACGGGAGCCGTCGATCCGGAGCATGACTTCGCCATGAAGTATGAAGTGATCGACCGCAACTCGCGCCATGTGGATGCCATTGCCAAAGCAGTCAAGAATGCCGATGCCATCTACCTCGCCACCGACCCGGATCGCGAAGGAGAAGCTATTTCCTGGCATATTGCCGAAATCCTCAAAAGCAAGAAGCTGCTTAAGGACAAGCTGCTGAAACGCGTGGTGTTTCACGAAATCACCAAGAATGCGGTACAGCACGCGATTGACGAACCGCGCGACATCTCCATGCCGCTGGTCAACGCCCAGCAGGCGCGTCGGGCGCTGGATTACCTGGTTGGCTTTAACCTGTCGCCATTGCTCTGGAAGAAAATCCGTCGCGGCCTCTCCGCTGGCCGCGTGCAAAGCCCGGCGCTACGCCTGATTGTCGAACGCGAGCTCGAAATCGAGGCCTTCACCAGCCAGGAATACTGGACTATCCACCTCGAATCAGCCAAACACCAGCATGTGTTCGATGCCAGGCTGGTACAGCTTGATGGTCAGAAGGTAGAGCAATTTACCGTCACCAGCCAGGAGCAACAACAAGGCATTGTCGGCAAACTGCTCGCCGCCAGCGCTGGCAAGACCACGGTTACACGTGTCGAAAAGAAACAGCGCAGCCGCAGTCCGGCAGCACCATTCACAACTTCCACGTTGCAACAGGAAGCCGTGCGCAAGCTGGGCTTCACCACCAGCCGCACCATGCGCGTCGCACAGCAACTGTATGAAGGTATCGACATCGGTAGCGGCACTGTCGGCCTCATTACGTATATGCGTACCGACAGCTTCAGCCTGGCCGCCGAAGCGGTGATGCAGATTCGTGACTATATCAAGAAAAATTTTGCTGCCGACTACCTGCCAAAGTCGCCCATCATGTATAAGACCAAGGCGAAGAATGCACAGGAAGCGCACGAGGCGATACGCCCGACCGATATTACGCGTACTCCAGCCAGCGTTCGTGCCTACCTGACGGATGAGCAGTTCAAGCTGTATGAAATGATTTGGAAGCGCGCATTAGCATGCCAGATGACGCAGGCCAAATTTGATGCTGTGAGTATAGACCTTGCGGTTGGCAGTGAGGCCAATCTGTTCCGTGCCACTGGCCAGACTCTGGTATTCCCGGGCTTTATTGCTGTTTACATGGAAGGTGTGGACGACGAGGAAGAAGAAGGCGAAAGCAAGCTGCCACACCTGGAAACAGGTGAAGTGCTCGCGGTGCAGAAAATCTTTGGTGACCAGCACTTCACCGAACCGCCACCACGCTATTCTGAAGCCAGTTTGGTCAAGGCTCTGGAAGAATTCGGTATTGGCCGTCCTTCCACTTATGCCAGCATCATTTCTACCCTGCAAGACCGCGAATATGTCCTGCTCGATAAAAAGCGCTTCACACCTACGGATGTAGGCCGCGTGGTGAACAAATTTCTCACTGAGCACTTCACACGCTATGTCGACTACGGCTTTACTGCCAACCTCGAAAACGAGCTTGACGATATCGCCGAAGGCGGACGTGAATGGATTCCTGTGCTCAATGATTTCTGGCAAGGCTTCAGCAACCAGATTCAGGAAAAAAGCAATGTAGAGCGTCCTGGCGTGGAAGTGCTGGACGAGCCATGCCCGAAATGTGGCAAACCGCTGCAATCGCGTCTCGGGCGCTTTGGCAAGTTTATTGGCTGCTCAGGCTTCCCCGAGTGCGACTATATCCGCAACCCAAGCGCCAATAGCAACAACAACGAACCAACAGTCATCGGTCAAGAGCCGGAAAGTGGCAAAGATATCCTCTTGCTCAATGGCCCCTATGGTCCTTACCTACAAATCGGCCTACCCGAAGCAGACAGCAAGAAAAAACCGAAGCGTGTGAGCATTCCCAAGGAAATCTCTGCGGCCAGCATAGATATGGAGACTGCGCTAAAACTGATCGCATTGCCACGCGACCTGGGCCAACACCCAGAAACCGGCAAGAAAATCGTTGCCAACATCGGGCGCTTTGGACCTTATGTCAATCATGACGGCAAGTTCAAATCCATTCCCAAGAGCGACAGCGTTTTTGACATTGATATGCCACGCGCGGTTGAGCTATTGGCGCAAGCCAACGCAGGCCCTGCGCCAATCAAGGAACTCGGCGCTCACCCAACGGAAGAAGGGACGATTGCCATCTACTCAGGACGCTTCGGCCCCTACGTACAACACGGCAAGCTACGCGCGACGCTACCCAAAAGCCAGGAACCTGAAAGCCTGACCATGGAGCAGGCCCTGGAACTGTTGGCAGCCAAGGCGGCCAAGGATGCTCCCGCCAAGAAAACCAAGGCGACTTCCAAGGCTTCAGCGAAGAAAGCCACCACCAGCACAAAAGCCAAGAAATCCACGACCACGACACGCAAGAAAAAAACCGCGGACGACGAGTAACATCGCCACAGGAATTCAAGGCAATAAAAAAGCGGCTTATGCCGCTTTTTTATTATTCCTCAGATATTAATTCAACTAGGCTTCATCGACTAGCTCGCGTGACGATGGTTAGTACTGCTTTCTATCCATTTGCGGATTTTCTGGGCATCACCTACACGGGCATTTTTGCTGAAAGAATCCAGCAAGACGATGATAAGCGGCTGCCCACCCACTTGAGCCTGCATGACCAAACAACGCCCGGCTTCGTTGATATAGCCAGTCTTGGATAGTCCAATCACCCAGTCGCTATTACGCACCAGTACATTGCTATTCACGTATTGCAAGGGTGCTCGCGTGTTGCTCACAGGCACCGCATAAGAGCTGCTGGTCGATACATGTCGAATCTCGGGATATTGATATGCAGCACGCACCATTTTCACCAAGTCTTCTGCAGTCGAGACATTGGCACTGTTCAAGCCAGTGGGGTCAGCAAAGCGAGAATGCAACATCCCCAGCTGCAATGCCTTGGCATTCATCGCTGCGACAAATGATTCAACACCGCCTGGGTAATGACGTCCCAGCGCTGAAGCTGCACGGTTTTCAGAAGCCATCAGCGCCAGCTGCAACATTTCTGCACGTGTCAGGGCAGCACCAATCGGCATGCGCGAACCAGTACCCTTGAGAGTATCAATGTCTTCACGCGTCACATGCAGTTTTTCGTCCATATCCAATCGAGCGTCCAGCACCACCATCGCCGTCATCAGCTTGGTCAGGGAAGCGATGGGAGAAGCAATATCAGTGCCCTTGGCATAGAGGATCTCGCCTGAATCCTGATTCACGATCATGGCCTTGCTTGAAGCCAGCTTCAAGCCAGCCGCATCATCCTTGAATACGCCTGCACTTGGGCTTGCCACAGCAACAGCACTGTTTGAACGTATCGTACTGATGATACGACCACTCGCCTCATTTTTCTTGGCGACTTTGGTCTTGGTTTTTTTCTGCGCAACGACCTTTTTGCTCGCCTTGGTTTTGCTGGCAGCTGTCTTTTGCGGCTTTTTGTCTGCCGCATAAGACAATACGGGCGGCATGCACAACGCCAGCATTGTCAGTAATAGTGTAATTTTACGCATGATGTCACGCCCACCCCGTTCAATGGTCGAGAAGAATAATATCCAAAAAACTTTGATTTGTCATTTACATAGCAACGGAAGTTTATAAACTTTCTTAATAGAGAATCATAAAAAAATCTCGCGATACACTGACTTAGCTGGTTTATGCGAAAATAAGACGATATTTATCTTCTGAGCTTTCCATGAAAATCCCTGAGCATTTGCAATATACCGCTGAACATCTATGGGTACGCCCACATGAGGATGGATTCTGGCTGGCTGGCATCACCGATTATGCACAAGACTTGCTGGGCGATATTGTCTATGTAGAAGCCCCGAAGCCCGGGAGCCATATAGCCGAGGGCCAGCCTTGCGGTTTGGTAGAATCAGTCAAGACCGGCTCCGACTTGCATGCCCCGCTCAACGCAACCGTGATCGCAATCAATGAAGCATTGCAAAGTACGCCAGAAAACATCAACGATAAACCGTATGACGCCTGGATATTCTCTTTTCAGCCTGATAATGAACCCACAGGTCTGTTAAGCGCGGCTGAATATCAAGCCCTCTTGGGCTAATCCTTTTTCAGCGCTTCAACCACGCGCTCACGCAAGCTATGCGCCAGGGCCTTTTCTACCTCGGCGCTGAGCTTGGGAGTTAAGGCCTGCATTTCCTTCGCAAGGGCATCCTGAATGGCCTGGGCAATCACAGGTTGCATATCAGCCATCACCGCCTCGGCGAGCTCTTGGCGCGCAAGTAGTAATTGCGGGTGCATTGCCTCCGGTTGGGCAAACAACGGCTCATCCGCAAACTCGTCGTCGTCCTCCACATCAGCAGGCAGAAATTTTATGCCAGATTCCTGGGGATGCTCACCCTCCGCTGATATTGCTAATGATGCAGCCGCCGCAAGTTCAGCTTGTTCGGCATTCGCATAATAAGGCGCCAGCCACTGCTCAATCTCCACCGCACTGAACGCGCCGCTCCCTGCATATACATCCGTCAGCACAGGTACTTCATCCTCAGCAACTGGCGCAGAGACAGCTGCTGCACCGCTCAGTGCATGGATGCGCCGCAGCACCAGCGCCAGTTCATCTTGAGGTTGATCACTCATGAAATACTCTTTTCATCATAAAGCCGCGCCAGTAGCATCGAATGTACGGATTTCGTAACCGCGATCCCGGTAGAAACGGAAACGCTCACGTGCTGCAGCACGGTCATCCTCGTCCAAACCCACAACTTCAATCAATCGCTTGAAGCGACTAAAGAACGGTGGATACTGCCTGTCCAGATTGATCAGGATGTCATCATGCGGCAAAGGATCATGACGCCAATCGATAATGATCGGCGTCTCGGCCGCACGCGGATGCGTAGCATGACAATGCGGCAGGAAGCCGATGGGAGGATTACTCCAGAACAATGTCCCTAACTTCTCCGCTTCCTGCTGAGTAGCAGTCAACACCATCAGTCGCCGCCCACGCTGGGCAGCGCGACTACTGAGATCGGCCACATGCAAGGCCTTGTTTGGCACGTTGAAAAAGAAATCTACCCGGGTCATGCGCCTTTACTTCCCAGCGCGCTGTTTGAGGAACTCGGTCAACAGCGGCACTGGACGTCCCGTGGCACCTTTATCCTTGCCGGATTTCCAGGCAGTGCCGGCAATATCCAGATGCGCCCAGTCATATTTCTTGGCAAAACGCGACAAGAAACATGCTGCGGTGATACTGCCACCGGCCCTGCCACCAATGTTGGCCATATCAGCAAAATTGCTATCGAGCTGAGGCTGATAATCATCCCAGAGCGGTAAACGCCATGCGCGATCCTGTGCTTCGTTGCCTGCTTGCAGCAGCTCATCAGCCAAATCATCCTTGTTGCTAAACAAGCCACTGGCATGATGACCCAATGCGATCACGCAAGCACCTGTCAGGGTGGCCACATCAACCACGGCTTGCGGCTCAAAGCGTTCAGCATAGGTCAAGGCATCGCACAGAATCAGGCGACCTTCGGCATCGGTATTCAAGACCTCAATCGTCTGGCCGGACATGCTGGTCAGTACATCACCGGGGCGCGTCGCATTACCGTCAGGCATATTCTCGCAAGTCGGGATAATACCAACCACGTTGAGTGGCAAGCCCAGCTCGGCAATTGCCTTGAAGGTACCTAGCACACTGGCAGCCCCACACATGTCGTACTTCATCTCGTCCATGTCGGCACCTGGCTTGAGCGAAATACCACCGGTATCGAAGGTAATCCCCTTGCCCACCAGTACGACAGGCTTCTGCGCTTTCTTGCCTTTTTTGTGCTGCAGCACGATAAGTTTGGGTGGCTGTACACTGCCCTTGGTCACACCCAGGAAGGAACCCATGCCCAGCTTCTCGATATCAGCCTGTTCCAGCACCTCGACTTGTAGCCCGTGGCTTTTAACCAATGCCTTGGCCTGTTCAGCAAGATACGTAGGGGTACAGTAATTCGGTGCCAGGTTGCCAAGATCCTTGGCAAAGCTGATACCAGAGGCCAAAGCCTTACCCTGCTTGATCCCCTCGTTGCCAGCCGCCACATCACCGCGCTGGGCAACATGCACCTGTAATTTGGCAATGCCTTTCTTGCCATTCGTTGCCTTGCTCTTGAATCGGTCAAAACGATACGTACTGTCCTCTGCCACTTCTACCACCTGGGAAACACACCAGGTCACATCGCGCTTCTTGACTGATAATTCAGCAAGGAATGTCGCGACATCTGCATCTTCCAGGTTACCCAGCGCCTTGATAGAGGCGCGTACAGCCTGGCGATAGTTGCGTTCGTTGAGTTCACGCTCCTTGCCCAGCCCTACCAGTAGCACACGGCTGGCTGCTACACCGGGAATGGAATGCAACAACACCGTGGAACCGGGCTTGCCATCAATATCCCCGGCTCGCAGGATATTGGTCAAATAGCCATCGGAGACACGATCCAGCGCCTCAGCCGCAGTGGAAAGCTTGCGTGCTTCAAACACGCCAACCACGACGCAATCTTTACGCTGTTTTTCCGGAGTACCACTTTTTATGCTAAATTCCATTCCTTGATCCTTAAGATTAAAGCCTTCTGAATTATCCCGCGTTTTCGCGGTAAATCAACCTCAATTGCGGAATCTGGACTACCTGTTTTTCTAAGATGCTCTTCAAACGCTCACTCCTGCAAGAGCTAGTCACCACTGCCATTGGCGGCTTTATGGTGCTGTTCGGCATTGTCATCGCCCAGCGCGTAGCCTATTACATTGGCATTGCAGCAAAAGGCAGCCTAGCCAGCGATGCCATTAATACCCTGCTCGGCTTCAGCATGCTGAAGTTCTTGCCCATGATGCTATCACTCACGCTCTTCCTGGCTGTCCTGCTTACTTTATCGCGCTGGCACCGCGACAGTGAGATGGTGGTCTGGTTCAGCTCAGGGCAAGGGTTGTCCAGCTGGATTCGTCCTGTCCTGACTTTTGGCGTACCCGTTATTGTCGTCATTACCTTCCTCAGCCTGTTTGTCACGCCATGGGCAACCAACAAGGGAGCTGAATTCCGTGACCAACTGAAAAGCCGTGATGAGCTATCTTCCATCAGCCCCGGCGTATTCAAGGAATCACGCCAGGCTGATCGTGTGTTCTTTGTGGAAAGCTTTGATGAGCTAGGCAATATCGTCAAGAATATCTTTGTGCAATCCATGCAGCACCAAAAGCTCGGCATCATCGTGGCTGCTCGCGGACATCGAGAGACCGCAGAGAACAACGACAATTTTCTCGTGATGCAAAATGGCCGCCGTTATGAAGGCACCCCCAACACTGCGGAATACTCGATTACCGAATTCGAGCGCTACGCTATCCGCATCGAGCCTGCGGAAGTCCAGCAGCAACCCCCCAATACACAATCCAAAAGCAGCCTGGATCTATTCAACGAACACAGCCTGGATAGTAATGCAGAACTACAATGGCGCCTTGCCATCCCTATTTCCGCATTTGTATTGATCCTGTTGGCCATTCCACTGAGCTTTGTTGACCCGCGCTCAGGTCGCTCTGCTAACCTGATGATGGCTCTGCTGATCTATATTGTGTATAACAACCTGCTCAGCATCCTGCAAGCCTGGCTGGCACAGGGGAAAATCCCTACCATGGTTGGCCTGTGGCCAGTGCATGCATTCTTCCTGTTGCTGACATTCTGGATGTTCTATCGCCGTTTGTTCCAGCTACCGTTCCTGCCACGCCTGTGGCGCAAATAATATTGCGATGAAACTACTCAACCGCTATCTTGCCCAGGAAATCATTTCCAGCATCATGCTGATCATGCTGGGGTTGCTGGCCATGTTTTCCTTCTTTGACCTGATTCAGGAGCTGGAAAGCCTGGGCCAGGGCAGTTACGGCATCGGCAAGGTCTTGCTCTACGTATTGCTCAGCGCACCCGGCCACGTCTATGAAGTAGTGCCCGTCGCAGTGCTCGTGGGCACCATGTATTCCTTGGGCCAGTTTTCACGCTACTCCGAACTGATCATCCTGCGCGTTAGTGGCATCTCCATCCGAAAAATCGCTTTCTCCCTACTACGCGTAGGTCTGGTATTCGCCGTGCTGACTTTCCTGGTTGGCGAACTCATTGCACCTTTGAGCGAAAAAGCCGCGCAACGCATCCGCATCCAGGCGACTGACTCCGTTGTGGCACAAGACTTCCGTTCAGGGCTCTGGGTAAAGGATGGCAACAGCTTCGTCAATGTGCAGACCGTCATGCCAGACGCCTCGCTCATGAATATCAACATCTATGAATTCGACAACGAATTCCGCCTGCGCACCATCAGCAACGCCAAAGATGGCAGCTTTGACGGTAAGAACTGGAATCTGCATCAAGTCACGCAAACCCATTTTGAAGAGCAGAAAATCCGTACCAACATGTTCCCGGAAGCCACCTGGCAATCCTTGATTCGTCCGGAATTGCTCAATGTACTGCTGGTGGTGCCGGAAAAGATGTCTGCGTGGAATTTATATTTCTACATCAACCACCTGACGAGCAACAAGCAGAAAACCTCTCGCCACCAGATCGCACTCTGGTCGAAAATGATCTATCCCTTGGCCTGTCTGGTGATGGTCATCCTGGCCTTGCCTTTCGGTTTCGTGCAGCAACGCTCAAGCTCGGCAAGCACCAAGATTTTTGCAGGGATCATGCTGGGGATCGTATATCAAGTATTGAACCGGGTATTTGTACACCTGGGCTTGCTCAATGACTGGTCGCCATTATTCAGCGCAGTCATGCCGACCTTGCTCTTCATGATGGCAGGCATCTTCATGTTGTACTGGGTGGAACGTAGATAAAAGTAAAAAGCCGTATGCATGACATACGGCTTTCTTGCGTTAGTCTAACTCTTCAAGACCGGTATCGATGTCAGGATTATCGCGGCGCAATGCTTCGCGCTTCGATTCTGGCAGGCGCTTGTACTCTTCCCACTTTTTGCGCAATTCTGCTTTTTTCTCAGGCGACAGGTTCTGGTATGCCTGGTATTTCTTGCGCGCATTCTCACGCTCGTAAGGCGTCATGCGACTCCAATGCGTCAGGCGCTTCTGCACCAGTTGCTGTTGCGTAGCTGACATCTTGGGATAATCGCGTGCTATATCCAGCATTTTCTCACGCTGCCACGGACGCAAAATATCCCACTCCTGCGCCAGTGGCGCCAGCACCTGACGCTGGCTTTCATTGAGTTGCGCCCAACTTGGTTCCGATGCGCCTGTTTCGGCACCTGCTGTTAGCGTAAGCAATAACAGGCTGGCTGCTATTGCTGTTTTAACCATGAATAAAAACCTTGATCAAGATATGCCTCGGGGGGGAGTTCAGAAGCCAGCAGGAAGGCATCGCCATGTTCACCATGACCATGCTCAGTCAATTGCTGGGTAACAACAAAAGTAAACAATACAGCCGCCACCAGGGCAGCCAAAGACAAGGTACGTTGATGATGGAGGGCATAGCCCGCAACCAAGGCGAGCAACCCACGCCCCTGTGGCTGGGAAGACTGTGAGTGTGCAACCATACGCGACACCGCTCGGAGGCGCGCCTCAGCTAGGCGATTGACCACCTCGGGTGTCAGATGCTCTGTAGTTTCGTCCAATCGGCGGACGATTTCTTTTGCAAAACGCTGTTCGTGATTCATCGCTCGCCCCCAGCCTTGTCGAGCACTTCTTTAGCAAAACCGTATTTTTCAAGTGTCGCAGCCAACGCGTGGACTGCCCGGGAACAATGAGTCTTGACGCTACCTTCCGAGCACCCCATGGCTGCCGCTGTTTCAGCAACATCCATATCTTCCCAATAACGCAAGATGAATGCTTCTCGTTGACGCGTTGGCAAATTTTTTATTGCGGTTTCAATAATCGCAATGGTTTCCTGCTGTTCATACTGTTGTTCCGGGTTGTCATGATCATCTTCAGAAACCATCGTCTCCAGAGGATCATGCTCCTCGTCGTCATGCTGATTGACACCCAGCGAGGATAGCAAGGTCGTCCAGATACCACGCACCTTTTGCCGCCGCCAGTAATCCTTCATGGTGTTTTGCAGGATGCGCTGAAACAGCATGGGATATTCTTCAACAGGCCTCGCGCCGTACTTTTCCGCCAGCTTGAGCATGGCATCCTGGACAATGTCCATGGCAGCATGATCGTCGCGCACGGCATATGCCGTCTGCTTGAAAGCCCGACGCTCGACTTGTGCCAGAAAATTTGAGAGTTCTTGTGTGCTCGCCATTGAAGTGCTTGGATGCTTTTTATTGCATTTAGTGCCTCGGCACGTGGAACATCAGCTATTGCGAGTGAGTATATCAGGTTTGATTTTGTGGCCTGGCCTGCTTTTAGCTACAATCAGCCCCATTCTCCACCCACTTCATTGAGCATCATGCTGAAACTGCTGTTACTCGCTATTGTCGTCTGGTTGCTCTTCACCATCCTCAAGCGCTATCGCCATAACGTCGACCAGCCGACACAACCACGCCCCCACCCCGAAGACATGGTGCAATGCGCACATTGCCAAGTACACCTGCCGAGAAGCGAAAGCATACAGGATGGCGCGTTGCACTACTGCTCAGAGGCACATCAACAGCAACATCAATCATGATCAAGCAGTCTGCCCACACTGGCAGCAACACTAGTACGAACTTCTGGCAGCCATTAGCCCTGTTCGGGGTCTACCGCATTCTGCTTGGCATCGTCTTCCTTGCTTCGTATTTTCTGCTACAAGACACCCGCGTTTGGCTCAACTACAACCCCACGCTGTACCTCAGCTTGTCTTTGGGATACTTAAGCTTTGGTTGCCTGGCGCTATGCCTGAATGTCCTGCGCAAACCCAACTTCAGTGCCCAACTATCCCTGTTAACCCTGCTAGATATCGGCTTTATCGTTCTGCTCATGTATGCCAGTGGCGGCATCAAGAGCGGCCTCGGCTTGCTGCTGATTGTCACCATTGCCGCAGCGAGCTTGATCAGCCAGGGAAGGCTGGCCTTGTTTTATGCCGCGGTAGCGAGCATAGGCCTGCTGCTGGAGCAGTCTTACCAGATGTTGATCTGGAATGAGGATTTTGGCGATTATTCGCATGCAGCGATGCTCAGCATCAGTTGTTTTGCTACTGCCTGGCTGGCCCACAGTTTCAGCAAGCGCGCCAATCTGCATGCGCAACTTGCCTCGCAACGCGGGATCGACTTGGAGAACCTTGGCCAGGTCAACCAGCTCATCACGCAGGAAATGGATGATGGCGTCCTGGTAGTGGACGAAGCGCTCAACCTGCGTCATCGCAATCGACAGGCGGATTTTTTGCTGGGCCTGGAAGGTGATATCCGCAACCACCAGCCACTCGCCAACTATGCTCCTGAACTGCACACACTATTACAACATTGGCACCAACAAGGCCACGGCAAACCGCAAGGCTTGATCAAACTCAGCCTGAGCAAACGCGACCTGCGCCTCAAAATCATGCCGGTAGGCGAAAGCTATGCACACGGTACCGTCATCTTCATCCAGGACTGGAGCCACCTGCAAACCCAAGCACAGCAACTCAAACTGGCCGCACTGGGACGGCTTACCGCCAATATCGCCCATGAGATCCGTAACCCTCTGAGCGCCATCAGCCACGCTACGCAATTATTGCAGGAAGACGAATCACATGACCCTGCCAGTCAACGCATGCTGCAAATCATCAGCGACAATGTGCAGCGCATGGAGCAGATGATCAAGGATGTACTGGAGCTGAACCGCCGTGATCGTACAAAACAACAGAAAATCCAGCTGGCAGACTTTCTGCGCGAGTTTCACGACCAGTTCTACCAAGTGGAGAAAATTCCCGCTCAAGGCTTTGTCCTGGATACCGACGACTTGGAGCCCACGATTGATTTCGACCATCGCCATCTGCACCAAGTACTGTGGAACCTGTGTCGCAATGGATGGCGCCATAGCCAGCAGCACGATGGCAGCCTGACACTGTCATTGCGCAGTGAAGCCGAGCAATGGCTAATTGAAGTGCGTGATGACGGCCAGGGTATTCCCGAGCATGCGCTGGCACACCTGTTTGAGCCATTTTTCACGACAGAAAGCACAGGGACAGGGCTTGGCCTTTATATCGCCCGCGAACTATGCGAAGCTAATGGCGCTACCATAGAACATGTCGCCATTGAGCAAGGCTGTTCGTTTGTTATCCATATTGAGAAAACTGAATCTGCATGAGTGCTTTTCCCGCTTGCCTGGTTGTCGACGACGAAACCGATATTCGTGAGTTGCTGGTGCTCACCCTGGAGCGCATGGATATCCGTGCGGATAGCGCAAGCAACCTGACTGAGGCCAGGCATCTATTGGAGCAAGGTCAATATGGCTTATGCCTCACCGATATGCGCTTACCCGATGGCAGCGGGTTGGACCTAGTCAAGCACATCGCCCAAGATTATCCTGGGCTGCCAGTCGCCGTCATCACGGCTTACGGCAGTGCGGAAAATGCCGTTTCTGCCCTCAAGGCCGGTGCTTTCGACTACCTCACCAAACCCATCTCACTCAAGCAATTACGCCCACTGGTGCAATCCGCGCTCAAGCTTGCCTCTGTTGAAGAAGAAAATACCGCGTCAGGTACGCTGAATATGATAGGCAACAGCGCCGCCATCAAGCAAGTACGAAGCATGATAGAAAAACTCTCGCGCAGCCAGGCGCCTGTCTACATCAGTGGAGAATCTGGCAGCGGCAAGGAGCTGGCTGCACGCTTAATTCACCAGCACGGCTCCCGGCGCGATGGCCCCTTTATTGCTATCAACTGTGGCGCCATCCCGGAAAACCTAATGGAAAGCGAGTTCTTTGGCCATAAAAAAGGCGCTTTCACTGGTGCGACACACGACAAGGAAGGCATGTTCCACGCCGCCAAAGGCGGCACCCTTTTCCTGGATGAAGTCGCTGACCTGCCACTTGCCATGCAGGTCAAGCTATTACGCGCCATTCAGGAAAAGAAGGTGCGCATGGTGGGCGGCACGCAGGAAGAAAGCGTCGATGTACGCATCATCAGCGCCACACACAAGAACTTGTCCATCCTCATGGAGCGTGGTGAATTCCGCCAGGATTTATACTACCGCCTCAACGTCATTGAGCTTAAACTGCCTGCACTGCGCGACATGCAGCAAGACATCCCGCTGCTCGTTGACTCGCTGCTTGCCAAGCAATGTCGTGAGGAGAGCCGTGCCGTGCCGGCATTATCCCCTGCAGCCAACCAGATGCTGGCAAGACACAGCTTCCCTGGCAATGTGCGTGAACTGGAAAATGTGCTGGAACGCGCGCTGGCTTTGTGCGACGGCAATACCATCACGGCTGATGACCTCTTGCTGGACCAAGACCCAGCCATGCAAGTACCCACGACCAATACATCTCCAGCGGATGAAGGCCTGCCATTGCCTGACTATCTGGAGCAATTGGAAAAAAAGGCAATCATCAATGCCTTGGAAAAAACCCAACACAACAAGACGGCGGCAGCCAAACTGCTTGGCGTCAGTTTCCGTACCTTTCGCTACCGACTCAGCAAGCTGGGACTGAGCAAAGATAACGACTAACGCACTGATGAATAGCGCCTTATTGATAGACCAGCATGGCATAGTGGCAGGGGCAGAGTTCATCGCCTCACCCAACCATGATGAACGCCCGAGTGCTCAGGATATTTGCCTGATCGTCATCCACAATATCAGCCTGCCACCAGGAGAATATGGTGGCCCTGGCATCACCCAACTGTTCACTAACCAGCTAGACCCTGCAACGCACCCCTACTACGCAGCTATACATCAACTCAAGGTTTCCGCGCACTTCGTCATCCGGCGCGATGGCTCGCTGCAACAGTTCGTTGCTTGCGAGGCGCGTGCTTGGCATGCCGGGGTCTCTAGCTGGCAAGGGCGCGAATGCTGCAATGATTTCTCGATCGGTATTGAGTTGGAAGGTAGTGATGATGAACCCTTCACCGCGCCGCAGTACCAACTATTACAAACGCTACTCCATCGCTTGGTCTCGCACTACCCAATCCGCGATATTGTCGGCCACTCCGACATTGCACCTGGCCGCAAGACGGACCCTGGACCTTATTTTCAATGGGAACGGTTAGCCGACCTCAAGGCAAGCATGGAAAAAACCGGCAATTCCGGTATAGACTCCTGAATTCTCGGGACAAAGCCAGGTTGACATGCAATAGTGCCAACCAACAAGCATGAGGGATTTATCCCTCATGCAATCAATCAGGAAAACTAGAATCAATGTCAGCTTATCGTGTAGGGGCTTTTGCACTTCTTGCCCTGTTACCTTTATTGAACATCGCTTGTAGCAAAAAAGAAGAGGTAGCTAAACCTGCCTCGCTCCCCTTGGTCAGCATCGCCACGGTGGAAACAGCCCGACTCGAAATTCGTGAGCAAGCGATCGGTACCCTTGAAGGCATCATGGACCCTACGGTAGCAGCAGAGGTGCCTGCCCGCGTCTTGAGGATACTCGCCCGACCAGGACAAGTCGTGAAAAAAGGCGAAGTCATCGCCCTGCTGGATGCGCAAGACTACACATTGCAACAGCACGAGGCTGAGAGCGAAGTTGCCAGGCTGGAGGCCTTGTTGCTGAACCAGCAACGCAATGTGGAACGCAACCAGAAACTGGTCGAGAAAAACTTTATTTCTCAAAATGCACTTGATGATCTGGAAACACAACAGATCGCACTCAAACGCCAGCTTGAAGGTGCACGCTCCCGCCTTGCCACGATTACCCACAATGGCAACAAAACCCGCTTGCTTTCTCCTATAGACGGCAAGGTCGAGAAGCAGATCGTCTCTCCGGGTGATTATGTCAAGGTAGGTGATCCCATCCTACAGATCATCAGTAACCAGAAGCTGCGTGCCCATCTGCCCTTCCCGGAAAACCTGGGCTCCAAGCTCAAGCCAGGACTCACTGTCAGGCTGAAAACACCCACTGCTGATGAAGAGGCAGAAGGCGTCTTGCGTGAGTTCAAGCCGGTGATTGGCAGCAACAACCGGGCCATTGATGTGCTTGTGGACATTGTCGACCAGCCTGGATGGCAATCAGGGGCCAGCGTCACTGGAGACATCATCCTGGGGGAATATCCTGCAGCCTTGGTGGTACCAGAGCAAAGCATGGTGTTACGTCCAGCAGGGGAGGTCGTCTACGTGATCAAGGATGATGTGGCACAACAGCGTATCGTCAAAACCGGTATGTATCAGGATGGCCGCATCCAGATCCTAGAAGGTTTGCAGGCAGGTGAAACCATTGCCGTTGATGGTGCAGCCTTCCTGACCGACCAGACCCGCGTACAGATTCAAGCACAGCAGGCCCAGCGATGACCTTGCCGGAAATATCAATCAAGCGCCATGTACTAGCCTGGATGGTTTCCGGCCTGCTAGTGTTGCTGGGCATCATCAGCTATCAGCGCATCGGTGTCGACCGCCTGCCCTATATTGAATTTCCCATCATTTCGATCACGACCACACTGAATGGTGCCAATCCCGACATCATAGATGCCAGCATCACCAGCATCATCGAATCCTCGGTCAACACCACACCGGGGATCGAACACATCCAGTCCTCATCATCACCAGGCGTGTCTGTCATTACTATTACCTTCGGCCTCGAGAAGAACATTGATGTAGCGTATAACGAAGTACAAGCCAAGGTTAACCAGGTATTACGGCGCTTGCCGGATGATGCCGATCCGCCGCAGGTGCAGAAAGTGGAAACCAATGCCCAGCCCATCATGTGGCTGGCCTTGCGCGGCGACCGCACCACGCAACAGATCAATCTCTACGGTTTCAATGTCCTCAAGAAAAAACTGGAAACCATCAATGGTGTTGGCGAAGTACGTCTGGGTGGTCGCCGTGACCGTACCATCCGCGTCAATGTCTTGCCCGAGCGCATGGCTGCCCACAACATCACGGCGACTGACCTCATCGATGCCTTCAAGCGTGAGCATGTGCAATTACCAGGCGGTTTCCTGGTAGGCAATAATGCCGAATACCTGATGAAGCTGGATATGGAATTCCACAATCTGCGGGACATGGCAGAGATGATCGTGGCCTATCGCGATGGTGCCGCGATCAAGCTCAAGCAGGTTGCCGAATTGGAAGACGGCATTGCGGATTATCGCCAGCTTGGTCGCTACATGGGTAAACCTGCCGTTGGCCTGGGCATCGTCAAGGTTTCCAATGCCAACACGGTGGCGATTATTGATGACGTATTGCGCAAGCTGGACAAGGACATCCGTCCTAACCTGCCTCCAGGCATGACGCTGGATATTTCAACCAATGATGCCTTATTCATTGAGGAAATCGTCCATGCCTTGCAGGAGCACCTGTTGGAAGGCACGCTACTTGCCGCCTTGATTGTGTGGCTATTCCTGCGCTCTATCCGCTCCACCCTGATCATTGCCACGGCCATTCCTGTGTCACTGCTGGGCTCAGTCGCCGTCATGTATTTCTCAGGCTTCACCTTCAACACCATGACGCTGCTAGCGCTGCTATTGCTGATCGGCGTAGTCGTGGATGATGCCATCGTGGTGCTTGAGAACATCTATCGACACCTCAGCCTGCGTACTCAACAAGACCCAAGTGCCAATGCAAGCCTCCTGGCACGTTCCGCCGCGATTACCGGTAGCCGCGAGGTAGCATTTGCCGTGATTGCAGCCACATTTTCCCTGGTATGTATTTTTGCTCCCGTAATTTTCATGGAGGGCATTATTGGCAAATTTTTCAAATCCTTCGCTGTGGTAGTCACCTTTGGCGTGTTAGTCTCATTGCTGGTGTCACTCACCCTCACCCCCATGCTATGTTCGCGCTATCTGAAGGCTCACGAACCTACTGGACGCTTCTATTTTTGGCTAGATCGTGTCTTCAGTGGCATGGATAAAATTTACAGTGGCATGTTGGCCTGGACGCTGCAACACCGCTGGAAAGTCATGTTCTTGACTATCTTGGTCGTGGTTGGCAGCGGTTTCTTCTTTGGCAAAGTACAAAAAGAATTTATCCCCGACTCAGATGAAGGCCGCTTCCTGATTTCATTTCGCACCCCCTTAGGCTCCAGCCTCGAATACACCAACAGCCGCTTGGAGAAAATGGAAGCTGTGTTGCAGCGTTACGATGCACAGATTGCCAGTTACTTCAGCACCATAGGCGTGGGTGCACAAGGCCAAGTCAACAAAGGCACGGTTAGCATCCGCCTCAAAGACCGGCGCGAACGCGACATGACCCAACAAGCCTTGATTCGCGCCATCCGCAGCGAACTAGACCAGATTCCAGGCGTGCGTGCCTTTCCGGTACCTGTTGCCATCGTCGGGGGACAACGTTCAGAA
The DNA here is from genome assembly GCF_020531845.1 of Methylobacillus methanolivorans. The sequence goes on from NZ_JAJAVF010000003.1 coordinate 48,268, forward strand.
AAACTGCAATTCAATATCACGGGTGCCAATCTGGAACAGGTCAGCCTCCTCGGCAAAGCCATGCAACGTAAATTGGGCGATATTCCAGGCATGGGCAAAGTGGACCTGGATCTGGATCTGGACCTCCCTCAGCTCACCTTGCAGATAGATCGTGTACGGGCAGCAAGCCTGGGCGTGTCGACGATAGATGTCGCCACAGCGCTTAACCTTTATACAGGCGGGATTGACATTGCCGACTTCAATGATGAGCCTGGTGATGGGCAGCGTTACGACATTCGCCTCAAAGCCAAGGAGGGCAGCCTGAAAACCCCGGATGACCTGAAGAAGATTTACCTACGTAGCAACACTGGGGAATTGGTACGCCTAGACAGTGTTGCGAGCTTCAAGCAGACCCTGGGAGCTGCCGTGATCGGGCGCTTCGATCTGCAATATGCTGCCAGCCTCTACTCCAACCCCATCATGCCGCTAGGCGATGCTGTTCAGCATGTGCGTAACTTGGCTGCCGAGACCCTACCCCCCGGCTATCAGTTCAACTTGGTAGGCCAGGCAGAAGAACTGCAAAAAACCATTAGTAGCATGGTGTTTGCCTTTGCGTTGGCCTTGGTGCTTCTGTACATGGTACTTGCAAGCCAATTTAATTCTTTCCTACAGCCCTTCATCATCATGCTGGCCCAGCCACTGGCGATTATCGGCGGTGTATTTGCACTGTGGATCACGGGGAATTCGCTCAATATTTTCTCTATGATAGGCTTGGTACTATTAATCGGGCTGGTTGCCAAGAACTCTATTTTGCTGATCGACCTTACCAACCAGTTACGCGATGAAGGCAAAAGCGTCAACGATGCCTTGCGCGAGGCCTGCCCCATTCGCCTGCGCCCAGTACTCATGACCTCGCTGACCATCATCCTGGCCTTGCTCCCGGCAGCATTCGGCCTGGGGGCTGGTGCCGAAACCAATGGACCGCTATCCATCGCCGTGATCGGTGGCATGATCTCCTCCACCCTGCTGACGTTGGTAGTAGTGCCGGCAGCTTACTCCTTGATCATGAACAAAATGGTTCGTTAACATTCATCGTTATTACCTCTTCCCCAAGGCGGCAGTGTTACTGTCGCCTTTTTTATTTTTAAGCTATTAACACCCTATCAACCTGATTAATAATGAAATTTCATTTATTGTAAATCACTGTAAAAGTAGTCCTTTTCTAGTCATTTTTCCATCATGTGACACTGAATTGTCACATTTCCTCCCAATAATCCCGCCTCATTGAATGGCAAACACGCCGTCATCTCTCTAGACTTCAATGAGGAAAAAATGAAACTGTTACGTTTGTTACCCATGACCGCGATGGCATTGGCGAGTATGTCAGCGATGGCAGACTCCACGACTGATCTTGTCAATGCATTGGTCGCTAAAGGTGTATTGACCGAAGAGGAAGGCAAGCTTCTGAGCAAGGGCCACGAAAGCGAGAAGGCAGCTCAGGACAAAGTGCTGGAGAAAAGCAGCAAGGCAGGTGGCAAGGTCACGATTTCCGACGCAATCGACAATGCCACGATCTATGGCGATATTCGCGCCCGCTACGAATTCCGTCGAGGTGAGGACTCATCCAACATCACTGAAGATCGCGAACGTGGCCGTTACAAGCTGGTGCTAGGCGTCAAAACCAACGCTGGCGATTTCTACTCCGACATCGCATTATCCATGGGGGCAAATGGTCGCTCCGACAACTCCACTTTCGGTAACGCTGCCAACAGTTCCAACGGTTCCAACACCAAAGAAACTGTCTACGTCAAACGCGCACTGCTAGGCTGGAAAGTCACAGACTGGTTGAAGGTAGAAGCAGGCCGTGTTGCCAATCCGCTCTACACGACGCCTATGGTATGGGACGGTGACTTGACCTTTGAAGGCCTGGTCGAGAAGGTAGAGTACCAATGGGGTAAGGTAAACCTGTTCGCTAATTTTGCCCAATCACAGTACATCGGTGACCGCCAAGACTTCACCATTATCAACAATGATAGGGTCACCAATGATTTGATGGCATTTCAGGGTGGAGCAAAATTTGATATTAACGAGCGTGTTTCTGCCAAGGCAGCGCTCACCTTTACCAAGTTCTCCAACGACCATGCACCAGGTGCTGGGCCATTTGTGCCCGGTTTGGGCAGCGATAGTGGTCGAGGTGTCAGCCTGGGCACAACGACGACAGCAACCAACGATATCCGCACCATCGAGATTCCCGCCGAAGTTGTGTTCAAGCTTAATGACAGCATGAAACTGATGGCGTTCAGCGACTATGTGACCAACCTGGATGGTAAGGATAGATACGAAGCCGCGGTGGCTGCCGCGACTGCCAGCTCGGCAACCAGAGGGGCTGTAATCCGCTCGGCAGGCCATGACGACAAGGCCTGGTTGCTTGGCGTGGGACTCTCTAGCCAACAGGGCAAGCAACCCAAACGTGGCGATTGGTCCAGCAGATTGTGGTATCAAGATGTGGGAATTTACGCACTTGACCCCAATACCGTCGATTCCGACTTCATGGACTCTCGAGTCAACATGAAGGGCATCGTACTCAAGGGAGAATACTTCCTGCGTGACAATGTCGTCGTGAACTTGGCTGTCGGCCATGCCAACCGCAAGAACGATAAACTATCAGCTGCCGCATCGCAGAGCGATATCGCCCTCAATCTCGACAGTTTCAGCTTGTACCAGATGGATATCACCTACAGGTTCTAGTCCAACTTCATGCACACCACTCAAGCAGCTTACGGGCTGCTTTTTCATTTCCACCCGCTTCGATCAGGCAACAAAAAAGGCAGCAAAGCTGCCTTTTTGATTAATCACCCATCAGGCGATTATGATGGGATACTGTATTACTTAACAGTAACAGTACCGCGCATCATAGTGGCATGGCCAGGGAAGGAACAGAAGAATGTGTACTTCTCACCAGCAGCCAGCTTGCTTACGTCAACCTTAACGCTGTCCTTCTCACCACCACCGACCAGCTTAGTGTGAGCAATCACACGTGCATCACCAGCCTTAACAAAGTTACCAGCTTCACCAGCGGCAACACCGTCATTCATGACAGCCTTGAAATCAGCAGTCTTAGTGATCACCAGATTGTGGCCCATGACATTTTTTGGCAGTGAACCAGTGTGCTTCAGGTTTACTGTGAACTCTTTACAGCTCTTTTCAATATCAATGTTCTTGGTGTTGAATTGCATAGCGTCGTTAGCTTCGACATCTACCGAGCAACCGGCTGCCAATACGGAGCCAGAGAACAGTGAAGCGAACAACAGAGCGACGATTTTGCTGGATTTCATAATGACTTTCCTCATCTAAAATAGGCTTATTGCCTGTGTTATAGAACTTCTCTTTTGTTACTACTCAACAACTACCGCATTTGGCTTTTTGCTGCGCATTGTTTGATGTTGCTGCATCAGAGCGCATTGCCAGTTTCCCGATTTTTACAACTGAGAAACATTATCAATTAAACCGAGTATTTTTTCCAGTATCTTAGTGATACGCTAGTTATAACGTATCACCCCCAGTTTGGATGACAGTGCGGGCAATTCTATACAAAATCATCCCCCTGCAACAGGCTTATGGTCAGAAGTTGAGACAATTTCCTGCACAATCAAGCTACCCACCATGTCCCCTTCGACATTTACCGTCGTACGTATGGTATCCAGCAGGCGATCTATAGGCAGCAAAATAGCAATGGCCTCCGCTGGCAAACCGACTGACTGCAACACCATCACCATCGTCACCATGCCAGCACTAGGAATACCTGGAGCACCAAGCGAAGCCAACATGGCCATAAAAAACACTATGAGTTGCTGAACCAGGTTAAGTTCCACCCCAGCTAGGTTGGCGATGAATAATGCAGCAGAAGCTTCATACAATGCAGTGCCATCCATATTGATCGTCGCCCCCAACGGCACAACGAACCCCGCAATGTCACGCTTTACACCTAGTTGCTGCTCGGTACACCGCATAGTCACGGGCATGGTGGCAGAACTAGAGCTAGTGGCAAATGCAGTTACCAGAGCATCACGTGCGCCTTTCCAGAATCGCCATGGTGTAACGCGCGTAACCAAGTAGAGAATGCCTGGCAGGATGATGACACCATGCACAAGGGTAATGCCCACGACCAAGAGCATGAATTCACCCATGCTTGCGAACAGGCTGGCATCCTGCGTGGCTACCAGCTTGGTGAGCAATGCCATGATGCCGATAGGCGCCAGGCGCATCACCCAACCGACCACCATCATCACCAGGTCAAAGGCTTCCTGCATGATATTGAGTAAATGACGGTAGCGTTCGCCGCCGATCACCATGGCAATGCCAACGATCAAGGCAAAAATAACCACAGCAAGCACATTGCTCTGTGCCAGCGCTGCAAATGGGTTCTGGAACAGGCCCAACAAGAATTTGCTGAAAAACTCACCAACAGTCAGCTTTTCACTATGGAAATTCTCCATGGCATCCGCAAACATACCAAGGTGCATGCCCGCACCGGGCTTGAAGATATTGGTCGCCACCAAGCCCAGTGCCACCGCAATCGCCATGGAAATACTGAAGAAGACCAAGGTGGAAATCCACACCCGATGCATTTGCCGATGCGCCTGCAAGCTTGCGACGCCGACGACGATGGATGTAAACAGCAAGGGCACCAGCACCATCTTAAGCAGGCCGATGAAGACACCACCTGCCATAGTGCTGATGTATAAGCCAGTCTCTTGTGCTGTCGAACCTGTATCTAGGCTAGCCAGCAGGAACCCCAACCCTACACCCAATAATGCACCGAGCAATATCTGTGTGTTGAGGCTGGGTAGCTTCATGCGGACTCCTTAAGTGGTGAGTTCGAACACCGCAGCAAAGAAACCATCGGTTTCATGTTGGTGCGGCAGTAATTTCAGATAAGCCCCAGTATCCAGCTCAACCTGTTGTTGTGCAAGGACTTCTGCCGCATTCACAAGCTTGAATTGTGGATGTGCGGCCAAGAAAGCTTCTGCCACCTGCTCATTTTCTTCCGCCAGCAAGCTGCATGTGGCATAGATCAAGCGACCACCTGCCTTCACCAATTTTGCTGCCCGGGTCAGTATAGCCGCCTGTTTGGCAGTTAACTCGGCAATATCGTTGGGGGTCTGCTTCCACTTCAAGTCAGGGTTACGGCGTAAGGTCCCCAGGCCACTACACGGAGCATCCACCAGCACACGATTGAACTTGCCATTCAGGCGCTTGAGTTTAGGATCACTCTCACTGCTGATCAGTTGGCTATGCAGGTTGGAAAGACCAGAACGCTTGAGACGCTGGCCCAGGTTATGCAAGCGCTTTTCTGACACATCAAAAGCGTACAACCTGCCGGTGTTACGCATCAGCGCGCCCATCGCCAGTGTCTTGCCACCTGCGCCTGCGCAGAAATCCGCAATCATCTCGCCGCGCTTAGGAGCTACCAGCAATGCCAGCAGTTGGCTACCTTCGTCCTGCACCTCGATCTTGCCATCGACAAAGAAAGGGTGACGGTTGATGGACATACGCTGCGGTAAGCGAATGCCAGTAGGCGAGTAAGGCGTTGCTTCAGCACCGGCCTTTTCACTATTAAACCGTGCCAATACTTCATCGCGGTTGCTCTTGATCAGGTTAACGCGCAAATCAAGGCTCGCAGCTTTGTGCATGCTACGCGCAATCGCCAATGCTTCCTCTGCCCCATATTGCGACTCCAGGCGCTCCCACAGCCATTCTGGCAAGTCAGCTTGTATTGCCGGGCTCAAGCCATCCGTGGACTTGGCCTTGATCTCTTGCGCCCATTCCTTTTGCTGCTGGTTCAACAACTCATCCAGCTCACGTAAGCTATTGCCCTGCACGCGCACCAGCCAAGCTACTAACAAACGGCGCGGATCTTCATTACCAGCCAAGTAAGCAAGAAATGATCTTCGGCGTAGCACGCCATATACCGCCTCGGCAATCCAGCCGCGCTCCTTGTTGCCAAACTCGCGGTGCTCACGGAAAAATTTTCCCAACTTGGCATCCGCCGGACCGGGATTACCCAATACGTCGGCAAGGGCAATACTGGTGGATCTCAGAATATTCTGGTTCATAATCTCATTTCAATAAATCAGTCGATATGCTGGTGGCAAGCTGTTCGATCACGCTGCCATCCTCTTCTGTCTTACGCATTTTAACTGGCAGGTAGTGATAATCTATCGCCAGCCATAATTCGGTTTTCTCATGGCCCGTCTGGCCTGCATGTGCAATATGCCAGGTACGTACACTGCCAAACTCGGCATTCAGGGTTTCCTCACCTTCAAAACTGTAGCTATATTCGCTCAATTTCTTGCCATTGCTGATGTGCAGCGTCAGTTGCTCCAGCGGTGGTGTGAAAATAAACTGATACATAAAGCTCAATAAATCCTGCGAGCCTGCAGGCAATGCCACGGTCTTCACCCCCTTGGCGGTTTCCAAGGTCACCGTATGCTGCTCCCAGTCAAACCGGGATTGCTGCTTCTTGTTTTCCCCCTTGCCATATTGGTAAGAGAAAAACTGCGGTTGCAAGCCTTCGCTGGTCACCACGCCTTCGCTCTGCTGCAACAATTTTCCCGCCACAACCAATGCCGCAAGCCCCTTGGCTTCAGTAGTGCTGGTCAGCTCATACCGGCCATTCTCTTGCATGCGGTAACTAATCTTGGTCACCCCGATCTTGCTACCATTTTCCCCACGCAACACCACAAATTCGGTGTCTACATAACTGAACGCGGGCATTTCATGCGCCTCAATTTCAGGTGCTTCGGCTAACCCAGCATCCTCTAGCGGCCTAACTGAATCATCAGCCTGCGGCTCATTCGCTGGCGCAACATCCACGGCAGGCATTTCATCCATAGGCTGAAAATCTGTAATGGGCTCCTGCGCCGCCATCTCAGGCAATGGCTGGCTAGCTGGCGGCTGTGCCTGTTCCGCCGCGGGTTTAGGCTTGGGTGCTGGCTGCGGCTTGGGTGCCGGAGGCAACTGAGCCAGCGGTGCGGCTTGCAAGTGTATTTGCTGCACTTGGTGATTAGATTGTGCAACATCCAGACTGGGCAAGTGCCAATACTCACTCCCCAGTATCACCAAGTGAACCAACAGGGAAAGCAATAGTGCAAGCGCCAGCCCTAGAGGCAGACGCTTCAAGAAACTCTTGCTGAATACACTACTCCACATTAATGCTCGTCAGCACCTGTTCTATCTTGCTACCCTTGTCATCCACCATCATGAGCTTGACCGGCAGGTAATGCTGCTCCACGGCAAGCCATAACTCCTTGCCATCCTCATCAGCCACTGCCTCACTGAGATGCATCACCTTGAACTTGCCAGCAGCAACCTCCAAGGCATCGCTCTTGGCATCGATCTGATAGTGATAAGTACGCAGCTTCTTGCCTGTCGTCACCGGCAATTTGAGCTCGGCACCAGTAGGGGCTGCAAACATGAACTGATAGATGAAGCTGCTGATATCCTGCGCGCCCGGCTCTAGCGGCACAGTATTAAGCTTGCCCTTCACCTTCATCTTGAGCTGGTTGTTTGCCCAATCGAAATCGGTATATAACGAGCGCTTTTCGTTATCACCCTGGTGCAACTCAAAATGCTCCGGCTTCAAGCCCTGTGCCGTCACCTCACCACTACTGGTCAATCTGCGCTCGCCAAACAAGGCATAGACACCCACGCCTTTAGTCACGCTTTCAATATGGTAGCGATTACCTTCTTGCCGATACGTTTCATTCACGGTAGCAAAGGGCTGGCCATTGCGCGTGGCTTCATAGGTAAGCTGCACCTGCTTGGGCGCAGCCAGTGCCAGATGGCTGACACATAGCAGCAATAGACTCAGGACACGGATACGGGATATGAACATGGGACCTCCTGGAACATGAAGGGCGATGCATTGCATCGCCCTGAATCAGCACTCATCCAGTGCAAGCAAACACTCTGTTGGCAACAGAATCCTGCTTTAGTTCTTTACACCACCACGGTAGGCGCTTCGCCAGCCGTCTGTGCACGGATACGGCCAATGTCCCACACTTTTTCGCCCTCTGCCGCCAGTAAAGCCTGTGCAGCAGCCGCATCTTGGGCCGACACGATGACCACCATGCCAATACCGCAGTTGAACGTACGGTACATTTCCTGATCGGTGACATTACCCTGCTCCTGCAACCAGGAAAACAGCGGTGGCATTTCCCAGCTTCCTTGGCGTACTTCAGCAGTTAGTCCTTCAGGCAACACGCGCGGCACGTTTTCAGTAATACCGCCGCCAGTGATATGCGCCATGCCTTTGACCTTGATGCTTTGCAGCAACTTGAGGATAGGCTTTACGTAAATACGCGTCGGTGCCATCACTACGTCCCGGAACGGACGGCCATAGAAATCGCTATCAAGGTCTACACCAGAAAGATCAAGCAGCTTACGCACCAGCGAGTAACCATTGGAATGCGCGCCATTGGACGCCAACCCCAGTACTACATCGCCTTCAGCGATAGTAGAGCCATCAATCAAGGCATCCTTGTCTGCGGCACCCACCACGAAGCCTGCAAGATCATATTCACCGTCCGGGTACATGCCGGGCATTTCGGCGGTTTCACCACCCACCAGCGCACAGCCAGATTGCTCGCAACCCGCAGCAATGCCTTGCACCACTTGCGCCGCAGTATCGACATCAAGCTTGCCGCAGGCAAAATAATCGAGGAAGAACAAAGGCTCCGCGCCTTGCACCAGAATGTCGTTGACGCTCATGGCAACCAGATCGATACCGACCGTATCGTGCTTGTTGAGCTGGAAAGCCAGCTTGAGTTTGGTGCCTACACCATCGGTACCAGAGACCAATACCGGGTTCTTGAATTTCTTCGGCACTTCAAACAAGGAACCGAAACCACCAATACCACCCAACACTTCCGGGCGCATGGTACGTTTTGCGAATGGCTTGATTCTCTCAACCAGGGCGTCCCCGGCCTCAATGTCCACACCGGCATCGCGATAGCTAATCGAGGTTTTTTCAGAATTCAAGTTGAGTTCTCGCTTTCCACAGGATAAATTTAGACAATTAGGGCGCAATTTTACCTGATAATAGCCCGCAAACGATAATAAAGACCTCGGCAGGATCACGATGCATCATGCACGACACTGCCAATATTTAGCTCGCAAGTGAACCATATTGAAACAACTACTTCTTGATATCCAGCCCCCCGCGGCCCCCAGCCTGGATAACTTCGTGGTCGGCCGCAATGCCGAAGCCCTGTTCCAGCTTAAGCGCACCGTGCTTGAACATGATGATGCACGCTTCATCTACCTCTGGGGAGAAACCGGTTGTGGTAAAAGCCACTTGATCCAGGCGTGTAACGCGCTTGCCCACACTGCCGACCTAGACATGATCTGCGTCGATGATGTACACACGCTTTCCGATGATGACCAAATTGCCTTGTTCGACCTTTACAACCAGTTACGCGAATCTGGCGGCAGGTTGCTGGTCAGCGGCATTGCAGCCCCAGGGCAGATGGGTTTGCGTGATGACCTGGCTACCCGGCTGGCGTGGGGACTGAGCTACCAGCTACATCCACTAAGTGATGAAGAAAAAACCCAGGCATTGAAAATCCACGCCGATGCCCGCGGCATGAAGTTGCCCGACGAAGTGCTGGACTACTGCCTGCGCCACCTGCGCCGCGACATGCCCAGCTTGATCGCTACCATTGATGCCCTGGACGAATGGTCACTCACCGACAAACGCGCTGTGACGTTGCCGTTGCTGAAACAATTACTGCAAACTTCCACCCAACCCTAGGACAACCTCATCATGGCCATCTTACGCTGTAGTCGCTGCAACTTTATCGCAGAGCTAGATCACAGCCTGATCGGACATGATGTCGCCTGCCCCAAGTGCCAACATCAGAACAAGGTGTGGGATACCAGTTTTTTTGTAGGTAAGCTGCTGGAAAAGTATTTTGCACTGCATAACACCGTCAAACGCTTGCAGGCTGAACAAACGGAAGAGACTGCAACCACGGAAGCCAGTACCACTAGTCCGCACGACTTTTCCAACACGGAAATGCTCTCCAGCCCCAGCCAATCGCAACCCATCCTGACATGGTTTGAACGCAAGAAAATCGCTGTCGAGATTAACCCCAAGGCCGTGGATACCACAGGCTTCTTCGATGAGATCGCCAATGCCATTGCCGAGGATTACGCCACCTTGCGCCCGCTGATTGCGCAAATCTGCCATGCCTACAAGGAAAACTACAACGGCACCACTATCAAGCTGGACAATCGCAAGCCCGACGATATCAACCGCATCACGCGCTTTTGTAAGCAAATGCATGATTACGCTTTCCTCAGTCGGCTAGTACAGCAAAAAAGTGAGAAAAGCCTGCGCCTGATCTTGCAACCCTCACCCGTCATTCGCCAATTCTTCAATGGCATCTGGCTGGAATGGTATGCCTTGATGCAGGCACTGGAGTTTGCAGACAAACGTAACCTACCCTTTTCCTGTGCACGTAACGCCAAGATCACGCTACCCAATGCTGATGTCTACGAGCTGGATGTGTTCTTGCTGCTTGAAGAAAAAACACCGATCTGCATTGAATGCAAATCTGGAGACTACAAGCCTTACATCGAGAAATACCGCTTGCTCAAGAAAAGCCTGGGGTTACAGAAATCGCAATTCCTGCTTTGCGTTGCCGATCTACCTGACGAGCATGCACAAGGCCTCACCAGCATGTACGACATCACCTTCACCAATCAGAAGAATCTTTTGACCCACTTGATGCGGTTATAAAACCCCTCTACTTCTTCAATAAATGCCCGGGCGCGCAGGAGAGAAGTTTGGTACCATACAAATAACCCTTATTAAAAAAGGAGTATTTGCATGGCTAACATGAAAGCTGCAGTTTTCGTCTCCCCCGGCCGCATCGAGTTGCGTGACAAACCCATCCCCGACATCGGCCCGCTGGATGCCCTGATCCGCATCACGACCACCACTATCTGCGGCACTGATGTGCACATCCTCAAGGGTGAATATCCAGTAGCAGCAGGCCTGACTGTCGGTCATGAGCCTGTGGGCATTATTGAAAAACTAGGTTCAGAAGTCCATGGGTTCAAGGTAGGCCAACGCGTGATCGCAGGCGCTATCACACCCAGCGGATACTCCAATGCTTGCCTGTGCGGCATCGGTGCCCAAGATGGCCCGGACACTCCGCATGGCTTCAAGGTAGCCGGTGGCTGGAAATTCGGCAACACGATCGATGGCAGTCAGGCGGAATACCTGCGCGTGCCGGACGCCATGGCCAACCTGAGCGTGATTCCAGACCACCTCAGCGACGAACAGGTCTTGATGTGTCCCGACATCATGTCGACTGGCTTTTCCGGTGCCGAGCGTGGCAATATCAAGATTGGCGATACCGTGGTCGTGTTTGCCCTTGGCCCAATTGGCCTCTCAGCCGTTGCAGGCGCGAAGCTGCTGGGTGCCACCAAGATTATCGGCGTGGATTCGATTCCCGAGCGCCTAAGCATTGCCCGCGCCTTGGGCGCAGATCATGTCGTCAATTTTAAGACCCATGATCCGGTACAAGAAATCCTGAAACTGACCGATGGACGCGGCGTAGATGTCGCGATTGAGGCATTGGGCGTACAGCAAACCTTTGAATCCTGTTTGCGCGTACTACGTCCAGGCGGCACCTTATCCAGCCTGGGTGTCTACTCTACGGACCTTACATTACCCCTAAACGCGTTTGGAGCAGGTTTGGGAGATTTCACCATCGTGTCCACGCTCTGCCCCGGTGGCAAGGAACGTATGCGCAGACTGATGGATGCCGTTGGCTCTGGCCGCGCGGACTTGAGCAAGCTGGTGACGCACCGCTTCAAGCTAAGCGAGATTGAAGCAGCTTATGACCTATTTGCCAATCAGCGCGATGGCGTCATGAAGGTGGCAATCACGCCTTAAGTCGCTATGAGAGTGTCATGGCATGATGACCGCTATAGCCCTTGTTGTCATGCCATTCCACGCTTACTGTATCGCCAGCTTTCGCATTCGCCACGTAAAACACCAACTCTGGATCACTGGCAATGCCTGTCCCCCATTGCGCCTCCAGCACCTGCTGCCCATTGTGGCTGAACTGCACCCATTGAATGAAATGCGCAGCTACGCGCTGGTCAGAGGCATCCAGCCTGTCACCATTCTCCATGGGATGGAATAACACCAGCGTTATCTCAGCCACCCCTTGCTGTAAGCTGGCCTGTATCGTCATCTTGTTTTGGTCAGACAACACTGCTACACCTTTTGATCAAGGACTGTAATGTAACGACTGGCTTTGTAATACTGCCCGTTAGCCTTCACGACCACTTCAACCGACTGGCTTTGCGCCAGCCGGATGCGGGTCATGATATAGGGCTGCGCCCCATGACTTAGTGTGAAATTGGCCAATAATGGGACAGCACTCTTCTTGGCAAACAAGGCGATCGCTTCCGTGCCCGGCACACGACTCATAACTTCCACCTTGATGCCATCACCATTCCCTGCCCATGCAGGCACGATAATTTCAATGTCTCCCACTTGGTCAGTCGAAGCTAGATCTAGCGGTAGCACCTGCTGCAAGGCATCCCTATTAGACGCTATTGCCTGCCATGGCACCAGCACAGTTGCCACCAGCCACTTGAGCAATGATCGCCGCCTGGATTTTGTCACCAATTTCAATTAGGCCTCTTGTCATCAAGCTGTTGCCGCAACTGGTTAAGGCGCGCCTCAACGATAGATTTTTCATAAAAGTCGCCATCAGTGGCCTTGGCCGCCAAGTCCATTTGCTCCATGGCGCCACGGAGGTTATAACGCCTTGCGTAAGCCTCGCCTTGCGCTTGGTGCATGAGCAGAGTCTTTCCCTGCATGCTGTAAACGCGTGCCTTTAACTCATAAAAGTAAGGGTCATCAGGAAATTGATCCTGTTTATCCGCGATCAAGCGCAACAACTTGTCTACCTGCCTAGAGCCAAGCAAGTGCTCGGCATAGGCATAAATCAAGGCACGATGGTCGGGATAACTGCGCAACGCCTCGAGATAACGCTGCTCGGCCACCGCCGGGGATTGGCCTGCGACGGCAACCTGGGTAGCCACGGTTTCTATCATGGCGTTGGCGATGGCATTTTTGCGTAACCACGCCACCTCAGCACTTGCACCGGCAAGGTCATTCTTGCGCAGCATTGCCAGGGCAATGCCGTAATGTTCCGCAGCTTCATTGGCATAACGCTTTTCTTGCAGGTTGATACGGAAAATATTGATGGCGCTGTCCGCGGTACCGATATTGGCCAGCAACTTAGTTTTAACAAAATAGAAATTCGGGTTTTCCTGTACAGCACGGAAGCTGCCTTGCTCGACGCGATTGCGCACATCTGCAATCCGCTCTACCGTCAGTGGGTGTGTTCGTAAAAATGCCGGCGCACTGCCCTCGGAAAAACGCGTGCCCTTTTGCAGGGTTTCAAAAAACGATGGCATTCCACGGGTGTCAAACCCCGCGTCTGCCATGATCTGCAAGCCCACGCGGTCGGCCTCGCGCTCATGCTCACGCGTGTAGTCGATCTGTTTCTGTATGGAGCCAGCCATGGCAGTAGTCAGCGCACCTCCCGTCAATTGTGGGTTGCTACGCGCTGCGAGCAGGGCCAAGGCCATGGTCGCCATGCTAATGACAGAATCGTTCTTTTGCTTGGCCAGCATCCGCGCAAGGTGGCGCTGAACCACGTGGCCGATCTCATGCCCCAATACTCCAGCAACCTCAGACTCATTCTTCGCGGCAAGCAACAAGCCAGTATGCACACCGATAACGCCGCCGGGCATGGCAAACGCATTGATGCTGTTATCCTTGACCACGAAAAAATTGAAACGCTGATATTTATCTGGCCCGTTGGCAGCAAGCCTGTGTCCTAAATCATCAATGTAATCATTGATCTCGGGGTCTTCCAACACTTGGCTGCTCGCATACACATCTCGCATGATTTCATCCGCGATGCGCTGCTCATCAAGTGGCGACATGACGGTTGCAGAATAATCACCCAGCTCCGGCAAACCATCGGCTAGAGCAGTAGGTGCGACACAGGCAAGGAATACAATTAGATAAAGCGCTTTCATCATTGCTATGATAACAACCTCACGCACCAAGTTCACTAGCGCCGGGCCATCAGGCCCACGGCCACAACGCAGGAAACCACATGAGCAAGCTCACCCATTTTGATGCCAGCGGCCAGGCCCATATGGTCGACGTTGGCGACAAAGCCGAAACCAGGCGTATTGCCATTGCTGGCGGCAGTATCCGCATGCAGCCTGAAACATTAGCCACGATAGAGAGCGGTGATACAAAAAAAGGTGATGTACTCGGCATTGCACGTATCGCCGCCATACAAGGTTCAAAACGTACCGCTGAACTCATCCCGCTCTGCCACCCTATCCCACTCACCAAGGTTGGCGTGGTGTTCACCATTGACCGCGCATTAAACAGCATCCATTGCCAAGTCACGACGGAAACCGTAGGGCGCACCGGGGTGGAAATGGAAGCGCTCGCCGCTACTAGCATCGCCTTGCTGACGATTTACGATATGTGCAAGGCCATGGATAGGGGCATGATCATTAGCGACATTCGCCTGCTGGAAAAACAGGGCGGCAAGTCAGGGCATTGGCAGGCCATTGATTAATAACGAAATTAATCATTACTAGCAACCATGTCGTTATTCTAAGCCAATAGCCTTAGCGTAAATCTGCATTCAAATCCTATGTTTGTCCATCATCTGTCCAATTGGAGGGATGTATGGCATCAATTCGTGAACGTAATGGTAAGTGGCAAGCGAGAGTAGTACGCCGCGGCTATCCTTCATCAGCAAAGTCATTTGACTCTTATGATGATGCGGTGAAGTGGGCACGTAAGTTGGAGGTCGCAATCGACACCAACACTCATCCGATTCAATCATCGATTAACAATATCAATTTTGAAGAGTTGATTTATCGTTATATTCGAGAGGTTTATAAAGATCGTCCACCAAAAGATATTGATATTGTTCGCTTGAAGGCTTTAGCCAATCGTAAAGTAGCCAAGTACCGCCTGTGTCACATGCAGAGTAATGTCATTGCCGCATATCGAGATTTACGCTTACAGGAAGTCGGAGCTGGGACGGTAATTCGTGACCTTTCATACATCTCCAGCATATGGAATCACGCCAAGAGGGAATGGGGATTAACTGTTACCAATCCCTGCAGCCTTGTCAAAAAACCTCGGAGTCCTCTAGGTAGAAATCGAATATTAAGTATTGAGGAAGAAATAGCGTTATACAATGTAATTGATAAAAATCGGAAGTCCAACCCCGAGTTACGTACCATCATCCAATTAGCGATTGAAACAGCTATGCGACGGGGTGAGTTGCTTAACCTATGCTGGGAACATGTAGATTTATCAAAAAGCGTAGCCTACTTACCTCATTCCAAAAATGGTAAGCCAAGATACATACCATTATCTTCAAAAGCCGTAGCCATCCTTCAAGTGATAAAGAAGGACTCCGGCAGTGTCTTTACAATCCAACCTCAAACATTACATGCAGCATTTTATAAAGCCGTCAGGCGAGCAGGATTAATAAATTTACGGTTCCACGACTTACGTCACACTGCAACTACGCGTATGGCCAAAAAGTTACCGAATGTCATTGAATTGGCATCTGTCACAGGCCATCAATCTATTCAAATGCTAAAACGTTACTACCATCCAGATGCTGAGTTGCTTGCACGAAAGCTAGGTTAAATAATTCAATAGTCATGATAAGGAGCCACGGCCATTTTGATACTCATAGCAGATTCATACTATTGATAAGAAAGAGAAAGGTTAGTAAAAATTGACATTAGATCAAAATAAATAAGAACAAAATAATTATTTTATTTTGTTAGAAGATCAATTTTATTGGTGATATAACTTAACTCTACAAAGGAATGATTGAATTGGAAATTATCAATTAAAGATAAAACATTTTTAGCTTGATCAATATAAATTTGATCTCCTTTATTTTCTTTTACTAAGGAATTTAATTCATCAATTTCATTACTATTTCTATAACTATTTGATGCCATCATTAGCAATCTTGCATAAATCAAATTTCCTACTGAACTAAAAACAAAATCTTTTCCACCTGGCAAGCTAGATAAGTAGCTTATTACAGATGATACAGGTGCTCCAAAATAGATAATATTCCGATAAATAGAAGCAGCCTCAAACTTCAATATAACTAACAAAACCACTACTTCCGGATATAAATAACTATCAACAGGTGTGGATTTTATGACTATCGTGAAAATTGTAAAATATTGCTCTTGGGATCTGATTGAAATGTTAAATGCGACTGTTAGATAGGTGAGAGTTTTTATCAACCCACTTTCTTCATACTGAAGTTCTTGGTATTTCTTTCTTGAGGAAAAGAATTGATTATACCCAAAGCGATTTATCAGATTATTTGCAATTGTTTTCCCATCCGGATATGGCAAATGATACTCCATATCAATAAATCTCTTCAAATATTCATTAGCATTAAATTCACTACCATAAATAGCTTTAAGACTTGAATTTAGTTGATCTTTATCAATTGCCAATATAAAAACAATATCTTCAATATTAAAAATATGCTTCACTCTCTCAAGCAACTCAACAGAATAACTTGGTCGACACCGATCTAGCTCATCAACAAAAATTATTAATTTATTAAAATTTCCTTGTTGTTTAAGCTTCTGAACAAAGTCAGACAACCTAGATCTAAATTCATTAATTAAATTCTTCTGCTTATCAAAAGCACTTACAGCATCCCTAATACCATCACCAACAGCCTCAACTAGTGCTGACTCTTGTATTTCATCAAGATCCAGCATGCCTGCAGTTAATATTTTTGCTGCAACCGGGATAGATCGTTTAGCAAGGGCAGACCCAGTTGCTTTAAGTCTATTGATATGCTTTTCCTGAATTATTTTCTTTTCATCTAATAGTTCATACAGAGAATTAATTTCTGAAAGTAATGAGATAAGCGGGTCAGATGTAAAATCAGTTTCCCACGCATTCAAATAAATACAACTACACTCATTAGCTTCGAGATAGGATTTCCACATTTTTAGAAACGTAGTTTTCCCGCTGCCCCATGGTGAATTAATACCAATAACAAAAGAAGTATCCAATCCTTTAACGAAGCCAGACAAAGCAATTGCCAGCTCCTTTCTTCCATAAGCATCTTGCTTAAAAGGATCATTATTATTTACTTCTATAGCAGATAGTTTTACTTTCATAGATTTATTCATATAAGATTTATACCATGCAGATTTCAGGCTATTCTTCCCTTCTAAACTCCCAAGGCGGAATAGCTTTATCCGCCCACAACCCTAGCCTATCACGTTGAGCAACATACTCAGCCTGGGCGTAGATAGACCTATCCTCAACATCCTGCTCCCGTTCATAAGCCTTGTAATGCCAAGCCATGCCCAATTGAATCTGTCGTAGATTCATGTCCTGGCCGTTGTACAGTACCTTGCCGATAATACGACCATAACGGTCTTTTTTGTTGTAATCAACAGTGACGGTCTGCCCAGCGATAGCTTTTGAGAGAGTGAGCTTGGATTGATTGCCATAGGCTTGAGTCTTTTCGGGAGCATCAATTCCCACCAGCCTGATCTTGTACTGGGTTTTACCTCTCAGCACAGTGATCGTATCACCATCAGCTACGCGAGTGACTTTGCCAGTAATCGTATCAGCAAAAACGGGAGAGATAGCCAAGAGTAGGGCTAAACATAGGTTCGGTAGCAGTTTAGTCAGCTTCACCTAGCTATCCAAACTCATCACGTGGCTTGCTATTGGTTTCAGTAATAATGGGCTACTCATCAAAACGGATAGCCAGGTTTTGTGTATTGCCATTGCAATTTTCTTATCTCAGATTTTCAGCAACTCTGAGGTCATGCCCTCGGACTAGGCAGTCAGTTCCTCGTTGAAATTCTGGGTACGTTTTCTCAGCTCGGATTGGGTTTGATCAAGCGACTGTTCTTGCTTAGCTAGCCGGGTTCATTTAAAAAAACAGGTTAACTGCATAAGTCAGCCCTGCAGCCAGCATCACCAGAATGATTGTGGTCGTCATGTCCATACTCTTTTGTTGTTATTGGGTGTCGGAGTAAATCAGCTTGCGATCCTTAGCTATGAGTCATGCCTGATACCTTTAGCCTTATGTGGATAGGTGTTTTCAAACAGGCTATAGCATTCGTATTTGGCTAATACGTTTTGCTCCAGATGATCCATCTGAGCCTTGTATTCCTGGAAATTGATCATAAAAGCTTGGGAAAAGGCCTTGAGCTGCCTGATCTGCTTGAGATTGTCCACATGTACCTCGGATGCACACTGAATCAGGTCTGGCTCCAGTTGCTTGAAGAAAGGACTGGCTTGTAGTTCGTTGTATTGTTCAGCCTCTTCCCACTCCAGTGTCTTGGCAATCTCCTCTGCCTGTCGTTTTCCCAAGGCTCCGCCAAACCCTCGCAGATCTCGAAATGAAATGACATTCAACTCGGTATAGCCACGCATGACTTGGTTAGGCATCTTGGCGGCAGTGTTGAGATAAGCCTCTAGCTTGGAAACAGTGCCATCGAATTGATGGTAGACATAGCCACCAGCTCCAAGTACCCCTGTCACGATCAGCAAGGTGCCAATTAATAGCTTCTTTTTCATTGTTGTTTCCCCGATATGATGTTGCAGTAGTTTTTTATGATGGTGAATTAATTGGGCAGCCTGACTCTTGGATTTCGTCTCTGCCATTCTTCGTTTCTAGCTTTCTCTGCCTCAACACACTGTTGTGCATATTTCTTGAGAGCCTGGGCTGCTGTGGCATCAATATTTCCCCCGAACTTGGTTTCCTCGGGATTCATCCTGTTGTTATTGGGGAAGCTAATGAATTGCACACGAAATTGCTTCCTGTAGGAGAACACCTCGACATGGGCATAATCATGATCCGGATTCCTGATGCCGTATTCGATATTGGGACGAAAGGTATGGCGAACAGTGCATTGAATATCTGGGACCTGTGCTACAACAATGTTGGATTCGCGCGTGTCTTCTGCATCTTGTCCTTCACTGATAAAACCTCTCTCGCGGTACACCACGCTTTCTTCTGGCTGAGATCCAGATTTGACTGGAGGTTTAGATGGAGCAACAGCTGGTTCGGGGCTACTTCTGAGCAAAGCATCCAAGCCCCATAATAAAAAGCCGCCAATGATGAAATACGCGGCGGTTTGTATGATTTGACGCTTCAGGGTGTTAGGTTTTTTCATGATTCAGCATTTGTTGTTGATGTAATTTGCTTATACCATACACTTTACGTCATTTTTAATAATTTGCAATGCGTAAACAATTAATGCCTACTTTTGCTTGGGCATTAATCTGTGAACGACGAAATAACGGCTCTAGGGCAGGTACTTGGACGGAATATTGCCAATAGACGCAAAGAGCTGGCTTTGACTCAAGCCAATCTTGCAGAGCGATTAGGGACTGACGTGGTGACAATCTCTAGGTTTGAACGAGGGAGCAACTTGCCCTCGTTGCTAAGGTGTCAGCAGATTGCAGAAGTGCTGGCAATGCCCTTGGCTCAATTGCTTTCAGAATCCTCATCCCAACTGAGTGACCAAGCATTACAACTGGAGCAATACATTTCCAGCCTAGATGGCAAGGACAGGGCTTTTCTGATTGATATGGTCAAGGCTTGGTGTGGGCATTTGAAATATGATCAACATTAAGAGCACTTAAATTACTGCGTCTAAAAAATGTGACTTGAAGCAATTTATATATAAAACTTAAAAGGCAACATCGGTTCGCTTTCCTGTGGTGCAGCAATAAGAATATCACCAATAGCATCTGCAAATCTGATGGTTACTGGTGATCTATCATTAAACAAACATGTATTAAAATTGATTTTTGTTAGTGCTAATACATCACTCATTACAATCTTTAGATCAGCTCTGCCTCGGCGAATAGTAATTTGAAGTGGATTGGGTGTGTCGGGACCCATATAAGTACTTAGTCTGGGAACAAAACCAGAAGTCCATAGAAATCCAGTGTTGTGCCCTATGATCAATGCAGTACCTCTGATAACAGGATAGGCACCTGATCGGAAAAGTTTCAGTTGATCCCATGCGTCTGCAATCTGTACACCCACTACATTAGTAGCTGTACCTTGACATGCAGAAGTAAATCCATTCCATTCATCATCATTGAATGAAGACTTTGCATGGATAAAAAGCTCAAGAGGCTCTTTTCCATGTTTCGCTTTATATTCAGCAAGAACTGTACTAACCAATCTGGCTGCGGCCTCACTATTCAAATGATATTGCTTTGTGTCTGGGTGAAACCAGGGGCCTAGAGCACCTCTAAAGACGACTCCCTCACCATCTGACAAGAACATTTGAGCAGCACAAACTGAATGACGTGGGGAACCTCCATCCTCATGACGTTTATAAACTAATCCAACATAGCAAACGCCTGGCCGCATGTTGGCTATTTGCCATGGTCTTCCTCCGCTCTTGTAGTAAGAACCGGAACAAAGTTTCCATGCAACTGTGGCTGCGTCTTCAAGCTTACGTTTAGGCTCACCTTTTGCATTGATAAAGTCATAGGGAGCTAATGTGCTTTCACGGACGAGCTGAGTGACTATTTGATGATCAAGCAGACGTGCTTTCAGTTGACGCCGAAAGTTCTTTTCGTATTTGTAGACTTCCACGTCTTCAATATCAAACAGTGTTGGCTGGGATGATAGTTTTGTAGCAGTACTTTCAGAGATAGTGACTTTCCCAGTAATCCTATCTTTCTTTGAAACGGTAGACATTGGTCTGCCGAGCTCGTATACAAATTCTGGAAGAACCACATACCAAAAACTAGGTGGATCTTCATCACGTTTCTGTTGAGTAACTAATCGATCGACAAATACATCAACAACACATTTAATGGCTTCATGCCTATTCTCGATATGAATCAATCTATGAAGTTCACTTTCGTTGATATCATCTATGATACGGTGCGGAGAAGATGACCAAGTTGCATTAAATGCTTCAGCCACTCCAGGAAAAGGAACATGATGAGGCTCGACTTCCTTCGCACCGCGACGTGGTGCAGGGGTTGGAATAAATGTCGATACTTCTTCCGCCCATTGCCTAAAACGACGGAGTCCATCTTTTGTACCAATAAACCCGTATCGAATTGGCCGTCTAGATTCAGTGGCATCAACGGGCCCGTAAAGATAGAGTCCATCTCTAGCATATTCAAGACTCTGACCATAACGAAACTCTAAAGTAGGCTCGGGAATATATATAACTTCAGGCCTACTCATTCATTGCTCTCTTCTTGAAAGTCATTGTCAAAATCATCTTGCGGAACATCAGGATCATCGTCATCATCAGACACCTGTCCAGATTCGATCACACTAACTGGACAACCAAATTGCATTGGAGGTACACCAACAGTTAGTTTCTGAGCAAGACCAACGGGAATATTTAATGTCCCCCGTCCTTCTGCAAGCCACCATAAGTAAGCACATAACATATCTCTCCACCTTGCATTACGCCAGCCCTTTGCAAATGACCTGCGAAGACGATGTGACTTGTGAACATCCTCTATAGCGTCTAATCCATTGTTTGAAAAAATCAATCGAGCAGCAATTCTATAGTGATGAAAAGGTGAGGTTCTAAGCTGTGCACTGACTGCATAGTGCCAATGAATATTACGTTTTGGGGAGTGTCCAATAATTTGCCTTGATCCACGTCTAAAGTTCCAATCGAACTTAATCTGGGAGCGTGGAGCAATTTTGATATCAGGCCACCAACTTAATCTGTGACCAGATCCCATATACCCCTTAAGGCCCCTACTAGCACAAAACTTTTCGAAAGCTTGCCCTCCAATATCAACATATACATTGCGAGCTTCGAAGCAGGACATGTCTAAATCAGGCCATCCCTCTTCAAGAAATTGGGTAGTGGTAACGGAGGCAACTAAATTACCGGGCAAATTCTCTGAGAATAGTCCATCGCTATTGGGAGTTGAGAACGTAATTACCCCTTCCCTGTATGGAACGATCGGCCATGGGTGGAGTTGGCGATTCTGAAATACTTTCAAATCAAAACCAACTGGTGGTTTACAGTAGTAAATTACTTCTGGAGAAGATTGTATTTCTAACCAATTTGAAACTAATGGCTCACTCTTATATTGTAATGTAGATGCTCCTTCTGCATGCTTATTCATCCAAGTGCTGATAGGCTCAGGTATTCCCCTTGGAAGTTGAAATGTCTCAAGTAGTTCAGTGAGTTCAACTAGTCCTGCTGCCCATCCTTGTGAAAAATTGATATATTGAAGATGAGCAACTAAAAAGTGAGGTTCAAAGCTTTCCATTCGAAGAGGAATTATGAAAGATGAATCATTAAGTTTTTTGGAGATATCCGAACCAATCTGGATTTCATTTCGTACACCCTGTTTTTCCAGACCAGCAGCGGTACATACTAGTAGCATTTTTGCTGCACGATTACGCAAAGCGTCTTCTAGCTTTCTAGACCAATCATCCCCTCCTTTCAACTGCATTACATCAGCCCAAACCTCATATCCCATGGCAGAAAGTTTTGCTCCAAGCCATAAAACAAAGGCGTTATCTTCAGGTGTCGCATGTGAAAGGAAAATTGCTTTACGAGCTTGAGCTTCTTTATTCATGCTGGATAGGTGATAGTTGGTAGCGAAGTTCACGAACAATTGATCTTAGTTATTCTTTAGCATCTTAAACTGTCACTCGTCTCCGTGTCCAAGTTTTCACTTTATCTAAAACTCTACCTCCCATTCATCGTTCAGCTTATGTGTTAAATATGGTCTTATCCTGAGGGTATAAGAACCTAGTAACCATCATCTAGGGAGGAACCATGTCCGCAGCCTTGGCTTATGTATTGCGAGCTGTACTAGTCGCACTCGTCGGAGCTCTGGCTAAGATCATCATCGAATACTTCGACCAATACGCTGGCAGTCCGCCAGCACCAGACTGGTATGAATAACTAACCAGAGACAATTTAATCAATTCAACAGCTCCGTCACGTTCACCGTTGCGGGGCTTTTTGCATTTCAGGAGCCCACAATGTCACATTTTGTCCACACCATGGCTTACGCCAACGAACTTCCCTGGCATGGCCTTGGTAACAAAGTCTCACCCCATCAACCTATTGAAGTCTGGCAACGCGAAGCAGGCATGGACTGGCAACTCAAAGAAGCCAAGGTCATGTTCAATGCAGCAGAGCAGGGAAGTGGAATCCTCGCATTACGAGACAATCCTGATGCCAAAGTCCTGTTCCGTAGCGATACCTTGGAGCCGCTATCTGTTGTATCTCCTCGCTACAAGGTCGTACAGCCCAGTGAAATCCTCGAGTTCTACCGTGATCTGGTAGCAGTTGGTCACTTTGAAATCGAAACAGCTGGTGTATTAAAGTCAGGGAGAAAGATCTGGGCACTTGCCAGGACAGGCCAGCAAATGATCTTACGTGGTGGTGATCGGGTAAAGAACTACCTATTACTTGCTACTAGTTGTGACGGATCACTGGCGACCACAGCTCAATTCACCTCAGTCAGAGTCGTCTGCAACAACACCTTGCAGATTGCTCTGGAGGATAGAACAAGCATGGTACGCATACCTCATCGCAGACCCTTTGATCCCAATGAAGTAAAAGAAGCTCTTGGTCTTGGTATGACCGCCTGGGATAGCTTCAAGAAGGCCATGCATGAACTGGCACTTAGACCAGTGAACCGCTTTGATACCAATGCCTACTTCGTTAATGTCCTGGGAGATCCAACACTGCCACTCAATGAACAACCTAACCAACGTGCACTGCAAAGCGTACATAATCTGTTCAAGGGGCAAGGCAAGGGAGCCAACCTACCGTCCAGTCACAACACTGCCTGGGGACTGCTCAATGCCGTGACGGAATACGTAGATCATCATCGAAGAGCAAGGAACCAAGACTACCGTTTGGATAGTGCATGGTTTGGCATGGGGGCAACAATAAAAGAAAAGGCATTAACTACCGCCATTAAAATCAGCTAAAGAGCTGACAAACCAGCTATACGCTGGTTTTTTACAAAAACTGTGTTTTTGTGTTCAAGTAAGGCTGTAGGAGTAGCTTATTTATAAAGAAGTACACTGATAACACTAATTACATTAAAAAGCATAGCACCTTTAGGAGTCTGTCTTCCCATATCTCTTTCATACTGAAGACATCGCTGAAATATGGTGTTTTAAGTGTAACTGGTGTTTAGGTGTTTATCGGAAACAACAAAAGAAGCAGGCTTCCGCCTGCTCCCTGTGTTTTTTTAATTGATAATGTCTCCCTTGATACCATAAAGCCGCATAGGCTTATTCATATCAGAAAATTTTTTGGAAACTGAGCTTTTACCGCCTGAATCCAGAATCAAAAAATTTCGCTCAATAAGAGCTTTCGTAACCTCACGTTGGTCAAAGCCATTACAAAGTACAGAATTGTATACTTCAGGGAAAATCCAATACTCTGTGCCATCATTGTTGTCTTGCGTACGGAAACCATACCTATCAGAGATTCTTTCCCCACTCAACCCCGGACAATTAGCTAATTGAAATTTTGATTCGCCATACCGTTGAATGATTTCTTTAACTTGATTCAATGCCCGCAACTGCTCAGAAGCAACATCTCCCCCACGCTCTAGCATCCAAGCATCAAAACACGTACGAGCAGCTTGGAAGGCCCCCCTCTCCCCCCATGGCAACAGGCCATTCCGAATGCAATATTCTCCGATCCCGGCTACCAGCCCAAACTTTGCTGCAGCTCGATGTACTTGTCCATGGGAAGTCACTGAGATAGCTTCAGAAGTAAACTCTTTCTGGGTTGCACGAATCTGCTCAATGGCCTCTTGAATACGACTATTATTAGCAGTTATAAACTTCAGCAAGCTATCACCTAGTGTGCCGTAATATTGCCCACAAGCCTCCTGCAATTGATCAGCAAAATTGGCCGCATTCTCAGCCCCATGAATATTTTCAAAGATGCCCAGGCCTCGTCCAGCATTAGCAGGAATGTCTAACAGTCGAACTTCCTGGCCAGCCCGAATCTGCTGCTTATCCTGAGCCATATGCTGGGCAAGACTAATCTCCCCACTGGAAAGGTAGAAGAAACGCCATTCTTTAGTGTCCCGTGCTTTACCATATCGATCAGCCCATACCTTTTTCTGCCCATTACCCAAGGTATAGGCAATATCACCAGCATCAGCGGGGCGAACTTGACCCATTTCGTCCAAGATAAGAATCAGATCATTAAACTGCAAGGCAAGCCCCTCAAGGCCATTGCTAGTACCACGCCATGATTTGATCATGCCATTACCACCCCAGACGCTACCTGCCACGGTCAAAGCTTTCGTTTTACCAGTACTGCTTTCACCCCGGAAATGGAATCCGCCATTCTCCTCCTCCAAGTGCTTCAAAAACGGCCCTGCGAGTGAAATACAAATCGCCAGCATCAAACGACTATTACCAAGACATTTGATACCAATATGACTATCCCACTCTGCCTTATCGCCGCTAGTAGCTACAGGGCTGACTTTACTGAAATTCGTGCTTTGGAAAAAAACTCGCTCATTCGTAGGACCATATGACTTATGAGGGAGCACAAAATTTTCGCCGCTCCAACCTGTTGCTGTAACACACAATACTCGATCAGGCGGGTTACTTGACATCAAGTATTCAGTTAATGCCTCTTTAGTCTGAGGTTGTGAAGCAATAACAGCCCCATAGTTCAAAAGCATTTGTCGATAAAGATCGCCACTTCCGGACAACATATCTTTTGGCAGTACGACTTCATGGACTTTTTCATCCAGATCAACGATGTGCAACAGAAGGCCCCAGTCACTACTCTCTTTGCTACGAGTTAGCGCGGCTACATCAATACGAGAACATACCCTCTGCCAAATACCATTATCATCTTTCCTTTGTTTCCATACCCACACTCCCTTATCATCAACCCTGAATCCTTCAGGGGCATACTCCTTTCTAGGCGGAAAAAATGTCTCGTAGTACTCTTTGCCAAGTGAAGCAATAAGATCAGCCGTCCATCCCATTGCCAAGGCATCGGCTGCATCCCACTTTTCAGGAGTTTCAAACCCCAGCTCAAAACTAGTTTTTCCATCATGAAGTACAGGTCGAATATCCAGAATCTTCATAACAGAAATCACGGTAGTTGGAGCAACTAGGTGCAAACGCTTAATAAGCTCCTCAGCATATTTTCTGCCTGCTTCATCATTATCAGGCCAAATTAGAATCTCTCTACCATAGAGGTCTGTCAGATCAGTCTTCAAAACACCATTTGCGCCGCCAAAACAAGTAGTTGCCACATAGTCAGGAAAAAGCTTGGCGGCAGCTTCAGCACTCTTTTCCCCCTCTACAACAATTACTTTCGCTTTAGGACGCTTCGTAAGCTCATCCAGGTTATAAAGTGGTCGAGGCTGAGGTACTGCTCCAAATCGCCATTGATAACCTGTTTTGGTATGCCAGCACGTGCAAGGCCGATAAGTTTTTCCATTTCCGCCAGGATTAGAGAATCGAAGTTGGTGAAGCAATACATCCCCTTCCCTTGACCGATAAACCCATCCGGCTGTAGGTTTACCGATGCCACCAAAACTCTCTGGCATTGAAGGTGCATCAGCTGGTACTGGCATACAAAGTCTATCTTCCAGCTCTTTAATAGGCTGGGCAGCACACTCAGAAAATTCAGTGTTAGCCACAACTACAGTCGTTGGAACGGAATGTTCTTCAAGAACAGCCACCAAGTATTGATAGGCTTGGTGTTGCGGATAGCCGTTGAGATATGCCACTAGAGAGACAATGTCTCCACCGGCATCACCAATTGCAAAATCTGACCATTTCCCGGTGGGCATATGAATAGTAAAGGAACCAAGCTCATCATCATTCCTCAGTGGATTCAGAGCCAGGAATTGCTCGCCTACTTGCTTTCCATGTTGCAACAGGCCAAGCTTATCCAACACCATCTCAAGGCACTGGAGTGCCCTATCATTCAATGACTTGTAATCGGTCTGGGAAAGAGACTTAGAGGACTGAGGTACTTCAATTACATTTTTTTTATTACGGTTAGTTACCATTTTTAAGCCCATTTAATTCTTCATGGAGCTAACCGCTATCTGACTTCAGACGAGCAGAGGCCCCACGAACTGTTTAGGTTCAAGAAAAGGGCCTACTAACTTCATTCTGTTACGTCCATTAATAGGTCACAATCGCTGCCAAGCGAATGCATTGTCGACTATTGGGATTACTTGGTATAACTTCAAGTGCAATTCAAAAAAATTTTCGCATATAATCTGAATAGCAATATGGAGGGACAACCTGTCCCATTTTCGTGCAATCAATATTGGACAAACACGGAGAATAATCGAGGTTAGTCTGCAGCGAACCTTACTGCCGCAAGGGCCCTGCTAACGATTTACGACATGTGCAAGGCCATGGATAGGGGCATGATCATTAGCGACATTCGCCTGCTGGAAAAACAGGGCGGCAAGTCAGGGCATTGGCAGGCCAGCTAAACTATGCAGCAAAGATGATGTTGGCAGGACAATTAACGGGTAAAAATCGATCGGGTAAAAAGTGCCCACACACAATTTACTTCTTACGCGCTCGCGGATGCGCAGCATCATAAACTTTGGCCAGGTGCTGAAAGTCCAGATGGGTATACACCTGGGTAGTACTGATATTGGCGTGCCCCAGCATCTCCTGCACCGCACGCAAGTCGCCACTGGATTGCAGCATATGACTCGCAAAGCTATGGCGCAACATGTGCGGATGCACATTGCTACTGATACCGCGTTTGAGCGCCCATTGCTTAATGCGGTATTGGATGGCGCGACCACTGATACGCTGGCCGTGGCGATTCAGAAACACGGCCTGATAATCGGCCTCTGCTGCTGGCTGACGCACTGCCAACCAGTCATGCATCGCCTGGATGGCATGGCTGCCCATCGGCACAATACGTGACTTATTGCCCTTACCCAGCACTTGCACGGTGCCTTCATTCAAATTGAGATCGCTGATATTCAAGCCAGTCACTTCAGACAACCGTAACCCGGAGGAGTAGAACAATTCCAGGATGGCTTTATCCCGAAGAGAAAGTATGTCCTCACCTTCCATATCCACCAGCTGCACCGCCTGATCAATAGCGAGTGCCTTGGGCAATGCCTTGGGAGACTTCGGTGCACGCATGTCATGACAAGGATTACTTGCCGCACCATGGCGCTTGATGAGGAAATCAAAGAAACCACGCCAGCCTGAGAGATGGCGCGCAATGGTTTTACCGCTGAGGCCCCGCCCATGAAGAATAGCCACGAAACGGCGAATGTGGGATGGTTGTAGTGCATCCAGCGCGAGCTCTGACTTCAACTCAAACAACAGGGCCAAGTCGCGCTGGTAATGCTTGACAGTAAGCTGGCTTAAGCCACGCTCGAATTGCAGATGCTCCAGATAGCGCTGCAGTTCATCCATGCTTACACAACGATATGCCGAAGCAAGGCAGCACTGACCAATTCGCCTATACGCTTGAGGTAAAGCGTGCCCATGTCGGGATAAAAACGCTTTTCGTCATCACTGGCCAGTGCCAGCACACCAAACACGTGCTCCGCCTTCAATGCCATCACGGCAAAAGCCGCTGGCCTAGCTTCTGCACCAAACCATCCCTGCAACGGCATACCAGGATGGTTACCACAATAAGGCTTAGACAGCCCCTGTGCCCAGCGCTGCGCTTCTTGATCCACCTTGGCAAACGCTGGCAAGCCGCCATTATTTTCATCCCGAGACTGCGCCCATAGGCGCAAACTCACATAAGGCACTTGAAAGTCTTCACGCAAGCTGTGCTCCAGCAAGCTGACCAGCACGGTCACTTGCTCGGTCGCCAATAACCCCAGGCTTAAGCGATGCACTTTCTCGCCAATCGCATCGTTTTCCTCGCCATATTTCATCAGCTGCGCCAGCTTGGCATCCAGCACACGGATGCGATCACGCTGCGCCAACTGCTGGCGCTCGGCGAGGGAGATTGTCCCCTGGCCATGGGGACTGGGCAGGTAGAGCTCCGCCAGGAGGCTAGTATGATGCTCAAAAAATTGTGGGTGCGCACGCAGATAACTCGTAACCTGGTACTCCGCTAACGGCGCTTCGTGATGATCTTGTGATTCCATGTTAACTCCTTGCAATCGTCATGACTGACGGTAATGATGGCTAGGCTACATCGTTGGCCCTGATTGTCCTCGCCCCTGAAACTACTGCTCCCAACTGACTGCGATCAGTCATCCAAGACGAGCCAGACCTGTGACGCCAGCCACTTTAAATCTCAATACTACCTTCAAATACAGTTTCGGCAGGGCCAGTCATCCAGACCGGCTGTTGATCCCCATCCCAGGCAATCGTTAACTCTCCACCGCGGGTCGTCACCTTTACCGGGGACTGCAATAGGCCACGCCTGATACCACTGACCACTGCAGCGCAAGCCCCTGTGCCACAAGCCAAGGTCTCGCCGCTACCACGCTCGTAGACTCGTAAGCGGATATGATGGGCACCCACCACCTGCATAAAACCGGCATTCACCCGCTGTGGAAAACGCTCATGATGCTCAATCAAAGGCCCCAGGCTTTCCACTGGCGCCGTATCGACATCACTGACCAGGGTCACTGCATGAGGGTTACCCATGGAAACCGTGGAAATCTCCAAGGTCTGGTTTGCCACCTGTAAGGGGTAAACCAACTCATCCTGATCCGCAACAAATGGGACTTCGGCTGGCCGGAAACGCGGCTCTCCCATGTTCACCGTCACCAAGCCGTTATCTTCTAGTTTGGGGAAGATAACGCCGCGTGCCGTTTCCACACAAATTTCACGCTGATCGGTCAAGGCCTTGTCATGCACAAACCGGACAAAGCAACGCGCACCATTGCCGCACTGCTCGACCTCGCCACCATCGGCATTGAATATGCGGTAGCGGAAATCCACGCCCTCAACTGTCGGCTTCTCCACCAGCAGTAACTGGTCAAAACCGACGCCAAAATGACGGTCAGCAAGGCGACATATCGTTGCAGCATCCAGATTAACTGGGCTACTGTAGCCATCGATCACGATAAAATCGTTGCCTATGCCCTGCATCTTGGTAAAAGTAAGTTTCATATCCTGCCTTGAAATTGCAGCAATCCCCCCTACTCCAGGCGATCACTCTAATATCCATAAAATACGCTTCTAGCCTTGCGCCTCACGCGCCTTGCCATGCGGCTTGGGACGCTTGAACCGACGATAGCTCCAGAGATATTGCTCGGGACACATCCTGACCAATTGCTCGATCCCTTGGTTAATATTGTCCGGGGTGGGCTCAAGATCAAGTGGGCGTATATGAATGGCGTAGCCTCTACCCCACGGCAGACGTTCCCCGTAAGCCAGCAATACTCGTGCACCAGAAGTCTCTGCCAGCTTACCCACCAGCGTCATGGTGTAGGCTGGGGTACCGAAAAAATCCGCCCAGACACCTTCACCGAACTCAGGCACCTGATCGGGCAAAATGCCGATCGCCTCACCCTGCTTCAAGGCCCTAAGCAAGCTACGCACCCCACTGAGGTTGGTCGGGGCCTGTTTGATCTGGCTGCGGTTACGCCCCTCGTCTATTAAGGGAGCCAACCATTGTTGACGCGCAGGACGGTATAGCACCGTAATCGGATGGCGAGCGGCGTAGTACAAAGCGGTAATTTCATAACAACCCAAATGAGGGGTAAGAAAGATAATACCCTGCCCTTGCGCATGTGCAGCCTCGACGTGCTCCCAGCCATGACATTCGCTAACCCAGGGCAATACCTGCTCCTGCGGCCTGAACCAGATGGCAAACGTCTCGATCAGGCCTTTGCCGGTTTCCACCACACTGCGTTTGACCAAGCGCCGATAGTCAGCTGGAGATGGCATAATGCCAGCGATATTGAGATTCTTGCGAGTACGCCGCAATACCTTCTGGGAAAAGAAATAAAGCCCCCACCCCGTTAGCACACCAATCAGATTGATAACAGGCAAAGGCAACCGCGCCAGAATGCGTAATAATGCTTTAAGCATGTACTTCTTTTTGAAACATCATGATTTTGCTATTCTAACAACCTTTTGCATAATTGATTTGGCAGGAGTTCATGAGCGAATATCTATTTACTTCAGAATCCGTTTCCGAAGGCCATCCCGACAAGGTCGCCGACCAGATTTCGGATAGCATTCTGGATGCGATTCTTGAGCAGGACCCTACGGCACGCGTAGCAGCAGAAACCTTGACTAATACTGGCTTGGTTGTACTGGCCGGCGAAATCACCACCACTGCCAATGTCGATTACATCAAGGTCGCCCGCGATGCCATCAAGCGCATCGGCTATGACAACGCCGACTATGGCATTGATCACAAAAGCTGCGCGGTACTGGTTGCCTATGACAAGCAATCCCCCGATATTGCCCAAGGCGTTGATAATGCCAATGATGACCCACTGGATCAAGGTGCGGGCGACCAAGGCCTGATGTTTGGCTACGCCTGCGACGAAACCCCGCAATTAATGCCATTGCCGATCTGGCTCTCGCATCGCTTAATGGAGCGCCAGTCACAATTGCGCAAAGATGGCCGCTTGCCTTGGCTGCGCCCTGATGCCAAAAGCCAGGTCACCATTCAATATGTCGATGGCAAACCGCACAAGATTGATACCGTCCTGATCTCAACACAACATGCCCCTGATATCTCGCTAGATCAAGTACGTGAAGGCGTAATTGAAGAAATTATCAAGCCATCCCTGCCACAAGAACTTATCAAGGGCGATATCAAGTTCCTCGTTAACCCGACCGGCCGTTTCGTCATTGGCGGTCCACAAGGCGATTGCGGCTTGACCGGTCGTAAAATCATCGTCGACACCTATGGTGGTGCAGCTCCTCACGGCGGCGGTGCCTTCTCTGGCAAGGATCCCTCCAAGGTAGACCGTTCCGCAGCTTATGCAGGCCGCTACGTTGCAAAGAACATCGTGGCCGCTGGCTTGGCATCCCGCTGCCTGGTACAGGTTTCCTACGCGATTGGCGTCGCCAAGCCAACCAGCGTCATGGTGGAAACCTATGGGACGGGCAAGGTTCCCAACGAAGTTCTCACGCAACTGGTACTGGAACATTTCGATCTACGTCCCAAGGGTATCGTACAGATGCTAGACCTTTTGCGCCCAATCTATTCCAAGACGGCAGCTTATGGTCACTTTGGTCGTGATGAGCCTGAATTCACCTGGGAAGCAGCGGATAAAGCCAACGTGCTCCGTGCTGCTGCGGGAATCTAAAAAACCAGATATATTGCTACTTAACATGTAAGTCCGGGGGGTATCAACAATGCTAAAAACAATCCCTGTGCGCGAATTGCGTATTGGCATGTATCTGCATAAGCTTGATGCCTCCTGGATTCACCACCCCTTCTGGCGCAGCGCCTTTGTCATTACCGATTACACTGATATAGAAAAGCTGCTCAGTAGCGGCATTCATACTGTCATCATTGATACCAGCAAGGGTGATGATGTGGCTCCCGCCCAGCAAGAGCTGCCATCCGAATTACCCTCCACCCCTGCTGCCGATCAGGCTCCCCTCACCACCACTAAGAAAACCAGCATTGCGGAAGAACTGGAGCAAGCAGCACGCATTTGTGCCAAAGCCAATCGCGAAGTCAAAGGGATATTTCAGGAAGCACGCCTAGGCAAAGCGGTTGACAGCGAGCAAGCCATGTCATTGGTCAGCGACATTTCCTCGTCCGTAAGCCGCAACCCAGGGGCGCTGATCAGCCTTGCACGCCTGAAGAACTACGACGACTATACCTACATGCACTCAGTCGCGGTTTGCGGACTCATGATTGCCTTGGCAATGCAACTTAATATGAATGACGAAGAAGTCCGGCTCTGCGGCTTGGCAGGCTTGCTGCACGATATCGGCAAGATGCATATCCCGATGAACATCATCAACAAACCCGGCAAACTCACAGATGAAGAGTTCGATACGGTCAGACACCACCCAGAAGCCGGGTATGCTTTGCTCTCCAACTCGCTCAACATTCACCCTATCGTCTTGGATGTTTGCCTGCATCATCACGAAAAAATTGCTGGCACTGGCTATCCACACCAACTCGCTGGTGACAATATCAGCCTCTATGCCCGCATGGGAGCGGTCTGTGATATCTATGATGCAGTGACCTCTGACCGGATTTATCACAAGGGCTGGCACCCTGCTGAAGCCTTGCGCAACATGGCTGAATGGACCACCGATCACCTCGACAACCGCATTTTCCAGGCCTTGGTCAAAAGCCTGGGCATCTACCCGATTGGCTCCCTGGTACGCCTGCAATCAGGACGCCTTGCTGTCGTCATCGATAAAAACCCGGCTTCATTGCTCAACCCTGTCGTGAAGGCCTTTTTTTCCATTAAGTCCGGTACCCGTATCAAACCAGATATCCTCAAGCTCGGCACACCTGGCTGCCAAGAGAAGATTATTGCCATTGAGCAACCAGAGGACTGGAAATTCCCTGACCTCAACCTACTCTGGACAAACGGGATCCAACACCCATGATGGTCGCCGTGCACAAGCACGGCAAAACCCTCTATAATAACGATCTACCGAGGAACGCTGCGAGGATGCTATCCCCAGGCTCGGTTGCCGCAGTACAAACTGCGTAAACGGCGTTCACCAGATTGACAGTACCGGTCATGAAGATGGTGAATTGTTGTAAACGCAGACCTCACCCTTCCACTGGTCAGACACTCCCAACGGACACAAACAGTGTCCACGTCGCTCAATGTTTTAAAGGATGAATACTGTGGCTAACACCCAAGATTACGTGATTGCCGACATCAACCTGGCTGAATGGGGCCGCAAGGAAATTGCGATCGCCGAGACCGAAATGCCAGGCCTGATGGCAATCCGCGAAGAATACGCAACCACCAAGCCTCTACGCGGTGCCCGCATCACTGGCTCCCTGCACATGACAATCCAGACTGCCGTACTGATTGAAACGCTGCGCGACCTGGGCGCAGAAGTACGCTGGGCTTCCTGCAACATCTACTCCACGCAGGATCATGCAGCCGCCGCGATTGCTGCACAAAATATTCCGGTATTCGCCGTCAAGGGCGAAACCCTGGATGAATACTGGGACTATACCCATCGCATTTTCGAGTGGGCCGATGGCGGCTACAGCAACATGATCCTCGACGATGGCGGCGATGCCACATTATTACTACACCTCGGCACACGTGCCGAGCAGGATGCCACCATTCTCAACCATCCTGCCAGCGAGGAAGAAACCAGCCTGTTCAACGCTATCAAGGCGAAACTGGCACAAGATTCAAGCTGGTATTCCACCCGTTTATCCAAAATTCTTGGCGTCACTGAAGAAACCACTACTGGCGTGCACCGCCTATACCAGATGCACAAGGAAGGCAAGCTGGCTTTCCCGGCTATCAACGTCAACGATTCCGTCACCAAGTCCAAGTTCGACAACCTCTACGGTTGCCGCGAGTCCTTGGTAGATGGCATCAAGCGTGCCACCGATGTGATGGTAGCCGGCAAAGTAGCCGTGGTTGCTGGCTATGGCGATGTGGGCAAGGGCTCTGCCCAGGCATTGCGCGCTTTATCTGCCCAGGTATGGGTCACTGAAATTGACCCGATTTGTGCATTGCAAGCCGCAATGGAAGGCTATCGTGTTGTTACCATGGATTATGCTGCCGAGCACGGCGACATCTTCGTCACTGCTACCGGCAACTATCATGTCATCAACCATGAACACATGGCAAAGATGAAGGATCAGGCTATCGTGTGCAACATCGGCCACTTCGACAACGAAATCGACGTTGCCTCGATCGAGAAATACCAATGGGAAGAAATCAAGCCACAAGTCGATCACGTCATCTTCCCTGACGGCAAGCGTATCATCCTGCTAGCCAAAGGCCGCCTGGTCAACCTCGGTTGCGCCACTGGCCACCCAAGCTACGTGATGAGCTCCTCGTTCGCCAACCAGACCATCGCCCAGATCGAGCTATTTGCAAATACTGCCAAGTATCCGGTAGGTGTTTATACTCTACCCAAGCATCTGGACGAGAAGGTTGCCTTGCTGCAATTGAAAAAACTCAATGCACAACTGACGACCTTGACCGATGAGCAAGCAGCCTACATTGGCGTGGAAAAACATGGTCCATTCAAGCCAGACCATTATCGCTACTAAAGTCTAAGCAGAGCACACGATCCTGACCAAATGCTCCGCCTTAGGGCAATGGAGTACTCGCCAGGCAAATGCGCTCAATATTCTTGAAAGCATGATGCCCGGCACAATGACCGGGCACTGCTTGCGATTTACCCAACCAACCCAGCAACATCGGGCATATGCAAGGAGGATAGCAAGATGAAGCTCTTGATCGTATGGTTACTCAATGCCCTGGCCCTGCTAGTAGTGGCTTACGTGGTACCGTCCATTCACGTTTCTGGCATCGGCAGCGCATTAATCGCAGCAGCCGTCATTGGTTTGGTCAACCTGCTTATCCGGCCAATCCTGGTAATCCTGACGCTGCCGGTCACCGTGCTGACCTTGGGTTTATTCTTGCTGGTTATCAATGGGCTGCTATTTCTCTTCGTCGGCCACATATTGAATGGATTTGAAGTACAGACACTACTTGCTGGCATTGTGGGGGCTGTTCTCTACAGCCTGATTTCCTGGGCGCTTATCGCCCTGATCCTGGGCACGAAGGACTAGCCCGTAGCATCAATCACGCATTCATATGGTTTTTCAATGAACACTGCTCCTATCATCAGTTTTGAGTTTTTCCCGCCAAAAACGGCAGAAGGCATGGCCAAGCTGCGCACCGCTCGTGAACAGCTGGCTGCCTTCAACCCCAAGTTTTTTTCCGTCACCTTTGGTGCCGGTGGCTCCACACGCGACCGTACACTGGAAACCGTCGTCGATATACAACAGGCTGGCTATGAAGGCGCGCCTCATCTTTCCTGTATATCTTCCGATAAAGCTGAAATCCGCACCTTGCTGACACAATATCAGCAACAGGGCATTAAACGACTGGTGGCCTTGCGTGGCGACGTACCCTCAGGTGAAGTCAGTGCCGGAGATTTCCGCTATGCCAATGAATTGGTCAGCTTCATTCGCGAAGAAACTGGCAATTGGTTCCAAATTGAAGTAGCTGCTTACCCCGAATTCCACCCGGAATCATCATCTCCCACTGCAGACCTGAAGTATTTCAAACAGAAAGTAGATGCCGGAGCGAATGCGGCCATCACACAGTATTTTTACAATGCCGATGCTTACTTCCGCTTTGTGGACCAGTGTGAGAAATCGGGCATTACCATCCCGATTGTGCCTGGGATCATGCCTATCTATAACTTCACGCAGCTTGCGCGTTTTTCCAGCGTGTGCGGTGCAGAAATTCCGCGCTGGTTGAGGCTGAGACTGCAAGATTATGGCGATGACCTCGCTTCCTTGCGCGCTTTTGGCACGGAAGTCGTCGAAGATCTATGCGAGCAACTGCTCGCTGGCGGTGCACCTGGACTGCATTTCTATACACTCAACCAAGCAGGAACGATCTCTTCGATTCTTGAGCAACTGGGTGCTGGGGAAAAATAAAACTTTGCCGGAGGCCGAACGGTCTCCGGATATACCTTAAAGAACTACATTGCCTTAGTGCAATGTTGGGCGATTGTCGTTAAACATGGCATCCTCGACAAACAAGTAATCACTGGCCTTATCCTGGTTCCATAACGCCATCAATACGATCCAGCGCGTCTCTTCCAAGCCAATTTCAGGCTGCAATAACGCCATAGCCCTGTCTATCACCAGCTCGCGCTGTGATGCCGTCAATACCTTGGCCTGCTCAAGAAACATGATGAAACTCAGGCTATCAGCACTTAGTTTCTTGGTTTCCGCATCACTGTAAATGCGTAACCCGGTCGTGCCAAGCTGTGGTGCATCAGCCTCAGACATCGACTCCAGAGCGTTATACCAATCAAACGCGCC
The DNA here is from genome assembly GCF_020531845.1 of Methylobacillus methanolivorans. The sequence continues at coordinate 85,369 of NZ_JAJAVF010000003.1, forward strand.
ATTGATGTCTTCCTGATCAAAACCTGCTGCGAATAATTCCTTGGATAGTGTTTCGTGGTCGGGATGGATATCTGACTCAAAGTAGTTTTCAAACATATACACCAGGACTTCGAACATACATTCCCCAATCAAAATGACCCGGGTGACCCTGTGATGTCTTCACTCACTTAGCAGATTTTGAGAATCGCCATTGTGTCGTGTTGATATTGTTCACAGAATTAGGCGATGCGCTGGAAACGCCCTCCCGGTAGAGAGGTTAGCTTACCTTCTAACTCCAGCACCAACAGCATGGCGGAAAGGCGTTCGGTCGTCAAGCCGCTTCTTGCTGCCAACACATCAAGGCTAACCGGGTCATACCCGAGCGCCTCAAGCAAGGGATCATGCTCGCTATCCACAGGCTGCTCTAAGCTAGGTGAATCAGCTACTGATTGCGGAGCAATCTTCATTTCATCCAAGATATCCTGCATGCTATCCACCAGCTTGGCACCCTGCTTGATAAGCTGGTGACAGCCCTTGGCCATCGGCGAGTGTATAGATCCTGGGATGGCAAACACCTCGCGCCCCTGTTCGACCGCTAAGCGCGCCGTGATCAATGATCCACTTTGCAGGTTGGCCTCGACCACCAGGCACCCTTGGCTTAAGCCGCTGATAATGCGATTGCGTCGCGGAAAATTCTGCGCACGGGAAGGTGTACCTAATGCAAACTCGGAAATGATCAGACCATGTTCGGCAATTTGGTGCGCCAGATGACGATGCCGTGCCGGATAGACGATATCCAGGCCAGTCCCCACCACGGCTATCGTAGCACCTCCCGCCTTGAGCGCACCTTGATGTGCAGCACCATCAATACCAAGAGCCATGCCACTGACAATGCACAACCCCTGTCGACTTAAGGCAGCAGAAAACTCCTCGGCATTTTTTTCACCCTGCGGGCTAGCATTACGGCTGCCTACCACCGCAATTGATGGCATATTGAGCAGCTCTAGTCTACCTTTGGCGTACAAGAGCGGGGGCGGATTGGGAATATCCAATAGGGGTTGAGGATAGCTGGCATCAGCAAGTGTCACCAGATGATTACCTTGTTGTTGCAGCCAGGCAGCAATTAAGGCCTGGTGTTCCGCTACGGGGCCTGCTGCCACAGCACTCGCCTGGGCATCAGGTAAAACATCACGCAGGCGCTGCCGGCTGGCACTATAGATTTTTTCAGGAGAACCAAACGCCGCCAGCAATTGGCAAAGCGCCTGGCTACCTAGTCCAGGCACCAGGCTCAGGCTAACCCACAGCCCGGCTTCCTCATGGCTAGTGCTACTTATGGCTTCTCCACAACATCCAGCACGTTCACCGGCTCTGTCGCCTGAACAATCAGCGCATAAGATATTTTGTCAAAAGTACGAAACACCATGGCCAGCCCAATGCGCTCATTAGGCAACTTGATGTTTTCCGGCTCTTTTGATTCCTTGTTTTTCTTGTCGTACTTCGGATTCTTGATGACCCGCCCATTGCGGTTGATAGCAAGCACATGACCTTGCTCCAACCCATCGTCGCTACCTTTGCTAATCGCAATAATGGTATTGCGCCCTGCTTCCGCCACTCCACCATAAATGGAGAGAATACGGCCTTTGACCTCGGCTTCTGGTGCTCGGGGAATAAAATTGGTTTGCAGGTTTTCCGGAGCAGCAACTAATTTGTCGCTCGCAAAAATCTCTTCCTTGGCACTGACAATGTCACCACTCGCAGGCTCACCATATTTGGTAATCCGCGCATCACCAAGATAGATAGCCTCGGTACCTAGTACCGCCTTGCTTTCGGGGTCGATATAAGTTTTACCCGTACGGTAGATATTCCACAGCGTGCCCTCACCTTCGCTGATGCGATCAACATAGACGCGCGAACCAGGGCTTAGAACCACACGGTTTTCCGGCCCAGCAATGATACTGGGAGCATCCTTTAATCCTTCGTTCTCAATGATCAAGGGCTGACTGAGGAAAGGGGAAATCACACTAGGCGAAATGGCTGGAATGGCTTCGGCATCCAGCTTCTCAGTACGAATGCCAGGCGCGAGACTCACCTCGGGGTTAGCCACCGTCTCGCGCAATAAGCGCAATTCGGGCGACCCACTACTGGTATCCAGCACCACGACATCGCCGGGATAAATCAGGTGTGGGTTCTTGATTTGCTCACGGTTCATCTTCCAGACCTGCGGCCACTGCCAGGGATCTTTGAGAAAGCGGCCAGAAATGGCCCATAAGGTATCGCCTTTGACCACAACATATCGGTCAGGATGATTGGCTTGCAGCTTCACCTCATCTGCCAGAGCAGGCAAAATCGGGCAACAAAGCAGTAGCAGCGTTATAATGTGTTTATACATCATGTATATGTTAACGGCAGGCGTAAGGATTCATTTAATATTCTGAAACTTGCATTGGATTCTGCATTCAATCTATTAAACAAGCAAGCGTTCTATGGCAATTCTAGACATCCTGACCTACCCCGATCCGCGCTTACATAAAGTGGCCGCGCCAGTGGATGAAGTCAATGACGACATCCGACAATTGGTACGCGACATGGCAGAAACCATGTACGACGCGCCAGGCATCGGCTTGGCTGCAACCCAGGTTGATGTTCACAAACAAGTGATCGTCATGGATTTATCGGAAGACAAGTCTGCACTGCAAGTCTTTATCAACCCACGCATCATCAAGAAATGTGGCAGCCAGGATTACGACGAGGGTTGCCTCTCCGTGCCGGGATTTTACGAGACAGTGACGCGCGCTGCGGAGATCACCGTAGAAGCCCTGGACGAGCATGGCAAGCCATTCACGCTGGAAGCCGAAGGCCTGCTTGCAGTCTGCATCCAGCATGAAATGGATCACCTGCTGGGCAAGGTGTTTGTCGAATACCTCTCCGGTCTCAAGCAAAACCGCATCAAGAACAAACTGAAGAAACGCCAGCGCGAACGCGCCTGATTAGCCCCTCATGAAAATCATCTATGCCGGAACCCCGGAATTTGCCGTGCCTGCTTTGGCAGCCCTGATTCAGTCCTCCCACGAAGTCAGCCTGGTGTTGACCCAGCCTGACCGCCCGGCAGGACGAGGCATGAAGCTCAAACCCAGCCCGGTCAAGAGCTTGGCACTGGAGCACAATATCCCCGTCCTTCAGCCAGAAACCCTAAAGGATGCAGCAGTGCAAGCCCAGATCGCCGCGGAAAATGCCGATGCACTAGTGGTAGCCGCTTATGGACTCATTATCCCCACGGCCGTGCTCAACATGCCACGCCATGGTTGCTACAACATCCATGCTTCACTGTTGCCTCGTTGGCGCGGCGCGGCACCTATCCAACGCTCCTTGCTTGCTGGCGACAAGGAAACCGGTGTCACCATCATGGAGGTCGTGCCCGCACTGGATGCTGGTGCCATGATTTTGCGTGGCGCATTGCCGATTACAGCGCAGGATACAGCCCAAACCTTGCATGATGGGCTGGCAAACATAGGCGCAAAGTTGATGCTGCAGGCCATGAACCAGCTGGAAAGCGCAGGAAAGCTGGCAGCCGAACCACAAGACGAAGCACTGGTGACCTATGCAGAAAAACTGCAAAAATCCGAAGCAGCTATCGACTGGCACCAGGATGCAGAGGCGTTATCCCGCCAAGTGCGCGCTTTCAACCCCTTCCCTGTCGCACAAAGCACATTGCAAGGCGACACTTGCCGCATCTGGATGGCACAAGCGCTAGATGGCCAGGCCGAACCGGGCACTATTGTGTCCTTGGATCAAGGCATTATCGTGGGCTGTGGCAAGGGCTTGCTGAAAATTGACGAATTACAACTGCCTGGCGGAAAGCGCCTGAAAGCACGCGACTTCCTCGCAGGCAACCCGCTGAAGCTGGGTGACAAATTCGGTAGCTGACATTCGCTTCGGTGCACCAAGCATCACCGCTAAAAACCTGCTTATCCACTTGAATTTTTTCCATTGATCGCTATCTAAATGGGGAAGCAAAATAGTGACGAATCGCGGCGTTATGCCGTAGGCAACACATTTAGAATGGAGTAATGCAACAATGGTAGGAAACTGGCTAAAAACTTCCATCCTCATGGCGGGGATCGTAGTCTTGTTTGGTTCAGTAGGTGCCGCACTAGGCGGTGCTGGCGGCATGATGATCGCCCTGCTGATCGCGGGGGCGATGAATGTCTACGCCTACTGGTTCTCCGACAAAGCCGTACTCAAGATGTACAACGCGCGCGAGGTTGATGCTTCCACTGCACCCGAGTTTTACAACATGGTACGAGAGCTGGCGAAGAATGCCGAGCTGCCGATGCCCAAGGTTTACATCATTGATGAAGACCAACCTAATGCGTTTGCCACTGGACGTAATCCAGAGAATGCCGCCGTGGCAGCCACCACTGGCATTATGCGTATTCTGACCCAACGCGAACTACGTGGCGTGATGGCGCACGAGCTGGCACACGTCAAGCATAGAGACACCTTGATATCGACCATTTCCGCAACGATTGCCGGCGCCATCTCCTCAATCGCACAATTCGGCATGCTGTTTGCGCATGACAGGGAGCGTGGTGTACATCCCGCTGTAGCTATCCTGATCATGATCGTGGCCCCGATTGCAGCAATGCTGATCCAGATGGCGATCTCACGTGCTCGGGAATTCGAGGCTGACCGTGCTGGCGCACAGATTTGTAACGATCCGACTGCGCTTGCTGCTGCCTTGCAGAAAATACATAACTACGCGCACAAGATCCCACTGGAAACTGCCGAGCAGCATCCAGAGACGGCACAGATGATGATCATCAACCCGCTGTCTACTGATGGCATCAAGGGCTTGTTCAGCACCCATCCGCAAACCGAGGAACGCATCAAGCGCCTCATGGCGATGGCAGCTTAAGCAGTGCAGGTCTCGCAGCAGCTTGCCGCGCAAGCCGTCGGTCAAGTGCTTGATGGACGTAACCTATCCGTAGTGCTGGAAACCCTCTTCCAGCACTACCCACATATCACCCCGCAACAACGGGCCACCAGCCAGGATTTAGCCTACGGCACGTTGCGTTTCTATGCGCGACTAGAAGCCTTCCTGCAACAACTGCTGCAAAAACCCTTGACTGAAGCCTTCATTCATCATTTGCTTCTGGTCAGTCTATATCAGCTAGCCTATGACAAGGCCGGTGCACACACCGTGGTCAACCAGGCAGTACTAGCCGCAGCCAAAACCAAAAAATCCTGGGCCAAGGGCCTGGTCAATGCCGTACTGCGTAACTTCTTGCGCCAGCGTGATGTGCTTGAACAAAAGCTCGCCAATAACCAAGTTGCGCAATATAGCTATCCACAGTGGTGGATCAACAAGCTCAAGCAACAATATCCAGATGATTGGGCATCCATGCTGGAAGCAGGCAATCAGCACCCTCCAATGACGCTGCGCGTGAATCGACGCCACAGCGATACCGATCATTACCTGCAACGATTACAGGCAGCAGACTTGCCAGCACAAGCCTTGGATGCACAAGCCATCATGCTTGAGCACGCAGTGCCGGTGAGCAGACTACCTGGCTTTGAACAAGGCCTGGCCTCAGTGCAGGATTGGGGCGCCCAATTTGCTGCCCTCGAACTAGATGCCAAGGATGGCATGCGTGTGCTGGATGCCTGTTGCGCCCCTGGCGGTAAAACCGGGCATGTATTGGAACTGGCAGATGTACACATGACCGCCATGGATAATGATGCCAAGCGCCTGCAACGTGTACAGCAGAACCTGGATAGACTAGGCCTGCAAGCCAGCCTGGTACAGGGTGATGCCAGCACGCCTGATACCTGGTGGGATGGGCAGCCTTATGACCGCATCCTGGCCGATGTGCCCTGTACTGCCTCGGGTATCGTGCGCCGCCATGTGGACATTAAGTGGCTGCGAAGGGAACAAGACATCGCAGCATTTGCAGAGCAACAACGTGTGATTTTGCAAGGCCTGTGGCGACTGCTGGCAAAGGGTGGTAAATTGCTTTACGTCACCTGCTCGGTATTTCATGAGGAAAACCAGCAGCAGATCGCGCATTTTCTGCGATCCCAACCCGATGCTCGCCTGCTGCCGTTAAAGCACGACGCATTACAATCAAACCAAGGACAACTACTCCCCGGTACAGAACATGACGGCTTCTTTTACGCTCTACTGCAAAAAGTTTAGGCTGTTCCTTTTACTGCTGCTGGCCTTTTTTAGTGCCCAGGCAGTTGCCATCCAGAGTAGCTTGTCGATCACTTCTGCCGAATTGACTGCCACCGAGGAGGGAAATTATGTGCTGGATGCAGACTTCGGACTCACGCTTAGCCCCGCACTGGAAGAAGCGATCAGCAAGGGAATGCCGCTGAACTTCCTCGTGGAATTTCAGCTGGTCTCACCCCGCCGTTATTGGTTCGATGACGAGATCGTCAGCCTCACCAGTAAGGTATCCTTGAGCTATCATGCCCTGTCGCGGCAATATCTCGTCAACCGTGACGGACACCAATTATCATTTTCCAGTATCTACGAAGCCAAAGAGGAAATTTCCCGCCTCAGGCATTGGCAAGTTGTTGACAACAGCCTGTTGAAAAAAGGGGAAAGTTACCAAGCAGGCTTACGCATGCGCCTTGATCAGTCCAAGCTACCCAAGGCCTTGCAGGTAGACACGCTCAGCTCTGAAGATTGGAATATGGCCTCCGAGCGTTTACGCTGGACCCCGACACTCGGCCAATAAACTGTCATGAAGTACATTGTCTTTATCAGCGCAGTCTTGGGAGCAGTACTGCTGTACTTGCTTTCCCACGCCAGCACCCGCACGGCCTCTGCGGGTAATTACTACAACCTGCTGCTGATCCTCAACCTGGCACTAGCCGTCGCCCTGATCGTATTAATTGGCGTGCAACTCTGGCGGGTGTATCGCCAGATGCGTAATAGCATCATGGGCAGCCGACTGACCTTGCGCCTGCTTGGCAGCTTTGCCCTGATCGCCATCATCCCCGGCGTCATCGTCTATGCTGTCTCGGTCAACTTCCTCACACGATCCATTGAGTCATGGTTCAACGTCAAGGTAGAAGCAGCGCTCGAAGGCGGCCTACGCCTAGGCCAGAGTGCACTGGACATCATGCTTTCGGATCTGGAAGACAAGGCCGAGACCATGGCCTTGTCACTTGCCTTCCAGCCCAACAATCTGCACTTGAGCGTGCTTAATGACCTGCGCGAAAAAAGCGGTGTACGCGATGCGGTACTCTTAACGGTTCAGGGACGCATCCTGGCCTTCTCCAGCGGCGACCCTTCAAGCTTCCTGCCTGATCTACCCAGCGTCCCACAGCTCCGTCAGGGACGACAACACGTTTATGGCGTGATTGAACCGATTCTAGGCAAGGGCTTGTACCTGCGTGTCCTCGCCCCAGTCACGATGAACGATATGGCAGGTGAAACCCGTGTACTGCAATTACTGCAACCCGTGCCCAAATCCCTGTCTGAAACCGCAGAAGCAGTACAGGATGTATACGAAGACTATCAAGAGCTTTCCTTCAGTCGTGAATCCTTAAAGGAAGTGTTCGCGCTGACACTGACACTGGTGTTGATGCTGGCCATGCTCTCCTCCATCGCATTTGCCTTTATCTTGAGCCGCCGACTCTCCGCGCCACTGGGCATTCTCGCAGAGGGCACACGCGCCATTGCCCGCGGCGAATATGGTACGGTTCTGCCTGCCCATGGCAAGGATGAACTCGGCATCCTGGTGCAATCATTCAATAGCATGACACGCCAGCTTAATGATGCCACCCAGACAGCCGACCGCAACCGCGCACGCCTGGAAGCTGCACGTGGTTACCTCGAAACCATTCTTGCTCACCTCTCATCCGGGGTACTGGTGCTGGGCGAGCACGGGCAACTACGCACCTTTAACTATGCGGCATCCCACATTCTTGGCGTTCGCCTGACGGAAGATACACTCAATCAACCACTTGACCTGCTCGCTCACCAGCAAGAAACCTTAGCCAGCTTCGTCAATCGCATCCAGGTCTACTTCAAGGCTGACTCTGCCTCGGAATGGCAGGAGCAAATGGAAATCAGCACCAGCCAGGGCAAGCAGGTTTTACTGGTGCGCGGTACACGCCTGCCTGACGGCCCGGATGGCGGCTTTGTCGTCGTGTTCGACGACATTACGCAATTAGCGCAAGCTCAGCGCGATGCCGCCTGGGCAGAAGTAGCGCGTCGATTGGCACATGAAATCAAAAACCCGCTAACACCAATCCAGCTCTCAGCCGAGCGTATCGAACACAAACTGGCATCCAAGCTGAATGAAACCGATGCGGCAATGTTAAGCCGGGCAACTGCCACCATCGTTAGCCAGGTCAATGCCATGAAGACCATGGTGAACGAATTCAGCGAATATGCTCGCCTACCCGCCCTCAACCTGGATACGGTAGATTTGCGGCAATTGATCCAAGATGTCCTGACTTTATATGAAGCAGGTGCTATTCAAATGGTCGTGGATATGCCGGCTGAGTTGCCCAAGGTACATGGTGATGCAACCATGCTGCGCCAAGTGCTGCATAATTTGTTGCAAAACGCACAAGATGCGCTGGAGCATCACCCACACCCTGAGATCACAATCTCTTGCGTACTCGCGGACGAACGCGTAAAACTGTGCGTCAAGGACAACGGCGCGGGCTTCCCGCTGGAAATCCTTTCCCATGCATTTGAACCCTACATGACGACCAAGCGCCACGGCACTGGCCTTGGCCTTGCCATCGTCAAGAAGATCATTGAAGAACACAAAGGCAGTATCAAGGTGGAAAACCTAGAACCTGATGGTGCTATCGTCACCGTCACCATACCAATAGCGGAGCGCAAGCAATGACGGCAAGGCAAGTGCTGGTCGTGGATGACGAAATCGGCATTCGCGAATTATTGAGGGATATTTTGCAGGATGAAGGCTATCAAGTACGCCTGGCCGAGAATGCAGCAGAGGCACGCACCTGGCGTCAGCAAACCCGGCCCGACCTAGTATTGCTTGATATCTGGATGCCGGACTGTGATGGCATCAGCCTACTCAAGGAATGGGGTAACAGCGGCCTGTTGACGATGCCGGTCGTCATGATGTCTGGGCATGGCACCATTGATACTGCCGTCGAGGCCACCCGCATCGGCGCATTTGATTTCCTCGAAAAGCCTATCGCGCTGCAGAAACTGCTCAAGACCGTCAATGCAGCGCTCAAGCATGGCGAGCAACTACCGCGCTCCGACATGAATTTGCTTAACCTGGGGAAAAGCCCAGTCATCTCCGAGCTGCGCCAACGCCTGGAGCAAGTCGCCAGCCTAAAATCTGCCTTGCTGCTGATCGGCGCCAAAGGTAGCGGTCTGGAACTTTGTGCACGCTTTCTACACCAGCCAGGCTCGCCTTGGTTGGAGCTTAATGAAACTGAGCGCCTAGCCTCGGCCCCGTTAGAATTACTCGAGCATGCCAGCGATGGCTTGATTTTCCTGCCCGAAGTCGCCGAGTTGAACAAGACCGAACAAAAGGGCTTGCTGCTTCTGCTTTCCAAAGCAGAGAAATATGCTGTGCGCGTGGTTTGCGGCACTGCTCGAGCCTTGCCACTGTTAGTACAGGAGGGTGCGTTCGACAGCACTTTGTTACAAGCCATCTCAATCGCTACGGTCAGTGTACCTGCGTTGGAAGATCATCGCGAAGATATCCCTGACCTTGCGCGCTCCATGGTCACGCTGATGGTAGAAACCGGTGAGGCTGCTTATCGCGAGTTTGACATTGCCGCCCTCAATGCCCTGCGCAATGCAGATTGGCCAGGCAACCTGGCCCAGTTGGACAGCGTCATCCGTAACCTAGTGCAAACCTCGCTGGGAGAAAAAATTACCTTGGCGGATGTCAACCGCGTCGTCGGCCAATTCGCCCAGATGCACCAAGAGAATACTGGCAATGCAGCCGCGACCTCGCTCGCAATAGACCTGGATCAGCCACTACGCGAAGCCCGGGATGATTTCGAGCGCTTGTACTTCGAGCATCACATCGCCAAGGCGGGCAGCAACATGAGCAAAGTCGCAGAGAACGTGCAGCTAGAGCGCACCCATCTTTACCGCAAACTCAAGCAACTAGGGGTTAAATCAAAATAAGCCTACTGGCGTGGCACTCTAGCATCGTAAAGACAGATGCCAAACGCTACCAACAACAGAAGCACAGGTACCAGCAAGGCTTGATTCCCCATGCTGAGGGTGCATAGGCCACCCAGCACCGCGCCAAACAAAAAGCAGGCGCATACTAAAGCAAAGATTCTTGCCTCCCGCAGCGCTAGCTTGTCAAACTGGCGCGCCACTCCCTCGAACAAGCTCTCTATGCTTCTTCTCAGGTTGCCTGTCGTCATCACTGAGTTATATTTGGCATTGCCAATATGGGTAAAACTTGAATTCTGCATCGCAGCCACCAATGCAATGCCTGGTACCAACCAAGCATCAGGAAAATCTGCCGGCAATTGGCTACCTATGCTTAGCATGACGATTTCAAGCCCCAGGCAGAACAAGGCTGGGCTGACGATTTTTTCCCTCACACTGGGCAAGCGCATGCAATTGGCCAGGAACACGCCCACCACGAACGCCAACAGTGGTGGCAAATGTCGCGAAGCCTGAGACCAATCCTGTTCTCCCACCGCTACACCCATCAGCACGATATTACCCGTCATGGCATTGGCAAATACCTGGCCATGACCAACATAGGTAAAAGCATCGAGAAAACCGCCAGAGAGTGTGAGCAGGGCAGCGACTTGCAGGGAATTATCGGCAGGTAGTGATGTAGAAGGCAGCATGCCTCAAGGAAAACATAATCCTGCATGCTGCGCAATGGCTGGGCACCATACCCCGCCATTGCAATAGCAGGAAACTGCTTAGGCCTTGCTACCAGCGACACTACGATACAACAATGCACCAATCACGCCGCCGACAATAGGGGCCAGCCAGAACAACCACAGCTGGTCGATTGCCCACCCACCTGCATAGACTGCCACACCAGTACTACGGGCAGGATTAACGGAAGTATTGGTCACCGGGATGCTGATCAGGTGAATCAGGGTCAAGGTCAGGCCGATGGCCACTGGTGCCAGGAATGTAGGTGCACGCTGATCCGTCGCCCCCATGATGATGAAAAGGAAGAACGCTGTCAGCACAACTTCTGCTACTAAGGCTGCTGTCATCGTATATCCACCGGGCGAATGCTCGCCGTAACCGTTGGAAGCAAATCCTGCCGTGACATCAAAACCGGCTTGCCCGCTAGCAATCAGATAGAGCACACCACCCGCCGCAATTGCTCCCAGAACTTGCGCCGCGATATAAGGCAACAACTGGCTACCTGCAAAGCGACCACCAGCCCACAAGCCAATGGAAACGGCAGGATTAAGATGACAACCGGAAATATGCCCAATGGCAAATGCCATGGTGAGTACGGTCAAGCCAAATGCCAGGGAAACCCCATGCAGGCCGATACCGACCTCAGGAAACGCCGCCGCCAATACCGCACTGCCGCAACCGCCCAATACCAACCAGAATGTTCCGAGGAACTCCGCACTATATCGATTCATTTTTGATCCTCCTTGTTTACGCTGTCTTTTGGCTACTCATATTCAACCATGTAGCCAGCGCAAGTATAGGAGGTTTACTGCAGCGAAAACGTAGCTAAAACGTCAACAATTGTTATCAACCGCTTCCATTGCCCATTATGAGGAAGTGTGTTTGCATTGTTCAAGAATATCGCCTGCATTACCATGATCGTCTGTAAACAAGGTCGCTTCATCCCCTTTGCTCCACCACTCTAGCGCATCATTCCGATAACGCGCCCCACTGGCGGAAATAGCTTGTACCAGCGTGTGGGTTTGCCCACAATAATGCAGCACTGCTTTATCCTGCTCGTAACTCACTTCAATCACCGTCCCGCTATCACAGTGGTAGGTCAATGCCTTGCTACCAGCATGACAAGCACTGAGCAACCAACAAACACAGATCATTAGCGCAACACGCATGATGTAAGCTCCTTATAAACGATCAAATACCGAGCCGATGTCCGGGCTAAATAAACGATGGTATAGACGGGTGGCATGCAAATCGGTCATGCCAGCGATGTAATCGCAGATTACGCGCCTAGAACGGCCACTTTCGTGAAACTGCGCCAGATAAGCAGGCGGTAGCAAGCGATCTGGGTTCTCCAGCAAGGTCACAAACAAACGCATGATCATCTGCTGCCCCTTGAACTCCAGCGCTTGCACCTTTGGATGACGAATCACCTCATCCAGCACGAATTTCTTCAAAATATCGAGCAGTTGCCGTGCTTCACCCTGCATCTCGGCCTGCAAGCGCAACAGCGGTGACGCAAAGCCATCTTGCTCCCGAATCGCGATATTGCCGATGAAGTAAGCGACCAACTTGCTGATCGCATGCTTACGGTCACGGTCACTGCCAGAAAACAGTTTGCTGTTGTAGAACTCTGCCTGTGTGTTTAAGGGAGATTCAGGCAAACTTTCAACGCGAGACATCACTTGCTCACGCCACTGCCGCTCGGTGACCAGCTCGAGTGCTAGCGCATCTTCGAGATCATGCACGCCATAGGCAATATCATCCGCCAGCTCCATGATGGAAGTATCGAAGCCCTTGTGAAGTGATTTTGCATGCTTGCCTGGCATGTGCTTGAACGCACGGAAGCCTTGCCTATCTTGTTCCGGCAATGGTGCCAATATCCACGTCAGGACATCTGCCTCATCATCATGGATACATTTGGGTGGTTTGGCATGATCAATATTGGAAGAAACGGCCTGCATCTCTTTGCCATAGCCTGCCACTTCATTGTGCAACACCGGGTATTTCAACAAGCCCAGCATGGTACGACGCGTCAGGTCTAAGCCATGCTCAGGTGAATATTCCCCCAGGCGGCCAATAATGCGCAGGGTTTGCCCATTGCCCTCAAAACCACCATGCGCGTACATCAAGGCATTCAGGGCAACCTCTCCCCCATGCCCAAACGGCGGATGACCCAGATCGTGCCCCAGGCAGATGGCCTCGATCAGGCTCAACGAAGGAATCCAGGTACTGCTCTCAGGATCATCTGCATAGCGTTGGCGTAATTGCTCGCAAATGCCCGAACCGATCTGCGCAACTTCCAGGGAATGTGTCAGCCGCGTACGGTAGAAATCGCTGTCGCCTATGCTGAAAATCTGCGTTTTGGATTGCAGACGCCGGAATGATGAGGAGTGAATAATGCGCGCGCGATCCCGCTGGTATTCACTATCAATCGAGTCGGAGTTGAAGGATTTTCCTGCATAGCCAGCGGCATAACGTCGACGGTCTATCCAGGGGGTCATGATGTGTTCTTGCTTGGTTTCCATGGCGTGATATTGCCATGAAAGGTGACGCCAGCCTAATCAGGCACCACAAGATATCAAGCTGAAGGTTGATCAAGTTGCCAGTGCCCGCGCGCATAGACATCCATCATCATACGACCCGCCTGGGAATAATGGATTTCAGTACCAGAAGGCACAACCAGCATTTCCAGCATGGTGCGCAAGGTAGCGCGAGTAACAGCAATGTCAGCGGTTGTAATATCGATACGCTGGTATACCAGGCGCTGTGAAGCATGCTGATCAATATCGCCCAATGACTGCCCCCACCCGATCACATCCCCAGCCTGGGCTTCCTGCATCAATCGTGCAAGCTCGTTCTCGCGCAGATGAAATGGGTCTGGTCTTGCATGGGCTTTCAATGGAATCTTGACGTAGACAAACAACGTCTGGGAAGTACGATCAAACACCGTACCATGGTCTGTTGCATCAACGGTATTGCCTGCGCCCATCTTGCCAGCCTCGTTTGCCATATAGTGCATCAACGATTGGCAGGCCAGGCGCGTTGACATTAACACGCCTTAGCGCCGGTTCAGCTGCCTGACCATAGCTCGGCATAACTTTGCCAGGCAGCGCGCGGGGCCTGGTCCCTGGGCGCATTGACGGGCACCCCAAGGTTCAGCAACCCAATGATCTTGTCCTGCGGCGCGAACCCCATCACCTGATTCAGCAAGCTGCCCAATGGGTCAGGTGCACTACTCCAGAATCCGCTATATCCCAACACATGAGCAGCATTGAGCATATTCATGACCGCAGCCCCTGCCGTCAGCAACTGCTCGAATTCCGGTGCCTTGGGATGTGGTGTCATCCGGGCAGCTAATACGATGACCAAAGGCGCAGTCGTCAACTTGAGGGTATATTTGCCGCGCAATGCCTGAACCTGCTCAGTCTGGGCATCGGGATGCTGCAATATCTGTTGTAATAAGGCCTGCCTAGCTTCGCCCTGCACGACCTTGAAATGCCAAGGCATCAAGCCAGCATGGTCGGGCGCCGTCGCTGCTGCTTGTAGAATGGTTTCCACCTCGCCAGCCTGCGGAGCTGGCGCCATCAATGGCCAGGCCGAACGCCGGGCCAAGAGGGTTTCTAATATCTCTGTCGTCATTTTGCTTCTACTTCCTCTTACTTAACCAAGTCTGGCGCACTATCCAATAGCACGAGCAAGCTGTGCCATTGCGCAAAAGGCCACCAGCATCAACAAGGTTGCGCTTATACGCACCACTCTCGCTATCAGCAGGCAAGCTGCAACACCACAGGGGTATGATCAGATGGTCGCTCCAGCTTGCGTGGCGCCTTGTCTATCCAACAACGCTGGCAACCCGCCTTGAGAGCATCACTCACCAGAATATGGTCAATACGTAGCCCCAGGTTGCGGCGGAAACCAGCCATGCGGTAATCCCACCAGCTGAAGCTGGCAGGTTCTTGCTCGAACAGACGGAAGCTGTCATGCAAGCCCAGCGCTGTCATGGCGCGGAAAGCTGCACGCTCCGGCTCACTCACCAATACCTGACCTACCCAAGCTGCCGGGTCATGCACATCTTGATCTTCCGGCGCTATATTGTAATCACCGAGCAAGGCCAATTTTGGATGGGCAGCGAGTTCTGCCTGAAGATAGGCAATCAACGCGTCCAGCCATCCCAGCTTATACTGATATTTGTCTGAATCCAGGCTTTGTCCATTCGGGATGTAAGCACATACTATTCTTACACCATTGATAGTAGCAGCCACTAATCGCTTTTGCTCATCATTCAACCCAGGAATGCCAAATGAGACATCCTCTATCGGGTGTGGGCTAAGAATCGCCACGCCGTTATAGGTTTTCTGGCCGCTATGCACAGCGTTATACCCTGCCTCGCGCAAGGCCTCATAGGGGAATTTACTATCTTCCTGCTTGGTTTCCTGCAGGCACAAGGCATCCGGTTTTTCCGCATTGATCCAGTCGATCACATGTGGCAAACGGACATTGAGTGAATTGACGTTCCAGGTGGCAAGCTTCATGAATGGGTAGCGTTTACTGACAATTGTTCAGTTTACCATTGCTGTCGCCCTGAATTTGCCTTTATCGGCCACGCTAGTGTTTCACGCGCCCTCAAACAGGAGTAAAGTTGGCCCATGATGCGAGGTAATTGCAACAGGGAGCAACGCCTCTACATGACTCAGTAATCGTTGCAAAAATAATGACAATCAATATGACATCAATTTTTCACCCGTGCCTCACACGTTGTAATAGCTGGGTCATGTTGGCCTGTTTGATGCTGGTTGGCTGCAACACCATGGCCCCGCCATATCAAGCCCCCGCAGCCCCTGTGGCCACTCGCTTTCCCTTTGAGCAATCGACAGGTTCAGAAGCTGCCAATCTCGCATGGCAAGATTACTTTGCCGATGCCGAACTGCGTGCCTTGATCCAAGCAGCCTTGGAAAATAATCGCGACCTGCGCATCGCCATGCTACGCATTGAGGAAACGCGGGCCCTGTACGGCATACAACGTGCCGACCTTTTTCCATGGCTCAATGGCCAAGCCAATTTTACCCGCTCGCGCACTCCTGCAGATATGAGCCTGATCGGGCGTCCACTGCTACTGAATGAATACAATGTTGGCCTGGGCGTCAGCAACTGGGAGCTGGACTTCTGGGGACGTATCCGCAGCTTGCGCGATGCCGCCCTGGAAACTTTCTTTGCAAGCAATGAAGCACGCCGCGCAGCCACCATCTCGCTAGTCGCCGAGGTCGCCAATAGCTACTTGCGGCTACGCGAATTGGATCAGCGTATCGAACTCGCAGAAAAAACCATTCAAAGCCGTGAAGAGTCCACACGGATATTCCAGCGCCGTTTCGATGTTGGCTCCACCTCCAAATTAGACCTGAAGCAGGTGCAAACCTTGCTAGCACAGGCCCAGACATTGCTCTATCAACTGCAGCAATCTCGCGCCACCGAACTCAACGCCTTGACCGTCTTGGTTGGCAAGGAAGTCGCATTGACAACGTACCAAGACAACACCATCGAGCAAAAACAGTTCCTCAACGACATCAAAGTAGGCTTGCCTTCCGAGATACTGGCTCAGCGACCAGACATCGTAGCGGCCGAGCATGTGCTCAAGGCAGCCAATGCCAATATCGGCGCCGCGCGTGCCGCCTTCTTTCCACGCATCAGCCTGACAGCGGCATATGGCACGGCCAGCCGCGAACTTGATGGTCTGTTCGAGTCAGGCAGCCAGGCATGGCGCTTCTCGCCCAGCATTACGCTGCCTATCTTCAATGCTGGTGCCAACCGTGCCAATCTTGATTTGGCGGAAGTGCGCAAAGACCAGGCCATTGCCAACTATGAAAAAACCATCCAAGGCGCTTTTCGAGACGTGGCCGATGCATTAGCAGCCCAACATGGGCTGCGCCAGCAGCTGATTAGCCAACAGGAAATGTTAGATGCGCAGGCAGAGCGTGCCCGATTAGTGAAACTACGCTATGACAATGGCGCTACCTCCTATTTCGAGGTGCTGGATGCGGAACGCAACCTGCTGGAAGTTGAACAGCAGCTCGTGCAAATGCAGCGAGCCCTCTTCTCCAGCCAGGTCAGCTTATATGCTGCGCTGGGCGGCGGGTCGCAATCGATTGCCGCATCCTCGCCAATCACCCCCCTCAGCCGGCAGCCCGCCAATTGAACGGATCACGCCATATGAACCCAAAAATCAAGAAATTCGCCCCGCTAGTGATCATTGCCGCCCTGGCCGCCGCCGGCTTTTATGCCTGGCAGGCCATGAGCAGCAATGACCATCTCGAAGGTTTTGCCAGTGGCAATGGACGGATAGAAGCCATCGAAATTGACGTTGCCACAAAATTAGCAGGCCGTATTGATGACATTCTGGTCAATGAAGGAGACTTTGTGCAAGCAGGACAACCGCTTGCCAAAATGCAGGTGCAAGTGCTGGATGCACAACGCGATGAAGCCCGCGCACAACACCAGCAAGCACTTAACAGCGTGGTGGCTGCCCAAGCACAGGTCGCCCTGCGCGAAAGCGACAAGCGTGCGACGCAGGCACTAGTGGCACAGCGCGAAAGCGAGCTAGATGCCGCTCAACGCCGCTTGGCACGCTCTGAGACACTCTCGGCAGAAGGTGCTTCATCCATCCAGGAGCTGGATGACGACCGTGCGCGAGTACGCAGCGCACAGGCCGCTGTCGAGGCGGCTAAGGCACAAGTGACTGCGGCTCAAGCCGCGATTGATGCAGCCAAGGCACAGGTGATCGGTACTAATTCCACCGTGGCTGCTGCGCAGGCCACCATCGCCCGCATAGAGGCCGACATCACGGACAGCCAACTCATTGCGCCACGCGATGGACGCGTGCAATATCGCGTGGCACAGCCAGGTGAAGTACTTGCCGGTGGTGGCAAGGTGCTCAATCTGGTTGACCTCTCGGATGTCTACATGACCTTCTTCCTGCCCGAAGCCGCTGCAGGCAAGCTGGCCATGGGTGCCGAGGCACGTATTATCCTCGATGCCGCGCCGCAATATGTCATCCCAGCCACGATCTCGTTTGTAGCCAGCACTGCCCAATTCACGCCCAAAACTGTAGAAACCGAGAGCGAGCGGCAAAAGCTGATGTTCCGCGTCAAGGCACAGATTGACCGTGAGTTACTGCAAAAACACCTGAAACAAGTCAAGACAGGCCTACCCGGCGTAGCCTGGGTCAAGGTGGATAACCAGGCGCAATGGCCTGCTGAACTGGCGGTGAAAGTACCAGAGTGAGCAACACCCAGCCGCAATCAGCAACTGTCGTCCAATTGCAGGAAGTCAGCCTGCACTATGGCAAGATCTCAGCACTTGATGGTATCAGCCTGAACATTCCTGCCGGATGCATGGTGGGCATGATAGGCCCCGATGGTGTAGGTAAATCCAGCCTGTTATCGCTGGTAGCGGGTGCCAGGGCAGTACAGGCAGGTAGGGTAAAGGTGCTGGGCGGGGATATGTCCAGCAAACAGCATCGCGATCATGTGTGTCCGCGTATTGCCTATATGCCACAAGGCCTGGGCAAGAACCTGTACCCAACATTGTCAGTGGAAGAAAACCTGCAATTTTTTGGTCGCCTGTTCGGACACGATGCCAAGGAGCGCAGGCGGCGCATTGATGACCTGACGCGCAGCACCGGTTTGCAGAAATTCCTCGACCGTCCGGCGGGCAAACTTTCCGGCGGCATGAAGCAAAAGCTCGGATTGTGCTGCGCGCTGATTCACGACCCGGATCTGTTGATCCTCGACGAGCCTACCACTGGCGTCGATCCGCTCGCCCGCGCCCAGTTCTGGGACCTGATCGAGCGCATCCGTCAGGAAAGAAGCAGCATGAGCGTCATCGTTGCCACGGCTTATATGGACGAGGCGCAACGCTTTGACTGGTTGGTAGCGATGGATGACGGTCAGGTATTGGCGACAGGCACACCACTGGAACTGCTAGAACGTACGGGCAGCACTTCGCTGGAAACCGCATTTATCGCCCTGCTGCCTGAAGAAAAGAAACAAGGTCACCAACAAGTCACGATCCCACCATTGCCAGAGGGTGATGGCAGCGACGCGGACATTGCTATCGAAGCCAAAGACCTCACCATGCGCTTTGGCGATTTCGTCGCCGTCGACCATGTCAGCTTCCGCATCCGCCGCGGCGAGATTTTCGGCTTCCTTGGCTCTAACGGCTGCGGCAAATCCACCACCATGAAAATGCTCACCGGCCTGCTACCGGCCAGCGAAGGGCAAGCATGGCTATTCGGGCATAAGATCGACCCCAGGGATATCGACACCCGCCGCCGGGTCGGCTACATGTCGCAGGCGTTTTCGCTCTACACCGAGTTGACTGTCCGACAGAATCTGGTGCTGCATGCCCGACTGTTCCATGTACCCGAGATAGATATTCCCGCACGCGTGGATGAAATGGTGCAACGATTCGCGCTGGAAGAAGCGCTCGATAGCCTGCCAGATGGCTTGCCGCTTGGCATCCGCCAGCGATTGTCATTGGCAGTGGCCATGGTGCACAAACCGGAGTTGCTGATTCTGGATGAGCCGACTTCCGGCGTTGACCCAGTCGCCCGCGATAATTTCTGGCGACTCTTGATCGAGCTGTCGCGCCGTGACCGGGTCACTATCTTCATTTCCACCCATTTCATGAACGAGGCCGAACGTTGCGACCGCATGTCGCTGATGCATGCGGGCAAGGTACTGGTCAGCGACACACCCGCCAACATCGTCGCACAGCGCAATGCTGATACGCTGGAGCAGGCATTCATCGACTATCTGGTGGAAGCCGGTGGTGGCACCGACAAGGCCCAACCAGTCGAACATGCAACGCCTAATATCGAACACACCGCACAGCATGTTCCACATCGTTTTTTTAGCCTGAACCGTATGTTCAGCTACCTCTGGCGCGAAATGCTGGAACTGCAGCGCGACCCAGTACGCGGTGGCCTCGCCCTGGCAGGCTCGATGCTGCTCATGTTTGTCATGGGCTTTGGCATCAGCATGGATGTCGAAGACCTGACCTATGCCGTGCTGGATCGTGACCAGACGACGCTGAGCCAGAACTACGCGCTCAACCTTTCCGGCTCGCGTTATTTCATCGAACAGCCGCCTATCAGCGACTATCAAGAGATGGACAAACGCATGCGTAGTGGCGAACTTTCCCTTGCCATCGAGATACCCCCGGGATTTGCCCGCGATGTGCAGCGCGGACAGCGTGCCGAGATTGGTGCCTGGGTGAATGGCGCAATGCCCCAGCGCGCTGAGACAGTACAAGGTTATGTGCAGGGCATGCACCAGCAATGGCTGCAACAACAAGCGCAGGAACGCCTGGGTGTCACGCTCGCTAGCGCAGCCAGAATAGAGACACGCTACCGCTACAACCCCGACGTACGCAGCCTGCCCGCCATGGTGCCTGCGGTCATTCCACTATTACTGCTCATGCTGCCAGCCATGCTGGCAGCATTGTCCGTGGTGCGAGAGAAAGAACTAGGCTCCATCATCAACCTTTACGTGACGCCGGTCACCCGCACCGAGTTCTTGCTCGGCAAGCAATTGCCTTATGTCGCGCTCGCCATGCTGAATTTCCTGCTGATGGCATTGCTGGCCGTGACGGTATTCGATGTGCCAATCAAGGGTAGCTTCGCCACGCTGACGCTGGCAGCTTTTATCTATTGCATTGTCGCCACCGGCATTGGCCTGCTCGCATCCACGTTTACCCGGAGCCAGATTGCTGCACTGTTTTTTACGATGATCGTTTCCATCGTCCCTTCAGTACAGTTTGCCGGCATGCTCAACCCGGTATCTTCCCTGGAAGGCGCAGGCCGGATTGTGGGCGAGATTTACCCCACAACCTATATGCTGATCATCACCCGCGGCGTTTTCAGCAAGGCACTGGATTTCTCTGACCTGCATGCTTCATTCTGGCCGATGCTGGCGGCCATTCCCGTCATCCTGGTGATGTCCATCCTGCTGTTAAGAAAGCAGGATAAATGACATGAGCACACCCCTGATGACCAGACAACCTATTGCGAGGATTGTCCTATGCGCCACCTAGCCAACATCTACCGGCTTGGCGTCAAGGAACTCTGGAGCCTGATTCGTGACCCGATCATGCTGGTATTGATCGGTTACACCTTCACCATCATGATCTACAGCTCAGCCACGGCAATACCAGAAACCCTGCACAAAGCGCCGATTGCCATCGTCGACGAAGATGCTTCACCCTTGTCCGCACGTATTGTTTCTGCATTCTATCCGCCGCATTTTTCCACGCCGCCGCTGATCACGCAGAGCCAGATCGACCCAGGCATGGATGCAGGCGACTACACGTTTGCCCTGCATATCCCGCCCAATTTCCAGCGCGACGTGCTGGCGGGTAAATCGCCCGCGTTGCAACTTAATGTGGATGCCACGCGCATGTCGCAGGCTTTTTCCGGCAATCGCTATATTCAGGAGATCGTGCTGACCGAAGTGAATGAATTCGTGCAGCGCTACCGCAGCACAGCGACCCTCCCGGTAGAGCTGTCACTGCGCATGCGCTTCAACCCCAGCCTGATCCAGGCGTGGTTTGGCGCCATGAACGAAATCATCAACAACATCACCATGCTCTCTATCATCCTCACCGGCGCAGCGCTGATCCGTGAGCGCGAGCATGGCACCATTGAGCACTTGCTGGTCATGCCTGTCACGCCAACCGAGATCATGCTGGCCAAGGTTTGGTCTATGGCACTGGTGGTCTTGGTCGCCTCGACATGCTCTTTGCTCTTCGTAGTGCAAGGTTTGCTACACGTCCCTATCCATGGCTCGATAGCACTGTTCTTGCTGGGTGCCACCCTGCACCTGTTCGCCACCACATCAATGGGCATCTTCATGGCGACATTGGCGCGCAACATGCCGCAGTTTGGCATGCTGATGATCCTGACCCTGCTGCCATTGCAGATGCTTTCCGGTGGCCTCACGCCGCGCGAAAGCATGCCAGAGTTTGTGCAGAACATCATGCTGCTAGCACCCACCACGCATTTCGTGGAGCTGGGGCAGGCGATATTGTTCCGTGGTGCGGGTATTGATGTAGTGTGGAGCTCATTCCTGGCACTGTTGTTGATTGGCACCGTGCTGTTTATCGTCTCGCTGACGCGTTTCCGCAATACCATCAGCCGTATGGCTTAGAACGACGAACAAAACTCTCTTGGCGTTGTTGCCCTGCCTTGTCGCACTCTCATTTGTACTGCCTGCGGCAGAGCGGCTAGCTAGGAGCGCTTTGCTGAGTTTTGTTAGCTATTCTAGTAAATCATGGTGACACCGTTTACCAGCGCTCGCGGCCCCATGCACGCTGGGCTGCCTGATCAAGAAAGGTCCAGGCGACAAAGCGGCTTTTCTTTTGTCCCTGTGCCATCTCCACCGTCTTGACCTTCACTGCGCCCACGGCTCTCAATGCACGGTAAACCGCAGGCAATGTGGTGGCCTTGGATACCAAGGTAGTAAACCACAGGCATTGCCCGGCAATCGTGGCGCTCTCGCTCACCATGCAGCTGATAAAAGCCTCTTCACCGCCATCACAGTAAAGCTCGGCCGCCTGTCCGCCAAAGTTGAGCTTGGGCGCGGATGAGTTGGATATTTTGCGGGCTGGCTTGCACCGGTTACGTTCCAGGTTCTGCCATTTGCGTTGCGTTCCCGCTGTGGCCTCTGCCTGTGAGGCATGAAATGGCGGATTGCACATGGTGAGGTCAAAATGCTCTCCCGGTTGTACCACCCCGGTAAATATCTTCTGTGCATTACGCTGAGAACGTAGGGCGATCACCCGGTCCAACCCGGCATTGGCCGCGATAATACGCTCTGCGTTCTTCAAGGCTGCGGTATTAATGTCAGCACCGACAAAAGACCAACCGTATTCACGCTGGCCGATGATGGGGTACACAAGATTGGCGCCAACCCCAATATCCAGCACACGCACACTTTCGCCACGAGGGATTTTGCCACCATTGCCTGCAGCCAGCAGGTCGGCAAGGTAATGTACATAATCAGCCCTACCCGGAATCGGCGGGCAGAGAAATTGCGGCGGAATATCCCATTCTGCAATCCCATAGTATTGCTTAAGCAGCGCCTGATTCAGTGTTTTGACTGCTCTCGCATCGGCAAAATCAATGCTGGCATCCTGATATTCATTCAGCCTGACAAAAGCTGCCAGCACGGGATGTGCCTCTATCAGCAAGGCAAAATCATAGCGCTGGCGATGCTGATTACGCGGATGCAACCCAGACTTGATCACGGTGTTATCTGTCATAGATGGCGACTAAGGCTGCATGCCTTGATCTACAAATGCATCCATCAGTAAGAATGTCGCTTCTTGACGTTGATATTGCGCAATAGCTGGCACCAAACGCTGGAAATGTTCTGTCTGGCAATGTGTATCCAAAGCTGCTTTATCTGGCCACTCTTCCACAAACACAAAGTGTCCTGGATCTTTCTGATTGGTAAACAAGGCATAGGAAATACATAGGGGCTCCTGCCGGGTTTTCTCAATTAACTCTTTATACAAGGGGCGCACTTGGTCAATGTATTCAGGCTTGATGAAATCCTGGGCGATAACTTTCAACATGGATAATCCTTGGCAGTAACGTTAGTGATGCCGAAAAGCACGGCTCGAAATGCTGATGGCATTTTGGTCTGGGTCTTTCGCGTTAGCAAAAGAATAGCCATTTGCCTGGTGCAAGGGCCCAAACTCCAGCCCATTTTCTCCTGCCTGCCGGATAAATGCCGTGATGTCCTCGACATGAAATGACAATTTGACGCCAACCTGCCCCAACTTCACGGACTTGGCGGCCTGATGCACCAGAATACCTGCACCACCAGCCGGAGCAAACAGTTCAATCAAGCCCTCATGAGCCTCACCTGTAGTAGTAAAACCAAAATGACGACAATAGAAATCAGCGGTGGCTTGCATATTGCGAGCGTAGAGAATAATCGTGCCAAGCGGGTAATGCATGTAAAACTACTCCTGGAAAATAACGGACACCTATTGCTAGACAAGCAGTTTGATACAGTTTTGGAAATATTCTTGGTTTTGCCATCTCGCCATCACAGTGATCACACCGCAATAGCCTGCTCTTGAACACTACTGATTGCCAAGCCTACCGGACTGGATCACAAAACGCGCTACCAAGTTGACCAGCTCTGGCATCACCGGCAACTCTGGCTGATTATAGGTGTTCCAATTTTGTGCGCGATCCGGTACCGAAAGCTTGAGGATATGGTTCATCCCCTCCATCATGATCACCGTTGCCTCTGGGTTAGCAATCTCTAGCAACGCAGCATCTTCTGCGCTCACCTGGAGATCATTGGTCCCCTGTAATACCAGCACCGGAACCTTCAGCTTAGCAATTTCGTTGGCTGGGTCATACTTAAACCACGATAGCAGGTAAGGCTGCACACTCGGGCGGAACAAGGCAACTATGGCCGGATTGACAGTAGCTACCCGCCTGCCTTGTCGCAACTGCTTGAGCACAGGGAATGCCAAGGTTTGTATCTCGACAGGCTGCTCAGCCAGTTGCCTTTCCAGCACATCACTGGCAGCACGGCCCGGGCTGCCGATCAGCACCACCTGTGCCACGCGACTACGCTGCGCTGCCAGCATCCCCAGTAATGCTCCCTCGCTATGGCCAAGCAGCGTCATCTTGCCAAAGCGCTTATCCCTGCCCAACCATGTGATCCAGTCCCGCACATCAGTCACATAATGCTCAAAGCGCAGATCTTCTTCCTTGGTGGCAGCACTGATGCTCTGTCCCACACCGCGCTTGTCGTAACGCAAGCTGGCAATGCCGTACTGCGCCAGGCCCTGCGCCAATAACAACAAGGCGTTGTGATGCAGGCCAGGCTGGTTGCCATTCCGGTCTGTCGGGCCGGAGCCAGCCACCAATAACACTACCGGCATGCTAGGCTTGGCTTCGGGTACCAAGAGGGTGCCTTCTAGCGTACCGCTCGCGGTGTCCAGCCGCACGACAGACTCTTCTATCGCAGCATAGGCTTTCACCTGCGCGTAGAGCATCAGGCAAATGGCAATCAGGTATGGGCGTATGCTGGCCAACATGGTGAGATTTTCAGAGTTGAGATGACAAGATTTCATTCTGATCATACCGTAATTCCATAGCGCCACTGCATTAACCAAACCCCATCAATCTGCAAAATTAAGGTAAATTCCCAGCATCACATCATGCAATCAGGAACATCATGATCTCACTCACCTCTCCCGTCACCGAGTTGCTAAAGACAAAGGCTATTCCCTACAGCGTCATCGCCATTCCCTTGAGTGAAGACAAGAAACCCGTGCGCAACCTGGAAGAATTATTGGAAAGTGAAGGGCTGGACCCAAAATCCGTGGTGCGCAGCGTCCTGTTCCGTACGGGGTCTGAACAGTTCATTCTGCTGGCTGTCGCAGGCGGTGGGCGTGCCGATTGGGCCACCCTGCGCAGCCATCTCAACGAACGCAAGCTGCGTATGGCGGAATATGATGAGGTACCAGAAGCAACTGGCTATGTCGTCGGTGCCGTACCACCGATTGCCCTGCCACTAGGCCTCAAGGTGATGGTGGATAACAGTGTGAAAGACTATGAGACTGTCGTAATCGGCAGCGGGGTACTGGGTTATGCCTTGGCATTGAAAGGCGCAGACCTGATAAACATGCTGAGAGATGCAGAACAAGGCAGCTTTGCCAAAGCATAAGCCACTGCCAGCAAGATCACGTTATTGCATTAAGGCGGGATTATTGCCACTTTTCACATTGCACTTCGACACTACGTTCACCATCGCTTAGCCATATCTGGCCATCTTGTATAGTGCATTGCAGGCTCATCGTGCGTTGCGCCATCTCTGCCAGCGCCTTGGTCTGCTCTTGCGGCAGGTTGAATACGCTTACCTGCTTCAGCTTCGCCAACGCGCTCCTGTTCTGTTCAAACCACATCTCTGCCGTGCGGCCACCATAAGCATACAACAGCACCTCATCTGCGCGGCCACACGCTTTGCGGATCAATCGCTCATCGGGCAACCCCACGTCAATCCACTGCTCTATCCTGCCGGTGAGATCTTTGCGCCAGATATCCGCCTCATCACCATCCGTCATGCCCTGACCAAAAGCCAATAGCTCATGTGCATTCAGAGCAAACGCCAGCAAGCGCACCATCATGCGCTCATCCGTCTCGGAAGGATGCCGCGCCAAGGTCAACGCATGATCGTTGTAATAATGCCGCTCCATATCCGCAATCTGCAGATTAGCCTTGAATACAGTGGATTTGAGCGCCATGACATGCCTAGTGAAATCGATGAAGGGGAAGAGCTTAACCTATGTGCGCAGAAAACTGCTACTGAAACTCTTACATCACATACGGCGCAATCACCAGCAGATATTGCGCCGTATCTCACCTTAAGCCGTCATGCCGTTATGCCTAAGCAAGGCATCGATACTGGGCTCCCTGCCCCTAAACGCAATGAATGATTCCAGCGCTGGTCGTGAACCACCTTGGGCCAATATTTCGTTCCAGAAACGCTTGCCAGCCTCTGCGGATAACACACCGTTTTCCTCGAACATACTATATGCATCAGCAGAAAGGACTTCTGCCCATTTGTAGCTGTAATAGCCAGCGGCATAACCTCCAGCAAAAATATGTGAGAAATTGTTGGGGAAGCGGTTCCACTTGGGTGGACGCACGACGGCGACTTCGTCGCGGATGGCTTCGATCAAGGTCAGTGCTGTCGTGGTGTCGTACTCGCTGAAATCGGCATGCAAACGCATGTCGAACAGGGAGAACTCGATCTGGCGCACGGTCTGCATACCAGCCTGGAAGTTCTTGGCAGCGACCATTTTGTCAAACAAGGCTTTAGGCAAATGCTCGCCTGTGTCGACATGTTTGGTCATGTGACGCAGCACATCCCACTCCCAGCAGAAGTTCTCCATGAATTGGCTGGGCAACTCAACAGCATCCCACTCCACGCCCTTGATACCGGAGACGCCATAATCCTCAACCTGGGTCAGCATATGATGCAGGCCATGACCAAATTCATGGAACATGGTGATGACTTCATCATGCGTGAATAACGCAGGCTTGCCTCCCACGGGTGCAGAGAAATTGCAGGTCAGGTAGGCCACGGGAATCTCGATGCCGTGTGACTTCCTGCGTCGGGTGATCGCTTCATCCATCCAAGCACCGCCGCGCTTGTTGTTGCGGGCATAGAGATCAAGGTAGAACTGGCCGATTGGTTCGCCGGCCGGGGTAGTGATTTCGTAGAAGCTGACATCCTTGTGCCAGACTGGTGCTTCCTGCTTGCGTACTTGCAGGCCGAAGATGGTCTCGGTGACCTTGAACAAGCCTTGCAGCACTTGCTGTTCAGGGAAATATTGCTTCACTTCTTGATCGGAGAAGGCGTATTTATCTTCACGCAGCTTCTCGGAGGCATAGGCAATATCCCAGGCTTGCAGGTCGGTAAGGCCGAGTTTATCGGCAGCATATTGCTTGAGCTCTTGCACGTCACGCTCGGCGAAAGGCTTGGCGCGCTGTGCAAGGTTGTTGAGGAACTCTTCTACCTGGGCAGGCGTTTCTGCCATCTTGGTTGCCAGTGATGTCTCTGCGTAGTTGTTGTAACCGAGTACAACCGCAGCCTCGTGGCGCAAGGTAAGAATCTTGCGGATCAAATCAGTGTTGTCCCACTCTGGCTTGCCAAACTCGGACGCGCGGGTGGCATAGGCGCGATAGAGCGTTTCGCGCAGCGCGCGATTGTCGGCATATTGCACGACAGGCATGTAGGAAGGGAATTGCAGGGTGAATTTCCAGCCGGGCTTTTCATCGGCCTGGGCAGCTTCTGCCGCTGCTTGCAAGGCATCTTCCGGGATACCCTTGAGCTGGGTTTCATCCTCAATGAACAAGGCGTAATCGTTGGTGGTATCGAGCAGGTTTTCCTCGAACTTGGCGGCCAGGGTGGAAAGCTCTTCCTGGATGGCCTTGAAACGGGCTTTCTTGTCTTCCGGCAATTCGGCGCCACCGAGACGGAAGTCGCGCAGCTCGTTATCGACGATCTTGCGCTGTGCGGTATTGAGCTGCTCATAAGCAGCGCTAGCCTTGATGGCACGGAACTTGGCATAGAGCCGCTCGTCCTGCGACAGGTCGGCGTAGAAGGCGGTGAGCTTGGGCAGATTGTCGTTGTAGGCTTCGCGCAGTTCGGGGCTGTTGACCACGGCATTGAGGTGGCCGACTTGCGACCAGGCACGGGAGATCTGCTCCTCGAAATCTTCCAGCGGCCGCACGAAGTTGTCCCATGTGGGTGGCGTGCTATCTGCCACCAGCGTTTCGACCAGGGCCTTGCCCTGTTGCAGCAAGTGATCCACCGCAGGGGTGACGTGTTCAGCCTTGACCTGGTCGAACTGTGGCAGGCCGGAGAAATCCAGCAATGGGTTATTGGCAATACTCACTTGGCATCCTTAACTAATCAATCGCAATGTAAACGGGTAACGGTATTCCTGGCCCTGGCTGGCAGCAATCGCGGCCAGCACGCAGAGGATGAGGTTGGCAATCCAGAGGATGCCAGCCAGCACGAAACCGACGAGGATTACCATCAATATGGAGCTGATGGCATAACCTATCAAGAGGGTGATCTGGAAATTCAGCGCCTCGCGCGCCTGTTCGGCGATAAAGGGGCTGCTATCCTTTTTCAGCAACCAGACGATAAGCGCAGGAAACACGCTGAATACCGTGCCGCCGAGATGGGTGACGACGGCGATATTCTTTTCGTCGGCACTGGGCACTGGAATCAAGTTGGTCATGGTGCATTCCCTTCAACAATAAATGACCGAAACAGCAATAGATGAACTATTGATTGAGTTTTTCCAGCAAAGGTTCGATCTTGTCGATATCGTAGGCATTCATGATCTTGCGCGTCAGCGGGATAATGGCCTCCAGCTCGGTTTGCAGCACCTGGCGCTTGATGGTGAGCACATGAGAGGGATGCATGGAAAACTGGCGCAAACCCATGCTGAGCAGCAAGCGGGTGAAATGCAGGTCACCGGCCATCTCGCCGCAGACGGAAACCGGCTTGCCCAGCTTGTTACCTGCCTTGATCGTCATCTCGATCAGCTTGAGCACGGCAGGATGCGCGGGCTTGTAAAGATGGGAGACTGAGTCATCGGTACGGTCGATGGCCAATGAATACTGGATCAGGTCATTGGTGCCGATGGAGAGGAAATCCAGCTCGCGCGCGAATGCCTCGGCATTAATGGCCGCGGCGGGAATCTCTATCATGCCGCCCAGCTTGATCTCTTCATCGAAGGGGATGTTTTCCGCCCGCAGGCTCTCCTTGGCGCGTTCCAAGTGAGTCACGGTCTGGCGCAACTCGAACAGGGAAGAGAGCATGGGGATCAATATCTTGATCTTGCCATAATGTGAGGCACGCAAAATGGCCCGCAACTGGGTATGGAAAATCTGCGGTTCGGACAGGCACAGGCGAATCGCGCGCAAGCCTAGGGCCGGGTTGGTGCAGCTACGTGCAGCATCCGGGTTCATCTGCTTGTCGGCACCCAGGTCCAGCGTGCGTATCGTCACCGCCATGCCCTTCATGGTTTCCGCCACGGTACGATAGGCTGCAAACTGCTCCTCCTCGTCCGGCATCTCGCGCCGGTTCATGAACAGGAACTCGGTGCGGTACAGGCCTATGCCGCTCGCGCCCACCGCCTTGGCCTTGGCCACGTCGGCGGGCACCTCGATATTGGCATGCAGCTCAACCTCAACACCATCCAGCGTCACGGCCTTGGTCAGCTTGAGGCGCTTGAGCTTTTGCTGCTCCAGCTCCCATTCTTCCTGCCGCAGGCGATATTCCGCCAGGGTATCCTTGTCCGGGTTGACGATGACGATGCCATGGTTGCCATCGACGATAATCAACTCGCCATCGCGGATCAGATCGCGGGCGCGATGCAACGCCACAATCGAAGGAATGCTGAGGCTACGTGCCAGGATGGCGGTATGCGAGGTGGCACCGCCAACATCGGTGATGAAGGCGGCAAAATGGTGATGCTTGAACTGGATGGCATCGGCAGGAGATACGTCGTAGGCGACGAGGATCTGCGCACTTTCATCGGGCCGCACCGCCTCGCTGGGATGGCCGAGCAATACCTTGATGATGCGCTCCACCACCTGCACCACATCCTGCTTGCGCTCGCGCAGGTATTCATCCTCGATCAGTTCGAACTGCGCCACCAGCTCCTGCATCTGCTGCTTCAAGGCCCATTCCGCATTGCACAGCTCCTGCTCGATGATGGCCTTGGGCTCTTCCGACAGGTGCTTGTCGGAGAGAATCATCAAATGCGTGTTGATAAAGGCATCCAGCTCGGCCGGGGCATTGGCGGGCAATTGCTCACGCACAGCCTGTAGGTCTTGCCTGACGCGCTCCAGCGCTTTCTCGAAGCGGATAATCTCGGCCACCAGGGCCTTTTTCGGGATCTGGTAATGCACCACTTCCACGAGGGCGTTGGTGACCAGGTGGGCGTTGCCGATGGCGATGCCGCCGGACACACCAACACCGTGCATGGAGAAACTGACCTTGTTACTCTGGGCCATAATCGGGTTATTCCTGAGGGGAGAGGAAAAACATGATGGATATTATTCTGGTTCGCCAAAACGGTCATTGATGAGCTTGACCAGCGCATCCATGGCGGCCTGTTCGTCGCTGCCGTTAGTTTCCAGCGTCACCTTGCTGCCCTTGCTGGCCGCCAGCATCATCACGCCCATGATGCTCTTGGCATTGACCCGGCGGCCATTGCGCTCTATCCAGATTTCACTGGCATGCTGGCTGGCGGTCTGCGTCAGCTTGGTCGATGCACGGGCATGCAAACCCAGTTTGTTGATGATTTCTATTTCTTGTTTAATCATGATGCTGACATGCGTCCTTGGAAAAATGTACGACCCCGTCACGTCCACCGCTGATGGACTTATCAACCAGGGTCATGATGTTGTTGCCCTGCCGGTAGGTGAGCGCACGCACCAGCATGGGCAGGTTAACCCCGGCTACGCCTTCGACATGGCCGGGAATCAACAGATTGGTCACCAGGTTGCAAGGCGTGGCACCGTAGATATCAGAAAGTATCAGCACCCCCTGCCCTTCGTCCAGCTCCCTGATCATCTGTTGCGCCTGTGGCAACAAGCCGCCTGGATCATCATGAGTGCCCACACCAAGTTGCCGCAATAATGGCGGGCGCGAGCCCATGACATGGCTTGCACAGTGAATCAGGCTTTCACCCAGCGTACCGTGGGCGATGATGAGTATTCCTATCATGCTCTTGCTTCCTGTTGTGGCAATGTGGCTACCTGCATGTTGCAGACCACGCTAATGCTGCTCCAATGACCGGTGCCTCACCAGCACACGATGTTGCTGATGGCGAAAATAACGTGCCAATCGCTCTGCTAGGTAGACCGACCGGTGCTGACCTCCAGTGCAACCAATCGCTACTGTCAGGTAGCTGCGGTTATCAGCAATAAAGCCAGGCAACCAACGCTCAATGAAATGGCGAATATCGTGATACATATCGTGCACGCTCTCGTGCTGCTCAAGAAAATCGCACACTGGCTTATCCTGCCCGGTTTGCGGCCTGAGCTCGACATCGTAATAAGGATTGGGCAAGCAACGTACGTCAAAGACATAATCCGCATCTAGCGGAATGCCATGCTTGAAGCCAAAAGAAGAGAACAGCAAGATCAACTCGCCATTTTTCTGGGTAACAAATTCCTTGACCCAATGGCGTAAGGCATTGGCGCTAAGGTTGCTGGTATCGATACGCAACCCCATGTCAACCAAAGGCTCCAACAGATGGCGCTCGTAGCTGATGCTTTCAGCCAAGGTGCTGGTGTCGTTGCTCAACGGGTGGCGGCGGCGCGTCTCGCTGTAGCGCTTGACCAGTGTCTCGACATTGGCCTCAAGGAACAATACCTGCACATCGATGCCTTCGCTCTTGAGCTTGCGAATATTGCCAGGCAAGGCCTCCAGTGAGGCACTACGGGTATCAATGCTGATCGCCACTCGCTCATGCTGCACCTGGCTCAAGTGCTCAGAGGTTTGTGGCAACAAGGTGGCAGGCAGGTTATCGATGCAATAATAGCCGCTGTCTTCCAGCAACTTGAGTACGATGCTCTTGCCTGAGCCTGAGAGACCGGTAACGATAACGAGCTGCATGGATTAATCCGCCTGGTGTTTGAGCTTTCTTGCCGTGCGCGCCATTTCACGATGCTGGCGCTGCATGAACTGCTTGGTGCCGTTGATGCCACGCAGCAAGAGCATATGATTACGCACGGCCACCTCGACCAATACCGCAATATTGCGCCCGGCAGCCACCGGGATCACCACCTTGGGGACTTTCACATCGAGGATTTGCTCATGTTGGGATTTAATCTTGAGCCGATCTAGCGGCACCATGGTATCGGCCATTTCCAGTTGCACGATGAGATCCAAGGGCTTGGTTGGCTTGACAGCGTTATCGCCAAACAAGGCACGGATATTCAGTACGCCCAGCCCACGCACTTCGAGAAAATCCTGCAGTAACGGCGGGCAACGCCCTTCGAGCCGGTCAGGCGCAATACGATAAAAATCGACAATATCATCGGCAACCAGCCGATGGCCGCGTGAAATCAACTCCAGCGCCAATTCGCTTTTACCAATGGCTGGCGTGCCCTTGATCATCAAGCCAAAGCCCTGCACCTCCATAAAAACACCATGCTGGCTTTCCGATGCAGCAACCGCTTGCGCAAGGTAGTGGCTCAACACATCCATCAGGCCAGGGCTACGCAACGGGGAGGTAAACAAGGGCGTGCTAAATTCATCCGAGGCTGCCACCAATTCATCCGGAGCCTCTTCGCCATTGGCGACAATAATCGCGGCCAGGTCAGCAGAAAACAGATTCTTGATCGCCTGGAGCAATTCGCGCGTCTTGAGACTGCGCAAATAATCCATTTCGGCACATCCCAGCACTTGTACACGGTTGGGATGCACAAAATTCAGGTGTCCAACCAAGGCCAGTGATGGCTTGGTCACCGTTTCACTCGTGAGGGGGTTATCACCGCCAGCTAACCCTGATACCCATTTCAGCTTGAGTTTGCGGCGCGTATCCTTGTAGAGCTGGGTAACACTGATTTCAGCCATGTGTGCTTAATACCTTGGAGGAAAACAAGGGAGGAAACTGGCTGCCAGAGTACCAAATCCATGCATGAATCATTGATCTGGCACTCTTTTGCAGCATTTCAATGGGAGTTATTCAACTGCCTGCTGGTGCTTGAGGCCTCCAGATGCCTGATTATGGTTGCTGACTTTTTCCTTGTGCTTCACTACCTGGCGATCCAGCTTGTCAGCCAACGAGTCAATCGCGCTATACATGCTTTCTGCCCCGCATTCAGCGTGCAGGTCGTTGCCCGGCACATGCAAGGTGGCTTCCGCCTTCTGCACCAGCTTCTCCACGCTCAGCGTCACCTTGAGGTCGATCACATGATCAAAGTGATTGCTGAGTCGGGCCAGCTTGGACTGCACATATTCGCGCAGAGCTGGTGTAACGTCGAGATGATGTCCGGTCAGATGCAAATTCATAACGCTCTCCTTACTTGAAAAACGCGCAAATCAAAGCGACTTGCGCTGGTTGGCCGCGGGTATCTGTAGAGACTCGCGGTATTTCGCTATGGTTCTTCTTGCAACAACTATGCCTTGTTTGCCAAGGATGTCGGTAATCTGGTTATCAGACAGTGGTTTTTTCGGGTTTTCCTCGCTCACCATCTGCTTGATCAACGCACGAATCGCCGTGGCAGAGCACGCCCCGCCCGATTCTGTCGCCACATGGCTGCCGAAGAAATACTTCAATTCGTAGACACCACGTGGTGTGAGCATGTACTTGCGCGTTGTCACGCGTGAAACAGTGGACTCATGCAAACCAAGTTCGTCGGCAATCTCGCGCAGCACCAATGGGCGCATCGCTACTTCACCGTGCTCGAAAAAGTTGCGTTGCCTATCTACAATCGCCTGCGACACGCGCAAGATGGTG
Organism: Methylobacillus methanolivorans; assembly: GCF_020531845.1. The sequence goes on from NZ_JAJAVF010000003.1 coordinate 119,294, forward strand.
GAGAAGCGCTGCTGGATGTTCTTGATCATCCACTTTGCCTCTTGCATCTGGCTCATGAGATATTGACTCGAACTATCGCGGTTGCGTTTCAGGATACCGGCATACAGCTGATTGATACGCAACTTAGGCACGACCTCATCATTGAGGCTGGCAATCCAGATGCCCTTGATCTTCTTCACCACGATCTCATGCTGGATGTAATGATCCGAGGTGATATGGCTGAACTCTCCGCCTGGACGAGGATTAAGCTGGGTCACCAGTTGCTGCACGGTTTTCAGCACATCGTCATCGCAATGCAACAGCTTACGCAAGCGTGTGTAGTCGCGGCTCGCGAGCAAGGGCAAATGTTGCTCGGCAACCTTGATGGCCAGATCAACATAAGGCGTATCTTCTGGCAGCGCACGCAGTTGCAGCGCAAGGCACTCTGCCAAGTTACGTGCACCGATACCGGGCGGATCAAGGTTCTGGATATGCTTGAGCGCTGTTTCCAGCTCCAGCTGGTCTATTTCCAGCTCTTCCGGCATCAGTTCTGCCAGCTCTTCCAGGGATTGCTCAAGGTAACCATCATCATTGATGGCATCCACCAGCACCATTGCCAGCGTTTGGTCACGCTCAGACAACGGCAGTAGCTTGATCTGACTTAACAGGTGCTCGCGCAGGGTGAGATTGACTGCCTCCTGGAAGCTGAAGTCATTGTCATCATCATTGTTGGAACCGCCCTCTTCCCAGCGGTTGCTGCCCTGGAAAGATTCAAAATAATCATCGCCACCACCAAATTCATCAACACGTGGCACATCTTCGCTCGCAGGCGCAGGTGTATCGCTAGCTGGCGTAGCTACCGCGACATCCGGTGTGGGGCTATAACTTTCCGACATTTCAGCCGCACCATCAGGGCCATCAACACGCTCCAGTAATGGGTTGGCCTGCAACAGCGACTCCAACTCCTGGTTAAGCTCCTGCGAAGACAGTTGCAACAGCTTGATCGACTGCTGCAACTGCGGCGTCAATGCCAGGTTCTGGGAAAATTTTAGCTGTAGACTTTGTTTCATCTCTCTAATTCTGCTTTGACTACAGGCGGAAATCCTTGCCCAAGTAAACTTCTCTGACACTTTCGTTATGGATGATCTCGCCGGGTTTGCCTGATGCAAAGACACGGCCTTCATTCACGATGTAAGCCCGATCACAGATACCCAATGTTTCACGCACATTATGGTCAGTGATCAACACGCCGATGTTACGCTCAGTCAGAAAACGTACGATCTTCTGAATATCCAACACCGCAATTGGGTCAATCCCGGCAAAAGGCTCATCCAGCAAGATAAAGCTGGGGTTGGTGGCCAAGCATCGGGCAATTTCCACGCGGCGACGCTCGCCGCCGGACAGGCTCACCGCCATGCTGTTGCGTATATGGGTGATATGGAGCTCTTGCAGCAGAGATTCAAGCTGCTCCTTTTGCTGCTCAGCCGTCATGTCCTGCAACTCAAGGATCGCCTGGATATTTTCCGTCACCGTCATCTTGCGGAAGATTGACGGTTCCTGAGGAAGATAGGCCAATCCCATGCGTGCACGCTGATGGATAGGCATGCGGCTCAAATCCTTGCCGTCGAGCAAAATGCGTCCGCCATCCAGAGGGACCAAGCCCACCATCATGTAGAAACTGGTGGTTTTACCCGCGCCGTTTGGCCCCAGCAAGCCCACCACTTCACCACTATTGAGTTGCAGCGAAATATCCTGCACCACCGTGCGGGACTTATATTTCTTGCGCAAACCTTCTACGATTAATTCACTCATTTATGCAATATCTATCGATGCCATCTCTAATCAAACACAGTACCCTGGCCCCTTTATCACCAGACCACTGCGCTTATCATCAGTTTCAGGGAGTCTCTGTGGCTGGCTTCTTCTTGGGCTGAATAATGGCGCGCACACGTCCTGTAGGCGTTGCAGGTGTCGCCGCCTGGGAGCCACCGCTGATCACCTCGGCATATTCAGCATTGGCGTCATACATGATGTAGTCGCCGTGCACGATATCCTCGCCGCGCTTGACCCATGCCTTAGTGAATAACTGCACCTTGTCCATGCGTCCATCATACTCTATCCGCTGACCACTGCCTTCCATGTATTCGTTCTTGCCGTCACGCTTCTGCTTGAAAGTGGTTGGGTTGCCATAAGAGGTGCTGTGTTGAAAGCCTTCCTTATCTTCACGCACAACCAGCTTGTCGCCACGGATCACCAATGTACCCTGGGTCAGGATCACATTGCCGGTATAGGTACTGGTCTTCTTTGCATCATTCACCTGTACCGAATCAGCCTCCAACTCGATCGGCTTATCCCGGTCTGCCTTTTCGGCATAGGCAGTCGCTGACAACATGCCGATCAATAGGGCAGGCAATAAGGAACAACGCAAGTTGCGCATAGGGTCTCCGCTGAAGAATATCGTTCTATTTGGTTTTAGTTGGCTGCTTGGCATTTTTACTATTCCCGGCTGGGGTAGATTTGCTGGACTTGCTGGCCGCTGGCTTGGCGGCAACCTGCCTAGGCTTACTGGCAGCCTTGGGCTTACTTGCCTGCGGCTTGGCCGCAGGGCGCTCATAATGGCTACGCACTCGCTTATTGAGCTGGATGGTTTGATTCTTCTTGTCGTAATACATCCCCACCGCGTGCACGACGCTCTTTGGCCCCTGGGTAATGACCACTGGCTGGTCAGTAGATGCGATTTCCTTATCCGGCTCCACGCGCAGGTATTGCGTTGTCAACGTCATCTCTGGACGGTCAGCAAAGGCGGGCCTGACCACGCGCACATCATCGCGGAACTCGACCACATCGCCCTTGCTGGACACATGGCCTCGCTTGCCCTCAATCGTCGTCGTCGGCTTGCCAACGCCAAACTGGGTAAAATGTGGATTGGTCAGCTCGGTACTGTCATCATCTGGGTAATGCCGCATTTCAGATGCCTTGAGGATATGGCTAATCGCTCCCGTCGCATCGGTCTTGGTGGTGACAAAATTATTGAGGATGTAATCCGGGTCATGACGTGTACTGCCATCCACGCGCGGCTCCGGCGGCTGCACCGTGCGGTCAATCCACAGCGTGATCAAGGCCAACAGGCCCAGCACGGCTAGTGGAAACAGGATGGTGTTGGTACGTCCTTGCATATCGCTTGATTATTTCAAATAAGGCGCCATTTGGGCATCAAACGTGCCTTGCGCCTTCATCAGCATCTCACAGACCTCACGCACCGCACCAAACCCTGCCTGGCGCTCGGTCGTGTAGTGGGCATATTCCTTCACCAGCGGCATGGCATGCGGCACGGTGATCGCCAGGCCAGCACGTCGCATGGGCGGGATATCGATGACGTCATCGCCCATGAACAGGCATTCCTCGGCAGAAACCCCCTGCTTTTCCAGCAAGTCGTTGAACGCCTCAAGCTTGTCATCAATGCCCTGGTAGATAATGCTGACGCCAGTGTTCTCGGCACGCTTGACCACGACATTGGACTTGCGCCCTGTGATGTACGCCATGCGGATGCCAGTGTTCTTGAGCATCTTCATGCCCAGGCCATCCTGTGAATGGAACACTTTGTATTCCAGGCCATCATCACCCAGCATTAAGCCACCATTGGTCAAAATACCATCCACATCGAACACTGCTACCTTGATGCGCTTTGCGCGCTCTTCTACTGAAACCACGTTCTATACCACCTTTGCCATCAAGAGGTCGTGCATATTGAGTGCGCCGACCAGGTTACCTTGCTGATCAACGACCAGCAGGCTGCTAATTGAATATTGCTCCATTAATGCCACGGCATCGACTGCCAATTGTTCGGGCGCAATCGTCTGCGGGTCAGCATGCATCACATCACCCATGCTAGTGCCGTGAATATCAATCCCGGCCTCAAAAGCACGGCGCAAATCACCATCCGTGAAAATCCCGACAGGCTTACCTGCCTCATTGAGCACGGCCGTCATGCCCAAGCCCTTGCGCGACATTTCCAGCAAGCCATCTTTGAGACTGCTGGCGCGAGGTATTCCAGGCACATCATCGCCACTACGCATCACGTCTTGCACATGCAGCAACAAGCGTCGACCAATGGAGCCACCAGGGTGCGCCAGCGCAAAATCCTCGCGAGAGAATCCGCGTTGATCAAGCAAGGTCACCGCCAAGGCATCACCCAAGGCCAGCGCAGCTGTGGTACTGGCCGTAGGTGCCAAGCCTAGCGGGCACGCCTCTTGGGTCACGTGAGCATCAAGGAAAACAGCGGCTGCCTTGGATAGGGTCGAATGACGATTCCCTGAAATACTGATAATAGGCGTGCCAATACGTTTCAAGGGCGGCAGTAGCGCCAGCAACTCATCCGCCTCGCCCGAGTTGGACAAGGCAATCACCACGTCATCCTGCGTGATCATGCCCAAGTCACCATGGCTGGCCTCGGCAGGATGCATAAAAAAAGCGGGGGTACCAGTGCTCGCAAGCGTCGCGGCGATCTTGTTACCGATATGACCGGACTTGCCGATGCCGGTCACGACAACTCGGCCCCGGCATTGTAAAATAAGCTCGACTGCGTTGACGAAGCTCTCATCCAGGCGCTCGGCCAATGCCTGGACCTCTCGCGCCTCGATGGACAATACCTCGCGCGCCAGTTGCAGTGGTGCAGTTGCGCTATTGCTTGTCTTTAACTTGGAAATTCCCATATGTGCCAAGTATAAAAGGGAATGTTCCCTGAATAAAGGATATGCCGGCAAAGTCGGCATAATTTTTGCGTGATTAATTTATTTAAGCTTGACCGCCGCCCTTATCCCAACTCCCGGAAATACTACGCATGAGCCAGCACGTACTGATTGCAGGCGGAGGCATTGTTGGTTGCTTAACCGCGATGGAGTTGGTTGCCAGAGGCTGTAAAGTTACCATTGTCGAGCGCAACAAGATTGCCAGCCAAACATCAGGAGAATCTTCCTGGGCCGGCACAGGCATCATGTTTCCGCTATTGCCGTGGATGTATTCAGATCATGTCAATACGCTCACGCATTACGGCGCTTCACGCTATGCCGATATTTGCTCGCGCCTGCTCAAGGAAACCGGCATCGATCCGCAGATGCTGAATTCTGGCTTTCTGTTATTGCCCCCATTTGACCATGAGGCCGCACTGGCTTGGTGTAAGCGTTACCAAGTCAAGGTCGAAGAAGCTAGCGTCGCAGCCTTCGGCATCACATCACCAAGTGGCGACCACGCTCTGTGGCTACCCGAAATCAACCAGGTTCGCCCACCCTGCCTCATGCACGCCTTACGCACATGGCTAGAAAACCATCATGTCAGGTTGCTTGAACACACTGAGCTCAAGCCACTACCCCAAGACACTACTCGTCTGAAATCATGGCAGACCACAACCGGCGAATGGCTGGAAGCCGACCATTTCATCGTGACTTCTGGCGCATGGAGCTTTGAGCTACTAAAAGAAGTAGCAAGCAAACTGCAAATCAAGCCCATGCGTGGGCAAATCCTGTTGTACAAACCTGAGCACAACCCCAGCACTGTGGTCTTCCGTGAAGATTTCTATTTAGTGCCGCGCCAGGATGGCTATCTGCTGGCTGGTAGCACCCTGGAAGACGTCGGCTTTGATGCATCCACCACTGATAGCGTACGCGATGAAATACGTGCCAAGGCAGAAGCCCTGTTGCCCGAACTACAACACCAGCCCATCATCAAGCACTGGAGCGGATTACGCCCCGGCACCCCTGAAAACCTGCCTGTCATCGGCCCGCATCCTGCAGTAGAAAACCTTTACCTCAATACCGGGCATTTTCGCTACGGACTCACGATGGGACCAGGTAGTGCCAGCCTAGTAGCAGCCTTGGTGTGTGGTGAAAAACCCTGGACTGATCCCACTCCTTTCTCCCTGCCACAATAAGCTAGCAAAACGAAGTTTCTCATGATCAGCCACACCCTGATCATGACTGATTTCGAGAATGATTCGCGCTACCTCAGCATTTTTTTTCTTATGGCAAAATGCTTCTTAACCTTTATCAACCCAACACAAAAAGGAATAAGCATGGCACATCAACTTCCTCCGCTTCCTTACGCCAAGGATGCCCTGGAGCCCGTCATTTCTGCTGAGACGATTGAATATCACTATGGCAAGCATCACCAGACTTATGTGACCAACCTCAACAACCTGATTCAGGGTACAGAGTTCGAGAATGCTAGCCTGGAAGAGATTGTCAAGAAATCCTCCGGCGGCATTTTCAACAACGCAGCCCAGGTCTGGAACCACACTTTCTACTGGAACGGCTTCAAGCCCAACGGCGGTGGTGAGCCCACTGGCGAGCTGGCAGAGGCCATCAACAAGGCATTTGGTTCTTTTGAAGAATTCAAGAAGCAATTCACGCAAAAAGCCATCACCACATTTGGCGCTGGCTGGGCATGGCTGGTCAAGAATGCAGACGGTAGCCTCAGTCTGGAAAGTACCAGCAACGCCGAAACTCCCCTGACCAAGGGCCAAACACCATTGTTGACGATTGATGTATGGGAACACGCCTATTACGTTGATTACCGCAACGCACGCCCAAAATATGCTGAAGAGTTCTGGAACATCATCAACTGGGACTTCGTCGCTGCAAACTTCAAGGGCTAAGCCCTGACGCGCGGTGCATCCGCGACTTCAAAGTATTACTCTCAAGGACTAGGCAATGCCTAGTCCTTGTCATTTCAACATTTCATCATAAGCTGCTAGAATCGCAACCATGTTGCGTAAATGGCTGCTCATTGCACTCCTCCCTTTCTTGCTGCTTTTTGGCCAGCAAGCACTGTTTGCGCACGAAATTTCCCACCTCGGTGATGCCGTACCGTACTCACAAGACCAGGCACCGCATGCCAGCTTTTGTAGCCAATGTCTTGCCATCAGCGGATTAGGCAGCGCCTTACCTAGCACACCCAGTAACATTCTCGTCCATACCCCACCACTACTTGCAGAAACAAAGCAGGTGCTGGTCGAGCATACCAGCCCTCTCCACGCCTATATCTCGCGCGCCCCTCCCACAGTCATTACAAGCTCCTCCCGATAAGGGACATTTAATCATTCACCATGCAGGACATGCATTGCCTTGAGCATGCTGCCTGCCTATTAGCTTGACTGCGAGAACCCTCATGCGATCGACTTCACCGGTATTTTTGCCAAAAAAAATGTTATCCGCCCTCACACTGGCGCTTGGCAGTTTCACTGCACAAGCGGCTGACGATATCAAGTTACCAACCATTGCCGTCACCGCCAACCCGCTGGGAGTGGCTTCTGACGAACTAGTCGTCCCCGTCTCCACACTGAGCGGACGCGATCTCACCCTGCAACGCGAAAGTACCCTGGGTGAAACCCTGAAATTCATCCCCGGCGTCTCTTCCACCAACTTCGGTCCCAATGCTTCCCGCCCCATCATTCGCGGCCTGGATGGCGAGCGCGTGCGCATCATGCAAAACGGCGTCAGCATTCTTGATGCCTCCAGCCTCAGCTTCGACCACGCCGTGGCCATTGACCCGCTGGTGATCGAGCAGATCGACGTCGTGCGCGGCCCGGCAGCATTGCTGTATGGTGGTAGCGCTGTTGGCGGCGTGGTCAATGCCATCGACCACCGCATCCCGAAACAAGCGATCGACGGCGTCACTGGTCGTAGCGAAGTACGTTTCGGCGGCGCCGAGAATCAAAAAAATGGCGCCGTGGTGCTGGATGCAGGCAATGGCGTGCTCACCCTGCATGCCGACGCCTACAAGCGCAAGACCGATGACCTGGATATCCCAGGCTATGCTGTTTCACGCCGCAAAAGCGAAGCTACAGGCGAAGAACGAGAGCACAAGGGCAGGCTGGTGAACAGTGCCTCAGATGCCGATGGCGGTGCAGTGGGTGCGTCGATTGCGCTCGATAACGGCTATGTAGGCTTGTCTTACTCGACTTTCAACAACAAGTACGGCACCGTTGCGGAACCGGATGTCCTCATCGACATGAAGAGTGATCGCTGGGACTTTGCCTCAGAGCTGCGCGACTTGGGGAATATCATCACTAAGGTAAAAGTCCGCATGGCCTACACTGACTACAAGCACCAGGAATTAGAAGATGGCGAAGTAAGTACTACCTTCAAGAACCGCGGCGTAGAAGGTTCAATTGAAGCCTCGCACGGCAATATCGGCCCCTTAAGTGGTGTCATCGGTCTGCAGTTCAGGGACAGTAAATTCCAGGCATTGGGTGAAGAGGCCTTCGTGCCATCGAATCGCACCAAGAGCCGTGCGGTTTACGTTTACGAAGAACTCCCCCTGGATGCCCTCAAACTGACCTTTGGCGGGCGTATCGAGCATGCCGAGCTCGACTCCAACGGCGGCGATAAATTTGGCCCCAGCCAATCACGCTCATTCACGCCTTATAGCTTTGCCACCGGCGGGTTATTCAAGCTTGATGAGCAATGGTCCATCAGCACCAATCTCTCACACAATGAGCGGGCACCCAGCTATTTCGAGCTGTTTGCCAATGGCGTCCATGTCGCTACTGATCAATACGAGCTCGGTACCGATGCACTCGACAAGGAGCGCTCCAATGGTATCGATAGCCAGTTACGCTGGAAGCAGAATCACAACTCCTTCACCCTGGGCGCCTATTACACCCGCTTCAGCAATTTCATCGGCCTGTTTAATACTGGCAACCTGGTCAATGAAGAAGGTGAAACCGGCCAGGCTGACTCCACGATTGCAGAAGCCCAATTCAGCTCGGCCAAGGCAGTGTTCAAAGGCCTGGAAGCCGAAGGCAAGTTCCGCGTCTATGACACCATTGGCGCCTTGGATTTGCACCTGCGCGGCGACTATGTGCGCGCCACCAACCGCGACACGGGTGATCCACTGCCGCGAATTTCTCCACTGAAGCTAGGCTTTGGTCTTGACTACCGCTTTAACCAGTTCGGCTCCAGGCTGGATGTACTGCACGCCTTCAAGCAAGACCGTACCGCAGACAATGAGCTACCCACCGACGGCTATACCTTGGTCAACGCAACATTGACCTACAAGCTACCGACCCCGGAAAGATTCCAGCTCGAAGTCTTTGCCAAGGCTTACAACCTGTTGGACCAAACCATCCGTGAGCACACCTCTATCCTCAAGGACATCGCGCCTCTGGGTGGTCGTTCTCTTCTCATCGGCTTACGCGGCGACTTCTAGCCTCTCCTCGTGTGGTGCCCTCGCACCACACGACAGCTTACGCTATGATGTCGGTCTTGATTCACTCATTAAGATCGACATCATGGCACGTACCGTTTTCTGCGTTAAGTTAGGCCGCAATGCTGATGGCCTGGACTTTCCTCCTTACCCTGGCGAACTTGGCAAGCGTATTTACGAACATGTTTCCAAGGAAGCATGGGCAGGCTGGCTCAAGCAACAAACCATGCTAGTCAATGAGAACCGACTGAGCCTGGCTGATCCACAAGCCCGCAAATATCTTAGCCAGCAAACAGAAGCCTATTTCTTCGGTGATGGTGCAGATACCGCATCAGGCTATGTCCCACCTAATAGTTGAACCATTTTTCATTAAACTGTCATATTGCGGGCATACAGTGAGGTTTTTATCATGTTGCCCGTCAAATTGAGTCCCGAATATTTTATCAATCGCGAACTAGGCATACTCGCCTTCAATCGTCGCGTCTTGGCCCAGGCTGAGGATGAGAGCATTCCACTGCTCGAGCGCCTCAAGTTCCTCTGTATTTTCAGCAGCAACATGGATGAGTTCTTCGAGGTGCGTGTTGCAGGCCTCAAGAACCAGATCAAATACAATTCACCTCACGTTGGTGCCGACGGCATGTTGCCCAAGCAGGCATTTGCCAAGGTCAGCACGCTGGCTCACGAAATGGTGGACCACCAATATAAGATTCTTAACGAGGTAGTGCTACCGCAGCTCGCAGCACAAGAAATCCGCTTTATCCGCCGCGGGCACTGGAACGATGTGCAACGTGAATGGATCGCGGCTTATTTTTTCCGTGAGCTGATGCCTATCTTGACGCCTATCGGCCTGGATCCGGCCCACCCCTTCCCGCGCGTACTCAACAAAAGCTTGAATTTTGCAGTAGAGCTGGAAGGTAAGGACGCCTTTGGGCGCAACTCTGGCGTTGCCATCGTGCAAGCACCACGTGCATTACCACGCGTTATCCGCCTGCCTCGCGACATCGCGGGCTGCGACCACGGCTTCGTTTTTCTTTCTTCCATCCTGCATGCCCACGTTAACGAGCTATTCTCTGGCATGACGGTCAAGGGTTGCTACCAGTTCCGCGTCACTCGCGATAGCGACCTGATCCTGGATGATGAAGAAACCAAGGATTTACGCCTGGCACTACAAGGAGAACTAACCCATCGCCAATATGGCGATGCTGTGCGCCTGGAAGTCGCCGATAGTTGCCCGGCAGAAATGTCCGCCTTCCTGCTGGGGCAATTCGGCCTGAATCAGGACGACCTTTACCAGGTCAACGGCCTCGTCAATCTCGTCCGCCTGATGCAAATCCCGGATAGCGTGGACCGCCCAGACTTGAAGTATCCACTGTATACACCCAGCCTACCCAAGGAGCTGGCCAAGGATGCAGACATCTTCAAGGCCATCCGTAAGCAGGATATTCTGCTGCACCACCCGTTCCAGTCGTTCAACCCGGTAGTCGAGTTCATCAAGCAAGCTGCGGAAGACCCGCAAGTCCTGGCGATCAAGCAAACCTTCTATCGCACCAGCGCAGACTCCACCTTGATGAAGTCTCTCATTGAGGCAGCGCAGCGCGGCAAGGAAGTGACTGTTGTTGTAGAGCTGTTGGCGCGTTTTGACGAAGAAGCCAACATCAACTGGGCCGCCCAACTGGAAAATGCAGGTGCTCACGTAGTATACGGCGTCGTCGGCCACAAAACCCATGCCAAGATGGCCATGGTAGTACGCCGTGACGATGACAAACTGCGCCGCTACGTTCACGTTGCCACTGGCAATTATCACCAGCGCACTGCCCGTCTCTATACAGATTTTGGCTTGATTACCTGCCAGGATGAGATCAGCGAAGATGTCAATGACGTGTTTGCCCAGCTCACAGGCCTGGGCAAAGCCTCCAAGTTGCGCCACTTATGGCAATCACCCTTCACGCTGCACCAGCGCACCATCAAGGCGATACAGAACGAGGCCGACATTGCCAAGTCAGGCAAGAAAGCACGCATTATCGCCAAGATGAATGCACTGCTGGATCCTGACGTCATTCGTGCTTTGTATGATGCTTCTTGCGCAGGCGTGCAGATTGAGCTGATCGTGCGTGGTGTCTGCGCGCTACGCCCAGGTATTCCCGGTGTTTCGGAGAACATCAAGGTACGCTCGATCGTAGGCCGCTTCCTTGAGCATACCCGCATCTTCTATTTCTACGATAATGGTGCGGAACACATCTATCTCTCCAGCGCTGATTGGATGTACCGCAACTTCTTCCGCCGCATCGAGGTCTGCTTCCCCTTGCTGGATGCCAGGGTCAAGAAGCGCGTCTTCAAGGAAGGCCTGGAGCCTTACCTCAAGGACAACTCCAACGCCTGGGAAATGCTGCCAGATGGTAGCTATGAACAGAAACCGAGCCGTCGTGCCGGCTTTGCTGCGCAGCAATTCCTCATGACAGAATATGGCCAGGAAGTATTACCAGATATCTGATCCTGATATTGCTTGCAATAAACGAATAAGGCCGCGTTAAATGCGGCCTTATTGTTTTTGATAATACAGAAAAATGTTGGAAAGGACTCTGTGTCGCTCAGGAACCCAAACTTAAGCTCAGGCCAACCTCTTTCCAGTAGGCAACTTCATTGAGCAACTCTGCCTCGGTCAGGGGATTTTCCTTCAACCAATCCGAATCTATCTCCAGCTGGTAGCCAGTTTTCGTAATAGAGAGCACCAAGTCTGGGCGATTATCCGGTTGGCGATTACGGTGGAACAAGACCGCCAGGCGCAAGATAAGGACCAATAAGAGGCGATCCTGATTACCCACCAGACTCAAACTAGTGTCCAGCTTGGCTAGAGAGCGTCGATGCGTCCTGACCAACAGCCCCAGGGTTTCCTGCTCCATATTGGAAAAGCCCGGCATATCAGCATTTTCCACAATGTAGGCGGAATGTTTATGATAAGCGGCGTGGGCAATCGACACACCAATTTCATGCAGACGTGCAGCCCAGGTCAGGTATTGCGCTGCGGTATCTTCATCCCATTGCTGCAAGAGGCCTGTGCATTGGGATAGCAAGCGCAATGCCATATCACGTACGCGTTCTGCCTGGTCTGGTTCGACATGGTAACGGCGCATGAAGCTGGATACCGTCACTTCACGTATATCCCGGTCATGCAAACGGCCGAGCAACTCGTAAAGTACGCCTTCACGCAAGGCACTACTTGCCGCCGTCATGCGCTCAATCTTGAGGGCATCAAATGCCGCCGTCATAATGGCTAGCCCTCCCGGCAGCACCGCTGCCCGATCTGCGCTTAACCCAGGCAATTCGATTTTCTTGATATCCTTGACCTTGATGAGATGCTGACGCAGAAATTCCAGCCCCTCCCTGGTGATTTCGCCTTCACTCAAGCCACTCAACCGAATGATTTCTCCCAGTGCCTTGGCTGTGCCAGACGATCCGACCGCCTCCTCCCAACCTTCAGCCACAAAGTGTTTGCGTATGCTCTGGATTTCAGCCGCCGCTGCAATGCGTGCTTGCTCAAAGGCATCCGCATTCAACTTTCCCTCGGGGAAATAGCGCAAACTATAGCTGACGCAACCCATATACAGGCTTTCCATCTCGATAGGCTCAAGATCCTGACCAATGATGAACTCAGTAGACCCACCGCCAATATCGATCACCAGTCGCTTATGAGTCACGGGGGGCAAACTATGGCTGACCCCGACGAAAATCATGCGCGCTTCTTCGCGGCCAGCAATAATTTCAATCGGGAACCCCAATGCGGCCTGCGCTTCCGCCATCAGGTTGGGGGCATTTCGTGCCACGCGGAAAGTATTGGTAGCAACCGCACGCACTGCTTGCGGCGGCAAACCCCGCAAGCGTTCGCCGAATCGCTTCAGGCAGTCAATCGCACGCTGCTGAGCATCGATGCTCAGGTTATTTTTTGCATCCAGGCCTGCACCGAGACGCACAGCCTCACGTAGGGAGTCATGAAAAATAAGATGACCGTCTGCAACCCGGGCAAGCTGCAGACGGAAACTGTTGGATCCCAGATCGACTGCCGCGATCTCTGGAAAATCGGATTTTTTGGTAGGCAAGTTCGACCTTCTTGTAAAACGGTAAAGCGTTTGCCTACACCACAGCTAGCAGCTTAGGGCTCCTGGGCTTCGCGTTCCATCTCTTGAACGGTGGTGTGGCGTACGTCTTTACCTTTTACCATGTAGATCACGTATTCGGCAATGTTCTTGGCATGATCACCAATACGCTCAATCGCCTTGGCAACAAACAAAACTTCCAGCGACATGGAAATGGTACGCGGGTCTTCCAGCATGAACGTGATCAACTGACGCATGGCAGCGCGGAATTGCTCATCCACTTGCTCATCCTGGCGCGCTACGTCTACGGTCTTGGTCACATCCAGACGCGCAAATGCATCCAGTGCAGTGCGCAACATTTCACGCACATGGCCGACCATGGTCTTGATCTCGTTGAAACGAGGAGTATAAAGACGACCAGACTCGGACACCTTCTGTGCAACACGAGCGATCTTGGTCGCTTCATCACCAATGCGCTCTAGGTCGGTAATGGTCTTGACCACCATCATGATCATGCGCAAGTCACCGGCAGCAGGCTGGCGGCGGGCAATGATATGGCTGCAGTCTTCATCAACCTGCACTTCAAGCGCATTCACCTTGTGGTCATTGGCAATCACCTTGTCAGCCAGGGTGGTATTCACCGTGACCAAGGCTTCTAGCGCATTAACGATTTGCTGCTCGACCAAACCGCCCATTTCGAGCACTTTTGCACGGACTGATTCCAGCTCGGCATCGTACTGCTTGTATGTATGTTCAAATTGCATAACGCGATCCCTTCCGTGATTGAATCTGGCCGGGCTGCGCTAGTCCCGACCAGGATATGAGTCAACGTTCTAGTGTAATTGCCGATTATGACAATTTCATGTTGAACTGATGCGCGTTGCTTACTTGGCGGTCAATGTCTTGACGCCATCTGCTGTTGCCAGCAGCAATACGTTCGCAGGGCGAGCTGCAAACAAGCCATTGGTCACCACACCAACGATTTCGTTGACCTTGGATTCCAGTGCCACAGGATCGGTGATGGTCAGGCCATGCACATCCAGGATAACGTTACCGTTATCAGTCGTGAAATCACGCAGCTTGGGCTGACCGCCCAGCTTCACCAACTCACGTGCAACATATTCGCTTGCCATCGGGATCACTTCCACTGGCAGTGGGAATTTACCCAGCACTGGCACCAGTTTGCTCTGGTCGCAAATACAGATGAAATCCTTGGCACAAGCCGCCACAATCTTCTCGCGTGTCAACGCACCACCACCACCCTTGAGCATGTGCATCTGCTCGGTGATTTCATCCGCACCATCCACATAGATTTCCATGCCATCTACATCATTGAGGTCAAACACCTGGATGCCATGACCACGCAAGCGTTGGGCAGTCGCCTCGGAGCTCGCAACAGCGCCATCAATCCTGTCCTTGACCTTAGCCAGTTCATCAATGAAAAAATTGGCTGTAGAGCCAGTGCCGACACCGATGATGCCACCCTTTACATACTCAACTGCCGCCTTGGCAACCTGTTGCTTCAATTCGTCTTGTGTAGCCATTTATCTAAACCTTTTACCTATTTATGACCAAATCAGGGCTTGCCAACGCTGTATGAGCCAGCGCAACATGTTGCAGACCCTCTGTTTTCTTTATAATTCAGGTTCTTTGTGAACCAACCCCTCAATCATACACTGCCGCACTATACAGTGCAGCCCTGGACAGCGTCCCTAATGAAAATCGATTACCTGCACAAAATCAAATCCGCCCGCGTTTACGATGTTGCAAGCAAAACCCCGCTGGATTTGCTCCCCAATATTTCCCGCCGCATCCATAACCAGGTCCTACTCAAGCGCGAGGATATGCAGCCAGTCTTTTCATTCAAGCTGCGCGGCGCCTACAACAAGATGGCACAACTTTCTACTGAGGCATTAGCACGTGGGGTTATCACCGCCTCAGCAGGCAACCACGCCCAAGGAGTAGCCCTGGCCGCCAAGAATGCAGGATGTCGGGCAGTAATCGTCATGCCTGTAACTACACCAACCATCAAGGTAAATGCCGTGCGCAACCGTGGTGCCGAAGTGGTGCTTTCCGGCGAATCCTATACCGACTCCTACAACCACGCGCTGAAGCTCATGGATGAGCAACAGCTCACCTTCGTGCATCCTTTCGACGACCCTGATGTGATCGCAGGGCAAGGCACAGTGGCCGTGGAAATCTTGCAGGACATCCCAGGAACGATTGAGGCAATTTTCTGCCCGGTTGGCGGCGGTGGCCTGATCGCGGGCGTGGCCGCCTATATCAAGGCAGTACGCCCCGAGATCAAGATCATCGGCGTTGAGGTCAATGATGCCAATGCCATGACCTTATCGCTGCAAAAAGGTGAACGCGTTACCCTGGACCAGGTTGGGCTGTTTGCAGATGGCAAGGCAGTGAAACTGGTCGGCGAGGAGACTTTCCGACTCTGCCAACAACACGTTGATGAGATGATTCTGGTTGATAACGATGCTATCTGTGCCGCTATCAAGGATGTTTTCGAGGATACGCGCGCCATCCTTGAACCGACGGGTGCACTGGCGTTAGCGGGCCTAAAGGCCTACGCTCAGCAGCATCAGCTAAAAGACAAAACCCTGATCGCTGTCGCCTCTGGTGCCAATATGAGCTTTGACCGATTGCGCTTCGTGGCCGAGCGCGCCGAGATCGGGGAAAAACGCGAGGCTGTGCTGGCGGTGACCATTCCAGAAACCCCGGGCTCATTCAAGAAATTCTGCCGCCTGATCGGCAACCGTAACATTACCGAGTTCAACTACCGTTACGCTGATGCCACCGCGGCTCATATCTATGTTGGCGTTGCCATTCATGACCCCAGCGAATCGGGTGCACTGGTGTCGCAACTCCAGGCACATGGTCTACCTGCACTAGACCTGAGCGACAACGAAGTCGCCAAGCTGCATTTGCGCCACCTCGTGGGCGGTCATGCGCCACAAGCGGAGCATGAGCAGGTCTACCGCTTTGAGTTTCCGGAAAAGCCAGGGGCCTTGATGAACTTTCTCGACAGCATGCGCCACGATTGGAATATCAGCCTGTTCCACTATCGTAACCACGGTGCTGACTTCGGCAGGGTTCTGGTCGGCATGCAGGTGCCACCGGGAGAGGAAAAGGAATTTGCCGCATTCTTGCAGAACCTAGGCTACCCATATTGGGATGAAAGCGACAACCCGGCTTACAAACTGTTTTTAGGATAATACCTAATAAAAAGCCCGCCAATTGGCGGGCTTTTTATTCACATTTTATTACTTCATTCTTAAAGACTGCGATCTCTGACGATGCGCGCTTAAGCCTTGTCAGAAATAGGCGTACCGTAAGCGGTAATATCGTAATCGGTCAACTCATAACCCAGCTCACGTACGATCACCTTGAGGCGCTCTTCAATGCCCAGGTCATAGAACTCGCGCACCTCACCAGTGCTGGTGCTTACCAAGTGGCCGTGGTGCTCCTCACCATCGTTCAACTCATAAACAGCCTTGTTGTTGCCCAACTGGCTCTTCTTCAACAAGCCTGTTTGCTCGAATTGCGCTAACACACGATATACAGTCGCCAAACCAAACTCGGAATGTTCGGTAATCAGGATGCGGTATACATCTTCAGCAGCAAGGTGGCGTTGTTCACTGTTACGGAAGATATCCAGCACCTTGAGGCGTGGCAACGTGATTTTCAGGCCACTATTTCTCAAATCCTGATGCGGATCGACTACTCCGTCTTCTTTTTTCGTTCCCACTATCATCTCCTTAATCAATTGAACCCTGACGCCGCAATAGCATATCACGCATTGTGATGATGCCAAGCATCAACATCAGGCAAGTCGTTTCATGATGAATTCCCAGTCCCGGGGATCCACCGGTGTAATCGAAAGGCGGTTCCCACGTTGCAAGATACGCAGATTCTGCAACTCAGGGGCGTCGCGTAACTCTTTCAAGCTTAATAAGCGCGTTTTACGCACCAGTTTCACATCCACATTGAACCAGCGAGGGTTTTCAGGCGTCGCCTTAGGGTCATAGTATTTATGACCCTCAACAAATTGTAAGCGGTCAGGGTAAGCCAGCTTGCTCACTTCGGCAATGCCCACGATCCCTGGCTCCGCGCAATTGGAATGATAAAACAACACACCATCACCAAGCTGCATCTGGTCGCGCATGAAGTTACGCGCCTGGTAATTACGCACCCCGTACCAATCTACAGTTTGATTAGGAAAAGCAGCGAGGTCATCAATCGACACGTCGGCCGGCTCAGATTTCATCAACCAGTAACGCATGAAATTCTCAAATCAATACAGATTCCGTATCATACCCCGAGTCGCATTCAAATTCAGAATCTCAGTATGGCCCGCAACGTCCTTGGCACTACATTACAAGCTTGTAGCACAGACCCTCTTACCGGTTTCACCCGCAATGGGTGTTGCGAAACCGGGCCTGAAGATATTGGCAGCCACACAGTGTGCGCCATGATGACAGAAGAGTTTCTTGCTTTCTCCATCTCACGTGGTAATGACCTCAGTACTCCCAGGCCAGAATATGGCTTTCCTGGGTTGAAGCCTGGCGATCACTGGTGTCTATGCGCCTCGCGCTGGCACGAGGCTGCCGAAGCAGGCTATGCACCTCCCGTGATTCTGGAAGCATCGCATGAGCGTGCACTGGATATTGTCAGCCTGGCTGACCTGAAATACCACGCATTAAGATAAGGTGTACTGCAATGGCTTGGAGCTCAAGGCTTCAAGCATTAATGGGAGTTCCCCGCAAATGCCATCCGAACCGGCATCCTGAACCTGTACGGTTCAAGTGGTAACGACCTAAAGCTACGTTAGGTACACCCGCATCGGAGCGCGCACACTGTTACTTAACAGACCGAAACCAAAGCCAAATTTATGGTTCAAGGAATCTATGGCCCGAACAGCACCGCAGGGAACAAAGGGAAGAAGCCGGGATGATCCAGCTTCTGAAAACTTGTGGCAGTAATGCGGCCTATTGTCATACAACAGGCTTAAAACAGTTGGCTTTGCTCCTCGCCAACGACCGCATCAATCTGCTCCTGCATGGAAGTAATTCTACGCTTGAAATCGCCAATGTCAAAACCACCCGCATTGGCTGTCAATAACTCGTGAGCAATGTTAAGAGCCGCCATGATAGCGATTTTTTCTGCGCCTACTACCTTGCCCGTATCCCGGATTTCACGCATTTTCTTGTCGAGATAATCGACGGAACGTAATAAGGACTCGCGCTCATCTTCAGAACACGCAATGGTGAGCTCACGCCCCATGATGCTGACATCGACACCACGCACATTACTCATAGCGTTCCCTCTGGCAGACGCTCAATCACCGCCTGTAATTTCTGACCGGCAAGCTCCATATTGTCCTTCAATTGCTTGTTGTCATCCTGATAACGTCCAAGCTCTTGACGCAACTCCAGATTTTCTGCCCGCAACAATTGGCATAGCGATATCAGCTGCGAGAGCTTTTCTTCCAACGTGATCAAATCAGCATTCATGGCGCCACTATAATTGCAAAATCAGCACATGGTCAACTGCACCCAAGAATTTATGGCTTATTTACAACACCTTATATTAAAAACTTATTTCACCGCATAAAGTACGAATCATTTATAATCGGCGGCAAGTTTGAAGGTGTCCTTGGCCTGTTCATGGCGCAAGGGTGAAACTGGGAAACAGGTGCGCATTGTTTAAACCACTCGCAAATCCTGTGCTGCCCCCGCAACGGTAAGCAAGCCAGATATGTCAAATGCCACTGTGACGAGACGTCATGGGAAGGCGACGTATCATTGATCTTGCAAGCCCGGAGACCGGCCTCAAAACGAAAAGGAAGTGCTGCGGGGATGCGGCTGCTACCGATGCCGTCGGCTCACAATGGCTCACCTTCCCTGCACACTCCATTCATGACCAGCTCTTGCGGGGACGCGGGAGCTTTTTGGAGTTTGCAAATCTGATGTTTCGTTTTTCCCTGGGCACGCTTGCCCTTGCTTCTGTTTATTCCCTTCCCTTGATTGCCAATGCTGCCGATATCAAGGTGGAAGATACTATTGTCACGGCTTCGCGTACTGAACAAAAAAGCAGCGAAGTGATTGGTGACGTTTCTGTGATTAGCGCAGAACAGATACAAAAAGCCGGCCAAACCACGCTGGCTGAATTACTCGCCATGCAGCCTGGCATTGAAATGAGCAGCAACGGCGGTGTAGGAAAATCCACCGACATTTTCATCCGTGGCGCCAACTCTACCCATACTTTAGTATTGGTTGATGGCATACGCATCAGCTCTGCCACGACTGGTGCCACCGCTATCCAGCATATTCCATTAAGCCAAATCGAGCGTGTCGAAATTTTGCGCGGCCCAGCCAGCAGCTTGTATGGCGCTGATGCAATAGGCGGGGTGATCCAGATATTCACCAAACAAGGACAAGGTCAGCCCAAGTTCAACGCATCAGTGGGTTTAGGCACTTATGGCACGGCAATCGGTGAGGCCGGTGTCAGTGGCCGCATCGGCAATACCAGCTATAGCCTGCAAGGTGGCATGACTCATGTGCATGGCATATCCAGTGTACAAAACAAGCGTAACACTGCTTACAACGCTGATGCAGATGGCTACCGCAACCAGAATATAGCAGCCCGCATTACCCAGCACCTTACCGAGAACCATGAAATTGGCCTTAACATTCTGGTGACCGAAGGCCGTAACTTCTATGACTCTGGCTCTACCGTTGCAACAGGGCGCTACGACTACTACATGGATCAAACCCTATCCAGCTATACCGTGCACAGCAAGAATCGTTTCACTGATTTCTGGACAAGTACCTTCAGCATCGCGCGTAGCATAGATGATCTTTCGTCCTACACGAAGCGTCCAACATCAACGTCGGAAAGCATGATCAAGACAACGCAAGATCAATTCCTCTGGCAAAACGTCTTGACCAGCAAGGCAGGGACTTTCAACCTGGGTGTGGAACGTAGGGAACAAGAGGTTGAGTCAAACTCCACCACACCGTTGCGCGTCACCGAGCGGGATATTCAATCTTACCTGGCAGGCTGGCAACAGCGGTTTAATCAACACAGCGTACAAATCAATGTACGCAACGATGACAACTCGCAATTTGGCAATCGCACCACGGGTAACATTGGTTACGCTTACCAAATCAATCCGCAGTGGAAAGCAACTGCCAGCTTCGGCACCGCATTTGCCGCACCGACATTCAACCAGCTCTATGCTCCATCCTCCACGATTCGAGGCATTACTTATGCCAGCAATCCTGACCTCAAGCCAGAAGAGTCCCGGAACAAGGAAATCGGCCTGCTTTACGACAATGGCCGCGATCTCATCAGTGCCAGTTATTACCATAACGAAGTGGATGACCTGATTAGTCGCACAGCCATAGGTTCACTACAACGTACGGTCAATATCGACAAAGCGGTGTTGCGTGGCCTGACATTGAATGGCCGCACCAATCTCGCTGGCTTCAACATCAAGGCAAATGCTGATTTCCAGCGCCCTGAGAATGCTGCCAATGGCAATCTGCTACCACGTCGCGCTAAGGAGCATGGCATGCTGGCCATCGGCAGGTCATGGCAAAACTGGGAACTGGGCAGTGAAATCATCAGTACAAGCCATCGTTACAACGATGCTGAAAACACCGTGCGCATGTCCGGCTACACTCTGGTCAATCTGTATTCCCAATACCGTATCAACGACGACTGGTCACTGAATGCACGCATCAACAACCTGTTTGATCGCAAATATGAACTGGCCTATGACTATGCCACTTTCGGCACCAACCTGTTTGTATCAGTGCGTTACGCGCCATCGCTGTAGAACCAGATCGCTAGCTGTGGCCCACAGCCAGTAACAATCTCGGTAGGGCTGGAGCATTTCAGTTAAAATTCAGCGTTATTTTGATTATTTGACCCAGCCCAAGGAAGACAACCATGCTGACACTCAACAAGAACTACCAGATCATGATCGGCCTCTTGCTCGCCGCTTTGCTCATCGTGACGCGGGGCCACCACTTTGCTGCCATCAACCACTTGCCTAGCGCATCCTGGGCCGTGTTTTTCCTGGCTGGCGTTTATCTACGCCCAGTATGGGTATTCCCAGCACTGTTTGGTCTGGCCGCTGCACTGGATTTTGCTGCTGTCACCTGGGGTGGTGTTGATGGTTTCTGCACATCACCGGCCTATGGCTTCATGATTCCTGCTTACGGCACACTCTGGCTCGCTGGTCGCTGGTTTGCCAAGCACTATCAGTTTGCTTTTAAAAGCATTGTCACACTGGCAGCGACAGTCGTTGCCAGCAGCTTCATCTGCCAGTTGTTCTCCAGTGGTGGCTTCTATTTCTTCTCTGGCCGTTATGTCGACCCGACCCTGGCCGAATTCCTGCCACGCATCGCCAAGCACTACCCCTCATCCTTGGGTACGCTGGCGTTCTACGTGGCGACTGCCGCCATCATCCACATTGTGGTGAAGGCGCTTTACGCTGATAACAAACGAACCGCATGACCGATCAGGAAAAACCAGACCTCAACCAGCGCCATTCAGACCGGATGGCGCGCAAGAAAACAGTTGTTGATGCCAAGATAGAGGCTGCGCGCATTGAGCGCGGCCTGTTTCTGGTCAACACAGGCAACGGCAAAGGTAAATCCACTGCTGCTTTTGGGCTCCTCGCCCGCGCCCTAGGCCACGGCATGAAAGCTGTCGTTGTCCAATTCGTCAAAGGCCGCTCTGACACTGGCGAAGAAGCATTCTTCCGCAACCAGCCCAATGTCACCTGGCATGTCATGGGCGAAGGCTTCACCTGGGAAACCCAGAACCGCGATCGTGATATCGCGGCCGCCCAGCAAGGCTGGCAGGCAGCTCAAGCCGCGCTACAAGATGAAAGTGTCGGCGTCGTGATCCTCGACGAACTCAACATCGTCCTTAAATATCATTATCTCGATTTGCAACAAGTATTGGCTGACATTGCCGCTAGGCCTGCCATGCAGCATGTCGTGGTCACCGGGCGAGCCGCCCAACCTGAGTTGATAGAACAAGCCGACACCGTCACCGAGATGACAATGGTCAAGCACGCTTTCAAGAATGGCGTACAAGCCATGCCAGGGGTGGAGTGGTAACAATATGGCCAGCTCTTGCCCGGCGCTACTACTTTCCGCTCCCGCATCCAATCAGGGCAAGACACTAGTATCTGCAGCGCTGGCGCGTGCTTGGCGCGATCAAGGCCTCACTGTACAAGCCTTCAAGTGCGGGCCAGACTTCCTTGATCCCATGATCTTGCAAGCCGCCACTGGTCGCCCGGTATATAATCTTGATCTGGCCATGTGTGGTGCCGATGACATTGAAGCCCGACTATATTGGGCAGCGCAAAACGCTGACGTGATCTTGGTGGAAGGCGTAATGGGGCTATATGATGGCCAACCCAGCAGCGCCGATATCGCTACGCAATTCCAGTTACCTCTTGCACTCACTATTGATGGCAGCGGCATGGCCCAGACCTTTGGCGCATTGGCCTCCGGGTTGTTTGCCCATCGGCCCGAGCTTATCCCCGCGGGCGTGATTGCCAACCGAACTGGCAGCGCCAGCCACGGCACATTGTTGCGAGATAGCCTGCCTAGTCACCTGCCGTGGCTAGGTGCATTGCAAAAGCAGGAGGTACTCTCCCTACCAGAGCGGCATTTGGGCTTGTTCCGCGCCAATGAAATTGATGATCTCGAGCAGCGCATTGCCCAGGCAGCCGCCATGCTAACAGCAGCCGGGCCGCTACCCTTGCCGCCAACAGTCAGCTTTTCACTCCCAGCAGCAAGCGCCACGCCTTCATTACTCGCGGGCAAGAAAATTGCCATCGCACGCGATGAAGCCTTTTGCTTCATCTATCCGGCCAATCTGGATTGTTTGCATGCACTAGGCGCTGAAACGCTCTTTTTCTCGCCACTGCATGACCATGCATTACCCGCCGGGATAGACGCCATCTGGCTTCCCGGTGGCTACCCGGAGCTGCATCTGGCCGCTATCGCCAACAACCATGCCATGCGTAACGCCTTACAGCAGGCATGGCAACAAGGTCTGCCCATGCTGGCCGAGTGTGGTGGCATGATGGCGGTCACCAATAGCATCAACCAGCAGCCAGGTTTTGGCTTACTGCCCGGGGATTGCAGCATGCAAGCGCGCTTCCAGGGACTGGGTGTGCAATTTGCCGAATTGCCTGAAGGCAGGTTGCACGCGCATACCTTCCATTACTCCCGTCTGGAGACGGCATTGCCAGTCTATGCACAGGCCACTACCCAACGAGGCAAGCCGGGTGAAGCCATCTATCGTCATGGCAGCCTGCTGGCAAGCTATCTGCATTTCTATTTCCCATCCAACCCACAGCTGGTTGCAGGATTGTTTTCTCGATGAATCGTCAGCTTTATACATTACTCACCGCCACAATCCTGGCTGCTTGCCAGTTACCTGTCCAGGCAGCTACCTTGTTCGGCGTGGTGTCAGACCGCACCGCGCCTGCCGCTGCCATGGCGGCACAGCAAGCTTTGCAGCAATCCGGCAAACAGGATCGCATTATCCTGCGCACGCAATCGCAAGTACTCGCCGCAGACAGCAAGACGTTGCAGCGCTGGTTGCACGATGCCGATGCAGTGTTTGCCGTAGCGGTGTACGCTGAATCATCACAGCAGTTGCAAACCCAGCTCCAGCAGCTTGGGGGAAAGCAGCCACGCAATTTCATCGCCTTTAATGGTGAAAGCGCCCTCTCATTGCAAAGCCGCTGGCAAGGCGAAGCCGTCAGCAGCTTTTCACATGCCAAGAGCCTGACGCTGACGCAGAACAATCTCTCGGAAAAAGTCGCCAATCTTGCGCAGCAGCACAACGCTGCCCGCCAGTGGCTTGGCCTGCACAACCTCTGGCAGGCTGGCGGCACTGACAATCTCAGTGCATTCATGCGCCACCTGTTACACCCCGCCACCAATCTGCCCACTATTCAGCCCGAGCCACTGCTGCGTTTGCGCCAAGGCGGCAGGGAAATCAAACAACCCAATATTCCTGGTAATGGCGCTGCTATGCTCGCGGTGCTTGACCTCAGCACTAGCGACCCGCAGCCCGTGGATGCCATCTGCGCCGCCAGTGAGGCACAAGGCCAGCCCTGTATTGGCATCATGGCACGCTGGGGAGAAGCTTCGCGCGATGCCATCGCCAACTTGAAAACCCTGCTAGCCCCGGCAACACCTAGCGGACTGGTGGTCTTGCAGGATTTTGTCGTCGGTGCCGCCGAAGGCCGCGAGGCTGTCACCGAGTTATTGGGCAAGCTGGATGTGCCGGTCTACAAGGCCATGCGCCTGACCGACCGCAGCGCCAATGCCTGGCAGCTTTCGGAAGACGGCCTGCCGATCAACTCCGTGCAATACCGCGTTGCCATGCCGGAAATCCAGGGCAGCTCGCAGCCGCTGGTCGTCGCGGCGGCTGGCCCTGCCACCATAGACAAGCTTACCGGTGTGGAGTTAAAACTGCCGCAGATCCTGCCTGCCGAGGTGCAATCGCTGGTAAGGCGCAGCCTGAATTGGCAACAGTTACGCAGCAAGCCCAACGCCAATAAGAAAGTCGCCCTGATCTATTACAACCACCCACCAGGCCGTCAAAATATCGGTGCAGATAACCTGGATGTGCCTGCCTCGCTGTTTGAGATGCTGCATGCCTTGCAACACGCTGGTTACAACACTGGCGAACTGCCTGCTTCACCCGAGACCTTGCTTGACCTGATGCAAGAGCGCGGCGTCAACTTGCCGGAAGACCAGGCCGCACTCACCGAGATGAGCAAGCATGTGAACAAGCTCGATAATGCGGCCTACCTCAATTGGTTCGGCACCCTGCCAGCACAAGTGCGCGGCGAAATGGTAGAAGGCCCGCTCGGCAAGCTACACGCCGACTTGGTTGCCGCGCAACGCGCTGGCGAAATCGACATTGCGCGCAATCGCCTCGATAAAGCCATGCATGAACTGCATCATTTACTTGAAGGCGCAGACCACCCGCAGCGCAAAAATGCGCTCAAGCAGATTGATGCACTCAACAACGCCTATCTGCAATGCCTGGACAAGCACACCGACTGCAATGCGCTTGCCTTGCAGAAAACCCGGCTTGCCGCACTTGGCATTGAGGGCATGCGCGGCTGGGGCATCGCCCCTGGCAAGGTGATGGTGCATGACAGACAAATCCTCATCCCCGGCGTGCAGTTCGGCAATATTTTCATCGGCCCACAGCCGCCACGCGGCTGGGAAGTGGATGAAGAACTGCTGCACGCCAATACCACCATCCCGCCGCCACACCAATACCTGGCGTATTACCACTGGCTGCGCAGCGTGTTCAAGGCCGATGCGCTGGTGCATATCGGCCGCCACTCCACTTATGAATTCCTGCCTGGCAAGGCGGTTGGGCTGGCAGCGAGCGATTACTCACGCCTGATTGCTGGCGACCTGCCCGGCATTTATCCCTATATCGTCGATGGCGTGGGCGAAGGCACGCAATCCAAGCGCCGAGGCCTGGCCGTGATGGTGGATCACCTGACGCCGCCACTCACCTCCACGCCGCTGTATGACCGCCTGCTGGAGCTGCGCCAGGTGGTGGAAAGCTACGAATCTTCCAGCTCCGAAACCATGAAGGTGGAAGCGGCACGCGAGATGCGCCGACTAGTGGAAGCCCTGCAACTGCGCGCCGAACTGGAAGCCAGCATGGCCGACGTGCTGGAAGTGCGCGGCATTGGCTTTGAGCAAACTGATGACGACCTGCTCGCCCATGAAATCGGCCACTACCTGACCAAGCTGCAAGAGAAATTCATGCCACACGGCCTGCATATTTTCGGCAAGGATTGGTCGGAAGAATCGCTGGCATTGATGCTGGACTCCATGGCGCGCGGCCAGGAGCAAGGCGTAAGTGCAGAAACACGCGAAAAACTCGCCATATCGCCGAGACTGGAAATGCACAGTCTGCTACATGCGCTCGAAGGTGGCTTTGTGCCACCCGGCAAGGGCAACGACCCCCTGCGCTCGCCAGATGCCCTGCCCACCGGCCGCAATTTCCATGCGCTGGATGGCGATGTGCTGCCGACCAGATTAGGTTTCCAGATCGGTGCCAACATGGCAGCCAAAGTACGTGAGCGCGATAGCGTGCAAGATAGCGAAGGCGTGATCCTCTGGGCTTCTGATGCGGTGCGCGACGAGGGCGTGATGGTGAGTTTCATCCTCAGCCTGATGGGCATAGAGCCGGAATGGAATGCACGTGGCATTGTGCAGCGCATGCAGCTCAAGCCCGGCATTGCCCGCCACGATGTGATCGTCACCACCTCTGGCCTGTTCCGCGACCTTTACCCCAACCTCATGCAATGGATAGACAATGGCGGCCGCCTAGCACTGGCGGCTTCCGCCAAAACCATTCGCGCACAATATCCTATGCTGCAAGCCGCGCTCAATGAAGCGCTAGCCCCATTGGGGGCCAGCACAGAAGAAGGTGAAGAAGCTATTGCCAGCAATGGCGTCGCCCTGCAATGGATACGCCGCACCCAGGCCCACCAGCAACATGGCCAGCCCCTGGCCCAGGCTGGGCGAGAAGCCGCCTGGCGTATTTTTGGCGATGCACCAGGTGCCTACGGCACTGGCGTCAACCGCCTCACCGAGCGCTCCGGCACCTGGAAAGACCGCAACGAGCTCGGCCAGGCCTATCTCACGCGCATGGGTCACGCCTATGGCATGGATGCCCAAGGCCAGCCTGCGCACGAGGTGCTCAAGACCGCGCTGACCAGCATTGCCAATACCTATCATGGCCGCGCCTCCAATCTCTACGGCCTGATGGACAACAACGATGCCTTCGATTACCTCGGTGGCCTCTCGCTTGCGACAGAAACAGTCACCGGAAAACGTCCCACCGCACGCATCCTCAACCACACAGACCCGGATAACCTCAGCGACGACCCGCTGGAAACCGCGCTACTAATGGAGTTGCGCGGGCGCTACCTCAACCCGGCGTGGATACGCCCGTTGATGCAGCACGGCTATGCAGGCGCACGCACCATGGGTCAGGAGTTCATGGAAAACCTCTGGGGCTGGCAAGTCACCCGGCCAGACATCATCAAGGACTGGGCCTGGGACGAGGTGAAAAAAGTCTATATGGATGACAGCCTGCAACTTGGCCTCAAGCCCTTCCTTGAGCACAAGCACAATGCTCAAGTAAAAGCACATATGCTCGCCATCATGATGGTGGCCGCACAAAAAGGCTTCTGGCATACCGATGAACAAACGCTACGCCAGCTGGGTGGCGAACTAGCGCGGCTAGTGAATAAAAATGGCCTGCCCGGCAGCGGTCACACCGCACCCAACCACCCGATGTGGCACTGGCTAGGGCAGCATCTGGACGGCGACACCGCTGTCGCGTTGCAACAAACCCTGGCCAAGGCACGCGGTGATGCCGCGCCTGCTTATGCAAGCAACGAGGCGATTGTTTCAGAACAAGTCGCCATCTCTGCAGAAGCCAAGCCAGAAGCAGCGCGAGAACCAGCAGCACCAACAGCGCAACCCAAGCCCGCTGCACAAGCGCCCGAACCTGAGCCAGCGAAGGCCGCGCCTGCGCCACGCGCTTTTGAGGTCGCCATCAAGTCCGTGCGTGAGCATTGGTACTGGTGGCTGGCATTGCTGCCGGTATTCGCAGCAGGTCTGTGGTTCGGCACGCGCAAACCCCGGCTATAACTTTTTACAGGATCACTCTCCGCCATGTCATTTGAACTCGACGCCCTGCATCACGCCATTACCTGGCTGTTAAAACCGGTCATTATTATCCTGGCGCTTAGCGTCATCATTGCCGTGCTGGAAGCCGGGTTGGCCGTAGGCGAGCGTCTGTTCGGCCTCAAGGCAATGCGAAACTCGGGCAATACTGATGCCGTGGTCAAGCTCGCCCGCCACCGGCTGGAGCGTGCCGACCTGCTCTCACGCATCCCGCCTATGCTGGGCCTGATGGCCACCATCATCCCGCTTGGCCCTGGACTAGCCGCACTCGGCCAAGGCAACCCGGCACAATTGGCACAAGCCGTCACTACAGCATTCGACGCGACAGTGCTGGGATTGATCGCCGGCATTATCGGCTTGGTTGTCGGCAAACTGCGCCGCCGCTGGTATGAGGACGTGCTGGAAACACTGGAATCGCAATCATGAGTAAGCTGCGCCTCAAAAGCCGGTTTGATCACGAAGACGAAGACCCGCGCGCCAGCCTAGTCAACCTGGTGGATGTCATGCTGGTATTCGCCTGCGGGTTACTTGCCGCCTTGAGTGCTGGCGGGCAGGCCATGCTGGTCAAGCCAAAGGAAATAGAACAAGGCAAGGAAATCGAGGCTCCGGAAACTACCAGCAGCAATGCAACAGGTAGTGGCTACGAAGCTGTCGGCCAAGTTTACCGCGACCCCAAAACCGGTAAGCTGGTGCTGATTGAGCAAACTACAACGCCTCCTTAAGTTCATGCTGCAATCCTCTTATACTTAAGCCTTAGCCTCCAAGCTCACGATCACTATGTCTAGTAACGAATTTGCCTTTACCGAACCCGAGATGAGCGGCGTTTACCGTGCCATCCACCAGCGCCGCGACATGCGCCACTTCAAGCCAGGCAAGATAGAGCCAGAAATCCTGCATAAGCTGCTGGATGCAGCGCACCATGCCCCCAGCGTCGGGCTGATGCAGCCATGGCGCTTTATCCGCATCACCAGCGCTGAGGTACGACAGGCAATTTACGACCTGGTGCAAGAGGAGCGGATGCAGACAGCGCATGCGCTGGGTGAGCGTGAATCTGAGTTTCTGCGCCTCAAGGTAGAAGGCATTCAGCAATGTGGGGAATTGTTCGTGGCTGGGCTTTGTGATCACCGCGAACGCTTTATTTTTGGGCGCCGTACCCTGCCAGAGATGGACTTGGCTTCCGTCTCCTGCGCGATCCAGAATCTCTGGCTCGCCGCACGAGCAGAAGGCTTGGGCATGGGCTGGGTGTCGATTTTCGACCCGATCAAGCTCGCCAAGCTACTGAATATGCCGGAAGGTGCCAAGCCAATCGCCATCCTCTGCCTGGGCTATGTGGATGAGTTCTACAAAACCCCGATGTTGGTAGAAGAAGGCTGGGCCAAAGAGCGCCCATTATCAGAGCTAATGATGGAAAACACCTGGGCCGCTGCAGAATGAAAGGCCCGCAGCGTATTGCCTGCCTGGCAGCGGAAACTACTGAGGTGCTTTACCTGCTGGGCGCGCAGGAGCGTATTGTAGGGATATCCGGGTTTACCACTCGCCCTGCGATTGCCCGCAAGGAAAAACCCAAGATTTCTGGTTTCAGTAGCGCGAAACTGGAAAAAATCCTTGCCGTGAAACCAGACCTGGTACTGGCATTTTCCAACCTGCAAGCCGACATTGCCGCCGAACTGGTACGCGCCGGGGTGGAAGTGCATGTCTTCAATCAACGCTCTATCCAGGGAATCTTCGATATGATCGCCACCCTGGGCGCACTGACTTATGCATCTGACCGCGCTACGGCCCTTATTGCTGACCTGGAGGCGCGTATACAGCAAGCTACCGAGACCGCGAGCTACCTGCCCTGTGCCCCCAAGGTCTATTTCGAGGAATGGAATGACCCGCTGATCAGCGGCATCCAATGGGTGGGAGAGTTGATAGCGATTGCTGGCGGCACCGATTGCTTCGCCGAATTATCCGCCTGCAAATCCGCCAAGGAGCGCGTCATTGCAGCGGATGAGGTCATCCAGCGCCAGCCTGATATCATCATCGGCTCCTGGTGCGGCAAGAAGTTCCTGCCGGAACAAGTACTGGCAAGGCCGGGCTGGCTGGCGATACCTGCCGTGCAAGCCGGGCAAGTGCATGAAATCAAGTCTGCCGACATCCTGCAACCAGGCCCCTCTGCCATTCGGCATGGCTTGGCGCAATTGCAAACCATTATTCAGCGCTGGGGCGTCCAACAGATGCACAGCAAGCATTGGAGTTGACCATGAATGCACACGACCATCACTTGATTCTGGGTGGCGCCCGCTCCGGCAAGAGCGCTTATGCAGAAAAAATAGCCCAGGAAAGTGGCCTGGAAGTTGTTTATATCGCCACGGCACAGGTCTATGACGATGAATTCGGCAAGCGGGTAGACCAGCACCAGCAACGCCGCCCATCCCACTGGCAAACCGTCGAGGTGCCACATCAACTGGCAGCAACCCTGCAACAACAAGCTGCACCGGGCCGTTGCCTGCTGGTGGATTGCCTGACCCTGTGGCTAGCGCAGTGCATCTGCCCGGAATGCGCACCGCCAGAGGGTGTGGATTGGACGCACGAACGCGCCATCCTGCTGGAAACACTGCCTGGCCTACCCGGCAAGATCTTGCTGGTGAGCAATGAAGTCGGCATGGGCATCGTGCCGCTGGGAGAAATCAACCGGCAGTTCCAGGACGAAGCAGGCCGCCTCAACCAGGCAGTTGCAGCCATCTGCAACAAAGTCAGTTTTATTGCGGCAGGATTACCATTGCAGCTGAAAAGTTAGGGGCAGCATGTATAGCGCCACATTTATTTTTGATAAAAAACAATTCGACACACGATTCCAGCAAATTGATTCAGAAATTGCTGTATTTGCCCGCAACACGACGGGCTACCTCGGTGAAGAAGCTTGGGAAAACCCGGAAAATGGGCGCATCTGCAATGTGTACTACTGGGAAAACATGCAAGGCCTGCAAGAATTAATGCAGCATCCCAGGCACCTGGAGGCCAAGGCGGCGCAAGCCAACTGGCTCAATGGCTACCAAGTGGTCATTGCGCAAGTCATCCGTGCCTACGGCGACGGTACATTCCCTCACCCGACCAACGGGTTCAAACCAGCGTAGTGGCGGCCTACTGCTGGAATAAGACCAGCTGTCGCTCACGCAGGCTCACAGCCAACCCTCCTCCGTCATGACTTCCTGAATCAGCGGCACCAGCGCCTGGGGTACTTTCACCTGGGTCAGCAAAGCTTGGTGTCCGGTTTTGGATACCTTGCGCAGCGTCTTGCGTAAAATATCCTTCCATTTCGGCACATCGTATTCAGGATGCTGACCGACAAATTCTTCCAGGTAATACTCGACAAATACCATCACAATCACATCTTCGAGCACCTGCATCTCAGCATCTGCTAGCGGCGCATCCTTGCTCACCAGCCTGGTAACCCGTGCGATCGCCTCTGCGTCATATCCCGCCTGCTGCATGATCTCGCTCGCCACTTCGGCATGATATTCCTTGAGCTTGCGCCGCCATTGGTGATAACCCGGCTTGGTCATGGGGTAAGCATCGCGCGGCAACGTCCAGCGCTCAATGTGCTGACAACGGGCCGCCAAGTGCAGTGTTTCGGGCGCATCGGGCTGGTAGCGTTGCAGCATCTCAGTCATGCGCTGGGCATAGGCCAGCTCCTTCGGCGTTGCCACAGCATCAACCAAAGTCTGGTTAGGGTCGCGGGCATTGCGTGCATCAAATGTGGTGATAGCCTGGGTGAAGCGTGACCCGAATGCTGGTGGAGAAAAATGCTGCATGACATACCCTTGTTGATGAACCAGGCGTTATTTTACGTGAAAGCAGCGCACGCTCGTTTCACCATGCTGGAAAACATGGTCTAATCGCGGGCATTCAACCTCAAGGCATGACCTCATGGAATTCACCCTGCGTGACGACTATATCGAACTGTGCAACCTGCTCAAGCTCACTGGCATCGCCGATTCCGGTGGTCGAGGCAAAACCATGGTGGCCGAGGGCCTGGTCACTGTCGATGGCCAACCAGAACAACGCAAAACCGCCAAAATCCGCGCTGGCCAAGTGGTGGAATGCATGGGTCAGACCATCACCGTACTGCCTCAGGCATAAACCAGCAACCCTATGATTTTCATTGACCTTTCCACCTCCCACCCGTAAAATCCGCCCCACTTACGGTTTTCCCCATCGTCAAGAGGGGGAAATTAATAGGGAATCCGGTGAAGACATCATGATCGTAATCCGGAACTGCCCCCGCAACTGTAATCGGTGAGTCTGTTTGCATTTCTTGCCACTGGATATTGATCCGGGAAGGCCGCAAACAAGACGATGACCCGAGAGTCAGGAGACCTGCCGCAAGTCAGTCATGTTGTTCGTGCAAGGGCGGGGTGTCCTGGAATCGGCGAATGTTCACCACATTCATTCGTACTCATTGATGCATGTATTTTGAGGGTTTGATCATTGCCCTCAAGCTGAGCTGCCATTGTGGCCGCTTTGCATGCATTGCCCCCTCTTGCCCCTACTAGATGGCTGATTTCCACATGACATCGTCATGCTGAACTATCAAATTGGGAGCAAATAATGAAAAACAGCAACTACATCCTGGCAACGGCCCTGATGGCAATCTTCTCTAGCGGGGCGCTGGCGGAAGAAACCACACTGGAAGAGGTTCAGGTCAAGGCAACATCCGAAAAATCTGGCCTCAACCTGAAAAAGCAAAACACCACAGGTAGCCGTCTAGGCCTCACGGCAAAGGAAACCCCTGCCAGTATTGAAATACTGGATACGCAAACAATTCGTCAACGTGGCGACATTACCTTGCGCGAGGCTGTCACTCGAACCACAGGTATCACCGATATCAGTGCCCCTGGTAATGGACAGGCTTTCTCTTCTCGTGGATTTACTGGTAACAATTCTGTTGCTCAAGCAGAAGATGGCGTACGCCTAATGACAGGAGCTGGAACATTAACCTACCCTTCCGACATGTGGGGGTACGAACGCATTGAGGTATTACGCGGACCAGCATCCATCATATTCGGTGATGGATCAGCAGGTGGCATTATCAATAGTGTGCGTAAACAAGTAAACCGTGAAACCTCTATCGAGGCATTGGTCGGCGCTGGGACTTATGGTGCCTATCGCGCGGCTCTGGGCGGCACCGGAGCCATTGGAGAGATTGGCGCTTTTCGTATTGATGCTTCTGTACTAGGCGGAGATGGTTATATCAGCCGTGGTGATTACGACAGCAAGAAAATCATGACTTCTTTTCTGTTCACACCTACAGAAAACCTGAAAGTCGGTTTTACCCTGGATCATTCTGATGAATCCCCAACTGCGAATTTTGGCACCCCTTTGATCAATGGCAGACTTTCGCATTCTATGCGTAACAAGAATTACAACATCGAAGATAAAGCGATGGATTTTCAGGACACTCGCGCCCGTGCAAAAATCGAGTGGGATATATCTCCAACGCTCAAATTCAGAAATGAAGCCTATTGGTTCAAGTCTGACCGGAAATGGAAAAATGCGGAAAACTATTCATTTAACTCCGCAACAAATCTAGTTCAACGATCCAGCTTCCTGAATATTGAACATGATCAAAAGCAATACGGTAACCGCATAGAACTGGCATCTACTGCTGATTTGTTTGGTCACCAAAACCGCTTTGCCGCTGGATGGGAAATATCACACACTGACTTCATCCATAGCTCAGTCAACGGTACTCCAAGCAATGTTCCTGTTAACGGCTATAAAGGGTTGTTCAATGCTCCTTCATCTCCCCTAACAAACTATGATGCTGACTTAAATCAACAAGCCTTCTTCATCGAAAACGCATTGAATGCAACAGATAATCTGAAGTTGGTTGCTGGCTTGCGCAAGGACTTTATCAATAGTAAGCGCGAAGGATATAGAACCAATCCCGACACTGACAGAGATTTGTCAGCGCTGACGTGGAGGCTGGGTACAGTGTTTGATGTCACAGAAAATACCGCACTCTATGCCCAGACCAGCAAGGGAACTGACCCGGTTACAACGCTACTGGGGATGAATCTGACAAATGCTGAATTCAGCCTAACCAAGTCACGCCAATCTGAAATTGGCATCAAGCAGGCTTTGCCCAATGCAAAGGGCGAATGGACGCTAGCAGCCTACCATATTGCCAAAGACAACATCCTGACGCAGAACCCTGACAATCCATCCTTTTCAATTCAAGGTGGCAAGCAGTCATCCCGCGGCGTTGAGTTTTCCACTGTGTTATTTCCAATCGAACAATGGCGCTTTGACTTCAACGCTACCTTGTTAAAAGCTCGCTATGATGAATTAGAACAATCAGGTGTTTCACGCGCTGGCAACACGCCCATGAATGTACCTGAAAAAGTGGCAAATGCCTGGGTTTACTATCAGGTGTCAAATTGGGAGGCCGGTATTGGCGCACGTTATGTCGGCAAGCGCTACGGTAATGATGCCAATACTTCAAGCATTAGCAGCTATACCGTTTACGATGCCAGTGCTGCATGGCATGTTAATGACCGCATGACGTTACGTGCCAACATCCGTAATCTGACTGACAAGTTCTATGCAGCACTATCACGCAACAATAATCTGCAACAAATCGTAGGCGCACCCCGCCAGCTCGAGCTCACTGCGGAATTCCGTTACTAAGCGTTCACTATTCATCTTGGGAAGATTCTCTTCCCAAGACTTTCTATTGCCTGAAAAATAACAAATGAAATCAAACTACCTGATCCATATTGCAGTCCTGTCTGCCATGACAACGAGTACTTATGCTGCTGAAACAGCGGTACTTGAAGAAATCACCGTATCCAGCCAAACAGAAAAACCCAGCATCAAACTCAACAAGGTCAACACCACTAGCAATCGTTTGGGACTGACTGCCAAGGAAACGCCTGCCAGCATCGATTCGGTGGATGCCGAAACCATTCGCCAGCGGGGCGATGTCTCTATTCGTGAGGCCGTCACACGTACCGTTGGCATTTCCGATATTGGTACACCAGGGGTCGGGCAATCTTTTTCATCGCGCGGCTTTTCCGGCAATAACTCTGTCGCCCAGGCAGAAGACGGCATCCGCCTGATTACTGCTGCCGGCACATTGACCTACCCTTCAGATAGCTGGGGATACGAAAGAATCGAAGTGCTACGCGGCCCGGCATCCGCATTATTCGGCGATGCTTCCAGCGGCGGGATTGTGAACAGCGTTCGCAAAAAGGCTAGCAGGGAAGCCTCATTGGAAGCATTGGTCGGGATCGGCACACGCGGCGCCTACCGTTCGGCGCTTGGCGGCACAGGCGCGCTCGGTGACATCGGTGCTTTCCGTATTGACGCATCTGTCATGGGTGGCAACGGCTACATCGATCGCGGCGATTACGATACGAAGAAAATCATGACTTCGTGGCAATTCGAGCCTTCCGATACTGTACGTGTTGGCTTCACGCTTGATCATGCTGAAGACTCACCTGCCGTGAACTATGGCGTTCCTGCAGTCAATGGCAACTTGCTTTACGGCCTGCGCAAGAACAATTACAACGTCGAGAACAACAAGATGGATTTTGTTGATACCCGAGCTCGCGCCAAAATCGAGTGGGATATCAGCCCAGCGCTTTCCATCAAGAATGAAACTTACTGGTTTCACGCAACGCGCGACTGGCGTTATGCAGATGACCTGCGCCTGAACCCTGCGACATTGCGCGTCACCCGTGCCGCATTCCGTAATGTGGACCATGACCTCAAGCAGATCGGCAATATTTTCCAACTTGCATCCAACTCCAGTATGTTTGGCAGGGAAAATC
The DNA here is from genome assembly GCF_020531845.1 of Methylobacillus methanolivorans. The sequence goes on from NZ_JAJAVF010000003.1 coordinate 155,174, forward strand.
GCTTGGCTGTTGGTATCGACATCTCCCGCGTGGATTTCATGCACAAGATGAATACCAATAACACACTTACCGACACGGTCGATCTGTATGCCCCAGCCGCAGGTAGTTTCATCACCAACCAGGCATTGCGCAACAATTATGCTGCGGATCTTGATCAAAGAGCATTGTTTTTGGAAAACGCCTGGAATGCGACTGACAAGCTGAAGCTGCTCGTCAGCCTGCGCAAGGACTACATCGATACCAAGCGCAAGGATTACATTGCCCCCGCAGCAAGCTCTTCCCAGAGTTTCTCCCCGTTCACCTGGCGAATTGGCGCGGTCTACGACGTTACACCTGATTTCTCATTGTATGCACAGACCAGCCGCGGTACCGACCCAATCACCAATATGCTGGGGCTGAATCTCGACAATGCGAAGTTCGACCTGACCAGGTCGCGCCAATATGAAATGGGCATCAAGCACCTGCTTCCCCAATCGAAGGGAGAGGTCACGCTGGCTGCCTACCACATTGCCAAGGATGACATCATTACCAGGAGCCCGACAGATCCGTTGATTTCCGTGCAAGGAGGCAAGCAATCCTCGCGAGGCATTGAATTCACCACCACATTGCTGCCAGTTGAGCATTGGCGCATCGATTTCAATGCCGCCTTGCTGGATGCACGCTTCGATGAACTCTTTGAAGGCAACACAGGAATTTCCAGGGCAGGTAATACACCAAGCAACGTGCCGGAAAAGCTGGCCAATGCCTGGGTTTACTATCAAACCTCGCAATGGGAAGCAGGGATAGGCGCGCGGTACGTTGGCAAGCGTTATGCAAGCAATTCCAATAATGTTGCGATGGCTGGATACACTGTGTTTGATGCTAGTGCTGCATGGAATGTCAATAAGCAGATGACGTTGCGTGCCAACATCCGCAATCTGGCAGATAAATTCTATGCCTCTATGTCAAACAACAATGATCAACAGCTTGTTGTCGGCGCACCACGCCAGCTCGAGCTAACTGCGGAATTCCGGTACTAACCTAACCTTCCAAGTACGACACCATGAAACTTCTCTCCATGCGCAATCTCCACCTCTGGCATCGCTGGCTGGGGATAGCGCTTGGGGTGTTGGTGCTGCTCTGGTTCATTTCCGGGGTGGTCATGCTGTTCGTAGCTTATCCCAAGCTTACGCAGGAAGAACGCATACCTCGCCTGGAAGCAGTGGTACCAGAACGAGTGAACATCACGCCGCATCAAGTCGCGATTATGCTTGGAGGGGAGCCGGACAAACTCCGGCTGACGATGCACCAGAGACGGCCAATTTATCATGCTTTGTATGAAGATCATTGGCAATCTATCTGGGCCGATCATGGCAATTCACTGCGTGTGACGCCAGACACCATTCGCGCATCTGCACAGGCTTTCTTGCCTGGCTTATCCATCGACCACACAGAATTAATCGATCGCGACCAATGGTCAATCTCGTCTTCACTTCACCCGCACCGGCCATTGCATCGCGTGAGTTTCAGTAACGGGAACGTGTTGTATTTATCCAGCCGCACGGCTGAAGTCGTGCTGGATACCTCGCGCAGCGAACGTGCCTGGAACTGGCTGGGCTCCATCATCCATTGGATTTATTTCACGCCATTGCGTTTTGACCATCACGAAGCCTGGCGTCAAATCGTCATGTGGCTGTCCTTCCCCGCCACGGCCATGAGCCTAATGGGCATCTGGCTGGGCATAGACCGTTTGCGCTTGCGTCGCCGCTACAAGGGAGGCCGTATGACGCCCTATCGCGGCTGGGCTAAATGGCACCATGTTTCTGGCCTGCTCGCAGGCGTGTTTTGCCTGACTTGGCTATTCAGCGGCTGGCTGTCGATGAAGCCGTTCGATATGTTTTCCGGCAGGAAGCTAAGTACAGAAGAATCTCAGCATTGGGCCGGAAAACCTGGCTATGGACTATTGCCAACATTGCCAGCGTTGCTAGGTACTACAGAGAAAATTGGCGAGATTGAATGGATATATTTTGCCGGGAAACCTATTTTGCTTGGCCTTGCGCAGCATCGCACCTGGATGTTCGATACACACACTGGTGCTCGTCTAGCTCCAATTACCACCACAGCACTGGCAACCCAGGCAGCAGGGCTGCTCCCCGAGGCTCAAGTCAAAACAGCCTCACTGCTAACGCATGGCGACAGGTATTACTACGGCAAACGGCTGGAGACCGTGTCCCCGGTCATCCGCGTCGACCTGGATGATGCTTCTGCCACCAGCTATTACGTTGACCCAGCCACTACGCGCGTCGTGGCATCTCAGGACAATAACAGCCGCACCTACCGCTGGCTATTTGCAGCGCTACACCGTCTTGATTTCGCGCCGCTAGATAATGCAGAAATCCCACGTTGGATTGTCGTGATCCTGTTCTCGATCGGCGGGGTCATTCTCACCGCCGCAGGCATGGTGATGGGCTGGCGCAGGCTTACTCGCGTCTAGCCGCGATGTTGCTGCAATCACCCACAATCAACGGAGGATTGCCAGAGCCTGGCCGGAGCATCACACCACTACTCACGCCATTGGACGCAACACAGGACTGAAACCCCACGCGCGTGCTACGCGGCGTGGCAGTACTAACCAATACCTCGCGCTGTTCTTCGCTCAATGCCAGCGGCCCACGCTCGGACAAGAGCTTGCCGAAGGATGGATACACCCCATGCGCCTGGTGAAACATTTCCAGTTTGGCCTGCAACTCCTCAGCAATACGATCAGTATCCACATGGCCAGCCGCGCGTTCCGCCTTTTGCTGTTGCAGAGTTAATGCCTCCAGCGCATCTTCCTGCTGGCGTTGCTCGACCACCGCCTTGGAGACTGCAAAGATACTGACGAGGAAAAACACCAACAGCACGGTATAAATCAGGTTGATGATGATGGCGAGGACGGCAAACAAATTACCCTGCCCGGCGGCACGGGACTTGAGCCAGGCAAAGATGCCCACCACCACACCCAGCAAGGGAACACAAAATACCGAGAGCAGCAAGGCGATGATACCCAGCTTCTTGCCTGTATTTTCATTGTTCACGGTGGCATGGTTCATGTTGTCTCCTGCGTATTCAAGGCGGATCGTGTAAAGCAGGATTATAGCCTGCCCTTGGTACAGTCAAAAAAAAGCACTCCGCAGAGTGCTTGGGCATTTGGAATATGGGCGCTACGATTTAGTATTTCCAGCGCACCATCAAGAGCGCATTCCTCGGGGTGCCGTAGATGTTGTAATAGCCTGGATAACCAGGATATTGCAGGTATTTGCGGTCAAACAGGTTGTTCACTGTCAGCGATGCATCCCAATGCTGGTTGATCTGGTAGCCTAGTTTGGCAGAGGCAATGGTATAGCTGCCTTGACGTATGTAGTCGGTATACATGTCACTTTGCGCCTGTAAGCCTGCGCCCACGCTCAGTCCGTTCAATGCTCCTGCCAGCGTGCTGCCATCGAAGCGGTATTGCGACCAGAGCTTGAGCATATGCCGTGGAATCTGGTCGGCAGCAAACCGGCTGCCGGATGACACGGTAGCATCTTGCAGATAGGTGGCTTGGTTGTAGGTATACCCTGCGGAAAGATTCAGGTTGGCGCTTGGCTTTCCGGTGACTTCCAATTCCACGCCCTGGCTTTGCACTTCCCCGGCCTGGCGGTAGCATTCGCCACTGGAGTTGGCACATCCTGCCACGGTGGTATCTACAATCGCACGATTTTTGTCACGAATGCGGAATAAAGCAGCCGATGCATTGAGCTTGCCGTCGAAGAATTCACCTTTCAAGCCGGTCTCCACCTGCCAGCCAACTCTGGGGTCAAGAATGCGATCGCTGCTATTCCGCTGCGTTTGCGGCACGAAGGTATCTGCATAGCTCGCATACCAGGTAATCCGCTGATTGATATCCCAGACCACGCCAGCATAGGGCGTAAATTCATTACTGGTATCGGCATCACTTTTCTGCCAGGCCGTCTTGCTGGGCCAACTAGTGCGATCCTTAGTGCTGTAATCGCTCCAGCGCCCACCCAGGATCAGGCTGAGTGGTTCCAGCAATTTGATCTTCGCCGAGACATACAAGCCAGATTGCTCGGTGTAGGTCTGGCTTTTGGACAGGATATTGCGATTCAGCACACCATCCCAGTTGTGTGTCAGCAATGGGGCGACATTGCTGGCCGTTTCATATTGATAGCCGATGACATCATCCCTGGTGGCGCGGTTATAGCCGACGGTCAAGGTATGGGTCTGGCCAAACAGCGCAATCGGCCCGCTCAGGTTCACATCCATGCTGTGCCATGTGTTTTCAAAATTCAGGAACCCGACCCCGGCATCTCCCAATCCAGTGGCGGCATCGATCACATCGTAGCCATATACGCCAAACCCGTGATATTGGCTGTTCTTATAGCTCAATACCCCCTTGGCAACCCAGCCATTGTCAAATTTATGCTTGATATCAAAGGCGATGTTCTTGTCCTGCTTGTGGGAATTTTTATCAATGCCAACATAGGAAGAGCGGCTGGGCAGGCTACCATCGCTATATAAAGGCAAGCCCCAGAAATTCTTGTAATCCCGCTCGATATAGCTCGCCCAAAGCCCTGCCGTCGTGCTTGGCCCCAGGTCATATTCCAGCACGCCATACAGCACCTTGTTGCGATCGCTGCCGACATGGTAGAACTTGTCCTGGTCCTGATAGACCGCCACTGCCCTGCCACGCAGGCTGCCATCGGCATTGAGCGGCCCTCCCACGTCCAGCTCGCCACGCTGCTGATTCCAGGAGCCCAGGCCTGTCGCTGCCGATAGCGTAAATGCATCTTGTGGGCGTTTCAGGACATAATTAATCGTGCCGCCAGGCTCGCCACTCCCGGTCAACAGGCCTGAAGGTCCGCGCAGTACTTCAATGCGGTCATACAATGCCAGGTCGTAATGATTGGAGTCTCCCTGTTGGGGCACGCCATTGAACTGCGTATTTGCGGTATATCCACGGATAATGAAATTCTCTTCACGCTCGTAGTTATACCCCCGCACCCCGGTCACCTGGTTCAAGGCCTCAGCAACCGTCGTAAAGTTCTGGTCATTCATCTGCTGGCGGGTCATCACCGATACCGATTGCGGAATCTCGCGCAAGGTCTGCTCGGTCTTGCCTATGGTCACAGCCTTGGCGGCATAGGAGCCTGACCCTTCAGTCACCGCACTGCGCTCTGCCTTGGCAGACACACTGACTTCCGGCAAGGTAGAGGCCGAAGCACTTTTATCGCTATTGAGGGCTTTGGCCTTTTGCAGCACAAATACGCCTTTACCGCCTTCCACCGCCTGCAAGCCAGAACCTGCCAGCAAGGCGTCAAATCCCTGTTGCACGGTGTAATTGCCGCTCAAGCCCTGGCTGTTTTTACCTGCCACCAGCGCAGGCGGCACCGTGACGCTCACCCCGGCCGCGGCGGCAAAATCGCCTAATGCATGATCCAAGGCCCCTGCCTGTATCTGGTAATGATGCGCAACCTGCGCGGTATTGCTGTCTGCAAACGCCAATGACGCCTGACCGCATGTGGCACCAGCCAAGGTCAGCAGCAAGAGGGCCCCCTTGACTGCTTGGCGCAGAGGGTGGCGATGATATTGCGGATACATGAAATCCCCTTAGTAAATATGAATGCGAATTGCTTTCAATTCACTTCACACGCCAGATTGGCAAAGGGGACATCTTTAGAAATATTTTTCGTGAAATGACAGTGCAGCAGCTTAAGCTGGGCTAAAGGTGACCCAGTAGCGCGTGAGGTAACTGACTTTTACCGGCAACACCATGGGCAGGCTAGCAAACACCTGATCAGTGTCAGCCAACTGGAATGCGCCAGAAATCTTTAGCTCTGCCACATCTGGCGCACAGCGCACGACACCTTGCCGGTAGCGTGCAAGCTCGGCGACAAAGTCGGCAAGACGCATTTCGCGGGCATGCAGGATGCCTCGTGTCCAGCTATCGGCATTGGCTATCACTGCGGAAGGCGGCATGATGGCATGGTCATTAAAACGTGCTTGCCAGCCTGCTGAGATCACTTGTCGCACGCCTGCATGCGTGGTGATTTCCACGGCACCTTCCAGCACGGCAAGCTGGATGTCATCCGCAGACTGCCGCACGATAAATCGCGTGCCCATAGGCTGCAATTGCCCATGCCGCGTGGCAACCACCAGCGGACGAAATGCCGGCTGTCCCTCAGATGCTTGGCCTTTGCCGGTCTGGATCAGCACTTCGCCCGCCTCCAGCTCAATCAAGCGCTGCTTGGCATCCAATTGAGTATTAATGCCGGTAGAAGTATTGAGATGCACTGCCGTGCCATCGGCAAGCTGAACCTGCCTACGCTCCCCGGTACGTGTGCTGTATTGTGCCAAGCGTAGCCGCACTGGCTCGCTACGCCAGCCTTGCCAAGCGGCCCCACCTGCCACTACCAGCAACGCCATTGTCTTGATCGCATGGCGGCGGCTTTCAACATGGCTGCGCTGCAAGGTGGCATTCGCCAGCTTGCCGGGCACACCACCCAGCATGCCACTCACCTGCTGCGCTCGCTGCCAGGCTGTTTCGTGCATAGGATCGGCTGCTCGCCAGGCAGCACAAGCACGTTGATCAGCTTCAGAGACTTCCGCTTCCTGCAACCGGAAGAACCATTCCGCCGCTTGGAAAGCGATGGTTTTATCCATAGTCTCATCCATAAGTTTCATGGTGCAAACAGAATGCATTGCGCCATGGCCTGCACCATATAGCGCTTGATGGTGCGCTCGCTGGTGTTCAACTGTGCGGCAATTTGCGCATAGGTCATGCCCTCAAGCTGGGCAAGCAAAAAAGCCGCCCGTACTTTGCTTGGCAAACCATCCAACATGCTATCGATCTGCTGCAGCGTTTCGAGAATCAGCAGGCGTTGCTCCGCTGAAGATGTCGACAACTCTGGCATCAAAGCCAGAGAATCAAGGTAAGCTTGTTCCAGTGCCCGCCTACGGTAGAGATTGGCCACTACGCGCTTAGCGACCACAGTAAGATAAGCACGAGGTTCCTGTAACTGCCAGCCCGCCTGCTTTTCAGCGATATGTTCAGGCGCCGTAAGAATGCGCATGAAGGTGTCCTGCGCTACATCAGCAGCATCCGCCGCATCACCCAATTTGCGCCGCAACCAGTCTTGCAGCCAGCTATGGTGATGGGTATAGAGAAGTTGCAGCGATTGCTGCTCCTGATCGAAAGACATGGCCTAGCCAAAAAATAAGAATTGTTCTCATTTTAATCAGCTCTATCATCTCAGTCCATCTGTCCTGAGAGCTCATATTAATTGGGGAAAACCTTACTGCTTTGCAAAGCCTCCCCATCAGCAATAACACCTAGAAATCAATCGTGGCAGAAACACTTAATATCCTTGGCGCAGACAGTACAATGCCGCCCGACCCTGCACTGCCCTCCCAATAGCTGCGATTAGCTACATTGAGCACATTGGCACGCAATGTCAGGGGATGTCCAAGATAGTTGGTCTGATAACGCGCGCCGATGTCCCAGCGCGCCCAGCCCGGCAAAGACAGGGTGTTTTGCGCATTCACATACTGTTCACCCGTCGCTATGACACGCGTGTTCAATGTTAGGCCAGGGACAAAAGGCGTATCCCATTCCAAGCCGGCGTTCGCAATCCAGCGTGGTGCTGCCAAGGCATCTTTGCCATCGTTGAGGCCAGTCTGCGTTTTGACCTGCTTGGCCTGCATGTAAGTCACGCCGCTGATGGTACGCAAGCCCTCAGCCAGTTCGCCTGCCAAGCTGAACTCGATGCCGCGGTTGCGCTGCTCGCCATCCATACGATAGAGATAAGCGGCCGGAGTGCTGCCTGGCACATTGATGGCATTCGGCTGTTTCAGCTCGAACAAGGCGATCGTGCCCAGCAGGCGGCCAAAGTCCACCTTGACCCCGATTTCCTTTTGCTTGGTCTTGGTCGGTTCAAAGGCCTGCCCAGCATTTTCTGCCGGCGGAGTCGCTTGAGCACCTGGGCTCAACCCTTCGATGTAATTAGCGTATAGCGAGATATTGCTCCACGGCTTGACGACTAGGCCCACTGCGGGAGTATTGACCGACTTGTCGTATTCGGAAGTCTTGCTATTAATGGGCGAGCCGCCATCGTAATTGTCAACCGACACTTTTTGGCGGCGCAGGCCCAGCAACAATTGCAACGCACCGTCGTGCCAAGACATGGTATCGGATACGCCCACCGAGGTGATTCTGGTCTCAGAGGCTTTACGCATCCCGAAGAAGCCATTAAAAGGCGCATTAGAAGCAATCGGGTCAGCTACCCACACAGGAGCATGAACATTGGATGCAAAAGCTGCCCACTGCGCAAACCCATAGCCAGCCTCGATATCCAGGCTGGAATAGGACAGGTTGACCTCATGCTCGGCAGCCAATCCATTGAATTTGATGCGATTGCCCAGCAGGTAGGATTTGGTATCAGAATATTCCGGGTAGTTGACCGGGGAAACGCGCAAAAGACCGCCTGCCGCCTCAATTCTTGATTCCGTACGGAAATTGCTGTGTTGATGATCCCGTGTGCCTGCTGATCCGTAGACCGTCCAGCGCGGCGTGAGATCATACTCAGCCTGCGCTACCTGATAATCATCGCGGTATTTCCGGCGCTCCCAGTCTTGGGCCAATTGCTTACCTGCCCTGGGCGGGCTAGGTATATGCGTCAAATTGGCATTTTGCCTATATCCCAGAGAGGCGCCCCTGACATCATCGGATTGGTAGCCCAGATCCAGCGAAGCGCGCAATCGGTCGCCCCTGAAATCCAACCCGATCGCGCCCGTGATCAAGGTAGCCTCCTGGTTGGAAATAGCCGTATCTCCACTACGATACACACCGTTCACGCGTATCCCGAACTGGTTCTGCTCGCCCCAGCGTCGGCCGAGGTCGATATGCCCGCCCCATTGTGAATCCGAGGCATAATTGAGCGTAAAGCGCGTGATCGGCTGATCCGTCGCCCGTTTCGGCACCACATTGATTGCGCCGCCAACGCCGCCGCTAGGCGCCATACCCATCAGCAACGCGCCCGGCCCTTTCAGCACTTCTACGCGCTCCACGGTTTCCAGCGACAACGTACCGTAGGGCAAGACGCCATACAGGCCATTGAGAGCAACATCCCGGTTACCCAGCACAAAGCCACGCATGAAAAAATTATCCCCGCCACCAATGCTGGTATTGCGGCCGCGCGAGCTCATGCGCACGGCCGGGTCATTATCGAGCACATCCGCCAAGGTTGCTACTTGCTGGTTGCGGATCAGGTCACTGGTATAGCTGGTGATATTGAACGGCGTATCCATGACATCGCGGTTGCCCAGCAACCCCACACGTGCACCTCGTGCAACTTGCCCTCCGGCATAGCTCATTGGCAAGTCATCTGAGGAGCCAGCCTTTGCCTGTACCGCAACTTCAGGCAACATGGCATCGTCCACCAGTGAAGTTTTGCGCAAAACATAACCGCCACCGCTCACCTGTACGGCCTGCAATCCTGTCCCCGCCAGCAGGGCTGACAGCGCGGCAGACAGCGTGTAATTCCCGGCTATGCCTGCTGTCGTTTTCCCTGCAGTTTGCGCATCGGTAAAAGTCAGTAGCACATTGCTGTTGCTGGCGAGTTGGCGCAAAGCTGGTGCTAAAGGCCCAGCCGGGATACTGTAGTGCTGGCTTGCCTCAATACTGCGATGTGCTGCCGCAGGCTCAGCCTGCCCAACCCCTGGTATAGCGAGATATAGACTGGTAGAAAACAATACGGATAAAGCATTAGCGATAGATCGCCTTGGTGTACCTGTATTACATAGTGTCATGCTACGCAGATGTAATTGCCGGGCTGGCATATAACTTCCCCTTGTTTGAAAATAAAAATCAATTCCCTCACAAGGTAAGTGCCGCGAAATCATCAATCGGGCAGATTGATGCGATCATTTTATTTATCCAGCACTGGTCACCGTCACCCAATACCGGGTGCGCAACTGCACGCGTATCGGCAGCACGCTGGGTAGCGTCGCTAAAATTCGGTCAATATCGTTTAAAGGAAATACGCCAGAAAAACGCAAATCTGCTATCGCAGGATCGCAGCGTACAATGCCGGGAAGATAGCGTGCCAGCTCTGCCATGAAGTCTTCCAAGCGTATATTGTCGGCAATGATCTGGCCCTTGATCCAACCTAGTGCTTGCTCATCCAGTGGCACTGGCGCACCCAGACTGGTACTGGTAAAAAGCAGGCGTTCGCCCTGTTTTACAACACGATGGTTTGCGGGATTGTCAGCAAGCACAACATCCACGGCACTCTGCAACACCGCTACAGTGCTATGTCCATCCCACTGCCGCACGACAAAATGCGTGCCCAAGGCCTGGATGCGGCCTTGGGCAGTGTGTACATACAAGGGTCTAGGGTCGGCAGGAGCGCCAGACGCAGCATGCCGGGTAAGGAGTGCTATTTCACCAGCCACAAGCTGAATAACACGGGCATGCGCATCAAAGCGTACTTCTATCGCACTGGCAGTATTCAAGGTCACCATGGTGCCATCGTCCAGTGTCAGGCTACGTTGCTCACCTGCTGCAGTGTGATAATCAGCAGTGCATCTTTGCCAAAAGCTGCTACGCGAGACCACTGCACCGCTGGAGATGGCAATCGCGCCGAATGACAACAAAGTGATGATCTTGCGCCGACCAGGTAACTTAGGCATGTTGGATTGTGTATAAGGCGAGAGTACGCCATAAGCCGCCTGCGGTTGCATGCCTCCTAGCCAACCAGTGACTGCTTCGATATGAGACCAGGCATGTTCATGGTCAGGATCAGCCTCGCGCCATTGTTGCCAGCGTTGCTTATCTTCCTGCGTAGCTTCGCCCGACATCAGCAACGTCAGCCATTCGGCAGCCTCATCCGCTGCCGCTGCCTTGATTGGCCTTCCACCCACTAACAGCATGGGTACCGACACATCATGGGAATCAGGTAGGGACATCAGGCGTTACACAACCAATGCGAACAAACACTGACGGTTGGCCTTAGTAAGGTATTGCTTCACCGAGCTGGTAGACACTTGCAGACGCTCGGCAATCGCCGCATAACTCAAGCCCTCCAGATGAGCCAGCAAGAAAGTCTCTCTCACTTGTGGTGGCAAACCATCCAGCGCTTTATCAAGCTGTTGCAAGGCTTCCAGCGCCATGAGCCGTATTTCGGGTGCGGGCACCATAGCTTCTGGCAAGCAAGAAAGCATTTCCAGATAACTGGCTTCCAATAATTGCCGCCGATAACGATGTGCCATCAACCGCCGCGCTATCGTCACCAAGAAAGGCCGCGGCTCGCGGATATCATCTGCGGCATTGGCGGACATGATGCTGACAAAAGTATCTTGCGCGAGGTCATCCGCCAAGAAGGAGTCGCCCAGCTTGCGCCGCAACCAATCATGTAGCCAGCGATGATGATGGTGATACAGACTATGCAAAGATTGCGGCTGATCGACAGACATGGCGAAAGAAATATAATAAGAATTGTTCGCATTCTAATGCAAATATGGGGATGAAGGCACGACCCTGAAATGATTATTTCCTTTGCCTATCAAGGCAAATATGGCTGCAACTTGCCCCAATCCAGATGCTGTTCCACCTCATCCGCTAGGCGCTCTAGGCTAGCTTCGCGCAGAGCGATGTAATCGTAATGAGCGATTTCTTCTTGCGCCTGTTTCAGCTGGTTATATCCTGCCCAATCCAGCCAGGCCTGGGTGGCCTCGGCATGGTCAAACAAGCCATGCAGGTAAGTGCCCGCTATCTGGCCATCTACACTCAGAGCTCCTTCTGGCTGGGCCCCCAAATACAGCAAGGGACGCTTGAGGGCTGAGCCGCTGCTGACACCCATGTGGATTTCGTAGCCGGTAACGGTCGCGTCAGCAAACGTGAGTTTGCCTTCGACTTGTTTGAGGTGCTTTTCCTTGGTGAGCGTAGTTTCCATATCCAGCCAGCCAAAACCATCGCTAGAGCCAGCATCGCCTTCCATACCATGTGGATCATGAATATGGCGGCCCAGCATCTGGAACCCGCCGCAAATACCAAGCACTTTACCGCCATAGCGCAGGTGGCGGGCGATTTTATCGCGCCAGCCATGAGCTTCAAGCACGGCCAGGTCGCCACGTACATTTTTGCTGCCAGGCAGGATAATAAGGTCGGCCGGGGGCACAGGCTCATTGAGTTCAATAAACTGGAAATCAACATGCGGATGCATACGCAGGGCGTCCATGTCAGTGTGGTTGCTGACATGAGGCAGCACCGGGGCAATAACGCGTAGCCAGGTCTGCGATTTTTCTGGGGTATCTCGCGCCACGCTATCTTCGGCTTCGAGATGCAGGTTGCGCAGGTAAGGCAGCACGCCAAGCACGGGTTTGCCGGTTTCCTGCTCCAGCCAATCCAGGCCGGGTTGCAGCAAGGCAATATCGCCGCGGAAACGATTGATGACAAATCCAACAACACGCTTTCTTTCCGACTCGGAGAGCAAAGCCATGGTGCCGACAATATGAGCAAACACGCCGCCGCGATCAATATCTGCAATCAGGATCACCGGGCAATCTGCCGCTTCGGCAAAGCCCATGTTGGCAATATCGTTCTGCCGCAGGTTGATTTCCGCAGGGCTACCCGCGCCCTCGACAATGATGCACTCATACTGCTCGCGCAGCCGCTGCCATGAGGCCAGCACCGCTTCGCGTGCTTTGGGCTTGTAGGCGTGGTAGGCCGTAGCCTCAAGATTGGTGAGGACCTTGCCATGAATAATGACTTGGCAGCCGGTGTCAGTATTCGGCTTGAGCAGCACCGGGTTCATGTCGGTATGCGGTTGCAAGCCACACGCCTGCGCCTGCACCGCCTGCGCACGGCCTATCTCGCCACCATCGCTGGTCACAGCGGAATTGAGCGCCATGTTCTGCGGCTTGAATGGCACGACACGCACGCCCCTGCGGTACAATACCCGGCATAACGCAGCCACCAGCGTGCTTTTGCCCGCGTCGGAGGTGGTACCCTGAACCATCAATGTGTTGGCATATGTCATTGGCCCATTATCCCATTAGTTTCCTTGCAACCCCAGCCCTGCTGATCGCCGCCCTGTTGCTGGATCGGCTGCTAGGCGAGCCTGGACGCTGGCATCCGCTGGTAGGTTTTGGCAACCTGGCCTCCACACTGGAAAAACGCCTCAATCGCCAGCATGCGCCACTCACGGCGCGCGTGATGGGCCTGCTAGCCTGGCTGACCTTGCTGCTGCCAGCATTTGTGCTGGCCTACTGGCTCACGCAACTCACGTATGGCTGGCTAGTCGACATCGTGCTGCTGTATTTCGCTATCGGTGCACGCAGCCTCAAGGAGCATGCCTTGCGCATTTACCACGCACTCTCCCGGCAAGATTTACCTGCCGCACGCCATGCCGTGGGGATGATTGTGAGTCGTGACACCGCTGAACTCAACGAGCGTGACATTGCCACCGCCAGCGTGGAATCGGTACTGGAAAACGGCAATGATGCCATTTTTGGTGCGATATTCTGGTTTGTGCTCTTAGGCGGCCCTGGCGCACTGTTGTTCAGGCTAGCCAACACGCTAGATGCCATGTGGGGCTACCGCACCCCGCGCTTTCTTTATTTCGGCTGGGCCGCCGCACGGTTAGATGATCTGCTCAACCTTATCCCCGCCAGGCTGACAGCCTTGAGCTATGCGCTGTGTGGGCATATTAGGAGTGGATTATCGTGCTGGTGGCAACAAGCACGGCTATGGTACAGCCCCAATGCGGGGCCGGTGATGGCCGCAGGCGCAGGCGCTTTGCAGGTCACACTGGGAGGCAAAGCGCGCTACCACGGGCAAGATAAGCTACGCCCCACACTAGGCACAGGGCCAGCCGCCTCGGCACCCAGCATTAATGCCGCGGTTCGGCTGGTAGATCGCAGCATTGTGATCTGGTGTTTGGTGATTATCGTGGCTTACGCCTTGCTCGGAGCATGCCATGCTTGAGCACGGAGGCAACTTGCACCATGCGAGCCAGCAATACGGCATCTCATTAGCAGATTGGTTAGACCTTTCCACTGGTATCAACCCGCATGGCTACCCGGTGCCAGACATTCCCACAGCAGCCTGGCAACGCCTGCCAGAAACGGATCAGCAACTAGAAGACATTGCGGCACATTATTACGGTGCCCAGCACCTGCTGACGACTGCAGGCTCGCAAGCCGCGATACAAACATTGCCCAGGCTACGCGCAACATGTCGGGTAAGCTTCCTTGGCCCCATGTATGCAGAGCACGCGCATGCCTGGCGACAACAAGGGCATCACGTCAGCGAACTCCTGCACCTGCCCGAAACCAGCGAACTCGCTAATATCGACGTACTGATTCTATGCAACCCTAACAACCCCACTGCTCGGTTGATTCCCCCGGAAACGCTGCTGATCTGGCACCAGGCACTGGCCCAGCATGGTGGCTGGCTCATTGTTGATGAAGCCTTCATGGATACAACACCGGAGCATAGCGTGGCCGCATTCAGCCACTTGCCCTGCCTGATTATCTTACGTTCATTGGGTAAATTTTTTGGCCTCGCCGGTGCCAGGATCGGGTTTCTGCTTGCCGATCCAACATTATTGCGCAGCGCAGCAGATATTTTAGGTCCTTGGCCTGTCACTGGCCCCGCAAGAATCGTGGCCCAGGCCGCATTGGCGGATGTAAGCTGGCAAGAGCAGAACCGCGCCAGGCTAATCAAAGAAAGCCAACAACTAGCTACGTTATTACAAGGATCTGGCCTAGATACGCTCAATGGTTGCGCATTGTTTCAATGGCTGAAGCCGGATCATGCTGAGGACCAGCATAGACAACTGGCAAGCCGGGGGATATGGACACGCCATTTCCCTGCCCAGCAAGGGCTACGCATTGGGCTACCTACCATAGAGGGCTGGAGCAAGCTGCGTCAGGCGCTGCTAGCACTCGGGCTAGCAGACTCACCCCAGTTCAGCGATTAACGTAGGCTACCTTCGTGACACGGTCATCCAGAATGATCTTGCTCACGCTGGCATAATCCACCTGTAATTTAAACGTGTGCACCAAAGGCAATTCCAGCGCATATCCCGTCAAGGCACGGATAACACCTGCATGCGTGAACACCAGCGCTGGCTGGTCATCATGCTGCAACTCTGCAATAAAGGCTTGCGCACGCTGTGAAAGTTGCAAGAAAGATTCCCCGTTCGGCGGCACATGGCGCACATGATCTTCTGCCCAAACATCCACCAGGCCACGTGGAATATCATTCCAGGACTGCATTTCCCAATCGCCAAAATTCAGCTCCTTGAGCCTGGCATCCCGCTTTACCGTGATTTGTGGACTGAATGTCGCCGCCATCGCCTCTGCCAACTTGACGCAACGCTGCAACGGGCTGCTATAAATCACGGGATTACGCAGATGCCCGAGTTTAGGATGCAGGGCTTCAAACTCGGCAAGAAAAGTTTCTGTCACATCAACATCGCTATGCCCGTAACAGGTGCCAGGCAACACGGCAGGCGTCGTATGACGCACCAGGTAAATTTCCAAATCACTTACTCCACACTCAATTTGCCACGCATAGCAATACGCCCAGATAAAACGCCAGCTCAGTGAACTGCTGCATGGCACCCAGGCAATCTCCGGTGTATCCACCCAGGCGCTGCCTGAGCTTACGACTGAACCAAAGCCAAACCAGCACAACAGGCACCCACGCCAACCACAAGCCAGCAGGCAACAAAGCCAGTGGCGCAAAGCCGGTGAATAATGCCACGCCTAAGCTGGTAGCACTCAGCTTGTGCGCCAGCGGCTTAGCCTTGCCTTCTTCCCGCACATACTCCTGCGAAGCAATGACCAACACGGCAGCCAGGCGGCTCACCGCATGCGCTGCCAACATCACGAAAGGTAATATCTCCAGGGGAATATGGCTTAGGCTAACAAATTTGAGCAGCAAGGCCAGCACCAAGGCGATCGCCCCATAACTGCCGATGCGTGAATCCTTCATGATGGTGAGCACCTGCTCCTTGGTCCAGCCGCCACCGAGACCATCCATGGTGTCTGCCAGCCCATCTTCATGAAACGCACCCGTCAGCCACACACTAGCCACCATACTCAGGATGATCGCCACCATCACAGGCAACTGCAGGTGCAAACTTGCCAACAACACCAGCGCGGCAAGTAAACCCACAATCATGCCGACTAATGGGAAATAGCGTGCGGCATCATTCAACTCTGCCGGATCAAAGCCTTTGATAGCAGGCAAGGGCAGGCGCGTCAGAAAGCCCAATGCTAGGAGAAACAAGCGCCACTGATGCTTCATGAAGCATCCTGGCGGCTGATATTTGCAGAATCAAATGAAGCCATCTGGTTGAGAAAATTCACGGCAGCCTGCACTAGCGGGTAAGCCAGCGCTGCCCCCGTTCCCTCACCCAGTCGCAAACCAAGATTCAGCAATGGCTTCGCCTGCAACTGCTCCAACACCAACTGATGTCCAGCCTCATCAGAACAATGCGCAAAAATACAATACTCCAATATGGCAGGAGCAATGCGGCTCGCCACCAGCAAAGCAGCTGTGGCAATAAAACCATCAATCAACAAAGCCACCCGGCGTTCCGCAGCGCCCAGCATGGCACCCACCATCATGGCAATCTCAAAGCCACCAAATGTTCTCAATACAGCCAAAGGGTCACTACTATCCACTTTATGCCGCGCAATTGCCTGACTGATGACCTCTGCCTTGTGAGCGACACCTGCATCATCCAGGCCAGTGCCCCTCCCAACACATTGTTCCACCGGCAAATTGCATAGTACCGCCACCAGCGCCGAGGCCGAAGTAGTATTACCTATCCCCATTTCGCCAAAACCCATGATGTTAGTGCCAGCATCTGCCTCTGACTGGGCGAGCTTATAACCCTTGATCAAGGCTTGGGCACACATACTGGAAGACATGGCCGCCATCTTGAGGAAATTATTAGTGCCCATGCTGACCTTGGCGCGTATCAATTCCGGATGCGCAGAAAACTCATGACACACCCCTGCATCGACAATCCGGATACGCATGCCATTTTGCTGGGTAAACACATTAATACCTGCGCCACCGGCAAGAAAGTTCATCACCATTTGCCGCGTCACTTCCTGCGGATATGGGCTGACACCTTCCTCAACCACCCCATGATCACCAGCAAACACCAGCATGGCAGGGCGTTGCAGCACTGGCGTCAAAGACTGCTGGATTAATCCCAGCTGCAAAGCCACATGCTCCAGCTTGCCCAATGCGCCAATAGGCTTGGTTTTGTTATCGATCTTGGCTTGTAATGCAACTGCCAGGCTTTGATCCAAGGGAGGTATAACAAATGCTGGCAAGGACGACGTTGGGAAGCTCATGAAATTTACTTTTCAAATCAAGCCCGAAGCATAACCGACCCCGCCATTTTTTTAAACTAGAGGAATAAAACCGGAAAATTTTCGATCTCAGCTAGACGAAACGCCGAAGTTTGCTATAATGCTGGCCTTGCGTGAGCTTCTAGAGCCAACGTAATCCAAGTAGTAAAGGCCAGGTAGCTCAGTTGGTAGAGCAGCGGATTGAAAATCCGCGTGTCGACGGTTCGATTCCGCCCCTGGCCACCAAGGAATATCAAAGGGTTAGCTTCAGTGATGAGCTAGCCCTTTTTCATTTTTAGCAATTTCCTGCAAAACATTGCGCGCCTGAGCATTTCAGGCGCCTTTGATAGTCGCACCTGTACAATGTCCGCTTTGGCTATCTCGTCTTATCTAAAAGCCTCATGAAAGCCCTCTCCTTTTATCAACCTATTGCCTGGATGTTGGCCCATGGTCATTTTGTTGTCGATGACAGAACCTGGATTCCTTATTACCGAGGGCCAATCGCGATTCATGCCAGCAAAACAGGGCTAGAGGAATATATTCATTACTGTAGGCAGATTGCTGGCGTTGATGTGCCTGATATGGTCGACCTCGAGCGTGGGGGGATTATCGGCGTGGGTGAGCTGGTTGATGTGCTGAGGCCTGGTGAATCCGGTGGCTTCCCGCTTGAAAAGCGCGCCTATAGCGGCCCCGGTCACTATGGGCTGGTCTTTGCCAATGTGACCCCTGTGGCATTCATTCCATACCGTGGAAAGCCCGGGCTGTTTGATCTCGATTTCGACCCTCGAACTTACCAAGCGCCCAAGGTTATTGCCCCCCAGAGAAACTTATTCGATTAAAACACCCTATTATTCCCCATGGCACATCTTCCCTATCTTAACGGCTACCCCGCACCTCTGCTGGCACAGGTCTGCACCATGCTGGAACAAGGGCGGCTGGGTCAGTGGATAGCGCATAAATACCCTGCGCGGCATGACGTGCAAACGGATAAGTCGCTGTATCAATATGTCTCTGACATCAAACAGCGGTATCTGAAGAATGCCCCTGCTCTCGCGAAAATACTGTTTGATAACCAGCAACATCCAGTAAAGGGAACGCTAGGGACGAATACCTTTGTCGCCCGGGTGCAAGGCAATAAGCTAAAGAACAAGAATGAAATACGTATTGCCGCGCTTTTTCGTGAGGCGCCCGCAGAGTTTCTACGGATGATTGTGGTACATGAACTCGCGCATCTGAAGGAAAAAGACCACAACAAAGCCTTTTACCAATTGTGCGTGCATATGGAACCCGATTACTTGCAGCTGGAGTTTGATATGCGTGTATGGCTGACTTGGCGCGAGTATCAACCGTCATTGACTGCAAAATCTGTTCCTGCCTAAATGTAGCCCTTCATGCAACTTTGATCCATGTCATCGGACTGTCAAAAAGCAGTGATACTATCTTAATAAGAGATCAACAATTACTCCTGATCTTCTGCCATCTGGTTGTCAAATAAGCACAAAAGCTTTATCTTAGGCTCGTATTTCATAGGCGTCCCAATCACTTTAATGCTTTCCCGGCGGTTCAAGAAATTTTCCATGTATCTGGTATTGCTGCTTGCCATGCTGCAAGTGCTTTCGCCATTGATACATGCGCACCCTGCCGGGACACCATTGTCAGGAATGGGTAGCGGTATCCATGTGCATGACGTCCTCAGCGGGTTTGACAACAACTGGACCATGCCAGTCGTCCATACCCAGCATCATTACGTGCAGGTGATTGGCGTAGGCAATGCCTATGAGCCCGAGCGCCTGAATTTACCCAACCTATTCCTGCTAGCCTCCTGCCTGCTGCTTGCCTTGTGTTTTGGCGGCGCAACGCGCCGTGTCTATTGGCGCGAGCATAACTGCCGCCCCACTCCTACCCCTACCTATTTCAGCTCCCCGCTGCGCGCCCCACCTCTACGTTGATTCATCCCCACTAGCCTAGCGCTGTTTTGCGCTGGACGCTGTGCTCTGCATTGTGTTGGAGCACTGGATCAACCATTAGAGGGTCTCGATTTTGAAAGCATCTCGAACGACATGGCTTGTGTTCGCCATGTGTTGCCTATTTTTCCAGGCGCAAGCCGCACCTGATGAATTAGACGGCAATGAAGCATTTCCTCCCATTCATATCGACCATGACGATGTGCTGGAGGGTAGTACAACACTTTCCATGTTTCAGGTGTTGGAAGCAGCCTATGCCCGCAACCCGCAGCAAAAGCTGTTGCAGGCGCTGGATGGCGAGGCGCAAGCCAGCTATACACGTGCCAAAAGCATGTTGCCCATGGCACCTGCCGTGGGTGTTCGCCACGTCAACGATAGCCTCAGTAGTGGCCGCGGGGAGCGTGAGTGGGAAGCTGGCTTGGACTTGCCAGTCTGGTTACCGGGGCAGCGCGCCGCCAGGCAAGCCGTTGCAGACCATGCCCAGGAAGGGGTAGCAGCAAGCCGGGAAGGCTTCATGATGCAACTCGCAGGACTAGTGCGCGACACGGTCTGGGATGTGGCAATGCGGGAAAATGACCTCAAGCTGGCACAATACCGGCACAAGAACGCGCAAGCCATCCATAAAGATGTCATGGCGCGTTTCAAGGCCGGGGAACTGCCACGCACCGACACTATGCTGGCCGAGGATGAAACCTTGAAAGCACAAGCCGCGGTTATCCGAGCTGAGGCCGAAGTCAAGCATGCAAGGCATCGCTATACGCAGCTCACCGGCCTCGATATCTTGCCAGCCCGGCCTACAGAAGATTTGGCCAGTATCCGCACTTTGCAGGACAACCATCCTTTGTTGAAGGAAGCCAGAACCAAGCTGGCGCTGGCAGAAGACGAAGTGCATCTGGTGAATATCGAAAAACGCGAGAACCCGATGGTGAACGTGGGTACGCGCACCATTCGCGGCGGCTTTGATACCCAATTCAACAGCGCGCTCACTGTGAGCCTGCGCATCCCCTTCGATGCAGAAGTGCGCTCAGCTCCCATGCTAGCTGCTGCCAACAGCAACTTGGCCCGAGCCTCGGCAGAGCTGGAACGGCTACGCCTGGTGATGCAGACCATGCTGCATGAAGCCATGCACAACCTGGAAGTCACTCACGAAGAACTGGAGATTGCCACGCGCCAGCGTGACCTTGCACAGGAAAACCTGCGCCTGTCCCGCAAGGCTTTCCAGCTTGGTGAAAGCGATCTGGTGAGCCTCATGCGCATCCAGGCACTGGCCACTGAAGCAGAGCGGGCATATCGCAGCCGCCAAACCCAAATGAAATGGGACATTGCCAAATACAATCAGGCAGTAGGAGTTTTGCCATGAACATGAACAAGATCACCGTGATAGCGCTCTACCTGGGCTGTAGCCTGCACGCTATCGCGGCAGAAACCATTACCATCACACCGCAGCAACAAGCTTCCCTTGGCATCCGCACGGGTCAAGCTGAAGCAGTCACTACCGTCCACAGCCTCAAATTGCCCGGCGAGGTGATTCTACCCGTGGGCAAAGAGCATATTGTCAGCGCACCGCAAGCAGGCCTGATCGACAGGATGTATGTAGGCGCAGGCCAACAGGTGCAGCGCGGTCAACCAATGGCACATCTCAGCAGTCAGGAACTGACGACCCTGCAACGTGATTACCTGCAATCGCAAACCCGGCAACGCCTTGCCAAGAAAAATCTGGATCGCGATGCGGAGCTGTTTAAGGATGGCATTATTGCCGAACGCCGTTATCTCACCACGCAAGCCGAGTTTGAGGAAGCCGACACCGCCTTGCAACAAGGCCGGCAGAGCCTGCGCATTGCAGGCCTTGGCGATACAACGATTGACGGCATCAAGAACGCCCGCCATCTTGGCAGCGGAACGACATTGACAGCGCCCATCAGCGGCCAGGTGATCGAGCAAAACATCAGCACCGGGCAACGTGTAGATCCTGCGACTGCGCTATTCAGGATTGCCGATCTCTCGACACTATGGCTGCTGATTCATGTGCCGGTTGATGCATTGGGAACTATCCACAATGGCACCAACGTGACTCTTGATGCCCAGGGGATTAGTGGCAAAGTGATCAGCATTGTGCGCAACACCACCCGCAACCAGCAGACAGTGCAGGTACGCGCCGAATTTCGTGACCCTGAACAACGCTTGGTACCGGGGCAATTCGTCGAAGCACAACTGGCACTGAATCAATCAAACGATCAGGCGAATGTCACGCCAATGTTCCGCCTGCCACGCACCGCAATCACGCGTTATCAAGGCAAGGCATATGTGTTCAGCCAACGTAGTGCGCAAGATTTCGAGCCGCAACAGGTTGAGGTGGTTGCTGACAATGGTGCGCACATCACGATCAAGTCTGGCAATGCACTGCGCTACCCCATCGCCATTAGTGGCATCGCCACGCTCAAGGCGATGTGGACCGGCCACTCCGGGGAGGACAATTAAATGCTGACCTCTCTGATTCGGCTCGCACTGACGCAGCGCTTGTTCATGCTGGTCATGACGGCCATCCTGGTCGGTGCCGGAGTACAGGCGTTCCGCCAATTACCCATTGACGCATTTCCCGACGTGTCATCTACCCAGGTCAAGATCATTATCAAGGCACCGGGCATGCCCCCCGAGGATGTCGAGGCACGCATCACCGCGCCTATTGAAATCGAGATGCTAGGGCTACCCAACCAGACCATGCTGCGCTCTGTCGCGAAGTATGCACTAACAGACATCACGATCGACTTTGCCGATGGCACGGATATCTACTGGGCCAGGCAGCAGGTCACCGAACGCCTGAATAGTGTCTGGGATAAATTGCCGCCTGATGTCACTGGCGGGGTAGCACCGCTTACCACGCCGCTGGGTGAGATGTTTATGTTCACCATCGAAGGCGATCTGCCATTGCAGGAAAAACGCAGCCTGCTCGACTGGGTGATCCGTCCACATTTACGTACCGTGCCGGGCGTTGCCGATGTCAATCCGCTGGGGGGTACCGTACGCAGCTTTGAGATTGTGCCAGATCGCGCACGCATGTATGCCCGCGGCATCAGCATGGATCAACTGCAACAGGCACTGGAGCTCAATAACCGCAACGATGGTGCCGGGCGACTTGATGATGGAGAGGAGTCGTTGCTGGTACGGGCAGAAGGTCGCTTCCAGAACCTGCAGGATGTCGAAGAAACTGTTGTGCGCAGTACTGCTGGCTCACCCCCGGTACGTATTGGCGACTTAGCGACTGTGAAGATAGGCGCACTCACCCGCTATGGTGCTGTCAGCGCCAACGGCCAGGGTGAGGCGGTACAAGGCCTGGTGCTTAGCCTGCGTGGTGCCAATGCCAAAGAGGTCGTACAGGCGCTCAAAATCAAGCTTGATGAAATCACGCCACAATTGCCCAAGGGCGTGACCCTGCATACGTTTTATGACCGTAGCTCACTGGTAGACCGGGCAATAGCGACTGTCAGCAAAGCCTTGATAGAAGCCATCGCGCTGGTCGTTGTGCTGCTGATCCTGTTCCTCGGCAACCTGCGTGCCGCCCTCACCGTGGCGCTGTCGTTACCGCTGGCGGTACTCATCACCTTCATACTCATGAAGCAGTTCAATATTTCTGCCAATCTCATGAGTCTGGGTGGGCTGTCCATCGCCATCGGCATGCTAGTCGACGCTGCGGTTGTAGTGGTCGAGAACGTCGTCTCGCACCTGGCACATGGTGAGCAATCCCGCCTGCCGCGCCTGCACTTGATTTTCCGCGCAGTGAAGGAGGTAAGCGTACCTGTCACCTCAGGCATCCTGATTATCATCACGGTATTCCTGCCCCTGCTTACGCTACAAGGCCTGGAGGGCAAGCTGTTCTCGCCGGTGGCTCTTACCATTGTGTTTGCGCTGTCAGGTTCATTGCTATTGTCGTTTACCGTGATCCCAGTGCTGGCATCCTTCCTGTTGGGCAAGGTCAGCCATGAAGAACCCTGGCTGGTGCGCAAGGCCTTGCAGCTTTATCAGCCAACCCTGCACTGGGCATTGGACCATGGCCGCCTGGTGTTCGGTATCGCATTAGCTTTATTGGTCGCAACAGGGTTTGTCTACACCCTGATCGGTAAAACATTCATGCCGGAAATGGATGAAGGTGACCTGGTGATGCAGACGGAAAAGCTGCCTTCCATTAATCTGGAGTCTGCCCTGGCAATCGATAAAGTCGTGCAGCAGAAAATCCTGTCAACAGTGCCGGAAGTCACGCAGATGGTTGCACGTACGGGCACAGATGAAATCGGCCTTGACCCGATGGGACTCAACCAGACCGATAGCTTTCTGGTGCTAAAGCCACGTGCGGAGTGGCGCTCGCCGCATAAGGATGCTTTGCTCGATGAGTTGCGTAAGGTCATGCAGGATATCCCCGGCATGCACTATGCCTTTACCCAACCCATCGAGATGCGCGTCAACGAGATGATTCTGGGCGTGCGTGGAGATCTTGCCATCAAGATATTTGGGCACGACATTGAAGAGCTCAATCGCCTGGCGCTCAAAACCGTTGATGTGCTGCAACAGATTCAGGGTGCAGAGGATGTCTACACGCCCATCAACAGCGGCGTGCAATACCTGCGTATTACTGTCGACCGTCTCGCGGCTGGCCGCCTTGGCATTGATATTTCCCAGCTTGAAGATATCCTGCGCGCGCAACTCGAGGGCAAGCAGCTCGGCATCGTGCAGGAAGGCCCGCGCCGTACTCCGGTACTGCTGCGTGGTAGCCAGGATTTGCAGCAATCTGCTGCCGAGTTTGGTAATTTACGCATCACCTTGCCCGATGGCAGCAATGTGCCGATTGCCACAGTAGCCAAGCTGGAGCGTGTTGATGGCCCGGTAAAAATAGATCGCGAACGCGGCAACCGCATGGTGGTGGTCATCGCCAATGTGCGTGACCGCGACCTGGTCGGCTTTGTAGAAGAAGCCCAGCACACAGTGCAACAGCAAGTGAAGCTACCGCAAGGCTATCTGATGAAATGGGGTGGGCAATTCGAGAACCAGCAACGGGCTGCCGCACGGCTCGCGATTGTCGTGCCTTTGGCTATCGGACTGATTTTCCTGCTGCTGTTCGCCACCTTCCGCTCGGCACGCCAAGCCAGCCTTATTCTCTGCAATATCCCCTTTGCGATGATAGGTGGTGTCTTTGCGCTTTGGGCCTCGGGTGAATATCTCTCCGTGCCTGCATCGGTCGGCTTTATCGCCTTGCTGGGCATTGCAGTATTGAATGGCGTGGTCATGATGAGCTATTTCAACCAGTTGGCCGAACAAGGCATGAGCATCGCACAAGTCGTGATTGAAGGTGCCAAGCGCCGCCTGCGCCCTGTCCTCATGACAGCCAGCATTGCAGCCTTCGGCTTGGTGCCCCTGTTGTTTGCCACCGGACCTGGCTCGGAAATCCAGCGGCCTCTTGCCATCGTTGTCATCGGCGGGTTGGTGACATCCACCCTGCTGACGCTGGTGCTGCTGCCCATTCTTTATCGTCGCTTCGGCATACCGGAAAGGAATTGATATGTTGCATCACTTGGTACACATCCTGGTGTCACCCAAACTAGAAGATGCCATGGTTGACTGGCTGCTGACACAAGAGCCAGCCCTCCTCTTTGAAACCAGCCGGGTGCAGCAATATGGCCGCCCCCTGGACAGCCTGACTGAACGGGTGACAGGCTTTCGCCTGCAATTACTCTTTATGCTACAAATCCCGGCAACGGCATTGGGCACCTTCCTGCCAGCATTAGAGGAAACCTTTGGCAAAGAGGCCATCCACTACCGTGTGCTGGCACTCAGCCACAGCCATATCCCCTTGGCAAGAGCCTAAGGCTGGCTATGGTATGATGTGCCGTTTATCACCAGCGACACCGCCCATGGCCAGCCATATCGATATTGATGCCAGCGAACTGCATACCCTGCTTGAATCACAGAACACCATCCTGATTGATGTCCGCAACGACGATGAAGTCGCGCGCGGCATCATCAAGGGCGCCATGCACATGCCAATGGCCGTGATTCCCGGCATTGGTAACTTGTTGTGCGAACACAATGACACGGCGCTGATTTTCTACTGTCACAGCGGCATACGCTCGGCACAAGCCGCTGCCTTTATTGCCAACATGGAACGCGACAACGTTTACAACCTGCGTGGCGGCGTTCTGGCATGGGCCAATGCTGGTTATTCCTTTGTAACGAAAACTGATTGATTATGGAATTTCATCAAGAGCTAGACGCGCGCGGCCTCAGATGCCCACTACCCATTCTGCGTTGCAAAAAGGCATTGTCCGACGTTGCCGCAGGCGAAATCCTCAAGGTCACCGCCACTGACCCTGGCTCGGTGAAGGATTTCCAGGCATTCTGCAAACAGACCGGGCATGAAATGCTTGCCATGGCGGAAAACGCGGATGCGCCAGAGAAAGAATTCATCTTCCATATCAAGAAGCGGCTAGCCTGACCTCACAACAACCAAGGAGCCAGCATCATGAGTAAAGGGTTGAGATTATCCGAGAAGTGGTTTCGACGTGGTTTGTGGCTGGTTGCCTTCATCTTCGCCAACTTTCTCATCGGGATGGGTCAAAGCGTCATCCAGGATTTGCCGCGGGTTGAACATCACTACTCCACCGAGGATTTCCTTGACCATGCGCAAGCAGACCCCCTGCGCGCAAGCCTGGATAGCACGCGACAGCAACGCCAGGATATTCATGACACGCTGCAACAAGCCCAGTTAAGGCGCAATACGGCGACGACAGATTATCAAGCGGCCCGTGATACCTTCAACAACTGGCTCTCCACACGCCATGCCACCGAGCAAGCATCACAAGATACAGAGCTGATCAGCCGCGCGCAGCAACTGGACAAACTCAAGGCCGTGGAGCGCGAGGCCCAATCCAGTGTCGAGCAACTGGAAAAGCAGTCACTGGACGTTCATCAGCAAGAGTCTCGCGTACAACAACAGCTGGAAAAACTGCAGCAAACGGCTTACGAGCATTATGAGGCCGCCATGCATGCACAGGAAATCCGTGTTTTCCTCTATCGACTGGCCTTGACCTTACCCTTACTACTGCTGGCGGCCTGGCTATTCTTGAAGCACAGGAAAAGCACATACTGGCCCTTCGTCTGGGGTTTCATCTTCTTCGCGGTATTCGCGTTCTTTGTCGAGCTGGTGCCCTACCTCCCCAGCTATGGCGGTTATGTCCGTTACGGTGTAGGCCTGCTACTGACCATCTTGATCGGGCGACAAGCTATCATCTCGCTCAACAGATATCTTGAAAAACAGAAGCTGGCAGAACAACAGCCCGAAATAAAGCGCCGCGAAGAGCTCAGCTACGACACAGCACTGGCACGGCTTGCCAAGAATGTGTGCCCTGGTTGTGAACGTAATGTCGACCTGAAAGATGCCTTGAACGACTTCTGCCCGCATTGTGGCATTGGCCTGCATAACTATTGCACGGCTTGCAATGCGCGCAAGAGCGCTTTCTCTCGCTTCTGCCACAAATGCGGCACATCTGGTGCCCAGCCCACAGCCGATTAAGCTATAACAGCACACCCTCTTGCGCCTGCAATGCAGGCGGCAATGGCTCATCCAGCAACTCCAGTATGCCAATCTCGATATTGCGGCTCATGGCATCCAGCGGCAAATCGTTAGGCTCGGTGCCAAACGGGTCGGCAATCTGGTCACCCAGGGCATCCAGCCCAAAGAAGGTATAGGCCAGAATGCACACCGCCACAGGCGTGAGCCAGCCTATGCTATCCACCAGGCAGAACGGCAGGAGGAAACAATACACATGCACCACCCGGTGCAACATCAAAATGTAGGGGTAAGGAATCGGCGTACTCTTGATACGCTCGCAACCACCCAGCACATGCGAGAGCTGATTGATCTGGGCATCCATCTGCGCCAGCAGGATGGGATCCAGTTTCGATAGTCGCGCATACTCCGTCACACGCTTTCCCAATGTCATCAACATTAATGATGGTGCGTGAAGCTGGCGCTTTACCTCATCATCCGCAATTCGATTGGTATTATCATATATAACGTCACGCAAAAAATTTCGCATGGCGTATGGATAAGCCAGCAAAGGTTGCAGCAGATACAAGCGCTCTTCGCGATCGAGTTGTGGAAAAAACTGCTGCACTTGGCGCGTAAAATTGCGTGCACTGATCAACAATTCTCCCCATAGCGTGCGCGCCTCCCAGAAACGCTGATAAGCCGCGCTGTTGCGAAAACCAAGGAAAATCGCCAGCGTCAGCCCCCACAAGGTGAACGGCGTAGCCGTCAACGTCACCTTGTAGTGGTATAGGGTTCCGTGGGTCGCCACCACCAGCGAACTCAGCACTGTAGTAAACAGCACCTTGCGCCAGATCGCAGGAATAATGGAACCCTTGAGTGAAAACAGCAGCACCCGGGCGCTGGGATTCTGTGGATGAGTAATCATGAACTTCTCCTGTTATCCCGACCCGGGCGAGGTTTATTTCAGCTTGGCAAGCTGGGCCTGCAATTTGGCAAGCGTATCGCTAAATGCCGCCAACCGGGCTTTTTCCTGCTCAACTACCGCTGCCGGTGCACGCGCCACAAAGCTCTCATTGCCCAGCTTGGCTTGTGCCTTGGTCATCTCGCCATCAATCCGGCTGATTTCCTTGCCTAGGCGCTCCTTCTCGGCAGCTACGTCAATCTCAATCTTGAGCATGAGCTTGAAATCACCCGCGAGTGCCACAGGCGCATCGGCCTCCGGTAACTCCGCGACAATCTCGACCTCGGACAGTTTAGCCAAGGCCTTCAGATGCGGCGCATAGGCAGCAAGCTTTTCCTGATCACCAGCCGCAATCAAGGGAACACGAGTGGCAGGTGATACTCCCATCTCGCCACGCAAACTACGGCAGGCATCCACCGATTCCTTGAGCAAGGCCACCCAGGCTTCGGATTGCTCATCCAGCTTGGCTGGCTGGCTCACCGGATATTGCTCCAGCATGATGCTGGGGCCAGTGCGGCCAGACATCGGGCCTACCGTCTGCCAGATTTCTTCGGTGATAAACGGCATCAATGGGTGCGCCAGGCGCAGGATGGTTTCCAGTACGCGCAGCAAGGTACGGCGCGTGGCGCGCTGTTGAGCCTCGTCGCCATTCTGCAACTGCACTTTGGCCAGCTCCAGATACCAGTCGCAGTATTCATCCCAGACGAACTTGTAGATCGCCTGCGCTACGTTGTCGAAACGGTATTCGGCAAAACCACGCTCAATATCTGCCTCGGTGCGCTGCAAGAGGCTGACGATCCAGCGGTCGGCTGGCGAGAAGTCCAGGTAACCATCAGGCTGCGTCTTGCAATCTTCCAGACCGTTATCCTTGCCCTCGGTGTTCATGAGCACAAAACGGGTAGCGTTCCACAGCTTGTTGCAGAAATTGCGATAGCCTTCGCAACGTTGCAGGTCAAACTTGATATCTCGCCCGGGCGAAGCCAACGAAGCAAAGGTGAAACGCAAGGCATCAGTACCAAATGCAGCAATACCTTCAGGGAACTCCTTGCGCGTGCGCTTCTCGATCTGCTCAGCCTGCTTGGGGTTCATCAGGCCAGTGGTACGCTTCTTCACCAGGTCTTCAATGCCAATACCGTCGATCAGGTCGATCGGGTCGAGCACGTTGCCCTTGGACTTGGACATTTTCTGGCCTTCCGCATCCCGGATCAGGCCATGCACATAAACATCCTTGAACGGAATCCTGCCGGTGATGTGCTTGGTCATCATCACCATGCGCGCTACCCAGAAGAAGATGATGTCAAAACCAGTCACTAATACGGAAGAAGGCAGGAACTGCTGCAACGCCTGGTTGGCCTGATCTTGCGCCTCGTCACCAGTCCAGTCCAATGTAGAAAATGGCCACAAGGCAGCGGAATACCAAGTATCCAACACATCAGAGTCACGTTTCAGGTTGCCACGATAACCATCGTTAGCAGCAAGCTGGATCGCCTCGGTTTCGTTATGCGCAACATAGACCTTGCCATCATCGCTATACCAGGCGGGAATCTGGTGTCCCCACCAGAGTTGGCGCGAAATACACCAATCCTGGATGTTATTCAGCCACTGGTTATAGGTATTCACCCAGTTTTCCGGCACGAAGCGGATTTCGCCATTGGCAACCACTTCCAGCGCTTTTTCCGTGATGCTCTTGCCATCATCGCCCGGCTTGCTCATGGCGACGAACCACTGGTCAGTGAGCATCGGTTCAATCACCACATTGGTACGATCACCGCGCGGCACTTTGAGCTTGTGCTTATCAACCTTGACCAGAAATCCCTGGGCTTCGAGGTCTGCCACAATC
Organism: Methylobacillus methanolivorans; assembly: GCF_020531845.1. The sequence goes on from NZ_JAJAVF010000003.1 coordinate 184,870, forward strand.
TGCTTTCTGGCCTCAAAACGATCTAGACCAATAAACTTCTGTGGAACAATTTTTCCCTCAATTTCATATTGGAAAATTGGATGACCTTCAGGAGCTTTTATAAGATCTGCCGAGGACATATTCCTTGTCAAAAAAGCTGCATCATCTGTATCAAGCATGCCTAGTGGAGCGATTAAACCACTCAACGTCATGATGCTAAATAATGGAAGCTCAGGATGGCGCTGATATACGGCATAGTCGTTGAAATCATGCGCAGGCGTCACCTTGACCGCGCCGGTACCGAATTCGCGATCTACATAGTCATCGGCAATCACCGGGATTTCACGCTCGCAAAGGGGCAGCTTGACCTGCTTGCCGATCAGGTGAGCATAACGTTCATCTTCGGGGTGTACCATCACGGCGACGTCGCCTAGCATGGTTTCGGGACGGGTCGTCGCCACCGTCAGCTCGCCATTGCCATCAGCCAGGGGATAACGGATATGCCAGAGGTGGCCGTCTTCTTCCTCTGAGATCACTTCGAGATCGGACACCGCGGTGTGCAGTTTGGGGTCCCAATTCACCAGGCGCTTACCGCGGTAGATCAGGCCTTCGTTGTAGAGACGCACGAAGGTTTCGGTGACGGTGCGTGACAGACCTTCGTCCATGGTGAAGCGTTCGCGGCTCCAGTCGGGCGAAGTGCCCAGGCGACGCATTTGCTTGGTGATGCTGCCGCCAGAGTATTCCTTCCATTCCCAGACTTTTTCCAGGAACTTGTCACGCCCGAGGTCGTGACGGCTGACGCCTTGCGCATCGAGCTGGCGTTCCACCACGATCTGCGTGGCAATGCCCGCATGGTCGGTACCCGGCTGCCACAGGGTATTGGCGCCACGCATGCGGTGATAGCGCGTCAACGCATCCATGATGGTCTGGTTGAAACCATGGCCCATGTGCAGCGTACCGGTCACGTTCGGTGGCGGCAGCAGGATACAGAAATTGTCTTGTTTGCTGGCATCCAGCCCTGCTGCATAGTAGCCGCGGTCTTCCCAGAATTGGTACCAGCGGCTTTCTATGTTCTTGGGTTCAAAGGATTTATCCAGTGTTTGGCTTGCTGTAGTGTCGGTATTCATAGGGGTGGGATTTTAGCATAGCGCCCTCACCGCCATCACCTGTTACGCTAAAAACCTAGCTGCCGGCCATTAAGCGCAATAACACCAGCAACATCCCGACAAATATCAATCCATGCAGCCAGCACCATCGTTGATAGCGTCGCTTCAAGCCTTGGGGTGACAAGCTGGAAAGCAAAAACAGGCGACCATCTGCAGGGGCGCGCATCACATGCACTCCGGGCGATGCACGCAATACCCTATGCTGTTTTTCCACCTCGCGCACTGCGGCACGACGCGCCAACTCCCACTCCTTGAGATCGATTTCACCATTGCCATCCAGATCAAAGCGCTCCAGCAAACCGGCCTTATCACGCTTCCATTCAGCCAATAGTTCAGCGACATCCTCTTTCTGATTGAGTGGCATATTGGCACCACCCACTGTGCTGAATTCACCCAGCACATAAATAGACCCGGCGAACAGGATATCTTCCACCCGCTTGTAGTCTCCGGCATAGCTTACCCTGCGTTCGGGTCCAATCACCTCGGCATGGTCAGGGTCGACAAAACACTGGCCAGAACCATCACTGATGACAAAGGTTTCGTGGCTGCTACCTTCATGCACCAGCTGCCAATGGCGCCGATCACGGCGCTGGAATACCTGGAAGCGATACCAGACACAACGAACAGCGGAGTAAGGACTGACGATCAAATGTTCAGGATCGGGTACTGCCCTGCCATAAAGCTCCACATATCCTTGCGCAGCAGAAGCAATACGCGAAGTAGGCAGGTCGGCAATCATGCGGCTACGTTTGTTGCTGCCTATCCAGGCAACAAAGCTGATCACCGCCACCAGCAGCACGCACACCATGGATGCCTGGCGGTCATTCAACTGCAATGCAACCAACAGCAATGCCAGATATGCCGCACCACTCAGGCAATCAAGGTAGTAGCTACGCCAACCGCGCCACATCAACCTCATGGGTGAGAAACCAGTCCTGCGACTACGACTTGAAGCGCGCAGCGATATCAACATCCTTGAGTTCACTGCGGGCAAAACGCAGCATTGTCTCGCGGTTGAAACCCAGGGTACGGGCTACCAGCAGGTCAGGAAACTGTGCGATACGCACATTGTGCAGGTTGACACTGTCGTTATAAAACTCGCGTCGGTCAGCGATTGCGTTTTCAAGATTGCTGATGCGCGCCTGCAAATGCAGGAACTGCTCATTGGCTTTCAGCTCAGGGTATGCTTCCGCCAGCGCAAACAATGTCCCCAAGCCGGCACGCAACGCGCCCTCTGCTGCGCCCAGCGCCGCCACATCATGATGCTGGCTGGCCTCCTGCACACGTGAACGTGCCTGTATCACCTGCTGCAAGGTTGCCTGCTCATGCTGCATATATTGCTTGCAGGTATCCACCAACTTGGGCAATTCGTCATGACGCTGCTTGAGCAAGACATCAATATTGGCCCATGCCTTTTCGACATTATTCTTGAGACTTACCAGGCCGTTATAGACCATGATGAAATACACAACGGCCACCACCAGCAATACCAGCAAGAAAATCTGCATATGCCCTCCCTTTTTTGCTGGCAGTGTAATCTGCATCATCTTCCGCAGGCAACGATATCAAACAAAAAGCCGGCAATGCCGGCTTTTTGTTGTGCTGGTTTGATGCCTAGCTAGACATCTTGCGGCGTGCGACAAACCCGACCAGAGACAGACCTAGCAACATCATGCCATAGGCGCTAGGCTCCGGCACTGGTGCCAGGGTTGCGGTAAAGGCCAAATCGCCACCCAGGGATGTATTCCAGGCAGCCCCCGTCAACTGGCTACGATCATTGCCATTATTGAGGTAAACGAAGCTACCGCCGGTATAGGCCGTATCTGGCGCGAAAGCCCATTCATTGGTACTGGTGCTATCACCCTGGATTCCAGAAGTGGTGAAGTACAGTACGTATTGCTGATTTCCCGCCAGGGTGACAGAAGGATAAGCAGTAATTTCGGTATATTCACTGCTGGCAGAAAAACTGAATGGATCAGATTGATAAAGCACTTCACCAACGCGTGAACCCGTCCAGGTGCCCACCTCGATAGTGAATGGCGCCTCTAGCGCGGTCAGGACAAAAGAGAAAGATTGCAACACTTGATCCTGCTCACCAATGGTAATTGTTTGACCATAAGTCGCGGTATCTGGTGTGCCAAATGGAGAGACGGAACCGTCCCATTCATCCATGGTGCTGATGGTAGTAGCGGCATGAACTGCCGGTGTAAATGCTAATGTCAAAAGAAAACCCGCTGTGGGAAATTTCATCACGACCTCCTTGATGTTGAAAAGATAAAGTTCAAGCTTCAACCTCGTGCTCGAAAATTCCCCCCCGCTGCCAGACCGCAAGCAAGACGTAAAGTTCTGGTACGATGACGCACTAAACAATCACCGGGATTCAATCAACATGCTGGAACCGCTATGGATCTGGGCCATACTTGGGTTAGCCCTCATTGCGCTGGAAATGCTGACAGGTACGCTGTACATCCTCTGGTTTGGCATCGCCGCGCTGGGCCTGGCATTACTGACCTCCCTGGCACCATCCCTGGCGGTCGCGTGGCAGTTGTTGATTTTTGCTGTGCTTTCGCTTGGCTCCCTTGCGATCTGGAAGCAGTTCTACCGCCGCGAACACAATGACTCCAACATCGGGCAATCACGCGGTGATGAAATTGGCCGTATCGGGATCATCACTGTCGCTGTCAGCCCTCGACAAAACGGCCAAATCGAGTTTGCCCAAGGCGTGCTGGGCAGTCGCCTGTGGATTGCCATCGCCAATGAAGAAATCGAGGCCGGTAGCGAAGCGGTGATTGTCGCCGTGGAAGGTAACCGACTGCGCGTGAGTAAAAGAACCCAACCATAACAACTCCGAGGAGAGACCATGTTCGAGTTTGCATTTGTATTGATCGCGGCGGCAGCCGTACTGGCCTGGAAAGGCATACGCATCGTACCGCAAGGCGAGGAATGGGTCGTGGAGCGCTTGGGCAAGTTCAACGCTGTACTCACCCCCGGCCTGCATATCATCAACCCTATCTTCAGCAAGGTGACCTATAAAGTCACGACCAAGGACATCATCCTTGATGTCCCTGAACAAGACGTCATCACCAAGGATAATGCCGTCATCCTCGCCAATGCCCTGGCTTTCATCAAAGTTACCAATATCGAGCGTGCGGTCTATGGCATTGAGGATTTCCGCGAAGCCATGCGCAACATGGTGCAGACCAACCTGCGTTCGATTATCGGCGGCATGGATTTGAATGAAGCCCTCACTTCACGCGAGCGCATCAAGACCGAATTGAAAACAGCCATTGCCGACGAAGCCTCTGACTGGGGCCTGACCGTCAAGTCAGTAGAGATTCAAGACATCAAGCCCTCGGCGAATATGCAAAATGCCATGGAGCAGCAAGCCTCTGCCGAGCGTGAGCGCGTTGCCGTGGTGACACGCGCCGAAGGCGACAAGCAATCTCTCATCCTCAATGCCGAGGCCCGCCTGGAAGCTGCAAGAAAAGATGCAGAAGCACAAAAAGTAGCTGCAGAAGCGTCGGCAGAGTCCATCCGCTTGATTGCAGAAGCCGTGCAGCACAACGACACATCCGCCACCTTCCTGCTGGGTGACCGTTATATCCAGGCCTTGCAGCGCATGTCTAACGCCAACAACAGCAAGATTGTGGTGATGCCGGGAGATGTCGTTAGTGCGGTAAAAGCACTGGTGGGTGGCAGCAAGTAAGCTAGATTATTGGTGCTGGCAAACCTGGCAGGTCGGGTCTTTTGCCAGCTTGAGGCTGCGCCATTCCATGGTGATGGTATCTAGTAGCAGCAACCTGCCCTGCAAGCTCCTGCCCAGGCCCAGCAGCAACTTCATCGCCTCTGCTGCCTGGGTAGTGCCTATCATGCCCACCAGCGGGGCAAACACGCCATTCTCTGCACAGCGCAGTCCTTCGTCACCACCAAGATTGGGGAACAGGCAGTGATAGCAAGGGCTATCGTCATGGCGCATATCGAATACCGTCACCTGCCCCTCAAAGCCAATCGCGGCACCTGACACCAACGGTTTGTGCAATTCCACACAGACCTGATTCACGGCATAACGCACCGTAAAGTTGTCTGTGCAATCAATCACCACATCTGCAGCATGCACCAGCTCCCGCAGGCTGGCTTCATCTACACGCTGCTGCATGGCATGGACTGTCACTTCCGGGTTGATGCTGGCAATGGTTTCTGCCGCCGATTGCGCCTTGTTGCGCCCCACGGCAGCTGTAGTATGAATGATTTGTCGTTGCAGGTTGGTAAGGTCCACCTCGTCAAAATCGCAGATCGTGAGTTTGCCCACACCACCCGCAGCGAGATAAAGCGCCACAGGTGAGCCCAAACCACCCGCGCCTATCACCAGGGCATGACTGTTGACGAGCTGCTCCTGCCCTTCATAACTGATTTGCGGCAGGAGGATGTGGCGGCTGTAGCGAAGTAATTGGTTGTCGTTCATCAAGCAGGCTGCCAAGGATTAATCAGTGTCAGATTTTTAATATTGGCAAAATCTTTGGTATTGCGCGTGACCAGCGCGCAGTTATTGCACAGTGCAATCGCAGCAATCTGAGCATCTTCCGTGCTGATGGGCATACCTCCAGCCTGACGTGCAGCAACCAGCAACGCATATTCTTGCGCAGCTCGATGATCAAAAGGCATGCAATTGCTACTGAAATCTTCATCAAACATATTCATGACAGCCTGTGCCAACACTTCCCGTCGCTTTCCCAACGGCAGTAAAGCGACGCCCAACAACATTTCAGCCTGTGTAATGCTGCTGGTATACAGCTGCGCCTGTGGCTTGTCGGCAAACCAAGCCAACACTTGCGCATCTGGCTTGGCACGAATCAACTCAGACAATACATTGGTATCCAGCATAAAACCACGTTGCATCACTTAATCTTCCAGTGCAATCTGGCGCACGGTTTGTCGCGCGGGAATCTCCAACTCACCCTCAAGCCCAGCAAACCGTTGTCGAATCTTCTGCGCAAAACCCAACTCCGTGCCAGGCTCACTTACCGCACGCCGCAAGATTTCGCGGGCCTCCTGCTCCATGGACCACCCATGCTCAGCTGCCTGCAAGCGTAACTTGGTTTTTAAAGCATCGTCCAGATTTCTGATGGTCAAACTTGCCATGTAGCACCTCAAAAAATGATTGCAATGCAATCATTTTAATCACCCTTCATGTACTAAGCAAATTCTTCAGGAACTCAGGGACTATGGCAATCGACCAGTAGCAATAAGCTTATTGAGTAATATAGGGCGAGAAAGCCAAATCAACATGTCATCATAATTGTTAGAGAAATCACTAACTTGGTACACATTGTCGACCACTGCATTGTGCCCATCTGCCATTAGATTTTTACCAGCAGAAAATACAATAGCCAACGGCCTTTCTGGCGCGCTGCTAGACAAGAGGCTATTACCATTAGCATCCTGCAAATCTAGATCATCAATAAATAAGAATTGAGTTGTTGGGGCAGCCAACATCTTAGTACTAAAACTGGTCGAATTGGTAAACCCTTGATCTACCCGATAATGCCATCTTCCGCGCCATGCATCGGTAGCATCAACACTGAGAGTACGCCAAGGTAAGAACCCCTCCTTCCCTTGATTGCTTGAACAATCTTCTATTCCCCCGTTAGTTAACTCCACATCAGCAGACATAGCAGGAGCAGGGCAAGGTAATCGGCCATTTAGAACGACAAACCCAATGATGGCCTCATTAATCGTTTTCAACGCACTACGATTAGCCTCAATATAATGAATATCCCGTTGAGCTCCGATTGGGATAAGCAAAGCACTTATGACGAAACCTACTATCACCAGCACCATCGCCATTTCGACTAAGGTAAACCCTTGATAGCGGCTCATCACCACACTACCTGGTCATTAAACGTAGAGGTTAGCGGCCATTGTTGATCAAATATCAAAGCTTCTGAGACATTATTCACACTGTCAAAATAATCTTGCAAATTAGCACTATTCCTCTGTTGGGCTGGATTGCTGGAATTAAACTGCTCGCCTGACTTCAAAAGCGTCTGATTAAGCGCCACACCTGCACTCATTACAACCAGTGGTAAATTATCCGCCTTGGTCTGGCCATGCATGACAACTTGCAAACACCCTTCAGAACAAGAACGACTAGCATTTGGTTGATAAGCAGGTGCTAGTGCAGCATAAATGTATTGATACCACTGATTATCTCTATACCAATCAGGCAGAATAGGATACTGAATTTGAGTAGCCAGCATTGACTCCTCACTAATTGGTGCTACAGAGTCTAAACGTGCCTTGCCAACAAGATTGATACCATCATAGTCTTTGATTGTCAGTACTTCTTTTAAAGTGCCATATTTTGTTAAGAAAATACGCCGCGCATGTGTAGTTGAATCTAGTACAAAATAACTTTGTTGCTTTTTCATACTAGGTATATTTATTTTTACTATTCGCTTGGTTACCCCACTAGGCAACCCGGTATCTAATGTATCCTCACATTTATAATTAGGATTATTTGAATTCACAGTAGTGACATCAATCGTTGTGCACTTCCCCTTATCTTCAAAGTAATTAAGATATGTCAACATTTCTTCTAATGTCATTCCACTCAGAGTTCCGGAATGTTCTTTCAACTCTGGTTCTTTTACAATTAAGCGTAAGCGATACAATTGATTAGGATTGCAATTTTTTTGTGTACTACTAGCCTCACAAATAACGAATGGGACCAATCCTTTAGAACTATACTCACCATCGACCCAAGCAAAATTTGTAAGTAACTCTGGATTCTTGAAAGGTAACAACCATGGCCTATAAGACACTCCATAAATGCGCGGGTAATCCAGTGCCTTCTTGACCTCCTGAGCTACCCGCTTTTCCAGCATAGGCACAAGTTGATCTATCGTCACATAGAGCAATCTGTCATTCGCTACATTTATCTGCTCTTGCCCAGGAATAATGTAATCATTATCCATATCTGCATTGCTATAGCTCCCTGGCACACAAGGTTTGATGCAGTCGTCAGACACCACTAGCTTATCAAGATAATTTGTCACATCAGTTGCAGGTGCAACTGCCCGATACTGATTGTTTAAAGGTTGACCTGGCAGCATCACGATAAATGCCACTCGATCACTCAAAACATTGCCCCGCTGGTCACGCACAGTGAGCCATGGATGAGCGAGGCTGCCCCCTGATGGATTACAAACATATCCTTGATATTGCATCCTCAAGATCCCGGGATTAACCATCATGCATGTACCATCCACCAAGTTAGCGGACACAGCATACCAAGGCATCTCCCCGATACTATCCTGCTGACTCGTACTAGCCGTCATCATGGCAAGGCGGCGCCAAGGCAAACGTCCCAGGCAGCGCATATTCTGGCCGGAGGAAATCAGTGGCAAACCATTGGCTTTGCTAGCATCCATACATCCACCATCCGGCTCTCCGTCATAAACAGGAGGTGTTTCCGCAAGATAATCAGGTATTGGCATCCCACCAGGCCATTCCCCATTCCCGATACGACCTAATGTATAAGCAAAGATAGCTTCGCGAGCATTATTTAGTGCATCGTCAAATTTTTCAGCTTGGCGAGCCTTAATTGACAAATTATCAAGCGATCCGAGTAAATAGGTAAGCATTGCGATACCTATGATAGAGACCAACAATAGCAGAGCAACGCCTCGCTGGTGACGACAAGGGAAATAGTGATTGTCAAACGGCATCACGCCACCACCTAGCGAATCACGCCTTGCTCAGCCGCGCTGGTGGGTACGTCAGGCGTCGTATGCACATTGCGCTCAATGATCTGCCCGGTTTCCGGGTTGAATACTTGCCCTGCCTTGAGGCGCACATGCTGCCCATTTTCATGCACAGTCAGCGGTACGCCTTGTTGATTCACTGTGCCTACCTGCACTTGGCCATTGTTGCTGCCTTCCTGCACTGGCTGGTGATTGATCCAGACTGTGCCCTTGCCACCATCACTCCTCTTTACATAGCCTTGCACACTAAGATCTGGTGTGGGTAATGGCACCGTAGCTGGCATGTGAGCTGGAGCCTCAGGTTGGGAGACTTGCTCCAGCAATTGCCCACGTTGGCTCTGGCGTAATTTCTCCAGGTTGCTTCGCTCAAGCGGAGTAGTGAACAAACGTCCGAATGGCTCTGCTGCCATGCTGGCATGTGTCAAAAATAACAGGGCAATCAAGAGCACTCGCATCATGGCGTAGCTCCTATTGTAGATTCGTGTAAAGTCAGCCAATCAATATCGCAGGACATGGTCGCAACTGGCGTTAATGTCGTCGTTGCCGCCATGGCGTTACGGGTGATAGTGCAATCCCGCACGAGGAAAGGTGTGCTCTGTTGATGCTTGAGGCCATCTAGCAGCGCAAGCATATCGCCCTCATGCAGCAAGGGCAGCTCCAGCTTCATGATGGAGCGGTACAAGGTGAAAGGTGCGGTATTGCCAATAAAGCTTGGTTGATAAGTCGCTTGTGCCCCGATACTGTACTTGATACCAAACAAGCGCTCGGACTGATGGATATTACGCAGTGCATCTACCCACTCAATGCGGCGCTCCTCGCCAATAAAACCTTGGTGTATCAGGCGTTGGTACACAGGTAGGTAGCGCATGATGTTATCCCGCTCCTGGTCTGACGATAATAAGCGCGAACGCGCCTGCATCAATTGGTTTTGCTGCTGTTGCAGCCGCTGCCCAACCTCCTCACGATAAATCTGCGCATAGGTCACAATGCCGATCGCAAATACCATGGCAACCAGCAATGCCAACAAGGGCAATGCCAGCCGGTGCCAATCTTGTCGACTCAGCTTCATGATCATGGCCTGACCTCGGGTTTCAACACCAGCTTGAGCTTGAACACGGCTTTTTCATTTTGGGCAGTGCGCTCATCTGATGTGCTGCCCTGCAAACTGGAGTAAGAGCTCACATTCACAGGCTGCTGCACCACACTTACTTCCTGTATGGCAACATTCGATTTCAGTGTTTCGGCAAAATGATTGACCATGTCCAACGCGGCGCGATAATCACCATTGAAGCCGCGAATTTCGCCGCTCATAAACCCAATCTGGTACAACACTGCACCCACATTAGCAGGGGTTGTCGACGTAGCAGTATTCGCGTTGTCTTCATCCTTGATACCAATATCGTCACTCATCACCCAACGCAAACGGTTTAATTGGATGTTGCTCATCTGGTCCATCACTTGACTCAATACCAGCAGCATCCTGGCAGGGCTGGCCTCCTGCCTGATGATGGCATCGTGCACATTAGCCGCCACTGACAAATCCATGCCCTGGATAGGTGTCGCGGGGAAGTTATTGGCAATCTCGTTATAGCGCTGCTCCTGTTGACGCGTTTCAATGGCGCGCTCATGTAACTGTTGCACCTCATCAAGCGATTGCGCCAGGTATAGCAAAGTGATGAGCAATCCCAGCACTGCCACGATCAATGCCGACAGCACCAAGCCCTTGCGCAGGAGCTCCATCCGGTATGTCTTGACCAGTGGCTCTGGCGCGAGGTTGTCTGGTCGATGCCCGCGGGCCAGCATCTGCATATGCACCAGCTCAGGCCACTGTCGCACCAGCTCCAGCGGCAATCCCTGATTTTTCGCCAGTTGTACCAGATGAATTGGCTCACATTGCAGGCCCTGTTCCTGCTGGATATTGCGACTGATCTGCTCTGCATCTTGCGCAGGGGTAAGCACCACCACCCTGAGGGCAGTATCACGCGCAATTAGGCGCTGGCTTAATAGGTACAACCTGGCCTTGTCTGTTTCCACCAAGTGGAAATATGAGATTTTCTGATAAGCCTCGGGGGGTATCTGCACCAAGCGGCTAATCCGTAATCGCCCTTGGTGCAGATAGCTTTGGCGCAGCCCTGATGAAAGTTGCTCGCTAAGCAAAATATCATTGGCCTTGAACTTGAGCTTGCTCAACAAAAGCTGGCTGACCATAGGCAAGCTATACACACCGGCAAGCGGCACTTGCTGCGCCACCAGCGCATCCAGCCAAGGTTGCAGGCTGTCGGTGTTGTTCAGTGCCACAAAGAGGAAGCGATCATCACGGCGCTTGTCACGCTCACGGTTAAGAAACTGTGCCGCCTTGAGGGTGGTATTCCGATAGACCTGGTTGAGTTTGCGCTGCAACAACTCCTTGCGTGAGCGTCCTGAAGTATGGGGCAAGACTTCCAAGTGGAAATCTTCTTCCAGCGCATCCACCATGAGATAAGTCGGGATGTAATGATGCTGCATCAGGAATTCGGTGAACTCTAGATGCCCTTGCGGCTGGTTATCGAATATCTCTATCCCGCGCAAACGACCAAAACGCCATCGGCCAGCAATCAGCCGGTCATGCGTTGCACAAAGAATGAGACGTTCGAACATAGGGCTATAATTTGAGTTGGCTAAAGGAATCGTACACCGGACCAAGCACCGAAAACATGATCAGGGCAAGGATGGCACCTAGTATCACGGTCAATGCGGGCTCTATCATCTTGAGCAATTTTTCCACCGATTCGTTGACATCCCGATCATAGAAATAACTGACATTGAGCAAGGCCTTATCCAGCCCGCCTGTGCTTTCCCCCACGCGTATCATGCGCACTACCAGCGGTGGAAACAGCCCAACATTACGAAAACTGTCGCTCATGCTCTCCCCCGCATTAATCTGTTGCAACGCCCGATTCAATGCCTCCGCTACTACGAGGTTATCCACCACTTCTTCGCAACTGCGTATGCCATCCAGCACAGGGATGCCCGTTTGGTACATCAACGCAAAATAACGCGAGAAGCGCGCCAGGATGATTTTACTAAGGATATTGCCTGTCACCGGTAAATTCAGCTTGGCCTGATCATACCGATAGCGCACTTCCTGACTACGATGGATGGCGATGCTGAGCAGGATCACTGTTAGCATCGGCAGGCCGAGCATCAACCACCAATAATCCACGACAGCATTCGACACCGCAATCAGAATACGCGTCTGCAATGGCAGAGCCTGGCCCATATTGCCGAGAAAAGACACCATCTGCGGCACCAGATAGGCCATGAGGAATATCACTGCAGCGACAACCACAACCAACACAAACATGGGATAGGCGAGCAATTTGCGAGTTTGCGCAATCAGCTCATCCTGCCACTTTAAGGTATCGGCAAGATGGCGAAAAATTTCCGGCAAGCGCCCGGTTTGCTCGCCAGCCTTGATCAGGCTAACGAATACACGGTTAAAAACGTAAGGGTGCTCGGCCAATGCCTGCGACAACATCTTGCCGCCCTCCACCGATGACACCAAGGAGCCGATAATCTTCTGGAAATGCAGATTGGTAGTACTGTCCCGCAAGTCCACCAGCCCTTCGAGCAATGGCACACCCGCTGTTGTGAGTTGCTCCAACTGAAAGCAGAAAATCACTAAATCCTGCAAACTGACCTTACGGCGACTCAACACCGAGGGTCTCAGGCTGGAAGGCCGGAAGGTGATCAAGTCCAGGCCCACGCGCTTGAGGCGCAACTCCAGGTCAATCTCGTTCAAGGCATCAATCTGGCCATGTGCCGCCTTGCCTGTTTGGTCGACCGCTTTGTAAGTGAACGAGGGCATGTTTGCAGGCGTTAATTGATGCGACTGGTAAGATCAATCACCCGCATCACCTCGGACAAGCTGGTGTGTCCTTCGATAATGCGCCGGATGCCATCTTCTGCCAGCGTGACAAAGCCTTTTTTCAGGGCAAGGTCTCGCATTTCGTCAAAGTGCGCACGGCGCGCCACCAGTGCATCCATCTCGCTATCTACCCGCAACAACTCCATGATCGCCATGCGTCCACGATAACCGGCATAGCCGCATTGCTTGCACCCGATCGCTCGGTGGATGCGCAAATCTAGCCGGACATTCTTGCCCAGCAATTTGCGCTCGTCATCGTTAGGAGCATAAGCTTCCTTGCAATGGGGGCATAGCACCCGCACCAAGCGTTGCGCCACCACACCGATGATGTTCCCCGCCATGATGTCAGGCGAAATGCCAATATCAAGCAAACGCGGGAAAGTACCCAGTGCAGAATTGGTATGTAGCGTGGTGAAAACCTGGTGCCCGGTCATCGCGGCGCGAAACGCCATGGTGGCCGTGTCAGCATCACGCACCTCGCCAACGAGGATAATGTCTGGGTCCTGGCGCATGATGGAGCGGATGCCGTTGGCAAAATCCACCTTGTTCACTTCTGCCACCGAGGTCTGGCGCATCATGGTGACGGGATACTCCACCGGGTCTTCCAGGGTCATGATATTGACCCCCTCTGTATTGAGGAATGACAATAAGGAATATAGCGTCGTGGTCTTACCGCTGCCAGTCGGCCCGGTCACGATGACAATCCCTTCTGGCCGCGTCATCATGAGTTTCAATTCATCCAGTGCCTGATCGCGCAAGCCCATGCGCTCAAGTGGGATGATCGATTTTTCCCGATCAAGCACCCGCAGCACGATATTCTCGCCATGAATAGTGGGGTGGCTTGCAACACGAAAATCGATCGGCCTGCCTGAGAGATTCATGTTCAGGCGCCCATCTTGTGGAGAACGCGTCTCGGCGATATCCATGCCGCAGATCACCTTGAGGCGCACGGCGACACCGGGCCAATAGGTCTTGTGCAAGCTACGCACTTGCTGCAATACGCCATCGATGCGGTAGCGGATGCGCAAGAAAGCATATTCCGGCTCGAAATGGATATCCGAAGCCCCGCGCTTCACTGCATCCATGAGCAAGGCACCCACCAAGCGCACCACAGGCTGGGTGTATTCATCCCCGCCTGCCTGCAAACTCTGGTAGTCAATTTCCCCAGTTTCGATCTCGCGCAAGATGCCATCAACAGAAAGCTCGTAACCATAGAACTGGTCAATATAATCTTCAAGCTGGGCATCTGCCGCCAGCACCGGCTTCACCTGCACCTGTGAACCGACGGTGGCACGTAATTGATCCAGTGCTACCACGTTGAACATATCGGACATTGCCACCGTCAACTGACGCGTGTTGGCATCAAACGCCACGGGCAGGATATGATAACGGCGCGCAAAGCCTTCTTGCACCATCTTCAACGCCTCAGCATCTGCCACCACCGTGGAAAGGTCGATACTTTCCTGGCCTATGGTATGCGCCACCAGATCACGCACCATCGCCTCAGTAACAAAGCCAAGACGCACTAATTGGCGTCCCAGCGGGATATTGCTCTGCTCCTGCTCCATGAGGGCAATACGCAGCTGATCCTGACTGATCAGGCCTTGCTGCACCATGAGCTCTCCCAAGCGGAGCTTGCGACGTTGTTCTACCATGAATGAATCTTACATCCGTTATGTGTTGGCCCGGACACACCAGGCCGTGAGCATATCCTATGCACGGAAAGTGTTACTGAAGCTGGCGTATCCTGGCAGCCAACTGCGCCTGATTTACGCTGGGTGATTCCTTACCAGCCAGCAATGCCTGGGCTTGCTGATAATATTGCAATGCCAAGTTGGATTTACCCAATTGATCCAGGCTCACTGCCAAGTTGAAGGCATATTCAGGATTGGCCGCATCGAGATGATGCGCCTGGAAATAAGACTGCTGTGCCAACGGCCATTGCCCTTGCTCAGCATAATGATGTCCCAATGCAGCATGCAAGTAGGCTGCCTCTGGTTGTTGGGCAATAAGATTTTTGAGTCGAGTTTCATTGCTCAACGGATCAGCCAAGCCTTGCAAATCCAGCAATGCCGCCTGGGCAATGCCGTTACGCGGCTCGACTTGCAATACTTGTTGATACCAACTCACGGCATCCTGCTGGCGACCATGTCGTGCAGCAATAGCGGCCATGCCCAATAGCGCATCCACATTCCGTACATCAGCCTGCAATGCCTGTCGATATGCCTGCTGGGCAGCGGCATCATCACCAAGATTAAATGCTTGATAAGCTTCCAGCACATGCTGATTGACTGTAGCGACAGGTCGGTTACGCGTCACCTGAACTTGGCTGTTAGTCGTCGCCTGCGGCACCTCACCAAATACCTGGGGCAAAGGCTGCTGGATGATATTGGTACGCTGCTTGGAGCTGTCGACAGGAGTAATAGGAGCTGCCATCACCTCTGCCGGACTTGTGTTGCCATGTACCTCTTCACTAATATCAGGCTCAGCAACCGAATCCTGCCCAGCAACATTTGCGAGAGGTTCCAGGTTAGTGTCTGGTGCGGTATTCAACACTACCGGCCTGGGCACAATTACTTCCGGCTGGGTCAAGGAACTGACATACCAGAACACGCCACTGCCCACTAGCAACACTAGCAATAACAACAACAAACCTTGGGTAAATGGCGAGAGCAGCGTCTCTCGCTTAGCAGCACCAGACCTGGCAGCCAACAGCTGTGCTGCTGCGCGTTGTTGGGCGATGGATTCCTCAGAAGCATGACTGGATTTAGGACTGAGCGAAGATTGGGATTGACTGGCTTCGCCACCATGCACAGGCTCAGCCGGTGCAATATCCAGCAAAAACTCCTCAATCTCAGCCTTTTCCAAAGGCTGTTGTTTGGCTTGTTCCGCTTTCTGCAATGCGCTAATTAACAGACTCATTAATTAACCTTTGCAGTTGCTGGGCAGGCAAATATTGCTTATATGAATTAAGCTCGTCACTTTCCAGGCTGGCATTCTGCACCACGACTGGACGCAAGAAGATCACCAGCTCGGTCTTCACATTGAAATTGCTACGTGCAGTGAACAACTTACCCACTAATGGCACCTTGGCAATACCAGGCACCTTATCTGTTGCCTGCTGGATATTGTCTTGCATCAAACCACCCAGGACTGCCGTATCGCCACTATTCACCCGCAACACAGACTCGAACTCGCGCACCTGAATTTGCGGTATCTTACTTTCAATTCTAGTTGTCGTCGTACCGTTTGTTAACGTCAATTGCGGATTGGGATCATCGACATAACTCAGCACACGTGAAATGGTGGGGCGCACGTTGATATTCACCTGTCCGGCATCATTGATCTGCGGCGTGACACTCATCACCATGCCCACAGGCACCGTATTCGGTGTGGTCGTCACCGATTGTAAATTAGTTGAGCCTTGCCCAACACCTTGTGAGACCTGGGATTGAATCGTGAAGTACACCAGGTTATCCACCACCTTCATTACCGCAGTCTGGTTATTAAGCACCATCAATTTTGGACTGGAAAGTACTTTGGTATCGCCAAATCGTTGCAGCAAACGCAAGTTAAAATCCACGCTGCTGTTATCGCTAGAATAGCCAATACTGAAAGGTAGTGTTGTTCCTGCCGTACCCGCAATCCCGGCCGGCGTCAGCACTGTACTCAACCCCAATTGATTCGTCATGTTGAAGCCATTGCCCAGCTTGGTCCAATCAATACCAGCTTGGTAGGTGTCATTCAAAGTGACCTCAACAATGGAGGCCTCAATCAATACCTGCCGCTTGGCACTGCTCATGACCTTGTCGAGAAATTCCTGCACCTTTTCGTGCTGGCGATGAGTTGCTCGCACACTGACAATACCAGTTTCCGGGCTGGCAATCACAGTAGCGGCAAACAAGGTTTTATACTCGGTGCGCGCATCCTCGCGCTCTTGCGTTGTATTGCGGGAGGCAGATAGCTGCGCGGCAGCTCTATCCCCACCCTCGGGAACAGACGCTTCCGCAGATTGTTGTGAAGCTGCTGTACCACTACGGGTAATAATCACTTCCTTGTCGGTTTCCGCCAGAATGTCTTTCAGATTCTGGATCAGGGTTTCCCAGAAATGGTTGGTAGCCAGGCTATTCACTGCGGTACGCGAACTATTGGCGGCTCCCGTGCCTGAGCTAGAAGAGGTGCTAGAGCTAGACGTCCCTCCTGCCCCGCTGGTCGTAGATGCGCTCCGTCCTGTACTTGCAATCTCCGCTGCCGCACCGATAAAGCCTGTGGTATCGCGCGACATGTTCACATAATCCACCTTGTAACTGCGCAACACTGGCATATCTGGCGTAATGCTCAGCACGTTGCCATCTACACGGTAGGTTAAATCAACTTGCTTGGCGAGACGCTCCAGAATTGCAGGCAGGGTTTGATCAACGGCATTCAGCGTGGCCCGCCCCTGGATGGCAGGATGAATATCAATATTGAGCTTGCTCTCGCGCGCGAGCGCAAAAAGAATTTCCTTAACCGGCACATCATTGACCACTACGCTGTAAGTCTGCTCTTTGGCCCTGGGTTTGGGTGGCGGCAGGTAGCTACTACTTTTGACTGGCTTGGGAATTTCGGCTGGCTGAATAGATTTGGTTGATGACGTTTCGTCGATGTGCCCGGTGGAAGGAGAAACGGTAGATTGATGGGCGCAACTTGTCAGGCCAAGCAGACATGGCAGTAGCAGAATGCTGGCAACTTTTGGCAATTGGCCGGACAAAACGTATCCCCTCTACTGATCATGTTGATATTCCGGGATTTATCCCACAATCAGTACATGTTTGCAAATGAAGATCACAACCAGATAATTGTGATCAAGTTATTGATGCTGCAACAGTTCTTCCCTAACACCTGCAATCGTTCGCAAATGTGCCCCTGTTTGTAATGCTGCTGGCAACGACTGTAGCTCAGTCAGTGCATCCTGGCGGCTTTTGTATGCGCCATACAATATGATAACGCTGGCTTTGTCACCAACTTTAGCCTGCACGGCATGAAGATTATCAAGCACCAGTTGTGCCACCATCGGCCGGAGTTCGTGATCCAGTGCACTGCCTGCCGCATGGTATGCCAGTTGTATGGTGATATATTCGTGCGGAATGCTGCCCAGCCAGGCTAATGAAGCCTCTCCACGCTGTTCTATCTCTTGCATGACGTCTGCGTCTGGCTCAGCGAGTTTGCTTGCGTGTTCCAGCAAGGGCTGCACTGCCTCGACTGGCTCCTGCCGCAACTGAGCATTCATCATAGACGGCCAGGGTAGCGCTCCCTGACTCCAGGCATAAGCCACCACGCCAGTGATCACAAAAAATACTCCGAACCACGCAAACCCTACCCAGCGTCTTGCCGGCCGTGTTATCTCTTGAGCAAACTCGCTATCCCGTATTGCAGCAGCAACATGTCGTGGCGTAACCTGGTAAGTATTCGCGGCAAATGCTGCCAACAAGGATTTATCCGCCAGGATATTCACCCGTCGCACCAAACCCTGCGCCATCGTAGCCAATTGCTTGATTGCCCGCTTGGTAAATAATGGCGGCCCGAAATACCCTGCTGCACGCAGACGGAACATCAGGTACTCCGCAATTTCATCATTGCTCAGCGGACCAAGATAAAAGCTATGGGTAATGCGCTCCTTGAGCTGGCGGATTTCGCGCTGGTTCAAGTTGTCATCCAGCTCGGGCTGGCCAAATAACACGATTTGCAGCAACTTGTGGTGACGAGTTTCCAGATTGGTCAACAGGCGGATTTCTTCCAGCGTCGCCAGCGGCATACCTTGAGCCTCTTCCACGAATACCACCACCTGGCGTTTGGCTTCGTGCTTTTCCAGCAACACCTGTTGCAAGCGTTGCATAACCTCCAACCGACTCAAACCAGAAGGCAGATCAAGCCGTAACTCCAATGCAATAGCGTGCAGCACGTCTTCTGGTGCCATACTCGGATTAGCAAGGTAGACATTATCCACATGCTCCGGCAACTGCATTTGCAGCATGCGGCACAGCATGGTCTTGCCACTACCCACTTCGCCAACAACTTTGACAATCCCCTCACCGTGCAAGATGGCATAGCGCAATGCGTCCAGCACTGCACCACGATTGCCGCCAGAAAAGAAAAAGTCAGTATTGGGTGTTATCTTGAATGGAGGCTCTTTCAGGCCAAAATGGGCGTAATACACTATTCGCCTTTGTAGTCCTGCTGCAGCTGGATGCGGCTATAGAGCGTGGTACGGTTGATACCCAGCAGCTTGGCCGCCTGGCTCAGGTTGCCATGGGTAATTCTCATCGCCGCGTCAACATACGCCCGCTCCCAGGATTTGAGCACTTGGTCCAAATTAACATTGGCCTGCGTTTGCAAATGCTTATGTGCCTGGCTTGCCATGGCAGCTTCATCGGTCAAAAGTGGTGCATCAGCACCATTTGCAGCGGCCTGGCCAAGTCCCGTATGCATCAAGTCCAACTCGGCTGCCAATTGTGCATCTGTCACAAGCTGACCAGCATATTTAGCCACCAGGCGGATAATAATATTGCGCAGCTCACGCACATTACCTGGGAAGTGATAGCCCAGCCACCGCTGCTTGGCCTGGTCATCAAGCGCAAAAGTCTTCTGCCCGGTTTCACGTGCATAAAATTGGTTGAAATGATCTAGCAAGACGTAGCGATCCTGCTCTAGGTCTCGCAATGGCGGAACCCGTACGGAAAACACACTCAGGCGGTGATAAAGATCAATGCGAAAATTGCCTGCACGCACTTCTTCCCGCAAGTCACGATTTGTCGCTGCGACAATACGCGCCCGACTACGACGAGACTGGGTCTCACCAATGCGCTGATACTCACCGTTTTCCAACACCCTGAGCAACTTGGCTTGAAGCTCTAACGGTAATTCGCCAATTTCATCCAGGAATAAAGTACCCTCACCCGCATCCTCAAAATAGCCACTATGTGCATTGGCCGCCCCGGTAAAGGAGCCTTTGCCATGCCCAAACAAGATAGATTCAGCCAGATTCGGGGAAATAGCCGCACAATTAAGAGAGAGATAGGGTTGTTGTGAGCGCCGACTGAGTCGATGCAGGCAACTAGCAACCAATTCCTTGCCACTACCTGACTCCCCTTCAATCAACACCGGAAAAGGCGCATCGGCAAACTGGGTAATCTGTGTACGCAATGTTTGCATCGGCAGGCTGATGCCGAGTAAACCGCCGCCCTCTTCTGCATTAACCGTTTCACCGAGCTCAGCATCCTGTAACTTGAGTGCGTTGTGCAGCAATTGCCGTAAACGCTCAACATCACAAGGCTTGGGAATAAAGTCCACTGCACCCAACGCCAAGGCATGCTTGACGTTGGCCTCTTCATTCTGGCCGGACAATACCAGAATTTTCATGGTGGGTGCATGAGCTAATAGCTCCCCAATCACCTTGAAGCCCTCATCCGGCTTGTGGGGTACCGGCGGCAAGCCGAGATCGACCAGCGCCAATGGTGGCGGGCTTTCCAGTTGGCGCAATAAGCTCCTTGCTTGCATGCGCGATTCGGCAACATACACCTCAAAATCCTTGCCAAGCAGGAAATGTAAGGTATCAGTGATTAGGGGATCATCATCGATAATGATCAATGCAGGTAGCTGTGCCACCATCAGAAAGGCTTTCTGCGAATCATATGGGGGGAATAATGAGTACAAAGCATGACGTTACTATAAGCACATCGCCACAATCACACAAGACAAGCCCTGAAAGCTGCCAGCCTTGATAAATCAGGAAGTCGCGTAGGATTTCATAGATAATATCGGCACAATTTTCAGGAGCCCATTATGTCTTTAGACGAACGTGCAATTAATACCCTCAATGAATACTTTCCATCCATCGCGCAAATTGCCTTGGATCATACTTACGAAGTGGTGACCGAAGAAACCAGCTTTGCAGAATTCATGGAGTCACTGCTCAACAAGATCAACCAATATGCAGCAGAGCACGTGGCAACTGAAGTTCTAGGGCTGTCATCCCGAAAGATCGAAACCATCAACGATGGCACAGGCATCAGCGTAGACGATATACAAGACCTTATCGATACCGCAGGAGATGATGATGAAGACTATGATGCATACTAACTAAGTATCAGCATACTGGGCTTGAGGTGATGGCCTCAAGCTGAAGAGCTTATATTTTTTGATGGGGAATGGGGTGGCTGATGGGGCTCGAACCCACGACAACTGGAATCACAATCCAGGGCTCTACCAACTGAGCTACAGCCACCATTGAAACTGAATAACCAGTGTCATGGCCTG
This sequence comes from Methylobacillus methanolivorans, assembly GCF_020531845.1. Next base: position 205,980 of record NZ_JAJAVF010000003.1, read on the forward strand.
CCCGACAGGAATCGAACCTGTAACCCCCAGCTTAGAAGGCTGGTGCTCTATCCGGTTGAGCTACGGGCAGATTGTCGGGCAATCTAGACTTACTACAAAACTGGTCGGGGTGGAGAGATTCGAACTCCCGACATCCTGGTCCCAAACCAGGCGCGCTACCAGGCTACGCTACACCCCGAGGGCGAGAAATATAGCGCACTCTAGCGGGAAGGTCAAACTGATTCTGCTAAAATGTCGCATTATTTTTGAAAAAACTTGTCATGACCGCCAACATCATCAACGGAAAATCCATCGCTGAAGTCACGCTTTCCGAAACAAAATCCTTAATAGACAATCGCTTGGAAAAAGGATTGCGTGCGCCGACCTTGGCCGTGATCCTGCTTGGCGCTGACCCTGCTTCTGCTATCTATGTGCGCAATAAAAGACTCGCTTGCGAGAAAACCGGCATTCGTTCCCTGGCTTATGATTTGCCTAGCACCACCAGTGAAGCTGAATTACTCGCGCTGATTCAGCAACTCAATGAGGATGAAACAGTGGATGGCATCTTGGTGCAGTCTCCCGTGCCTGCGCATATAGAAGAAAAAAAAATCATCGAAACAATTAGCGCGGCCAAAGATGTGGACGGCTTTCACCCTTACAACATTGGCAGGCTGGCGGTGCGTCAACCGACATTGCGCTCATGCACACCTTACGGCGTCATCAAGCTTCTGCAATCAACTGGCATCAAACTACTTGGGCTGGACGCGGTTGTCGTTGGGGTATCCAATCACGTGGGCCGGCCAATGGCCCTAGAGCTGTTGCTAGCCGGCTGCACCGTGACCAGCTGTCACCGTCACACCAAAGATCTGCAAGCGAATGTTGCGCGAGCGGACATTGTGGTAGCCGCTGTTGGGAAGCCACACCTGATCAAAGGCGAATGGATCAAGCCCGGGGCAATCGTCGTGGATATCGGTATCAATCGCCTAGCGGATGGCAGCTTGTGTGGCGATATTGAGTTTGAAACCGCAAAAACGCGTGCAGCATGGATCACACCCGTTCCAGGCGGAGTAGGCCCCATGACCGTTGCCACGTTAATGCAGAACACGCTGGCAGCACTGGAATTGCGCGAATCTGGCCTCACTTCCATTTAATTGTCGAACCAACGGCTTGATTTGAGTTGAAGCCTTGGGGCACAAGGCTTTTGCATCACTGAATTATTCAGTGTACACTTGCGCCTGCTTTATTTTTCTGTTAATCGAAAGTTAACTCTTAAGGCGCACATGGCTGAAGCAATTACAAGACAATTTGTTCCTTACCAACCCAAGGCTGGCGAGGAATACATGAATGATAAGCAACGTGATCATTTCCGGAAAATCTTGAATGACTGGAAAGCAGAGCTTAGTCATGACATTGACCGCACAGTGCATACCATGCAGGACGAAGTCACCATGTTTGCCGACCCAAATGATAGGGCAAGCCAGGAATCTGACATGGCGCTGGAACTGCGTAACCGCGACCGCGAGCGCAAGCTGATCAAGAAGATTGATGAAACTCTCAACAAGATCAATGAAGGTGAATACGGTTATTGCAATGGTTGCGGTATCGAAATCGGGTTAAAGCGACTAGAAGCACGCCCCACAGCAACACTTTGCATCGACTGCAAAACGCTGGATGAAATTCGCGAAAAACAAGTCGCAAAGTAATTTCACTGCCATTCATTCAATAAAAAGCCCATCCATTTTCATGGTGATGGGCTTTTTACATGCTCGACTCTTGAGCATATCTTCACAGCAACAAATCTGATGTTGTGAACACAAATAAAAAAGCCGGTTTCAAACCGGCTTTTTTATTGAGCTAACGCAACCAGATTACTGTTGGTCAGTAACTGTTGCTGAAGAGTCTTCTGCAGCAGGCGCTTCAATCAAAGCTTTAGCACTCAGGCGCACACGACCCTTGTCATCCACTTCCAACACCTTGACCTTGACCACTTGACCTTCCTTCAGGAAGTCAGCTACAGCATTCACGCGCTGATGGGCAATTTGGGAAATATGCAGCAGGCCATCCTTACCTGGCAACAAGGAAACAATCGCACCGAAATCCAGCAACTTAAGCACAGTACCGTCATAGACCTGGCCTACTTCCACTTCAGCAGTGATAACTTCGATACGCTTCTTGGCTTCTTCACCAGCTTCTGCACTGGTGCAACCAATCTTGATCGTGCCATCTTCTTCAATATCGATCGTTGTTCCAGTTTCTTCGGTCAGCGCACGAATCACCGCACCGCCCTTACCGATGACGTCACGAATCTTCTCAGGATTGATCTTCATGGTAATAATACGTGGCGCAAATGCGGACAACTCCTGCGGCTGCTCACCAACCGCTTCCTTCATCAAGCCGAGGATATGCATACGGCCTTCCTTGGCTTGCGACAGGGCAACACGCATAATTTCTGCAGTGATACCAGTAATTTTGATGTCCATTTGCAACGCAGTGATACCGGCTTCAGTACCTGCCACCTTAAAATCCATATCGCCGAGGTGATCTTCATCGCCCAGGATGTCGGTCAAGACGGCAACACGGTTACCTTCCTTGATCAGCCCCATGGCAATACCAGCCACTTGCGCCTTCAACGGCACGCCTGCATCCAGCAAGGATAGGCAGCCACCACAGACGGACGCCATCGAGCTGGAACCATTGGACTCAGTAATTTCAGACACAACACGTACGGTATAGCCAAACTCTTCCTGGCTTGGCAATACTGCCAGCAGTGCGCGCTTGGCCAAGCGACCATGCCCGATTTCACGACGCTTAGGTGTACCAACACGACCAGTTTCGCCAGTAGCGTACGGAGGCATGTTGTAATGCAGCATAAAACGATCTGCATATTCACCCTGCAAAGCATCAATGATCTGCTCGTCACGACCTGTACCCAATGTGGCCACGACCAGCGCCTGGGTTTCACCACGAGTGAACAGGGCGGAACCGTGGGTGCGTGGCAGTACGCCAGTGCGAATGCTAATTGGACGCACAGTGCGCGTATCACGACCATCAATACGTGGTTCGCCATTCAGAATCTGAGTACGCACAACCTTGGCTTCCAGGTTGAACAAGGCACCCTTGATTTCGTTAGCTTCAGCAGTAGAGGTTTCTTCTGTAATCAATTCGCCCAACACACGGCTCTTGATTTCATCCAGCTTGCCGGAACGTGCACCCTTGGACTTGATCTTGTACGCTTCGTTGATGTCGGCGCCAGCCAGAGCCTCGACCTTGGAGATCAAGTCGGTATTAGGCTCCGGAGGAGCCCAATCCCAAGGCTCCTTGCCAACTTCGGCTGCCATTTCGTTAATAGCATTGATCACAGCCTGCATTTGCTCATGACCGTAAACGACGGAGCCCAACATGACGTCTTCTGGCAACTCCTTGGCTTCAGATTCAACCATCAACACAGCGCTGTCAGTGGCAGCTACCACGAGATCAAGCGCGGTTTCCTTCAACTGGGAAGCTGTCGGGTTCAATACATATTCGCCATTGATGTAACCAACACGTGCGGCACCAATCGGGCCATAGAATGGAATACCGGAAATCGCCAACGCAGCGGAAGCACCAATGATTGCTGGAATATCCGCATCAATTTCAGGGTCGGAAGACATCACGGTCGCCACCACTTGCACTTCGTTGTAGAAGGCTTCAGGGAATAGTGGGCGCAATGGGCGGTCGATCAGACGGGAAGTCAGTGTTTCCTTTTCAGAGGGACGACCTTCACGCTTAAAGAAACCACCTGGGATCTTGCCGGCAGCGTAGGTTTTTTCCTGGTAATCCACAGTCAATGGGAAGAAGTCTTGACCAGCCTTCACTTCACGTTTGCCCACTACACTCACCAGCACTACGGTATCACCATAGCTGACCATCACGGCGCCATCAGCCTGGCGTGCAATTTCTCCGGTTTCAAGTGTCAGCTCATGCTGACCATAGGTAATCGTTTTCTTGATTGCCGTCACAATATTTGTCCTTTAATAAAAAAATAAGCCGATAAGCATTGCGTCTCCGCTTTGCTTTCGGCTTATTTATGAGTTCACAAGTGCGCGATGATTACTTACGCAGACCCAAGCGCTCGATCAATGTACGATAGCGATCAGCATTCTTACGCTTGAGGTAGTCCAGCAGTTTACGACGCTGACTTACCAACTTCAGCAGACCACGACGGGAGTGGTGATCCTTGGCATTGCTTTTGAAATGCTCGGTCAAATAAGTAATACGGGCGCTAAGAAGTGCAACTTGAACTTCTGGGCTACCTGTATCGTTCGGAGCTTGTTGGAAATCAGCAACAATCTTTGCTGTTTCTTGAACTGTAATTGCCATAACTTAATCCTAATGTTGTGAGATGTGTTGTGCGTCAATGCAAATGCAGGAACATCTAGCCCGCTAGAGCATTCATTTACAATCAACTTTTTATTATATCGCTAATTACCGCTAAGTTCAATAAACCAGTGATTTGATCGTTTGAATGGACGAGTGCTTGCTGATGACTAAAACCAGGATGCCGGACTTACCGAAAAGGTAGGCATACAAATGGGCTGAATGAAGGCCTTACAAGACCTGGCGGAGTAAACGCTTTGGGGCGATAGAACCACGTGAGGTTTGTTCACCTATGCCAAGAAAAACTCCTTGCGGCGAATACAGTCTGAACATACCTTCAATATTTAGGCCAGACTTCCACACTTCTTGACCGCGTAATAAATAAAATACGCTATCGTCGTCGATACTGACTTGTGGCAAATCTTTAATCGAGGCGTCCGCTCCCAACAGGGTTGCATCCCGCTGCTCTAACGACATTTGCTCAAGCTGTTCTATCGTAACAGCCTCGCTCAGATCAAAATGGGCTGTTGTGAGGCGACGCAAACCACCCAAATGTGCCCCGCACCCCAGCAAGTTACCAATGTCTTCTGCCAGCGTCCGGATGTAAGTACCCTTGCTGCACGACACCACCATCTCAAACTGCTGACCATCAAACCGCTCAAGGGTGATGGCATGAATAGTCACAGGCCTAGGCTCTCGAGCGATTTCCACCCCATCTCTGGCATATTCGTAAAGAGCCTTACCACCATGCTTCAAGGCAGAATACATAGGTGGCACTTGCAAGATATCTCCGACCATTTTTTTCAGTGCCGCTTCCAGCTCAGGCTGGGTTGTGTTGACAGGTAGCCGCTGCAACACTTCACCTTCAGCATCACCGGTCGTTGTGGTGCTGCCCAAAGTCACCAATGCGCGGTAACTTTTGTCAGCATCTAATAAAAAATGGGAAAACTTGGTGGCTTCGCCAAGGCAAATGGGCAATAAACCGCTCGCCAATGGATCCAGGCTACCGGTATGACCAGCTTTGGCGGCTTGATACAGCCGCTTGACTATCTGTAGTGCTTGGTTGGAAGAAATGCCGAGTGGCTTGTCCAGCAATAGCACGCCATCGATATTGCGCTTGATCCGTCTGAATTGCACAGCGTGACCGTTTTGCTTAGACAGACTCGTCGTCTTGATCCGGCTCGGCAGGAGGCAAGACCTCATCGATCAACTTGGCAATGTACATGCCACGATCAATAGAAGCATCGTAACTGAAATGCAGTTGCGGTACCGTTCTCAACAACAGGCGTTTGGCCAACTGGCTACGTAGAAAGCCTGCAGTTTTTTCCAGGCCTTTTTGCAACTCAGGCGTACCTTGCGGTGCAGTGTAATAGATCTTGGCATGCGCCATGTCGCCACTCACCTCAACTTCAGTCACCGTCACCATGGAGGACACTCTGGGATCTTTTACTTCGAATTGCAGCAGATCAGCGAGTTCTCGCTGAATCTGCTCGGCAACACGATCGCTTCTGGAAAATTCCTTGGCCATACGCTTAAAGTGTTCTCGCTACTTCGACGACTTCAAACACTTCCAGAATATCGCCTATCTCAATTTCGTTGTAATTCTTCAAGGATAAACCGCATTCGAAGTTAGATTTCACTTCCTTGACGTCATCCTTGAAGCGCTTGAGCGAATCAAGATCACCAGTGTGGATCACAACATTATCGCGAATCAGGCGGATCTTGGAGTTACGGCGGATGACACCATCCTGCACGTAGCAACCAGCAACAGAGCCAACCTTGGAGATACGGAATACTTCACGAATCTCGACGGTACCGATCACGCTTTCCTTCTGCTCTGGCGACAGCATGCCACCCAATGCAGCCTTCACCTCATCGACTGCTTCGTAAATGATGTTGTAGTAACGTACATCAACACCGGAACTGTCGATCAGCTTGCGAGCACCGGCATCTCCACGCACGTTGAAGCCAATCAACACGGCCTTGGATGCAGCCGCCAAGTTAACATCAGACTCACTGATCGCACCTACGCCAGTATGGATGATGTTGACCTTGACCTCATCGGTGGACAACTTCTGCAAGGAAGTCGACAGCGCTTCATAAGAGCCCTGGACATCGGACTTAATAATCAGCGGCAAGACCTTGACCTCGCCTTCGCCCATTTGCTCGAACATGCTTTCCAGCTTCGCAGCTTGCTGCTTCGCCAGCTTCACGTCGCGGAACTTGCCTTGACGGAACAAGGCAATTTCACGTGCCTTGCGCTCATCATTAAGCACAATGACTTCTTCACCAGCACTCGGCACATCTGAAAGACCAAGAATTTCAACCGGAATAGAAGGGCCGGCCTCTTTCACATCCTGTCCAGATTCATCCAGCATGGCACGCACACGACCATAGGCCGTACCCGCCAAGATCATATCGCCACGTTGCAATGTACCTGCTTGCACCAAAATAGTGGACACTGGACCACGGCCCTTGTCCAGTCGACCTTCGATCACCAGGCCCTTGGCAGGGATATTCTTTGGCGCCTTGAGTTCAAGCACTTCAGCTTGCAACAATACAGCTTCCAGCAGGTTATCGATGCCAAGACCAGTTTTCGCAGATACCTCTACGAACATGGTGTCGCCACCCCAGTCTTCAGGCACAACTTCATGACTCACCAACTCCTGCTTTACCCGCTCTGGATTGGCTTCAGACTTATCAATCTTGTTGACAGCCACCACCAGTGGCACTCCGGCCGCTTTGGCGTGGTGTACGGCTTCGATCGTTTGCGGCATCACGCCGTCATCGGCAGCCACCACCAGGATCACAACGTCAGTCGCCTTGGCTCCTCGTGCACGCATGGCGGTAAACGCCTCGTGACCGGGAGTATCCAGGAAAGTCACCATGCCACGCGGTGTTTCAACGTGGTAAGCACCAATGTGCTGGGTAATCCCGCCAGCTTCAGCCGAAGCCACACGACTGCGGCGAATGTAATCGAGCAAGGAAGTCTTACCATGGTCCACGTGGCCCATCACGGTCACCACCGGTGGACGCGACTCCTGCACCGCTTCTGCATGATCTGATTCATCGAGGAAAGTTTCAGGATCATTGGAGGCCGCCGCCTTGGCGTTATGGCCCATTTCCTCAACAATGATAATGGCGGTTTCCTGATCAAGCACTTGGTTGATCGTCACCATCATGCCCATCTTCATCAGGGTCTTGATGACTTCACTGGCCTTAACCGCCATCTTGTGAGCAAGATCGCCAACCGTGATGGTTTCTGGCACCAATACATCATGCACAATCGGCTCTGTTGGCGCATTAAATGCGTGTTGTTGGCTTTCATTGCCTTTGGACTTGGACTTACCTTTCTGCGCACGCCAGCCTTGGCCTGCAGCTCCAGCATCTCCGCGGGTTTTTACGGCACCACGCTTCTTGCCATCATTATCATTCCAATCCTTGCCACCACTCTTACCTGGCTTCTTAGCATTCTTGTCATCAGCTTTAGGCGCTTCTTTCGCTGCGGGCTTATGCAATGTACCTTCAGACAGCTTACTCGCAGCGGCTTCAGCAGCACGCTTGGCTTCTTCTTGACGACGCTGCGCCAACTCTTGCTTTTTACGCAGCTCTTCAGCCTGAATCGCCATCAGAGCAGCCTGACGCTTGGCTTCACGCTCACGCAATGCCAACTCCTCAGCTCCCAGCAGCTCTTTGGCTGTCAAGCGCGGACGCGCTTCCTCTGCGGACTTTTCTTCGACATTAACTGCTGCCACCTCTATCACTTCAGGCTCTGGCTCAACGACGGGAGCCGGTTCTGGTTCTGGCTCAGCTTGCACGACGACTGGCTCCGGCTCAGGAGCTACTTCGACAACAGGCTCGGGTACAACCTCGACCACTGGGGCTTCCACCACTACCTCTTCAAGCACTGGCGCTTCAAGAATAGCGTCTTCTTCGGCCACTGCTTCAGATGGGTCGCGCCGCACAAGCACACGCTTTTTGCGAACCTCCACCTGGATAGTACGTGCCTTACCGCTGCTATCAGATTTTTTGATTTCAGTAACTTGTTTACGGGTCAGCGTAATCTTATTCTTAGGCTCTTGTGCACCGTGCTCCTTGCGCAAATATTCCAGCAAAGAGGTTTTATCCTGCTCAGTGAGGGTGTCGTCATACGCAGCCTTGCTGACACCTGCACTTTTTAATTGCTCCAGAAGCAGTTCAGCTGGCAACCCCAACTCACTGGCAAACTGTGCTACGCTCGATTGTCCCATTCAGTTACTCCAATCTCTTTCACTTGCACTGTCAGCCAGTGCATTTCTTTTAGCTACGCTCTCTATCGCCTTAAGCAAACCAGGGCGCACGCGCAGTCATAATCAATTGCTTGGCACGCTCGACATCCATGCCGGTCAGCTCAACCAAGTCATCCACTGCGAGGTCTGCGAGATCGTCCATCGTAGCCACGCCCTTGCCTGCCAAGGTACGAGCAGTCGCATCATCCATGCCTTCCATATGCAGCAAGTCCTCAGACGCCTCACCCACCTTCTCTTCCTTGGCAATCGCTTCAGTCAACAAGGCCGCACGTGCACGCTTACGCAACTCATTGATGGTATCTTCATCAAAAGCTTCAATTTCGCTCATTTCAGCCAGAGGCACGTAAGCAATTTCTTCAAGAGTACTAAAACCCTCTTGCACCAGAATATCGGCTACTTCTTCATCCACATCCAGCTTATCGACAAACAATTGCAAGATGTTGCTATGTTCTTCTTCGTTCTTCTTGGCGGCTTCTTCTTCGGTCAGGATATTTAATGTCCAGCCCGTCAATTCGGAAGCCAGACGCACATTCTGACCATTACGACCAATCGCCTGCGCCAATTGCTCTTCATCTACGATAACATCCATGCTGTGGGCATCTTCATCCACCACAATGCCGGATACCTCTGCAGGCGCCATGGCATTAATGACAAACTGGGCGGGCTCCATCGACCACAATACGATATCGACACGCTCGCCGGCCAATTCGCCAGTCACGGCTTGTACACGTGAACCGCGCATACCAACGCAAGTACCGACTGGATCCAGGCGCTGATCATTGGACTTCACTGCAATCTTGGAACGCAAACCAGGGTCACGAGCGGCCGACTTGATTTCAAGCAGCCCCTCTTCAATCTCAGGCACTTCCAGCTCGAACAATTTGACCAGAAACTCTGGCGCAATGCGCGAGAGAATTAACTGAGGGCCACGACCACCACGCTCAATGCGAGAAAGGTAAGCGCGCACACGATCGCCCACACGCAAATTCTCCTTTGGAATCATTTGCTCACGCGGCAACATTGACTCCAAACGACCTACCTCAATGATTGCATTACCCTTTTCCATACGCTTGATGACACCAGTCACCAAATGCTCTTTACGTGCAAGGAAGTCATCCAGAATCTGCTCACGTTCAGCTTCACGCACCTTTTGCAAGATGACCTGCTTAGCAGCCTGCGCACCAATACGACCAAACTCTACAGACTCAAGTGGTTCTTCAATATAATCACCCAATGCCAGACCTTGAGCGCGCTCGTCCTCTAGCGTAATTTGCGCATCAGGATTTTCCAGCTCCTCGTCTTCAACCACTTGCCAGCGACGGAATGAATTATATTCCCCGTTATCACGGTTGATTTCCACGCGTACATCAGCATCTTCAGTGAAGCGTTTTTTGGTAGCCGAGGCCAGTGCCAATTCCAATGCCGTAAAAATAACGGTTTTAGCCACATTTTTTTCATGGGCCAATGCATCGACCAATAACAATATTTCGCGACTCATTTCAATCTCCGCCAAAAAATTGGTGCTTAGAACTCAGGGGACAATCTTGCTTTATCAATGTTGGAAAATGGCACGCGCTGTTCCACGCCCTCACATTCCAATACAAGATAGTCTTGGTCCACGCCACGCAATATGCCTAAAAAATTCTTCCGGCCTTCAACAGGCACGCGCAATTTCACTTGGGCACGCTCGCCCACAAACCTCACAAAATCAGACTCTTTCTTCAAAGCCCGATCCAAGCCAGGAGAAGATACCTCCAGCCTGTCGTAATCAATATCATGCTCTACAGCCAATAAATTGCTTAAGTGATTACTCACCAAAACGCAGTCATCAATATTGATACCTTCCGGCTTATCAATAAATAAGCGGATCAATTTTCCACGATTGGACAACTCCATATCGACCAACTCATACCCAAGCTGATCAAGAGACTTTTCCAACAATGTGTTTAAATCCTGCATAGCAAACCTTATTGCCTGATTCTACAAATAAAAAATGGGCTCAACGCCCATCCCCAATGATCACTATTATAGCAATCCGTCATGCATAACACAAAAACAAAAGCCCTCTTGTAGAGGGCCGTTGTCGTCATCCAGATGAAATCTGGATGTTAAATAAAAGCCTGGCGGTGACCTACTTTCGCATACGAGAAGTATACTATCATTGGCGCGGAATCGTTTCACGGCCCTGTTCGAGATGGGAAGGGGTGGTTCCAATTCGCTATGGCCGC
>NZ_JAJAVF010000004.1:0-165855 GCF_020531845.1 Methylobacillus methanolivorans
CTTTCTAACTAACTTCGCTTCACATCACCTCGTTCAGCGAGCCGCGCATTTTACAGACCTTTTCGATCCAGTCAAGCAGTTTTTTTAACTTCATTCAAAACTTGCTTAACAGCGCTTCGCTTTCTCAGCGAAGCCGCGCATTTTACAGACCTTTTTAAATCGGTCAAGGAGAATTTTCATTTCTTTAAACTCTCCTGCGAGCCCCGCCGTTCAAGCGAGGTGCGCATTTTACTCACGCCAATTTCCTGGTCAAGCCCTTTTTACGACCGTTACAAAATAATTACAATTGGGACTATTGCAGCTGCATTACTTACTAATAGTAATACGTGCAAATTTGCGCTTCCCCACTTGAGCGACCACCACGGCATCCACAGGTAACTGAAGGTTACGATCCGTAACTTTCTCGCTATCCAACTTCACTCCACCCTGCTCTATCATGCGAAAGGCTTCGGAGGTGCTAGCAACCAAGCCCGCTTGCTTCAATAAGGGACCAATGGCGATTGCAGCCTCTTGGATAGTCACACTCACTTCTGGCACATCTTCAGGAATTCCACCTTTTGAACGCAACTCAAAATCGGCAAGTGCATCAACAGCAGCTTGCTTACTATGGAATCGTGCGACGATTTCCTGCGCAAAGCGCACCTTAATATTGCGCGGGTTCTCACCTGCTGCCACAGAGGCGCGCCACTGCTCAATAGTGGCCATTGACTCAAATGACAACAAGGTAATATACCGCCACATCAATTCGTCAGACACTGACATGAGCTTACTAAATATAGTATTGGCTGGTTCAGCAATACCTATATAGTTACCCAAAGATTTGGACATCTTATTAACGCCGTCCAAGCCCTCAAGCAATGGAACAGTGAGAACAGACTGTGGGGCCTGACCAAAATGCTTCTGCAATTCACGACCCATTAATAAGTTAAAGCGCTGGTCAGTACCGCCAAGCTCAATATCCGCCCTCAAGGCTACAGAGTCATACCCCTGCAATAAAGGATAGAGGAACTCATGAATGGCAATTGGCTGGTTGCTCTTGTAACGCTTTTCAAAGTCATCACGCTCCAACATCCGTGCCACGGTGTGTGTTGCTGCCAACTTAAGCATGCCCGCGGCACCAAGCTCATTGATCCAACTTGAGTTGAACACCACCTCAGTCTGCTCAGGCTTGAGTATCTTGAAAACTTGCTCTTGGTAGGTTTGCGCATTGAGCTGCACCTGTTCAGCACTTAATGGCGGGCGGGTAGCACTCTTACCAGTAGGGTCTCCTATCATCCCGGTGAAATCACCAATCAAGAAAAGTACCTGATGACCAAGATCCTGAAACTGACGCAATTTATTGATCAATACCGCATGCCCCAAATGCAAATCAGGAGCAGTCGGGTCGAAGCCTGCCTTTACCTTTAATGGTCGCCCAGACTTCAGCTTCTCAATCAACTCCTGCTCGCCAATCAGGTCATCAATACCACGCTTTATCAGCGCCCAGTCATCGTTCAAATTCGCCATATCTGATAATTATCCGTATCTTAGGATGCTTTTTTGCCTTCACCATGCAGAATTTTTCTGTTAGCATGCCTCATCGTTGATTTGTAACAGTAATGAGGTAGTGACCAGTGCAGCAAACTGAGCAGAGCCAAAAGGAAGTTATTTTAACGCAAAACCCAGCATTAAAAGAACGCAAGCTACGCCTGCGTTGGTTGCTCGCCATTTCCAGCCTGCCACTCTTCGGTATCATTACTGCTTTTGGTATTGCGCCACAAACCTCTACGCAGGATATTGCGATTTCCACCATTATTGAGGATATTGCACTCCCTGAGATTTCTACCCCGCTAGTTTCAGAAAATCTCGAAAGCGAAAACTATTGGCAAGCAGATCAAGTCCGCCGCGATGACACCTTATCCAGCCTGATGGCCCGGTTGAATGTACAGAATAACGAGGCCCTGGAATTTTTACGCAGAAACGCCGAAGCGAGCGCACTCGCTTCCCAACTGCGGCCAGGACGTGCCATTCAAGCCCAAGTCAACGGCAATGGCGAGTTGCTCAAACTGCAATACCAACTCAGCCCAACTTCTACTCTTACCGTAGAGCGCACCGATTCCGGTTACCAGGCCAAGACTGGTGAGCCGACCTTTGAAATTCATAATGTACTGAAAACAGCTGAAATTCGTAGTTCACTATTTGCAGCTACCGATGCGGCAGACATTCCAGATTCAATCGCCATCCAGATGGCAGAGATTTTCTCTTCCGATATCGACTTCCATAGCGACTTGCGCAAAGGCGATCGCTTTGTCGTCATTTACGAAGCGAAATACAATAACGGCAACTTGGTGAACACCGGCCAAGTTCTAGCTGCTGAATTCACCAATCAAGGCAAGACCTATAAAGCGATTATGTATCGCAATCCCGAAGGTAAAGTCGCGTACTACACACCCGAAGGCAAAAGCTTGCATAAATCTTTCCTGCGCTCCCCACTGGAGTTCACGCGTATCAGTTCCGGCTTCACCATGGGTCGCTTCCATCCGATTCTACAGAAAATGCGCGCTCATAAAGGCGTTGACCTTGCAGCCCCTATCGGCACACGCATTAAGGCACCTGCAGACGGTGTTGTGCAGTTTGTTGGCGTTAAAGGTGGTTACGGCAACGTGATTTACTTGCAACATAGCAATGGCGTCACCACTGTCTATGGTCACCTTTCCCGCTTTGCACCTGGCTTGCGCAATGGCATGAAAGTGTCCCAAGGCGACATCATTGGTAATGTTGGCATGACAGGCATGGCAACCGGGCCACATCTGCACTATGAATTCCTGCTCAATGGCATCCACAGGGATCCTCTGAAGGTAGCACTGCCTGCGGCCCAGCCACTCGCACCACAATATCGTGATGCCTTCCTCACTCACAGTGCCAATTTAAGCGCCCAATTACAATTGCTGAGTGCAAGCAACGTCGCGTCGCTTGACTAGTAGTGCAGGCTAAGCTTTTTATTGGCCTGATGTCAGGCACCAGCCTGGATGGTGCCGACAGCGTCATTGCATCTGTTGATCAACATCACTGCCAAGTCATCGCGCAACAATTCACGCCCTATCCAGCCACGCTAAAACAACAATTATTGGTGCTGCACGATGCAGGCCATAATGAACTGGAAACTGCCGCACTGCTAGGCAATCAGCTTGCGCGGTTGTATGCCCAGAACATTGAAACACTTTTACAGAATGCCAGGATTGATCGCACGGCTATTTCTGCCATCGGCTGCCACGGGCAGACTATACGTCACCGACCCGAACTCGGTTTTACATTGCAGATAGGCAACCCCGCATTATTAGCCGAGCTGACTGGCATCCGAGTCATTGCTGATTTCCGTAGCCGTGACATTGCTGCCGGCGGTCACGGCGCACCTCTGGTTCCTGCTTTCCATGCCGCTATATTCTCGTCCACCGATAAGCACCGCGTGGTGCTCAATATTGGCGGCATTGCCAACCTGACCAATCTACCGACCAACAGTGCGGAGATCACTGGCTTTGATACCGGCCCTGGCAATATGTTGATGGATGCATGGATCCACAAACATCAAGGCAAGGATTACGATGCGAATGGGGATTGGGCTAGCAGTGGCAAATTAATTCCCCAGCTACTACACCAGATGCTTGCGGATCCTTTCTTCTCAATGCCGCCACCGAAGAGTACAGGGCGTGATACCTTCAATCTTGCCTGGTTGGAACGACACCTGCACCAGATGCAGGATAAAACGCCACCAGAAGATGTACAGCGCACGCTTTTGGAGCTGACTGCGATGACGATTGCCATCGCAGTGACACAGTATTGCGGTAATGTTGATGAGCTGTATGTCTGTGGCGGAGGCGCTTATAATGAAGCCTTGCTGCAACGATTACAGAAACTGCTGCCACGGGTAGCCATTGCACTGAGCGATACGCTTGGCCTTAGCGTCAATGCCGTAGAAGCTAGCGCTTTTGCCTGGCTAGCCAGGCAAACCCTGGAGGGCCTGCCCAGCAACCTGCCTGCTGTCACTGGCGCACGCGGCCCGAGAATACTTGGCGCAGTTTATGCTGCGTAATTTGTAACTAATAACCCTCTTGACTCAATAATGATGAAACCAAGCAAAGTCACTCTTACCTTCGATGACGGTTCTGCACCCATCGAATTGCCCATCCTGCCCGGCAAGCTAGGGCCTAGTGTCATCGACATTCGCTCCTTGGGCAAGCATGGCTATTTCACTTACGATCCTGGATTTCTTTCCACTG
Source organism: Methylobacillus methanolivorans (assembly GCF_020531845.1). The sequence goes on from NZ_JAJAVF010000004.1 coordinate 4,257, forward strand.
CTTCTTGTGACTCCAATATTACTTATATTGATGGTGAGCAGGGCTTGCTGTTTTATCGCGGTTATCCCATTGAGCAACTGGCAGAACACTCCGACTTCATGGAAGTTAGCTATCTGCTGATGCATGGTGAATTACCGAATGCTGAGCAAAAGACCAAATTTACCAATACCATCACGCGCCATAGCATGGTGCATGACCAGCTCACGCACATTTTCCGCGGTTTCCGCCGCGATGCGCACCCAATGGCGGTCATGGTAGGCGTAGTTGGCTCCATGTCGGCTTTTTACCACGAAGCGATTGATGTGAGCGATCCGAAAAATCGCGAATTTGCAGCACATCGTTTGCTGGCCAAGGTACCGACAATTGCAGCTTGGAGCTACAAGTACAATATTGGCCAGCCGTTCATGTATCCGAAGAACCGCTTTAACTATGCGGAAAACTTCATGCACATGATGTTTGCTACCCCATGCGAGGACTATGAGCCTAACCCGGTGCTGGCAAAAGCTTTTGAACGCATTCTGATCTTGCATGCAGACCATGAGCAGAATGCCTCGACCTCAACCGTGAGGCTCGCAGGTTCCAGTGGTGCTAACCCGTTTGCTTGCGTTGCAGCAGGGATTGCTTCCTTATGGGGTCCCGCACACGGTGGTGCTAATGAAGCCACATTGAAAATGCTGGAAGAAATTGGCGATGTCAGCCGCATTGGCGAATATATCAAGCGCGCCAAGGACAAAACTGACTCATTCCGGCTGATGGGTTTTGGTCATCGCGTTTATCGCAATATGGACCCACGGGCAGCCATTATGCGCCAGACTTGTCACCAAGTACTGGACGAACTGGGCCTGCATGACGACCCCATGTTCAAACTGGCACTGGAACTGGAAAAGATCGCACTGGAAGATGAATATTTCGTCAGCCGCCAGTTGTATCCTAATGTCGACTTCTATTCCGGCATTGTCATGCGCGCGATGGGCATCCCGAACTCTATGTTCACGGCCATCTTCGCCTTGGCGCGCACCGTCGGTTGGGTTGCACAATGGAATGAGATGATGTCCGACCCCGGCTCAAAGATTGGTCGCCCACGCCAGCTTTACATGGGCCCGGAACGTCGTGACTTTGTACCGATTGATCAGCGTTAAGAAGTTAACGCGATGATGCAAAAGAAAAAGGGGCCTACGGCCCCTTTTTTAATTCACGTGCTAGCTTGCCATTAGGCAGAAAACGATGATCCACACCCACAAGTCGTCGTTGCATTAGGATTACGAATCACGAACTGGGAACCCTGCAGGCTATCCTGATAATCAATCTCAGCACCTACCAAGTATTGCAGGCTCATGGGGTCGATCAACAATGTGACACCATCCTTGTCAACGGTCGTATCATCGTCGTTAACGATTTCCTCAAAAGTAAAGCCGTACTGGAAGCCAGAACAACCACCGCCGCTCACAAATACGCGCAACTTAAGATCCGGCGACCCTTCTTCATCAATCAACTCTTTTACCTTGCGTGCCGCATTGTCGGTAAAGACTAATGGGCTTGGGATTTCTTCTGTAACAGCATTCATGATAGGTAACTCCTTAAACTAATTGAATTCATTATCCTGCGCGCGGCTCGCGCGGTCAATCTTTGCCCTCGGGCACAATAGGGCTTTCTGCTTTGGCAGCATCCCCCAAATAAACCAGCTTGCCCTCAATAATGGCACCGGTGTGGATTTCCAGAGATTTGTAATACACATCCCCGCTAATTCTGGATTTCGCGAGCAACTCCAGATAATGGCTTGAGCGTACCGGCCCTTGCACTTCACCATTCAATACTATGCGAGCCACAGTCACAGCGCCTTCTATGCGTCCTTGCTCACTTAATACCAGCGTACTGGGAGTACCAGAAGACTCACTCACATCTCCCTTGATTTGACCATCCACACGCAAGCCGCCATTGAATGTAATATTGCCCTCAATGCGTGTATCGGTACTGATCAAGGTATCGATGCGGCTTTGTGGTTTATTCTTGCTCTTGAAGAACATGCGTCTACCTTTTTCCAGAAGTGATGCATATCAGCCTCATCCAGGTAATTCTACCTTCTGGCTAATATTGGGCTGTGTCGCCCCGGTTTCAAGAAAGCTGAGTTCAACCTCTTCAGCCGTGATGTTGTCTGGCAAGGCGAAGCTGCCATCCATGCGTTGGTAATAACGGAAATTTACTTTTGCCTGGTTGCTATTGGCAGGCTGTAATATCAGCGGAAGCTTGACCACTTGCCCTTGCTGGTTATGGCCCTGCACGATAAAACTTAAATTACCCTGCACCGGCTTGCTGGAATTGCCTTGCTGGGATAGCACCAAGTGATATTGGTAATGCCCGGGCTCCTTGGCCTTCTCGACGAACAAGCGAGTCAATTTCACCGACTTAGCAACAGCATCACCATTTTGCATGCTTTTATAAAACGCTAAGTCTTCCTTGAGTTTGATTAATTCATCTTGTACCTGCTCGAAATCATTTGCCAGCTTGTCCTGAGCTGCCCGTTGTACCTGCAATTGCCGCTCCGCCATGACAGCACGACTTATCAGCTCCTGCTTGCTCGGCTCGTTTGCATCCACCATGCCTAGGGTACCAGTGACACTCAAGCGCCAATAAGCCAGCAGATAACCCACGATGACGAGCCCCACGATCATGATCCAGCGCCAATACCAGGCACGGTGAGACTTGATGGCTACCGGCTTAGTTGGCTTATGAAAATGACGCTTAACGCGGCGTGAAAGTCGCTTCATCTAACGCTCAAGGTAGCAACGGCACAATATTCAACCCGGCCTGCTCATCCAGATCAAACATGATATTCATGTTCTGCACTGCCTGCCCTGCGGCTCCCTTCACCAAGTTATCCTGCACTACGATAATCGTGAGATAACCGCTATCTGCTTGGGGATAGAGCGCTAAACGCAATTGATTAGCCCCACGCACTGATCGCGTCTCAGGCAAGCTACCTGGAGGCAATACATCGACAAACGCCTCTCCCTGATAACGCGCTTCATACAACGCCTGAATATCAGTGTTCAAACCCGATGCCGAAAGTTTGACATACATAGTGGACAACATACCGCGGATCATCGGGATTAAATGCGGCACAAAAATAAACTGCACCTGCGCACCTGCAAGTTGCTGCAGCTGCGCATGAATTTCAGGATGATGCCGGTGTCCCGCAACACCATAAGCCTTCATATTATCGCTGGACTCTGCAAACAAGGTGGCAACTTCTGCCTTTCTACCTGCGCCAGATACGCCAGACTTGGAATCGGAGATGATAGGGACGGATAGATCGATCAACCCTTGCTCCAATAGAGGAGCCAGCCCCAGCAATACGGTGGTCGGGTAGCATCCTGGATTGCCAATTACTTGTGCAGCGCGCACTTTGTCACGATATAGCTCAGGAATACCATAGGCGGCATCTGCCAAAAGCTCCGGGCAACTATGGGACAGCTTATACCATTGCTCAAATACTGCCGTATCCTGCAAGCGGAAGTCCGCAGCCAAATCAATGACTTTTACTCCCGCAGCCACTAGTGCCTTGGCCTGACTCATAGCAACACCATGCGGTGTCGCGAAAAACACAACGTCACACAAAGTCAGATCAGCTTGTGCCGGATCAGTAAACGCAAGATTCACACGCCCACGTAAGCTGGGGAACATATCCGCCACTGGCAGGCCCGCTTCGCCGCGTGAAGTAATCACACTCAACTCTACATCCGGATGTAGGGCCAAGAGTCGCAACAACTCGACACCGGTATATCCAGTACCGCCAACAATGCCAACCTTTATCTTTTTGCTTTGCATCACTTGAACTTACCTTCCGCATGCCCCATGGCATATCCACAGGAAATCTATAGTAACAAAACCCCAAGACATTTTGAAAACAGCCAAAACAAAAAAGCCGCAACAAGTGCGGCTTTTTTGATGATACGGCAGTAAAGCTTAGCGCTTGGAGAACTGCTTACGACGACGCGCTTTACGCAGGCCGACTTTCTTACGTTCAACTTCACGTGCATCACGAGTGACGAAACCTGCCTTGGACAGGGCGCTCTTCAGAGCAGCATCGTAATCGATCAGTGCACGGGTGATACCGTGACGCACTGCACCAGCTTGACCGGACTCGCCACCACCAGTGACGTTCACCAGAATGTCGAAGCTCGCTTCGTTTTCTGTCAAAGCCAATGGTTGACGCAGGATCATGCGTGATGTCACGCGGGAGAAATACTCGTCAGCAGGCTTGTCGTTAACAACGATGTTACCGCTACCGGACTTCAGGAATACACGAGCTACCGAACTCTTGCGGCGGCCAGTACCGTAGTTATATTTACCAATCATCGCTGCTTATCCTTACGCTTGACTTTGGAGTACCAATGGTTGCGGCTGTTGTGCAGCATGGTCATGCTTCTCGCCAGCGTAGACCTTGAGCTTGCGGAACATCGCATAACCCAATGGACCCTTAGGCAGCATACCCTTGACAGCTTTTTCCAGGGCACGGCCTGGGAAACGCTCTTGCATCTTGCCAAAAGTGGTTGTGGAAATACCGCCTGGGTAACCACTGTGGCGGTGGTACTTCTTGTCCAGCGCCTTGTTGCCAGTTACCTTGATCTTGTCGGCATTGATCACAACAATATAATCGCCCGTATCTACGTGCGGTGTGTAAATAGTCTTGTGCTTACCACGCAGGCGGTGCGCAATTTCACTCGCCAAACGGCCCAGCACCAAATCCGTAGCATCAACTACGAACCAGTCGCGCTTTACTTCATGCGCTTTTGCAGAAAAGGTCTTCATCGGACAAACCAATATTCGCTGAAAAAATTAAGAGGCGGATTGTAAGTCAAGGCTTCACGCTTTGTCAAACATTTATGAGCTAGATTTTTCAATCTGCATAGATACTTAAAATGCATGCTTAAAGATAATCGCTTGCTAGCACGCCCGCAAAGACCACGGCACCCAGCCAGTTGTTATGCAAAAAAGCCTTGAAGCAGGACATGCGATCACGCTCACGGATCAAGGTGTAATGATATAGCGCAATGAATACTGCAACCACCAATCCGGCGAAATACGGCCAGGATTGCAGCAAGCGCACCCCAACCCACGCCATCAGTCCCAAGAACACGATGTAGCACGACATGACGGCAGCAATATCCAGCCGCCCAAAGAAAATAGCGGAAGACCTGATGCCTATCTTGAGGTCATCGTTGCGATCGACCATGGCGTACTCGGTGTCATAGGCAATAGCCCAGAATATATTCGCCAATAGCAGCACCCAGGCCTCCAGCGGCAATTGACCAGTGATGGCAGCAAATGCCATCGGGATGCCAAAACCGAATGCTATGCCAAGATAAGCCTGAGGAATGGAAAGGAAGCGCTTGGTCAATGGATAACTAGCGGCAAGGAACAAGGCTGGGAATGACAACGCCACCACCAAGGTATTCAACTGCAACACCAATGCAAACGCAACCAGACTCAAGCCCATTGCGAGCCCAATTGCCTCCCTCGTCGTCACATCTCCGGTCACTAAGGGGCGTTGGCGTGTACGCTCCACATGACCGTCAAAATTGCGGTCAGCCAGGTCGTTCATGACGCAGCCAGCCGAGCGCATCAATATCGTACCGATGATAAAGACAAACAATACCAAGCTATCCGGCCAGGCGGGACTGGCGAGCCATATGCCCCACAATGTCGGCCAGAGTAATAACAGGATGCCGATAGGCTTATCCAGCCGGGTCAGGCGGTAATAAGCATTCAGCTTTCGTTGCAAAGGTGAGAGATTCATTTATTTAGATGGTTGTAGGGCTTTGTTATCTGCTTCAGGTAGCGTCAACACAGCAGGCAAAAATAGCTCGGTCACCAGCACTGCACCTTGATGCAACCTAAAAACTGAGCGCCTGGCCCACACTGGCCCATAGAGCTGTGGAATATGCGCAGCGGCCAGGCGGTAGAGAAAATGCCGGGGAGAAAGCTTCTTGTATTGCAATTCGTCACGGCACATGCATGGATCAGCAAATAAGGCACTGCCCAATGAGTGGTTGCCAAGTCGCCCCAAGCCGCGCCAGGCACCACGCATCGCCTGCCTGGGCAATACACTGTGGGCAAAGACAACTGCCTCCCCATCACAGCGCAAGATAACATCCCGCAACAGGCTATGCTGCCTAGGCAGCGCATACAGCATCTGCGCCTCATGGAAAGGTGGTTTTGCCCTTGCCTGCCGCACAGGCTGTACAGCAAACTTGCGACTATGTCGCTGCAAACGCAGCGTTAGTGAACCGCGCTCACTCAGCCAGTGACGATAATGCTGCGATCCAATCGGCTTTTTGAGCCAGCGGTCTCGCATCTGCGGGAAATGGGCAAAGACTTTCACCGAGTGATTATCTCAGACTTTAACCAATTCTTCCGCATGGCCAAGCCAGCGAGCCAGATGCACCTCTGCCGCCTGTGGCGCTTGCTCCAGCAATTCTGCTGCGATATCACGAGCAACTTCGAGCAAATCCTGGTCACGCTCCAAGTCGGCAATCTTCAACATGGGCACTCCGCTCTGCCGCACCCCCATGAACTCTCCAGGACCACGTAGCGCCAAGTCAGCCTGTGCGATAGCGAAACCATCACTGGATTCATAGATGATCCTAAGGCGCGCCCGCGCAGTTTCGGAGAGCTTGCCATCCTGATACAGCAAGATGCAACTACTCTTGGCGGCGCCACGCCCGACACGGCCACGCAACTGGTGCAACTGTGCAAGCCCCATGCGCTCGGCATGCTCGATCACCATCAAACTGGCATTAGGCACATCCACGCCTACTTCAATGACAGTAGTCGCCACCAGCAATTGGGTTTCACCTGCACTGAAGGCTGCCATCACAGCCTGTTTCTCGGCAGGCTTCATGCGACCATGCACTAGGCCCACACGCAATTGCGGAAAAGTCTCGCGCAAGCTCTCATAGGTATCGGTCACGGTTTGCAATTGCAGCGCCTCGGACTCTTCAATCAAGGGGCATACCCAATAGGCTTGCCGCCCTTCCATGCAAGCCTGCTGCACTCGCTCCAGCACTTCGTCGCGCCGTGCATCCGACACCAAGCGGGTGACGATAGGCGTACGCCCTGGCGGTAATTCATCAATCACCGAGACATCCAAATCGGCAAAGTAGCTCATGGACAAGGTACGTGGGATAGGCGTAGCACTCATCATCAACTGATGTGGCTGCACACCCTTCTGCCGCAAGGAAAGCCGCTGCTGCACACCAAACCGATGCTGTTCGTCGACGATCGCCAACGCCAGCCGCTGGAATACGACCTGATCCTGAAACAAGGCGTGAGTGCCGATCACCAGCTGCGCCTCACCTTTCTCCACTGCGGCCATCATTTCCCGCCGCTCCTTCTTGCCCTGGCTGCCAGAGAGCCAAGCCACTTGGATACCTAGCGGTGCCAGCCAGCCCTGCATTTTCTGGTAATGCTGTTCGGCCAGGATTTCGGTAGGTGCCATGATGGCAGCCTGCCAACCATTCTCAATCGCTTGTAAAGCCGCCATGGCAGCGACGATCGTTTTGCCACTGCCTACATCGCCTTGCAATAATCGCTGCATGGGATGTGGCTGTTGCAAGTCGCAGCTGATTTCCACTGCCACATGTTGCTGGGCCTGGGTCAAGGCAAAAGGCAAGCTACGCAATAGTGCAGTCACCAAGCTTTTGGATTGGGCCAATGCTGGCGCACCTTGATGTCTACGCCGAGCATGATGCTTCAGCATAGAAAGCTGTTGTGCCAACAACTCATCAAAGGCTAGCCTGCGCCAGGCTACATGATCACGTGACTCTATACTCCCCAGATCAACACCCGGCTCAGGATGATGCAGTTGCCGCAGGCTATCTGCAAAAGCAGGTAAGCCTAGCGGTTGATAAATGGCAGGAGGCAGGATTTCTGCGGTATCTGCCTGCTGCAATGCCCAGCTTATCCATTTACGCAGTGTCGCCTGGCTCAGGCCAGCCGTTGTCGGATACAAAGGCGTCAATGCCTCGGCAACCGGTGCATCCTCTTCGGCCTGTTTACATTGCGGATGCACCATCTCCCAACCGAAGAAACCACCGCGGACCTCACCGAAGGCGCGAATATGTTTACCCTCCTTCAGGCTGGCGACCTGGCTGGGGTAAAAATGCAGGAATCGCAGCACCAGCTGGCCGGTATCATCGCGCAATCGGCAAATCAAGGCCTTGCGCGGACGATACTGGACTTCGGCATGTACGATCTCGCCCTGCACCTGAGCTTGCTCGCCAGCACGCAGTTCACGAATGGGCGTAATGCGGGTTTCATCAAGATAGCGTAACGGCAAGTGCAGCAATAAACCCTGCACATTCACAATGCCGAGTTTAGCAAGACGCCCCTGCAATGCAGGCGTCATGCCTTTGATACCATCAAGCTTGCTATTGGCGGGTAATGTGGGCGCCATGATCTTGGGGAAAGGGCTGATCCTGGCGTGATTTATTGCCGGTGATTAAGCACCAATCTCCAGCACGCCATCTGCCTCAACCAAGGCATTGCGTGGCAACTGCGCCACACCAACAGCGGCACGTGCAGGGTAAGGCTGGGTGAAATACTCTGCCATGATGGTATTTACCAAGGCAAAATGGCCAAGATCTGTCAGGAAGATGTTGAGCTTGACCACATCGGCCAGCGAGCCACCAGCGGCCTCTGCCACTGCCTTAAGGTTCTTGAATACGCGATGCACCTGCGCCTCAATACCATCCACCATTTCCATCGTAGCGGGATCAAGACCGATCTGGCCGGACAGATATACTGTGCTGCCGTTGACCTTGACTGCCTGGGAATAGGTACCGATTGCCTGTGGTGCGCCATCGGTATGGATGATTTGCTTTGCCATGAATCTCTCCTGAATTGCTTAAGTTTATTGAAATTGTTGAATTGCGACGTAAGTGAGCACTACTGCACACGCTGTTCCGCACCCGACCCCTTGACGCGGTTGATGCGGACGACATCGGGAATCTTGCGCAAGCGCCGCATGAGTTCGGCCAGATGCACGCGATTCTCCACCTGCACGGTGAAGTTCATATTGGTATAAGTGCTGTTGTCTGCCTCTTCCATGCTCACATTGTCAATATTTGAGCCGGCCTCGGCAATGCCGGAGGCAATCTTTGCCAGCATGCCGCGGCGGTTTGCTACCACCAGCTTGAGGCTTACCTTGTATAGCCTGTGTCCTTGCGGGTCCCACTCCACATCCAGCCACTTATCGGGGTCAAGGCGGAATTTACGGATAGCCGGACAATCATGGGTATGGATCACCAGTCCCTTGTCTTTGTTGATGAAACCCAGGATAGGATCACCAGGGATGGGGCGGCAGCATTGTGCAAATTGTACTGCCATCCCTTCGGAACCACGGATGGTAATGGTATCCAGCACCTTGGCAGACACTTTCTGCTGTTGCTCGGTCACAACTTCCTGCTGACCCGCCTGTGCCATCAATTGGTGTGCCACCATCACATTGAGACGTTTCCCCATGCCAATATCTGCAAGGATTTCATCCTTGCTCTTGGCGCCATAGTCGCGCACCAGTCGTTGCCAGGCAGCATCGTCTATCGTCGCCGGGTTAGCATGCAGTGCGCGTAGCGCCTGATTCAACATGCGCTCACCCAGCAATGCCGACTCGGTGGACTGCATGGACTTGAGATAATGGCGGATATGCGCACGCGCCTTGCCTGTCAGCACATAATTTAGCCATGCTGGATTGGGATGCGCGTGAGCTGCGGTAATGATCTCGACGTGGTCGCCATTGTGTAGTTCGGTACGCAGCGGCGCCAGCTCCTGGTTGATTTTCACGGCCACACAGCGGTTGCCGATGTCGGTATGAACCGCATAGGCAAAATCCACGGCTGTCGCCCCCTTGGGTAAGGCCATGATGGTGCCCTTGGGCGTAAAGACGTATACCTCGTCCGGGAACAGGTCCACCTTGAAGTGCTCAAGAAACTCCAGCGAATCCGAGCTCTCGTTCTGGATGTCCAGCAAACGCTGCAACCATTGGTGCGTCTGCTGCTGCAAGGCCGTCAAATGGGCATCAGTAGTCTTGTAAAGCCAATGCGCCGCCACACCGGCATCGGCGATATTGTGCATTTCGCGGCTACGGATCTGGATTTCTATCGGCGTGCCGAACGGGCCGAACAAAGTCGTATGCAATGACTGGTAACCGTTAGCTTTAGGAATAGCAATGTAATCCTTGAACTTGCCAGGAATCGGCTTGTACAAGCCGTGTAGCACGCCAAGTGCGGCATAACAGGTAGGCAAATCGCGTACAATGACGCGGAAGCCATAAATATCGTAGATTTGCGAGAAGGTGACGGTCTTGCCGGTCATCTTCTTGTAGATACTGTACAAATGTTTCTCGCGCCCAGTTACCTCGGCGTCGATATGCTGATCTTTCAGGCGCTGATTGATGGCATCGAGTATCTTGCCGACCACTTCCTTGCGGTTGCCGCGCGCCGCCATGACGGCCTTGGAAATGACGCGATGACGCATGGGGTAAAGATACTTGAAACTCAAGTCTTCCAGCGTCTGGTAAATCTCGTTGAGCCCAAGACGGTTGGCAATCGGCGCGTAGATATCCAGCGTTTCACGCGCAATGCGCCGCTGTTTTTCCGGCTTCATGACATCCAGCGTGCTCATGTTATGCAGGCGATCAGCCAGCTTGACCAAAATCACGCGCACATCCTGCGACATGGCCAGCAACATTTTGCGGAAATTCTCCGCTTGCGCCTGGGTTGCGCTCTGGAACTCGATCTTGTCCAGCTTGGACAAGCCATCCACCAAGTCGGCCACCTGCTTGCCGAACTTCTCGCCAATTTCCTGCTTGGTAACGCCGGTATCCTCTACTACATCATGGAGCAAAGCGGCGATCAATGTGGGAGGGTCAAGATGCAATTCCGCCAGAATGCCAGCGACACTGACAGGATGAATCACATAAGGCTCACCACTGCGGCGTACCTGACCTTCATGCGCAGCAGCGCTGAACCGGTAGGCATCCCAGATATGGTCGATGTCATCTTGCTTGAGGTATTCCCGCAGGCGCAGGGTGAGTTGGGAGTCTTCGCTGTCGGCTGGCAGCAAAGGTGGGGGTATAACTGGTTCGGCTGGTCTTTTGGCTGCGGTTTTGGGCATAAATTCCAGTAATTACTTAATGCTACATCGTCGCAAACCCGGGATCATGCGCTGGCACCATCCCGGTTGCATCACCAGCTCGCATCACTACACGGTTGGCGTTAGGCCTGTCCGCGATTCAATACTTCCAGACCCACCTTGGAGGCTGCGATTTCACGCAGGGCCAATACAGTAGGCTTGTCCTTGCTACCATGCGCATTCACCAACGGCTCGGAGCCATTCGCAAGCTGACGTGCACGGTAAGCGGCTACAAGGGTCAACTGGAAACGATTAGGAATCTTTTCCAGACAGTCATCAACGGTAATACGGGCCATGTTACGAATATCTCCTGAATTTTGTCATCATTGCCATGCACAGTCGGCAGCTCAAAGTAGTTTTTGCACTACATCTTGGTAACGGACAAGCTGCTTTTCACGCCGTAATCTCTGGCTGCGAATAATCGCACGCAGATCTTCCAGCGCATGTTCGAATCTGTCGTTAATTGTAACATAGTCGAATTCTGCCACGTGGCGCATCTCATCCCGCGCGGCAGCAAGCCGGCGGACAATCACCTCGGCACTATCCTGCGCACGATTGTTCAGGCGTTGCTCCAGCGCCTCCATCGAAGGCGGCAAGATAAAGATACTGATCGCTTCGGCATATTGGTTGCGTACCTGCTGGGCACCTTGCCAATCGATTTCCAGGATCAAGTCATATCCCGCTGCCAGCACAGAATTCACCGTAGACTGCGAGGTGCCGTAATACGCACCGTGCACCTGGGCACTTTCCAGGAAGTCACCATGGTTGAGCAATTCCACAAACCGCGACTCCTCAACGAAGTGGTAATGCACGCCATCTTCCTCGCCAGGCCGTGGCTGACGAGTCGTGTGGGATACCGAGAGCTTGATATGCTCGTCACCATCAAGCAGGGCACGCACTAGCGAAGTTTTCCCGGCACCCGATGGAGCAGTGATGATAAATAGATTGCCTTTCATAGCCTTGTGTTCCGTCGTGCAAACTTAAAAAATTAGACCCGTTGCGCCAGTCTGCGCTTGTAGAAAATAGATGACAAGAAAGCCGCCATGATGAATACCACGCCGATGAGCCCAGTCACCACTTCAGGCACGGGCCGGTAGATGGTATAGAACATGATCAGCCCCAGAACCCCAATCGCATAATGCGCCCCGTGTTCCAGATAAACATAGTTGTCGAGCGTACCCTTGTATACCAGCCGCACGGTCATGGAGCGAACGAACATTGCGCCTATGGTCAGGCCCAGCATGATGATGACCACATCGCGTGTAATCGCGAATGCACCGATCACACCATCAAATGAGAACGAGGCGTCGAGGATTTCAAGATAGAGAAAACCCATTGCGCCATTACGCTTTGCCGTCTTGGCAAAAGCATCGCCTTCGGCCTGCGAGGAGAAAAATCCGCTCAGGCTATCAATCACAACATACAAGACCACCCCGCTCAGGCCTGCTAGCAGGATAGTCAGGCGCTCAGCCTGAGAAATGGGCAGGAAATTCTGCAAACCTAGCAAGATCAATAAAATCACGATGATCTTGATAGATTCCATACTGCCCAGCTTGCCAAACACGGCTTCCAGGCGGCCTAACCAATGCAACTCTTTGTCGGGATCAAACAGGAAACTGAGAAATACCAGGAACAGGAAAGAGCCGCCAAACGCTGCAATCGCATCGTGGCCGTCATCTAGGTAATCCGCATACAACACTGGGTTGTTGATCGCCATGTTCGCGACCTCCATCAACCCTTGATCGGTCGCCACCGCCACCAGCAATAAAGGAAACAGCAAGCGCACGCCGAATACCGCAATCAATATGCCTACCGTCAGGAAAATATGCCGCCATTTTTCATCCATTTCCTTGAGGATAGAGGCATTGACCACGGCATTATCAAAAGACAGGCTAACTTCCATGATACCCAGGATCAATGCCACACTTAACGCTGGCCAAATACCAGCCACCCCGCCCTTGAGCTCATAGCCCCAGAGCGCAGCCAGCCCTAAACATAGAAAAGTGACAAAAAAAGAATATCTGAAATCGCGCATTGCTTTAAGTTCCGGATCTAATGATGTTCACGGCCTGACACCACAAGCTGAAGCCGTCGGGATGATTATTCGATGTTCTGCACTTGTTCGCGCATTTGCTCAATCAGCAGCTTGAGCGCCATGGCAACCTGGGATACTTCTGTGGACACGGACTTGGAGGCCAGTGTATTGGCTTCACGGTTCAACTCCTGCATGAGAAAGTCCAGTTGCTTGCCTGCTGGGCTACCTGCCTCCAGTATGCGTTTGACTTCCTCAATGTGCGCCCCAAGGCGGCTCAGTTCTTCGTCTACATCAATGCGCTGGGCAAAGATGGTGAGCTCCTGGCGCACGCGCTCTTCATCTGTCGCGCCTAAAGCTTCCTTGAGTTTGGCTGTCAGGCGTTCCTGGTAGATTTTCACCTGTTCGGGCAACAAGGGACGTACCTTGGCAACCAGGCCTTCCATTTCCGCCAGGCGTTCAAGGATGATGGCCTTGAGCTTGATGCCCTCGCGAGCACGTGCCTCTGTCATTTTCTGTACCAGCTTCAGCAAGCTATCCTGTATCGCCGCCGCCAGCGCTTCATGGTCTGTGCCCTCGCCTAATATCACACCAGGCCAGCGCAGGATATCGGCAACGCTCAATGGACGGCTTTCCGGAAAGTGGCGTTGTACACTGACGGTCATCTGCGCCAATTGCTGCAAGACCGTGTCATCCAATTGCACCTGACGCTGTTCAGCTGCCCGGTGTACCAGGCTAATGCGACATTCCACCTTGCCGCGCTTAAGGCGGCTGCTAATCAGCTCACGCACCTGCGGCTCGAACATGCGCACATTGTCATCCAGCTTGAGTTGCAGCTCCAGGTAACGATGATTGACCGAGCGCAACTCGAGCACCAGAACACCATGGTTAATCTCTTGCTCCAGCGAAGCATATCCGGTCATGCTGAAAATCATGTTGATGCACATTCCTGATTAAATTTGGCCCATGGTATCAAATCCCGAGCGTTTCATGACAGAATAGCCTGCAAATTATAGGTTTTACCCTTGCCGCTTACTTAGTCAGCCACCCATGCATGCCAACCAGAATCTTGCCCTGCCGCCAGGCTATCAATTGCAGGGCTATGAAATCAAAAAGCTTCTCAGTGCCGGTGGATTCAGCTTCGTCTATATTGCCCGCGACCTGGAAAACGACAGCACTGTCGCCATTAAGGAATATCTTCCCAATATGCTCGCCTTGCGCAAGGAGGGCGATCAAGTACGCATCCCAACCAATGAAGCGGCAGCAGGGTTCCGTTTTGGCCTGAAATGTTTTTTCGAGGAAGGCCGGGCGCTGGCGAACATTGAGCACAAGAATATCGTGCGCGTGCAAAACTTCTTCCGCGCCAATGATACGGTGTATATGGTAATGCGCTACGAGCGCGGGAAATCCCTGCAGGAATATGTACTCGCGCGCGATAGCGCCCTCCCCGAAACCATGCTGCGCAGTATTTTCAGCCAATTGCTGAATGGCCTGCGTGAAGTACATGCACAAAAGCTACTGCATCTCGACATCAAGCCCGCCAATATTTATATCCGCCTGGATGGCTCACCAGTATTACTCGATTTCGGCTCTGCCCGCATGGCACTCAACGAGGCATCCAACAAGCTACCACCCAGCTACACCCCTGGCTTTGCCTCTCCCGAACAATATGGCGACCGCAAGCAACTTGGCCCCTGGAGCGATGTCTATAGCATCGGCGCCAGCATGTATGCCTGCTTGCTGCAAGCAGCGCCCCAGGCCGCTGATCAGCGCGTTAACAAGGATTTGTTGATTCCTGCCAGCAAACTAGGCAAGGGAAAATACTCCCGCAATCTGCTGGGGATTATTGATAGTTGCATGGCTCTGGATTATATGGAACGCCCGCCTAGTGTGTTTGCCTTGCAGAAATCATTGCTGGAAGCTGTGCCATTGCCCGCACGCCACGGCTGGCTGCACAAGATTACCTCGCTGTTCACCCAGGATTAAGAGGGGTTTCATCCATGAAATTCACGATTCACCAAAGTAGCCGCAGCGGCGGACGCCCGGTCAATCAGGATCGAGTTGCCTACTCCTACAGCAAGAACGCCGTACTGCTGGTGCTCGCCGACGGTATGGGTGGGCATCACCATGGCGAAGTCGCGGCGCAACTGGCCGTCAAGATGTTGACAGGTGCATTCCAGCGAGCTGCCAAGCCGGACTTGGACGATGTCACAGTCTTCCTGCAAACCGAGATCGTGAAACTGCATGAGGCCATTCATCAACTGGCGGAAAACCGTGGCCTGGATGAAACGCCCAAGACCACACTGGTGGTGGGTATCCTGCAAAACAATACTCTGTACTGCGCTCATGTAGGCGACTCACGCCTGTATCACTTCCGTCACGGCAAACGCCTGTTCCGTACTGAAGACCACTCCATCGTGCAAATGATGTTGAAACAAGGCAAGCTGGATGCAGCTTCCGTCATACACCACCCTGACCGACACAAGATCTACAATTGCCTGGGTAGCGAACTCCCACCCACCATCGAGATCGCCCCGCCTCGCCTGCTCCAAGCCGGCGACCAAATATTGCTATGCAGCGATGGCCTATGGTCACAACTCAGCGATGAACGGATACAGGATATCCTCCACACAGGTCTTGGTGTCGCACATTCGGTGCCTAGCCTGCTGGACACGGCAGAAAAACTGGGCGGAAAAAACATGGACAACCTGAGTGCCGTCGGCGTGCAGTGGGAGAGCAAGTCTGAACAGTCACTGACGATTTCCACCTTGGAGATGTCACTCGCTCAGTCACACACTATCCTCGGGCTAACAGAGCCTGATGAGCACAGTATTCCCGCAACGGCTGCAGACCTTGATGAAGAAGATATAGAGCGTGCCATTGCCGAAATCAACGCTGCCATCAAACGCAGCAAGTTGCCTTAAGGCCTTGCTTGGCCGCGCCCTCGCGCAACGCCGCCGTCGAGCGTCACTTAAGTCATAGGCATCGCGCTATAATATGCGCTTTGAAAATTCAGGAAACACCATGCGTCCCAGCAACCGTGCCCCAGACCAATTACGTCACGTCGAGATCATCCGCCACTACACCAAACATGCGGAAGGCTCTGTGCTGGTTAAGTTCGGTGATACGCATGTGCTGTGTACCGCAAGTGTCGAAGAAAAAGTCCCGCCTTTCCTGCGTGGCAAGAACCAAGGCTGGACCACCGCCGAATACGGCATGCTGCCCCGCTCCACTGGCAGCCGCATGGACCGCGAAGCCGCGCGCGGCAAGCAATCCGGCCGCACCCAGGAAATCCAGCGCTTGATTGGCCGCAGCCTGCGCGCCGTGATTGACCTCGAAAAGCTCGGCGAGCGCACCATCCACCTGGATTGCGACGTCATCCAGGCTGACGGCGGGACGCGCACTGCCAGCATCACCGGCGCTTATGTCGCCTTGCATGATGCCATCAGCTTTTTGCTGAACAAGGGACTGATCCAGGAATCGCCACTGCGTGACGCAGTAGCCGCTATCTCTGTCGGCGTTTATCAAGGCAACCCCGTGCTGGATCTGGATTACATCGAAGATTCCGCCTGCGATACCGACATGAACGTCGTCATGACCGGAAGCGGCGGCTTTGTCGAAATCCAGGGCACTGCCGAAGGTGAGCCATTCCAGCGTGATGCCATGAACCGCATGCTGGAACTGGCCGAGAGTGGCATCCGCACCCTATTGCTCAAACAGAAAGAAGCGCTGGGGCTATAAATATGGCGATGCCGTTCCAGAAACTCGTCATTGCTAGCAACAACCAAGGCAAGCTCAAGGAAATCCAGGCCTTGCTTGCGCCGCTATCGGTCGAGGTACTGCCGCAATCTGCACTCAATGTGCCAGAGGCAGAAGAGCCATTTGTGACCTTTGTCGAAAACGCACTAGCCAAGGCCCGCCATGCCAGTCGCCATACCGGCCTGCCTGCACTGGCCGATGATTCGGGTATATGCGTCAATGCCCTGCAAGGGGCCCCTGGCGTTTACTCTGCGCGCTATGCTGGTGAACCCAAATCCGATCAGCGCAATAATGACAAGCTGCTACAAAGCCTGGATGGCCTGCATGACAGGCACGCTTACTATTATTGTGTCATGGTGCTGGTACGCCATGCCGATGACCCGCAACCACTGATTGCAGAAGGCGCCTGGCAGGGAGAAATCCTGACCGCAGCGCGCGGTGAGGGAGGCTTCGGCTACGACCCTTTGTTCCTGGATGCCAAGACCGGCCAGACCGCTGCCGAGTTGCCCGCCGAGATCAAGAATCGCATCAGCCATCGTGGCCATGCCCTGACTAAACTGGTGCAACAATTGGAAAGGCTGGCGCTATGAGCGGAAACTGGCCGAAATGGTTGCGTGACGACGGCAGCGTCGTCTCCTGCACGGAAAAAGTCAAGGTGATGACCGAGAACTTCGACGAACTCAAACAGATTGCCCAGGATGCCCTGGAAGACGGCCTGTTGATGGAAGTCTCTGAAGCACAAATGCGCGATGCCCTGCATCGCCTGATTGACGAATTGGTGAACCCCTATCAGCACACCCATCGAAATCAAGGCGATTAGCGATCTTCCTGGCCAGGGGGGTAAGCAAGAAACACTGCCATCTGCCCCGACCGAGCCACCGCCGCTATCGCTTTATATCCATATCCCTTGGTGCGTGCGTAAATGCCCGTATTGCGATTTCAATTCGCATGAATCGCGCACGGAGATTCCTGAAGCAGCTTATGTCGATGCCCTGATTGCCGATCTCGAGCAATCAGTACCCCGCATCTGGGGACGGCGCGTACACAGCATTTTCTTCGGCGGTGGCACACCCAGCCTGTTCTCTCCCGAAGCAATTGATCGCATACTCAGTAATGTACGGGCATTGGTGCCCTTGAGCGTGGATTGCGAAATCACGCTGGAAGCCAACCCTGGCACCGTCGATGCTGCGCATTTCCGCGGTTATCGCGCGGCAGGCGTCAACCGCCTCTCGCTCGGTATCCAGAGTTTTGATAGTGATTACCTGCACAAGCTTGGCCGCATCCACGATGAAACCCAGGCAGTCGCCGCAGCAGAACTGGCACTTAGCACCTTCGACTCAGTGAATCTCGATGTGATGTATGCCCTGCCCGGCCAAAGCCTGAGAGACGCCTTGGCAGATGCGCAACGCGCCTGCGACCTTGGCCCCGCGCACCTATCTTTCTATCACCTGACGCTGGAACCCAACACCCCATTTCACCGCACCCCGCCAGCCTTGCCGGACGATGACACCAGCGCCAGCATGCAGGAAGCCATTGAAGACTTATTGGGCCAACATGGTTACACACATTATGAAACCTCGGCGTTTGCTCAACCAGGCAAGCAATGTCGTCATAACCGCAACTACTGGCAGTTTGGCGATTATCTTGGCATAGGCGCAGGAGCGCACAGCAAATTAAGCTTTCATGACCGCATCACGCGCGAAAGCCGCCACAAGCACCCCAAACGCTATTTGGAGCATGCGGGTCAAGGCCATGCCGTAGAGCAACAATGGCAGATTGCCAGGGATGAGTTGCCTTTTGAGTTCATGATGAATGCCTTACGATTAACTGATGGCGTGGATCCTGCATTGTTCAAGATACGCACTGGACTGCCATTGGAACACATCTCCCCCATCTTGCAACATGCTGTTGCAAAAGGACTATTAGACCTCAGTCCAACCCGTATCGCACCCACACCTCTAGGACAACGGTTCCTCAACGAGTTGCTGCAACTATTCCTTGATTGATATCAACCCGATGCTTCCATATTTAAGAATTGCTTTGTAAGAGATTCCCTGTATTACAATACAGCGATTCTGGAAGTAGAGAGCAACAATCATGGGGATAAAAGTTGCCGCACACCCAGAACTCTCAGGGACACCGACACAATTCGAGTCAGCTATGGATCAACATAAAAAATCCGTTGAAACTGCACGACAAACCCTTATCCAGCTTGCAAAAAGCCGGATAGCGCCGACACCGGACAACTATCGCAAAGTTTATACCGCCATTAATGGCGAAACCGTCGCCGATAGCACATCCACCATAGGTCAGCTTCTGGGCAACGTGCTAAAAGAGGTCAGTACACAACAACCTCACTATGCAACCAGCATTCACCACATCCTGAGCCAGCTTGAAGGCCAAAACTGGCGGAGCCTGGACACTGCATTGCGCCAGTTATTGGCACACCTACCCTCTCCAGACAGCAGCCATTCACATTTTCAGACACCGTCCACCCAGCATGACATCAGCGACATCATGACGCTCTGGCGCAATATGCTGATCAGGACGCTGGACTTAGTCATCATCCCACAGCTCAAGGAGCTTCCTGAGGCTCAGTCTCGAGCAACTGCCTTGCTGGAAGCGACGCAGAGGGCTCAGCACCGTGATGAAATTCTTGCGCTGGAAGATGCATTGAAGAACATTCTCTTCAATCTGGAAATGCACTTAGATAGCCAGAGCCAGCTGCAACTACGCCTGTTGCAGCTATTGCGCCTGCTCTTGGTCAGCATGGAAGCACTCGTGCTGGAAGAGCGCTGGCTACAAGGCCCGACGACGGCGATTCGCGACATCCTCACTCAGCCATTGAATGTCGACTCTCTAGCCAAGGCAGAAGATACGCTTAAAGACCTTATCTTCATGCAAGGCCAGCTCAGGCCTGGATTGATCGAAGCCAAGAAAACCTTAAAAAAGATGGCAGAGATTTTTGTCACGCAACTGTCCGAGATTACCGTGGCCACGGATGAGTACCAAACCAAGTTGCAAGGCTATCGCGAGGAAATCAGCCATAGCGATGAGATACAAGATCTTAACCACGTATTACATTGTCTGTTGGAAGACACCCAGGCCATCAGCACGATCACGCAAAATTCCCGCAACGAGATACTAGATGCGCAAAACAAGGTGCGAGAGGCTGAAAAGCAAATTTACGAACTGACATTGCAACTCGATCATATCAACGAAATTGCACACGAGGACTACCTGACCGGAACACTGAACCGTCGAGGCATGGATGAGGCCTTGCTCAGGGAGTTCAATCGCGCAGACCGTTTTGGCATGCCTTTGAGTATTGCCATGATGGATATCGATCACTTCAAGCAGATTAACGACAATATGGGCCATGCCACCGGCGACCAGGCATTAGCTCACCTAGCCTCCGTCATCAAGGAGGCCTTGCGCACGACCGATGTGATTGCGCGTTATGGCGGCGAGGAATTCATCATTTTGCTGCCAGGCACAACGGAACAAGATGCCATCAGCGTCATTACACGTGCTCAACGCGAATTGACTCGCAATATTTTCCTGCACAATGACAGCCATGTGTTGATCACATTTAGCGCAGGCGTTGCCCAGCGTCAGGAAAATGAGGCAGCCGACTCGATTATCGGGCGTACAGACAAAGCCTTGTACCAGGCAAAGAACAGTGGGCGCAATCGCGTCATCGGTGCCAGCAATCTCGACAAACCCATTCCCCCCCAGTAGAAGACAACAAAAAAGCCCCGCGATTGCGGGGCTTTTTCCATCAAACACTTATTGTTGAGTACATTTAAGCCAGCAGAGCTTTAGCCCGCTTAAGTGCTTCCCGCACCTGGGCTGGTGCAGTGCCACCACGATGGTTACGGCTTGCCAGCGAACCTTCCAGCGTCAATACTTGGTATACATCCTCTGCAATCTGCGGGCTGAATTGCTGCAGCTGCGGCAAGGAGAGATCAGACAAGTCGCAGCCCTGCTCCACGGCATGGCGCACGGCCAGTGCAACAACTTCATGCGCGTCGCGGAAAGGCATGCCTTTCTTCACCAGGTAGTCTGCCAGGTCTGTCGCCGTGGCAAAACCCTCTGCCGCAGCCAGGCGCATGGCGTCCTTGTTCACCTTGATGCCGCGCAACATGTCAGCATAGATTTCCAGCGTCACCAGCAAGGTATCCACGGTATCGAACAGTGGCTCCTTGTCTTCCTGGTTATCCTTGTTGTAAGCCAGAGGCTGGCTCTTCATCAGCGTCAGCAACGCCACCAGGTGTCCATTGACGCGCCCAGTCTTGCCGCGCACAAGCTCAGGCACATCCGGGTTTTTCTTCTGCGGCATGATGGAAGAGCCAGTACAGAAGCGATCAGCAATATCAACAAACGCGAAACGTGGGCTGGACCAGAGAATCAACTCCTCTGACAGACGAGACAAATGCGTCATGATCAATGATGCCGCCGCAGTAAATTCAATGGCAAAATCACGGTCAGATACTGCATCCAGCGAGTTTTCGCACACAGCCTCAAAGCCCAGATCACGCGCCACACGCTCACGATCAATAGGGTAGCTGGTACCAGCCAGAGCTGCCGCACCCAGTGGCAGGCGGTTGATACGCTTACGCGCATCCATCAAGCGCTCTGCATCCCGCTGCAGCATCTCGAAATAAGCCAACAGGTGGTGTCCGAAAGTCACGGGCTGCGCCACCTGCAAGTGGGTAAAGCCGGGCATGACGGTATCTGCATGCTGCTCAGCCAGATCCACCAATGAGGCCTGCAATTTGCGAATGCGGGCTACAACATCATCTACCATTGCGCGTAGCCACAGGCGAATATCAGTTGCCACCTGGTCGTTACGGGAGCGACCAGTGTGTAGGCGCTTACCTGCATCGCCTATCTTGTCAGTCAGGCGTTTTTCAATATTCAGGTGCACATCTTCCAGGTCAAGCAACCAGGTAAATTGGCCATCGTGTATCTCGCGCATGATCTCGCCCAGGCCCTGCTCT
Source organism: Methylobacillus methanolivorans (assembly GCF_020531845.1). The sequence goes on from NZ_JAJAVF010000004.1 coordinate 26,241, forward strand.
ATCTTGGCGACATCTTCCTGGCTGATGATGCCTTGTGCACCCAGCATGCGTGCATGTGCCAGCGACCCCTGGATATCGTATTCAGCAAGGCGATAGTCAAATCCTACAGATGCGGTATATTGCTTGACCAGTTCGGCCACAGGCTCGTTAAACCGGCCAGACCAGGTTTTGGAAGAGGGTTGATTCAAGTGATTGGACTTTTCTGTCATGATGTCGCGTGATGAACTCACGATGCTGATTAGAATGTGAAAATAGTGCGATAAACCATGGCTATTATAAAGCAAAACGCCATTCATTCCTTGAAGTTGCCAGACTTCCGCAATCTCGGCATCTGTCTGCGCATATTGGTCGTCGCCAACCTGTTGGGCTTGTTTGCCTCGCTGGCAGCTAGTAACAACCTGACAGAATGGTTACCAGGCTTTACCCGCTGGAGCGCCCTCATGCAGCCTGTACTTCTGCTCAGCCTGCTCGCTGTATATGCCATCCAACCCTGGCTGGCAAAGCTACATGGCTACATCGCCTACCCTATTGCCCTGTTGATACCGGTCACCTTCAGCCTGTTAGCCCATGTCGTTGCGAGCGAGATATTGCACATTGATCTCGCCAGCAGCTTGTTGCGCACGCTCACCCTCACCGCCAGCATCACGGCCATCACCCTGCTTTATTTGCAGCTACGTCAGCGCGCCCTTACCCCGGCGATTGCCGAGGCGCGTCTACAGGCGCTGCAAGCCAGGATACGCCCGCACTTTCTCTTCAACAGCATCAATGCCGTGCTCTCGATCGTACGTAGCGATAGCAAGCAGGCAGAAACCGCGCTCATGGACATGGCCGACCTGTTTCGTGTCTTGATGGCGGATAATCGTGAACTGGTACCGCTGGCGCAGGAGCTGGCGCTCTGTCGGCAATACTTGGCGCTGGAGAAACTGCGCCTGGAACACCGGCTCAATCTCAACTGGCAGGTCGACAACATGCCGCAAGACGCCCTGATTCCACCGCTCATCCTGCAACCCTTGCTGGAAAATGCGGTGTACCATGGCATAGAACCGCTGGCTGATGGTGGCACCATCAGCATCCAGCTACACAGCACACGCAACGAATTGCATATTCAGTTACGCAATCCTTACCAGCCTGGCTCAACCCATCATCAGGGCAATCGCATGGCGCTCAGCAATATCCGCGAGCGCCTGCAGCTCCACTTTGATGTCGAGGCCAGCCTTAATATCCGCCAGGATAATGGACATTACGCCGTGCATATCATTATCCCATATCGCCACAGGGCAGCCGCATGATGCATGCCCCGCTCAATATCGTCATCGCCGACGATGAGCCGCCTGCGCGCAACCGCCTGCGCGAACTGCTGACTGAGATTCCCGGTGTCACACTGGTAGGCGAGGCCAGACATGGCAATGAGGCACTGGAGCTTGCACAACAGCTCAAGCCGCACGTGTTACTACTGGATATCCGCATGCCCAACATGGATGGCATTGAAGCAGCCGCACATGCACAAAAACTCCCTCAGCCGCCTGCCATCATTTTCACCACGGCGTTTGATGGCTATGCCATCCAGGCATTCGAGATGAATGCAGTCGATTACCTGCTCAAGCCCATTCGACAAGAACGTCTGGGAGCGGCGCTGCACAAGGCGCGCGTATTGTTGCCAGCCCAGGTTGAAGCACTCAAACCCTTGCAGCGTACACGTACCCATTTCAGCGTCAACCATCATGGCCGCATCCTGCTCATCCCGGTGCATCAAGTGATTTACCTGCGCGCCGAGCTTAAATATGTCACGTTGCGCACCAAGGAGCAGGAATACCTGATCGAAGAGTCCCTCACTCAACTGGAACAGGAACTGGGGCACCTGTTCCTGCGCCTACACCGCAATTGCCTGGTGGCACAATCCAGCATCAGCGGCTATGAAAAACGTGAGCTCAATGGCGAAAGCGGCTGGCACGCCATCCTCAGGGACATTCCGGACACCATCGCTGTCAGCCGACGGCAATATCACCTGTTGCGCAAACTGGCTGCCCACTAGCAACCCGCAGCGCTAAGCCTCTCAGGCCCTATGCTAAAATGGCGCTTTCAATAACAACTTGGCTGTAAGCGCATCGCCCACCAGCCCCACTCACTGATGAATGCTCCCAAGAAACTGGTGATCGCCTCGCGTGAAAGCGCATTGGCCATGTGGCAGGCAGAACATATACAGGCCCGCCTGCAGGCCCTATACCCAGACACTCAAGTCACTATCCTCGGCATGACCACCACCGGCGACCAGATTCTCGATTCCCCGCTTGCCCGAATTGGCGGCAAGGGCTTGTTCGTCAAGGAGCTGGAGCAGGCATTGGCAGATGGTCGGGCCGACTTGGCAGTACACTCCATGAAGGATGTCCCGATGCACTTGCCGCCAGGCTTTGCCTTGGCAGCGATTGGCGAGCGTGAAGACCCGCGTGATGCTTTTGTATCCAACAATTACCCCAACCTAGAATCGTTGCCCGCAGGCAGTATCGTCGGCACCTCGAGCCTGCGCCGCCAGAGCCAGCTACAGGCGCGTTTTCCTGCCCTGAAAGTCGAATCCCTGCGTGGTAACCTGCAAACCCGCTTGCGCAAGCTGGATGAAGGCCAATATGCTGCCATCATCCTCGCCGCTGCCGGCCTTAAGCGCCTGGGGCTGGAAGACCGTATTCGCGAAGCCATTGACCCTGACCAGAGCATACCCGCAGTCGGGCAAGGCGCACTGGGCATCGAAATCAATGCCGAACGCCATGATCTGCTGGATATTCTGGCACCACTCAACCATGCCGAGACCGCCGCCTGTGTGGAGGCGGAACGCGGTATGAGCCGCGCACTGGCGGGCAGTTGCCAGGTGCCGCTAGGTGCGTTTGCACAGCAACAAGGCGATACGCTGCATATGACCGGCTTTGTCGCCAGCATCGACGGCAAGGAGCTATTACGTGAGTCTGCCCAAGGCCGTGCCAATCAACCCGAAGCACTGGGCCAGGCGCTGGCTGCGCAATTGGTGGCACGCGGTGCAGACCGTATTCTTGCCGCACTTGCCCATGACTGATTGCCCTCATGATTGATTTAACAGGCCGCCATATTGCGATTACGCGGCCGCTGGACCAGGCCACGCGCCTGAGCCGCATGATAGCTACCGCTGGCGGTGATACCACCAGCTTTCCGCTGATCGCCATTACTGCATTAGAAGATAACAGCGCCTTTATCCACGCCCTGGATAACGTGGCTGCGCAAGACTGGCTGATTTTCATCAGCTCCAATGCCGTGCAATACGGCATGCCCAGCATCCAGGCCAGGCTTGAGCCATGCACCCGAAAACCGCGTTTTGCCGCTATAGGCCCGGTAACGGCGGCTGAACTGATGCAATATGGCGTGACAAATGTTCTGCAACCCGAGCACCGCTTTGACAGCGAATCCCTGCTTGCCCTGCCGGACATGCAAGCAGTGCAGGGACAACGCATGATGATCGTGCGCGGTATCGGTGGTCGCGAACTGATGGCCGACACCTTGCGCAGCCGCGGTGCCGAAGTGCGCTTTGCCGAATGCTATCGCCGTATCAACCCGCAAACAGATGCAGGAAAATTGCAAACGCTATGGCACAATGGGCACTTGGATACCATCGTGGTAACCAGTAGCGAAGCCATGCGCCACCTGCTTGCCTTAACCAGCAATGGCAGCGCAGAGTGGCTGCGTGGCACCACAATCTGCGTCAACCATGCCCGCATCGCCGAACTGCCAGCTAGCCTGGGCCTGCGTGTACGGGTTGCGACAGCACCCGGGGATGACGCCATGCTGCAATGTATAAGTGAAGTAAACCATGACTGAACAACAATCGCCTGATACCCAGACACCATCACCTGCGCCGGTCCAGATATCGCGCAAGCCCTCTTCGCTTGCCTGGATCGCCCTGCTATTGGCTCTTGGTGCCATTGCCTTTATTTCTTGGCAAGCGCTGCATACGCGCCAGCGCCTCAATGGCCTGGAACAGTCATTAACGCAACGTCTGGAACAGTTCAACGGCAGCAATCAACAAAGCCTGGCCTTGGCCAAAAACGCTGACGAGCGTAGCACGGAGGCCACCAGCCGCATCATCCGCCTAGAGCAACAACTGGCAGAATCACGCGACCAGCAGGAAGCCCTACAAACACTATACCTGGAGCTGGTCAACAATCACGACGAACGCGTGATTGCCGAAGTAGAGCAATTATTGGTCATCGCAAACCAACAACTACAGCTCGCAGGCAATATCAAACCTGCGCTGCTAGCACTGCAAACAGCGGATTCGCGCTTGCAGCAAATGGATAGCGTACCCGCTGTGCAGTTACGCAAAGCGATTGCCAAGGATATTCAACGTCTGCAAGAGCTGCCGCAGATCGATACCATCGGCATCAGCCTCAAGCTGGAAAACCTCATTGAAGGCATCAACAAATTGCCTTTGGTCAGTGACCGCCACCCGAAAGCCACGATTGCCGAAGCCACCATGGCTGAAGAAAACCAGTTTCGCAGGCTACTCCGCGAAATCTGGGACGATCTCAAACACATGATCCGCCTTGAGCGAGTTGACCGGCCAGAGCCGCCATTACTGGCACCAGACCAGACCTTCTTCCTGCGCGAAAACCTCAAGCTGCACCTGCTCACCGCCAGAACAGCCTTGCTACAGCATGATGAAAGCTCTTACCGCGCCGATCTACACCAGGCTGAACACTGGATACGCAATTATTTCGACCTGCGTGAACAAAGTACCATTGCAGCCCTTGATACATTGAAGCAGCTTTCCGCCAGCAGCATCGTGATCCAATTACCGGACATTTCCGAGACCCTGGGCCTGGCAAGCAAATACAAGCTGACCCTGGAGCGCGCTAACAACTCTGAGCGAACCAATGACCGCGTCAACCTGGAACGAGGTGAATAGTGCGCGTATTGATCTGGATCCTGCTGATACTGGCGCTCGCTATCGGTGTTTCACTACTAGCGGGAAATAACGAAGGCTATGTGCTGATTGTTCGGCCACCCTACCGCCTGGAGCTGTCACTCAACCTGCTGCTTATCTTGGTCGTGCTGGCATTTGCCTCGCTGCATCTGCTGTTGCGCTTTATCCATTATGCCCGTGACTTGCCCGCTAACGTGCGCGCCTACAAGGAAAACCGCCGCATTCGCCTGGGTCATGCCGCCTTGCTGGAGGCCTTGCATGCCATGAGCCAAGGCCGCTATCAGGCGGCACAAAAAGCCGCCTCAAAAGCACTTGATTACGGTGAAGACCCCAGCTTGACTGCACTGCTGGCCGCGCGCGCCTCACACAAGCTCAAGCAAAAAGGCCAGCGTGATTATTACCTCGCTGAGGCAGAACGCCTGGCACCCGAGGCCGCCGTCGCACGCCTCTTGCTGCAAGCAGAGCTACTGGTTGATGACCGCTTGTATAGCCAGGCCTTGGATGTGCTGCACAAGATCGAGAAACTAGAGTCGAAATTTGTCCCTGGCATGCGGCTTGAGCTGAAAGTGCAGATACGCCTCAACAACTGGGAGCAAGTCCTGGTGCTGTTGCAACAGCTGGAAAAACATGATGGCATGGAAAGCTGGCAAGCCAGGGAAATCCGTCATCAAGCGCACCAATACTTGATTGAGCGTCACGGCAAGGACTTGAACACGCTAATGGCCTACTGGAAAAAAGTGCCGGAGGATGACAAGCTCAATTCGCGTATTGCCAGCATGGCCGCTGATGCCTTTATTGCCTTGAACGCAGGCAACCAGGCTCAGGAGGTATTGGAAATGAGCCTGACCAAGACTTGGGACAGCGAGCTTGCTGGCAAGCTGGGCGATTGCAGCAGCACCAATCCACACAAACAGTTGCAACAAGCAGAGCACTGGTTGCTGAGTCATGAGCAGGATGCAAACCTGCTGCTATCGCTGGGTAAGATGTGTATTCGCCTCAGCCTGTGGGGCAAGGCGCAAAGTTACCTGGAGGCCAGTATCAGTGTGCAACCTTCTGCCGAAGCCCACCTCACCTTGGCGCGATTGCTGGAAAGCCGTGGCGAAAGCGATGCCGCCAACCAGCATTACCGCTTGAGCGTGCAATTCTGCCGCGAAGATAAATAGCAGCTTACCAGTGCTGGCGAACAAGGTGTTTGCCAGCACTTACTCACTCGCTATCGCAGGTCAATCTAGACGGTCACCTTTGCTACCGGATTGGCAAAGGTAAACGCATCGGAGAAAAACTCCTCTTCAGGCAAACCATGGCTCTGGAAATCACGGTGAGCCACCTCCACCATTTGCGGCGCACCGCAACAATAAACCTGATAACCCTGCATATCCGGATGATCCTCCAGCACGGCCTGGTGAACCAATCCAGTACGCCCTTGCCAGGCATCGTCAGGTGCAGGGTCAGACAGTACCGGGATATAGCGGAATGAGGGGTTTTCTGCCTGCCACCGTTGCGGCAGGTCATCGAGGTAAAGGTCTTCGCGCGTTCTGGCACCCCAATACAGCGTTATCGGGCGCTTGATGCCCAACTGCAGAGCATGCTCGACTATACCTTTGACCGGCGCAAATCCAGTTCCCCCAGCGACCAGGATCACCGGGCATGTACTGTCTTCGCGCAGAAAGAATGTGCCAAAAGGCCCTTCAATACGCAGGATGGTTTTTTCCTGCATTTCATTGAATACATATTGGGTAAATTGACCGCCGGGCACCAAACGCATATGCAATTCCAGGAAGCGATCATGATGCGGGGCATTGGCCAGCGAGAATGCCCTGCGACGACCATCCTTGAGCAGGAATTCGATATATTGCCCGGCCATGAACTGCATACGTTCATTGCTAGGTAACTTGAGCGTCATTCCCATGACATCGTGGGAGAGTTTTTCCAGCTTTTCTACACGTACCGGCATAATCCGCGGTGGAATGCCTTCGCCCGCAACTTCCCGGCACTCAATCACCAGGTCAGACAAAGGCTGGGCACAGCAAAACAAGGCTTTGCCTGTTTTCCTCTCATCCTCGCTCAGCGCACTATCAAAATACTCGCCATCACTCACCTCTCCTGCCAACACCTGGCCTTTGCAGGCACCACAGGTACCATTGCGACAGCCATAAGGCAGGTTAATCCCTGCATCAATCGCAGCATCCAATACGGTATCGCCCTCATCCACCGTAAAAACACGGTCGCTGGGCTTAATGATGACTTGAAAAGACATGAAGGAATCCTGAACCTATGCGCTTGGCCATGTCCCTGTACCACACTGTTCTTTAGTTTGAAGTCTCAACATCTAGGCGATACTAAAGAAAATAAACAGGCGATCAACAGGCCAGAAAAAGCTTGCAAGTCTAGCATAGCGCTAGTCTTCACGGCGGTACTCACCCTCAATCACATCGCCAGCGGATGGCGAGCGAGTAGTTTCTTGTTGATATTCACGCTGATTGGTTTCACGTGAAACGACATCATCGTCATTGGCAGCTTGCGGTAGCTTGCCACCTCCAGGCAACAGCAACAGGATCACGGCAAATACATCACTGATTACACCGGGTATCAGCAGCAGGATGCCCGCCAACAAGTTCTTGGCACTACCAAACACGGCTCGCAGAGGCGTTCCACCTGCTTGCAGGGTTTGTGCCATACGCCCCACCATCAACAGCTTTTCATCCTGGATCAAACGCCAGCCCAGGATACCAATCAAAATCAGATAAGCCAGCACCAACCAGCCATATCTTGCAGCCAACTCCACCAGCACCCATATCTCAGCGAGAGGGAAAGCGAGTAAAATCAGCAAGAGGAAAAGAAAACGCATGAAACTTCAATCTCCATCATTAGAAAACATTGAGGCTGTCTTGGTATTGACCAATATGCCAGATCAAGACAGCGCAGAAACCATGGCCCGCACCTTGGTCAGCAGAAAGCTGGCAGCTTGCGTCAACCTGCTCGCTCCTTGCCAATCGTTTTACCAGTGGCAGGGCAAACTGGAAACCGCAACGGAAACGCCCATGCTCATCAAGACCACCAGCCTGCGCTATCCTGAACTTGAGCAAGCCATCCACGAGCTGCATCCTTACGAACTTCCCGAGATTATTCGTGTCTCAGTCACGGGCGGGCTACCAGCCTATCTTACATGGCTACACCAGGAAACCCAGGCTTGAACTCTGCATTACAGCGCTGTTTCACATTCATCCTGTTGCTCTGCACTTTACTGTTCAGCACCAATATGGCGCTGGCTGCTGGCAATAGCCAATTTGGCGAATGGCTGAACCAGGGACGGAATGCTTTTCTCGGGGACAACAACGACAATATTCTGCCGCCTGAGCAAGCTTTCAAGCTCCAGGTCGAATTAATTGATGCCGACCACCTGCAAGCAGCGTTCAAAATAGCCCCAGGGCACTACCTCTACAAAGACAGAATCAAGTTCGAGCTTGAACCGGCAGCACATGGCGTCCGTGAAATCCTGCTGCCCGCTGGTGACTGGAAACAAGACCCCACATTTGGCCGCACTGAAGTATTTCACCGCGACTTCATTGCCGAACTAAGGCTGGCACTCGCTTCCACTTCAGCAGGCAACCTCACACTCAAGGCCACTTATCAGGGCTGTAGCGAAAAGGGCCTGTGCTACCCCCCCACACACCAAACCATTGCTTTAGGCTCCCTGCATGCGACCACAAGCAACAGCGCAGGTTCCTCCACCAAACCGACCCAGGCCGAACACGACCGCGCTAGCAACCTGCTCGCCAGCGGCAAGCTCTGGCTCATTATTGTCGGCTTCTTCGGCTTTGGCTTGCTACTCTCATTTACCCCTTGCGTGCTTCCGATGATCCCGATTCTTTCCGGCATCATCGTTGGCAGCCAGCGCAAAAGCCGCTTGCACGCTTTCTGGCTGTCACTGGCTTATACCTTGGGCATGGCATTGAGTTACACCGCAGCAGGCGTAGCGGCTGGGCTTTCCGGCCAGCTACTGAGCGCGGCCCTGCAAAATGCCTGGGTACTCAGCAGCAGCGCATTGGTTTTTGTGCTGCTGGCGCTATCGATGTTCGGTTTCTATGAACTAAAATTACCCTCTGCCCTCGAAAACCGCTTAGTGAATGCCAGCAATCGCTTGCCAGGTGGACATTTGCTGGGCGTCTTTGTCATGGGGGCACTCTCTGCGCTGATCGTTAGCCCCTGCGTCGCAGCTCCGCTCGCGGGCGCCTTGATTTATATCGGCCAAACACAGGACGTCATGCTGGGTGCAACCGCCTTGTTTGCCTTGTCTATCGGCATGGGCGTTCCCTTACTGTTAATAGGTGCTTCTGCGGGCTCTTTGCTTCCCAAGGCAGGGCCATGGATGGTGGCTATCCGCCAAGCGTTTGGCGTATTCATGCTAGCTGTCGCCCTCTGGATCGTATCGCCATTGCTGCCAACCAGTCTGCAACTATTGCTCTGGGCCGCGCTGCTCATCGTACCCGCCGTCTTCATGCGAGCACTGGACAGGCTCCCGGATACCGCCACGGCTTGGCAGCGCTTCTGGAAAGGCATCGCCATCCTTATGCTACTGGCAGGTACTACCCTAGTCGTTGGTGCAGCATCAGGCGCCAAGTCGGCCTTACGTCCACTGGAAGGCCTGACAATATCGCAGGCAAGTGCCAGCCTGCCTTTCCAACGCATCAAACGCCTCGCTGACTTGGAGCAAATATTGGCGCAAAACCCTGGTAAGCTGGCCATGCTGGATTTTTATGCCGATTGGTGTGCATCTTGCAAGGAAATGGAGCACTTTACCTTCACCAACACCGAAGTACGCGCCAACTTGCAGGATTTTATCCTGTTACAGGCCGACGTCACTGCCAACGATGCTGACGACCAGGTACTGCTAAAGCACTTTGGTCTGTTTGGTCCTCCCGGCATTATCTTCTTTGATCATCAAGGCCAGGAATTGCAGCAACACAGGGTGATCGGCTATCAAGACAGCCAGCAATTCCTCGCCAGCCTGAATTCAGTAAAAGCCACTCATGACAACACCCAATAACAAAACTAGCGTGAGCAAAGGCCGCTTTGCCTTGCTGGCATTGATATTTGCTGCCGCCATATTATTGCTTCAACAATACGGCAGCTCGCCCCGGATAGCGCAGCCAGTCGAAACATTTGCCTCGACCGCCGCATTTTTTGCCGCTCATGCCACCGATCTCCAGCATACTGAACAAGCGCTGTCACAATGGCAGGGGCAATTACTGGTCGTGAACTTCTGGGCGACCTGGTGCGCCCCCTGCCGCGAAGAAATGCCAGAGCTGGCAGCTTTGTCACAAGAACTCGCGGGAAAAGTCACCGTACTTGGCATTTCGCTGGATGATGCAGAAAAAATGCAGGCTTTTGCCCAGCAGACACCAATGCCATACCCATTGCTATCAGCGGATATCGAAGGTATGAAGTTGAGTGCATCATTAGGCAACCTGAATAGTGTGGTGCCACATACCGTGATCATCGATTCCGATGGTAAAATCCTCAAAAGTTACTTTGGTCGTATTACCAAGCCACTATTGCTGCAAACCCTGCAACCAGCGCTTAACTCCTGAACTTTCCCTCATGCAGGACAATATCAGGCAAGTTCGCTAAATTTCGTCAATTCTCTAGACAAAATACCCCAAATTACGGCAAACTTGCAGCCATTAAAGTTGCATTGGCGGTCAAACCGCCCCTATTCATGGCCCAACCATCCTCCAAAACCGTACTGGTATTGCACGGACCCAACCTGAACCTGCTGGGATTACGTGAACCCAACCATTACGGCTCGGACACCCTGGAAAGTATCAATGCTCAGCTCAAGCAACAGGCTGATGCCGCTGGCATTGATATTGAAGCCTTCCAGAGTAACGATGAAGCCGTGTTGATAGAGAAAATTCACACATTGGCACATACGCCTGTCGATTTCATCATCATCAACCCCGCAGCTTTTACCCATACTTCAGTGGCCTTGCGTGATGCATTGTCCGCAGTGAAGATTCCCTTTATTGAAGTCCATCTTTCCAATATCTATGCGCGCGAGTCCTTCCGTCACCACTCGTATTTCTCCGATCTTGCGGTCGGCGTGATCAGTGGCTTGGGCGCACGTGGATATGCACTGGCGCTGGACTACGCCATCAATAACATTACCCGTGCCTGATCGGCACCTCATATACATCTAGAGGTTAACCATGGATTTACGCAAACTGAAGAAACTGATCGACCTGGTCGAAGAGTCTGGCATCTCCGAGCTAGAACTCACCGAAGGCGAAGAAAAGGTGCGCATTTCTCGCCACCTGCCCAACAGCCAGGCACCCGTTCAATTTGCACAACCTTATATCGCTGCCCCTGCCGCACCTCAAGCTGCGGCACCCGTAGCAGCGGCTGAAAATGCAGCCCCTGCGATCGAAGGCCACGTTGTGAAATCCCCGATGGTAGGCACTTTTTACCGCGCACCTTCCCCTGATGCCAAGACATTCGTTGATGTAGGTAGCAGCGTCAGTGCTGGCGATACTCTCTGCATTATCGAAGCCATGAAGCTGCTGAACGAGATCGAAGCCGACAAGAGTGGCGTGATCAAGGCAATCCTGGTCGAGAATGGCCAGCCCGTGGAATATGGTGAACCCCTGTTCATCATTGGCTAGGAAATATCCTCATGTTTGATAAAGTCCTCATTGCCAATCGAGGGGAAATCGCCCTGCGCATTCAACGCGCTTGCCGCGAACTCGGCATCAAGACAGTTGCGGTGCATTCCGAAGCTGACCGTGAAGCCAAGTACGTCAAGCTCGCCGATGAATCTGTCTGCATCGGCCCTGCTCCCTCTGGCCAAAGTTACCTGAATATTCCCGCAGTCATCAGTGCGGCAGAAGTCACCGATGCTGAAGCTATCCACCCTGGTTATGGCTTCCTCTCAGAAAACGCTGATTTTGCCGAGCGTGTCGAGCAAAGCGGCTTTACCTTTATCGGCCCACGTGCTGAGACTATCCGCCTCATGGGCGACAAGGTCAGCGCCAAGGACACCATGAAGGCAGCTGGAGTACCTTGCGTACCAGGCTCAGATGGCGCACTCACCGATGATGCAGATGAAAACCTGCGCATTGCCAAAGGTATTGGCTACCCGGTCATCATCAAGGCCGCTGGCGGTGGTGGCGGTCGCGGCATGCGCGTGGTGCATACCGAAGCCGCATTGCTGAATGCCATCAGCATGACCAAGGCCGAGGCCCAAGCCGCTTTTGGCAACCCCATGGTTTACATGGAAAAGTTCCTTGAACAGCCTCGCCACATTGAGATCCAGGTGCTGGCTGATCAGCATGGCAATGCTATTTACCTAGGTGAACGCGATTGCTCCATGCAGCGCCGCCACCAAAAAGTGCTGGAAGAAGCCCCAGCACCCGGCATTAGCCTGGCCTTGCGCGAAAAAATCGGCACAGCATGTGCCGAGGCCTGCAAACGTATCAACTATCGTGGCGCCGGTACTTTCGAGTTCCTCTACGAAAATGGCGAGTTTTACTTTATTGAGATGAACACCCGCGTGCAGGTAGAGCATCCCGTCACAGAAATGGTCACGGGCATCGATATCGTGCAACAACAGATCCTGATTGCAGCTAACGAAAAACTCAGTATCAAGCAGAAAGATGTCAAGCTGGCCGGGCATTCGATTGAGTGTCGTATCAATGCCGAAGACCCGTTCAACTTCGTGCCTTCTCCAGGCCGTATCACCACATTCCACATGCCTGGTGGCCCTGGTATCCGTGTTGATACCCATGCCTACCAAGGTTACATGGTACCGCCCAACTATGACTCCATGATCGGCAAGCTGATTGCCTATGGCGATACACGTGAGCAAGCGATTGCCCGCATGCAGATCGCTCTGTCGGAAATGGTGATTGAGGGAATCAAGACTAATGTAGCCTTGCACAAGGAATTGCTCGCGGATGCAGCCTTCCATCAAGGTGGCACCAGCATCCACTACCTGGAACATAAACTAGGCATTGCAAGCAAGTAATGGGCTGGATTTCACTCAAAATCGAGGCTCAGGACAATAACGCCGAGCTCTTGAGCGATAGCCTGATGGAACTTGGCGCCCTCTCTGCCAGTATTGAGGACGCCAACGCCGAAACCCCGGACGAGCAACCCATCTTCGGCGAACCCGGTGATCCACCGCCGGGCATCTGGCAACAAAATGTTGTCAGTGCATTGCTGGATGAAGATGCCGACGTGGCTGCTCTATTACATGAGCTCAGTGCCGCGACGGGTATTGCGGATTTCCGCTATAGCACCGAAACCATCGCTGAACAGGATTGGGTACGTGCAACACAATCCCAGTTTGAGCCTATCCGTATCCGCGATGATCTCTGGATCGTCCCTTCCTGGCACGATGCGCCCAATCCCGATGCACTTAATATCGTGCTGGACCCAGGCCTGGCCTTTGGTACCGGCAGCCACCCGACCACGCACTTGTGCCTGAGCTGGCTTGCCAACACCGTCACACCTGATATCAGCGTGCTTGATTATGGCTGCGGCTCTGGCATCTTGGCGATTGCTGCACGTAAGCTAGGTGCTGGTAAGGTCATCGGCGTGGATATTGATGCCCAGGCCATTCAGTCCAGCGTCTATAACGCCGAACAAAACCAGACGGATGCCAGCTTCTATCTCGCCAATGACTTGCCTAGCGGGCAGTTTGACATGGTCGTTGCGAATATCCTCTCCAGCGCTTTATCGGTGCTTGCACCGGCATTGGCACGCGCCACCAGCCCTGGTGGCAAGATTGCGCTGTCAGGCATCCTGCGTGAACAAGCTGAACAGGTCAGCGCCATTTACCAGGAATGGTTCGACATGAACACACCGACATTCATGGATAGCTGGGTGTTGCTCACGGGAAGCAGAAGGTGACCTACTGATATGCAGCTAGTGACCTCCTGCCCAGCGTGCGACACCCGATTTCACGTCAAGCCGGAACAACTGGCAGCCCATGCTGGCGACCTGCGCTGCGGTCAATGTCAGCATGTCTTCAATGCAGGCGCCAGACTGTATGAAGTTCTGCCACCACAAAGCCTGGTTCCACTACCTGAGCACCACATCACAAACGATGTGGCCATTGCACCAGATGCATCGTCTACTGAAACTTTCGATGAAGTCTCTCCCCTGCACGCAGAGACTATTCAGGACGATAGCGCATTCGTCGTTGACTCAACACCAGCAAGCACTACTCCACCTGCATCAGCCGATGATGCTGACGCCATTGCCGATATTGATGCCGCCCTGGCAAGGATTTTGAATATCAATCAGGGAGAGTCTGTAGATACCGAGGCGGAAGCCGAACCGGTCTTGGCTGTTGATACAGATACAGACGACCAATCTCTGGATATGCCAAGGGCAAAGATTGCGGAAGAACCAATAGAGCCGCCCGTTACCAGTAGTTTCCTTGCACCGGAGCAGCCCAGTCGTAAACGTCGATTTACTCCCTGGCTGACCATCCCGCTGAGCCTGCTGCTCGTGTTGGTCCTACTCGCCCAAGCCGCTTATCTATTCCGCAGCCAGATCGCGGGTTATTGGCCAGCCAGCAGACCCGCTCTCAGCGCTACCTGCCAATGGTTCGGATGCACAGTGCCTTTGCCTCGTAATGCTGAATTACTCGCCCTGGACGACTCTGACCTACAGGAAGATTTTGAGCATCCAGATGTCATCCAGCTCGCTACCAAGCTGCTCAATAATGCCAGCTATACGCAAGCCTATCCCATGCTGGAATTGACACTGACAGATGAAGACGACAAGCCCAAGCTGCGCCGTATCTTCGCACCCGAGGAATACCTGCCCGCAGGTACCGATCTTCAGGCAGGCTTACCTGCGGGTGAGGAAATCCAGATCAATCTGGCATTTTCCACCAGCGGCGAAACTGTATCAGGCTATCGCGTATTCGTTACGTACTAGAGCTACAAACCGCTGACCACAACAATATAGTCTTACACCACTCTCATGAAAATCATGAGCCACAGATCATGATGCTACGCATGGCATCCCTAATTTTGATCTATATGATGTGAATCATGGATTGCGCGGTTAAGAGTGATTACCACGCACCCTCTACCCCAAACTTAAAGGAGATTCATCATGTGGACCAAGCCAGAAGTGACTGAAATGCGTTTTGGTTTTGAAGTAACCATGTACGTTTGCAACCGTTAATCATTTGTTGCTCATCTCCGTACGTAAAAGGGGCCGCCAGGCCCCTTTCGCTTTTCCTTTGATCGCGTTTATTCAACCTCTATGATCGCGTGCAAACACGGTGACTTGAGCGCACGTATCGCCTCTACCAAACATGCAATCGCTTTTTCGCGCGTGTAGCCCTTGCGCCAAGCCAACGCCATACGCCTTGTGGGGACAGGGTGAGTAAATGGAATAGTCTTGATCAGTGGGTTCTGGTAGCGCTCCACCGCGGCGCTACAAGGCAATACAGTAATGCCCAGATTGGAAGCCACCATATTGCGGATCGTTTCTAGCGAGTTTCCCTGCAACACCTCGCCATGACGGGAAAGCTCCGGGCAAGCTAGGACCACTTGGTTGCTGAAACAATGTCCACTATTCAGTAAAAGCACCTTTTCATCAGCTAACTCTTCGGCATGAATCTCCTTGCGACCAGCCCAAGGATGAATATCTGGCACCGCCACCACAAAACTCTCGTCATACAAAGGCTCGCAACGTATGCCAGGTACATCAAATGGCAAGGCGATGATAGCCGCATCAATCACACGGTTGCGTAACTGAGTTTCCAGATTAGCCGTCAGGTTTTCCTCTACTTCCAAGGGCATGTCTGGTGCCAATTGACGCAAGGCGGGGATAATCTCCGGCAACAGATAAGGACCAGTAGAATAAATCACACCCAGCTTGAAAGGGCCCGCCAACTGATTATTGCCCATACGCGCGATTTCCTTGATGCGGTTGGACTCCTCTAGGGTGCGGCTTGCCTGGGCAATAATCTGCTCTCCAATCGGCGTCATCGCTACATCCTTGTGGCTACGCTCAAAAAGCGTCACACCCAGCTCTTCTTCCAGCTTTTTCACCGCCAAGCTCAGCGCTGGCTGGCTGACAAAGCATTTTTCCGCTGCGCGTCGAAAATTACGCTCGCGCGCCACCGCAACAATAAATTTAAGTTCACTGAGTGTCATATTGGGTAATGATAACTAATATCAATCAAATGATATATATTAATAAGCGTTAAATATATCTTATCAAAAAAACCCATATTCCCAAGCATCGCCAAGGGTAGGCATTGATGATAGATTGCACCCTTTGCAAATATTAAGGTTACACCTGTGTCTGGGGTACTGAATTGGTTCAAGGGCTGGAAGCCACAGCAAAGCCCAGTCAATCACCAAGAGAAATTGCGCGCGTGCCTGGGTGCCTTGCTTGGCATCCTGATCAGTGGGCTTATGAGCGCTTGGTTACTGGGCGTAGAAAGCCTGCCCTTCCTGATTGCGCCATTAGGCGCTTCCGCAGTGCTACTCTACGCCGTACCTGCCAGCCCACTGGCACAGCCATGGTCTATCATGGGAGGCAATATGGTATCGGCGCTCGTCGGTATCCTCTGCCTGCACTGGATTGCCAGTATCCCAGTAGCAGCTGCGATTGCAGTTGCGCTATCCATCGGCCTCATGTTTGCATTACGTTGCCTGCACCCGCCCGGCGGCGCCGTGGCATTGACCGCCGTGCTATCCGGCCCGTTGGCGCTAGAGCACAGCGCTTATTTCCTAGCACTGGTCGCGATCAACTCGGGACTTCTGCTCCTGGTAGCTTTGCTTTACAACAATGTCACTAAACGCCGTTATCCCCACCAGGCAAGAACTGAAACACACCTGCATAAAACCCATGACATCAGTCCAGGGCACCGGGTAGGATTCACCACTGCCGATCTGGATGCTGTCCTCAAGGAATACAATCAGGTACTGGATGTTGCACGGGACGACCTGGAAAATCTTTTCCTACAAACCGAGATGCAGGCATATAAGCGCCGCTTTGGGACAATCACCTGTGGCGATATCATGTCGCGCGATGTCGTCAGCGTGGAATACGGCACACTGCTGGAAGAAGCGTGGCCCTTATTGCTCAACCATCACATCAAGGCATTGCCTGTTGTTGACCGAGCACAACGTGTTATCGGCATCGTCACGCGCTTTGACTTTCTCAAGCACGCCAATCTTGATGCTTATCCAGGCCTGGAAGAAAAATTGCGGAAGTTTGTACGGCGTACCTTCCGGGTAGAAACCGATCACCCGGAAGTGGTCGGCCAAATCATGACCAGCAAAGTGCTCACTACCAACACCGATACCCATATCGTGCAGTTGGTACCATTGCTGTCTGAACATGGGATTCACCATATCCCGGTACTAGATCACGAACGCCGCTTGGTGGGCATCGTAACCCAGACCGATTTGATCGCCGCACTCTATCGTGGACGGCTTGAGGAAACCGGCAGCCAGGCTACCGGTTAACCAGTTCAAGCGCTTTGAGCTACCGGACGCAACGCCTGAAAATCGGCTCCACTTGGGTTTTGGAATACACGTAGGCCAAATTCAGGCAGTATCGCGAGCAGATGATCGAAGATATCTGACTGGATCGCTTCGTACTGCACCCAGACCGTCGTGTTAGTGAAACACCATATTTCAATCGGAATACCTTCTGCAGAAAGGTTCTGCTGGCGCACCACCATGGTCATGTTCTGGTTCACTCGTGGATGCGTTTTCAAATATTGCTCCACATACGCACGGAATGTCCCAATATTCGTTACGCGGCGCGTATTGATTGGCCGCTTGCCCCTTTCCCCCAAGGCCTTGTTCCACTCCTCCAGCTCGCCCTGTTTTTTCTTCAGGTAATCATCCAACAGGCTGAACTCCTGAAGATGTTGCAACTCTTCCGGCGTTAGGAAGTGGATGCTGTTCTGGTCGATGAAGATACTGCGCTTGATGCGGCGACCACCAGACTCGAACATGCCACGCCAATTCTTGAATGAATCAGTGATGAAACGCTTGGTGGGGATTGTCGTAATGGTCTTGTCCCAGTTCTGCACCTTGACCGTATGCAACGCAATGTCGATCACATCGCCATCAGCGTTCAATTGCGGCATTTCCACCCAATCTCCCACACGGATAATGTCATTGGAGCTGATCTGCACACTCGCCACCAGCGAGAGCAAGGTATCCTGGAAAATCAACATGAGCACCGCCGCCATCGCGCCGATCCCAGACAACAGAATCACTGGCGAGCGATCCATCAGCGTTGCCACTACCAGGATAGCCGCCAAGATGTAAATCACCAGCTTCACCACCTGCACGTAACCCTTGATCGGCTTGCGGTGTGCATCAGGCCGCTGCTGCCACACATCATTGATCACATCCAGCGCACCTGCAATCGCCAAACCTATCGTCAGGACGATAAAGCCATGCGCCACGTTGCGCACCACCGTGACCACGGCCTCTGGCAACTCAGGGATCCAGGCAATGCCAACTGAAATAATCAAGGCAGGCACAATATTTGAAAGCCTTGCCACTACGCGGTTTCGCGCAATCGATTGCCCCACAGTAGCTGAACGTAAAATCTTGTGCAAACCGCGCACCAAGATATGCTTGACCACCCAGTTGGCGATCCATGCCCCCAACAACAAGAGTGTGACACACACCAAGCTGAACACTTCGCGATGGCCCTGTAGCCACGCCAATACACCATTCCAATCTTCTGTCATTTTTTATCTTTCCTACCTGTTACAACACGTGTGACTGAAACATAGCCAGCCACGTCGGAGGTTCCCGCAACACAAAAGCAAAAACGCCAACAGCCTTGCACAGCAAGGATTGGCAGCCAATGGATGAGTTAGGGAACAGCCTGTTAGTACGCAGGAGATTGGATAGGTTCAGAAAAATATGGACTCACTTAACTCAACAAGGTGCCGGACTTGAACCGGCACCTATCTTTTGAACCGTCGCTAAAAAGTATATTTCATTGACGCCATGAAATTACGCGGAGCGCCAAAAGTGCCGTAATTTCCGGCTACCGTCGAATAGTGTTCTTTATCCAGCGCATTGTTCACATTCAGGGCAAGGGATAGATGGCTGCTCACCTCATAACGCGCCATCAAGTTAACCAACGCCATGCTGCTCTGCCTGTAATCAATGGTACTGCCGCTGTGAATGGCGCTTTGCCAATTTACGCCACCGCCCAGCGTCAGCTTGTTCCACGCGCCTGGCAGTCGATAGGTGGTAAACAACTTCAGGCTATTCAACGGTAAACGGGTCAAGGTGCGTTCGCCATTCTCGTTTTCAGTACGCGCGTAAGCATAGCCGGCCCCAGCTTGCCAGCCTTCGGTCAGGGCGCCATTGAGTTCCAGCTCCACACCGCGCGTGCGAGTTTCACCTTGCACTTCGTAAAAACGCACATTCGGGTTCCAGAAGGCCAAGTTTTCAACGTCCATCTGGAATAGTGACAGGTTGGCGGTCAGCTTGCCGCCATTCAGGCTGGCTTTGACACCCGCCTCATAACCTTCACCCTGCTCTGGATCCGGCGAAGCACCTGGGCGGCCATACAAAAATACGACACCCTCTTGCGGCTGGAAGATTTTGGTGTAGCTGCCATATACCGACCAAGTATCGTTGAGTGCATGGACAAGGCCTACATAGGGTACGAAGACATTTTCCTCGCGCTTGCTCAAGCCTTCATCCAGCTGCCAGTGAGTACTACGGGCGCCGAGCAAGAAACTAGTGGCGTCACTGAGCTGGAAGCGTGCGTTCAAATAGCCGCTGTACTGCCGCTCTTGAAAGCTCCCCCTGCCTGCCTTGAAAAAGGCGGGAGCTGGTGCGGTACTAGTCCAGTCGAAGATATTGAAATCAGTCGGGTAGTTTGCCCAGTCGTAATCGTAAAGCGTAGTAGAAGAACGACTGCGCGACAACGTAACCCCACCAATCAGCTCGTGATCCCTCCCGAACAACGAGAACACACCGCTTACGTAAGCATCGAGGTTGTTCTGACGGGTTTTGCTATTCCAGCGATACGGTGAGATCTCCGCACCATTTCCAGTTGCAGCATCAATCCTCTGCCCAATTCCCACTGTAATGGCATCGTCGTCGTAGCGCGTCTGACTGTACTCAACTTTGCCGATCCAGTGTGCCCCGAAGCGGTGTTCGAGCGAGGCAAAAACATTGTTCGACTCGTGGTTGTAATAGCTCCACGAAGGAGTGTCATCGTTCGATGGCGAAAGCTTGATACGCTGGCCATTGGTGAAAAATAACGGGCGTCCCAGGATGGTCGAATCTGTCTTCTGGTCCAGATGATTGAAACCGGCCGTGAGCAGGGTATGGTCGCCCAGCTCAAACTCAGCAATGCCGTAAAGCGCAAGGTTCCTCTGGTCGAAGCGCTTTGCCCAGGCACCCTCATTGCCATAGTTAGCTACTAGGCGGGCACGTGCAGTACCACTTTCGTTCAGCGGGTTGGAGATATCCATGCCAATGCCGTAGCGATCCCAATTGCCAGTCTGAACATTAACAGATTGCTGTGGCGTGGCGGTCGGGCGTTTGCGGATCAAGTTGATCGTCGCGGCTGGCGTGCCTAGTCCGTTCATAATACCGGTGGCTCCTCGCACCACTTCTATGCGGTCATAGGCCGCCGTATTGGATAGCAGAGGGCCAACCGCAAGCGATGTCGGCACACCTTCGATCTGGTAGTTGCGCAGACGGGAACCACGCGCGTAGATATCTGTACCGTCTATGCCCTCACCCACCATGGGCCGCTGAACAATAATACCCGGTGTGGCATCCAGCACATCGACCAGTGTGTGGAGCTTTTGATCGTCCATGCGCTGCCGTGTTATCACAGTAACTGCTTGTGGCGTTTCCTGCGGGGTCAGATTAAGCCGTGTCGAGCTACTGGTCGACCAAGTGGTGTAAGAACCTGTACCTTCTGTTGTTGAGCCCGGTGCCTTGCCGGAAATACTGACTGCCAGCTCAGGCAGTACAGAAACAGCAGCATCCCGTGGCGTAAGGTTCTGCACCGGAATCTTACGCAGCAAATAGCTGGTTTCAGTTTGTGCCACGGCCTCGAAGCCACTGCCTGCCGTAATCCGGTCAAAGCCTTGTTTGATGCTCACGTTGCCTTGCAGGCCTGGTGAGTGCAGCCCCGCCACCAGGGAGGGATCGAATGAAAGTGTAACGCCTGCAGCAGCAGCGAACTCACTGAGTGCAGCACCCAATGGGCCGGAGGCAATCTGATATTGCCGGGCTGGGGAAACTTCTGCGGCAATTACTAGGCTAGGTATTGTCACTTGTGCAGATAGCGCAAACATGGACATGCCGAAAACAGCCCGGGCAATGACTTGCACCAGAGGTTTGGTCTTGAACAAATCCTCCCCTTGTGATGGATGAGACGAGCGCTTATTACGCTGCGACATGAAGACTCCCTTTCGTTCTTGATAGATTGGATTAAGCGTAGAAAACAACGCTCCATCTGTTAAGCCGAATGAGAATCAGAAACAGCAACCCTAAATGAAAGTTTTTTTATACTTGCTCACGCAAAGTAACGCTGACCCAGTAGCGGGTGCGATATACCACCTTGATAGGCAGCGTGTTGGCAATATTGGAGAGCACTTCGTCAGTATCCTGCACCCGGAAAGCGCCTGATATACGGATATCGGCAGCGGCCGAGTCGCATCGCAATATGCCAGGGCGATAACGTGACAACGCTTTGATGAACTCTGCTAAAGCTTGGTTTTCCACCACCATGATGCCGCGTATCCAGGCATCCTGATAAGCACTCACATCGCTTACCTGGCCTGCATGACCACGATTAAACTGCACTTGGTGGCCAGCCTCTAGCAGCAGGCTTTCGTGTTGTTGATCCGCCAAGCGGATTTTCACTGCATGTTCCAGCACAGCCACCTGTGCAGCTTGGGTATCGCTTTGCACCGTAAACCGCGTACCTAGGGCACGGATTTCACCATGGATGGTTTGCACGACGAATGGACGCTGCGCCCTATCGGCTGCGGTAGTAATGCAGATTTCGCCCTCATGCAAGTGAATTAAGCGTTTCTCAGCGCGGTAATCTACATCCACGGCTGTCGCAGTATTTAACACCAAGATACTGCCATCTGGCAGGTTGATTGTTTTTTGCTCGCCGGTCGCGGTGCGGTAATCTGCCGCTACCATCCACCACGGCAGGTATTCATAGGCACCCCAACCCGCCGGTGCAGTGATGCTCAGTAAAGCCAGAGTTTTCAGTACAGCACGCCGCTTGGCAGCAGCATCGCGCAATGTAGGTATTGCGATATCGGCGGGCACCATGCCAAAGCGCTGTTCAAGCTTTTCCACCCGCGCCCAAGCTTGGCGGTGCAGAGGATCGGCCTCTAGCCAATCGTTAAATAACAACCTTTGCTGCTGGGCAGCTTCTGCCTGCATCTCCTCATGCAGACGTACATACCATTCCGCAGCCACTTCTAGCAATGCTGGGCTCAGTGTTGTACTCATTCCGGCGCGTCATCCAGCAATATGAGGCAGTGGGTCATGGCACGCACCATGTGTTTCTTGACCGTGGTGATTGAGACGCCAAGTTGTTGGCCAATGGCAGGATAGGTCAAGCCTTCCAGCTGCGCTAACAGGAATATATCGCGTGTACGTGGCCCTAGACCATCAAGCATGCGATCTATTTCCATCAAGGTTTCCAGTACCAGCAAGCGCTGCTCGGGAGAAATAGTCAACGGCTCAGGAAACGCGACCAACGCATCCAAATAAGCCTGCTCCAGCGCGCGACGACGAAACATGTCTGCCATCAAGCCACGTGCAATCGTGCTGAGATAAGCGCGCGGCTCACGAATCTCCACCAGGCTATCCGCATGCAACACTCGCATGAACGTATCCTGGGCCAGATCAGCAGCATACTCGGCATCACCGAGTTTTCGGCGCAGAAGTTGATACAGCCAGCCATGGTGGTGCTGATAAAGCTGCGTTAAGGAGGGATCGTAAACGGTCATGATTTTCAATACTGAGAACTATTCTCATCATACCAGCCCGGAATCAGGTGCTGCAATCTTCATCCAGTGGGTGGCATGCGGTGTTGTCCTACACTAACATCAGTAGTTACCCGATATTGCTAAGGCTGAGGCTGGGCGATGATGGTGCTTCAAATTGCACAGGAGAATCATCATGAAGTTTCTGATCAAGGCTGCCCTCGTGACTTTTGTTGTCAAACGCATTGCGAAATCGTATCTGCGCAAGGCTTAAAGCGCTCATCCACGATTACCTGGAGATAATACGATGGATATCCATGTCAGCTTGACCCCGCTTATTTCCCTGATTGCCGGAATATTGATCCTGGCGATCCCACGATTGCTCAATTACATCGTGGCTTTGTACCTGATCATTATCGGCCTGATTGGCTTGTTTGGCCCACCCAGTTTGTAAATTCCAGGGAAAATCCACGACGACTTGTCGCAAAACGGCGTCACTACGGGCTTCTGAGGTGAAAAATTTAGCCAGTTTGTAGCGAAAAGGGGTTTCATCGGGCGCAGGTTGTGATATTTTCTCCCCTGTTACTATTTAACCTGGTAACGAGGCGAAGTATCAGCCTTACCAAAACTAGATTGATAACCCAATATACACAAGGACTGGATAACTTATGAACAAGACAGAACTGATCGAAGAAATCGCCAAGGAAGCAGGAATTTCCAAGGCTGCTGCTGGTAAAGCTGTTGATGCATTCACTGCATCCGTAACTGCAGCCCTGAAGGGTGGCGATACAGTAACACTGATCGGCTTCGGTACTTTTGGCGTTTCCGAGCGTGCTGCTCGCACTGGTCGCAATCCTCAAACCGGTAAGGAAATCAAGATTGCTGCTCGCAAGGCTCCTAGCTTCAAGGCTGGCAAGGCTCTGAAGGATGCTTTGAACTAAGACGTTGAATCAAGACTGATTCAATTGAGCGAAAACGCCAGCCCATGCTGGCGTTTTTTATTGTTATTGTTGCGGCAACAAGCGCTTTTCAAAGCAGCAACTCACCGGGTTGCCGATATAAGGCCCAAATGGCGCAATTGCTTGATAGCCTAAGCCTTGATACAAGGACATGGCAGGCGATTGCAGATTCCCGGTTTCCACCAGGATGCGCTTGATTCCCTGCTGCCTTGCCCATTGTTCCAACACAGCCATTAATTTCTTGGCCACGCCGCAGCCACGGGCTGCTGATACAACAAATAGTCGCTTGATTTCAGCAATATCCTCGTCTAGCACCATCAAGGCAACGCATCCCACCGGCTGGCTATTATCCCGTGCGATCAATGTCAGTGCTGGCTGCAGTATGCTTGGCTTGGGCATGGCAGGATAGAGCTGATAAAGCTCGTGCTCCAGCCTGGCCAATAGTGCCTGCATATCGTCATCTGCCATCTGGCAGACTTCGACAATCATTCCATCGTGAGGCTTATTCCTCATCCTGGTCGGGAGAGTGGAACTCAATATCTTCATATACCGATTCTGCGATAGGTAGCAACGCTTCGTGCAGGGCTTGCTCGGTGATGACACTATATTGTTGCTGTGCGGTCAAAGCAGGGTCGATTTCCAAAGCCTGTAATAATGGCTCGTAATCGTCACCTGATACGCCGAAGTGGTCGTCGCTGCCCACTGGCTTGCTATAGACAAGTGAAAACTGCTGCTGGCCCAACTCAAGATCGAATCTGATATTAAAATGGGGGATTGCAGCGTCATTGTCACGCGATTCGCCGTAATCGATGTCAAACAAAATGACGTTGACCCCTTGGATGCTGATGGCTTTACCCTGTTGCGTCACTACAGTGTCCTTACTGACTAAATCCAGCATTGTACTGGTTTTACACAGACAAATAACGCATCAACTCATGAGGAGGAAGTCATGACCAAAGTGGTAAAAAGCGATGCCGAATGGCGTCACCAACTTAGTCCGATACAGTATGAAGTCACGCGCCACGCCGCAACCGAACGCGC
This sequence comes from Methylobacillus methanolivorans, assembly GCF_020531845.1. The sequence goes on from NZ_JAJAVF010000004.1 coordinate 51,178, forward strand.
AGGCACTGGAGAATATGACCAGCATTTCGAGCATGGCATCTATTATTGCGTCTGTTGCGATACGCCCTTGTTTGCTTCTGATACCAAGTTTGACGCTGGATGCGGCTGGCCAAGCTACTTTGCAGCTCTGGACCCGGATAATGTCCGCGAAGAAGAAGATACCTCTTACGGCATGGTACGCACAGAGGTGATCTGCAATGTCTGCGATGCACACCTGGGGCATGTATTCCCTGATGGCCCTCCTCCGACCGGGCTACGTTACTGCATCAACTCCGCTTCGTTGCGCTTCGAGCCACGCTAGACACATATTCCACATGCGAGAACTGGACGAACTGTTTGCGGCCCTGGGACGTTCCCGCTTTCGCAGTTCGTTCCAGCTCAATGCGCACGATAATACTTACCTGCATGCCAAAGGCTTACCAGTCATACAGGATCATGCGCGAGATTTCATTACCAAGCGCCTGGCACCTGCGCTGATCGCAAACGACGGCAAGCAAACCCCTTTTCGAGGCCATCCAGTATTCGTGGCACAGCACGCCACCGCTTGCTGTTGTCGGGGCTGCCTGCAGAAGTGGCACCTGATTCCTGCCGGACGTGCCTTGCGCACAGATGAGCAGGAATATGTCTTGCAAGTACTGATGCACTGGCTGGAAAAGGTTTATTGACATGAAAACAGGGTTTTACAGAAGCACGGCTTATGCCTATCATGGCGACCCAAGACTACAGTAACGAACAATTCCCGGCCTGACATGACCACTTCCTTAGACACCAATATCCTGCTGGTTGGCGGCGGCATCATGAGTGCCACCCTCGGCACCTTGTTACATCAGCTCAATCCAGACCTGCGTATCACACTGGTGGAACAACAGGCTGAAGTCGCGACGGAAAGCAGCGATGGCTGGAACAACGCCGGGACAGGCCATGCCGGGTATTGTGAACTTAATTACACGCCGCAAAATTCAGATGGCAGCGTCTCCATTGCGCGCGCACTTAGGATCAATGCAGCCTTTGAAGAGTCCCTGCAATTCTGGGCCTGGCTGGTTGAGCAGGGCATACTGAAAGAACCCGCCAGCTTTATCAATCCCACGCCCCATGCCAGTTTCGTCTGGGGGGAAAAGGATGTAGCTTTCCTGCGCAACCGCCACCAGGCATTAAGCGCGCACCACCTGTTCGCTGACATGGAATATAGTGAGGATCCGACCGTGTTGCAGCAATGGATGCCCCTGGTCATGGCAACCCGCAACATGGATGCCCCAGTCGCCGCAACACGCGTTGCCTATGGCAGCGACGTCGATTTCGGCTCTCTTACCCGTCAACTGGTACAACACCTGCAAACCCTACCAGACTTCAAGCTGCTTACCCGCCATGCAGTGACCGACCTCAAGCAGGAACAAGGCCGCTGGACAGTGAAAGTGGCAGACCTGGCCAAAGGCAAGCCGATCACCATCCATGCTGATTTCGTTTTTCTCGGAGCTGGCGGTGCAGCCCTGCCCTTGCTACAAAAATCCGCCATCAAAGAGGCTAAAGGCTATGGCGGCTTCCCGGTCAGCGGGCAATGGCTGGTGTGTCACAATCAGGATGTGATTGAGCAACACCACGCCAAGGTCTACGGCAAGGCCCCTATAGGCGCGCCGCCCATGTCAGTCCCCCATCTGGATACCCGCATCATCAACGGTAAGCCTGCGTTGCTGTTTGGCCCGTTTGCCGGCTTTACCACTCGCTTCCTCAAGCAAGGTTCATTGCTTGACCTAGTCAGCTCGGTCAAGCGAGGCAACCTGAAATCAATGCTGGGCGCAGGGCGGCATAACATGGACCTCACCCGTTACTTGGTTGGAGAGGTGTTCCAAAGCCATAAACAACGTGTGGCAGCCTTGAAGCATTTCTACCCAGCCGCCAAAGAAAGTGAATGGTCACTTATTTCGGCAGGCCAGCGAGTACAGATTATCAAGGGCTGTGACGAGAAAGGTGGCAAGCTGGAATTTGGCACCGAGATTGTCTCCGCGGAAGATGGTAGCCTGGCAGCCTTGCTGGGTGCATCGCCTGGTGCCTCTACCTCAGTGCCCGCAATGCTGGATGTCTTGCAACGCTGCTTTGGCAAATCCTTACAAAGTACAACATGGCAACAGCGCATGCGCGAAATGGTGCCTTCCTATGGCCAATCCCTGCTTGATGACGCTACGTTGCTACACACAGTGAGACAACGTACTTTGACTCGCCTGAAACTGGCTTAACACACCATTCCATTGCTTTTGGCTGAGCCTCATGCTCAGCCACTTCCGTTTGTCCTACACGGATATCAGAATTTTCCAGATAACACGTCCCTGACACCAACGCTATAGTAGCCCCACATTCTTAAGCAACATACATAAAGGAATCCATTATGCATGCCTTATTGAATCTGGTGCTCGTCACCGTCATGTTTGGCCCGATTGCATTGGGCTTTATATTCGGTTAAGCCCTGCCAGTTTTGCGAGCCGCTGGCATTTGTCAGGATTAGCGACTGTCCGTCCCCCTCATTATGCTGATCCGGGCGATTTCATAGAAAAATGCCTTGAGCATGTGAAATCTCCCAGGCAAATGCCAGCACAGGCTGCTTCAACAACCTTCTCTTCCACTCCCAATAGCATCTCCATATCTTTGCCTCAGCAACATTTACCTCTTTATTGACCTAAACTTAGGCTGGTGCGCCCAGTAAGCTCATTCCTACATTGCTTTCAGTAACTTGCTGATTAATCGCTCTAACATGGCTTTATAGAATGAACTCGTGTTCTCGATAATTAAATCCAAAAAGGAGTCTTAAATGAAAGCGAATTTTAAAAGCCTTGTTCTGATCGGTGCGTTGATGATGCCAGTAGCCAGCTTTGCGGCAGAGGGCGATAGCATTGAAACCAAGCTGAGCGACTCCGTGGTGACCACCAAGGTAAAGGCTGCTTTTGCCAAGGATAAGCTTGTGAGCGCTACCGACATCAAGGTGGAAACCGATAGCGATGGCTTGGTTCAACTGAGCGGAACCGCCAAGAGCAAGGCAGAAGCTGAACGGGCTGTGAAAATTGCCAAAAGCGTCAAGGGCGTTACTGCTGTGAAGAACGACATCATTGCACCTTAAGCCATTAAGATCCATGAATAAAAATGGGGCTTTTGCCCCATTTTTTTATGCCTGTCATGATTTGAAACGATGATTCAGATAAACCAGGATTTCCTGTTTGAGCTGTTCGTGAAAGCCTTCACGATCAAACCCTTCGGGATCTGTCGTTGGCAATGCCCCGCCCTGCTTGATCTTGGGGGGAAACGGACTAAGAAAAGAGAAATGCCCAGCATTCTTCACGCAGCGGCTGGTCACCTTGGTGATGTCTGGCACACCCTTCAGCACAATCTCGTTATGCCAACCTGGCGTATAAGGGTCATGCTCCGCACTCAACATCAAGATAGGCACATCGACATGTTTGAGAGCGTCTTCCGGAATGAACCATATTGTTGCCGGTGCCAATAACACCAGTGCCTGAACCCTGTCGTCATGTTCCACTTCCACATTGTTAGGTGCTGGCCCAGCATAATCAGGCTTAAATGCCTCTGGCGGATACCATGGTTTACCCCCTGCAAGTGCAAGCGCAGCATATCCTCCCATCGAATGCCCAATGACGCCAAGCTGTCGCGACTGTAAATGCGGGCCCAAGCTAGCATCCTCATGGAGGGCATCTGCCGTGAGCCGAAGATGGCGTGGACGGTATTGCAGGTTTTCCACTTTGCCCATGAATTGATTATCAACGCGGTTGTTGCCCGGATGCTCAACCATTGCGACGATATAACCGTGCTGGGCAAGATAAGTCGTCATACTCCGGTACAACAGATGTGAACCGCCGCTACCATGAGAGACCAAGATCAGGGGATATTGCCCGGGTGCGACGGGAGCATCAAGGCTAACATCCATCACATAAGGGCCAAATGCGTGGCTGGTTGGCTTCTGCTGAGTCGGATACATGACCAGCGCAGGAAACGAAAGTCCGTGCGCTTCATCTTGCAGCTTCAGTTCTTTCACACCAACAAACATATTAAAATCAATTAGTTGATAAATATACAGACAAAATAAAAGCAGACTTTTTATGGTCTGCTTTTATTGGAATTGGCGTCCCCACGGGGATTCGAACCCCGGTTACCGCCGTGAAAGGGCGATGTCCTAGGCCTCTAGACGATGGGGACATGAAACATAATGTTTCTAGAGGGTGCGAATTCTAACCAAAAACCCTGACGAACGCCAGCTTATTTTGAAAAAATATTCCACACTGCATCATTCCAGAGGTGATGCGGTCTTGCCTGATCATTGTTAGCATAGCGACCAGATGAAAGATGTTCGTTTCCCAGACCGCCGTATTGCCCATCTCGACATGGATATGTTCTTTGCCGGAGTGGAGTTGCTACGCTACCCTGAGTTGCGCGGGCAGGCCCTGGTGGTTGGTGGTCGCTCTACCCCGCAGCCACGCAGACTTGCCAATGGCCGCCATCAATTTGCACGCCTGGGGGAATACAATGGCCGCGGAGTCGTCACCACCTCCACCTATGAAGCCCGGGCGCTGGGCGTCTTTTCTGCCATGGGCTTGATGAAATCCGCACAACTGGCACCGGATGCCATTTTGCTCCCAGCAGACTTTGAGTCATACCGTCACTATTCGCGCTTGTTCAAGGCAGCTGTCATGTCAATCGCCCCTGATATCGAGAATAGAGGGATTGATGAGATATATATTGATCTCAGTACCATTGAGGAAGACACGGATGCCCTGGCCCAGCGCCTGAAAACTGCCGTGTTCGATGCCACAGGCCTATCCTGCTCGATTGGCATTGCCGCTAATAAATTGCTCGCCAAGATAGCTTCAGACCTCGACAAACCTGATGGACTCACCATCATCGATCGCCAGGCTTTTCAGGAGCGCATCCTGCCGCTGGCGGCCAAGAAGATCAACGGTATAGGCCCCAAGGCCGCATTGAAGCTGGAGAAACTGGATATCCGCACGATTGCAGACCTCGCCTCTGCGAAGGCGGATATCCTGTTGCAGCATTTTGGCCAAAGTTATGCCCATTGGCTGATGCGTGTCGCCCAGGGGCAAGACGACAGGGTGGTTGTCACTAGCTCTACGCCCAAATCCATGAGCCGAGAAACCACGTTTGAGCGTGACATGCACGCACACCAGGACAAGCACTATCTCAGCCGCGCATTCACCGCATTATGCGAACGTGTAGCGCAAGACCTGCAACAGAAACGCTATCAGGGCCACACTGTCGGCATCAAGATCAAGTATCAGGATTTTCGTACTGCCACACGCGATCTCACCTTGCCTCACCCTACCAATGATGCAGCCACCATCCGCCGAGCCGCAGGCCGCTGCTTAAAACGCCTTTCGCTAGATCAGCGCTTTCGCTTGCTAGGGGTAAAAGTCAGTAATCTAATACATAGCGATGAGATCGAGGCAGATCCCCCGGAACAGGCCAGCTTATTTAGCTGAAGATGAGCTCTACAAACTAGCCGGTCAAGCCTGCCATGGCGCCGGGATATGTGTCACCAGAAAATCGATCAGCAACCTGAGCTTGCCAGTTGCCGCCTGCCTATCCCGATAGCAAGCATAAAACTCCAAGGGCTCGATCTCGGCATTCGGCACCTTACCCTCAAGCGGCTCAAACAAGGGCACCAGCAATTCATCCGCAATCAGGCGGTCCGCGACAAACGCACCGATACGGGCAATGCCAGCTCCTGCAGCCGCCATGTTGGCCAACGTATCAATATCGTTGCAAATTAAGGTATCGTTCAGCGGAGCTTCAAACCGCAAGCCATTTCTCACGAAGCGCCATCCGAGTAATCGTCCGTCAAACGGCACTCTTAACACCAAACATTGGTGATGGATCAATTCGTCAGGATCATGTGGTGTTCCATGTTGTGCCAGATACGCCGGGGAGGCGCAAAAGCGCAATGGCACCCGTGCAATCCGCCTGGCAACCAAGCCAGCCTCCAGCTGCTGCGAAAAGCGGATACTGAGATCAATTTCTTCGCGGATATGATCAACATAGTGATCTGCCAGCACCAGCTCGATCTTAAGCTTGGGATAGCGAATAGCAAACGCTGCCACCAGTGGCGCCAGCACATTGCGCCCAAAAGCTGCAGAACTGGCGATACGCAATTTCCCCCGAGGTTCGCCAGCAAGCTCATGCAGCTCTGCCTGCGCGTCATCCAGTTCCTCCATCACCGATTGCACCCGCTGGTAATAAAGCTGACCACTTTCCGTCAAGGCCAGGCTGCGCGTCGTCCTGATCAGCAACCTCACTCCCAGTTGTTGTTCCAAGCGAGCAATATTTTGGCTGGCAGCAGCAGCTGAAATACCCAGCCGCCTTGCCCCGGCAGCAATGCTCCCCTCCTCCACTGCCTTGACGAAACTGCTAATGCCTTTCAAGTTATCCACAAGCTAACCTTTTGTACAATGATCTTTACTTATAAGTTTAACTTGAAAATTTCATTGGATTTTACAGGCTACTGGCTAATGAATGGCTAGAGTACAGTGCTCTCCATCCACAAACACAGGAGCAATATCATGAATGTAGTTCCCCGTTTCAACCTCGGCCTACCCAAACACTACACGCCTGTGGTATTTGCCTTTTTCATGTCTGGCATCATGGCCATGCTGATGTGCCTGGTGATCGTTGCCGCCAACAGCGGCGTAGGTTTGGGATATTTCAATCGAGTACTGCATGCCTACATGCTGGCGATGCCAGTGGCATTTATCTGTGTACTCATGGTGCGCCCCATCGTCATGGCTTTGGTTGCCAGGACCATCCGCCCTTAAACTCTGTGGGCATTCACTTTCTCCGACAGCCATTTCGGAAGCCAACCTATGCCATGAAAGACTTGCCATCACTACAATGGTAGTCAGGGTTTCTACTGATACAAAGCAATTCAGTGGAACTGTTTAGCCCAGAAACCATCCATATTGATAGGAGGACGTCATGCCAGTGATTGAGAAATCCATAGAAGTGAACGTACCCGCCCAAGTGGCCTATGATCAATGGACGCAGTTCGAGGATTTTCCATTGTTCATGGAAGGCATCATTGCGGTTAACCAGCTTGACGACACCCATGTGCACTGGACAGCGGAAATCGTCGGCCAGCGCAAGGAATGGGATGCTGAAATCACAGAGCAGATTCCCGGCAAGCGCATTGCCTGGCACAGTGTTTCCGGTGCGCGTAACGCTGGGGTTGTCACCTTCCACCATCTTGATGATTCGAGCTCACGCATCATGCTACAGATGGATTATGACCCGGAAGGTCTGCTGGAAAATGCCGCAGATGCTATTGGCGTATTAACCCATCGTGTGGCAGGTGATCTAGAGCGCTTCAAGGGATTTATCGAGTCGCGCGGTAACGCCACAGGAGCTTGGCGCGGTCAGGTCAATCAGAGTACTTACCAAGCACCGCCGCCTGGTCATTTGAATCAACCACGTTAGGAGGTTTATCATGAAACTACTACTGAAAACCCTGTTTGCAGGTTATGTCGCTAAGAAACTGACGCGCTATTATCTCAACCACAGAAAACCTAAAACAGTAGACGCTTAACCTTGAGCCGGGCCATTGCCCGGCTCATTATTTGTGAATCCCGCCATGACATTGCTTTCCCGCCTTATTACTTGGTTAACACTATGCCTAACGCTGGGAGCATTTCCCTCTCAAGCGCAAGAAACCAAGCACCTCTCTTTGAATGGTAACTGGCAGTTTCAGCCTATTACCGGCCCAGTCAATGTAACACCACAACTCACAGCGCCTGATAATGGCTGGAAAATGATCAAGGTGCCTGACAACTGGTATCGTCAGGGCCATGACATCAGTGGGTTTGCCTGGTACCAGACGCAATTCAAGCTTGATAATGCTAAGTCCAGCAAAGTGACTCACCTGCTATTCCATGGCGTGGATTACGCAGCAGACGTATGGCTTAACGATCATTACCTTGGCCATCACACTGGTTATTTCCAGGCCTTTGCGTTTGATGTCAGCGGTTTACTCAGATCCGGCAACAATCAGCTGCGTGTGCTAGTGAACAGCCCGCTAGAAAAACCTGAGGATTGGTCTTTACACAAACGGCTGGTAAAAGGCATTTTCAGTCATCACGATACCCGTCCCGGTGGAGCCTGGTCTGAGCGCGGGCAGGAAAAAAACACTGGCGGCATCTGGGCGCCTGTCGAGTTGCAGTTTGCCGAACAGGCAGCACTACGCCAGTTACAGGTCACGCCTCGCAAACAAGCGACACAGGCACAGCCAGATCGCTGGCAAATAGACACTAGCGCACAGATACGTCAGCATGTTTCACATGAAACATCTGTCACGGTAGAGGCAAATATCCGCCCGGAGAATTTTCCGGGCAACACGCTGCATTTCAACCAGCAGCAAACCTTGAGGCCAGGTGACAATCGCCTTGCTCTGAGCTTTCCACTGGATAACCCTGCGCTGTGGTGGCCATACGAATATGGCAAACCCAATCTCTACAAGCTGGAGCTTAGTATCAAAGATGCTTCAGGCAAGGTACTGGATCGTCAGGCACAGATATTTGGCGTGCGTGAAGTCAAGGTAGACGATGGCTTACAATGGCACATCAATGGCCGCCGCCTGTTCCTGCGCGGTACCAATTACATCGGTGCTCAATGGCTGGCGGAAATGACACCCGCACGCTACCAGCATGACCTCGACATGATGCAGGCCGCCCACATCAATGCCGTGCGCGTGCACGCTCATGTTACCGACCAAGCGTTCTATGCTTTATGTGATCGGCTGGGTATCTTGGTGACACAGGATTTCCCTCTGTTGTGGGGTTATAGCGATGATCCCGCGTTTATTGCCGATGCGCGCTCCCAGGCCAAGGATATGGTGCAAGCACTGCAGCAACATCCCTCCATCATCTCCTGGACCATGCACAACGAGCCACCCTGGGATTCACCGTGGATGGCACAGAAATACACGGATTACCAGCCCAACATCAATCGCAAGCTTGATGAGCTACTCTATGTAGACATCAGCCAACTAGACCCGTTACGCATTGTGCGCAAGGAATCCGCCACCAAGGAACATGAGTGGATGGGGTGGTACTTCGACCACTGGCTGGCTTTTTCTCGCCCTACGCCTACGCCCTGGAGCACGGAATTTGGTGCACAGGCATTGCCTAATCTCAAGAACCTGAAACGTATGTTCAGCCAGGATTTGCTCTGGCCGGACAACGAAGAAAAATGGCGCCAGTGGGAATATCACAATTTCCAGCGTAAGGAGACTTTTGAGTTCGCTGGTATCAAGCAGGGTAAGAACATTGAGGAATTTATCGCCAACAGCCAGCATTATCAAGCTAGGCTGCTCCAGTTTGCCGTAGAAAACTACCGCCGCCAGCGTTATGCCCCGGTATCTGCCGTATTTCAATTCATGTTTGTGGAAAACTGGCCCTCCATCAATTGGGGCATCGTCGATTATTGGCGTGAACCCAAGGCTGGCTATGACGCCTTGCGTACTGCCTACCAGCCTATCCTGCCAAGCCTGGAATGGAAGCAGGACGAATATCCAGTAGGCGCTACACCACAGATCGGGCTATGGGCGATCAATGATACCTGGCAGGGCTTTGAGCATGCCCGCTACAAGGTCACGCTCTACCGAAACGGCACTGCGCTGGACAACCTCCAGCTACCGCTGGAAATGCCGCCGGATTCTGGCCACAAGCTGCGCGATTATGCCCTACCCGCCCTGCAAGCCGGGCAATACCAGCTAAAAGCCGAGATCACAGGCCAGGACGGCAAGCTCATGGGGCGCAACCAGTATAGCTTCAGCGTGAAATAAGCGAACGCAGCAGGCAGAGCCAGTCAGGCCTAGTCCAGCTTGTCGTCAGCCACCGCATAGGTGGGGTCTTCCAGCAGATTCACTTCGACTAACTCTTTCGCCTTGCCCAACAAAGCCCGGCAATCCGGGCTCAAATGCTTGAGCGATAACTGCTTGTCTTGCTGTGCATAACGCTCGGCCAAAGCATCAATCGCAGCCAGGGCTGAGTGATCCACTACTTTTGCCTGTGCAAAGTCCACCACGACCTGCGCAGGATCATCATGTGGCGTAAATAAGGCCTGAAAGTTGGCAATCGAGGCAAAAAACACACTGCCCTTGAGTACGTAGACTTTACGACCAGACTCGTCAATCGCGGTACTGACTGATACCTGCTTGGCATGTTCCCAGGCAAATACCAGCGCTGACACGATGACCCCGATCAATACCGCCACTGCCAGATCACTGAACAAAGTAATCAATGCCACCAATATGCCGACAAAAATATCCGGCCTTGGCACCTTGCCGAACAATCTGAAACTGCCCCATTCAAAGGTCTTCAGCGCCATGACGAAAATCACACCTATCAGCGCTGCCAATGGGATCATCTCGATCCAATGCGAAGCAAACAAAATGAAAGAAAGCAGGAAAATCGACATGGCAATGCCGGATAACCGGTGTAAGCCGCCTGCATTCATATTGATCATGGTTTGCCCTATCATGGCACATCCACCCATGCCACTGAACATCCCAGTCGTCACATTCGCTGCCCCCTGCGCCATCGACTCACGATTGGGTTGACCACGCGTATTGGTCATCTCATCCACCAGGTTCAGCGTGAGCAAAGTCTCGATCAAGCCAATCGCTGCAAGGATGAGTGAATAAGGAAACACGATCTTCAAGGTTTCAAGATCAAATGGCACCGAGGGAATATGAAAGCTAGGCAAACCACCGGCAATTGAGCCCAGGTCGCCCACCGTCTTCGTTTCCAAGCCGAAGCCAGCCACCGCCACTGATACCAGCACAATTGCCGCTAATGCCGACGGCACTACCTTAGTCATACGTGGTAATAGATAGATGATAACCATCGTCAACGCGACCAGCGCCAACATGGTGTAAAGCAAAGGCCCACTCATCCATTGCAAGCTACCATCGCCTGCCGCCACCTTGAAATGGTTGAACTGCGCGAAGAAAATCACCATCGCCAAACCATTCACAAAGCCAAGCATTACCGGATAAGGCACCATGCGAATGTACTTGCCCATCCTTGCAACACCGAATAGCACCTGCAATATCCCCATCAGCACCACAGCTGCAAACAGGTATTCCACGCCATGCTGCACCACCAAGGCTGTCATCACTACCGCTAATGAACCTGCCGCCCCGGAAATCATTCCTGGACGCCCGCCAAAGGCAGAGGTGATAAACGACACGATCACCGAGGCATACAGCCCTGTCAAAGGCGATACATGGGCAACAAAGGCAAATGCGATTGTTTCCGGCACCATCGCCAGGGCTGTTGTCAGCCCGCTTAATGCATTGGTTTTAATTTTGGATAGATTTAGCCGCTTGGATACTACATTCGACATCAATAAACTCCTGTGCTGAAGCACAACTCAGCCGTTTTAGCGGCCACTGTGTCATACCAATTTAATCAATAAGTTAAATTGGTAAAAACACCAGATAATAGAAAACAAACTGTTAGCCTTTCCAAGCTCGATATGACAAATCCTACAAGTTTGCAGAAATAGTAGGTAGTAGATTAACCTGCATTCAATATTCCAGATGATAAGGAGCTGCCATCATGGAAAACCAGTGGAGTGTCTATCGCGTATCTCCTATCGACCACGGTTGGCACTATCTCAAGACGGTAAACGAAACCGCACGCCTATTGGGTGGGAATTGGGCAGAAGCAGAAGCGAATGGTCTAGTCGCAGATCACCCGAGGGTTGAGGTATTTCTAGCAGCCTACCGTTTTGCTCGCGAGGCAGCGATTGCTCACGGCTATGACAATATCAACCGCAATCAACCCGTTGTATTCTGGTTACCAGACAGTACTATTTTCAACTATGGATTTGTATTCAAGTCAGATAATGGCGGGATCACTTATGTAATTTCACCCAAACCCCTACCTTGGCTAAATCAAATGAGTTGAAAGCAATCAGGCTAATCATTGATTAGCCTGATGGTTGACGATCATATAAAAATACTTTATAGATCAAACATCTAGGTTACTTACCCCCAGAGCATTGCCTTCAATAAAGGCACGGCGCGGTTCTACCTGATCACCCATCAATGTAGTGAAGATTTCATCAGCCGCAATGGCGTCGTCAATCTGCACCTTGAGTAGGCGGCGCACAGTGGGATCCATGGTGGTTTCCCAGAGTTGCTCAGGGTTCATTTCACCCAGGCCTTTATAGCGCTGGATATTGAGACCGTGCTTGGCTTCGCCCATCAGCCAATCTAAAGCAGCCTTGAAGCTGGTGATTGGTTGTTGTTTTTCACCACGCTTGATAGTGGCACCCTCACCTACCAAGCCTTGCAAGGTTTGTGATGTGGTGAGGATTTGCTGGTAATCACCACTACTGATGAAATCGCTATCAATCACGCTGGCTTGCAGGTTGCCGTGAACATACTTGTTGATTGCGAGGCGATAGTTGCCACTTTCCTGGTTTTGCGTCACCAATACTTCGCTACCTGTATGGCCCAACAATGGACGAAGTTTTGCGGCTGTTGCTTCAGCCTGGGCCTCACTATCGAGTTCAAGCTTGCCCAGCTCAAGCAATGCGCGCAGGATGCTTTCGTCATACAGTGGGCTTAAGCGACGAATGATAGCCTCAGTTAGTACCATTTGCTTGGCAATCGCTGCCAATGCTTCGCCGCTGATGGTTTCACCATCTGTTTGCTTGAGTAATTCCGCACCTTTGAGTGCAGATTGCAGCAGGTATTGATCCAGTTCCTGCTCATCCTTGAGATAACGCTCATCACGTCCCTGCTTGACCTTGTACAACGGTGGCTGAGCAATATAAACATGGCCTCGCTCTACCAACTCCCCCATCTGGCGATAGAAGAATGTCAACAACAAGGTACGGATGTGCGCACCATCAACGTCCGCATCGGTCATGATGATAATGCGGTGATAGCGCAATTTTTCTGCACTGAAATCATCCTTGCCTATGCCTGTCCCCAAAGCAGTGATCAGGGTTGCAATTTCCTGTGAAGACAAGAGCTTATCGAACCGGGCTTTTTCCACGTTCAGGATCTTACCCTTCAATGGCAGGATAGCCTGGAACTTGCGGTCACGTCCTTGCTTGGCAGATCCGCCCGCAGAGTCGCCCTCGACTAGGTAAAGCTCGCTTAATGCAGGGTCTTTTTCTTGGCAATCAGCAAGTTTGCCAGGCAATCCCATGGTATCCATGGCGCCTTTTCGGCGTGTCATTTCACGCGCCTTCCGGGCTGCATCACGTGCACGGGCTGCCTCAATAATCTTGTTGCAGATGATTTTGGCTTCGTTAGGATTTTCCAGCAGGAATTCAGCCAGCTTGGCAGAAACTACTTCTTGCACAACAGGCTGTACTTCACTGGAAACCAGCTTGTCCTTGGTTTGCGAGGAAAACTTTGGCTCAGGTACCTTTACGGAAAGTACACAAGTCAGGCCTTCGCGCATGTCATCACCGCTGGTGTCGATCTTGGCTTTTTTAGCTAGATCATTTTGTTCAATATAACTGTTCAGCGTACGTGTCATTGCCGTACGCAAGCCAGTCAAGTGAGTACCACCATCGCGTTGTGGGATATTGTTGGTAAAGCACTGCACGCTTTCACTGTAGGAATCGTTCCATTGCATGGATACTTCGATAGTCATGCCATCTTTTTCGCCAGATGCATAGAAAGGCTTGGGATGCAGTACAGTCTTGCTGCGGTTCATGTATTCGACGAAACCCTTGACCCCACCTGAGTGGGCAAAGTTTTCAGATTTGCCATTGCGTTGGTCGATCAGCTCGATTTTGACGCCATTATTGAGGAAAGAAAGCTCGCGAATACGTTTTGCAAGAATTTCGAAATGAAACTCCACAGTAGTGAAAGTTTCAACGGAAGCAAGGAAATGGACTTCTGTACCACGTCGTTCAGTCGTGCCAGTCACAGCCAAAGGTGATACGGCCACGCCACGACGGAATTCCATTTGATGTACTTGGCCATTGCGACATATACGCAATCGAAGCCAATCTGAGAGCGCATTCACCACAGACACACCTACACCGTGCAAACCACCAGAAACTTTGTAGGAGTTTTGGTCAAATTTGCCGCCAGCATGTAGTTCTGTCATCACGATTTCAGCGGCTGAACGCTTAGGCTCGTGTTTGTCGTCTTCCTTGACGTCGGTAGGAATACCACGACCATTGTCTGAAATACTGATCGAATTATCAGGATGAATGATTACCTTGATGTCATCACAGTGTCCGGCCAAGGCCTCATCAATCGCATTGTCCAGTACCTCGAACACCATGTGGTGTAAACCGCTGCCATCGGATGTATCGCCAATGTACATACCTGGGCGTTTACGAACTGCATCTAGGCCTTCAAGGATTTTAATACTGTCGGAATTGTAATCAGTCATAGTCCTATTGGTTTCACGTGAAACAATCAGTTATTCTTTAATATTCAATTAGTTAAATTCTCATTGGCATAACGACATATTTGTAATTATTGTCGTTTTCCACTGTCACCAGGCAACTGCTATTAGCGTCTGCAAATGAGAAAATCACGCTTTCGCTGTCTGAATTGTTCAATACATCGATCATGTAAGTGACATTGAAGCCGATATCCAGACTGCTGCCACCATAGCTAATTTCAAGTTCTTCTTCTGCTTCTTCCTGCTCGCTATTGGTGCTGATAAGTTTCAAGCTATTCGCAGAAAGCACCATGCGAATACCACGATATTTTTCGTTGGACAGGATAGAGGCTCGTTGCATGGATAACAAAATCATCATGCGATCTACAGTGAAACTGTTCTGGTGCCCTGTAGGGATTACACGTGTGTAATCTGGGAATTTTCCGTCAATTACTTTTGAAATCAATCGGATATCACCAAAAGCGAAATTAGCCTGACCATTGGCAACCTCTATTGTGACTTCATCTTCGCTTTCGTCCAACAGTTTTATCAATTCGATCACGGTTTTGCGTGGCAGGATGATTTCCTGTTTTTCGTAGCTATTTGCCAGTTCGGTAGAAGTAAAACTGAGTCTGTGACCATCAGTACCTACGACATTCAGCCTATTTCCATTCACTTCGAACAACAAGCCGTTAAGGTAATAACGGATGTCTTGTTGCGCCATCGCGAATTCAACTTGTTTGAATAAGCGCTTAAGCGATTTTTGCCCGATGTTGATGATGGTATTACTTGCATCTGCATTTTTAGTCATCAAAGGATAATCGTTGGCAGGCAGTGTTTGCAGGTTAAAACGGCTCTTGCCGGTTTTAACCTGGATGCGATTTTCCTGTGTTGCCATGGTGATATCAGCGTTTTCAGGCAATGAACGGCAAATATCCAGAAGTTTCTTTGCAGAGATAGTCGTTGATAGCTCACCGCCGACGGCTGTTTCGACTGAAAGGGAGATTTGCATTTCCAGATCTGTGGCTGTCAGAACAATTTTGTCCTGTTTAGCTTCTAGTAACAGATTGGAAAGAATAGGCAAGGTATGACGTCTTTCAACAATACTGCTTACTGATGAAAGTGGTTTTAACAGCGTATCGCGATTGATTTGGATGTTCATATCTTTAAAACCTAATATATAAAAAATAAATTGATAATAACAATAAAGTAAGCAACTTCTGTTGATAACTCAAATTTTCAATTTAAATTCAATCACATATTTGAAATTAAACTATCTTGAAATTTTTAGAAACTGTTGTGGATAGAATGTTGGTTATTTTACTGACTTCTTAAAATCGCGTTTAACCCGCATTGTTACCCACAGCCTTTCCATAAGCACGTACTTATTTTTAATCCCGGATCACTTGAATCAGGACAGAAATATCTCTTGCCAAGGTTTGATCGTTTTGGCGCAATTGTTCAACTTCATCACAGGCATGCATTACCGTGGTGTGGTGACGGCCACCAAAGGCTTCTCCGATTTCGGGGAAGCTGTGATTAGTCAGCTCACGAGCTAGTGTCATGGCGATCTGTCGTGGACGTGCAAAATTGCGTGAACGTTTTTTGCTATACATTTCAGCAACTTTGATCTTGTAGTAGTCAGCAACTGTTTTCTGGATATTTTCGATAGTAATCTGACGACCACGAACTGCGATCAAGTCTTTCAATGCTTCTTTTGCCAAATTAACATCAATGGCATGACCAGTGAAATTGGCCATAGCAATAATACGGTTAAGCGCTCCTTCCAGTTCACGGACGCTAGAACGTACCTGCTTGGCGATGAAGAAAGCAACGTCTTCATCCAATCGTACACGTGCTGCTTCGGCTTTCTTCAACAGGATGGCAACGCGCATTTCCAATTCTGGTGGTTCTACTGCTACTGTTAGCCCCCAACTGAATCGTGTGCGCAGGCGTTCATCGACATCTGCGATTTCCTTGGGATAGGTATCACAGGTGATGATGATTTGCTTCTTGGCTTCGATCAGAGAGTTGAACGCATAGAAAAATTCTTCTTGGGTGCGACTCTTCTTGGCGAAAAACTGGATATCGTCAATCAGCAAGAGATCCAGAGAATGATATTGACGTTTGAATTCATCAAACGCTTTGTGTTCATAGGCTTTGACGACATCCGAAACATAGCGTTCTGCATGTAAATAACGAATTTTTGCATCTGGACGCTGGGATTTCAGGTGATTGCCAATCGCTTGCAACACATGAGTCTTGCCCAAGCCAACTCCACCATAAATAAACAGAGGGTTGTAGGCAGTACCTGGATTTTCCGCGACTTGTATGGCTGCTGCACGAGCTAATTGATTGGCTTTTCCCGTGACAAAGTTATCAAAGCGGAATGCTGGATTGAGGCCATTGGTTTCGGCGACGGGTTTGGTTTTTTTCACTGCTGCTGAAGCAGATTTTGTCGGTGTTATTGCTTTTGTGACCTTGCTCACTTCAGCTTCAATTTTTGCTTTTGGAGTAGGTTCTGCTGCCGCTTGTTGTGGTTTAGGGCTGACTGGCGCTGCTTTGTCACTGGCATCGTACAATGCCAGTTCGATATGCATGGGATTGGAGAATACTTCCTCAGCCAGTGCCGTGATTTTTTGTAGAAAGCGATCTTTTACCCATTGTTGTACAAAGCGATTGGGCGCTAATAGGCGCAATACTTCCCCGTTAGCTTCAAAACGTAAGGGCTTGATCCAGGTATTGAATTGCTGCGTTGACAACTCTTCTTCAAAGCGACCGAGACAAAGAGACCAAAAATTTTCCATCGGTTGCCCGAAACTCCGCAGTGAAATGAATGTGAGGTATGGACGAAATGTCTGATTATGTTTATTTTTATCGACCAGATGCTGTATTCACAGAATGTTTACCACCCCATGCCAGATGAAGGATTCTAGCTTGTTTGCCACAACTTATCCACAGGCAACGCACAATCATTTTCACAACGGCAATGTTTTCCCAAATAAACATTGACATAGGACTGTGTTTTCAGGTTAAATTACGCGTTTTTGATTCGCAACATCTAGAAGTCAACCGGAGATTCCCATGAAACGCACTTACCAGCCTTCAAAAATTCGCCGTGCTCGTACGCATGGTTTCCTGGTGCGTATGAAGACCCGTGGTGGTCGCGCTGTTATCGCTGCGCGTCGTGCCAAGGGCCGTGCTCGCCTGGCTGTTTAATCAGCCTTTCGCCGTTTAAGGCGATTTTAGCTATACATGGTTTTGCCATCATATGCGTTTGAGCGTCGGGCAAGATTGTTAAAAACGGATGATTTTTCATCCGTTTTTAATTTCCGCAAACGAGTTTCAGGTCGTTATCTTGTGTTCCACTACCAATCTAACGAGTTGGCTTATGCAAGATTAGGCTTGGTAGTAGGTAAGAAAATTGCTCGCCGTGCTGTAGATCGTAATTATATCAAGCGTGTCATGCGGGAACTATTCAGGTTAAACCAGCATCAATTGCCTGGCGTTGATCTGGTGATAAGACCTCACATGATATTTGGTCGTTCTGAGTTTACCGAGATTGAACAGGAGTTCATGGAATTGGTAAGCAAACTACAGCGTAAGCTGACGATACAGCAGGAGCCTCAATGAATGTTGGGCAAACTCATGGTGGGTTTGATCAAGTTATACCAATGGGTATTGAGTCCATTGCTGGGCCAGCGATGCCGTTTTTACCCGACCTGTTCGCAATATGCCATTGAAGCCATACAAAAGCATGGCACATGGCGCGGAGCCGTTTATACAATACGCCGTTTATCCAAGTGTCATCCATGGCATGACGGTGGTCATGATCCTGTGCCATGAGAGTGTGGCTTAATACATTAGATTAAGAGATTTATGGATACCAAGCGCCTGATTCTTTTCGTTGTTTTTTCCTTTTCTATCCTGATGTTATGGGATTCCTGGCAGCGTGATCACAAGCCTGCCTCAACGCCTGTAGCGACAGCAACTCAGCATGTTGAAGATAGTAGCGTTCCTCAAGCCGCAAAATCATCTACACCTGCTGCTAGCCAGGCAAGTCTTCCTGTAGAAACTGGTTTCCGCTTGCAATCTGGTGAGCGTGTTCAGGTTGAAACTGATCTTTACAAGGCGAGTATTGATACGATAGGTGGTGACCTGCGTCGTTTGGAATTGCGTGAGCACAAGGATGACGTTGATCTGGATAAGAATTTCGTGTTGATGGATGATGGTTCGGCACCGATGTTGTATGTCGCTCAGACTGGCTTGATTGGTAATGACTTACCAACTCACAAGGCGGCCTTTACCAGTGATTCTTCAAATTATCAGCTTGCTACAGGTGCTGACAAGTTGGATGTGCGTTTGACTTGGAAAGGTGATAACGGTGTTGAGGTTGATAAGATTTATACCTTCCACCGCGATAGTTATGCAATAGAAGTCAGCTATGAAATCCGTAACAACGGCACGGTGGCAATTGACCCCTCGGTGTATTACCAAATTGTCCATGATAATCAGTCCCACCAAGGCTCATACATGATGCCAACCTTTACTGGTGGCGCTTATTTCACTGAGGCTGACAAATATAAAAAGCTCAGCTTCTCCGATATGTCCAAGACCAATCTCTCGAAGAATGCGAGTGATGGCTGGGTTGGCTTGGTGCAGCATTATTTCGTTAGCGCCTGGATTCCCAAGGATGGTTTAGCGCGGGAGTTCTATTCCAAGAAGCTGTCGGACAATATGTTTTCTATTGGTAGTGTCAGTCATCTGGGCAATATTGAGCCCGGACAGTCTATCGAATTGAAGTCTCGCTTGTACGCAGGTCCCCAAACGCAAAGTGAATTGAAAAGCGTAGCTCCCGGGCTGGAATATACCGTGGATTACGGATGGTTGACGGTGATTGCATCGCCTCTGTTCTGGGTTCTGTCTTCGATTCAGAAACTGGTGCACAACTGGGGTGTGGCTATTATCTTGTTAACGGTTCTGATCAAGCTCGCCTTCTATCCATTGTCCGCAGCCAGCTATCGTTCCATGGCCAATATGCGTGAGTTGGCTCCGCGCTTGCAACGCCTGAAGGAACAATACGGTGATGACAGGCAAAAAATGCATCAAGCAATGATGGAAATGTACAAGACAGAAAAGATCAACCCTATGGGTGGTTGCTTGCCTATCTTGGTGCAAATTCCTGTATTTATTGCACTGTACTGGGTGTTGCTTGGTAGCGTTGAAATGCGTCACGCGCCGTTCATGCTCTGGATACAAGACTTGTCTGCGATAGATCCTTACTACGTGCTGCCTATTCTCATGGGTGCAACCATGATTATCCAGACCAGGTTGAACCCCAAGCCTGCTGATCCTGTTCAGGCCAAGGTCATGACCATCATGCCTATTGTGTTTAGCGTGTTCTTCTTCTTCTTCCCTGCAGGTCTGGTGCTGTACTGGTTGGTGAATAATATTCTTTCGATTGCCCAACAATGGCATATCAACCGCACTATCCATCAGGCAGCAGAAAAAAAGAAGGGAAATGCGCGTCGTTGATACCATTGCTGCCATCGCCACTGCTCCCGGCTCCGGGGGTATTGGCGTGGTACGTGTCTCCGGCCCTGCTAGCCAATCTATTGCCGAGGCAGTGCTAGGCCACTGCCCTTCCCCACGCTATGCAGCGTATCTTGCTTTTCGTGATGACAAAAATTCCCTGATTGATCGGGGCATTGCCATTTATTACCCTGGCCCACACTCCTACACCGGTGAGGATGTATTGGAATTACAGGCGCATGGTGGCCCTGCCTTGATGCAGATTTTGCTCAAGCGCTGCTTGGCTCTTGGAGCCCGGCAGGCAGAGCCGGGGGAATTCACGCGTCGTGCTTACTTAAACGACAAGTTGGACTTAGCCCAGGCTGAAGCCGTGGCAGATGTGATTAATGCGGCCACTGAGGCTGCTGCTCGCAGCGCGGTAAAATCCTTATCCGGTGAGTTTTCCACAAGAATCCATGAGTTGCTGCAGCAGCTGATTGATTTACGACTATATGTCGAGGCCTGCCTGGATTTTCCTGAAGAGGATATTGACTTCATCAGCCAGGGGCGTGTTGCTGAAAAATTAGCGCATGTTGCAGCAGGATTGGACGCAGTGTTTCGTGAGGCTAAACAAGGCAATTTATTGCGTGAGGGTTTGCAGGTGGTTTTGGTTGGCCAACCCAATGTGGGTAAATCCAGCCTGATGAACCAATTGGCCGGTGAAGAAGTCGCGATTGTGACGTCTATTGCAGGTACAACGCGCGATACCATAAAAAACTCCATACAAATCAATGGGGTGCCACTTCATATTATTGATACTGCAGGATTGCGTGAAACGACAGACGAAGTAGAACAGCATGGTATTGCCAGAACATGGCGAGCGCTAGAAAACGCCGGTGTTGCATTATTATTGATTGATGCATCTCATGGTATTGGCGAGGTGGAAAAATCGATTCTAGAGCGATTGCCGCAGGATTTACCCAAAATTTGGGTTCATAATAAAATTGATCTTGAATCCACAAGCCCTAAAATTATCCAGCAAGACGGCAATACGCATATTTATCTTTCTGCCAAGATGGGAGATGGAGTAGCGCTATTACGACAACGCTTGCTGGAAATTGCCGGCTGGCAACCCAGCGGTGAAGGTGTATTTATGGCGCGTGATCGGCACTTGTTGGCATTAAATACCGTCCATGAACACTTGGATGTAGCTGAAGGTTTGTTACTTCAACCGGAATTATTTGCTGAAGAGCTTCGACTGGCGCAGGATGCGCTGAATAGTATTACGGGTGAGTTCACCCCGGATGATTTACTTGGGGAAATTTTCAGCCGTTTTTGTATTGGGAAATAAAGTGTTAGATCAATAAAAAAGCCCGGATACCGGGCTTTTTTATTTCTTGGCTAGTCGTAACTTATGCGCGACGACGAGCTGCAAAGCCAAGGAACCCTAAGCCTAGCAACAGCATGGCATAACTCGAAGGCTCTGGTACTGCAGCAATTGGTAGATTACCTGTGAATGCATATTGGTGAATTTGGCCGCGTTGAACCAGATTATTCACATATACATTGCCTTCGATATCTGCCTGATTAGTTAATGTAGCATCAGTCGCAAGGATGGTGCCACCAAACTGATGCCCTAAGTCTACTGTCTGAGCATTGTAAAAATTCCAGACGACATTACCCGCAATTTTCTGTGCCGAACCGCCGAGAAAATTAGCGGAAATATCGATATCCTTCAGGCCGGAATTGATAACAATAGTGGTAGCGTTGTTCAGGATAAAATCAAATTCACCCAAGCCAAAAATAGCCAGTGCATCAGCATTGCTAAGGTTAAAAACGGCTAAGCCAGTACTGTCTGCGCTAGCGGTGAAAGTTGCCTTTTGTGAGTTCCAGGTGACATTGCTGGTGTTGGTTAACAGTGCCAGACTATCCGAGGTTTGGTTCAGTACATTGTAAAAATTAGTGGAGCTTGCCACTGCAATATTGGTATCCAGTTGAGTATTGGGTGTAGATAATCGGCCACCATTGAAGTGGATATTGCTTGTTGTGCCATTGATATAGGCTGGTCCATTCATGTGACCATCACTGGCATTTCCGAAAATAGCTGTGCTGCCAGAGTTTACACTGGTGTTAGTTGAGTTTCCCTTAATGACAGCACCATCTGCAAGTACTCGAGCATTGCTAATGTTGCCTTGAACGGTAAGCCCAGCATAGTCTGATGTTGGGAGTGAGCGATGCACGTATTCCCCACCTACTACATTGCCTCCCACCCAGGCACGCCCATGCAAGTGGGAGGTAGAGTCGACATTACCCAAAACCACGGTATTGAACTGTTGAAAAGTTTGGTTAGCATCAAGCGCTGCTTGTGCGCTTGTGCTAAAAAATGCGGCAGCCATGATGGCTGGCAATGCAAAAGCACGAATTAACATAAAAATCCCCGATAGTGAATTAAATAAACTTCTTTAATAATCGCGCTAATGAATGGCGTCGACTTTTTTAACTACATTGATAATGTGGTTTTGGATGTCAAGAAAATATCAGATGGTGAATCAGAATTATATAATCTGAATGGATAAGCACCACTCACAAAAACTCAACAATTGTTAATTGTTCCACGTGAAACATATGGGGAACTGAGGTGCGGAGAATTTATCGATGTTTCACGTGGAACATTGCCTGATAGTCACTGACAGAGGGGGGGTAATACAGTATCATTCGAGTAATTCTATCTGAGTATTTTTCATGCAATATCCCGAGAAATTTGACGTGATTGTGGTTGGTGGAGGCCATGCTGGAACGGAAGCGGCGCTAGCGAGTGCTCGCATGGGTCAGAAGACCTTGCTGCTGACTCACAACATTGAAACGCTGGGCCAGATGTCATGTAATCCATCCATTGGTGGTATTGGTAAGGGGCATCTGGTTAAAGAGGTGGATGCGTTAGGTGGTGCTATGGCTGCCGCTACCGATGAAGGTGGCATACAGTTTCGTATCCTCAATTCAAGCAAGGGGCCGGCTGTGCGTGCAACACGTGCGCAGGCAGACCGCGTGCTTTATAAGGCTGCTATTCGTCGTCGTTTGGAGAACCAGCCTAATCTGTGGCTGTTTCAGCAAGCAGTGGATGACATTATTCTCGAGGGTGAGCGTGTTGCGGGTGTGGTAACCCAGTTGGGTCTCAAGTTTGAAGCCAGGGCTGTGGTATTGACCGCAGGCACTTTCCTGGCGGGCTTGGTGCATGTTGGGTTGGCAAATTATCAGGCGGGTCGCGCGGGTGATCCCCCCGCTGTTTCGCTTGCGGCACGCTTGCGTGAAATGGGCTTGCCGGCTGGTCGCCTGAAGACTGGCACTCCTCCCCGCATTGATGGTCGCACCATTGACTACAGTGTCATGGCGGAGCAACCAGGTGATACGCCGGTGCCAGTGTTTTCCTTTTTGGGTAGCGTTGAGCAGCACCCGGCGCAACTTCCCTGCTGGATTACTTTTACGAATGAAAGAACACACGACATCATTCGCAGTGGGTTGGATCGTTCACCGATGTATACCGGAGTGATTGAGGGGGTTGGGCCGCGTTATTGTCCTTCGGTTGAGGACAAGATACATCGTTTTGCAGATAAGGATTCGCACCAGGTTTTTCTCGAGCCAGAGGGTTTGGCTACCAATGAGATCTACCCTAATGGTATTTCAACGAGTCTGCCATTCGATATCCAATACCAATTGGTGCGCTCCATCAAGGGGCTGGAAAATGCACATATATTGCGTCCTGGCTATGCTATCGAATATGACTACTATGATCCACGTGGCTTGAAAAGCTCGCTGGAAACCAAGGCCGTAAAGGGCTTGTTCTTCGCTGGTCAGATTAATGGCACTACGGGGTACGAAGAAGCCGCTGCGCAGGGATTGCTGGCGGGAGCCAATGCGGCGTTGTATGCGCAGGAAAAAGAAGCGTGGTGGCCTACACGTGACCAGGCTTACCTTGGTGTGTTGGTTGATGACCTAATTACTCAGGGTGTGAGTGAGCCCTATCGTATGTTTACCAGTCGTGCGGAGTATCGGCTGATGCTGCGCGAGGATAATGCCGATATGCGGCTAACCGAGGCTGGACGTAAGTTGGGCTTGGTTGATGATGTGCGTTGGGCGGCTTTCCAGCGCAAGCAGGAAGCGATTGAGCGTGAGCAGCAACGCCTGCGTCGTACTTTTATCCATCCGCAACATGTGCCGCAAGAGCAATTGCAACAGGTGTTTGGCAAGATGCTGGAGCGAGAATACTCCATGTTTGAATTGTTGCGGCGTCCAGAAGTGAGTTATGAGGCATTGCTCACCCTGCCCCTGGCCGGTGAAGGCGAGGCGGATCCACAAGTGCGTCAGCAATTGGAAATCGCTGCCAAGTATCAAGGATATATAGATAGGCAGGCTGAGGAAATCGAACGCCTAAAAACTAGTGAGGATTATAAGTTGCCCATAGATATGGATTATGGCGAAGTGCACGGTCTTTCTATTGAGGTGCAGCAAAAACTCAACAAGCAAAAGCCAGAAACAATCGGCCAGGCCGGACGTATTTCTGGGGTAACGCCAGCCGCAATCTCATTGTTATTAGTACACCTCAAGCGTAAAGGACGTAAGTCGAATCAAACAACGGGTCAGGTGGCATGAGTTTGCGGAGTAAGTTAGAAGTAGGTGCTCAACAACTTGGGCTGGATTTACCGGGCACTGTCATTGATAAGCTATTGGCTTATCTTGAGCTGTTGGTGAAATGGAACAAGGTACACAATCTGACGGCGGTGCGCGACCCTGAAGAAATGGTCACGTTGCATTTGCTGGATAGTCTTTCGGTATTGCCTTACGTGCCTGCTGGTCGATTGCTGGATGTGGGCAGTGGTGCTGGTTTACCAGGCATTATTCTGGCAATTTGCCGTCCGGATTTACAGGTGACTACTATAGACGCGGTGCAGAAGAAGGCGAGCTTTATGCGCCAGGCCAAGGCAGAGTTGCAGATCGACAATTTGCAGGTGGTGGCTGGGCGTGTGGAACAGCTCAAGCCGGAGCTGCCTTTCGATACCGTGATCTCGAGGGCATTTTCTGAGATCGCCTTATTCATCAAGTTGACGAAGCATTTAATCGCTGAAGGAGGATTGTGGCTGGCGATGAAGGGGCAAATGCCACAGGGTGAATTGGAAGCGATTTCGCTTAAACCCTCGAAGGTAGAGTTGTTGGCAGTGCCGGGGCTGGATGCACAGCGTCACCTGGTTTTCCTGCCAGCGAGGCAGTGTTAATGGATTTAATACTAGTGGGATGGCTTAAATCATGAGGATTCTGGCAATTACCAATCAAAAAGGTGGCGTTGGCAAGACGACGACCTGTGTCAATCTCGCTGCCAGCTTGGCGGCAACCAAGCGCAAGGTGCTGGTGATTGATCTTGATCCGCAGGGCAATGCCACCACCGGCTGCGGTATTGATAAATCCAAGATGCAGCACACCATTTATCACGTGTTGATTGGTGACAAAAGCTTGCGGGATGTGATGCAGCGTTCAGAGCGCGGGCGATTTGATGTCGTGCCGGCAAACCGGGAGTTGGCTGGGGCTGAGGTAGAGTTGGTTAATGAGTTTGCACGCGAGACTCGTCTAAAATCCGCTTTGGCAGAGCTAGGCGATGGCTACGATTATGTGCTGATCGATTGTCCCCCTGCCCTCAATCTCACCACCGTCAATGCCTTGACTGCGGCTCATGCGGTCATGATCCCCATGCAGTGTGAGTATTATGCACTTGAGGGTTTGTCTGACCTGGTGAATACCATCAAGAAGGTACGTGCCCACCTCAACCCTCATTTGGAGATCGAGGGTTTGCTCAGGACGTTATTCGATAATCGCAATACCCTGGCACAGCAGGTTTCCCATGAGTTGGCGCAGCATTTTGGTGACAAAGTCTACCGCACAGTGATTCCGCGGAATATCCGCCTGGCGGAAGCGCCTAGTTATGGTGTGCCTGTGTTATTGCACGATAAGGCATCCAAAGGAGCCAAGGCTTATCTTGCCCTTGCGGGTGAAATCATCAATCGACATATCGTCAGCAATCGGCAAGTTGCAGCAAATTAGGAGTTTCAATGGTTAAGTTGAAGGGGTTGGGGCGTGGGCTGGATGCGCTCTTGGCAGGTGATGTGGAGACGGTATCGGCCAATGATACGCCCAATACCTTGTTGGTTGGTCAGTTGCAGCCGGGTAAATACCAGCCGCGGACCCATATGGATCAAGCATCACTGGCTAGTCTGGCTGATTCCATCCGTGCCCAGGGCATTATGCAGCCTATTTTGGTGCGCAAGATTGCTGAGGATAAATATGAAATTATTGCCGGTGAGCGTCGCTGGCGTGCATCGCAATTAGCAGGCCTGTTAGAGGTTCCGGTGTTGGTGCGCGAGATTCCCGACGAGTCTGCACTGGCGATGGCACTGATCGAAAATATCCAGCGCGAAAACCTCAATCCACTGGAAGAGGCGCAAGGAATTCAGCGCTTGATCAATGAGTTCAATATGACGCACCAGGCAGCGGCAGATGCGGTTGGTCGATCACGCAGCGTGGTTACGAATCTGCTTAGGTTGCAGAATCTAAATAAAAATGTGCAGGAAATGCTGATGCAGGGGCAGTTGGATATGGGGCATGCACGTGCGCTATTATCCTTGACTGAGGCGAATCAAATCCTCGCTGCAGAGCAAATTGCTCAGAAGCAACTGTCTGTCAGGGAGGCAGAAAAGCTGGTCAAGCAGCTGAGTGTTGAGCCACAACAAAAGCCTGCCAAAGTAGTTGATCGCGATGTTTTGCGTTTACAAGAGGATTTGTCCGAAGCCTTGGGCGCTGCGGTTGTGATCAAGGCTGGCAGCAAGGGTAAGGGAGAGGTCAAGATTCATTACAGCAGTCTTGATGAGTTGGATGCATTGATTCAGCGATTTAAGGGTGGAAATAGCAATTAAGCTTGACTTAATGCTGATTTAACAACAGAATCTCGGGATTTCACGGGTAGGGCAAAAATGCTCGGCTTTTCTTTTGCCCGTTATTTGTGAAACAGGGAATTCTCAAGGCATGGACGAACTACTGGCAAGAATGATCAAAAGACAGGTCTTTGCCACGCTAGTAGTTGCGGTGCTTGCGTTTGTCTTCCTCAACAAGTTTGGTGTTGGCCTCCATGGTGCAATGTCTGCACTGGCTGGAGGTGGTTCTGCCATCTTGGGCGGCTTGGCTGCCAAAATGAAGCTGCAAAATAAGACAGTGGGGATGGGCGCAGGTTCCGTATTGGTCAATATTTTGGTTGCCGAGGCAATCAAAATCGCAGTGATCGCAATCACCCTGCTCTTGGTGTTCAAGTTTTATGAAAAGCTGGTTCCTATTGCGCTGATCGCAGGGTTGGCGGCGGCGGCAATCATGTCTGGTGCAGCAATTTTTGCAATTAATGAGAAAAACAACGCTTAAGGTTTGATGGTTATGGCGACAGGTCAAT
Source organism: Methylobacillus methanolivorans (assembly GCF_020531845.1). The sequence goes on from NZ_JAJAVF010000004.1 coordinate 78,598, forward strand.
TAACTCCTTCGGAATATATCGGGCACCACCTCTCTTTCAATGCAAAGAGCGTGGGTGATGGCGGCTTTTGGGTATTGCATATGGATACCCTGGTTATGTCTGCGTTGCTCGGTATTGTCGTATTCGGTCTGCTCTGGTGGGTGGTGCGTGGCGCTACCGCTGGCGTGCCAACCAAGCGTCAGGCATTTGCGGAGTTGTTGATTGAGTTTATCGACAACCAAGTTAAAAGCATTTTCCATGGCGATCGCCATGCATTTGTTGCACCGTTAGCTTTGACCGTATTTGTCTGGGTGCTGGTCATGAATGCGATGGACTTCCTGCCTATCGACATCATGGCGATTGTTTACGGCTGGCTTGGTCTGCATGAGTGGCGTAGTGTACCAACCTCTGACATCAATGCTACGTTTGCGTTGGCATTGGCTGTCTGGTTTTTGATGATCTTCTTCAGTATTAAGGTCAAGGGCTTGGGCGGCTGGATTCACGAATTGTTCTGCTCACCTTTTGGCTCAAACCCACTGGTTTGGCCAGCTAATTTTGCATTCAACCTGATTGAATACATTTCCAAGCCTCTTTCACATTCCCTGCGTTTGTTCGGCAATATGTACGCAGGCGAAATCATTTTCCTGCTGCTCGGTATGTGGGCGGCAACTGGTCTGGCAGGCACTTTCTTCGGTGCATTGTTAGGCGCTGGCTGGGCGATCTTCCATATCTTGATCGTTTGTCTGCAGGCATTCATTTTCATGATGCTGACAGTTGTCTACATATCCATGGCGCATGAAAGCCACTAGATTTAGTTAGTTTTGTTCTTAATTTTTATCGTTAACACTCTCTAAAAGCCGAAAGGAAATTAAATGGAGAATTTGCAATTGTTGGCCATGATTCAAGCTTACACCGGTGTTGGTATCGGTTTGATCATCGGTTTGGGCGCAGCTGGTGCTTGTATCGGTATTGGTATCATGTGTGCAAGCTTCCTGGATGGCGCAGCTCGTCAACCAGAACTGATTCCTGCTCTGCAAGGCAAGGTATTCCTGCTGTTGGGTCTGATTGATGCTTCCTTCATTATCGGTGTTGGTCTGGCTATGATGTTCGCCTTTGCAAACCCATTGCTGAGCGTAGTTGCTTAACGAAATCTAGTACTGGATTAAGTGGTTAACTTAATTAATACCTACTAGGTTCAAAGGCTCGGGAGCAAATATGAATATCAACCTGACACTCATTGCGCAGGCCATCTCATTTGCCATTCTGATCTGGTTTACCACAAAGTTTGTGTGGCCATATCTCCTGAATGCAATCGAGACACGCCAGAAAACCATTGCAGATGGTCTGGCAGCGGCTGAGCGCGGTAAGCAGGAGCTTGACGTGGCAACCCAGCGTTCTGCTGAAGTTGTTAACGATGCCAAGCAAAAAGCGACTTCCATCATTGCACAGGCTGAGAAGCGTGCTAGTGAAATCGTGGAAGAAGCCAAGGCAAATGCCAAGGCAGAAGGTGATCGTATTATCACTGGTGCTAAGGCTGAAATTGATCAAGAAGTTAACCGTGCCAAGGAAGGCTTGCGTCAGCAAGTGTCTGCGTTGGCGGTTGCTGGCGCAGAAAAGATTCTGCGCAAGGAGATCGATGCCAAGGCGCATGCTGACCTGCTGAACACCATCGCAAACGAGCTCTAGGAAGGAATGGGAGCACGACATGGCTGAAGCGATCACCATTGCAAGACCTTATGCGGTAGCGGTTTACCGCTTGGCGAAGGAAAAAAATGCGCTGGCAGATTGGTCGCAAATGCTCGCACTGGCCGCGACTATCGTGGCCGATGAGCAGATGCGGGCATTTATTGACAACCCCAAGGTTGACGCGGCTGATTTGGAGCGCGTATTCCTTTCCGTAAGCGGAGACAAGCTCAACGAGGCGGGTGCTAACCTGGTCAAGTTGCTGGTGGAATACGGTCGCCTATCCATCCTGCCAGAAATTGCAGCTGCATTTGAAGAGTTAAAGGCGCAGGACGAAGGTGTGTTGGAAGCCGAGATTACCGCGGCCAGCCAACCAAGCGATGCTGAATTCGCGGCCATCGTAAAGCGCCTGGAAACCAAGTTCGGCAAAAAGGTTGAAGCAAGCGTAAAAGTGGATCCGGAAATTATTGGCGGGATCAAAATTGTAGTCGGCGATACGGTCATTGACGCTTCAGTCCGTGGCCAATTGCAAGAGATGGCCTACACGCTGAAAGGTTAGGAAAAAGTAATGCAATTATCCACATCAGAAATCAGTGAACTGATTAAGAGCAGATTAGAGAATTTCTCCACCAGCGCTGAAGCACGTACTCAAGGTACTGTGATTTCCGTGACTGATGGTATTGTGCGTATTCACGGCCTGTCCAATGTGATGGCTGGTGAAATGATCGAGTTCCCAGGCAATATATACGGTCTGGCGCTTAACTTGGAGCGTGACTCCGTGGGTGCCGTGATTTTGGGCGACTACGAAAGTATCACTGAAGGCGATACCGTGAAGTGCACTGGCAAGATTTTGGAAGTGCCAGTTGGTCCAGAATTGGTTGGTCGCGTAGTGAATGCACTGGGTCAGCCGATTGACGGCAAGGGTCCAATCAACGCCAAGCTGACAGACAAGATTGAAAAGGTTGCTCCTGGCGTGATCGCACGTAAGTCTGTGTCACAGCCTGTGCAAACCGGTATCAAGGCGATTGACTCCATGGTGCCGGTTGGTCGTGGTCAGCGCGAATTGATCATTGGTGACCGTCAAACAGGTAAGACAGCTGTAGCGGTTGATGCCATCATCAACCAAAAGGGTCAGAACATGACCTGTATCTACGTTGCGATCGGCCAAAAGGCTTCTACTATCGCTAACGTAGTGCGCAAGCTGGAAGAGCATGGCGCGATGGAATACACCATTGTTGTTGCTGCTTCTGCTTCCGACCCTGCTGCTCTGCAGTTCCTGGCACCGTATGCTGGTTGCACCATGGGTGAATACTTCCGTGACCGTGGTCAGGATGCATTGATTGTTTATGATGACTTGACCAAGCAAGCTTGGGCTTATCGTCAAATCTCCCTGCTGCTGCGTCGCCCACCAGGCCGCGAAGCTTATCCAGGTGACGTGTTCTACATCCACTCCCGTCTGCTTGAGCGTGCTGCTCGCGTGAGCGAAGAGTATGTTGAAAAATTCACTAACGGTGAAGTGAAAGGCCAAACAGGTTCCTTGACCGCCCTGCCTATCATTGAAACTGCAGCTGGTGACGTTTCCGCATTCGTTCCGACCAACGTGATTTCGATTACCGATGGTCAGATCTTCCTGGAAACTGACTTGTTCAACGCTGGTATCCGTCCTGCGATCAATGCTGGTATCTCCGTATCCCGCGTTGGTGGTGCAGCACAGACCAAAGTGATTAAGAAGCTGGGTGGCGGTATTCGTCTCGCATTGGCTCAGTATCGTGAATTGGCTGCGTTTGCGCAGTTCGCTTCCGATCTGGACGAAGTAACCCGCAAGCAATTGGATCGTGGTCGTCTGGTGACTGAGTTGATGAAGCAAGCACAATATGAGCCGCTGTCTACCTCCGAGATGGCAGTGAGCTTGCTGGCTGCTAACAAGGGCTTCTTTGACGATGTGCCGGTTGCTCGCGTGTTGGCGTTTGAATCTGCCCTGCACTCCTTCCTCAAGTCCAAGTACAAGAGCATTCTGGACAAGATCGACAGCACCAATGACCTTGGTGGTGACGATGAGAAGGCCCTGGAAGCAGCAATTCAAGACTTCAAGGCAACCAACGCTTACTAAGCTTAAAGTACAGACAGGCAGACTAGACAATGGCTGGTAGCAAAGAGATACGTAGCAAGATCAAGAGCGTGGAAAATACACGCAAGATCACCAAGGCGATGGAAATGGTCGCGGCTTCCAAGATGCGTAAGGCGCAAGAGCGCATGCGCATGGCCCGTCCTTACGCAGAAAAAATTCGTAATGTGACAGCTCACCTGTCCCATGCTAATTCCGAATACAAACATCCTTTCGTTGTTAAACGCGAAAAGGTTGGCAACGTCGGTTTGATCGTTGTGAGTTCGGATAAGGGCTTGTGTGGTGGCCTCAATACGAATGTACTGCGTTTATCCATCAATCAGATGAAAGCCTGGGAAGACGAAGGCAAGAAGACGGTTGTGAGCGCTATCGGCAATAAGGGGTTCGGTTATATGAACCGCATCAATGCCGATGTGAAATCTCATGTGACCGGCTTGGGCGATACGCCACATCTGGAAAAGCTCATCGGTACGATCAAGGTGATGCTGGATGCCTACATCGCAGGTGAGATTGATCAGCTGTATATCTCTTATACCCGCTTTATCAATACCATGAAGCAGGAAGCGGTGATTGAGCAGGTGTTGCCATTGTCTAGCGAAAAGCTGGATGTTTCAGCAACGACAGCCAAAGGGCACTGGGATTACATCTACGAGCCTGAGGCTAATGTCGTCATCGATGAACTGATGACTCGATATATTGAGTCCATTATTTATCACGCCGTTGCCGAAAACATGGCGTCTGAACAAAGCGCCCGTATGGTGGCCATGAAGGCTGCATCGGATAACGCGAAGACGGTGATTGGTGAATTGAAGCTGGTGTACAACAAGGCGCGCCAGGCTGCAATTACCAAGGAAATTTCAGAGATTGTCGGTGGCGCGGCTGCTGTTTAGTCGTGCTGAACTGTAGCTTAGCTAAAGCTCAAAGAATTTAAGTATAGATTGAGGATACCAAGATGAGTCAAGGTAAGGTTGTTCAATGTATTGGTGCCGTGGTTGACGTTGAGTTCCCACGTGACCAGATGCCCAAGGTATATGACGCACTGATCCTGGATGAAGAAACATCCACAGCAGAAGCAGGGTTGACCCTGGAAGTGCAACAACAACTGGGTGATGGCGTGGTTCGCGCGATTGCCATGGGTTCCAGCGATGGCCTGTCCCGCGGCATGAAGGTGAAAAACACCGGCAGCCAAATTCAGGTACCAGTAGGTCACGGTACACTGGGCCGTATTATGGATGTGCTGGGTCGTCCTATTGACGAAGCTGGCCCGATTGAAGCTGACGAACGTCGCTCCATCCACCAGAAAGCGCCAACTTTCGAAGAGCTCTCCCCTTCCGTTGACCTGTTGGAAACCGGTATCAAGGTGATTGACCTTGTTTGCCCGTTTGCAAAGGGTGGTAAGGTTGGTCTGTTCGGTGGCGCTGGTGTGGGCAAGACCGTTAACATGATGGAACTGATCAACAACATCGCCAAGCAGCACAGCGGTCTGTCCGTGTTTGCTGGTGTAGGTGAGCGTACCCGTGAAGGTAACGACTTCTACCACGAAATGAAGGACTCCAATGTTCTTGACAAGGTAGGCATGGTGTTCGGTCAGATGAACGAACCACCAGGCAACCGTCTGCGCGTAGCGCTGACTGGCCTGACCATGGCTGAGCGTTTCCGTGACGAAGGCCGTGACATCCTGTTCTTCGTTGACAACATCTACCGTTACACACTAGCTGGTACTGAAGTATCTGCGTTGCTGGGTCGTATGCCTTCTGCTGTGGGTTACCAACCTACACTGGCTGAAGAAATGGGCCGTTTGCAAGAGCGTATTACTTCTACAAAGGTTGGCTCCATTACTTCCATCCAGGCTGTTTACGTACCTGCAGATGACTTGACCGATCCATCCCCAGCGACCACATTCTTGCACTTGGACTCCACAGTGGTTCTGTCCCGTGACATCGCTGCGCTGGGTATCTACCCTGCGGTTGATCCACTGGATTCCACATCACGCCAGCTGGATCCACAAATCGTGGGTGAAGAGCATTACAGCGTGGCACGTTCTGTACAGTCCACTCTGCAACGCTACAAGGAATTGCGTGACATCATCGCGATTCTGGGTATGGACGAATTGTCTCCTGAAGACAAGCTGGCAGTGGCCCGTGCTCGTAAGATCCAGCGCTTCTTGTCCCAGCCTTTCCACGTTGCTGAAGTCTTCACTGGCGCACCTGGTAAGTACGTGACCTTGAAAGACACCATCAAGGGCTTCAAGGCTATCGTTGCCGGCGAATATGATCACCTGCCAGAACAAGCGTTCTATATGGTAGGCGCGATTGAAGAAGCGGTTGAGAAGGCAAAGACCCTTAACTAAACCTTGTCACAGGTAAGGATAGGACGATATGGCATCAACAATACACCTGGACGTGGTTAGCGCAGAAGAATCCATTTTCTCGGGCGAAGCAGAGTTTGTCGCAGCGCCTGCGAAACTGGGTGAGGTAGGTATTTATCCTAACCATGCACCGCTGATTACCACCATCAAGCCAGGCGTGCTGCGCGTCAAGGTTGCCAATAGCGGTGAAGAACAGGCTATCTACATTTCCGGCGGTTTGCTGGAAGTGCAGCCAGGCTTGATCACCGTGCTGGCAGATACTGCGATTCGTGGTCATGATCTGGATGAAGCCAAGGCGATTGAAGCCAAGCGTGCTGCAGAAGAGGCATTGAAGAACAATGCATCGGGTGTGGATTATGCGCGTGCGCAGGCTGAATTGTCCGAAGCGCTGGCACAATTGCAGACAATTGAGCAATTACGCAAGACAACGCACTAAACCTGCAAGTTTTGCGAGGAAAGGCAGCCAAATGGCTGCCTTTTTTATTTATACTTCTAGTTAATTTTCAATGCTTGAACCGGATAGCTACTTGTCTCTTTCCACACCCTCTTCCAAGCTCAATATCGTGATTCTCGCTGCGGGAAAAGGTACCCGCATGCATTCCAACAAACCCAAGGTACTGCATGCCCTAGCAGGCAAGCCTATCTTGCAGCACGTGCTGGATACTGCCCGCAAGTTGCAGCCAAGCAAGATCATTGTGATCTATGGCTTTGGTGGTGAGGCCGTACCACAAGCCTTGCCAGCAGATGACATCACTTGGGTAAAGCAGACTGAACAATTAGGCACCGGGCATGCCATGCAGCAAGCCCTGCCCTATCTTGAGTCAGATGCAAGAACGCTGATTCTGTTGGGGGATGTCCCGTTACTGGAGTTGGAAAGCTGTGAGCGATTGCTGAGTGAGCAGGCAGCATTGGCATTATTGACTGTCAGTAAGCCTAATCCTGCCGGGTATGGGCGCATTGTGCGCGATCAGGCAGCTGTGAAAGCGATCGTTGAACATAAGGATGCAACAGAAGCACAGCGCGCTATCCAGGAAGTGAATACTGGCATCATGGCTGCGGAAAATGCGTGGTTGGAGAAATGGCTATCGCGTTTGGATAACCGTAATGCCCAGCAAGAATATTATCTAACGGATATCGTTGCGATGGCGGTAGCGGATGGCCAACCAGTGGCTGCTACGCAAGGTGATGATGAGTGGCAAGTCGCTGGGGTTAATTCCAAGCAAGATTTGGCGACTCTGGAACGTGTTTATCAGCATCGTTATGCCGCTAAGTTGCTCGCGCAAGGGGTGACACTGGCAGATCCTGCCCGTATCGATATTCGTGGATTACTGGTGGTTGGCCGCGATGTGGAGATTGATGTGGGATGCGTATTCGAGGGTGTGGTGACCTTGGCAGATAATGTACGTATCGAGCCTTATTGCGTCATCCGCAATGCGACGATTGGTGCGGGTACTACGTTATCCGCCTATACGCATATTGATGACGCAAGCCTCGCTGAAGACTGTCGTATCGGGCCTTATGCACGTTTACGTCCAGGTACTATCTTGGCCGATCATGCCCATGTGGGTAATTTCGTTGAGTTGAAAAATGCCCAGGTGGATAGCGGTAGCAAGATCAATCACCTTAGCTATGTTGGTGATGCTACGGTCGGCAAGCAAGTCAATATTGGTGCTGGCACGATCACCTGCAATTATGATGGCGTGAACAAATCGCGTACCGTCATCGAGGATCGCGCATTTATTGGTTCTGATACTCAATTGATTGCTCCGGTAACCGTTAAAGCAGGCGCGACCATTGCAGCAGGCTCGACCATTACGCAGGATGCACCGGCGGATACTTTGACCATGTCGCGTGTGCGCCAATTTACGATTGAAAACTGGAAACGCCCCGAGAAAGTGAAGAAATAAGATGTGTGGCATTGTTGGTGCAGTTGGTGCACGTAATATCGTTCCGATCCTGATAGAGGGCTTAAGCCGACTGGAATATCGAGGCTACGATTCTGCCGGTGTGGCAGTGTTGAGCGAAGACAATATTCGCCGTGTGCGTGCCGTGGGCCGCGTAGCAGAAATGCAGGGAAAAGCTCAAGCGGAGAATCTCACCGGCATGGTCGGCATTGGGCATACCCGCTGGGCGACGCATGGAGGGGTGACGGAGTCCAATGCACATCCGCACATCTCGCGTGGCGAAATTGCCGTGGTACACAATGGCATTATCGAAAATCATGATGAGCAGCGTCAGCGGTTGCAAGCCATGGGTTACGAGTTTGAGTCACAAACCGATACTGAGGTCATCGCACACTTGATTCATCATTATCTGGGGCAAGGGCTTGCCTTGCTGGATGCGGTGAAGCATGCGGTGAAGGAACTGACGGGTGCATTTGCGATCAGCGTCGTGTCGATTCATTACCCTGGACAGATGATCTGTGCACGCCAGGGTTGCCCACTGTTGATTGGCCTTGGCGAAGGTGAGAACTTCATTGCCTCGGACGTTTCTGCCGTGTTGTCCGTTACCCGCAACGTGATCTATCTTGAAGATGGGGATGTTGCTGACATCACCAAGGATAAGGTCGATATATTTGACGCCACAGACCAAGTTGTCGCCCGTACTGTACACCGTAGCGATCTTTCGCTGGCATCGCTGGAGTTGGGGCCCTACTCCCACTTCATGCAAAAGGAAATTCACGAGCAGCCGCGTGCCTTGACCGATACGCTGGAAGCCATCATCGACGACAATGCTTTTAGTCCAGCCTTGTTTGGTGCCGATGCCGAATCCGTGTTCAAGGAAGTAGATAGCATCCTCATTTTGGCAGCTGGCACCAGTTATTACGCAGGGTTGACGGCTAAATACTGGCTGGAAAGTATTGCTGGGCTACCGACTTCGGTCGAGATCGCCAGTGAGTACCGTTACCGAAAATCCGTAGCTAATCCCAAGCAGTTGATTATCACCATTTCGCAGTCTGGTGAGACTCTGGACACGATGGAAGCGCTTAAGCATGCCAAATCGTTGGGTCAACACCTGACACTTGCAATTTGTAACGTGCAGGAGAGCGCCATTCCGCGAGCTTCCAAGTTGGTGCTGTATACCCGCGCTGGTGCTGAGATCGGTGTAGCGTCCACTAAAGCCTTTACCACTCAATTGGTAGCGTTGTTCACACTGGCGGCGACATTCGCCAAGCAGCGTGGATTGCTGGATGCTGAGCAAGAGCAGGCATATATCGATAATTTGCGCCACTTGCCTGGCAGCGTGCAATACGCACTTAACCTGGAACCGCAAATCCGCGAATGGGCCAAGGCTTTCAGCAACAAATTCCATGCCCTCTTCCTCGGGCGTGGCATGCACTACCCCATTGCTCTAGAAGGTGCGCTCAAGCTCAAGGAAATTTCCTACATTCACGCTGAGGCCTACCCTGCGGGAGAGCTCAAGCATGGTCCGCTGGCATTGGTGGACAAGAATATGCCGGTGGTCGTGATCGCCCCTAACGATGCCTTGCTGGAAAAGGTCAAGTCCAATATGCAGGAAGTTCGTGCGCGTGGCGGGGAGTTATTTGTTTTTGCTGATGCAGACAGCAACTTTACGGAGAGTGAAGGTGTACATGTGATCCGTACACCACGCCATGTCGGTGTGCTCTCTCCCATCTTGCATACTATCCCGGTACAGCTGCTGGCTTATCATGCTGCCCTGCTCAAAGGTACGGATGTGGATAAACCTCGTAACTTGGCGAAATCCGTGACGGTCGAGTAATGATCCAACCTTTGTTCAAGTACAGTAATAGGAGAGTAATAAAGTCTCATACCAAGTAATGAAGATTCATACTGAGTATAGGTACCATACTAAAATGGCAGCAATCACATCGGAACGCTGTCATTTCTAAATTAAAAATGCCCCAACCAATTTAGAGATTAAAAGTTGAGACAAGATTTTTTCTCTTGATTGACCTGTTTTATCGGACAAGCCTCTTAACAGTATGAGTACACTATTTGAAATCGCTAAACATTGATCGTATCAATAAAGCCGGTCAGTAGCATAAATCACTAGAACGGCCAGAATAACTAGAAGAACTGTGAGCGCTAGGGTCATTGCCAACTTTTTCCTGAAGCCTGGTTTATCAAATACCACGCCTGCTGCTTCCCTCACCCTCCTCTCTTCATCAAAATGCCATTTAATAGCAAAATAGGCTCCAATACCTAATACAGTAAGCTTAAAAGCTCCAGCAAAGTATGGAAAGGAGTTAGCCCAACTGCCGTCCATTATCTTCTCCATCAAATTCAATATCGATTTTGCGGCAGCATAATCAAAGGTTCATGTTTAGTGCGCACCCAAAGTCAGGCGTTTTCGCTAGCGCAAGTCTACTGCTCAAGCTAGCTGTTCACAACTCTCTTTGCAATACCTGTAGTGATGGTAGTTTGCTAAATATGCAAAAGCACTGACACATTTATGTCCAAAACTGAGTTGCAACCAGCATGATACTTTAATACTCGAACCAAAGAAGAGTAACTCTCAGCTTAAGAAATCCATGTAATGACATTATCCTTGCCCTCGCTGCCCTTGTATCATTCATCACAGGAATTACTCAGCACAAGATCAGGCTCATGTGATCTGCCCGGTCTGGCTGATGGTGATCGCTTAAGAAGGGGTTGCCAGCGAGGGCAATAATGGCAAGCTGTTGGACACCCATGCTGGTATCTCTTCAGCAGGCATGGGGCGTGCGAAAAAATAACCCTGAATACTGTCTATTCCACATTGCTGCACAATAGATAGTTCTTCTTCCGTTTCTACTCCTTCGATTGTGACTGGGATAGATAATTCTGCACACATGACTGCAACCTTGCGCAGCAATAATTGCCTTCTTGGCTCATGCTGAATATTGCGTAGAAATAGTCGATCACACTTGATGCCTGCAATGGGCAAGTCTGCGAGTACGCTGAGGGATGAATAGCCAACGCCGAAGTCATCCATGACGACACGTATGCCGATGTTATTCAAGTGGGACATGACATCAACAATCTCTTTTTCATAGGCAATGATGGCATGTTCTGTAATCTCCAGGCATAGCTGGTGAGTTGGCAGGGAAAGTTTGTCCAGTGCGCTGATTAACCATGGGATGAACTCCTTGGATAATAAGGTGATGGGGGCGATATTGACGCTGATACAGGGCAGCATGTTTTGCTCTTGCCAATGCTTTAGGCATTGCAGTGCATTGAGGATGATGAGTTTATCGACCTCTACTGTTCTCTTATGCAACTCGCAGGCCAGAAAAAACTGCTCAGGGTTGATACGCCCCAATCGCTCATGCTCCAATCTAAGCAATGCTTCCAGGTGAATGCTATGGGAGCGTAAATTGACGATGGGTTGAAAATGCAGCACGAGTTTATCGGGATGTACCAGCTCATTGAAATGATCTGCCAGCATTGCCAGGTTATGGTCTTGCGCAGGAGAGATGGAAACATGTGAGGCCCGGAGCAGTAATAAGCCTTGATGAAAGAACTGCTGTCGTTGCCGATCTGAACGTAGGTTAAAAAGTAATTCTGTCCCAATGGCCAGCGATGAGCCGATGATTAAGAGCAACAATAAAAGCGTGTTTGCAGGAGGCTCTGTGGTGGTCAGCGAGTCAGGTGGCGAGGTGACACCATTGACCAATAACCAGTGTATGAACAGGATGAGCCCTCCTCCCAACACCCAGTCTTGCCAGTTGTTCCAGGCGACAGGGGTTTTGAGATTGCGCAACTTGACGCGCTGGTGCGAAAAAGACATATAAAGCGTTAGTGCCAGGATGAAGAAAATCGCAGTCGCGATGTTCCAGCCATCTTGGTAGATCACGCTGGGCATTTGCCAATTTACAATCACGCAATGTGCTGTCAGGATCGCGATTACCAATCCTGTGCTGGCGAGGATGACCGTGCTATTGCGTGTGCTCGCTGCCAGTGTGGGTATGGTCACCCGGCAACCAAGAGTGATGATGATTAAGGCGATCAGCGCTGGGATTAATTCCAGGTTTTTTGAAACGATGCCTGGCTCATAAATGAAGAATCCTGCGACATCCAGTGTCCAGATAATCGAGCCCACGCCAATGGCAGCATGGGATGTGGTGATTTGCCGGCTGAATTTATCGACGGACACGGCGGCATGTTCAACTAGCCGTTGACAAACAAACATGGCAATAGAGGCCATGATCCAGAACAGCATACCGAGTAATGGCGATGGAATTTTGAGCCCCTGGGACAAGGGCTGAATCGAATGTAGCATGGTTGCTATTTCTCCTACGAAACGTGAGGGTTCTAATTAGTATTAGCTTCCATCTACATGGGTATTCTGGAGCTGCAGATATTGTGTCGCATCATAGGCTTGATAATACATTTGAGTAAAGACGGAGTTTTTCTTACAAATGTCATGGAATCTGGCGTCTGATAAACCATGCTTAATGGCTGGAGTGTTGCGCAGCGAAGCAAGTGGGAAGGTGGCTAGGGTTTGAGTAAGTGGATTATTTTTTTACTTTTATTTGCTTTTTACCCAATGAATTGTGCATACACACGGGGTTATGCATGCATTTGACCAAGTTTGTTATAGTCTGTGTTGATAAACTGACTTGCTTGCATGAGTGATGTGGTTGTAGCAACTCCTGTCTTATAATAATTGCCAATTGACTTTCTCTACCACCAGCGCAATGAACACTACACAAGAACATATTCTCGTAGTTGATGATGATCACGAAATCCGTGAACTATTGACGGACTATCTTCGGGATGCAGGCTTCAGGGTATCTGAAGCAGCCAATGGGCGTGAAATGTGGAGGATGGTTAACAAGGATCAAGTGAACCTGATTGTGCTGGACTTGATGTTGCCGGAAGAGAGTGGTCTGAGCCTATGCCGCGAGGTGCGTGCTCAAGGGGATATGCCGATTATCATGCTGACCGCCAAGGGCACATTGGTTGATCGTATTATTGGCTTGGAGGTGGGAGCAGATGATTATCTGCCCAAGCCGTTCGACCCGAGGGAGTTGCTGGCCAGGATCAAGGTGATTCTGCGGCGTACCCGCTCCAATCAGGCAAAAACTGCAGACGAGTTTGCCTATATCAGTTTCGAGGGGTGGCGCCTTGATACACACGCTCGCCAGATGTTTTCACCGGAGGGAGTGGTGGTTTCTCTGGGAAGCTCGGATTATATGGTCCTGCGAGCCTTGCTTGAACACCCCAATCGCCCCCTTAGCCGCGACTTCCTGATTGAACATGTCTATGGCAAGGAAAGCCATGCCATGGATCGGTCCATAGATGTCTGTATCAGTCGCCTACGGCATCACCTGGAGGTTGACTCACGTAACCCAGCGATTATTCGTACCGTTCGGAACGCGGGTTATATGCTGGCTAGCCAGGTCAAGCAAGAAAAATGATCTGGAAATGGCTGTGGCCTGCCTCGCTATTTGGCCGTTTGGTTATTGTGTTGGTTGCTGGCACCATGACAGCGCAAGTACTGACAGGATTTATCTGGTATGACATGAATTACGGCAAGGCACTGGAAATCCCTACACGGGTACTAGCCGCCAAACTTTCCGATAGCATCAGCCTAATAGAGATCAGCAAAGTAGATGATGAGCGCTTGCTCATTAACAAGCTCAGCAACAATATGTACCGATTGTCCCCGGTAGATGCCCCTCCCCGCCTGAAAACTTTAAATACCCGTGAGCGTGCCGTGGAACTATTGTTCAAGCATGTTTTCGAGCAAGAGTTTGGCCGGTTGTTGCCCATCCGGATGGGAGATATTGACTTGCATGATGACCATGGCAGGGAAGCCGGGTGGCTGGATTTATTTGAATCCCACTATCCTTCTGCCCATTTTATCCTCTATGTGCAATTGGATAGTGGGCAATGGCTTAAGCTGGATGCCTATGAAGGTCAGGCGGGCATGAGCATGGCACCTCTCATGGATTTATTCGATTACCTGTTCCGGATTTATTTCATCCGCATCATCGTGATTGTCGGGATTGCCTTGTTTGCGGTGAGGCAGATTATGCGGCCATTAAATCGGCTAGCGGAAGCAGCAGAGCGTTTGGGACGTAATATTTACAGCCCACCCCTGGATGCTGATGGGCCAACAGAGGTACGCCGCTCTGCCAAGGCATTCAATTTAATGCAACAAAGGCTGATTGATACTGTGACGGAAAAGACCCGCTTTTTGGCGGCGATTTCTCATGACCTGCGCTCTCCTATTACTCGGATGCGTTTGCGCACCGAGCAGATCGATCAACCAATGTTGCGTGAGAAGTTTCGCCGTGATCTTGAAGATATGGAGACCCTGATTTCCTCCACGGTGGATTTTATGCGTGGCGTTGAGGTGCATGAGAACCGCCACCTCATTAATATCAATGCCATGTTACAAAGCTTACAGGTAGACGCACAGGAAACGGGCGCTGAAGTCTCATTGTCAGGTGAGGCGGCCCCGATTGATGGCTATGCAGTGAGCCTGAAACGCTGCTTGCAGAACGTATTGGAAAATGCCATTCGCTATGGGAAGTCTGCGCATATTGAAGTGATGGATGCGCCAACCCACTTAAGTATCGCCATACGTGACAGAGGCCCGGGTATTCCTGAGGACTTGCTCGGTCAAGTGTTTGAACCATTCTATCGGGTGGAAACCTCCCGTAATGCCGCTACTGGGGGCTCTGGTCTGGGCTTGAGCATTGCCAAAACTATTGTGGAAGCGCATGATGGACAGATACATCTGCGCAATATGGCCTCAGGGGGGCTTGAAGTCCTGATTGCCTTGCCAAGGCAATCACTCTAAACCGCTGCAGAACAAAAACAGGGAATGAATGGGTAGGGACTTCATGGTGACATGATGTTTTGCTCATTGGGACGACAATAATTGGGTTGCGGTGAAAAGAATGAGCAGTACGAATATCTCTGACCGGGGCTTGAACGGTGCTATGCAGCTGAAAATGCTGAGTTTTGTCATTAATCGCATTCAGGAAGCTGTGCTTATCTGTGATGCTGATGGCAGGATATGCCTAGTGAATTTGGCCAGCTGTGATGAACTGGGCTATACAGAGGAAAACCTGCTGCAAATGTCGGTGACTGAGGTGCTGACTAGTCTGGATGCTACACAATGGCAGATGGACTGGCAGGTGTTGCAACATCAGCAGATCATGATCCGCGAAACCCATATCCGGAACAGTGATGCCACTACTATTCCCGTCGAGATCCAGGCTAATTATTTTGTCGATTCAGGTCAGCAGTATTGCGTGTTGTTGATCCGAAATCTCAGTGCTCATCTGGAAATGCTGGAAAAGTTACGCGAGCAGGAGCTGCAATTCCGCCAGTTGGTCAAGAATTCCCCCGATATTTTTATTCGCTACGATCAAGATTGCCGCCGTATTTTTCTGAGCGATGATTATGAGCGCGTATTTGGCGTATCTGCTGCCAAGGCATTGGGCAAAAAGCCAACTGAGGTCTGGGGTAGGCCCAACATGCCACCTGCAGAGTATGAAATCAGATTGCGAGAGGTGATGCAGTCGGGCACGGCTCAAGAAATTGAATTGGAGTGGATGAAGGGTAAACATTACGTGTGCCAGTCTCTGCACGCTGTGCCTGAGCGTAATGTCAAAGGCGAAATTACGGGGGTGTTGACCATTACGCGCGATATTTCACATATACGCCGTGTGGAGCGCGAACTCAGAAAACGAGAACAATACCAGAGTGCCTTGATTGAGAACTTTCCTTTTGTGGTTTGGCTCAAGGATTTGGATAGCAAATTATTGGCAGCTAACAGTGCTTATGCCGAGTTTGCCAAGGTGGCATCAAAAGAGGAGTTGGAAGGAAGAACAGATTTTGACTTGTTCCCCTTGGAAGATGCCAGGAACTATGTTGATGGGGATAAGCGCGTCTTGCAAAGTGGCCTGCCTTATCTCGCAGTAGTGCCAATCACCAAGCCGAACGGTGAAAAGGGCTGGATAGAAGCTTATAAGTCGCCCATGGTATTAGATGGCAAAGTCGTGGGTACAGTAGGATTTTTCCGCGATGTCACCGAAATCAAGCAGAACGAGGAGAAGTTGCTACAACGCGAGCGCGAACTGCAATCGCTGATCAATAATACGCCCGATACCATCATCCGTTATGACCTGAATGCACGCCGTTTATATGCTAATACGCCTAAATTGAAACGTATTGGTATCGACACCGAGAAGCTGATTGGGACATCGCCATCAGAATACCCCGGTGGTGAGGCGTATGTGAAATATGAGGAGAAGATTAAGGGAGTGATCAGCAGTGCAACGCCAGATTTCCTGGAGTTACACGGCAAGGCCGAGAATGGTAACGCATGGTTTATTCATGTGCGGATTGTGCCCGAATTTGGGGACAACGGTCAGGTTGTGGGTGTGCTGGCGGTAGAGCGCGATATTACTGAGCTGATGGAATACCGGGAGCGGATTCATTATCTCGCATACTATGATGCATTGACTGGCCTGCCGAACCGCACTTTATTCTCTGACCGTGTTAACCAGGTATTAGCGGATGCAAGTTGGCATGAGCAGCGCTTTGGGCTCATGATGCTTGACCTGGATCGCTTCAAGGAAGTCAATGATACTTTGGGGCACCAGGCAGGTGATGAGCTGCTGGTTGCCGTGGCGCAGCGGCTCAATGCCGCGGTGCGCAGCTACGATACGATTGCGCGCTTGAGTGGTGATGAGTTTGCGATCCTGTTGCCTGAGTTGCGCAATCCTGATGACCTAGCGACCATCGCGAGGAAAATCAATGATGAGATTGCCAAGCCCTTTCATATTCACAAGAAAGAGCTTTTCATTTCTACCAGTATAGGGATTGCTATTTATCCCGACGATGGTGAAGATCGTGCCACACTGTTCAAGAGCGCTGATGTGGCGATGTATCACGCCAAGAACTATGGCCGCAATAACTACCAGTTCTATTCTCGCGAGTTGGGCTCCAAGGCGTCAGAATACATTATGTTGGGTGCCTCCATTCGACAGGCGCTCAAGAATGCTGAGTTTGAATTGTTCTACCAGCCTCAGGTTGATCTCATGTCAGGGAGCATTGTCGGCGCGGAGGCGTTGCTGCGCTGGCGTAACCCGCAATTGGGCGTGGTAATGCCAGATCGATTTATCAAGGTTGCGGAGGAAAGTGGCCTAATAGTGGAAATTGGCGAATGGGTATTGCGTGAGGCCTGCAATGCCTTGGTTAGCCTGAATAACAATCGCGGGGAACAGAGTCCGCTTAGCATGGCGGTCAATTTGTCTTCACGCCAGTTCCTTTATAACGATCTGCTGGCCTCGGTGAAGCAGATTTTGGCAGAAACCGGTTGCAAGCCTGAGTGGCTGAAACTGGAAATTACCGAGAGCCTGTTACTGGAAGACAGCCAGGAGATCATCAATACCCTGAGCGCATTCAAGGAAATGGGGATAACCATTTCGATTGATGACTTCTGTACTGGCTATTCTGCCATGAGTTATCTTGGTCAGTTCCCAATCAGCCAGGTGAAGATAGATCGCTCTTTCGTGCGGGATATCGCTGCCAAGCAAGATAAGCTGGAGCTGATTACCGCCATTATCCGCATTGCCCATGCCTTGAGGCTGGAACTGGTGGCAGAAGGTGTGGAGAGTAAGCAGCAGGCTAATTTGCTCAAGATTCAGGGATGCACGATTGCGCAAGGTTACTTCTTCGGCAAGCCCATGCGCCTGCGCCATCTGGAACTTATCTTGGCAGATGGACAAAACCTGATGCAGTAGCGTTTTGCTCCCGAGGTTACCGGAATGGGCTTTGCACGCGGAAGACACTGCTATATAATGAGATTTATTCTCATTTATTGCGTCGTGTGCAGCTGCCACCCTCCTCATCTTGAACGCTTTCAAGGCTCTCTACACTAATCACCATAGCTGGCTTAGCCAATGGTTGCGCAAGAAAATGGGCAACCAGTTCGATGCGGCTGACCTGGCGCATGATACCTTCATGCGTGTTTTACTCAGTGGTGATGTCGATAAGCTGCATGAACCTCGTGCGTTTCTCACTACCGTGGCTTCTGGCCTGGTATCTAATTTTTATCGCCGTAAGAAACTGGAACAGGCTTATCTTGATGCCCTGATGCAATTGCCGGAAGCCGTCATGCCTTCGCCCGAGGTCAAAGCCATGATGTTGGAAACCTTGGTTGAAATTGATGGTCTGCTAGAGGGGTTGCCATATAACGTACGCAAGGCTTTCCTGCTTTCCCAGTTGGATGGCTTGAGTCAGGCGGAGATTGCCTTGGAGTTGGGCGTATCGATATCGACAGTCAAGCGCTACATTGTGCAAGCGATACAACAATGTTGTTTTGGAGGTGTGAGGTAATGGGGATGAATACGAGCAAGGAAATCTCCCTGAAGGTGAGCCGTGAGGCTGCCGAGTGGTTGGTAGAGCTGCAATCTGGCCAGCCCAGCCCTCAGACCCAGGCACAATGGCAAGCTTGGCGCGACGCACATCCTGAACATGAGCAGGCATGGCAGCATATTGAAAAGCTGGGAGAGCGGTTGGGAGGCTTATCATCATCCCTCGCCCATGCCACGCTGGCACCCAAAGGCTCCTTGCAGCGCAGGCGTGCCATCAAGACCCTCTCAATGTTATTGTTTGCTGGTGGCAGTGCCTGGGTCGTGCAAGACAAGATGCCATGGTGGCAACTCAATGCTGATTACAGCACCGGCGTGGGTGAATCGCAGCGGGTGGTGCTGGAAGATGGCACCGTCGTGCAACTCAACTCATCCAGTGCGATTAATGTGGCGTATACCGCACAACAGCGTATTGTGATGTTGCTACGCGGCGAGATTCATATTGCCACTGCCCACGAGCCTGCCAAGAGGCGGCCATTTTTGGTGGCGAGCGATCAAGGCAGTATGCGTGCCTTGGGAACCCAATTTGTTGTGCGACAGTTGACCAATGACAAGGATAGCCCGATCAAGATCGGTGTGCTGGAGGGGGCTGTCGAGGTTGCCCCCAACGAGATATCCACCAAAGTAAGGCTGCAGGCAGGAGAGCAGTTATCTTTTACGCGGCATATGCTGACACCAGTTGAGCCTATTCTTCCATACGATACAGCCTGGCTGAAACGCATGCTGGTGGCAGATGACATGCCCCTGGCTGAATTCCTGGCCGAGCTTAGCCGCTACCGCAAAGGTAGCCTGAGTTGCGATGACAGTATCAAGCACCTGAAAGTGAGTGGGACGTATCCCTTGGAGGACACCGACAAGGTCATTGATATGCTGCAACAAAGTCTAAAGCTGGAAATCCGCATGTTGACCCGTTACTGGGTGCGCCTGATGCCAGCTTCGGTGTAAATTCCAACACATTATTGAGCTGTTTTTGATTCTTGCGTGGCATTGGAAATAGGGGAACCTATTTTCATTCGCATATCAAGGGAAAATCAATGCAGCACAAGCATTACATATCACCGCCACGGTTAAGGCTGGGTCAGTTGATTCTGGCTCAGGCATTTTCCACACTACTAGTGTTTACCACACCTATCTTTGTTGGTTCTGCCATGGCAGAGGTGGCGGTTAAGCACTACCAGATTTCTGCTGGGCCGCTTAAAGATGCGCTGGCGCAATTCGGCCAACACGCACAAATCATGCTTTCTTACAGCGGTGAGCTGGTAGCTGGGTTGCATAGCAATGGCTTGAACAAGGCTGCATCGGTGAGCGAAGGCCTGGAGCAATTGCTAGCTGGAACTGGCTTAGAGGCGGTTTCGCAGGAAAACGGCGGCTATGTATTGCGCAAGGTTGCCAGGCCTAACACTGGCCGTACGGAAAGCACCCTGCAAGAGGTGCGGGTGCATGCCAGCAAGGATCCAACAACGGAAAATACGGGTTCTTACACCACAAGTGCTACCGGTGCTTCTACCAAATTGCCGTTGTCACTCCGTCATACACCGCAATCGGTTAGTGTGATCACGCGTCAGCGCATGGACGACCAGAACCTGACACAGTTGCAGGAGGTGCTGGAGCAAACCGTGGGGATTACCGTGACGCAGAGCGGGTATGTTGGCGCTAACTGGAACGGCTACCAGTCACGAGGATTCTATATCGATAATTATTTAGTTGATGGCCTGCCACAGCGGAATGGTTTTGAGCAGATGACATCGGACATGGCATTTTATGACCGGGTGGAAATATTGCGTGGTGCCAATGGTATTGTGAATGGCGTGGGTTCGCCTGGGGGGAGTGTCAACTTTATCCGCAAAAAACCGACCAAGGAATTCCAGGCTTCTATCACTGGGCAAGTGGGTTCTTGGGACAACTATCGCGGTATGCTGGATATTTCCACCCCTTTGAATGCAGATGGCAGTGTGCGTACTCGCGTAGTTGGCGTCAAACAGGACAGTCGCTCCTATACAGAGCGCTTTTCTCTTGATCGTGAGATGTTTTATGGCATTCTTGAGGCAGAAATTACCCCTGCTACCTTGTTCACTGCAGGCGTTGAATATCAGAAATATGACACCAATGCTTCGCCTGAAGCAGGCTTCCCCTTGTTCTACACTGATGGCTCGCATACGCATTGGAAGCGCTCGAAAAATCCAGGGGCCAATTGGGCATACAGCAAGCATGAAAAACTCGCTTGGTTCACTTCGCTGGAGCATTTCTTTGAAAATGACTGGCGCGCTAAGGTACAGTTTAATCGTTCCCGCATCGAGTACGATTCACTCATAGGCTCGGCAGCCTGGGGATATCCAGATCGCAACACGGGCGCCGGGGTTAATCTATATGCAGGTCGCTGGGAAGCCAAGCCGGTGCAGAATGCATTGGATGTCTATGCTAGCGGCCCGTTCTCCCTGTTGGGGCGACAACATGAGCTGGTATTTGGCATCAACGCTTCTGATAGCGAATATAACGCTCCCGAGAATGAGCTTTGGTATATCACTGGCTATGATCCCAGCGTGCCAAATTTCATCAATTGGGATGGTAATTCGCCAGCCGCGCCGTACTTGCCAGCAACGGGGCGTTACAAATTCAGGGAGCGCCAGTTTGGTGCCTATGCTACTGCTAAATTTAAACCTACAGATAAGCTGGCTATCCTGGCCGGTGCGCGTGTCAGTCACTGGCATCAGGCAACCGAGCACGAGCCAGGCGATAGGGAAAGCAAGTCAGAAACCGGTGAAGTGACACCTTACATTGCCGTGACGTATGACATTACCGATATAGCTTCTGTCTATGCCAGTTATACCACCATTTTCTCGCCGCAGTCTTATCGGGATATTAATGGTACATTTCTTCCTCCCTTGGAAGGAAATAGCATGGAGGCAGGCGTCAAGCATGCTTTTTACGGTGGTCGCTTGAATACTAGCTTGGCCGTATTCCATGTTGAGCAGGATAATACCCCTGTGGAGTTGGTGGGGGTCCCAAGCCCAGCAGGAGGGGCGGCTTATAGGGCCGAGAAGGGCACGACCAGCAAGGGGTTCGAGGCCGAGTTGGCTGGCGAGTTACAGCCCGGTTGGCAAGTTAGTGGAGGCTATACTTATCGAATCTCCAAGGATGCCGATGGCAACCTGATGCAAACTGTTGCGCCTAAAAATCTTGTCAAACTGTTTACCAGTTATCGTTTGCACGGTGACTGGAATAAGTTGACTATCGGAGGTGGTGTCAATTGGCAGAGCCGTATCTATTCAGAAGGCACCGGCCCTGGCGGTACATATCGCTTCACGCAGGGTAGCTATGCTGTTGTTAACCTGCTGGCACGCTACCAATTTGATGAGCACCTGTCTGCAGCGCTGAATGTCAACAACCTGCTGGACAAAACCTATTACAGCAGCACCAGCATGGGGTTCTATGGCGCACCTAGCAATGCCATGCTAACCGTAAAATACCAATTCTAGTAGTAAATGAATTCACAGGAGCGACATATCATGCCGCCCCTGTGAAGTTTTATGCACATTATTGGTGCCTAATTCTCTTGGAACGGGAGTTGTGGCCGGCCCAGAATTTTCCTTCCGATTTCCTGCATCAGCGGAAAATTGTTTCACTCATCAGTACAATACAATCTTTAGCTTCATGTTTCAGTTCATTTCAGGTAAGTGAACTGTAGTTTCCCCACTTCATATCCTCTAAGCCAGCAGGTTTGCTAGGTTAGATCTGATTCTATCGGCACTGCGCACGAAAAATGTGCCTCAAATGTGCATGCGCACATTTTTGGTGCTTTTGATAACATTCTCAACAACTCCATATCATTCGCAAAACGTGATGCTTGGTGTGCAATGCTTTGTTTTTAAAGTGGATGTGCCTTGATGGAAATGCGGAAGGTGAATATCTATAGCATTAACTTGGTTTGGTATGGTAATTGCTTATTAATAAGACCGGCGGAAGTTGGGGGTGCTTGGAATGGCAACGAGACACCACAATATACCATGCCATGGAGCACGGTATAACCGGAGCCGCATCAGATTAATGAATTTGCTGGAGAGGTGAATGAGCGCAATCAATGGTTCGCAAAGCGACAATACTTTTGGCTTGTATGACAGTTCCTTGGAAAAGGATAACTGTGGCGTTGGTTTTATTACCCGCAAAGATGGGATTCAAACCCACGATGTACTGGTCAAGGGGCATGAGGCTTTGTGTACGATTCCTCACCGAGGTGGTATGTCTGCCGAAGGCGTGGGCGACGGTGCTGGTGTTTCCATTGATTTGTCCTTGCCTTTCTTCTGTAGGCTGACTGGTAAGACACTTGCAGCTGGTCGCTTTGGGGTGGGTAACTTCTTCCTGCCTAGTGATGCCGCCGCTTATGCCCGTGCCGAAGAGATTATCCGTGCCGCCTTGGCTGATAAGGGTTTGGAAGTCTTGCTGGTGCGCGATGTGCCGGTGGACAATGACGCGATTCGCCCTGCTGCCATCCGCTATCAGTTGCCTATCCAGCAATGGGTGTTTGCTGCGCCTGCCGACATTGATGCGTCAGAGTTTGATCGCCGCATCTACAAGGCCCTGTTGGTAATCGAAGAGCAGGCATATACCGATGCTACCTTAAGCGGCCTCTATCCATTGTCGATGTCTGCCCATACCCAGGTACTCAAGGGTCGCCTGAATTCCAACGAAGTGATTCCGTATTTCCACGACCTCATGGAAGAAGATCACGCCGTGCATACCATGTATTTCCATACACGGTTCTCTACCAATACTGACCCGCATCCGAGCATGGCGCAGCCATTCCGCATGATGGCGCACAACGGTGAGCTGAACACTGACCGCAAGAACCGTATTGCGGAGGCGGCGCTGGCGCGTGCCCGTAATGGCAAGATTTTCCGTCCCAAGGGTCAGTCTGACAGCTCGCGTCTTGACCAGACCCTGAACAGCCGCCTGATGGATGACGGCTTGGACCTAGTGACTGCCGTGGTTTCCATGATGCCGCCCGCCTGGGAAAATGATTCTACCCTGCCTGACAATATCAAGGCCATGTTGGAGTATTTCTCCCTCTATGAAGAGAAGAATGATGGCCCTGCCGCGCTGATTTTCGGTAATGGTAGTGTGGTGGGTGCACGTCTTGATCGCCTGGGCCTGCGTCCTTTGCGCAGTGTCGAAACCGAGGAATACCTTTGTGTCATGTCCGAGGCTGGCCAGATCAATTTCGCGCCAGAAAGTGTATTGCGCCGTGGTCGTATCGAAGCTGGCGGCATGCTGTATTACGACCACAACGAAAAGCGTTCGCGCGGCACACTGGAAACCCTGGAAATGCTCGCGGCCAAGCGCGATTATCCCGCCCTGCTTGAACAAGCGCGTGCCACATTGAAGCAATTGCCTGCGGTGCCTGCCGAGGTGGCTGGTTCGCCTCAGCGCTACCATGGTGATCTGGCCCTGTATCAGCGCTTTGTTTCCTATTATTACAATCAGGAAAGCTTCAAGTTCATGATGGACCCGATGCTGGCAACCGGAGGCGAGAAGATTTCCGCCATGGGTTACGGTAATGCCATCAATGCGCTGACCGACCACGAAGGCGGCGTGGCACATTATTTCTCGCAACGCTTTGCACAAGTGACCAATCCTCCGCTGGATTCCATCCGCGAGGCTGACGGCATGACCCTGCGTGTGGCGCTGGGTGCCAAGCCCAACATGAACAAGGGTAAGGGCCGCCAGATCGTCATCGATTCGCCTGTCCTCAGCCATCTCGACATGCTCAAGCTGCGTGAGCAGAAGGAAACGCCATATCGCGGCTTCGAGTCTTTGTATACCCCTGTCGTGGGGGATGCAGCGGCTAATGAAAAGGCGCTAGAACAGGGCATTGATGATCTCGCCGAGGCCGTAGTTACCTTTGCACGCGAGGAAGGCGGCATTGCCGTCATTTCTGATCGCCATGTGTCCTCCAGCCAGGCTGCCATGCCGTTGCTGCTGGTGGTATCCGCCATCAACCAGCGCCTGATTGACGAAGGTTTACGCCTGGATGTTTCCATCGTGGCGGAAAGTGGCCAGATCGTATCTTCGCACCATGTGGCGGCTGCCCTGGGCTTTGGCGCTTCTGCGGTGTATCCGCTGGGCGTGCAATTGCGTGCTGAAGAAAAGTACGGTGCAGATGCTGACAAGGCATTCAAGAAATACGCCAAGGCTGCTGAAAAGTCCTTGATGAAGACCATGGGCAAGGTTGGCCTGTGCACGGTTGAAAGCTACATCGGTGGCGAATTTTTCGAGCCTAACTTCCTCAATACCAATGACCGCGTGTTGCGTAAGTATTTCCCCAACCTGAAGACCCCGGTTGGTGGCGCTGACTTTGCCGCCATTGCCAGGATGGTAGTGGATTGGCATCAGGAAGCACAGAAAGTGACCGACGAGAACAGCGTGCCCTTGCTGGGCTTGTTCAAGGAGCGTTCCGAGGGGGCTGGCCATTCGTTCGGCACTATTGCCGTGCGTGGTTTCGTCGATATGACGGAAGAAAAAATTCACTTCGACAAGCAGGGTGCACGTGCGGAAGATGAATTCCTGCGCCTCATGACCTTGTCCAAGCTTGAAGATGCGTTCTCTCTCAAGAAAGGCGAGGCATTCAGTGGCAGCTTTGATCGCCTGAGTGCGGAGGAAATAGACAACTTTGGCGTGACACCAAGCTATCGCAGCTTTTCGCACATGATGGCGGAAGAGCGCGCCAAGCGGCCATCTGCCTTGCGTGACGTGCTGGAGTTTCCTGCTGATGTGAGCAAGATCACCAGTGCGGATGAGTTCCGCGCCGTGCTTGGTCGCTATGCGATTGTTGGTAACAACAGCATCGTGATCCGCGGCATTGAAGTGCAAACCCTGGGTAATGACCGTTTTAGCCTACATCTGACAGGCCCGTTGGCAGGGGATATTTCACGCTTGTCTACGTTGGGCCAAGCGTTGGTAGCCCATTTTGGCAAGGCCATCAGCGGCCACTGGCTGGAAGACAGCGCATTGA
The DNA here is from genome assembly GCF_020531845.1 of Methylobacillus methanolivorans. The sequence goes on from NZ_JAJAVF010000004.1 coordinate 104,120, forward strand.
CGGTGGAAGCCACCGGCAATGCTGCCGAATATTTCAAACTGCTGCGCGTGGCACCAGATAGCGTGCCATTAGCGGAAGTACAACCTGCGAGCGAAATCACTCGCAGCTTCGCGTCAGGTGCGATGAGTCATGGGGCACTGGTTGCCCCTGCACACGAGGCAGTGGCCCACGGTACCAATATGGTGGGCGGTATGTCGAACTCCGGTGAAGGTGGTGAGCATATCTCCCGCTACGGCACCATCCGTGCCTCGCGCATCAAGCAATTGGCTTCCGGTCGTTTCGGCGTATGGGCTGGTTACTTGGCAGACCCAATGCTGGAAGAACTGGAAATCAAGATTGGCCAGGGTGCCAAGCCAGGTGAAGGTGGCCAGCTGCCAGCACCCAAGGTCACCGTCGAAATCGCGGCGGCGCGTGGTGGTACGCCTGGCGTGGAGCTGGTGTCCCCGCCCCCGCACCACGACACTTACTCCATTGAGGACTTGGCGCAGCTCATTCACGACTGCAAGGCAGCGCGCGTGCGCGTGATCGTCAAGCTGGTGTCCTCCGAGGGCATAGGCACGATTGCCGTTGGCGTAGCCAAGGCCGGTGCCGATGTCATCAACGTGGCAGGCAATACCGGCGGTACCGGCGCTGCTGCCGTCACCAGTCTCAAGTATACCGGCCGCTCCGCTGAAATCGGCATTGCCGAAGTTCACCAGGCATTGTGCGCCAATGGTTTGCGCGATAAGGTGATCCTGCGTTGTTCTGGTGCTCACCAAACCGCTAGCGATGTGGTGAAGTCTGCAATGCTTGGTGGCGATAGCTTTGAGTTTGGTACAACAGCGCTGATGATGCTCAAGTGCGTGATGGCGAAGAACTGTAACGTCAAGTGTCCTGCTGGCCTGACGACCAATGCCGAAGTATTCGATGGTGATCCACGTGCATTGGCGCAATACCTCATCAACGTCGCGCATGAAACCCGCGAGATCCTTGCCACTATTGGCTTGCGTTCATTGCGCGAAGCACGTGGCCGCAGCGATTTGCTGCAATTGCTTGATCACCCCGCTTCTGTTGGCCAGCTTGACCTGCGTGCCATGTTGACCGTGGTGCCAGAAGTGAAGATCGAGAATCCGGTCTACATGGAAAAAGATTTCGAGCTGGATGATGCGTTTATCGACGTGTTGCGCAAGGCGCTGCTCGAGGACAAGCAGCTTGAGGTTAACCTTGGCGCAGGCCAGATGCTCAACAATCGCAACAAGACCGTGGGGGGGCAACTGGCGATTGATATTGAGCGCCTGCTCAACCATGAGTTGAAAGCAGAAGCTGCATTGCAATTGCCTGCGGTGATTGCAGATAAGCGTGGTCGCCGTTTCCTTAAGCCCGATACCGTCAAGATATCGACCAGTGGCTCTGCAGGCCAATCTTATGGTGCTTTCTGTAACGATGGCATGGTGTTGCGCCACAGCGGCACCTGCAACGACGGCGTGGGCAAGGGCCAGGCTGGTGGCACCATCATCGTGACTTCGCCAGGCGGTGGTTCCGAGCAGGCAGGTGGCAATGTGCTGGTGGGTAACTTTGCACTGTTTGGCGCAACCGGTGGTAGATTGTTTGTTGAAGGCCAGGCTGGCGATCGTTTTGCAGTACGTAATTCCGGTACGACTGCTGTGGTCGAGGGTGTGGGTGATTTTGCCTGTGAATATATGACCAACGGCGCTGTGCTTAACCTAGGTGCGTTCGGCAAGGGTTTCGGTAACGGCATGAGCGGTGGTTTTGCCTATCAGTATGATCCTTATGGAGAGCTCACTGGCAAGGTGGCGGCGGATTCTGTATTGCTGGGCAATATCACTGATGATAGCGAGATGGCGCGTGTACACAGCCAGGCTATCCAGCAATTATTGCAATGGCATCTGGAAGCCACCGGCTCCAAGCGTGCTGCATGGCTGCTGGAAAACTGGGAAGCTGAGCGTCAAAACTTCGTCTTTGTCATGCCACGCGCCCTGCTGCTTTACCAGGACAGCGATGAAATCCTTAAGGCTAAGCCACGCAAAGAGTTGTTGGAAGAGTTATCTTCCGCGTTGGCTGCTTTCCAAGTGCGCAAGTTCAAGCTGGCTTACCGCGATGGCAAGCCCGTGGTGGGTGGCAAGGTGCCAGGCCATGGCGAGGCAGACAGCGAGGAAATGTATGAGCTACTGAACAATTACACTGTGCTCAACATGGCGCAGCAAGTGGCCATGGCCAAGGTGCCAAATGCACAATCGGTAGCTGACCCTGCCGTGCAAAAGGCGGTGCGCAACCTGTTGCTGACGGAAGACTTCCTCCTGATGCAGAAGCTGCAGCGCTATGCGCGTGAAGCAATTGACGGATATAGTGATCAGGAGCTGGCTGTGCTGATTGCCGACAAGCGCCTGAGAGATTACAAGTCTGCCTTGAGCCTGCGCAACATTCTCTCCATGGATAGTCCAGGCACTTATGGCTGGATTATTCATCAGAGCTTGAAGAACAGCACCCTGCTTGGTGCACTGCCCAGCCTGGAAGCCTTGTTTGCCAAGGCCTCCATGCAAGAGCTTGTAGCCACGCTTAAATCCAATTAAGACTATACTAATAGTTTGACCCCATGCCGTGCCTGGTGCACGGCATGCATTTGTTGACGACCAGATAATGAAGATTCCCTACATTCCTGAAGATTCACCGTTTAATCAAGACCAGAAAGCTTGGCTGGCTGGTTTCCTGGCTGGTTTGCAGACGAGATTGCTCAATACCGATAGCGGTAGCGGGCGCGGTAAGCCGCCGATTTATATACTCTACGGTTCACAAACTGGCAATGCAGAAGGCCTGGCGGCTACCGCTGCCAGCACGGCCAAGCAGCATGGCCTGGAGCCTGTCGTCAAGGCGCTGGATGAAGTCGAGCTGGAAGAGCTCGGTACCATGCGTCGCGTATTGATTGTGACTTCCACCTACGGCGAGGGTGAAATGCCCGACAACGCCCAGTTGTTCTGGGAGGCGTTGTCATCCGAGCATGCCGAGCGCCTTGAAGAGATGAGCTTCGGTGTGCTGGCGATTGGTGATACCGGTTACGATGGTTTCTGTGAGGCAGGCAAAAATCTCGATACTCGCCTGGAACAATTGGGTGCCAAGCGACTGCTCGCACGCGTGGATTGTGATGTTGATTTCGAGGAAGCGGCCAATACGTGGATTGAAACAGCGCTACCTCTATTTGCAGAAGTTGAGGGTGGCCCTGACGAAGTAGCAGCCAGTCCTGCAGCAGCCGATACTGCTGCACCAGCCGCATCGGCCTACAACCGCAAGAATCCTTATAAGTCGGTATTGGCGGTTAATCGTCGCCTTTCCGGCGAGGGTTCTGGCAAGGAAATCCGCCATTACGAATTCGACTTGGGCGATAGCGGCATTCATTACGAGGCAGGTGATGCACTCAATGTGGTGCCGGAAAACAATCCTGAGCTGGTGAATCTGCTGATTGAGCGCCTGGGCATCAAGGCCGATGCCGCTGTGGCCAAGCATGACCAGCCAATAGCAGAGTTGCTGACGCGTGGTTTCGAAATTTCCACACCATCGCGCGAGCTGATTGCTGCTGTGGAGCAACGTGCTGGCAATGCGGACTTGAGCCGCCTAGTGCAGAGCGGTGACAAAGCTGCCTTGGAAAACTGGCTGTGGGGCAAGGATACGCTTGATCTGTTGCAGTTGAACCCATCGCTAAGCCTGAGTGCCGATGAGTTTGTCAGCCTGCTTAAGCCATTGCAGCACCGCGCTTATTCTATCTCCTCCAGTTCGCTGGCCAATCCTGACCGTATTCACCTCACCGTTGCAAGTGTGCGCTATGTTTCTGCTGGCAGGCAGCGTGGCGGTGTGTGCTCGACTTATCTCGCTGATCGCGTTCAGGAAGGTGAGCAGGCCGGTATTTTCCTCACTACCAACAAGTCGTTTCGTGTACCTGCCGATAAGCATGCACCTGTGATCATGGTCGGCCCAGGCACTGGTATTGCCCCTTTCCGTGCTTTCCTGCAAGAGCGCCAGGCGTCTCAGGCACCAGGCAAGAACTGGCTGTTCTTTGGCGACCAGACCCGTGCTAGCGATTTCATCTATGAAGATGAGTTGACGGTGATGATGAAGGACGGTGTGCTGAATCGCTTTGACCTCGCCTTCTCGCGTGACCAAGCTGAAAAGATTTACGTGCAGACCCGCATGCGTGAAAACGGCAAGGAACTGTACGCTTGGTTGCAGGATGGTGGACATTTCTACGTCTGTGGTGATGCCAGCCGCATGGCCAAGGATGTGGATCAAGCCCTGCATGATGTGGTGGCCGAACACGGTGGCCTGGATGCCGAAGGCGCGACAGCCTATGTTAACCAGCTCAAGCGTGAGAAGCGCTACCTGCGTGACGTTTACTAAGCCGTAAAACAGCTAGATGTGAAAAACGGGGCACTCAGCCCCGTTTTTTTATGTGCGTCGATGTTGCAACAGTGGCAATTGTTGTGAAATTTTCTCTACCGGGGTGTCCTTTTTTCATTCTCGCGTGTCATTACTAGTAAGAGCGCATTTTTTACTCGCGCAATAACGAGAATGGAAAACACATGACGACACGACAATCCTTGATCGGCCGCTGGGCAATTGCAGCGACGGCCTTGCTTGCCAGCTTTAGCGCCAGTGCAAATTACCTTTGGCTGGAGCCAATGCAAGGTGGTGCAACAGCATACCTCGGGCTTTATGAATCTGCGCGACTGGATACTGCTGCTCTAAGCGCTATTCGCAGCCTGCTGGCAGATGGCAAAGAAGTGGCGACCAAGGTGGACGGTGAGCGTGTGCAGGTAATGGCACCCGAAGGTGGCGATCTTCGATTAACCGCCCAAGCGATAGGTCAGGACAAAGTCCTGCATTTTTACCAGGCCAAGCTAGGACGTAGTGAAACCAAGGCCGTGAATGATCTTGAACTAGTGCCGACGGAGGCTAACGGTACCACGTTCAAACTGGTGTGGAAGGGCAATGCCGTGGCAGCTTCTCAGGTCAATGTCAGCACTAGCGAGGGCTGGGTGCGTACCTTGAAGCCAGCAGAGGATGGCACGGTGACACTGACAACGCCATTCCCTGGTTTGTATATCCTTGAAGTCACTGCGCGCGTGAACGGCAGCGTGACGCACCAAGGCACCAAATACACCGATGTGCGGCATACTGCGACATTAAGTTTCGAGGTTAAGCCCTAAATGCGCCGGCGTAATATTGCGCTGCTAGCGATTGTGCTGGTAGTGGTGGGTACTGTTTGGCTGACCCATACTCAGGACCCTGCCGATATATTCGAGATCGAAACGGTCAAGCGTGGCAATATCGAGCATAACGTCACGGCCATTGGTACCTTGCAGCCGCGCAGCTATGTTGATGTGGGTGCACAGGTGTCTGGCCAGATTCTGGCCCTGCATGTGCAGCCTGGCGATGTGGTAGAAAAAGGTCATCTACTCGCGGAGATCGATCCGCGCGTGCCACAGGCTACGGTGGATGCGGGGCGCGCGGCGTTGGCTGGCTTACAGGCCCAGCTGCAAGAGCAGGAGGCGCAATACGTGCTCGCCAGCCAACAGCATGAACGCCAGCAGCAGATGCAAGCCGAGGGCTCGACACGAACCGAGGAAGTGCAGCAGGCACAGGCCACCCTGAAAACTGCGGCAGCGAGAATCAACAACCTCAAGGCACAAATCGACCAGACGCAATCCACGTTGCAGGGGAATGAGGCCCTGCTTGGTTTCACTAAGATTTATGCACCGATGTCCGGTACGGTGGTGTCCATTGAAGCCAAGACCGGGCAGACCCTCAATGCGACCTATCAAACCCCTACCCTGTTGCGGATTGCTGATTTGTCCACCATGACGGTGTGGACGGATGTTTCCGAGGCTGACGTGCGCCATGTAAAGCCCGAGATGCAGGTTTATTTCAAGACCCTGGGCGCTGATGATCGTCGCTGGAGCAGCACGGTGCGCCAGGTGTTGCCTGCGCCACCCAAGCCTGAAGGCGCAAGCACTTCCAGTACACAAACGCCTAGTAGCAATAAAGTGGTGTTATATACCGTGCTCTTTGATGTGGATAACACCGATGGCGAGCTAATGCCGCAAATGACAGCGCAAACTTCCTTTATCGTGGCAGCGGCTACAGAGGTGCTGACTGCACCTATTTCGGCGCTGACAGAAGTGGATGCCAAGGCAGGCAAATACAAGGCGCGCGTGCTGCACAAGGATGGCAAGGTGGTCTGGCATGAAGTCACCACAGGGGTGCATACCCGTTTGCGTAGCCAAATTTTATCTGGTCTCGCGGAAGGCGATCAGTTGATCACTGCGGACAAAGCGCCCAAGCCCAGCCCGTGGAAGTTCCAGTTTTGAGTGACCGCCTGCCCTTGATCTCCTTGGTGGATATCCGCAAGCACTATGGCGGCGGAGATAAGCCACGGGTGGAAATCCTGCATGGTATTTCACTGGACATCCAAGCCGGTGAGTTTGTGGCGATTGTCGGAACTTCTGGCTCAGGAAAATCCACCTTGATGAATATCCTCGGCTGCCTGGATAAACCTAGCTCCGGACACTACGATTTTGCCGGACGTAATGTGGCCGATATGGATGCCGACGAACTGGCTTGGTTACGCCGTGAGGCATTTGGCTTCGTGTTTCAGAGTTATCACCTGATCGCCACCGAGACCGCGCAGGAAAACGTGGAAATCCCCGCGCTTTATGCCGGCATGCCAGAGCGCGAGCGTGCAGAGCGTGCCCAGGCCTTGCTCACGAGGTTGGGGTTAGGCGAGCGCCTGCACTATCGTCCCAAGCAATTATCCGGCGGACAGCAGCAACGTGTATCGATTGCGCGGGCACTCATGAATGGTGGTCGTATCATCCTGGCGGATGAGCCTACTGGTGCGTTGGATTCGCGTAGCGGTGAAGAGGTCATGCGCCTGCTCAACGAGCTGGCTGATGCAGGCCATACCATCATCCTGATTACGCATGACCGCGATGTGGCCGCCAATGCGCGGCGCGTGATCGAGATTCGCGATGGCCATGTCATCAGCGATACTGGCGTATTGCAGCCCTCCTTGGTAAACACTGCGCCTGCATTCAGGCTGGAAGCGGATGCCAGCAAGGTAGCCTGGCGTGGCGATATGCTAGAGGCATGCCGCGCCGCCTGGCGGGTGATGTGGGTCAACCGCTTCCGCACGGCCCTGACACTGCTGGGCATTATCATCGGTGTGGCCTCGGTGATTGTCATGATGGCCGTCGGCATGGGAACCAAGGAGCGCGTGGTGGCTGAGCTGGGTGCTTTTGGCACCAACCATATTTACGTCAGGCCCAAGCACGAAAGCTCAAAGGTGCCGGGCCGTGGCATCAGTGTGGGCGACCTTGAAGCCATTGGTGATATTCCACAGATCACCTACGTGTTGCCTAATCTTTCCGGCAACAAGGTGGTGCGTTATGGTAACCAGGATGTGCAAACCCGCATCAAGGGCTCAGGCGCGGCCATGGCACGTATGTTGAACTGGCCGGTGGAAAAAGGCTCTTTCTTTAGTGAGGAAGATAACCAGCGCATGGCGACAGTGGCCGTCATCGGCCCGCGTCTGGCGCAGAACCTGATGCCGGATGTGGAAAACCCGGTGGGCGAGACTGTCCTGATCGGCAACGTGCCTTTCCAGGTGATTGGGGTGCTGGTTTCAAAAGGGGCGGTGACGGGAGACCAGAGCGACGACGACTTGGTGGTCATTCCCTATTCCACTGCCAGCATGCGGGTGTTCGGTGAGCGTGACCCCTCCTACGTCACCTTGGAAGTGGGAGACATGAAGCAAATTGATGCGGTGGCAAAAGCCGTGGATGATGTGCTGTTTTCCCGCCACCAGATCCGAGATTATGGGATGGAGAACGCCGCTGGTTGGATTGCCGCCCAGGCCAAGACGCAAGACAGTATGGGCATGATGCTGGCCTTGATTGCCGTGATTTCCCTCCTCGTCGGGGGTATAGGCGTGATGAATGTAATGCTGATGACCGTACGTGAACGTACGCGCGAAATCGGCATACGCATGGCGACCGGTGCCCGCCAGCGTGACATCCTGCAACAATTTCTCACCGAGGCGGTACTGGTGACCACGGTTGGCGGCGTGACTGGCGTGCTATCCGGCCTGGCGATAGGCGTCATCCTGGTGTTCTGGGGCATGCCTGTCATCTTTTCCCTGAGTGCCATTATCGGCGCTTTCTTCTGTTCCGTGATTACCGGGCTGGTCTTTGGTTTCATGCCTGCACGCCAGGCAGCCAAGCTTGACCCTGTGGTTGCCCTTGCCAGTGAGTGACATGAAAGTCCTGCGTTTATTCCTATTATTGTTATTGACTGCCTGTACCCACGTTACCCCGCCGCAGTTGCAGCCGGAGGATGGGCTGCACAATCTACCTGACCAATGGCGTAATAACGCTAGCGTAGCCGAGGCCGCTCATGCGCCTGATCAGGATTGGTGGCAGTCATTTGGTAGCCAAGCGTTGGCAGGCATGGTGCAACAAGCCCAACTGGAAAGCTACGACATTGCCGCTGCGATTGCGCGTGTTGAGCAGGCGCAGCATTTGGCGGTGGTGGCCGGTGCGCCCCTGCTGCCGGAGGTCTCTGCCTCCGGCAATATCGGTCGCCAGCAACGGCTGGGAGGAAGCAGCGATGCTAATCGCCTGAGCACCTATTCCGCTGGGCTGCTCGCTAGTTACGAAATTGATTTTTGGGGCAAGAACCGCGCTGCCTACCAAGGCGCATTGAGTAATCTCCGCGCCAGTGAGTTTGATCGTGACAGCATGCGGGTAACCCTGGGTGCTAATGTCGCCATCAGCTGGATAGAGGCCATCGGTTTGGCTGAGCGTGTCGAGATTGCCCGGCATAACCTGGAGAATGCTGAGCGGGTATTAGCCCTGGTGGAGTCACGCTACCGTGCTGGCGCTGCGACTGCGATTGAGCAGGCCCAGCAACAGGGCTTGGTGGCAAGTCAGCGCCGTACCGTGGCCTTGTTACAACAACAGCGAGGTAATACCGAGGCAGCATTGGCCACGCTGATGTCACGTCCACTGGCTGAGCTACCGTTGGTGGCTGCCAGTGTGCGAGAGTTGCAGCCTCCACTGAGCGATGCCGGGGTGCCTTCTGTGCTGTTGACCCGCCGACCTGATATAGCCTTGGCAGAAGCCAGGTTGCTCGCTGCCGATGCCAATATCCAGGTGGCACGTGCCGCCATGCTGCCAAGTATTCGCTTAACTGGTGGTGTTTCTACTGCAAGTGAGCACTTGCGTGATCTATTTGATGCCCCGCTGTATAACCTAGCAGCCGGGTTGGCTGCACCTATCTTCAATGCGGGCCGTCTGGCAGCCCAGCGTGACGTTGCGATTGCGCGCCGCAAGGAACTGCTGGCGAATTACCGCCAGGCTATTATTGCCGCATTGAGCGATGTAGAGGCGGCGCTCAACCGTATTGCCGGATTGGAACAGCAGGCCATTGCGCAAACTCTGGCGCTGGAAAATGCCGAGCGTGCTTTTGTCCTTGCCCAATCCCGCTACCAAGCCGGGGCAGAAACCATGCTGACGATGCTGGATACGCAACGTACCCTATTCACTGCGCAAGATATGGATTTGCAATTGCGCCAACAACGCCTGCAGGCCTCTGTGGATCTTTATCGCGCCTTAGGCGGTGGCTGGCAACGCTCGCAGTAGAGGCTTGAATGCAAACCGATGTGAAGGGGCGCATTTGCTAGCTCGCCCTTTTGGTTGCCTCAACGTGTTGCATGCCTCGCCCGACGCTAAGAGGGTCTTGTCGAGATTACGCGGGATTGCCTGACGTGATTTGGTGTATAGTCATCCTCTGATTCATTCCTATTCTCAATCAGCATGTCTGCCAGCAGCTCCCAAGCCATTACTCCTGAACACCTGCACAACATCAGCGCAGAAGAGCTAAAGCGTCAGCTTGCAAGCGATCCGCGAGAGGCGATGCAATGGATACTGGCCTTGGCTGAACAAGGCGAGCCAGAAGCACAAGCCTTGCTTGGACAGGCTTACCTTGACGGGCATGGCCTGGAGCCAGACCCCAGGCAGGCCAGAATCTGGTTTCGCAAGGCTGCGGAAGCGGGCCATCTGTTCGGGATGAACATGCTGGGACGAGCTTACGATCAAGGCTGGGGCGGCCCGGTGGATTATGCCTGTGCTGCGTACTGGTTTCGCATGGCGGCCAATCAGGGGCTGGATTGGGGCATGTATAACTATGGACACCTGCTGTTGCATGGGTTGGGCGTAGAGAAAGATGAGCCACAAGCGTTCGACTGGTATAACAAGGCCGCCGAGTTAGGCCACGCCAAGTCATTGGGCGTGATCGGCAGGTTTTTCGAGGAAGGCTGGCTGGGCGAAAAAGACCTGGAAAAAGCTTTCGACTATTATCGCTGCTCTGCAGAGGCAGGCGATTTTCGTGGGCAATACAACTATGCCCTGATATTGCTGGAGCGCACCCAAGTCGAGAATTCATTGCACTGGATGCGTATTGCGCTGCTCAATGCGCATCTGGCGTTTTCCCGCACCATGGCAGCCAATTTGCTCCGACACCCTCACCCGGCTTTACGCCAAGTGGGCATGGAAGCCTTACACAAATGCGCACAACAAGGTGATGAGGGGGATGGGTATACATACGCTAAGCGCTTGTTAAGCCAGCAAGACATCATGAGCCTCTCCCTGGGGCGCTGGTGGCTGCGCTGCGCAGCACGTCAGGGCCATGTGCAGGCGCAACAAGAAACTTCCCTTCACATCATTCTCAGCTGAACATCCTGGTCGCCATTGATTGCCATCTAGATATAATTAGCTAATAATAAGAATGATTTTTCTTTAATTCCGGCCGGTGTCCAGCCACCGCTTTACTGTGCCCGCTAAGAATCCCATCATCTCCAACCTAGTGCACCAGCTTTATAGCAGCCATCATGGCTGGCTTTATGCATGGCTGCGCAAGAAGCTGGGTTGCCAGCATATTGCAGCCGACCTAGCACACGATACCTTTGTCCGGCTGATGGTGGCCGGCAAGGCTCCCTTGCCCGAGCAGTCGCGTGCCTATCTCACCCAGATCGCCAAGGGCCTGGTGGTTGATCTTTACCGCCGGCGTCGCCTGGAGCTAGCTTACCAGGAATGGCTGCTGCAATTGCCGTCGACGGACGCCCCCTCTCCGGAAGACCAGGCGATTGTCCTGCAGAGCCTCGTCCAGCTGGACCAAGTGCTGGATCAATTGCCGTGCAAGGTTCGCCAAGCGTTCCTGCTTTCGCGTTTTGATGGCCTCACCTATACCGAAATTGCCGTCCAGCTCGGGGTGTCGGTTGCAGCGGTGCGCAAGTATATGCTCAAGGCCGCGCAAGCCTGCATGGGGTTGTGATGGAGCACGGGATGGCTGCTACACCAATGCTTCAACATGAAGCGCGGTTGCGACAACAAGCGCTGGAATGGCAGGTTGTCTTATGGTCAGGGGAGGTGACAGCCGACGAGCAGTCCGATTTTGACAATTGGCTGGCGGCCAGCGACTTGCACCGCCAAGCATGGAGTGAAATAGCGGCCATAGAGCGAAAACTGCAATTGATCCCTGCCCAAGCAGTTGAATTACTGAAAGACAAACCCGACTCGACGAAGCGCCGCCGGTTATTGCAACTGCTAGGCCTGGCGGCGGCGACAGGCGGTACGGTGCCCATCGTGCGTAACAGCGATGCGTGGCAGGCCTGGAGTGCAGACCATCACACGCACGCTGGCGAGCAGCAGCAGCTTGCCCTTTCAGATGGCAGCCAGTTGTTCCTTAATACCTCGACAGCGGTCGATATCGAATTCAATTCCCGCGAACGTCGGCTGATACTGCATCATGGCGAGATGTACGTCAGGACTGCGGCAGACGCCGGGCAGTCTGTGCGTCCTTTCCTGATACAAACTCGCCATGGCGTTGCCCAGGCGCTTGGCTCTAAGTTCAATGTGCGCCTGAAGCAGGAAGAAACACGGGTTTCGGTGCACGAAGGCGTGGTGCAAATCCAGCCACGCCTAGGGTCCAGTCATAGGCTGGAGCACGGTTTCCAGGCTGGATTTTCCACCCACGGGTTCACAGCTACTACGCCCAATGGCAATGAGCTTGCGTGGCTAGAGGGCAAGCTGGTGGCGGAACATGTGAGGCTGGGGGATTTCCTGGATGAATTGGGGCGTTATCGTCGGGGCACGATCCATTACGATGCAAAAGCGGCCGACATGGTGGTTTCCGGTGTTTTTCCCTTGCCTGATACAGACAGGATACTGGAGTCGCTATTGCAGGCATTGCCTCTGCGCATCAGCTATTTCTCGCGTTATTGGGTGTCGGTACATGCCTTGTGATTGGTAGGAATGCGAGCTGAGGTAAAAAATCTAGGGCAAGCGTAGCACTTTTGTTTTTTCGTTCGGGATAGCAGTGAACACTTCTATTTCTGAACGAAGGAATTATCAATATGTTGAAGCACGCCAATCTATCGGACCGGGTACAAGTCGCGGATGTTTTTCGTATGAGCAGGCTTGCAGGCCTGTTATTGCTCTCTGGCTTGGCCAGTATGGCTTTGATACCCGGCGCTTACGCCGAAACCACACAGCCGGGCCAGGCCGCCAGGGCGTTCAATATCCCGGCCGGCAAGCTGGATCAGGTGTTGAATGCCTATGCCAAGGAGACTGGTATCTTGCTGGTGATCGACGGTAAATTGACCGAAGCCAAACAAAGCCGCGGCTTGAATGGCGCATACAACTTGCGCCAAGGCCTGGAGGCTATCCTGGCAGGTAGCGGTTTGCAGGCGGTGGTGCAGGATAACGGTAGTTACAAGTTGCAAAAAGCGTTGCAAGCCTCGCGCGCAGTCGGAGAGTCAACGGCGACCTTGCCAGAGGTGGCAGTATCGGCCAGCGCCGAGCAGGCCGATGGATTAAGCCAGGCATATCCCGGCTTGCAGGTGGCACGTGGCGGGCGCGCAGGCCTGCTGGGGCAGCGCGACTTCATGGATTTGCCATTCAATGTGACCAACTACACCTCGACTGTGATTGCTGATCAACAGGCACGCAGTATCGGCGATATCTTGCAAAATGACCCTTCGGTCAGGCAAGCCAGCGCACGCACCAACATTAATGAAGATTTTTCTATTCGTGGCTTCACCGTTGCAAGCCAGGATATTGCATTGAATGGCATGTATGGCCTGATGCCTTACTTTAGAGTGCCGATCGAAATGGTCGAGCGGGTTGAAGTATTGAAAGGTCCCAGTGCCTTGCTCAACGGCATGCCGCCAAGTGGGAATGTAGGCGGCAGTATCAATGTCGTGCCCAAGCGCGCTGCTGATCAGCCGCTGACCCGCTTCAGTGCAAATTACATGTCGAATTCTGTCTATGGCGGCCATGCTGACCTGGGCCGCAGGTTTGGTGAAAACAATGAGTTCGGAGTTCGCCTCAATGGCGCCTATCGCAAGGGCGATACGCGGATTGATCAGCAAGGTGTTGAGGAAATCGTTGGCAGCCTGGCACTCGATTACCGTGGCGAGCGCCTGCGCCTATCGGCAGATATCCTGCACCAGGAAGAAACGCTGGATGTGGTGGTCAGGCAGTTTACTGTTGGGACCAATCTGACGCGTATACCTGGCGCACCAGATAATCAGCTGAGTTATCCCGGCTATGGGCGTTCCAAGATGAAGGACCGTAGCATGGTGTTACGTGGCGAGTACGATATCAATGACCAGGCGACGGTCTATGCGGGTTTTGGTAGCCGCAGAAGTGAAATGGACGCGGTAGCCGGCAATCCTTCCCTGAACGGAGCGGACGGCAGTTACAGCTCGGCGGCCGCCTGGCAGATATTCGATGTCAGCTCAAGATCAGCAGAGGCCGGCGGCCGATTCAAGTTTTCAACCGGGCCGGTTGGACACCTGGTGAGCGTAGGCGCAACGCAAGTCACGCAGAATGCAGACATCCACTTCGTTGGCGTTGGAGCGCTGATCAATAACAACATCTATGCACCGATCTACAGCGATACCCCCAGCACTTCAGGCTTGAACGGCAAGGCCTTGAAATATACCACCATGGAGCTGACCAGCTATGCAGTGGCAGATACCCTGTCTTTCCTGGACGAGCGCTTGCAAATCACCCTGGGGGCCAGGCACCAGAATGTAGAGCAACAGAGTTATGCCATAGGGACAGGCCAGAAGTCTGGCGTGGGCTACGACAAAGGTGCGGTCACGCCGGTGGCGGGGATAGTATTCAAGCCCGCAGAAAACCTGGCGTTGTATGCTAATTACATCGAAGGCTTGAGTCAGGGACAGGTGGCTCCAGTGGGCACAAGCAATGTCGGGCAGATTTTCTCTCCTTATAAAACCAAACAGAAAGAAATCGGGGTGAAAGTGGATTGGGGCCGCATTGCAACCACTGCCAGTCTCTATGAAATCGAGCGGCCCAGTGCCATCACGACCGGGGGAGAATACCGGGTCAGTGGTGAACAGCGTAACCGTGGACTGGAGCTGAATGTGTTTGGCGAAGTGGCCGCAGGTGTGCGCTTGCTGGGTGGTGGGTCATACAATCAGGGCAAGTTGACCAAGACGCAAAACGGTTTGTACGATGGCAACACCGCCATCGGGGTGCCGGATTGGCAAGTTAATCTGGGCAGCGAATGGGATACCACATTTGCACAAGGCCTCACGCTGACAGCCCGGGTGATCTACAGCAGCAAACAGTACGTAAATCAGGCCAATACGCTCTCTATTCCCAGTATCACCAGGTTCGATATAGGTGCCCGCTATAAGACCGTGCTTAACGACACCCCATTGGTATTGCGCGCTAATATTGAGAATCTGTTCGACCGGGATTATTGGAATGCCTCCAATGACGGCTATCTGTATATTGGCACGCCACGTACCCTGCTACTGTCCGCCACCGTTGATTTCTAGCAGCATGGGTTGCCTTAAAGGAGCAGCATGAGCATCAGAAAGTGGTATCTCGTACATAAGTGGACCAGCCTGGTTTGCACGGCATTTTTGTTGATGTTGTGCATTACCGGCCTGCCCTTGATCTTTCACGAAGAGATCGAGCATCTTTCCGGCGTGGTGGAAGCACCGCCCATGCCTGAGGATACGCCATACGCCAGCCTGGACCAGGTGGCGGATGCGGCGCGCAAGCAACGCCCGGGCGATGTCATCCGCTTTATGTTCTGGGAGCAGGACGAGCATCCCCATGTGACGCTGGTATCGATGGCAGCCTCCATGGATGCGCCTCCGGATGAAGGCAAGATCGTGCTGATCGATAGCCGCACGGCCAAGGTGCTGGATGAGCCGCCGCCTGATCGCGGCTTTATGTACGTGATGCTCAAGCTGCACGTGGACATGTTTGCCGGCTTGCCCGGCATGCTGTTCCTCGGTTTCATGGGCCTGCTGTTCGCAGTGGCGATCATCTCCGGCATCGTGCTGTATCACCCTTTCATGCGGCGGCTGGATTTCGGCACTATCCGGCGCGAGAAGCAAGCGCGCCTGAAGTGGCTGGATGTGCACAACCTGCTGGGCGTTGCCACCCTGGTCTGGGCACTGGTGGTAGGCCTGACCGGCACCATCAATACCCTGAGCCAGATCGTGATCTTCATCTGGCAAAGCGACCAGATGGCGCAGATGACGGCGCCTTACAAAGGCTTGCCGGCACCTAAAACACTGGGATCGCTGCAAGCCTCGATGGAGACGGCCCAACAGGCCATTCCCGATATGCACACGAGTTTTGTTGCCTTCCCCGGCAGCATGTTTTCCAGCCCGCACCATTACACCGTGTTCATGAAGGGCAATACCCCGGTGACCTCGCGCTTGCTCAAGCCCGCGCTGGTGGATGCGCAAACGACGAAGCTGACCGATGCGCGTGAGATGCCTTGGTACGTCAAGACCCTGTTGCTATCGCAACCCCTGCATTTTGGCGATTACGGCGGCCTGCCATTGAAGATTATCTGGACCTTGCTGGACTTGATCACCATCGTGGTGTTGGGCAGCGGCCTTTATCTCTGGCTGCAACGCCGCAAGCAGACTGAAAAACGCATCAGTGAGTTGGAGCAAAAGCATGCTGCCATGGCAGGAGGCAAGCCATGACCAAGCGATTCATGCAGATATGGGGTTGGCCTATCATCTTGGCATTGCTAACCACATTCGGCTTGTTGGCGGCCTTGCTGGGAATTGGCCTCTGGCATTGGCTATCCTGGGTAGCATTGTCAGTGCCTATTGGGGTGATTGGGCATTATTGGTCCAAGCCGGGCAACAAGTAGTATTTGCTCGCATGGCTTGTGCAAACGACATGGCACAGAATAAAATGAGAATTGTTTTTATTAATAATTTCTGCTTTTATCCTGTCGCGTCATGCCTACGTCCCCGCTATCAACCACACAGCGCCTGAGTGAGCTCTATGTTCATCATCATGGCTGGCTGTTTGCCTGGCTACGCAAGAAGCTGGGTTGTCCGCATGAGGCGGCGGATTTAGCGCAGGACACCTTTATTCGCATCCTGGCATCGCGTGACGCATTGTTCAATATGCAGGAACCCCGCGCCTATCTCACAACCACCGCCAAGCATCTGCTGCTCAATCAGGCCCGACGTCGTGCTGTCGAGGAGGCTTACCTGGCTGAGGTGTTAGCATTGGGCGAGGATCATGCGCCTTCTGCCGAGCAAGTGATGGCAGCCATTGAGGCGCTGGAGCAGATCAGCCAGGCATTACTGGGGTTGGCGCAGAAGCCGCGAGAAGCCTTCCTCATGCGTTATCTCGATGGCATGTTGCATGCGGAGATTGCTCAGCATCTTGGTGTGTCGACCAAAATGGTACAAAAATACCTGATCAATGCCTTGGTACATTGTCATGCGGCCGTGGGTGCGTCGATGGAGGCAGATTGATGGCATCCGTGGCAGAAGAGGCGGCGGAATGGTTACTGCGCCTTGAAGAAGAGCCTAGTGATGCTGCGCTATTAGAGCAGTTTCAGCGCTGGCAAGCGCAAGACCCTGCCCATGCGCTAGCTGTGAAGCACATGCAGGGACTGATTGCCCAATTGGAAGGCCTGCGCCCGCAATCCGGCATTGCCCATCAGGCGCTGGAGGCAGGCATCACGCAACAGCATCGCCGCAAGCAGCTCAAGCGAGGCGTCAATCTTATTGCTACTGCGCTGGTGCTGGCGTTGCCCTTCGGGATGTTGCTACAGCACTATCCACTTGCCTATTGGCTTTCTGATTTGCGGACCTCTACTGCCGAGTGGCAATCCGCGCAATTGCCGGATCATAGCCAGATTACCCTGAGCGGGCACAGTGCTGTGGATGTGGATTTCACCGCGCAGGCCCGCACCATTCACCTGCGCCAGGGAGAAATCCTGATTGACGTTGCCAAGGATGCGACGCGGCCTTTTGTCGTCAACACTGCACATGGCAGTGTCACCGCGCTGGGCACTCGCTTTGTGGTGAGTGAAGATGGACAGGCGACAGCAGTCGCCATGCTGGAGTCCCGCACCAAGGTAGCGACAATGCCATCAACAGCTCAACAAAGCGCGGTAGTCACACAAGGGGAAGCCATCAGGATCACCTCGCAGGGCTTGGGCCAGATTCATGTGATAGACCCTGCCAGCATCAGTGATGCCTGGAGACTGCATCAACTGGTGGTGCAAGACCAACCCTTGTCCGAGGTGCTGGCAGTCTTGGCACGCCATCGCAAAGGTTACCTGCATTTCAATGCTGAGGCATTCGCCCATTATCAAGTCACGGCCGTATTGCCGCTGGATGATACCGACAAGGCGCTGCAACTGCTGAGTGAAAGCTTCCCGGTCAGGGTTAAACGCTTCACGCCATGGATTGTCACTGTGCAGAATATTTCAGTGACTGATTCTCATTAAATTTCTATTTCCTGGTTCCAGTTTCAGGTTGCCAAGTGTCTTGGTAATTGAAACCGTTTATCAGGGAGTAAAACACAACATGCAACTATCCATTCAACCAGGCTTCCGGTTGGCGCCTCTCGTGCTCGCCGTCCAGTTGACCTGTCTGCCTATCCTGTTCGCCAGCAGCACCCTTGCCAATGCAGAGACGCTTGCTGCCACGCAGCAATACGACATTCCTGCAGGGCCATTAGCAGCGGCGTTGACGCGCTTTGCGCAACAATCCGGAGTGGCGATCTCTGTTGATGCTAATGAGATCAAGCCGTTGCAAAGCCCGGGCTTGAAGGGCAGCTACAGCATTGACGATGGCTTTAACAAAATACTCGCAGGCACGGGCTACGGCGCTGAGAAAACATCAGCAGGCTATGCCTTGCGCAAAGTATCGGCAGTTCGTGAAGACACTAGCCGTGGCGCCTTGCCTGAAGTAAGCGTCACCGCGAGCAAAACCCGTGAATCACGTGCCACAACAGAAGGCACAGGCTCCTATGCCGCGCGCGCCGCTACCATAGGAAAAGGTGAGCAATCACTACGGGATATTCCCCAATCCGTGAGCGTGGTGACGCGCCAGCGTATGGATGAGCAGAACCTGACCACGCTGGATAATGTGCTGATGCAAACGACGGGCGTGACGCGCCAAGCGCGTAATTATGGGCACAGTGTCTATTATTCGCGTGGTTTTGCCATCGGTAACTATATGACTGATGGCGTCCCAATGGGGGATTACGGCGGTATTGGCTTGATGCCGGATACTGCGATACTGGATCGCGTGGAGGTGATGCGTGGTGCGCCGGGGTTGCTGATTGGTAATGGTGATCCGGGCGGCACCGTGAATATGGTGCGCAAACGTCCTTTGGCAGAAAAGCAGATACAGCTAACTGCACGTGCTGGGAGTTGGGATTATTATCGTCTGGATGGAGATGTCACTGGCCCTCTAAATGATGCTGGCACCTTGCGTGGCAGGCTGGTGGCAGGGTATGAGGATAGGCATTATTTTGTCGATGATGCGCAAAGCAAGATACCGCTGCTATACGGCATTATCGAGGCCGATTTGGGCAAGGATACCGTGGCTGCGTTTGGCGTACGATACCAATCCTATAGGCAAGATGGTGGACGTTGGATTTCTGGCTTGCCTCGATCCACTGATGGTAGTGACTTGAAGTTGTCTCGCTCGACTTCACTGGGGCCTAGCTGGACCAGCTTTGACAGTGAAATGAAGGAGGTATTTGCTGACCTGACACATCATTTGAATGATGACTGGAAAGTAAAGCTGAGCGCTAATTACCAGAATAGCAATCGTCAGGATGCGCCGATGTTGCACAATCGTGCCGCTGTTGACCCGAACACCATGACGGGCTTGGCATTGCGGGGTATTGATTATGAAGATGTGCAATACCGCAATACAGGGGTAGATGCGCAACTCAATGGCAAGTTTTCTGCCTGGGGTCAGCAACACGAGATGTTTGTCGGTGCTAATTGGCAGCGCAACAAGTATGCCTACAAGTACCTGACGACGCTTTACTCGACGCCTATTCCTATCAACCTGAATCAGTACAGCCTATCTTCCATACCAAGAATCTATCGGGGTGATTACAACTCATTTGGTTCAAGCATAACGACTACCCAAGGTTTTTATGGCAATGTCCGGTTACAAATCATAGACGACCTGAAGCTGATTCTGGGTGGGCGCGTGAGTTGGTATGAATATGAAGAGGGAGCAACCCATTACAAACAAACGCATGAAGTGACGCCTTATGCAGCCCTGATTTACAAGCTGGATGATCGTTGGTCTTTGTATGGTAGCTATACCGATATATTCCAGCCCCAGAGCAGCAACTATACGGCCACCAATAATGCATTGTCTCCGGCCATGGGGAAGAATTATGAGGCCGGTATCAAGGGCGAGCTTTATGGCGGCAAGCTGAATACCTCATTGGCAGTATTCCGGATTGATCTGGAAGATGTTGCCTTGGTTGATCCATTTAATCGAGGTGCCTGCCGTGGAGGTAACGATTGCTATATCAATGCCGGCAAGCAAAAAAGCCAGGGCCTTGAAGCCGAGATTAACGGCGAGATATTGCCAGGCTGGCAGGCTTTTGCTGGTTATACCTACAATGTATCCAAGTATGTGAAAACGGCAAATGGGGCTACTGATGGTACGCGTTTGGGGGGTGACCATAATCCACGCCATTTGCTGAGAATGTGGCAAACCTACCGCTTGCCTGGTGACTGGGAAAAAGTCACGCTAGGGGGAGGTGTTACCTTGCAAAGTGAAACCAATACTGCGTTTGGGACCGTCAAGTATCAGCAATCTGGGTATGCTGTATGGAATGTGTTTGCCAGTTATAAAGTGGATGAGCACTGGACAGCTGCGCTCAACATAAACAACCTGTTTGATAAGCGCTATTACACTACGCCTAGCGGTGCTATATATGGTGAGCCACAAAGCGCCATGCTGACCTTACGCGGTAATTTCTAACGCGTCACTCGCGGCAGTTCTTCTATCAGCAGGCCGCAGGCGTGCAACATTAAGTGTTGTATTCCTGCGGCTTTTTGCCATGTTTTTATTGACAATAATTCTTATTTGCTTAACCATTCTCTTTTGTTGCTGATTGTCTGAGTGAAGACTGAATCAGCATTTCTTCATACGACCTCCCAGCAAGCGAATGTCCATACCAGATCAACATGCCGCGCCTCATGCTACCTTTGGTGAGCTATATCAAGCCCATCATGGCTGGCTGGTGAACCTACTCAGGCGCAAGCTGAGCTGCAGCCATCAGGCGGATGATCTGGCACAAGACACATTTACCCGGATATTGTCTTCGCGCAGCGAGATTGCTGAGATCAAAGAGCCACGGGCTTTCCTCACCACGGTGGCCAAGCGTTTGCTGGCCAATCACTATCAGCGACAAACGCTTGAGCAGGCTTATCTACAAGCATTGGCGATCATGCCAGAGCCGCAAGCGATCTCGCCTGAAGAGCGCCTGCTGATTTTGCAAACATTGCATGAGATTGATGCCATGCTTGACGGCCTGTCTGACAAGGCTCGTCGTGCTTTCCTGTTATCGCAACTGGAAGGGCTGACCTATGATGAGATTGCCCTGCGGCTGGAAGTATCAACGCGTACGGTCAAGCGTTATATGGCACTGGCATTTGAGCAATGCTTGTTGGCGATGCTGTGAGGCAATATGAGTCAATCCACACCTAGTCACGCTGTGATCCGACAAGCCGCCAAGTGGCTGGCATTGTGGCATTCGGGACGCATGACCGATGCTGACAGGCTCGGGCTCGCCGATTGGCGTGCTGCCAAGCCGGAGCATGAACATGCCTGGCGCCAGGCAGAGCTTTTAGCACAGAAACTTACACACATTCCTCCTCAATTGGGTATGCCAGTGCTTGATCGTGCAGTCAGCCGGCGTGATTTCATCAAGCCTTTGGCTTTGTTGCTAGTGGCCATGCCAACAGGCATGTTGGCGTACCGGTATGCTCCTTGGCGGGAGTGGACGGCAGATTACCGCACAGCGACTGGTGAGCGCCGAGAGTTGGTGCTGGCTGACGGTAGCCGTGTCATGCTCAATACCTCCAGCGCCATTAATGTGGAGTTCACCGACCAACGGCGCGAGATTAGGCTCCTGGCGGGAGAAATACT
The DNA here is from genome assembly GCF_020531845.1 of Methylobacillus methanolivorans. Next base: position 125,667 of record NZ_JAJAVF010000004.1, read on the forward strand.
GATCCAGACTGCGCCAGACCCGCATCCCATGCATCGGCCTTTCATTGTCCAGACCGCCGAAGGCAGCTTGCGTGCGCTGGGCACGCACTTCAATGTGCGCCAGCAAGATGCTTGGACGCAGCTCGCAGTGATCGAGGGTGCAGTGGAAGCAACGCCTGCTGCCGCAAAACAACATGCCAGCGTGATTACAGCAGGCAGGCAATCAAGCCTGACGGCAAATGAAGTTCATGCTGCTACCAACTTGGATGAAAAGCGCACAGCTTGGGCAGATGGCATACTCTATGTCGACAAAATGCGGCTGGATGAATTTGTTGCCGAGCTGGGGCGCTATCGCACTGGTGTATTGCGTTGTGAAGCTGATGTTGCGCACTTGGAGGTGTCTGGTGTTTTCCAGCTTAATGACACGGATCGTATTCTTGCAGCCCTGCAAAATACCCTGCCCGTGCAGCTACATTGGCGCACCCGCTATTGGGTGACGGTTGCGTATCGCGCATAGCACTAACTCCGACTACTTAATTTCTTTCTGCCGATTGCATGCGGCATGTCACCTTTTCTGATCTCGCCTGACATTGGGAATGTAACGATTAAAAACCAATGAACAGGAATCATTCTTTATGCAACAGGGTAATCACAAGCATATGCTGCGCCGTAAAGGGAGTGTCGTGGCGTTGCAATTGGCATTGATGGTCATGGCGGGTGTGGCTAGCCCCACGAGCACCTATGCGGCTGAACCAGCTTCTATCAATAGCAAGCAAACTTACAACATTTCGGCGGGACCACTTGATAAGGCGCTGGCGGCTTTTGCCGGTGCCAGCGGTATTAATCTTTCCCTTAATCCCGCATTGACCACGGGCCTGCAAAGCGCGGGCTTGCAAGGCAGTTACGCCGTGAAAGAAGGCTTTAACCGCTTGTTGACTGGTAGCGGGTTGGAAGCTGTCGTGGATGACAGTGGCAACTGGAAGCTACGCAAGGCCACTGCGCTGCAAGGCTCGGCTGAGAAATCCAACACTACCCTACCCGAAGTGAGCGTGGTCGCGGCACATGATCGCGACTCCAAAGCCATTAGCGAAGGTACACGCTCTTATGCCGCGCGTGCTGTGACGATTGGCAAGGGTGAACAATCCCTGCGTGAAACTCCGCAATCCGTTAGCGTTGTTACACGCCAGCGCATGGATGATCAGAACCTGACAACGCTGGATAGTGTGCTGATGCAAACGGCTGGCGTGACTAAGCAATTGCGCGGATATGGCCACTCAACTTACTACTCTCGCGGCTTTGAAATTTCCAACTACATGGTAGATGGCGTGCCGATGGGAGATTCTGGTGGCATTGGTACCCCACCAGACACCATCATGCTGGATCGCGTAGAGGTAATGCGGGGCGCGCCTGGGCTGATTGTGGGTAACGGGGATCCTGGCGGTACGGTGAATATGGTGCGCAAGCGCCCCTTGGCTGACAAGCAGATCCAAATCACCGCCCGTGCTGGTAGCTGGGATTATTACCGTATGGATGGAGATGTGACGGGACCGCTGAATGAGGCGGGTACGTTGCGGGGTCGCCTGATTGCAGGGTATGAGGACAGGCGTTATTTCTATGAAGATACCCAGACTAAGCTGCCTTTGGTTTACGGCATGCTGGAGGCTGATTTGGGGCCAAATACCGTTGCGGCTATCGGTTTGCGGTTTCAAGATTATCAACAGGATGGTGGACGGTGGAGAGGTGGTTTGCCGATGTCCACAGATGGCAGTAATTTGAATCTATCGCGTTCCTCAGGGTTAGGGCCAAACTGGACGGGTTATGAAAGCAAGACGCAGGAAATATTTGGAGATATTACCCATCATTTCAATGATGACTGGAAGATCAAGTTCAGCGCCATGCATCAGCGCAATGACCGGGACGACACGATCATCCGGCCTACTGATGCCCGAGTTGATCCTCAAACTTTGACTGGCTCAGAATATATGCGGGTGGAGTTTTCCAAAGTGCGTTATGAAACGACAGCACTGGATGCGCAAGTGAATGGGAAATTCAATGCCTGGGGTCAAGAGCATGAAGTATTCGCGGGGGCCAACTGGCAGCGCAATGAAATGCCAACCTCCAGAACTTCACGTATCAATTACTCTCCGCGTTATGCGATTAACCTTGGCAACCTGGATTTATCTCAAGTGCCACGATTGTATCGTGGGCCATATGCTGCACCGCTCTCCTCCACGGAAACCAGGCAGGGTGTTTACGGTAATGTCAGGTTGCAACTGGTGGACTCGCTCAAGTTGATTCTTGGTGGCCGAGTGAGTTGGTACGACTATGAAAGCTCTTTCAATGGCGCTTATAAGCAAGCACATGAAGTCACGCCATATGCTGCCTTGATTTATCGCTTGAATGACAATTGGTCGCTGTATGGCAGTTATACCGATATTTTCAAGCCACAGAGTAATAACATTTCCGCCAATGGCAGCTCGCTGGATCCTGCAACCGGGCGTAATTATGAAGCTGGTATCAAAGGTGAGTTTTACGGTGGCAAGCTGAATACATCGTTAACGGTGTTCCGCGTCAACCAGAGCAATGGTGCGATTGAAGACCCATCAAATCGCACTGGTTGTGCAGCTTCGCCCACTGGCGGTGCTTGTTACCTCAACAGTGGTAAACAGAAAAGTTCGGGTATTGACGCTGAAATCAATGGCGAAGTGTTGCCTGGCTGGCAGGTTGCTGCAGGCTATACCTTTAACTCAGCCAAATATGTGACAGCCAATGATAGTAGCTTGAACGGTGGTCGCTTGAATGGAGACCACAACCCGCGCCACCTGTTCCGTGCGTGGAATACGTACAGGTTGCCTGGTGAACTTGAGCGTATCGCAGTGGGTGGCGGTGTGGTGTTGCAGAGTCAGACTTCATTTACAACAGTGGTTGATAATGTCAAACGCAAGCAGAGTGGCTATGCTGTGTGGAGTGCTCAAGCCAGTTACAAGATTGATGATCACTGGACGGCAGCATTGAACATTAACAACCTGTTCGACAAGCGCTACTACCTGGATGCATTGCAGACTTTGTATGGCGATCCGCAAAATGTCATGCTGACATTGCGCGGCAATTTCTAAACGCTGCAAAGTAAAAGGCCCTGTATAAACAGGGCCTCGCAGCGGGGCATGATCTTCAGTCTTCGGGGGGAACGTTGATGCGCCCCAAGCTACTGAGGCAGATTGTGATGCTTTAGTGTGACATTCTTGTTGGTAAAAGATGATGGTTTGATGACAGTAAAAGGAAGAAGCTAAATCCTAGCTGCAAATAATGTTGACAATGATTCTTATTTATAACAAGATGAGCACCATACATTCTTGGCACTCTAACTTTCTCCGCCAATAATGTCATTCAAAAGGCCAGCATTGATTGCTGGCCTTCTTTTTATGTTATTGGGTCGGCGCGACGGTAGTTATGGCTAACAATTCAGCATCTCGGCACCACTTGTTGGCCGAATGGTATCGTAATCATCATGGTTGGCTGGTCGGCTGGCTAAAGCGCAAGCTTGAGGGCGCGGCGCATGCCGATGATTTAGCGCAAGAGGCGTTTGTGCGCCTGTTCAAGGCGCCGCAGTTGGAGGATGTACGTGAACCGCGTGCCTTCCTGACGGTGGTGGCCAAGCGCGAATTGTATAATTTCTGGCGGCGGCGCGAACTGGAGCAGGCTTATCTTGATGCCTTGGCCCAGCTGCCGGAAGATCTTGGCCTTTCCCAGGAAGAGTATGCCTTGCTGAAGGAGGCTATCCTCATCATTGATCATCAACTTGATGGCTTACCAGCAAAAGTAAAGCAAGCATTCCTGCTAAACCGTCTGGAAGGCCTAACCTATGTGGCGATTGCGCAAGAAATGAATATGTCTGTCGCGACAATTGAGCGATACATGAAGCAGGCCATCCTGCATTGTCATCTTGCGCGGATTGAGGGCAGGCTATGAGCCAGCCAGCCTTCTCACATGAAACGCTGGACGCTGCCGTCGACTGGCTGGTCAAGCTGAGTTCTGGAGCGGTCAGTGATGAGTTGAACGCACAATTCCAGTTATGGCTGGATGCTGACATTCATCACGCGATGGCATGGCAGCAGCTTACCCAAAGCATGTCGGGCTTCGAGCAAGTTCAACACCTGGCGGGCCGGCAAGAAGAGCATGTGCATGCCGTGCGTCAGGTCTTGTCAGGTAAGCCCCTTGCTGATCGTCGTCACTTCCTGAAAAGCGGCGCTGCTGTGGTGGCGCTGGGCTTGGGCACTGCTTATCTGGCAAACCGGGTTACTCCCCTCTCCTACATCATGTCAGACCATGTCACCTCTACCGGTGAGCGTCAGGAGATTGCCCTGGCTGATGGTACGCGGGTGAAGCTCAATGCGCGCTCTGCGCTCGACGTTGATTTTTCCGAGAAGCAACGTGTGCTCACGTTGCATCAGGGAGCCTGTATTGTCGATGTGGCACCTGACGCATTGCGGCCTTTACTGCTGCGCACTGTGCATGGTCTCGTGAGGGCTGGTGGCGGGTGCCGCATGCTGGCGGGAATCTCCGGGGGACAAACTTATGCCATGGTGCAGCAGCAATCATTAGCAGTTGCTCCGCTCCATCAGCCAGAAGCAGTACTCAGTTCCAGTGAAGCCGTCGCAGCCTGGTTTGATCAACATGCCTTGATGCTGAAGCCTGCTAACGTGAATGCCAGCATGGCATGGGAACACGGCATGCTGGATGTACGTGACCAGCGCCTGGAGGAAGTGGTGGAGAGTCTGCGGGCCTATCATGCTGGCTGGATCAGGCTTGCGCCTCGTGCGGCAGGCCTACGGGTGTTTGGCATGTTCCAGCTGGATGATATTGGGCAGGTCATGCATGCATTGCAGTCCATTCTGCCAATCAGCATTCGGCGTTACGGCAGTTTGGTGACCATGATTGATTTGGTGTAGCAAAGTTTCCAGAAAAGTGAGGGGTTTTCCTCAAGGTGTTGGACAAGGAAATATAAACCTTCGATAACACTCAGGGAGTAACTCATGCAGTCCACCATTTTGCGGCCATGCCTCCTGGCATTGGCTATTTCCTCAATATCTCCACTGACGCCTGCATTTGCGGCAGGGCCAGCCTCACAAGCTGCGGCTGTGCAATACAACATCACTGCCGCTGGGTTAGCAGATGTACTGAGCCAAATTGCGGTTGCCAGTGGCCAGAATATTGTTGCGGAGCCCAAGCTGATTGAAGGCAAGCGCGGTAATGTGGTGCGAGGACATTACACGCCGCGCCAGGCGATAGAACAGGCACTGGTGGGCACTGGGTTGCAAGTGGTTGCTAATGAGGCTGGTGGCTTTGTAATTCGTGCCAGCGCACAGTTTAATAGTGCGATGCAGGAAAATGCCTTGCCTGAAGTGGCTGTAAAGGCGACGGCCTTCGAGGCAGTAACGGAAGGCAGCAGTTCTTACACCACGCAGTCCATGAGCACAGCCACTCGCCTACCTTTGTCCATGAGGGAGACGCCGCAGGCTGTCACGGTGGTCACACGCCAGCGCATGGATGACCAGGGTATGCTGAATATCAACGACGTGGTCAAAAGCACGCCAGGCATTTTCCTCAGTAACGCGGATGGCCCCGGGCGACCCAATTTCGAAGCGCGGGGGTTCGGGATCAGCAATATCATGTACGACGGAGCGCTGGTGCCATGGTCGTCCTACATTCCAAGCGCTCAGGCCAACCTGGCGATGTTCGACCGGGTAGAAGTGGTGCGCGGCGCGACCGGGCTCATGCAGGGGGCTGGCAATCCTTCGGCCGCGATTAACCTGGTGCGTAAAAGGCCGACTAGCGAATTTAAGGGCTCCTTGACTGCATATGCAGGAAGCTGGGATAGCTACGGCAGCATTCTTGATCTGGGCGGTGCTTTGAACGAGGCGGCTTCGTTGCGTGGGCGGGTGGTGGCTTCCGTGCAGGAGGCGGGAAGTTTCCGTGACGGGCAGAGTTATGACAATCATCTGTTCTACGCAATCGGGGAGGCCGACCTCTCCGAAAAGACCACGCTAACTGTGGGCGCTTATACACAGAAAGATGGAACAAACGGGGCTTGGTGGGGCGGGCTCCCCATCAACCCGGATGGCAGCCACGTCAATCTCAAGCGCTCTGCAACACTGACGAATAGCTGGGAATACCTGGACCAGGAAACCAAGAGTATTTTTGCCATTGTCGAGCACCGCTTCAATGAAGACTGGAAGCTGAAGTTCAATACCACATATATGTGGAGCCATATTGACGGTCTCGGTACCTTTATGCGGAGTAGAGTGATTGGCGGCAATATCAATCGCGATCTCATGACATGGCGCGGGGAGCAGGAAAACAAGGCATCCAGCTATGACGTGGTCGTGAACGGCAAGTATGAATTGCTCGGGCGGCAACACGAGCTGGTGTTCGGCGCCAATCGCAACCAGTTCGATTCCAGCCCGAAAAATTACGGAACGACGTATATCGGCAGTAATACGGATATCTACAATTGGAGCAGGAGCGCACTGCTCCAGCCCAACCTGCCTTATACCAGCACTGGTCATACGCGCACGCAACAGGATGCGGCCTACGTGACGACGCGCCTCAATCTGGCCGAGCAGTGGAAGCTGATACTGGGCGGCCGGTTGGATTGGTACGACTACGACAACTACCGTAATACCTCGGATTACAAGGTGGTGCGCAACGTCACGCGGTATGCGGGGCTGATATACGATATCAACGACCAGCACTCGCTGTATGCCAGCTTCACGGATATTTTCAGTCCGCAGAGCAGCATTGGGCGGGATGGCAACGTGATCCGCCCAATTGATGGCGAGAATTATGAACTGGGGCTCAAGGGCGAATACCTAGATGGCGCGTTGAATGCCAGCATTGCCTTGTTCCAGGTGAACCAGAAGAATCGCTCTCGCGCTGTCAGGGATGTCAGCGAGTGCCAAGTGGGCACGAGCTGTTCGGAAGCATCGGGCGAAGTGCGCAGCCGGGGCGTAGATATGGAGCTGCAAGGCGCATTGCGGCCCAATTGGCAAGTCGGGGCCGGCTACACTTATACCAATACCGAATACATCAAGGACAACACTTATGAAAAAGGTGATCGCTTCAATACACTGTTACCTGAACACATGTTCAAGCTGACAACGATCTATCGTTTCCTCGGCGATTGGGAAAACTGGAGAGTGGGTGCCAACTTTTATCGTCAAAGCCGTATGTATGCGACGGCTGAACAATCCGGCACTACGCAGGATGTCGAGCAGAAAGCCTATACCCTGGTGGATGTGATCGTGGGCTACAAGGCAACCAAGAACCTTGATTTCCAGCTCAATATCAACAACCTGCTGGACAAGACCTATTACCGTGGCATATCCAACAGTGCCAACTGGGGCTGGGAAAGCTATGGCGAGCCCAGGAGCGCCAGGGTGACCGCCAGATATACTTTCTAACCGTTCTTCATCGTATCGACCGCTTTCCAGGCCGCAGCCGGGAAGCGGTTTTTATTGCTTAACTCAGGCATAAAATAATAAAATGAGAACCATTTCTATTCATTGACTGTGGTTCCCTGCTGCCATGTCTTCGGCAAACACCCCTTCCCACACCGAGATTCTGCGTACTTTGTACCTCGATCACCAAGGCTGGCTGCAAAATTGGTTGCGGCACAAGCTGGGGTGCCATCACCAGGCGGCAGACTTGGCGCAGGAGACGTTCTGCCGCCTATTGTCGGTGTCCCGCGTCGATCTCGCGGACCTGAAAACGCCTCGCGCCTACCTCACCACCACTGCTACGCGCCTGCTGATAGACCAGGCCAGGCGGCAGAAAGTGGAGCAAGCCTACATCGAGGCATGGTCGCTGGCATGCGAGGGAACCCATTCCGTTGCGCCTGAGCAGCATCTCGAAGTCATAGAGACCCTGACCCTGATTGCCGGCATGCTGGAAAGCATGCCTGAAAAGCCGCGCCAGGCTTTCATGCTGAGCCGCCTCGAGAATCTTACCTACCCTGAAATCGGCATCGTGCTCGGGGTGTCCAGCAGCATGGTCAAGCAATACATCGCCCTCGCCATGGTGCATTGCCACAATATCGCCTATGGCGCGGATGCGTGACCGCATGCAAAGCCCTGCCTCCCATATTGCTCCCGGCATCATTGAGCAAGCCGCCAAGTGGCATGCACAGGTGCATTCCGGCGAAGCCACCGAGGCTGAGCGCGCGGCATTCGAGCAATGGCGCCAGGTGGATGCGACACATGCGGAGGCGTATGCGCGCATGGAAAAGCTATGGTCCAGCTTCGACGAGGCGCGGGATGCGCCAGGCAAGGCAGCGTTGAATGCCGTGCTCAAGCCGCGTCGTGGCAAGCGCATGAAAACGGCTACCAGAATACTGTCGCTGCTGGTGGTCACCGGGGCGGCCGGGTTGGCATCGCAGACGCAGCCCGCCAGGGTCATGCGGGCGGATTACCATACCGGCATTGGCGAGCAGCGCGTGATTCAATTGGCGGACAGCAGCCGGGTGACGCTCGATACCCACAGCGCGGTGAACGTGGATTTCAGTCAAGGGCAGCGCCGGATAGAACTGCTGCAAGGCAAGATCCTCGTGGAAGTAGCCAAGGATAAGCAGCGGCCGTTCATCGTCGAAACCGCCGAAGGCACTGCGCGGGCGCTGGGTACGCAATATGCTGTCAGGCGGCAGAAGAAAGTGACGCAGGTCACGGTGATTGAGTCCAGCGTCGAGGCCTGCGGCCTGCAGTCAGAGTGCGTGACCCTGCAGCCTGGCGAGTCGGCACGCCTGCAACGCGGCCTGGAGCTCACCAAGGCCCAGGCCGACGTCCAGGCAGAAACTGCCTGGACGCGCTTCAAGCTGGTGGCGGACGACATGCCGCTGCCGCTGTTGCTGAAGGAATTGCAGCGCTACCATCGCGGGCATCTCTACTTCAACGACGAAGCGGTTGGCAACGTCCATGTGTCCGGCGTATTCGCGCTCGACGACACAACCCATACCCTCAAGGTGCTCGCGGATACGACCCCCGTTGTCATGACGCAATACACGCCCTGGCTGACCGTCATTAAGCCCGCCAAGTAAAAATATCCGCGGTTCACTGTCCCTCTCCCTGTCTGGTGCGTCATCGATAGTGAATACAACATTCAGGGAGTCTTATTTTCATGCAGTCATTCCATCTCAAGCAGAAGCCGCTGGCCGTTGCCGTGCGCGTGCTGCTGGCATTTTCATCCGCTACGCTTGTTTACCTGCCGCAATCGGTGCAGGCCGATACCGGCAGCCAGGCGGAAACCCGCCATACCTACGATATTCCAGCTGGTTCACTGACCAGCGTACTGAACAATTTCGCCCAGGCTGCCGGCGTCGTGCTTTCGTTCGACCCTGCGCTGACCGCCGGCAAGACCAGCAGCGGCCTCCAAGGTAGCTATACCGCCAAGCAAGGATTTGACGCTTTACTGCGCGGTACCGGATTGCAGGTGTTCCCTGCAGCCGATGGCGGATTTACGCTGAAAGCCGTGCCGGTCGCCAATGTCTCGGAGAAAGCGGATGTGCTGCCCGAGGTGGCGGTCAGGGCAAGTGCGGAAAAGTCTGCGGTGACGGAAAACAGCGGTTCTTATACCTCTAATATTGTGACCATTGGCAAAGGCGCACAGCGGTTGAAGGATCTGCCTCAATCCATCTCTATCGTCACGCGTCAGCAGATGGACGATCAGAACCTGATCAACCTGACGGATGCCATGCAACAAGTGACCGGCGTGACCGTCATCAATTACGGCAGCGATACTTCCGGCTTCTCCGCGCGCGGTTTTGCCGTGGACTCCATCCAGATTGATGGCGTGCCGACCAGGGCGGGCATGGGCATGTGGACTTCGAGCGCATTTGACATGGCGACTTATGACCGTATCGAAGTGCTGCGAGGGCCCGCTGGCTTATTGCAGGGTTCCGGCGAGCCGGGCATGACGATCAATCTCGTGCGTAAACGGGCGCAACGCGACACGGTCGTCAAAACCAATTTGTTCGCTGGTTCATGGGACAACTACCGGGCAGAGGTAGATGTCACGGGGGCACTGAATGAGGATGGCAGCGTACGTGGTCGTCTGGTAGCGGCGTATCAGGACAAGAAATCTTTCATCGACCATGTGTTTTTCCGTAAGCCTATACTCTACGGAACCTTGGAGTTCGATCTTGCACCTAGCACCACGCTGTCTTTGGGTGCTACCCTGCAAGAGAGCCAGGCGCGGCCAGATGCAGGTCTCTCGCTATATGCCAATGGTCAGTTGGCATCCAACGTGAGCCGTTCGACCTATATCGGATCACGCTGGGACCACAAGGAAGATGCGAGCAAAAACTATTTTGCCGAACTGGAGCACAAACTTGAAAACGGGGGCGAGGCCAAGCTCAGATTGAGCGCGATGCACCGTGAAACCAACCTCAAGATCAGCGCTTTTGGCAACAGCCTGATTAATCCAGCGACAGGAGCGCTGACCAACCGTATGTGGGGTTTCAAGACCAAGGACAAGGATTATGGGCTGGATGCGTATATTGCCAAGCCATTCGAGGCATTGGGACGCGAGCATCATGTGCTGGTCGGTGCAAATTATCGTTATTACAGGCAAAGTGCATTTTACGCATCGGCAGGTGCGATGGCCCAAAACATCTTCAACCCGGTTTACGATTCCCCAGAGCCTGATTGGGCCTATGGCAGCGATTCTGGTTCCAAGCTAGAGCAAGCCGGTATCTACGCGCAAGGCCGCGCCCAATTGACCGACAATGCCAAGTTGATTGTCGGCGCGCGCGTGAGCAACTGGAAAACCTATAGCAAGAGCAGCGACCAGGAAAATAAGATTGATCACAAGGTAACACCCTATGCTGCGCTGATTTATGACCTCAATGCGCAATATTCGGCCTATGCGAGCTATACGGATATTTTCCAGGCGCAAACTGCAATTGATGTCTCCGGTGAAGTGCTAAAACCACGTGTCGGCAAGCAATACGAAGCCGGTATCAAGGGCGAGTTGTTCGATGGCAGGGTCAACCTGCATGCCGCCATCTTCCGTATCGATGATGAGAATCGCGCGATGACGGATCCGTTGAACCCATTGTTCAACATTGCCGCCGGCAAAATTCGCAGTCAGGGCCTTGAAGCTGAAATCAGCGGACAGTTGACCAGCCGTTGGAACCTGATCGCGGGTTATGCGTTTACTGATACGGAGTACATCAAGGCGGCGCCAGGCAACAAGGGAGAGGTGTTTTCGCCAGATACGCCCAGGCAGTTGCTGAAATTCTGGAATCGCTACAACCTGGCAGGATTTGGATTGGAAAAATGGACAGTGGGCGGTGGTATTACGTTGAACAGCGGCATCTATGCTCCTGCGGCAACCGGTGACTGGAGGCAGGGCGGCTACAGCCTGGTATCGGCACAGGTAGCCTACAAGATTAATGACAAGTGGGATATCGCGTTGAACGGCAATAACTTGTTCGACAAGAAGTATTATTCGCGAGTCAGTGGCGGAGGCCGTCAAAACTACTTCGGCGAGCCACGTAGCGTGATGCTGACCTTGCGCGGCAGTTTTTAATCCTGTCGCATATTGAAGAGGCCCCTCTCGGAAGGGGCTTTTTTATTGATACGGCAATATGGTAAGCGGTTCATGTGCGTACCAATAAAATTATTCTCGAGATTGCCGTAACGCAGAATATAATAGTTCTTATTTGCGAATTTCGTGCCGGTCCAGCGCATGTCCACTCCCACTCTACACCCGAATATCCATGACGCTGTGTTACAGCAAGACGTGGAGTCGCTTTATACCGGCCACCATCGCTGGCTGCGGTCATGGCTGAGGCGGCAGCTGCATTGCAGCGATAGCGCGGCGGACTTGGCGCAGGACACATTCATGCGGGTGATTGCCGCGCGTAATGCGAGCCAGATACTGGAGCCGCGCGTCTATCTTGCCACGGTGGCGCGGCGGGTCATGGTGGACTACTTCCGCCGCAGCGCGCTGGAGCGGGCCTACCTGGAAGCGATTGCAGGCATGCCCGAGCCGGTGCAGATTTCCGTGGAGGAGCGCACCATCGTCATCGAGACCCTGTGCGAGATCGATGCCATGCTTGATGCGCTGGGCGAAAAGCCGAGGCAGGCTTTCCTCATGTCGCAGCTGGACGGCCTCACCTACCAGGAAATTGCCGAGCGCATGAACCTCTCTGTCAGTTCGATCAAGAAATACATGGCGCGTGCGATCGAGCACTGCCTGTTGTTTTCCCTGTCATGAGCAATACCACGGTCCCCGATCCGCAGACCGCGCGGCGCGTTATCCGCGAGGCGGCGGCTTGGTATAGCCAGTTATGTTCCGGCGAGGCTGGCGCGGAAGAAAAACAGGCCTGGCAGCGCTGGCTGGAACAAGGCTGGGAACATCAGTGGGCCTGGTCGCGTGTGGAGCATCTGCAGCAGCAAATGTCAGTGGCCCCTGGTCGCCTGACACGCAATGTGTTGGATTCCGGCGCTGAAGAAATGCGGGCTAGCCGTCGAGCACTGCTCAAGGGCCTTGGCGTTGTGGCTTTCACTACGCCATTGGTTTGGCAGGGCTGGCGCGCACAGCCATGGCAGGCCATGTTGGCTGATTACAGTACGGCGACCGGTGAGCGTCGTGAGTGGCTGCTGGCGGATGGCACTCGCCTTACCCTCAATACCGGTAGTGCCGTGAATATGGTTTTTGATCAGCATGTGCGCATGGTGCAGCTCATCAAGGGCGAGATTTACATTGAAACTGGACATGCATCCGCAACGCTGCAACAACCATTTATCGTCAAAACCGCACAGGCCAGGTTACGGGCGCTGGGAACACAATTTGCCGTCAGGCAGCATGCACATGCGACCTGGCTGGGCGTGATGCAGCATGCCGTTGAGGTGCATGCTGTGCATGCTGGTCCAGCCTACATCGTGCCTGCTGGGCAACAGGTCATGATTGGAGAGGATGTCTCTGAGCCAGTGCGTGCGCTGGCTGGCGATGAGGCAAGCTGGCGACGCGGGATGCTTGTGGTCACTGATTGGCGCCTGGCAGACCTCGTGGCCGAACTGGGCCGTTATCACCGTGGCGTCTTGCGCTGTGACCCGCAGCTCGCCGAGCAAAGGATTTCAGGCGCTTTCCCGGTGGATGATACCAATATTGCTCTGGAGGCGATTCAGACAGCCCTGCCGCAAGTGCGGATCAATTATTTAACACGGTACTGGGTGACGTTAGGTTCCGTTACATAAATCTATGCCAGGTAAAACGTAAAAGTTTCCATTTGCATTGTCCCTTTGCTGATTTCGTTCGACCCATCCCATGACAACATTCAATTTGTTATTGGGAGACAGTATGAACAGACAAACCAAAGCCAGGAGTAACAAGCACTGGCAACACAAGGTGTTGAGCACCATGTTGGCAACAGCATTCAGCATCACTTCATTACCTTTTTACCTCGGTATGTCACCTGCCATTGCAGCGGAAAGCGAGTCTATCCGTACCTATGATATTCCTCCGGGTGCCTTGGATGGCGCATTGAGCCGCTTTGCTGGGGAGGCAGGCGTGGTACTTTCGTTCGAGGCAGAGCAAGCTAAGCATCTTGCCACTCATGGCTTGAAAGGTAATTACAGCGTTAAACAAGGCTTTGACGCGTTACTGCAAGGTAGTGGCCTGCAGGCCTTGGAAGTGCAGCCAGGGCGATTTACCTTGAAACCTATTATTAGCAGCCAATTGCAGAAGTCGAGCGCTGATACCCTGCCAGAGATAAAAGTGGCTGTGCAGGCAGATCGTGATGGTACGACTGAAGGTACTGCATCTTATCGTGCGAAATATACAAGTACTGCCACCAAGCTGGCTCTTTCTCCGCGCGAAACACCGCAGACCGTGACGGTTATTGGCCGCAAGCAGATGGATGATTTCGGCATGATGTCCGTGGATGATGCATTGAAGACAGCCAGCGGGGTGTTTGTGTATGAGCGAGGAGCGAATGGTAACGACTATTATAGCCGTGGATTCAGCATGCAATCACAGTACGATGGAATGCTCAATCCAACAGGTATTAGCGATTCCAATCGAAATCCACTAGTCGATAATGCTTTTCTTGATCGTGTAGAAGTATTGCAAGGTGCGTCGGGTTTGCTCAATGGTGCGGGCTCTCCTGGCGGTACGATTAACTTGGTGCGTAAGCGTCCTACGCAAGAGTTTCAAGCGAGGGCGGAAGTACACTTGGTTCATGGGATCAACGTCGTTTTGTGGGTGACGTATCAGGGCCCCTCACGGAGTCAGGCAAGGTGCGGGGGCGCTTTGTAGCATTGGTGGATGATGCTAATTCTTTCATTGATTATGCCTTTAACAACAAGCAGGGTATATACGGCATTCTTGAGGCAGAGGTGACGCCTACTACTTTGGTCAGTGCCAGTGTGCAATACCAAAAAGACCTGGGGCGTAATCATTTGGGTGTGCCATATGCTGCAGATGGCAGTGATTCTGGACTGAAGCGTTCTTCTTTCTTCGGTAATCCTGATAGCCATAACAATAAGGATTACAGGCTGTACACGATGGGTATTGAGCAAAAGCTGTTTGATGATTGGTTGCTGAAAGCTACTTATATGCGTGGGTTGACTGATGTCTATCAGTCCAAGGACAGCTGGTTGGCTGGTAGCCTCAATCCAGTCACTGGCGCTGGACTAAGGCTTTTTCAGAACGTCAAGCTGACAAGGGATCTGAAGTCAGATGCGCTGGATGTGCATGCTTCTGGGCCAGTAACCTTATTCGGGAGAACCCACGAACTGACATTGGGCATCAACGGCTCTAAGTTAAGTTCCGAAACCAAGGGGACAGACTACAGATTGGCAGCTACTATTCCCAACGGCTATGATTTTGATCCTAACTCTATTGTGACACCAGTGCCGGGTGGTACTTATGGCAGTGATGATGTGATTCGACAGCACGGGATGTTTGCAGTGGGCCGCTTCAATCTGAGTGATTCACTAAAGATGATTTTAGGGTCACGAGTTAGTTGGTATCGCCTGACCGATCGCTTGGGAACAAGTAGTCAAACCGAAACTGGTGTAGTCACACCATATGCTGGCTTGGTCTATGATCTTGATAGTGAATATTCGGTGTATGCCAGCTATGCCGATATTTTCAAGCCGCAGGAGTTTCGCAATGCCAATGGCAGCCGATTGGAGCCAGTGATTGGGACCAATTACGAAGTGGGTATCAAGGGTGAGTTGCTGAACAAGCAATTGAATGTAGCGGCAGCATTTTTCCGGCTTGAGCAAACGAATGTCGGTAGGCCAGATACTTCAGTGCCTTTTAATTTGGGCAATATTTGCCAAGGTCAATGTTATACAGCGTCAGACAAGATAGTGAGCCAAGGGCTGGAGCTTAACCTTAACGGCGAAGTCAGTGTGGGCTGGAATGTGGCAGCTGGTTATACCTATATGCATAGCGAATACACTGCAGGCGAGAAAAAAGGTGACCGTTACATGACGACCTTGCCTATGCATAGCTTGAGCTTGGCAAGCTACTATCGTATTCCTAGCACTGAGTGGAGCATTGGAGGGAATGTTCGTGCCTATGGTCGCATTTACAACCAGGATGCAACCAACTATGACATTAAACGTGGCGGATTAGCGATTGTCGGTTTGACGGCAAAGTATCAGGTCAACAAAAAGACAGAGCTTAATCTGATTGTGAATAATCTGTTTGATCGTCGTTACTATGCCACCGTGGATAGCCTGAACTACACTACCTTTGCAGAGCCGCGCAGGATCATGGCCAACCTGAAATACCAGTTCTGACCTGGCATGCCTTAGTGTCAGGCAAACATAAAGGACGATGACGCGATAACACGCCCATCGTCCTTTTTACATCGAAAGCTATCATCGGGTAATTGCGAAAAGTATCTAAATTTTTACAGTTGAGGGTGTCCTTTTTTCATTCTCAAGTGTCATGACTAATAGAGGGCATACTGTTTAGCATGCCCTTGCGTCATCAAACAAATGTGAATGATATACAATCTCACATTTTCTGCCTCTTTGGCGAATGGAGCATGATGCCCTGCTCGCCTTTGGATTAATTAAGCAAGGATTTGCCGTGAAAGAAGGTTTTCGCCAGAGCATGGCCTGGCTACACACCTGGGTTGGCTTGTTGGTTGGGTGGGTGTTGTTTTTCGTATTCGTGACCGGGACCGCTGGTTATGTGAATGCCGAGATTTCACGCTGGATGCAGCCTGAGCTGCCTTTGTCCAAGCCATTGGTGGAGGTCCCGACGGCGCAGGTGCTGGGATTTGCCTTTGATCGCCTGGAGAAGGTGGCGCCAGATGCTCGCATGTGGAGCATTACCCTGCCGCATCGCGGTTTGGCTGAGCGAATAGACCGCGAGGCCGGGATTGCATGGGAGGATATGCCGCGACCAGGGCTGGAGCGCGGCGGACGTGGCAACGAGAATTTCGATCCGGTCACTGGGGTGGCAGATCAGCCTATTGAGGGGCGCCCTACCGGTGGTGGCTGGGAACTGTATGAAATGCACTATGCCTTGCATTACCTCAATGACGATGTGGCTTATCGTATTGTTGGCGTTTGCACTATGTTTATGTTGTTGGCGATCATCAGCGGGGTGATCACGCACAAGAAGATTTTCAAGGATTTCTTTACTTTCCGTCCCGGCAAGGGTCAACGCAGTTGGCTGGATGCGCACAATTTGGTGAGTGTGATGGCGCTGCCATTTTTCCTCATGATCACGTATAGCGGCCTGGTGTTTTTTACCTTTCAGTACATGCCGACAGTAAAAGATGTCTTCTACGGCTCCTCTGAGAAGCAACTGCGCAAGCTCTACGATGAGTTATACAAACGCGACCCGGTAGATAAGGTATTTGCGCCTGTGAAACGTCCACAAGTCTCGGTGGAAAAGCTGGTGCAGCAAACCCAACAGGCCTGGGGAGACGTGGCGGTGGCTACTGTTGTCATGCGCCACCCCGTGGCGGAAGGTCCTTATGTAGAGATTGTGGGTGATTATTCCGCCACGCTGAATCGCGGTTTCCCGCCCAAGGTGCGCTTCAATGCGATCACTGGCGAGCCGGTAGTATTCGACAACCAGACCAATGCCACCATGCTGACACGCAATGTGATGCTGGCCTTGCATGAGGGCCATTTTGCTGGCTGGTGGCTGCGCTGGCTATATTTCCTCTCCGGCTTGTTAGGCTGCGCGATGATAGGCACCGGGCTGGTGTTGTGGACAGTGAAGCGTCGTAATAATTATCTGGGCAAGCATGGCGGCACGCCAGGTTTTGGCCATCGGTTGGTGGAGACACTGAATGTGGGCACCATCGTAGGCTTGCCAGTCGCCGTTGCAGCGTATTTCTGGGCTAATCGCTTGTTACCAATCGAAATGGCAGATCGTGCAGATTGGGAAATGCACTGCCTGTTTGCCGCTTGGGGCTGGATGTTCATTTACGCTGCTTTACGCCCGCTCAAGCGTTCATGGCTGGAGAGCCTCTATATCGCCGTGGCGGCATTTGGCCTGATTCCTGTGCTGAATTTCCTGACGACGGAACGGCACTTGGGGGTGACCATTCCCCATGGTGACTGGGTACTGGCAGGCTTCGACCTGACCATGCTGGGCTTTGCCGCGGCATTTGCCTACATCGCCTATAAGCTCAAGAAGCGTTGGCTAAAGAAAGAGGAGGTGCAGGCATGAGTGAGATCGCACGTTATCGGTTGATGGTGGCCTCTCGCATTCTTGCTGCTGTCGTAGTGGGCTATGCCTTGACCTCGGCCGTATCCATATTGTTGGCCTTGCTATTGCCTGTATCCAAGGCAGAGGCAGTGCTGGCTTCTACCATGTTGAGTTTTGCCCTGTATGCAGGCATCGTCATCTGGGTGTTTCAGGCACGTAGTGCCATGCGGGCATGGGTAGGCTTGCTGGTGCCATTGGCGGTGCTTTCGTTGGCTTGCTGGCTGTTGATGCCGGGAGGTGCAGCATGACGGCATATCACATGGCAGTGTTGCTGTTTGCCTGGGGTGGTTTTTTTGCCTTGGCTGTCAGCATGGAAAAGCACGGCAAGGAATTGATTGGTCGCGAGTTGAGCGCAGGCCAGCGACAGCGCTGCTATTGGTTGGGTTGGGGACTGTTGGCAATTGCCTCGGCATTTGCCGTGGCAGGTTGGCACTGGAACATCGGCCCTGTCGTGATAGTGGGCTGGTTGAGTGCTATCGGCGTGTTGCTGGCTTTCCTGATGCCCTGGTGGCCATTACAGCCAAAACAGGCTGCGCGTAAGGAAAAATCGTTGCCGCAATTGCGCGATACGGTATTGCCAGTGCCAGTACGTGCATTATTGGTGCTGGCCTTGGTCGCGGTGCCTGCATGGCTGGGCTTCAATGCCTGGAAAATGTCGGAGCAAGCTGTGCTGCGTGACGATGCTATCCACGGCCAGATTGGCCCTTGGGCATTTGTCATTGCTGAGGAAAGCCAGGATGTACCGGAGAAATTTGCCTGGGATACCCCGGTGAAGGAGTTCCACCTGCGTTTTTGTGAGGCCTGCGATAGTGAAATTCGCGCTGCCTACCTCAAGTTCCGCAAGCCTCGTTCGCTGCGGGCTGCAGGTCTGGCATTCCACGGGGCAAGGTGGACGCGCGAAGTGGCTATTTACATTCCTCCTGCTGCCCGGTTGGAAGACCAGATTTGGCTGACGGTGGAAAGCAAGTCAGGCGAGGTGTATCACCAGGCTTTCGACATCGAGCGCTTGTCGCCAGCGACTGCGCGCTTCATCCAGGAGAAGCAATAACATGCCGACGATTGCAGCGAACATCATCCGTTCAGCCAGTATGCTGGTTTTATTGACCAGTGCTTCAGCCTGGGCGCATGGCGTGCATATTCCGCTTGGCAAATGCTGGGTTGAAGCCAAAGAGATTACTTGCGAAGGCGGAGAGTCGGATGGCCACCCGTTATTGAACGCCGTGGTGGACGTGATCCGTTATGATGAAAGCCAGATTTTTTCTGGCAAGCTGGACGACCATTCCCGCATCCGTTTCCCTAAGCCTGCTGGCGAGTTTTACATTCTCATTGATGCAGGCCCTGGGCAAGTGATCGAAATTGATTGGAAAGACATCAAGGGCATTTGATATCCGGCTGGGTTGAACCCTCAGGGTAGGCTGTGTTCCAATGGAGCAGCGCAATATCACCCTCGCATCGCCATAGACCGGAGTATTACATGAGCCAGACTTTTCATCGCTTCTCTGAGTTGTTTGACCAGCTTGGCCTGCCATCCGACGATCAAGGCATCAGCCATTTCCTTACCACCCATGCTCCGCTCGCAGACGATATTGCCCTGCCAGATGCGCCATTCTGGACACCTGCCCAGGCGACTTTTCTGCGCGAGGGCTTATTGCAGGATGCAGATTGGGCAGAAATGATTGATCAATTGAACATCGCGTTGCGAGCGCATTCAGTCTAAGTTCTGGGCAAGAATATTGTTCCCATGTGGGTGGCTGGACGCGCCAGGCGCATTTTTGCGACCCGCGTAATCTGATGTTGACCCTGCGTGGTAGTTTCTAGATTCGCTGTATCCAACCCCTGATTGATTGGCTGAAGGTTACAAATCTATCCTGGGTTTATGCGGCGCATTGCGTGTGAGCCTATCCCATAGCCAGCGCGGGATAAAGCGCAGGATGCGCGCTACCCAGCCCATTTGCCAAGGGATGATGACAAAGCGTTGGCGCTTGGCGATTGCCGCAGCGAATTTTGCCGCGGCGATGTCCACTTCCATGAGGAAGGGCATGCGGTAACTATTGACGTCGGTCATCGGGGTGCGGATATAGCCGGGAGCGATGGTGGTGACGGCAATGCCGAAGTGTTGCATCTCGGTACGCAGGCTTTCGAGATAGGTGATGGCAGCAGATTTCGATGCGCTGTAGGCCCCGGCACCAGGCAAGCCACGTATGCCCGCGACACTGGCAATACCGACGAGTTGCCCATGTTTGCTTGCTGCCTGCATGGCGGCAATAAAGGGCTGGAAGGTATGCACCATGCCAAAGACGTTGATCTCGAACACGGTATGAAAGGCGTCAATATCTTCCACTTCAGCAGTGAGGGTGCCGCAACTTACGCCTGCGTTGGCAATGACGATATCGGGCACGCCAGCCGTGGCGATGAAGGTGTGCGCAGTAGCCTGCATGGCCTGGGCATCGCGTACATCAGCCTGGTAAATGTGACATTGCCCGCTAGGAAATTCGTGCGCTAGGTCTTCAAGCAGTGCCAGGCGGCGTGCAGTGACACCGACGATAGCACCTTGCTTGAGATAGTGTCGTGCCAACGCCAAGCCAATGCCACTAGAAGCGCCGGTAATAAAAACCCGCTGGCTGGCAGCGGGTGTGGATTCGCGTGTCATGGGCGAGTGGCTGGTATTACTTGGCGCCGCCGCTCTTTTCCTTGCGCACGTTCTCGATTAGATAGTCAGCAACTTGCAGCACGTTCTGATTGCCGCCCGCCATCGAGCTGGAGGTAATGTAACGACCATCAATCACCAATGCTGGCACGCCCGTGGCGCCGGAGTCGCGGAACACATTCATGGCGCGCACAATATTGTTGTTGGTAGAGAAGGATTTGAAAGCTTCTTCCACTTTTGTACGATCCTGGCCGCCTTGCTTGGTGATCCAGTCAATCAATTGAGCTTCGGAAGCTGGGTTGACGTTACGAGCCTTGTGGATGGCATCGAACAGTTGAGTGTGCAGCTTGTCGGTGAGATTGAGCGCTTCAAGGGCATAGAATGCCTTGCCAGCAGGTGCCCAGTCGGGACGTGGGACGCCGGGTACTCGCTTGAAGTAGACATCTTGCGGTAGTTTCTTGACCCAGGTAGCCAGGCTTGACTCCAAATGGTAGCAATGCGGGCAGCCATACCAGAAGATTTCCAGCACTTCGATCTTGGCCGGGTTATCAGTCTTGATGGTTTTTGCGGTCTGGTTGAAGTCATTACCCAGTTGCGGTTCTGCCATGACAGTTGCAGAGACCAGCAACATCAAGGCAGCGAGCAGCTTTTTCATATCTTGTCCTTACAATCGAATTGATAGAGTTAACGTAGAGAAGTCTGGTTGGGATGACACTGGCTTATTGCCCAGGTGAGTTCACCTTGATCAAATCTGCCTTGAAACCATTCTGCGCCAGATCAGACTTAGCATTGTTGATTTGGTTCAGGTCGGCAAACGGGCCAACGCGTACACGGTGCCATACGCCCTTGTCGGGGATGCTGGCGGTCTGCACGATGGCTTCCAGGCCCAGCAAGGCCAGCTTGGCCTTCATGTTGTCGGCTTCCTGTTCAGTCTGGAATGCGCCTACCTGGAGGAAGTAACTTTCCTGGGTTTGTGCCGGGGCCGGGTCGGCTTCCTTCTGCTTGATTTCCTGCTCCGTTACCTGGCTTTCGCTACCGGGTAGGATGGTATAAAAGTCGAAACGTGGTTTTTCGCTGCCGGCTTGAGCCTTGTTGGCCTCTGTTGGCTTGGTTTCTGCCTTGGGCAGTGCAATTTCATCAGGTTCCAGCTTGGTTTTGCCAGCCTTGTCGGCAAATGGGCTATCGCTCTTCATGACAACGATAGCAACGCCTACAGAAATGCCGACGCCTAATAGCAGGCCCACCAGCAATCCGGTAAAAAATGGGCTGCCCTTGCTACTGCTGCTGGAGCTCGATTTGCGCTGCGCAGGCTTGTAATCTCGACTCACGATATTTTCTCTTCCTCATTCATTCATGTCCTGGCAGGCCTTGCTTGGAGGCCTGCCTAGTGACTTGGGTGGCGATGGTTCCCCGTCAACCATCATATTCTATCGTACAAATTTACATCTTCTCTGGCGCACTCACGCCCAGCAGCGCCAGGCCATTGCGCAACACCTGGCGTGTGGCGCTGATAAGGGCCATACGGGCGGTGGTGAGGTCAGCATCCTCAACCAGGAACTTGTGAGCGTTGTAATAGCTGTGCAAGTCGCCCGCCAAGTCCTTGAGATAGGTAGCGACCATATGTGGAGCCAGCTCTTGCGCGGCATTGGCGACTAACTCGGGGAATTCGCCCAGGCGTTGCATGAGCGTTGCTTCATGCTCGGTATCCAGCGGAGCCAGTTTTGCTTGTGACAAGCTGGCGATATTGCCGCCCCACTCGTTCAGCACGCTGCAAATGCGGGCATGGGCATACTGGATGTAATACACCGGGTTGTCGTTGCTTTGTGCACGGGCAAGATCGATGTCGAACACTAATTGGGAGTCGGCGCGGCGTGCGGCGAGGAAATAACGTGTGGCATCACAGCCCACTTCCTCGATCAGATCGCGCAAGGTGACGTAGCTGCCTGCACGCTTGGAGATTTTGACTTCTTCACCGCCGCGCATCACCGTGACCATCTGGTGCAATACGTATTCCGGCCAGCCTTGTGGAATGCCGACATTCAGCGCTTGCAAGCCAGCACGCACACGGGTGATAGTGCTGTGGTGGTCTGCGCCCTGTTCGTTGATAACGCGCTCAAAGCCACGCTGCCATTTGTCCAGGTGATAAGCGACATCCGGCACGAAATAAGTGTAGCCGCCTTCACGCTTGCGCATGACGCGGTCCTTATCATCGCCAAAATCAGTAGTACGCAGCCAGAGGGCATCGTCCTGTTCGTAGGTATGACCGCTCTTGATCAGGTTGGCTACCGTGCTTTCTACCTTGCCATCGCTATAGAGTGCAGACTCTAGCGAGAAGACATCAAAATTGATCTGGAACGCCTTGAGGTCTAGGTCCTGCTCGTGGCGCAGGTAGGCCACGGCAAACTGTCGGATTGCATCGGGATTGTCAGCGTCACCTACGCCGGTCACTGCCTGATCGTCAGCGGTCACGGTTTCTTTTGCCATATAGGCGGCAGCGACATCGGCAATATAATGGCCGCGATAGCCTGCTTCCGGCCAGGCAGCGTGATCGGGTGTAATGCCCTTGCAGTGGGATTGCACGGAAACGGTCAGGTTATCGATCTGTGCACCGGCATCGTTATAGTAAAACTCGCGCGTGACGGCCCAGCCATTGGCGGCCAATAAGCGTGCAAGACAGTCTCCCACTGCCGCACCGCGGCCATGGCCCACATGTAATGGGCCTGTAGGGTTGGCAGAGACGAATTCCACTTGTATCTTGCGGCCCTGACCAACTTGATTGTGGCCGAATTGCGCACCTTGCTGCTGGATGTCGCGCACCACAGCCTGCTTGGCGGCTGGGCTCAAGGTGAAATTGATAAAGCCAGCCCCGGCAATCTCCACCTTGGCAATATACTCGGAGGCAGGCAGTGCCTGGATCAGCGCTTCAGCGATGGCGCGTGGATTCTGGCGCAGGGGTTTGGCCAGCAGCATGGCCAGGTTGGTGGAAAAATCCCCATGCTGTGCATTCTTGGGACGTTCTAGCTGGATGGCGATAAGGCCTGCATCAGCATTGAGGCTGTTTGCGGCGACCTGTAGTAATTCGGTAAGATGTGCTTTCAAGGCGAGCGACGAGACGTGAATAAAAGCACTATTTTAACCTACTGCAAGCTTGCACTGATATGCAATTGTCGAACTTCGTCATATAGATGGCAGATGATGGGGGGCGCATGACCGAAAGCGCTCAGCATGCCACTATCCTCAAGGTTGCACTGGATGTTCCGCTCGATGGCGTTTTTGACTACAGAAGCGATTTGCCAGTGCAGGTCGGGCAACGCGTAGTGGTGCCGTTTGGCCCGCGCAAGCAAGTCGGTATCGTGGTCGATATTGCCGACAATAGCGATATCGCCCCGACCAAACTCAAATCCATTCTCCAGCATTTCAACCATGAACCTGTGCTCGATGGCGAGTTTTTCTCGCTGCTGAAATTCTGCGCAGATTACTACCAATATCCTTACGGGCAGGCCCTGCTTTCTGCCTTGCCCGCCCGTTTGCGGCAAACCGAACCTGCCCAAGCTCGGCAGCAGTTCTGCTATTGGCTGAATGAGGCAGGTCAATCTGCTGAGATCGACGCCATTCCTGCCCGGCAAATGGTGCAGCGACGTATTTTTACTGCTTTACGTGAAAGTGGTCGCCTGAGTGAGACCGAGCTATCCGAGTTGAGTCCGAGCTGGCGCAAAGGCTTGCTGGCACTGCGTGAGCAGGGGTGGATAGACGAGGAGCAAATCTACGCTGGCTTGAGCGCGACATTGCACGCCTCCAATGTGCAGCCTGAGTTGAACGACGAGCAAGCCCATGCGGTGCAGAGCATTTTGCAGCAGCGGGAGAGGTTTAAACCATGGCTGCTGCACGGCATTACCGGCAGCGGCAAGACCGAGGTTTATATTCGCCTGTTGCAGGCGGTGCTGGAGGGTAATCAGGATCAAGCCTTGGTCCTGGTGCCTGAAATCAACCTTACGCCGCAGCTGGAGGCACGTTTCCGTAGCCGTTTGCCGCAATACCCGCTAGTCACGCTGCATAGCAATCTTGGCGAGAGTGAGCGCTTGCAGAACTGGCGGCTGGCGCAAACTGGAGCCGCACGCATTGTCATCGGCACGCGATTGTCGGTGTTTACGCCTTTGCCCCGCCTCAAGTTCATGATCGTGGACGAAGAGCATGATACTTCCTACAAGCAGCAGGACAGCATGCGCTACCATGCGCGCGATGTGGCCTTGGTGCGCGCGCAACGTCGCAATATTCCTATCGTGCTGGGTTCTGCTACTCCAGCGTTAGAAACCTGGCATAACGCCCAGAGCGGTCGTTATGGCCTGCTCAGCATGCAGCAACGCGCTGTCAGCCAGTCACAATTGCCCCAGGTGAATTGTGTCGATGTCAGCCGGGTGCAGATGCAGGAGGGGCTGTCTCCTCCACTCATCAAGGCCCTGAAAACCCGCTTGCAGCGCGGTGAGCAAAGCCTGCTGTTTATCAACCGTCGTGGTTATGCGCCAGTGCTGCTATGCAATGCCTGTCACTGGATTGCGCCTTGCATGCGCTGTAGCAGCCGACTGGTCGTGCACTTGCGTCAGGGTTTTTTGCGGTGCCACCACTGCGGGCACGAACAAAAGATCGTGCGCCAGTGCCCGAGCTGTGGCAATGCTGACCTGCACCCTACCGGGCATGGTACGCAACGGCTGGAAGAAACACTGGCCAAGCTGTTGCCAGAGGCGCGTATTCTTCGGGTGGACCGCGACAGCACGCGCCGCAAGCATGCCTTAAGCGAGATGCTTTCAGCGGTGCATGCCGGTGAGGTGGATATCCTGGTGGGGACGCAAATGTTGGCCAAGGGCCATGACTTTCCCAATCTCACATTGGTCGGTGTGCTGGATACCGACAGTGCCCTTTTCAGCCCCGATTTTCGTGCGGCCGAACGCTTGTTTGCCCAACTCATGCAAGTGGCAGGGCGCGCGGGCCGTGCGGATAAGCCCGGTGAAGTGTTGATCCAGACGACTTTCCCCGAGCACCAGTTATTCAATGCGCTGCGCAGTCAGGAATATGCCACCTATGCAGCTGGGCTCTTGCAGGAGCGCGAAATCGCCCAGTTCCCGCCCTATGAATTCCTAGCTTTGATCAAGGCCGAGGCCAATGAATACGGCCCTGTGCAGCGATTTTTGCAGTTTGCCGCGGATACGACCCGCGCAATGGCGACTGATGCCTTGGTCTATGACCCAATACGCCCGCAAATGGAGCGGCTGAAAGGTATGGAGCGCGGGCAGTTGCTGTTCCAAGCGACAACGCGACAGGCGCTTCAAATCGTCCTCAGGCAATTGGCACCGCAATTGCGTGCGCACCCGCTCAGCAACAAGATACGCTGGGCCGTAGATGTCGACCCGCAGGAGTTTTAGCTGATGTCCAGCAAGCGCATTGCTCTGGTGATGATAGTCCGCAATGAGGCCCGTTCAATAGCACGCTGCCTGCAAAGTGTCCGGCCCTGGGTGGACGAGATGATCGTGCTGGATACGGGTTCTGATGATGACACGGTCAACATTGCCGAGTCGCTAGGTGCCAAAGTGCATTCCTTCATCTGGTGTCATGATTTTGCCGCCGCGAGGAATGCGGCCCTGGAGTTGTCTACCGCTGATTGGAACTTGGTGCTGGATGCGGACGAATGGATCATCTCCGGTGGCGAGGCGTTTGCCGCATTACGGCACTGCAACGAGGAACTGATCGGTATATTGCGTCGGGACGATGAGGCCGAAGTGGACGGGGAGCTACAGGTTTCCAGTGTATGGATATCCCGCATCCTGCCGCGCCATGTGCGCTATGTAGGGCGTATTCACGAACAGCTGCTGTGTCCAGGGATGCAGAGGAGGCAACTGGAGCTGGTTGTCGGGCACGACGGTTATTTAGAGCAGCACAAGGCGACCAAGCAAGGGCGCAACGAAGCTTTGCTGCGGGTTGAACTGGCGCTAAATCCGGAAGATCCCTATTTCAATTACCAACTAGGCAAGGAGCTGGAAGTTTATGCACGCTTTGCTGAAGCGGTAACATTTTACGAAAAGGCTTTGCTGCATACTGAGGCTGATGCAAACTGGCGTCACGATCTGGTCGTGCGCAGTTTGTTCAGTCTGAAAAAAGCTGGCAACTTCGAGCGGGCGCTTCATTTGGCAGAAGCAGAGATGCCGCATTGGCAGCATTCTCCCGATTTCTTTTTTGCGCTTGGCGATGTCTTGCTTGACTGGGCCATTGCTGACCCAGCACAAGCAGAAGTCTTGTTGCCCATGATTGCCTCAAGCTGGGAAAGATGCCTGGAAATCGGCGATAACCCCACCCTCAACAGCACAGTAATCGGCAGGGGAAGCTTCCTGGCGGCCAAGAACCTGCATGCTTTTTACCTTAGCTTGGGACAGTCTGACCAAGCTGAATACTTTGCCAACCTTGAACGTGAGCTGCTGCGGCAACACAGTATTTAGTTCTTGCCGCATTTTTCAGGCTTGATAGTTTCGATTTCCGAAGCGACACCCTTGTCATGCTCTACCTCGACACAAGCACCTACGACCAGTGGGCCTTGTTCTGGCTCAATATCTGTTTTCTCGGTGACTTCCACCTGTTGACCGCTGATCGTCCATATCCCTAGGTTGCCAGCTGGGCGCGCATCAATACGTCCGACGAATTCTTTATCTGCGAGAGCGGGGGTGCTGACCAGCAATGTGCTAACAGTCAGCAGGGAAATGGTACTGAATAGATGGGAGAGCTTCATGATGCATCCTTTCCAATGGTTGAGCTTGCATGAAACACAGCATAACCATGGGGATTGAAGCGCCGTATCGGTATCAGGCTGATCTCGGTGTAGGAGTACTACCGGCAGGCTGACTTGCTAGTAAACATAGGCTGGCGATCGGAATAAGGGCGGTGCAGTATTATTGGCGGGATGTGTTTGATTCTACTGTTACTACTGACGGGCGGCGTTACCGAGCAAGCGGCAGGATGGTGAAGAGCCTGCGGGTATTCAGCTTGATTGATCTGTGGGAGTGACAGCATATCCCCGGGGTTGGCCCGGGGGATGGAGAGCTTATTACTCGGACTTATGTTCTTCCTGATGTTCCGCAGCGGCTTCACGAGCCTTTTCGATGGCATCTTCAGCTGCATCCTTGGCTTCGTCAGCGGCTTCTTCGGCTTTATCAACCGCATGTTCTGCATGCTCATGCGCTTGTTCTACGGCTTGTGCAGCGGCCGCTTCAACGTTCTCTTCCTCCTTGTTGCTACAACCTCCCAGCATTAGGCCAGCAAGGAAAATAGCAAGGATGGATGTTGATCGTAATGTCATTCTGGGTCTCCTGATTGAGGTTATTGAGGGATACGTAAGGTCTGGCCCGGATAGATCTTGTCCGGATGGTTGAGCATGGGCTTGTTCGCCTCAAAAATCTTCATGTAGGCATTAGCATTGCCATAATGTTCCTTGGCGATCTTGGACAAGGTGTCGCCACGTACTACTGTGTAAAACACTGGGGCAGTTTCTGCGGCTGTGACCTTGAGGTTGTCCACAACCTCACTGACACCATTGATGTTGCCGCAGCAGAGCAGAATTTTTTCCTTGATTTCCTGTGTGGCAGCGGTGCCGCCGACGGTGACTTTACCTGTGGCACCGTCAAAATCCACTTGCAGACCTTCTGCATCCAATTCCATTTTGTGGATGTAGTTGAGAATGGCTTGACTAGCGGTGGCATTAGCAGAGGTAACCGGATTCTCGGCTTTTGATTCAACAGTCGGGTGAGTGCCAAACAGTTTCTCGCCAGCGTCTTTGATGAATGAAATCAAACCCATTTGCTTATCTCCTTGTTGTTATGAAGTCGTGACAAACGAAACGCGCTAATAGTTCATCTTACTCTCATCTGCCGGGAGATAGCGGCCGCGATTGTCATTTTTTGTCAATCGCGGCCAGTCTGAATCAGAGATGATAATTGCGGCTGATGGCGTGCACGGCCTTGATCATTGCCTCGGCATTTTCGGGCGGTGTGAATTGCGTGATACCGTGACCAAGGTTGAACACATGGCCATTGCCTATGCCGTAATTGGCGAGGATGCGCGCGACTTCTTTTTCTACGGCTTCAGGCGTGGAGAGCAGGATAGCTGGGTCCATATTGCCTTGTAGCGCTACTTTGTTGCCAACGCGCTTGCGTGCCTCGCCAAGTGACACCGTCCAATCCAGTCCCAGCGCATCGGCACCGGTTTCTGTTTGAGCTTCCAGCCACAAACCGCCGCCCTTGGTGAAGACAATGCTGGGCACGGCGCGGCCATCGCTTTCCTTGGTGAGGCCGCTGACGATCTGCTTCATGTATTGCAGCGAGAACTCCTCATAAGCGTGATGAGAAAGCGCCCCGCCCCATGAGTCAAAGATCATGACCGCTTGTGCGCCAGCAGCAATCTGGGCATTGAGGTATTGCGTCACCGTCTGTGCAGTGATGCTGAGGATATGATGCAATAGTTCTGGCCGTGCATAGGCCATTTGCTTGATGGTGAGGAAATCCGTGCCGCCGCGGCCCTCTACCATGTAGGTTGCCAGCGTCCAAGGGCTACCGGAAAAGCCGATGAGAGGAACACGTCCATCCAGGGTGCGGCGAATCTGGCTGACGGCATCGGTGACATACTTGAGCTCAGTGCCAATATCGGGAACCGCCAGCTTGCGGATATCAGCCTCTTCGCGCAGGGGCCGCTCGAATTTTGGCCCCTCGCCTTCCTCGAAATATAAACCTAGCCCCATGGCATCAGGAATGGTGAGGATGTCGGAGAACAGGATGGCAGCATCCAGCGGGTAGCGATCCAGCGGTTGCATGGTCACTTCAGTCGCCAAGTCCGGGTTTTTGCACAAGTCAAGAAAACTACCCGCCTGTTTGCGCGTGGCGCGGTATTCAGGCAGGTAGCGCCCGGCCTGGCGCATCATCCAAACCGGTGTGTAAGGAGTGGACTGGCGTTGCAGTGCACGGAGGAAAACATCATTTTTCAATGTGGTCATGGATAGTTCCTGATTAACGCAAGCTGGCAAACACTTGGCGGGCGGCCTCTATGGTCTGGTTGATATCGGCTTCGCTGTGCGCGATCGACACAAAACCAGCCTCGAACGCGGATGGGGCCAGGTAAACCCCGTGCTCCAGCATGCCATGGAAGAAGCGGTTGAATGCTGCCTTGTCGCATTGCATTACCTCGGCAAAGCTATTGGGGCACTGTTCACTGAAGTAGAGGCCAAACATGCCGCCCACGTTTTGTGCACTGAAGGTAACGCCAGCATCGCGCGCTGCCTGCGCCAAGCCGTCAGTCAGCTGGCGTGTCTTGGCGGCTAGTTCGTCATGGAAACCTGGGCGTTGCAATTGTTGCAATGTCGCCAGGCCGGCAGCCACGGCAACAGGATTGCCAGATAATGTCCCTGCCTGGTAGACCGGGCCTAACGGCGCGAGGAATGCCATGACATCGGCGCGGCCACCGAATGCGCCAACGGGCAGGCCACCACCAATCACCTTGCCTAGCGTGGTGAGGTCAGGTTTGATGCCAAACAGCTGCTGTGCGCCACCCAAGGCAACGCGGAAACCGGTCATCACCTCATCGAAAATCAGCAAGCTGCCGGATTGTGTGCATAAGGTGCGTAGTGCATCAAGGAACTCGCGGCTGGGATTCACCAGGTTCATGTTGCCTGCGACAGGCTCAAGGATGACGCAGGCAATCTGGTCGCCAAGCTTGCTGAATAACTGTTCCAGCGCTGCAACATCATTGTATGGCAGGGTTAAAGTATGCGCTGCGAGTTCAGGAGGAACGCCAGCAGAGCTGGGTTGGCCAAAAGTGAGTGCTCCGGAACCAGCCTTGACTAGCAATGAGTCGGCATGGCCATGGTAGCAACCCTCGAACTTGAGGATCTTGCTGCGATTGGTGAAGCCGCGTGCCAGGCGAATGGCGCTCATCGTGGCTTCTGTGCCGGAGCTGACCAGGCGCAGCTGCTCCATGCTCGGCACTAGGTGTGTAATGAGTTGCGCCATTTCCAGCTCCAGCGCAGTGGGTGCGCCGAAAGACAAGCTGTTGGCTGCTGTAGCTTGCACCGCAGCAATTACATCGGGCTGGGCATGGCCAAGGATCATCGGCCCCCAGGAGCCAACGTAATCAATATATTCCTTCCCATCTTCATCCCATAGTCGTGAGCCCAGGCCACGCTTGAAGAATACGGGGGTGCCGCCCACCGAGCCAAAAGCGCGTACTGGTGAATTCACGCCACCGGGGATCAGTGTCTGGGATTGCTCGAATAATTGCTGGTTTCTACTCATGGCCTGGCTCTAGCTAAAAAGTTGGTTGAATTGATTGGCTTGCGTCTTGATATCCGCTGCATTCCACAAGGCACCGATCACTGCAAGCGCATCCGCACCAGCGCTGATCACGCTGGCGGCATTGTCCAGCGTGATTCCGCCGATGGCAACGATAGGCACGCCTAGTTCTCTTGCCTGCTGGAACAATGTCATATCTGCACGTGGTGCATGGGGCTTGGTGGATGAGGGAAAGCAGGCGCCGAAGGCGACATAATCCGCCCCCAGCCTGGCTGCCTGCTGGGCAAGCCCAAGGTTGTTGTAGCAGGACGCCCCGATGATCTTGCCTGCACCCAGCTCTTTGCGTGCGGCAGTGATGTCGCCATCGTCTATACCAAGGTGAACGCCATCGGCATCGAGCTTGGTCGCAAGCTCAACATCATCATTGATGATCAATGGCACGCGGTAACCCCGGCACATTGCCAGCAGGGCTTGGGCTTGCTCCAGTGCTTGCTCGCCGGATACGCGCTTGTTGCGATATTGCAGTATGGTGGCCCCTCCTGCGAGCGCCATTTTGCAGATCTCCAGCAGGCGGGCAGTATCTGTTTCATCCGGGGTAATGGCATACAACCCGCGGATGGCCATGGGGCTATTCTTCGTCATCAGACTCTTCACGCGCCCAGAACAGACGGTCGGGAATATATTGCCCCATGCCAGGACGGAAGGCATGGCGTAGCGAATGCCAGGTGTATTCCTGCGCTTCTGCGATAGCTTCCTCCATGCCCAGGCCGTGTGCCAGGCAGGCCGCGATGGCAGATGCCAGCGTACAGCCAGAACCATGATAGCTACCAGGCAAGCGCTCGCAAGGATAAGAGCGCAACAGTTTTTGCGAGCCGTAAAGATTGTTGATGACTTGCGGCGCACGCTCGTGGGTGCCGGTAATCAGTACATATTCAGGCCCCAGTGCCAGCAGGCGCTCGGCTACTTCGTCTAATGAGGCATGTTCGCTTTCATCGCTAAAGTCGCCGGTAAATGCCAACCGCCTGGCTTCGAGGCTGTTCGGGGTGATCAGTGTGGCCTGTGGAAACAGCAGGTCTATCATCGCTTCCTGCATGGCTTCATTAGCCAATTCATCGCCTCGCCCGGAAGAGAGCACTGGGTCAATCAATAAAGGCACATCGGGATAATCGGCGACTATTTCGGCGATCACGGCAATATTTTCCACGCTGCCCAGCATGCCCAGCTTGAAGGCAGAAATCTGCATGTCTTCAAGGATGGTACGGGCTTGCTCGTTGATCAGCTCGGCATCCAGCGAGACGACATTTTCCACGCCTACCGTATCTTGTACGGTAATGGCGGTGACAACAGATACGGGATGGCAGCCAATGCTGGATAGCGCCAGAAGGTCGGCTTGCAAGCCTGCGCCACTGCTAGGGTCGGTGGCAGCGAAGGTAAGCACGCAGGGTGGCATGAGGTTGATTGTTTCCATGGCGGGTCCTGTCAATGGATAAGCGGGCTTGAGCCAGGCAAAGAGTTGGTCAGATAAATATTCATGTAGAACGTCATTTTAGCCTAATCGACATTGAAAGGAGAGGATAGGCTTGTGTTGGGAGGCAAGATGTCGTGAAAGTTGCATTGAGTGGTGTTACGTTGCGACCTGTCTGCACTGGCCTCTTGGGCAGTTGCATATTGAGTAGTGCTCTCTGAATGAGTAAGCCATTTTAGAAAAATGGTTTTGCATGATGGCGCTAAAGCCTTTTAGAATAAAAAGACACCGACCATTGAAAAGGCCATTGCCCATGCCGCAATCCAGCCAGAATGATGCAGTTCTTTGGCATGCACTCAAGACCAGCGAGGTACTTGAGCGTGTGCAGTCCACCCCAGAAGGCCTAGGTAGTAGGGAAGCAGATAAACGCTTGCAGGAGTATGGCAGGAACGAGTTGCCTCCCCCTAAACGTCAACATCCCGTGATGCGCTTCCTGTTGCAGTTCAATAATGCCTTGATCTACTTCATGTTGTCGGCGGCAGTCATTGCGTTCTTTCTTGATCATGCCGTTGATTCGGCAGTGATCTTGGCGGTGGTGCTGATCAACGCAATTGTCGGTTATATCCAGGAAGGCAAGGCTGAGCAGGCGCTGGATGCGATCCGCAATATGATGGTGCCCCATGTCACTGTGGTACGGGATGGGCACCGTCAAACCATGGAGGTGGGCGATCTGGTACCCGGCGACGTGATCGTGTTGGAAGCTGGCGACAGCGTGCCGGCTGATGCACGTTTGCTCAAGGCCAGGCAACTTTCCAGCGAGGAGGCAATTCTTACTGGTGAATCGGTACCCAGCCAGAAACAGGAGCAGGCGGTGGCAAAGAATGCTGATCTGGGAGATCGACATTGCATGCTGTACTCAGGCACTATCATTGCGGCGGGCCAGGGGCGTGCCGTGGTGGTGGAGACTGGTAGCGCAACGGAAATCGGCCGTATCAGCAGCATGATTGCCAAGGTGGAAACCCTGGAAACACCCTTGTTACAGCAAATTAACCATTTCGGGCGCCTGTTCACCTGGTTTGCCCTCAGCTTGGCCCTTGGCCTGCTGGCGTTTGCCAAGCTGGTACAGAACTATAGCTGGATCGACGGGTTTATGGTGGTGGTAGCGATCTCGGTGGGTTTGGTGCCGGAGGGCTTGCCTGCGGTGATCACGATCACCCTGGCGATTGGCGTGCAGCGCATGGCGAGGCACAACGCCATTATTCGACGTTTGCCCGCGGTGGAAACGCTGGGCGCGACTTCAGTGATCTGCTCGGATAAAACTGGCACTCTCACCCGGAATGAAATGACGGTCAGGCGCTTGGTTGCAGGCAAGGCGCATTATTTGGTTGAAGGGACAGGCTATGTGCCCGAGGGCGAGATCAAGCCCCAGGCCGGTGCCTCTGGTCGTGGGTGGGAAGATCTGGTGCTGGCAGGCTTGCTCTGCAACGATGCCAAGCTGAAGCAAGAATCCGGGCAATGGCATGTGCTGGGCGATCCTATGGAAGGCGCCTTGGTGGCGCTGGCGATGAAGGCTGGGCAGGACATTCAGCAAGAGCGCAATGCCTGGCAGCGGCTTGATGAAGTGCCTTTCGACAGCAAGCACAAGTTCATGGCAACGCTACACCGCCATGAGGAGCATGGCACTTGGATGTTCATCAAGGGCGCCCCGGAAAGTGTGTTGGAGCGATGCCAGCAACCTGATCACGACTATTGGGCTGAGTGCATCAGCGAGGCGGCCCATCACGGTGAGCGCGTGCTCGGTTTTGCCGCCAGGCGCTGCGACGATGGCAAGCAGCAGCTTGAGTTCAAGGATGTCGAGAGTGACCTGGATTTTCTCGGCATCATGGGCTTCATTGATCCGCCGCGTGAAGAAGTGCTTGATGCGATCGCCAGCTGTCGCTCTGCCGGGGTCAAGGTGAAAATGATCACTGGGGATCATGCCGCGACTGCACAGGCGATTGCAAAACAGCTGCACCTTGCGGAAGAGCCTGGCGTCATGACCGGGGCGGACCTCGACAAGGTTCCGGATGAAGAGTTGAGTGCTGTGCTGGCGAAAACCAGTGTATTTGCGCGTACCACGCCTGAGCACAAGCTACGTATTGTCAAAGCCTTGCAGCAACAAGGCGAGGTAGTCGCCATGACGGGGGATGGCGTCAACGATGCGCCATCACTCAAGCAGGCCGATGTAGGTATTGCCATGGGCAAAAAAGGTACGGAGGCGGCCAAGCAGGCGTCGGAAATGGTGCTGGCAGACGACAACTTTGCCACCATCGTCTCAGCCGTGCATGCTGGGCGCACGGTTTACGATAATGTGCGTAAGGTGATCGCCTGGACTTTGCCCACCAATGGCGGCGAAGCACTCGCCGTGGTGGTGGCCTTGTTGCTGGGTATGTCGCTACCGATGACCCCGGCACAGATTCTGTGGATCAATATGGTGCTTACGGTGACATTGGGCCTGGTGCTGGCTTTCGAACCTGCCGAGCCTGATGTCATGGAGCGTCCGCCGCGCCCGCGTCATGCCGCCCTGCTCTCTCCCTTCCTGCTCTGGCGCGTGGGGTTTGTGTCAGTGTTGTTTACCATCGGCGTATTCATCATTTTTGAATATGCCATGCGGCGTGAGCTGGGTGAGGAAGTAGCGCGTACCATGGTGGTGAATACTCTGGTGGTGCTGGAGATTTTCTACCTATTCAATGTGCGTTACCTCAATGCTAAGTCTTTCAGCTGGCGCGGCTTGCTTGGCACGCCCATACTCTTGATTGCACTGGTCGCTGTGATCTTGGCGCAGTTGGCATTCACCTATGCTGCGCCCTTACATGCCTTGTTTGCCAGCGCGCCGATTGACTGGAAAGATGGTCTCGTGATCATATTGATCGGTATTGTCTTCATGTTGGTGTTGGAAGTTGAGAAAACTTTGATGCGAAAACGTGGCAAAACCAATGTGCTGGCAGAATCTTAAGGAAGGAAACCCCCGGTGACGACAGAATTCAAGACCAAACAACCCCGCCAGTTACTACTGGCGACAGATCTCGGTGCACGTTGCGATCGAGCCCTTGATCGCGCGGTACAACTCTCGCAGGCTTGGCATGCACCGCTGACGGTTGTGCATGCTTTTGAGCAGGTTGAACCGATTGCCGATACACCCGGCTGGCGTCAGCCGCAGGATGTTGCCTTGGCGATCCAGGCAGAGTTGGTAGAGGAATTGGGCGAGACAGGCCTGCCAGACATCAGCGCGCGCGTGGTGCGCGGCAAGCCGAGTGAGGTGGTGTTGCAAGTTGCTGCAGACGTGCAGGCAGAATTGATCCTGACCGGGGTCAAGCGTGACGGGGCTTTTGAGAAGGCATTGCTTGGCGATACCGTGGCAGCGCTTGCACGCCAGTCTCCTGTGCCTGTGCTGGTGGTGAAAAAGCGTCTACGCAAGCCTTACGGCAAGATTGTGGTCGCGACTGATCTTTCAGAGTTGTCACGCGCGGCGCTTGCCAGGGCGGTGGATATGTTTGGCCCGGAGAACCTCGTTGTTTTCCATGCTGCCTTTGCTCACTTTGCCAGCCGCATGGATGATCGCGTGGCTTATGAAAGTGAATTGCGCGAGGACGCTATCCAGAATTGCCGTGATTTTATTCGTGATGTTGCGGGTGAAACAGCGGCAGCCAAGATTGATGTCGTGGTGGAGTATGGAGAGCCTGACCTACTGCTGGAGTCTTATGTGCAAGACAAGCGCATAGATTTGGTGGTGGTGGCGACACATGGTCGCAGTGGCTTATTGGGGGTGTTGCTCGGTAGCATCGCAATTCGCATCCTGGATAGCGTCGCCTGTGATGTATTGATCGTGCGCAGCTGATTGGGCTTTTATGTAATTCTGACAGCACTTTCAGTCAGTGCCCTATCCAGCGTGATGTCATTCCCCGCTAATCTTGAGGCTCATCATTATTTTCAAGGAGCAATATCATGAGTCTCTCCCACGGAATACTCCCCGGCATGCCTGTGATCTGTTCCCAAGGCAAGCAGTTTGCCACCGTTGATCACATGGAAGGTAGCAACCAAATCAAGCTCACCAAGGATAAAAGCGGTCAGCATCACTTCATTCCCGTCAGTTGGGTAGCTGCCACGGATAATGCGGAAGTAACGCTGAACCGTCCTGGTGATGAGGTGAAACGGCAATGGTCTACCACCCCCAAGCCTGAACAACCGAATGCTTACCAGTAAGTACTGATTCTTTGCACCATCAGAACGAGCGGCTCCACTGTGCGCTCAGGATATCCACACGAGCGGAAAATTCCCCCCGGATATTATGGCTAACTGCCCCTTCACTGCTATGATTGATGCTGGAATCCTTCATGCGAAGATAGGCATAGCCAACATCGATAGTGTTGAATGGGTCTACCTTCCAGCTTGCACCAATCGCAAACCAGGTGCGATCAGCATCTGGAATGCGTGGAGTGCGGTGGCTCGCATCAGGCACCGGCGTCTGGTCATAGGCGACGCCTGCTCGCAATGTGAGTTGGTCGTTGTAGCGGTAGTTTCCACCTAGCGAAAATCGGTAGCTGTCATTCCATTTGGTATTCGTGACATTGTCAGCCAAGCCGCTGTCAAACTGTACGCGTAATTCCTTAAAGCGGCTCCAGTTGGTCCAGGTGACATCGGCAAGTAACTCCAGCTTGTCATTCAGCTGTTGTGCCAAGCTAAGCGAGACGGTTTCTGGCATGGAGAGGTTGGCATTAATATCGGAATTACTCAAACGGGAGGCTAGTATTGGAGATGCATGCCGGAAACTGGCCTCACCTTCCAGCTTGTGCTTGATATGGGAGCGATAGCTTGCGCCTACCGCGGTACCTTCCCATGGCTTGTAAAGCACGCCCAGATTGAACCCCCAACTGATGTCGTCCCCCTTCATTTTTCCATAGCTATCTGCAGTTACCAGGCCACTTGTAATGGTGCGAGCATCTATCGCATTGGTAAGTTCAGCCTTTACATATTGCAGGCTGATACCGCCACCAATTGACAACTTTTCACTCGCCTTGAACGAAAGCGCTGGGTTGACATTGACGGTCATGACCTCGGATTTCAGCGCCTGGTAGCGGCCTTTCCAGCCGTTATCGTATTCTGAAGTCAGTCCATACGGCACCGTGATGCCTAAACCAAACTTTAGGTCTGGGTTCAGGTCGCCAGCAAAGTAGAAATTGGGCACCAACTCCAACGAAGCGGCATCACCACCATCGTTACCAGAGATTGTAACGCCAGTATTGAGATTTCGGGCGCTGGCATTCCTCAGTTTTGCACTGGGCAAAATGGCACTGCCGCCAACAATAATTTGCTTGCCTGGGGGCAGCCATGACAGGCTGGCAGGATTGAAAAACTGGATACTAGCGTCATCGGCCCGCGCTGACATACCAGCGTACGCATTACCGAAACCAGAGGCGCTTTGCTCAATCAGGGCAAAGCCTGCTGCATGAGCACTTAGGCTCGCTCCACTACTCACTCCCCAAACCAATAAAAAGCATAGACGCTTGATCATTTTTTAATTCCATCGGTGATATTGGCATCAAGTCTTCATATTAACGGCAAAGCGTAAAGATTGTTGAATTTTCAATAATCAATCAGACATTTACCTTGCAACACAATTATGCTACGTGTGTACATGTAGTGCTTTTTTTAACCTTCATTATGGGGAGTTTTATCATGAATGCTGTTGTTGATTTCAATCCGTTAGACACTGTTCAATTTGAGCAAGTACGCACTCGCTATGATGCCGAGTTCGGTATTTCTTGGCTGTTCATGCAGCCGAATCCAAGGCCTTGCTTCAATCGTATTTGCATGCGCGAACTGCTGCTGAATCAAACCCAGATCGAAGCCGCACACTTGCACCCTCAACATCGCCCACAACAGGCGACGAATTATCTGGTGTTGGCGTCGGATGTGGAAGGTATCTTTAACCTAGGTGGCGATTTAGCCATCTTCAAGGCGGCAATTGAGCAGCAGGAAAGAGCAAAGCTGCTTGAATATGCCCAGTTATGCATTGAGAACCTGTGGACTTTCTACAATATGCAGGCTCCGATTACCACCATTGCGTTGGTGCAAGGCCAGGCCATGGGTGGTGGTTTTGAGGCTGCGCTTTCTGCCCATGTGCTGGTGGCGGAAAAAGGCTCGTTGATGGGCTTGCCGGAGGTGTTGTTCAACCTATTCCCTGGCATGGGCGCAATGAGCTTTCTTTCACGTCGTATAGGCCTGACTGCTGCAGAAAAGATGATACGTTCTGGCAAGGTCTACACCGCTGAGGAGTTATATGACCTAGGGGTTGTGGATGTGTTGGCGGAAGCTGGTGAGGGCGAAAAGGCGTTACAGGATTGGGTGCGTAAAACGCATAAGTCGCTGAACTCCTTCCAGGCTATCCAGAAGGCTAAGCAGCGTGTGAACCCGCTTACCAAGCAGGAGTTGCTGGATATTACCGAGATCTGGGTAGATGCCGCTCTGCGCTTGACCGAGCGTAACCTTAAGGTCATGGAGCGTCTGGTCCGTGCACAGAACACCAAGGTTGGTGAGCAGGAAGAAGTGGTTAGAGTTGCAAGATGAAAGCTAACTTGAGGCAGCCTGCCGGCTACTCAAGTAATCGTTGATTGCTTGCTTGGCTGCCTCAAAAGCTTTATCCAGTTGCTCGAACATGATGGTACCGCGGAAGCGCAGTTCCTCGGGACTGGCTTTGTCCATCAACTCTGCCTGTTGGCTTACGGCAATGGCACCTATACTCAGGCTATTACCTTTTAAGGCATGCAGGAATTCATGCAACTCACCATAGCGCTTGGCGGCAAGGTTCTGCTTGATCAGCTTGATCAACGCCCCGCAATCGGTCACGTATTTACCTAACAAACGCGGTACAAACATGCTGTCCTGTCCACCTAACAACTCCAGTTCGGCTAATGTAGCTGCAGACAGCACATCGCTCACATGCGCAGATGATGCCGGGGTTGTTGTTTCCTCTTTCTTTGCATATAGCTGGGCAACCTGGCCGGATACGGGTAAGCCGCCCTTGAGATTGGCAATGGTGTCAAACAGCAGCTTGGTTTCAATTGGCTTGGTCAGGTAGGCATCGAAGCCGGCCACCTCTGCAGCAGATTTGGTTTCCACCGTGGCATCTGCGGTAAACAGGATGAATTTGGTGTCCCGGTCATCTGGGCGTAGGAAGCGATAAAGTTTTAATGCATCAATCCCGGTCATGCCAGCCATGTTAAGGTCGGATACCACCAGATCAAATTGCTCTACTTCCAGCTTGTCCAGCAGTTCATCGGCGTTGTTGACCACGGAAACCTGATGACCTGGTAGCTGTAGCAGTTTGACAATGATGGTCTGGTTGGTGACATTGTCTTCGCAGACCAATATCCTCAGTGGCTTGGTCGTGGCTTGTGGTATCTCGTTGATAGGTACTGGCGTGGCGGCTGGGACACGGCTGCTGATCTCAAGGGTAAGATCAAACCAGAACCGGCTGCCAACATTCGGTGCACTATTCAGGTTTAGCTCACTACCCAGCGCTTCAACCAGGCCTTTGGCAATCGTAAGCCCCAGCCCGCTGCCGCCAAATTTGCGGGTGGTGGAAATATCTGCTTGGGTAAAACTGTCAAAAATACGGGCGCGCTGTTCGTCGGAAATCCCAATACCGGTGTCAAGCACCTCAATGCGGAATACACCGTGATGCGCGTTTGACTCAAGCGTTTTGACCGTGAGGGTGACAGCACCCTGCTCAGTAAACTTCACTGCGTTGCCAACCAGATTAGCGAGGATTTGTTGCAGGATATAGGGGTCACTCTTGACGCGGATCTCGTCAAGCTCAATGATTTTTTCCAGCCGGATACGTTTATTAAAGGCTTGGCCCTTGAACACCTCAATGGTCTGTGCCGCCAATTCGCGCAGGGAAAGCTCAGCTTGTTCTACCTGTAGCTTTTCCTGCTCAATTTTGGCGAAGTCCAGCACATTGTTGAGTTGCGAGAGTAGTTGCTTGGATGAGCTTTC
>NZ_JAJAVF010000004.1:166044-628714 GCF_020531845.1 Methylobacillus methanolivorans
AAATCGGCAAAGCGGCGAGCATAAGCAACAAGCTGTAGCTGATAGCCTGATGCTGCAACCAGAATGGATTGATGTTGATGGTATAGAGAAAGCCGACAACGCTGAGGAACTGCGAGTGGAACAGGTATTTGTTGCCAAAGCGGAAGCCGTTGCCAAAAGTGACCCATAAATATACTCCGACCAGGATCACCCCTAGCTCGCCGGTCATGGCCATGAACATGGTGGGCAACCCGATATCAAGCCATGCGCCGGAAAGCCTGCGTAACGTAGCATGTTGACGCGTAAACAGGATCAGTGCGAAGAGTACGAAGGACAGTAGTTGGAATACGACTGTCATGGGAATGGCCAAGGGGAAGGAGCCGCTGATGGATGCGGGCTCGCTTATTTCTCGATACACCAGGAACACCAGAAATGCCATGCAAAGCCAAATGCGGATGCTGGCTTGCTCCAACTCCAGCGGGTCGCAGTGCCTGCGGAGGTGCTGCCAGTATTGCCTGGCCCGCTTCAAGGGTTGCATTAATGACATCATGCTGGTCAACGTGTCTAAAAGTTGGTGTTCACTGCAATCATGCTGCAGTTCCCTGCGTCGGTTGTGAGAGTGTATAGGTTGCGCTTAGATAAAGTTATATTCAAGCCCCTGGGGTGGAAATTTATAACCTCAGGAAGAATGGCGCTTATGGATTTCCTCGAACAGCATGCGTACATCAGGGATGAGTTTGATCAGTTCCGGGTCGAAGTGCTTGCCGTTTTCGGCGATGAGGTAATCGATGGCGCTATCGACACTCCATGCCTTCTTGTATGGACGGTGGCTGGTTAATGCATCAAATACATCAGCTACCGCTACGATACGTGCGGACAGTGGGATTTCATGGCCAGACATGCCATAAGGATAGCCTGACCCGTCGAATTTCTCGTGGTGTGCCAAGGCAATCTCGCTGCCTTTCTGCAAATATTTCGATGGGCTACCTTGCAGGATTTCATAACCAATCAGCGGGTGGCGTTGCATGATCTTCTTCTCTTCTGGCGTGAATGGACCTTGCTTGAGCAATACGCTGTCGGGGATACCAATTTTACCAATGTCATGTAATGGCGCAGCTAGTTCAATCAGCTCAGCCTCCTCTTCAGGGAAGCCTAGGGCCTCTGCCAGCACCCGGCTATACAGCGACATACGCAACAAGTGCTGTGCTGTATCGTAGTCGCGATACTCCCCCGCACGTGCAAGGTGCATCAATGTTTCTTTCTCGCGCATGAGGATGTTTTCGGTCGCTTCCCTCACCATGCTTTCCAGCAAGCGGCTTTTATCTTCCAGTGTCAGTCGCTGTTGACGCAGGGTGATCAGGTTTTTGCATCGCGCCATGCACTCATGCATATCGACCGGCTTGGTGAGGAAATCCGTCACCCCGGCGTCAAGCGCCGCATAGCGGATTTCCACATCCTGCTTGATGGTGATCATGATGGTTGGAACGGATTGATATTGTGGCAGGCGGGTGATTTCATTGATGAAACACAGACCATTCATCCCAGGCATTTCGTAATCCACCAGCAGCAGGTCTGCGGTGTTGTCCTGCGCCCAGAGTAAGGCTTCTGTCGGGGAGGAAAACTCAAAGGTTTTGATACCTCGACCAAGGTTTCTGACAATCTTGGATAGGATGGAGCGGCTGACGGCCTGGTCATCCAGGATCATTACCTTGGCGGTATCAACGAGGTTGAGGGTCTTCATAATTATCTTCGTTCTTAGTCCAGGGGGGGTACTAGTCACAACTGCTATTGCATGAGGTTCATAGGCAGGCCATACTTTTTCCGCTAGCGGATCAGTTTCATTATTATCATACAGGCAGATAGAAAAGATAGAAGCATCTGATGACATTGATTGATATTTCGAATATCCATTAACGACAATATCGGTAAGAAAGTCATTGCGATAACCATCGCTACATCACTGTGCTTATGACGTAAGCGCGGGTAAAAGTACCCGGCAGTAAAACTAGGTAAATGTGGCAACATGGCATGTTTATCGCGAGTGCGGCTCTTTCATGCGCGGGGCGACGGCACGAGCCAGAAAAAATGCCAATCCTACAAAGAACAGCACTACCAGCAAGGCATGGCGTAAAGAATAATGCTCCCCGATGAAACCTAGTAATGGCGGTCCTGCCAGAAAGGCAACATATCCGGCTGTGGCAACTATGCTGACACGTGCCGTGGCATGGTGACCGGTATCGCCAGCAGCGGAAATCGTCAGCGGAAAGCCCAGGGATGTGCCCAAGCCCCAGAACAGTACGGCGATTGCCGCAATATAGGGGTGGTTGGCAAAGATGACCATGCCGATCCCGATGAGGCCTAGCAGTGCGCTGGTACGCACCACCGACACCCTGCTGAAGTGTGTGAGGAAAAAGTGTCCGCTGAAGCGCCCGAGCGCCATCATGCCAGCAAAGCCAGTATAGACCATGGAGCCGAGGGCTGCGCTGACATGATGTTCATCAACCATGAGGATGGGAATCCAGTCGGTTGCGGATCCTTCTGCCAATGCCATGCCTAGCACAATCAGGCTGATGCACATCAATTGAGTATCGCGCCAAGGCTTGAATGGCTGGGTATTGGCATCGTCTATATCTACTTCACTTGCGGACTCAATTCCCACACCACCTGGTATGGCACGTAGCCCCCATAATGTCATTGGGATACCTGCCAGTGCTGTGAGCGCAAGGTGCCAGGTCACCGGGAAATGAATGCTGGTGAGGGCAATGCCGAGCATGCCTCCCAGGAATGTGCCTAAGCTGAACCCGGCATGCAGCATGGCAAGCGCTGGACGGTGCATGATGCGCTCAATTTCAGCGCCTTCAACATTGAGTGCGATCTCTCCCAGCCCTATGCCCAGCCCGAACAG
The DNA here is from genome assembly GCF_020531845.1 of Methylobacillus methanolivorans. Next base: position 168,929 of record NZ_JAJAVF010000004.1, read on the forward strand.
CATCAGGCCCAACGCCACCATCAGTGCCAGACTGGATGCCAGACCCAGTGCCATGATGCCCAGGCCCAGCCACATGGTGAGCATCCCTGCACGGATGACAGGCTTGGTGCCCCAGCGCTTCACGAGCTTGCCGGAGCTGAGCACTCCGCTCATTGCTCCCACCGAAATGCTGAACAATATCAGGCCCATTTCTGCGATGGACACCCCTAGCTGATCCCGGATTGCCGGTGTGCGTGTGACCCAGGAGGCTACGGCTATCCCGGCTAGCAAAAAGAAGGTGAATAATGCCTGGCGGCGTTGTATGACGGTCATCATGAATCAATATAGGCTGCGTGGGTGTTCGTTAAGTGGCTGGTGCAGCCTGGTTAAAAACTGATAGCGAGCGAAGTCAATGCTGTGAAGTTGGTAGATGCCATCGATTCATTGCCCTTGATGAAGATAGCATCCCGGCTATCGAATTTCCTGATCTCGGTACGCCAGAGCAAATTGGGTGTAATGGCATAATCCACGTTGGCCGAGTAGCCAACAGTCCTGAAACCATTGCTATTGTTTGTGCTGACAATGACACCATGCTTGTCTTGATAATATTCGGCACGTGCTGCCAAACTTAGCTTATCGGATACTGTATAGCGCACGATCACCACTGGAGCAAACCAGGTATGGTAACTGGCACTGTGCTTGGTGGCTTGCTCTGCGCCCAGATCCAGTGCGGCAAGCAGGCTCCATGTCCGGTTCAAGGTAAACTGCCCATAAAGGTTGTGGAAATAGCGCATCTGGCGTTCGCGGTCAGATTTGTCATTGCCAATAAATGAGCTGCTGTTGATCGTGACTTTGTCATTGGGTTTGTAGGTGAGCTGGTGGCCAAACGCGGGGGTGGTGTTGCCGTCGGCACGCTGGATGCGTTGCCAGCCATTCAAGAGTAAACCGCTCACCAGCCATTTTCCGTCTGCCGTGGTGTACGTCAGCTTGGCCCCCGTTTCAAAATAAGGCGAGTTTTCTGCTACGAGGCTACGTGTAACTGTCCAGTTGTCCTTACCGATCGCGCTTTCAAAACCAATGTGGGAGGGCATCACGCCGACATCCAGCCACAGATCATGTTGGTCTGAAAGTTTGAGCCCAATATTCGCTTCGTAAAGATTATTCAATAACCCAGATTCCGCTGCATAGTTGGCACGCATATAGGTCCCTGTTGCAATGCCAAGATTGGCTCTGAGTTTGTCAGTATTGTATGTGGCCAGCACCAACGCTAGGTTGATGCTGGGCTCATCTGCCCGACTATGGCTGTAGATAAAGTCCGGGCGGCGGTGATTGCTGGGGCGGTTAAAGTCGCGTTGATAATAAGCTTCTATATAACCACTGATATGGAGTGAGTTGTCCATGGTGTCCGCCCGCACTGTCGCGTAGCCCAACCCGAATATCATCATGATCATCAGCAGGAGATGCGGTATAAAGCTCGGGTGTGAAAGGGGTGTCATTTGCAGGTGTAAAAATGAAAAATGGTGAATGATGGTAATGACGGCACCATGACGCTTTTGTTGAGGCTTGAGGACGCCCGCGTAGACATGGAGCGGGATGTAAAGAAACTGACAGTAATGGAGCGGGTGAAGGGAACATCATCGTGTTCCCAACTCGTTGATTGATAACGAGTTTTCCGCACTCGGCGAACCGAGATGGACATAATTATGGACTGAAAAACCACGCTTGGTCAACGCGCGCTCCGAGCAAGTCCAGTGCGAGCCATGGACAGCCAGCAGTAGCCAATGTACCCGAGCGCTCAACGTCACGAGGCCGGTTTATCTCCCTTTGGCAGGAACTCCTCGCGGGCGCGCTGCAGAAACCGCTTCATGGGCTCAGAGGGTTCGGCGCTGCGGCGCAGCAGGTAGGTGGACAGCATGGGCGGCGTGCCGGCCAAGGGGCGAACGGTTATGTCGGGGCGGTTCAGGGTCTGCACCTGCGAGGCAATGGCGAAACCTAGGCCATAACCGGCACCGACCAGAGTCAGCATCACGCCTAGGCTCGTCACCTGATCTACCAGCTTGAGCGGCTTGGACGCACCTTGAAGCACCGCCTGGATCTGGTGGTGGCAGCCCGATCCCGCGTCCGGATGGCACAGTACCAACGGAAACTTCAAGGCTTCATCCAATGGCACTTCCGCGTGCGCCAACAAGGGGTGGCGCACGGGCACGATCACCGACAGAGGATCGGTCCACACGGGCTCGGCGACAAGGCCTTCGCTCACCGCGTCCGACAGCGCAAAACCGATGTCCAGCAGATCGTTGTGCAGGCCCTTGAGCTGCTGCGCGAAAGGCAGCTCGAAGACGCGAATCTCCAGTTCGGGCTCTTCCTCGCGGCTGCGCGCCAGCAAGGTGGCAATGTGGGGCTGCGCCAAGCTGTCGCAGATGGCGATGCGCAGATAACCCTGATAGCCCTGCGCCGCCGCCTTTGCGGCACTCACCGCCTGCTCCACGGTGGCCAGCACGCGCCGGCACTCACCGAGGAACACTTGACCGGCCCAGGTCAGTCGCGTCTGGTGCGCGCTGCGGTCGAACAACTGCACGCCGAGCGTGGCTTCGAGATTTCGCATTGCGCGCGACACAGGCGATTGTTCTACGCCAAGGCGCTCGGCCGCTCGCGCGAAATGCAGTTCTTCCGCGACCGCAACGAAATAGCGCAGTAGTCTGAGTTCCAATGCGGCCTCCTGTTTGCCTCGTTCCTGGCCTGCGTCCACCTCATGCGGATTGCGCCTCGCTTTCTCCTTCGATGATTGGCAAGAGGTTCCGGCGTTGCATGCTTGCCTATTCGGATAGGCAGATCGCATCCGAAAATTACGGAGGTTGAGGCGGAACGCTACCTGGCCGAAGACCTGAGAACCTCAATCGCCGCGACGCTGCACTACCGCCTGATCCACAGGTTCAGTTCAATCAATTCCCGGGTTGCAGCTCCACACGCACCTCGCGCGATTTGCCGGCCCGCTCCACTGACAAGACCACCACATCGCCGACCTTCCTGTCGTCTAGCCGCGCGAGCAGCTTGGCCACATCGTCCGTCGCCTGGCCATCAACATCGATGATGCGGTCGCCCGGCACGATGCCTTGCGGCGTGACTTCGACACCCGCGAGGCCGGCCTTGTGCGCTGCCGAACCAGGGGTAACACGCAACACGAACACGCCCTTGCTTCCAGTCAGCGCCAGCAGGCGCTGATTGAGCTGTTCGTCCACCTCAATGCCCAGCGCCGGACGGATGTACTTACCGGTCTTGATGAGTTGCGGGACTACGCGCATGACGGTGTCCACCGGCACGGCGAAACCAATCCCGGCCGAGGCGCCGGAGGGGCTATAGATCGCCGTGTTGATGCCGATGAGCCTTCCTGCCGAATCGAGCAGCGGCCCACCGGAGTTGCCAGGGTTGATGGCGGCGTCGGTCTGGATCAGGTGATCGATGGCCGGGCCGCCCGCTTCTCCGGGTAACGAGCGGTCGAGCGCGGAGACGATGCCGGTGGTGAGCGTCCAGTCCAGGCCGAAGGGGTTGCCGATAGCGAACACCTTCTGACCCACCTTGAGGTCGGCACTGGTGCCGACCGGCACGGCCGGCGGGCGCTTGAAACCGACGCCGATCTTGAGCACAGCGATGTCGTGCGCGGGGCTCGTCCCCACCAGTGCGGCCTGGTAGTCGCGGCCGTCGGCCAGTTTGACGGTGGCTTCGGACGCGCCCTGGATGACGTGGAAGTTAGTGACGACGTGGCCGGCGTCGTCCCAGATGAAGCCCGAGCCAGTGCCGCGCGGCACGGAGAAGACGTTGCGCGTCCAGACATCGCGTACCAATTGTGCGGTAGTGATGTAGACCACCGAGGCGCGCGATTTCTCGAACAGTTCGATGGTGGCTTTCTCGTCCGCCGCCAGATCGCCACGCGCCGTCACAGTGCGTTCTGCCGCCTCGCGCGGACTGAACCAGGCCTCGATGGCGGGCAGGAACTGCCACAGCAGCATGAGCGCGGCAATACAGGCGGTGATGAAGAGCCAGCGCCGGACGAAGTGGTCCGGCGCGGGACGTTGGTACGGGTCGGGGTAGGCCATGAGAAGTCTCCTGTTGATAGGCAATCAGCGCCACAGCCCGCTCGGGCGCCAGCGCGGTGGGCGCGGCGTCAAAGCGGATTCCGGCAAGAAATGGGGCGCGTGGAGTGGCAACGCTGATGCTGGCCCAGGCGCCAACGTCAGTAGGCGTGAGATGCGTTCTTGCGTGGCCGGATGCGTGCGCAACCAGGAGGGTTCGGGATTGCCCCATCCCGGCCACAACCAGGCGCGCCAGGAGCGGCTGACCCGCTCGATTTTCGCCAGCGCGGACGCCAGCCCCTGCGGGTCGCCAGTCAGTTCCGCAGCGAGGCGGTCAGCGTCGAACTCACGCACGCGAGACAAGCCGAGCTGTGCGAGCAGGGCCAGCTGGGGCGATGCGGCCAATAACAATAAACCAGGCCAATAGACCTCCGCCGCGCCAACCAGCAGCGCGGGCAGGCTCAGCAGGATCGCGATCTGTCCCATAAGGGCCAGTAGGCTCGTGAAGCGACTGACGGAATCCGCCAGCCCCATGACGCGCAGATCCTCACTGGCGATGTGCGCGATCTCGTGCGCGAGCACACCCGCCAGCTCGCGTGGGCTCAGGCTGCGCAGCAGGCCATCGGTGAGGGCGATCGATGCCTCCTGCTTCGATCCGGTGGCGAAGGCGTTGACGACGGCACTGGGCACGTAGTGCGGCACCGGCGTTGCGGGCAAACCGGCACGGACGGACAGCTCGCGCAACAGGGCCCACATCTCGTGGGCTTCTTGCGGGTGCAAGGCCCGTACGCGGTACAGGCGCAAGCTCAGCGCCGACGCGGCTACCGGTTCCAGCAGCAACGCACCTGCAACGGCAAACAGCGCGAGCCACAGGCCGCCTTCCCCAAACGGCAGTCTCCCTGCTGCGGCTGCGATCCCGACCAGGGTCAGGACCAACAGTCCGGTCTGCAGGCGGTTGAGCCAGCGGTGTTGCAACAACGCCGCGCGCGGGTCACTGGGATGATGACGGGTCATGCTCAGATGTCTCGGCGGCGCGGTCGTCGCGCTCGCGCAGCAGCCAGTAAGTGGCACCAAGCGCCAGCGTGGCGCCTGCAAGCGCGGCGATCTTGCCAGGGCTCGCCTCGGGGTCGAGGATCACGAACTTGCGCGCCAGCGCGATCAGGCCGATGAGGATCACGGTCTTGACCTGGATGATGCTGTCCCGACGCAGCGCCACGCGCACGATGGAATGCTTGAACTCCATCGCGATCAAGAGCGTCATGATCATGCCGAACACACTCTGGAATACCTTGTGATCCAGGGGATTGAAGGCATCGAGAACCAGCAGCGTGAAGACGATGGAGATGAGCTGGAACAGCGACACCACGATGATGACGGCAATCACCGCCGACAGCACGAGCGCGACGACCTGCTCGAAGCGCTCGTAAAAACTCATGATGGCCAATTGGTCGCGCAAGACCTGAAATGGGTTAAGGCGTGTTGATTTCATGACGATGAACTCCCTGGAAAACGGCTGCTGTCGTGACGGCGGCGCATTGCGCTGATGTGTCCTTCAATCAGCTCGGTCGACATGCCAAGCGTCGACATCACCTGTTCCGCCAGCCCAATAGCTGCGGCAAAGGATTGCTGGTACACGCGCACGTTGGGCATGGCGCGAAATGCATCGGCCGCGGTCGTACTTCTGTATGACACCCACAAGGTCAGCGCCGGACGGCGCTCGGCAATCGCCTGGGCGATGCGCAACGCTTGCTGGGCATGGGCGAACGTCAGCACCACCATGTGCGCATGCGTCAAGCCGGCAGCCAGCAAGGTATCGGGCCGACTGGCATCGCCATGGAACACCGGCGCGCCGGCGGCACGCGCGGCCTCGACCTTCTGCGCGTCCGCCTCCAGCAGCAGATGCGCCACGCCGGCGTGGCGAAGAATCTCGCTGACTGTCAGGCCAAGCTCGCCCGCGCCGCAAACGATGACATGGTCTCGATATCGCGCCGTCTGCGCGGCGATCTCGACTTCTTCAGCCTGGGGTGGCTGAATGACGCCGCCGGTGCGGCTCAAGAACCGGGCAAGTACATCGTGATGGCGGATCAGCAGCGGTGCCAAGGCCATGCTGAGCACCAGCGCGACCAGCATGGGTTGTACGACGGTCGCGGGGATCAGATGCTGCTGCAAGACCATGCCCAACAACAGCAGGGCGAACTCGCCGCCATGCCCCAACGCTATGCCCGTGCGCCAGGCATCGAGGGCGGACAGGCGCGTCGCCCGCAAGGCCAGGGTGTTGAGCCCGATCTTGACCGGTACCAGCACTGCCAGCCACGCCAGCACCGCCAGCGGTGCCGAAAGAATCTGCGCTCCGTCCAACTGCAGGCCGATGGTCACGAAGAACACCCCCGACAACACATCGCGAAACGGTTTGAGGTGGCTTTCCATGTGGTGACGGAAGTCGCTCTCGCCCAGCACCATGCCGGCCAAAAACGCACCCAGGGCGGCGGATACGCCGACCGCGTGTGCAGCAGCGGCGGCAGCCACCACCACGCACAAGGAAACCAGCACGAAGGATTCTTCGTGGCCCTGCCGCGCCACCCAGCCCAGCAGGCCATGCAACAGACGACGGGAGGCGAGGGCCGCTGCCGCGAACAACATCAGCACGCCCAACACTTCGAGCAGCACGCTCTCGATCTTCGGCGACTCGCCGCGCGCCCAGATCGCCAGCAGGGCCAGCAGGGGCACGCTGGCCAGATCCTGAAAGACCAGCACGGCGATGGCGCTGCGGCCATGGCGTGTGGTGAGTTCACCCTGGTCGGCCAACTGCCGGCTGACCAGCGCCGTGGAAGACATGGCCGCCGCAGCGCCGAGCAGCGCAGCGCTCTGAGCTGGCTGCCCCAACCCCATCAGCATCAGGGTCAGAGGTGCGGCCATAACGACCATCTGCAAACTGCCAGCCACCAGTACGGTCTTGCGAGTGAGCCAAAAGTGCCCGAGGGAGAATTCCAGTCCGACCATGAACAGCAGCAGCGCCACTCCCAGCTCGGACAGAAAATCAAGCGCTTCTCCCGGCGCGATCACGCCGGTGACTGAGGGGCCCAGTAAGGCGCCGGCGGCGAGGTAACCCAGCAAGGCGGGCACTCTGAACGCCGCCGTCGCCACCGCCGCGAGGCTGCATGCCGCCAGCAGGATCAGGGTGGCGCCGAGCAAGTCCTGCATCGGTCAGCGCCCCACCTGTGCAGATGCCCAGCGCACGATGTCCTGCGCGCCCAAGGCGCCGGCCTGACGCCCGATCTCCCGCCCACCCTGGAACAGGGCGAGCGTCGGAATGCTGCGGATGCCGAACTGCGCGGCCAGGTGGGGTTCTGCCTCGGTATTGACCTTGGCCAGCCTGACCCTGGGTTCGAGCTGGCGCGCCGCTTGCTGGAACTGCGGGGCCATCATCTTGCACGGCCCGCACCAAGGTGCCCAGAAATCGACCAACAGTGGCAGGTCGCTGCGCTCCACGTGGCGCGAGAACGTCGCCGTGGTCAACTCGATGGGTTCGCCCGTGAACAAGGGCTGCTGGCAGCGGCCGCAGTTGGGATGTTCCGATAGCTTCGCAGTCGGTACGCGGTTGATGGACTGGCAATGCGGGCAGACAAGGTGAAGATCATTCTTCATGGTTCGCCTCCTTGGACCACAGTGAGGCTGCCGCGCTTCGAGTCACAGACAATGCCGACCAATCAACGCCTTGGAGCCAATCGTTCCCGTCTTTGCTTACTCCGGCCTCTTCCAAATGAGCAGCGATGAACGCTTCGGCCTGCATGAGCCACCTTTGGACAGTATCTTCCTGACTAGGAATCAGCAGGATTTCAGAGACGCTGCTGGCATCCAGCCCGTCCACACGGAGAAGCAGAAAAATGCGCCGCCACAAACGCGGCATGTCCTTCAGCAGGTCGAATGCAAAAGCGAACTCGCTCGACCGATCAACTAGCTCCTCCTGTTCCGCGATCGTTGCGGCATCGGGATGCTGACTGTCAGCGATGATATCGGCCAGCCTGAGTGTGTCATCGGGCTGATAAAATTCGAAGACTTCCTCTTCCACCATGGCCTCGGCGACGTCCTGGGCATCCGCTTCGACCGGCGCGTCCAGAGAAACGAATTCGCCAAATTGCCGGCTGTTTGCCACTTCGTGATCCAGGACGGCGAACAGATGCTTCAGAAGACCGATGTAAGCCGCTTTTTCTTCCGGCACGGATTGCCATTCCACCTCAGCTTGGACAATCGCTTCATCCACCACGTCGCGCAGCGTCGGATAATCGCGCGGTAAATCGCCGACGGCACGCAGATAAGCCAGCTCACGCCTTGCGACAGCCTCAAGTTTCGACAGTAGAGGCATTCGGGTCGCCTCGGCCTCATGGGCGGCTGACGCGGGTTTTGCGGCAATCCGCACCTTGAGCTCGCGCAAGCGCTCGCGTCGTGCTTTGCGCTTGATTTGATCCTGAGCATGCAGTCGGTCAAAATGCTTCTTGGCCTGACGGAACAACGACTGTGCGAGCATCTGCGCGAGGGGCGTCAGCTCGTCATGTGATGCAGTAACGCTGACAGTCTTTTTGCCGGGCAGGTGCATATAGCCACTGGCCAGAAATTGCCGCTTGATCTTGTCGCGATCAAGGACGATTTGAAGTCGCACTGAATCTTTAGTGTGTTTGTCGAGCAATGGCTTGAGGGCGTGCTCGATCACATTTCCCAAAGCTCTCTGCCAAGGTTCATGAAACTCTTTGTCGATAGCTCGATAGCTATATTGCATCTGCATGTATGACTCCTTCGATGTCATTTCTATGGAGGTATGAATCGAGGATGCTCATATCCATAGAATTTAGTTTGACCCGCTCTTATCCCTGGCGCGTTTTGCGAAGACGCCAACTCAAGAACAAAAGCGTGACACCATAGACTGCCGCATAGAAGCCCAACAGCCAGCCTGCGGCCAGGAATGACTCGACCGGACGGGAAAAAAATATCCACAAGACGATAGCGCCAAGGACAATCGAGAGCAGTCCACTGAAGGCAAGCCAAATTTCACCCTTGATTTCTTGACGCAGCCGAACGGCGGCGGATATCTCCAGCACACCGGTGAAAATCGCCCAGAAGCCCACGCTAGCCCATAAAAAAGAAGCCAAGACTATCGTGGCGACCCAAGGAGCAACCAGGACGACGACGCCCGTAAGTATGCCGACAATGCCGCTGAACAGCAGCCAGCCCCAGCGCTCTTTTTTCTGGATATGGCGCACCGCTGCAACCAAGTTGAAAGCGCCATTGACGAAGGAAAATGCGCCGAACATGATGGTCATGGCCAACAGAGCCGATTGTGGCATCCAGAACGCAAGGGCTGCAAAAATCAATGCCAAGACACCGCGCAGCACAAAAAGCCACCAATTTTGGCTCAGCGAACACAGTGCTTTGGTGGGGTCATCCGCATTGGAATTAGCGATGGTGTCTGTGTTCATGCAATATCTCCTAAAGATCTATACAAAATAAAAAATCAAACACTCATGGGACAAGAGAGGGGCGCGACGCGCCCCTCTTAGGCCCTATCCAGCGGTTTCAGAACAACTTGGACAGTTTTGCCTTGATTTCATCGAGCCAGCCTTTTCCGCCGCCTCCCCCAGCCGTCTTTTGCTTGACTTTCTTGAGTTCAGCATACAGGGGCTCAAAGTCCTTCTTCTTTCCATAGCCCAGCAGTTCTGCCATTTCCAACTGCTGCCGCGCTTCGTTCAATAATGTCTCCAGGCGCTCATTGGACGCTTCGCTCCGCTGACCATCTTCTACCAAGGTCTCGGCGCGCTTCAGGAGCAGCTTCGCACGCAGGACGGGCAGCGGAAGCACGCTGCGCTCCTCGACCAGCGTGCTGAGCGCTGACTGCAGCGCGGCTTTGGCTTCTTCGATCTTGCCCTGATCGATCAGCGGCACGACTGACTTCACGGCTGCGGGATAGGACGCCAGAGGGATGTTGGTGACCGCGATCACGATTTCACTGGCCAGCAAAGCCAGCACGTGACGTGCCCGTTGCACCTCGCCATGTTTGAGGGCATCCAGCGCCTCGTCGGTCATCGCCTCAATGGTTTGCGTGTTGGCGAACAAGTCGTGCACGATGGTGCGCACATCAACGGGGGCCAGGGCGAGCGTGGGTTCGCGCGCAACGATCAGCTCCAGCTTTCCCGTCACTTCGGCCAGCGTTGCCAATGCGCGTGCAGCGTCCTTGCCGTCAAGTGCGGCCAGCGCTGATTTGGTCAGCGACAAGGCCGAGACGGCCTCATCGAGGACTTGTTTACGTTTGTCTGCCGCCTGCGAGTCCGTTTCCTTCTGAACCTCAGGCTGTACCTCCGTGACGACTTCAGCCTTGGCCTCTGGACTGACAGGAAGGCTGCTTACCGCGGCCTGTTCGCTTATTTCTTTGTTCGTCGCATTGGGATTCGATGTTTGCTCATTCATGGTGATATGCCTCGTATGAGTTAGTGAAAATAGGCGAATCTATTGGGGCTGACTGCGAACATCGCGAGACTGACCGACCGAACAGTCGGCCCCTTCATCATCTCAAAACAGCTTTTGGAGGCGCGTCTTCAACTCGTCGAACCATCCCTTGCCGCTTTTGCCACCAGCCGACTTTTGCTCAATGGACTTCACATGATCGAAGATGGGTTTGAAATCCGCCTTCTTGCCATAACCCAGGATCTGCGCCATCTCGATCTCCGTGCGCACGGACGACAGCAAGGTGCTGAGCTCCTCGTTCTGCTTGGCATCGCGCTTGTCGGTCTCGGCCAGCTTTTCAGCTTTTGCCATCGCGGCTTCAGCCCGTAGCACGGGCAGAGGAAAGGCGACCGAGGTCACCACCAGCGTGTTCAGTGCTCGGGCGAGTTCCGCCTTGGCGTCGTCGATCTTGCCGCTGTCGATGAGCCGTGCGGCCGACTTGATCGCTGCCGGGTACGTTGCCATCGGCAGGTTGCCGGTTTCGATCACGATTTCGCTGGCCAGATTGGCGACGATGGGCCGGGCCTTTTGCACCTCGCCATCACCCAAGAACTCCCGAGACAACTTGACCGCCTTCTTCACCGATTCCACGTTGGCGTGGATATCGTGGGTGATGACGCGTACATCGACCGGCGCCAAAGCAAGTTTGGCGTCGCGTGCCAATACCAGTTCCAGCTTTCCGCTGGCCAGTTCCAGCGCAGCGAGCGCCTCCTTGGTCTTCTTTGCATCAAGGAGTGTCAAAGCCTCCTGGGTCTTGGTGAGCGCCGTGATGGCGTCCTGAGTGAGCTCAGCACGCTTTTTTTCGGCTTCCCGGGCGGCCTTGTCATCTACCTGTGGCTGCGCCGCCTTGGATGCGGCAGAGGGTGCTGCAGCACCTGGGCTAGAACCTGCCGCCGATTGGGCCTGAGCCGGTCCGCTCAGTCCGACGACGACCGCCAGGGCAAGTGCGGAGAAGGTTGATTGGGGCTGTTTGATATTCATGATCTTGGGCTCCTAATTAAAGTTAGTTGACTGAGATTTCAATCTGTTTCGGTTTGGCTTGCTCGGGCTTGACAAGCCGCACTCCCAGCGCGCCGTCTTTCATCAGCCGTCACCTTGGTCGGATCAACGTTGTCAGGCAAGACAAAGCTGCGCACAAAGCGGCCATACGCACGTTCGATGCGGTGGAACTTCTTGCACTGCTTCTCTTTTTCCAGTTTGCGCTCGCCGCTGATGGTGAGCACGCCGTTTTCCGCGCTGACGCGCGCGGCATCCTTGGGGACCTCCGGCAGATCCAGCTTGAGGAGGAAAGCGTTCTCATCCTCGCTGATGTCCGCCATTGGTGCCCAGTCCGCCGTGGTCATGGCTTCGTTGCCGGTACGGGCGCCCTGTCGCTGGGGTATTCGTCCGAACATCGTCGCCAGGCGGTTTTGCAATTCATCCAGTTCCCGGAAGGGGTCCCACGGAGTCAATGCAGACATATCGGTTCTCCTTGAACAATGCCGGCGAATTGGATGACGCACCGAACAGAGCCACCGGCTTACTCTGAATGGCACCTACTACTGTTTTCAGTTCCGAACAAGTCCTTGAGTCAATTGACGGATATCGCTTTCGTCGAGCGTTTCCCGCGCCAGCAGTTCGCGCGCACAACGCTCCAGCACCGCGCGGTTGGTGTCGAGGATCCGGTAGGCGCGCTCGAACACGCCCATCACGATGTCGCGGATGGCCTGATCGATGCGCGCCTGGGTCGATTCGGCCACCCGGCAGCCGCCGTGGGCCAGTTCCGGTGTATCGAGAAAGCGTGGCCGCTGCGCCTCGAAGGCGATGTAGCCCAGTCCTTCGTCCATGCCAAAGCGGGTGATCATGTCGCGGGCGATGTCGGTTGCCCGTGCGAGGTCATCGGCAGCCCCGGTGGACAGCTCGCCGAACACGAGCTTCTCGGCCGCACGACCGCCCAGCAGTACGGCGATCTTGTGTTCCAGATCGGCGCGCGTCATCAGGAAGCGGTCTTCGGTGGGGCGTTGCAGCGTGTAGCCCAGCGCGCCGATGCCGCGCGGGATGATCGAGATCTTGTGCACGGGGTCGGTGCCGGGCAGCGCCAGCGCCACCAGCGCATGGCCCATCTCGTGATAGGCCACGGTTTCCCGCTCCTTGGGATTGAGTACTCGGTTCTTCTTCTCCAGGCCCGCCACGATGCGCTCGATGGCGGCGGTGAAATCCTGCAACTCCACGGCGGACGCTTTGCGCCGGGTCGCGGCCAGCGCGGCCTCGTTGACCAGGTTCGCGAGGTCTGCACCCGAAAAGCCCGTGGTCAGCGCAGCCACCTGTTCGAGATCGATATCCTGAGCCAGCGTCACCTTCTTGACGTGGACTTTCAGGATGTCCAGCCGTCCCTTCTTGTCGGGCCGGTCCACCAGCACCTGGCGGTCGAAGCGGCCGGCGCGCAGCAGCGCCTGGTCGAGGATTTCGGGGCGGTTGGTGGCGGCGAGGATGATCAGCCCCACCGAGCTGTCGAAGCCGTCCATCTCGGTGAGCAGCTGGTTGAGCGTCTGCTCACGCTCGTCGTGGCCGCCGATGGGCCCGCCGACGCCGCGTGCACGGCCCAGCGCGTCGAGTTCATCGATGAAGATGATGGCCGGCGCCTGCCCGCGCGCCTGCTCGAACAGGTCGCGCACCCGCGCCGCGCCCACGCCGACAAACATCTCGACGAACTCCGAGCCGGAGATAGAGAAGAACGGTACCCCGGCCTCGCCCGCCACGGCCTTGGCCAGCAGGGTCTTGCCCGTGCCGGGCGGGCCAACCAGCAACACACCTTTCGGGATGCGCGCGCCGAGGCGGCCGTAATCCTGCGGATTCTTGAGGAAATCGACGATTTCGACCAGCTCGGCCTTGGCCTCATCGACACCAGCGACATCGGCAAAGGTCACGCCAGTGTTCTTCTCCATGAATACCTTGGCACGGCTCTTGCCGATGCTCAGGAAGCCGCCCATGCCCTGCTTCTCGGCGAAGCGGCGGAACAGGAAGAACCAGACGCCGAAGAAGGCCACCGCCGGCAGAATCCAGGAGAGCACATCACGTAGCCAGGTGCTTTCCACCACCCGCGCGTAAGGCACGTCGTACTTGGACAGCCGCTCGGCCAGGTCGGGTTCGACGCGAGTGGCCACGATGGTGGTCTTGCCCCGGCTGTCCGGCGATTTCAGGCGCCCGGTGACCGTGCGGTCCGACACCAGCACTTCGGCGACGCGCCCCTCGGCCAGCGCCTTCTCGAATTCGCTGTAGGGCACGGGCTCGACGGTCTTGGCCGCCTGCCAGTAGTTCTGCAGCGTCAGCAGCAACAGGCCGGCGACGATCCAGTAGCCAATGTTCCATTGATCTTTCTTTTCCATGGGCAATGTTCCTCGCAAGTCGTGCCGCTAGAGAATGGGGGTGAACAGACGGGCCACCCCGTCGCGCAAGCGGATGGCCAGCGGGCGGGCGCGCAACGCCTTCGCCGATATCTCGCCCGACGCATCACGAGCGGCATCAAAAAGGGATGACAGCCGCGTAGACAACACGGTGTCGTACACCTCCACATTGAACTCGAAGTTGAGGCGCAAACTGCGCGCATCCCAATTGGCCGAACCCAGGCAGCACCACGCTCCGTCTACCAGCATCAGCTTGCTGTGGTCGAACGGGCCCGGCCGTTCGAAGATGCGCACACCGTGCTCCAGCACCTGCCAGTAGTGGGCGCGTGCGGCCCATTGCACCGTGGGATGGTCGCCGTTTGCGGGCGTCAGCACGTCGATACGCACGCCGCGCAACGCGGCCGTGCTTAGCGCCGCGATCATCGGCTGATCGGGCACGAAGTAAGGTGTCCAGATGCGCACCGAATGCTTCGCCGCGCTCAAAGCGCCCATGAAGGTCCAGCGCAGCCGGTCCAGGGCCTCATCGGGACCGGCCTCGATGCCGCGCGCCCAAGAGGTTCCTTGCTCATCAGCCGTTGCGGGCGGTTCGCCCCAGAGACCCTCGTTGAGCCGCTCGCCCGTGGTATCGCACCAATCGTCGGTGAAGCACCGCATCAGATGCGCAACCACCGGCCCGCGCAGACGAAAGTGCAAATCGTGACAGGCCCGGCCCGGCGCATCGGGCCGCCAATACGGGCTGAAGATGTTCATGCCGCCGGTGAAACCCGTCTCGCCATCGATCACCAGCAGCTTGCGGTGATTGCGCAGATGCGCGGCATGCAGGCGCGCGGGAATCAACGTCGGGTTGAACGTCGCCGCCGGAACGCCGGCGCGCTGCAAGGCGCGGTAGGCGCTGCGGGGCGTCCAGCGGGCATACACGTCGTCGATCAGCACCCGCACTTGCACGCCGCGCTCATGAGCCCGGCGCAGCGCATCGACGAACTGCGCCCCGATGCCTTGGCTGTCGAAGATGTACGAGGCCAAGGCGACGCTGTACCGCGCCGATTCGATGGCGGCGAGCATGGCCGGGTAGGCCTGCTCGCCATCGACAAGCGGCTCGATGCGGTTGCCGCCGGTCAGCGACTGGCCGGTGGCGCGTCCCACCAGGTGGGCCAGACCGGCAAGCGGCGGCGATACAGCCTCGGGCATCGTGGGCGAGAGGTCCTGCCGAACAGCAGGATCTGCCCCCGGGAAGAGCCGCCGCGCCCGCCGCTGGTAACGGTTGATGCCGAACAGCCCATACAGCAGCGAACCGCCCAGCGGCAACAAGGCGATCAGCAGTACCCACAGCGTGGCCGATCGAGGGTCACGCTTGTAGATGACCGCGTGCCCCGCTGTGGGGATAGCGACCGCCAGCGACACGAGGGTGGCTGCCCATGTCAGCCCGTTGGGGTCGGACACGACAGCCTCCCCATGACTCAAGATTCGCCGCCCGCTGACTTCTTCTTGCGCGCAGGCTTGCTCGCGTCGCTAGGCGGCGTCTCGGCCGCGTTCGCGGCATCGGGCTTCTCAGGCTCGGCCGGCTTCGCGGGTGGCTCCTGGCGCTCGAAGACCACCCGTTCGGCCTTGTCGTCCCAGCGGGCGCTGGCGTGATCGGCCTTGCCGATACCGCCACCCAGCATCTCGCGCGCCAGTGCCGTCTCCAGCTCGCTGCGGATCAGCCGCTTGAGCTCACGCGCGCCGAACTCGGGCTTGTAGCCTTCCTCCGCGAAGTGATCGATCAAGGTCTGATCGAAGGTCAGCGTCACGCCCTGGCTGGCGGCGTTGCGGGCCACACGATCGAGCTGCAGGCCGACGATATGGCGGATCTCCTCCTTGCCCAGCGCATGGAAGACGATGATTTCGTCTATGCGGTTGAGGAACTCGGGGCGGAAGTGTCCGCGCAGCACGTCCATCACCTCGAACTTGGTCTTCTCGTATTCCTCGCCGGCGGCGCCACGGGCCTTCAGCCGACGCTGGATGATGTCCGAGCCCAAGTTCGAGGTGGCGATGATGATGGTATTGGTGAAATCCACCACCCGGCCCTTGCCGTCGGTGAGCCGCCCGTCGTCGAACACCTGCAACAGGATGTTGTAGACGTCGGGGTGCGCTTTTTCGATCTCATCGAGCAACAACACGCTGTAGGGTTTGCGCCGCACTTTCTCGGTGAGCTGCCCCCCCTCGTCATAGCCCACATAGCCCGGAGGCGCGCCCACCAGGCGTGCCACGGTATGGCGTTCACCGTACTCGGACATGTCGATGCGCAGCAGCGCACCTTCATCGCCATAGATCGACTCGGCCAGCGCCTTGGCGAGTTCGGTCTTGCCCACACCCGTCGGCCCGAGGAACAGGAAGGTGGCCACTGGCTTGCCGCCTTCGCGCAGGCCCGCGCGCGCCAGACGCACGGCATCGGCCACCGCGCGCACCGCTTCGTCCTGGCCCACCAGGCGCTCGTGCAGCCGCTGCTCCAGATGCAGCAGCTTCTCGCGTTCTTCCACCGTCAGCTCGTTGACCGGAATGCCGGTCAGGCGCGAGACGATCTGCGCGACATGCTCGGCTTTGACTTCGGCGCTGCCCGAGGCGCGCTCGCGTTCCCATTCCTCGACAAGCTTCTTGAGTTCGGCCTCTTTGGTCTCGATGTGCTTGCCCAGCTCGGCGGCCTTGTCGTACTGCTTGCGCGAGGCCACATAGTCCTGCTCACGCCGCAGCTGGTGCAGTTCGGACTCCAGCTCTTGTACGGCCACTGGGCGGGCCGTGGCCGACAGTTTCACACGCGCGGCAGCCTGGTCGAGCAGGTCAATTGCCTTGTCGGGCAGAAAGCGGGCGGTGATGTAGCGGTCGGACAACTCGGCGGCGGCGATGATCGCGTCCTCTGTGATACTGACCTTGTGGTGCGCCTCGAACGTGTCGCGCAGGCCGCGCAGGATCATCATGGTCTGCGCCACGGTCGGCTCGGGCACCATCACCGGCTGGAAGCGACGCTCCAGCGCGGCGTCCTTCTCGATGTACTTCTGATACTCGTTGAGCGTGGTGGCGCCGATCAGGTTCAGCTCGCCGCGCGCCATCATCGGCTTGAACACGTTGGCCACGTCCAGCCCGCCTTCGCCGCCACCCTGGCCGGCACCGACGATGGTGTGCACCTCGTCGATGAAGAGAATCAGCTCACCCTGGTGCTCGGTCACTTCCTTGAGCACCTTCTGCACGCGCTCCTCGAACTCGCCGCGGTACTTGGCGCCGGCCACCATGGCATTGATGTTGAGTTCCACCAGGCGCTTGTCGCGCAGCGTCTCGGGCACTTCGCCGGCGACCATCCGCTGCGCCAGCCCTTCGACGATGGCGGTCTTGCCGACGCCGGGCTCACCGATCAACACCGGGTTGTTCTTCTTGCGCCGGGCCAGCACTTCGATGGTCGTCTCGATCTCCTGCGCGCGGCCGATGACCGGATCGAGCTTGCCCTCGCGCGCCATCTTGGTGAGGTCGCGCGAATACTTGTCGAGTTCCGGCGTGTTGGTCGGCGTCTCGGCGCGGCCATCCTCGGCCCCTTTGCCGACCACCTTGCTTACCTGCTGGCGCAGCGCTTGCGGCGTGAGGCCGTAACGGCGCAGCAGGTTGGCCGCCAAACCTTCGCCTTCCTCGGCGAGCCCGATCAGGAAATGCTCCGGCCCGACATAAGAGTGGCCGAGTTCGTTGGAGGCCACGAAAGCACGGCTGAGCGCATCCTTGACACGTGGCGACACGCCGATCTCGCCTTCGAACGGCTTGTCGCCACGCTTGGCTTCGGATTCGATTTGCCGCTTGAGGTCATCGACCTTGATCTTGAACTGCCCCAGGATGGTCTTGACCACGTCGCTGTCGGATAGCGCCAGCAGCAGGTGTTCGGTATCGACTTCGGGGCGGCCAAATTCGGCGGCATGTTTGGCGGCCTCCTGCAACAAAGCCTCGGACTGTTCGCTGATGCGGCTGGCGAGCCCACTGCCGCGACGGCGCGCAGTGCCCGTAGCAGCCGGGGCGGGTTCGCCGAACGAGGCATCGACCACCTCGTCGGTATCGGCCGCCATGGACGGTGCGTCGTCACCGATGCGGAAGAAGTCGCTGCCGAGGAAGTCTTCGAACAGGCCGCTACGTGAGCCGAACAACGCTTCGAGCGGCGAGACGGTGCGCTTTTGCTGGCGCACCAATTGGCGATAGTGCTCGTCACACAACAGCATGGTGCTGTGGCGACCATTGAGATTGGCTTCCACCCGCACCGTGGCGGGCTGGCCGCAGACTTGGCATTGTTTTCTGGCCATGCTGATGCTCCTGTAAAGATGGATTTGATGAGACGCCGCCGATCACGAAGCCTCATCCTTTTGTGGTTTTTGAGAAAAACGCGCTGCCCCGCGTCAGCCGTTGATCGGGATCGAGCGCCCCTGCTTGGGCGTACTGGCCTCGCGCTTTTCCATCGTGATCGTGAGCACGCCGTTCTTGAAAGCGGCCTTGATCGTGTCCTGGTTGGCATCGGCCGGCAGGTTCAGAGCGCGCTGAAAGCTGCCGTAGGAGCGCTCCACCCGGTGGAAACCGCCGTCTTTCGTTTCCTGCTCCTGACGCTTTTCACCGCGCACCAGCAGCACGTCGTTGTCGAGCGTGATCTGGATGTCTTTCTCCTCGATGCCGGGTACTTCCAGGGCGATCTTGTACTGCTTGTCGGTCTCCTGGATGTCCAGCGCCGGCTTCAGCATGCCCGGCCAGTCCGACGGCCAGCGTGGCATGGCCAGCGTCGGGAAACCGAAGCCTCGAAACGCGTCGTCGAACAGGCGGTCGATCTCGCGATGCAATTGCAGGATGGGACTGACGGGCCCACCCGCCACCGGCAGGTCATTGCGCTGCACCGGCAGCGAGGCAGTGCTCTGTTGTTCTTCCTGCTCCTTTTTGAACCAGTTCCAGGGAGCCAATTTCTTGAAATCAATGTCCATGTCATACCTCCAGAAATCAATTGAAGACTCACTCAATCCGTTTGCCTGCGGCTATGGATAGCGCGCCCAGGCAACACGGGATGTTTCGCTGACTTCGGCTGCTCATCTGTGCGTATCACCTCCTTCTTTCTGCCTGCTTGGATCTGATCATTGATCCATCGATCGATTTCACTTTGACGAAACCGCCACGTCCCGCCGACCTTGAAGGCCGGAATCTCCCCGTGCGAAGCGAGCCGGTAAAGCGTCCGCTTGCCGACTTTCAAGTAGGCAGCCAACTCGTCGAGTGTGAAGATCGCCTGCTGGCGCGCTGTCATACCACCCCCACAAGTTCCGTCGTCACGCGGCCTCGCTCGAGGAAATTCTTGCAAGACTTTGCAAGATAGTGCGCCTAATATGCCGAAAGTCAAGAGTCAACATCCAGCGACCTGCTGGCCGATTGATGTGACTCAATCGTAAGCAGCCAGGAAACAAATGTTGGCTGCCACCGCGATGGTGCTTCCCAAGTCATCAGTCTGCAGCCATGTGAAAGGGGAAGTCCATGAACGAGATTGCCCGAGTCGGGGTGGATCTGGCCAAGCGGGTTATCTAGGTGCATGCGGTGGATGCGCGCGTGGTGGTTGCCAAGGCGCTGGCCGCTGACAAGTTTGCGGCCTGGTGCGCGGAGCTGCCTCCCGGCTGCCTGGTGGCCCTGGAGGCCTGCGGCGGTGCGCATCACTGGGCACGCAAGCTGCGCGGCTATGGGCTGGATGCGCGGCTGATTGCAGGCCACTTCGTCACGCCCTACCGCATGGCCGGCAAGGGACGCAAGAACGGTGCGGCCGATGCCGCAGCGATCTGCGAGGCGGCAACCCGCCCGCACATGCGCTTCGTGCCGGTGAAGCCGCCGGCGCAGACGCTGCTGGCCAGCCATCAGCTACGCAAACCTCCCGATTCACTCACGCAGCTTATTCCTGCTTGCCTAGGGACGACCATGTAAGCGGCAGATGGTCGGAGTCCTTTGCGACCAGCACCTACGCGAGCAGCCCGCAGGTGGGGATGCCCTTGGCGATGATCTCCGCCGGGACCGGCGCCTGGGTCAGCGTTCGGCACCTATGCGCAGGTCCACTTGCCGCGGATGTGGCACTCGACCGTGAATACGCCCGGTGTGTTGTCCAGCTTCTCGCCGATGCGCTTGAGCGCACAGCCGCACGCGCAGCGAGTGTTCTCGGGCTCGTGGTGGCAGTCCACGCGCGGCAGGTCCGCCGGCAAGGCGGTGCGCTTAGGCATCGCGCCAGGCGTAGCCGGCGGCTTCTTCTTGCCCAGCAGTTCCTGGAGCTGCGCCTCAGCCGCGGCAAGGTCGGCGTCCAGAGCCTCGTCGAACAGCGCGCGTTGTTCGGCATCGAGCTGCTCGCTCTTCTTGCCGAACTTCAGGCGTCGCAGCTGGGCGATCTCGAACGAGAGCTTCGCCGTAGGCGCTGACATGGGCGAAAAGCATCCGAGCATCACCCCCCAGGATGGCTCTCATCTCGATACAGAGGTGAATCCTCCGCACTATTCGGCTCCCTACGATGATATGGACTGATCACATCGGTAGGGAGAAAGCATGAACTTACGCCATCTTCGCTGCTTCATCGCCGTAGCCGAGGAACTGCACTTCGGCCGGGCTGCTCGACGGCTGCACATCGAACAGTCTCCACTGTCGCGCACGATCCGCCAGATGGAGGCGGATTTAGGGGTGCCGCTGCTCAACCGCTTGCCACGCAGTGTTCGTCTCACACCGGCGGGACAGGTCTTCCTCGAAGAAGCCCGGCGCGTACTGCTGGCCTTCGAGCAAGCGCAGACCAAGGCACGCGCCGCAGCGAACCAGCGGAACACGCTGCGCATCGCACTATCTGGTGACATGGGGCAGGCCCGCTTGTCGGCGTTGCTTGCGCTTTGCCGCGAGGAGGCACCACAGGTCGGCATTCGGATATTTGAAACGCCACTGGCGCAGTTGGTGACTGGACTGCGCAACGACTTGTATGACGCAGGTTTTGCATTGGCTGGTGAAATGGACGCCGGCATCGTCGCCATGCCGGTGTGGCGAGACCCGCTGGTGGTGGCTTTGCCCGCCAGGCATCCGCTGCTGGCTTTCAAGGAAGTGCCGCTGGAGGAAGTGGCGAGCTATCCGCTGGTGCTGTGCGATCCCCAGGTCTGCGAAGGTTGCAGCCGGCAGCGCGAACGGCTGCTCCGCACGGTGGATGCGCAGCCGACGGTAGCCGAGTACGTCAAGACCCATTCCCTGATGCTGGCCCTCGTGGCCGCCGGCTACGGCGTGGGCTTTTCGAGCGCGGCGCATCTGGCGGGTTGCCATCAGGCCGATGTCGTCGTGCGGCCGCTGGCCGACGAGACCGCTTCGCTGACGACCTATCTACTGCGACCCGAAGGCGAAATCATGGAGCCGCTGCGGCAGTTCATCGACCGCGTGGAGCGTGTCGGACGCCCGCAAGGCACCGATCAACGCCCGATGTGACGCGGGGATTTTGGACGGTACGATTCCCTTTCGGTCTGGACCTTGACCCGCATTGCATCGGCGGCCGACCTTTTGCGTCACGGGCATGGATGGCGAATCGGGCCTATCCACCCGGCATCAAGCAAGGCACCTTCAAGCTGTCGAGGTCACAGCAGTGACGCAGAACGCATGAGCCCTTGCTGGATGCAAACCGGCTCAGCCGGAAGTCGCATTGGCGCTTTACCCCGCCCGTATTCCTACGAAAACTTTGCCCTGGTTTTCCGGTAAAGCGCAGCATCCCTTCCTGATCGAACTTGGATGCGCGGCTTTTCAGACCGTTGCGCCGGTAACAAGATTTTTCGCAGGTGCATTATGGTTGAGGTGTAGCGGGCACCGCAAGGAGGTTTGCCCCCTGCGTAACGCTCGGCGACATCGCCGCACCCAACGTCCACCACGATGCCGACCGGCTCGCGCTTCATCGGGTTCTTTGGGCAATCGCTGCGCCCATGTGGGCCGCGCGCGCTTGCCATGTGTCGATCCGACGATGGGAAGAGCGCGATATGCCGAAATCGAGCAGCCACGCCTTTGGCGCAAAGACGTACTACCGACCGATCGAGGCGGCCGTCCGCTGGTGCGGTCTCCTGCGCTTCGAGCAGCGTATTCTGGAAGCGCTGGAGCAGCGTGCCATGCCGGAGCCCGGCGAATTCCCGCGCTGGCCGCTGCTGCGCCTGTATGCCGAGCGCATCTTCGACGCGCTGACGCATGGCGAATTGCCCGGTGGCAAGGCCGGCATCGTGCTGGACTCGCAGCGGCCGGCGCTCGACGACCCCGAGCTGACCGTGCGCCACGTGGACTTGAAAGCGTGGATGTCGCAGTTCTACCCCGGCGATCGGCCGGGGTTTTTGTTTGACGGCATCGAACGCGCGGTGCATCCGGCGGTGAGCGTGGACACGCTCAACATTCTGCTGGCCGATCGCGAAGCAGCGAAGTCGCAACTTGCCGAACTTGCCCTGGTGCATGAAACGCTGCGCACCGCGCACGAAGCACTGGCGAAGGAACATGCCACGCGCGCGGCCAACGACGAACAGGCGCGCGAGCCTGGCCTGCGCAGCGAGACGACTTACCTCAACATCATCGGCGGACTGCTGACGCTGCTGCTGGGCAATTCGCCGTCAGGCGCGGCCTATTCGTCGTTCCGCAGCATGGATGCCGTGGTCAGCGCGCTGATCGCACACCATGAGGGGCGGCCGGGTCTCAGCGAGCGGACGCTGTGGAGCAAGCTCGCGCAGGCGCGGCGCCACCTGGAGGCGTCGCGCTGACGACGCGGCCAGCATGATGCCGATGCGGCGCACTGCAATTGCAGTCGCTGCTTCTGCAATTGCAGTGATTTCGGCGACCGCGGTGTATTGAATACGAGGCACTTTCCGAACAGCGCCAGTGAGCGTCAAGGAGTGTCTCTCATGTCTTCGCAGACCACCGCGCCGGCAGTGCCGGCCGAGCACCGCATCCTGCGTCGCGCCGAAGTCGAGGCCAAAACCGGCTTCAAGCGCGCGCACATCTACAGCCTGATGAAAGAAGGCAAGTTCCCCAAGGCGCTGCGCTTGGGCGTGCGCGCCGTGGGCTGGGACTCGGCGGAGGTCGAGCAATGGATCGCCGATCGCCTCGATGAGCGCGCCTGACGCTTTTCCTCGGTACATGCCATTCAACCGGGAGAGGCCCATGCAGGTGGTGTCCATCATTTCGACCAAGGGCGGCGTCGGCAAGACCACGACGGCGGCCAACCTGGGCGGCTTCGCAGCCGACACCGGGCTGCGCGTGCTGCTGCTGGACCTGGACGTGCAGCCCACGCTGTCGAGCTACTTCACGCTGGCCGAGCGCGCGCCGGCCGGCATCTACGAGATGCTGGCCTACAACGAGCAGCGCGCCGAGCAACTGGTGTCGCGCACCGCGATCGAGCGGCTTGACCTGGTGCTCTCGAACGACGACCGCGGCGAGCTGAACACGCTGCTGCTGCACGCGCCCGATGGCAGATTGCGGCTGCGCCACCTGCTGCCCACGCTGGCGCCGCACTACGACCTGCTGCTGATCGACACCCAGGGCGCGCGCAGCGTGCTGCTGGAGATGGCGGTGCTGGCCTCGAACTTGGCGCTTTCGCCGGTGACGCCGGAAATCCTCGCGGCGCGCGAGCTGCGGCGCGGCACGCTGCAACTCATCGAGGACATCGCGCCGTACCGCCACCTCGGCATCGAGCCGCCGCCGCTGCACCTGCTCATCAACCGCGTGCATCCGGTGTCGTCGAATGCGCGGCTGATCCAGCAGGCGCTGCGTCAGGTATTCCAGGAGCAGCCTGGCGTGCGCGTGCTGGACACCGACGTGCCGGCGATTGAAGCCTATCAGCGCGCCGCGACGCGCGGACTGCCGGTGCATCGGGTGGAATACCGCCAGCCGGCGGGCCGCACGGCACCTGCCGCATTGGAGACCATGCGCGCGCTGGCCGGCGAGCTGTTCCCGGCGTGGCAGGAGCGCTTTGCGCTCGTCACCGGCCGAGGCGACGCGGGAGGGGCCGGCCATGGCCAGCGCACATGACCTGGCCCGCGGCCACAAGCGGCTGCGAGGGCTGATCGAGTTCGCCCTGGGAGAAGGTTGGAAGGTGGTGCGCACCCGCGGCGGGCACCTGCTGTTCACGAAGCAAGGCTGCGCGCCGATCTACACCAGCTCGACGGCGAGCGACCACCGCGCCGAGCGCAACGCCCGTGCGCAGCTTCGCCGCGCCGACCGACAGGCGGCCCAGGGTGTTGCAGCATCTCAGGAGAATGGCCGTGGCTGACCTGACGCCGCAGGACATGGCCGCCAATCTGCTGGCCTCGGGCTTCGAGCGCAACGGCCCTTCGGTCGCGGCCCTGAGCGACCCCATCGCCGACACGCCGATGGTGGTGACGCTGGACCAGTTGCGCCCCTACGACCACGACCCGCGCGTGACGCGCAACCCGGCCTACGAGGACATCAAGGCCTCGATCCGCGAACGCGGGCTCGATGCGCCGCCCGCGATCACGCGCCGGCCCGGCGAACCGCACTACATCATCCGCAACGGCGGCAACACGCGCCTGGCGATCCTGCGCGAGCTGTGGAGCGAGACGAAAGACGAACGGTTCTTCCGCATCCCCTGCCTGTTCCGCCCGTGGCCGCAGCGCGGCGAAGTGGTGATGCTGACCGGGCACCTGGCCGAGAACGAGTTGCGCGGCGGGCTCAGCTTCATCGAGCGGGCCTTGGGCGTGGAGAAGGCGCGCGAGTTCTACGAGCAGGAAATGGGGCGGGACAGCGGCCAGCCGCTGTCGCAGAGCGAGCTGGCGCGGCGGCTTACGGCCGATGGCTTCCCGCTGCCGCAGTCGCACATCAGCCGCATGCAGGACGCCGTGCACTACCTGCTCCCGGCGATCCCCACGCTGCTGTACGGCGGGCTCGGCCGGCATCAGGTGGAACGGCTCGCGGTGCTGCGCAAGGCCTGCGAACGCACCTGGGAGCGGCGTGCCCTGAGGCGCAACCTGTCGATGGACTTCGCTACGCTGTTCCAGGACGTGCTGGCGCAGTTCGACACGCAGCCCGACAACTTCTCACCGCAGCGGGTGCAGGACGAGCTGGTCGGCCAGATGGCCGAGCTGCTGGAAGCGGACTACGACACGCTGAGCCTGGAAATCGACGACAGCGAGAGCCGGCAGCGCGCATTGACCAGCGATCCTGCGCCGCTGCAGGCGGCAAGACCTGCGGTGCCGGCCGGGCCACCGCGACCACCGTCACCGCCTTCGCTGCCGCCCGGCCCCTCGGTGCAGTCGTCGGAGCCTGGCCCTGGCCAGGCTGCGCAGGCCGGTTCCACGCCGGCCGCCAGCGACAAGGGCATGCAGCAGGATGACGAACGCCTGCAGGGTCACATCGTGTCCCCGGCCCCGACCACCGAACGCCTGCAATCCATCCAGCGCATGGTGGCCGATCAGATGGGCGACAAGCTGCCCGACTTCGAGGCCGACGCGCTGCGCGCGATCCCTGTGCAGGCGGGCGGGCTATACCCCATCTCGGATGTCTGGTACATCGAGCCCGGCCTGGATGTGCCGGATCGGCTGCGGGTGCACATCGCGCAGTTCGCGCGCGAGATCGCCGAGGAAGCCGACGTGGCCGGGCAGGTCGAACCCAGCGAAGGCGGCATGGGCTTCGTCTGCGTGGCGCCCCCGGCGGTGCGCTCATTGCCTCCGTTCGCGTGTGCGGTGCTGACCTTGCTGCATGCGCTGTGCGCCGCGCCCCGACCCGCCCCCGGCTTCGATGGCGCCCGGCTGGCCGACGACCTAGCGGCCTTGCTGCATGGCGGCGGCGCATATCCGCGCCTGAGCGATGCCGGGCTGGTAAAGCTGTTCCGGCTGCTGCGCATGGCGCGCCGACTGCTGGATCTGGAGACCGGCGCGGCCTCCAGCAACCCCGGCCACGGCGCCTGAGCAGAGGCCATCATGTCGGCACCGCATCCGCTCAACCAGGCCGTCATCGCACAGGCGCTGCACGACCTGCGCAATGGGCAACTGCGGCGCTGCAAGGCGATGGGCTTCGGCGAGGAGGAGCTGGACGCGCTCAAGCACCCCGAACTCGTGAGCATGCTGGTGAACGCCACGGTGTCGTGGTGTTCGGTGTCGGTGAACCGCGATGTGCTGAAGCGGCTGCTGAGCCAAGTGCACGACGTGGAGCGAGAGATCGCGACGGTCGACCGCATGCTGCGCCTGGGCGCCAGCACGGAGATGGTCAGCCGCTTCTACGGGCTTACGCACCAGGAGGTGGCCCTGCGCCGCGACATCCTCGGCCTGCCCAAGCGCAAGGGGCGGCATCCGGTGCTGGACGAGGCGCAGGACACGGCGCTGTGGAAGCAGTGGAAGGCCGGCGTCATGGAGCGCGGCATCGCGCTGGACGATGAGGTGGCGATGCTGACGCTGACCATGGACCTGGCCGAGACCTTGAACCTGCCGATGTCGGTGATCTGGTCGGCGATACGCAACTGGATCGACCAGGGGCTGGTGTAGGCCATGGCGACCGGCGGCGCACCCCGGCGCGATGGCCCCGTGGCGCTGTCGGCACTGTTCGACGACGCGCTGCGGGAACTGGTGCCACGGGCACCACCGACACCGCCAGCCCCGCGCGGCGCTGCTGCTGCATCGCCGGCCGCGCCGGTCAGCGACGGCTTCCTCTACAGCGGCAACCGGCACGAGAGCGTGCCGCGTGCGCTGTTCCTCGACCGGCGCCTGACGCCGCTGGAGCGCAACGCCTGGCAGGTGCTCCGCCTGCAGCTCCAGAGCGACGGCGTGACGGCGTTCCCGACCTACGACCAGCTTCGCCCCTACCTCGCCTCGATGCCCTGCGCGGCGCAGGCCTCGCACGAGACCGTGGCGCGCGCCTTGACGCTGCTGCGGCTGACGCGCTGGCTGAGCCTGGTGCGACGGCGCCGCGACCCGAAGACCGGGCGCATCCTGAGCAACCTCTACATGCTGCACGACGAACCGCTGACACCCTTCGAGGCGATGCAGCTCGACCCCGACTACCTCGGCCTGGTCGGCCAGGCGCTGACCCATGCGGCGAAGGCGGTGCAGATCGTCGGCATGAACACCCTGCGCGAGATCGCCGAAGACCCGATGCTCAACGGCCGCACGCTGCCCACGCGGCTGCAGGTGCTGGCACAGCGCATGGCGCGCAACGAATGGGCGGACGCGAGTTATCCACAAGCGCCTGTGGATCACGAATCCGAAGAAGGCCAGGACGGCCTGCTTCGGAATCTCGAAGGCCCGTCTTCGGAATCCGAAGCAGGGCTGAAATCCGCGCCAGACGGCTCACTTCGGAATCCGAAGGAGGACCGTACTGTACGTATGGATCGTATAAATCAAGTACGTACAGTACCGCGCGCGAAGTCGTTGCAGCACCTGCGCCTGCCCGAGCGCCTGCTGCGCTTGAAGGACGAGCAGCAAAGCGGCGCGATGGTGGCCTTGCAGCAGGTGGACGAGTCGCTGCGGCAGGCGGTGTTGGACGAATGGGATGCGCGCTGCCGCAACAGCGCGGTACGCAACCCGGCCGGCTATCTGTTCGGCATCATCCAGAAGGCGATCCGCGGCGAGTTCAAGGCCTGGGCCGGCGAAGGCGGTTCGCCATCGACGCCGCCTGCGCCGCCGCCACGGCCAGCCGCACCGGCACCGTCTGCACCGCCACCGCCCGCGCCGAACGGCCCTGGCCGCGAGGCAGCGCGGGCCTACCTGGCGAAACTGCGTTCAACCCTGGGCGATTCCTGAGCAGCTATCCCCAGGGGATAGCTGGGACACGAAGCCTTCCAGGCATCGGCTTCGGTTCTGTCATGCGTCGCACGGTCGCAGCCCGGCGCGGACCTATCCCCTGGGGATAGACGGAACACGCGACCTTCCGGGGCGACAACCGGGAGCGCACCCGCTGCGGTTTGTTGACTGACGCCCTTCCGGGCGATGCCGATGCTGGCGGCTCGTTCCCGTACCGCGAGTCGTCACCATGGCCAATGAATCCCAGCCGCCCCTGCAGTTGAATCTCGGATCGCTGCGCAGCGCGATGTCGCTGACGCTGCACACCCACCACGCTTCACGCATCTGGCATGGCCGAGCGCCTGCCGAGGGCCGGCCCGGGATCATCGGCCTGAACGGCTACATCAGCGTGATGAACAAGATGAAGCGCGGCGCCGAGCAGGACGATCCCTACTCGGATTTCTGGATGCTGCGCATCGAGGACAAGCTGACGCAGACCAAGGACAGCTTGCAGGCGCTGCGTGAGCAGGTGGACCAGGCGCTGGCCGACGTGCCGCCCGCGCTGTCGCTGGGCGAGAACATGAACGTGCAGCCCGTGAAGCTGCCGCTGTTCGTCAATGCGCAGCTCGGCTTCATGGCGGTGTACCTGCTGGCCGACTACGACGACCTGGCCCGCAAGCTGATCCTCGCCCACCACACCGCGCTGATCGACCGCAGCACGCTGGAACGCTGGCTCAACGACGGCGCGCATGCGCTGCGCAGCCTGTTCTCGCTGGCACAGCAGTACCGCTACTCCGGCGCGACGCGCGACGACTTCGCCTCGAAGAACGCGGTGGCGCGGGCGGCGCTGGAGAAGTTCGGCGAGTTGCCGCAGGACGTGCTCGAAGGCACGCGCCGCTCGCGCTTTGCGCCACCGATCGCACGGCGGTCGGGCAAGCCTGGTACAGCCGCGGATGCCGCACCCAGCGCTGGCGCAGCCGACGTGGCGGACGACGACCACGACCATGACGGCGAAGGCACGAAGGCATGACTGCATCGTCTTCCACCGGCCAACCGGCGCGCTTCCTGCCGCTGGAACAGGCGGACTTCCAGCGCCTGAAACACGGCTCCTACCTAAAAGGCCTTTTACAGCCTTTTAAAGGTAAGGGGAGTCTGGAGGCCTGGGCCAACCAGTGCACGGCGCTGCGCGACGACTTAATCGGGCTGGCGCAGCGGCGCGTGCTGCAACAGGCGCGGGCCTACCCCTTCTCGCTGCTCGACGTGCAACTGGCCCAGCAGACCACTGGCGCAGGCACGACCTTCCTGCGCTGGCGCAACCACGACCGTTCTTCCATGGGCGTGGCGCTGTGGGAATCGCTGCTCGACCGCCCGGCGACGCCGGCCTCGCTGATCGACGACCTGTACGCGATGGAGCTGCAGCGCATCGCTTTGAACATGCAGATCAGCCTCCTTCACACGCTGGGCCGCCAGGCCCAGGAGTGCGCCAGCAAGGCCGCGCAGGCCGAAGCGGCTTACCTGCGACGTGTCCACGGGCATGCCGCGTCGGTTCCATCCACCACCCCCAAGGAGTCTCCATGAGCACGCACTTCGTCGGCGAGGGCAACATCGGTTCCGCGCCGGACTATCGCGAATTCCCTAACGGCAACGACGAGCCGCGCCGGCTGCTGCGCCTGAACGTCTACTTCGACAACCCGATCCCAAAGAAGGACGGTGAATTCGAGGACCGCGGCGGCTTCTGGGCGCCGGTGGAGCTGTGGCACCGCGACGCCGACCACTGGAAAGACCTGTACCAGAAGGGCATGCGCGTGCTGGTAGAAGGCCGCACGGTGAAGGACGAGTGGGAGGACGCCGACGACAACGAGCGCACGACCTTCAAGATCGAGGCCCGCCGCATCGGCATTCTGCCGTACCGCATCCAGGCCGTGACCCTCAGCGCCAGGACGCTGGAACCCGAGGCCGCAGTACCGCCGCCGAAGGAGACCAAGGGGACGAAGGCGCCGAAGGAAACCAAGGCCAAGGGCTGATTCCCCGCAGGGGGCGGCTGTAGCAACCGTCAGACGCCCGCCATGCACCAGCTATCCCCAGGGGATAGCTCCAGGGTGTTCCACCGGGTTCCAGCCGCCCTCCCGAAACGACGCTCCCGCTGCGCCAGCCGTTGCGGCTTCGCGCATGCCGCTGCGGCAACGCATCGCCTGCCGATCACAAAGCGGTGTCTGCGCCAATCGGCTTCCTTGCTGCCGTCATCCGCTGGCCCGGCCAAGCTGGGGCCATCCGATGACCGCACACTTCCAAGGAGGCTTCATGCGCGTGTTCCTGTGCGAGAAGCCGTCCCAGGGCAAGGACATCGCCCGTGTGCTGGGCGCCGGCCAACGCGGCAACGGCTGCTACAGCGGTGCGGGTGTCGTCGTGACCTGGTGCATCGGTCATCTGGTCGAAGCGGTTCCGCCCGAAGGCTACGGCGAGCAGTACAAGCGCTGGGGCATCGAGCAACTGCCTATTCTTCCCGAGCGTTGGCGTGTCGAGCCCAAGGCGGCGACCGCGGCGCAGTTCAAGGTCGTGCAGCAGCTCGTCGCCAAGGCGGGCGAACTGGTGATCGCGACCGACGCCGACCGCGAGGGCGAGATGATTGCCCGCGAGATCATCGAGCTGTGCGGCTACCGCGGCCCGATCCAGCGCCTGTGGCTGTCGGCGCTCAACGATGCGTCGATCCGCAAGGCCCTGGGCACGCTCAAGCCGTCCGCCGAGACGCTGCCGCTTTACTTCTCCGCGCTCGCCCGATCGCGTGCCGACTGGCTGATCGGGATGAACCTGAGCCGCCTGTTCACGTTGCTCGGGCGCCAGGCCGGCTACACCGGCGTGCTGTCGGTCGGGCGCGTGCAGACACCGACGCTCAAGCTGGTGGTGGACCGTGACCGCGAGATCGCGCGTTTCGTTTCGGTGCCGTTCTGGGCCATCGAGGTTGCACTCTCACATGCGGGCCAGTCCTTCGTCGCAAGCTGGACGCCGCCGCAGGGCAGCACCGACGACGCCGGCCGCTGCCTGCAACAGCCGGTGGCGCAGCAGGCTGCCGAGCGCCTGCGCGCGGCCGGTGCCGCCCAGGTGCTGTCGGTGGAAACAGAGCGCGTGCGCGAAGGGCCGCCGCTGCCGTTCGACCTCGGCACGCTGCAGGAGGTGTGCTCGAAGCAGTTGGGTCTGGACGTGCAGGAGACGCTGGACATTGCCCAGGCGCTGTACGAGACGCACAAGGCGACCACCTATCCGCGCTCGGACTCAGGCTACCTGCCCGAGAGCATGTTGGCCGAGGTGCCCACCGTACTCGACAGCCTGCTCAAGACCGACCCCGGCCTGCGCCCGCTGATCGACCGCCTGGATCGCCAGCAGCGTTCGCGGGCCTGGAACGACGGCAAGGTCACGGCGCACCACGGCATCATTCCCACGCTGGAACCGGCGAACCTCTCGGCGATGAGCGACAAGGAGCTGGCCGTCTACAGGCTGATCCGCGCCCACTACCTCGCGCAGTTCCTGCCGCACCACGAATTCGACCGGACGGTGGCGCAGCTTACGTGCGGCGGGCAGTCGCTGGTCGCGGTCGGTAAGCAGATCGCGGTGGCCGGATGGCGCCAGGTACTGGCGGCGCCGGAGCCCGACGACGCGGACGGCGAGGAAGCGCAGCGCGGCCAGGTGCTGCCGGCGCTGCGTGCTGGAGCTTCCTGCCAGGTCGGCCAGGTCGATCTGAAGGCGTTGAAGACGCTGCCGCCCAAGCCCTACACGCAGGGCGAGCTGGTCAAAGCCATGAAGGGCGTCGCCAAGCTCGTGACCGACCCACGCCTGAAGCAGAAGCTCAAGGACACCACGGGCATCGGCACCGAGGCCACGCGCGCCAACGTCATCAGCGCCTTACTGGCACGCGGCTATCTTGTGAAGAAGGGCCGTGCCATCCGCGCATCGGATGCGGCTTTCACGCTGATCGACGCGGTGCCGGCGGCCATCGCCGATCCGGGCACGACGGCGGTGTGGGAGCAGGCGCTGGACATGATCGAGGCCGGCCAGATGACGCTGGACACCTTCATCGCCAAGCAATCGGCCTGGGTCGCCCAGCTCGTGCAGCAGTACCGCGGCGCAACGCTCCCCCTCAAGCTGCCGCCCGCGCCGAGCTGCCCGCAGTGCGGCGCCCCGATGCGCCAGCGCACTGGCAAGAACGGCGCGTTCTGGTCGTGCAGCCGCTACCCGGACTGCAAGGGCACGGAGCCGGTCGAAACCGCGACAGGCAAGCCCGCAGCGCCAAGCCCGCGGCGTCGGTCTCCGAAGGCGAGCTGACGCCCACGTTTCCCTCTGCCACGCCGGCTGCTGCCGACGGCGGGGCAAACCTCCCGCACCCCGCGGGACTCCCCAGCGCGCGTTCCCTTCTGCAACGGTGTGCGCGTCCTGCAGGCCCATCACGGCCTGCTGGGCGAGAAGGTCATTTCTCCCCGGATCGCGTTCGCCGCGGTTCCCCTGATCGAGGTGCTTCCGCCGATACGCGAGCGGTCTCCTGACGCCTTGGTGTGCAAAACTGCGAGGCGCCAGGAGACCGCTTGCGGTCGACGGTATTCGGTGCCGGTGCCCGCCGGCGGAACAACGGGCTCCCTTTGTGTGTGGATGCACGCCAGAGGATTCCGGCCCCCAGCCACGAAACGGGCCGGGTGAGATTGCTGACGCAGCGAATGGCTTTGACGATGGCCTGGCCTGCTTGCAGCCCACAGGTGGATTGATTTCTCTCCAGCCGAAGCCTTGCGAGGCTTCGGCGCCTTTGTCGTGGGCGAACGGAATCGTGCATCGCTGCTCTTGCCAGCGCTCGGCCCAAACTGGACGGCGTTCGGTTCCGTTTGATCAGCGACGGAGTGCCGCCGCGCTTTCATTCTTCCCGCATGTGTCGCTGACGGTCGTCAGCACCATGCCCTGGCAGCCCCGGTCCTCAAGGCTGCAACGCGGTTCGCCGCGTTGACCGATCCAGTCCGCTTCGCACCGACCACCGCGGACGCGCGTCGCCACGACGCGGGTGCTTTTCATGTTCAACCCTTCGGGAGGTATCCGCTCCCGTCAGGGCGTGGTGCTCCCGGTCTTCAACCAACAGGAGAAAACCATGTCCCTTGCGCTCGCATCGGCACCTTTGAGTGCTGAACAGGCCCGAGCCGAATCCATCGGCTACCAGGCCCTGGCCTGCGTCGGCAAGCGCCTGCCCCTGCAAGTGCTGTGCAGCGCAGCCGGCCACTACATCGGCACCGCCGATGCGGACGGCCCGGTCTCGCGGGAGTCGGTCAGCTACTTCCGCTCGCACCACGCCGCCGAGCACGCCCTGCAAACGGGCCGCTGGCAGCAGCGCCTCCACCCGTGATGTCCAACCACCAGGAGCCCATGTCATGAACCGTGCCCTGCCTCAAGAGGTACTTGATCAGATCGAGCTGGAACACCAGCACTTCGCCGCCGCGCCCCAAGCCTTCTTCGAGGCGTGGAAACGCGGCGTCGACATCGCCGGAGCCGAATGGTTCGGCGACGGCACCCGCGAAGGCCTGCAGCGTGCCACCACCAAGTGGGATCTGCGGCCGAAGCTGCTGATGCTCAACGATGCCCTCGGCGTCCTGAGCAGCGGCCAGCGGATGTTCCTGTCCGCGATGGTGAGCTTCTACAACGCCCGCGAGGGCGGTGCGATGCTCAAGCGTTGCGGCTTCGAGGGTCTGTCCGACCTGGGCGGCCTCGACCTGGAACGGCGCAAGGTCGTCGCCGACCTGACGCTGAACTACAACGGCTGGTGAGCCGCGCTGCGGCCTGCCGACGTTCTTCTTTTCTTCCCACCCCACGAGGGACATGCGTCCCTGCATGGGGCCATGTCCCTCCTTTTCTTGAAAGGAGTGATTCATGTCCCCTGACTTTTCCATCGGTCTGCTCGTGACCGACGACGACATCGATGCGGTCATCCTTGAAGGCTGGCCGGCCGACGTGCGCAAGCCGCGCATCGTGGTGTTCGACTACGCCGGCAATGATGTGCCCGACGAGTATGTGCTGCATGTCAGCAGCGGAACCCCGAATACCGGATTGACCGGGCGCGAGGTGTTCCCGGTCGAGTACGGACCCGACTGCCGCTACCCATCGCCCGCTGAAGTCCTTTCGGTGCTCGATGCACCTAAGCCGGCCGGAAAACCTTCCGCGCTGAGCATCGCCCGCAACGTGCACCAGAGCATCCTCAACCTGGATGCGCGGCTGGATCGCCTGGAGCAGGCGCCGACCGGCGACGACTACAACCGCCTGTACCAGCTTGCGAATGGCGGCCTGCTCGACCTGTTGAAGGCGCTGGGCGACCCGTCCTCTACCGCTGCCGGCTGACCGGCTGCCACTTCATCCACCCGCTGGGGTTCAATCCCCAGCAGGGGATTGCCTCGGCCATCCCCTGCTGGAGAAATCCCATGTCCTACTCGAACAACAATCCCTTTGTCCGCGGCTACGACGGCCTGTCCGTCCAGCGGCTGCTCGCCATCTCCTACGACGACGACTGCCCGCTGACCTACCTGCCGCTGCATCCTTCGCAGTCGAATCTGCCGGACAGCCAGGTCGAACGGCGGGCCTGCATCTTCTCGGACGACTTCGTGCTGATCACCGAGGACCAGGTGGTCCCCAACGAGTTGCAGGCGCAATGCCGCAGCCACGGGCTCGCCCGCAACGTGGTCTATGCCGTGATGGCCGAGGAAGACGGCAAGCCACTGCACGTGGGCGACACTTACTCCGAAGAAGCGGCGCGGGAAGTCGTGCGGCGCCTGCGCTATGAAACCGGCTACTACAGCCGGTGCTGGGAAATCAGCAGCGCGCACCTCGACGCCGACGCACACCGCTTCCTCGCCGAACTGGCGGACATCGCCACGCCGACGCTGTTCCTGTTCGTCGCCTTCCGCATCCCGTACGGCCCGGCCATCGGGTTGAAGCTGATCGCCACGCCCTGGACCGACGAGAACCTGCGCGCGGTCGAAGGCATCACGGCCAAGCGGCTGATGCAGGAGCATCGCAAGAAGGGCATGCCGGAATCCCTCATGCACGTGCTGCACCTGGCCGCGCTCGCCGACGTGCGCATGCTGGTCTTCGATGCCGATGCGCAGGTGCTGGACGGCCTGCCGATCTACGACGACTGACACCACCTTTCGAGCCCCCACGCGGGGCTCGTGTTCTTTCTGGACGAAGCCGGTGGACGCGCAGTGCCGATTCCCCCGCGTCGCTGGCCCACGCCTGACGCACGCTGCTCGCATGTTCGCTGGCGTTGCCGGCAAGCATGCCCAGGCAGTCGAGACCTTCGAGGCTGCGGCACGGTTCGCCGTGCTGGTTGCTATTCCTTCTCCGGGCGCATGTCGCGTCCATCCACCTCACCCCCAAGGGACACACCTCCCTTGCGGGCGGAAGTCCCTTGGTTGCCACAAGGAGTCTTCCATGGATACCCAAGCCATCCGCGCACAGATGCCGACGCTGGTTCGCGGCCACGTGCCTTCCAACGTCCGCAGCTTCAAGTTCAACATCTTCGACGGCCAGCCCAAGGTTTCGACGCTGGGCTTCCACGTTGATCCCAAGCCCTTCGAGGGCAAGGTCATCGCCACCACCGACGAGGCCATCGTCGTCAAGACGGGGCGGGCCGAGTTCGCGGTGCTCGACAAGGCCCTCGTCACCGACGTGCCCGACGAAGGCGCCAAGGTGCAGGTCGAACCGTATGCGCGGCGCCGCTTCGACGGCTTGCGCGCGGATACGCCCGAGGAGAGCACTGAGTTCACCGCCGACGGCCAGCCGTACACGGTGAAGCGGCTCATCCTGGGTTCCGCGCCGGCCAAGCTGCCGATCCCCGAGCCGCAGTGCCCCGAGCTGCAGGAGCTGATCCACCAACTGGAGCAGTTGCCCGCGCCCGATGGATTCCGCCGCATCACGCACCTGCTGGTGGATGCCGGCGCGCGGGACTTCACGGTGGTCGATCCGAGCCCCAGCAACATCATCGCCACGCCGCCGGCCATCGGCTTCACCGTCGCTTCGGCGAAGTTCCAGGGGCGCGTCACCGTGCTCTACGAACGCGGCCTCGACACCTACGCGGTGGAGCTGCATCGCGAAGGCGAGCTGGTCGAGCGGGTCGATGAAGTGTTCTTCGACACCTTGGGCCAGGTGCTGGAGCGGCTGATCGACGACGGGAGCTGGCGCCTCATCCGCGTACAGCGCCTGTCCGGTCGCAAGCCCGTCCAGCACTGATCCCCTCACGTCCCCAAGCGGCTTCCCGTCCTCGCGGCGGGAAACCTTCTTCCTTCACCGTTGGAGACCACTTCCATGACTGTTCGATTCAAAGGCACCGAGCTTCGGCCCGTGCTTGCCGAGGCGGCGGCCAACCAGTGCCGCGTCATCCTGGTCAAGGACCAGGGCGTGTATTTCATGGCCGAGCACGGCGAGAGCCGGCCCGATGGGCGGCGCAAGACCATCGCCTACGCCGTGGGCTGCAACCCCGATGTCGATGCGTTCGACGACTGGTGGGAACTGGCGCGCGCCGAATTCGGCGGCGACGACTTCGGCGAGTTCTTCGCCCTGCAGGAACGGGTCCTCACCCGTATCCTGCACAGCGAGGACGACCTCGAAGTGTCGGCCACGGTCACGCACCTGTCGATGCAGGCGGTATCCGCTGCACCGGCCGGCCACTGACCGTACTGCTTCCCAGCCCCCTTCACGGGGGCTTCTCTTTATCTCGTGCCGCGGCCCATGGCCGCATCGCACGCGCTCGTCTCCAGTCCGGCTCGGGCCGCTCACGCCGGCATCTGCCGGTGCCACCGCCTGGTGACGCCTGCATGCGAGACCCGTTCAAGATCGAGCAACCGACCTGCATCAGCTTCAGCGGCGGCCGCACCAGCGCGTACATGCTCTGGCGCGTGCTGCAAGCCAACGGCGGCCTGCCCGCAGATGCCGTCGTCTGCTTCGCCAACACCGGAAAAGAAGTGGAAGCCACCTTGCGCTTCGTGCGCGACTGCGCCGAGCACTGGCAAGTGCCGATCCACTGGCTGGAGTACCGGCCCATCGAACCGGGCTTCGTGGTGGTGGACTTCGATACCGCCAGCCGCGCGGGCGAGCCCTTCGAGATGCTGGTCCGCAAGCGGCAGTACCTGCCCAACCCGGTGGCGAGAGGGTGCCACTAATGCGGACAGCCGCCGGTGCCGATTGCCGCTCGCGCGGGCGCGCGCCTGGCGCCACGCTGCCGCCATGTTCCGCTGACGCCCGTCAGCAGCATGCCCAGGCAGTCTCGATCTTCAAGACTGCGACGCGGTTCCGACCGCGTTGATCAACCAGTTCGCTCCGGCATCCCAGCGCGAACAGCCATCGGTTCTCCCGATGGTGATGCCACCCAAGCTGTTCCTTCAACCCACGCGGGGGTTCCACACCTTCCCCGCCTTGGGTCGGGTGTGTCTCCGCCTCATTGTTCTCAGGAGATTCACCATGACCACTTCCACCGACAAGTCCTACTTCGACCTGCACATCACCGGACTCGGGTATCTCAATCGCATCCGCGAAGTGAAGCCCAAGAAAGGCGATGCGTTCCTGGCCTGCGACATCGCGGCGCTCAACGGCCCCAGCGATGACGTGGCCTACGTGCGTTTCGACACGCGCGTCTCGGGCTCCGAAGCGCAGCACCTCGTGCGCCGCTGCATCCAAGCGGTCGATGCCGAGAAGAAAGTGATGATCGGCTTCCGTCTGGGCGACCTGTGGGCCGACACCTTCACCTACTCCAAGGGCAAGCGTGCCGGCGAGCAGGGGGTGAGCTTCAAGGCCCGCCTGCTGTTCGTCGGTTGGATCAAGGTCGACGGCAAGCTCGTCTACAAGGCCGAGCCCAAGCCGACCGATGCCGACCAGCGCGACGAACGCGACGTGCGTAACACGGATGTCCCCGCGACGTTCGCTGAGCCGCAAGCCGCTGCGTTCGAGCCCGCCAGGCCCGCCGCCGAAGCTGCCGACGAAGCCACTGCCGATGCGCCTGCATTGGAAGTTGCCGAGTCGTTCTGATCCGCAAGGCCCCGACTCTGAATTGAGTCCGGGGCCTTGTCTTCTCCCACTCGCGTGCGCATGCGACCGTCGCCATGACGGCCGTGTGCGTGATCGCAGCTTCGTCCGCAGGAGTTCTTCATGATCACCATTCCCGGCCAATTGGCCATCAAGACCATCCACGGCCGTAACGGCGACTTCAACGTCGGGCGCCTTGCGACCTCCATCGGCGAGTTCGTCGTGAAGAACGCCGAACTCGACCAGTACGCCGAAGGCAAGTACGAGGGCGATTTCGCCATCGCGGAGATTCGCCCGTCCACGTACACCGCCAACGGCCGCATGGTCATTGAGATCCGCGCCCTCCTGGGTGGGATGACTTTGTCCAACATCGACGCCCTGAGCCGTGACGACGCCCGCCGGCTGAGTCCGCAGGAAGTCGATCCGATCGACGAGGAAGCGCAGACCGCCACGCCGACGCCGACGACCGCCCCCAAGGCGGCCGGCCGGAAGAAGGCGCGCAGCTCGCGCGACCCGCTGGTCGATACCACGCCGTTCGGCAGCGAGCCGGCTGCTGCGTCTGCCGAGGCTACGGCCCATGCGGACGACGACGGCGACGCGGCGCTGTTCGGCACACTCTGGCCGCTGGGCGATGTCGTCAAGCTCGATGCCACCGTGGATCGGCGCGTGCTGCGTCAGCAGCGCGACCGCCTCGGCGACCTGGGCTACGAGTTCGCTCCGCTGTCCCAGGACTGGCACCTCACCAGGGTCTGATCCCATCGCCATTTCACGCCGCATGCCTGCGGCTTTCCACCACCCGCCGGGGCTCCTTCCCCGGCGGGAGGACTCCGGCCCTTTCTCACAGGAGTCATTCCATGGGCTGGACATTCGTTCGATTGACGCGCGATCAGTTGATCCGCGAGCTGACCGCAACCGAGGAAACCGAGCGGTCGCGCAGTGAGGTCATCGACCACACGCTGGTCGGCAACGTGCTGTGGACGGTGGCGCGCGTCACCGCCAAGCAGGCCGGCGTCCTGGGTCTCGCACCCGGCGAGTCGGCCACCTTGATCGGCTGCCATCTGCTGGAAAGCGAGGGCCGCGAATGGGGCTACAAGTTCCTGGTCGAGGCCGAGCACCCGTACTGCTACTCGTGCCCGCTGCGCTATCTCGACATGGCGCCGCAGCGCTGCGCCACCTGGCGCGCAAGGGTGCATGCCTTCCACCAGCAGCCGACGCGCAAAGCGGCCGGCGATGCAGCCACCGACTGAGGCGAACATGGACACCCTCATGTCGTCCTTGCCGCCCGAGCTGCTTCGCTTCGTCGAAGACCAGTTGGCCAACAACGAGGTTTCCGACGACGACGAACTGCGCGAGCACTTCATCGCCAACGGCCTGAGCGAAGAACAGGCGTGGCAGGCACTGACCTACCGCGCGCTGTACCTGCGACACGTCTTTCTCGACGGCTTCACGCCGATCCTCAAAGGCCAGGAAGCGCTTTGCTTCAACCCGCACAGCCGCGGCTGGGAGCCGGTTCCGAACCCATAGGCCGGCCTTCACGCGGCGCACTTCTTCATCCCTTTCATCAGGCCCTGTTCAGCAGGGCTTTTCTTCGTCCTACGCAATCGCACGCATCCGGCCTCGGCCGCTGGATGCCGATTGCTCCATTCCGCAAGGAGATCATCATGCAACTCGCATCTCGCTTCGCCCCTCGTTCCCCGGTGCTGCGCGCCGACCATCCGTTGTCGGACGATCAGATTCGCACCGTGGCCCCATCCATCTTCGCGGACACCCCGCACGAAAGCCGCTCCGAACGGTACAGTTACATCCCCACGGCGGCTGTGCTGACCGAACTGCGCAGAGAAGGTTTCCAGCCGTTCATGGTGTGCCAGACCCGCGTGCGACACGAGGATCGCCGCGACTACACCAAGCACATGCTGCGCCTTCGCCACGCCAGCCAGATCAACGGCGCCGAGGCGAACGAGATCATCCTGCTCAACTCGCACGACGGCACCAGCAGCTACCAGATGCTCGCGGGCATGTTCAGATTCGTCTGCCACAACGGCCTGGTGTGCGGCGACACCTTCGCCGACGTGCGCGTGCCCCACAAGGGCAACGTCACCGATCACGTGATCGAAGGCGCCTACGAGGTGCTGCACGGCTTCGAGCGCGTGCAGGACTCGCGCGACGCCATGCGCGTCATCACCCTCGACGACGGCGAGGCCGAAGTCTTCGCCAGGTCGGCGCTGACCTTGAAGTACGACGAGTCGGGCAAGGCCTTGCCCATCACGGAGACGCAGATCCTGCGGCCTCGTCGTTTCGACGACAACCGTGCCGATCTTTGGTCGGTCTTCAACCGGGTTCAGGAGAACCTGGTCAAGGGCGGCCTGACTGGCCGTGCCGCCAACGGGCGCCAGCAGCGCACGCGACCCGTTCAGAGCATCGACCAGAACGTCCGGCTCAACCGGGCGCTTTGGCTGCTCGCGGATGGCCTGCGTCAGCTCAAAGCCTGACCCACAAGCGGATCGTGCCTCGCGGCATGGTCCGCTTTTTCTTTGGCGGCGCTGTGCTGCCAGCGCACCACGTTCAGTTTGGTTCGGTGTAACCCTAATGCGGCAATTCGCTGCCGCCGCGAAAATTGCGGTTCGACTGCATACCTCCCTGGCTTTTCCTCCCTGAGCCAAGCAGTCATCTTTGCCGCCTCGGTGTTCCCGGGGCGGTTTTCTTTTATGGCCGTCCTTCCAGGCCGCGGGCGATGCGCCAGCGCAAACAGGGTTGGACGCTGGGTCGGTTTTCCGCTCCCGCTGTAGGCGCACCTTGGCGCAGGCTATGTCCCATGTCCGTCGGCGTTGCCGACAACATGCCCAGGTAGTCCAGACCTTCAAGGCTACGGTGCGTTGCGACGCACGGTCTGATTCTTCACCACGACGCTCACCGCGTCTTCTTCCATCCCCCTGGGGCAGTGACTGCCCTCGCGGTTGGTGCTGTCTCCGCTCACTTCGAGGACATCACCATGCCTGCACCTTCTTCCCCCAAGACGCTCTATCGCATCGACGAATGCCCCGACCTGATGGCCGATGGCGTCGTCGGTGACGAGAACGGCAACCTGGTCTTCATCTCCCTCTGGGCGCGCGACACCGCCGTCCAGGAATTCCTGGCCCGCCTCACCCTGGGCCGGGACGAACAGGGACTGGATCAGTTCCACGTCATCACCGAGCAGGGCGCCAGCATCCCGGTCTTCGTCGGCAACGTCGAGAACCTGGAGAAACGCAGCGCACGCGCCTACCGGCGCACGCTGTTCGGCTCGCTGACCAACATCTGGCTGTTCGATCGGCGCTGCGTCAAACCCGACAAGGCCAACGCCAGCGCACTGGCGCTCCTGCCTCGCGATTCCACGCACCGGCTCGACCGGCTGTGGACGCTGGTGCGGGACACGTGCCCGCTGCCGCTTCTCGATCCCTGGCGCGACAGCGTACTGGAACTGC
This sequence comes from Methylobacillus methanolivorans, assembly GCF_020531845.1. The sequence continues at coordinate 210,076 of NZ_JAJAVF010000004.1, forward strand.
TGCAGGCGAAGTCGATGCTGACGCGCCTGCCGTTCGCCCTCGGGCCTCTGGAAGGCCATCGGCTCGCCATCGACGTGCCGACGCTGACCGAGGTGCTGGGCGGCCTGATCCGCAGCGGCGCGCTCGTCGGCGGCGCACCCGCCAGCCGCACCCCCTCGGCGCAACCGCTCGAAGCGGTGGCTTGAGGTTCCTTCACCGGACATGCACGCGCGCATGTCCGCATCCCTTCATCTTCAATGCCAGGAGATTCCCATGGCCCTCATGTTCCCGCGGCTCGCCCGCAACTTCGTCAAGAACGGGTACTTCCCCACGGATGAACCCACGCTCGAAAGAGCACTCACCGCACTGGCGCCCGCCGAGGCCTCGGCCGGGCCGCTGTGCATCCTCGATCCCTGCGCCGGCGAAGGCGTGGCGATCGCCGAAGCCGCGCACGCCCTCGGGCGCGAGCAGGTCCAGGCCTTCGCCGTCGAGTACGAGGCCGAGCGCGCACGCCATGCCCGGCAACTGGTCGATCGCTGCATCCACGGCGACCTGATGGACACACTGATCAGCCGGCAGAGCTTCGGCCTGCTGTGGCTCAACCCGCCGTATGGCGACCTGTCCAAGGACACCAACGGCAACGTCGGCTACCAGGGCCAGGGCCGCGCTCGGCTGGAAAAGCTGTTCTATCAGAAGGCGCTGCCGCTGTTGCAGTACGGCGGCGTGCTGATCTACATCGTCCCGCACTACGTGCTCGACGCCGAGCTGGTCGGATGGCTGACCCGGCACTTCGCCGAGTTGCGCATCTACCGCGCGGTGGACACGCAGTTCAAGCAGGTCGTGATCTTCGGTCGCAAGGTTCGCCAGCGCGACCAGGCATCGGAGTCTGTCAAGGCCACGCGCGCGCTGCTGCTGCAGATAGGTCTTGGCGACGCCGAAGCGGAAGAGCTGCCAGTCGAATGGCCGTTCCTGCCCTACACGGTGCCTGCCACGGCCGAGCCGGAGCACTTCTACCGCGTGACGATGGAGCCCGAGCAGTTCGCCGAGGAAGTCGGCCGACTGCAAGGGCTCTGGCCGACGCTCGACACGCACCTGGGCGCCGCGCAGCAGTCGCTGCGGTCCCCGGCGCGAGGTTTATCGCATTGGCATCTCGCCTTGGCACTCGCCGCAGGTGCGATCTCCGGAGTGGTGAAGTCCAAGACGGGCCGCGTGCTCGTCGTCAAAGGCGACACCCACAAGGAGAAGACCTTGCACACGGAGTACACCGAGCGCGACGACGGTTCCGTGGCCGAGACGCGCATCCTGACCGACAAGTTCGTGCCGGTCATCCGTGCCTGGGACATGACACCAGGCTCGCCGACCTGCGGCGAGGTGTTGACCATCCGCTGATCGCTGTTCCCTGACGGTCGCCGTCGATCTGTTCTTCCACTGCGGCTTCGCGCCGTTCTTCTCTTCCCACCCCGGGGCATGCCATCGCCCCGCAGGGGGAGGTGCATGCCCCATCTTCTTTGGAGCATCACCATGTCCCTCGATACCGAAGTCGTTCCCGCCGCTGATGGCACGCCCGTCCAGAGCGACGTGCTCGAAGCGACTGCTTCTCCCCTGGCGATGAGCCTTCAGGATTTCGTTGCCGAATTCGGCGACGAGCTGCTGGACTCGCTCAACCGCGCCAACCCTCCCGTCTACACCGGCCAGGCCCGGCCGCATCGCCAGCTCGTGCTGGCCAGTCTCAAGCGCAAGCTGTTCGGCGCGCAGGCCGAGGTGGTGCATGCCGTTACCGAGCTGCTGGCCGACCGCGGCGAACGCGCCGCGATCGTCAATGGCGAGATGGGCTGCGGCAAGACCACGGTCGGCATCGCCACGGCGGCCGTGCTGCACGCCGAAGGCTATCGCCGCACGCTGATCCTCTCGCCGCCTCACCTGGTCTACAAATGGCGCCGGGAAATCCAGGAGACGGTGGCCGGCGCCAAGGTCTGGGTGCTCAATGGCCCGGACACGCTGGTCAAGCTCATCAAACTGCGCGAGCAATTGGGCGTGCCGGTACGCGGCCAGGAGTTCTACGTTCTCGGTCGCGTGCGGATGCGCATGGGTTTCCACTGGAAGCCCGTCTTCAACGTGCGGCGCACGCGGCACGGCGAAGTGGGCGCATGCCCGGACTGCGGCCAGGTCATCACCAATCTCGACGGCGAGCCGATCAACCCGGTCGAACTCGAAGCCGAGGACTACCGCCGCCGGTGCAGCCATTGCGCCGCACCGCTGTGGACGCTGATGCGACCGCGGAGCCTGTCCGCCAGCGACCAGTCCACGGCCGTCTTCAAAGCCTTGCAGCGCATCCCGACCATCGGAGAGGTCACGGCGCATAAGCTGATGAAGAAGTTCGGCGACGGCTTCCTGGCCTCAATGCTGGGCGACAACATCCACGAGTTCATCAACCTCATGGATGCCAACGGTGAGCTGGTGTTCTCGGATCGTCAGGCGCACCGCATGGAGCGGGCGATGGCGAACATGGAGTTCGGCTTCGGCGAGGGCGGGTATCAGCCCAGCGAATTCATCAAAAGGTACTTGCCGCAAGGCACGTTCGACCTGCTCATCGCCGACGAGGCGCATGAGTACAAGAACGGCGGTAGCGCCCAAGGCCAGGCCATGGGCGTGCTCGCAGCGAAGGCGCGCAAGGCCTTGCTGCTCACTGGCACGCTGATGGGCGGCTACGGCGACGACCTGTTCCACCTGCTGTTCCGAGCCCTGCCTGGGCGAATGATCGAAGACGGCTACCGCCCGACCAAGAGCGGCAGCATGACCTCGGCCGCGATGGCGTTCATGAGGGATCACGGCATCCTCAAGGACATCTATTCCGAGAGCACGGGCACGGCGCACAAGACGGCCAAGGGCAGCAAGGTCTCGGTGCGCACGGTCAAGGCGCCGGGCTTCGGCCCGAAGGGCGTGCTGCGTTGCGTCCTGCCGTTCACGGTATTCCTCAAGTTGAAGGACATCGGCGGCAACGTGCTGCCGTCCTACGACGAGGAGTTCCGCGAGGTGGCGATGGACACGGCGCAAGCCGCGGCTTATCGCGATCTGTCGTTTCGTCTGACCTCGGCGCTGAAACAGGCGCTGGCCAAGCGCGACACGACGCTGCTCGGTGTGGTCCTCAACGTGCTGCTGGCCTGGCCGGATTGCTGCTTCCGGTCGGAGACGGTGGTGCACCCGCGCACACGCCAGACCTTGGCCTTCGTTCCGGCTCAGTTCAACGAGCTGGAGGTGATGCCCAAGGAGCGCGAGCTGATCGAGATCTGCAAGCAGGAGAAGGCTGCGGGTCGCAAGACGCTGGTCTATTCGGTCTACACCGGCACGCGCGACACCACGTCGCGCTTGAAGGTGCTGCTGGAGCAGGAAGGCTTCAAGGTGGCGGTGCTGCGCGCAAGCGTGGATGCCTCCCGCCGCGAGGACTGGATCGCCGAGCAGTTGGACCGCGGCATCGACGTGCTGATCACGAACCCCGAGCTGGTGAAAACCGGCCTGGACCTGTTGGAGTTTCCGACGATCGTGTTCATGCAGTCGGGCTACAACGTCTACAGCCTGCAGCAGGCGGCCCGGCGCTCATGGCGCATCGGCCAGAAGCTGCCGGTTCGCGTGATCTACCTCGGCTACGCGGCTTCCTCGCAGATGACCTGCCTGGGGCTGATGGCGCGAAAGATCATGGTCTCGCAGAGCACGTCGGGAGACGTGCCCGAGTCGGGATTGGACGTGCTGAACCAGGACGGTGATTCCGTCGAGGTGGCACTGGCCCGGCAACTCGTCGCGGCCTGATCCACCCACCCACGCCGGCTGCCCTTCGGGGCGCCGGCTTCTTTTTTCCGTGCATCGATGGCGCGCGATGAAGTCGGGCGCCTGCCAGTTCCCTTTGTTTGCTGCCCGAACGCTTCGCGGCGGCGATGGTGAGGGCTCCGTGTTCCAGGGAATTGCCCCATGCAACCACTCACCTGCGTCGCTCACCGCTTGGCTGTGCCTGCCTTGCTGGCCGGCTGCGTGCTCATCACCGGCTGCGCCGCCACGGGCACGACGAGCCCTCCCACTGTCCATGACTCGCTCCCCGAGCCTGCGGTGTTGGTCAGAACCATCGCCCCGGAGCCCGAGCCGGGCCTGATCCCGGTGGCCCGCTACGGGCGCTACACGCTGGTCGAGATGGTGCCGGAACCGGCACAGCGCGACCTGCTGCGACAGGTGATCGAGATTTCGATTCCGCCGATCTTGGACGCGAGCGTCGGCGATGCCCTTCGGCACGTGCTGCTGCGCACCGGCTACCGGCTCTGCGACGCGACGGAGGCGACCGCGCTGTACGCGTTGCCGCTGCCGGCGGCGCACCTGCGGCTCGGGCCGCTGCCGCTGCGCGATGCCTTGCTGGCACTCGCCGGCCCGGCCTGGGAGTTGTCCGTCGATGACGCTTCGCGCGCGGTGTGCTTCACGCGCGTGACGACTGCGCGTGCGCCGAGCGCAAGCCCGATTCCCGCGGCTCCGGCACCGAGCGCGCCGGCCGCCGAACCCGCCGATTCCCACGTGCCCCAGGAGGCCCAGCCATGACCATCCCGCAGCTTCCCGACGAGAACGCCGGCCGCGCGCGCTGGTTGAAGATCACAGCGGCCGCATGGCTGCTGCTCGTGAGCATCCTGGCCGTGGTCAACAGCGTGGGCCTGTCGCGCCTGAGCGAGCAAAGCCAGGCCAGCGCCCAGGATGCCCACGTGCAGGCGCTCAACACGCGCGTCGCCGAACTCGAACAGCAGGCGGCGGCCTCGAAGAACCAGCCCAAGCCCGTCACCCAACCCGACTTCGAGGCCGCCCGCAAGTTGCTGGACGAACGCCTGGCACAGGTGGAGCACACCCAGGGCGCAGACGCCCATGCCGGCGACTTGCAGGCGCTGCAGGCGCGCATGGGCGACCTCGAAGCTCGCATGAAGCGAACCGCCGCGCCTGCCGCGGCACCCCGGCGCACCGCCGAGCCGGCCAAGCCCAAGGTGCCCGAACCGCCGTTCAACGTCGTGGGCGTGGAGCTGCGCGGCGGCGAGCGCTTCCTGTCGGTGGCGGCACCCAAGGCGTCGTCGGTGCTGGACGTGTGGCTGCTGCGCGAAGGCGATGCCGTGGGCGCGTGGCATCTGCTGGCGATCGAGGCGCGCGCCGCCGTGTTCCGCGTGGATGGACAGACCCAGCGCCTCGCGCTGCCGTAGGAGCCGGCCATGAAGCACGCCGCGATCTGCTTCGCCGCCATCCTCGCCGCTGTCGCAGGAACGGCAGGCACGGCCTCGGCACAGTCGGCGCCGGTCGCGTCCTCGCGCACGGTGCCCGCCCAGATTCAGAACAGCAGCGACGCCGCGCTGGACGAACGGCTGGCGCGCGATTGGGGCCTGCGCTCCGATGAGTGGGCGCGCTACCGCCAACTGATGCAGGGGCCGCTGGGCATCTATTCCCCGAACCTCGATCCGCTCACGGCGCTGGGCATCGAGGCGCGCAGCGACGAGGAACGCAACCGCTATGCGGAGCTGCAGGTGCAGGCGGAATCGAAGCGCGTGGGCAAGACGCTGGCCTACCAGCGGGCCTACGACGCGGCGTGGAAGCGGCTCTATCCGGGACAGCAGCGCGTGAACATGCCGGGTGCGAAGGCGCCGGGCGCCGGCAACCGGGGCTCGGGCCGGCTGGCGGTTTTCGTGAAGGCCGAGTGCCCGTCGTGCGAGCAGCGCGTGCGCCAGCTGCAGGTGGCCGGCACCGCCTTCGACCTCTACATGGTCGGCAGCCGCCAGGAGGACGCCCGCATCCGCCAGTGGGCGACGCAGGCCGGCATCGACGCCGGCCGCGTGCGCTCCCGCACCATCACGCTCAACCATGACGCCGGGCGCTGGCTGTCGCTCGGCCTGCCCGGCGATCTGCCCGCCGTGGTGCGCGAGGTCAACGGCCAATGGCAGCGGCAGTAACCCGCCGTGCAGGCTGCGCGGCCTTGGTCCTCGGCCTCAGCGCCCATGCCGCCATCGTCTTCGGCCAGGAGGTGCCACCACCCGCCTACCAGCTCGCCGCCCAGCAGGCGGGCGTGCCGTCGCCGGTGCTGTATGCGGTGGCGCTGCAGGAGAGCGGCGCCCGGCTGCGCGGCCGGCTGATCCCGTGGCCGTGGACGCTCAACGTCGCCGGCCGCGCCGAACGCTATGCCACGCGGGCCGAGGCCTGCGCCGGCATCCGCCGGGCGCTCGCCCGCACGCCGGTCAACCGCATCGACGCCGGCCTCGGCCAGGTCAACCTCGGCTACCACGCGCACCGCTACGCGCATCCCTGCGAGCTGCTCGACCCATACCGCAACCTCGCCATCGCCGCGGAAATCCTGCAGGAGCAGCACACGCCGGGCGAGGACTGGCTGGTCGCCATCGGCCGCTACCACCGCCCCGCGGGCGGGGCGCCCGCCGCCCGTTACCGCCGCAGCGTCCACCAGCACCTGACCCGCGTGCTCGGGCCGGGAGCCTCACTTCCCTCTGCCCGGAGTCCCATGCCATGAACCGCATCCTCGTCGCCGCGACTGCGGCGCTGCTGGCCACCACCGCAGACGCGCAGGACCGCGGCCCCGTTACCAAGAACAGTTCCCCGCCGCTGATCGTGGTCGAGGACAAAGGCGGCACCTCGGCGCTGCCGTACTACCGGGCCTTGAATCCGCAGGATGCGCAGCCCGGTCAGCCAGCCACGCCGCAAACCAAGCCGCGCATTGGCGGCCCGGCCGAAGCCGAGGCGGCCATGCTGCCGGTGCGCTCGATGCGGCTGACACCCGGCGACGAGCCGCGCCGCGTGATCCGCGCGCCGGGCCTGACGCCGCTGTTCCTGATCGGCGACGACGACCGCTCACGAGCCTGGCTCCAACGACGGGGCAAGGACTTGCAGGCGCTACGCGCCGTGGGCTTGGTGGTCAACGTGGCGACGCCCGAAGCCCTGGCCGCGCTGCGTCGCCTCGCACCGGGCTTGATGCTGTCGCCGGCCTCGGGCGACGAGCTGGCGCAGCGCTTGGGGCTCAAGCACTACCCGGTGCTGATCACCGCCACCGGCATCGAGCCCTGACGTGACGTGAAGCACCCGCCATGCCCCAGTCCCAAGCCGTCGAAGTCTTGCTGCGGCCAGCGGTGGAGCTATACACCGTCGCGGTCTGTGCGGGCGCCGCGTTTCTGTGCCTGGTGGCCCCGTGGTCGCTCGCGCTGAGTCCCTTGCTGGGCCTGGGCAGCGCGCTCGCTTTCCTCACCTTCGGCGCGCTGCGCTTTCGCGACGCCTGGGCCATCCTGCGCTACCGGCGCAACATCCGGCGCCTGCCGCGCTACGTGATGACCAGCCGCGACGTGCCGGTCAGCCAGCAGCGGCTGTTCGTCGGCCGGGGCTTCCACTGGGACCAGCGTCACACGCACCGACTGATGCAGACGTATCGGTCGGAGTTCCGTCGCTACGTGGAGCCGACGGCAATCTATCGGATGGCACGGCGCATGGAAGAGCGCCTGGAGTTCGCGCCGTACCCGTTGTCCAAGATGGCGAAGGCCCTGGCCTGGGACAGCCCGCTGAACCCGGCGCGGCCGCTGCCGCCGGTGGGCGGCCTGCCGCGGCTGCACGGCATCGAGCCGCACGAGGTCGACGTCACCCTGCCGTTGGCCGAGCGCGTCGGCCACAGCTTGGTGTTAGGCACCACGCGCGTCGGCAAGACCCGCCTGGCCGAGCTGTTCATCACGCAGGACATCCGGCGCAAGGTCAATGGACAGCACGAGGTCGTGATCGTCTTCGATCCCAAGGGCGATGCGGATCTGTTGAAGCGCATGTACGTGGAGGCCAAGCGCGCCGGACGCGAAGGCGAGTTCTACGTTTTCCACCTGGGCTGGCCGGACATCAGCGCCCGCTACAACGCGGTGGGCCGCTTCGGACGCATCTCGGAAGTTGCCACGCGCATCGCCGGCCAGCTTTCCGGTGAAGGCAACAGCGCGGCGTTCCGCGAGTTCGCCTGGCGCTTCGTCAACATCATCGCGCGGGCGTTGGTCGAGCTGGGGCAGCGGCCCGACTACCTGCTGATCCAGCGCCATGTCATCAACATCGATGCGCTGTTCATCGAGTACGCCCAGCACTACTTCGCCCGGAACGAGCCCAAGGCCTGGGAGGTCATCGTCCAGCTCGAAGCCAAGCTGAACGACAAGAACATCCCGCGCAACATGATCGGCCGCGAGAAGCGCGTCGTCGCGCTGGAGCAGTACCTGTCGCAGGTGCGCATCTACGACCCTGTGCTCGACGGCCTGCGCAGCGCGGTGCGCTACGACAGGACGTACTTCGACAAGATCGTCGCATCGCTCCTACCGCTGCTGGAGAAGCTGACCACCGGCAAGATCGCGCAGTTGCTGGCGCCGAACTATTCGGACCTCGCCGACCCACGCCCGATCTTCGACTGGATGCAGATCATCAGGAAGCGGGCCGTGGTCTATGTCGGCCTCGATGCACTGTCGGACGCGGAAGTCGCGGCGGCGGTCGGCAATTCGATGTTCTCCGACCTCGTATCCGTCGCGGGTCACATCTACAAGTTCGGCATCGACGACGGCCTGCCGGGTGCCGCGACGGGCATCAAGGTGCCCATCAACGTCCATGCCGACGAGTTCAACGAACTCATGGGCGACGAGTTCATACCCATGGTCAACAAGGGCGGCGGCGCGGGCGTCCAGGTCACGGCCTACACGCAGACCCTCTCGGACATCGAGGCACGCATCGGCAACCGCGCGAAGGCGGGCCAGGTGGTGGGCAACTTCAACAACCTGTTCATGCTGCGCGTGCGCGAGACCGCCACGGCCGAACTGCTGACGCGGCAACTGCCCAAGGTCGAGGTCTACACGACGACGGTGATGAGCGGCGCCACCGACAGCTCGGACCCGACCGGCAACACCGCCTTCACCTCCAACACGCAGGACCGCATCAGCAGCAACAGCGTGCCGCTGATTGAACCGGCGCACGTGGTCGGGCTGCCCAAGGGCCAGTGCTTTGCACTGATCGAGGGCGGGCACCTCTGGAAGGTGCGCATGCCCTTGCCGGCGCCCGACCCCGACGAGGCCATGCCCAAGGATTTGCAGGAGCTGGCCGGCTACATGCGCCAGCACTACGTCGAGGCCGGCGATTGGTGGGACAACAATGGGCTTCCCGGACTGCAGGACCAAGCACTGCCCGACGACTTGCTCGCCGACTTCAAGCAGATGGCCAGCGCGGATGAAGGGGCCACGGGATGAGCGACCCCGCCGTCGCCGTCCAGCGCCAGCAGGTTCGCCAGCAGGGCCTGATCGCAGGCCTCATCACGCTGCCGTTCCGGCTGTTCGGGGTGTTGGCCGGTTCGCTGGTGCTGTGCATCGCGATCGAGTGCATCGGCATGCACTTCTTCTGGCCCGAGCAGGGCTGGCGCCATGCGCAGGGCATGCTGAACTACGAGCTGTCGCAGGTCTCGGAGCATTTCACGCAAAGCGTGCTGGTGCAGGAGCCGGGGCGCAGCGCCCTCCAGCTCGTCGAGTGGGCCTACCAAGGACTGTTCGTGAAAACGGGCCTGCTGGACTGGATACGCGACGCGGCGGCGCAATCGCGTGCCGGCGCGCGCAGCCAGGCGCAGGACTTCCGCTACTACATCGGTCAGCTCTACGTGCATGTCGAGAGCTACCTGATCGCCTCGGCGTACACAGTGCTGGTGTTCCTCGTGCGGCTGCTGGTGCTGGTCCTGACCTTGCCGCTGTTCCTGATGGCGGCCTTCACCGGCCTGGTGGACGGGCTCGTGCGCCGCGACGTGCGCGGCTTCGGCGCCGGCCGCGAATCGGGCTTCGTCTACCACCGGGCGAGAGCCAGCCTGATGCCGCTGGCGGTGCTGCCCTGGGTCACTTACCTCGCGCTGCCGGTCAGCGTGCATCCGCTGCTGATCCTGCTGCCCAGCGCGGCGCTGCTCGGCGTCGCGGTGTGCATCGCGTCGGCGACGTTCAAGAAGTATCTGTGAAAGCGGTTCAAGATAATCTCCGTCTCACTCTTCATGGCGACTCATCGACACCAAACATCTTTTGACCTTTGACACTGCATCCACCCTACATCTTCGAGGCCATGTGGCCACTCAGACACACGAACGCAAATGGTCTCAGCGGCGCCTGCTGCGTCCCGGCCACGGTAGCTGCCCAGTGAGTTCAGCCAAGCCACCGTCGTCCTCGACGCGTACACCGAAGCGGTTCACTTCGACCTCAGGTAAATCGTCGCTGTCGAACCAGAGCAGCGAGGTCGTGGTGTCAGTACGTGCGTAGTGCCTGGAGAGTTCCCAGAGATCGAGGCCCTTTTCCCAGTTGTCGAACCAGATGTCTTGTGCAACCTCATCTGTGTCGGCAGCACTGCTGCCTGAAGAACGGAGACGGTGAGCCACAGAGCCGACAGGAATGGCAGACCTGGGAGATATCCAAGCCCCAGCCTGTCGCAAACTGGTGGAGCGTGCCGCGTAGCGCACTGCACCGCGCTCCATGGTGACGAAGGCGCAAGGGATGTCGCTGAGGGAGGCGAACCGCGACGCAGCGGCGGGAAATGATGTGCTGAAAAGCGCCGCCATGCCCTGGATCAGCTCCAGCGAAGGTTCTTCCTTGGGCACAAGCGATAGCCATTGCTGATACGGCATCAGCAACTCGGCGGCGAAAGTGTCGCATGCGATTTCGTTCGGATGCCGCTTCGCATAGGACCAGGACGGCACCTCTTCGTGGCTCGATTCCAGCGCAAGGACGATATGCGCAATTTCGTGGCAGATGGTGAAGCGTTGGCGTTCTTCTGTCTCCAGCGAATTCACCGTGATCACGTGCTTGCCATTCGGCTTGGTGATCGTGTAGCCGGACTCCCCCTCACTAAGCTCCTCTTTCTTGACTTTGGCGTTGGCCGCGACCACATAGGGCGTCAGGTCTTCTCGGATGCCGGACACATCAACCTTCGCAACAAAGGCCCGTGCTTTCTGTGTGACATCCGCTTCATCCATATTCAGTCATCCTCGTCCTCGAATGCTCGCTGTATCCGGGCGATCAGTGTCGCGGGATCGGGCCTTGTATTTCCACGATGCCTCACGCCTGCTGCAGCCGAAAAGATGTCGATGCTGATGGAAGGATCGTTCAGCACGAATTCAACAAGGCGGGGATCGGCCTCCGCATGGTCGACAAGCCACATCACCAGCGCAGCATCTCTTTCACCTGGTTTGAGAACCTTCAGCAGCTTCTCGACTAAGTCCACTGACGGATTTGTCTTTTCGCCGGACTCCAGCCGGTGGACATAGGCATGGTCCACCGAAGACAGTTGACCGATTTCGCGCAATGAGAGGGTTCTGCGCTCGCGTAGCGTCTTGAGGGCGACGCCCAGGCCTGTTTGTGACATCCGTTCCGTTCCTTGTGGCTGCGGCGGACAACGGTGTGTGTCCGGTCCGAAGCAGTTGCGTTCTGCGGCACCAAGCCCACCATTTGCAGTTTGGCACCAAGTCTGATACATTGTTGTCCAGCCAGACAACAGAAGTGAGTTCTACGACTGCAGCAAGTTGATTTGGCTTGACTCGCCCGTTGTCTGCAAGAGCAACGAATTTTGCTTCAACCGGTGGTCATTGGCAACCCGGCCGGCTGGCCGGGGTCTCGATGGTTCAACTTTAGGAAATTCGCCATGACAGGCAAAAATCAGCATGTAGTTCCTCACCAGGACGGTTGGGCCGTCAAGGGTGCCGGCAATCAACGGGCAACCTCCGTGCACGATACGCAGCAGCAGGCCATTGACGCGGCGCGGGACATCGCACGCAACCAGCAGTCCGAACTGGTCATCCACCGTCCGGACGGTCGCATCCGTGACAAGGACAGCCACGGTAACGACTCCTTCCCGCCGAAGGGCTGAGTGCCATGATGGGCGTGCCCACCTACCATGTGCTCGCCCTGTCTGGGGGCGGCTATCGCGGCTTGTACACAGCGACGGTTCTTGCCGAGCTTGAAGCCGTGCTAGGCCGCCCCATCGCTTCGCACTTCGACCTGATCTGCGGCACCTCTGCAGGCGGGATGCTGGCCTTGGGGCTGGCCGCGGAAATCCCCGCCATTGAACTCAAAGCCTTGTTCGAACGACAGGGCTCCCGCATCTTTGGTTGCCGAAGTCTCGCTCGGCGCCTTCTGGGCTTCTGGTTGACCGCCAAGCACGACTCCGCAGGGTTGCGGGGCGTGCTGACCGAGCGCTTTCAAGACGCCACGATCGGCAACTTGAAGCACCGCGTTCTCGTGCCAGCCGTCAACTACTCGACGGGGCGCGGCCAGTTCTTCAAAACGCCTCACCATCCCTCATTTGAGATGGACCACCGCATGAGGATCGTGGATGTGGCGTTGGCGACCGCCGCTGCGCCCGTTTACTTTCCGCTAGCGCGCAACGATCGTGGCGTCTTTGCGGATGGAGGACTGGTCGGCAATGCGCCAGGACTGTTCGGGCTGCACGAAGTCAATACGTTCCTCGCGCCGAAACAGAATGCACTGGTCCGGGTGCTGTCCATCGGCACGATGACGATCGGTGCAACCGTCCGTGGCGGCGCCAGCCTCGACCGCGGATTCGGCAAGTGGCGCGGAGGGCTGTTCGATCTGGTGATCTCTGCCCAGGAGTCGTCGGTGGACTACATGCTGCGCCAGTCGTTGGGTAGCAACTACTTCCAGATCGACGACAAGGCCACGCCCGATCAAAGCAAGGACGTAAAGGCGCTGGACCGGGTTTCCATCGGCGCCACGAATACGCTGAAGGACCGCGGCAATCATGCAGCGCAGCGCGCGCTTGGCGACCCTCTTTTCCAACCGTTTCGAGCGCACCAGGCCGGCGCACCCACCTTCTATCACGGCCCCAACAAGAATGTGCCGGAGGCCGAATGCTGAACCTGAGCCCGCTTTTCTTTACCACCGTCGATGACGAATCCTGCATGCATGACGAGCTGGATCTGTCGCCCGAGCAACGAGCCTGGATCGCCAGCGCCCGAAATGATGTCAGGAACTGCCTTCGCACCGGAATTCCGCGCGTGCTGCGCGAACGCGGGTACACGGACGACGTGCCGCAGCCACGCTTCTTCACGCAAGGATCGTGGGCGTACAAGACCTTGAACGGCCCGGCACAACGGCCCCAGCAGGCGGATGTCGATGATGGTTGCTATCTGCCGTTGAGTTTTGTCTCGCAGACGAAGCGTCCCAGCAGGGCCACAACGGTGTTCTTTGCAGCTGCTGAAGAAGCCTTGAGGCTGTTGGTCGAGGAGAAGCACTGGAAGCTTGTCACCGACAAGCCGACATGCATCCGGATTGTCATTGCGGCCTATGCCCACATCGACATTCCGTTGTACGCCATCCCCGACGAAGAATTCGTCACGCTCGCGAAAGCCTCGATGGAGCGATACGGCTATGACTCGCTGACGGAGGCGGTGAACATGGCAGAGCGGGATGCCTGGACGGCATTGCCCGCTGATAAAGTGCTCCTGGCTCACCGCGAGTGCAACTGGATGCCCTCCGACCCCAGGCCTGTGAAGGAATGGTTTTTGGGCGAGGTGGAGGCCAAGGGCGATCAGTTCCGCCGCGTGATTCGCTACTTGAAGGCGTTTCGCGATTGGCGGTGGTCGAGCGGTGGACCGGCTTCGATTCTGTTGATGGCCGCTGCGGCTCCGCTATTCGAGAAGCGAGATCGGCGCGACGACCTGGCGTTGCTGGATGTCGTCGCGGCATTGCCGGCCCGGCTGCGCGCGGGGGTGAACAACCCCGTTGATGAGTCGGAGTCGCTTACTGCACGCCTTGGTAAAGAGGGCGTCGAAGAGGCTGCGAAAGCGTTCGAAGCATTCGAAAAAGTGCTGCGCGGAGCCACCAACGCCGGCAGCCCTTCACAGGCCTGCGTCTGGATGCAAGGCGAATTCGGTCCGCGTTTTCCGAACGAGCCGGACCGGGTCAAGGTGGTATCCGTTGTCGCCACCATTGCCGCAGCGCCGGCTACGGCTGGTCCGAGCGAATTGGTCGGGCGCACGAAGGCCGGATGAGCAGCGTCGCCGTGGTCTCCGATGTGGTCGAAGCCTTCAGGCTGCAAGGCTTCGAGTTTGTCGGCAAGACGGACGACGGCTGGTTCAAGCTGAGGGGGCCGTTGATCCCGTGCGGCGCGGACGATGGCATTCCATGTGAGGTTCAGCTCGACCCTACCTTCTTCGACCTGCCTCGCATTCGGCTGCTCGAAATTCCGCCTGAACTGCCCAATGCAGTTCCTCATCTTGGCGCGGAGGGCGGCCTTTGCTATCTGGCCAAGGGAACTGTCGTGCTGGACATCTACGATCCTGTAGGGCAGTCCTTGGCGTGCCTGCAACGGGCGGCAGCGGTGCTCGGGCAGATCTTGAAGGGCGAGATGATCGAAGATCTCGCCGAAGAGTTCTTTGCCTACTGGAACGGCTGGCTTTGTTTTGTGGACATGCAAGGCGAAGATCTGGGGCGACAAAACTGTATCGTTGCGCAAGCCAATGGGAATCCACTCTGGTTCATCACCGACAACGAAGATCGAACAACAAGAAAGTTGCATTCACTCGGCTACCAGGTCACTGATAAAACGGTGCTGACATACCGGGTCAAGACCACCGCGCAACCCCGCCCACTAACCAGCCACTGGCCCCCCGAAACGGTGGGGGACGTCTTGGCTTGGCAAAGCACCCTGGACCCACGGTGTCGGCGCAAGATTCACGAACGAATCAAGGAAGGGCAAAGCAAAAAAGCAAATGGTGTCCTGATCATCATCGAATCGCCACTGATGACCTACGGCTTTGCCGTGCTCTTTGACCACCAAGTGAGTCAAAAGACCAAGCTTGCTGATCGCAGGGATTCGAGTTTTGGGCTGAAGGTAATGCCCGTCTCAGTGATCAGGATCGATGACCGGTATCTGGCCCAGCGCAACATCCCCAAGTCGAAAACGTTGGCGGGGAAACGAATCGCACTTGTGGGTTGCGGCACGATCGGCGGATACCTCTCGGACATGCTGGTCAAGGCCGGGGCAGGATCATGCGGAGGGAAACTCACGCTGGTGGATTTTGATGGCCTCCTTCCACAGAACATCGGACGGCATCGGCTCGGCTTCCCGGACCTGTTGTCGAACAAGGCTGAGGCGATGGCGAAGGAACTCAAGCGCTTGTCGCCAGGCGTCGAGGTTCATGCGCTCCCCGTGGACGTGAGACAGGCCCAACTGGGAAAGCTGGACCTACTCATCGATGCCACCGGCGAAGAATCCCTCGGGCATTGGCTGTGCGGCCGCTACAGGGCTCCCACGCCCATGCTTTCTGTTTGGATCGAAGGGCCGGGAACGGCTGTGCGTGCGCTCCTGAGAACGAACGCATCGGGTGCGTGCTACCGATGCCTATGGCAGAGCCACAGAAGAGGCGAACTTCGCTCGACCATTGATGCTCTGCCTAACATCTTGGCAGGCCACGGGTGCGAGGGCTTGTATGTGCCATTTCCGGCTTCGGTGTCGGTGCAGGCAGCCAGCTTGGGTGCTGAGATGGCCCTTGATTGGGTCAAGGGCGTCCACTCTCCTGCATTGCGGACCCGGCTGATCGACCAGACCCATCATCTGGCCACGCCTGACTGCGATCCTCTGCGAGATCATGATTGCCCTCTATGCAATTCCTAGGGTCCTGGGCAACTGGCGACAAGAGCAGGTTGCTGCATTTTTCGACCCAGACGCTGGAGACATTCAGTCAGCATATCCAGGCTAGTGATGCCGACTGCGAAGCGGGCGGACTCTTGCTTGGTTCTGTACATGGAGCCCATTTGCTCATTGAGCAGGCGACGGTTCCTACCGCGTGGGACAAGCGGTTTCGCTATCTGTTCGAGCGGATGCCGTTTGGTCATGAGGCTATTGCGTTGTCGCGATGGACGGCGAGTCAGGGAACTGTCCGCTATTTAGGCGAATGGCATACCCACCCGGAAGACCATCCCCAGCCTTCTAGCCTTGACAGATCTGAATGGACTTTGTTGGCAGCGCAGCGTCGGGACAAGCGGCCAGTGCTCGCTGTCATCATCGGGCGTAGATCTCTGTATGCAGAGTTGGTGCCGAGATCAGGCGAAGGGTCGATATTCTTCCCCGTGGAGTAGAGCACTAGCGCAACAACCATCATCGTCTTGACTTGCACCTCCACTCAGACGGTAGTGCATTAAAGACGACGTCATCGGGGAAATTCCTTCCTCTGCAGCGGAGTTTGCCGCGGAAAGCGGTGGCTGGCCGGTTCCGATTGATTGCGGCGCCGGAAGACCGGCCGTTTGAGCATCGAGCCATCCGCATCCCTCGGAGAACGGCTCGATGGAAACCACTCGCAATCCCGCGCAGGTTCGGCGCTTCGCCGTCGAGGCACCCTGGGCCGTGCGTGTTGCCGCGCTGCTGCTTGCCGCTGCCGGATTGCAGCCCGCCATCGCCGCTGACGCCTCCGACAACGCTGCGGAGCGCGAGATGCTCGCCGCGGTAACGCGCCAGCTCGAACTGCTGGACCGCCTCGCCGAGCACGCCGCCACCACCGCGCCGCAGGAGCGCGCCCGCTACCACTTCGACTACGCGCGGCTGCGCGCCGACCTGGAGCGCGTGCGCACCGGCGTGCGCGACTACCTCGTTCCGCAACGCGCCCAGCCGCGTGATCCCGTGCCGCTGGCCGGTGACTACACGCGCAGTAACGCGGCGCCTGCGACGTCGCCCAAGGAGGCGCCGTCGTCATGACGCCTTCCGCCGATCAGGTCGCCGCCTTCACGGCCAACGGCGGCTTCGCGCCCGGGGCCGTCTCCACCGTCGTGCTCGGCTTCGTCTTCGCCATCCTGCTGCTGTGGGGCGTGTGGGCGATGCGCACTGCCTATGTCGGCTGGGCCGAGCACCACCTGACCCAACGCCAGTTCCTCGGCGTCATCGTGCGCTTCGTCGCGATGTACCTGGTGCTGGGCTTTTTCCTCCTGTCCTGACCCCATGAAAGGTACTTCGCCATGAACGCTCCCGCTACTTCTCGCCGTCCCACGTCGCGGCCCGCCGCGCGCATCGCCGCGCTGCTGATCCCGCTGGGCATCGCCGCCACGCCGCTGCCGTCGTTCGCCGACCTTCCCACGCTGGAAGACCCGTCGCGCGGCACCGGCAGCGGCATCATGCAGACGCTGCAAAACTACGGCTACGACATCGTGCTGCTGATCGCGCTGCTCGTCGTCGCCTCGATGTTCGTCGGCGTCTGCTACCACGCCTACACGCGCTACGCCGAGATCCACACCGGCCGCGCAACGTGGGGGCAGTTCGGGTTGACCGTCGCGGTGGGCGCGATCCTGCTGGTCGTCGGCATCTGGCTGCTGACCAAGGCTACCGGCGTCCTGTAAGGCCCGGCAACGATGGCCGGCGCCCTGGAGAGTCCGTCGCGCGACGGGCTCGTGACCTTCCTGCCGCACCGCCTCAACCGCCACCCGGTGGTCGTGCGCGGGCTCACGGCCGACGAGCTGTGGGTCTGCGCCGGGCTGTCCGGCGCGGCCGGTCTCGTGGCCGGCGTACCGCTGGCCTGGCTGACGCACAGCATCGCGATGGTGCCCACGCTGATCGTCGCCGGCATCGGTGTCGGTGTCTTCGTGGGCGGCGGCCTGCTGCGGCGGTGGAAGCGCGGCCGGCCCGACACCTGGCTGTACCGCCAGCTCCAGTGGCGCCTCGCGCTGCGCTACCCCGCGCTGGCTGCGCATGCGGGCGGGGGCCAGCTCATCACCCGGTCGGGCTGGTGGTCCACGCGGCGCCTGCGGCCCGATCCGTCCCTGCGTCGAGGTAGACCATGAGCCGATTCAAGAACGAGGTCGCGCACCTGCAGGCGCATGTGAAGACCTTGCGCCTGGCTGGCGCCGCACTGTTCGTCGTGGCGCTGCTGCTCGGCTTCGGCTGGTGGAGCGCACCCAAGAGCCTGACCATCCACGTGCCACCCGACCTGCGCTCGGGCAGCACGCGCAAGTGGTGGGACGTGCCGCCGGAGAGCGTCTACGCCTTCACCTTCTACATTTGGCAGCAGGCCCAGCGCTGGCCGACCAATGGCGAGCAGGACTACCCGCGCAACCTGCATGCACTGTCTGCGTACTTCACGCCGAGCTGCCGTGCCTTCCTGCAGCAGGACTACGAATTCCGGCGCAGCAACGGCGAGCTACGCCAGCGCGTGCGCGGCATCTACGAGATTCCCGGCCGCGGCTACGGCGACGAGCCGGCCATGCGCGTGCGCACCGTGTCGGCCAACAACTGGATCGTCACGCTGGACGTGAGCGCCGACGAGTACCTGGGCGCCGAGCAGGTCAAGCGCGCGCTCGTGCGCTATGCACTCAAGGTTGTGCGCATGGACGTGGACCCCGAGCGCAACCCCTTCGGCCTGGCGCTGGACTGCCATGCACGCGCGCCGGAGCGCATCG
The DNA here is from genome assembly GCF_020531845.1 of Methylobacillus methanolivorans. Next base: position 228,489 of record NZ_JAJAVF010000004.1, read on the forward strand.
AGACCCCGCCGCCTGCGGCGCCGCCCGGCCGGGCCGCAAGCGCCGGCTCCAACTTGCAGGGAGACACCCCATGAAGTCCCTCGTGAAGCGTTCATCTGCGGCGGCCCTGGCTGGCCTGCTGCTGTGCCTGGCCTTCGTGCCTGCGGCCCATGCCGTCGAAATCCTGCGCTGGGAGCGCCTGCCGCTGGCGGTGCCGCTGGTGGTCGGCCAGGAGCGCGTGGTGTTCATCGAGCGCAACGTGCGCATCGGTGTGCCGCCCACGGTTGGCGAGCAGTTGCGCGTGCAGAGCGCTGGTGGCGCGATCTACCTGCGCGCGAGCGCGCCGATCCCGCCCACACGGCTGCAACTGCAGGACGTGGAGTCGGGCGCGCTGATCCTGCTGGACATCGCGGCCGAGCCGGCGAAGGCGGGCCAGCCTGCACTCGAACCCGTGCGCATCGTCGAAGGCGACGTGCCGGCGACGCGCTACGGCGAGCCGGCCAAGCCGGCGGACGACGATGCGGAGCGCACCGTACCCGCAGCGAAGCGCGCCACGCCGGTGGCGGTTGTGCTCACGCGCTATGCGGCGCAGAACCTCTACGCGCCGCTGCGCACCGTGGAGCCCGTTCCCGGCCTCGGCCGCGTCAATCTGCGCCGTGGGCTGGAGCTTTCCACCTTGCTGCCCACACTGCCGGTGCGTGCGCAGGCGCTGGCCGCTTGGCGGCTCGAAGACCAGTGGGTGACGGCGGTGAAGCTCACCAACGCCTCCGGGCGCTGGCTCGACCTCGATCCCCGCGCGCTGCAGGGCGACTTTCTCGCCGCGACCTTCCAGCACCCGAATCTGGCGCCGGCCGGCCGCGCCGCCGACACCACGGTGGTCTACCTCGTGACCCGTGGCCACGGCCTGGCCGAGTCGCTGCTGCCCAAGCTCTCACCGATCGACGCGACGGTGAACCTGCCGCCGGCCGCGGCGGCCGGCCAGGCCGAAGGAGGTGCCCGCCATGAAAAGTAACCCCCTCCTGAAGTGGCTGCTGATCCCGATGGCGCTGGTGCTGCTGTTCGTCGGCATCAAGATGTTCTCCGGGGATCGCGGCGCCAAGCCCGTTCCGGCCGGCAGCGCCAACTCGCTCACGCCCGAAGAGATGAAGGCGCTGGGCATCGAGGGCGACACGCCGCGCGATACCGTTGCCACACTGGTGGCCCAGGTCAAGCAGTTGCGCAACGAGCTGCAGACGGCGCTCAACGACAACAAGAACCAGAAGAGCGAGAACGAGCGTATGCGCGCGCGGGAAAGCGCGATCGACCAGCGCATCCAGTCCGCGCTGGATGGTGAACGCGGCCGCCTGCAGCAGGACCGCGAGCAGTTGGCCGGCGACCGCCAGCAGACCCAGGGCCTGCTGCAAGACCTGCAGCGGCGCCTGGATGGGCTTTCCGGCAAGGGCGGCCAGGCCGATCTGCCGGTCGGGCTCGGCCTGGAGGACGGCGACGGCAAGGGCTTCAGCGGCAGCCAGGGCGGCGCCGCGCGCAGCACCAGCGGCACGCGCTGGGTGGAACCGGACGATGCGAAGCCTTCGGCGAAGAACGGCAGCAGCGGCGGCCTGAACTTTCCGACCAGCTTCGGGCCGGCGCAGAAGACGCTTTCCGACACGGCCGACAACGTGGCCAGCACCGTCGCGGATGCAGGCAGCCGCGCCGTGGGCACGTCGTCCAAGCCGGTCTACACGGTGCCGTCGAACTCGACGCTGATGGGCTCCATCGCGATGACCGCGCTGATCGGCCGCGTGCCGATCGACGGCACGGTCAACGACCCGTACCCCTTCAAGGTGCTGATCGGCCCGGACAACCTCACCGCCAACGGCATCGACATTCCCGACGTGGCGGGCGCGGTGGTCAGCGGCACGGCCTCGGGCGACTGGACGCTTTCCTGCGTGCGCGGCCAGATTCGCTCGGTGACGTTCGTCTTCAACGACGGCACGGTGCGCACGATGCCGGAGGACGGCAACCGCAACCAGAGCGGCGGCGGCCAGGGCAATGGTGCAAACAGCACGACGCAAGGCGGCCTGGGCTGGATCAGCGATCCCTACGGCATCCCCTGCGTCAGCGGCGAACGGCGCAGCAACGCGCAGCAGTACCTGGGTTCGCAAGCCCTCATCACCGCGGCCGGCGCCGGCGCCGCTTCACTGATCAAGTCGGACAACGGCAGCGTGGCCGTGGTCGCTAACAGCAACGGCTCGCTTGGCACGGTAGGCATCAGCGGCAACGAGGCGATGGGCCGCATCCTGGCCGGGGGCGTCCGCGACATGGCCGATTGGGTCAACAAGCTTTACGGCCAAGCCTTCGCCGCCGTCTACGTGCGGCCCGGCGCCAAGGTCGCGGTGCATCTGGAGCAGCCGCTCAACATCGACTACGACGCCAAGGGGCGCCGGGTCAATCAACGCATCGGAGGCAAGCATGCGTCGGATTTGGATTGAATCGGCCGCGATCCTGTGCGCGGTCCTGGTGCTGGGCGGCTGCGCCACCAGCAAGGACAAGTTGCTGCCGCACGGCGATCACACCATGCTCGACGTGTGGAATCAGGAGACGGGCGGCAGCGCCGGTGGTGGGCAGGCAGCGCGGCAACTGCTCGATGCACGCCAGGACTTGCGCCGGCCGCTGACCGAGGCCGACGTGCAGGCGGTGCCCGCCGCCGCTGCCGCCTACACGCGCACCGCGGCCAACGAGATTTACCGCCAGTTCCGACGCCTGCCGAACCCGGACCTAGTGATGTACGTGTTCCCGCACCTGGCCGGCACCGACCCGGTGCCCGTGCCCGGCTACACCACCGTGTTCCCGCTCTACCAGCGCGTGCAGTACGCGATGCCTGGCGAGCGCCTGGAGGACTACTGATGGCTTGGTCGTTGCCCTGGGCACGCAAGGCCGTCACGCCCGCCGGCCCCGACCTGGATGCCGATGACGCCTGGTCGCAGCATGTCTCGACGCTGGCCGCGCACGGCATTCCCGAGCCCGGCAGCGCGATGGGCAGCCAGCCGCGCCCGCCGACCACCGAAGCGGACCTGCAGGCGCTCTACGGCGTGGCACCGTCCTTCGCCGACCTGTTGCCGTGGATGGAGTACCTGCCCGGCTCCAAGAGCATGTTGCTGGAAGACGGCCAGTCGGTTGCGGGCTTCTTCGAACTGGCCCCGGTCGGCACCGAAGGCCGTGAGATGGCCTGGCTGTGGCAGGCACGCGATGCACTGGAGAACGCGCTGCAGGACTCGTTCGACGAACTCGACGAGAACCCGTGGGTCGTGCAGCTCTACGCCCAGGACGAATCGACCTGGGACACCTACCTGCGCGGGCTGGCCGACTATGTGCGGCCGCGCGCCCAGGGCAGCGCCTTCACGGACTTCTACCTGCGTTTCTTTGGGCACCACCTGCGCGCCATTGCCAAGCCCGGCGGGCTGTTCGAGGACACCACGGTGACGCGGCTGCCGTGGCGCGGCCAGGTCCGGCGCGTGCGAATGGTGGTCTACCGGCGCGCGAACGCTACGACCGCATCGCGGCGCGGCCAGTCCCCCGAGCAGGCGTTGACGACGATCTGCGACCGGCTCGTGGGCGGCCTCGCCAACGCGGGCGTGAAATCCCGCCGCATGGAGGCGGCCGACATCCACGACTGGCTGCTGCGCTGGTTCAACCCGCACCCGACGCTGCTCGGCCCCAGCGCCGACGACCGCGAGCGCTTCTATGCGCTCACGCGCTACCCCGAGGCAGTCGAAGACGGCGAGATCGAGCTGGCCAGCGGAGACTTCGCGCAGCGCCTGTTCTTCGGCCAGCCGCGCTCGGACGTGGCGAACGGCACGTGGCTGCTCGACGGCATGCCGCACCGGATCATCGTGATGGACCGGTTGCGCATGCCGCCTGCGACCGGCCACGTCACCGGCGAAACGCGCAAGGGCGGCGATGCCGTCAACGCGCTGTTCGACCAGATGCCCGAGGACACGGTGATGTGCCTGACCGTCGTCGCGACGCCGCAGGACGTGCTCGAAGAGCACCTGAACCACCTGAGCAAGAAGTCGGTCGGCGAGACGCTGGCTTCGGAGCAGACGCGCCGCGACGTGCAGGAAGCGCGCGGGCTGATCGGCAGCGCGCACAAGCTCTACCGCGGTGCGCTTGCCTTCTATCTGCGCGGACGCGACCTCGCGCAGCTCGACGCCCGCGGCCTGCAACTGGTCAACGTCATGCTCAACGCCGGCCTGCAGCCGGTGCGCGAGGAAGACGAGGTGGCGCCGCTCAACAGCTACCTGCGCTGGCTCCCGTGCGTGTTCGATCCGGCCACCGACAAGCGCCAGTGGTACACGCAACTGATGTTCGCGCAGCACGCGGCGAACCTCGCGCCGGTGTGGGGCCGCAGCCAGGGCACCGGCAATCCGGGCATCACGTTCTTCAACCGCGGCGGCGGGCCGATCACCTTCGACCCGCTGAACCGGCTCGACCGGCAGATGAACGCTCACCTGTTCCTGTTCGGTCCCACCGGCTCGGGCAAAAGCGCCACGCTCAACAACATCCTGAACCAGGTGACGGCGATCTACCGGCCGCGGCTGTTCATCGTCGAGGCGGGCAACAGCTTCGGCCTGTTCGGCGACTTCGCGGCGCGGCTAGGCATGAAGGTGCATCGCGTTAAGCTGGCCCCCGGTGCCGGGGTGAGCCTCGCGCCGTTCGCCGACGCCCACCGGCTGGTGGAAACGCCCAGCCAGGTGCAGACGCTGGATGCCGACGCCCTGGACGAGGACCGCGACGAAGCGGCACAGGCAGCGGATGCCGACGAGCAGCGTGACGTGCTGGGGGAACTGGAAATCACCGCGCGGCTGATGATCACCGGCGGCGAGGACAAGGAAGAGGCGCGCATGACGCGCGCCGACCGCAGCCTGATCCGCCAGTGCATCCTCGATGCGGCCCAGCGTTGCGTGGCCAACCAGCGCACCGTCCTGACGCGCGACGTGCGCGATGCGCTGCGCGAGCGCGCCCGCGATACGGCACTACCCGAGGTGCGGCGCGCGCGGCTGCTGGAAATGGCCGACGCGATGGATATGTTCTGCCAGGGCGTGGACGGCGAGATGTTCGACCGGCCCGGCACGCCCTGGCCCGAGGCCGACATCACCATCGTCGATCTGGCGACCTTCGCACGCGAGGGCTACAACGCGCAGCTTTCCATCGCCTACATCAGCCTTATCAACACGGTCAACAACATCGCCGAGCGCGACCAGTTCCTCGGCCGGCCGATCATCAACGTGACGGACGAGGGGCACATCATCACCAAGAACCCGCTGCTTGCGCCCTACGTCGTCAAGATCACGAAGATGTGGCGCAAGCTCGGCGCCTGGTACTGGCTGGCGACGCAGAACATCGACGACCTGCCCAAGGCCGCCGAGCCCATGCTCAACATGATCGAGTGGTGGATCTGCCTCTCGATGCCGCCCGACGAGGTGGAGAAGATCGCGCGCTTTCGCGAGCTGAACGCGGCGCAGAAGGCGCTGATGCTGTCGGCCCGCAAGGAGGCCGGCAAGTTCAGCGAGGGCGTGATCCTTTCCAAGAGCATGGAAGTGCTATTCCGCGCGGTGCCGCCCAGCCTGTACCTGGCGCTGGCTCAGACCGAGCCGGAAGAGAAGGCCGAGCGTTTCCAGTTGATGCAGCAGTACGGCATCGGCGAACTGGACGCCGCTTTCAAGATCGCCGAGAAGATCGACCGCGCCCGCAGCATCGAGCCGCTGGTGCTCGATGCGCTGGCGTGACGGGGAGTCCACGATGCGCATCCCTCGCTTCGCGCCGTCCCGCACCGTCCTTGTCGTCGCGCTGCTGATGGCCGCGGCCCTGACAACGGCCGCATGGCTCGGCCTGCGGCCGCAGTCGCCGCCCGCCGAACCCGATTTTCCTTCGGCAGAAGCAACGCCTGCGCCGGCAACGGCACCAGCCGGCCCGCCCTGGCGCTATGGCCGCGCCGATGCGCGCTTCACGGTGGTCGAGTACGCCGACCTCGAATGCCCGTTCTGCCGCGCCTACTTCGCAGTGCTCAAGCGCTGGATCGACGCGCACCCGGACGTGAGCTGGCAATGGCATCACCTGCCGTTGCCGTTGCACGAGCCGGCCGCGTCTGCCGGTGCGCGCCTGGTGGAGTGCGTCGGCGAGGCCGGCGGCCAGGCCGCGTTCTGGCAGGCCGCCGAGTGGGTCTACACGCACACCCGCGGCGACGGTCAGGGCCTGCCCGAGGGCCTGCGCTATCCCGACCTCACGCCGGCCGCGCAGCAGTGCCTCGACAGCGACCGCCCCGATGCGCTGATCCGCGCACAGTCGGCGAGCGCGGCGCAGGAGGGCATCAAGGTCACGCCCACGCTGCGCCTGCAGGATCGCCAGTCCGGCAAGACGCTGCTGCTGCACGGCCCGGTCGAAGGAGATGCCTTGCTGTCCGCGATCGACCTGCTGGCGGCCAGTGCAGCGGCCGAGCCCGCATCGAAGGAAATGCCTGCCGAGTCTCTCGGAGACATGCCCAGGTAGCCACGATCTTCAAGGCTACGACGCGGCTTGGCCGTGCTGATCGACCCCGTTCGCTGCGCATCCCTGGACGCGAACAGCCACTGTGCATGCGGTGGCGGATGCCCGCTCTTCTGCCGCTTGTTCTTCATCGTCCCCGGAGGGTTTGTCCCTCCCGGGACAGGCGTCCTCCGACTTCATCCCGTGGAGGTTCGCCATGTCCTATGTCGTCGCCGACTCGCGTCCCGAGTCGCTCAGCCTGATCGCCGCCCAGCACGAAGACTGGATCATCCGCCAGGCCATCGCCTTGCTGGAACAACGCATCTTCAAGGCCGGCCCGATGCTGAACAGTCCCGCCGCCGTGCGCGACTACCTGCATCTGAAGCTGGTCGCGGAGCCCAACGAGGTCTTCGCCGTCGTGTTCCTCAACTCTCAGCACCAAGTCCTCGCCTACGAGCCGATGTTCAAGGGCACGGTCGATCAAACCTCGGTGTACCCGCGGGTGCTGGTGCAGCGCGCCCTGGCCCTCAACGCCTCGGCGGTCATCCTGGCCCACCAGCATCCATCTGGCATGACCGTGCCTTCGGCCGCCGATCAGGCGCTGACCGACCGGCTCAAAGCCGCCCTGGCGATAGTCGATGTCCGGGTGGTGGATTACTTCATCGTCGGCAAGGGCACGCCGTACTCCTTCGCCGAATCCGGCCTGCTGTAGCGCCGCTGACCGCCTGGTCCCCGCGGGAGCCTCGGCTGCCGCTTTTCTTTCGCCTGTCTGCCCAAAGCGGAGCGCGCGCGGTGCGCATTCCTTGTCGCGGTTGGACTGCCTTCGGCGTTCGACTAGAGCCTTGCTCTCATTCCCAGGACGCCCGCCATGACGGCTCCCTTCTTGAAACCCATCCCGCGGCTGCGGTGTACGCGCATCGCCTGCGCGGGAGGGCTGCTGCTGTGCCTGCTCGGCCAGGACGCATCCGCAGCCGACGTGCTGGTCGTGACCGACAGCCGCCATCCCGTGCAGTCCGCATCCGGCGCGCGCGTGATCGAGCTGGATCTGCCCGAGCGCATCGAGGCCGAACTGGCCGCGGGCCTGCCTGCCGATCCGGGCCGCGCGGCCGCGCTCGTGCAGCAACGCCTGCGCGATGGCAGCCAGGCACTACAGCGCCGCATCGGCAGCGCCTACCAGGGCGTCGCCGATGCCTGGGGCTTGGGGCTGGCCAAGGTGCCTGCCGTGGTGGTCGATCGCCGCTACGTGGTCTACGGCGAGCCCGATGTCGCGCGCGCCGTGGCACGCATCGAATCACATCGGAGGGCACAGCCATGAACCGCCTGCTGTCGGCGTCGTCGCGCCGGGCCCGCCTTGCCATCGCTTCGGTGCTGCTCGGCGGCGCCGCTTCGAGCTTCGCGCTGAACACGGCTACCATCGTGTCCTCGGCCCTGTCGCCCGACTGCCTGGAATATCGCGTCGTCGGCATCTGCTACTGGCTGTTCTGCACCTGGACGGGCTGCACGGTGCGCACCTCGGTGAAGGTGCGCCACTACATTCCCGACGCGGTGGTGTCGAGCTACAGCAACACCGGCGAGAACCCGTGGATCGAGGTGCGCGCCATGAGCATGCCCAATCCCACGGCGCAGGCCGGCGGCGACGGGACGACGAACCACGACAACGAGAACAACCTGGCGAAGTTCAAGAACGCCGACGTGATCGGGCATCCCGGCGGTTCGGTGTTCAGCCAGTTCGCCAGCGCGTCCGGCTACGCCTGCCAGGGCGCAGGCACGGCCTTCATGCCGTACCTGCTGAGCACCCTCGACACGCTGGCCTGGCGCTACAACGTCCCGGAGATGGTGTACCCCGAGGCGGTGATCCCCGGCATGCGCGAGATCGGCGGCCGCACGACGCTCAACCTGTGGGGCAACGTCTATCCGCGCGGCGGCTTCCTGCATCAGACCGACGACTACAAGAGCGGCGCCGTCGTCGCGCAGCGCGCGGGCGATGTCGTCACGCGGCGCATGCAGCCGCACGTCTACCAGCCGCTGCTCGCGAGTTCGAGCGACGGCTATTGGCCGGCCGGCGCCCTGGTGGAGAGCGATGCCTCCACCGGCAAGTGGCAGGAGCTGACGCCGACCCTCTCCAACTCCTGCGCCGTGTTCCCCCACTCCAACACGCGCGTGCAGGCCCAGCAAGGCGACTACGCCTGGGCGCTGTGGCGGCCCTATGCCTGCTGCCAGCGCCGCGGGCAGGTCTTCCTCGGCAGCGTCGATTTCCTCTGAGGTATTCCGATGAAAGCGTCTCTCTCCCGTTTCGCACAGCGCGCCAGGCCCTACGCGCTCAGCATCGCGCTCGCCTGCGCCGTCACGGCCGCAGCCGGCGTCGCGTGGGCGCAGACCCGCATCAGCCCCACCGGCGTCGGCGTGAGCGGCAGCGTCATCGGCGACGACGTGCTCTACAGCATCGGCGGCGGCCGGGCCGTGTCCATGGGCGGCGCCGGGAACATGCAGAGCATCGGCGTGGGCATCGGCTGGAACAGCAACCTGATCTGCGGAAACATGAGCATCACGACGACGCTGCAGAACCAGTTGAACGGCCTCACCAATGGCTTTCAGCAGATCATGTCCTCGGTGATCCAGAGCGCCACCAGCGCCGTGGCGTCGCTGCCGGCCCTGATCATCCAGCGCGCCGATCCGGGCCTCTACAACCTGCTGACCAACGGCGTGCTGCAGGCTCGGCTCGATTTCGACCGCAGCAAGTTGACGTGCAAGGCGATGGCCAACCGGATGGCGGACATGGCCGGCGGCCAGGCCGGGTGGGATCAGCTCGCCGAAGGTTTCGCGCTGCGCGATGCGGTGAGCAGCACCGATGCGGTGTCCGCCGTCGAGCAGGCCGAATCGAACAAGGGCAACAACGGCGTGCCCTGGGTGGGCGGCGGCAACGCGGGCGGCTCGGGCCAGGGTTCCATCAAGGTGGTCGGCGACGTGACCCGTGCCGGCTACAACCTGCTCAACAGCCGCGGCGTCAGCGACACCTCATCCATCCCGCGCGCGTCCTGCGGCAACCGGCTGACCTGCCAAACTTGGTCCTCGCCGCAGGCCGCAGCGGACTTCGCAACCCGCGTGCTCGGCGAGCGCGAGCAACGCACCTGCGAGACCTGCACCAAGACGCAGACCACGCCTGGCGTCGGCCTGACGCCGGTGATCCAGGAAGAGTACGAGACCAAGCTGCAGGCACTGCAGGGCCTCGTGACGGGCTCGACGCCGATGACGGTGGCAAACCTCGAAGCCGCCGGCAGCAACTCGCTGCCGATCACGCGCGGCGTGATCGAGGCGCTGCGCGACGAGCCCGATCAAGACCTGCTCGGCAAGCGCCTGGCGTCCGAAGCCGCGCTGTCGAGCGTGCTGGAGAAGGCCCTGCTGTTGCAGCGCACGCTGCTGACCGGCAAGAAGGAGCCGAACGTCGCCGCCAACGAGCTGGCCGTGAAGGCGGTCGATCAGGAGAACAACGCGCTGGAGCAGGAGATCAACAACCTCAAGACCGAGCTGGAGCTGCGGCGCACGCTGGCCGGCAATTCGGCGATGGCGATCGTGCAGCGCCACGGCACCCGCGCCGCGGGCTCGCGCGGCATCTTCGAGGGCGACACGACGCGCGACCGGCTCAAGGAAGTGCAGAAGCCGCGGAGCGGGCCATGACCAGCCGGGCCTGGCTGCGGCCGGCACGGCTGCTCGGCCGCCGCGTCGGCATCGTGCTGCTGTGGGTGCTGCTGGTGGCGGGCATCGCGGTCGGCGTGAACGTCGTCGGCCTCCACATCGTCGGCAGCATCGACGGCTGGGAGCAGTGGCTGCGCGAGCACTCGGGCCACTTCCTCGTCTGGCGGCTGCTGCTCTACGCGGCGACGGCCTACGGCTGGTGGTGGATGCGTCGGCGCCTGCGCGAACGCGAGCCATTGGCCGAGACCCATCAGCGCCTGCTGCGCGCCGAGATCGCGGCCGTCGCCACCCTCGTGCTGCTCGAAGGCAGCCAGCTACTGCGCAATGGCTGAGCCCTGGAGAACGCCATGACGCTCAACACAACGGACTACCTGGAGTATTACCTGACCCTGGTCGGGTGGATCGTCAGCAACGGCATCTGGAACATCCTCGTGGCCAGCGGCGTATTCGCGCTGCCCTTCGTGGTCATGGTGGTGCAGGAATGGCTGCGCGCGCGGGCCGAGGGTGCGGACGAGGGCAACAAGGGGGTGCTGTCATCGATGCGCATCGAGAACCGCGTGTGGGTGGCGATCGTCGTCATCCTGTTCGCCGGCATCCCCTTCATTCCGGTCGACCTCAGCACCATCAAGTTCGACACGACGCGCTCCGCGCAATGCCAGGTCAGCGTCCCGCAGCCCACCGACACGGGCTGGTCGAACGCCTACACCACGCTCAACAACCAGAGCGCGCTGGTGCCGGTGTGGTGGTTCTTCATGCACGCCATCTCGAAGGCGGTGACGGGCGGCGCGGTGGCGGCCATCCCCTGCGGAACGGATCTGCGTCAGATGCGCATGGACGTGGATGCCACGCGCATCGATGACCCGGTGCTGGCCCAGGAGGTCGGCGACTTCGTGCATGACTGCTACGGCCCCTCGCGCGCCAAGCTGTTCATGTCTCGGCCCACGCTCTCCGACGAGCAGATGAATGACGTGACCTGGATCGGTTCGAGCTACTTCCTGAACAACGCGGGCTTCTACGACACCTACCACTCGAACACGCCACGCACGGCCTGGCCCTACGACGCGACGCGCGATGCGGGGCTGGCCCAGGTGGATAGCGGCGGGGGCTACCCCACGTGCCGGCAGTGGTGGTCGGACGGCGGCAGCGGCCTGCGCGCGCGCCTGCTGGCCCAGGTCGATCCCGACCTGCTGACGCGCATCGGCCGCTGGGCGGGCTTCCTGTCGCAGAGCGAGGTGAACGACTCGGTGATCCGCGCCGTGGTCTCGCCGCGGCAGCAGAAGATGAACCAGGGCTCGGTCTACACCGACTACGGCGGCCAGATCGAGAAGACGCTGCCCAACGTCGTGACGCGCGGCGCCGGCGACCTGGGGCTGACCATGGGCTCGCTGGGCTTCTTTCCGGCGATGGACGTGGTACGCCAGGCGCTGCCGATGGTGCTGTCGCTGCTCAAGATGGCGCTGGTGATCTGCATCCCGCTGGTGCTGGTCTTCGGCACCTACGAGCTGAAGGCGCTGGTCGCGGTGAGCTGCGTGCAGTTCGCGCTGTTCTTCGTGGACTTCTGGTTCCAGCTCGCGCGCTGGCTGGACAGCACGATCCTCGACGCGCTCTACGGCTGGGGGTTCGGCGCGAACCGGCCGCACAGCAACTTCGATCCGCTGATCGGCCTGAACAACGCCTTCGGCGACATGCTGCTGAACTTCGTCATGGCGACGATGTTCATCGTGCTGCCTACCTTCTGGGTGGCTGCGCTGGGCTGGGTAGGCGTGCGCGCGGGAACGGCAATTCAAGGGCTGGCGGCAGGAACCAGGGATGCCCAAGCTGCTGGCGGCAGGGGTGCGGGTGTCGCTATGAAAGCAGCGAAGTAACGCCTCTAGGCTTGCTCGTCTTCTGGATCGTGGGGGTCGATCCGGTAATCGTCATGGGTGTAGAGGCCGTACCCGGCAGGGCCGTATCGCCATTCCGGCTTGTGTTCCTCGTCGTAGCTCCCATCGTCGTTGCGGACTACCCAGGCGCCGACCAGCGCGAACGCAAGCAGCAGTGCCAGCCAGAACGCGGTGTAGAGCAGGACACCGATCGCAGCGAGCTTGACGGCCAGCAGCGCGGCCTTGGCAATGCCAGGCGCCCATCCCTGCGCGAGCAGCCAGCCCTGCGCCCGCCGATCCAGACGCGCGCAGCCTCTCCACGCCCGGCCCAGTGTCCGGCCGAGGCGTTCTGCGAAGGTGGTCTGTGCGGCGGTCTTCATGGTGGCTACCTCATGTTCATCCTGTCGTGTGGCTGTGATCCCTGTCCGTGTCGCGATTGAAACCTGTGCTGTTCTTCAACCGCGGTCTAGTCCTTGTCTGCTGCGCGCCAGTCGGCCTGGCTTGCGGCCACCAGCGCCGCCCAATCGTCCGGCGGGTTGCCGCGTCCCAACATCTTCTCGAACACCGCATAGGGGTCGGACTTGCTGCCCGACGACCGCAAGGTCTGCTCGTCGTTGACCCAGGCGAACACGATCGCCTTGGCCTTGGAGTCGAAGCGGAAGAACAGCCGGAACCGCCTCCCGATCTTTGCGCGCCGCCAGTGCCGGTAGGCCGGCCCCAAGGTGTTGCCCTGGCGGAATTCGTCGCGCGCAGGATCGCTCGGCACGACATCCATGATCAACTGGCTCAACGCCCGGAACAGCTTGACGTTGGCGTTGCTCTCGAACCCCTGCGGGTCGTTCTGTTCGGCCCGTTCCGCGGCCGCGTGCAGCTTGCGCAACTGCTCGATCACGCCCTCGTGGAACAGGAGCGTCCAACCGTGCCGCTGCATCAGAGCGCCACTTCGCCTTCGATGTCTTCATCGAGGTTCACCGCGTGGTGCGCGTTGGCCAGCATGGCCCGCGCCAGATCGTCCGGCAGGGACTGGACGTGCCGCCCGGCCCGGATGTCCGCTTCCAGCAGCCCCAGGAAGGCGCCGATGGCCGGGTCTTCATGGTCGGCGTCGGCGCGGGTCACGACGACTTCGCCGCCGCGCAGGTCGAACGCCACCTTGCCGCCGGTGTCCACGCCCAGCGCTTGCCGGATGGACTTGGGCAGCGTGATCTGACCCTTGGAGGTCAGCGTCGCGACTTCGTGGATTTCGGGCATGGCGGCACTCCTGATGGCAATGCCTGGATGGTAAGGAAATTTCCTTACCTTGTCAATCTGGGTGTGCATGGTGCTCCGTCCGGTCGATGAAACGGCTCCATCGTAGGGGCGGCACAGCCAGCCTTCCCGCATCAATCCGACTTGGGCCAAACCCGCATTGGTTGTGGTTCGGCAGGCGTCGTTGCCCTATATCCAAAGGTTTCCGTAAAGGCCAAAGGGCTGGGGAAGGGGCAAGGGAATGGGGCCAAGGGGAAAGGCCCTACCCGAAAAGGCCAAAAGGCTCTCCCGACCGGCCCGCCGTCTGGGGTTCGCCATGCTCTCGCTGTTCCAACGCAAACGGGTGCCACCTGCCGCCAGTGCGCCACCGCCCAAACCTCCCGCCGAGCCCGGCAAAGGGCTGATGCGGCCGGAGCCGGCCGCATCGCTGCTGGCGACGCCGCGCCGGCAGAAGCTGCTGGAACACATCTGGCAGCGCACCTCGCTGTCGCGCCGGCAGTTCGCCACGCTGTACCTCGCCCCGCTGGAACGCTACGCCGAGCTGGTCCAGCAATTCCCCGCGTCGGAGGCCCATCACCACGCCTATCCGGGCGGCATGCTGGACCACGGCCTGGAGATCGTCGCCTACGCGCTCAAGCTGCGGCAGTCGCATCTGCTGCCCGCCGGCGCCACGCCGGAGGCGCAAGCCGCCCAGGCCGAGGCCTGGACCGCAGGCACCGCCTATGCTGCGCTGCTGCACGACATCGGCAAGATCGCGGTCGACCTGCACGTCGAGTACGCGGACGGCACGGTCTGGCATCCCTGGCACGGCCCGCTGCGGCGGCCGTACCGCTTCCGCTACCGCAGGGAGCGCGAATACCGGCTGCACAGCGCCGCCACCGGGCTGCTCTACGCCCGGCTGCTCGATCCGGGCATCTTCGACTGGCTCGCCGACTACCCCGACCTGTGGGCCGCGCTGCTGTACGTCCTGGCCGGCCAGTACGAGCACGCCGGCATGCTCGGCGAACTGGTCGTGCAGGCGGACCAGGCATCCGTCGCCCAGGAACTCGGCGGCGATCCGAGCAAGGCCCTGGCAGCGCCCCGGCACGCACTGCAGCGCAAGCTGCTCGATGGCCTGCGCTACCTCCTGAAGGAAGAATTCAAGCTGAACCAGCCCCAGGCCTCGGATGGCTGGCTGACCCAGGACGCGCTCTGGCTGGTGAGCAAGACCGTCTCGGACAAGCTGCGCGCGCATCTGCTGTCGCAGGGCATCGACGGCATCCCGGCCAGCAACACGGCGGTGTTCAACGTGCTGCAGGATCACGGCATCGCCTTGGCCACACCGGACGGCAAGGCGATCTGGAAGGCCACCGTCACCAGCGATGCCGGCTGGTCGCACAGCTTCACCTTCCTGAAACTGTCTCCGGCCATGGTCTGGGATGCGGCCGACCGGCCGGCGCCGTTCGCGGGTCGCGTGCAGGCCGACGAGGAACAAGGGGCGCCGACACCGCAGGCACCGGCATCCGAAGCGCCAGGCTTGGAAAGCGCCGATACGGCGCCACCAAGCATCGCGCCGACCGTCCCTATGCCCACCGACAACGGCGTGGCTGCGCTGCTCGATCTGCTGAGTGACACGGCCCCACCCGTAGCGCCGGAGGCCCCGAGCGAACCCGAGCCTGCCTCGCCACCGGCGCCTACGGTGCTGCCGCAGATAAGCCTCGCGCCATTTCAGGATCGGCCGGAGCCATCCGGCGAGCATTTCATGGCCTGGCTGCGTCAGGGCATCCAGACGCACAAGCTCATCATCAACGACGCCAAAGCCTTGGTGCACAGCGTCGCCGGAACGGCCTACCTGGTGAGCCCCGGCGTCTTCCAGCGCTATGCGCAGGAACATCTGCAAATCGCCGCACTGGCGAAACCGGAGAACCTGGAGGGATGGCAGTGGGTGCAGAAGCGTTTCGAGAAGCTAGGCCTGCACCGCAAGCAAGCCAGCGGGCTGAATATCTGGACCTGCGAAGTCACGGGGCCGCGCAAATCCAGGCGACTGCACGGCTACCTGCTGAGCGCTCCCGAAGCGCTGTTCCAGGAAATGCCTCCGGACAATCCATACCTGCGCCTCCTCACCGAGGCCGTAAAGCGCGAAAATTCAGCCGCCGGTAATAAGAACGACAACGAACAGGGGTAGACAAGGAGCCACGGCGCGGGCCGGCTTCAGTCCGCTGATTTAGGCGGAGCCGTCTCTGCCAGCTTGGCTTCAGTCAGCGCCATCAAGTGGGCAGAACTGCATTTCAGCGCACGGGCGATTTTGAGAATGAGGGGGAGCGTGGGGACATGCTCGCCACGCTCGATCTTTCCCATGTGCGAACGCTCGATTCCTGACAGATGAGCCAGCGTTTCCTGGGCGATGCCTTGACTGGTTCTTTCTTCACGCACGGAGGCCCCAAACGCGATGGCTGGTTCCGCTTCGTAGGTTGTTGTCCCGGTGGGCCGGCCTCTTTGAATCGAACGCTTTTGCATTGCCAAAAGCGTCGAGGATTGACACGATATAAACCACGTTAAACTTAACTCAATAGAAGCGACTTTATCGGTCGCCGCGAGTTCACTGCCTGGAGGAACTGGACGTGAAATCGAGCGATGCCTCCACTGAAATCCGGGTGGCTGTGCTCGGCGAGTGGGTGCCTTCACCGCTTGCCGACTTGCTGGCGTTGCAGCGCGCCGAAGAGCCAGAGACCGCCACCGCCTTGATCGGATGCAGTTCCACAGCGCAGGCGCAGGAACTGCCGCACGATAACTTTGACTTGGCCCTGTCCACAGCCGCCTGGGAGTGGCCAGGCTGGGTGTGCGAGCCGTTGTGGCATGACACGCTGGCAGTCGCCGTCGCCAAGCGCTCGCACCTGCTGTCCTACCGTGAAGTGCCTCGCCAAGAGCTGCTCAAGCAGCCGTTGATCTGCGCGCAGTCAACGGCCGACGAGCCGTGGCGCGCGGTGGCGCATGGCCTGGTCGAGGATGCACCGCAGGGCCATGAGCAGACCGTCAGCACCTTCGACATGGCGATGACGCTCGTCTCCGCGGGCTACGGCATTGCCGTCGCACCCGCCGCGAGACTGACCTGCTACCTGCGTCGCGGCATCGCCGCGCGGCCATTGGCTGGCGCACCCATCATCGTGATGGCCTACCTGCTTCGCCCGTCCTCGTCCTTGACCGAGCCCCAGGAAAGATTCGCCCGCCGCGCGCGCTCCGTGTCCTGAGACAGGGGCGCGCACTGCTGGGCGCTGGCGCGCTACGCAAACGCCACCTGCTGCGGGGACCACTCGCTTTCCTTCACCGTCGTGCTCACCGCCATGATGATCTTGTCGAGATTTGTGGCACTGACGCTTTCCAGAGCCGAGCCGCCGCGCAGCTTCGCGCGCGGCTGCAGGAGCGCGTTGTAGATCTGCCAAGGGTCGGCGCCCCTGGTCAGCTTGAGGACCGCCTGGATCAGCGCGTGCTTGACCGGATCGAGATGCCAATCCGGCACGCGCTGACCACGGTTGCCCAGGTTCAGCGCCAGCAGGTTGCCGGCCTTGATCTCGTAGCTGATCCACCGGCGGGACTTGCCCGCCATCTTCGCGTACTCGGCGACTGGCAGGTTGTGTGGTGCCTCGAAGACATCGACCAGTTCCATCCGCTGGCGCTGTATGTCGGACAGCGGTTCCTCCATGACGGAACGCGGCAACGGCACTGCGGGCAGCCGATGCGTCTCGGCTGACACCAGTGGCATCGCGTCTCCCGGCCTGGTCACGATCAGGAGCGGCGCCGACGCGGCCGCTGGTTTGGGTGGCGCACTCGCGGCTTCCTCATCCGAGAGGACGGGCACGCCCTCCAAATGAATGGTGAGCGGCATGCTCGCTGCCTCGACCATGTTCTGCTCGAAGAGATCGAGCCGGTCGGCCCAATCCTGCATCATCCGCCGCCGCTGCTCGACGTACTCGGCGTGGTTGTAGGTGGCACTGACCTTGTTGGGATCGACGTGCGAGAGTTGCGCGTCCACCCACACCTTCGGGTAGCCGATCTCGTTGAGCGCGGTGGACATCGTGCCCCGGATGCCGTGCCCGGTCAGCAGGTCGCGATAGCCCATGCGCTTGAGCGCGCCGTTGAGCGTGTTCTCGCTCATGCGCTTCTTCAACTCGCTGTCGTGGCGGAACAGATAGTGCTGGGCCGGTTTGAGCTGTTCGAGCAGGTGCCGGACGATCTCGATGGCCTGCACCGACAGCGGCACGATGTAGGGTGGAATGTCCTTGGGCAACTGGCGCTTCCTGCGCATGTCCACCTGGAGCTGCTTCACGACCTCGGGCGGGATGATCCAGAGGCCCCGATCGAGGTCGAACTGATCCGGCGTCGCCAGGCGCAGCTCGCCCGTGCGCACGCCGGTGAATAGCAGCAGCCGCAGACCGAGCTGGGTCTGCAGCCGGCCACGATACTTGCGCAGGCGCTGCAACAGCTTCGGCAACTCGGCCATGCGCAGGAACGGGTTGTGGTTCACCGGGGGCAGCGGCAGCGCCACCACGTCGAGGTCGGAAGCCGGGTTCTGCTCCAGGCCCGGCACGACCACCAGCGCGTAGCGGAACATCTGGTTGAACCACGTCCTGACTTTCTCGGCGACGGAGAGCGCCTTGCGCCGCTCGATCCTGGCGATCACTTCCAGCAGGTCAGGGCGTTTGATGTCGTAGATCGAGCGCTTGCCCAGCAAGGGCAGCACATCCTTGGCGAAGACGCGAGGGAGGATCGAGAGGGTGGTCTGCCGGCCCTTCTTGAGGCCGCGTTCGCGGTGGGCAAGCCACTTCTTGTAGATCGCCTCGAAGGTGTTTTCACCGGCGAGTTTGACCGCGGCGCGCTTTTGCTTGCGGTGAAGGCGCGGGTTGATGTCCTTGGCCACCAAGGCGCGCGCCTCGTCACGCAGGGCGCGTGCCTCACGAAGGGACACCTCGGGATAGGTGCCCAGCGACATGCGCTTGGGCTCCTTCATCCAGTAGTAACGGAAGTGCCAGCTCTTGCTGCCCGTGGCCGTCACGGCCAGGGAGAGACCATCGATGTCTGGAAGTGTGTAGGCCTTGCCGGTGGCTTTGGCTTGGCGGACCACCAAGTCTGAGAGTGCCATGCTCTAGCTCCTGAACATGAGTCAGGAACCAGATGCTTAACCCATCGACCTCAGCGCCCTAGCAACAATCCGGAAGCCGTCGTGCCCGCAAAAATGGACACAAAAATGGACATAAACGTCGTGGCTTCAGGTGGATTTCCGTGGAGCCCACTGGAACATCGAGGTGTCGAAAACTCAACCAGAATCAACGACTTACGATGCCTCTTGGACTTCCTCAGAATTCCCTGGAACGATGCAGTGGAGCGGGCGACGGGAATCGAACCCGCGTATCAAGCTTGGGAAGCTGGCGTTCTACCATTGAACTACGCCCGCACAGGGCGCGATTATACCCGTTTCTATCATCTCGAACATGCTTTGAATGCGGCATTATGTCGCATTCTTAAGCCTCTCCATTCCCACTACAATCCTTCGCTTTGCCGCTTATAGCGGTGTACTTGGTGCAGGAGTAAGGGAATGGGGATGAAAATAAGTGTACAGGCAGGAACAAGGCAAGCGATACCATTCAAATGGGCGGTAGTGGTGTTGGCTCCCCTGTTTGGTAATGTGGCTCAGGCAGAGCCGGAGCATGATCATGCACAGCACTTGCCTGAAGTCGAGGTCACAGCCCACGCCCATGATAGCGACAGTGATTTGCACAAACGTATGGTTAATAGTGCGGATAGTACGAGCTTGTTGCAGGACTACACTGGGCTATATTCCTATCAGGCAGGCGGTATCTCGGCCTTGCCAAATATCCGTGGCATGAATGACAACCGCATACGTATCCTGGTCGATGGCGCAGAGTTGACAGCGGCCTGTGCCAATAACATGAATGCACCGCTGACGTATATTTCCCCTGCCGCGGTTGCCAATATCAGCGTGCTGGCAGGGATTACGCCAGTGAGCATGGGGGGTGACAGTATTGCTGGCACTATTGCTGTGGATTCCGCCCAGCCTGTTTATGCGGATAATGCGGATGCTTGGTTATACCAAGGCAGTTTCTCCACGGTATACCGTAGCAACAGCAATGGCTTGAGCACTGCGCTGAGTGCCACGGCCGCCAGTGACAACTTGAGCCTGAATTTCACCAGTACCATGGATAGAGGCCAGAGCTATCGTGATGGCAATGGTGACAAGGTGCGTGCGACGCAGTTTGAGCGCCATATCCAGACCCTGACTATTGGCGCCAAGGGTGAGAATGAGGATTTTGTGCTGCGGTTGAGTCACCAGGAAGTGCCGCATCAGGGTTTCCCAAACCAGTATATGGATCTGGTCGGTAACAAGGCAGATTCGATTAATGCGAGCTATAACCGCCGTTTCGCCTGGGGTGATCTCGATACGCGCATTTACTGGCAGGAAGTGAGCCATGAGATGGGTTTTTTCTCCTCCGAAAAAACCGGCAGCATGCCCATGAAAACGCATGGTAAGGACATGGGGTACAGCGTAAAGGCGACCATTCCGTTAAGTGATGCACATACCTTGCGTATCGGTAATGACCTGCATCGCAATCGACTGGATGATTTTTGGCCTGCTGTACCGGGTGACA
This sequence comes from Methylobacillus methanolivorans, assembly GCF_020531845.1. Next base: position 248,413 of record NZ_JAJAVF010000004.1, read on the forward strand.
CCATGATGATGGGCCCGAATACCTATGTGAATATCAATGATGGTCGCCGTACTCGCTTGGGCGTGTTTGCTGAAATGGAGTCTAAGTGGAATAGTCGCTGGAGTTCCTTGTTCGGGGCGCGGGTTGACCATGTGCGTACTAGTACTGGCGAAGTGCAGGCTTATGGCGGCATGATGGGCATGGCGGATATTGCGGCTGCGAGTGCATTTAACGCAGGTAGCCGCTCTGCCAGTGATAATCACCTTGACCTGACTGCAACAGGTAAATATGAGTTTTCCGAGACGACCAGCGTGGAGTTCGGCTATGCACGCAAGACACGATCCCCTAACCTGTACGAACGCTATTCTTGGGGAGCGGGCCAGATGGCGCGGATGATGATAGGCTGGTTCGGTGACCTGAATGGCTATGTTGGCAACCCTGACCTCAAGCCCGAGAAGGCCAATACCATCAGTGGAACCGTGGACTGGCATGATGTTGATAAGAAATCCTGGCAGCTCAGGGTGACGCCTTACTACACCTATGTACAGGATTATATTGGTGTTGAGCGAATCGGTACATTTTCCTCAGGCACGCGTGCTTATCTGCGCTTTGATAACCAGGATGCTCAGTTCTACGGTATCACTGCCGATGCCGCCAAGCAGCTTTGGCACGATACGGCATGGGGAGAGGGCCGCGTACGCGCTAGCTTTGCATGGACACGTGGCGAGCGCACCAACGGTGATTCGCTCTACCAGATCATGCCGTTGAATGCCCGGATTAGCCTGGAACAGAAAAAGGGTGCGTGGTCTAATGGCATGGATGTGCAGTTTGTTGACAGCAAAACGCGTGTAGATGATGCACGTTTTGAGCGTGAAACAGGTGGATACACCCTGGTAGACCTGCGCAGCAGTTATCAATGGCAGAAGGCGCGCCTGGATTTTACCGTCACCAACTTGTTTGACCGCTACTACGCATTGCCTACCGGTGGCTTGAATTATGCAAACTGGAGAGCTGAGGGTTCTGTGGGGCAGATGGGGCAGGTGGCTGGCATGGGCCGTTCGGTCAATGTTGGCCTGACGCTGGATTTCTGATTAGTCAGCTGCGTGGGCCGGACGCTCAGCCCCAAACATCCTGACGTAGCGTTCGCGCATGGTGGCGCTACCCTGCATGCCGCCCTGGTGTATGTAAAGCCAGGGCTGCGTAAAGCGCTCACGATGTTGCAGGATGCAGGCCCAGGCGGGCAAGTCATATAGCAGATCAAAGCTGATGCCGGTTTCTGCAGTCAACTCGGCTTGCAACTCCCACAATTCGCGGTAGAGCGAGCCAAAGCGATAATGCGGTGCATGCGCAAGAATGTCAGGCATACCTGCTGAAATTCCCATCTGCGAGAACGCCTGTTGCAGGTAGAGCGCATCTCCATACACCGGGGTAGTGATCACCTTGGTTCCTGGCATGGCGGCGGCAAGATGATAGGCGCTGACTCCGGTGCCGGATGGCAGGAATACCTGATGAAAGCCCAGTGTGCTGCCAGTTTCCATGATCTCCTGGCCTAGCGCTGCAAAGCCATGAGCGACATGTGCATGATGGGCCCCCTCACCCAGCATCCATTCATTTTCATCCGGCACAAAAGCCTGTTGTGTCATGCGGCGATAAAGCTTGCTGTCGATATGCATGTGCATGCCGCGATGCAATGCCAAGGCAAGATTGCCCTTGGGCTGTGCCTTGAGCTCATCTGCCAAGTAGGGCAATACATAATGGAGCTCCGTGCCCATGAGTTGTGCAAGTGCACTCAAGGCCAGCATGGCGTTGGATTGGGCAGAGCCATAACTCCAGATGCGCTTGGGTGCTGGAAGTGATGAAAGGTTTTCCAGGAAGTAGGCCAATTTATAGAGCTTGTTGCCTTCGATCGCCTCGAAATACTCGGCTGGTATGCCTTGGCAGAATGCAGGTGCAGGCATGGTCTTGACAATACGATTGCCAGAGAGGACTGCCGGGGAAAGCAGGCTGGATTCGATGCGCAGGATGAAATCTATCCCGGCAAAACTACATTGTAGATAGCTGAAACTGGGCAAGGCCATGGGGGAGGCTCGGTAAATGCTAGTGATGATACTCAAGCAAGACCTAGACCATCAATAGAAAACACCGGCCATCAGGCCGGTGATAAGGGAGTATTACTAGAGGAGAATCAAATCACACTATTTGACTAGTGTTTGGTACAGGTCTTGTTGAAGGACTCAATCTGCTTCTCGGCCTCTTCCTTAGAGATGCCATAGAGTTCCTGCAACTTGCCGGACAACATTTCACGGTTGCCCTTGATTTGCTCGAATTGATCGTCGGTCAGCTTGCCCCATTGCTGGCGTACCTTGCCCTTGAGTTGTTTCCAGTTACCTTCTACTTGATCCCAGTTCATGGTCTGCTCCTTAGATAAGTTATTCAGGTAGAAAATCGCAATGCGATTCGTCTGGTAGCCATCATAGGCAATGACCAGGGGATAGGCAGTAGGGGGAAGGATGAATTGCCTGTCAGTGTATGCTGACAGGCAATGAGGGCACAAGGTTAGTCACTATCTGGTAGCCAGGCGCGGCGCCACTCGTGCAGGTGCGCCCCTTCCAGCATCCAGTGTGCTAGCACCTCTTGACGCAAGGCATCGCCTGCCTTTGCTGCCGCATCCAGGTCGGCAGTGTGCATACGGATTGCATCGACCCAATCGCGGAAGCGGTTCTTCACACGCGTGACAGGCAAGTTATCCTCCTGGTAGCAGCGGATATCGCTGCAAATGACCGGGAAGCCACATGCACCATACTCCAGTAGGCGCAGGTTGCTCTTGCACTCGTTGAACAGGTTTTGCTCAACAGGCGCCAAGGCAAGATCCAGGTTGAGGTTGGCAAGCGCTTGTGGATATTGGTCGATGGGTACTCCACCATGAAATTCGTGTACATAAGGGCGCAACGCTTCTGGGCACATGCCAAAGAAAACCCACTCGACTTCATCTGCGAGCTCTTTTACCACATCGGTAATCAGCTCAAGATCGCCAGTATGGCTATTGCCACCTGCCCAACCTACACGAGGTTTGGCCGAGATGCGGCGCTGGCTTTGCAGGCCTTGCCACCAACTGACAGGCAGGCGATTCTTAACGACGCGAATGTCAGCATGCAGATCAGCAAAAGCTTCTGCCAGTGCCGGGGTAGAGACGACAAAACGGTCAACAAAGCCCAGGCCCTGCCGCAAAGCCTTGACGGCATCCTTGGTGATCAGCTTGCGGTGCATGTTTTTCATGGGCAGGTTGGGCAGGTAGTCATCCAGCTCATATACCTTGAAAGCCTGCGAAAAAGCTTTCATCCTGCGGATCACCTCAACACGCTCTTCCGTGGTTTGACGTTGCAGGATGATGGCGTCAGGTGCGTAGCGCTCCAGCTCAACTGGGGAGAGCAGGTTGCCGGAAATCGTGCCATCGATGAGGGTTGCATCGCGCATGGCCATCAAGGGTTGGATGACGCGATAGTGTCCGCAGCCATAAGGGTCGGCGTGATGCGCCAGGATAGTAGGCACTGGCTTCCAGGCTTGTAGTGGACGCCAGGAGAGTGTTGGCTCGGCAAGCTTGAAGCCTGGTTCTGCCTGTAGGGAGAAGCCCGGGTTATAGGCAGGATCGCGTGCTAGCGTTGGCAACCAGCGCGCATACATTGCATCCTCCTCGCTGATGCTGGCGGTACTACCCAGCGGCATATCCATAAGCAGTGTGACGCGTGGCGTCCACACATTCAGGAAGCCAGCCTGATGCAATTTCAGGCATAAATCGACATCGGCCCACCGTGAAAGCAAAGGTTCTTCATCAAAACCGCCAGCTTGCAGAAATAGCTCACGGCGCAACAACAAGCACTCGCGGCTCAATGCAGTGTATTGCTGGTCAAGCTGCAAGCGTTGCATATAGCCGCTGTCATCATGCGATAAGCCTTCAAAGGCCTGCCCTGCCGGGCCGTGTAGCCCGAGCAGCAAGCCCGCATGGCGGATCTTTCCATCGGCAGAAACCAGCTTGCCGCTGACGGCACCTACTTCTGGGCGCTGGCCATGATTAAGCAGTTGCTGGAGCCAGTCCGGGCTGAGGATGCCAGCACCATCGCCCAGCCAGAGCAGGAATTCACCATGTGCTTGTTGAGCAGCCTGATTGCAGATCGTTTCATGAGATAGGCCTGCATCAAAGCGCAGCACGCGCAATTGCGGTAGCGCCATCGATTCAATACCAGCGAGCCAGGTGCAAATGTCGGCGGCCTGATTGCCATGGTCCAGCAGTAACACCTCGTAGTTGGCGTAGCTGGTGTTCTCCAGCAGGGTTTCCAGGCAGCGCTGGATTTGCGAGAGTCTATCCTTGACGACAATGACGATGCTGACGCCGGGCTGTAGTGCATGGCCATAATCAATGGCATAACACCTGGGCATATGGCTGCGCACAAGCGCTTGTTCATAACCGCGATTGCGCAGGTGTTGTCCTATCACTGCCTCTTCCTCTGCGCAGTCTGCCATCTCCAGCTTGTTGCCGATCATGACGGGCTCGCTGATATGGGCGATGCTGCCCAGACCTAATTGTTCTATCAGGCGTAACTGATACTCCAGCTCAAAAGCCCGGCCTGTTGTCGTCGAGAATCCGCCTAGTTCAACGAGGCTTGCTCTGCGGAAAAACCAGTGGGGTGACATGCTGGCCGGGAAACTGAGCAATAGATCCAGGTTGAGGTCGGGGCGCAAATTGAGGCCAAGCTCGTTGTCCTCCAAGCGCAGGATGTCATCAGCATAGGCGGCATGACAGGAGGCGGGCAAGGTCGGCAAGTCCAGCGCACTGATCAACAGGCCGCTGGGCATGAATTCACTACCTGTCTCGGCCAGCAGTATCCACTCGGCTTGTGTTTCGGTCAGGGCAGCGTTGATGGCCGCGGTAGTACCATCGGCGGATGGTACTGTGACTAGTTTGGCGTCATCTGGCAGCGCAAGTGATGCTAAGGGTGAGAATACCCAGATTTCAATGTTGTGATAGGTGTTGGCTTCACGCAGTTTGCCAAGTGTGTGCTCAATGGCTTCCTTCGTTCCCTCGAGGTCAATCAGCATGATGGCAATACGTGGGCCACCCTGTTGTGAGGCAAGATGTTGGTCGATCAGTGAGCGCTGTGCCTCCGTTGGGCGACGAATGCCCAGCCAGCTTGCGAGCGAGACACTGCCCAGGCCTGCTGCACGCTGCAATGCGGCTAGCAGATCGACAGGCTTGAATATGCGTGCTTTCAGCGGCGTGATGGGAGCAACATTCACCAAGCGGTTGTTCCCTGATGTGCGGTACCAGCCTAGGTCGCGAATGGCCTTGCGAAAATCGGCATGACCCTGATTGCCGATGCCAGCCTGATCGCGGCCTATCTGGCTGAATTGGGCGCGGGAAACGCGGAAGTTGGTCAATGGCTTGGCGAGGAAAGCAAAGTTGCCCCGCTGCAACAGCTTGACGCACAAGGCCAGGTCTCCCACCCAGTCGATGATCTTGCCATTGAGTGACATCAGCGTCTCGGCCATCTCCAGCACATCATTGCGTCGCACCATGATGCAGCTTGGCTCTCCAATGAAGTTGATCGTATGGTCACCCAGAAAAGACACCAGCTCCTTGCCATTGATAATGACATCACCAGAAAACGGGAAGCAGGTCGCCATGATATCTGGCAAGGGTTCGCCATCTTCATCAATGCGTTGCCGGCGTGAAGATGCCAACACAATTCCTGCCTCGTTTTCCATGACGGCAACCAGTGAGGCAATACAGTCTGGCTCAAGTACGTCGTCATCGTGTAGGAACTTGATGTATTTGCCTTGAGCAAGCTTGATGCCGTTCACCGTGCTGGGGAGCTCGCCATCCGGGACAGCATTTCTAGAGTAGTGAATCGGGAAAGGTGAAGACGCCTGCTTTTGCTGGACAAGCGCTTCGATATCCCGCCCAGGGTTGTCATCGCAAATAACCAGCTCCAGCGCTGGATAGGTCTGCGCCAGTGCACTATCCAGGGCTTGCTCGAGGTACTGGAGCTTGTAGGCTGGCATGACGATGCTGACCAGCGGGAGTGCACTTACCATTTGGAACCTTGTTAAATAGATAGGGCGAGCTGATGAGAGAGGCTGGCCAATTTTAATGGCCGTTTACAATGCTAGAAATAGTTTTTAATGAGATAGGGTGCCCTGAGTAATCCAGTCCACTCAAGAAGTATTGGGGTGCGACAAAAATTTCTTCTATTTTTTCGGGTATGTCTTGAAAGAGATGTTTGTATTTTTTATGCACAAAGAATGCATTGCTCCCCGTGATGTTGCAACAAACAGGAAAGTATCCATATTCAGAAAATAAGTCGACAAAAGAGACAAAGCTTGCGCCAAAGTAGTCATCACCAAGCCATTCATGGTGGTCATTGTAGGGAATGACAAACTTGATGGGGGGAATGAATTTGGCATTATATTCAGTGATAAACACATGAGGCTGTATACCTGAATCGAGTAAGGCTTTTACGAAGTGCCAATCATTGCCATCAAGATCCATGGAAACAAGATTGCATGCATATTCACCAATCGCTTTTAATCCAGCACTGTAAAGTTCAGTGATGTTGTCTCTAGTTACCCATTCTTTAGAATAATAAAATCCAGTTTCTGGTTCTCGTGTGACGGGAAATGCCAAGTCCTGATTTCCAATCCAGAACCCTCTCCAATTGGAGGCAAGTAATGACAGAGTATTGTTCTCAGTGCCGTCTCCAACGCCATATTCTGCAAATACACCCTCTTGTAATTCCAAACGCCTCAATATCTCAAATGTAATGCCATCCTCTTCATTCTGTGAGTACACTTTTGCAGCATGCCGACTTAACGGGTTGGGGTGTTTCCTCAGGGCCTCTTGGCCTGTATACCTTAGGAGTCGAAGGATTTCATGTGTTTTCGTGTTGATTGCGGACACCGTGTGCTTGTAAATTGAGAGCGGGTTGTCTTCCAAGAAAATATCATATTGCGCAGTATCAATGGATAGGCCTAATTCTGCCTGCGCATCTAGAAAATTCAAATGGCTAATTCCAGCTTCTTTACATAATTTTTCCACCCAATCACGGCCTTGCGGGCTGGCAGAGAAGTCAATCGCGATGGCATCAGGGTACTGTTTCGCCTGTTCCAGAAATTGGGTGCTCGTCCAGCGGGTGATGCCGTGAATAGTATTGGATGATCTTTCATCATCCACTGCCGCAATGGGATGGTTGCAAGCCTGTGCCACCTTATCCCCAAATGCGGAACCAATACGAGACATGGGAGCCATTAAGAATACAAAGCGGTTTTTCATTTTTATGCAGTCCCGGAGTTAGTTAGGCTGTTGGATATTCTGTAATGCAATGATTTAACCTATATCACTCACTTGCGAGTGGACAGTCCAGTCACAGCGTTCTGTGCCGGTTTCTTCGCACAACCGGGCAACCCAGGCGCTACCTTGCAGACTGGCAGAGAAGTCAATCGCAATGGCATCAGGATATTGTTTTGCCTGTTCTAGGAATTGGACGCTGGACCAACGCGGCGCTCCGTGAATTGAAAGAATGGATGGCGTGTCATCAATAGCCGCAATGAGGTTGGCGCAGTTTTGTGCTATGCCTGCGCCAACTGCAAGCCCTATACGAGAGAGAGGGGCCATGAGGAAAACAGGCCTTTGGGTTGGATTGCGGAATGGTTTGATTTGTTGTCCATGCGGGCTGCTAAATGTTGTGGATGATTGATATGTAGGATCTGTTTCGTGAATGGCCAATAAGTTGTGATGGGCCTTGAAAAGCCGGTATTGCATGTTTTCCAATAAGCGGGAAAGCTCGGCGAGGTCACTTTTAATCCACTCAACGAGAATGATGGGTTTGCAGGTTTCGAGCGTTTTCCTACCACCGCGCAAGGCTTCTATTTCCATTCCCTCAATATCAATCTTCATGAAATCAAGACGGGTGAGGTTGAGGCAGTCTATGGAAACCATCTTAGTGGGCGTGAGAGCCGTTTCATTATATTGAATAGCCTGCCCGATGAACTCGGTGCCGAGATGATGCCGTATCTCAAGGCTGCCGTAGCTTGCGGGGTGGTTGTAGTCTGGTTGCGGGACGCCGATGGTCCCTTCGCTCTCTCCAATCGCGCTCCATACAGCTCGCGCATTGAGGCAATTATTGATGGCGAGATTGCCGGCTAATGCATAAAAAATCCGCTCCTGCGCTTCAAAAGCGGTCACTGATCCCCACTCATGCATTTGCCGTGCCCATTCAATGGCGTGAACGCCAATATTGGCTCCACAATCCAATGCGACGACGCCGTCACCGAAATGGGTCCGCCGAGATTGCAAGAGATCCAGAACCAGTGATACTTCCCATTGATCGAATGATGAGTTATTCAATAACTGCCATCCAACGCCATATTGGCTGCCGTCGGGAGTCTGGTTGTAGTCGTTACGGTTCAGGATCATTGTTCCATGGTGGGTAGAACCCAAAACAAAGGCAATCGGTTTGGCAGGTGGCGTCATCAAGTTTTCTCCAAAAAATTTAAGAGGCAGGAAGATGTTGATCACATCGGTATGCCGAACACATCGGCGACATTTGCAGGCGGATGTGCCGGACTATCTGAACTGTCATCCAATGCTTTGTGGACAAGATCAAGCACATCTTCTACCGCAATATCCCGAATGCATGGAACAGGTCCTCGCGCTTCTCGTGGCAGGGTGCAGGACCATCCGCAGCCGTAACAACTCATTTCCTTGATCGCGGGAATAGGTTTTTTGCCTGCCAGCTCCGACGGGTAGGGCACAAACATGCCATAGTGCCCTCCTCCCAAGATGCAGATTGAGGTGGTGTCGACTGCTGGTGCGATATGAACGGCGGAGGTTTCATTGCTGATTAAAATCTTTGCGCCACGAATCAGTTCAACTAGCTCCACCCAGTTCGTTTTTCCAGCAAGATTGATCACTTTGCCAGAAAGCGCTGCTTCAATTTCGTCGCACAAGAATTTCTCGCTTTTTGAACCACTCAATACGATATGCCAATTGAATTGTTCAGCGAGTTTGTTTGCGAGCATAGCAAATTTATGTGTCGGCCAGCGTCGACCGTGCCAGGATGCTCCCGGAAACAAAATGCAGTATGGACCATCAATCGGTGGCACTTTTTCTGCTTTTAACGGCAGCGATGCGATTGCCGGGGCAAGGTGCTTTCCTGTCAATATGGAAACAAATTCGGCATCTCTCTCGATCTCTGGGCGGATAGGAATGCTAGATTGTAGTAGCTGTGTATACCATGGATTGGAACGTTCAAATTGCGCGGATGGTATGCCCGTGACGCGCAAGTGGCTGATGCTGCCACCATGCCAACCAATGCGTTCGGGCGACCCGCTTGAGCGGATGAGCACGTCATCACGAATCAGGTAGCGGAAATAGGTAGGCTGGATGATGGTTGCATAATGTCCAAAGCGTAGCTTCAGCATTATTTTCCAGCGATATATGAGTTGCCTGAGAAATTTCTTATATTCAATTGGAACTACTATATCCCAGTAAGGGAGTGTTTTTGCATACTCCGCCCAAGCTGAATTGCAGAATAGGGTAATTTTCTTATCGGCATAATGTTCGCGGATATGTTTGGCCGAATTCAGCCAAATAAAGAAATCACCCGCGCCATCCATCCTAATCAAGGCAATATCATTGCTCCTGCGTTGCCAGAGGCATGTGTTCGCAATCAACCAATCGCCTGCGCTGCGTACTTTATATCGCCAGCCACCCCATACATGGGCGTGGCGTTCATCGGGATCTACATGTTCATATAGCCTGAAAACAGCAGTGGCTTGCCAATTATTCATGCAGGCGACATTGTTTTTCCAGCACAATCGGTTGAAATATTCTTTGGGCTTTTTATTTTCACAAGTATTGATTGCAATCAGATCATCGTGTTGCGCCGCCAATGTTGTAAACATGGTAGACGTGATCAAGGGGATATTGAAATAGGTTTCTGCTTCTTTAATGCGGAAGTCATCCACAATGGCAATGATTTCGCAGTGGCGATTAGCCTCAGGCAGACCTAGTATGCCTTCGCCTGCATGAGAACCAAGAATGACCACTTTGGTGGCATCGCCATTTTTTGCGATGATTTTCTTAGCTTTCCAATAAAAATAATAACTTTTGAGATTCATATGCACTCATGACAGAGCAGAGGATAATTCGATTGCAATGGTAATTAAGTATGAATATTTCTTATGGGCAATTGGTCAGTTGCCATAAACGTATATCGGCTCATCATAACGAATGTCATATATGGTCTTATCCGCAATGTCGGCATTGTAGACTTGTGGCCAACCCAGTTCAGCACCTTTGCCAATGTTAATTCCTGAGCGCAGGATAGAACCGGTACGTAGAATGGCATGTGTGCCTACTTGGACGTGTGACCCGATTTGAGTTCCTGCTTCCACCCACACTGATGCATGGATGCGGCAATTGCTTCCCAAGTGACTGTTTGCATGAATAACGCTGTTGTAATCAATTCTGCAACCATGGCCGACCACTGCTTGTGGCCCGATAAATACGTTTTTCCCAATAATGACATCTGATGCGACATTGGCGTTTGCACTGACCAACGGTTGAAGGGAAAAACCGCGCTCCAAAGCTGCTTGAAACAGTTCCATACGCTTGAAATTGCCGAAGCGCTCGTCAAAGGCGATGAATACGTCACCAGTCTTTGGATTTAATTCGTCAAAAATCGACAAATCGAATGCATAGTCGCTGTCTTGTATCACTTCCAGTTTTTCAATATTTGCGTTGGGGTGTGTTTGTTCCCAAGAATGCCAAACTTGATCCAGATAGTCACCGCTACCTATTATCCATCTAAAGTTCATGTTCAGTCTCCATCAAGGTGGTATACCAGCGTTCGATCAGTCTATTGGTGGATTCGTAAGCGCCTTGATTGGGGATGGGAGCATTAAGATGCAATCCAGTTTGTATTTTTTCCAGCATATCTACATCCTCCCCAACGATTTGCTTGCTGCCATGCATGTTAGCAAGCAGCACTTGGTGGGATGAGGCGATGGGTTGTTTCTTGCGTGCGGTTATCCAGTACAGTTCCAGGTCTGTTTTATCCGGAGCGATAGGAATATGGTGCTCGATTGTGAACGAGTGACCGCCATTGCCGCTGGCAATGTGCAGGTTGGGGATGCTAAGCCAATTGTAGTAGGCATCCTGATCGCCCCAGCGCTCGACGCTGGAGTGCCATGGAGCGCGACGCATGTCGGGGATCATGGCATCCCTTCCTCCATAACTGAAGCGGCGCATTTCCTTGCGTAAGCCCTCTGGGGTGTTGTCCGTCAGGGGTAATTGCGATTCTGAGCATTGACTCTGGTCAATGGTGGAAACAAAGTCGACATAGTTTCCAAAGCTTTTGGGATGGAGAAAACGCACATGGTTGAAGTCGCGCAAGTTTTCGTAAACCAGCTTCCAGTTGAACTTGCAGTGCCAGGTTGTCACCATGACTTCCGTGTCATAAGCGAGAGAACTGCTTTCCAGGGATGCGAGAAATTGCGGCGAGAATTGTTCCTCCAATGGAAGCGGCTGGGGATCAAGGTTGATGAACAGCAGGTTGCCTACGGTACGGAGTGCAAACTCACGTAGTTTCAGTGATTGTTTTTCCGCCTCGTCAAACAGGTAGATGGCATCGCAATGCGGGATGTTGCTAACATGTCCCGTCGCATCGTACTTCCATGCATGATAAGGGCAAACGAGCGGCCGGGATCCAACGGGCTCCGTTTGCAGCGGTGCGCTTCTGTGCAGGCAGATATTTTCGAACGCATGCAGCTTGCCATGGGCGTTCTGGATCACGACAGGAGTGCCTGCCACCTTGCGGGTGATGAATGAATTATGCTGAGGCAACAGTGTTTTCAATCCGGCAAACAACCACACCTTGCGGAAAATCTTGGTCTGCTCACGCTCGAAGATTTCCTGCGAGAGATAGTATTTGGGGTGCATGCGCGATTGCATCAGTAGCTTCCTAGAAGATTTGCGCGATTAGAAAATGACTTTGGCCGGGTTGCCGAAGACGGTAGCACCGGGCGGCACATCTTTGATGACGACGGCTCCGGCACCTACGGTGGCGCCCTCGCCTACCTTGATGCCAGGGGTAATCGTGGCATGCGGGTAGACAATGGCATGCGCGCCAATCTGTGCGCCACCACCGATGAAGACCATGGCACCGATTTGTGCGTAATTGCCGATGCGTACATCGTGGCTAAGGATGGTGGCGCTATGGATGTTGGCGAAATCCCCGATGTGCACATCCGGGCTGATTTGTACGCGAGCGGCCCAGAAGCACCCTGTTCCAAGATGGACGCGTACGCTGATGTAACCGTCGGTGTTGTAGGGGGTGCGGATGTGGATGAATTGTGCGCCCTTGTCGAGCAGGGGGCGTGCATATTGTTCGCGTCCGCGAGGCAACCCGATGGCACAAACAAACACTTCATCATCTTGTGGCATATGTGTCAGGGGATTTCCCACGATATGTGCGCCGCAGTCTATGCCATCCAGCATGTGTGGGCGTGTATCCAGAAATCCGGCAATCTCCCATGTCTTGCCGCAATCCGGGTCATCGCGCATTTGCACCAGCACTTCACGACCCCAGCCACCAGCGCCGATGATATAGGCCTTCTTCATCAAATTACTGCCCCACCGTCCATGACCAGGCTGGTGCCTGTGACCCACCGGCTGGCGTCCGACAGCATGTAAATCACGCCATTGGCTACATCGTCGGGAGTGCCTAGTCCTAGCGGATGCCTGGCCTTTTGCTCTTCCAGCTGTGCTTGGTGTGCATCCCACATCGGGGTGGCAATCGCAGAAGGTGAAATGCCATTGACGCGAATTTTACGTTTGGCCTGTTCCAGTGCGAGGCATTTGATCATGCCGATCAGTCCGGATTTCATGGCCGAATAAGGTGCCAGGCCGCGGGTGCCACTATGTGCCGCGGTGGATAGCATGAACAGGATGGAGCCTTGTGGTGCGATGGCGTTTGCCTGTAGCAGGCGTTGCGTCAGCATCACGGGTGCGAGAAAGTTGATGCGATACATGTCTGTCATCAGCTGTTCGGACAGTTGTCGCACTGGGCAATGCTTTTGCATGCCGGCACAGTGCATGAGTCCATTCAATGTGGGTATTACGCTGACCAGCCTATGCCTGTCTTCTTCGCTGGTCAGGTCTGCCAGCACTTGTATATGGCCCTCCCCCTGCAGCTGGTCATAACTGGCCTGCAACCGCTCCTGGTTGCGCCCAGTAATGATCATGCGTGCACCACGTGCGGCGCAGCGAACGGCAATATGCTGGCCCAGGCCTGACGATGCGCCGGTGACCAGAATGGTTTTTCCTTCTAGGGAAAAGGGATTGATCACAGCAACACTCATGCGTAAATATCCATGGGGGTACTCAGACCGCCATCCAGGATGAAGTAATTACGCGTAATCCAGCGGCTTGCATCCGACAGATAAAACACGGATGCGTAGGCCACGTCTTCAGGTTCGCCCATGCCCAGTGGTGTGAGATCGAAAAGCGCATCCATATTGCCTCCGCCTTGCCCCAGGCCTTCCAGCATAGGGGTGCGTACATAACCGGGTGAGAGGCAGTTGGCGCGAGTGCCTTGCTTCGCGACTTCCAGTGCGAGTGAGCGCATGGCACCTAGCAGGGCCGATTTACTGGCAGCATAGGCGGAGGTCGCCAAGGCGCCGCTATGAGATGACAATGCGGCGATAAACAATATGGACCCATTGGCCGCAATCCGTTTTTTTGCGAGCAAGGCCTTCGTCAATAGCAAAGGGGCAAACGTGTTGCTGTCGAAAATCTCGCCCAGATGGGCTTTGTTCATCAGGCGAAAAGGGACCAGTCGCGACATGCCAGCGGCATGCACCAGCCCGTTCAACACGCCAGCTTGTTGTGCCAGCATGTCGATATCCTCTTGTTGTGATAAATCTGCTGGCAGCACAGTATGCCCTTCTCCGTGCAACGAGGCAGCAGTTGCCTGCAGACGATCTTGATTGCGCCCGGTAATGACCAGCTCTGCGCCCATTTGCGAGCAGGTAATGGCAATTTGCTTGCCTATTCCAGACGATGCGCCGGTGACTAGCACGCGTTTGCCGGTCAGTGAAAAAGGATCTTGCATGTGGCTCATGAAATAATCAATTCAGGGAAGATGGCATCTTCCACCTCTACAATCGCTCCTCCCCAGGAAAGGCCGACACCAAAGCCACAGAACAGCAGGCGATTTTTGCTCTTCGCTAGCGCATCACGTAGGCGTACCGTGGTTGTGACTGGCAATGAGGCACCGCTGGTATTGCCGAATTCACGCAAGGTCGACGGCACCTTTTCTTCTGGCAGGCCCAGTTTTTTGCGGATGGTTTCATTGATCATGCGGTTGGCCTGGTGGAAGATGAAATAGTCGATGTCATCCTTGGCAATACTGGAATAACCCAGCAGGTTCTCCACCATCGGGGGCACGCGCTGTGTAGAGAAACTGATCACCGCAGGGCCGTCAAGCAGCAGGTCCAAGTCTGAACGCCAGAAACCGTCATCTCCCTTGCGTGCAATGCCGTGCTCAAGCTGGAACGGGTTGCGGTGCCCACCGACAGGCACGATGATGGCCTTGTAGCCGCTGCCGTCACTGTTGAGGTCGAAGTACATGGGTGCCGCGCCTTCCTGATATTCCAGTGCTGTGGCAGTGCCAGCATCGGAAAACAACGGATCTTTCAGCGGGTCTTTATGCTTGTAGCTCGAGCGATCACCGAGCAGGATCAAACCTTTCTTGATCGCGCCTGAGGCAATCATGCTGCCCAGAAGCTGTAGTGCAAACGGGTAAGCAGAACAGCCAAGATTAACGTCAAAGGCAATCGTGGAATGCGCCAGGCCTAGCCGATCTTGCAGGATAATGGCGGTGGCCGGTACCAAGTAATCTGGCGATTGCGTCACCACGATCAAGGCACCGATCTCGTCGCGTGACCATTGCAGTTCATTGAGCAGCTTGTCGGCGGCATCGTAGGCCAAGTCGGAAAAACATTGCCACTCCGGGCAGACACGACGCGTTTCGATACCGATGTTGCGTACCAGCCTCTCGCGCTCTGAGCGCAGGTGGGGCGGCACATCATTGACGTTATGCACGACCTGCTTGGGCACGCAGGTCGCCATGCCGGCAAAGCGTACGTTCTTGAGTGTAGAGGTGGCCATGGCGGAATCCTAGGCTAGCAGTTGGTAAAGGTCTTGCACGGTGCTCGCTTGTTTCAGGTGCTCGCCGGTGATGGTTTTGCCATATTCCATGTCAAACATGACGATCACGCCAAGTGCTGCCAGGGAGTCCCACTCTGGCAAGTCTGTCAGCTTGGTGTCGGGTTCAATCTCGACGGCTTCCTGAAAGTCGACAGCGGTAATGAATTTCTCAATAAAGGTTTCGATGTTGTCCATGGTTATTCTCACTGGGATTGATGCGCTAAAGTTAAGTTTGCCGTCGCCAGGCAAGTGGCTTCGACAACACGAGTGATATCTTCACGGCTCAGGAACGGTGAAAACGGCAAGCCGATCAGGCCAGAGGCCACGGCTTCTGCCACGGGTGTAGGTTGCTTGATGATGGGTGCCACCTTGGCTGCATGCTGGTGCAGCAAGGGTTGATACCAGCGTCGGGTAGCGATGTGGCGTTGCTTGCATATCGCTTCCAGGCGGTCACGTGCATCGGCAGCCATGCGCAGGCAGAAAATCGTCGGCGCGGCCAGCGTAATGCCTGCTTGCCATTGTAGTTGGTCACCGCAGGCATCTGCGAGTGCCTGACGGTAATCGCGGTAAATGTTTTGCCTCAATTGCGCTTGGGCATCCCATTGGTCCAGGCTGGCATGCGCTACGGCGGCATGGTATTCCGAGAGCTTGGCATTGCTACCGACAAATGACAGGTGTCCGACTGGGAAGCCAGCATTGGAATCCAGGTTAATGCCGAAGTTACTGAGCTGGCGGACATTGGCATTGATGACATTGTCGCCGCTGACGACCAGCCCGCCCTCGCCTGCTGCCAGAGATTTGGTGGCATGCATGCTGTAAACCACCGGGATATCAGGCGCTTCTACCCACTGGCTACCAAATGCACCTGCGGCATCAATCAGCACCCTGATGCCAGACTGTTGCTGGAAATGGCTCCAGCGCTTGGTATCCTGTGGTTGCCCAAATGCAGCGACAGCCAAGACTGCCCTGGCGCCGGTTTGTACCGCAGCCTCGGTGGCGATTTCAGGGGTGAGCAACCAGCTGTCGGGGTCAATATCGGCAATGACCGGTGTGTAGCCAGCGCGGATGATGGCCGTCAGTGAGGCAACAAAAGTCAGGGCGGGCACGATCACCTTGCTGCCGGGCGGTAAATCCAGGCTACTGAGCACCAGTTCCAGCCCCAGCGTTGCGCTGCTGGTGGTCGTGACGTGTAGCGGATAAGCGCCATGCTCTGCAAATATGTCTGCGATCCGTGATTCCAGGGCGTTATTGAGCGGGCCAAAGTTGGAGTAATGGCGGTTGTGGTCCAGTTGCGCCAGATATGGAGCAAGCGCTTGCCGGTCAGGCAACAATGGTGTCAATAACGGGATGGCAGCATGCTTGTTCATATCGTTTGCCCTTGTCTTTCTTCGTAGGCACTGCGCAGTTGTTGAAGGTCTTCCGTATAGGGAGTATGAACGCCGAGAAATTTGGGTTTGCCCAGCAGGTAATTAAGCCAGAGCTGTCGGTAAGCGGTTTCCAGGTCATGGCAGCGACCCGCATAATCCATGAGCGTGGAGTGCTGCATCAGTTGGCGTGCGCGTGCGCGGTACGCAGTGAGCTGTTCTGGGGCGTCAAGCAGGTTTAGTACCTTGGAGACATAGTCATCTTCGCTGCTTGCCACCCACTCCTGCAAACCCAGGCCCTTGAGTATAGCGGCGCTTGATGCAGCCACGGCGTCGGTGGCATCCATCGCAATCACCGGCAGCCCCATCCATAGGCTATGCAAGGTCGTGGTGCCGCCGGATACCGGGAAGCTGTCGAGGGCAATATCGACGATCTGCCCGCGCGTCATGAATTCATCCATGGGCACCATGGGCGAGATGATGATGCGGTCCAATGGCATCTCCAGCCTGACCAAGCGCGGTTCTATGGTGTTTACGGCATCTTCAGCGGATTGCTCTTGTACATGAATGAGCAACTGCACCTCTGGACGTGCTTCGAGGATGCGCTTCCATACCAGCAGGGCTTCATCGGTGAGTTTGCGCGAGCTGTTGAGCGAAGCCAGCGTGGGCGGGTTGCCTTGCAGCATGGGGGGCAAGGGTTCAAGTGGTGCGTTGGCAGGCGGGATATAGCTGGCCATGCAGTTTAGGCGGAATAGTTTTTCAACATAAAATTGCTCACTACCCGCTGGGTCCATGCTCCAGTCGGTCAGGCGATAATCCATTTCCTGCATGCCTAGCGTACCACCGACATAGCCCAGCCAGGTCACTTGCACTGGCGCAGCGCGGCGTGCAAAGGTAAACAGGCGGTGGCCCTGGGTATGGCCGGAAAGGTCTACCAGAATGTCGATTTTATGTTGGCGAATCAGGGTATGCAGTGCCTGGTCACTAAGCTTTGAGACATCATGCCAATGTGGCACCAGTTTTTTTAGTTTGTCAGTGACGGCATCCTGGTGTGGGCTGGTGGAGTAGACGAAAACATCGACCTGCGCCGCGTCGTGGTGAGCCAGCACTGGTTCCATGAAATACGCCACGGCGTGGTCACGCATATCACCAGAGACATAGCCGATACGCAATGTGCGATCAGGGGCGCGGTCATAGTCGAATGGCTGGGCCAGCTTGCCTAGCGAATCGGCAAAGCGCTGCCCCCATTCTGCATAAAGCTGGCGCTTGCTGGCCGGATCTGGCTTGGCGATGGAGTGAATGTTGGCGCGATCCAGTGCGTAAGTGGCGTTATCCGGTTGCATTTCCGCTGCATGGTCGATGAAGGCACAGGCTTCTTCATGGCGACCCAGGTAGAAATAGGCAATGGCTAGGCCGTAAATGGCTTCAATGCTTGACGGGTCCATGCCCAGCACGAACTCCATGGTTTCGGCTGCCTGCTGGTATTTCATGGTGCGCAGGAACAGGTGGCCGATTTTGAGCCAAGTCTGCAGTTGGCTAGCGCCAGCTTCTAGTGATGCGGTGTAATTTGACAAGGCTTCCAGGTAGTTGTGCTTTGCCTCGGCAGCGAGGCCGGCTTTGAACAACGCCTGTGAATGTGCGGATGGCTGATCTGACAATTTCTTTGCCTTGTCTTATTTTCTCGTGGTTTTCGCCCTGTATAACCTGCCGAAGCCTATATGGCGCCGAATATCGCGTCAAGCAGGACGGTGGAGGGCATGAGGCCCATGTTCTTATCTTAGTATCGGCGTTGCCTAGGCAATGTTGAGAGAAGCTGTGGAAATAGCTGCTTATTCAAGCATTTCAGCCTGCTGATTATGCTTCTGGTTTGCTAATTACCCATTAACCTACGTAAAATATCGCTCTGTTGGCAGCGGAGCTGCTCATCTCTATATCGTTCATTTCACTTAAGCACTTAGCCGCTTTGAGCAGTGAAGGTAACTTCTTTAAGGTAGTATCAATTGATTCATCTGACCATCAATGGAAATCCACGGCAGTTCGATGTTGAACGGCTCACGGTGGGCGACCTGGTAGAAAAGCTGGGGCTGACCGGCAAGCGTCTTGCGATTGAGCGCAACGGTGAGATCGTGCCGCGCGGCAGTTTTGCCGAAGCGGTGCTGAGTAATGATGACAAACTTGAAATCGTGGGCGCAGTAGGAGGCGGTTAAATGGATACATTGAATATTGCGGGCAAGAGTTACAACTCTCGCTTGCTGGTGGGTACTGGTAAATACAAGGATTTTGAGCAGACGCGCGCGGCGATTGATGCCAGCGGTGCCGAGATTATCACGGTGGCAATCCGCCGTACCAATATTGGCCAGAATGCAGGCGAGCCCTCCTTGCTTGATTACCTGCCGCCGGAAGAATTTACTTACCTGCCGAATACGGCAGGCTGTTACAGCGCAGACGATGCCGTGCGTACCCTGCGCCTAGCTCGCGAATTGTTGGATGGCCACAAACTGGTTAAGCTTGAGGTGCTGGGCGATCCCAACACGCTCTACCCTAATATGCTGGAAACCATCAAGGCGGCGGAAACGCTGATCAAGGATGGTTTCGATGTCATGGTCTATTGTTCTGACGACCCTATCATTGCCAAGCAGCTTGAAGAGATGGGCTGTGCCGCGGTGATGCCGCTGGCATCGCTGATTGGTTCTGGCATGGGTATTCTCAATCCGTGGAATTTGCAGATCATTATCGAGAATGCCAAGATTCCTGTGTTGGTCGATGCCGGAGTGGGTACGGCCTCAGATGCCGCGATTGCCATGGAGTTAGGCTGTCAGGGCGTGCTCATGAACACTGCGATTGCCGCAGCAAAAGACCCGGTGCTAATGGCAGGTGCCATGAAGAAAGCCGTAGAAGCTGGCCGCGAAGCCTTCTTGGCTGGACGTATGCCACGCAAGCTCTACTCCGCTTCGCCTAGCTCGCCTACCAGCGGCTTGATTGGATAAGCCTAGGATAAGGAAAACAAATGACCAAGGACAAGCGCTATGCATTTTCTGTGAAGGTGGAGACAGCGTTTGTGCCTGATCAATCCGATGTAGAGCAAAACCGCTATGTGTTCACCTATACCGTGCGGATCGAGAATATCGGTAATGTGGCGGCGCAATTGATCAGTCGTCACTGGATCATCACCGATGCAGAGGGCAAAACACAGGAAGTACGTGGCCTGGGTGTCATTGGTCAGCAGCCATTGCTTCAGCCTGGCGAACATTTTCAATATACCAGCGGTACCATGCTGAGTACGCCAGTGGGTGAGATGCGCGGTTTCTATCACATCACGGCGGAAGATGGCACGCAGTTCGATAGCGAGATCGCGCCTTTTACACTCAATATGCCGCGCGTATTGCACTGATTCATGAACATCTTTTTTTATGGCTTGCGTAAGCAAGCATGGCTATTGGCATTCTTGTTAACCGCCTGCGGCGGGCATCAGCACGTCAAGGTGGAGCAACCCTGCCAGTGTCTGGAATTGCCAGCGCCCTCCTCGCCTGTTCCTGAGCAGCCCAAGCAACCACCGGCTACACAAGTGCCTACCAGCAAGATTCCTGATTATGGCTTGCTTAAGCCTGCGCATTGGCAAGACCTGGCTGGATTCGAACAGGCACAGCTCAGTGCCGCCTGGCCAGCCTGGTTGCTAGGGTGTAATACCTTGAAAAACCGCCAACCATGGCAGGCGGCGTGTGAGGCGGCTACGCGCTTGCCGCAGCGCCCTGCCGAGTCGCAGGTGCAGGCTTATTTCCAGCAATATTTCAATGTCTACCAGGCAACGACCCAGGAAGGGCGTGACGCTGGTTTAGTCACAGGCTATTACGAACCCCTACTCAAGGGGAGCCGCGTCAAGACGGCACAATATCGCTATCCACTCTATGCCCGCCCGGATGATCTGATCACTGTGGAATTGGCCGGTCTGTTTCCAGAGCTCGCCAATAAGCGCGTGCGTGGTCGTGTTGTCGGCAACAAGTTGGTGCCCTATTACACGCGCGCAGAGATAGAAAATGGCATGGCGCCAGTGGCAGGCCGTGAGCTGCTGTGGGTTAATGACCCAGTGGAATTATTCTTCCTGCAAGTGCAGGGTTCCGGCTTGGTACAGCTGGATAATGGCGAGGCCGTTCATGTTGGCTATGCTGACCAGAATGGCATGAGCTATCAATCCATAGGCCGTACTTTGGTCGAGCGTGGCGAGCTCACGCTGGATAAGGCTTCCATGCAAGGCATCAAGCAATGGGGGCGACAAAACCCTGCTAAGTTGCAGGAATTGCTTAATACCAACCCCAGCTATGTCTTCTTCCGTGAATTGCCGCCTAACCTGCCTGGCCCCCTGGGCGCATTGGGCGTACCTATCTTGGCAGAACGTGTCATTGCGGTTGATCCCAAGTTTATTCCGCTAGGTGCGCCGGTATTCCTCGCGACCACCTATCCGAATAGCAGTACTCCTCTTAATCGCCTGGTGTTGGCACAGGATACCGGTGGTGCGATCAAAGGTGGCGTGCGTGCCGACTTCTTCTGGGGAGCGGGCGATGCTGCAGGTCAGCAGGCAGGAGCCATGAAGCAGGAAGGACGCATGTGGGTCTTGTTGCCCAAGGGCTTTGTGTTGCCAGAAGCTGCCAATAAAAAATAGGGCAGATATGCTGGTGGGATTGGGCCTGCCTATCTTACTTTCTCAAGATGCCTGTAAGGCAAACTATTACGCGGCAATGTCGCTGTTTATTGCTACCACGTTGCATCGTAGTCTCTGTGAATTCGTGAGCGTTGCTAACTCACATGGTGACGCTGGTGGCTGTCTGTGCTGAATGCTATTCCAGTCACTGATCAGGCATCCATAAAAAAGGCCGACATCATCAGATGCCGGCCCGTCTTAACCAACTACTTTACAATACAGATCTGTGTCGATCAGAAGTTATAGATCAAGGTCGCTCTGGCCAGGGTAGGTGCGCCTGGAGTGATGTTGTTGGCATTATGCGCATACAAGTAGTAGTCCTTATTAAGCAGGTTTTCCACGTTGATTTGCAGGCGCAGATTTTTGTCTAGCTGGGCGAACACCGCGCCATCAAGGCGGGTGTAGCCAGGCAGTGTCACCGAAGTGGTGGCTGTGGGTGTAGCGGCATACATTTCGCTGCGGCTAATGATGCCCAGGCCAACGCCCCATGTCTCGTTGATGTCGTAACGGTTCCATAGCGAGAAGGAGTGACGTGGCACCAGGCCAACATCGGTACCGGTCAGAATGCGAGAGCTGCTGCTGTTGGCACCCACCTGGCTGGAAATTTCCGCATCCTGGTAAGCATAGCCACCAGCCACGCTCCAGGCGGAGGTGAGCTTGCCATTCAAACCCAGCTCAATGCCTTTGCTTTCCTGCCCATCAATCTTGATGAATTGGCCCGTGACGACAGGATCATTGGTGACCTGATTGAGGCGCTCCAGTTTGTACACGGCGGCGGTGAACGCTAGCTCAGGGGTGATATCCCACTTGGCACCGATTTCGTAGTTCTTGAATTTCTCGGGATCGAAGCTCTTGTTATCAGCAGTCAGGCCGGAAAGCTGGTCACCACCTTGTGGTACATAGGCTTCGCTGTAGCTTGTGTACAGCGACAGTGCTGCCAATGGTTTATAGATCACGGCAGCGCGTGGTGCCCACAGGTCATCACTGGTCTTGATCTTGTGGTTGGCAGCCCCGGAGGCCAACCTGTCGTTGCGGTAATCCGTGTCGAAATCGTCATAACGCAGGCCAACAATGGCTTGGAATTGCTCATTGAACTTGATCTGGTCCTGGAAATACACGGCCTGGGTTGTGGTGACGGTGTGGTTGTCAGCATCGGTCGTGCTTTGGCGGAAAGTCACTGGCAGATTGGTGGTAGGGTTAGCGAGCGAGACGGTAGTGCTGGTGGCACTATTATTAAAATAGCCCGTCTCGCGGAAGTTGGTTGTCACCTGGCGGCTCAGTTCCACACCAGACATCAGCTCATGTTCTACGCTGCCAGTGGTGGCCTTGTAGATGAAGTCAGTCTGGTTGAACAAGCTATCGCGCTCGGTGGCATTGTTGTAGGCGGATAGACTCAATGTGCCACTATTACTGACGGCGCTACCAGCAAACACATTCTGGTAAAACTTGTTGTAATCCGCATAACGCGTGCGGTTGCGCAGAATGATGCCATTGTCGAACGCATGTTCAAGCAAAGCATTGAAAGCGCTGACTTCGGTGTGGGTTGGGCTCTTGCGGGCATTGCCGAAGAAGGTGGAATCCTTGGTGTCGACCGGGCGGCCGTTGAAAGAAGGAATGCCGCGGTCAGCAGTGCGTTCATCCTTGAAGTATTCCACCCCTAAAACGATTTTGGTTTTGTCGCTAGGTTTCAGGGTGATGGTTGGGTTGATGGCTTTGCGTTCAAGTGATACGCCATCACGGTAACTGTTGCCATCTTCATACATGGCGTTGATACGTATGGCGGCGGCGTCATTGATCGCTTGGTTGTAATCCACTGTACCGCGCGCCTGGTCGAACATGCCGTATTGCAGGGAGACTTGGCGGATATCAGTCCAGCCAGCTTCCTTGCTTACCCGGTTGATCAGACCGCCAGCACCGCCGCGACCAAAGGTCATGCCGTTTGGCCCTTTCAGCACCTCAACGCGTTCGATGTTGTAGAGGTCGCGATAATATTGCACATCATCACGCACGCCATCAATGAAGAAATCGCCAGTGGTGGTCATGCCGCGGAAGATGAAAGTCTCGCGGTTGCCTTCACCCTGGGCTGCGCCTACGCCTGGGACATAACGTACAACATCAGCAAGATTTTGCACGGCCTGGTCGCGCATCAGTTCAGGTGTAGCAACGGTGAGCGATTGCGGAATGTCACGCAGCTCGGTGTCGGTACGTGTGGCAGTGCGGCTGCGCTTGATAACGTAGCCTTGGGTGATCGCGTGTTCGGCTTTTTCGACCACTTGCACTTCCGGCAACGTGGTGGCGCTGTCATCGGCGGCGTGTGCAGACATGCAGCTAAAAGCCATCGCGATACACGCGACAGCGGGTTTGACCCGGAATGAGCAAGGACGGTGTTGCATCTGAAAACTCCCAATTGAAATATCGAAGTCGATCTGCTGCTTAATATGTAGCAACTAAATCGAGATGAATTTGATAATTGTTATCAGATGCAATAGTGAATGAGGTGGCGTTAAGTGATGGTCATAACAATGTTAAATTTATGTTAAGGCGCAAGCCGTATCTGGAAAATACTGCCTTCTTGCGGGCGCGATGTGATGTGTAGTGTCCATTGTTGCCGCTGGCAGATGCGCTCTACCAGCGATAAGCCAAGACCAAGGCCATTGCCGCGGGCAGTTGGTCCCCGCGTGAATGGGCTGAGGATGAGGGCTTGGTGTTCTGCTGCAATGCCGACACCGCTATCCTCAATCGTAAAGCCATGTGCATCCACGATGAGGCGGGCGTGGCCTTGCTCGGTGTAATGCAGAGCATTGCGCAAAAGGTTAGACATGACGGTTTCCAGGAACACTTGGTTGTAGCGGGTGTTTGAATGTACATGCGCTACGAATTCAAGTCGCAGGCCTTTCTTGTTGAATTCCGGTAGCCATTTCTCGTATTGCACCTGGGCGCATTCGGCAGTGGTGATGGCGCGGGTGGCAGTTTCCTGGTGTTCCTCGCGAGCCAGGGCGAGAAAGGTTTCTACCAGGCTGATCATGTCTAGGCACGCACCGTGAATGCGCGACCATTGTCCCCGCTGCGCTTCCTGCAAGGCCGGGTTGGCCAACATGACTTCGCATGAGGTGCTGATCACCATCAATGAGGTGCGTAGCTCATGGCTGACGTCACTGGTGAACAAGCGTTCGCGGCGTAGCGATTGCCTGAGTTTTTCCAGCGTGTCATTGAGTACTGTGGCTAATTGCCCGACTTCATTGTTGCCATAGTTTTCATGTGTAGCCGTGGGATGTAACGGATCCTTACCTACATCTCTGGCCAGTCGACGGATAGGCGTCGTGATACGTCGCGCCAGGAACCAGCCCAACCAAGCTGCGGGCAGCAGGCTGAAAACAAAGCCTGCTGCTATGCCATTGAAGATATGTTCTTCCAGCTCCTCAAAATCCTGTTGTTCTTGTACAACGATATATTCCTCACCTTGCTGAGTTGCTTTGTAAGCATAGAAAATACCTCGCTCATCGACGATCTCGTTGTAGCCATCTTTCAGGTGACTAAATTTGGCGGGAATCGGGTGGTGAATGTCGTTGGAGGCGAAAAACTGCAAGGCTGGGTCGTTCTGCCAATGAGCCTGATTTTTTTGATACAGCGGCAGCATATGGGCTAGGTCTTGCGTAACCAGTTTTTCTTCCAGGAAGAAAAACATCTGCACCATGGAGAGCGAAAATAACCCACTGACTGTCAACGTGAGTAACAGGAAGGCGAGCATGATGTGCGCCCGCAGCGACCAATGCTTAAACATGGTGTTCGGAAAGCTGGTAGCCGATACCGCGCAGGGTGTGGATCAGCGGTGTATCGAATGGTTTGTCGACAATGGTGCGCAGCTGGTGCATGTGCGTACGCAGGCTGTCGCTTTCTGGTACGTGATCTCCCCAAACCAGCTCCTCCAGGGCCTGGCGCCGCACGATGGCCGGGCTACGCTGCATCAACACCTGCAATAGCTTCAGGCAGATCGGGTTGAGGCGCAATGCAACACCAGCACGGCTGACATGCAGGGTATCAAGATCGTATTCCAGGTCAGCAACACTTAATAATGTATGGCTTCGGCGCTGGCTCCGTCGCACGATGGTTTCTATACGCGCAGCCAATTCGGCCAGGGCAAATGGTTTAAGCAGGTAATCATCGGCTCCTGCGCGTAAGCCCTGCAGTCGGTCTGGCAAGGCATCGCGCGCTGTAAGCATGATGATGGGTGTATCCATGCGAGCATCATCACGCAAGCGCTTGCAGAATTGGTATCCATCCATCCCTGGCAGCATGACATCCAGCACGATGATATCGAAAGTCTGCGTAACTGCTAGATGCAGGCCCGTGACACCATCCTGTGCGCAATCTACCTGATGCCCGTGCAAGGCCAGATAATCCATGATATTGGCCAGGATGTCTGGATGATCCTCAACGACAAGTATGCGCATGCTGACTGTGAAAAAGGACTAATTGTAAACGCGTATCGTAATGACTCCATTATGCCAATACAAGCCTTGTCGGCACATCATGGCCATAGATAAGCATCCATGGCCAAGAAGCCGTAGGTTGTTTCAGGCTGGTGGCGCGTGCTGTGTTTGCCTGCGGCGGCACCCAAAGCAACAAACAGTGGCATGAGATGATCTTCATGCGGGTGTGCCCGTATGCCACCGGGTGCTAGCTTGCGGTAATTCAGCAGGGATTCAATGTCATTCTCGGCTATTTTCTCCGCCATCCAATCACTGAACGCCTGAACATAATGCAGTGCCTCTGCATGACGGTCTGCGGTGAAGAAATCATGCAGGTTATGCGTGATGGCACCTGAGCACATGAGCATCAATTTCTGCGACTGTAGGCTGGCCAATACCTGGCCAAGCGCATAGTGTGCCCGTGGCCCGGCATGGCTTTGTATGGAAAGCTGGGTAACAGGGATGTCGGCATCGGGATACATCAACATCAAGGGCACCCATGCCCCATGATCCAAACCCCGAATGGGGTCTATATTGACCGGGATGTTATGTAGCGCGAGTTTTTCTGCAACACCCTGGGCCAGTTCAGGTGCACCCTGAGCGGGGTATTGCATCTCGTACATGGCAGGCGGGAAACCACCGAAATCATGGATGGTTTCTGGATGCGGTGCAGTACTAATGCGCGGTTGCTGGGTATCCCAATGTGCGGAGACGGCCAGGATAGCTTCTGGACGCGGCAAGGATTGCCCCAGCGCTGCGAGCAAGTCACCTGTTTTCCCTGGCTCAAGTACCAGGGAGGGTGCGCCGTGCGAAATGAATAAAGTGCTCATGCAATTACTCCTATCTTGAGGCGTTGTTCCTTCCTCGGTTTACCTTAGTTGGCTCTGGCTGATATGTATTACATGCCACGAGTATGAACAGGGTTGATCCACCGTGCCAGAGGCCCGGTGGCGAGGGTACTGCTGCTAGCGGCGATAGGCATCTACGCTCAACCCGCCTGCACCGTGTGCTGCGATTTGCAATAGGCCACCAGTGATCGCCAGGTTCTTGAGGAACATGATGGTCTGCATTTGGTTATTCAAGTCGAAATGGAACATGAAAGCAGTGGCCAATGTAAATAGGGCGATCAGTAGTGCCACCAGGCGTGCACGATAGCCAATCAATAATGCGGTGGCCAGGCCCAGCTCTACCAGCAGGGCAATGGCATAACCCAGTTCGGGCAATGGGGCACCCGTGCTGCTGATGAAGGCGATAGTGCCAGTAGGGTCTGCCAGCTTGCCGAAACCGCTGATGATGAAGATTGCTGCCAGTAGTGCACGGCCAATGAGCGTGGTGAAGTTTGTCGTGGTCATGATGTTTCCTTGGATGTTGTTGAGAAGATGGAAACATTGTATTTTGTGGATGATAAATTGATAATCCGGTTTTTATTGGTAAAACTGTCCATTATAAGTTGACAATATGAATCAGCTTGAACAAATGCGTATTTATGTTGAAGTGGTGAAAGGCGGTAATTTCACCATCGCAGCCACCCGCTTGGGAATCAGTAAGCAACTGGTTAGCCGCCGGGTGATGGAGCTTGAGGAAAGACTAGGTGCGCGTTTGTTGCATCGCACCACGCGCAAGCTATCACTGACCGAGCTGGGTCGTGAGTTCTTTACGCGTTGTCTCGCTATCTTGCAGGAGATTGATGAAGCAGAACAGGCCATCTCGAATAGTACCGGGAAGCTACGTGGCTTGTTGCGTATCTCTGCCCCGGTGTCATTCGCCAGTATGGTGCTGTCGCCTGCCTTGAATCACTTCATGCAGCTACATCCCAAGCTGGAAGTGGTGCTGGACGTGGATAACCGCATGGTGGATGTCATAGGCGAGGGATATGACATGGTGATCCGCATTACCAAGCAGCCGGATGACGGATTGGTAGCGCGCAAGTTGATGGGGTCAGCACTGATTTATTGCTGTAGCCCAGCTTACCTAGCTCAATATGGCGCACCACAATCCCCCACCCAGCTAGGACAACACCGCTGTATCACGGCACGTGCGGGGGAATGGGTGTTCATGGATGCAGGTGAGCAAATCAAGCTGCAAGTGCATCCGGTATTGCGCTCCAACCATGGCGAGGTCATGTGTGAGGCGGCAGTAGCTGGGTTAGGCATTGTAGGCTTGCCGGAGTTTTACGTGAAAAAAGCGCTAGAGCGGGGGGAGTTGTTGCCAATCCTGCGCGAGTACACTGCTGATATTGGTGCTGTGTATGCGCTATATCCGCAGCATAGGCAGGCTTCCCTGATGGTGCGGAGCTTTGCAGATTTTTTGCAGGAATGGTTTAAGACGTAGCAGAAGCTATAAAAGCAAATGGGAGCATTAAGCTCCCATTCAGTTCATGTACTGCAACAATCTTAGCGATTGCAAACGTACATAGTTACTTCAAAGCCGAAACGCATTTCGGTCACTTCTGGCTTGGTCCACATGATAAAGCTCCTTTAAGTAGTTCTATGGTTCGGGGTTGTAACCGTTTTGCAAACTGCAGAACGTGAACCAAACTCTACGCTTGCCCGGTAAGCTTGACATGCGTGCCAGTCATTAAAACCAGCTCATGAAAATCATGAGCGTGAACGAAATAACGCTTATTTATTGCGATCAGCGGCGTTTTCCAGCTTTTCTCCACCACGCTGGATATCCTGCCCAGCGCCCTTCATGGTGTTACAGCCAGTCAATGCGATGAGTCCGCACAACATCAGGAACGCAGTGAATTTTTTCATGGTGCTCTCCTTGGTCAAGTAATGAGGTGTTGGCAATATAGTCGCTTTAGCTCAGCAGCAGATTCAGCCATCGGCTGAATGATATGTAGGAGGGGGCCTACTTGCCTGTTTGCCTGATACGCAACCAAGCCAGCGTACCAATCGCCACAAATACCAAGCTACCTATGGTCACGGTAATCGGGATGACCGGGAATTGTTGTTTGCTCAGTAGGATGTAGAGTCCCATCATTAACAGCATGCTGATGTTCTCGAACAGGTTCTGGATGGCGATAGCATGGCCGGCACCAACCGAAGCATGGCCTCTTTCTTGTAGCAATGCATTGAGCGGGACGGCATAAAAGCCACCGAGAAAGCCGATCAGCAGTAACCAGGCAATCGCGATGTAAAGATTGCTGCTATAGGCAAATGCCACGATCACCAAGCCGATCAACACACCGGCCGGTAAGGCGCGGTTGACGCTGCGCAAGCTGACCCAACGTGCGGCAGCCACCGCCCCAAGGGCGATGCCGATGGCGACGGCGCCGCTAAGGTTGGCGGCTGTGCTGAGGTCTTGAATATTCAGGGCGACTGGTACCCAGGCCACCAACAGGAAGCGCAAGGTGCTGCCTGCTCCCCAGAAAATGCTGGTGCCGATAATGGAAAACCTGGCATCTGTATCCTGCATGAGTTTGCGCGTCGCTTGAATAAAATCGCGGCACATCGCAAGTGGTGCAAAGGTGCTGAGCGGATGCGATGGCGGTAGTCTTGGAATCAAGAGGTTGATTGTTGCCGCAAGCAGGTAGCTGGCCGCAACAGCGTAAAGTGCCCCGGCTAGCCAGTAATCCGCGAGCCAGCCACCCAGCACCGCACCGAGCAGAATGGCAACAATGGTTGAGCCTTCCATCAAGCTGTTGGCCTTGACCAGTTTATCCACTGCGACCAGCTCGCTGAGAATGCCGTACTTGGCGGGGGAATAAGCTGCTGCACCCAGGCCGACCATGCCATAGGCCAAGAGGGGATTGAGGCCGGTCAGCATGGCGGCGGCACCAAGGAACTTCATGCCGTTGGCGATCAGCATCACGCGTCCCTTGGGCAAGGTATCGGCGAAAGGCCCGGCAAATGGTGCGAGGATGATGTAGGCAATCACAAAGAATTCTTGCAACAGCGGCACTTGCCATGCCGGTGCGCTACCCGCCTTGAGCAAGGCGATGGCGGCAAACAGCAAGGCGTTGTCTGCAAGTGCGGAGAGAAATTGGGCAGTCATCACCGCCAGCATGCCGCGGCTGAGCAGTGAAGTTTGCGTGTTCAAGGAGGCATGGGCGGTCATGGTTATCTTTCGTTTTCTGCCATTTGCTTGAGAGTGACGTAATCAATCTTGCCAGTGCCTAGTAGTGGCAAGGCCTTGATCACGATGATCTTACGCGCAATCGCCAGCTCGCTGCTGCCAGAATGGCGAGCAGCATGGGCCAGCGCATCGCGGGCGAGTGCGGCATCGGTGGTATACAGCACGATATTCTCGCCGCGTTGTGTGTCAGTTTGTGTGGTTGCCGCATGTTGATGATCGGGAGAGGCGTGTTGGGCAAGCATTTCCACTGTTTCTAGTGACACCATCTCGCCTGCGACCTTGGCAAAGCGCTTCACACGCCCCTGGATGGTGACGAAACCACGGGTATCAACGCTGACAATGTCACCAGTGTCGTACCAGCCATCTTGCGGTGTTACCAATTGGCCTGGTTTGTCATAGAAGTAATACCCCAACATGACATTAGGCCCTTTGACCTTGAGTAGGCCGCCGTTATCGATGCCGGGCACTGTGTCCAGTTGATGTTCCAGCCCTGGCAATAACATGCCGACACTGCCTGCCTGCTGGGCCATGGGTGTATTGACGGCTAGCACTGGGGCACATTCGGTTGCGCCATAACCTTCGAGGATGCGAATGCCAAATTTGTCCATCCAGGTCTTGCGCACTTCATTGCTAAGTTTTTCCGCACCGGCGACGACATAGCGCATCTTGTAGAAGTCATAAGGATGGGCAAATTTTGCGTAGTTGCCGAGGAAAGTGCTGGTGCCAAACAGCGCCGTGCATCCACGGTCGTAAATCACTTCGGGAATAACGCGGTAGTGCAGCGGTGAAGGGTAGATGAATACCTTGCTGCCAGAGACCAAGGGCATGATGCCGCCACAAGTGAAGCCAAAGGCATGAAACAGCGGCAATGCCATCATGAATTTGTCTCGATGCGAGAAATCAATCACGGCGCGGATCTGTGCGATGTTGGCAAGAATACTGCGGTGGCTGTGTACTACGCCCTTAGGCTTGCCCTCGGAGCCGGAGGTAAAGAGCACCACCGCTGGTGCATCGGGATTGTGGGCCAGGGCAATGCGTCTTGGAAAACGCAGCGCATAGAGCATCAGCCAGAGTTTATCCGTGAGGCTGAATGTGCTGCGCATATCCTCAAGGTAAACCAGCTTGAGGTTGTGCAGTTTTTCGACGGTATCAACCAGCTTTGCAGTCTCCAGGAACTTGCGCGAGGTGATGACGGTGGTGATATTGGCGGCGATGCAGGCGTTCTGCATACCGCTGGTGCCAGCGGTGTAGTTGAGCATGGCAGGGATGCGGCCTAATGCGCTCATGCCGAAAATGAGGCATACCGTATTGGTGACGTTAGGCATCAGCACGCCTATGATTTCACCTTGTTCACTGACCTTGCTGGCAATGCGCCCCAGCGCCAGACTTTTCTTGAGGATGGTGCCGTAGTCCTCTTCCACCTGCTGCATATCCTCCACCAACTTGCGTTTGCGGCCATAAGTATTCATTGCATCAAGCAGGGAGCCATACAAGGTGTTGCTTGGCTCGGAGGCAAACATCATGTGCTGCATGATGCCTTGCATCTTTTCACCCGCCAAGCGTCGCCTTTGCTTGGCACTGGGGGCTTCTGGCATTGGGATGGAAGTAGCTGGCAGGATGTGCAGGGAGATTTTTGGGAACAACTGGCGTGGGAAGTCACGCTCCAGACGGCTGAACCAACTTTTAGCTGCCCCACGAATGCGTACAGGCAGGATAGTCGCCCCGGTCTTGGCCGCGACAAAGGCCGGGCCGTCATAGACTTTCATGAGGCTGCCGGTCAGTGTAATGCGTCCCTCCGGGAAAATCATGACGGACTCACCGGCTTCGAGCAGGCGGATGACTTTCTTCATTGCAAGTGGGCTATTGGTATCAACCGCAAGATGTGGAACGTAACTCAATACCCAACGGAAGAACCAGTTGTCGAGTACCGTGGTATGCACAACAAACGTGGTGTGAATCGGCAAGAATAATCCCAGCAGGAAGCCATCAAGAAAAGATTCATGATTGCTGATGATAAGTAGCTTCTCGGCAGCAGGAATGTGCTGCTGGCCTGAGACCTCAATGCGAAACAGCAGGCGCGTAATAGCTCTGGTGAACGACAATAACATGGCGTGCTCCGGGTTAGATGTCTTGTTGGATATAGTTGAGTACGTTTTGCAGCGCGGTTTGCATGCAGTCTTTGTCTATGGAAAACAGGACCTCTTTGCCTACCTTTTCACTGCGTAATGCACCACCTTGCTCCAGCACCTTGAGGTGATGGGTGATGGCGGTGCGGCTCAGGGTTGAAGCTGCTGCGATCTGGCCGATGCTCAGGCGCTCACCCGGTTCAAACGACAGCAGGATGCGTTGACGATGGGCATCGCCTAATGCAACGAAGAGATTGGAAATGTTTTGCCATTCGGCTGGAATATCAACGGAAGTTTTCATAACTAAATAATTAGTTATATAGTGATGTTTGTCAATAAGTTTTTTTCAAAGAATGGCCGTGATTCGCTAATATGCTAGATAGATCGCAGGATATGTTGGGATGCCTGTCAATGTGAAGAACCAACGCCCGGCAGTTTGAATGAGTGAAAAGCTTTTGATGCAGGTAAATGATACGTTAGGCCTTTGCGACAAGATCGCAATGGATGGATTCAGCTTTGTGCCTGGAGAGCAAATAAAGCAATGGCTGTTGGCTTCCAGCGCCGATGCCTTGCTGGATTGGCAGACATTTGATGCCAGCTGGGAGGGGATGCCGCTGGATGAATATATGGCAGATGGCGGGCGTTATCGTCGCCGTCGTTTTGCGACGTTGAGTGCAAATGCTAATGGCCCTATCGTGCTGGAGCCGCACCAGCCGCATTACCAGAGTCGTGAATATAATTCTTTGAATGGCGGTGTTGCGCGTATCTATGAGCCTATTCCTGTGGATTTGATTCATGGGCACACCATGCAGGGTGTGTTGCAGCTCAGCCGCGATTTATTTAGCCGCTTGCGTCCACAGGCGAGTTGGCATATTGAGGCACATCAGTTCCGCATTGAGGCTAACCAGAAAGAGCACGGTCAGCCTGCACCAGAAGGTGTGCATCGCGATGGCGTTGATTATGTCTTGGTGATGATGATCAAGCGCGTCAATATTTCCAGTGGCACTACCACGTTGCATAGCCTGGATAAGCGTGTGCTGGATAGTTTTACATTGACCAATCCTTTGGACTGGGCGTTGGTAGATGACAAGCGGTGTATGCATGGCGTGACGCCAGTTGAGCAGATTGATGCCAATAGTCCAGCATACCGGGATGTGCTGGTTGTGACGTTTACGGATAAATCCTGAGCAGAAATGGGTTCGTGTTCCTCTTGGAATTAAGATTTTGTCATGGAAATTTTCCATAAGCTGACGTGTTGACGTGATTGCTGTGGGGAAGAAGGAATATGGACTATTCAATACATCATGTCGTGATGCGTGTCATGTTGCTGTCTTTGCTACTGGTGAGCGGACAGGTGTTTGCCGAGCCGCTGGAGAAAGTCAGATTACAACTCAAGTGGTATCACCAATTCCAGTTCGCTGGCTACTATGCTGCGCAGGCGCAGGGATATTATCGGGATGAAGGCCTTGACGTCGAGATCGTTGAGGCTGATATGCAGCATTCCTCGGTCGATAGGGTGGTATCAGGAGTTGCCCAGTATGGAGTAGGAGATGCCGAGATTGTGGTCGCTCGTATTCAAGGGCAGCCGATTGTTGCCCTGGCTGCTATTTTCCAACATCCTCCTCATGTATTACTCAGCAAGAAATCCAGTCATATTCGCAGTCCAGCCGATTTGGTTGGTAAGCGAGTCATGCTTGCCAATACCGCATGGCATGATGCACAGCATCGTGCACTGTTGCTCAAGCATGGTATTGATCCGCAGGAATTAACGATTCTGCCGCAGAGTGGCAGACTGGAAGACCTGCTCGAGGACAAAGTAGATGCCATTTCTGCTTATGCCACCGTTGAGCCTTTGCGGATGACCGAGCTTGGTGTTGAGTCCTCCATGATGATGGCGATGGATTTTGGTATTGATTTCTATGGTGACACCCTGTTTACCAGTGAGGCCGAGTTAAAACAGCATCCACAACGGGTAGACGCATTTGTGCGTGCTAGTCTGAAGGGCTGGAAATATGCTCTTGCTAACCCACACGAGATTGCGCAATTGATTTTGCGCATGCCCTCTGCCAGAAAACCTACCCCCACCCTCAAGCAGTTATTGTATGAAGCTCAGGAGATGGAGCACTTCACCTTGCCGAATGTGGTTGAGTTAGGCCGTATGTCACGTGCTCGCTGGGAGTTCATCGCCCGTATTTTTGCTGACTTGGGCCTGATTGAGCCGGGTTATTCCCTGGATGGCTTTATTTGGCAGGAAGAAAAAGACAATTCGTACCTGATGAAGTGGTTTGCCGGTGGTGCGGGGTTGGTAGGATTGATCGCGGGCCTTGTATTGCTGTGGAACTTGCAGATGCGTCGAAAAGTACGTGAGCGCACCGAGGCCCTGCATGCTGAAATCCACCAACGGCAGTTGGTTGAGCAAGAGCTTAAGGTTAGCCAGGAGCAGGTGCGGCTGACTTTTCATAGTGCCCTTGCGGGTATTGCCATGGTGGGGATTGACGGACGTTTTCTGCTAGTGAACCCGGCATTTTGTGCGATGGTGGGTTATTCCGAAGATGAGTTAAAGCAATTGTATTGCCACGATCTCGATGATGAGCGGGATAAGGTAGTCGCGCGAAATAACCGACAGCGGTTGTTGACTGGCGAGATTGATTCCTCTGTGGCTGAGAAGCGCTACAGGACTAAATCTGGTCATCATATCTGGGTGCGGATTAGCGCGACCTTGCTCAAGAACGCAGATGGAAGTCCACGTAATCTAATCAAGGTTGTGGAAAATATTGCGCAGCAGAAGCGTCAAGAAAACCTGCAAGTTGAACAACAATATTTATTGGAGCGTATTGCCGCTGGTGCAGAGCTAGACGATGTGTTGCTGGCAACGGTAGGGCTGATAGAAAAACAATATCCAGGCGTGCTGTGTTCCATCATGTTGCTTGACCAGCCAAATGTCCTGGGTAGGGCCATTGCCCCTCATTTACCTGGCCGTTATTTGGATAAGCTCAAAGGCATGCAGATTGGGCCGACAGTAGGGTCCTGCGGTACAGCTGCCTATGAGCGCCGAACTGTAGTGGTCTCCGATATCCAGCAGGATACCTTGTGGAAGGATTACCGGGATCTGGCCAAGCGTTTTGGTTTGCGTGCATGTTGGTCTATGCCTATCTTGTCGCGTAGCCAGCAAGTGCTTGGTACATTTGCCGTCTATGCTCGTGAGGTGCGTGTGCCTGAGCAGCGTGAAATGGATTTGGTGAGTGCATGTTCACATATTGCCGGGATTGCGATCGAGCGGCATCAAGCTGAAGAGCAGCTCAAGCTACTGGAGACCAGTATTGCCAGGCTAAATGATATTGTGCTGATTGCCGAGGCAGACCCGGAGGGCATCAAGAGCCCGCATATCATTTTTGCCAATAAGGCATTTGAGCGTTTGACGGGGTATGCTGCTTCAGAGGTGATAGGCCACGATCCTGGATTGCTGAATGGGCCGAATACGCAGATAGAAGAATTACGGCGCGTCAAGGCATTGCTCAAACAGGGCGAGTCTGTTCGTACAGAGCTGATCAATTACAAGAAAAACGGCGAAGAAATCTGGCTGGAAATGGATATTCTGCCGATCGCGAACAACGCAGGTGTATTTACCCACTGGGTGGCTGTGGAGCGTGATATTACCGAGCGTAAGGCCGCAGAGAGGAGAATCCAGCATCTGGCCTTCTACGATATGCTAACCAACCTACCCAATCGATTATTGTTGTTGGACAGGTTGGAGCAGGCATTGCTGAATGGATTGCGGCTGAGTCGTTCAGGCGCCTTGCTGTTTCTTGATTTGGACAACTTCAAGACACTGAATGACACCCATGGCCATGACTTTGGTGACATGCTGCTGGAGCAGGTCGCGCAACGCCTGCTTGGCAGTGTTCGTATCACAGATACTGTGGCTCGTCTCGGAGGGGATGAGTTTGTCGTCGTCGTGGAAAACCTGAGTGAGCAGGTGAACGAGGCAGCCCAGGAAGCCAGCCTTGTGGCAGACAAGATTTTATTAGCCTTAAGTCAGCCATTTAAATTGTCTGGCTACGAACATTACTCCTCTTGCAGCATTGGCGTGGCGATGTTTTGCAATGATCAGCAAGTGACCGTGGAGGAATTGCTGAAGCGTGCGGACGTGGCGATGTATGAGGCCAAGGCTGCTGGGCGTAATACCTTCCGTTTCTTTGACCCGGCCATGCAGGCCTTGATCACCCAGCGGGCGGCGATGGAAGAGGACTTACGCCAGGCCTTGCGGCGTGATGAGATGCGCTTGTATTACCAGCCCCAGGTAGATCACTACGGAAAGTTGCTTGGAGCAGAGGCATTGATACGCTGGGAGCATCCGCAGCAAGGCTTGCTGGCGCCGGTGTCGTTTATTGAGCTTGCTGAGGAAACAGGCTTGATTCTTCCGATTGGGGAGTGGGTGCTCAAGACCGCATGCCTGCAGTTGGTAGCTTGGGCTGGGAGGCAAGAAACAGCCAGCTTGTGCCTTTCTGTCAATGTGAGTGCGCGCCAACTTCATCAGCATGATTTCATTGACCGCGTGTTTGCCATCCTCAAGGAAACTGGGGCTAATCCGCAATATCTCAAGCTTGAGCTTACGGAAAGCACCCTGGTGGAGAATGTGGAGGAAATGATCATCAAGATGAATACCCTAAAGGCCATGGGGGTGAGTTTCTCCATGGATGATTTTGGTACTGGTTATTCTTCACTGACCTATTTGAAGCGATTGCCGTTGTCGCAACTCAAGATTGACCGTTCTTTTGTGCGCGATGTGCTTATTGATAGCAACGATGCTTCTATTGTACAAACTATTATTGCTCTGGGTCGCGGGCTGGATATTGAAGTCGTGGCGGAGGGGGTGGAGAGTCGCGAGCAGCAATTATTCCTAGAGCAACATGGATGCCGGGAATATCAAGGATACTTGTTTGGCAAACCGCAGCCGGTTGAGCAACTGGAACAGGAGTTCGGTCTAGCCAAAAATTGACAATAGTGGATTTTTTGGGAACTATTCCTCTGGATATGTGCATTTTTTCACATATTTTTTGTATCTACATGAGGAGATGTGCCATGAAAAGAACTCTATGTTTAAGTCTCGCTACTGCCTTGCTCGCTGGGATGGCGTTCAGTACCCAGGCTGCAGAAGAAGAGTTTTACGGTGTGATTGAAAGCCGTCCACAAACTGCTATCGGTACTTGGGTGGTGTCGGGGCGTAAGCTGGATGTGACCAAAAAGACCGAACTTGAAGAAAAGCATGGCCCGCTGGTTGTTGGTGCGTGTGTCGAGGTTGAAATTGAAGACGGCTTGGTGGAAGAAATCGAAACCAAGAAAAAGGAAAAGTGTGCCAAGTAGCACACTATTGCCTCACAACATTGTGTGAGTCACCAGTCATCAAGCGGGCACCTAGCGTTTATACCTTGGCGCTGTGTTGCGCGCCTGATGGCTGTTTATCCCTCATGAGTTGTCAAGCCTGCCAGCTATTCTAGCGACCCTTTTATCCCGAATTCGCGAATTTCCGGGGTGAAAATCTGTTTGATCCATATATTGCATTGCCCTGATTAGGGATATGCTAGTCGCCATGACTGCATGGGGCAGTCTCTTGGCCATGATGGCCAGCTTCACCATTTGTTTGAAGATTGAGCGATCATGCAAGCACCTGCCTCCGCCATTGAGATTGCGCGCCAGACCCTGATACAACTTTCCTCGCGCAAAATACCTCCCACGCCAGATAACTTCCGTATCGTTTACGACGAAATTGCTGGCGTGAAATCCATTGATCAGGCCAATGAGTTAGCCAACGCCTTGAATGAAGTATTGCTGGTGGCTGGAGTACAAAGTCCTAAATACTTGGCGGCAGCACAGGCGATCAAACAGTCTGTGGATGCTGGCAATTGGGCCCGCTTCAAGGAACAGCTAGGTAACTTGTTGCCGCAGGCTGGTGCGAAAGAGGAGGTGACTTGGCCCACGGCATTGCGGCATTTGCTTAAGCAACTGGAAGCCAGCCACAAGGGCGTGACCCTTAGCCGCAAACGCGAGGGTTTGCAGCGCCTGTTGACCAATTTTGAGCAGGACCCAGCATTGCCGCAGAAGGTTCATGCCCTGGCAAGCTCTTGGGGTGCAGGCATGAGTGAGGACCTGGTGGAGGATGCACCACAATTGGATCCCACAGGCCTGCCTGCATTTTCTGCTCCAACGGAAAGCGAACGTGAGCCAGCACGTGTCTACTATGCCCGCATCGCAGACCATTGGCGCAATATGCTGATGCGTACCATCAAGCTCATCGTGATTCCCCAGCTTGCGGCATGGCCAGAAATGGCACAAAAAGCCGAGGCCTTGCTGGAGGATATTCGTATTGCCTATGCGGAAAACGATGTATTGAAACAAGCAGAAACACTGAAGTCAGTGCTATTCACGCTGGAAATGCACGGTGATACCCAGCAGCGCACTCATGAAGGTTTGTTGCAATTGCTACGTTTGCTGACGACTAGCATGAACGAGCTAGTGATGGAGGATCAATGGCTGCATGGACAGACCATGATCGTGCAAGAGCTGCTGCAAAGGCCGTTGTCGCTGGATATGCTTTATGACGCTGAAAGTAGCCTGAAAGAGCTGATCTTCAAACAAGGGCAACTCAAGCCACGCTTGCTGGACGCACGGGATTCGATGAAGAAGATGGCTGAAGTATTTGTTGGGCGTTTGGCGGACTTGGTAGACAGCACCAATGAGTACCAGGAGAAAATCGACCATTACAAGCAGAAGATCACAGCGGCAGAGGATATTGTCGAGTTGAATGCCTTGATTGACCGCATGCTGGAAGATACTCGTAGTATCAGCTTCAATATTCGTCAGTCGCGCGAGATACTCACGGAAACCCAGCAGCGAGTGATTGAGTCTGAGCGCCTAGTGCAGGAACTGACCGCCAAGCTGGAGCATGTGAATGAAGTTGCCCACGAGGATTTCCTTACCGGCACCCTGAACCGGCGAGGTATGGAGCAGGCACTTGAGCGCGAGTTTGATCGTGCCAACCGTCATGCCACGCGTTTGAGCCTGGCGATGATGGATATTGACCATTTCAAGCACTTGAATGATCAGCTTGGACATGCCACGGGCGACAAGGCACTGGTACATTTATCCAAGGTGATCAAGGAGTCATTGCGCAGCACCGATGTGCTGGCTCGCTATGGTGGCGAAGAGTTCATCATTATCCTGCCAGGCACCGGGGAGGCAGAAGCGGTCGAGATCATGAAGCGCGCCCAGCGTGACCTCACACGTAATTTCTTCATGCTCAATAATGAGCGCGTGCTCATCACCTTCAGTGCTGGTGTGGCAGAGCGTGAGCAAGATGAGCTTGCCGAGGCGTTATTGCCCCGGGCGGATCGGGCGCTATATCACGCCAAGCAAGCGGGCCGTAACCTGGTCATTGGCGCAGCGGATATTGCTTCGTGATGTACATTGGGCATGATCATCGTGACTTTGCTATGACACTGCTGGCATAGACTCTGCATGCATCACGCATGGTCGCTGGTCCATGGCTATGCTAGCATCATGGGACTTCTCCATGGCCAATCATCGTGATGCCTTCATTTGTTAATAACCTGAAATACGCTATTGATTACACTTAAACGCCTGAAGTACCTTGCACTGGGCATGCTGATCCTTTTGGTTGCTGGCATTTTTATTGGCGGTGAAGCACCTGGGGCCGGGTCTCTATTCCCTCCACCTTGGGATAAAGTGGTGCATTTCTTCGCTTTTGGCACTATCGGGGTGCTTACGGGGCTGGCTTTTGTCCGGTTGCCTTTGTTAGCGGTATGGATCATTGTGGTGGCATTGGGTGCCGCAGATGAATTGCATCAGCTCTTTATCGAAGGGAGGCAAGCCGGCCTGGATGATTTGGTTGCTGATGCCTTGGGTGGGCTGGCTGCGTTGCCGGTTATTGTCTTGTTAAGGCGCTGGTTGAGTCGATATTCCTGAGCGCTGTTGCAGCGAAAATGGATTGCCGTGATGTCATGAATCCGGCGCATTCTTTACAATAGCAGCATGTCTTCTGCTGCCTCTTTCCCGTTACGCAATATTGCGTTCCTCAAACTACTGGCTTTTCGCGTCAGCATCACGTTTTCTTACCAGATCATGGCCGTGGTAGTCGGCTGGCACATTTACCAGATGACGCGTGATCCTTTGTCGCTCGGTCTGATCGGGTTGGCCGAGGTGATTCCTTATTTTTGCACTGCACTGTTTGCTGGATATGCGGTTGATCATTATTCACGTCGTATGTTTGGCGTCATGGCAAGTGTGGTGTTGGTGGTCAATGCCTTGGTGCTGGCTGCTATTGCGGCAGGATGGTGGCTGCATCCGGGTGAGTCATCACTGTTCATCTATTTTTCGATCGCCTGCGTTGGCTTTGCACGCGCATTTATCGGCCCGTCTTATAGTGCTTTGTTTGCCTTAGTATTGCAGCGCCAGCAATTTGCACGAGCAGCGAGCATAGGTAGTTCCGTATTGCAAACTGGGCTGGTACTCGGCCCTGCTATCGGTGGTGGCATGATTGCGCTGGCTGGTATCAGTGCGGCATATGCCTGTTCCGCAGTTTTTGCTGGAGTTGCCGTGTGTGCCATGCTGAGCTTGAAAGTCAAGGAGCCAGTGGTTGAACACAGTGCACCGGTATTTGCCAGCATTGCCCAGGGCTTGCGTTTTGTCTTCAGCAATCAGGTGATGCTGGGGGCGCAAGCGTTGGATATGTTCGCGGTGTTGTTCGGTGGTGCGGTGGCCATGTTGCCGATGTTTATTCACGATGTATTTCAGCATGGGCCGGAAGGGTTGGGGATATTGCGTGCTGCGCCTGCCATTGGGGGCATTGCTACTGGTATCTGGCTTACGCATCACCCCATCAATCGCCGCGCTGGCAGAATATTGCTGATAGCAGTGGCCGGGTTTGGGCTGAGCATCATTGCCTTTGCCTTGAGTGGGAGTTTCTGGCTCGCCGCTTTCCTGTTGTTGTTGTCGGGGATTTGCGATGGCGTGTCGGTGGTTGTGCGTACTACCATCATGCAATTGGTGACGCCGGATGACATGCGTGGGCGCGTGTCCGCGATCAATGGCATCTTTATTGGTTCTTCCAATGAGCTGGGGGCATTCGAGTCAGGCATCGCCGCTAGGCTGATGGGCCTGGTGCCATCGGTGATCTTTGGCGGTGCCATGACGATGGCGGTAGTGGGTATAGTGGCGCGTTTTGCCCCCAGGTTAAGCCGCCTCAATATGCGCGATCTGCATTGAGGGCATCACAAACGCCTATTAGCGTGTTAGCGCAACGTGGGGAAATAAGCCGGGTCGCTGAGTGCCTGCACCAGTGCATCGTAAACCAGGCGTATACGTTCTGGTACTGGGCCACGACGTGGGCGGTAGATATTCAAGTCCCAGCCCGGGGCAGCAAATTCATCCAGCACGCTGACTAGCTCGCCTGATCTCAGTTGCGGCATTACCAGTGGTGCACCAATCTGGGCAAAACCTACACCATTCAGCACCAGTGAAACCTCGCTATCGGAATCATCAATAATGAAGCTGGTGCGCTGTGGGTTGATCTGCTGGCCGTCGGTAAAGAACCAGGGCCAATGCTTGCCACTACTTTTGTCGACAAGGGCAATGGTGGGTAATTGGTGTAGGTCCTCCAATGTTTTGGGTTTGCCGACTTTTGCCACTAACTCTGGCGTGGCAACGATGAGGAACGATACCTTGGCCAGCACGCGTGCCACGAAGCTGCTGTCGCGCAGGAAGCCAACCCGCACTCCAATATCAATCTGCTGTTCTACCACGTCGCTGTGCATGTCCGAGAGGCGCAGGTCGATGGTGATGTGGGGATGCTCTTTTGCAATCTTGCTGAGGAGCGGCTGCAGGAAATGCTTGCCTATCACCACGGGGGCGGTGATGCGCACAACGCCACCAAGTGCTTGCTCCTGCCGTTTGCCGCTGGTGATGAATAAATCATCCACGCTGCTGATGGCATCGCGTCCGCGCAAGGCCAATTGCTCGCCAAACTCGGTAATGCGGATTTGCCGCGTGTTGCGGTAGAACAATGGTTCACCAAGCAGGGATTCCAGTTCCTTGATCGCTCTTGTGACGGCTTGCGGCGAGATGCCTAGCCGGGCTGCTGCCTCCTTGAAACTGGAGGCTTCTGCCGTCATGCAAAAGATGCGCATCATTTCCAGCCGATTGAGCATAACAATTTCCGGTGAGTGTTGAAAATTAATTATTCCATAAAGTGGAATTCTAAAATAAATATATTTCCATTTATAGAACAGGGGAATTTCAGCATACTCGACGCATCCTATTGATAGTAAACGATATATTTATTTATATATAGCGTTTGCCAGCTTCAGAAAATAAGAAAGGAAATCTCATGGTAACGCTGGATATTAATGGCAAACGTCAGCAACTCGATGTGCCAGATGACATGCCCTTGTTGTGGGCTATACGCGATGTGGCGCAATTGACCGGGACTAAGTTTGGCTGTGGCATGGCGCTATGTGGTGCATGTACCGTGCATTTGGACAATGAGCCGGTGCGCGCCTGTGTCACGCCGGTATCGGCAGCGGCGGGCAAGAGCATCACCACCGTGGAAGCCGTGAACGAAGATAAGGTAGGCAAGGCGGTACAGGCTGCCTGGCTGGAGCTAGGTGTCGCGCAGTGTGGTTATTGCCAGGCTGGCCAGATCATGTCTGCCACAGCACTGTTGCGTAGTACACCCAACCCCACTGATGACGAAATTGATGAAGCCATGAGCGGTAATATCTGCCGTTGCGGTACTTATCCGCGCATTCGTGCCGCGATCAAGCACGCAGCCAAGGAGGGTGCAAAATGAGCGAGACATTGATTGTGGATTTGCCCGATCTTGGCCGCCGACGCCTATTGAAAGGCATGGGGATTATCGGCGGGTTGGCGTTGACGATAGGCGTCAATGGCCTGGTGCGAGCGGCGGTGGAGGAGCCTAAGAAATACGGTGGCGACGCCATGCCAGGGGGGCTGAAAGAAGATGTGCTGGTATTTGTCTCCATCGGCACCGATGGCATCGTCAACATTGTGGCGCATCGTTCAGAAATGGGCCAGGGTGTGCGTACCAGCTTGCCATTAGTGGTTGCTGACGAAATGGAAGCGGATTGGGCGCGGGTTAACGTAGTGCAGGCCGAGGGTAACGAGGCGCGCTACGGCAACCAGAACACCGATGGTTCGCGTAGCATGCGCCACCATTTCGAGCCTATGCGTCGCATCGGTGCGACGGCACGCATGATGCTGGAAGCTGCTGCTGCGGCTACCTGGGGTGTACCGGTGAGCGAAGTGCAGGCCAAGCAACATCAAGTCATCCACAAGCCTAGCGGCAAGACGCTGGGTTATGGCGAGCTGGCAACGGCAGCATCCAAGATACCTGTGCCTCCCAAGGAGCAACTCAAGCTCAAGCCTGCGTCGGAATTCCGTTATATCGGCAAGCAGAACACCCGCAATATTGATGGCCAGAAGATCGTGACGGGTGCTACGCATTACGGTATCGATACCCGCCTGGATGGCATGCTGTATGCCGTGGTGGCCAGGCCACCTGTCTTTGGTGGCAAGGTTAAGGCGTTTGATGCCAGTGCTGCGCTCAAGGTACCGGGCGTGGTCAAGGTTGTCGAGCTGCAAAGCAGCAATTTGCCGCCACTGTTTCATCCGTTGGGTGGTGTTGCCGTGTTAGCGAGCAATACCTGGGCAGCCATCAAGGGACGCGAAGCACTGAAGATAGAATGGGATCACGGTGCAAATGCCAGCTATGACTCAGTGGCTTTCCGCAAGACGCTGGAAGAAGCTGCGCGCAAGCCTGCCAAAGCTGTGCGTAACAACGGCGATGCCGTGGGTGTGCTGGCCAAGGCCAAGCAGACATTTGCAGCGGAGTATTACCAACCGCATATTGCCCACAGCACTATGGAGCCGCCAGCCGCGACGGTTCGCATCACCAATGGCAAGTGCGAGGCCTGGGCCTGTGTGCAGGACCCGCAGGCGACGGTGAATGCCGTGGCAGGGCATCTCGGCTTCAAGCCTGAGAATGTCCGCGTCAATGTCACCCTGCTCGGTGGCGGTTTTGGCCGCAAATCCAAGCCGGATTTCGTCGTCGAGGCTGCATTACTGTCGCAGGCCATGGATGGCAAGCCGGTCAAGGTCACCTGGACGCGCGAGGATGACCTGCATCACGATTATTTCCATACCGTGTCACTCGAACGCATTGAGAGCGC
The DNA here is from genome assembly GCF_020531845.1 of Methylobacillus methanolivorans. The sequence goes on from NZ_JAJAVF010000004.1 coordinate 292,655, forward strand.
GCTGGATGCCAAGGGCATGCCGACCGCATGGCTGCATCGCACTACCGCGCCTACCATTGCCTCCACTTTTGCCGAAAATGCCAAGGGAGGTGCACCGTTCGAGTTGGGCATGGGTGCCGTGAACCTGCCATTCAATATCCCCAATATGCGGGTTGAAAGCCCGGAAGTGCCCGCGCATACGCGTATTGGCTGGTTCCGTTCGGTATCCAACATCCCGCACGCTTTTGCGACCGAATCATTTATCGCGGAATTGGCACACAAGGCCAAGCGCGATCATCGCGACTACCTGCTGGATTTACTCGGCCCTGCGCGCAAGGTGAATCCAGACAGTATTTCCGATAGCTGGAACTATGGCGAATCACCAGAACGTTACCCGCTGGATATTGGACGCATGCGCCACGTTGTCGAGCTGGCGACGCAGAAAGCTGGCTGGGGACGCAAGCTGCCCAAGGGGCATGGTTTGGGTCTGGCATTTTGCTATAGCTTCGTTACTTATGTCGCGGCCGTGGTTGAGGTCGTGGTGGGCGATAACGGCGAGATCAGCATCCCGCGTGTAGACATCGCCGTGGATTGCGGTCCCCAGGTCAACCCTGACCGTATCCGTTCGCAAGCCGAGGGCGCGTGCATTATGGGTGCCAGCCTGACGCTGACCGGCGAGATCAGCTTCAAGAACGGTGCTGCACAACAGGGCAATTTCCACGAGTATCAGGTCATGCGGATAGACGAAGCGCCGCGTGAGATTCATGTGCACCTGGTTGAGCATAAGCTGGATGTGCCACTGGGCGGGATTGGCGAGCCTGTGACGCCGACCATGGCCCCCGCCATCTGCAACGCTATTTTTGCTGCAACAGGCAAGCGTATCCGCACCTTGCCAATCCGCGATCAGTTGAAGGCCTAAATCATGCACGCACCCGAGCAGGAAGTCCTGGAGCATGCCCTAGCCTGGTTACGGGCTGGGCATCGTGTGCATTTATGTACCGTGGTGCGCACTTGGGGCTCATCACCACGTTTGCCCGGTGCCATGCTCGCCTTACGTGATGATGGGCAGTTATTGGGGTCGGTCTCTGGCGGTTGTATCGAGGATGAATTGATTGATCGTGCACGCCAAGGCAGCCTGCCTGCAGTGAATGGCTTGCTTGAATACGGCGTAAGTCGTGATGAGGCGCAGCGGTATGGCATCCCGTGTGGAGGCCGCCTGCAGATTTTTGTCGAGCAGTTACAAGAGGCTGAGCAGGTATTGCCTATGCTCGAAAGCCTGCAACAACGCAGGCTGATCCGCCGTTCTGTGCGCCTGGGTACTAACGAAGTGGTGTTTGGCGAAGCCATGCCAGGCGCAGTGGCTTGCCTGGAAGATGACTGGTTTCACCATTATTTCGGCCCGCAGTGGCGTTTGCTTATCATCGGCGCCAACCAGCTTGGCGCCATGCTCGCCAGCATGGCACAAGCCTTGGAGTTCAATGTATTACTGTGTGATCCGCGCGAGGAAATCCGTGCACAGTGGCAGGTGACTGGCGTGCAATGGTGCGAGGGAATGCCGGATGACGTGGTGCTGGAGATTACGCCGGATGCTTATACAGCGATTGTTGCTGTCACCCACGATCCCAAGCTGGATGACATGGCCTTGCTGGAAGCTTTGCGCTCGGAGGCTTTTTATATCGGTGCTCTGGGTTCCAGGCTCAACCAGGAGAAGCGTCGTGAACGTATGCGCATGTTTGACCTCAATGACGAGGAAATTGGACGATTGCACGGCCCGGTAGGCTTGCCGATTGGTAGCCGCACTCCGGCTGAAATTGCTGTGGCTATCCTTGCCGAAATCATCCAGATCCGTTCGCAACAACGTGCCGCGGCGTTGACCAGCCAATCTCTTGCCCATGCCTTATCCAACAACACTCATGCTTGTGCGAGTTGAGTAGTAGGTATCTACGTTACGTCTATAATCTTTGCAGGTCTTCCCAGGTATCCAGGTCTTGCAGGATGCCTGGATCATCACATTCCACCAGCTTGATAGCCTCCACATGCTGGCGCAACACCGAACGTGCGCCCTCATCACCTTGCAGGGTAGCCAACTCGGCATAAAAACGCTTGCTAAAGCCTACTGGGTGGCCGCGCAGGCCCTGGTATGTTGGTGCCACGATAGGCACGCCTGATGCCAGGTGTTGGGCGAGGGTGGTCATAGTGTCTGGGCGGATAAATGGCATGTCTGCCAATGCAATCACGATGGCATCGGGCGGCGTTGAGCGGAACATCACTTGCCTCACCGCTGCCGCCAAGCTATCAGCCATTTCCTGTTGATCTGGCTCGCAGATAAGAATATCCAGCCCAGTTTCGCGCAATAGCGCCTGCAGCTTTGGGGTTTCTGGGCGCACGACGGCAAGGCTTTGCGGTAATGCTGCCAGGAGGTTTTGCGCAGCAAGTTGTGCGATTGATGGCCCAGAGGGCAAGGGGTGCAGCAGTTTGTTGCCATGGAGAAAGCGGCGGGAGTGCCCAGCTGCAAGCAGGATGCCGACGATCTTCATGTCATGGCTGGTGGTCGATAGGAAGGCGACACGACACTCCCATGTGTGCGACCTTGGCGACATCTTTGCTCAAAAGCCACTGAGGGTCATCAAGTTCTGCGAGTGAAAACCATCTGGTTTCCAATGCATCATCAGCGGCAATAGGTATGCCTGAAACCCATTGGCATAGCATGGCGATCAATACAAAGTGCTGTTCTAGCTGTTGCTGTGCAGAATGAGCAAATGCATCCACTGCGGTGAGTACTTGCAAGGCTGCGCCATGAATGCCGGTTTCTTCGAGTAGTTCGCGAATGGCAGCTTGTTCCAGCGTTTCGCCAACATTGATTTTCCCGCCGGGAAAGCCCCAGTAACCTGCATCGGGCGGATTAGCGCGCCTGACCAGCAATACCTGCTCCTCATGGACGACAACAGCAATGACGGCAGGCACCGGGTGGGACATCAGCGTGAGCTCATGGATGCTGGTAGCCACTTACGACATCAGGCGCTTGGCTCTGCTGGTGTTTCTGCCGGCTGGGTTGCAGTCGAGGCAGGGGCTGATTCCACTTTAGGTTTGCGCGGCTGTTTGCGGCGAGCTTCCAGTGAGCGTGCCTGGCCAGCATCACGGGCGGTTACCTCGCCAGCAGGGTTGCCTTCCAGATCAACGCGCGGTGCTCCCTCAACAATACTGGCCCAATAGCGTGTACCACGGCACCAAGTCTTCACGGCATCCGTGATAGCCGCTTCTTCCAGGCCTAATTCCTGGGCTTTGGCCAACAACTCCTGATGGATGCCTATCTTGAGTGGCAGCTTGGGGGCTGGATTCTTGGGGAATGCCTTGGGGAAGTTTTTTTGCAGTCTGCCTATCGTTAGCACCACCGGGTCCACAGGATTTTCTTGTGGTTTGCGTGCTGAGGCGGCCTTGGGTTTGGCTTGAGGCTTGGCGGGGCGTTCTGCCTTGGCCTTGGCTGCCAGTTGTTTTTTTAGTTCTGCGAGTTGTTCAAAGCCCATAGCGGTGTTTTGTAAAGAAAAAACGCGATTCTACTACTGAAAGCCAGCTAGCCAGAAGGTTATTACATCTCCTTGCCCTACAATCTTGCTCTCTGGCGCCGAGCGCTGGCAAAACTGGCAGCTTTTCCGCTCGCTAAAACTCATCAAGCGGCTTCTTGCACTGGCGTATCCAATGCCTGCTTCAATCGGTAGATAAATTCCCTGCGTACGCTGCTCTTGTCTGCAGGGTTGACTTGAAAGCGGGCGCGTAGCACGGCAGTTTCGTGGTCCATTTGCTCTACTCCGGCGACTTCGAGATCGCCATCTAGCTTGGCCTTGTACGCATCATCCTGGCGTAGCTGGGTGCCGATTTCGCGCATGGTGTGCAGGATGTGGCTGAAATCGCTGGCAATTGGCACCTTGATGTCGATGACGGCATAGGCAAAACCACGGCTCATGTTGCTCACGGTAGTGATGACGCTGTTGGGGATGAAGTGCACTGTACCTTCATAATCGCGCAGGCGGATATGGCGCAAGGTGACTTCTTCCACAGTGCCTTTCTTGCCTGCGGCCTCGATGGAGTCACCTTGGCGTATCTGGTTTTCCAGCAACATGACCAGGCCATTGAAGTAATCCTTGACCAGGCTTTGCGAGCCAAAGCCGACCGCTACGCCGACAATCCCGGCTGCTGCCAGCACGGGAGCGAGTGAAATGCCGAACTCATGCAGGACTTCAATAAAGGCAATACTGCCGATGACGATAGTGGCAATGTAACTGATCACGCGGCCCAGGGTCTCAATACGCTTCAGTTCTTCCAGGTTTTGTTGTGCATGCAGGCGCAGCCTGCCCTTGAGTAGCTTGATTCCCTTGTTGCACAGGCGCATAAGGATGATGGCTGCCGCAATGATGAACAATATGCGCAGCGCTGACACGATGAGCGGAATGATGTTGTCGGGTGTGCCGAGGGAGGCGAGGAAGGATTGCATAAGTCTCCTTTGTGATGAATAAGGTTAAAGTGCTAGCCAATAAAAGCCCAGCGGCGGGATTTCCAGCGTGTCGCTCTTGGTCGACAGGGTATTGCCGCTATACAGGTCCTTGGTTTCACGGTGTTCAAACAGGTTGACTGCTTCAAGCTCCTTGAGGTTCAGGTGTTGCGGCAAGAGATCAAAATTGGCAATGACCAGCACGCGGGAGTGGATGCCACGTGAGGTAAAGCGCAGGAAGGTGAACAAGTGCGGGTTGTTAGTCTCGAAAATCTCGCGGTTATTGAGGTCGGCAAACGCGGGAATCTGCTTGCGCACTGCCAGCATTTTCTGGATGGCGGTAAAGATGCGGTTTTCCACCGTGCCTGGTTCATGGCGGCGGGCGGCCTTGTTCCAGTCCAGTGTGGGGCGGTGTACCCAGCGGCTGTCGTGGTGCTTGTTCTCGTCATCCAGATAGGTGTTATCGTTGAGCGTGCCGATGGCATCGCCGTAGTAAAGCAAGGGAATACCGCCAAACGAGGCAATCATGCTGTGCAAAAGAATGATGGTGCGGATGCTGGTATCGATGGCATGCTCATCGTTTTGCAGTAGTGCGGTTTCCAGGCCTGCGAGCGAGGCTAGCGAGCCTGAGATGCGGGCGTCGCCAGTTTTGGGGTTGACCCCAAAAGCAACGCCGGTGGCTGTGGAGCCGGGATAGGCACCGGTATAGTAATCAACCATAAAGCGGCGGTGCGCTTGCGGGTCGTAACCCGAGGCACGGATGTCGTTGTCGTCAAACCCCAGGCCGATGTCGTCATGGCATCGCACATAGTTGAGCCAGGTGGCGCGATCCAGCTTGGTAGGCAGGTTACGCAGGCCGCGGTTGAGCAGCAGGGTTTTCTTGGTGGCAACCGCTTCCCACAACAGTGCCATGTAAGTGGCGTTGTAGGCGATTTCGCATTCCTTGGCATTGACGGCATCCTCGCCAAAATACTTGATGATCTCCAGCGGTGCGACGATGGCTTCGGCAATGAACAAAGTGCCAGGGGCGGTGACTTGGCAACAGTCTTTCATCAGTTGCAGGATCAGGTGGGCTTCTCGCTCATTTTGGCTGGCAGAGCCGATTTTTTTCCAGAGGAAGGCGACAGCATCCAGGCGCACGACATCTGCGCCGTGGTTGGCCCAGAACAGGATGATATCGAGCATCTCGATGAAGACGGCCGGGTTCTTGTAATTAAGGTCCCACTGGAAATTATTGAACACGGTCATCACCCAGCGCTGCATGTCCTCATTCCAGGTGAAGTTGCCGGGGGCTGTCTCGGGGAACACCTCGGGCATGGTTTCTTCAAACAGGTCGGGGATTTTGCGGTCGCTGTAGGTGTAGTAATAATCCTGGTATTTCTTGTTGCCTTTTTGGGCTTTGATGGCCCACTCATGTTCATCCGATGTGTGGTTGACCACCACGTCGAGCACCAGCAGCATGTCGCGGCTACGCATGTCTGCACTGAGTGCATCAAGGTCGGCCAGGGTGCCGTATTTGTCGTCTATCTTGCGGAAGTCGCGTACTGCATAGCCGCCGTCATTGCGGCCTTTCGGGCCATCAAGGATGGGCATGATATGTACGAGGTTGATGCCCAGCTCCTGTAGGTAATCCAGCTTGTCATGCATACCATTCAGGCTCTGCGCATACTCCTGGCAATAGAGGGCATAGCCGACCAGCTTCTGGCTCAAAAACCAGTCATGATCCTTTTCCCGTGCCAGGTCACGCTGGCGGAATTCTGGCGGGCGGCTGACGTATTGCTTGGCCATCACGTCTACCAACTTGTGCAGTTGCACGCGGAAATCTCGCCTGTCGCCGTAGAGTTGGTGAAACAGTGAATGGATGGTGTAGAAATTGGCACCCAGGCGGATATAGAAGTGCTTGAGGTCTTCACAGCCTACCTTGGGGTCCAGGCCAATCAGGATATCGTTCAGTAGTGAATGCGAAACTTGTTCATACATACCGTGATACTTTCTTGTGATGACGGGTGAGGCTAGCGCTCACCAACAGGAATGGGTTTGATCTCATCAAAATGGTAATGTGCAATGCCCTCAAGAATGCCAGCGGCATATTGCCCCTGGGCAAAGTAGACTTGCTCCATGCCACGCAGCTTTTCCAGCTCCTCGCTATGATTGCCCACCACAACGCCCAGCGTGTCGCCAACCAGCATCTCGTGGTCATTGCCCGAGTCGCCAGCCACCAGGAAATGCCGCACAGGGACTCCCCATTTATATGCCAGGTAGCGAATGGCATGGCCCTTGGAGGCGCGGATGGGCAAGAGGTCGAGGAATTCGTTGTGCGAGTAAATGAGTTGCGCGAATAGTTGTTGGTCGCGCAGGCGACGGTTCATCTCTTCGATGGGCAGCATCTTGCCTGGGTCGACGATATAGCTGAGCTTGAATTCGCGCTGGTTTTCCGCCGCTTGCAAGGTGAGGCCCGGGAAATCTTTCATGGCTTCTTGCAGTGCTTCACGGCGCCATTTATGGCGGATATGGTTGGCCCAGCCGGTATCGGGGATCAGGCGTGCACCATAGTGGATTTCACTACCGACAGAGCTAATGAGCACTTCAGGGATGGGAACCTGCCATTGCTTGAGAATGGCGACTGCGCTGTCTATCGGGCGACCAGTGGCAATGCCAAAGGCAAATTTTCCCTTGTGTTCCTTGAGCCAGTTGACCAATTGGCGCAGTGAACGCTTATCGCCTAGCAAGGTATTGTCAATGTCGCTGATCAAGGCGGAATTGACCAGTGGCATATAGGATTTTCCAGAGTCCAGCGTGATGACGAGCTGGCGGCGCCAGCGTTTGCGGTCACGCCGCAGCACGTGGCGTACCTGCTTCATGTAGGTATTCACATGAGCAGGCCAGTTGTAGTGGCGCTTGATGCCTGCGAGGCCATTCTTGGCCCAGGTGCGCCAGCGTTTCTTGTCAGCCAACACCTCTTTCAAGGCAGCTGCAATAGCGCTGCTGTCCAGCGTATTGGCGAGCAGGCCACTACGGCAATTGTGCACAATGTCGCGCGGGCCGCCATCGTCTGGCGCGACAAATGGCAGGCCGCTGGCCGCGGCTTCGATCAGGGTCAGGCCGAATGGTTCGGTGAGGGCTGCATTGACGAACACCCCGCGACGGCGTGCTGCCAGGCGGTAGAGCTCTGGGATATCCTCCTGCGAGACATGCTTGGGGATGGCGACCTTGCCCCAGAGATCGTAGCGATCAATATCCAGCAGTAATTCCTGCATAACTTGTTGCTGGGACTCTTCCAGGTCGCGAATGTCGTCGCGGGTGCCAGCGATGATCAGCAGGTTAGCCTGTGCTTGTAGTTCTTCACTCTCGCCAAAGGCCGCGATCAAGCCCTTGAGGTTTTTGCGTACTTCCGGGCGGCATATGGTGAGGATGAGTGGTTTGTCTGGCGCAGAAAAAAAGCGGTTTGTGCTTGCTTGTAGTTCCTCGGAAATTTTCCGGCGGCCAGGAGGCGAAAAACGCGTGGTATTGGTACCGGGTGGGATGACACGAAAGCGCTGGTGGTCGAAGTGCCGGTAGAGGCTGTATTGCTCATCAATCTCCTGTTGTGTGCTGGTGATGATCATGGAGGCATGCTCCAACACAGACTCTTCAGCGGCAATCCGGCGCTCGAAATTGAATTGCCGTTCTATCGTGGCAGCCTTGCGGCCCGAAGCAAGCAGGCGCTCACGCTTGGGGTGCCCGAGCGAGTGCCCGGTATGCACCTGAGGGATGCCGAGCAGCAACGATAACTGCTGCCCAACATAGCCTGCATCGGCATAGTGGGTATGCAGCAGGTCGGGTAGTCTTCCGCCTTGGTTACGCAGGAAATGCAGGCATTGGTCTACCATCTGGTCAAGATGTGGCCAGAGCGATTCCTTGCGCAGGTAGCGCTTGGGGCCGCAGGGTAGGCGGATGATGCGCGCATTGTGTTCCAACTGCTCCTCAGGGATGCTGTAATCCAGCGGCAGGCTGTCATCGTCGATGCGTCGCGTGAGTAGATCGATTTTTTCTACGAGAGGATGCTTGCCCAAGGCGCGGGCCAATTCGACCACATAGGTGATTTGCCCACCAGTATCGGCATCACGGCCCAGTTCGAGGTTTTCGGAACGGATCAGGCCGTGCATGCTGATCATGAGGATATAGATTGGGCGCTCACCGGGGGCACTCATAGCTGCCATGCCTTTTTGTATGGCGCATAAAAATCTGCGGAGGCAGGCGCTGCACCACGCACGCCGCAGAGTGCGGCGGCAAATTGATTGGCGCGTTCTAGCGTGATATCGGCAGGCCAGCCCTTTAATATGCCGAGGATAAAAGCCGAGGCGAATGCATCGCCTGCGCCCACGGTGTCGGCAAAGATTTTAGGCGGCTCTGCGCCATTGACCGTGCTGATGTCGCCTGCATTATCCATCAACCATCCGCCTTCCTCGCCCTCTGTCACCAGCAATAAATCGAGGTTAAAGCGCTTGATCAATGCGGCGGCGTGTTCCTGCGCGGTGCGCCCGGGCAGTCGTAGCATATTGACCAAGGTCGCCAGTTCTTCATTGTTCAATTTGACGATATCGGCGCGTAGCAGGGAGCGGCGTACGGTGTGCTTGTCGTACCAGGGATTGCGCAGGTTGATATCGAGAAAACGTGGGCTGGTGCCGTAGTTGAGGAAGTTATCCACGGCCAGGCGTGATTCCATATTGCGTTGCGCCAATGTGCCGAAATACACCAAGTCCGGCTTGGTGGCCATGGTCACCATATGGGTGACACCAGCATGGATGTAGTCATAAGCCTGGGCTGGCAAGATGTCGAATTCGTGCCCGGTTTCGGTGATGTTTACCTTGACTTGCCCTGTCGGGTTGACCGGGTCGATTTGCACACCGCTGATATCCATATCCAGGTGCTGCATTTCATCCAGTAGTTCGCGGCCCAGCTCGTCCTGGCCGATACGGGTAATCATGACCGGGTGCAGGCCAAAGGCTTGCAGGTGGCGCGCAACATTGAAAGGTGCGCCGCCAAGCACGCTGCCATCGGGAAAAACATCGGCAAGCACTTCGCCGAAAATGGCAACCGCATGGCCGTTGTGTTGCTTGAAGTCACGTTGAGGTAGTGCCACTGTTGCTCCTTTATTTATTATGTACAGCAGCTGACAAAACCCATCTGTTAGATGCTTTACCTTTGCAAGGCTAAAGCACCTGGATGACCAGGTTGGGTTTTGTAAGCCGCTCTCAGGGAGCGCAAGGCGGGATGACAAGCGGCAGGCGGGCTATCAGACGACGATGAGCGTGCTCCAGTCGTTACCAACTTCATTGAGCAGTCGAGCAAGCGCCTTGCTCTTGCTACGGTAGTTGTCTGTGTTGGCTTCCCAGCGTTGCTTGACCGACTTGTGTATTGGCCCAGAGATGGTACGGACATGCTCTTCACGGGCCAGGTAAATGCCTTTGCGCTCATTGTGTTGCTGGTCATGTGCATCAGGTTGGATGGCATTCTTGAGATGAGGTTCAAAAATTAAGCCGGTTTGTTCTGCTTCGCCTATCATCCACTGTGCCGCACAGTAGCTTAAACCGGGCTGGGGGTAGCCGCCGCCAATATCGGAATGTACCCCGGCAAACCACACTTGCTTTAAGTCCAGCCCAGGTTTTTCGCTCCACAAGGTAGGCTCGAAATCCTGGCGATTTTCATCAATCGATACGGCATGACGCGCATGCAGGATGATCTTGCTGGGCTCGGTATCATGGAACAGGAATTCACGTTCGCCCAATGTGCCCCAGAAGGGGATGGGGATGCCAAGCGCCCCTACCGTATCCCAGGCGCCAACAAACTCAATGTAGGTAATATCAGCGACAGCATAGGCCTGGCGGAATGCCGTAGCTTCGGGGGCATTGGGGCCACTGCTGCGGGAGCGTTTGCGATAGAGCTTATAGGCCTCGCTGATACGGCCTGCATGTTCCCGCTTCAGCAAGCCGCTGTTGCGGATAAAGCCTGCTAGCGAGCGCACGGTGTAAGCACCGCGGCTGAAGCCGAAGAAATACAACTGATCACCGGGATCGTAGTTGTGCACGAGGAAGCGGTAGCAATCCGTGATGTTCTTGTCGATACCAGCGCCGGTGATGCCCGCGGTGATCTTGTTCCCATCCGAGCCTATGCCCCAGTCGTAAAACGCTACCTGCTCAATCCCTCCCGTATTCGGTCTGACGGCTTGCGCCATGTGCAGCACATTGGTGGGCTGGGATTGCTCGGGCGAATTCCAGGTGCCATCGGCGAAAATCGCGATTCTTTTCATGGTTGCTCCCCTTGTGTCAGTTAGTTAATCAATACTTTTCCTTTTGCTGCGAGATAGTGGTTATAAGCTTGGATGATGCTGGAAATAAAAAAACCACAGTTGCCTGTGGTTTTTTGAAGTGCTTACAGCGTATTGCTGAACAGCTGCAAGGCTAGCTGGTAGCCTGTGGCGGCGAGCTGTGGATCATAGCGCTCGCCTTCGTCGCGCATGAAGGCGTGCTGGCCATTGAACTCGTGCCAGGTGAAGCTGAGGCCTGCGTCCGTCAATTGTTGGTAAACCTGCACGCGGCCTGCTGTCGGGATATGGTTGTCCTGCTTGCCCCAGATCATGAGCAGTTCGCCCTTGATGTCGGCCAGGCGTTCCATGCTGTGCTGGCCGGGCTTGTTGGGGATAACTTGGGTATGAAGGTCGGTAGCGTAGAAGCAGGCGGTGGCCTTTACTTCTGGTTGCAGGGCGGCACGGAATGCAAGATGGCCACCAATACAGAAACCTGCGGCACCGATGTTGCCGTTGAACCATGGCTGGGTTTGTACCCATTCGATCATAGCGCGGTTGTCGCTGTCGTAGCCTTGCACATCCTTGGCAGATTTGTCGGCATTGCCCTTGTCGCGGCCGGCGTCGTCATAGGCAAGCACGGTGCCAATCGGGTTGAGTTCGTGGAACACTTCGGGTACCAGCACGGCATAGCCGTGGCCAGCGATGATCTTGGCAGCACGTTCGATAGGGCCGGTTTGCTGGAAAATCTCTGAATAGAACAGGATCACAGGGAAACGGCCTTCGCCGGCAGGGCGGTGCACATAGGTGCGCATGGTGCCGGTTGGGGTTTCTAGGTCGACGATATGGCTTTGAATCAGCATTGCGTGGCTCCTCCCACAAAAATAATTATCAATGAACTGCCTATATTCTATCGCGCCGGAGGCGATTCCGGCAGGGCTATGCAGCAGATGTGTGGGTGAAGTGTTGGCAAGCCAGCCCCGCAAGTGGGCAGTGGGCTGGCTTCAGGAGGGCTTAGTTGGCGGAGAGGCAACTTTTCATGAAGGTTTTGCGGGCATCACCTGTCAGGCTCTTTTTGCCTGCTTCGGCATTACAGCTTTTCATTTTTTGTTGCTGGGTATTGCCTGCGGCTTCAGGTGCGCCGGAAAGGCAGTTCTTCATGAATGCCTTGCGCTCGTCGCCCTTGAGGCTTTTTTCGCCTGCTGAGGCGTTGCATGATTTCATGCGTTCCTGCTGGCTATTGGCGGGGGTATCGGCAGTGGCGGATAAGCATGATTTCATGAAGTCCTTGCGCGCATCACCGCTCAGGTTTTTGGAGGCTGCCTCGGTATTGCAGGATTTCATCTTCTCCTGCTGTGGGTTGGCCTGGGCAGTGCTGATACAGAGAATAGATAACAACAGGGTGCTCATTAGCAGTTTCATTGCAAGATTCTCCTCGTGGGGGTGATTGCGCCAAAGGCTGGCGTTGGGGATTACCTGCTTATCTTACTGCGAATTTCGGCTTGTGTAGTGAGCGGAAAAGTAGCGATGACAATTGTTGACTAAAAAAGCTTTTCCGCGATATCCATGATCATATGCTGAATATAGATGACGCCTAGTGCCAGCGCGTTGGCGATGCGTAGCAGAGATTGACTGAAAAACTGCATGGTGATGCTCCTGACTTCATGATGTTTTATCCAGGAAGCGCGTCAGGTCATGCATGATTTGCAGCATGATGTTGACCTGTTGTTTTTGCGCCTCCGCGTTACCGGCAGGATTGAGTGCCTCGTCGTTGGCACTGCTGATCTTGCTCCTGGCATACCCACTGACATTCATGGAGAGCTTGATGGCCTTGTCGACATAAGCGATCCGGCTCCAGTCGGAAATATACGCGTACTGCCGTTCTGGACCGTGCAAGAGATCGTGACCCAGTGCATAGTCAGCCACCGGGTTTTCCACGCCAAGATAAGGCATCAGGGTGGGCACGATGTCCATATGGCTCGTAAGCTTGTCGTGAACACCTGCTGGCACATCGGGTAGCCAAAGCACCAACGGGGTGCGCACTTGCTCGTTGACGAAGGTGGAATTGTGGCCCCAATAGCCGCGCTCCATGAACTCCTCGCCATGATCCCCGACCAGTATGACAATGGTGTGATCAAGCAACTGGTGCTGTTCTAGGTAATCAAAAATGCGGCCAAACTGGCTGTCGAGATGATGCACGGCGTTGATGTAGCGGTTCTTGATCGGCTCGATGTCATGCATCAGTGCTTCCCGGCTCAGCGTGGCATAGTTGATGTCATCCTTGTATGGGCGACGAATGACGCTTTCTTCAGGAAAGTAATAGCGGGCATGCGGTGACTCGAAAAACATGAAACTAAAAAACGGCTTGGATTGGTCATGACTGCCGATGAAGTGCAGCAGGTCGTTGACGTTCTGCCTGTCGTTCATCCAGCCTGGCTTGCCGTTTTTTTGTAGGGCTTGCATATGTTCAACGGGCACATGGCTGAAGATAGTGCGATCAAACTCCGGGTAGCTGAACATGGCGCTGGTATAGAGGCTCATGTCATAGCCTTGTTGCTGCAATACATCAATGATGGCGGCGCCGCGCTGATCGCGCAGGAAGGGGAACCAATAATTACCCGGTAGCCCGGTGAACATGCTGAACACGCCCATGCGCGTGCCGTTGCCGCCGCTGTAGTTGTGAGTGTAGCGTTGTGCTCGCTGTGCGAATTCCCAGGTACGCGGCATGACTTCGGGGTTAAGCATGTCCGCGCGCCAGGATTCTGCCGTGAGCCAGAGGATGTTGTACGGCTTGGCGGGAGCCTTGATGGACAAGGGATTTAAAGGGTAATTCAGTCGACCATCAATGCGCAGTTTAGGCCGTTCAGCAATATTCATCCCCAGGTGCTTGAACAGGCCCTTGGCGGTGACAGTCTGGAAGAAAGGCACTTGCTCGGCCAGCTCTGTCGTGGCGGTCTTGCCCATGGCATCTTGTGCTGCATACCCTAGGTGGACGCCTACAGTTGCCAACAGCAAGAGTGTGATGGCCCATTTCAGGGAAGGGGCCTTGGTTGTCCGGCGTTGCTTGCCTAGAAGATGAGCCAGAAACAACAAGGCGAGTTGCAGGATAACGAATCCGGCAGCAATCAACCCGAAACCCAGGCTGGATTCTGCACTGCCGCCCAGCGAATCGATACCGCCTGGCGTTGTCACCAGGTTGATAATGAAGCCATTGATGAAGGTGCCATACAGCGTATAGAGCTTGGCATTGGCATACAGTAGCAAGGTGGTGACGCTGGTGGTGAGCACGCCCGTGACGTAGGCAGGCCAGGTATGCTTGCGTAATAACCGATAGACAAGCCAGGTTAACAGCGCGGAGGGAAGTAGATAATAAGCGCTATACGAGAGCCAGCTTGCCGCAACAAGGGCAAAGCTGGTGAGGCCTGCTTGCCATGCTTCTTGTAACTGAATGCTATCTGAGGCAAGCCATGCGACGGGAAAATAGCTAAGCAGATAGAAGTAAATCAAGCGGGTGGAAGTATTTAGGCTGCGCATCGGATACATGACGTCATGAAAGTCATGTATCTGTCGCAATTCTAATGCCAAGATGTATGTGATCTTTTGTGCAGTTTTGTGACTATGTAAATCAGTGGGTTATATTCTATTGATGTGTTTGACAATGTTAATTCATGTAAATTTTGCAGGGTGCTAAATACCAGTCTGCAAAATTTACATGAATTAACGGATGTAAAAACCAGGAGGTAATGTGATGCCGCGATCATTGCAGCAGGCCGTTGAGCTTGCATTGCATGACGATTGGAATGGGGCGCATGAGATTGCGCAAGCATCGGATGAGGTGATGGCACACTGGATACACGCTGTGCTGCACAAAATCGAGGGAGATGAGTGGAATAGCCGCTATTGGTATCGACGTACCCCGCATGAGTATGAGGAGTATGCCGACCCAAAGGCGGAGCTGCGAGCGATTGCCGCAACCTTGCAAGGCGGGGAGTAAAGACTCCCTCGCTTATCTACGTGCTTATACCTTGAGCTGCGGACGATCCGGTTCCGGCCAGTCGGTATGGAAGAACTGGCCGCGTGGCTGGTCTGTGCGTTCGTAGGTGTGGGCACCAAAGTAATCGCGTTGTGCCTGCAACAGGTTGGCAGGCAGTGTTGCGCTACGGTAGCCGTCATAGTAGGACAACGCTGCGCAGAATGCCTGCGCCGGGATGCCGTTACGCACCGCCAGTGAAACCACTTCGCGCCAGCTTTCCTGGCCTTCATCCAGTGCTTCGGTGAAGTAAGGGTCTAGCATCAGGTTCTTGAGGCGTGAATCAAGCGCATAAGCATCGGTGATTTTTTGCAGGAAGCGGGCGCGGATGATGCAACCGCCACGCCAGATTTGTGCGATCTCACCGAAGTTGAGCTTCCAGTTGTAAGCAACCTGAGCTTTGTCCATGAGCTGGAAACCTTGAGCGTAAGCGCAGATCTTGGAGCAATACAACGCATTGCGGATCGCCTCGATCAGCTTTTCGCGGTCGGCTTCCAGTTTGATGGTGGGGCCCTTGAGGATGGTGCTGGCTTCCACACGTTCATCCTTGACGGTAGAAAGGGCACGCGCAAACACGGCGGCGGCGATTGCGTTGGCCGGTGAGCCCAGTTCCAGTGCGTTGGCGGCAGTCCATTGACCTGTACCTTTTTGGCCTGCGGCATCCATGATCTTGTCTACGAGGAAGCCGTCACCAGAGGGGTCTTTTTGTTGCAGGATGTCGCCGGTGATTTCGATCAGGAAGCTCGACAGTTCGCCCTTGTTCCATTCCTCGAATACCTTGCCGATCTCGTCTGCACGCATGCCAAGCAGGTTCTTCATCAGCCAGTAGGCTTCGCAGATCAACTGCATGTCGATATATTCGATGCCGTTGTGCACCATCTTGACATAGTGCCCAGCGCCATCAGGGCCGATATATTCGGCACAGGAGAAGCCGCCTTGCACGGGCTTGCCGGGCTCAGCGCCTTCAATTGGCTTGCCGGTGCGTGGATCTACCTTGGCAGCAATGTCGCGCCAAATCGGTTCGAGCGATGACCATGCCTTGCGTGTACCGCTGGGCATGAGGGATGGGCCAAAGCGTGCACCTGTTTCACCACCTGATACGCCTGAACCAATGAATTCCAGGCCTTTCGCCTTGAGTTCCTTCTCGCGGCGAATGGTGTCAGTCCAGAGCGCATTGCCACCATCGATGATGATGTCGCCCTCTTCCAGGAAAGGAATGAGAGCGTTGATGGTGACATCGGTGGCGCTGCCTGCCTTGACCAACAGCACGATTTTGCGTGGGCGTTTGATGCTCAATACAAAGGTGGCGAGGTCTTCAAAGCCTTTCAGCTTGGCGGCGGAGGGCTCGTTTTCCTTGCAATGTGCGGTGAATTTGCGCGTTTTTTCCGGGTCGCGGTTGTAGACGGAGATCGTATAGCCGTGATCTGCGATGTTAAGTGCTAGGTTCTGCCCCATGACTGCTAAACCAATGAGGCCAATATCTGCAGTATTTGTACTCATAATGATTGCTTCTTGTTAAGTAGGGTGGATAGAAACGAGAGCTACAACAGCGCACGAGCCTATACAGCTCGGTAAAACAGCTCCCAGCCAAGACTATAGACCTTTATGGAGGAACCTACAAAGCCAAAGTTCCGGGAAATATGGAATTTATTAAGGCTGTTATGGATTGGCTGGGCTGGTGCCAGCAATATGGGAGATGAGGTTAAGGCGGCGATTGAGAGTGTGGCCGGCAATCAATAGCAGACTGCCCGGTATCGTCACGGCAATTTCGGCTGTCGTGCTCATTGGCAGAAAGGCTGCGCTACCCACCAGGGCAAGGCCTGCGGCGAGCAATAGGCTGGGCTTGCCATCACCATGATGACGCCAACCTGACCATGCACCAAAAATAGCAGCAGGTAGTAAGGCGATGAACAGCCATACATGCACGCTCTCATCCAGAAACACGGAAAGCGGCAATACCATGGCCAGCAACGGCAGCACGGTACAGTGAATCAGGCACAGCATGGAGACAAAGTTGCCGAATTTGTCCCAGTTGACGAGTTTTAGGATGGAGAAACGGATGATGTGCATCACAGTTGCAGATTGGTATGACAGGATGATTCTAGCGTAATGAGGATTAAAAAAGCAACTTTGTTGCAGGTCTGTGACAAGGGACTTGGATTCAGCATAGCGTGCAGTTGGAATGCTTGCGAGTTCAAAGGAGATGAGTGGCCGTTTCGATCATCTATAGAACCTGGATAGCTTGTGCCGCGCGTTTACCCGGAATTACCAAACTTTACATTAATCCTACAAACTTAGGCTCATCCTTGCCAGTCTTACCGTTACTTTCCAGGTAAGGGATGAATTGAGGTGTATGGTGGTAATGTCAAAACGGTTGATGACGCTTTTAACGCTGGCTGGTAGCTTGCTGCTGAGTGCAGGTGTTCAGGCTGATCCTTGGCATGGAGGCCACCGCCATGGAGGTCCCAATGTTGGTTTCTATTTCAGTCCTGGCTTTTATGGCCCAGGCTGGGGGCCATATTATCCCCGTCCGTACTATGTCGTCCCGCCGCCAATCTATCCCTATTATCCACCCGTGGTGGTGACGCCTGCACCTGTTGCACCGCCTGTGTATGTTGAGCAGACGCCGCAGCCAAGCGCAGTGCCAGAGGTGGCTGATAATGGGTATTGGTATTACTGCAAGCAGCCTGAGGGATATTACCCTTATGTGAAAGAGTGCCCTGCTGGCTGGCAGAAGGTTGCTCCGCAACCTGCACGGTAATGGAAGGAATGATCATGAAACGCCTTGCTGTATGGCTCCCAGTACTGCTATTGAGTGCCTGCGCCAGTGTACCGCCGGATGGCCCAAGTCGCATGGCGTTGCCGGGCAGTACCAAGAGTTTTGACCAGTTTCGTTATGACGATAGTGTATGCCGGCAGTTTGGGTTGGAGCAGAGCGGCTCGGCAAAAGCCGCGGCGAAGGATAGCGCTGTGACCAGTGCTGCTGTGGGTACTGTGGTCGGAGGCTTGCTTGGCGCTGCAGTAGGTGGGCATGAAGGTGCCGCTGTGGGTGCTGGCTCTGGCCTGTTGTTTGGCACCATGGCAGGAGCCGGCATGGCGGCTGATTCTTACGATACTGCGCAACAGCGTTATGACAATGCTTATACGCAATGTATGTATGCCAAGGGGCACAAGGTGGCAGTGTCGGGTAACCTTGCGCAGATGCGCCAGCAAACAGAGCCAGTACGTCGTAGTGTGCCGCCTCCACCACCGCCTCCTGGATATCGTGGTGAGCCGCTATCCGCTGGCGTGCCGCCAGATTATTACCAACAATAACAATCATCGTGAATCAAGTAGTTTGCAGGTATCGGGGATTAATAGCATTGCGATACTGCGGTATCAGGAGGACATCATGAAGGATTCAAACAAGAACAAGGTATGGTCAGCGCTGGCTGTGGTTATGTTGTCGACCGCTCTTGCCCAAGGCGTGGCATATGCGCACCCCGACGATAGGCCTGATCGGGGCCCACGTCATGAACATCGCTGGGATAAGGGCCAGGAGCGAGGCCATGCTGAACGTGGCCCGCGTGGCGGTAAGGGCTGGGATCGCGGCGGACATCCAGTCATGGTCCAGCAAAATGTGTATTACCAGTTTCGTGACCAGGATAGGATGAGGTTGTATAACCAGTACCAACGCAGCTTCCGCAATGCGCACTGGGGTCGCAGGCCAGACTTCAGGCCCGGCTATGTCGTCATGCCAGCTTACCGGCCTTATATCACGCCTGTGCCCGTGCATGTGTTACGCACCTTGCCACCTCCTCCACCGGGGTATGTGATTGGCTACTATCAAGGTTATAACGTCGTGTACGATCCCACGACTTATGTCATCCTGACAGCGATAGATTTGTTGTCCAGGAGATAACTCAGGGTTGGCCGATGAGTTTCAGCCGTAGCTTAGGTTCAGTGGTCCTGGTCCCTAGCCAGATATCCAGAAAGCGGCGGCTGAACTCGGCATCATTAATCGTGGAGGTCACTTCGCCATTGCTGAAGAAACGCAGGCTTTGATCCGGTAGTAACAAGGCAGTTAGGCTGTCACCTGCTTTGACGTCGGTGAAAGCGCTCTGCATGACCGGCGTCCAGCGAGCAATCTTGTCTTCCTCTACCCCTTGTTTGCGCATTTGCTTGGCACCTTCCTTGGCCAGCTCCTCGGCAGTAAAGGTGTGACCGTAGATCAGCTCCAGGGCATATGGTTTGTCTGCTGTATATTGACCACGCTCTGCCCATAATCTAGCTTCATAAACTTTGATGCCGAACCAACGCAATACGCCCTTGCCCACTAATGCTACTTGCGGCAAATCTGGCTCAAGATAGGTGGGCGCTGTATCCTTTGCCCAGGCTATGCTGGCGAGCAGCAACCAGCCGATGATCAAAATGCGCATGTGAGCCTCCTTTATCAGTACCGATGCAATGTCCAGAGTTTGACGTCGGTACGTTGTTCAATGAAGCCAGCCTCGCAATACTTGAGGTACATTTCCCATAGACGAATGAAGGCATCGTCAAAACCTTGCGCGCGGATGGCACTCAGTTGTGACATGAAGCGCTGGTGCCACAGATGCAGGGTGTGGGCATAATCCTGGCCGAAGGACTGTAGTCTCTTGACCTTGAGCCCAGCTCTTTGGGCATGGGTATACAGGCTGGAGGGGCAGGGCAGCATGCCGCCCGGGAAAATAAATTGCTGGATGAAGTCAGTGCTGCTGCGATAGTGCGGAAAATAGCGATCTGCAATATCAATACACTGAATTACGACTTTGCCACCTGGCTTTAGGCACTGTTGCAGGATGGAAAAATACGTCTGCCAGTGAGTCTCACCTACGGCTTCCAGCATTTCAATCGAAACAATATGGTCATATTGCCCGTCAAGATCACGGTAATCCTGCAAGCAGAGGGTGACCAGGGCATCCAGCCCTTGTTTGTGTATGCGTTGTTCTGCAAATGCCAGTTGTGCAGGCGAGAGGGTAATCCCATCCACCTTGAAACCACGCTGAGCTGCATATTCTGCGAAGCCGCCCCAACCACAGCCAATTTCAAGGATATGCTGGCCTGGCTGCGCATCCAGTTCATCCAGAATACGCTGGTATTTGGCATGCTGTGCTTGTTCCAGGGATTGTTCCCGTTGCTTGCCAAACCATGCTGCGGAATAAGTCATGCTGGGATCCAGCCACTGCTGGTAAAAATCATTACCCAGGTCGTAATGCGCATGGATATTACGTTTACTTCCAGAGCGACTGTTGGCGTGCAGCCAGAGATGTGACAACCGACGCACCAGCAAGGCCCACCATTTGCCATGAATGGCTTGTTCCAGCACTTGCTGGTTGTGGATAGCCAGGCGGAACAATGCCAGTAGATCCGGGCTGCTTACCCAGCCTCGGCGCACGCTTTCGGCAAAGCCAATATCGCCCTGCACCAGAATCAGGTGGGTTGCCTGCCAATCATGGATATGTAGTTGCGCATTGACGTCACTGGATGTTTGACCAAAGCTGCGGACCAAGCCATCCGGTGTGGTGACATTCAGCATGCCCTGTTTCAGCTTATCCAGCATGCTGAAAAACATCTGCCCTGGCAGTGGAAGTTTGGTGACAGGTTGTAGGGACAGGGCGCGATTAGACTTGCTTTTCATTGCCATGTTTCCTTTGGTTATAGGTCAGTGATTGTTCAGGCACTGTTGGTTTGGAGTGGAAGGGTGTTTTCTTCAGCCACAGGCGTAATGCTTGCCAATGAATGCGGAATACCACACCCAGCGTCATGAGTGGCATCTGGCAAAAAGCCGAGAACATTGCGCGTGTGGTGGCCGGGCCAACATGGCAATTAATCGAGGTGGCAATTAACGGGGTGTGCGTGGAGTCATGATCAAAGTAATTGATTGCCATGTGGTGGCGGTGGCCTGATACGGAATACTTGAATTGATAGTGTCCGCTTACATTGCAGAATGGCGAGACATGAAAGGCCTTGCGGCATTCGAGCACAGTATCAGCCACAATTGGACTGTTATCTTCCGCGACAAGTAAGTACTGATGGTGCTCACCAAATGTGTTATTGACTTCTGCCAGGATGGCACGCAGGGTACCGTCTTCATCATGCAGATACCAGAAACTCACTGGATTGAAGACGTAACCCAGTACCCTAGGCATGGCTTGTAACCAGATTTCGCCAGTAGGCATTGCCATTCCTGCACTTGTAAGCTGACACTCAAGCCAGCCTATCAAATCGCCTTGGCGGTCACCATGGTCACGCTCGTGGAAACTTAACAGGCGCCAGCGATTGACGGCAAATACCCCGCTTTGTCGTGCGCGCAAATTGGCCAGTTGACGCAATGGAATGCGTAAGCAGAACACCGGATAAACAAAATGGTGGGGCAAGGGACGGGTGCGTGTGTGTATCACCTTGCCTAATCCCAGCTCCATGTTGGTTATCTCAGTCATAAACCGCTTTCCATGGTGCTTCTACACCCAGTGCCTGTGCTACTCGCAGTGCTGATTTCAGGCCATCCTCATGAAAACCATAACCACTCCAGGCACCACAGAACCAGGCGCGGTTGCGGCCCTGTATATCTGGCAGATTTTTCTGGGCGGCGATGGCCGTGGCATCCATCAGCGGATGCGCATATTCAAATTGCGCCAGTACTTTGTCGTGGCGTATATCGGTATGCGGATTCAGCGTGACAATCACGGGCTGGTGCCAGGGCAATGGCTGTAAATGATTCAGTAGGTAGCTCACAGTGACAGGGTATTGCGGCCTGCTATGGATGGGCATGTTGTAGTTCCAGGCGGCCCATGCTTTTTGATTGGTGGGAAGCAATGCTGCATCCGTATGTAATACCGCCAGGTTGGGTTGGGTATGGAATGCGCTCAATACTCGGCGCTCCTCTGCGTCACAATCCAGTAGGCTCAAGCTGGTGGGGGCATGGCATGCCAGGATGACATGGTCAAAGTACTCTACCCCGTGCTTACTATGGATGGCGACATGATCTGTACTACGCTGGATAGCAGTGATCGGGCAGTTAAGCCGGGCATCCGGAATGCTGCTGAGCATCTTGTTTACATATTCCCGTGAGCCATGCATGACGGTTTTCCAGGCAGGGCGTTCATTGATTTGCAACAAGCGATGGTTGAGGCAGAAGCGCAAAAAGGTTGCTGCGGGAAACTCCAGCATTGATGCGGTGGAGCATGACCAGATCGCCGCTGCCATGGGTAGAAGATACCACTCGCGCATGGTGTTGCCATATCCATGTTGATCAAGCAGATTGCCCAGCGTGTAATGCTCATCAGGGATGGTGTTGAGATAATGCTGCGCTTGGCGGTTGAAGCGCAGGATATCCATGAGCATCCACCAGAATTGTGGTCGCAGTAGGTTGCGGCGTTGGCAGAATACGCTATCCAGATTGGTGCCTGCCCATTCCAACCCTGCAGCCTCAACTGCAACAGAGAACGTCATCTGACTTTCATGGGTGCGCACGCCTAGGTGCTGGAACAGGGCGACCAAGTTGGGATAAGTCAGGTCATTGTGCACGAGGAATCCGGTATCCACTGGCGCGGTGATGCCATCCAGCCTGACATCTACCGTATTGCTATGGCCGCCAAAGTAGTGATTGGCTTCAAATAAAGTGACATCGTGCTTTTTTGCCAGTAGCCAGGCGGCAGCCAGCCCAGAAATACCTGAGCCGACAACGGCAATGCGATGCCTTGGTGTCATTACGCCTCTCCCAATAATTGATTGCGCAATCGTGGGCTGTGGCATTGCTGGTGGAACCAGATATCTGCAAAAGCTCGTGGAAATCCGCTGCTGACCATGCTGCCTAGCAGTTGTTCGTCATTATAAAAGCGTACTTCCTGCTGTTCTGGCAGAAACAATATCCACAGCAGGTCGCCGCGTCCTGCATCTGGGATGATGGTACGTAATTGATCTGTCCATTGCGCAATGGCTGTGTCAGCGGCTGAAGCAATGCGCAACATCTCTCTTTGGCTGGCGTCAATGATGTAGTCAGCACTTACATTGCGCAGATACTCGAATTGCAGGGCAAAGGCAGTATTGCCAGGCTGATTTTCATGTAGTTCTAAAGTACCTGCCGTCCACAGGGTGGCACGGTAAATAGAGAATACACTCCAAGTCAGGAGGCCGGATCCTTGCTGCTGCCAATCGGGGCTGTCATTGCCCATCTGGCTGGTGAGGAAGTCCTTGATTGCTTGCATGCGTAGCCCTGATATACCAATTGGTAGTAAATATAACACAAAAGTTTAAAATAGAAACTAATCAGTTTACAAAGTGACTTGTTGGTTTATAATGGGTAAAAATAGCAGGAACCCAGTATGAGCCAAAGTGTGAAACCAAGTTTGAAAGAGCGGCAGTTTGCCTTGCGAGAGAGCGCTATCCTGGATGCAGTGGATAGCTTCCTTGCGCGCAAGGGATTTGATTTGATGACGATGGACGAGATTGCGCAGGAGGTAGGTATATCCAAAGCCAGCCTTTACAAGCATTTCGATTCCAAGGAGTTGTTGGCCGCTGCCACTATGACGCGCTTGGTTGAGCGCACCTTGCAGGTGATAGAGCAGCAAGCTCAAGAGGACAAGCCGCTTGATAACTTGCAAGCGCTGGTGGCGTGGAGCGTGCGGGAGCATTTGGCTGGCCGTATGCCCACCCTGCCTTCAACGCGTTCCAGCATTCATGAGTTCATGACACGCCATGATCCATACGTGCGTAAGCTGGAAGCGCTGACCGAGATACTGGGTGGCTGGATTATCGCGGCCCAGGCACTGGGCCAGATCAATCCATCGTTGCCGGGAGAGGTGGTGTTGTACACCATTTATGCGCGGCCTTGTGACCCTGTGATCGATTTTCTCAAGATGGGTGGCGCTTTCACGGACGATGAGATCGTGGAGGCCATCGTGACGACTTGTTTTGGGGGATTGCAGCCACGCGCTTAGCTGGCTTGTATCCTTTCATGGAGGAGCAACATCATGCAGTTAATCAAGTACGCCATTGGGCTTTCTGAGCAGGGCCATATGCCGGACAGCCTTATCCGGGCTGGCATCCGGCATTTACTCAAGGCCAGGTTGCAGGAAGTCAGTTCGCACGATGTCGCTACGAGTGCCGAGCTGCAAGATGACTTCTTGCAGCAGATGCGTCAATCACCGGTGGCTCTGGTGCCTGAGCTTGCCAACGAACAACACTATGAGCTTCCTAGTGATTTCTTCCGCATGAGCCTGGGACAGCAACTGAAATACAGTTGCTGCTATTGGCCAGAAGGTATGGATAGCTTGAATGGTGCTGAGGAGGCGGCGTTGTCTGCTACTGTTGCCCATGCCGGGATTGCCGATGGGCAGGATATTCTTGAGTTGGGGTGTGGCTGGGGTTCACTGACGCTCTATATGGCTCACCGTTATCCAGGCAGTCGTATCACTGCAGTATCTAACTCCCATTCCCAACGTAATTTCATCCAGAGCACGGCGCGGCAGCGTGGCTTGAACAATGTCACTGTCATCACTGCCGACATGAATGCTTTCATGGCAGAACAGCAGTATGACCGTATTGTTTCCGTGGAGATGTTCGAGCATATGCGCAACTACCAGGTGCTGTTCGAACGCCTCGCTGGTTGGCTCAAGCCGCAGGGGCGTTTCTTTATGCACATCTTCGTGCACCGTCTCACGCCGTATGCTTTCGTGGCGCAGGGCAATGACGACTGGATGAGCGAGCTGTTTTTCTCCGGAGGCATGATGCCTAGCGATGCCCTGCCATTGCACTTTCAGCAGCACCTCAGGCTATTGCGCCAATGGCGCTGGAGTGGCGATCATTACGAGAAGACGGCGAATGCATGGCTGGAGAAGATGGATGCCAATAGCGCGCCTATCATGCAAGTGTTCCGCGATACTTATGGCGCAGATGCACAGCGCTGGTTCAACCGCTGGCGGATTTTCTACATGTCGTGCGCAGAGTTGTTTGGCTACAACGATGGGCAGGAATGGTGGGTCAGCCATTACCTGTTCGAGCGCCAGGATTGAGATGGCACCTCGCCCACTTATCCTGAATTTCGTGTTTTTCCAGCTAGGGTGGCTGGCTTGTGTCTATGGTGCGGCGAATCACATGCCATGGCTTGGCCTGCTAGTCACTGTGCCTGTAGTAGCTTGGCATCTTTACCAGGCGTTTGCTTGGCGGCAGGAATTGAAATTGCTCATTCTGCTTCCCCTGTTAGGCATATTGCTTGATCAATTGCTGCTGTCCCTGCATTTGCTCTCTTTCCCCGCTAGCGCCTGGCCTGCCCAGTGGTTGCCACCGTGGATGTGGTGCCTGTGGGTATTGTTCACGACAACATTGAATGTCAGCTTGCGCTGGCTCAAATCGCACTACTGGCTCTCGGTAATCTTGGGTGCGTTGGGTTCAGTGCTGGCCTATCAGGCCGGTGAAAAACTGGGGGCTATCCATTTACACCAGGATTGGAGTCTGATCGGGATTGCGATTAACTGGAGCCTTGCCATGCCTGCCGCAGTGTATCTTGCCCGTCGATATGATGGTTTCCATGACAAGGAGATGGCGCGTGCCGCTTGATCCCTTATTCTGGCAGCTATGGTGGCAGGCGCTATGGCCACTTGCCATCTTTGGTCTGCTCGGCTGGGTGTATAGCCTCTACCAACGCAATGTGCATATCATCGATAGCATGTGGAGTATCTACTTCCTCATCACGGCATTCTGGGTGGCACAAGGCCAGGTGTTGAGCGAGCGTAGTGTGCTGTTGCTAATCGTGGTGGTGTTATGGGCGGCTAGGCTGGCGGCTTACCTGACCATTCGGAATTGGGGCAAACCCGAGGATTATCGCTATCAACAGATCCGCGCCAATAACTCGCCCCATTTCTGGCTGAAAAGCCTCTATATCGTGTTTGGCCTGCAACTGCTGCTAGCCTGGATGATTGCCGTACCTTTGGTGGCTGCTGTGCAAAGCGATGCACCTCTGCATTGGCTGGATATTACTGGCTTGCTGTTAAGCGTCATCGGGATCGTTTATGAGGGGGTTGCCGATTGGCAGTTGTATCGTTTCAAGAGCGACCCGCTTAATCGCGGCAAGGTGCTTGATCGTGGCTTATGGGCTTGGTCTAGGCACCCTAATTATTTTGGCGAGGCCATCACTTGGTGGGGATTCTACTTGGTGGCTTGTGCGGCCGGTGGATGGTGGACGCTATTCAGCCCGCTCATGATGACTTTTCTCTTGCTCAGGGTCAGCGGCGTTAAATTGCTGGAGCAGACCATTCATGAGCGCAGGCCGCAATACCGCGATTACATCTCCCGCACTAGTGCTTTCATCCCCTGGCCCCCCAAGGCGAGGTGATGATGCGTTCATTCATTGCCGAATAAGGAGTTCATCATGTCATGTAAACATTGGTTGGCTGCCTTAATGAGTATGTTTGGGCTATCTGCCTGTGCAACACAGACGCCATTGCCTTTGGCTCCACATGTAGATATCGAGCGTTTCATGGGACGTTGGTACGTGATTGCCCATATCCCAACCTGGATAGAGAAACAATCCTATAACGCCGTTGAGTCGTATGCGCTCAAGCCTGATGGGTCGATTGCCACGACATTTACCTTCAATGAAGGTGGTATCCATGGCCCGATGAAGGTATACCACCCGACTGGCTTTGTGATTGAAGGTAGCGGCAATGCCTTATGGGGCATGCAGTTTGTCTGGCCGATCAAGGCGCAATACAAGATCAGCCATGTGGCCGATGATTATTCAAACACCATCGTGACGCGCGATAAACTTGATTATGTCTGGATCATGGCGCGTACTCCCAGCATCAGTGAGCAGGATTACCAACAACTACGTGGCTTGGTCGAGAGCTATGGTTATGACATGAGCAAGCTTAGGCGCGTACCCCAGCTGGAGCGTCCGCGCGAACATCCCTGAGCCGCAGCAAATCCAGCCCGCTTACTTGCCCCAGTGAATCTCTGCTCGCCCCAATGTACGCAGGGCAGCGTTCACTTTTGAATATGGCTGGCTACCGAAAAAGCCGCGATGGGCGGATAGCGGAGAAGGATGTACCGAACTGATCACGGGGTGATGCGGTGCGATCAATGCACGGAACTGTTGTGCGTGGCTACCCCAGAGAATGAATACCAACGGCGTGTCGCGTTGGCCCAGGTAGGTGATCAATGCGTGAGTGAATGCCTGCCATAACTTGCTGTGTGCGCCCGCCTCACCACCCCGTGTGGTCAATGAGGCATTGAGCAATAAAATGCCTTGCTCTGCCCACGGCATCAGGTTGCCACTTTCCAAGGTTTGTCCAAGGTCTGACTGCATCTCCTTCAGCATATTGCGCAATGATGGTGGTGGCCGCACACCGTCTGGCACCGAGAATGACAAACCATGGGCTTGCTGTATGCCGTGATCTTCGCCATGGTATGGATCCTGCCCCAGCAAGACTACCCGTGCCGTGGATGGAGAAACTTGCCGCAAGGCCTCGAACCACAGGCCACGTTTAGGGCGTATATCTGCCTCCATTTCCAGGTTCGCGCTAATGCTGTTGTACAGCGGCTGTAATTCAGGAATGACAGCGGCCCATGCCGCAGGCAGCGATTCTGGGTGAGGATGGGTGATGGGATCGGGCACAACATGCATGATGCAATCTCAATTCAAGCTGAAAGGAGCGGCCTACGGTACTAAATTCAAGGATGCCGGGCAAGCATAAATGGCGTAATATCGTTCCAAGGTATCGCTCTTCCTCAAGAGTAGATGCCGTTGAGGCAAGCGCAAGACTTGCTGGTGATATGAGTTCAACACGATGGAGAAAGCGCGATGAAAACCTTGTCTATCCTATTCCTTTCCCTGTTTGTTGCATTACCTGCCTTGGCAAGGCCAGTGGCAGAAGACGAGTTCCAGATCATGAAGGCTTGCCATGTGAATGCCACAGCCATGAACCTGGACGGCAACGTACGCGAACACTATTTGAACAATTGCGTGGTGTCGCAGGCCTATACCAATACGTCTGCCATCCAGGCACGCAAGCAGTGCCAAATTAGCGCTACTGCAATGAACCTGGACGGAGAAACTCGGCGTAACTACCTGGCTTCCTGTCTTGCCAGCAATTGATTCAAGCCAGGTAGTCTTGTAGGCGTTCGGCCAACCAATCCATGAACACTTTAACCCGGCGTGGCTGGTGTTGACGGTTGGGATACAGCATTGAGATAGGCATGGGAGCGGCTTGATATTCGGGAAGTAACTCCACCAGCTTACCTTGCGAAAGATGCTTCTTGGCCGCCGCTTGTGGTACCTGAATAATGCCAAGCCCGGCCAGGCACGCTTGGGTATACGCATCGCTATTGTTGACGGTAATGATGGATGGCATCTTGATGCGCTTGATCTCGACGCCTAGCCTGTATTCCCAATAGGCATCCTCCGACCCTAATACCTGTGCGTAGTGCACCATGAAATGGTGTTTAAGATCATCCAGCGTGCTGGGAGCGCCATATTTCTCCACATAGATAGGACTGGCACAATTGATGGTGTTGTGTACGCCCATTGAGCGTGCTACCAGGCCTGAGTCGCCCAGATTGCCAACGCGCAATACGCAGTCAAAACCTTCTGCCACCACGTCTACCCGTCGATCAGTGCTGCTAAGTTCTATCTTGATGCCTGGGTGTTGAGCCAGGAAGTCAGGCAAGTGAGGCATGACCACTTCGCGGGCAACAGCCAGGGGAACGTCAATACGGATGCGCCCCTGAATACCTTTCTCATCAAGCTGGAACATGGATTCCAGCTCATCCATGTCTGTCAGCAGATCTTTGCATCGTTGGTAAAACACTTGTCCATCATGAGTCAGCACTACTTTGCGCGTTGTGCGTTGCAGTAGCCGGGTACCCAGGTGGGCTTCCAGGTTTTGTACTGCCATCGAAATGCTGCCTTTGGGCAGACCTAGGCTATTGGCCGCCTGGGTAAAGCTGGATAACTCGGCGACTCGGGTGAAAACGGTCATGGCATGCAATTTATCCAATCCTGACGCTCCTGTAGCTTGGATATATTTTGTTCAATTTATATGAACAGTCTAATCATTTTTGGATGATTTATCATTTTTTATCCAAGTAATAGACTGGCCACAGATTGATTCAACATTGACCTAAGGAGAATGCATCATGAGCAAGATTGCCATTATTACTGGAGGAAATCGTGGTCTGGGCCGCAGCATGGCTTTGCACCTTGCGCGCAAAGGCGTGGACAGCATCATTACTTATCGCAGTGGCATCGAACAAGCCCAGGCGGTCGTGGCTGAAATCAGCCAGCTTGGAGCGAAAGCCGTAGCGTTGCAGCTTGATGTGGGTGATAGCAGCAGCTTTGCAGGGTTTGTCAGTGGTGTGCAGCAGGCCTTGCAGCAATGGGAGCGTCAGGATTTCGATTTTCTTGTGAATAATGCTGGTATCGGCACACATCAACTGATTACCGAGACGACCGAGCATCAGTTTGATAGCTTGATGAATATACATTTCAAGGGGGTATTTTTCCTGACGCAGAAGTTGTTACCCTTGATGTGTGATGGAGGGCATATCCTGAATATCTCCAGTGGTCTTACCCGCTTCACCATGCCAGGCTATGCTGCTTATGCCGCAATGAAGGGTGGTATTGAAACATTGAGTCGTTATCTCGCCAAGGAGCTTGGTCCGCGTGGAATCCGTGTCAATGTGCTGGCTCCAGGTGCAATCGAGACAGATTTTGGTGGAGGTGCCGTGCGTGACAATGCAGATATTAATCGCTTTGTTGCTGACCAGACGGCTCTAGGGCGAGTGGGGCTCCCAGATGATATTGGTGCATTGGTTGCTCTGCTATTGTCGGAAGATAGTGGTTGGGTCACAGGTCAACGCATCGAGGCTTCAGGCGGGATGTTTCTATAACTCATATGCCACCGGCATTCTTAGTTGTGTGCCGGTGGCGTGTTTACGTTGCTTGATTAACTATTACGTTTTTCATAAGCCTCGACGGCTTTCTTGGTTTTTGCTGGTTCGGTTTGCCAGCCGCGCACCCAACTCATGACATGCAGTATTTCATCAGGTTCAAGCAGGCCCTGTTGTGGTCCCATCTGGCCATCGGCACCACCATAGATAGTCTCAAACAATCCTTTGTCCTGTCGGTTGCCAGGATAGGTCCAGTAGTCATCACTGAGTGCAGGGCCTAGCTTACCTTCTGCAAGGTGGCCATGACAGCCTGAGCAGGCGGTGGCAAAAATCACATAGCCTTTATTCATGGCTTCCTGGTCGCCGTTGTACGGGTTGACGCCAGTATTCTTGAACTCCTTGAATTGTGGTGTTTCCGTTTCGCCCGTGAAATCAAGCGGATCACCCGAGATTGTGCCGCGGAAATCCAGGTCGGCATAGGCAGTAGTTAACACCAAGCCAGTGGACAGCAAAGCACCTAGACTTCCTGCAATGATAAGCTTTCTAAAAAGTTGCATATGATTACCCTCGATTATTCAGTTAATGATAATAAAACTCATAATATTTAACGAATTAGAATTGTTAGGTTGCTTACCATAGTGTTATTTTTAGAGGTGCTGGCAAGCAGAAAGTTCAAGGCTTGATGAACCGTGATTAGGCAGGGCGGGAGGGAGCTAAAACAGGGCCTGTGACTAGGGTTTGATGTTGTCTTAAGTGTGCAGCATGGTGAGTTAAGTTGAGATGAACTTGTTGCATAAGGTGGCCTTACTTATGCATGGCGTACCTATGCAATTGGCTTGTAGGCCAGGAGGCTGGCAAGCTCTTGCAAAAGTCGGCGGCGGGGATGGTGGCAATGCCAGACCAGGGCAATGGTACGGCTGGGTTTCTGGCGGATGTTGATGTAGCGTATATCGCTTTCGTCGGGCTGAATGGCCACAGACGGCATCAATGTCACCCCGACGCCATTCTTGACCATGAAGCGCAGGGTTTCCAGGCTGGAGGCGCGAAAATCATCCTCGATGAATCGGGATGGATTGCAAATCTGCAGTGCCTGGTCGCGCAGACAGTGCCCTTCATCCAGTAAAAGCAGGTTTTCCTGATCGATCGCATTGAGATCAACCTCGTCGTGATCGGCAAGGGCGTGATCGCTGGCAACCGCCAAGGTAAAAGGGTCCTCGAACAAGGGGCTGGCTTCCAGCTCTTGCGGTTTTACCGGCAGTGCCAGCAAGGCGGCATCCAGCTTCATGCTTAGCAACAGCTCTATCAATGCATTGGTTTTCTCCTCGATCACCAGCATTTTCATCGCCGGAAAGTGTTGCTTGATGCGGAATACATATTCCGGCAACACATAGCTGGCCACGGAGGGAAATGCGCCAAGTGAGAGCTTGCCGCAGGTTGGTAGCTGTGCCTGTGCCGCAATCATGCGGATTTGCTCTGCATCGGCGACGATGCGGCGGGCAACCTGAACCACTTGTTCGCCAATCTCCGTGATATCGACTTGGTTTTTGTTGCGCACGAACAAGGGCACATCAAGATAGTCCTCAAGCTTCTTGATCTGCACGCTCAATGTAGGTTGGCCGATAGCACATTGGCTTGCCGCCTGGCTGAAGTTTTTGCAGTCGGCGACTGCAATTAGGTAGTTCAAGTCTCTCAAATTCATGTCTTTACCTCTTGGGTGTTTCCCTGCCCCAAGCCATTGGTTCGTGCTGCATGTTGTTTCTCGCGCATTGTAACCATGAAGCCCCTCTTTACCTTATTGATATTGCCCATGGCGTCATTGAGCAAATGAATTTCAGTTATCTCCGGTGAAAGCATTCAATGCTGACAAACGCGGTAGTGCCCATTCTAGGGACTGCCGGGTTTCAATGCTTCGCTTAAATCATGAATTTGTTAAAGGAGATAATCATGAAAAAGACTACGCAACTTGCCGCCATGATTTTGATGGCTTCCGCGATGTCCAGCGCCCATGCTGATTCCATCCGCCCTTTCGCCAATAGCCTGCTTGGCACCTGGAAACCACTGCCAGAGGCGGTGAGCAACCAGCGCCCCGATGTCGACCAATCCCTGCAACAGTTTGCCAACAGCCTGCTGGGCAAGAGCGAGCGCCAGACGAGTGCTGTCAGCAATGACAAGCCGGACGTTGATAAGTCCCTAGCCCTGTTCGCATCGAGCATCCTGCACTAATGCATGAATTTCCTGGCTCCAGTGCGGGAATAGGCTGGAGCCAGTACCCACAAAAAATCAGAGGAGAAGGTGAAATGAAAGAGAGTGCGATTTTCTATACCAAGGTAGTGGTCTTGGCATTGGCTGCTGCGACGTTGGCGAGCCAGGCTCAGGCGGCTGAAGATAAGTCAGGCAAGCAGTATCAAACCGTGTCGGGTGAAGCTGCATTACAGTCCCCCAAGTTCTGGTGGCCGGAGCAATTAGACCTGCTGCCTTTGCGCCAGCATGCGGCAGAATCCAGCCCCATGGACAAGGCATTCAATTATGCCGAGCAATTCAAGACGCTTGATATCAAAGCGGTGAAGCAGGATATCGAGCAGGTAATGAAGACATCACAGCCATGGTGGCCAGCTGACTACGGGCACTATGGCCCGTTTTTTATTCGCATGGCCTGGCATAGTGCAGGTACTTATCGCGTCGGCGATGGTCGCGGTGGTGCAGGTGGCGGCCAGCAGCGTTTTGAGCCACTCAATAGCTGGCCCGATAATGTCAGCCTGGATAAGGCAAGACGCTTGCTTTGGCCAGTCAAGCAAAAATACGGCAACAAGATTTCCTGGGGCGATCTCATGGTGTTGGCAGGGAATGTGGCCCTGGAATCGATGGGTTTCAAGACCTTTGGCTACGCGGGTGGTCGCGCCGATGACTGGGAGCCGGATATGATCTATTGGGGGCCAGAAAAGGAATGGCTGGGTGATAAGCGTTATACCGGCCAGCGCAAGCTGGAAAATCCGCTGGCCGCAGTACAGATGGGCCTCATTTATGTGAACCCAGAAGGCCCGAATGGCAACCCTGATCCGTTGGCAGCTGCCAAGGACATTCGTGAGACCTTTGGCCGTATGGCGATGAATGACGAGGAAACCGTGGCATTGATTGCTGGTGGACATACCTTCGGCAAGGCGCATGGTGCGGCTGATCCTCATAAGTGTGTGGGTGCTGAGCCCGCTGCTGCTGGCATTGAAGAGCAGGGTTTTGGCTGGAAAAACAAGTGTGGCAAGGGCAATGCGGAAGACACGATTACTAGCGGCCTTGAAGGTGCCTGGTCTACCAATCCTACTCGCTGGACACATGAGTATTTGACCTGGCTTTATACCTTCGAGTGGGAAAAGACCAAGAGTCCAGCCGGTGCAATTCAGTGGGTGCCAAAAGGTGGACAAGGCGCTACCTTGGTGCCTGATGCGCATCTGCCTGACAAGCGCCATGCCCCCATCATGTTTACCACCGATTTGGCATTGAAGCTCGACCCGGAGTACCACAAGATTTCCAAGCGTTTTCTGGATAATCCCAAGGAGTTCGAGCTGGCGTTTGCCAAGGCCTGGTTCAAGCTGACGCACCGTGATCTAGGGCCACGTGCTCGCTATATCGGTAGTGAAGTGCCGTCTGAGGTGCTGTTATGGCAAGACCCGGTACCCGCTGCGGATTATGCCCTCATTGATAGCAACGACATTGCTGGCCTGAAAGGTAAGATACTGGCTTCCGGCCTGACTGTGCCCGAGCTGGTGAGGACTGCCTGGGCTGCATCGGCGACATTCCGTGGTACTGATATGCGTGGTGGTGCCAATGGCGGACGTTTGCGCCTGGCACCGCAGAAGGATTGGGCGGTGAATAATCCTACCGAGGTTGGCAAGGTGTTGAAACGCCTGGAAACTATCCAGAAGGATTTCAACAACGCCCAGAGCGGTGGCAAGCAGGTATCACTGGCAGACCTGATCGTGCTGGGTGGTGCCGCGGCGGTGGAAAAGGCAGCGAAAGATGCTGGCTATAGTGTCAATGTGCCTTTCACCCCTGGTCGCACGGATGCTGCACAAGAGCAGACTGACGTGAAGTCATTCGCAGCACTGGAGCCCAAGGCCGATGGGTTCCGCAATTACTATGGCAAGGATAACCGTCGCTCTCCTGCCGAGGCATTGATAGACCGCGCCAATTTGTTGACTTTGACCGTGCCGGAAATGACAGTACTGGTAGGTGGTTTACGTGCGCTGGATGCCAATGCTGGAGGCTCGAAAAATGGCGTATTTACTGAGCACCCCGGTACATTGACCAACGATTTCTTCGTTAATTTGCTCAGCATGTCGACCAAGTGGTCCAAGGGCGTTGCTGGCCAGGGAATTTATGAAGGGCGGGATCGCATCACGGATAAGCTCAAGTGGACGGCAACCCCGGTAGACCTGGTGTTCGGTTCTAATTCGGAGTTGCGTGCAGTGGCGGAAGTCTATGCGTTTGACGATGCCAAGGAGAAATTCGTCCACGACTTTGTCAGTGCCTGGAGCAAGGTGATGGAGCTGGATCGCTTCGACAAGCATTGATCTATGCACTAGGCTTCTTGGCCAGGTGATGGGAAAAAGAGCAGCGATCGCTGCTCTTTTTTTATTGTTGTTTTGCTCCTGTTACGCTGTTATCCGTAATGGCAGTGTCAACGTGAACGTGGAGCCTTCGCCTGGTGCACTGTCGACGCTAATCCTGCCCTGATGGGCTTCGGCCAATTGCCCGGCAATATACAGGCCTAACCCCAGGCCTGAGCTGACCTGGTTGCCTTCACAGCGCTCGAACGCTAAGAAGATGCGCTGTTGGTCTAGTTCCGAAATGCCCACACCTCGGTCGCGCACGGCGA
Source organism: Methylobacillus methanolivorans (assembly GCF_020531845.1). Next base: position 327,207 of record NZ_JAJAVF010000004.1, read on the forward strand.
TGATGGCATGGTCATGGTCTTGATGCAGGGTGATATCAATGGGCTGGCTGTTGCCGTAGCGCATGGCGTTGGTTAGCAGGTTGACGATGATTTGTTCCAGGCGAAAAGCGTCCCACTCCCCAGCTACTCGGTCTTGGATAGATAGGTTCATGATGTACCCCGCCGCTTGTGCCTGCGGCATTAAATCAGAGACCAGTCGCTCCAGCAGCTCTGCAAGATTTAGTTGCACAGGGCGAATGGATAGCTTGCCACTGTTGATACGCGTGAGATCGAGCATGTCGTCGATCAGGCGAATCATGCTTTTCATCTGCCTGCGGTCCCGTTCCACCATGCGAACTAGCTCTTGCTGGCCAAAAGCAGCCAGGTTGCCACGTTCCAGTTGCAGGGTACGTAGTTGCACATCAAGAAACAAGGTATTGAGCGGGGTACGCAACTCGTGGGCTACCATGGACATGAAACTGTCACGCATGGCGATGGATTGCTGTAGCTCGTCTTGTGTCACTTGCAGTTGCTTTAACAGGGCTTCTTGCTGTTTTCGGCTGTATTCCAGGGCTGCGACTTGGCGTTGTGTTTCCAACCTTTGCTGGTGCAGGTCGACAAATACATTGACCTTGCTTTTCACCGCGTTGACTTCCAGCGGTTTATAGAGGAAATCTACCGCCCCGGTTTCATAACCGCGGAAAGCAAAGTTGAGCTCGCTGGCTGCTGCCGTGACGAAGACAATCGGAATGTGGCGCGTCTTGGCGGTTCCGCGCATGAGTTCTGCCAGCTCGAAGCCATCCATCCCAGGCATTTGTACATCCAAAATTGCCAGGGCAAACTCGTGCTCCAGCATCAAGGACAAGGCTGCTTCGCCAGAGGATGCCTGATAAATGAGGCGGTTTTCCCCACGAATAATCGCTTCTAGTGCCTGCAGGTTTTCTGCGAGGTCATCAACGATCAGCAGTTTGCTGGGCAGATGTTCAATCTCAGTGGACATGCTGTTCTCCCAAGGCGATTAATAGTTGTTGTATTTTTCCTAGCTCAAGTACCAAGTGACCCGGATCTAGCTTAATGGCAGACAAGGGCATGGTATCTGCCACGGCCTCGGCAGGGTCTTGCACAATCGTCAGGCCGCCTGCCTGCCGGATTTTCTGTAGCCCTGCCGCACCATCTTCGTTGGCGCCTGTGAGCAATATGCCGGCCAGGTGTTCGCCATAAGCATCGGCAGCCGACTCCATCAGGTAATCAATCGCGGGGCGTGAGAAATGTAGTGGCGGTTCGCAGCTCAGTGAAAACTGCCTCGATTGCTCAATCGAAAGATGATAGCCCGGGCAGGCAAAGTAAAGAGTGCTGCCCTGGATGGTTTCCTTGTCCTGTGCTTCCTTTACCTCGAAGGCAACGTAATGCTGGAACAGGTCAGCCAGTAAGCTGTCGCGCATTTCCTGCATATGCAGTGCCGCAATGATGGGCAGGCGATAATGCGGTGGCAAATGGCGGAACAAGGACAGCATGGCTTCTACACCACCTGCTGATGCGCCGACGATGATGGCGTCAATCGGAGGTCTAGCACGCAGTGCTGCATGATCAAGAGGATGTTGGCTCATCGTTTGCGGAATATCCGTTCGCGCTTGTCTATGGCCTCGAACTGTTGGCCGTAATCGGAAAACTCCATGCTCTCCTTGCTGCCCAGCCCGAGAAAGCCGCGATGGCATAGCGAGTCGTGGAACAAGCCCAGGGCGCGGTTCTGTAAGCCGCGATTGAAGTAAATCAACACATTGCGGCAGGAGATCAAGTGGGTTTCGGAGAAGACGCTATCGGTGGCCAGGCTATGATCGGCAAAGGTCACGTTGTCACAGAGGCTGCGATCAAACAGGGCGGCATGGTAGGCCGCCGTGTAATAGTCGGAAAATGCACGTTTCCCGCCTGCCTGCTGGTAATTACGTGTGTAGAGTTGCATGCGGTCTAGCGGAAATACGCCTTTCCTCGCCTTGTCCAGAGACTGCGGGTTGATGTCTGTCGCGTAGATGATCGAACGGTCGAGGAGTCCCTCTTCTTTCAACATGATGGCCAGCGAGTAGACTTCTTCCCCGGTGCTGCAACCTGCCACCCAGATTTTGAGCGAGGGATAGGTGCTGAGCACAGGTAGGACTTCTGTACGCAGCTTGGCGAAGTAAGCCGGGTCACGGAACATTTCGCTCACCGGGATGGTGAGGTATTGCAGCAATTGCATGAACATGGCGGGTTCATGTAATACGCGAGATTGCAATTCCGATACCGAGTGGCAATCGAAAGCGCGTATGGCCTGTACCACGCGGCGCTTTTGCGATGCGCCGGCATAATCACGGAAATCATAGCTGTATCGCAGGTAGATGGCTTCCAGCAGCAGGCGCAGCTCAATATCAAGCGTGCTGAGTTGGTGATGCTCAGTGTCTGCCTTGGTGGTGATCGGTGTCTTGCTCATGATCACTGGGCCGAGTGGATGCCCGCAGGTAACCAGACGCGTAGCAGTGAATGCAGGCGCGATAAATCTATTGGCTTGGCAAGGTAGTCATTCATACCGGCCTTGATGCATTGCTCCTGGTCGTCCTTCATGGCCTTGGCCGTGATGGCGATGATGGGCAGGCGCTCGAAGCGGCCATCGGCGCGGATGCGGCGTGTGGCCTCCAGGCCATCCATCTCTGGCATCATCACATCCATCAGCACCAGGTCGATATTGGTCACCTGGTCAAGCTTCTCGATAGCCTCGATACCATTGCGTGCAACTTCGACCGACATGCCTTTTTGTTCCAGGGCACTGGTGAGTGCGAAAACATTGCGTACATCGTCATCGACCAGCAAAATGCGCCGACCATCGAAAATACGTTCACGGCTGCGTAGCGTTTGCAGCATGCGCTGGCGCTCGCTGGAAAGTTCGGATTCCACCTTGTGCAGGAATAGGGTGACTTCGTCCAGCAGGCGCTCCGGTGAGCGGGCACCCTTGATGATGATCGAGCGTGAGTACTTGAGCAGCTCGGCTTCTTCCTCGCGGCTCAGGTTGCGGCCTGTGTAGACAATCACTGGTGGAAATGCGCGGATATCCTCATGCGACATGCGTTGCAGCAATTCGCTGCCCTGCATGTCGGGCAGCTTGAGATCAATGATCATGCAGTCGAAGACCTGCTTGCGCAGCAACTCCAATGCCTCGTTACCAAAGGCTACCGAGACGATCTCGACATCGTCGTCTGCAATAAGTTGATGCACACTCTCGCGTTGACGGTCGTCATCTTCAACCAACAGCACACGCTTGATTTTCTGCGTCAGCTTTTCTTCCAGCCGGGTGAAGACTTGCTTGAGCTCCTCCAGTGAGGCTGGCTTGAGCGCATAGCCAATCGCGCCTAGGTGCAGCGCAGCTTCCGCATGGTCAGACCCTGAAATGACATGCACCGGGATATGGCGCGTTAGTGGATTTTCCTTGAGCTCGTGCAATACGCTCAAGCCCGATTGGTCGGGCAGGCGAATATCCAGCAGGATAGCCTGCGGCTGGTATTGCGTTGCCAGTTGCAAGCCTTCTTCTGCGCCATGGGCGACGATGCAGTGGTAATTCATTTCCTGCGCGAGGTCGTAGAGTATCTTGGCAAAGGTGGCCTCGTCTTCCACCACTAACACGAGCCGCTTGGTATCGCTGGTATGGCCCCTGTCATCGGGGAAGGCCGGTCCTTCCAGCCTGGGAGCCTTGGGCTTGGTGATCGCTGGGGCAGGAGATGCTTGATCGGCTTGGGTTGTGCTTGAGGCTGGGGCAATAGCTGTTGCAAGCGGGATAATGCGCTCGGCTTGCCATTGCAGGGGGAGTGTCAGCGTAAAGCGGCTACCCTCGCCGCTTGCGCTCGTCAGGGATATATCGCCACCCAGTAGGTTGGCCAGGTTGCGCGAAATGGAGAGGCCTAATCCAGTGCCGCCATATTTACGGCTTGACGTGCCATCTACCTGGCGGAATGGGGCGAAAATAGTGTCATGAAAGTGCTTGTCTATACCAATGCCAGTGTCTTGTACGACGAAACTGATTTGATCGTTATCATCGGTGGCTATCATGAGTGATACGCTACCCTTGTCGGTAAATTTGATGGCGTTGGACAAGAGGTTTTTGATGATCTGCTCCAGGCGCTGCCGGTCGCTATGCACATTGCTCGAGGTACCTGGGGCAATCTCCACCTTGAAATCCAGTTTTTTCTGTGTGGCCAGGGGCGTGAAAATGGATTGCATGCTATCGGCAAGGGCGCTGATGGAGATCTGCTGAGGGTTGAGGTCCAGCTTGCCAGCCTCAACCTTTGAAATGTCCAGGATATCATTGATGAGATTGAGCAGGTCGTTGCCCGCAGAGTAGATCGTGTTGGCAAATTTCACCTGCTCCTCGTTCAAGTTGCCATCACGATTGTCCGCCAGCAGCTTCGCTAGGATCAGCGAGCTATTAAGCGGGGTGCGCAATTCGTGCGACATGTTGGCGAGGAATTCAGATTTATATTGGCTGGCGCGCTCCAGGTCTTGGGCGCGTGCCTCTAGTTGCTCTTGTGCTTCCACCAAGGCCGTGTTTTTCTGATCCAGCGCGACAGCCTGCTCTGCCAGCCTGTCGTTGGTTTGTTCCAGTTCGGCTTTCTGGTTTTCCAGTGTAGCTTGCGACTCTTCCAGTACGCGAGATTGTTCTTCCAGCTCTTCATTGCTGGTGCGTAGTTCTTCCTGTTGCACTTGCAGCTCCTCATTGAGCTGCTGGGTTTCAGCCAGGGCATCTTGCAGACGTTGGCGCGATAATGCCGCTTCAATAGCGACCCCCAGGCTACCCGCGATGAGGGACAGAAACTCAAGTGCCAGTGGCTCTGGTTTGTGCAGGAAGCCTAATTCTGTGACCCCATTGATATGCCCCTCATTGGTAATCGGCACAATCACCAGGTGACGTGGCGTAGCATCGCCCAGCGTTGAGTTCACTTTGATGTAGTCGCTGGGCAGGTTATCCAGGGCGATCACGCGCTTTTCAGCAACGGCTTGGCCCAACAGGCCCTGGTGTTCACGCACGGTAATATGGCGTTGTTCGTATTCAGGGCTGAAGCCATAGGCGGCAAAGCGTTGCAGGGTGCCATCGTCATCACGCACATACACTGCCCCTACTTGCACACCTATATAGTGTGCGAGGAAGTCCAGTGAGGTACGCCCTACTTGCGGTAATGTCATTTGGCCAATACCTAGCTCCGCTAGCGATGTCTGGCCGGTGCGCATCCACGCTTGTTGCTGTTGCGCATCTGCATATTCCTGTTGATGTTGCAGGATGGATTCGTAGTTGTTTGATAAGCTCAGCAGTTCGCGACGACCAAAATATCCCAGGAACCCGGTCAGGCCAAGCACAAAGATGAGATAAGCAGCCAGTGAGAAAGTAATGGTTTTGCGCGCGTCATCATTCCTGTCCTTCAGCATGCGTTGTTCTTCGAGCACAAAGCCCGTCAGCTCGTTGCGGATTTCATCGAACTGTAGTTTTCCATGGCCCAGCCGCAAGGTGGATAAAAAATCTTCGTTTGACCGACGTTTATCGATCATTAGGCTGGCGTAGGCATCCCATTGGTCGATATACGCTTGAGTACGCTTGAGGCGGTCAATCTGGGAGGGGTTGTCTTTCACCAAAAGGGTCAAGGCCGATATCTCAGCCTGTATCTTGGGTTTGCTCAAAAGATAGGGGGCGAGAAAGTTATCGTCCTTGCTGAGTAAGTAGCCACGCATCCCGCTTTCCATGTCGACTGCGAGCTTGGAGATTTCCTGTGCCTTACCAATGACGCGTTCGGTGTGTTCTACCCAGTTCATTGAACTGAGCAGGTTGAGAACCAGGATGATAAACAGGGCCGCGCTGGCAATACCGACTCCGAGCGGTAGCATGATATTACGGCGCAGAATGCGCTTAAAACTGACTTGATCAATATTGGCTTGCCCGGGCATGATGGAATGGAATTCTGCAGATTTCAAGATGCGTTAGTGTAGCGCAACTATCGGGGTTGCAATTGTTAACAATGCCGAATATCGCGACAAAGTGCGGTAAAAATGCATAGAAAATACCGTAATTCCAGAGATTGTAGGAATTGTCTGACAGTGGCGGTAATGTATGCCTACAAAGGTCGAAGTAGGGCTGTCACATGATATTTAATGTGCGGCAGGGTCATCGACTTTGTCAGGTTGGCCCTGGTGTTTGGTGGTGACGAGTGTTACACGCTTGTTTGCTAGTGATTACCTGATGTTGATGTCGGATAAATCAGGCTGGAGGTGAAGTGTTAGCAGTTTTGGGTGTCGCCGGGTGGATAATCACGGAGCAAGTCATGCCCGCGACTAGGACAACCCCATCAGGAATCTCGTCGATATGGATACGCACCGGGACACGTTGCGCCAGGCGCACCCAATTGAAGCTGGGGTTGACGTTGGCCAAGAGCCTGACATCCGTCGGGTTGTCGCGGTCAGTGATGCCGCGCGCCATGCTCTCGACATGGCCACGCAATACAACATCGGTGCCTAGCATGCGGATTTCTGCCGGGTCATTGACATGGATGAGCGGCAGTTTGTGTTCCTCGAAGTAGCCATAGACCCAATAGGATTTCTGGTCGATGAGGGCAAGCTTTGGCTGCCCGGCTTGTGCATAGTCACCAGGCCTTACTAATAAATTAGATACCCAGCCATCTACCGGGGCACGTACTTCCGTGCGCTTGAGGTTAAGCCTGGCATGGCCCAATTCGGCATGGGCCTGGTCGAGATCAGCTTTAGCCGCCAGGGAAATGAGGTCGGAATCTTCCCGGTCCTCGCGTGAGATGACCTGGTCGTCCAGCATGGAGCGGCGAGTGGATTGCCCACGCTTGAGGGCGAGGGTGATCTTGCGCTGCTCTAGCTTGGCTTCTGCTTCCTCTACTGCATGGTGGTAGCGCTCGGCGTCAATCCGGAACAGCAGATCGCCTTTTTTCACAAATTGATTGTCGCGCACCACGACCTCGGTAACCAACCCGGAAACATCGCTGGCAATATTCACTACATCTGCGCGTACCCGGCCATCACGCGTCCATGGCGAATCCATATAGCGCACCCAGAGCATGTGGCCTAGCATGACTGCCACCACGACAATGATCATCGTCAGTGCGATACGCAGGATTTGCTTGTAGAGGTCTTTCATATGCGTTTCCTTGTCAGTAAATCAGTAGCCCCAGCGTGCAAAACAGGCAGGTGAATAAGCCCAGGCGAAACAGGGCGCGGTACCAGATATATTGATAGGCTCCCAGCCATCCCAGCGTCTTGTCTAGGAGCCAATACAAGATGAGTGCTGCCACGAAGGCAAGCACCAAGGTCGGCATGAGGGCATCGAGAAAAGCGATTTCCCTAGGCATGGCGTAACTCTCCTGGTTTGGTGACTTCATCTAACGGCGCGAGTGGCGTGAGTACCGAGTGCTTGTCCAGCAAGGCGCCGCGGATGAAGTGCAGCATGGTGAGCAATTGCTGGCTGTTGGCTATGGTGAGAGGTGCGCTGGTTTGCAAGCGTGCGATACTGCTGGTGATGGCGACAATCGCACGCTGACGTAATATCGTGCTGGGCTGGGCGAACAGTCGTGATAATTGGAGCAGGCTATGGTCTATCGTGCCACGGATGGCTGGATCGCTGACTTGTTGCAACTCCTGGCGCAAGTTAATCACGGCCTGGCCAATTTCCAGCGTAGAAAGTAGCCAGTCGACAACTTCCTTGTCCTGGGTATTGGCGACATGGCGGGACGATCCCATGCGCAGCAGTAGTTCGCGCGCATGGGTTTCCAGCGAGCTGCGTTCTGGCGGCGGAGTTTGTACACAAGCTTCCTGGATCAATGTGCGCAATGCCAATGCCACGCGAGTGCGTGACCACAGGCCATTGGTGAGGTCAATCAAACTATAGAACACGCCTGCCAGCATGACGGCGAGCAGGTCGGCAATCGCTTCATTGATGAAATTGACCGGGTTGGCAGCAAAAACATTGTTGAAGCCAATGTGTAAGAAAAACACGATGAAGATGCCCGAGCCGATAGCGGCTACCGATGGCTTGGTGGTAAGCCAGGCGGCGATGACAATTGCTGGCGACAAGGCCAATGCCAGCATGGTAAAGCCTTGTGCTTGCGTCAGTAGCTGGAAGTTGCACCAATACAATAATGCGGTGCCGATCAAGGCCCCGATGATGAACTGGCGCACGGTCTTGCTGGGTGAAGGGGCAGATGCAAACAAGGTGCTGGCAATCGTGGCCAGGGTAATGGCTTCAATGCCGGAGCGTAGGTCGCAGACTATCCAGAGAAATGACATTAGCGCAAATACCAAGCCGCCGCGCAGCCCTGCCAGGATGGCCGCGAGCGGGTCAAAATGCATGCCCAGGCTTGGCGATTGGCGGTTTTTCAAGGTGCTAGCGGGCATGGGATGACTGAGGCTGGCATAGGTGTTGGTGTAAGCATGCAATTCGTCCAGCACGCGCAGGCTTAGCTCTGCCCCGGTGGCAAAATCCAGGGTTTCAGTCTCGCTGAGAGTGATAGGCAGGCTGGCCTGTATCTCGTGCAAATGCATGGGCCAGCGTTGGCGTAAGGCATTGATAGTGAGTGCTACCTGTCTGGCTTCGTCCTCATTGCGTGCTTCATGCTGGTGCGTCATGACGGCAGCCTGGATAGGTGCAAATAGTGCCAACAGGCTTGTCACTACTTGCGGGTGCCCACTGGCTTGCAGTCGCCGTAACAGTTGTTCCAGTGAGTGGAAGCTGGTGGTAACGGCCATGAATTCCGAGTTGAGCAGGTTGAGGCGTTGCCGGTAGGCGCGTGAGTGATTGCTCTCCATGGAGGATGAAGCGTGGAATATCTCCAGCTCAAACACATCGCCGACCATGCGCAGGGTATCTGCCTGTGTGTTGGGGGCTGAAAGTTTGTTCTGTTTCAGGTTGATCAGCAGCTGTGAGAAATCACGAAAGCGCTTGCGTACCGCATTGCGTAGCAATTCGCTGATGCCTTGCGGGAAAACCAGGGCGCTGACCAGGCTGGCGCAAGCCAAGCCAACCATGATCTCGGAAAGCCGTGTCATGGCAATATCAAAGGTTTGCCCGGGGTTAAGGGTGGCGGGCAGGCCGACAATACAGATGGTGTAGCCTGCCAGCACAAAGGCATAGGATTGGTGGTGACGAAAAACGATGGAGCCTGCGGTACAGAAGCTGATCCACAATGCCAGGTAGATGAGGAAAGGTACTCGTTCCTGTGCGAATAGCGCCACCAACAGTACCGAAGTGGCAATCCCGACCAGCGTACCGATCAGGCGATAAAAGCTCTTGGCCAATACCATGCTGGTGCGCGTCTGCATGACGATGGCAACCGTGAGCAAGGCAGTGCGAGGTTGCTCCAGCTCGAACTTGAGCGACACCCACATCGCAAGCATGCAGGCCAGCAACACTTTGCCAATATAGATCAGGGTTTGTGCATCTTCGCGGCCCCAATCGCGCAAGACGCCCAGTAATACATAGCGCCAGCGTGCACGCCGCCAGAAGCTCAAGACTGTGTGGGTGCTACGCATCAATGCAACTCACTAGTTGATGGTAGCGTTCCACCGCCCAAGGCTTTCATGAGCCCGGCATAGGCATTGAGCCTGCTGGCCTCCAGATCAATGAGGGCGGCTCGCTGGCTCAATACCTGATTCTCTGTATCCAAAACCTTGAGGTAATTTGCTAAACCGGCATGGTGACGGGTTGTCGCTAGCTTCTTGGTTTTTTCCGCTAAATGCAGCGCATCCAGTAATTCAGTATGTTGGATTGCATTCGAGTGCAGCATGACCAACTGGCCGCTGATTTCCTGTAATGATTGCAGTACGGTACTGTTGTATTGCTCCACAGCAATGTCGTAGGCAGCAGTTTCTGCGGCGAGGTTCCCGCGGCGTAGCCCGCCATCAAATAATGGCAGGGAAATAGCGGGTCCGACACCTGCAATCAGGCCGCTTTCCGTGAGTATCTTGCTGAAGCCCATGGCTTGTAAGCCTACAAAGCTCAACAAGTTGATGTTGGGGTAAAACGCCGCCTTGGCGCTGGCGATGTTGTGGTTGGCAGCCTCAATACGCCATTTGGCCGCCACAATGTCGGGCCGCCTGCCTATCAGGTCGGCGGGCAGTGATGCAGGCAGGCCGATGTCGGCATTGAGTGCCAGTAATGGAGCATGGAGATGTTCAGTAAATCCAGGCCCTTCTCCTGCCAGCGCTGCCAGTTGTTGTTGCAGTAGGGTGATACGTTCATCACTGATTTCTAATTGCGCATGCAGGCCGGGAATCAGGGTTTCTGCTTCGCTGACTTCGATGTCTGTACCTAGCCCTGCAACCAGGGCGCGTTGCCGGATGCTTAACTGTTGTTCGGCAATTTCCAGCCTCGCCTTGACGATGTCGTGCTGGGCGTGTGCCTGCGACCAAGCAATGTATTGCATGACCAGGGCGGTAGTCAGGCTGAGCTTGACCTGTTGTGCCTCGGCTGCGGTTGCCTGCATGCGGCTCAGTGTACTGTTCCATTGCGCCTCGCGTTGTCCCCATAGGTCGAGGTCGTAGCCGAGATTCAGCGTGGCTTTATTATTCCATTCTGTATGACCACCCCAGGGTGGGGGAATGAATTGCAGGTTGGTGAAGCGCTCACGCACCAGGGTACTGTTAACGCTCGCTTGTGGTGCGCGCAATGCGCCAGTTGCTTGGGCTTGCGCTTCGGCCATGGCAACGCGGCTATGTGCCGCGCGCAGGTCGGGGTGTTGTTGCAGGCTGTGGCGTATCAGGGCATCTAGCTGCGGGTCTTGAAACACTTGCCACCATGCTTCTTGCGGCCAGGGCAGGTCATGCTTGACCTGGGTGATGGCGGGACCCTGGTCAAGCTGGTTGGCATGACGAGGTTGGGCTGTGGTAGAAATACCGGACATGCTCATGCATCCAGGCAACACCGCGATGACAGCAGTGCTGAAAGCCTTGAGGATGTTGCGATGCATGGTGGACTCCCGCCCGGTATAACAAATGTGAAGAGATGTTTGCTTCTGGTCTTACTTGATGATGTCGGCGTTGGCACCCAAGGTTTGCATATGGCGTACCACATCCTGGCGATGCTGTAGTGACAAGGTCGCCATCAGGGCTGCGACATTGGTGTAGTACACCGGCATAACTTCATCTAGCTTCTTGCGCCCGGCTGTGGTGAGCTTGATCTTGAGCTTGCGTCTATCCTTGCGGTCAGTCAGGCGGCTGACTAGGCCTTCGTTTTCAAGGCCATCAATAAAGCCGGTCATGGTGGCCTTGGTGACGCCCGCTTTTTCGGCAAGTTCAGAAGGGGACGAGCTGAGGTTATCCTCGCGTAGCAGCAAAACAAGTACCCACCAGCGCCCTTGCAGCAAGCCGTGCTGTGCCAGCATTTTATCCAATGCGTCCGAGAGATCGGAGGCAGCGCGCAAGATATTGACGAACTCCCAGATCGCGACAATATCGGCGTCGGGGTAATAGCCAGCGAATTTTTTCAGCGACTCGGAAGTCGGCAATTCTTTAATCAGTAGCATAATACGAACTATGATAGTTAGGGACCGTAATGTAAGTCAATAGTCTGAATGGATATTCCCGTAAAATAATTAAGGTTTTTGTGGATTAGCGAGGATGCGCCATGTTGGCAGCGTTTACCAATTGCTGCTTGTAGAGGGATAGTGTGCGCGCAATCACTTGGGTGTCATCCATGGATTTTGCCAGTAACAACGCGCCTTCGAGCGTGGTGATGTATAGCTCGGCCCAGGCGATGGTGTCGAAGTGGGGGCTGCCTTGCTCTTGCTGTAGCCGCTGGAGCATGTCGATCAATTCCTTGCGCCAGGCCTGGAAATAGTTGCGTGACACCTCAAACAGGCTAGGGTGGGTGTCAGCCAGGCCCATGGTGAAAATGGCCAGCATGCAACCCTGGCTGAGCTGCGGGTCTTGGTAGCTTGCAATGCCATGATCAATATAAGCAGTAAGCAGCTCAAGCTGGCTTTGATGGTGAGTCGGGTCAAACAAGTGTTGCTGGCGCTCCAACGCATCCTGCCAGAACTGTTCTAGTACCGCTTCACCCAGGGTTTCCTTGTTGCTGAAATGATGGAAGAAACCGCCCTTGGTGATATTGGCCTGACGGCATACCATGTCAATCGACATGGCGTTGAAGCCGCGTGAGAGAATTAAATCTCTGGCGATTTGCAAGATGCGCTCGCGGGTGGATGCAATCGGCTGGCTGGACATAAAGAGATTCCGTCATCTTCCTTTTGTATGGCAATGAATTGAGCTGCTTACTGCTATTGACAAATCTGTATACCGGCATAACATACCAACTGGTTGGTATTCTATACAATGAAATGGATAAAGCAATGATGATGCGTTCGATGTCACGAGTATTGCTGGTGCTTGGGGTGGTGTTCTCAGGCTGGATGCCTTTGGTTGCCAATGCAGAGGTCACAGATCAAAAATGGCAGGCCATGCATCGTGATCTGTTCCCGGGTAAAACCTTGCAACAAGCGGATTTCATCAAGATCACCGCACCCAAACGTGCGGAAAGTGGTGCCCAGGTGCCGTTTGCTTTTTCCGTGGATTATCCTGTAGCAGAAGGGCAATACGTGAAAGCGGTTTCCGTGATTGTCGATGCGAACCCGGTACCGCTCGCCGCTGTGTTTCATTTCAATCCCCAGAGTGGCAAGGCCGAAGTGGCGACCCGTATTCGTCTCGAAACAGACTCACTAGTACATGTGGTTGCCGAAACCAGTGATGGCAAGTGGTATGTGAATGCCGCCCCTGTGAGGGCTAGTGGGGGCTGTGGTGGCACAATAGATGGTGATGAGTCGGCAGCGCGCCAAAGTGCGGGCAAGATGCGTCTAGCCTTGGATAGTGAAGCAACAGAGGGCGCATTGCACTATGCCAGGTTACAGATCAAGCACCCGATGTTCACGGGCCTGCAACGTGATCTCGTTTCCCAAGGCTTCCGCCCCGCTTATTATATCGACAAGATAGAGGTGCAATACAACGGCGTTACAGTCTTTCAGGCCGATACCTATATCGGTATCAGCGAGGATCCGAATATCCGCTTTCCCTTCATTGCCAAAGGCGATGGTGCGTTGACGGTGACCATACACGACAACGAAGATAACGAATTTCACCATAGTTTTGCCGTTAAACTATAAACATAAACATTCAATGGTGCTGGGCGGAGGGCTTCTGGCGGTACTGGGCTTGTGCCTCGTGCCATTGGTGGCTTGGCCTGCCGGAGTAGATAGCCACACCCGCACCCTGGCAGCCTCTTGTGCCGCATGTCACGGCTATGAAGGCAAAAGCCTGGGAGCAATCCCGAGCCTGGCAGGGCTATCGCAGGATCAATTTCTTGCCAGCATGCAGCATTACCGGGATATGCCTGATGACGGTAGCGTCATGAACCAGCATGCTAAGGGCCTGACCTGGGGAGAGATTGAGGGGCTTGCCCATTATTTTTCTGGCTTGGGTCATGTCGATGACCCTACAGACAATCCCAAAGCTTCGAATCCATGAAGCGTCGCCATTTTAATCAATTAGCGTTGGCTAGCCTGATCTTGCCCGGTGCCTGGCGCAGTATTGCGCGGGCTGCCAGTGCACCCCGGGTGGTGGTGATTGGCGCTGGGTTTGCTGGTGCCACGGTGGCCAAGTATTTACGGGTATGGAGCCACAACAGTATTGAAGTCATCCTGGTCGAGCCCGGGCGGGCTTTTGTCTCCTGCCCGGTGAGCAATCTGGTACTGGGGGGCAGCCGGCAAATGCAGGATATTACGCACTCCTATGATGAGTTGATCAAGCGTTACGGTATCCAGCTGTTACAGGCCAGCGTCAGCGCGATTGATGCGGCACAACGCCGGCTCCGCCTTGATGATGGGGCCACGCTGCGCTATGACAAATTGGTGCTGGCACCCGGTATCAGCTTTGATTACAGTCGCTTGAATGCCATGACAGGGGTGCTGTTGCAAGAACGGTTCCTCCATGCCTGGAAGGCTGGTGTTCAGACGTTGGCATTACAGCAGCAATTGCAGGCAATGCGTGATGGAGGCGTATTTGCCATTACCATCCCTGCCTTGCCCTATCGATGCCCGCCAGGGCCATATGAGCGGGCATGCCAGGTGGCGTATTACCTCAAGCGGCATAAACCGCGGTCCAAGGTATTGGTGCTGGATGCCAATCCGGCGATTACCTCCAAGCGTGCCTTGTTTGAGAGGGCATGGGCTGAACTTTATCCTGGCATGGTTGAATATCATGCTTCCAGTGACCTGAATGCGATTGATCCAGATCGGCAGACGCTTAACACCACGTTTGAACGCGTCAAGTTTGATGTACTCAACCTGATTCCTCCGCAAACAGCGAGCAGGTTGGCCTTGGATAATGGCTTGGGTAATGCAGGTGGACGCTGGTGCGATGTTGATTACGTGACTTACGAATCTCGCCAGGCGCGGCATGTACACATCTTGGGCGACGCGCTCGATTCCGGCTTGCCGAAATCTGCCCATATTGCTACCTCGGAAGCCAAGGTGTGTGCCAGTGCGATTATTGCCTTACTCGCTGGCGAGGCACCTGATCCGGCTCCCGTGTTTGCCAATACTTGTTATAGCTATGTCAGTGCAGAAGAGGCGATGCATGTCGCCAATGTTTACCGCTTTGATGCTGCCAGTCGAGAAATGAAGCCTGCGCCGGGTGGAGGTGTCTCGCAGGCGAGGTCTGCCAGTGAAGTGCAGGAGGCACGGTCATGGGCCGTGAATATCTGGCACGATGTGCTGGGTTAGGAAATACTCACTGAACGCAGATGCTATGCATTGACTAGGCAGTTACGGCCACGCTGTTTGGCTTGATAAAGCCGCTGGTCGACCTGCTCGACAAAACTGAGTGCCTGCTCCTGGTGGGTGGGGATCATGGTGCCGGCTCCCATGCTGAGGCTGAGTATTTGCCCACTTGGCGAATTCGCATGTGGTATTTGCGCCTTGAACAACAGGTTGCGACAGCGATGAGCGACCAGTTGCGCTGAAGCGACATCTGTATCTGGCAGGATCAGCACAAACTCCTCCCCGCCAAACCGAGCAAAGAAATCCCTGGCACGCACAGCGCTACTGGCAAGCAATGTGGCTACTTGTTTCAGGCATTCATCGCCCTGCAAATGCCCATAATGATCGTTGTACTGCTTGAAGTAATCAATGTCGAACATGATGAGGGAAAGCGGGCTGCCATGGCGCCGGGCCGTCGTCCACTCTATCTCCAGTACCGAGTCGAACATACGGCGATTGGCAACACCAGTGAGGCCATCTTTAAAGGAAAGTTCTTCCAGTTCCTTTTGCAGCTTGAGAAGTTGTTCTTCGGTTTTCTTGCGCTCGCTGATATCAAACATGAAGCCGACCAGTGACTCGACTTCTCCTGCTGCATTACGGATGACATGCACCACATCCCGTATCCAGACATAGCGTCCATCCTTGGTCAAGGCGCGGTAGTCTGCCTCATGATCAGCCCCCGAGCGGGATTGTGATACACAGAAATCCACTACCCAGGCCTGGTCTTCAGGGTGCATGCGGCTGGCCCAATCCTGTGCGCTTACCCAGCTATCCTGACTCCAGCCTAATAAGGTCTCGATTTGGGGGCCTATATAGGCAAAGGTCATGGTCTGCCAATCGATTTTCCAGGGGATGGCCTTGGTGGACTCCAGCAGGGTTTTATAAACATCGTGGTTAGTGGTCTGTTCTGTACTCATGATGGCTTGGTCTTGAATCAATAATGGCTGGCATATGGCGATTGATATTCATGGATAAGCGAATTACATGCCATGTTTGCACAGGGAATTTTTGATAAAAATGATAAAAATTAGTGGGTTAAATGAGACTTTCAGCAAGAAAAGCTGACGAAGGTGTTGAGAATTTGTCAGCGAGCAGGCACGGAATTCTTTGAAGACAAAACTAGACCCCCTAGAATGGCAGCGATACCTAGCGCGTGGAATACGTGCAGGTTTTCTCCCAGAAACAGCACGGAAAGCATGCTGCCGAAAACCGGCATTAGGTGGATAAACAAGCCGGCACGTGCTGCTCCTGCGCGCGCTACCCCAATGGTATACAGCGTATAGGCAATGACTGAAGGGAAAATGCCAACATAGGCGAGTGCCAGCCAGGTGTCATGGTTCCATTGGGGTGCTTGCCCAGTGTGCGTTTCCCAGGCATAGAGTGGTAGCAGCAGAATAATGGCAATGAAGATTTGTATGCACATCAAGCCAATGCGGTTGATAGTGGCGGGCAACTCGCGTAACCACAGGGTATAGAGCGCCCAGCAGATCATCGCGGTAAAGATCACCAGGTCGCCACCAGAAAAATCCAGGGTAGCCAGACTAGACCATTCTCCGTGCAGGATGATGGTGAGGACACCAGCCAATGACAAAGCTAACCCAAGTAATTGCAGCAGGTGCAACGGCAGGCGGTAAAACAAGGCACCAAACAGCAGGATCAGGATAGGAATGCAGGAGTTGAGCAGGATGCCATTAGTGGCGGTGGTGTCATGCAAGCCGCTGTAAACCAAGGTGTTGAATGCTGCAACGCCCACTGTGGATACTGCCAGCAGGCGCCAGCGATATTGCCAGTAAAGCCGCCAATCACGCCGCATGGCAGGGAGGGCGAATGGCAATATGCAAACAAAGGCGATTACCCAACGTCCTAGAGACAAGGTTAGTGGCGGGATGTTCGCATGCACTGCACGGCCCACGACAAAGTTACCTGCCCAGAACAGCGGCGGTAACACCAGTACTAGCATGAGCAGGATAGGTGAAAGAGGGCGATTGCCAGGCGTTGGGGTAGACATGGATATCAATTTTTCCCTGGTAAGTCAGGTACTGCTGGGGGCATCATTAAACCATGGCTGCATCACAGCTTGGGCGACATCAAGGAATGCGCGCAGTTTCGGTGGCATAAAGCGTTGGCGTGGATAGACCAAATGCACCGGGTCATGCCGAGCCTGCCATGCGGGAAGTACACGCTGCAGCTCACCAATCAGCATGCCAGGCTTGCAGATGTAGGTGGGAAGCAGGGCGACGCCTTGGCCATTCAGCGCCATATGCCGCACGATGCCGATACTATTGGCAATGGTGTGACCCGATAACGGGATAGTGATGCTGTCGTTGCCACGCCGCAATGTCCATGCGTCGCGTCCCATCGGGCTGAATTGTAGGCAATGGTGTTGATTAAGGTCTTGCGGATTCCGTAATGGTGGCGCTTGCTCAAGATATTCCTGGCTGGCAAAGGTGGCCCAGCATGCATTGCCCAGCGGTTTGGCAATCAGGCTGGAGTCACCCAGTTCACCTGTGCGAATGGCGGCATCTATGCCTTCGGCGACCAAGTCAACATAGCGCTCGGTCAGTAGTAGTTCCAACGCGAGCGCCGGGTATTGTAATTGCACTTGATGAACCAGTCCGGCTAGTAGGCTATCGCCGAGATCGGCGGGCGCAGACACCCTGAGCTTGCCTTGCGGCGCTTGTCGTGCGGCATCAATGGCGGCTTCAGCTTCCAACATATACCCCAACCCCAGCGACGCATGCTCGAAATACGCCTGTCCTGCTTCGGTGAGGTTCAAGCGCCGGGTTGTGCGTTGCAGCAGGGTGATGCCCAGGCGCTGCTCCAGCCTGGCAACACGGGTGCTGACAGTGGACGTGGGTAACTGTAATTGCCTGGCCGCAGCACTGAAGCTACCTGCCTGGACGACTTTAACGAAGACGGCAGCTTCGTTGAAATCCATGATTGTTCCATTAATTGAAAAGTGATTTCATATTTAATCATCTAGTGAGGTAAAAGTCTTGTCCTTATAGTGGGAACCATCAACATTCAAGACAGGAGTCAGCATCATGAAAAAACTGGCATTCATCAAGCGCAGCAATGGTCGTCATTGGGTAGGTGATGGTTTTCCCGTGCAGAATATCTTTTCCTATCGCGATATTCACGAGGAAATGTCCCCCTTCCTGCTGATGGATTATGCAGGCCCCGCAGAATTCGAGCCGACTGAAAAGCGTCGTGGCGTTGGTCAGCACCCACACCGTGGTTTCGAGACCGTGACCATCGTTTATGACGGTCAGGTGTCACATCATGATTCCACCAACGCCGGTGGCACCATAGGCCCAGGGGATGTGCAATGGATGACGGCGGGAGCGGGCATCGTGCACGAGGAATACCATGGCGATGACTATGCCAAGACTGGCGGTGCTTTCGAGATGATCCAGCTCTGGGTCAACTTGCCAGCGAAGGACAAAATGACCAAGCCAGGTTATCAAGGCATTACCAGCGGTGAGATTCCTGAAGTGGTGTTGCCGGATAACGCAGGCAAAGTGCGGGTGATCGCCGGGGATTACCAGGGCAATCGTGGGCCATCCCATACCTTCAGTCCCATGAATGTGTGGGATGTGCGTCTCAATGCTGGTAGCACGGCTCGCTTTACATTGCCTGAAGGTCATACGACTGCCATTTTTGTGCTGCATGGTGCCGTAGGCGTGAGTGATGTACACACCATACGCCCGGCAGAGCTTGCGGTCCTGCAGCGCGAGGGAAATGAGCTGGTATTGGAAGCAAGGCAAGACAGCACCCTCTTGCTGCTGAATGGGGCACCACTGAATGAGCCGGTGGTAGGCCATGGCCCTTTTGTCATGAATAGCTGGGAGGAAATCGACCAAGCGATCAGTGACTACAACAATGGCCGTTTTGTTACTACAGAAGTTTAATGACCAATCGTCAATTGAAAGGAGAAACCCATGAGTAAGCCATATCTACGTCTTGATCGCGACAATGCTGCTGTATTGCTGGTAGACCACCAGGCGGGATTGTTATCCCTGGTGCGTGATATTGAGCCAGACAAGTTCAAGAACAATGTGCTGGCATTGGCAGATGCGGCCAAGTACTTCAATCTGCCGACCATCTTGACGACCAGTTTCGAGACCGGCCCCAATGGTCCGCTGGTGCCGGAATTGAAAGCGCTATTTCCGGATGCCCCTTATATTGCTCGTCCAGGCCAGATCAATGCCTGGGATAACGAAGACTTCGTCAAGGCTATCAAGGCCACGGGTAAGAAACAGCTCATTATCGCTGGCGTGGTGACCGAGGTATGCGTTGCTTTCCCGGCACTGTCTGCCATTGAGGAAGGGTATGAAGTCTTTGTGATTACTGATGCTTCAGGTACTTTCAATGCCATGACACGCGATGCTGCCTGGGAGCGAATGACAGCCGCAGGGGCTCAGATGATGACCTGGTTTGGCGCGGCTTGCGAGCTGCATCGCGATTGGCGCCGTGATATTGAAGGCTTGGGTAGCTTGTTCTCCAACCACATCCCCGATTACCGCAACCTCATGACAGCCTATGACACGCTGACAGCAAAATAAGCAGAGGCAGACCATGATCAAAAGCCATAGCCACAGTGATCATGGCCTGCGTTTGCCGCAAGTTCAGAAGCGCTGATGGAAAACTGTAGTGAGCGGCAATACTGATGGTAGTACAAAAAGGATTGAATTCATTCTGGGCTGATTTACACTGATGCTGCGTGCAGTCTGGCCCTTTTTAAAATTAAGGAGCTTTATCATGCAACATCATGTTCGCCCCGTGCCTGTCATGGCACTGCTGTTTTCCACATTGTGCATATCTTCAGCGTGGGCTGAGGGCACCACCAAACCAGTGACAGAACAATTGGTGGATACCCTGACCCAGCTTTCAGGTGGGCCACATCCTGGTTTTCGTTCCAATCATGCCAAGGGTATTGTCGTTGAGGGATATTTCACTCCGGCAGCCAGTGCTGCTGAGATTACCAAAGCCGAGATATTCACCCAGCCACACCCGGTGGTAGTGCGCTACTCCAATGCGACTGGTGTACCTAATATTGCGGATAATGATGGAAATGCTTTTCCCAAAGGCATGGCGATCCGCTTTCAATTGCCAGAAGATGCCAGTGCCGATCTTGTCACCATCTCAGTCAATGCATTCCCGGCAGCTACGCCAGAGGAGTTCCTGGGGTTATTGCAAGCAGTAGCCGCTTCAAAAGATAGCCAGGCACAGCCCAAGCCTGTTGAAACATTCCTTGCTCAGCATCCTGCGGCATTGAGTTTCGTGAATACGCCAAAATTATTGCCAGAAAGCTTTGCCACGCAGCCCTTTTTTGGGGTGAATGCCTTCAAGTTCACCAATGCGCAGGGTCAATCGCGTTATGGACGCTACCGGATTGAACCGGTAAATGGGGCAAAATTCGTGAGTGCAGATGCGGCCAAGGCCGTAGATGGCGATTACCTCATGCATGAGTTGCCACAGCGCCTGCAACAAGGGGCTTATCGTTACCGTATTTCCGTGCAATTGGCCGAGGCTGGCGATGAAGTAAACAACGCAACCGTGATCTGGCCGGAAAATCGCCGGGTTGTCGAGTTGGGGACCTTGACCATAGACAAGTTCCGTACCGACGGTGCAGCATTCGAGAAAACCGTGATGTTCAGCCCGCTCAACCTGGTGGAGGGCATTGAGGCCAGCAATGACCCCATTCTGCTGGCACGACCTGCAGCTTATAGCGTGAGTTTTAGCCGTCGCCTGCAATAGTGGATGCTAACTTCTGAAGCATGGAGGAACCTGCAAGCTTGCCAGGTTCCTCCAGCACGTGATTTGGCACCTTGCTCGGGCTAGGCTTATAATCGCCACATGATACGACGCATCATTTTCTTGTGCCTGCTGCTGGTCTTGCCGCTCCAGATGTCTTGGGCGGTGGCTGGTGTTTATTGCGGCCATGAGCAAGGAAGTGCGGCGCAGCATTTTGGTCATCATGAGCACGAGCATCATGGCCTCACCGCAGATAGTCAGACTGACCAGGCTGGTACCCAAGTTGACCGCGATTGTGGTTACCACCACCAGGCCACCTCCCAGTGGCTGCCCAGCATGCACCAAACACCTGCCGTATTTGTCACTGCCCAGGATTTATCGTTACTTCCTGTGACATGGCATGCCCAATCCATTCTGGAAAGGCCTGAACGGCCCAAATGGTTGCTCGCCGCCTAACGCGGCGAGTGCACATGCTTACCTGATTTTTCACTGGCAAGACGTCGCTCGCCCAATCCGTGATCAACGATTGGAGAGTTGCGATGAAATACCTGACCTGGTTGCTTTACTTGGCAGCCATGCTCACCAGCCTGATCGCCAAGGCTGATAACTGGGGCCCTGCGCCATTACATGACACAACGCTTGCAACGCCTGAGTCTGATACCAGCCTGACATTGGCGCAAGCCTTGCAGCTGGCGTTGCAGGCTAACCCCGAGCTTGCGATTGCAAAGCGCGAAGTTGATGCCGTGACCGCGA
This sequence comes from Methylobacillus methanolivorans, assembly GCF_020531845.1. Next base: position 348,527 of record NZ_JAJAVF010000004.1, read on the forward strand.
GTCGCATACAGGCTGCACTATTTCGTAACCCTGAATTGTCGGTCGAGATGGAGGATGTCCGGCCATCTTCGCGCCAGACGACCTATTGGTTGGGGCAACCTTTCGAGCTTGGGGGCAAGCGTGGTGCCCGTATCGAGACTGCAGAGCGGGCTCGTGATGTCGCCAGTGCTGATTTGCATGTGCGCCTGGCCGCTATGCATGCTGACGTGGTGCAGCGGTTTTATGAAGTGCTTGCTGCGCAGGAACGGTATCGCCTGGCGCAAAGCTCCATGGAGCTGGCCAATCGCGGGTTGGATGTTGCTGCGCGCCGTGTCACCGCAGGCAAGGTATCGCCGGTGGAGGAAACACGGGCACGTGTGGCGGCTTCTGGCACGCGCATTGAGCTGACACAGGCTAATGCCGAGCTGGTCAACGCCAGGCGGCGCCTGGTCGCCTTATGGGGCAATGCCGTGCCGCGATTTACCGAGGCGCTCGGCGAGCTGGATCTGCTGCCTGAGCTGCCGTCCCTATCCAGCTTGGATGAAATACTCGACCAGGCTCCCCTGGCATTGCGTGCGGAGGAGGAAATCCGGCACCGCGATGCCATGCTCAAGGTGCAGGAAAGCAAGCGTTATCCAGACCTGATCTTGCGTGGTGGCGTACAGCGCAATGAGTCCGCGGCTGATACCGTGGGCGTACTTGGTGTGGCTCTTGCCATCCCGTTGTTTGACCGCAACCAGGGCAATATTCAAGAGGCTAGGGTGCGTGTGGATAAAGCGCGCGATGAGCGATTTGCACTCAATGTGCGCCTGCGTAATGAGCTATCACTGGCGCATCAACGCCTGGCTGCTTCTTTGCAAGAAGTATCTTCTATTCGCGATGACATCCTGCCGGGCGCACAAAGTGCGTTGGATGCGACTACCAGAGGGTTCGAGCTGGGTAAATTCAATTTCCTCGATGTGCTGGATGCGCAGCGCACCTTATTTACGGCACGTGGCCAATATATCCGCGCACTGGGTGAGGTACAGCGATCAGTGGCCGATGTCGAGGCCATCCTTGGGCCTCAGGGCGCTGCATTATTTGCATCCATGCACGGACAGCATTAGGGAACACATCATGAACAAGCAGCAAAAAATCATCATTATCAGTATTGTCGCCCTCACCGCCCTGCTGGCTTGGGTAGTACTCAAGCCTGTGCAGTCGGGTGATACCGTTGCCACCAAAACGCCTCATGAAGCGTCGTCAGAACATGCCCATGACCACACTCAGGCAGGCGATACGCATGACGACGAGGTTGTGACCTTGAGCGATGCGCAGGTGGCTTCTGCCGGGATTGTGCTCGATACGGTCAAGCCTGCCCATATTTTCACCATGTTGACCTTGCCGGGTGAAATTCGCTTCAACCAGGATAGAACCGCTCACATTGTCCCCCGCGTGGATGGCATTGTGGAATCCGTGACGGTCGATCTGGGCCAGCAGGTGAAGAAAGGCCAGGTATTGGCAGTACTTGCCAGCACCGGGGTTTCTGAATTACGTAGCGATGCGCTTGCAGCCCAGAAGCGCCTGGGCATGGCGAAGACGATTTATGCCAGGGAAAAGGAACTGTGGGAGGACAAGATATCTGCCGAGCAGGATTACTTGCAAGCACAGCAGGATTTGCAGGAGGCCGAGATTGCCGCGCAGAACACGACGCAAAAGCTGCATGCCCTGGGTGCAGGCACATCGGCCAAGGGCGGCCTGAGCCGCTATGAGTTGCGCGCCCCATTCGATGGCATGATCGTCGAGCGTCACCTCTCGCTGGGAGAGTCTGTGCAGGCGAATGCCAATGTGATGACGCTGGCTGATCTTTCCTCGGTATGGGCCGAGATCGTGGTATCAGCCAAGGATTTGAGCACGGTGAGGGTGGGTACATCCGTGACCGTGAAGGCAAGCTCATTCGAGTCGCAATCCAGCGGGGTGGTGTCTTATGTCGGCTCACTGCTTGGCGAACAGACACGCACCGCAACTGCGCGCGTCACTCTGCCTAATCCCGACCTGGCTTGGCGTCCCGGCTTGTTCGTTAATGTCGAGATCGTGGCGGGCGAGGCGAATGTGCCGATGGCGGTCACCACCGAAGCGTTGCAGAGCGTGGAAGATCGTGCAGTGGTCTTTGTACAGACCGCGGAAGGGTTCAGGGCCATGCCGGTGAAAACCGGGCGTAGTAATGGCAAGATGGTCGAGATCGTCGAGGGCTTGCAGGCCGGCGTTACTTATGTGACCAAAGGCAGCTTCACGCTCAAATCCGAGCTGGGGAAATCTGCCGCTGAGCATACGCATTGAGCAGGAGAAACAGCATGTTTGAACGCATATTACGCACTGTTATCTCCCAGCGCTGGCTGATACTGGTTGGCGTGTTGGCAATGGCACTATTGGGTGTCTACAACTACCAGAAGTTGCCAATTGATGCGGTGCCGGATATTACCAATGTCCAGGTGCAGATCAATACCAGTGCCCCGGGATATTCACCGCTGGAAACCGAGCAACGCGCGACTTATCCCATTGAGACATCCATGGCAGGTTTGCCCAGGCTCAAGCAGGTACGTTCGCTATCCCGTTATGGTTTGTCGCAGGTCACCGTTATTTTTGAAGATGGCACCGATATCTATTTTGCCCGGCAGTTGGTCAATGAGCGGTTGCAACAAGCCAAGGATATCTTGCCTTCAGGCGTGAAGCCTGAGCTGGGGCCGATTTCCACTGGCTTGGGCGAGATCTATCTGTGGACGGTCGAGGCAGAGGAAGGTGCCATCAAGCCTGACGGCCAGCCCTATACGCCGACTGACCTGCGGGAAATCCAGGATTGGATCATCAAGCCGCAACTGCGTACTGTGCCAGGCGTGACAGAAATCAACTCTATCGGTGGTTTTGCCAAGGAATACCAGATCGCGCCGGTGCCTGCGCGGCTGTCGGCCTATGGTTTGAGCCTGCAAGACGTGATCGTTGCGCTGGAGCGCAATAACCAGAATATCGGCGCCGGCTATATCGAGAAGAACGGCGAGCAGTACCTGGTACGTGCACCGGGACAGGTGGGATCAATTGCCGAAATCAAGAACATGATCGTCAGCAATGTTGGCGGGGTGCCAATCCGCATCCGTGATATTGGCGAGGTGGGCATAGGCCGTGAGTTGCGTACTGGTGCTGCTACCGAGAATGGCCGGGAAGTGGTGCTGGGCACGGTATTCATGCTGATTGGCGAGAACAGCCGTGCTGTGGCGCAGGCAGTAGCCAAACGCCTGGAAGCAATCAACAAGACCTTGCCGCAGGGTGTGGTGGCAATCCCGGTGTATGACCGTACCGTGCTGGTGGACAAGGCCATTCATACCGTCAAGAACAACCTGATGGAGGGGGCTGCGCTGGTGATTGCGGTGCTTTTCCTCTTCCTTGGCAATATTCGGGCGGCCCTCATCACAGCCATGGTTATACCTCTGGCGATGTTGTTTACTTTCACTGGCATGGTCAGCAACAAAGTGAGCGCCAACCTCATGAGCCTGGGTGCGCTGGATTTCGGCATCATCATCGACGGTGCGGTGGTGATCGTGGAGAACTGCATCCGCCGCCTGGCGCATGCCCAGCAGCAGAAAGGCCGCTTGCTCAGTCGTGAAGAGCGCTTTGCCGAGGTGTTTGCGGCAGCGCAGGAAGCGCGGCGACCACTGATTTTCGGCCAGCTCATCATCATGATGGTGTACCTGCCGATCTTTGCACTCACTGGCGTGGAGGGCAAGATGTTCCACCCCATGGCCTACACCGTGGTGATGGCGCTCATTGGGGCAATGATACTTTCGCTGACCTTTGTCCCGGCTGCGGTGGCTATGTTTGTTAGCGGTCGCGTGGCTGAAAAGGAGAATGCGCTGATGGCATCCGCCAAGCGGCACTACGCCGGATTACTACACTGGGTCATGGGCAACCAGGCGGTGGTGATGACCTTCATCCTTGCCATATTATCGCTGACCATGTTGATGGCAAGCCGCATGGGAAGCGAATTCGTCCCCAGCCTGAATGAGGGTGATGTTGCGATCCAGGCCTTGCGCATCCCCAGCACCAGCTTGAGCCAGTCGGTTGCCATGCAGCAGGAAATCGAGCGTACGCTCAAAGCCCAATTCCCCGAGATCGAACGCATATTCGCGCGCACTGGCACGGCAGAGATCGCCTCTGATCCCATGCCACCTAATATCTCTGATGGCTACATCATGCTCAAGCCCACTGCGCAATGGCCCATGCCGCGAAAGAGCCGTGAGCAGTTGCTTGCTGACATCCAAGATGCAACAGCAAAGCTTGCAGGCAATAACTATGAGTTCTCGCAGCCTATCCAGTTACGCTTCAATGAATTGATTTCCGGGGTGCGCAGTGATGTGGCGGTCAAGGTCTTTGGTGACGACATGGAGGTGTTGAACGCCACTGGCAACCAGATTGCTGCCGTTCTGCAATCTATCCCGGGCGCTGCTGAGGTTAAGGTTGAGCAGACGACTGGTTTGCCTATCCTCAACGTCAATATCAATCGCGACAAGACAGCGCGCTATGGCCTCAATGTGGCTGATGTGCAAGATGCCGTGGGCGTAGCGATAGGCGGGCGCAATGCAGGCATTTTGTTTCAGGGCGACAGGCGTTTTGACATCGTCGTGCGCCTTGCAGAGAGCGTGCGCAGCGATCTTGCCGTATTGAGGCAATTGCCTATCCCCCTGCCTAAAAGTGTTGGGCAGGTGCAAGCCAGTTATATTCCGCTGGGCGAAGTGGCCACGGTGGAGCTCGTGCAAGGGCCTAATCAGATCAGTCGCGAAAATGGCAAGCGCCGTGTGGTCGTGAGCGCCAATGTGCGAGGGCGCGACCTTGGTTCATTTATTGATGCTGCTGAAGAAGCCATTAATCGCCAGATCAAGGTGCCGAGCGGGTATTGGACAACATGGGGTGGCCAGTTCGAGAACTTGCAATCTGCGCGCAAGCGTTTACAAGTCGTTGTGCCGCTGGCGTTGTTTCTGGTGCTCACCCTGTTGTTTATGATGTTCAACAATCTCAAGGATGGCTTACTGGTGTTCACTGGTATTCCATTCGCTCTCACCGGCGGCATCGTGGCACTATGGTTGAGGGATATTCCCTTATCGATCTCTGCAGGGGTGGGTTTTATTGCGCTTTCGGGCGTGGCGGTGCTCAATGGCCTGGTGATGATCTCGTTCATCCGTCAATTGCGTGAGCAAGGCATACCTTTGGCTGATGCCGTGCAGGAGGGCGCATTGACTCGCTTGCGCCCCGTGCTGATGACTGCGCTGGTGGCTTCGCTCGGGTTTATCCCCATGGCAATTGCGACTGGAACAGGGGCCGAGGTACAGCGACCACTGGCGACGGTGGTGATTGGGGGCATCCTGTCCTCAACGGCCCTCACTTTGCTGGTGTTGCCAATGTTTTACCAGTGGGCATATCGCAGAAGCCACATGCGTGGAGCAAAAACATGATTGAAGAACCAGCCAGGAGTATTCATGAAAAATAATGCAGCCGAGCCTGGATGCGCTTGCGGGCATGATCAAGACAAAACATGTGGGCAGGGGCAGGAAGCTAGCGGCAAATCCCTATTGCTGTCTCCTGGGCATATCACTAGCAAGTTCTATATTGAGCAGATGGATTGCCCGACTGAGGAAGGGTTAATCCGCAAGGCATTCGCTAGCAAGAGTGAGGTTTCTGCGCTGGATTTCAACTTGATTCAACGCATCCTCACCGTGGCACATGAGGCCGAATCCTTGCCATTGATCATACAGATCATTGAGGAGCTGGGGATGAAAGCGCAGCTATTGGTGGATCAAGCGGAACCGCCAACCTCACAGGTGGCTGCACCGCAGAAGTCATTACGCTTGCTGGTGCTGGCGGGGATTGCTGCCATTGGAGCCGAGATTGCGGAATGGATGAGTGGCCCGGAATACATCGCTGCAGGGCTGGCCTTACTGGCAGTGATGATTTGTGGCTTGGGTACCTATCGCAAAGGCTGGATCGCAGTGCGCCAAGGAAGCCTCAATATCAACGCACTGATGAGTATTGCAGTCACTGGCGCATTGATATTAAGGCAATGGCCGGAAGCTGCCATGGTCATGGTGTTGTTCACACTGGCAGAATGGCTGGAAGCAAAATCACTGGATCGCGCACGTAATGCTATTCGTAGCCTGGTACAACTGGTGCCTGAGCTGGCAACAGTCAGGCAGCAAGATGGTCTTTGGCTGGAAATCCCGGCCAGGCAGGTGCAGATAGGCCAAGTGGTGCGGGTTAAGCCAGGCGAGCGTATCGCGCTGGATGGCGAGGTTGTGGCAGGGCAATCCACAGTCGACCAGGGGCCTATTACCGGAGAAAGTCTCCCCGTGGATAAGTCAGTCGGTGATCAGGTGTATGCGGGCACGATCAATCAATCTGGATCATTCGAGTTCAAGGTGAGTGCAGCAGCGGCTCAATCCACATTGGCTCGTATCATTAGTGTAGTAGAAAATGCGCAGGGTGCACGCTCACCAACCCAGCGTTTTGTAGATCGTTTTGCCAAGATATACACCCCGGCTGTATTGATGCTTTCCATCGCTGTGGCAGTGATTCCGCCACTGCTGTTGGGGGGTGGCTGGTATGAGTGGGTATACCGTGCCTTGGTATTGTTGGTGATTGCTTGTCCTTGTGCCTTGGTGATTTCGACGCCTGTCACCATTGTCAGTGGCCTGACTGCAGCTGCCCGGCACGGCATCTTGATCAAGGGTGGCGTCTATCTGGAAGAGGGTCACAAGCTTAGCTGGCTGGCTTTGGACAAGACCGGTACCATTACTCATGGCAAGCCAGCCTTGACTGATAGCGTCTCGTTGCTTGCTTTGGATGGAATAGATGCCAACCTGATTGCCGTTAGTTTGGCTGCCAGATCAGATCATCCAGTTTCCCAGGCTATCGCCCGTACGGCGACCAGTAATCTCCCCGTTGACGAGTTTGCTGCGATTCTGGGACGAGGAGTGAGTGGTACAGTCAATGGGGTCACTTATCAGTTGGGTAACCATAGATTGATGCATGAGAGCGGCGTATGTTCTCCAGACCTGGAGGCGCAGATCAATGCACTCGAAAAGCAAGGTAAAACCGTGATCATGCTGACTAATGCTGCTCAGGTGCTGATGCTTTATGCGGTGGCTGACACCGTGAAAGATAGCAGCCGTGCGGCGATTGAGGCTTTGCATCAATTGAAGGTGAAGACCGTGATGCTGACGGGTGATAACACACACACTGCAGATGCGATTGCGACACAGGTCAACATTAATGAAGCGCGTGGCAACCAATTACCGGAGGACAAGCTCCGTGCCATTGAGCACTACGCCCAGCAAGGCAAGGTTGGCATGGTTGGTGATGGCATCAATGATGCACCTGCATTGGCGAGGGCGGATATTGGGTTTGCGATGGGGGCAATGGGGACTGACACGGCCATTGAGACTGCCGATGTCGCCCTCATGGACGATGACCTGCGCAAGATCCCTTTGTTTATTGGATTGTCACGTGCGACACACAAGCTGCTGGTACAAAACATCTCGCTGGCGCTGGGCATCAAGGCCTTATTCCTGGGATTGACCATCCTGGGGTATGGCTCAATGTGGATGGCTGTGCTGGCTGATGTAGGTGCCAGCCTGCTGGTGGTGGCCAATGGCCTACGCTTACTCAGGTATTGAATAAGCGGGAGGTAGATTTAATGAGCGACTTGGCTGGTTTTGTTCATCAGGATCTTGCCATTGGTGTATGACTGGTAAAGTGCAAGACCCGCTTCACGTAATTCGCCAGCATCGGCAGTGAGTGCCGGGTGCGCAAATGATTCTTCACGTACCTTGTAGATCGGGCTGATTTCGAGGTTGTTCAGTGACGAGAGTGATTCAAAATACAGGTAGCCGACAATCTGCTCATCCATATAGAAATTCACCCGGAATATCTGCTCAACCGTCATGCTCACGACATTCCCGCTATCCAGCGTGATGAGCTGGTCACGTTTGTTGACGGCGCGGATATTCAGGATGGGCATGGCGTATTCTTTCATTGCACTTGAGTCGTGATCAGTATTATCCAGTAAATGATCAGGCAATCACAGTTGCAGAATGCTGGCTGAATTGCAGATCAGATTCAGCTGGGCTACTCATCTATAGGCTATTTTTGCTTGTTACCGATGGCCTCTGAAGTACTGGTTTTGGACTTTGCGCTTTGAATTGCAGGCATGTTCTGTTCAATCCACTGCACCAGTGATGCAATTTGTTGACCCACGATTTGCCCCAGTGGGGTGAGACGATATTCAACATGCGGTGGCACACGCTGGTAGTCAATACGCTCAACGAAACCATCCTGCTCAAGGACTTGCAATGTCTGGGCGAGCATCTTCTCGCTAACACCATTGATTTTGCGCCTTAATTCGCTAAACCGGAAAGTGCCATCAAGCAGTGCAACCAATAACAGGGTGCCCCAGCGGCTGGTTACATGGTTGAGAATGTCGCGAGAAGGGCACTTATCAGAAAATACATTGCCCCAGAAATGCTGACCGAGCGTGTCTCCGCCAGAAGCTTGAATAGCCGGGTTATTGGTTTTCATTTTTACACTTACCTTTTAGTGCGTACTTACATTTAGTTAGTATAAGTTTTATTCTGTTGCTTCGTAAATAAACTTCTGGAGCTTAGAGATGATCGTCGTGACAGGTGCAACAGGCCAATTGGGCCAGCTGGTGATTCAACAATTACTGAAAACCTCACCTGCAAGGGAGATTGTGGCTGCGGTCAGGAACCCTGCGAAAGCAGCAAGCCTGGCAGCACAAGGTATTCAGGTACGTCATGCAGATTATGATCAGCCAGAAACACTGCTGAAAGCATTTGCCGGTGCCGATAAATTATTGCTCATTTCGGCCAGTGAAGTGGGGCGGCGCTTACCTCAGCATCGTGCCGTGATTGAAGCTGCAAAGGCTGTTGGCGTTGGTTTGCTAGCCTACACCAGCTTGCTGCATGCAGATCGCTCGCCATTGCCGTTAGCAAAAGAGCATTTGGAAACCGAACAATTGATTGCCGAGTCAGGTATTCCTGCTGTGCTGTTGCGTAACGGCTGGTATTCGGAGAATTATCTGGCGAGTGTGCCTACTGCTCTGCAATACGGCGTGCTGCTTGGGAGTGCCGGTGATGGACGTATTGCATCGGCTGCAAGAGCAGATTATGCCGAAGCCGCTGCGGCTGTACTGATCCTGGAAAACCAGGCAAGCAAGCTCTATGAGCTGGCTGGCGACACCGCATACTCGTTAGCCGAGTTGGCGGCGGCCATTGCCAGAGTGTCCGGCAAGAGTGTGAGTTATCAAAATTTGCCAGAATCTGAATATCGCCAAGTATTGGTGGATGCAGGCTTGCCTGAAGGCTTGGCAACATTGCTCGCTGAATCTGATACAGGCGCTGCCAAGGGCGGCTTGTTTGACGACAGTCATCAACTGAGTCAATTGATTGGCCGAACTACGACTAACATAGAAAAGCAGCTTGAAGCAGCAGTCTAAATTAGATAGCAGAAATCTCCCGGGATGGCATTGAGCATGCTGTCTGGGAGTGATCAAGGTCACATACGAATATCAGACTTCATCGATAGTGTTGGCGATAGCCGCATAAAGATCACGAGTGGCAGCTAGCGCCGCTGCATGTACCTGTGAAGCAGGAATAATCTTGCCATCAGCACCGGGCAATGCACGGGTTGCAGTCGCACTGGCCACTACCGTAGGTGCATATCCCAGGTTGAATCCGCCATGCGCAGTGGAGTTCACGCACATATGCGTCATGAACCCTGCCAGGACAATATTCTTGATGCCGTGAGCTTTTAAGACATCATCCAGGTTTGTTCCAACAAATGAATTAGGGTAATGCTTGGTAATCACGTCTTCGCCAGCGATTGGCGCTACCACATCGGCAATCTGCCCGATATAGGAGCGAATGTCATAAGGCGTACCTTCCCCGGAATCATGCTGGATATGGATCACCGGTACCTTGAGCGTGCGCGCTTTCTCAAGCAGCAGCTTCGCCTGTTGCAATGCCGGTTCAACTCCCTCTAGTGCCATGATGCCTTCACGGTAGGTATTTTGGCAATCAATCAGGATCAAGGCTGCATCTGCCAGTTTTCCTGGTGCTTGGCCTAACCCGACTAAGTCACGTAATGTTGTGGTAGTCATTTTTATCTCTTTTAGGTTTATGGGCTAAGTTATTGATAATTTACCCACATTTGCTCTCGCCACAATTCAAGCACGTGAGGCATCCATCCATGATGATGGCAGCCTTGGTTTGGCATTTGTTGCAAAGTTGCGCGCCGGGTGGGAAGCCTTCGGCATTGGTTTCAGCGCCTGGTTTTGCGTGTTTTTCCATGTATTCGGCGCGCTTTTCGTTGATGAGTTTCTGCTGGTGTTCGTCGGGGCCAGATTTCTTCAGCATGCCGATTTGGTAGAGATGTTGTTCCAGCACCTCACCAATCTCGGCGACCAGGCTAGGGATATATTTGCCGCCTTTCTTGAAGTAGCCGCCGCTGGGCTCGAATACACTTTTGAGCTCTTCCACCAGGAAAGTGATGTCGCCACCCTTGCGGAAGGTGGCTGACATGACGCGCGTGAGCGCGACAATCCACTGGAAGTGCTCCATGTTCTTGGAGTTGATAAATATCTCGAACGGGCGGCGGTGCTCCTGGGGCGTGCCTTCGTTCATGATCACATCGTTGATGGTGATGTAGAGTGCATGTTCGGTCACGGGGGTCTTGATTTTGTAGGTGTTGCCGACCAGCATGTCTGGGCGGCTCAATGGCTCGCCCAGTTGGACGATTTCGGCGAGTTTCTGTTCGTGCGCTTTTTGCTCGGCGGCAGCTTGCTCTGCCTTGAGTTTGTCTTCTTCGGTAATGACGTTGTAACCGGTGATTTTCTTGTCGATCTTGATTGCCATGTTCGTCTCCTGTGCGCGTGCGTCACTGGGGCCGGGCAAAGGAGCTAATCCGTTGCCCGGCAATGGGTTTTAGAACTTGCCGTAATAGCCTTCCTTGAGGGCGTCGTAGAGGTTGGCGGCAGTGTGGATTTCGCCGTCGTACTCGATTTCCTCGTTGCCCTTGGCCTCGATCACGCTGCCGTCGTCCAGCGTGAACTTGTAGGTGGTGTTTTCAAGGTCTTTCTCTGTCACCAGTACGCCCTGGAAGGCTTCGGGGTTGAAGCGGAAAGTGGTGCAGCCCTTGAGGCCTTTTTCGTAAGCGTAGAGGTAGATATCCTTGAAATCGCCGAAATCGTAATCGGTTGGCACGTTGATGGTCTTGGAAATGGAGCTGTCTATCCATTTCTGCGCGGCGGCCTGGATATCCACATGGGCCTTCGCTACGATGGTGGAGGAATCGAGGAAGTATGCTGGCAATTGCTCTTCCGCCTTGTCGGAGAAAGGCATCGCGTCCGGGTTGACCAGTTCGCGGTAGGCGAGCAGTTCGTAGGAGAACACGTCGACCTTTTCCTTGGATTTCTTGCCTTCTCGGATGACGTTGCGGCTGTAGTGGTGTGCGAACGATGGTTCAATGCCGTTGCTGGCGTTGTTGGCCAGGCTGAGCGAGATGGTGCCAGTCGGCGCAATCGAGCTGTGATGGCTGAAGCGTGAGCCGGTCGTGGCGATCTGCTGGCGCAGCTTTTCCGGGAATTGCTGCATGTAGCGACTGTAAAGGCCCATGAGCACCTTACCTTTGACCTTGTCACCGAGATTGATGCCGTCTTTCGCCATTTCCGGGCGCTTGGACAACAGGTCGGCGGTGATCTCGAATTCTTCCTCCATGATCGGCGCGGCGCCTTTTTCCTCGGCGAGTTCCACGCCGACTTCCCAGCCGACCTCGGCCATGACCTTGGTGACTTCCTCGGTGAACTGCAGCGAATCGGCCTCGCCATATTTCATCCTGAGCATGGTAAGCGTGGAGCCCAACCCTAGGTAGCCCATGCCATGACGGCGCTTGCGCACAATTTCATCACGTTGCTGCTGCAATGGCAGGCCGTTGATCTCGACGACGTTGTCCAGCATGCGGGTAAAAATGGCGACTACTTCACGATATTCATCCCAATCAAAATGGGTGTGCTCGGTGAAGGGATCGCGTACGAACTTGGTGAGGTTGATCGAGCCTAGCAGGCAGGCACCATAAGGTGGTAGCGGCTGCTCGCCACAAGGGTTAGTGGCACGGATGTTCTCGCAGAACCAGTTGTTGTTCATCTCGTTGACGCGGTCGATGAGGATAAAACCCGGCTCGGCAAAATCATAGGTGGATGACATGATCACGTCCCACAAACGCTGTGCCTTGATGGTTTTGTAAATGCGGCAGGCGACCTTGCCATCAGATTCGCGGGTGAGATATTTGCCCTTGACGGGCCATTCACGCCAGACGACCTGTTCGGCATCTGCAATATCCAGATCATCGGCGATTGCTTCTTTCTCGGTGACCGGGAAGGCGAGCTTCCATTCTGCATCTGCCTTTACCGCTTCCATGAATTCCTTGGTGATCAAGGTGGAAAGGTTGAACTGTCGCAGGCGTCCTGCCTCACGCTTGGCCTTGATGAAATCGGTCACGTCGGGGTGCGAGATGTCGAAGGTTGCCATCTGCGCGCCGCGTCGGCCGCCTGCGGACGAGACGGTGAAACACATCTTGTCGTAGATATCCATAAACGAGAGCGGGCCGCTGGTGTAAGCGCCAGCGCCCGCGACGAACGCACCCTTGGGGCGCAGGGTGGAGAATTCATAGCCGATGCCGCAACCTGCCTTCAAGGTTAGGCCGGCTTCGTGCACTTTCTCCAGAATGCCGTCCATGCTGTCCTCGACGATGCCGGAGACGGTGCAGTTGATGGTGCTGGTGGCGGGCTTGTGCTCCTGTGCTCCTGCGTTGGAGGTGATGCGACCGGCAGGAATCGCGCCGCGGCGCAAGGCCCAGAGGAATTTCTCGAACCACAGACCGCGTTTTTCTTCAGTCTCTTCCACATCAGCCAATGCGCGTGCCACGCGCTGATAAGTGTCGTCCATGTCCTGGTCGATGAAGCTGCCTTGCTTGGTTTTCAGGCGATATTTTTTGTCCCAGATATCTAACGATACAGATTGTATGGGCACAACGGGAACATCGGATTCCTGAACCACAGGTTGGGCAGATTTCACGGCCTTGAGCATGGGTTTTCCTCTCTGTTATTAGTGGCTGGACGCCATTTCCGAATACGCAGGCTTGATGTTGCTGTTTTGTTTTAAACCACAATATCTAGTGATGAAATGAAAAATTATTCCATTTTATAGTGATGGTCAAGGCCATTTTTTGGTGCATTTGAGAGGTGGTCATGTATGAAAAAGTGCATGCCCTTGCTACTGTTGGCTTGAGGCGGATAAGTTTATTCTGTGATTAAAATGAAAATCATCATCACAGATGCGCAACCATGTTTTCAGTATGAATTGTCTTTAGTCGGTAGACGTAATGGGGGCTTGCCTTAGCAAATTTGGCCATGCTTCAACCCAGCAGCAGTGGTGATCAAACCCAGGAATACTGATAATTTCTGGCTGGTGATGCAGTGGGAAGCGATCACGATAAGCGGTGGCAACCAGTGGCGGCACGGTTTTATCTTGCATGCCTACATAATGGCGTTGTGGGATGGTCAGCAGTGTTTTCCATGCATCGGCGGGGTTGAGTGAACCAGTGAGAGGAGAGAGATGTTGCTGTGTGGTCCAAGTGGCAGTATCCAGATTACCAGCAATGGTAATGAGTTGGCTGACATCGTTTCGACTGGCTGCACTTAAGGTGGCAATAGCACCGCCACCGGAATAGCCGATTAATGTGATGTGCTGCGCATGGTAGTGCTGTTTTAACTGGTCAATAGCCTGGTTGGCTGCCTTGATGACTTCTGGCGCAAAGCGTGCGTTAGTCCAATAACGAGTGCTGCAATTGCGGCGCTTGTCTCCCGTGACGTATTGGCATGCCCTGCCAAGATATGCTACAGCGTGCGCTTGATCCCTGATTGCTAACTGCAGCGCTAAAGGCTTGGTGGGCGTGGGGTCGAAGGAGGGCGTACGTGAGTCGACCCAGGCAAGGCCATCGCCTTCGATATAAATGGTTAGCTTGCCCTGATCATCTGCCTGTTGCGTGGATGGGACAAATGCCACCAGCACAAATTGCCCGACATCCAGTTCAAAGCGCTGCCAGCCTGCATCAATTGCGATTTTCTGCGAAGTGATATGCCGTTGTTCGATGGCGGTGCTGGCACAAGCGGTGATGAACAGGCTTGTGATGAGCATGATGAGAAATGATGGCATAGGGTAATGATGCTGCATGATGTCCTGATGATGCTATCAAAACAAAGGCCCGCAGTGCGGGCCTTTGTGGTTTTACAAGAGCCAGTGTGCTCTTACATGTTGCGATGTGTTTAGAAGGCCCAACGTACCTTTAATGAAGCAGTTTGACCGACAAAATCACTGCGGCCTTCTGCATCATAGCGTGCAGTGATTTCAGTCCGCTCTGTGGCATTCACAGTCAGGCCCAGTCCAGCACGACCAATCCATGGGCTGAGCTCCAGGCCTTGAGTGCGGAATGATGCGCCACCACCAACATAGCTGGCGGTGATGCTGTTTTGCTCGTCAAACAAGTCGTAACCTACGCCAACATTGGCTGTCAGCGCTGCGCGGTCAGTCAGCTTGTGTTGCACGCGGCCTTCAACCATGGCGATCAGTTGTTCACTGGTAGCACTACCTACTTTCAGGTTAAGTGCATCAGCACCCTTTTCAGTGTAAGACTCGTTGCGAATCCAGAAGTAGTCTGCACGTACCGATGGAATAAAGCTGGTTCTTTCGTTGAGTTTGATACTACGGCTGATGCCTGCGCCCACGTGAGCAGTGGTGCTGTCAAAATCAGATTTCGCTACACGGTTCAAGCCACCAAAATTGATGGTACGGCGACCATCGTTCTTGTTGATACCGAAGTCTGCTTGCCAGCTGATCTCGACATCTGGATCGGACGCCAGGTTATGGCTGCCATAACCAATGATCTGGTAGGCATCAATATCAGCACGGTTGTAGCGAGCGGTGGATTTACCATCGACATTGCTATTCATATAAGAGAACGCGACACCCACGCGGCTGGCTTCGTTAACCTCAGCATCAGCACCAATCAGGAAGCCGTAGGTGTCAGCGTTATAACCCGCGACACCATTACGGTTATCTTGGTTGGCCTTGGCGGCAATAGGTTTGAACCAGAAATGCTTGTCACCGAGGAAGCCTTCCCCAGAGGAACGGCCTACATTGCCTTCCTGGCGAGCCTGGATCACGCGGTTGGTGCCACGCATGCTGTTGGTGGCGACTTGGTCCAGATTTGCGCTCATCAGGGGTAGCGTTTGCGCAACGGCGTTGGAGACTTCACGCTCGGAGCCGAGCCTGCCGAAAGCATCTACCACGGTGCTCATGTCTCCAGAAATACTGCCCGCAATAATAGTATCTAAGGTACGCGCTGCACCTACACCCTGACCGAACCCTACATGATTGACACTGCTGAGAACGCCTGCACTGGATGCAATGGTTTTCAGGTCGATGTTGTTGCCATTCACGATAGCTTCAAAATTGAATAGCTGGCTATTGTCGGTGACGGTAAAAGTGCTGGCAGTCAATCCGCTAGTGTAAACAACCCTGGACAACACGTTGTTATTTGCCAGGGTATTGACCTGGGAGACATTTACATAAATCCCGGTGCCTGCTTCGAAGGTGGCGGTGCCAATCACATGGAGTCGGCCATATTCACCAGACGATGCGCCACTTGCACCAATTTCCAGGATGGCATTAGCAGTTTGATAGTAGTCGCCATCGATGTGAGCATGTGGATTGTCGGCAGTGAGAATCACTCTGCCGTTATTCTCAACGTTGCCAGTAATCCCTTGGCTATTATTATAGTTACCAGGAGTAAATGTGCCGGTATTTGCAATGGTAATGCTGTCGACGCTGATAGAGCTTTCTTGTACGAAGCTACCATTAATATTGATGGCAGACCCTGACGTACCTGTGATCGCACCGGTAATCCGGCCGCTGGCTCCTTCAAGGTTAAGAATCGCGCTGTCTAGGATGACGCTGCCGTCAATCAGGCCGCTATTGTTGATGGTGATGCCTGTAATGCCAGTTGCATCAATTGCAGCTCCGCTGCTTACTGTGATGCTGCCGGTATCGGTGACAGTCACTGTT
Source organism: Methylobacillus methanolivorans (assembly GCF_020531845.1). The sequence continues at coordinate 364,723 of NZ_JAJAVF010000004.1, forward strand.
TCATTGTTGCCCGGGAAGCATTGGCTTGTCTCTGCGCTATTGATGGTGGAAGTGCTCCCGCTGCCGCAAATACCAGCAGCCCAGCTAGTACTGCTTGCCATCATCGTCATGGTAGCAAGCGCCGAGGCAACAAGTAATGTGCCGCGTGAAGGCTTCACCATCAGGTGATCGGTGTGCTGGGAATTTTGTGTGATTGTCTGATGTATTTGTTTCATAAGCTCCCCCTTGGAATAACAGTCTGTGCAAGGCATTCATGGTGTGCATGAGTGCACTGGAGAGGCATGCTAGCAGAGGGGAGGGAGAGAAAACCTACTGAAACCTACAGCTTGTAGGGTTAATCGGCGATGGTGATGTTGGTGCAGAGTTGATAGCCATAGTTGCGGATGGCCTGGATGGGGTTCAGGTCGGCTTGCATGCTTACTTGCATGAGCTTTTTTCTGAGTCGCACAATGAGGACTTCGAGGGATGCTTTACTGTAATCTGGATGTTCGCGACCGGCGATTTCCAGCAGTTGCCAGGTTTCCAGACGCTGGCCAGGTGCACGTAGCAGCGCTAGTACCACAGCGGCTTCTTGTGGGGTGAGCGAGATGCTGGTTTGGTGCAGGACAAGCTGTCGTGTCCTGGGATGTAACGTCAGGCATGAGAGGCTTTGCGCTTGTCGCGGCTTGATTCTTCTGGACAGCGCATTGATGGCACTATTGAGTTCTTCCAGTGCAGCTGGTTTGGTCAGGTAGATGTCGGCACCTTGGTCATATCCCTGCATTTTGTGCTCAGCAAGGTTGTTGGCGCTGACAATAATGATACCGACATTGGAGTGAACCTGCCTGATGCGCTGGGTGAGCGCTAATCCATTTTCGCCAGGCAAATTGATATCAATGATCATCAGGTCTATGCATGAAATATCCGGCTGCTCGTAGAGCGCCTCTGCTGATTCTAGCCCGGTAACATGGTGCCCTTTGCTGGCAAGGGCTGCGACAGTAACTTCTCTCAAGGCGTCGTGATCTTCCACGACGACGATATTCAATTGGGTAGCCATAAAGTGAATCTGATGCGGTGGTGGTATAGGCTGGCGTTGAGCGAACCGTTTAATGATAGCGCGACGGCCCGGGAGAGATAAAGGCCAAGGCCGAAGCCGGTGTGTTTGCTGGAGTGGGCCTCACGATAGTATTTATCAAAAATGCGGATAAGGTCAGGAGGTTGATCCACGCTGTTTTCAAATGAAATAGCAATGCCGCTCCTGCCATCATTTTCTGTCTGGGCATTGATGCGGATCGAGATGACACTGTTGGCTGGTGAGTATTTTAGGGCATTCTCAAGCAGATTACGCAAGATGAGCCTGAGCATCAGGGAATCGCAGCACAGGGGTGTGGCAATATGGGTTGAGAGTTCGATGCGCTCAAGGCAGGCATATTCGGAAAGCAGGGATTGCAGGATTTCAGCTGGTTCGCAGGCTTCGTACTTGATCTCGATGTTTTTTTCTTCGATTTTGCTGATTTGAGCACAGCGGTCAATCATGCTGCTGATATCGTGAATGCTCTGTTCGATATGCCGTTTGGGTTGCCCTGTAATGGAGAGGGCGTCCAGAGAGAGCCTGATGACGGAAAGTGGTGTTTTCAGTTCATGCGTGATCATGGCCATGAAATAGCCCATTTCATCGCGTTTCTGGCGTTCTAGTGCCAATTGCTGATTAGCCAGCCGTAAGGAAAGCTTGGCATTATTGCTTTCCCGCAAGCTTGCTGAGGAGCGTTGCTGGAGGATGATGTACATCAGGAAGGCGGAAATGACACTGTGCCCCAGGATGGCATTCAAGTTCCATTCTGCCGCAGGCGACCAGCCCATTACGGGAAGGATGGAAACGATCAGGGATAGAGTATGCAGTCCATAAATGATACGCAATGTTCTCCGGCTTGGAGCGATATCTTTTTCTTCAGCGCTAGCGCTGAGTGCCAGGGGGAATAAGAGTGCCGTGGAGAGGATGACGATATAGGCATTGTATTTCAGTGCCTCCTGAGTAAAACCAATCACTAAGCCGGATAACAACACGGGAAAAAGGGCTGCTAAGCATAGCAGTATCCTCATTCCCCATCGATTGGGTTTGTATTGTGAAAGCAGTACGTAATGAAACAGAATGCTGATGAATACAATCGTGAGAATGGCAATGCTGGTCAGGGTGTCGTTGAGCGCCGGTTGATCTGTAGGGGTCCAGGGAGCCAAGTAACCTAGAATCGCCAGTGCATAGAAAATGTGGGCTAACTGATAAAAAGTGAATAGGCCGGTCAGTAGCTGCGGCTTGCTGATGAAATCATTGGCGGACCAGAATCCCAGCCATAGCATGATGGCTAAATAAATAACGACAAGAATATGCTGACGCATTTCCTTGAGGCTGGCTTCATCGTCTGGCAGCGCTTCTACATGCATCAAAGAGGTGCTTGTAGTATGCAGTTTCAGGTAATACACCGTTGGTACTTTGTGACCATCAATCACGAAGCCATGGGTAATCGCATTATGACGGTCCCGTTTTTGGTAGGCATGTCGATCTCCCGTGACCTTTTTTAGCCACTTGCCCGGTTGCTGAGGGTCTGGGGAGTAAAGCGTGATTTCATCAAGATAGGTGGGGCGTATTCTCAGCTCGATATGGGCCGTAGATGTTGGGCGGATAGTAATCCGCATCCATTGCGTTGCTGGGGTGTAACCGGCGATCAGCAAGTTATCGATGGGTTGGAAGTGCTGGTGTTGGACTGTGTTGATATCCAGTTGCCCTTGCTCATCGCTGAATATCTCGCGCTTGATGATCAAGTCCGTGGCATACGCATTGCCCAGGCAGGCCCAGCATAGCAACAGGACAAAAATTCTTGAAATCACGAATTCAGCAACTACAGACACAAGGATGCGTGATTATGCCCTGTATTCATGCGAAAATCGCCTAATGTCGCGCTTAATTTATACCCTGCTGATTTACCTCCTGATCCTCTTCGTACCGTTCAAGTTGCTATGGCGCGGCATACGCCAGCCGGAGTATCGGCAGCACTGGGCGGAGCGTTTTGGGTTTTTCAGTCTTCCAGTCACGAAGCCAATTATCTGGATGCATTGCGTTTCCGTGGGAGAAACCCGTGGTGCGGCACCATTGATCAAGCTTTTACAGCAACGTTATCCGCAATACCAGATACTCATCACTCATGCGACGCCAACCGGGCGAGAGGCTGGGGAGCAATTGTTTGGCGATAGCGTATTACGCTGCTATTTACCATATGATACACCGGGGGCGGTGGCACGCTTTCTCAACCATTTTCAGCCGCAATTGGGCATGCTGATGGAGACCGAGCTGTGGTTCAACCTGATTGCTGGCTGCAAGGTGCGTGGCATTCCGATTTTATTAGTGAATGCGCGACTTTCTGCCAAGTCCGCCCAGGGTTATCTCCGTCTTGGTAGCGTGGTGCGCCATGGCGTGCAGCAATTGACCGCGATTGCCGCGCAAACCAGCCAGGATGCAGTGCGCTTGCAATCCCTAGTGCAGCCTGATGGCGTTGAGTTGCCGGTAGAGGTGATGGGTAATCTCAAGTTTGACGTGACGCCACCAGTGGCGGCGGTGGAGCAGGGGGCGGTGTTGCGCGGACATTTCGGTCGTAACCGTCCAGTGTTTCTGGCGGCTAGTACGCGTGATGGCGAGGAGGCCATGATCCTGGATGCGATCACTACTGGGCAACTGCCACAATTGCTGACGGTGATTGTGCCACGTCATCCGCAACGCTTTGATGAGGTCGCCAATTTGCTCACGCGTCGAGGCATCCACTTTGTCCGACGTTCGGGGCTCTCCGAGCCTGTCGCAGCCAATGTGCAGGTCGTGCTGGGAGATAGCATGGGGGAGATGTTTGCCTATTATGCGGCGTGTGATGTGGCATTTATCGGCGGTAGCTTGCAGCCTTTGGGCGGGCAGAACCTGATTGAAGCGGCGGCGATGAGCAAGCCGGTGTTGATCGGCCCGCATACCTTTAATTTTGCTGTAGCCACCGAGATGGCAATTTCAGCCAAGGCGGCGTGGCGCGTGCAGGATGTGGCAGATCTTGCCAGGGCTTTACAACGCTTGTTCGGTGACCCGGAGTTGAGGCAGGCCATGAGCTGGAAGGCGCTGGAATTCAGCGCCAGCGCTGGCGGTGCGACACAGCGGATTGCTGATATGGTGGCCCGTTACCTACCGCACCAGGCGTGAGATCGTCTTGAATGCTTCACCCTCGGCAATGCCTACCCATTCAAATACAATTGATTCCGTATTGCTGATGATGACTCCGGCGTGACGCAGCCTTGCCAGTGCATTGGCCTTATTGGCAGGGTTGCGGGACAACACAGCATCCTCTGCAATCATCACCTGATAACCCGCTTGTTGTAGGTGTAAGGCGGTTTGTAATACACAGATATGGGCTTCCATGCCAAGCAATACCATCTGTGGTTTGTCAGTCTTCAATGTTGCTCGAAACTCAGGCACGGTAAAGCAGGAAAAAGCTGTTTTCTCGACGCGAGTCGCCCTGGATAGCTTCTCACGCAAACCCGTCAATGTATGGCCCAGGCCCTTGGGATATTGTTCGGTGTAAATCACCGGTACATCGAGCAATTGCGCTGCTTGCAGCAGAATGTCGCTATTGCGTACCAATGTCGCCAGTTGATCCTCAGCCATGGCGGCGGCAAGTTTCTCCTGCACATCAATCATGACAAGCTGGCTCAAGGGGCGGCTGGCTAAATCAGTGGCTGGCATGATGGCACCTTTAGTGCGTACTTTGGCTGGTCAACACCAGACGCTCATTGACTTCAGAGAGGTCGGCTTCGTTTAGCAAGCCCACCGCATACCTGAGTCTCAACACATTCATGAGGTAGTTATAGCGCGATTGTAGCAAGTCGCGTTTGGCGCTGAATAATTGCTGCTGGGCATTCAATACATCGACGCTATTGCGCACCCCGACTTCATAGCCGAGGTTGGTAGAATCAAGCTGGCTCTGGCTGGAGTTGAGCGCTTGCTCGTAAGCATGCACCTGGGCCACGCTGCCCGTGAGGTTGAGGTAGGCCTGGCGCGTATCCAGTTCTGATTTCCTGCGTGCGGCTTCTACTTCGTCTTGCGCTTTTTGCTGATTGGCAATCGCTTCGCGCACGCGTGAGCTGATGGCGCCACCCTGATAAAGTGGGATATTCAACCTGAGGCCGATGGTTGCGTTTTGCAAATCGCTACCGAAGCCATTGGGGCTGCCGCTGGCGCGGGTGTCGGTGTAGCTACCGACCATATCAAGCGTAGGCCAATGCCCGGCACTCATGCGCTCGACCTCTTGTGTGGCAAGGCGGAGCGCTTCCTGCTGAATACTAATCGCCAGGTTGTTTTCCTTGGCCAGGCCCACCCATTGCTCCATCTCCAGTGGCGCTGGAGGCCGTGTTTGCAAGTCCTGGCGCACAGTGGCAAACCGCGCAGGCAGGCGGCCAATGATCGCCTGTACGGCACGTTTGCGGACTTCGTAATCATTCAGCACCGTGATCTCCTGCGCCCTGAGCAAGTCAAACCTGGCCTGGGCTTCATTGACATCGGTAATGGTCGCTGTACCCACCTCGAAATTGGCTTTGGCCTGCTCAAGCTGCTTGGAAATTGCCGCCTTCTGGCTATTGATCAGGTCGATCTGGTCTTGGGCAAGCAAGACATCGAAATAAGCCTGCGCACTCCGCAGCATCAAGTCTTGTTGTGATTGCATTAACTGCTTGTCTGCTTGGGAAACCTGGGTTTCAGCCTGTTTCATCTGTACCCAGTTTTCTTTGCGCAGGATAGGCTGCGTGAAATTGACACCCATGCCAAACGTGTCAAAAGACTCTCGCCCAGCATTGCGGAAAATAGCGTTGTTGCCGAGATAGCGAATGTCGGTTTCAGAGCGGCTGGCATCGGTCGTGAAGTTGACACTGGGTCGATAGAGCGCCTTGCCTTGCTCGATTTTCTCCTGCATTGCCAGATTGCCGCTACGGGCCGCAGCCAGTGTTGGGTCATTGGTCAAGGCAATGTTATAGATATCAAGCAGATTTTGCCCATCGGCAGCCTGTGCTTGATATGACATCAAGCCGATCAGTGTAACGATGATGAAATGAATGTGCGCAACTCTCATGGTGGTCATCTCTGGAAATTCTGTTAAAGCCCGGCCCTGGGGTGATTGTCCGGCATTCTAACCCGATACCAGGCGGCATATAGTGCGGGCAGTGACAATATCGTCAGCACCGTTGCCACGGCCAATCCACCCATGATCGCGACTGCCATGGGGCCAAAGAAGGTATTGCGGGTGAGCGGTATCATGGCCAGGATGGCTGCTGCTGCAGTCAACATGATGGGGCGGAAACGGCGTACTGCCGATTCGACGATCGCTTCCCATTCCGGCTTGCCGTCACGCTTGTCCTGCTCGATCTGGTCGACCAGGATCACCGAGTTACGCATGATCATGCCCGAGAGGGCAATGGTGCCCAACATGGCGACAAAGCCGAAAGGCTTGTTGAACAGCAACAAGGCAATCGTGACGCCGATCAGGCCTAGCGGGGCAGTGAGGACGACGAGCAAGGTGCGTGAGAAACTTTGCAATTGCAGCATGAGGATGGTCAGCACGGCAAAAATGAACAGCGGTAGGCCGGCAGCAACGGATTGCCCACCTTTGGCAGATTCTTCCACGGCACCACCGGTTTCCAGGTGATAACCCAATGGAAGGTGCTGCCGGATGGTAGTGAGCTGTTTTTCAACCTGCGCTGATACCACGGGAGCCTGCAAGTCACCAATCAGGTTGGCGCGTACAGTGATGGTCGGCGTGCGGTTGCGGCGCCAGATGACCGCATCTTCAAATCCGGGGGTGATGCTGGCCAATTGCGAGAGCGGTACGCTGCTACCACTGGAGGTGGGCACCATGAGTTCTGGCAAGTGCGATAGATGTGTGCGTTCCATGCTGTCGCCACGCAATACGAGGTCAATACGCTCTATGCCATCACGGAACTCGGTGACATAGAGCCCGCGCATCGCGGCATTGACCACGTTGGCAATATCGGCCGAGCTTACGCCGAGCAACCTGGCCTTGGATTGATCTACTTCAATCTTCATGACTTTGCCCGGCTCCTCCCAATCCAGCTGCACATTGGTGAGATAAGCGTTGCGGCGCATGATGTCGGCCACTTGATGGCTGATATCGCGAATGTTGTCTATATCGGGGCCTGAGACGCGGAACTGCACAGGGAAGCCAACCGGGGGCCCGTTCTCCAGGCGCAGTACCGAGGCTCTGAGCGCAGGGAAATCGGTCTCGAACAGGTGGGTGAGTTTGTTGCGCAGGGCATCGCGTGCGCCATTGCCTTCGGTCAGGATAACGAATTGGGCAAAGCTGCGTTGCGCTAGTTGTTGATCCAGTGGCAGGTAAAAGCGTGGGCTGCCGTTGCCGATGTAGGCGACATAATTCTCAATGCCGGATTGTTGTTGTAGCCATTGCTCCAGTTTCTTTACTTCGCCATCCGTGGCGATATAGGAGGAGCCTTCGGCAAGGCGCAGGTCGACAATGAGTTCTGGGCGAGTGGAATCCGGGAAGAATTGTTGCTGTACCGAGCCAAAGCCAATCAGTGAGGCAATGAATAACGTAGCGGTAATTGCAATGACGATCCATCGGTGGCGTACGCATTGGGTGATAAGTGTACGCAAGCGCTGGTAAAAGCGGGAATCATAAATGTTGGCATGTTCACCAGCAGCCATATGCTGTAAGTGTTGTGCCCTGCGTGCTTGCATGCGCTGGCTTAACTTGGGCGCAACACGTTGCAGCCAGCGTGCAAGGCGGGATGGCGGCTGATTCGCTTGTTGTCGGTAGTCAGGCAACAGGTAGTAGCCCAGATAGGGTACAAAGATCACGGCGGCCACCCAGGAGGCGAGCAATGCAATGGCCGATACCTGGAAGATGGAACGGGTGTACTCGCCAGTGGCGGAAGCTGCGGTGGCGATTGGCAAGAAGCCTGCAACGGTGACCAACGTGCCCGATAGCATGGGAATGGCGGTTGAAGTGAAGGCAAATGAGGCTGCTTTCATGCGTTCCCAGCCTTGTTCCATTTTGGATGCCATCATTTCCACGGCAATAATGGCATCGTCGACCAGTAGTCCCAGCGCAAGGATCAATGCGCCGAGCGAAATCTTGTGTAGGCCGACGCCAAATATCTCCATGAACAGGAAAGTGACGGCGAGCACGACCGGAATCACGATGGTGACGACGATACCGGTGCGTAGCCCAAGAGACAACAGGCTGACACCCAGCACGATGATGAGTGCCTCGGCGAGCGAGTGTACAAAATCATTCACCGAGTGGATGACTGCCCTAGGCTGTGAGGAAACAGTATCAAGGCTGAGCCCAACCGGTAGTTGGCTACGAATCAGGCCAGTAGTGTCGTCCAGCGACCTTCCCAGTTGAATGATGTCGCCGCCATGGCGCATGGCAACGCCGATCAGCAAGGTTTCCTTACCCATATAGCGGATGCGTGAAGACGGTGGGTCCTCGAATCCGCGATAGATCTTGGCGATATCCCCCAGGTGGAATTCGTTACCATTGGCGCGTAGTTTCAGGGTACGCAGATTGTCGAGGCGGTCAAAGCGACCGCTTACTGCAAAGCGAATATGTTCCGGTCCGCTGTCGTAGGCACCGGCACTATTCACCTGGTTCTGCTGTTGTAGTGTTTCCAGCAGGGTGCTAGGGCTGATGCCCAGTGTCGCCAGCTTGGCGTTGGAGAGTTCAATATAGATACGTTGTGATTGTTCGCCAAAAAACTCAACCTTGGCAACATCCTTGATCTTGAGCAGTTCGGCACGGATTGCCTCTGCTTGCTTTTTCAGTTCAGCATAGTCATAACCATCGCCGTGCAAGGCATACAAGTTGCCATACACATCGCCAAATTCGTCATTGAAGGTAGGGTCCTGGATGCCTTCAGGCAGCGTATGGCGAATGTCACTGACTTTCTTGCGTGCCTGGTACCAAAGGTCAGGTACGCTGGCTGGTGGCGTCGAGTCTTCAGCATGGATGAAAATCAGCGATTCGCCTGGGCGGGAGTAGCTACGCAGGATATCAAGGTAAGGGAGTTCCTGTAGTTTCTTTTCCAGCTTGTCGGTAACCTGTAGCTCCACTTCATGGGCACTGGCACCTGGCCAGATGGTGTGTATGACCATCACCTTGAAGGTAAAAGGCGGGTCCTCAGATTGCCCAAGCTTGGTGTAGGACAACATGCCAGCGATGGTGAGTACCAGCATGAAGTAGAGCACCAGGCTGCGGTGGTGCAGCGCCCAGTTGGAGAGGTTGAATCGCTGGCGCTGTTCGCTCATTGATTCACCTCGGTATTGACCGGAGTGACGACTTGCCCTTTGGTCAAAGTATGTACACCCGTGACCACGATGGTTTCATCACCCTTGAGCCCAGAGGTGATGCTGACGCCCTGCTCGCTATAGCTGCCTATGCTGACTGGAGCAGGGTGGACTTGATGGTTGGCATCCACGATCCAGACTTGCGGCTGGGCATGTTGCTGTGAAACCGCTGTGCTGGGCACCATGAATCCTGGCTGCTGATCATCCAGCCTCACGCCAGCTGTCATGCCGATCTGCACTTTGTCATCGGGTTGCAGCAGGGTGACCTGGGTGCGGAAGGTGCGGGTGGCAGGGTCTGCTGCCGGGGCAATTTCCCTGATGCGTCCCTGATAGGACTGATCGCGGTTTGCCCAAAGGCGGATGCTGGCAGGGTCGCCGGTATGTAGGCTATGCATGCGCGATTCTGGAATAGGGATTTGTACCTCCAAATCCCCTGGTACCGCGACCCTGGCGATAACTTGCCCTGCATTGACCACCTGGCCTGGCTCCGCGTCAATCATGGTGACAACGCCATTACGTTCTGCGAGCAAGGATGTGTATTGCGCCTGATTGCTGGCAACCTTGACCTGGGCTTGCGCCTGCTGCACCTGGGCGCTTGTGGATTGCAGGCGAGTCTCCACCGAATCCAGGGCGGCGGCCGAGATAAAGCGCTGCTCGAACAGCTGGCGCTGACGTTTGCTATCCGCCTGTGCCAGTGCGAGTTGTGCTTCTGCTGCACGCAGGGCTGCTTGTGCCGAGGCGAGTGAAAGCTGGTTGTCTTCGGGATCCAGCCGGGCCAGTAGCTGGCCTTTGCGGACATGGTCTCCGACTTCCGCATGGCGCTGGATGATCTTCCCTGCAATACGGAAGCCTTGTGCTGATTCGTAGCGCGGACGTATTTCGCCTGTCAGCCATTGCCCATCGTCTATGCCATGCGCATTGCCAAGCTGCATGACTAGCGCTGGGCGCGGAGGTGGTGTCTCAGGCGCGGGTTTCTGGCAGGCTGTCAGGGCAAGCAATGCCAGGGTAACGAGCCAGGGGCTGCAAGGTCTGTAAGAGGGTCTTGGCAACATAGGTTTATCTATTACGTAGGTTGAGATTTGATCAGGCCCCTGATCATGTTGTCTTGCATCAGTGCAATGCGGTGTTCTATTGGTTGCCATGCTATCCATTCGTCACATGCCATGGTGATTTCCAGTGCGCATACGCCATGAATCCCAGCCCAGAGAGTCTGGGCGATCAGATCAATATTATCGAGTTCCGGGCGGAATGCCGCTTGTTCAAAGGCTTGTTGGACTGTAGAGCGTAGCAGTGCATATGCATCCTGCTCAATATTGCCGTGATGTAGCCTGGAGTTTTCCTTGGTTTGATGGGGCTTGGGCATCATGAACATGAAGCGGTAATGGTTGGGGTAGGTCAGTGCATAGCGTGAATACGCCAGACATAGCGTCCGCAATTGCTGGATACCATCTGGGTTGGGATTGGTCGTGATGAGGTGCAAGTCATGGGCCAATACCAAGGAGTCGTGGTCGCACAAGGTTTGCAGCAAGTCGTTTTTGTCGACAAAGTGGAGGTAGATGGTCGTGGGGGAATAGTTCACCCGCTTGGCAATCTCGCGCATCGATACGGCTTCGATGCCCCGTTCCACGAATAATTGACGCGCAGCATCAAGGATCAGCTTCTTGAGCTGGTCGCGTTCTTGCGGGGTCTTGACTCTTGGGGGCATGTGCTCACAGCAGAAGTAATCAATGGGGAATGATTAAACACTGTTAACTTAACGGTGTCAATCTTTGAGATTTGAATAGAAGCGTTAACGCAAAGTGATTACGTCAGACCTGATCATGCTAACGATAGCCTTGTGGGGGAAGCAGGATGAATCTCAAGAAAACGGGAGTGATGGCTCCCGTTTGATCGTGAATACGTTTGCCTGCCCTTAAGGCAGGAATAGTGGTATTTAGAAGCTGAACTTCTCAGGCTGAGGGGCGTTTTCCAGTTGTGCGAGCGAAGTCTCGAAAATCACATCCTGACGTAGGCTATCAGCGCTGATGCGGCGCGAAATAATCGCTTCCATCACGGGAGCTTCACCTACGACGGCAAATAACCGCCCACCAATATTGAGTTGTTCTGTTACTTGTGGCGGTAGTGCGAGCGAGCCGGTAAACACAATCACATCATATGGGCCTTGTGCAGGCCAGCCTTGTGCACCATCGCCAACATGCAAAGTGACATTGTGGATATTTTGTTCTGTCAGTCGTGCTTGGGCTTGATGGCTAAGTTCTGCGTTGATTTCCACGCTGTGTACTTCGCCTGCCAGCGAAGCAAGCAAGGCGGTGAAATAGCCGCTGCCCGTGCCGATTTCCAATACCTTGTCACCTGGCTGAATTTCCAAGGCTTGTAGAATACGGCCCTCAAGCTTGGGTGAGAGCATGGTCTGGTCAAAACCCAGGGGAATTTCGATATCGGCAAATGCAAGCCCGCGATATTGGGCAGGCACGAAGGCCTCGCGAGGTACTCGGCCCAATAGGTCAAGTACTGTGCCATCCAGTACCTCCCAGGGGCGGATTTGCTGCTCTATCATGTTGAAGCGTGCTTGTTCTACATCATGGTGCATCACATTATCCATCGCGTGGCTATCAGTCTGCCGATTATAGCCTGCCACGGCAGAGTTTCAAGTTCTAGGGAGTTTGCCGCTTAGTCTGGCAGCGGGCCTTCTTGGTCGGTGTTGTCTTCTAGCTTGTAGCGGCTGAGCTTATACCATAGTGAGCGTTCGCTAATATCAAGTAGTCGTGCTGCCTTGCTTTTGTTACCCTTAGTTTGTTGCAGGGCGACGCGGATCATATCTTTTTCCAAGGTTTCCGTGGCAATAGGTAATGACATATTCGCTTTAGTGGCTAATGTCATTGTCTCTGGAACAACGGTGGTAGTGGTCGCTAGCGTGGTGTGTTGTGTGATGTCTGTGGGCAGGTGCTCAATGCTGATGGTATTTCCGCCGCAGATGATAGCGGCCCGCTCCAGGATATTCTGTAGTTCACGGATATTTCCTGGCCATGTATAGGTTTGCAGTGTTTGTGCTGCCGAGTCATCCAGGCTGAGTCCACGAGGCTTGAGAAAATGGGTGGCCAGTGCGGGGATGTCGCTCTTGCGTTCGCGCAATGGCGGCAAGTCAAGGCGGAATACATTGAGGCGGTAATACAGGTCTTCGCGCAATTTTCCATCGGCAATGGCCTGCAATGGATCGCGGTTGGTTGCAGCTACCACGCGCATATCCACCGGGATGCTGCGATTGCTGCCCAGGCGCTCAATTACCCCTTGCTGTAAGGCGCGCAGTAGCTTGGCTTGTAGCCCGATAGGCATTTCCGTGACTTCATCAAGGAATAATGTGCCGCCATCAGCCATCTCGAATTTGCCGATACGGTTTTTCACTGCGCCGGTAAAAGCGCCGCGTTCGTGGCCAAATAGCTCAGATTCCAACATATCACCGGGAATGGCCGCACAGTTGACGGCAACAAACAGGGCATCCTTGCGTGGTGAAAGCTGGTGGATCGCTTGAGCGACTAGCTCCTTGCCTGTGCCGGTCTCGCCTGCGATCAGCGTGGTGGCTTTTTCTGGTGCGACTTGCCTGATGGACTGCTGTAGCTTCTGCATCGCCGGGCTTTGACCGATCAGTTGGGTATCTTGGCTGGCTTCAGCCCGCAAATAACGATTTTCCAGTTTTAGTCGGCTCAATGAGAGCGCGCGCTCAATGGCGATTTCCAGCGTGCTGAGGTCGAAAGGGCGCAGGATGTAATCAGATGCGCCTAGTTTCATGGCTTCTACTGCGGTAGAAATTTCCCCTTGTGCGGTGACGATAATGGAGGGGACATCAATGCCTTCCTGTTGCATGGTGGCTAGTAGTTTCAGGCCGTCCATCACAGGCATGTGCAGGTCGCTGATCACTAAATCTATGCCGCCTTGACGCAAGATATCAAGCGCTTCGCGCCCATTTTCTGCCAGCACCGGCTGATAGCCTGCTTGTTTGAGGCTGATTTCCAGCAGGCGGCGCATACTGGGTTCATCGTCCAGTGCGAGGATGTTCTTGAGTTTGCTCATGCGGGTTTACACTCCATTGCGCGGAAGCTGGATAACGAAAGTCGCGCCTTGATGATCATTGGGTTCAACATGAATGCTGCCATGATGGGCCAGGATGATTTGGCGCACAATCGCCAGCCCCAGGCCGATGCCGCCATTTCGTTGCGAGAAGAAGGGATCGAAAATCTGTTCCCGGTGTTCAGCTGTGACGCCAGGGCCATTATCAGAGACTGCAATGACAACCTGTGTTTGCGATTCCTCAAGATGAATCGTGATCTTGCCGTTTGGGGGCAGGATTTGTATGGCGTTGAGCAGCAGGTTGAGCATGACTTGGGTCATTTGCTCGTCATCGCACTCACAGATAATGCTCGTACTGGTCTGCAGGACAATTTCAATATTTTTCTTTGCAGCCTGGCTACGCATCATTCCAGCGCACATTGTCACCAGTTCAGTGATGTTCGATGGTACCAGCTCAGGGTGGCGCGGCTTGGCGGAGTCGACCAAGGTGTTGACTAATTTATTGAGCCGCTCGGTTTCCTTGATGATAAAACCACAAATTTCCTGGCTTTCAGGGGCAAGGCTGGTATCGCGCTGTAATAGCTGGGCGGATGAGCGCAATATGCCTAGCGGTGTGCGCACCTCATGGCTCATGGCTGCTGCCATTTCTCCGGCAACTGCAAGTTTTGCTGCCCTGGTCAGGCTTTGCTTGGAGTGGTCAAGATCCTCCATCATTTTGGCAAAGGCACGAGACATCTCGGCAATTTCCTCCGGGCCGCCTGCGGGAGGCAGTGAGGCATCGGGATTGCGCAGAAAACGGGTGGCAAACTCGGTCAGGCGTGTGACAGGACGGGTAATGGCACGTGCTACCGGTATGGCAATCACAGTGGCCAATAGCACTGTGACAAGCAGCAGGCCAGCAAAGATATAAGCCATCTGGCGCACTGGAGTAAGCGCTTGTGAACGGTTCTGTGCAATGCTGACCTGCCAGTTAAAACCACGATAACCTTCGTAGCCACTAGCGGTGGCATTTGCGATCAAGCGCCTGTTGTTCTGCGTTTTAGCCCAGCGATCTGTCGCTGCAATCAGCTTGTCCTGTGCAAATAAGGCTGCCGCGCTACGGCCTGAAATGCCGCTTTGCAGGATTTGTTCAATTTGCTGCCAGTTGAATACTACAACGATGGTGCCTAAGAGTTTGTCATCATTGAAGTCGTCGTTAATGTCGGTATAGATAGGTAAACGGTGGCCTTCAAGCTGGCCGAGCTTGATGATCTTGTGCTGGATGAGAGTGTGCAACCAAGGCTTGAGCCTGGGCGCAAATGTCCCCAGGCGCGCCGGGTTGCTGGCCGCAATGACCATGTCTTGACGATTCACCACGTAAAGCTCGGTGTAAATATCCGAGTAGCTATCCTTGAGCTCGGTCAGGAAGGACGACAGGCGTTTGTCGATATCGCCGATACGCGCATCCTGCATGACATCGAGCTCGCTCCAGGAGCTGACGTTTTGCAAGCGCTCGAACATCATGCGGTCGATTTCCAGGGCCGTTGCGGTGGTCTGCGTCTGCATGCCGTTCTGAATGGCGCTCTTGAGCGCGCTCCTGGCTTCGTAGAACGCCAGGCCGGTGATCAATATGGCAGGTAGCAGCACCGCCAACAGGAAGGCGAATAGCAATAAATGCCGGATAGATAGCGCTTTTCGCCACATATCATTCAGTGCGAGAATGCGCGCTATTGGGGGAAATCCAGAAGCTCATGCTCTGGCGATCTGTTAAGGGTGTAGGCCTGATTGGAATCACAGGTGGTTTGTCCGGAGAAAAACATGCGCATTATGCACTTGCTTCTTGTAGCCAGTGTAGCCTTGAGCCTGAGTATCTGCAAGATTGCAGCTGCGGCAGATGAGGCCGATACCCAGCCTGGATTTCTCGATGGATTCAAACTGGGCGGCTATTCCAGTGCCGGTATCAATCTACATCCTGGTGGCAAGGCCGATGCCCGCTTGAATGAAGTGAGTTTGTTTGTCACCTGGGATAATGGTGGTCGCCTGCGCTTTTTCTCCGAACTTGAGGTGGAAAAACCACTGACTTGGTATAGCGGCGAAGGCACGACCGGGCGAGATTCCTATTTTGATGTCGAGCGTTTTTATCTCGATTACAACCTCTCTGAAAAGCTCAATTTACGTAGTGGCCGTTTCCTGACGCCGACCGGGCGCTGGAACGTGGTGCATGCAGCACCGTTGGTCTGGACATCATCACGCCCGTTGGTGACCAGTCGCTTGTTTCCTGAAGCGGTCAATGGTTTCATGGTGTATGGCGCTGCGCCTTTTT
Organism: Methylobacillus methanolivorans; assembly: GCF_020531845.1. The sequence continues at coordinate 380,466 of NZ_JAJAVF010000004.1, forward strand.
CTGATAAGGCTTTTGAATACAAATTCTTCATGGAAGCTGTGCAGGAAAGGCATCGTGACCGTGATGACAGCATTCCCTACAAGGATAGCAAGGGCATGCGTTTCGAGATCACGGGCAAATTCAATTGGGGTTTGTCATTACTGGAGACGGCGGAGGACCTGCGTTACAGTGCCACGCGGTATCGCATGGTGGGGCTGGATTTCATGGTGCAGCACAAGGGCTGGGAATTCAGTGGAGAAACGCTGCAACGGTTCTATACCAATGGGCACGAAGGCGGCAGTGGTGCCTATCTGCAAGTGGTTGCTCCGTTGCAGAAGCACTGGTTTGCGATTGGCCGTGTCGAAAATTTCAATCGGCCCGCGGAGGGCTCTAGCGAGCGCTGGGTCGTGGGGGCTGCCTGGCGGCCTTTGCCATCAAGAATACTCAAGCTTGAATATGTCGGGGGGGATCAAGAGCGTCTTGAATCTCCCAAGGGTTTCATGGCTTCGTTTGCGATCCTGTTCTGATGCGCTGGCTATTTCTTTGCCTGGGTTTGCACTTGTTGTTGCCTGTTGCAATGGCGGCAGAAGTGGCAACGATTGCCGTGATCGTGCCCAAGGAGCAGAATCTGCATGCCTTCAGCAAGGCAGAGCTGGCGCTGGTGTTCTGGCGAAAGAAGCTCTATTGGGGCAATGGCAAGCGCATAGAGCCTGTTAACCTGGGTCCGGAAAGCGCCTTGCGCCAGCGCTTCTCGCAGCTCATTCTCGATAGTGTTCCGGAAGATCAGGTGGAGTACTGGAACGCGCTGTATTTTCACGGTACCTCGCCTCCACATGTCGTACGCACACAGGAGGCTATGCTGCGTTACGTCGCAGAAACACCAGGCTCAATAGGCTATATTGACGCATGCAGGGTGGATAACCGTATCAAGCCTGTGGCCTGGTTGTTGCCTGATGGCAGCTTGAGCCATCTTCCTCCCGTATTGAGTTGCTCATCATCGTCTTGATCAAATCAGGGTTTTAACGTACATTGCGCCAATCGCTAGGGGTCTGCTTTTGTATTTGTATGAATACGATGGCAGTGAGAATTACCCTTTGAACCTGACGTGGATAATCCCACCGTAGGGAAGCGCAGTTTGGTTTGATGGGGCAAGCTCTATTCTTTTCCCTATTGGTATTCCAAAAACGCTTCCCGCTATTTTTGGAGCCAATGATGAATGCCACCGACAAAGACCTGCATGCCAAGTTTCTTAATGAAACTGCGGAGATTGATGCAGGCACCAAACAATCCTTTGCCAACTCCCGCAAAATCTATGTTGAAGGCTCGCGCCCGGATATTCGCGTGCCTTTCCGTGAAATCTCGCTTTCTGATACTCCGTCTGCTTTTGGTGCAGAAAAGAATCCGCCGGTTGTTGTCTACGATACTTCCGGCCCCTATACAGATCCTGCTGTTAACATCGACATCCGTAATGGCTTGCCGGCACTACGGGCTGGCTGGATTGCCGAGCGTAATGACACCGAGCAGCTGGATGGCCCAACGTCAGACTTTGGCAAGCTGCGCAAGCAAGACCCCAAGCTAGCTGAGATGCGTTTTAACCTGACGCGCAAGCCATTACGTGCCAAACCTGGCAAAAATGTAAGCCAGATGCACTATGCGCGGCAGGGCATGATTACTCCCGAGATGGAGTTTATTGCCATCCGCGAAAACCAGCGCCGCGAAAACATGAGCGAACTACTGCAAACCCAGCACGCAGGTCAGCATTTCGGTGCCAGCATTCCCAAGGTGATTACGCCAGAATTCGTGCGCGACGAAGTGGCCCGTGGTCGCGCGATTATCCCGGCTAACATCAACCACCCTGAAATCGAGCCCATGATCATCGGCCGCAATTTCCTGGTGAAAATCAACGCCAACATCGGTAATTCTGCGCTTGGCTCTTCCATCTCGGAAGAAGTGGAAAAAATGGTCTGGGGTACGCGTTGGGGTGGTGACACCGTGATGGATCTTTCCACCGGTAAAAACATCCACGAGACCCGCGAGTGGATCATCCGTAACAGCCCAGTGCCGATTGGTACCGTGCCAATTTACCAGGCCCTGGAAAAGGTCAACGGCAAGGCCGAAGACCTGACCTGGGAAATCTTTCGTGACACCCTGATTGAGCAGGCAGAGCAGGGCGTGGACTATTTCACCATCCACGCGGGGGTACGTCTCGCCTATATACCGATGACAGCGAAGCGCATGACGGGCATCGTGTCGCGTGGTGGTTCTATCATGGCCAAGTGGTGTTGGGCTCACCACAAGGAAAGCTTCCTCTATGAGCATTTTGAGGACATCTGCCAGATCATGAAGCAATATGATGTGTCGTTTAGCCTAGGTGACGGCCTGCGCCCAGGCTCTATCTATGATGCCAACGATGAAGCTCAGTTTGCTGAACTGAAGACCTTGGGAGAGCTGACCCAGATTGCCTGGAAACACGATGTACAGTGCATGATTGAAGGCCCAGGCCACGTGCCCATGCACCTCATCAAGGAAAACATGGACCTGCAACTGGAACACTGCGGCGAAGCGCCGTTCTACACACTGGGCCCATTGACCACCGATATTGCCCCAGGTTATGACCACATCACTTCTGGCATCGGCGCTGCCATGATAGGCTGGTACGGCTGTGCCATGCTCTGTTATGTGACACCCAAGGAACATCTAGGCCTGCCGGATAAGGAGGACGTGCGCGTTGGCATCATTACCTACAAGATTGCTGCGCATGCCGCCGACCTGGCCAAGGGCCACCCCGGCGCGCAGATTCGCGACAATGCCTTGTCCAAAGCACGTTTCGAGTTCCGTTGGGATGATCAGTTCAACCTTGGGCTTGATCCGGAAAAAGCCAAGGAATTCCACGATGAAACCCTGCCGCAGGAAGGTGCCAAGCAGGCGCACTTCTGTTCCATGTGCGGCCCGCACTTCTGCTCCATGAAGATCACGCAGGATGTGCGCGATTACGCTGATAAGCTGGGCGTGGATGAACAGGCTGCGTTAAGCAAAGGCATGCAGGAAAAGGCGATTGAGTTCGTGAAAAAAGGGGCAGAGGTCTATCAAAAAGTGTGATGCTGAATTGCTAGCAAAGCGTTAAAAAATGGCCAGTGCTTGCTGGCCGTTTTTTATTGGTGATGTTTATCCTTTTCCGCAATGTGATCCATGATCGCGAAGAGTAGCCCGGTCACAATGAAGGTGACGTGAATGCCTACCATCCAGGCCATTTGCGTATTACTAAGATGTTCTGAACTACTGCTGCTTTGATGCACAAAGGCTTTGAGCAGGTCTATGGCAGAGATTGCCACGATGGAGCCAATCAGCTTGAGCTTGAGTCCCGAGTAGTCAACTTTCCCCATCCATTCTGGTCGGTCTTCGTTCTCTGCGACATCAATCTTGGAAACAAAATTTTCATAGCCGCTAAAAATCACCATGATGAGCAGGTTGGCCACCAGGGTAATGTCGACCAAGGCAAGTAATGAAAGCACGACTTCCTGCTCTTGTGCTTCCAATACATGGCTGGCGATATGCATGAACTCCTGGGCGAATTTGACCAGCAGGATGACCAGGCCACCCACCAAGCCCAGATACATCGGAGCTAGTAGCCAGCGACTGCGGAAGATGGTGAATTCAAGACAATGTTCGATGATTTTGAACATGGATGCTGGCCGACTAAACGATTAAGGGAAAGCCATTATAAGGTGGCTCTTGCTGGTATCAAGTGACATGTTGAAGCTGTCCAGACCGGCTAAGCCTGCTATGTTAAAATCCCGCCATGACCACGCTTAAATTGAAACCCGGCTCTATCTCCAGCAAAGATGCCAGTAAGCCTCCAGTGCGCCGCCCAGATCCAGCCAAGCGTTCTCGGACGACTGCTCCAGCGCCTAGAGTGAGGCCTCCTGAAAACTCGGTAGCGGATACCGCTGCAGCAAAACCAGCGAGGGCTAATAAGCCTGAGCGAGAGCGGTCGGGCAGGCCAGAGGCTGCTAGGCGTACTGCGGAAAGAGCACCTGGTGATGGTGCGGGTAGAAAACCCGCAGCTAACAAACCTCCTCATGCCAATAAGCCCAGGTCTATCGCACGAGAGGGGCAGGTGCGCCAATTTGCTGACCGTGATACGCCGCGTCGTGGTGGCAAGGCCAGGGATGGTTTTGAGCAAGGAACATTCAATCAGGATAGAAATACCAATCCCAAGTTTTCTCCCAAGCCTGTTGCTAGCCAACCAGAGTTGCCCAGGCTTTCCAAGCGCATGGCTGAGCTTGGTCTGTGCTCACGTCGCGAGGCGGATGACTTCATCGCCAATGGCTGGGTGACGGTCAATGGTGAAGTGGTCGATGTGTTGGGTACACGCGTATCACCCGATGCCGAGATCAAGGTCAGCAAAGAGGCGCAGAAACACCAGTCCGAGATTGTTACTATCTTGCTGCACAAGCCAGTGGGCTATGTTTCCGGTCAGGCGGAAGATGGATATGAACCAGCGGTTGTGCTGGTAAGCCCTGATAACCATTGGGATGAAGACCCGACCCAGATTGTATTCAAACGCGGACACTTGCGCGGCTTGGCTCCGGCAGGCCGTCTGGATATTGATTCGACTGGTTTGTTAGTGCTGACCCAGGATGGCCGCGTGGCACGCCAATTGATCGGAGAAGATTCGACAACTGAGAAGGAATACTTGGTGCGTGTGACGGGTACACTCAGTGAAGATGGGCTGAAAAAACTTAATTTCGGCCTTAGCCTTGATGGTGTCAAGCTCAAGCCTGCCAAGGTGTCTTGGCAAAATGAGGACCAGTTACGTTTTGTCCTGCGCGAAGGGCGCAAGCGCCAGATTCGCCGGATGTGTGAACTGGTGGGTCTCACCGTGGTCGGACTCAAGCGTGTGCGTATTGGCAGTGTCGTGCTTGGTAAATTGCCTGTAGGAACCTGGCGTTATTTGCGCCCCGGCGAGCGCTTCTAGCTAGCTATCATGATTGAAGGAAGTGTGAATGGGATTATTTGACAGTATTGCCGGATCGGTGATGAACAAGGTAGCTGGCAACAGTGGCAACCCGATGATACAAGCCGGACTTGAGCTGATGAATAAATCGGGTGGGCCGCAGGGCGTGCTCGATAAGTTGCGTGCCAATGGGCTGGGTGCCGAGGTCGAGTCGTGGCTGGGTTCTGGAAGCAACTTGCCGTTAAGCTTGCAACAGGTAGTGCAGGTGTTTGGAGCGGAGTTGATCAAGTCGATGGCGGCACAGCTTTCCCTGCCTACCGATGATTTTGGTCGCAAGCTGGCGGAGTATCTGCCGCAGGCGATTGATAAATTAAGCCCTGATGGCAAGTTGCCAGGTAGCCAGGCTGAATTAATGGCGCGGGCATTCTCCTTGATTAAGTAACATGGATCATTCCTGCTGAATCGTCGGGGGGCGGTTCATCGCAGGTTCACAGGCATGCTGCATGATGCCGCTCATATCAACAATAAAGATGGCATGACATGGATTTAATACTATTACTCAAGGCGTTTATCCTCGGCATCGTGGAAGGTGCCACCGAATTCCTCCCCATTAGCAGCACTGGCCACTTGATCATTATTGGTGACTTGCTCGATTTCAACGACGACAAGGGCAAGGTGTTCGAGATCGTGATCCAGTTGGGTGCGATTATGGCCGTGTGTTGGGAGTATCGCAGCCGCTTGACCTCGGTGGCCACTACCTTGCATACCAATACTTCGCAGCGTTTTATCCTGAACCTATTTGTTGCATTCTTGCCTGCAGCTATTCTCGGCTTGTTGCTGCACGGCTTCATCAAGGAGCACTTGTTCTCCTCGATTACCGTGGCATGCGCATTGATCGTGGGAGGTTTCGTCATCCTGCTGGTAGAGAATCTCTATGCGCATGACAAGGCGCCTGCCGCCAAGGCATCAAATCTCAACGAGATTACCGCTTGGCAGGCGCTAAAAGTGGGGTGTGCGCAATCACTGGCGATCATGCCCGGTGTATCTCGCTCTGGCGCTACTATCCTGGGGGGCATGATCTTTGGCCTCAACCGCAAGACGGCAACCGAGTTTTCGTTTTTCCTTGCTATCCCGGTGATGCTGGCGGCAACTTTTTACGATGTGTACAAGAACTTCAGCCTGTTTGTGGTTGAGGACCTGGCGATGTTTGCCGTTGGCTTTATCACTGCATTCCTGGCTGCACTGGTGGCGATCAAGACCTTGATCCGTTACGTCGCTAACCACGATTTCAAGGGCTTTGCCTACTATCGTATTATTCTTGGCATCATCGTACTGGCTTACTACTGGTAATCACTCGCATCGTGTATCACTGCCGGTCTGGCACTGGCAGTGATACACTCGTTTTCTTCTCGCTCAATCAAAACAGGATAGGTTAATGAATAAAATCCTTAAGTATTCCTTGTTTGGCCTCGGCGGAATCGTTCTGGTGTTGGTCATCATCGTGGCGATTTTTGCTGCCACCTTTAACCCGAACGACTACAAACCCATGATCGTGCAACTGGTCAAGGACAAGAAACAGCGCACGCTGAATATCGAAGGTGACATCAAGCTTGCTTTCTGGCCCAAGCTGGGAGCTGACCTAGGCAAGATTTCCCTTTCCGAGCATAACAGTGACAAGGAATTTGCCGCTGTAGATGGCCTCAAGGTGTCTGTGGCCTTGATTCCCTTGTTGAAGAAGGAGCTTGTGGTAGATGCTGTCTACGTGGATGGTGCGCGAGCCAATATTGTGCGTTACCAAGATGGCAGCACCAATTTTGACGACCTGCTGAGTGAGGACAAGGACGAGCCATCGCAGGAAATCAATTTTGATATTTCCAGTATCAACGTCAGCAATTCTGCCGTGAGTTTTCATGACGAAGCCGCGGGTAGCAGCTATGCGGTCAAGCAGTTCAACCTCAAGACCGGGCGCGTGGCGCTGGCTACGCCATTCGACCTTGCCAGCGATTTTGAAGTGAGCGCCAGCGCGCCAAAGGTGGACGCCAAGGTCAAGCTGCAAGGCAACTTCATGGCCGATGTCGAGAACAAGCATTTCGCCGCGCAAAAGCTGGATGCCGTGGTCAAGGGCAATATCGCGGATGTGCAGGATGCCGATATCCGGCTGACAGGCGACGTGGATGCGCGCCCTGAAAACATGGAGTTCCTCGTCAACGGTCTCAAGCTCGCGTTTTCCGGCCAGCTTGCCGATGCCAAGCTGGTGGCGGATTTCGCTGCGCCCAAGCTGGTGGTGCGGCAGGATGAGGTATCCGGCGACAAGGCCGAACTGGCCTTCAGCCAGGAGAAGACAGGCGACAGCATCAAGGCCCAATTGGTATTGGCAGATATCAAGGGTTCGCCAAGAGAGCTGCAAAGCAGCGGCATCAATGGCGAATTCAGCCTCAAGCAAACCGACCGCAGCGTGGAAAGCAAGTTTTCATCGCCCTTCAAGGGCAACCTGCAAGACCTTGTATTCGAGCTGCCCAAGCTGGCAGGCAAGATAGACATCAAGGATAAGGCTTTGCCGAAAGGTGCTGCTCAGGGCGAGTTTGCCTTCAAGCTGCTGGCTGACATCAAGCAGGAAAAGGTCGATAGCGATTTCAGCCTGAATGTCGAGGATACCAAACTCAAGGGCGATGTGGCTGTGGCTGGCTTTGCCAAGCCCGATGTCCGCTTCAACCTCAGCGGTGACAAGCTGGACTTGAACAAGCTGCTGGGCAATGGCTCTGCCAAACCAGCGCAGAAAACCGCCAGTAAGCCCCAAGCGAATGAAGCGGCACCTGATCTTTCTGCATTGAAGGATTTGCTGCTGCAAGGCAATGTGAATATCGGCAGCATTGTGTATGAGAAATTCCACTTGGCTGGTCTCAAGCTTGGGATCAAGGCCGACGGCAAGGCGCTCACTGTCAGTCCGTTCAACGTGAAGCTCGACGAAACCACGATCAATGGCAAGTTTGGTATTAGTCGCTTCGAGCGGCCAATCTACCATTTCGATGTTGATATCGACAAACTGGATGCGGATCGCTATATCACGGATTCCGAAGCTAAGCCTACGAAACCTGCTCCAGCCAGTAAGCCGCAGGAAGATGCCACGATAGACCTCAGTGCATTGCGGCAATTGAATGCGGATGGCGAGTTGCGTATCGGCGCGCTCAAGGTGGCGAATGTTAAAAGCACGAATGTGCGCATCAAGCTAAAGGCGGACTCGGGGGTGGCCGAACTCGCCCCTTTTTCCGCTAGTCTCTACGAGGGCTCCATGAATGGCGCCCTGACGGTGGACGCCCGTAGCACGCCGAATATCGCCATCAAGCAGGAGATGAAAAACATCGCGATAGGCCCTTTGCTGACCGATGCCATCAACAATGACATGCTGCATGGCAAGGGCAACCTGAACCTCGATCTCACGACCAGTGGCGACACTGTCAATGCGCTCAAGAAAGGCCTGAACGGCAAGGCTGCACTCAATCTCAAGGATGGCGCGGTCAAGGGGATTGATATTGCCGGGACGCTGCGTGGTGCAAAGGATAAACTCAATGCACTGAAAGGCACGACCAGTGTGGCTGGAGATAAGAGTAAGCAGACCGATTTCAGCGAAATGTCTGCCAGTTTTAATATCAAGAACGGTGTTGCGCATAACGACGACCTGGACATGAAGGCACCGTTATTCCGCATTGCAGGCAATGGCAGTGTCGATATTGCCAATGAAACACTGGATTACCTTGCCAAGCCTACTGTGGTGGCTTCGCTCAAGGGGCAAGGTGGGGCGGATTTGCAGCAGCTTAATGGTCTTACTGTGCCAATCAAGCTCACAGGCACGTTCAACAAGCCTGCTTATGCCATCGATTTCGCCGGGTTGGCGACAGCGATTGCCAAGAACAAGCTGCTGGAAGGAGCGGGTGGTGCCAAGGGCGAGGCGGTCAAGAACTTGCTGGATGGTAATCGGGAAGACGCGGTGAAGTCATTGCTGAACAAGCAAAGTGACAAGAGTAAGGATGATGCTGCCAACAGCGAAACACCCACATCCAAACCCGAAGACAAGGTGAAGCAGAAACTGCAAAACCTGTTTGGCCGCTGAAATGACCCTGTCGCAATACTTTCCCATTGCTGACAGGCTGATTGCCTGGCAGAAGCAGCATGGGCGCCATGACCTGCCGTGGCAGAATACCCACGATCCATATGCCATCTGGGTTTCCGAGATCATGTTGCAACAGACGCAGGTGGCAGCCGTGATCGGCTATTACCAGAAATTCATGCAGCGTTTTCCTAGCATTGCCAGCTTGGCTGCTGCAAGCCAGGATGATGTGATGCAATACTGGAGCGGCCTGGGTTACTACTCACGCGCACGCAATTTACACAAGGCGGCACAGCAAGTGATGAGCTTGCATGCAGGTGAATTCCCGCGTGATTTCGAGGCGATCCAGGCATTGCCGGGCATAGGCCGTTCCACGGCGGCTGCGATTTCCTCGTTTGCTTTTGGTTTGCCACAGCCCATCATGGATGGCAACGTCAAACGCGTGTTTGCGCGTTATTTCCTGATTGAGGGCTGGCCTGGCTTGCCCAAGGTGGAAAAGCAGCTATGGCAGATTGCTGAAACCATGCAGCCTCAGGCGGAAATGGGTACTTATGCTCAAGCCTTGATGGATCTTGGTGCTACGGTCTGCGTGCGTAGCCGCCCACGCTGTGCCACTTGCCCATTGCAGGAAGATTGTGCTGCCTTGTTGGCTGATCGTGTCAATGAATTGCCTGCTTCCAAGCCGAAAAAAGCCATTCCGGAGAAATCCGTACAGATGTTGGTGATGGTGCATAATCACCGCGTCTTGCTGCAAAAGCGCCCTGATAGCGGCATCTGGGGCGGCTTATGGAGCCTGCCCGAGCTGGATGTAGCTGAGGATGCTCAAGCCTGGGGCTTGAAAGCGCTGGGCTTTCAGGGGAGTGCACCCAAAGCGCTGACCCAGCTAACCCATGTCTTTACCCACTTCAAGTTGCATATCCTTGCCAGAACGATGGAGGTGCCAGCATTGCCGTTGCAAGCGCAGGAGCCAGGGTGGCAGTGGATGCTGCTCAACGACGCCATCAATACCGGGCTACCCGTCCCTGTGCGCAAGATATTGCAAACCTTGGCCGAGCGTCAGGAGGGTGCTCTGGCTACCGCTCAGCATCAACTCGCACTGGTTTGAAGCGGATTGGCCCTGGTGCTATTCCTAACCTTTTGATCCACGCGACGCGATTGGCGTTTGCGTAGCCAGATCACAATGCCGGTGATGCTCAGTATCGCAACTACGGCGCCCATCAGCGACACCAGGATGCGCCCCGGCAAGCCGAGGATGCGTCCCGAATGTAGCGGGAACTGCGCCTGCATGAAAATATCGCCTGCACTGCCAGTGCCGGGAATATTCTCTCCGGCGGGGCTACCATCCTTGCCATCGAAATATAGCCAGGGGTTGCCCAGGCCGCCATCTCCATGATCGTTGCCAGCCTCGAAAAAGCCAACGCCATAAAGCCCGAATGCAGGGGAGTAGAATACGGCACCTGCCGGGGCGCTCCAGCCTCTCTGTTTGGCTTCTGCTCGAGCAATGTCGAGGATGTTCTCGCGTGAGATGCTGGGGACCAGGGGTTCATCCTCGGGGCGTGGTGCACGTGATGCAAACGGACTGGGACTGAGCGTAGAAAAAATTTCCACGATAGGCCGCATGACCTGGAAGTTAAGGTTCATGGAGACCGATGTGATTGCCAACATAAGCAGCAATAGCCAGACCCAGACACCACTCGAGCGATGTAGGTCGAAATTTAACTTGTGACCGCCCTGTTGCCAGCGGAAGGCAAATGATTTGCGCCAGGACTTGTAATTAGGGAAGGAAATCCACAGTGCGATGAAGTTGTCGAGCACCCAGATGATAGCGATGATCCCCATGAACAGTATGCCTAGTTCCAATCCCCATGCGTCTGGGATATGCATGCTGTAATGCAGCTTGTAGAGGAAGGGCAACAGGTTCTCGCGCGATAGAGATACTGCGCCCCATTCGCGCTGCCCTTGAATTTCCCCTGTGACAGGATTGAGGGCTATCTGGTTGAAATCAAGCTTGCTGGCTTTCCCAGTGGCAGGGTCCGGCCTGGCACTTACGCTCATGCCTAGCGTGTGGCCAGGTTCTATGGTGAGCGGTACATAATTCACCATCCAGCCTGGTTGATCTTGTTCCAGCTTATTGGCAAGTGTGAGCGGTGCTTGCACGACTCCTTTGTTAAGCGCATGGAACAAGGCCGGATTGAGCCATTCATCCAGCTCGTGATCCCAGGAGATCACTGCACCAGTCAGCCCGGAAATGAAAAGAAACACGGCCATGGTCAAGCCAAACCAGCGATGCAGGGTAACAAGATATTTACGCATTGGATGAAATGATGGCGGGTGCCATGGCGATCTATAATAAATAATGATTTTTATTATAAAACAATACTGGTTATCAGTTGATGCGGTGATCAATACCAGATAGGTCGTCAGTCAAGATTTGGCTTGAGCTTGCGACCAGTTAATGATGAGTGGTGGTGTCTTGTCTAGGTTGATATAGCGCAACATTGCAATAAAAAAGCCCGCCAAGGCGGGCTTTGGATGACAGCAATGAAGCTTAGATTTCGCCCCAGCTTTCTTCCCACATGCAGTGCTTGATCTTGTGGCGGTTGGCGATGAGCTCATCAATGCTTGGCTCATCGTTCAGTGCGCGCTTGATCGCCAGCTTGGTCGCTTCGTAGTTGTTCTTGTACATGTCGGCCTTGTCCAGTTTGCCTTCCTTGGCCAGTGGGCCACAGCCTGGATCAATCCATACCAAGCTGACGATGCACAGATCGTTGACTTGATCCTTTGGGATGATGCCTTCAATGACACAGTCCAGAATCGCGTCAGCAGTCGCTGCTTGCACCACACCACCGAACAGTTCGATGTTGATGGAATCCTTCAGGGTAACCTTAGGGACCATCATGGTCGCAGGACGTACCAGTTGGTTGATGTCGCGCACGGCGAACATGGCGGAGTGACCCTTGCTTTGCGCCATCATGTTGGCAAAAGCCTGGCCAACCGGGCCGTCAACGGCACCGATGAGGATTTCTGGCATCGCGGCGGTAACGTCTTTGCCTTCGCTGAAAATAGTGGCTTCACCAGCCTTGAACACGATTTTTGACATCTGGATATCCTTAAGGGAAGAGGTAAATAAACGAAACGCTGTATTTTACCCAAGCGGCAAGAGTGGGGCAAACTTCGGCAGTATTTGCCGTGAATTGATATAGCCGCTAAATTTCACTCGCACTTTGATCGTTATACCGCTTATCGGTGCACCACTTCCGTTCGTCGGAAGAATTGGCGATATACCAATTGGGCACGGCATGATGCATTCTGGGAAAAGGGGAAGTCCGATGAAATCTGGGCAACAAGGATTTACGTTAATTGAGCTGATGATCGTTGTCGCGATCATCGCTATTCTGGCATCTATCGCAGTGCCAGCTTATTCACGATATGTTGCGCGCGCCAAGGTGGCGGAGGCTATTTCACAACTGTCTGATATCCGCAATCGCATGGAGCGTAATTATCAGGACAAGCGCCGCTATAGTTGTGAGGAAGTCGTTATGCCAAGCAGCCCTGCGGTGCAGTATTTCACTTATGCGTGCAGCACGCCTAATGGCGACCAAACCTTTCTCATTACCGCGACGGGCGTTGCCGGGCAAGGAATGAGCGGTTATGAGTTTACGGTTAATCAGGACAATGCCCGCCGCACTACGGCTTTCCCTGATACCAGCGTGCCTGCGAATTGCTGGGTCACCAAACACGGAGGGGGTTGTTAAGTGAACAGGCAGCAAGGCTTCACGCTGGTGGAATTGGTGGTGACGTTGTCTGTGCTGGCAATCTTGCTGGCTGTTGCCGTGCCAAGTTTCCGCGAGATGCTGCTTAATTTTCAGGTACGTGCAGCAGCAGAAGGCTTGAATACTGGCTTGCAGCTGGCGCGTGCCGAGGCTATTCGACGCAATGCCAATGTTGTTTTTACCTTGAGCGGCAATGCCACTTGGAGCATCGGTTGCCAGGTCGTGGTTGCCGATGCTGACAGTGATGGCGTAGATGATTGCCCAGAAGTGATCCAGAGCAAGGCTGCTACCGAGGGCGCTGTCAGTGTGGCGGTGGATGTTGTGCCCGCAGGCGCAACTACTGTCACATTCAATGGGCTGGGCCGTGTCACCTTCAACAATGATGGCAGTAATGTCATGCGCCAGATCGACATTGCGGCCACTGAAGGCAATGCCAACGGGTTGAGGATATTGATCAGGGGAGGGAGTGTGCACTTTTGTGACCCCAATATATCAACAGTGGGAGATCCACGCGTATGCGCTTAAGCCATCTTAACCAGCCACGACGCGCTAGTCAGGAGGGAGCCATCCTGCTGGAGGGCCTGATCGCCATCCTGATTTTCTCCATGGGCATATTGGCGATCATCGGCTTGCAGGCTGCATCCATGAAAACCGTCTCTGATGCGCAATATCGGCTGGAAGCGAGTTATCTGGCCAACCGCCTGGTGGCGAGTATCTGGACGGCAGGGCCAACAAAAATCTCGACTTATGGCTTGCCCGGCGGCAGCTCGCCTGAGTTGGCAGACTGGCTCGCGGATGTAAAAAACCGTTTGCCCGGGGCTGAAAACAAGGCACCTACCGTGGTGATTGCAGGCGATGCGACTGCCGGTTTCACCGCTACGGTAACCGTCTTCTGGCAACCACCTGCCGAAACCGAGCCGCATAGCCACACTACTGTGGCTTATATCAATACGAATCAAACGCCATGAAGATGAACGCCTTATTGAAACCACATGCCGGGTTTAGCTTGGTGGAGGTCATGGTTGGCATGACTATCGGCCTGATCGGCATGCTGGTGATTGCCCAGGTGTTATCCGTTTCACAGGATAACAACCGCACCACTAACAGTGGCGGTACTGCGCAGCAGAATGGCGCACTGGCATTACTGGCGATTGAGCGCGATATCCGTCAATCGGGCTACGGCATGAACGTATCGCAAAACCTGGGGTGCCGTGTTCTGGGTACGGATGGCAGCACGGGATATGCCATTGATTTCCTGTTGACGCCTGCGGTGATTACTCAGGGCCTAGATACTGCGCCTGATGCGATCCAGCTTACCTATAGCAATGCCAGCATGGTCACCAGCCCTACTGCATTGATGCAGACGATGGCTGCGGCAACTGCCGATTACGTGGTCTCTAACCGTTTTGGCTTCAATGTCAACGATGTGCTGGTAGTGGCCGCTCCTGGGCAGGATTGCGACTTGGTGCAGATTACCGCAACCCCTGGCAATCCTTATCAAAACAATATTACTCATGCCGCCTCAGGACGCTATCAGGGCAATCAGATATTCAATAGTGGTGCCCAACTGTACAACATGGGCAGGAGTCCCGTGAGCAATCGCTATTCCATTGTCGATGGTGGCTTGCAGGTACTCTCGGCACTGAGTGGGGAGGCTGAGTTGATCGCTGATGGCGTGATTGATCTACAAGCAGATTACGGCCTGAATCTCGATGGTGATACCGAAAATACCGTGGATGAATATCGCACATCCCCTGACCTAGATGGCAATGGCGTGGTTAGCTGGGATGAATGGGAAAAAGTGATTGCCATACGGGTTGGGTTAGTGAGCCGCAGCAGCAAGCGTGAGTCAAGCAATGTCACCACTGACTTGCCTCGCTGGGTGGGCGGCACCTTCGGCAATGTTTCTACGCAGGAAAACTGGCAACAATACCGTTACCGTGTGTTCGAGACGACCGTGGTCATTCGTAATATCTTGTGGAAGCCTCCAACATGAAGCAAAAGCTGATGATGCCTGCTATTGCACCGGCATCACGCCAACATGGCGTGGTACTCATGGTGGCGCTGATCGTGCTAATCGCCATGACATTGGCTGGCCTGGCGTTATGGCGTGCCGTCGATTCCGGCAACGTCATCGCCGGTAACCTTGCCTTCAAGCAATCCGCCACCATGTCCGCAGACCGTGGTTTGCAGGCTGCCCTGGTATGGCTGGATAACAATCGCAATGCGTTGGCCGACAGCAATCCATCTCATGGCTATATCGCCAATACCTTGAGTACCGAGCCTGACTGGTATGGCAACAGCATTTGGAGTAATGCAGTGGATTTAGGTGCTGATGCTGCCGGTAATCGGGTGCAGTACCTCATTCACAGGCTGTGCCGGACCACAGGGGCCTATAACGGTGAAGACGGCACAGGTCAGGCCAACTCTTGTTCTACCTCTTTATCCAAAGCCCCGGTGACTAACGCTACATTGGGCAGCAGCTTGCAAATCGGGGCGGCTGTCTATCAATCCAATCCATCCATCTACTACCGCATCACCGCCCGCGTGCTCGGCCCTCGCAACACCGTCAGCATCGTTCAGGCCACAGTCATGGTGCCGGTATAAACACCCCCAGTCTTACAGGGAGAACAATCATGCAACAACATCACACAAGATTCTGGTGGAAAAACCTGCTGCTGATCAGCTCGTTGGTTGGGTATCTACTGAGTGCGCAAGCTGCAGTGACCGATATTTCCAGCAATCCGCTTTCCACTGCGTCAGGCACTGTGGTGCGGCCTAATGTGATGTTCGTGCTGGATGATTCGGGCAGCATGAATTTTAATTTTATGCCGGACTTCCTAGGGTATACCCAAACTGCGGGGAAGTGTCGTGCGAGCAATGGCGCTATGACTGCGACATGTGGAGGCACTTCGCAAACTGGGCAAAATAAACCAACTAATGGAGGAGATCCTCCGATTTACAGTCCTCTGGTTAATGGGGTTTACTATAATCCTGCGATTAGTTATACGCCGCCAATTAGCCCTTGTGATGCATCACAAACTTTACCAACCATGAATGGAACTAATACCAATGGATGGCAAGCAGTGAGACTAATTGGGCACCAACTTGATGACGATTGTGCCCAGAGTTCTGGGGTTGCAAATATTATTACGCAATATCCTGAGCGAGAATATTGCCAAAGAAATTCAAGTTGGCAATGGGAGTGCAAACGGAATGGAGTTGATAAAAATGGTAGTTCTACAAAGGGTTATGACTGGCCCGCTGATGATGGGAGTTACTCTACTGCAAGGAATAGAGATAGTAACCCACATTATTTCTTAATCACGCCTAAAGAGTATTGTCAGGATATTAACCTCACTATTTGCCAGTCGACGCTATCTGTTACTCATACACGACCTGCTTACGTGAGGTATTGCAAAACTGCGGCAGATGCTGGTAGTGCATCTGTAGTAAGTGGATCAGATGCACGTTGCCAAGCAAAACATGATGGAGATCATCGTAATGCGCGATATGGCGATTTTGTGCGAGTGGATATTACATCTGGCAAAACCTTCACAAAATATCCCGATCGCGTAGATTGTGCTGGGGCTTCGTGCAGTTACGCGGAAGAAATGACCAATTTTGCTAATTGGTATGCCTATTATCGTACTCGCTCTTTTGCCATGAAAAGTGCGGCAGGGCATGCCTTTGCAACAATTGATAATAATTACCGAGTAGGATTTATCACTATCAACACTGGTTCACCAGTAAGCGCGAATAAATACCTCAAGGTTGATACATTTAATCCTGCTCACAAGACTAACTGGTATAAAAAATTCTATTCTTCCAGTGCTTCAGGTGGTACTCCTTTAAGGGAGGCGTTATCGAGGGTAGGCAGGCATTTTTCTGGAGTAACTAGTGGAATAAATGCTGGGATGGCGGATGACCCAGTTCAATTTGCATGCCAACAAAATTTCACTATCTTGACGACCGATGGATATTGGAATGGCAATAAAGGAATGACCAGGGACGGTGGTGAAATTGGCACTCAGGATAGTAAAGATGAAAAATATTCTAGGCGTGCTGATGGAGCATATGACGGTAATCCAACAAAGGTTGTGAATAATGAAACAGTGCCATTAGCTGCGGAAACACTAGCAGATGTGGCTATGTATTATTACAAAACGGACTTGCGACCTGACATGGAAGACAAGGTTCCTACCACAAGCAAAGACAGAAACCCGGCACAGCATATGAACACGTTTACGCTGGGGTTGGGGCTTGATGGGGAGATGAATTACCGCTCTGATTATGAAATTGCCAATGATGGTGATTTTGCAATGATCAAGCAAGGAGCTGTGGATTGCCATTGGGCTCCAGGTGAAACATGTAATTGGCCAATTCCTGCTGCTGATTCCCCCAGTGCTTTAGATGACCTCTGGCATGCCGCAGTCAATGGTCGTGGCTTGTATTTCAGTGCCAAACAACCTAAAGAGCTGGTATCGGGTTTGCGGAGTGCCCTAGCTGGTGTATCAGATAGAACAGGTGCTGCTGCGGCCTCGGCGACCAGCAGCCCGAATATCACACAAACCGATAACTATATTTTCAGCTCGACTTATCGCAGTGTGCATTGGGATGGCGACGTGCAGGCGCAGACCATCAACCCTACCGATGGCACGGTGAGCGAAGCGCATGTGTGGAGTGCGCAGGCGCAATTGAATGGTAGTGGTCGCAGTATTTTCAAGATTGATCCCAGCTCGCAGATGATAGAGCCATTTGCCTGGGATAACTTGAGTGCTGAGGAAAAGGCTTACTTCAATAACAAGTGTGAGTTGCTGTCGCAGTGCAATGGGTTCAATGCCGATACCAAGGCAATCGCCAATTCGGGCGAGAACCTGCTGAATTATCTGCGTGGTCAATCCATCAATAGCGGTGAGCTTGCCCAAACCGAAAAGGCCTACCGCCTGCGTACACATTTGCTTGGCGATATCGTCAACTCTGCGCCTGCCTACGTGAAGCAACCGCGATTCAACTTTATTGATAGCGTCACCCCTAATTACCAAGCGTTCAAGACTGCCCAGGCGGATCGGCATGGCATGCTGTATGTCGGCGGTAACGATGGCATGTTGCACGCATTCAACACGACCAATGGAGCAGAAAGCTGGGCCTATGTGCCGCACTCTGTCATGCCTAATATGTATAAACTGGCGGACAAGAACTACGGTGCGAATCACCAGTTCCTCGTGGATGGTTCGCCGCAGGTGATGGATGTGTATGATGCTTCGACATCTGCTTGGCGCACCATTCTGGTCGGAGGCTTGAATGCGGGCGGGCGTGGATATTACGCATTGGATGTAACTAGCGAGGATAATCCCAAGGCATTGTGGGAGTTCTGCCATAGTGAAGCTT
Source organism: Methylobacillus methanolivorans (assembly GCF_020531845.1). Next base: position 398,671 of record NZ_JAJAVF010000004.1, read on the forward strand.
ATTGCAGCCATGCGGATGCAGACCTGGGGTTTACTTACGGTAACCCTATCATTACCAAGCTACCGGAAGGTAGCGCCAATGCAGGCCGCTGGGTGGTGATGTTTACTTCGGGTTATAACAATGTCTCACCCGGTAATGGCCAAGGGTACCTGTTCGTGGTGGATGCGATTACTGGTGCATTGATTCATAAATTAGGCACAGGCGAAGGTACAGCTGAGACGCCGAGCGGTTTTGCAAAGCTGGCTAGTAGTTCTGGGATTAACGGCAATGCCGATATCAATGCTGCTTCGGTGGCATTGTACGGTGGTGATCTCCAAGGCAACTTGTGGAAAGTTAATCTGGAAGCATCAATACCTACGATTAGTCTCATGGCTAGGCTGACTGATCCGGCAGGTCTCGGCCAGCCGATTACCACAAAACCTGAGATCGGCAAGGTGCCCAAGGTGACAGAACCAGTCATTTTCGTGGCAACTGGTCGTTACTTGGGGCTAAGCGATGTGACCAACAGCCAGGTACAGTCGGTATATGCCATCCGCGATAATGGCGTGAGTTACACCGGACGTGCGCTGACAGCCCGAGTCATCACGCATGGCGATACGACTTCCTCAATTGATGGCAGTGCGCTGGATTGGGCAGGTGGTGGCTGGTATGTTGACCTGCCTGAGACGCGCGAGCGCGTTAATCTTGACCCTCAATTGGCACTGGGCACATTGACGATCAACAGCAACACACCGCAGATTGATAACGTCAATTCGGATGGTTGCTCGCTAGGTGGCACGACGCGGGTTTACCAGTTTGATTACCGTACGGGACTGATGGTGCCAGGCGCAACGCATTTTGGCCAGAAACTTGCCACAGGGTTGACGGTGGGGATGGTGATTGTGCGCCTGCCCAATGGGCAGTTGAAAGCCATTATTACTGATGCACAAGGCCGCAAGACCACGATAGGCATTGATACTGCTGCTTCTGATAGTGTTTCCCGGCGCACTGGCTGGCGTGAACTGACTAAGTAGGTTTCCCCAGGGGAAATGTTTTAGCAAAGCCAGGGTGTGCGCCCTGGCTTTTTTATTGTGCTGTGGTTTCCAGCTTGTCGAGTAGGATGGTGGCTGGATTGCAATCCGTCTGTGCAGCAATCTCGACCATGCCTGTAGGGCTGGTGACGTTGATTTCGGTGAGATGTTCACCGATCACGTCCAGGCCGACCAGGAACAAGCCTTTTTCCTTCAGCACCTTGCCGACGGTATTGGCGATCTCGTAGTCACGATCGGTCAGTGCTTGGGCAACTCCCCTCCCGCCAGCGGCAAGGTTGCCACGTGTTTCGCCATTTTGCGGGATGCGGGCCAACGCGTAAGGCAGTGGCTCGCCATCAATGACGATAATGCGTTTATCACCCTGCGTGATCGCAGGCAGGTAGCGTTGCGCCATGATGGTCTGCTTGCCATGTTGCGTAATGGTTTCAAGGATGACGCCGAGATTGGGGTCGCCCTGCTTGAGGCGGAAGACACCGCTGCCACCCATGCCATCCAGTGGCTTGACGACGATATCTTCATGCTCAGCAAGAAATTCTCGAATCAATGCTTGTTCGCTGCTGACAAGGAAAGTAGGCGCAAACTGCGGGAAGTTGAGTACTGCGAGCTTTTCGTTCCAATCGCGAATGGCAGCTGGGTTGTTATAGATGCGAGCACCTTGTTTTGCCGCCTGCTCCAGCAAGTAAGTGCTGTAGAGGTATTCATTGTCGAACGGCGGATCCTTGCGCATGAGGATGGCATCAAAGGCTTGTGGTGCCTCTTCTGCAATGTTTCCCAGTGAATACCATGTCGCATCATCTGCAAACTTGAAAGGGCGACACCTCAGGTGGGCTTTGTCGTGACGCAGCAGGAGATCGTGTTGCATGGCGACATGTAGCGAGTGCCCGCGTGCTGCGGCTTCGCGCATGATAGCCAGGCTAGTGTCCTTGTAGGGCTTAAGGCTGTCCAATGGGTCGAGAATAAAGGCGATGCGCATCATTGAAGTGTTAATAGCTCTAGTCTAGGTTGTCCGGGTCGGTTTCTTCCAGTTCGATGGAGGCTGCAAGTAGTGCCAGCCTTGCGACCACGCCGTAGGCATAAAAGCGGTTGGGCGGAGCGTCTGGTGCGCCTGCACAATCTGGTGTGGAGCAGGGTGTTGCAAAGGCGAGGGGCTCAAAGTGCATGCCTGGGGCATTGAGGTTTTCGTCAGCGCCACGTGAAGTATGCACACGGTAGAAACCACCTACCACGAAGTGATCCATCATGTAGATCACAGGTTCGGCAACGGCCTCGTTGAGGTGCTCGAAGGTATAGACGCCTTCTTGCAGGATGACTTCGCTAACCTTGAGCCCTTCCTTCACCACGGACATTTTGTTGCGTTGTTTGCGATTGAGGTCACGCACATCGTCAGGGCTCTTGACGGTCATGATGCCCATGCCATAGGTGCCAGCATCGGCCTTGACGATGACAAAGGGTTCCTGCTTGACGCCATATTCTGCATATTTTTCACGGATTTTCGCCAGCAGGGCCTCAACTTTGTCTGCTAGTCGATCTTCGCCAACACGTGCATGAAAATCCAGGCCGTCACAGGTGTCAAAATAAGGGTTGAGTAGCCAGGGGTCTATCTCGATCAGGGAAGCAAATTCTTCCACGATGTGGTTATAGGCAGTGAAATGATGCGATTTACGGCGCGTGGCCCATCCTGCGTGCAATGGCGGGATTAACGATTGCTCCAGCCCTTGCAGTATTTCAGGGATACCACCTGACAGGTCATTGTTGAGCAGGATGGCGCAACTATCGAAGTTATCCAGTACCAGGCGATTGCCCTTGCGTTGCACTGGCTCTAGCAGGATGCTGTGGCCATCATGCGTTTCCAGAAATGTCGGTTCTGTAATCTCGGGTGAAATGCTGCCTATGCGCACTTCCAGCCCTGCCTGGCGCAGGATGTGGGTAAGGGCATATACATTACGCAGGTAAAAGGTGTTGCGCGTGTGATTCTCTGGAATCACTAGTAGTCGGCGAGCATCAGGGCAGATTTTTTCTACAGCCACCATTGCCGCTTGAATCCCGAGCGGCAAGAAGTCTGGGTTGAGGTTGTTGAAGCCTCCTGGAAACAAATTGGTATCCACTGGCGCGAGTTTGAAGCCTGCGTTACGTAAATCTACTGAAGCATAGAACGGTGCGCCATGTTCTTGCCATTGGCTGCGGAACCAGTGCTCAATGCGCGGCATGTTGTCGAGCAGCCGTTTTTCCAGTTCAAGTAAGGGGCCGGTAAGGGCCGTTGTAAGGTGTGGAACCATCATGGTAAGGGGCACCTGATAAGCCAAGAGAATAGGCGGAGATTTTAGCCTAAAGCTGTGCAGAGGCGAAAAAAAAGGGCGCTATAAGCGCCCTGAGGAGGAGGAGATAATGCATAAAACTAGGCAGTAAAATGTTCCAGGTCTTGCGACGTAAAGATCACATTACGCTTGCTAATACATAAGCAAGTGCTGTGCCAGTTTTTTAGGGCCAAATCAGGCTGGTTTTGCAAGGATGTCAATGAATGCTGTGATCAAGTGGTGCAGGATTGCCCCGATTGGGTGCATGAAGGTGTTGAGCAGTTTGAGGCGTAATGGTTGAACCACTCGTATCAAAGAAAAACGGGCGCTAAAAGCGCCCGTTTGTTTATCCCACGATTAGGATTTAGTAGTGATAGGCACGTTCACCGTGCTCAGCAGTATCCAGGCCTTCTCGTTCAGCTTCTTCAGTGGCACGCAGGCCGATGAAGAGGTCAACGATCTTGAACAAGATGTAGCTACCGAGGCCGCCCCATACAATCGTCACGCCAATCGCAACTGTTTGTGCGTAGAGCTGGCTGCCCATGGTCACGCCTTCTTCGTAGCCTACGCCACCGAAATCAGTGCTCATGAGGATGCCAGTGCCGATCGCGCCGATCAAGCCAGCGACACCGTGGATGCCAAATACATCCAAGGAATCATCGTAGCCCAGTTTAACCTTGAGGCTGGTGACTGCCCAGAAGGCGATCACGCTGGCGATAAAGCCAAGGATGATGGAGCCAACAGGGCCAAGGAAGCCGCAAGCAGGGGTGATGGCGACCAAGCCTGCTACTGCACCAGAAACGGCTCCTAGCAAGGATGGTTTGCCCTTGAACAACCATTCAGCAAACAACCAGCCTAGTACAGCAGCACCAGTGGCGGCTTGAGTGTTGATGAGTGCGAGGCCAGCAGTGCCATCGGCAGCCAGTTCACTACCTACGTTGAAGCCGAACCAGCCTACCCACAGCATGGAAGCACCAATCATGGTCAATGTGATGCTGTGCGGAGGCATCGCTTCCTTGCCATAGCCCAGGCGCTTGCCGACTACAATCGCACCGACCAGTGCGGCAATACCAGCATTCATGTGCACCACTGTGCCACCAGCAAAGTCAGCTGCGCCTAGTTCGCCGAGGAAGCCGCCGCCCCATACCATGTGGGCAATCGGGATGTAGACGAATGTGACCCACAACGCGAGGAAGGCGAGTACTGCAGAGAATTTCATGCGCTCTGCAAAACCACCGACAATCAGTGCAGGGGTAATCGCGGCAAAGGTTAATTGGAAGGTCACGAAGACATATTCAGGGATAGTGCCGCCATCCAGTAGGGTGTCTGGCGTAATGCCCGCGAGCAGGGTTTTGCTGAAGCCGCCGATATAGGCGTTCAAGCTGCCACCGTCAGTGAAGGCCAGGCTGTAGCCATATACGACCCAAATCACGGACATGAGTGCAGTGGTGACAAATACCTGTGTCAGGACAGAAACCATATTCTTGGTGCGCACCAAGCCACCGTAGAATAGAGCAACACCCGGAATGATCATCGCCAACACCAATACGGTGGCAACGATAGTCCAGGCGGTATCGCCAGCGCTGAGAGTTGGCACGGCCTCAGTGACGGTTTCGACGACAGCAGCGGCGGCAGGAGCGACTTCGGTGGTAACGGCCTCGTCAACGACGACAGCTGCCTCTTCAGCTAGCGCAAAGCCAGAGAATCCTAGCGCGCTAACCAGTGCAATCATGGAAAGAATTTTTTTCATTTTGGACCCCTTAAAGCGCATCAGCGCCGGTTTCACCAGTGCGGATACGATAGACCTGTTCCAGGTTGAAGACAAAGATCTTGCCATCGCCGATTTTGCCAGTGGTGGCAGATTTCTCGATTACTTCGACTACCTGGTCAAGTAATTCATCGGCAATGGCCACCTCCAGTTTTACCTTGGGCAAAAAGTCGACAACGTATTCTGCACCACGGTAAAGCTCAGTGTGGCCTTTTTGGCGACCAAAGCCTTTGACTTCAGTGACGGTGATGCCTTGTACTCCAATGGAGGAAAGGGCTTCACGCACTTCGTCAAGCTTGAACGGCTTGATGATGGCGGATACAAATTTCATGGTTATCTCCTCGTCTTATAAAAAGCAGAAAGGCAAGGCAAACTGCCTTGCCTTCTCACATGACTGTCTGCTTAGAAAGTCTTTTGTACGAACAAAGTCCAGTTTTCCTTACCGGAGAACACAGGGCCATAAGTGAAAGCCTGACGGTCAGCATCGGTGTCAGTATAGTAACCACCAACTACGATACCGTTATCCCAAGCCTTGCTCAAGCCCAGTTTCCAGTCAGTGTAGTCGTATTCGTTAGGGCCATTGCCGAACTCTTGACGACCCACGTGGGCAATCGCGCTATAGCCAGATTCGCCAAATGGTACTTCCAGGGTCAGGTCGATATAGCTAGCACCACGGCCTTCGAAACCAAAGGCTGACTTGCTTGGTGACCAGGAGTACTTCGCGGAAACCCACTTGTAGGACAGGCCACCGTAGATTTCAGTGGTATCGGCATTGTAGCTGCCGCTCACAGAATTACGACGACCTGGGTAGATGTATTGCAATACACCTACGTCATAAGTGATGCCGGTTTCGCCGATTTCAGCAGTGTAACCACCATACAGATCCCATTCCATGCTGGAGCTGTTGTAAGCGCGGTCACCACCTGCACCATCGGCGCCAGTATCAGCCAGCCAGCTAATGCTGGAGGCCCAAGTGCCGAGGTAGAAGCCACTGGAGTGGGAGTAATCCATACCACCTTGAATGGCTGGGCGGTCACCAGATTGGCTGGTACCACGGAAGATATAGTTGCTTGTGAGGCCAACGTTGTATGTAATGGTGTGAGGGGAGGTTGCCTCAGCAGCTTCTTCGGCCATAACGGCGGCAGGTGCTGCAAATGTGCCAACGATGGCGGCAAGTAGAAGCGAATTACGCATAATGTACCCTTTCAAGGTTTGAAAAATAAAACAACAACGAAAACTCTGCGTTGGGTAATAAGCAACACCTGTGCCATAAAAACAACATTTATATAAAACAATGGGTTATGTGATATTTTTTGGGATTTTTAACGATCTGGAATGGTGCGAAGCTTGATTTTTATCGGTAAGTGATTGAGTTTGTTATGTTTAATCTGGATTTTTGGGAAGTAAAAGCTGCTAAACTGCGGATGTTTTGGGAGATTTATAAGTGATGAATGCTCAGTTTTTCGAAGAATTATCAAATAAAATCAAGGAAATATACTCATCCTTGCCCGCTGAAGGTGTTGAGCACAATGTGCATGCACTATTACAGGGCGCATTCACTAAACTGGAGCTTGTGACGCGGGAAGAGTTTGATATCCAGGCAGAGATACTCCGTAAGACACGCGCTCAACTTGCTGATTTGGAAAAGCAATTGGCTGATATTGAGGTCAAGCTAGGACAGCCTTCCTGATCATGGCACTCGCGGTGTTATATAGCCGTGCCTTAGCTGGCATGGAGGCACCAGAGGTTGCGGTAGAAGTGCATCTCGCCAATGGCTTGCCGAGCTTTACCATTGTTGGTTTACCCGAAGCAGAAGTGAAGGAAAGCAAAGACAGGGTGCGTGCTGCTTTGCAAACCGCTCAGTTTGAATTTCCCGCACGTCGTATCACTGTCAACTTGGCACCTGCCGACCTTCCCAAGGAAAGCGGACGTTATGATTTGCCTATTGCATTAGGCATTCTCGCCGCATCTGGCCAAATTCCTGCGCAAGGGCTGGATCAGTATGAAGTTGCTGGTGAGCTGGCGTTGACAGGTGAGTTACGCAATATCCGTGGTGCATTGGCCATGGCGTATAAAGCGAAGGAGAGTGGCCGCACATTTATCCTGCCTCAAGAGAGTGCTATGGAAGCAGCGCTGGTGCAGGGCGCCACCGTTTTGCCTGCCAGCAGCTTGCTGCAAGTATGTGCGCACCTGGCAGGGCGAGAGTCATTGCTGCCACAGCCCGTTAATATTGAGCCAGCTGTATTGGCTGCTGCAGATTTTGCCGAGGTGAAAGGTCAGCTTCAGGCCAAGCGTGCGCTGGAAATTGCTGCCGCCGGCGGACATAGTGTGCTGATGTCTGGCCCTCCCGGTACCGGGAAATCCATGCTGGCTTCACGTTTCTCTAGCATTCTGCCTGCGATGACGGAGGCTGAGGCCTTGGAGTCTGCTGCCATCCAGTCGTTGAGCAAGGGCTTTCATGCCAGGGACTGGGGCAAGCGGCCTTATCGTGCCCCGCACCATACTGCGTCAGGCGTCGCCTTGGTCGGGGGCGGGGCCATTCCCAAGCCAGGCGAGATTTCGCTGGCCCATCATGGGGTATTGTTCCTGGATGAGTTGGCGGAGTTTGATCGCAAGGTGCTTGAAGTCTTGCGTGAGCCGCTGGAGTCCGGGCATATCACGGTTTCGCGTGCGGCGCGGCAAGCAGAGTTTCCGGCACGTTTCCAGTTGATTGCCGCAATGAATCCTTGCCCATGCGGTTATTGCGGGCACCCTAACGGTAAATGCCGATGCACGCCGGATCAGATCACCCGCTATCGCCAGCGCCTATCCGGACCATTGCTTGATCGTATTGATCTCCATATCCAGGTGCCCGCCTTGAGTGAGGACGAACTGCTGCATGCAGCACCAGGGGAAGCGAGCGCCATAATCAAAGCGCGTGTAGAAGTGGCAAGACAGCGGCAACTGGATAGGCAAGGGGTGAGCAACTACTTGTTGACCAGTCTTCAGGTGGATGAGTATTGTCAGCCGGACACCGCTGGGAGCGCACTGCTGAAGCAGGCGATGGCAAGGCTTGACCTCTCTGCACGTGCGTATCATCGTATTCTCAAGGTAGCGCGTACCATTGCTGACCTCGCGGCGAGCGATGGCATACAAAGTGCGCATATTGCCGAAGCGGTGCAATATCGCAGGCTGGGATTATAGAGATGACAGATTTTTTGCAAGGTTGGCGCGAAGAACAGCGCTCGGCTTATTTATACAGCGCCTTGTCAAAGTGTGAGCCTGATCCAGCATTAGCGCAGATGTTTGAGGGGCTGGAAGCCGCTGCCATGCAACAAGCACAAGTGTGGGAGGCGAAGCTGGCAGAGGCTGGGCATGCAATTGCTGCTTATCGGCCCGATATGCATACCCGGATGATCGTTTGGTTGGCACATGGTCTCGGGCCTAGGCGGATTCGCCCGGTATTGGCCGCCAGCAAGGTACGTGGTTTGTCGGCTTATGGTGCAAAACGCATGGATCTGGTGAGTCATGCCATGCCGACCCAGGTGAATGAAGTGGGCGGGCGACACAAGCTGGCGGGTAACAATGGCGGTTTGCGCGCTGCCGTATTCGGGGTGAATGATGGGTTGGTGTCCATCGCCTGTCTTGTATTAGGGGTGGCAGGTGCATCAAGTAGCGCTTCGGTAATCTTGCTATCCGGGGTTGCAGGGCTATTGGCTGGTGCGTTTTCCATGGCGGCGGGCGAGTATGTGTCCATGCGTTCGCAGCGCGAACTGTTTGAGCATCAAATTGCCCTGGAACGTGAGGAGCTGGCGTTGTACCCAGCGCAAGAAGCCGCCGAACTGGCCCTGATTTACCAGGCACGAGGCCTGGAGCGGACGGAAGCACAGCAGTTGGCCAATCGCTTGGTGGCTGATCCAGAGTTGGGCTTGGATGTCCTGACGCGCGAAGAGCTGGGCTTGAACCCTGATGAACTCGGGTCGCCATGGGCGGCAGCGATCTCGTCGTTTGTATCGTTTCTGGTCGGCGGTACGATTCCCTTGCTGCCATGGTTGCTGCATCTCTCCACGCATACGCTGGAGCTGGCGTTGGGCCTGACGGGAGCGGCGTTGTTTATTGTGGGTGCCACGCTTGCCTTGTTCAGTGGGCGCAATATGCTCTATGGTGGTGCACGTATGTTGCTGATTGGGGCTGCTGCTGGTGGGTTGACCTATTGGATAGGCAGCCTGTTGGGTACTGGCTTGCTTGCCTAGCCTACCAACTAGGGCCAGGAATCTGCATTGAAATCATCGCTGTGTTATGCGGGATGCCCCAGCTGTTTTATAATCACGCGCTGAATATTCAATCACCTGGCAGGTGTCAGTCCGCCAGCATTTAAGGTTTTGCATGAAACATTACGAAATGTCCCCCACAGAGGTCTTGCTCAGGGAAATCCTCGCCAAGCGCATCATGATTCTGGATGGTGCGATGGGGACCATGATCCAGCAATACAAGCTGACGGAAGAGGATTATCGCGGCGGGCCTAGTGGTCGCTTTGCCGACTTTGCCGCACCAGCGGGCGAGCGGGAGCTGTTCGTCAAAGGCAATAACGAACTGTTGACCTTTACCCAGCCGCGCATCATCCAAGAAATCCACGAGCAATACCTAGCAGCTGGTGCAGACATTATTGAGACCAATACCTTCGGTGCGACTAGCGTGGCGCAGGAAGACTATTTCATGGCCCATTTGGCTTATGAAATGAACGTCGAGGCCGCCAAGCTGGCACGTGCAGCTTGCGATAATTATTCCACGCCTGACAAACCACGTTTCGTGGCAGGCGCGCTGGGCCCGACGCCAAAGACGGCATCCATTTCCCCGGACGTGAACGACCCAGCCGCGCGCAACGTCACCTTTGACCAGTTGGTGGCGGCTTATCATGAACAGACCCGCGGCCTGGTTGATGGCGGTGCGGATATCCTCATGGTCGAGACTATTTTTGATACGCTCAACTGCAAGGCGGCGTTATTTGCAATCGACCAGTATTTTGAGGAAACCGGTAAGCGCCTGCCTATCATGATTTCTGGCACGGTGACGGATGCATCGGGACGTATCTTGTCAGGCCAGACCGTGCCTGCATTCTGGAACTCGGTGCGCCATGCGCGCCCACTGACCATAGGACTGAACTGTGCCCTGGGTGCCGCGCTGATGCGGCCGTATGCGGAAGAGCTCAGCAAGATCGCCGAGACTTTTGTGTGTATTTACCCTAATGCTGGTTTACCAAATCCCATGTCGGATACTGGCTTTGATGAAAAGCCAGCCGATACATCGGCCCTGCTCAAGGAGTTTGCCGAGAGCGGCTTTGTAAATATCGCTGGCGGCTGTTGTGGCACCACGCCGCCGCATATTGCGGCGATTGCCGAGACGGTCAAGACGATTGCACCGCGTCGTATTCCAGAGATTCCTGTGGCGACCCGGCTGGCCGGGTTGGAGCCATTCACGATTGATGAAGACTCCCTGTATGTGAACGTGGGTGAGCGTACCAATGTCACAGGCTCCAAGGCCTTTGCACGTATGATCCTCAACGAGCAATACGAAGAGGCGTTGGTGGTGGCACGTCAGCAGGTCGAGAACGGCGCGCAGGTGATCGACATTAACATGGATGAAGGCATGCTGGATGCCCTGCATGCCATGACGCATTTCCTCAATCTGGTGGCTTCCGAGCCGGATATTGCACGTGTGCCTATCATGATCGACTCGTCCAAGTGGGCAGTGATCGAGGCAGGTCTCAAGTGCGTGCAGGGTAAATCCATCGTCAACTCGATTTCCATGAAGGAGGGCGAGGAGGAGTTCCTGCGCCAGGCCAAATTATGCCGCCGCTATGGTGCCGCGGTGATTGTCATGGCGTTTGACGAAGTCGGGCAGGCCGATACCTTTGAACGCAAGATCGAAATTTGCAAGCGCGCCTATGACTTGCTGGTGGAGAAGCTGGATTTTCCGCCGGAAGACATCATCTTCGACCCGAATATTTTTGCCGTGGCGACGGGTATCGAAGAGCACAATAACTACGCCGTGGACTTTATCAATGCCACACGCTGGATCAAGGAAAACCTGCCCTACGCGCGGATTTCCGGTGGTGTGTCCAATGTGAGCTTCAGCTTCCGTGGCAACGAGGCAGCGCGGGAGGCTATCCACACCGTTTTCCTCTATCACGCCATCAAAGCTGGCATGACCATGGGTATCGTCAATGCCGGCATGATAGGCGTTTATGACGATCTCAACCCCGAGCTGCGTGAGCGCGTCGAGGATGTGGTGCTCAATCGCCGTGAAGATGCTACCGAACGCATGATCGAGTTTGCCGCCACGTTGGCGGCAGGCGGTAAGAAACAGGAAGCCACGCTGGATTGGCGCGGCACGCCGGAAAATCCGGTCACTGTGGAAAAGCGCCTGGAATATGCCATGGTGCATGGCCTGACCGAATTCATTGTTGCCGATACAGAAGAAGCCCGGCAAAAAGTCATGAATAACGGTGGCCGCCCGATCCACGTGATTGAAGGCCCGCTGATGGATGGCATGAATGTGGTCGGCGACCTGTTTGGTCAGGGCAAGATGTTCCTGCCGCAGGTGGTGAAATCGGCGCGTGTCATGAAGCAGGCCGTGGCACATCTGGTGCCCTTCATTGAGGAAGAAAAGCGCGCGGAAGAAGAGCGTACCGGCATTGTGGCCAAGCCTAAGGGCAAGATGGTGATTGCCACGGTCAAGGGCGATGTGCACGACATCGGCAAGAACATTGTCTCGGTGGTGTTGCAATGCAATAACTTCGAAGTGGTGAATATGGGCGTGATGGTGCCGTGCTCGGAAATCTTGGAGCAGGCCAAGGCCACCGGGGCAGATATCATCGGCCTGTCTGGCCTGATCACGCCTTCGCTGGAAGAAATGGCGCACGTGGCGCGCGAGATGCAGCGCGACCCGTATTTCCACGGGCTCAAGATGCCCTTGCTGATCGGTGGTGCGACCACATCGCGGGCGCATACCGCAGTCAAGATCGCACCGCACTATGATGGCCCGGTGATTTATGTGCCGGATGCTTCACGCTCGGTCTCGGTGATGCAATCCCTGCTTACGCCAGAACAACGCGACACTTATATCGCCGATCTGGAGCAGGATTACGAGCGGGTGCGTATCCAGCATGCCAACAAAAAAGGCACACCTTTGCTGACGATTGCCGATGCGCGGGCCAACAAGGCCAAGCTCAGCTTTGATGGTGCGAATACTCCGATCAAGCCCAAGTTTATTGGCCGTCGCGTGTTCAAGAACATTGATCTGGCGACGATTGCGCAATATATCGATTGGGGACCTTTCTTCCAGACCTGGGACCTGGCAGGGCCATATCCCGCTATCCTCAAGGACGAGGTGGTTGGCGAGGCTGCGAGCAAGCTTTTTGCCGAAGGGCAAGCCATGCTGAAGAAGATCATTGATGGGCGCTGGCTCACTGCCAGCGGGGTGGTGGCCTTGTTGCCAGCGAATACTGTTAATGACGACGATATCGAGATTTACACTGATGATAGCCGTAGCCAGGTAGCGTTCACTTACTACGGCATGCGGCAACAGACGCAGAAGCCAGTGGTGAATGGTGAGCAACGCCCCAATCAATGCCTGGCTGATTTCATTGCGCCCAAAGATAGTGGTATTGCCGATTACATTGGCATGTTTGCCGTCACGGGTGGATTAGGCATCGAGAAATACGAACAGCGTTTTGAGGCGGCCCACGATGACTACAGCAGCATTATGTTGAAATCGCTGGCAGACCGCTTGGCAGAGGCTTTTGCTGAGTATTTGCATGAACGTGTGCGTAAGGATTTGTGGGGCTATGTGCCGGATGAGGCGTTGAGCAACGAGGCCCTGATCAAGGAGCAATACCGTGGCATTCGCCCTGCGCCTGGTTATCCGGCCTGCCCTGACCATACCGTCAAACCGGATATGTTCAACGTCATGCAATGTGAAGAGGTAAGTATTCAACTGACGGATTCGTTTGCCATGATGCCTGGAGCGGCGGTGTCGGGCTTTTATTTTGCGCACCCTGAATCCAAGTATTTCAGCGTGGACAAGATAGGTGAAGACCAACTGCTGGATATGGCGAATCGTCGCGGTTTACCAAAGGAATACCTGGAGCGTTGGCTGGCACCGAACCTGTCCTGAGCACCTGAAGCAGCGGCTTTGCTACAATCAACCCTGATTTGAAAGTTTATTGAGCGTTATGCATATCCATATTCTCGGTATTTGTGGCACCTTCATGGGCGGTATTGCCGTGCTGGCCAAGGCCGCCGGACATCGCGTCACCGGCTGCGATGCTAATGTCTATCCTCCTATGAGCACGCAGCTTGAGGCGCAGGGCATAGAGCTGATCGAGGGCTTCGGCCCCGAGCAGGTGTCGCTCAATCCCGATATCTATGTCGTTGGTAATGTGGTTGCACGTGGTAATCCCTTGATGGAGGAAATCCTCAACCGTGGCTTGCCTTATATTTCTGGTCCGCAGTGGCTGGCAGAGAATATCCTCTACGCTCAGCAAGGTGATCAAGCTAAGTGGGTGCTCGCTGTGGCAGGTACGCATGGCAAAACCACAACGACCTCCATGCTGGCGTGGATATTGGAATATGCGGGCTTGGCCCCGGGCTTCCTGATTGGTGGTGTGCCGGAGAATTTCGGCGTATCTGCGCGGCTTCCCGGCGTGCCACGACAGGATGAGAAGAGTATCTCGCCGTTTTTCGTGATTGAGGCCGATGAGTACGACACTGCCTTTTTCGATAAGCGCTCCAAGTTTGTGCATTACCGTCCACGTACGGCTATCCTCAATAACCTGGAATTTGATCATGCAGATATCTTTGCTGATCTGTATGCCATCGAGACACAATTTCACCATTTGGTGCGTACCGTGCCCAGCAGTGGGCTGGTCGTGGCGAATGGCAAGGAAGATAGTCTTAAGCGCGTGATTAAGCGCGGTTGCTGGACGCCAGTGGAGTATTTCGGTACCGATTGGCAGGCGCAGGAGGTCGATACCGAGGGTGGCTTTACGGTGCGCTTCCATGGCAAGGCCAGGGGACGTGTCGAGTGGCAGTTGCTAGGCGAGCACAATCGCATGAACGCTCTGGCTGCTCTGGCAGCGGCACGTCATGCTGGCGTTGCCATTGAAACAGGTATAGCTGCGCTGACTGAGTTCAAGAACGTCAAGCGCCGTATGGAAGTGCGTGGCGTGGTCAATGGCATGACCGTCTATGATGATTTTGCCCATCACCCTACGGCGATTGCGACCACGGTGTCAGGCTTGCGCGACAAGGTGGGCAAGGCCCGTATTCTTGCTGTGCTGGAGCCTCGCTCCAACACCATGAAGCTGGGTGTAATGAAGGATGCATTGCCAGCTAGCCTGGTTGATGCAGACCTGGTGTTTTGCTACGGCGAGCATTTGGGTTGGGATGCAGCAGCTGCCTTACAGCCCATCCAGCATAAGGCTGCAGCATTTGACAGCATGGCGGTGCTGATTGAGGCGATTGCTGCCGAGGCGCAGCCAGGTGACCATATCCTGGTGATGAGCAACGGCGGCTTTGGTGGCATTCACCAGCGCCTACTGGAGAGGCTGGCCTAGTGCACTTGCATGGCTTGAAAGAGTTGGGAATCCTTGGCTGGGCACTGCTGCTCTCAGCCGTTGTCCACATCATTGTCATTCTTTCAGTCAATTTTGAGGCACCTGACCTCAAGTTCTTCAAGGACAAGATTCCACCGCTGGAAGTCGTGTTGGTGAATGCCAAGACGGAATCCAAGCCAAAGAAGGCAGATGCCCTGGCGCAAGCCAATCTGGATAGGGGCGGCAATACTGATCTTGACCGGCAGATGAAAACTGCCTTGCCGCCACCGAAGAAAAAGAAGACTGAACTCGCTCCTGCCGAGGCTGTGGAAGCTGCTTCGGCTGCGCGCCCAGGGCAAGAAAAGCAACAACAGACGCAGCAGGACAAAGTGGCGGAGCTGGAGCGCCAGGCACAGGAATTGATGAGCCAGATCAACCAGCAGAAAAAGCTGGAATCAGCACCTGCACAGAGTGCGGCGACTGCTACGCCCGATCAGGGTCGACAACAGGATGCCCCTAAAAATTTCAATGCGCGTGACTTGGTGGCAAGCAGTATGGATATTGCCCGGTTGGAAGCCCAGATAGCCAAGCAGCAGGACGAATATCAAAAGCGCCCAAAACGTAAGGAACTGGGGGGGCGTACCCAGGAATATCGGTTTGCGACTTATGTCGAAGCCTGGCGGCAAAAGGTGGAGAAAATTGGCAACTTGAATTACCCAGAGGCTGCTAAGGAAAATAAGCTATATGGTCAGTTAACGCTATCAGTGGATATACGTGCCGATGGCTCAATTGAGAAAATCCAGGTCATGCGTAGCTCAGGCCACAAAGTGCTGGACGATGCCGCCAAGCGTATTGTGGAGTTGGCTGCTCCTTATGCCGCGTTTCCGGAAGATATTCGCAAGGAATACGACATCATCGGCATTACCCGTACCTGGACCTTTACCAAGGAAGACAGCCTAGCGACGCAGTAACAGTGTGGTAGCCGAGAGTTTGTTATACGTGGCTAGATACCCATGAATACCCGTTCGCCTTGATCAAGCCTGGCTGCAATCGCTTTTTTCAGGGCTTCTGTACTACTGGCGTCTAGTGCCTGGGGCAGGCTTTCGCGCTTGCTTTCTCCCCAGATGGGGTTGGGGAAGTGGCGATCACGCTTGAAGCGGGGAATCACATGCCAATGCACATGCGGCGTCATGTTGCCGAGGCTGGCGAGGTTGATCTTATCTGGGTGCATCACTTCACGCACGGCCTCTTCCACTGCAAACACCACCAGCATGAGGTGCTCGCGGTCAGTACGCTTGAGGTCAGTGACCTCCTTGACGTGGCGGTTGAGGATGATGCGGCAAAAGCCAGGATAGTCGTGATCATCAATCTGTACGACTCTGCAAAGCGCATCTTGCCAGAGGATGATGCCTCCGGCAGTGGTACATAGTTCGCAGTGTTTATGGAACGACAAGGTTCTGGTCATGATGCGTGTTAGCCTAATGGAATGGCAGATTGATTAAATGCTTACTGATCGTCATCCATACGTTGCGGAACTTTGTGCTGCGGCACAAAGTCTTGCAGGATTCGATTTCTTTAGCTTGCAGCGTGTTTGCTGTAAGGATTTTCAAGGATTATAAAGCAGGATGGCCCGATTTCTCCCGAGCAAGCGTTTAGGCTTGCTGTTGATATGTATCATGGCAGCATTGCTGGCGCTCGCTTATGCCTTTAGGTTGGAGGCGATTGCATGGCATATTTGGCATGCACAGAAAACCAAGCCACATCATGCTTTGCACCTCAAGCATTATGTTGTGGAGCATGAAGCGGTGAAAATCCCCGGGGTGGGTTCTGACCTATCAGACCTGAGCTATAACCATGAAACCCATACCCTCTTTACTGTTTCCAACCAAAAGCCCCTGATCGTTGAGTTGTCACTGACAGGCGAGGTTTTGCGCACAATCAAGGTGACAGGGATTGATGATATGGAAGGGATTGCCCATATCAGCGGTCATCGCTTTGCCTTGCTCAACGAGGCCAAGCATAGCGTAGTGCTGGCGGAGATTGAAGATGATGTGCATGAAGTGGATGTCAGCCATGCCCCTTCACTGACGCTAGCCATGTATGCCAATGACAATAAGGGTTTTGAAGGCATCGCCTGGGATCAGCAGCGCCAGCGCTTGCTGGTGGCAAAAGAGCGTTCTCCCAAGCGCGTGATTGCTATACAGGGGTTTGTTGATGCAGTGCCGGGCCAGCCCGT
Source organism: Methylobacillus methanolivorans (assembly GCF_020531845.1). Next base: position 415,574 of record NZ_JAJAVF010000004.1, read on the forward strand.
TGCGATTCATATCGAGAAACTGAGTGAAACGGCTTCGTGTGGCTTGCGGGATTTATCTGCCGTGACGTATGAGCCCAATAGTGGGCATGTATTGTTGCTCAGTGATGATTCGCGCATGGTGGCTGAATATGATGCCGAGGGCAGGTTGCTGGATACACTGGCGCTCTGGCGTGGGTTCCAAGGTTTGCACCGTAGCGTGCCACAAGCAGAAGGTCTGGCGATTGGGCCGGATAAGCGAATTTATGTCATTAGCGAGCCCAACCTGTTTTATGTCTTCAAGCCGGGCCCGGGCAAACACATTTAGGATTTTGGACGGGAGGCGAACTTTGCAAAGCCTTGCAGGAATTTGGCGAGTTCTTCTTGATTACGTTGATTAATGAGCTGACCTTGGTCGTTGAATGATTCGTGGGCACGCGAGATCAGCAATCTGCCGCCGGACCAGTAGTCAGCGCCAAGCTGTCGTAATACGCCTAGCCAGGCATGTTGCCCTAATATCGTGCCAAACCCGGATGGTGATGCACCGATAACGGCAAAAGGGCGCTGGAAAATGGCAGCGCTTTCTGCTGGAGGGCGTGAAACCCAGTCTATTGCATTCTTGAAAACGCCAGGAATGCCAGCATTGTATTCGGGCGAAGCCAGGATAATGCCATCACTTGCCAGGATCTTTTGCTTCAATGTCGTGACGGCTTCGGGTACGCCTGATTTTTCCTCCAGGTCACCATCGTAGAGTGGTATGCCATGCAGTGTGGCGACCTCCAGCGTGACACTATCCGGTAGCAATGCTTGCCCTGCTTTTAGCAGTGCCGTATTGAGTGAGTGTTGACGCAGGCTGCCGGAAATCCCTAGTAACTTTGCCATACCAATCTCCTTGTTAAGTGATCTTTCTCAGGCATTGCCTTTCATCACGAGTTCCCCATATTCATCCATGGTGATGGTGCCTCCCATGGCTGCTACCTTGTTGTAATCTGGTGTTGGCAGCACGTCTTGCACAATGTCTAAGCGCTTCCATTGTGGCATTGGCGTTTCACAGTTGGCCTGCGGCACATAAGGCGATGCGGCGATACGTTGGTGTTTGTGGATATAGCGCGGGCAATTGATGAAGATTTCCTCAATTTTTACCCGGACAACTAGTTCTGCCTCCTGAAACTCAGCAAGCAAGGGATCGGCAGGGTCTATGCTGGCGGTGCCATGCACACGCACTCGATGCGGGGTCTCGAAATCAATGAAGAGCATACCTATCTTTGGGTTGAGCGAGAGGTTACCCATGGAAAGATACATGCTATTGCCATCCAAGCTAGGAAAGGCCAAGGTTGTGTCATCGACGATCTTCACAAACCCAGTCTGCCCGCCTTTGTAAGAGCAAGTCGGGAAACCACGGTGATCAACGGTGGAAAGAAAGAAAAAATCACGACTGCTAATGAAACCAGCATGCTCTGGTGGAATGGTCGGTAGCACGATGAGGTCGCGTACCCGGTCTGCCATGGCAACACCATCGAAATGTTCCTGCCATTGCCTATGCTGTTCTCCGTAGATTTCACTCATTTATCTTCTCCATGCGGATTGTTTACAGATCTGTATAGTTGCATGGTAGAGATAAATTGAGGCCTGCGTCAACACAGGATGATCACGGGTGTACGAGCAATACCCCGGATGGATCAGGATCGCTGGACGAGGTGCTTGAGAGGGCTGGATGGAGTCAGGCCCAAGGCATAGCGGATGACTTCCCGTTTGACGAGGCCAGGATGATTGGCAAGCCTGAGGCCGAGATTGCGTAGCAGGCGCAAAGGTGCAATCTCATTGTTGAAGCCGTAGCTGAAAGCGTCCATTGCACGTTGCATGATGTGATTGGCCAGCTTACGCTGCTGCTCATAGTGTTGCAGGTGGCGCAATGAGGCAAGGTTGCTGCCTTGTTGCCACGCTTGCAGCAGAATCTCGCTGAGCACGGCAGCATCCTGGAACCCAAGGTTCACGCCTTGCCCTGCCAGCGGATGAATGGTGTGGGCTGCATCGCCGATCAGCACCACGCCCTCACGTGCGTATTGCTGCGCATGGCTGCGCGTGAGGGCAAAGCTGCCACGGTGTATCAATCCCGTAATCTCTGGCAATGCCGCAGGAAACTGCTGACGGAACGCATCAAGTAATGCCTCGTCTTGCAGTGCCAGCAGGCGTCGTACTTCACTCGGGCGGTGATACCAGACCAGTGAAGCATAGTCGCCGGGCAGGGGGAGTAACGATTGAGGACCATCAGGCGTAAAACGCTGCCAGGTAATGTCGCGCTCTCCACCCTGAATGCTGACGGTGGCAACCAGGGCATGCATGGGGTATTGCTGGCTATCCAGTGCGATACCGGCAGCCTTGCGGACGACTGAATTGGCACCATCTGCACCAATCAATAGTGTGGCTTGGAACACCTGGCCACTTTTCAGGTGAATACGGCTACCTGTAGGCTGGTAATGAATCTGGCTGATTTCATCCGGGCATAGCAGCGAGATGTTGTCGTGTCGCGATAAAGTCTCCAGGCAGGCAAGCTGTACCAGCCTGTTTTCGACAATATGGCCCAGATACGGTGCATCGACTTCTGCTGCAGCGAATAAAGTGCCTTGATCCTGGCGTTTTTCCCATACCTGCATGCGCTGGAAAGGTGCTGTACGCATGGCTGCTATGTTCGACCAGGCCCCAGCTTGCTCAAGAAAGGTGATGGAAGCCGGGCTCAGGGCTGAAACGCGTAAATCGGGGGCGCTTGCGGCATCAAAGGGCGCGGGGGCATAGTTTTCCAGCACGGCGATACGCATGCCGCTTGGTGCAAGCCTGGCAGCCAGGGCGCTGCCGACCATGCCGCCACCAACAATAAACAGGTCAACCGCAGTAGTCTCAGTCATCATGCTTTTGCTTGGGGTGTATGCGTACCAAGATGATGCGTGGCCCGTTCATTTTCTTGACCACAATGTCGAATTGCTCAAAGGTGATACTTTCGCCTTCCTTGGGGATATAGCCGAGTTTGGCGAGTATCAGTCCGCCGACGGAATCCACTTCGTCATTATTATCAATCTCGATACCCAGCGCCCGCTCCAGCGTGAAGATAGGCAGGCTACCTTTGCCGATCAGGGTGCCGTCATCGAGTTTTGTCCAGTCGTTCTGGCTCTGGCGGAATTCATCGCGAATCTCGCCGACCAATGCGCCCAGCATGTTGTCGAGGGTAATGAAGCCTTGTGGCTCCTGCCCTTTGCGGCCAACAATGGCGAAGTGGCTGGCTTTGCCTTCACGGAAGCGGCGGAACAACTCAATCGCGGGTAAGTCCGGGGCGACAAATGGGGCCGGGTGCACAAAGCTGCTCAGGTCTTGCAGTTCATCCGCCTCGAACTTGGCGAGGAACAGACTCTTGAGGTGGATGACACCCTTGACCTTGCCATCCAGCTCCACAAAGGGATAGCGGCTGTAGCGGTGCTGCGAGATGATTTCCAGGTTTTCCTCGAAGCTGTTCTTGGCGAAAAGGGAAATGGCTTCGTTGAATGGGCGCATGAGATCGGCGACTTCCAGGTCGCTGAAATCCAGGGTGTGGGCGAGGATGTTCCATTCGTCCTTGGTCAGCTCTTCCGAGGCGCGGCTACTGCGCAGGATCAGCTTCAGTTCATCTGCCGAATAATGCGCATCGCTGGCATGGCCGGTGCTGAGGCCGAACTTGCGTAGTATCCAGTTCGAACTGGCATTTAGAAGCCAGATGGCGGGGTACATGAGCCAGTAAAACGCGTACAAAGGTGCCGCGGTCCATAGGCCGACCACTTCCGACTGGCGGATGGCCATGGACTTGGGGGCAAGCTCGCCCAGTACGATATGCAGGTAAGAGATGGTGAAAAATGCGACCACGAAGGAGATGCCATGCACGAGCTCTGGTGCGGTGACGCCAACACTTAACAGGAATGGCTCCAGCAATTGGGCGAATGCTGGCTCACCTACCCAACCCAGGCCTAGAGAGGCGAGTGTGATGCCCAGCTGGCAGGCAGAGAGGTAAGCATCTAGCTGGCTATGCACTTTGGCGAGGATGCGACCACGCCAGCCGTGGGTTTTGGCAATCGCCTTGACGCGGGTTTGCCTGAGTTTGACCAGGCCGAACTCGGCTGCGACGAAGAAGCCGTTGAGCAGCACCAGGAAGAAGGCGAGCAGGATGAGTAATAAGTTGCTTTCCATGATGGTGGAAGTTTAAAAACTGACTCCTGCTTGTTGTGCCTGGTTGTCGGCGTGATAGGAGGAGCGCACCATGGGGCCGCAAGCGGCATGGGTGAATCCCATGGCAAGCGCTTGCTGCTCGAACTCGGCAAAGCGTTGTGGGGTGACGAAGCGTTTCACGGGTAAGTGATGGGCACTAGGCTGTAGATACTGGCCCAGGGTCAACATGGTGACGTTGTGCGCACGCAAGTCGCGCATCACTTCGAGGATTTCCTCATCCGTTTCACCCAGGCCTAGCATCAGGCCGGATTTGGTTGGCACATCTGGATGCAGCTCGCCGAACTCTTTGAGCAAATCGAGTGAGTTCTGGTAATCGGAGCCGGGGCGTGCTTCCTTGTACAGGCGTGGCACGGTTTCCAGGTTGTGGTTCATCACGTCAGGCGGCGCTGCCTTGAGGATATTGATGGCACGATCCAGGCGACCACGGAAATCAGGTACCAGGATTTCTACCTTGATCTCAGGTGAGTGGGTACGCACTGAGGCAATGCAATCGACAAAATGCTGGGCACCACCGTCACGCAGGTCGTCGCGATCCACGCTGGTGATAACCACATACTTGAGGCGCATCTGGGCGATGGTACGCCCCAGATTCTCTGGTTCATTGATATCTGGCGGCAGCGGTTTGCCGTGTGAGACATCGCAGAATGGGCAACGGCGCGTGCAAATGTCGCCAAGGATCATGAAGGTGGCGGTGCCGCCACTGAAGCATTCACCAATGTTGGGGCAGGAAGCCTCTTCACAGACCGTGTGCAGGTTGTTGTCGCGCAGTACCTGCTTGATTTCGCGGAAGCGTGCACTATCCGGCACTTTCATGCGTATCCATTCCGGCTTGCGCATGGCAGGCATGGGAATGATCTTGATCGGGATGCGCGCCATCTTCTCGGCGCTGGTTTCCTTGGTGCCTGCCACCTTGCGGGGCGGGGCGATGCGTTCCGTGGTTTCTGTCATAAAGTCGTCTCGTGCAAGCAGTCAGTATAGCCTAACTGCCGTGTCAAATTCTCAAGCAGCTTTTGTGCCGCAATGTTTGGGCTAAGGGTTAGCCCCAAGTCTTTTGCCTGGGTGACTTGCAGGCCTTGATAGCCACAAGGGTCAATCGCGAGAAAGGGTGCCAGGTCCATGTCGATATTGAGCGCCAGGCCATGATAGCTGCGCTGGTTCTTCAGGCGCAGGCCGAGAGAGGCAATCTTGGCACCTTGCACATAGACCCCGGGTGCATCTGCTTGAGCTTCGGCCTGGATTTGATATTCGGCCAGCAGGTCGATGATGGCATTTTCCATCGCGCTGACCAGTGAACGCACACTGATGGCGCGGCGCTTAAGGTCGATCAAGAGGTAGAGGACGACTTGGCCAGGCCCGTGATAGGTGATCTTGCCGCCCCTATCCACTTCAATCAAGGGGATGTCGTTCCGGCTAGGTGGGCGCACCGCCTTGCGATTCAGCCCCAGCGTATACACCGGGGCATGCTCGGTGAGCCAGAGTTCATCCGCGCTATCCAGGGTGCGTGACAGGGTATAGGCCTGCATGGCTTGCCATGTCGCTAGATAGTCGGTTCGTCCCAAAGTTCGGATGATCAGTGGCTGATTCATGTGGTCAAACGGCAAGTCAGGATGGCGTTGTGCTGGGGATCACAAAAGCGATCACAGAACGTATTTGACCTTGGGGTGCGAGGTAAGGGAGCGATAAATGTCATCTAGCTGGGGCTTGGATTGCACGAGTACGGTACAAGTCAGGCTGACATATTTGCCGCCAGTGCTGGCACGCATTTCGATGCGAGTCGCATCAAACTCGGGCAGGTGCTGCTGGATGACATTCAGGATCAGATTGGCGAATTCCTCATGAGCCTCACCCATCACCTTGATAGGAAAGTCGCAGGGGAATTCGATCAGGGTTTCCTGATCGCTGGGTACATCATCATGTGGCTCGTTTGCCATATTGTTTACCTCGTGGGCCTCATTACTTGGTTCTTGAAAGCCTGATATAGCGCATACATGCGCTTGAATATCGGGCCAGGCTTGCCATCACTCACTGCTACGCCATCCAGCATGATCACGGCGAGCACCTCTTTCGTGGAGGAGGTGAGCCAGATTTCGTCTGCCGTGCGTAATTGCGCCTCGCTGACCGGGCCTACCCTGAATGGTAGGCCGTGCGCTTGTGCCAACTCCAGTACGACGTCATAGGTGATACCCGGGAGCATATGCTGGTTCTTGGGTGGAGCCAGCAATACGCCATCTTTGACGACAAAGATATTGCTGCTGCTGCCTTCGGTGAGATAGCCATCGCGCAGCATCAGGGTTTCTGCGACATCGTGATCTACGGCTTCCTGCCGCAACAATACGTTGGCCAGCAGGGATATGGCTTTTATATTGCAGCGCTGCCAGCGAATATCAAGGGCTGTGATGGCGCTAACACCAGATTCGATGAGTGCCGGTGATGGTGTTGCCAATGGCATGCTCATGAGCAAAACAGTGGGTGCGACTTCTGGCTTTGGAAATGCCTGGTCGCGTGGTGCTACGCCACGCGTGACTTGAATATAAAGTGATTGGTCATCCAAATGACGATTGGCGTTAATCAGATCGACGACGACATTACGCCAAGCTGCTATATCCAGCGGGTTGCGGATGCGAATGGCCTCCAGGCTAAGTGCCAGCCTGCCAAGGTGTTCATCCAGACGAAACGGCTGTGCCGAGTACACCGGGATCACTTCATACACCCCGTCGCCAAAGATAAAGCCACGATCCAGTACCGGGATCGTGGCTTGTTCCAGTGGCAGGAATGAGCCGTTTAAATAGACGGTGTCACTCATGCGTGTGGTGATTATTCAAACCAGAGCTTGATCGTATCCAACAGGCGGCCAAAGATACCAGCGACTTCTACGTTCTTGGCAGCTACCAGCTTGTGCTCGGCAATCACCTTGTCATCAAGGATGAACTGGATGGTGCCAACTTGCTGGCCTGCGCTAACAGGTGCCACCAGGGGTTGCTGGCTGACGACCTTGGCCTTGACGCGGGCATACTCCCCCTTGGGCAGAGTGATGGAAACATTCTTGGCAACGGTGGCGACCAGATTGTTTTCAGCGCCCTTCCATACTTTAAGTGTGCTGACTTCAGCGCCACGCTTGTACACAAGCTTGGATTCGTAGAACTGGAAGCCGTAGTTAAGCAGCTTCTGGCTTTCGGTAGCACGTGCGGAGTCAGAGGGAGCGCCGAGCACAACTGAGATCATGCGGGTATCACCACGCTTGGCCGAGGTGACGAGGCAGTAGCCCGCACTCTTGGTATGGCCAGTCTTCATGCCATCCACATAAGGGTCTAGCCACAGCAGGCGGTTGCGGTTGGGCTGGCTGATCTTGTTGTAGGTGTATTCCTTGACCGAATAGAGACGCTGGTACTGGTCAGGGAAATCACGGATCAGTGCTGCTGCCAGCAAAGCGAGATCGTGCGCTGTTGTGTAATGTTGTGGGTCGGGCAGGCCAGTGGCGTTCATGTAATGGCTGTCGCGCATGCCTAGGCGGGCGGCTTCCTTGTTCATGAGTTCGGCAAAGCCCTCCTCGGAGCCAGCAATTCCTTCTGCCAGCGTGATGGATGCATCGTTGCCAGACTGGATGATCATGCCGTGCAGCAACTCATCTACAGTCACTGGTTTGTTGGGCTCAATGAACATCTTGGAGCCTTCGATCTTCCATGCCTTGACGCTCACCGGCAAGGTTTGGGTCAGGGTCAGGTGGCCGTTCTTCAATGCCTTGAATGCCAGGTAGGCGGTCATGATCTTGGTGAGTGATGCTGGTTCGACGCGCGAGGCGCCATCCTGCTGTGCAATCACACGCTCGCTGTTGAAGTCATAGAGCTGATAGGATTTGACGGCCAGCGCTGGAGGTTGGGGAATATCTGCCGCTTGTGCCAAAAAGGCCTGGCTCATGAAAGCTGTCACTGCCGCGATCATGATCGCTGGCTTGTGTAGGGAAAAATAGGACATAGAATCTCTTTAACTCATTATCTAGGGTTCAAGTCGGGGGGTAGCGCAACTCATTGATATACCACAATAGCGTTGGTATTAAGCGTTTGCTTGATTTTTGCCGCAGCGGCTTCGGCCTGCTGGCGGCTGCTATATGGCCCAAGACGCACGCGATAAGTTCCAGCATTATACCAATTCTCTACCTGGACATTCTCTGCAAGCTTGTTTTGCTGCAATGACTCGACTAGCCGATCACCATTCGCCTTGACGGAGAAGGCGCCCACTTGCACATAGGCACCCGTAATTGCCTGGTTGGTGACGGTTTCGTTCATTGCATTGGTCAGGTTGCCATTGCTGTTTGCCTCTGCTGGGGCTATTGGCTGTTGTGCAATATTGCTATTGACCACGCCAGCAATTGGCCTGCCGCGTTCATCCAGTGCTTCTACATCGACGATGCCACTGCCTTTTTCAATCAGGCGTAGCTTATAGGCAGCAGCATAGGAAAGGTCAATCAACCTGTCATCATGGAAAGGACCTCGATCATTAATGCGCACGATCACAGAGCGGCCATTTTCCGGGTTAGTGACGCGTACGTAGCTGGGCAATGGCAGGATGGTATGTGCGCCGGTCATGGCATACATGTCATACACTTCGCCACTGGAGGTTTTCTGTCCGTGATAACGTTTGCCGTACCATGAGGCAACACCACGCTGCTTGTAAGGCGTATGGTCAGTCAGTGGGGTATAGCGACGTCCTAGTGCGCTGTAGGGGCGATTGGCACGTGGCAAGGGCGTTTCTGCACGTGGTACAGCATCGGGGATGCTGTCGATATTGGCTGGTGGATTGTCGCCAGGGCCATCATCCAGATAGTAGCCGCCTTTTTTTTGGGTGGGTTTTTGCGTCGTGGTTGCAGGTTTGCCTGCGTCTGGTTTGACACTGGTACCGCCACCACAGGCCACCAGGGTGAGGGCAATCATGCCAGGAATCAGGTTGCGTATCAGCTTCATTGGGTCATACAGGCCTGAGAACTGCCTGCTTCGCTCCTTTCTTGACTACGAGGTAACAAGCTTTTTGTGCGTATGGATGCTCATGAGTATGCCGAAGCCGACCAACAGGGTGACCAGCGAGGTGCCGCCATAACTGATGAGTGGTAAGGGTACACCAACCACGGGCAATATACCGCTGACCATGCCAATGTTAACAAATACATAGGTGAAGAAGGTCAGCGTGATGCTGCCAGCCAGCAGGCGGCTGAAAGTGCCTTGCGCTTGCGCAGCGATCACGAGGCCACGCCCGATGATGATGGTGAATAGCAAAATCAGCAGCACATTGCCTAGTAGGCCGAATTCCTCGCCAAACACGGCAAAAATAAAGTCTGTGGTGCGCTCTGGTAGGAAATCCAGCTGTGACTGCGTGCCATTGAGCCAGCCTTTGCCAGCAAGTCCACCAGAGCCTAGCGCAATACTGGCCTGTATGGTGTGATAACCAGCGCCTAGCGGGTCTTGGTAAGGGTCAAACAGGATTTCGATGCGCCGTCGCTGGTAATCGTGCAGCATGGTCCAGAGGATGGGGGCCATGATGGCTACGCTGGCAGCAGCGCCTATCAACAGACGCCAGCTCAGGCCAGCGAGAAACAGCACATAAAAGCCCGAGGCGGCGATCATCAGCGAGGTGCCTAGGTCAGGTTGCTTCATGATCAGGCCAACTGGGATGGCAAGGAGTACGGCACCGATGGCATGATCCTTGAACGTTGCTGCAGATTCCCGCCGGGCAAAATACCAGGCCAATAACAGGGGTACGGCAATTTTCATGAGCTCCGAAGGCTGGATCTTGGCGACGCCGATATGTAGCCAGCGCCGGGCACCATGGCTGATTTCACCAAACAGCGCCACGCTGATCAAGAGCAATACCCCTAGCGCATAGGCTGGGAGCGCAATGCGTTCCAGGATTTGCGGTGGTATGTTTGCTGCAATCCACATCAGGCTGAGGGCGACCGTAATATTGATCAGCTGGTTACTGATTTTGCCCATACTTTGGCCGGATGCGCTGTAAAGTACGCACAACGCCACTACGATCGTGATAATCAGGCAACTCATGAGAAAGCCATCGATATGTTTCACCAGGCGTTTGAGTAGTTTATTCATCATGGCTGTGACCCTCTGGCGTGACAGGTGCGCCCACACTGGCATCTTCTACGGCTGGTTTTGCTGATGGCGGTTCCTTGCCCAGCAAGTAGTAATCCATCACGCGCCGGGCTATCGGGCCCGCTGTGGAGCCGCCATGGCGGCCATTTTCCACGATGACGGCAATGGCGATTTTGGGGTCTTCCGCTGGCGCATAGGTGATAAACAAGGCATGGTCAAGATGGCGTTCTGCCATCTTGCTTTCATTGTATTTCTCGTTTTGCTTGATGCCGACGACCTGGGCGGTCCCGGTCTTGGATGCCATGAGGTATGGGCTGTCCGCACCTAGCCGAGCGGCCGTACCTCCTGGCAATGTCACGTCCATCATGCCTAGCTTGACGATCTCGATATTTCTTGGGTTCAGGTTGACCTGATCTACCACCTCGGACGCAATGGAGTGGACGTGTCCGCCCTTGCTTTCCTGAATGGCGGACACCAGGTGTGGCTTCATTGCCTTGCCGTTGTTAGCGAGGATAGCCGTCGCTTGCGCCAGCTGCATCGGGGTGACCAAGGTATAGCCTTGGCCAATCCCTACAATGACGGTTTCACCCGGAAACCACTTCTGCTTGAAGCGGCGGGCTTTCCATTCTGGTGTTGGTAGCAGGCCGCCCATCTCCCCCTTGATGTCAATGCCAGATGGCTTACCGAAGCCAAAGTGGCTGACGAAGGATGTAAGTCTCTCTATGCCTAGCTCCATGGCCAAGCCGTAGAAGAAGGTATCGCAGGAAACAGCAATCGCCTTGCGCATATCCACTGTGCCGTGGCCACTGGGTTTCCAGTCACGATAACGGTGCGTATTGCCGGGCAGCATGAAAAACCCGGGATCGCTGATGCTGAAAGGAGGTGTGCGTTTACCGTTTTCCAGCCCCGCCATGGCAACAAAAGGTTTGAAGGTCGAGCCAGGAGGGTAAACCCCGCGCAATGGACGGTTGATCAGCGGCTTATCCAGTGATTCATTGAGCTCTTTCCAGCTTTCACTGTCGATACCGTCAACAAATAGGTTGGGGTCGTAGCCGGGCTGGCTCACATAAGCAAGCACTTCGCCCGTGTTCGGCTGGATGGCGACCAGTGCGCCGCGGTAATCGCCAAAAGCTTCTTCTGCAATACGTTGCAGTTTACTGTCGATTGATAAGATAAGGTTGTTACCCGGAATTGGCGGTGTGCTAGATAGCACACGTACCGCATGACCGCCAGCGTCGATTTCCACCTGCTGAAAGCCCGTGATGCCATGCAGTTGTGATTCGTAAAATTGTTCCAGGCCGCTTTTGCCAATATGGTCAGAACCTTTGTAGTTCGAGAGATCGCCTGATTCCTTGAGGTTTTCCAGGTCGCGATCATTGATGCGGCCTATGTAGCCGATGATATGGGAGCCGGATTTTTCTTGTGGGTATTGGCGGAACAGGCGCGAACGAATCTCCACCCCAGGCAAGCGGAAGCGGTTGACCGCGATTTTGGCAGCCTCATCTTCGTTAAGGTGGGTGCGGATGGGCACACTTTCAAAGCTATGTGTCTGGGCACGAAGTTTCTTGAAGCGCTTGCGGTCATTGGCGCTGACTTCAATTAACTTGGCAAGGTCGTCTATGGTGTCCTCGACATTATTGGCGACTTTCGCAGGCGTGATTTCCAATGTGTAGACAAAGGAATTCTGCGCCAGGACGACGCCATTCCGATCCAGGATCAGGCCGCGGTTAGGGACAATCGGCACCAGCGAGATACGGTTGTTTTCTGCCATGGTCTGGTAATGATCGTACTTGGCATATTGCAAGTAGACGAAGCGACTGATCAAGATGCCGAAGCAGGTGAGGACCAGCAAGGCGCCTGCGGCCAGCCTAGCGCGGAAATCGTGCTGTTCTTTTTGGTAATTCTTGAGTTCGGAACGACGGGATCTCATTGGCAGGATCAGGCCTGGTTGGAGCGGCTATCAATACGCAGGCGCGAGAAAATGACGAATTGCCAGAGCAGGATACCGCTAATGCTGGGCAGGAAGTATTGCCAGCCTGGTAATTCACCACCCGCGAATAGCTTCAATACCAAGGTGGTGAGCTGAGTGAATAGCAGCAGCAAAAATACATACCCTGCCTGTTGCCAGATGTTGAACAATGCCAAGCGGCGTTGATATGTCACTGCGAAATAGGACGTAATGGCGTAAGCAAGGGCGAATTGCCCAAACAACCCGCCAGAAATCAGGTCCATTAGCAAGCCTGCGAACCAGGCCGTACCGATATTGCACAGGTGTGGCGCTCTTAGTGTCCAATACAGCACGATCACCAATAGAAACTCGGGACGTACCGTGAGCGCATCACCCGACCAAGGCAGGATTTGCAGTATCAATGCCAGCAGCAACGACAGATATACAGGTTTGAAGCTAGTGGTTGTCATGGCGTTGTGCTGGTATTGTTTTCTTGGGGGTGCGGGTGGCTTTGACCGTATTACTATCGGCAGGTCGGTCAACTTGTGGGATGCTGACGAGCAGGAGTTGCCTGTGATGTTCGATTCCCGCGATTGGTTTGCCGATGATATGGGCAAATGGCGAGTCGGCATCGGTATCCACCTGAATAACCTCTGCAACAGCTAGGCCATGTGGATAAATGCCGTCAATCCCAGAGGTGACGAGTTTGTCGCCGACGCGAATGTCGACATTCGCGGGTAGGGAAGGTAACTCAACCGTGGTGCTACGCCCCTGTCCAAAAGCAATGGCACGCAGGCCGTTGCGCTCCACTTGTACCGGGATGGAAAGCTCTTTATCGGTGATCAGTGTGACTTCGCTGCTGAACGGGTAGACACGCGTCACTTGCCCTACTACTCCGTTCTCATCAATGGCTGCCTGGCCGGGCGTGATGTTTTGGCGTGAGCCAAGGTTGACAATAATCTTGTGGCTGAACGGGTCACGACCCATGTGCAATATCTCGACTAAGCGTGCTGGCTGGCTCGAAAGCTGGGCAGCGCCCAGTAGGCTGCGCAGGCGCTCGTTTTCCGTGGATAGTGCCTTGAAACGCTGTAGCTCTGCCGCGTGCTCTAGTGCTTGCTGGCGCAGCGCATGATTTTCTTCAGTCAGTGTGGTTTGCTTGTGCAGGTATTCCCCAATATCTCGGGTGAGATTGAGCGGGGCATTGGCGATAATCTGCAGTGGGTGCAACAGGGCGATGAAGCCTTGGCGTACTTCTACCAGGTAATTCAGTCTGGCATCTGTGGCGATCAATACCAGAGAAAGCACGGAGAAAAAGAACAAACGTGCTGTAGGGCTGGGGCCGCGAACAAAGAAGCCAGTGTGGTGTTGGTGTTCTAAGGCGCGTGACATGAGAGATTGTAGGTGGTTATCGTCTATTGAGCTAAGGGTACTCTGGAGTCAGCATGACTCCGGATGATAAAAAACAGGCCATCGTTACATGGCCTGAGTTTGATCATGATAACGTAATTTACTCGTAGGCAAACACATTGCCCAGCTTGTCCATTTCTTCTAGCGCACGACCACAGCCGCGGGCGACACAGCTCAATGGGTCTTCGGCAACGATCACGGGCAGGCCGGTTTCCTCCAGCAGCAAGCGGTCAAGGTCGCGCAACAATGCGCCGCCGCCAGTCAGTACCATGCCTTTTTCAGCGATGTCAGCACCTAGCTCTGGCGGAGTTTGTTCCAGAGCCGATTTCACAGCACCTACAATGGCATTGAGTGGCTCGGTTAGTGCTTCCAGGATTTCGTTACTGGAGATAGTGAACTTGCGTGGCAGGCCTTCAGCCAAGTTGCGGCCAGTCACTTCAAGTTCCAATACTTCGGAGCCAGGGAAGGCAGAGCCTATCTGCTTCTTGATCAATTCCGCAGTAGGTTCGGAAATCTGCATGCCGTAATTGCGGCGGATGTAGTCGATAATAGCCTGGTCGAATTTGTCGCCGCCAACGCGCTCGGACTTGGCGTACACAATGCCGCCCAGCGAGATCACGCCCACTTCTGTTGTGCCGCCGCCGATATCAACCACCATGGAGCCGGTTGCTTCTGCAACGGGCATGTTGGCACCAATTGCCGCTGCCATTGGCTCTTCAATGAGATATACCTGACGTGCACCGGCCATCTCGGCAGACTCCTTAATCGCGCGGCGTTCCACTTGGGTGGAGCCTACGGGAACACAGATAATAATGCGAGGGTTGGGGCTGAACAGGCGGGATTCGTGAATCTTGCGGATGAAGTACTTGAGCATTTGCTCGGTGATGGTGAAGTCGGCAATCACGCCATCCTTCATCGGGCGAATCGCCGTAATGTTGGCAGGCGCGCGGCCCAGCATGCGCTTGGCTTCCAGGCCAACTGCCAGCAGGGTTTTCTTGCCTGTTGGGCCGCCTTCCTGGCGGATGGCCACCACGGATGGCTCGTCGAGGACGATACCCTTGCCACGGACGTAAATCAGGGTGTTTGCGGTGCCAAGGTCAATGGCGAGATCGTTAGAAAAGTAACTGTTTAAAAGACCGAACATTATTTGTATCCTGACGAGCTGCCGCAGGCCGTGCAGGCCTTATGTTGCGGCTGAAGATGTGCGTAAAATCAAGGTATAATACCTGATATCTCCTAGAAATTTAAGATTTGGATTGGATAAATGTCACTCAACACACAAGACGTCAAACGGATTGCGCACTTGGCGCGAATTGCCGTTAGCGAGGAAGAGGCCGAGGCGACACTGGTCAAGCTTTCCGGGATTCTGGGCCTGATCGAGGAAATGCAGGCTGTAGACACGAGCGGCATTGCGCCGATGTCCCATTCCCAGGATGTGACCCAGCGCCTGCGTGCGGATGTTGTTACTGAAAGCAACCAGCGCGACCTGCTGCAATCTATCGCTCCTGCCGTCGAGAATGGTCTCTACCTCGTTCCTAAAGTCATCGAATAAGCCTTGCCATGATCAATCAAAGTTTGAAGCACCTGGCTGGAAAGCTAGCCAGTAAGGAGATTTCCAGTGTCGAGCTGACGCAGGAATACCTCAATCGCATTGCCCGACTGAACCCAGAGATCAATGCCTATATCACAGTTAATCCAGAGTTGACCCTGGCTCAAGCCAGAGCGGCTGACCAGCGTATTGCCCAAGGCGATATCAGTGCATTAACTGGTATTCCAATCGCACAAAAAGACATTTTCTGTGCTCAGGGCTGGAGAACGACTTGCGGTTCCAAAATGCTGGAAAATTTCATTGCGCCCTACGATGCAGGCATCATTGAACGCTTCAATGCCGCTGGCGCAGTGAGCCTCGGCAAGACCAATATGGATGAGTTCGCGATGGGCTCCTCCAACGAGACTTCTTATTACGGGAAGGTACAAAACCCCTGGGATCGTAGCCGTGTGCCTGGCGGTAGCTCGGGTGGTAGTGCGGCAGCGGTAGCGGCACGTTTGTGTGCAGCAGCGACTGGTTCCGACACTGGCGGCTCGATTCGCCAGCCAGCCTCGTTGTGTGGATTGTCTGGCCTCAAGCCCACTTATGGCCTTGCGTCGCGCTATGGCATGATTGCCTTTGCATCCAGCCTGGACCAGGCAGGCCCCATGGCACATTCCGCCGAAGATATGGCCATCATGATGAATGTGATGACCGGCTTTGATGAGCGTGATTCCACTAGCCTGCAGCGCGAGAAGGAAGATTACACCCGCGATCTAGGCAAGCCGCTGGCAGGTCTCAGGGTTGGTTTGCCCAAGGAGTATTTTGCCGAAGGCCTAGATGCTGGTGTGGGTAAGGTCATTGAGGCCGCAATCGATGAGTACCGCAAGCTGGGTGCAGAAATCGTCGACATCAGCCTGCCCAACACGATGCTGTCCATTCCGGTTTACTACGTGCTTGCCCCCGCAGAGGCTTCCAGTAACCTCTCGCGTTATGACGGCGTGCGCTTTGGTCATCGTGCCGCCGAGTATGATGATTTGATGGATATGTACTGCAAGAGTCGTGCTGAAGGCTTTGGTGCGGAAGTGAAGCGCCGTATCCTGATCGGTACTTATGTGCTGAGCGCAGGCTATTACGATGCCTATTACCTCAAGGCGCAACAAATCCGTCGCCTGATTGCCGAGGATTTTGCCAAGGCATTCGAGCAATGTGACCTCATTCTCGGGCCAACCGCACCGTCTACCGCATTCAAGTCGGGCGAGAAGGCGGATGACCCTGTTGCCATGTATTTGCAGGATATCTATACCATTGCCGTCAATCTAGCTGGTTTACCAGGCATGAGCATTCCAGCCGGTTTTGCTTCAGCGGCAGATGGTAAGGAGCTACCCGTTGGTCTGCAAATCATCGGTAATTATTTTGACGAAGCTCGTATGCTCAACGCTGGGCATGCCTATCAACAGGTCACAGATTGGCACACTCGCATGCCAGAAGGAATTGCATAATGAGTAGTTGGGAAGTCGTTATCGGGCTGGAAACTCATACCCAGCTCAACACTCAGTCCAAGATTTTCTCCGGCAGCAGCATTGCGTTTGGTGCAGAGCCCAATACCCAAGCCAATGTGGTGGATATTGCCTTGCCAGGCGTGTTGCCAGTGTTGAACAAGGAAGCCGTGCAATGCGCGATACGCTTTGGCCTGGCGATTGATGCCGAGATTGCGCCACGTTCAGTATTTGCCCGTAAGAATTACTTTTACCCCGATTTGCCCAAGGGCTACCAGATTAGCCAATATGAGTTGCCAGTCGTGGGCAAGGGGTCACTGACCATCCAGGTTGGTGATGTGGAAAAAACCATTCGCATTACCCGTGCCCACCTAGAAGAGGACGCAGGCAAGTCGGTACATGGTGCCAGCCCTGGCCAATCTGGCATCGACCTTAACCGTGCTGGTACGCCCTTGCTGGAAATCGTGACCGAGCCGGACATGCGTTCGGCTGCTGAAGCGGTGGCTTATGCACGTAAGCTGCATGAGCTGGTGCAATGGATCAATATCTGCGACGGTAATATGCAGGAAGGCAGCTTCCGTTGTGACGTTAACGTGTCTGTGCGTCGCAAGGGTGATGAAAAGCTGGGCACCCGTCGCGAGATCAAGAACCTCAATTCCTTCCGCTTTATGCAGCAGGCGATCGAGTATGAAACCCGCTGGCAGATTGAGACCCTGGAAGACGGTGGCAAGATCGAACAGGCGACAGTGCTGTTCAATCCTGATACTGGCGAAACCCGCGCCATGCGTAGCAAGGAAGAGGCCAACGATTACCGCTACTTCCCTGACCCCGATCTCTTGCCTTTGGCGATTTCAACTGAAGATATCGACGCTATCCGCGTTACCCTGCCTGAATTGCCCACGGCCATGAAGGCGCGTTTTGAGCGCGATTATGGTTTGTCGGCTTATGATGCGACAGCCTTGACTGCTTCGCGTGGTGTTGCCGATTATTTTACTGCGACGCTGGCTGCTTTTGGCGGTGAGGCTAAGCTGGTGGCAAACTGGGTCATGGGCAGCGTCAGTGCCAAGTTGAATGAAGCTGATCAGTCGATTGCAGCATCGCCAGTTTCGCCTGAGTTGCTGTCTGGCTTGCTCAAGCGTATTGCGGATAACACCATCTCCAGCAAGATCGCCAAGGAAGTGTTCGAGGCAATGTGGGCTGGGGAGGGTTCTGCCGACGAGATTATCGCGAATAAGGGCCTGAAACAGGTCACCGATACTGGTGCGATTGAGGCGATCGTCGATGAAGTACTGGCGGCTAACCCGGCGATGGTAGAGGAGTTCAAGGCTGGCAAGGAAAAAGCCTTTAATGCACTGGTGGGACAAACCATGAAAGCATCGAAGGGCAAGGCTAACCCGGCCCAGGTGAATGACATCCTCAAGCGTAAGCTGGCTGGCTAAACCTGACGAAGGCTAGCGTGCCGGGCTGGTATTTTCACTGGCTGGCACGCTGGTTTTCAATTCAATAAAACGCTTTTTGTCGTTTTCAAAACGTAAGCGCATGGTATCCATATGTTGCTTACGCTCGCTGATTTGTTCGTCGATCTTGCCGATATCCTGCGTGGCAAACTTGAGGTCTTTCCTTAGTTCCTCTGGTACAGCTTTACCGCGCTTGAGGTGGCTGGCTTCTTCTTTCTTTAGGTCTTGCACGCGATTCGTGGCAGTGAGCTTGCGCTGTTCCAGGCCTTCCAGCATCACTTGGTCCATTTGCAGGTTGCGGTCGCGGGCGAGGTCGATTTCCTGTTCTGAACTGTAGACTGCGAGTAAAGTGCGGTCACGCCTAGCTTGTTCGCTTTCCTTGGCTTGTTCACCACTGGCAGGACTGGGGTTGGATATCTCTGTTTGTGGTAATCCGTGGACATTGAGGCTGTTTGTCTTGCCTGAATATTGTGTTGGCAAGGTATCGCCGTAATGGGTGACTCCTTGTTCGTCTACCCATTTCATGATTTTGCCGCTCGGTGGCTTGGATTCTGCCGCGGCCCATGTGCTGGCGGCTAATGCCAATAGCATGCAACTAATGATACTGGTAGGCAGTCGCAATCTGCGGATCATGCCTTCTCTCCCTTGGATTTATGATTTTTGCTAACTATCGCATGATATTGCAATAGATTATACCCGTTATAAAAGCATGGGTATTGTCAGTACGTCACCACGGTGCGGAGTTGTTGCCATTGTGCGAGCTTGTCCTCTCGCTTGATCGAAGCATTGGCAGGGCTGGTGGATGGCAGATTGTAGTATTGCAAGTGTGGTGGCAAGGCCTGTTGTTTCAGCACGTGGCGGCGGAATGACTGTGCGGCTTTTGCGCCATTGAAGAAGATGTGCTGTAGCTGCGGCATTTGTGAAAGCAAGCTGGCAAAGTCGTTGGCGACGATGGAGGTTTCCTTAATGTCGCCATCCAGGCTTCCGCTGCGGAAGCATTCTTGTAACACATCCCAGAGGCCGACGCCTTGCTGATTCAGTAGTGCCAGCCTGTCTTGATAGGGACTGGTCTCTGGAATGTTGAATAAGGTTTCAAGGAAAGGCCAGAACAGGTTTTGTGGATGTGCGTAATATTGCTGCATATCCAGCGAACGCCGTCCTGGCATAGAACCCAATATCAAGACCCGGCAATGAGTGGTAATGGCCGGGGGGAAGCTATGTACCAGCATGAGCAGGTGGTCTGTTGGCTGCTTTATTCGACGCCGTAGGTGTTGCGATAAGCGGCAATAGCGGGACGGAAGGTAGCCAATTCGCTGTTTTCATCGAGGTACTTGATCAGCGCTTGCAGATTGGCGATGCTGATGACGGGCAGGTTGTGCTGCTGCTCGACCTCCTGCACAGCAGAAAGTGCGCCCAGGCCACGCTCCTGTCGGTCAAGTGCGATAGCGACGCCACACGGGGTGGCACCGCTGGCGGAGATGATATTGACGGACTCACGCACCGAAGTGCCAGCGGAAATGACGTCGTCTACGATCAAGACCCGGCCCTGCAAAGGTGCGCCGACGATGGTGCCTCCCTCGCCGTGATCCTTGGCTTCCTTGCGGTTGAAGGCATAAGGCACGTTGCGACCTTGCCGTGCCAGTGCAATGACGATGCTGGCAGCCAGAGTGATACCTTTATAAGCTGGGCCGAACAGCATATCGAACTGTACGCCGGAGCGTACGATGGCAGCAGCGTAAAATTCGCCCAGGCGCATCAGGCTTTCACCATCGTTAAATAAGCCGGCGTTGAAGAAGTAAGGGCTGAGGCGGCCAGCCTTGGTGGTGAACTCGCCGAAACGTAAAACCTGCTTTTGGATGGCGAATTGGATAAAATCGTGGGTTGAATCTGACATGGCGAATGAAGAAAGGTTGTAGTGTTGCGTATTATATCCCTGAATCTCAATGGCATCCGTTCTGCGGCCAGCAAAGGCTTGTATCCTTGGATGCAGGCGCAGCAGGCGGATATTGTCTGCTTGCAGGAGCTGAAGGCGCAGGAGGCCGATATGACGGCGGAAATGCTACAGCCCGAAGGCTATTACGGCTATTTTCATTATGCTGACAAAAAAGGTTACAGCGGTGTGGGTATCTACTCGCGGGCCAAGGCTGATGCCGTCATCGTGGGGCTTGGCATTGCGGATATCGATAGTGAAGGCCGCTATCTTGAAGCACGTTATGGCAATCTCAGTGTGGTATCGCTTTACCTGCCCTCTGGATCCAGTGGTGAGGAACGTCAGGCATTCAAGTTCAGTGTGATGGCGCGTTTTTTGCCGCATCTCGAATCGTTGATCCGCGATGGGCGGGATGTGGTGATTTGCGGCGACTGGAATATTGCGCATCAGGAGGCTGATCTCAAGAACTGGCGCGGCAACCGCAAGAATTCTGGCTTCCTGCCGGAAGAGCGGGCCTGGCTCACTGACCTGTTTGGCCGTGTCGGTTGGGTCGATGTATATCGAAAACTGCATCCAGAAACGACGGATGAATGCTATACCTGGTGGAGTAATCGTGGTCAGGCTTGGGCCAAGAACGTGGGTTGGCGCATTGATTACCAGATTGCAACACCAGCTCTGGCGGCCAAGGCTGTCAGTTCCAGTGTCTACAAGGATGCAAGATTCAGCGACCATGCACCGCTCACTGTTGATTACCAGGCATGATGCCGCCCTTATGTTGAAAAGTCAGGATACGCAATGATAAAACCAGGCTGGGGGGCGACCCTCAAGGCTGTGATGAGCGGGCGCATGCTAGTGGCGCTGATGATGGGTTTTGCCTCGGGTCTGCCCCTGCTTCTCACCGGCTCGACCATGCAGGCCTGGCTCAAGGAATCCGGGGTGGATCTCGCTATGATAGGCGCGGCAGCGATGATAGGTTTGCCCTATACCTTGAAGTTTCTCTGGGCGCCAATCTTTGATCGCTATACCTTGCCGTTGCTGGGCCGTCGTCGTGGCTGGCTGGCCTTGAGTCAGCTGGCACTGGTGTTCGCGCTATTGGGCTTGAGTGTCAGTAATCCTGCTAGTAGCTTGTGGGGCGTGGCATTTGCCGCTTTGTTGGTGACTTTCTTCTCCGCATCCCAGGATATCGTCATTGATGCCTATCGCCGCGAAAGTTTATCTGATCAAGAGCTTGGATTCGGCTCCGCGATGTTTGTGAATGGCTACCGTGTCGGGATGTTGCTTGCTGGTGGTGGAGGCCTGATCCTGGCTGATCTGCTGACCTTCCCCAAGATGTATCAGTTGATGGCCTTGTTCATGGGTGTGTGTATCCTTGTGACGTTGTTCTCACCCGAGCCGCATGAGGCTGCAGGCAGCCCGCGCACCTTGCGGGAGGCAGTGATAGAGCCGTTCCTGGAATTTTTCAAGCGCCCTGAGGCCATCACTGTCTTGGCCTTCATCCTGCTCTACAAGCTTGGTGATACCTTGGCCTCCGCGATTAATGTGCCGTTCTATCTCGACCTGGGTTTCAGCAAGAGTGAGATTGGCGCGATTGCCAAGCTGTTTGGCTTCTGGGCGACCTTGATCGGCGGTACGCTCGGCGGTATCTGGATATTGCGCATCGGCTTGTACCGTTCATTATGGCTGTTTGGCTTCTTGCAAATGGCATCTACCTTCGGTTTTGTCCTGTTGGCACAAGTCGGTCATAACATCCCCATGCTCACTGGCGTGATTGCTGTCGAGAACTTCACCGGAGGGCTAGGTACTGCGGCTTTCGTTGGCTTTATGGGGGCGATGACGGATAGGCGATTTACCGCAACCCAGTATGCGTTGTTATCCAGTCTGATGGGCGTGCCACGCGTTATTCTTTCCACGCCGACTGGGTGGATGGCGGGTGAAATGGGCTGGACCATGTTCTTCCTGTTGTGCACTGTGCTGGCTATTCCGGGCCTGTTGATGATTCGTCGCTTTAGGCACTGGGCACCTCATGCCTGAGCTTAGCCTGTTCGCGGCCTTGTTGGTAGGTCTGCTGGGTGGCGGGCATTGTGTAGGCATGTGTGGCGGTATCGTTGGGGCTGTGAGTATGAGCATGCCCGGTAGCCGCCCGCAGTGGCGTTTACTGCTAGCCTATAACTTGGGGCGTATTGCTAGCTATAGCCTGGCTGGCGTGATTGCTGGCGCTGTTGGTGCAAGCAGCTTCTTCCTTCAGCATCTCCTGCCTATTGGGAAAGTGTTATATGTGCTAGCGAATATCATGTTGATTCTGCTCGGGCTTTATCTTGCTAATTTCTGGCATGGCGTGATCGCCTTGGAGCGTGTCGGGGTGGTGTTGTGGCGGTGGCTACAGCCGTTCAGCAAGCGTTGGCTGCCAGTGCGCACAGTGGCCCAGGCAGGCATCTTGGGCGCGATATGGGGCTGGTTGCCATGTGGGCTGGTATATAGCGTGCTGATAGCCGCGCTGGCAACAGGCAATCCTGTGCAAGGTGGTTTGCTGATGTTGGCGTTTGGCCTGGGCACACTGCCAACTTTGCTCGCCATGGGTATGGCGGCGGTGCGGCTGAAGGCGTGGTTGCAGCAAGTCTGGATACGGCGCTTGAGTGGAGGGTTGGTGATCTTGTTCGGCTTGGTAGGATTGTGGCGCGCCGTGGGGTGATTCTATAGCAGCAAGGCAGGTGTTGGATTGTGGCTTGTTGTTGCACGATAAACAGTGTGGTGCGATTGATGATTTTAATTTTTGATTAAAATCATATTGTTAAATTCATTTTTCAATATCATTTTGGTGGGTATGGTTATTGCGGCGTGTTCCTGTCATCTTTCATTTTGAATATCAGGACACCTCATGAGTATAGAATTTTATTCACGATTGCCTTTGCATGGCGAAACCCAATACCTGCCAGGAGACAACCGTAACCGGGGAGATTGGAACCGTGCACAGGGGCAGGGTACAGGCGCACTGTCCAATTTCCGTGTTGGGGATACCTTCAACTATATCGATTATCTTTCTCAGGTGGCGCGTGCAACGGAGATCAATGGATTCGGTGGCGTATTGATGGTCAATGCTCCCAGTGGTGAGGAGCCGTGGACTGTAGCTTCGTTGCTGGCGCGTGAGACCCGTTCTTTGAAGTTCATTACGGCATTCCAGCCCTATCATTTCACGCCATGGAATGCTGTGCAGATGGCGGCAACCTACCAGCGTGCGACTGGTAACCGCCTCGTCTGGAATATTATCAATGGCGGTTCAGAGGTGATACAGCGGCAGGTGGGGGATTATGTGCCGCACGATGAGCGTTATGAGCGTGCTGATGAGTTCCTGCAAGTGGTCAAGGGGTACTGGAACTCGGAATCTTTTAGCTTCGAGGGTAAGTACTACAGGAGTGAAAACGGTGGGTTGCGTGGTCCGCTGGCCAAGGCTGAGCTTCCCCTTATCTGCACGGCAGGTTCATCCGAGGCTGCGCGCGAGTTTGGCGCCAAGCATGCCGATTATTACCTGATGCGCGCTGAGCGCCCGGACGAAATTGCCAACCTGATTGCTGATGTAAGGGCGCGGGCAGAGCGCTATGGACGTGCTGGGGAGATACGTTTTGGCTTGTCGATAGACGTGATCACGCGGGAGACCGAGGCGCTGGCCTTTCAGGAAGCCAAGCGATTTTTTGATGAGGGGATTGCAGCCGGGGCTGATCGCGCGGTAGCAGCACATGCCGGTTTGCGTTCGGCGCGTCGTCTCAGTCACGAAAACGAGTTTGCACAGCAGGCACTTTCAGCGAATTTCGAAGACTTTTTTATCTATCCGAATGTCTGGGGCGGTCTAGGCCATATCGGTATTCCACCTGGCTGCGCACTGGTCGGTAGTTACGAATCGGTGGTGGGTCGCATTCGTGAATATAACGAGATTGGCATCTCTCTATTTTTCCTGGCGGGATACCCTCACTTGGAAGAAGCCTACCGTATTGGTGAGCATATTTTGCCGCGTTTCCGCGACCCCATTCATCATCGCAGCACGGCACCGGTAACGCTGGTGGCTTCGGCAAATGGAGGATAAACCCAACAGGGCAACTGGTGGCCTGGTGTTCCTCAGTGAGAAGCGTCTAGTAACTGATCGGCCAGCTGGCCTGTTCGAAGCGATAAATCGCCAGGCTACCGAGCAAATTGGGCATGAAGCTGACCGTATCGCCTTCGTTGATGACGATGCGGTCAGTGATGCGGATATTCATTTTCGCGCATAGTGCTTCAAAGTCATCAATGGTACACAGGTGCAGGTTGGGCGTGTTGTACCACTGGTGCGGAATGTTGTCCGAGACCGGCATATGCCCAGCCATGAGCTGGATGCGATGGCGCCAGTAGCCAAAATTTGGGAAGGTGATGATACCCTGCTTACCCACGCGCAGCATTTCGCGCAATACGCCTTCTGTATTGACCATGGCTTGCAGGGTTTGCGACAGGATGACGTAATCAAACGAAAGCGAATCGAATCCGGCTAGTCCGGCCTCCAGATCCATCTGGATGACATTGACACCGTGACTGATACATTCCAGGACGTTGTTGTCATCCTTGTCCACGCCATAGCCCTTGACGTCCAGCTTGTCGTGTAGGAATGAGAGCAGGGCACCATTGCCGCAGCCTAGGTCCAGTACCTTGGATTTGGGTTGTATCCATTTTGCGATGAGCGCAAAATCGTGGCGATTTTCTGCTTCCTTTACAATTTTTGTGCTCATGCGCTTGCTCCTGTGTCAATTTTTGCAAGATAGGCGCGCAGTATCTGGTGGTAATGTGGATCTGGCATCAGGAATGCATCGTGACCGTGGGCAGCGGTGACTTCTGCGTAGCTGACGCTAAGTTCGTTATCCAGCAGCGCCTTGACGATTTCTCGCGAGCGTGCGGGAGAGAAGCGCCAATCGCTGGTGAATGAGACGACGAGAAAGTCTGCCTTGGCCTTGGATAGGGCTACGCTCAGGTCGCCGCCATGTGTAAACGCCGGGTCGAAGTAATCCAGAGCCTTGGTCATGCGCAAATAGCTATTAGCGTCGAAGGCCGTAGCGAATTTGTCGCCTTGATAGCGCAGGTATGACTCCATTTCGAACTCCACCTCGAAGCTGTACTTTAGGCTGCCATCACGCAATTTTCGGCCAAATTTCGCGCCCATGGCATCATCGGATAAATACGTGATATGGCCCAGCATGCGGGCGATACGCAGGCCGCGATTGGGAATCACGTCATGTTGGTAATAATCGCCATTGTGGAATTCCGGGTCGGTCATGATGGCTTGGCGAGCAACCTCATTGAACGCCAGGTTTTGTGCCGTGAGATTGGGCGCTGAGGCAATCACTAGCGCATGGCGCACGCGATCAGGGAAGTCTAGTGTCCATTGCATCGCCTGCATGCCGCCCAAGCTACCACCGACCACAGCAGCTAATTGGCTAATGCCAAGATGATCAACCAATAGTGTTTGCGATTTCACCCAGTCTTCTACTGTGAGCATGGGGAACTGCGAGCCCCACGGTTTGCCAGTTGCAGGGTTGATGCTGGCTGGGCCGGTGCTGCCATGGCAGCCGCCCAGGTTATTGAGGGCGATGACGAAGAACTTGTTGGTGTCCAGCGGCTTGCCTGGGCCGATAAGGTTGTCCCACCAGCCAGAGTGCTTGTCGTCTTCTTTGTGTTTGCCGGCGGCATGATGGTTGCCCGACAGTGCGTGACAAATCAGCACAGCATTGGATTTGCTGCTGTTCAGCGTGCCATACGTCTCGTAGATGATGTCGAAAGCGGGCAACGCTTCGCCACTTTTCAAGACAAGTGGTTGCTGGAAATGTGCGGTTTGCGGCGCGACGATGCCGACGGATAAAGAATCTTGCATGGATGGGATTATACTATGGCTTATGTCAGACCATCATACCCCGCAAGCGGGTTCTATGCTTGCTGCTTACCAGGGAATCTCACCGCAAATTGGGCGGGAAGTTTACATCCACCCTTCTGCCGTGATCATTGGCGATGTTGTGCTCGGTGATCACGCTTCGGTATGGCCTGGTACCGTGATTCGTGGCGACGTCAACCATATACGTATCGGTCAGGGCAGCAATATCCAGGATGGCTCCATTCTCCATGTCAGTCACAAGTCGAGCTGGGAGCCTGAGGGCTCCCCCTTGATCGTGGGGGCTAACGTGACGGTAGGCCATAAGGTGATTCTGCATGGTTGCACGCTTGAAGACGAATGTCTGATTGGTATGGGTAGCATCGTGATGGATAAGGTGGTGGTGCAAAAGCACGTATTGCTTGGTGCGGGCAGCTTAGTGCCAGAAGGCAAGGTGCTGGAAAGTGGCTTTCTCTACCTCGGTAGTCCTGCAAAGAAAATCAGGGCGCTGACGGAAAAGGAAATCGCCCATTTCATGTATTCCGCTCAACACTACATGCGCCTCAATCAGCAATATCTTGCCGCGGCTGACAGCCAGCGCTAGACAATAGCGGCAGCATCGCCTACAGTCTCTTCATGATGACAAACTTAAACCTAATCTTGTTTCTGCGACTGTGGTGGCTGATAGCTACTGTCCGTTGTATCGGATCATTGCGGTAAGTTGTTGATCATCAGATAGCGCGGGCCTTGTCCTGTTTTGCTATCCTCACGTGATAAGGCCTGTATTGTTGAGCATATTGAATACAGGTTCCTCATACAAATGCCCCCGTTTCTTGCACCATTCTTTTCCTCGCGTCAGCAGGCCTTCGGCGTGTTGTTTGCGCTTGTCTCTGCGATCGGTTTTTCTGCCAAGGCGATTTTCGTCAAGCTTGCTTATCTGGAGCCGATTGATGCTGTTACCTTGTTGGCTTTGCGCATGGCTTTCTCTGTGCCATTCTTTATCGTCGCCATGTTTGTCGGACAGGAAAAAGCAGCAGTGATGCAAAGCCGCGACTGGTTTGCGGTGCTGCTCCTGGGTTTTGTTGGCTATTACCTTGCAAGCTTCCTCGATTTTCTTGGTTTGCAGTACATCAGTGCCGGGCTAGAACGCCTCATCTTGTTCTTGTATCCGACCATGGTGGTGCTGATCAGCTCGCTTATATTCCGTCAGCATATCGGCAAAACCGTGATGGTAGCGCTCTTGTTGAGCTATGCCGGTATCGTGTTGGTCTTCGTGCATGATTTTAGCCTGAATGGCGATGGCCTTTTTCTCGGTGGCAGCCTGGTGTTTGCGAGTGCGCTTGCCTATGCAGTTTACTTGGTGGGGGCAGGGCACACGATTGCCCGCATCGGGGCCATGCGTTTTACGGCTTATGCCATGACAGTGGCCTGCCTTGCCTGCATAGCGCAGTTCCTGCTTACTCATCCGTTGAGTGCCTTGCAGCAATCTGGGCGCGTTTATGGGTTGACGATCGGGATGGCATTGTTTTCCACTGTGTTGCCCGCATTTGCCTTGGCGGCAGCCATGAAGCGTATAGGATCGATGCAGACCTCGATGATAGGCGCGTTGGGGCCAGTGGCAACGATTTACCTAGCCTATGTGTTTCTTGGAGAGCAGTTATCGCTGATCCAGTTTATGGGGTCGGTATTGGTGTTGGTTGGGGTGATGATGATCAGCCTGCGCAAGCGCGCTGCTTAAGTGGGTAATAACTGGCCGAGTGTAATCCGTTCATGTCCTGCCAGGTCTAGCATGCTGTGTACGCTTGCAAAGAGGTGACTGCTGAAAAGCGTGCGTACGGCACTGCCCTGATCGTAGCCATGCTCAATGATTAACCAGCCTGAGGGGGTCAGGTGCTCTGGAGCGTGCGCCACGATCTTGCGGATGTCATCCAAGCCATCAACGCCTGATGCCAGTGCCGTCAAGGGTTCAAAGCGCAGATCGCCTTGCTGTAGATGTCGGTCTGCGGCTTCAATATAAGGCGGATTGCTGACAATCAAGTCAAAGCGTTGGCTTGCGACAGCGTTAAACCAGTCGCTATGCAAAGCAGTGACATTGTGTGCAGATAGTTGTTGTGTATTGGTGTTCGCGACAGCAAGCGCGGCTTCTGAGTTATCCAGAATAGTCACCTGAGTAAGTGGGCGCTCGAGTGCCAATGTAATGCCGATAGCACCTGTACCAGTACCCATGTCGAGGACGGAGGCTTGCTGATCTGGCCGTATACGATCCAGTGCTGCTTCCACCAGTATCTCGGTATCAGGCCGAGGTATTAGGGTGTCAGGCGTTACCATGAATGACCGGCCGTAGAATTCACGGTGCCCCAAAATATGAGCGACAGGCTCGCCTTGAATGCGGCGAGCTAGCAGGCTTTCAAAGCTGCTGCGTAACTCGTCCGTTACCATGTCGTCACCATGAGCAATAAGCCAGGCGTGATTGACGCCTCCCAGGCTATGCTGCATCAGGCTGCGGATTTCAATGCGTACTTCTGCAAGCTCAAGCCCGCTTGCTTCATGCAGGCGGTTGGCCGCACACGACATCAGATTCTTGAGCTTGGCCATGAGAGGTGCCTAGCGATGATGGCGCCAGAGGACGATCACGATCAGGACGTTGATGGCAAAGACGCTGAACCCAAGCCAGCTGAAGTGCTTGAGCAGTTCCAGTATCTCGAATGGCAGGTAGAGGCCTGAACTTGCGATGCCCAGGATAATGGCCCAGTGCCTGCCTAGCCATAAGCCATAAGCTTCCAGTAGGCGGATGGCAGCATAGAACATGGCACCGAATGCCAGTGTCATTAGTCGTGGTTCGGTGATATTGGCAACCCAATGCAGCAGAATGCGCGGGGTTTCGTTCGCAGGGTTGAGGTGCAGATGGCGAATCAGCGTTTCGGCATAGGCTTGCCAATCCGCGTTGATATAGCGAAAAAGGGCAAGCGATGCCCCCAGCACCAAAACGCCCTTGCTGGCTTCAAGTAAGGCAATACTGCGTAGGCTGGCATTCATTGGCCTCAGTTATCCTCGCCCAATGTTGCTAACAGGTCGGCCTGGTGTTCTGCTGCCAGGGTGCCGATCAGCTCGTCCATGTCGCCCTCCGTGATTGCATCAATCTTGTAGAGTGTCAGGTTGATGCGGTGATCGGTGATGCGGCCTTGTGGGTAGTTATAAGTGCGTATGCGCTCACTGCGGTCGCCCGAACCAATCAGGCTGCGACGCTCGCTGGCGATTTTGCTTTGTTGTTCATCAACCTGCTTCGCCTTGATGCGTGCGGCAAGCACTTGCATGGCCTGGGCTTTATTGGAGTGCTGGCTGCGACCATCCTGGCATTCCACTACAATCCCAGTGGGGAAGTGGGTGATGCGTACTGCGGAATCGGTCTTATTAATGTGCTGGCCGCCAGCGCCTGATGCGCGGAAGGTATCAATGCGGATATCAGCCGGGTTGATTGTGATGTCGCTGACTTCGTCCACTTCCGGCAATACCGCGACGGTACAAGCAGAAGTATGAATACGGCCCTGGGTTTCGGTTTCCGGCACGCGTTGCACACGGTGGCCGCCGGATTCAAACTTGAGTCGGGAGTAAGCGCCAAAGCCCTCGATCTTGGCGATGATTTCCTTATAACCGCCTACTTCAGATTCGCTGGCGGAGACGATTTCTACCTTCCAGCGTTGCCGTTCAGCATAGCGGGAATACATGCGGAACAGGTCGCCGGCGAACAGTGCAGATTCATCACCGCCAGTACCAGCGCGGATTTCCAGGAAGATATTGCGTTCGTCATTGGGGTCCTTGGGCAGCAGCAGCTTCTGCAGCTCTTTCTCAATGTCTTCAAGCTTTTGCTTGTTGGCCTCGATTTCTTCCTGGGCGAATTCCTTCATTTCCGGGTCTGAGAGCATCACCTGTGCTTCCTTGATGTCACTCCCGGCTTGTTCATAGGCGCGGAATTGTTCGACGATAGGCGTGATCTCGGCGTGTTCGCGCGTGATCTTGCGATAGTTGTCGATATCGTTAGTGGCATCCTCGCTGGATAACAAGCGATTCAGTTCATCCAGGCGCTCGCTCAAGGTGGCGAGCTTTTTCATCATTGAAGGTTTCATTGCGCTAATTGTGTAGAACGACAGGTTGGGTTAGTTGTGGATCTGGTAAAGCTGACGCAGCATGGCTTCCAGTTGGTCACGGTCTTCGCCGCTGACATTATTGAGTGCATGGCTGGGGCCATGTAACAGCTTGTTGGTGAGTGCATTACTTAATGCATCCAGTACTTGGCCTGGATCATCGCCGCGGGCCAATAATTTACGGGCTTTTTCCAGTTCGCTCAGGCGGTGGCGCTCTGCCTGCTCGCGCAGGGCGCGTATGGTCGGCACGGCGCTCCGGGTTTTGAGCCATTGCATGAAATTATCCACGCGCATGTCGATGATGGCTTCGGCTTCTGCGGCAGCCTCCTGGCGGTTTTCCATGCCTTCCTGCACTACTTGCGCAAGGTCGTCCACTGTATAAAGGAACACGTCATCCAGCTCACCCGCTTCTGGCTCGATGTCGCGTGGCACCGCCAAGTCGACCATGAACATGGGTTTGTGTTTGCGGGCGCGGATGGCGCGCTCCACCATGCCCAGTCCGACGATGGGTAACTGGCTGGCAGTGGAAGTGATGACAATGTCAAATTCAGCCAGGCGATCCGGCAGGTCAGCCAATAACATGCTTTGGCCGCCGATGTTGGCCGCCAGTTCTTGGCCGCGCTCTAGCGTGCGGTTGGCCACGGTGATGGATAGCGGGCGATGTGCGGCAAAATGCTCGGCACATAACTCTATCATTTCACCCGCACCGATGAAGAGTACGTGCTGGTTATTCAGTGCGCCGAAAATGCGCTGGGCCAAGCGTGTGCTGGCCGCTGCCAGTGAGACTGAGTTGGCACCAATATTGGTGTTGGTGCGCACTTCCTTCGCCACGGAAAATGTGCGTTGGAACAGCTTGTGCAGCAATGTGCCGAGGGTGCCAGCATTTTCGGCAATGCGCACCGCCTGCTTCATCTGTCCTAATATCTGGGCTTCCCCCAACACCATGGAGTCTAGCCCAGAGGCAACGCGGAAGGCATGCTTGACGGCATCTTCCTGCGGCAGGGTGTACATATAGGGTGCAATCGCGTTGGGCTGTAGCTGATGGTAGTTGGCTAGCCAATCCAGGGCTTTTTGCGGGTTGTCGGTGTTGCAGTAGAGTTCGGTGCGGTTACAAGTCGATAGGATCGCCGCTTCCCGGATGCCGTAAGAATTCAAGTCGCGCAGCGCACCGCCGAGATGCTCGTTCTGGAAAGCGACATTCTCACGTATGGAAACGGGTGCGGTCGTGTGGTTCACGCCGACGGTAAATAAATGCATCCTGCAATTTTCCTGTATCGCGGCAACTTAAGCAACAATTTCAAGCAATTAAGCCAAGAGGGATTGTGCGCGGCAGGCCGCTATCATACTCTCATTTGGTAGTGTTGAACTAAGCTGTTCGTTAGCAAGCAAATTTTTGCCAGCAATCACTTGCCGCGCCAGCGCTTCAAGCCATCATGTGGCTTAGTATAAGCCTGATCACAGTATGGATTTTGCAATAAGCGTTGCTAATGCTGGGTGCGTTGACATCATTTTCGGTTAAAATAAATATTTTTACGCTATACACCCTTAAAAATCATGGCTAAACCATTCAGAATTGCTCCTAGTATCCTTTCCGCCAACTTTGCCAAGCTGGGCCAGGAAATCACCGATGTCATCACTTCCGGCGCTGATATTGTTCACTTCGACGTGATGGATAACCATTACGTTCCCAATTTGACGATCGGCCCTTTGGTCTGTGAGGCAATTCGCCCAGTGACTGATGCCATCATCGACGTGCACTTGATGGTGAAGCCTGTTGACCGCATCATTCCTGATTTTGCCAAGGCTGGTGCCAATATCATTACTTTCCACCCAGAAGCTTCCGATCATATTGATCGCAGCCTGTCCCTGATCCGTGATAATGGCTGTAAGTCCGGCTTGGTGTTCAACCCGGCTACGCCGCTGTCCTATCTTGACTATGTCATGGACAAGGTTGATATGGTGTTGTTGATGTCCGTGAACCCGGGCTTTGGTGGTCAGAAGTTCATCCCTGGCACGCTGGACAAGCTGCGTGAAGCGCGTGCTCGCATTGATGCCTACACTGAGAAAACTGGCCGTGAAATCTGGCTGGAAATTGATGGTGGCGTGAACCCTGCCAACATCGCGGAAATTGCCCGTGCGGGTGCCGATACATTCGTGGCAGGTTCTGCCGTGTTTGGTGCTGGCAAGGATACCGACCCTAACCGTTACAACACCGTGATCAGCGCGTTGCGCGCTGAGTTGGCTAACGTATAAGCAACATGCAGATGAATACCCGAATCCTGAGTGATCGCAATAGCTGGCGATGGTGGCGCTGAACAGTCGCTACCAATACCCATGAACATACATGGGCGCCACTCAATTACAACAACATCAGGATTCGGGAGTTTTTATGCTGCAAACCATCAGTCAACAGGAATTCAATACCCTGGCAAGCCAGGGCTATAACCGTATTCCCTTGGTCATCGAAACCTTCGCTGACCTTGATACACCGCTTTCCCTCTACCTAAAGCTGGCTAACCAGCCATACTCCTACTTGCTTGAGTCAGTGCAGGGAGGTGAGCGTTTTGGCCGCTATTCCATCATCGGTTTGCCTGCGCATGTGCGCATAGAAGTGCGAGGGCAAGCGATCAAGGTGCTTGACCACGATCAGGTGGTTGAGGAAGTGTCAGATATTAATCCGCTGGATTTCGTCCAGGCTTATCAGGCCAGGTTCCGCATCCCGCCGCATGAAGGCTTGCCACGCTTTACTGGTGGCCTAGCTGGATATTTTGGTTACGACACCATCCGCTACATTGAGCGTCGTTTGGCTGGCACTGCCAAGCCGGATGCGCTGGGTGTGCCTGATATCTTGCTTATGGTCTCGGAAGAGATCGCTGTGATCGATAATCTTTCTGGCAAGCTCTATTTCATTGTTTATGCAGACCCTGCTGTTGCTGAAGCTTATGCAATGGGTATTAAACGCTTGCATGCCTTGGTGCAGCGCTTGCGCCAACCAGTGACGATTCCGCAAGCGCCTGCGATGCCTGCTACCGATGCCGTCTCGGAGTTTGGCGAGGCTAGCTTCAAGGAAGCTGTTGCTAAATCCAAGCAATATATTTTTGATGGCGACATCATGCAGGTGGTGTTGTCACAACGTATGGCTAAGCCTTTTACTGCCCCACCTTTGTCGCTTTATCGCGCCTTGCGTAGCCTCAACCCTTCTCCCTATATGTTCTACTACCATATGGGAGATCATCATGTGGTTGGGGCTTCACCCGAAATCCTCGTGCGATTGGAGGAAGATACGGTCACTTCACGCCCGATAGCTGGCACACGCCCACGTGGCAAGACGCGTGAGGAAGATGTTGCTCTGGCAGAAGAGTTGTTGGCTGACCCCAAGGAGATTGCAGAGCATGTGCAATTGATGGATTTGGGGCGCAATGACGTGGGTCGCGTGGCGCAAGTGGGTAGCGTGGCAGTGACTGACAAGATGGTGATTGAGCGTTACTCACACGTGATGCATATCGTGTCGAATGTTGAAGGCAAGCTCAAGACAGGTTTGCACGCGATTGATGTGCTAAAAGCGACCTTCCCCGCTGGCACCTTGAGCGGGGCACCCAAGGTGCGTGCCATGGAAATCATTGATGAACTTGAGCCAAGTAAACGCGGTATTTACGGCGGTGCAGTGGGGTATCTTGGCTTCAATGGTGATATGGATCTGGCGATTGCCATCCGCACCGGTGTGATCAAGGATGGCATGTTGTATTCACAGGCTGGTGCAGGCATTGTGGCAGACTCAGTGCCTGAAAATGAGTGGATAGAAACCCAAAACAAGGCGCGTGCCGTATTGCGCGCAGCGGAGATCGTACAGGCAGGGCTAGATAACAAGGAGTAGGCATGGCAGCAGCTAGTAGCCGGATTCTGTTTCGGCTCATCATTCTGGCATTCGGGTATTTTGCCTTGGGCATGCTGGGTAAAGTGCTGCCATTCTCCGTGTTTCAGGCCAATCTGGTTTGCTTGCCTGCAGGAGTGGCTGTAGCTGCCTTACTTCGTTGGGGCATGCACTACTGGCCTGCTATTTTTGCAGCCCAGCTGGCGCTCGTGCTCAATGCCTATGGTTTTGACCTTGCCAATGCGCTGTTGATTGGTGCTCTTCCTGTCGCGTATACCATGGCTTACACCTTGACGGCTTGGATGCTTCGAATCAGCGGCTTTCACTACACGCTGGACAGGATTCGTGACATTTTTCTCATGATGCTCGGCATGGTAGTGGGCATGCTGGTGCTCAGCGTGATGGAAGTTGCCATCTTGTACCAAGCGCAATTGCTCAGTATCGACAGGCTGCTTTCTTCCTTGTTATTTGGCTGGGTTGCCAATGTACTGGGAATATTGTTGCTATTGCCATTACTGCTCAATATCACCTGGAATGAATTCCTTGGTTTCTGGCGGCGGCACACCCGCTTTGCCTTATTGGCGGTGACCCTAGTGACTATCGAATGGGCGATCTTCAAGTTTGCGCCAGATGATGCTGATCAATACATGTTGTTTGCCTTTCTGGTTGTGCCCCTGGTGATTCTCATCTCAATGCGTACCGGTATCACGGGGTCATCTATCGTGGTATTGGTTTTGTCCATCGTTGCGATGGCATCCACCCGAGTGGGTGATTTGCCAGAATTGGCACAGTCCATATCTCAGCCAGTCTGGGCGTTGTGGGTCTTGATGGGTACGCTATCCATGGTTGGGATGCTGATTGTTGCCTTGCAATCTTCGCGTGAGATGGCGGAGAGGGCATTGCGCAACAGCGAGACGAAGTTCAGGGCCGTGATTGAGAATGCGCAGGATGGCATTGTCAGCATTGATGAGCAGGGGAGGCTGGTGGAGTTTAACCATGCTGCCGAGGCCATGTTTGGCTATCGTCGTGAAGATGTATTAGGGAAGATGCTGGTGGATACCCTGATTCCTCCGGCGATGCGTGATGCTCACAGGCAAGGTCATCAGCGCTATCTGGCTTCAGGAGTCAGCACAATGTTGGAGCGCAGATTGGAATTGAGCGCTTTGCGCGCTGATGGTACCGAATTTCCAGTTGAGTTAACGATCACCTCCCTCAAAGAGCAAGGCGTACCACTGTTGACGGGTTTTTTCCGTGACCTGACTGAGCGTCGCAAGGTCGAAACGGAAATCCGCAACCTGGCTTTTTATGATGTGTTGACTACTCTGCCGAACCGCAGGCTGCTGCTAGACCGTTTGCATCAGGCAATTGCAGCGAGTATCAGGCATGGCAAGCATGGGGCGGTGTTGTTCATTGATCTGGATAACTTCAAGGCGCTGAATGATTCGCGTGGGCACGATGTAGGCGATTTGCTGCTGGTCGAGGTTGCCCGCCGCTTGCGCCAATGCGTGCGTAACGAAGATACCGTTGCGCGCTTGGGTGGCGATGAGTTTGTCATTGTCCTCGAAGATCTGAGCATGGGGCTTGAGCAGGCGATAGCGCAAACAAAGCAGATTGCCCAAAAAATTCTGGAA
Organism: Methylobacillus methanolivorans; assembly: GCF_020531845.1. The sequence continues at coordinate 451,184 of NZ_JAJAVF010000004.1, forward strand.
ACAATTAATCATCCTTATCAATTGGGAGATATTGAACATCACAATTCATCAAGTATCGGTATTGTTCTGTTCAATGGTAATTTCGTCAGTATTGAGGAGTTACTCAAGCGTTCGGACACTGCCATGTATGAAGCTAAAGCTGCCGGGCGAAATACCCTGCGCTTTTTCGATCCAGCCATGCAGGCTGCGCTGGAGAGGCGAGTAGATATGGAGTTACAGCTGCGACTGGCGATAGTGCAAAAGCAGCTGCGCTTATTTTGCCAGGTGCAGGTGGATGAAGAGCGCAAGGTCTTCGGTGCTGAGGTGTTATTACGTTGGCAACATCCCGATCATGGCTTGCTGTCCCCCAAAGAGTTTGTCGCGATTGCTGAAGATAGTGGCCTGATTGTCTCGATAGGTCATTGGGTGCTGTATAGCGCCTGTCAGCAGCTTAAGGCTTGGGAGGGCAAGCCTGGGTTTGATGGCTTGCAACTGGCGGTAAATGTAAGTGCACGCCAGTTTCGCCATGTGGATTTTGTCGATGAGGTCCGGAAGATACTGCAAACTACCGGCGCAGATCCCAGCTTGCTCAAACTCGAGCTAACAGAGAGCGTAGTGCTGGACAATATTGCGGATGCGATTGCCAAGATGAACGCCTTGCGCGAGTTGGGCGTGCGTTTTTCCATGGATGATTTCGGTACCGGATATTCTTCCCTGGCTTATCTCAAGCGCTTGCCCCTGACGCAGGTCAAGATTGATCGCTCATTTGTCCATGACATTACCGAGGATGCCAGCGATGCGGCGATTGTGCAGGCTATCCTGGCAATGAGTAGCACCTTGGGGTTGCGCGTGGTCGCTGAAGGGGTGGAGACGGAAGACCAGTTTGCATTGTTGCAAGGCTATGGCTGTCGCTATTTCCAGGGTTTTTTGTTCTCCAAGCCCTTGCGCATAGAGGATTTTGAGGCGCTGTTGCAGGACAAGGACTTTTTTTTATGATGAATTGCGCCCAAAATAGCGGGCTTGCTCCAAAGCGGAATAAAGAAGGACGCAGATTATGCTGTTAATGCTGGATAACTATGATTCGTTTACTTACAACCTTGTGCAATATCTTGGTGAGCTTGGCCAAGATGTGCAGGTGTATCGCAACGATGAAATTGATCTCGCCGAGGTGGCTGCACTTAACCCCAGGCATATTGTGATTTCTCCTGGTCCCTGTACGCCAAACGAGGCGGGAATATCGGTGCCATTGATTCATGAGTTCGCTGGCAAGATTCCCATTCTGGGGGTTTGTCTCGGGCATCAAAGCATAGGTCAAGCGTTCGGCGGCAAGATCGTGCATGCCAAGCAACTGATGCATGGCAAGACTTCTGACATCCACCACGCTGATATTGGTGTATTCAAGGGCTTGCCGAATCCCTATACCGCAACGCGTTATCATTCCTTGGTGATAGAGCGCGAATCTATCCCTGATTGCCTGGAAATTACCGCTTGGACAGAAGACGGCGAGATCATGGGTGTGCGCCACAAGACGCTGCCGATTGAGGGCGTGCAGTTCCATCCCGAATCTATCCTCACCCAGTACGGACACGAGTTGCTGAATAATTTCCTGAAAGCGTATTAATGAGCATTACCCCCAAGATCGCCTTGCAAAGGCTGATTGACCATACCGATTTCACCCACGATGAAATGCTGGATGTCATGCAGCAGATCATGAGCGGCACTTTTACCACGATACAGATTGCTGGTTTCCTTGCCGGTTTGCGCGTCAAGGGTGAGACTGTGACGGAGATTGCAGCTGCCGCGCAGGTGATGCGCGAGCTTTCCAGCAAGGTGCGGGTGGACGATGGCAGTCATTTGATTGATACCTGTGGTACTGGTGGTGCGCCCAACAAGGCTTTCAATGTCTCGACAGCATCGGCTTTTGTCGCAGCTGGTGCCGGCGCACGTATCGCCAAGCATGGTGGGCGTGCTGCTTCCTCCAAGAGTGGTTCTGCGGATGTGCTGGAGGCGTTGGGCGTTAATATCAGCCTTACGCCCGAGCAGGTGGCGCGTTGTGTCAACGAGGCCGGTATCGGTTTCATGTTTGCTCCCAATCACCACGCAGCCATGAAGTATGCAGCGCCAGTGCGGCGTGAGCTTGGTGTGCGTACCATGTTTAACCTGCTGGGGCCGATGACTAACCCCGCTGGCGCCAGGCGTCAGGTCATGGGTGTGTTCCATCGTGACCTGGTGAGCCTGTTGGCACATACGTTGAAGCAGTTGGGCAGCGAGCATGTGATGGTGGTGCATAGTGCGGATGAAATGGATGAAATCTCTTTTTCCGCTGATACTTATGTCGCTGAGCTCAAACATGGCGAAGTGCATGAATACACGCTTAACCCTGCCCAGTTTGGCATGGCCTTGCATGACATCAACAGCATTCATGTGGAAAACGCCCAAGAGTCCAGCGAGATTATTCTGGGTGTTTTTACAGGCCAGACTGGCCCGGCACGGGATATTGTCTTGTTGAATGCCGGCGCCGCGATCTATGTTTCTGGTCTGGCTGCTGATTTATCAGCAGGCATTGCACAGGCAGCACATTCGCTGGATTCCGGCGCGGCAATGGGCAAATTGCAACAACTCAAGGCGTTGAGTCAAGCCGTATGATGCGGTTGTTGCTGGTCGCTGCGATTGCTGTCGGCTACACATTTTTCCATTTTAGCCAGCCCGGGCAAGGTGCCTCCCCTGTTGCTGATGTATCGGCGACATCTACGCCTGTTGCAGCCAACCAGCGTATCGCACAAGCATTTAGCCAGCGTGAGCATGGCGTGGCGGTGCAATCCAGTGGCGTGGTGCGCAAAGTATTGCCTGATGATAACGATGGTTCGCGCCATCAACGCTTTATCCTGGGGCTGGAAAACGGCATGACGGTGCTGGTGGCGCATAATATCGATCTTGCGCCGCGGCTGGCTGGATTGCAGGCTGGTGAGCTGGTCGAATTCAATGGCATATACGAATGGAATGCCAAGGGTGGTGTCATACACTGGACCCATCATGACCCCAGAGGACGCCATGCCGATGGATGGTTACGCTATCAGGGACGGCTGTACCAGTAATCAAATAGTCGGCGCAAAGATGGTTACGATTAATGAAAGTGATTGCAAGGCAATGTCAGACATACTCAATAAGATACTTGAAGTGAAGCGTGCGGAAATCCACGCCGCACAACAGCAAAAGCCATTGGCCGAGGTTGAGGCTGCCGCCTTGATCCAGCCAGCTCCTCGCTCTTTTATTGGTGCTATCCAGGCCAAGATTGCTGCTGGCGAAGCAGCGGTGATCGCGGAAATCAAGAAGGCTAGTCCGTCAAAAGGCGTGATCCGCGAAGATTTTCGTCCAGCTGAGATTGCGGCTAGTTACGCCCGTCATGGTGCTGCCTGTCTTTCCGTATTGACTGATGAGCAGTTTTTCCAGGGGAGTGCAGAATATCTCCAGGCGGCACGTGCGGCCTGTGATATTCCGGTATTGCGCAAGGATTTCATGATAGACCTTTACCAGGTGTATGAGGCGCGTGCCATGGGGGCTGATTGCATCCTGCTAATTGCTGCTGCGCTTGATCTGGCACAGATGCGCGCACTGGAAACCATCGCTCACCAGCTTGGCATGAGTGTATTGGTGGAAGTGCATAATGCCGAGGAGTTGGAGCAGGCATTGCAACTGGAGACGCCTTTGCTCGGTATTAATAATCGTAACCTGCGTACCTTTGAAGTAACGCTGGAGACGACATTGTCGCTGTTGGCACGTATTCCGGCTGACAAAATCATCGTCACCGAGTCGGGTATCTTCACGTCACAGGATGTGACCTTGATGCGCCAACATGCGGTGCACACTTTCCTTGTCGGCGAGGCTTTTATGCGCCAGCCTGATCCGGGTGTGGCCCTAGCCCAGGTATTTGCATAAGGAATTTCCATGACCGAATCATCACGCCAGCTTCTCGCTATTCGTCCACGCCGCATGCGGCGGGATGATTTCTCGCGCCGTCTGATGCGCGAGCATGTGCTCACAACAAATGACCTGATTTATCCCGTGTTTGTGCTCGAAGGTGACAATCGTATTGAGCCAGTTGCCTCCATGCCGGGTGTGCAACGCCAAAGCCTGGATCACCTGCTGCAAACAGCCGGGGAATGCGTGGCACTGGGTATTCCTGCATTGGCCCTGTTCCCTGTCATTGAGCAGCAGTACAAAAGCTTGACTGCGGATGAGGCGTGGAATCGTGATGGTTTGGTACCGCGTGCCGTGCGAGCGCTTAAAGCGGCTTATCCTCAACTGGGCATCATCACTGATGTCGCGCTCGATCCTTATACTACTCATGGACAAGATGGCGTGATTGATGACACCGGCTATGTGCTCAATGATGAAACTGTGGCCATCTTGGTAAAACAGGCGTTGTGCCATGCTGACGCAGGTGCCGATGTGGTAGCACCCTCAGACATGATGGATGGCAGAATAGGCGCGGTTCGCGATGCGCTGGAAGAGGCTGGGCATATTCATACACGTATCCTGGCATATTCGGCCAAGTATGCCTCTGCGTTTTACGGGCCATTCCGCGATGCGGTAGGTTCGTCTGCCAATCTTGGCAAGGGTAACAAATACAATTACCAGATGGACCCAGGCAACTCGGACGAAGCTTTGCGGGAAGTGGCTTTGGATTTGGAAGAGGGCGCTGATATGGTCATGGTCAAACCAGGCATGCCTTATCTTGATATCGTGCGCCGAGTGAAGCAGGAGTTTGGCGTGCCAACCTATGCTTATCACGTGAGCGGTGAATATGCCATGCTCAAGGCCGCGGTGCAAAATGGCTGGTTGGATGAGCGGGCTGTGGTGCTTGAAGCGATGCTGGGATTCAAGCGGGCAGGTGCCGATGGTGTCTTGACCTATTACGCCATGGATATTGCACGCTGGCTAAGAGAAGGATAACGCCCTATCAATGAGGTTGTCTCAGGGCTCTGGCGTCTGTTCGCTTTGTACGATTAGCTTGGTAAGTGCTTCTATATTGGCCCGGCTGGCATTGTTGCCATTGACCGGGCTTTTTGTTGCCATGCGCATGTCGTCAACCTCAAAGATACTGAGCTTAATCAGCCCATGCGGTCCCTCTAGCGTGAACAGTGGAACTTTCTTGCGGTCCATGCTACGCCGCTCACTGATACGATAGGATTTTTCATCCGTGATATACGGAATTTGCTGATTCAGCAAAAAAATCTCCACTTCCTTCAAGCTATCAGCAAACAGGTGAATGTGGGTTTCTGCGTATTTTCCTGCCGTGCCATCCAGTACTGCACCAGTCAGGTGAGGGTTAAATCTTTCCAGTAGCTGCATGACCAATAAGGCATCTTTGCGTAGCTGTAATAAAGATTCCGGCTGCTCATCACTATTATAAATGTCGTGATACAGGCGGATTTCTTCCTCGATTTCACTATTGGTAGGCATACATTGCGAGTCAGTGACGCCAAGCTGACGTCCAGCCTTGCGCTTGGCATATGCATAATCTGCAATGCCTTCTTCCGCCATCATGCGTGCAGCTAGCTGTGCAATAAGCTGGCGCATCTGGGATTGGCGATTGCCGCTATCTTTTGCCATGGTGCAAACGCCCTTCTACACAAGTGATTCACGCAAGTACAGGCAACAGAGAAGTGTGCCTGCACTTGCGGGACTGCAATACTGCTTAAAACAGCTGATCTGGCCTGGGTGGAGTATTGTCCTGTTTCTCCGTGGGTGTCGGGCCATGACCAGGGAAGCCAGGAATAATGGAGAAAATGGATTCTTCGGGCTCCGGCGGTGGGAACTCATGATAGAAATATTCCATCATGCCATCGCTATCGCCTTTGGCACGCATTCCAGTGGCTGGATCGATGCGGATCGCACTGACGCCAGCAGGTACTTCTGGGATGACTTCAGGCACATTTTTCAGCGCCGAACTCATATAGTCGATCCAGATCGGCAATGCTGCTTTGCCACCGGTTTCCAGGCTGCCCAGCGACTTGGGCTTGTCATAGCCCATCCAGGCGATTGCCACATGCTTGGGGCTGTAGCCAGCAAACCAGGCATCAATCTGGTTATTGGTCGTGCCAGTCTTGCCTGCCAGGTCTGAGCGGCCCAGGCTGCGTGCGCGTGTGGCAGTGCCTAGGCGCACCACATCTTGCAGCATGGAGTTCATGATGAAGGCATTACGACCATCAATCACGCGTGCTGCGCCTTTGCCAGCCAATAAGGGCTTGGATTGTTCCAGTAGTTTGCCGCGGCTGTCGACTACTTTGTCGATAATATAAGGCTTGACGCGATAACCGCCATTGGCAAATACCGAATAGGCGCCAGCCATCTGCCATGCGGTGACCGAGCCAGCACCCAGCGCCATCGCCAAGTAGGGTGGGTGGTCCTTGGGTGAAAAGCCGAAGCGGGTGATGTAGTCCTGCGCATAATTGACGCCTATGCCTTCAAGGATGCGGATGGAAACCATATTCTTGGACTTGGTCAAGGCCGTGCGCATGCGCATCGGGCCTTCATACTTGCGGTCATAGTTCTTGGGTTCCCAGGCTGAGCCACTGCCGGTTTCGCGTGCCGAGACTGAGATAGGTTCGTCTTCTATCATGCTGGCCGGGGTAAACCCTTTTTCCAGCGAAGCCGAATAAATGAAGGGCTTGAAGCTGGAGCCGGGCTGGCGCCATGCCTGTGTCACATGGTTGAACTTGTTGCGATTAAAGTCAAAACCACCCACCAATGCTTTGACGGCGCCTGTCTCCGGGTCCATCGCCACGAGTGCGGCTTCTGCCTGTGGCAATTGCACAATATGCCATTTGTCACCCTGGCGCATGATGCGGATAACTGCACCAGGCTTGATGGTGCGCTTGGTAGCATCTTTCTCAGCCAATTGTTTTTGTACGAATGCTAGGCCATCACCGCTGATCTCGATATTGTTGCCATCCTTGGAGTAGGCGCTGACTGCCTTGGGCGTGACTTTAGTCACCACGGCAGGGATCATGCCCTGGAAGGTTTCCAGGTTATCCAAGGCATTGTCTAGCCAATTGCCGCTGCCCTGTTCGTTGTTGCCAGGAGAGACGGTCTTTTCCGGGCCGCGATAACCATGGCGGCGGTCATAATCAATAATGCCTTGCAGGATGGCACGGTTGGCGGCTTCCTGGGTATCTTTGCGAATCGTGGTGTAGATTTTCAGACCACTGCTGTAGATGTCATCTTTGTAACGCTCATACATGGCCTGACGTACGATCTCTGCTACATAATCGGCAGACAAGTCGCGCATCTTGCGCGATTGACGGAAGCGATGCGGTTCCTTCAAAGCGGCTTCATACTGCTTCTGATCAATGAAATGTAAATCTTTCATGCGACGCAGCACATAGTGCTGGCGAGCTTCTGCACGCTTGGGGTTAGCAAACGGGTTGTAGCGGGAGGGGGCCTTGGGTAGGCCAGCCAGCATTGCAACCTCCGCAATGCTGAGTTGATCCAGTGGCTTGCCGTAATACACTTGCGATGCAGCGGCAAAGCCATAAGAGCGATGCCCCAGATATATCTGGTTGATGTAAAGCTCGAGAATCTGGTCCTTGGTCAGGTTGTGCTCGATTTTGATGGAAAGCAGCGCCTCGCTGAGTTTGCGCGTAGCAGTCTTTTCGCTGGAGAGGAAGAAATTGCGTGCCACCTGCATGGTGATGGTGCTGGCACCTTCCTTGAAACTGCCAGACGTGACATTGGATACTGCGGCGCGCAGGATACCCAGGGTATCAATGCCGCCATGCTGGTAGAAGCGCTCGTCTTCTGCTGCCAGGATGGCTTGCTTCAGTGTCTTGGGCGTTTCATTGATGCCGATGAAGGCGCGACGTTCCTCGCCAAATTCGCCTATCAGGTGCCCATCCTCGGAATAGACACGCATCGGCACCTTGGGCTTGTAGTCCGTCAGGGCTTCCAGGGAGGGGAGTTCGGGGTAGATCAATGTGGCAGCGAGTGCCACCAGTGCAGTTGTCACCAAACCGAGGATGACGCCGGTGAGGAGCAGGAACTGCCACCATTTTTTCGGGAGCATTGATTAGGGTTCAGTATTGGTCACAGACGCCGTTATTATAAGTGTCATTACCGTGTTTTTAAAATCAAATAATCTGCTTTGACTTCCCAGATGCTTGTTGCTAGCATCTAAAGTAAATTATTAGAAGTAACATTATAACTAACCGTACTGGAAGGGAATTTCTTTTGAAATTCGACTTTTTCTCAGAGCGAACACCGCCTCTGATAGGCGTGGATATTAGTTCCAGTGCAGTCAAGATGGTCGAGCTGGCACAGGGGAGCAAGGGAGCTTATCACCTGCAGGGCTACGCGATTGCTTCTATGACCAAGGAAGCGGTCGTAGATGGCAATATCGTTGGGCTTGATCTGGTTGCCGATGCGGTCAAGCGAGCCTGGAAATTATTGGCATCGCGCGAAAAGCGCGTGGCGCTTGCCTTGCCAGCAACAGCCGTCATTACCAAAAAAGTCATCATGCAGGGTGGCATGCGCGAAGAGGACATGGAATTCCAGGTCGAGGCAGAGGCTAACCAATATATCCCGTTCCCGCTTGATGAAGTCAATATTGATTTCCAGGTGCTTGGCCCGGCTCCTAGTGGGGCCGAAGAGGTTGAGGTGCTGATTGCTGCTTCCCGCAAGGAAAAAATCGAGGATAGAGTAGCAGCGGCAGAAGGTGCAGGCCTCAAGGTGCTGATTGTAGATGTAGAGTCTTATGCTACCGAGGCAGCCTATTCGCTAGCCGTGACTGAGTTGCCAAAGTCCGGTAAAGGGCAAACTGTGATGGTGGTGGACGTAGGCAGCACCATGACGCACGTGCATGTCTTCCATGATGGGCAACTTGTGCATAGCCGCGAGCAGGCTTTTGGCGGTAACCAGCTTACGCTGGAAATCCAGCGCCGTTTCGGCGTCTCTGGCGAAGAGGCAGAAATTGCCAAGCGTAATGGTGGCTTGCCGGAAAGTTATGAGAGCGAGGTACTGCAGCCTTTCCTGCAATCACTGTCACAAGAGGTTGTGCGCAGCCTGCAGTTCTTCACCAACTCAACCCAATATAACAAAGTCGATCATATTCTGCTGGCAGGCGGCTGTGCCGCGATAGCAGGTCTGGCAGCGCTGGTGCAGGAAAAAACCCAGGCTAATACACTCATTGCCAATCCCTTTAATCATATGTCGATCAATCCTCGCCTCAAGCAGCAACAGGTTATTGCAGATGCGCCTGCGCTGATGATTGCCTGCGGCTTGGCTTTGCGGAGGTTTGACTAATGGTCAGAATCAACCTCCTCCCCCACCGTCAGATTCGCCGTGCTGAACGCCAGCGCGAGTTTAATCTCATGCTGGCATTCGCCGGTGCCGCTGGAGTGGCAATTGTATTCCTTGGTAGCACGATTCTCAGTAGCAAGTTGGATGAGCAGGTGAACCGCAATACGCGGCTGGAGGCTGCCAGTGCCAATCTTGATAAGCAAATTGCTGAAATCAAGGAGCTGAAGACACAGATACGCAATGTATTGGATCGTAAGCAGATCGTCGAAAACTTGCAGGTCAACCGTAGCCAGTCCGTGATGATGCTGGATGAAATCAGCCGTCAGCTGCCAGAAGGCATGTACCTGAAAGCGCTCAAGCAGCAAGGCCATTTGGTGACATTAGAAGGCGTGGCTGATACCAATGCGCGTGTGGCTACACTGGTGCGCAATCTTTCTGGTTCAGAGTGGCTACAGTCACCCAATCTCGTAGAAATCAAGTCCACGACAGTCAATGGGCTCAGGCAGAACAACTTCACTGTGAATGTGCAGTTGAAAGCCCCTCCATCGCCAGACGATGAATTGCCAGGTGTGCAGAAAGGCGGTGCGCTGTGAACCTGCAGGATTTCAATAATATTGACTTGAAAAATGCCGGCAGCTTGCCGTGGCCTGTAAAAGGCGTACTTCTGGGCATGTTGCTCGTGATCATCATCATTGCTGGCTACTGGTTTTTCTGGAGTCCCGCGATGGAGGAGTTGGAGCAGGCGCGCGCCAAGGAAGGCGAGTTGCGTGAAACTTTTCTCGCTAAGAAGCGCCAAGCGATCAACCTTGAAGCATACAAACAGCAGATGGTGGATATCGAGCGTACGTTTGGTGCATTAGTGAAGCAGCTGCCGGATCGCTCACAGATGGATGGTTTGTTGACCGATATCAACCAGGCCGGGCTTGAGCGTGGACTTGAGTTCGAGTTATTCAAGCCCGGGCAGGAAGTGATCGCCGATTTTTACGCTGAAATGCCTATCTCGATCAAGGTGACAGGTGCCTATCATGACCTTGGCGAGTTTGCTGGAGATATTGCCAGGCTGCCTCGAATCGTGACCTTGAACGACATCGTCATCAATACAGCAGGCAAGGATGCCAAAGATGGGCGCTTGGTGATTGAGGCAGTAGCCCGTACTTATCGCTATCTTGATGCCAATGAAATTGCCAGCAAGAAGCAGGCAGAAAAGAAAGAGGCACGCAAATGAGCATGGATATGTTGCGTGAACATTACCGAGGCGTGAGCATGCTGGTCTTGTGCGTATTGTTGAGTGCATGTGGCGATGGTCAGGGTGATGATCTTGATCATTTCATCCGTGATGCCGGTAATGATATGCATGCGCGAGTTGAGCCATTGCCTGAGGTGAAACCCTATACTGCGGCAACCTATAATGCCGATGGCATCCTCAATGATCCATTCAAGGCACGCAAGATTGTCAGCTCGCGCAGCAGTATGCAGCCCAATATGAATCGACCACGTGAACCTTTGGAAGCTTTCCCGTTGGAAAGCCTAAAGTTTGTTGGCTCCTTGTCGAAGGAGAAGTTGAAGTATGCCCTGATCCTGACGCCGGATAACCTAGTGCAGCAAATCAAGGTGGGGGGCTATATGGGGCAGAATTTTGGCATGGTGACCGAGATTACCGAGGGCGGCTTAAGGCTCAAGGAAATCATACAGGATGAGTTAAGCGGTGACTGGATAGAGCGTATCTCCAGTATCGAGTTGCAGGATTGAGGGTGAACATGATGAATATTATAAAGTGGGCCACTGGCCTGGCATTCATGCTGCTGATGCCGATGGCACAGGCTGCCGATGAGCAACAAGCCGAGTTTGCCAACAAAATCGAGAAAATTGACTTCGTGGCAATGTCAGGTGGTCGTATTGCCATACAGGTACAAACAACATCACCATTGGCAAACCCTCCGGCGGGCTTTACCTTGAATAATCCCTCGCGCATTGCGCTGGACTTTCCTGCGGTGGGGAATGGTTTGGGCAAGAATAGCGTGCAAGCCAGCCAAGGGGCGCTTAAAGGAGTGAACCTCGCGCAAGCACGAGATCGTACTCGTATGGTGCTGAATCTTGCCAAAATGGTGGCCTATAACACGACGACACAAGGTCGTGAAACGACAATTATTTTGCAGGCAACCGAGGCAGGGACTGCCAATACCAATGTCGTCTCTCGCTTCGCCGAGGCTAAAGCGGGTGAGAAATTCCACACCCTGAATAATATAGACTTCATGCGCGGCAAGAATGGTGAAGGCCGCATTGTGGTTGATCTCTCTGATGCTTCCGCTGGCATTGATATTCGCCAGCAGGGTAAGACCGTCGTGGTGGATTTTCATAACACCGAACTGCCGCAGAATCTACAGCGCCGCCTCAATGTCATCAACTTCAATACGCCGGTGTTATATGTGGATGCTATCAAGCAGGGCAACAACTCCCGCTTGGTGATCGAGCCCAAGGGCTTGTGGGAGCAGTCGGCCTATCAAGCAGATAAACGCTTCATTATTGATATTCGCCCTGTGGTTGAAGACCCGAATAAGCTGGTGCAAGGCTCCAAGCCTGGCTACGCTGGAGAGAAACTTTCCCTTAATTTCCAGAATATCGATGTGCGCTCGGTCTTGCAGGTGATCGCAGATTTCACTGGCCTGAATATTGTGACCAGCGATACCGTGACAGGCAACCTGACACTGCGCCTTAAGGATGTTCCTTGGGACCAGGCGCTGGACATTATTATGTCGAGTAAGGGCTTAACCCAGCGCAAGACGGGTAATGTGATCTGGGTGGCGCCGTCTGATGAAGTCGCGGCCAAGGAGAAGTTGTTGCTGGAAGCAAGCCAGCAAATTGAAGAGCTTGAACCCATGCGTACCGAAGTATTTACCTTACGTTACCAGAAGGCAGAGAATTTTAAGAACATCATCAGCGACAGCAAGCAGAAAATTCTTTCCAAGCGTGGTAGCGCCGTGGTCGATGCGCGTACCAATACCGTCTTCGTACAGGATACCCCCAAGCATCTGGAAGAAATCCAGACCATTATCAATAAGATTGATATTCCTGTGAAACAAGTGATGATTGAGTCACGACTCGTGATTGCAGATGAGAAATTTGGTCGCAGCTTAGGCGCACGTTTTGGTGTACAAAAGCAGCAGGCGAGTGGCGATACTCGCTATGGTTCAAGTGGAACTTTGGGTAACACCATCACGCAGCGTACGATAGACCCTACCACTGGCGTCATTACTGAAACCATTGCCAATCGTGTGGGTTCTTCCACCCTGGCGACGACCTCAATCCCCGGCACTGTTGGCGTTGGGGTGAGTGCCGATGGTGCGCAGGATCTGAACGTAAACTTGCCCGTTGCCAATGCCTTCGGTAATTTTGCTTTCAGTTTGTTTAGACTGCCAGCAGGCTTCTTGTTGAATCTAGAACTCTCTGCGCTGGAAACTGACCAGCGCGGCAAGATTGTTTCTAGTCCACGTGTCACGACGGCCAACCAGCAAAAAGCCATCATTGAGCAAGGGACGCAAATCCCTTTCCAGCAAGCGACCAGCAGCGGCGCTACGGCGGTGCAATTTAAGAATGCCTCGTTAAGCCTGGAAGTGACACCGCAGATTACGCCTGATGAGAAAATCATCATGGATCTGGAAGTCAAGAAAGATAAGGTGGGTACAGTCTTTAATAATGTGCCATCCATCGACACTCAGCGCGTACAAACCCAGGTGTTGGTGTCCAACGGTGAAACAGCGGTACTGGGTGGTATTTATGAGCAGACTGAGCGTAACGATGTAGACAAGGTGCCATTCTTTGGTGACCTGCCTTTTATTGGCAATGTCTTCAAGAGACGCGTGAAGCAAAGCGACAAGACTGAACTCTTAATCTTTATTACGCCCAAAGTCATGGATGAAAGTTTGTCTTTGCGTTAGCCATATCTGACAGTTAAGCCAGATTCACTTAAAATGCTCGCTTGCGTATGGCGGGCATTTTTTATGGCAGCAAATATTTTCTTTGTAGGTTTAATGGGGGCGGGCAAAACCACCATAGGCCGCATTATCGCCAAGCACCTGAACAAAACTTTTTACGATAGCGACCATGAGATCGAACGGCGTACTGGCGTCAGCATTCCTGTCATTTTTGAACTGGAAAAAGAAGACGGCTTTCGCAAGCGTGAGGCAGCGGTGATTGAGGAGCTGAGCCAGATGCAGGATATTGTGCTGGCAACCGGTGGTGGAGCAGTGTTGTTACCTGAGAACCGCAAGCAACTGATGGAGCATGGTACAGTGATTTATTTGCGTGCGAATGTGCATGAGCTTTGGCAACGCACACGCAATGATAAGAACCGCCCATTGTTGCAAGGAGATAACCCCCGCAGGAAGCTGGAGCAATTGTTTGCCCAGCGTGATCCCTTGTACCGCGAGGTTGCCTCTATTATTGTAGATACCGGTGGTCAGCCGGTGAATGCTATCGTGCACCAGATTGAACAGAAACTTTTATCTTTATAAGCCATGCAAACATTACACGTAGACTTGGGCGAGCGCTCTTATCCTATCCATATTGGCCGTGGCCTGCTGACGCAGCCTGAGTTGATCCTGCCACATTTGAAGCGTAAGCAAGTCGCGATTGTGACGAATACGACCGTGGCTCCTCTTTACCTCGAAAAGCTGGCTCAGCCATTACGTGATGCTGGCGTCAAGGTGATTCCCATCGTGCTGCCGGATGGTGAAGCCTATAAAAATGCTGCGACGCTTAACCTGATCTACGATGCCTTGCTCGAGAACCGCTGTGAACGTAGTACCACGATCATTGCGCTTGGTGGTGGTGTCATTGGTGATCTGGCTGGCTATGCCGCGGCGACATATCTACGTGGCGTACCGTTTATTCAAGTCCCGACGACTTTATTGTCTCAGGTAGATTCCTCTGTAGGCGGCAAGACTGGTATCAACCATCCACTGGGCAAGAACATGATAGGTGCGTTCTACCAGCCACAAGTCGTGCTGGCCGATATTGATACGCTGTCGACATTGCCAGCGCGCGAGCTCTCAGCTGGTCTGGCAGAAGTGATCAAGTATGGCTTGATTCGTGACGAGCCATTTTTTGCATGGCAAGAAGCGAATATGCAAAAGCTACTCAAGCTTGATACCGAAGCCATGAGCTATGCCATTTACCGCTCTTGTGAGAATAAGGCAGAAGTGGTTGCTGCGGATGAGCGCGAATCTGGCGAGCGTGCCTTGCTCAATCTAGGTCATACCTTTGGGCATGCGATCGAAAATGCCATGGGCTACGGCGTATGGCTCCATGGCGAAGCCGTCGCGGCGGGCACCATCCTCGCAGCCGATCTTTCGCGCCGCTTGGGATGGTTGAACGATGCGGAAGTTGAGCGTATTAAGGCGATATTTATCGAAGCTAAGCTGCCTATCGATGCACCAGCGCTGGGTGTGGATCGTTACCTAGATCTCATGGGGCTGGATAAAAAAGTGGTTGATGGCCAGATTCGCCTGGTGTTGCAACAAGGCATTGGTAAATCGCTGGTGACCAGCGATTATGATGCCAATCTCTTGCAATCAACCCTGACTATTCCTGCATGACCGAGTTGGCACCGTATGCTTCCAACCCTGCCTTGACCAAAGGGCGGGTACATGAGGAGCCTGCTCCTGCTACACGCAACCATTTCCAGCGGGATCGTGACCGTATTATCCATTCCGGTGCTTTCCGCCGCCTTGAATACAAAACCCAGGTGTTCATCAACCATGAAGGCGACCTGTTTCGCACCCGGTTGACGCATAGCCTTGAGGTTGCGCAGATAGGACGTGCCATTGCGCGTAATCTGCACCTGCATGAAGACCTGATTGAGGCCATTGCCCTGGCGCATGACCTCGGCCACACGCCGTTTGGCCATGCTGGCCAAGACCAACTCAATGAATGCATGCGCGAATTCGGCGGCTTTGAGCACAACTTGCAATCCTTGCGTGTCGTTGACCACTTGGAATTACGCTATGCCGAATTCGATGGCCTCAACCTCACCTTTGAAGTGCGTGAAGGTATTCTCAAGCATTGCTCCTTACCCAATGCCCGGTTGCTGGGCGAAGTCGGCGAACGCTTCCTCAACAAGCAACAGCCATCGCTAGAGGCGCAAGTGGCCAACTTGGCAGACGAAATTGCCTACAATAATCATGATGTCGATGATGGCCTGCGTTCAGGCCTCATTACCATGGAGCAATTAGCTGAGGTACGTTTATTTGCTGAGCAATTCTCCTTGGTGCAAGGGCAATATCCGGCATTGACGGGGCGTCGACTGATTCACGAAACCGTCAGGCGCATGATTCATATATTGGTTACGGATTTGTGTGAGCAAAGCCGCAAGAACATTGCTGCGCATGCTCCTCAAACCATTGAAGATGTGCGTACACTGCCCCCATTGATCAGCTTTAGCCCGGCTATTGATGAGCAGCAACTTGAGCTTAAGCGCTTCCTGCGTACCAATCTTTATCGGCACTATCGTGTTAATCGCATGACCTCCAAGGCCAAGCGCATCATCGCTGAGCTATTTAATGCGTTCATCAATGATCCAGGCTTGTTGCCTGACGATTACCGGCCCTCCAACCCGGATATGCAACCACGTGTGATCGCCGACTATATTGCCGGCATGACAGACCGTTACGCTATCCGCGAGCATCAGCGCCTCTTCTCCATAGCTGAATAATTGCTTTAGCATTGATTGCTAAGTATTTAAACCGGAAATAATTTATTTTTCGGCAGTTTGGACTTGTCATAAACTGTTGCATATAAACAACACAAAATCTTCAATCGCGTAAAAAAACCACAAGATTGCTTGCAGGCCTCGAAAGGCCTTTGGCATACTGCCCATAACTTCTTAGACAAGAAGTCAGTGCAATACCCTTGTAGTGATGAACATACACCGCACAAGGGATAACTAAACGCATTAGGAGATATACATGAACAAGAAACTAGGCCTGGCAGTTGCTGGCGCAGTATTGGCTTTCGGCGCTTCCGCTGCAAACGCAGGTATCATCATCCCAGCAGGTGACTGGACGATTGATATCGGTGGTAACGTTAATACTTACTACACCAACACCAAGTTCTCTGGTGATGCTTTCAGAAACATCAACCGTGCAAACCAAGTTTCTACAGGTCTGTTGCCTTCCGCTCTGGGTATCGGTGGTAAGACTCGTCAGAACGATCTGGATATCGCATTCCAATTCACATTCTTCGTTGGTGCTAACAGCGAACAAGGTTGGGGCACTACTGGTGCTCAAGGTCTTACTCCTGGCGGTACATTGGCTCAAAGCCGCGCTGGTGACGGTAACTCCATCAACGTTCGTCAAGCTTACTTGACTTTCGGTGATGCTTCCTGGGGTACTATCAAGGCTGGTCGTGACCTTGGTCTGTTCGGCTCTGATGCTATCCTCTCCGACATGACCCTGCTGGGCGTTGGTGTTGGTGCTGGTGGTCCTGGTAACTCCACACTGGGCCGTATCGGTTCCGGTTATGTTTACGCTGACTGGATCGGTCAAATTCAATACGCATCCCCTAACTGGAATGGTTTCAGCTTTGCTGTAGCTGCTCGTGAAGGTCTGCGTAACAACCTGAATGCGATTGATCTGGATGATTCCAAGCTGGGCTTCGATGGTAAGGTTAGCTATGAGTGGACTGGCGATGTAGCTGGTAAGGTTTGGGCAGGTTACATCACTCAGAAGCATGAGCGTCAGATTGATCCTGCAACTGGTCTGGCACTGGCAGCTAGCCAAAGCTATCGTTCCAGTGGTTATGATCTGGGTGCTAAGATCAACGTAGCTGACTTCGGTTTGGTTGGTTACTACTACAATGGTCGTGGTCTGGATGTTCAGACTGGTGGTCAATTGGGTGGCCTGCAATTCCTGGGTGGCAACAAGTCTGACGACAAGGGTGGCTATGTACAAGCTACTTACAAGTTGCCTACAGTTGGTACCAAGCTGGGTGTTTCCTACGGTATCTCCAAGTCTGACAATAGCAACAATGCCCCTGCAAATGCTGGTGTTGACCATGAAAACAAGTCTTGGATCGTTGGTGCTTACCACCCTCTGACCAAGAGCCTGAATCTGGTTGCAGAATATGCACAGCAAAAGGTTGAAGCCAATGCTCCTGGCGTTGCTTCCGTAGACGGCAAGGCTAAGACAATCAGCCTGGGCGCGATCCTGTTCTTCTAGGATTTAAATCGTAAGATTTAGCTTAGAAAGCAATCGTAAAAACGGCACCTTCGGGTGCCGTTTTTTTATTGTGCTGCAGATGTAGCAATAAAAATGCCGGAGCTAGCCCGGCATTTTAGTTTGTCCGCAATCTATTGATGCTTATTCGTCGATGCCTAATTCCTGTATTTTACGCGTCAAGGTGTTGCGGCCCATGCCTAGCTGTGTGGCTGCTTCGATCCGGCGTCCACCCGTATGTTGCAGGGCTTTGGTGATGAGAATGCGCTCGAATTGCTGGGTGCGGCTATCGAGGATGTCATGCTCCCCGCGATTGAGTGCGTCAGTGATCTCAGAGGCCAGTGCCGTTTGCCATGAGGTGGCACTAGCAGGCTTGGCCGCGTCTTCTTTCAGCTCCGGTGGCAAGTCAGCGATGTCGATGTTTTGACCGGGAGCCATCACGGTGAGCCAGTGGCAGACGTTTTCCAGTTGGCGCACATTACCGCTCCAGCTTAACGTACCGAGGTAGCGCAAGGCAGCGGTGGATGGCTGCTTGGCTTCTACACCCAGTTCGCGGGCGCTGTGTTGCAGGAAGTGCTTGACCAGCAAGGGGATGTCTTCACGTCGCTCGCGCAGGGGTGGCAGGCGTAGGCGGATGACGTTGAGGCGATGGAATAAATCCTCACGGAACAACCCTAGTTTCACTCTTTCTTCTAGATCCTGATGTGTTGCAGCAATGATGCGCACATTGACCTTGACTGGTTGGTGTCCGCCAACACGGTAGAACTGTCCATCACACAGAACGCGCAACAGGCGAGTTTGCAGGTCGGAGGGCATGTCACCGATTTCATCAAGGAACAAGGTGCCACCGTCAGCCTGCTCGAAGCGTCCGCGCCGTGCAGCTTGCGCGCCGGTAAATGCGCCGCGTTCGTGGCCGAATAGCTCGGATTCGAGCAGATCCTTGGGGATTGCAGCAGTATTGATGGCGATGAAAGGCTTGTCGAAACGCGGGCTATGGCGATGCAGTGCGCTCGCTACAAGTTCTTTACCGGTGCCGGATTCACCGTTAATCAGCACGGTTGAATGCGAGCGGCTCAGGCGGCCAATTGCACGAAACACTTCCTGCATGGCGGGGGCCTGACCAATGATTTCCGGTGTTTCTTCTTGCATCACCACTTCAGTTGCCTGGCGCATGCTTTCATCTACTGCGCGGCGGATGATTTCAATCGCCTGGTCAACATCGAAAGGCTTGGCCAAGTATTCAAAAGCGCCACCCTGGAATGCGGCAACTGCACTTTCCAGATCGGAATAGGCGGTCATGATGATGACGGGAATATCTGGATGGCGTTGTTTTACCTCGTGCAGGAAATCGAGGCCAGAACCATTGGGCATGCGAATGTCGCTGACAATGACTTGTGGCTCTTCCCGGGTCAGGGCATTCAAGGCTTCGGGTACCGATGCGAAAGTCTTGAAATCCATGTCGGTGCGGCCCAGGGCTTTTTCAAATACCCAGCGTATGGATTTGTCGTCGTCTATGATCCAGATCGGTTTCATGATGGTTACCTGTTGTAGTCTGTCTTTTATTAAAAAGGCGTTGTTTTTATAGATTATTGTCTTGCAATGTAAGCTTTCATCGCTGTGCTTTCAATTGGCAGCAGTATGGTGAAGCTGGTGTGTCCAGGCGCGCTTTCGCATTCGATCATACCGTGATGCTGGGTGATGAATGTTTGCGCCAGTGTCAGGCCTAGGCCGGTGCCACCCTCGCGCCCTGATACCAGCGGGTAAAAAATTCGCTCGCGAATTTCTGGCGGGATACCGGGGCCGTTATCAATGATTTGCAGCTTGATAGCGACTCGGTAGCGCTTTTTCGCCAATGTGACTTGGCGTGCTGCTCTTGTACGCAAGATGATTTCAGGTGACTCCGTACCAGGTTTGTTCTGCATGGCTTGCACCGCGTTACGGGCAATGTTCAATACGGCCTGAATGAGTTTCTCGCGGTCACCGATTAGCTCTGGCAGGCTAGTGTCATAGTCACGGCGGATTTGTATACCTCGCGGCGATTCTGCCAATAGCAGGCTACGCACACGTTCGAGTACTTCATGGATATTGGTTGGCTCGTACTTGGGTACACGGTGTGGCACCAAGAGTCTGTCCATCAGCAATTGTAGGCGGTCTGCCTCCTTGATGATGACCTGGGTGTATTCGCGAAGGCTGACTTGTGGCAGTTCATGCTCCAGCAATTGTGCCGCGCCACGAAGCCCACCGAGCGGGTTGCGGATTTCGTGGGCCAGATTGCGCAATAGCTCGGCATTGGCTTGTTGCTGGATTAGCATGCGTTCTTCACGCGCGATGCGTAGCTGTTGATCCATATGCTGGAATTCCAGTACTAGGCACGCGGGATCAAGCTCTACCGGGGTGACGGTACAGGTGACAGCAAAAGATTGTTGCCGTAACGTGGTAATGGGGAATTCATGCTCACGGAATGGGCTGTGATGCTTAATCGCATGTTCCATGGCCGAGTCGAGAATGTCACAGCCGGGAAAAACCTGTGAGACAGGTAAACCTGCAATTTGCTTAGCGCTGATGGCGAATAGCACCTCGGCACCGGGGTTGGCATAAACGACATGGCGCTGCTGGTCGAGCAGGAGGATAGCCGTTGATAAGTGTTCAAGGCCTGCGAATGAGGGGGGGATTTTATGTTCCATGGCTTCTTTTAAGCAAAAGCCAGGCCAGTTGGATGCTGCTTATTTAAACGCCTCCAACTCTTTTTGCAGAAGCTGCACATTTCGTTCGTGCGCATCCACATTGGCCTGCAATTGTTGCATTTTTTCCTCGAATTTCGCGACATTGCGATAAGTTTTGCCATTGGCCCCACGGTATACCTCGGGTTTTGATTCGCCCTCGGTATAAGCTTTTTTAGCTTCCTCCAGAGCGGCTTTTTCAGCTTCTAGTTCTTCTAGCAATATTTTTTTGCGCTGATCGTCACGCTTTTTCTGGGTTTGACTATCCACGCGCGGAAAATTGCTAGGAGTCGCTTGAGGCTTTGTTTTGGGTTGTGTTGTGGTGCTTGGCGGTGGCGGATCTATCTCCAGCTTTGTCGCTCCTTTGCTGGGGACGTTGGAGTAGGTGACATGGCCATTTTCATCCACACTCTTGTAGATGTCGGCCTGGGCGGTCATCGAAGTGATGATGCAGGCAAACAAGCTAATAAAAGGCAGTTGGAACATTCTCATGAGATTGAGTGTAGAGCAGAAGCCTGGTGCAGGCAATTATTGATGAGGCCGATTTCAGGCATAAAAAAAGCGGGTTTCCCCGCTTTTTTGACTATCGCATCGATTAGATGCTGTAGTACATGCTGAACTCGATTGGATGCGGAGTCTGACGCAGCTTGGTCACCTCTTCCATCTTCAGGTCGATGTAAGAGTTGATCCAGTCTTCGGAGAATACGCCACCACGGGTCAGGAACTCGCGATCCTTGTCCAGGGCTTCCAGCGCTTGTTCCAGCGAGGAGGCAACAGTTGGGATAGCTGCATCTTCTTCTGGTGGCAAGTGGTAGAGATCCTTGGTTGCAGGCTCACCTGGGTGAATCTTGTTTTGTACGCCGTCCAGGCCGGCCATCAGCAATGCGCTGAATGCCAAGTATGGATTGGCAGTAGGATCTGGGAAGCGAGCCTCAATACGGCGAGCCTTGTCGGATTGTACGAAAGGAACGCGGATGGAAGCAGAACGGTTTTTGGCGGAGTAAGCCAGCTTTACTGGAGCTTCAAAACCAGGAACCAGACGCTTGTAGGAGTTGGTGCCAGGGTTGGTGATAGCGTTCAGTGCGCGCGCGTGCTTGATGATGCCGCCGATGTAGTACAGAGCAAATTCGCTCAGGCCAGCGTAGCCGTTGCCTGCAAACAGGTTCTTGCCATCTTTCCATACGGATTGGTGAACGTGCATACCGGAGCCGTTGTCACCGAACATTGGCTTAGGCATGAAAGTGGCAGTCTTGCCGTAAGCGTGTGCTGTATTCAGCACAACGTACTTCAAGATTTGTGTCCAGTCAGCGCGCTGTACCAGTGTGCTGAACTTGGTGCCAATTTCACATTGGCCAGCAGTTGCTACTTCGTGGTGGTGCACTTCTACAGGCACGCCCAGCTCTTCCATTGTCATGACCATCGCGGAGCGAATGTCATGCAGGGAATCAACTGGAGGTACGGGGAAGTAGCCGCCTTTAACGCCAGGACGGTGGCCAGTGTTGCCGCCTTCAAATTTGTCGTTGGAGGACCATGCAGCTTCTTCGGAGTTGATCTTGACGGAGCTGCCGCTCATATCGACAGACCAGTTAATGGAGTCGAAAATGAAGAATTCTGGTTCTGGGCCGAAGTAAGCTGCATCACCAATGCCGCTGGACTTCAGATAAGCTTCAGCGCGTTTGGCGATAGAGCGTGGGTCGCGGTCATAACCCTTGCCATCGGTAGGATCGATGACGTCACAGGTCAGGAACAGAGTGGGTTCGTCCATGAACGGATCGATGTTGGCAGTATCTGGATCTGGAATCAGCAGCATGTCAGATGCCTGAATACCCTTCCAGCCAGCGATAGAAGACCCGTCGAAAGCGTGGCCTTCAGTAAACTTGTCTTCGTCGAATGCGGAAATTGGCACGGTTACGTGCTGTTCCTTACCCTTGGTGTCAGTAAAGCGAAAATCGACAAACTTGATGTCGTTTTCCTTCACAAGCTTTAATACGTCGGCCACCGCCATTTGATTCTCCTAGCTCTTTTTGAATTAAGAAGGTTATTTAAGCACTATGCTTGACACTAGCATGAAGCATGAACTGTGCCATTGAATTCATGCAATTTCTCATTTTTACACATAAGGTTATAAAAGAGAACTCCATGTTGTGCACCAAAATATTGCGTTACCCCGGTTTTATGCACCATATTTGTGCGTTGAATCTTGCCGGGCGATTTGGCGCTATACTCCGCATTTCTGAGAGGGTGAGGAGATGATGATGGAAACCTTGAGTGCTATTTTGCAAAATGCAAAACAACGTGCTGAACAGCATGGGCTTCCTTATGCGGGTGCTTTGACGCCGCAGGAGGCGCAAAAGGTACTGGATTTGGCACCTGCCGCTAAGCTGGTTGATGTACGCACCAAAGCGGAGCTTGAGCTAGTGGGGCGTGTTCCTGGTGCTACCCACATTGAGTGGGCGTTCTACCCTGGCATGGTGGCTAATCCTGATTTCTTGTCACAGCTAGATAAGCAAGTGGATCATGAGGTGTTGGTGATGTTTCTCTGCCGCACGGGCGGGCGTTCTCATAATGCTGCTGTTGTGGCAGCCCAGGCTGGGTATGCCGAAGCCTACAATGTGTTGGAAGGTTTTGAAGGGGAGTCTACCCCAGATAGCAAGCAGCGTGGCCAGATCAATGGCTGGAAAGCGGCTGGCCTGCCCTGGACCAACGCTTGAGGGTGAGTATGGATCGTTACGCAGTCATCGGCCATCCGGTTGAGCACAGCAAATCGCCGCTCATTCATGCTGCATTTGCGCAGCAAACAGGGCAGCAGCTTGAATATGGCAAGGTGCTTGCGCCACTGGATGGCTTTGCTGCTACTGTCGCGGAGATGCAAGCCCAGGGATATTCTGGAGCCAATGTCACAGTGCCTTTTAAGTTTGAGGCCTATGAGCTGGCAACAGAGTTGACGCCGCGCGCACGTCAGGCCGGTGCTGTGAATACATTGAGTTTTAGTAACCAAGTCATTCGGGGTGACAATACGGATGGCGTGGGTTTGGTGCGCGACATTTTGCATAACCTGCAATTTCCCCTGCAAGGCAAGCGCGTGTTGCTGATTGGAGCGGGAGGGGCTGCTGAGGGCGTGTTGGGGCCATTGCTGGAGGCATCTCCAGCAACCCTGTCCGTTGCCAATCGTAGTGTGGATAAGGCTCAAGCAATGGTAGCGCGCGCAAGTGCTGCTGGTGTATCGCTGGCAGCGCACAGTTTTGATGCATTGCCAGGACAAGTGTTTGATGTAGTAATTAACGCGACCTCCAGTGGTTTGAGCAACGAGCGGCTGCCATTGTCCTCTGGCTTGTTTGCCACTGATGCGCTGGCCTATGACATGATGTATGGGCGCGAAACGCCTTTCATGCAATATGCCCGTGAAGAAGGCGTGGCAAGAATTGCAGATGGCTTGGGTATGTTGGTAGAGCAGGCAGCGGAAGCATTTTATCTATGGCGGCAGGTGCGTCCGGATACTACTCCCGTTATTTCTGCAATGCGCGCATCATGATCAAGCGATGGTTTTGGCGAGGCTTGCTGCTGGTGATTGTGCTGGTGGTGCTGTATCAATTATGGATATTCATGCATATCCTTTGGTGGGTGGAGCATAACCCCTCGAGTAGCGCATTCATGCGTACCAGCTTAAGCACCTTGCAAGAGGAAAACCCCGATGCCACGCTCAAGCATCAATGGGTCGCATACCAGAAAATTTCCCGTAACCTCAAACGTGCAGTGATTGCGTCAGAAGATGCCAAGTTTGTTGGTCATGAGGGCTTCGACTGGGATGGTATCCAGAAGGCATACGAAAAAAACTGGCAAAAAGGCAAAATTGTCGCAGGTGGCTCTACTATCAGCCAGCAGCTTGCCAAGAACCTGTTTCTTTCCACCGGGCGCACGCCATGGCGCAAGCTGGAAGAGGTGGCGATTACCTGGATGCTGGAGCGCATGATGAGCAAGCGCCGCATTTTCGAGATTTATCTCAATGTCATCGAATGGGGTAATGGCGTATTTGGTGCCGAAGCGGCGGCACGGCATTACTACAAAACCAGCGCTGCCAATCTTAGCGCAGGGCAGGCGGCGAAACTGGCGGCGATGATTCCTAACCCTAAGTATTATGACAAGCACCGTGAAGCGAGAGGGCTAGTGCGCAAAACGGGCATTATTGAGTCACGCATGCGCTATGCTGCGGTGCCGTGATGCGTGATAAAGCCGCGATAGGCTTGTGTTAAAATAAACCTTTTGAATTTAAACAACATGCGCCTCTGCTTCCTGATCCTGATTGCAAGCCTGACCCTGGCGGCCTGTGGCACCAAGGGCGATCTTTATATCCCGGAAAAGCAGTATCCGCAGGATCCCCTGCCGCAACAAGAACCTTCTCGATGAGTTGTCTGTGAATCCATTTCAGTTGAAAAATGGCATCCTGCATGCCGAAAATGTACCGTTGAACCGCATTGCCGAAGAGTTCGGTACACCCACTTACGTTTATTCCCGTGCCGCGCTGGAATCGGCCTATACCCGCTTCGATGCCGGGTTTGAAAAAGCTGATCATCTGGTGTGTTTTGCGGTGAAATCCAACCCTAGTTTGGCGGTACTCAACCTGTTTGCCCGACTAGGCGCTGGTTTTGATATTGTTTCCGGCGGTGAACTGGCCCGCGTGTTGGCTGCTGGTGGCGATCCTGCCAAGGTGGTGTTTTCTGGCGTGGGTAAGACCGAGGGTGAAATGGAAGCGGCATTAAGCGCCGGGATTTTCTGCTTCAACGTTGAATCTGCGAGTGAGCTGGATAGACTCAATGAAGTCGCTGCTCGGTTAGGCAAAGTGGCCCCGGTGTCATTGCGCGTCAACCCGAATGTTGATGCCAAGACGCATCCTTATATTTCAACAGGCCTCAAGAACAACAAGTTTGGCGTGGCTTACGAAGATGCATTTAGCCTTTATAAGCGCGCATCTGGTTTGCCGCACATCGCTGTGCATGGGGTGGATTGCCACATTGGCTCGCAATTGACGGAACTATCTCCTTTCCTTGATGCGTTTGATCGCGTACTGGTGCTGGTGGATCAGCTTGAGGCAGAAGGCATTCATATCGAGCATATTGATCTCGGTGGTGGCATTGGTATCTGTTATGCAGATGAAACCCCGCCAGATTTCGCCGTATACGCAGCGGCTATGCTTGAGAAGCTAGGTGATCGTCAGGTCAAGTTGGTGTTTGAGCCAGGGCGTGCATTGGTCGGTAATGCCGGGGCCTTGATCACCAGGGTTGAATATCTGAAGCATACCGAAGCCAAGAATTTTGCGATTGTCGATGCCGCGATGAACGATCTCATGCGTCCAGCGTTGTATGACGCGTATCATGAGATCGCTGCTATTACCCCGGCAGTTGATCAATCTAAGGCTCAGGTATATGAAATTGTCGGCCCGGTGTGTGAGAGCGGTGACTTCCTCGGACATGACCGTACACTGGCATTGCAGCAAGGTGACCTGCTGGCAGTTCTGTCTGCTGGTGCTTACGGCATGAGCATGAGTTCAAACTACAACACGCGCCCAAGAGCGGCTGAAATTATGGTGGATGGTGATCAGGTTCACCTGATCCGCCAGCGTGAAACCATAGAGCAACTGTTCGCCCTGGAAAAGATTCTCGGCTAAACTGTTGCGACAAGTCAAAAAAGATAAAAGGAGATTGAAATGCGCCTGATACTTGCCATTTTCCTACCCTGGTTGCAGTTCTTTACCATAGGTCGCCCGATTGCAGGCATCATCTGCCTCATCCTGCAAATTACCATTATCGGTTGGCTGCCTGCTGCGATCTGGTCCGTATATGCGCTGAGCGAATACAAGACTGACCAGAAAATCCAGAGAGCGTTGCAGAAGTAACCTGGGAGGTTTCCCTAAAATAAAAAAGCCAGCAATTTGCTGGCTTTTTTATTGTCTTTTGCATGAGGATATTTAGGCAGGCCTCAGGAGCTTTTCCTTTGGCCCATCAGCGGCAATCTTGCCGCTATCCATGGCAATGATGCGTTGTACTGCCGTCATCATGGCGGCGCTATGGCTGATCATGACCAGGTTGCCATTGCAGATCACTTGCGGCAGGCGCTGGGCCAAGAGTTGTTCGCCTTCGGGGTCTAGGCCTAGGCTAGGTTCGTCCAGTAGCAGGATGTTGCTTTGTTGGGCAAAGGCTCTTGCCAAGGCAACTTTCTGACGTTGGCCGCCGGAGAGGTTACTACCACGGTCAGCAATGGCCATGGTGAGCGTAAGCCTGCCTTGCTTGAGTTCATCCTCTAAGCCAGAGGCCCACAATGCGCGTTGCAGGCGTTCGCTCTGCGGTTTGCTACCAGCCAGCAATAAATTGGCTTCCAACGTGCCTGCAAACAGCACAGGCTCCTGTGGCTTGTAAGCCATCCAGCGTGCACGGTCTTCAGGGGCAATGGCATGCAGCTCATAGCCATCAATTAATATTTCACCTTCATCGGCAATACTTAATCCTGCTATCAGCTTGAGTAGCGTGCTCTTGCCTGCACCTGGACGGCCCAGCAGGCCGATTTTTTCGCCCGCGATAATGTTGAGGCTGACGTTATCCAGTGCAGCAGGGCGATCAGGATAACGCTTGGTCAGACGCAACAGGGTGATGTCACCCTTAGCTTCTGGCTTGTTCACCTTGAAGGAGGCATGCGGCGCGGATTGTGCAATGTCTTGGCTGACGCCGTGCGCAGCCTTGCCGGATTCCAGCAGGTCGTCCATCCGTTTGGCCGAGCGTGCAAAATCTTCCCATTTGCCGAGTACCAGATATAGCGAGGTTACCAACATCATGGCGCGCGCTGCCAGCAGTGAGCATGCAATGAGGCCACCTACAGACAGCATGCGTGCCTCGATCAGGTAGGCGCCTAGGGTGAGCACGGCTACCGTGGTGAAGGTCATCATGCCTGCCGAGAGCGTGTTGCTATGGCTGGCAGAAAGCCTGCGTGCGGCTTCCAGTTCACTTACTTTATCTGATTGCGTGCGCCAGCCTTGCAATAGGCCGGTGACGCCTGGAATGGTGCGCACTACCTCCATGCCCTGCAATATCTCGCCAATATAGGCCATACGCTGGGTGGAGGTTTTCTCAGCATCGCGGTTCAGACGCAAAGTCTGGCGCTGTACGAGATAGCCTATGCCAGCATAAATAAGTGTGAGTACGCCCACCAGAATCATGATCGGCCAGGCAATAAAGCCAATGACCAATAGATACAGAAGGTAGAATGGCAAATCTGCAATTGCCAGTAGATAGGTGGAAGAAACGAAATTCAGCGCATTGGTCAAATCACGATAATGTGCGAGGAAAGTCGCCACGCCGCCTGCCGGCATGTCACGGTCAGCAAGCAGCTTGTGCCACAGCCCTTCATCCGTCTTGCGCGCCATATCGGCTGCCACACGCTCCACTGTCCAGTTGCGCGTGATACGCATACCCACGTCTAGCGCGATGAAGATCAACATGCCGATCACCAGGGCCCACAATGTCTCAAAAACCCCGTTGCTGACGATCTTGTCGTACACCAGCATGGAGAACAGCGGCAGCAGGATTTGACCGCTGTTGATCAAAAGGCTGGAGAGTCCTACCTCCAACCACTGGTTGCGGAATAATTGCCAAAGACTAGCAATTGGGGGAGATTTTTTATGCTCAATCATCAAGCGGTTAACCAGTGAACCGTGGCAATCGCATTGGTACTCGCATCTCGATCTGCTGCAGAGGCATAGATAAAGTAATCCACTCCAGTAGCACCGGAGACTGTAGTTGCAAAATTATTATAGTAGGCATCTGAAATCGTCAATCTATCGCCTGTAGTAGGATCACCAGCATTGGTTGGCGCATCGTTGTATATCGTGATGGCAACTGATTGGGATGCGGTAGGTGTGCTATTGGCACCATTGACAATATTGTTAATGGTGATGGCATCGATAACAAAATTGTTAAGTGATCCATCGCCTTTCACATCAAGCACTTCAACATTTGTCACTTTTGCACCACCAGCACCGCTACCTGTATAGAACGTTGAGAGATTGTAGTTCTGTCCATCCACAAAACCCTCTAGTTTCAAGGTATCCCGGCCATCACCCCCATTGATGCTAGTAAAGCGGTCGGGGAACGGTGTAGGAGTATTGGATGCCCCACTTACGTTGACTGAAGCAATGATGTAATCATTGCCACTGCCACCTGAGACGACATCCTGGCCGAGACGGGCATCAATCCAGTCATTGCCATCACCGCCGAATATAGTGTCATTCCCCAGCCCGCCTATAATGCTGTCATCTCCTCCGCCTCCATAGATAAGATCATTGCCAGCCCCACCATAAATAGTGTCATTGTTACTGTTGAGGTTGCCTCCACTGCCTGGGGTTGTATCCTGATTATCACCATAAATCGTGTCGTTACCTGCACCGCCGTAAAGTAGATCACGGCCAGTACCGCCTATGATGAGATTACCCGCATCTCCTGCGCCGGTGGTATCCACGCCACCATAAATCGTATCGTCACCGGCACCACCTAGCAGGGTATCGGCACCATTGCCGCCAATGATGAAGTCGCGACCACTTCCACCGTCTATTCTGTTGGCACCGCTATCGCCCTTGAGAAAATCGTTATATTCGGTACCTATCAAATTCTGTATTTGCACCAAACTGTCTGTCCCTATGGAGGTTCCCAGCGTGCCTGTGCCCGCAGTGCCAAGCTGGGCGCTGTCCCCGGCAATAATATCCCGGGCCGTGGCAGCCTGGAGCGTCACCGCGATGCCATAGTTATTGAAGGTATGCTCGACGTTTATCGAAGCAGTAGTAGAGAGGTCAATATAGACGCCATTGTCGGCATGGAAATAGGTCGCGGTGTTATTGCCACCGCCACCGATCAGGGTATCGTTGCCGCCCATGCCTTCCAGAGTGTCATCGCCCCCCAGACCCTCGATCAGATTGGCATTGTTATCTCCATAAAGCGCATCTGCTCCGCTGCCGCCTCTCAAGTTATTGATGTTGGTTAAGGTGTCTCCAGCAGCATCCCCTGAGATGCCCACTGCACCTATCACTGTAGAAACCCCTGTTAAGGCACTGGTGAGTAGCTTGACCGTAACACCACCTGTCGAAGTTTCGTAACTGGCAGTGTCAATGCCGTTGCCACCATCGAGCACATCAGCCCCAGCGCCTCCAATCAGGGTGTCATTGCCGTCATCACCCACCAAGGAGTCATTGCCATCTTCCCCTAGAATTCGGTCATCCCCGTTACCACCATGGATAGTATCGTTTCCGGCCCCGCCATTTAATGTATCGTTTCCATCCATGCCTTCAATACTGTCATTACCATCACCAGTATTAATTTCATTGGCGACAGCACTGCCATAAACCGTATCGTTGCCGCTGCCGGTCGTAATATGTTCGATATTGCTAACCCTGACTGCCTGATTGCCACCATCTATCGTCACCATGCCATCCGCAAGGTTGACGACCAAGGATTGTGTCACGCCAACATAGGTAAGCCTGTCCGTACCGGCACCACCATCCACAGTGGTCTGGGCATTGCCCACCGTGATGACGTCATTGCCATCCCCAGTGAAAATCGAATTGATACCACTTCCGGCTGACACTGTGTCAGCACCTGTGCCGGAGATGATTGTGTTATTGCCGTTAGCAACAGTAACCAGATTATTGCCATTGCCAACATTGATGGAATTATTGCCTCCACCGGCAGATACCGTATCGTTGCCCAGTCCTGTCGTGATGTTGTTGTTGCCAGCACCCACCGTGACATTGTTCGCGCCATCACCAGCATTGATCGTATTGTTGCCATTAGTCGCGATGATGATGTCATTGCCTGCACCGGCAGTGATCGTGTTGTTGCCGCTACCAACACTGATGCGGTTATCGCCCGTTCCGCCGTCTATGGTGTTATTGCCATTGCCTGCTGTGACGGTATCATTGCCATCACGCGCGTTGATCACACTGGCAAAGTTGGCAACCGTGATCGTATCGTTGAAGTCGGTGGCATTGATATTCTGTATATTGAGCAACACATCCGCGCCGCTACCACCGCTGACCAAAGTTTCTACCGTGGTATCTTCGATATTTACGCTGATAGCAGAACCTGCATACTTGAAATCAACAGTATTATTGCCAGTTCCGCCATCAATGCGGTTGGCATCATTAGTCGCAACAATTACATCGTTGCCACTG
Organism: Methylobacillus methanolivorans; assembly: GCF_020531845.1. The sequence continues at coordinate 481,597 of NZ_JAJAVF010000004.1, forward strand.
CCTGTCGTGATATTGGAAATGCCACTCAAGATGTTGGTGATGCCATTCACCGTGCCCGATACCAAGTCCACATCAAGGTGATCGCTAACGCCGGTGTAAATCAGCGTATCGTTACCGCCATTTCCATTGATCACACCGCTTTTTACCCCGCCAGAATCCCCTGGCGCGACGGAAACCCTGAATGTATCGTTGAATGCAGTGCCGATTAGATTTTCAATCTTAATCAGGCTGACATTGCCACTGGCGCTGGTGGCAGTGCCTGTGCCCGCCTGATTCAAAGTCACGGATACTGCTTGCAACCCTGCAAAGCTGGCGGTATCGATGCCGCCCTCACCATCAAGTGTATCTGCACCACCGCCCCCCACCAAAGTATCATTGCCGTCACCGCCAATCAGACGGTTAGCACCAGCATTGCCTTCCAGTAAATCATCGCCAGCACCCCCCGTCAGGTTCTGGATATTCGCATACGTATCGGCTGCAACACCGCCACTGACAGTGCCTGTATTTGAAACAAGAGAGGCACTGACATTCTGGCCAGCAATCATGTTTTCATAACTGGCAGTATTGTTCCCCAAGCCGCCATCAAGCTGATTGGTGCCATGGCCGCCAATCAATGTGTCGTTGCCTGCGCCAGCGCTGATGATGTCATTGCCGTCGCCGCCGTCTATTTTATAGCCGATGCCATTGGCTGGAAGCACCATAATGGCTTCGCCATTCTTGGTGGCGATAAAATCATCGGCGGTGGTTGCATCAATGTATCGAAAGTAGAAGTCTTTACCTACTTCGAAAGTGAATGGGCCGGAAGTGCCTTTGATATAAGCATTAATCGTGAAGTCGGGGGTCGTAAGGGTACCACCAACATCGTAGGTAATATTTAAATCGATAGAGCCATCTGCATTCAATGATGCAGGATTAATAAACCATGTAGTGATGCCGTTGCTAGTGACAGATGTTACTCCTGGTCCTGTGATGCTAAAGCCTGGAGGTAAAGTATCGGATGAGGTTAATCTGACGGTGTCAATATTGTCCAACCCGTTGGTACTGAGATGAAATATTTTGCTCCAAGTCTCGTCGTTGGAGGAGAAGCCAGCCGTATTCCAGTGAATGTTATCGTCACCACTGGTTCCGGTAATCACTTCATTGTGTGCTTGGCTGGAGGCATTCCGCGCGGTGGAATTGAAAACAGAATCTTCGGCTTGTGATGCATCACGTGCACCAGTGGGTAAACCAGTTTGTGAGATGTCTCCCGCTACCTTGAAGCTTTCATCGTTATATAGGCTGCCATTAATGACAGGCAAGCCAATGTTCAAGTTTTCTGCAGTCTCCACCCGATTCCCCAACCGATAAGTCGACGGTTGATCCACCCTTGGTGGAATGATCGCATCCATTGCTTCACCACTATTATTGCCTCGACCATTGAGGCTGCCGCGTTGTACTTGAGCTGCGGCAGGCAGCGTTTGGGCTTGTGGTAGTGGGGCGGCCGGGGCTGATGGCGCTGAGGTGTGGTTGTTCATTGCCATGAACAATGAGGTGTAGTCGATCTCGTCTGGCTGGAGTTCGGTCAGGCGGGTGTCGATGTTTTCGCTGATGATGCGCAGGTTGCCGGCATCGGCAGCATCCACGGTGCCAACTTGCTGAAACAGTTCGGTTAGGCTGGTGTTGAATTTGTCGCCGCCAAATTCAACCTTGGGGGCGTTGGGCTCTAATGCGTCAAGAGCCCCGTTGGGGATGATGATAAAGGAGCCATCGGCAAAGCCCAGCACCAAGTCTACATCGGCAACATCGACAGACTTGAGTGCGCCATGGCTTTCTGTCAGGCGAATGATACCGTCTGCACTGGCCTCTGCCCGCGTGACGTTGGTCACGTGGTTTTGCTTGGTGCTTGGGCCGTTACGCTGTTCAGTGACTGCGGGTTGGGTAATTGCCATGGTGGTACTCCTTTTTCAATTGGTGGCCTGGCATAGTGCTAGGCTGCAACATTGCATACTCGGTCAATCAACGACGTTGCTTGTTTGCCTCTTCTAATAACGTGGCTAATAGGGCACGTTGTTCTGCTGGCGAGAATCTATCCATCATGTTGGTGATGTTGGTGCGTAGCTCCATTGAGTCATCGGTCATACGCGTCATCATGTCGCTCATGCGTGAAAGATCGGTGCCCTGGCGTGCCGTGGTCTGGATCAGTTCAGAGAAGTGATCGTTGAGCTGGGAGAGCATGTCGGCATTGCCACGCTCCATCATGCTTAGAATGGTGCCGAGCTGACGGCCTACGCGTTGCAACTCGCCACGGAACTGCGAAACGGATTCGTTGTGGTCTGCCATTGCGCGCATCATTTCACTACGCTGCTTGTTGAAGTTATCCAGTTCAGCCTGCAGCGCACGATCCTGCAAGCGTGAAGATTCACTCAGCCGCTCTTCAATGCGGCGCAGCACGCGGATTTCCTCGGTAGCAATTTCACGGCGGAACTTGAGTTCGGCCGGGTCCATGTTGGCGAGGTAGCCGGCGCTACCCGCAGCGTCAGATTCGATGACGACAGTTTCGCCTGTAGTTGTGGTGGCGACATTGCCTGCCTGACCGTTGTTGGCAAGGCGTGCAATTGCTTGTTCGATATGCTGTGCAACTTCTGAGCCCAGGATGGAAAGCACTTCTTGTGTACAGCGGCGCACAGCGACCATCATGAAGCCGAGGATGATGGAGCCGAGCAAGCCAAACAGCGAAGCTGAGAAGGCGATACCCATGGAGCGCATTGGGGCACGCATGCGGGAAACCATGTCACGGAAGACTTCAACTGGGCTATCGACACCAACATTGATCGTGGCAAAGCTGGAAATCAGTACAGCAATGTCATCCAATGTCGCCAGCAAGCCAATGAACGTACCCAGCAGGCCCAGGCCGACCAATAGGCTGGTCAGGAATTGTGGCAGGGCATTGCGGTTGGTCAGGCGGCGGCCTGCGCTATTGAGTTCTGCATCAATCGCGACTTGCTCCTGGTGGGCAATGCCACGACCACTGGATGCCGCCATCATGCGTAATACATAGGCGATATCGCCATCGTAAGCTTGTGCCCTGTCTTGCAGTTGGGCAGGGCCTTCACCGGATTGTATGGCATCGGTGAAGTCCTCCAGTTTGCTGGCTTCACGCAAGAGTCGGCGCACATTAAACAGTATCAGGATGCCGCCAAGGATGGTGATGAAGAAGATGGCGTAATTGATCTGCGGATGCGGGTTCTCGACCAAGGTTTTGACGATGGCCTCATGATAAACGGCAGCCCCCAGCAATAGCAGTACAAATGGCAAAGCCGCGTAAAAGTAGTAAATTCTTAGTCGCTTTAGCATGTGGAGCTTACCTTTAACAAATAATCTTTATCTTGGATCGCGGAATACGCGATCCCCAAAACGCATCATCGGCGACAGCAGGTAGGAAAGCACAGTGCGCTTGCCTACAACAATATCCGCTGTGACTGACATCCCCGGCGAAATCGGGCCAGCGGTTTTTGCCAGTTTGATTTCGCTGATGCTCCCAACGTCTACCCTCACCCGGTAGTAATACCCTTCACGCTCATCAAACAGCGTGTCTGCACTTACCTCTGTCACCTTGCCTGGCAAGGCACCATAAGTTGCATAGTCAAATGCGCCGATACGCACCCGCGCTGGAAGGCCATTGCGCAAGTTGGCGCGGTCATCTGGCCTGGAGCGCGTTTCCACGACGATATGCTCGTCTTCCGGCGTAATTTCCAGCAATGGCTCACCGGGCCTGATCACCCCGCCCACGGTGGATAGCATCATGCGGTTAATGAAGCCCGCCATGGGCGCCCTGACAATGTTTCGATCCAGCCGGTCAGCATTGGTCTCGAACTCTAGTGTCGAGCGTTGCAGTTCTGCCCGCACATCGGTTAATTGCGCTGTGGCATCGGCGCGGAAGCGTGCCCATAATTCGCCGATCTTGGACTCGATTTCCGCTTGTGCAGCCCTTAAACGTGGCAATGCAGCCTCAGCCTCACGTAATTGCGACTCCATGCGCTGCAAGCGGCTTTCCGCGTCCAGCAGCTCCATCTTGGAAGCAGCGCCATTCTTGTTTAAGCCTTCAATCAGCTTGTGCTGCTGGCGTGCCAGTTCTATCTCTGAAACCAGATTCCTGCGACGTGTTTCGATCTCGGCAATCTCACCGCGGCGTTGTGCGCTTTGATCGCGCAATACACGAGACTCTTCATTGATACTGGAAACACGAGCCTGCAAGGCTGCAGATTCCACTTGCTTCACTTCGGCATCATGCAAATCAGCAGGAAACTCAATGCTGGATTTGCCACGTGCTTCGGCCAGTAGCCTCGCTTCACGCCCGCGCAAGGCATCACGCTTGGTACGCTCCTGCCCGAGGTCAGAGCGCGCCTTGATATCTGAAAGCTCAATCAGTGGCTGGCCTGCTTTGACGACTTCACCTTCCTGCACGAGGATGGTTCTTACAATCCCGCCTTCAAGGTGTTGCACTATCTGCGCCTTACCTGCCGGCACTACACGGCCCACCGTACGCACGATCAGGTCAACTTGAGCTAATGCTGCCCAGCTCACCAGTGCTATTACCGCCGCTACGCTGATCAGGACAAAAGCCCGGGATGGCGTCATGGCGTTCCACTGTTTTTGCAGCCAATTCATCCGTTTGCTGGCCGGTTAAGGCTTCTTGCTCGCTGGGACGACCGAGACCAGCGAACTATCCGACCTGGCGTTGCCATCAATGATGGAAACACGGATACGGTCAGCGGGTAGCTTCATGTCGATCAACAGGTTGCGTACAGCCATGGCACGGTAGAAAGCCAGGCGTCGTGCTTCGGTAAACCCAGGCGGAACGCTGACTTCAAGCGTAGCTCCACCACTTTCCACGATAGGTTGCAGCGGGCTGCGTAATTCGTCAGCCTCATTGCTTGAGATGGTGATGGCATCGTCAACAAAGTCGACCACTAGGCCGCCTTGTGCTCCAGCCACTGTCATATCGGGTTCCTCAGCACGGATGGTGGCAGAGACCACGCGACGAGGACTGTTGCGGCCCGCAGATTTTTCATGATGCAGGGCGGCCAGCTCTTCCTTCAGTTTGCGGGCTTCTTCATCCTTGCCCTTGAGTGCCGCCAGTTGCTTTTGCAAGGCGGCAACTTGTAGGCGCAGGCGGGCTGCATCATCGTCGGATTGATACGAAGTCGGTTCTACTGCTTCCATGTCGGAGGGTGTGAGCTGCGAAACCTGTTGCTGTGCTTCTGTTGGAGGGGCGACTGGTGTTTCAGCGCTGATTTGACGGCGGCCCAACTCCATGGCAAAGATAAAGACGGCAATAGTGAGAATCACCACGACAAACAGCAGGTTCAGCACAAGATTGCTGACTGCATCCACATAGCCGGGCCAGAAAATCCCTGAGTCTTCCTGTTCGTTATCAAGCTGCATGGCGTTATCTCACTATTCCTTGGGCAGCGGCGTCGCCGTGCCTGCATCTAACGGGCTCAGCGGTGTTGTCACGGCATCATCCGTCTGGGCTGGGAGAGTTGTGGCCGGGCCGAAACCCGGCATCTTGTTGGCTGCTGCCAATGTCACAGGCTGTGATTGGCCGAGCAAGCGATTGATTTGCGACAAGGCATCAATTTCCTGAGCATGTAGCGTCACGAGACGAGTACGTGCCTGATACTGGCGGTCATACACATCCAGCAGATCAAGCAGGGATTGATTGCCAGCAAACATCTTCTCTGACATGGCATTGGCGGCTGAAGTAATCGCATTGAGCTCGCGATAACCAGCAACCAATTGCTCGCGGGAAGATTCGAGGATGGCATATTGCGAGATCATGGCCTGGCTGATGCGGCGTTGCAGGTCATCTAGGCGATAGCGGGATTCTTCGATGCGGGAGAGTTTTTCCTTGGTCAGGTAATAATCGGTCCCACCGTTGAACAGGTTCCAGTTCATGACAACCATGAAGCGTTTGTCATCCTGCTCACCTACTGGCCCGCCTGCATTATCCGTGGTCCATCTGGATAGCTCCAGATCCAGGCGCGGCGCATAGCGGGAACGCGCGACGTTTTGGTCAATCTGCGAGGCGCGTAACTCTTCGCGTATGGAAGCGATATCAGGGCTGTTGTTCATCGCGATCTTGATGGCGTCGGCAGCAGTTGCTGGGATGACGCCCATATCTTCGCGCTCGGGCAAGCGGATATTTTGCGGGGCAATGTTAGTCAGGCGCAGAAACTCGACGCTGGCAGCGGAGTGAGCCGCTTCCTGTTGGGTACGTGCAGCACGGGCTGAAAGGCTGCGGGCGCGTACACGTTCACGGTCTGCATCGCTGGAGGCACCTGCGGTGGCACGTTTGTCTACGTAAGCGAAAAGTTCGTTGAGCTGGTTCTCATAACCTAATGAGAGGTCGGCATTGAGGCGGCTGGTGGTCAAGCCAAGATAGGCATTGACTGTGGCTAGCCAGGCATCACCCTGGGTGCCGCGTAGGCTTTCCTCACGGGAATTGATGACGGCTTGGCGGCGCTTCCAGTCATAGATGCTGGGCATATCTAACAATGGCTGGCGCAGCGTGATGACGCGGTCTGTACGAGTATGGTGTGATTCTTCCATGCGCGAGCCAGTGCGGGCATCAATCGCGGATGAAGGGGAGGAGATTTCTCTGCCCTTGCCATAACGCACCGACAGGTTAGGCAACAACAGGCCACGCGCCTGCTTGGATTGCGATTCCGCCTGGTTGAGACGTTCGTCGGCAATATGCACATCCCTGCTGAAATCTACGGCAGCAACAGTGGCCGAGCGAATATCCATGGTGTCAGTCACAGTAGCGGGCAGCTGTGATGAATGCGCCTGCTCTGCGTATTCGCTGCTGAGGTATTCGTTGTGAATTTCATTGGCTACTGCAACAGGGATGCTGGAGATGCCAAATAAACGGGATAGGTGCAATTCATCCACTGCTGCTACAGATTGTGCCTGCATCGGCAAGTCCAGGTTCAATGATTGCAGGCCAATTGGCGCTACTTTCGTTTGGGCGGTTGCTAGAGGCTGTGCTGGAGTGGTAGCAACAACTGGCGCTGCTGTTACAGCAGCTACAGGCGGTTTGGCTAATTGTTCTGGAGTCGTGGGTGCAACAACCAGCTGGGGTTGTTTCAAGCTCTGTTCGGTTGCCTTGACAGCTTCGCTTGCCGCACTTGCTGCAGCATTGGCTGCGCTGGCGGCGGCTGTTGCTGCAGCAGCGGCGGCATTGGCTGCTTCAACGGCTGCATGTGCAGCACTGGACGCAGCTTGCAATGCGCTGGCAGGAGCATTGGTGATTTCCCCTTGCGGTTCGGCAGCCCAGGCTGCTGTCACCACTAACATAGGCCATGTACATTTAAACATGAAGTGTTTGCGGTTGTTTAGCACGATCAACCCTTAGTCATTTTTATGGATAACCAGGCGGAATGTTATCCGCCATGTCGCTTCAATCTACCTCAAAACCTATTACCTAACTGTCAACCATTGTGAATCACATGGTTAACGACAAGTCATCCTGCAGCATGAATTGCGCCAGTGATGACTTGTCGCGGGCTAGTCTAATGTTGCTTGGTATGAATGTCATTGTTTTTATGGGGGTTTTAGTCCAATTGGACTATGCCCTTATTGCTTGTTTGACTCGGAGTACTCACCTCGTACGCCACTATAGTGCGTGCGGAAACGTTAGCATTCCGTCATTGGCGTCGGCTTTTCGGCAACCGGATGTATTAGTCGAAAATAACGGTCTTGTTTGCGTAGAGCAGGATGCGGTTTTCTATGTGCCAGCGTACAGCACGGGATAACACGACACGCTCAAGATCGCGACCCTTTTGGATGAGGTCTTCGACTTGGTCGCGATGTGAAATGCGCGCGATATCTTGTTCGATGATGGGGCCTTCGTCCAAGATTTCTGTCACGTAGTGGCTGGTGGCGCCAATCAGCTTGACGCCACGTTCGAAGGCTCGATGATAGGGGCGGGCGCCAATAAAGGCAGGCAGGAAAGAGTGGTGGATGTTGATGACGCGATGCGGGTAGCGCTTGACGAAATCTGGCGAGAGAATCTGCATGTAGCGTGCCAGGACGATCAGGTCGATCTGGTATTCATCGAACAAGGCAAATTGTTTTGCTTCTGCCTCTGCCTTGTTCTCTTTGGTGACTTCGATATGGAAAAACGGGATGCCATAAAATTGCGCTAGTTTTTCTGTGTCGCGATGATTGCTGATGATGAGGGGGATGTCGCAATCCAGCTCTCCACTTTGGTGTCGGTGCAACAGGTCAACTAGGCAGTGGTCATATTGTGAGACCATGATCGCCATGCGCGCGCGGCGTTGGGAGGCCTTGAGCTCCCAATCCATGCTGAATTGGCTCGCAATCGGCGAGAAGTGATCCGTGAAGTTGTCCAGGTTGACAGATGCGCCCTCCAGATCGAATTCCACGCGCATTAGGAACAGGTTGTTCTCGGCATCCTGATGCTGGTCTGCATGCAGGATGTTGGCATCGTGGCGATAAAGAAAATCGGCAATCGATGCAACGATGCCTTTGCGGTCAGGGCAGGTCACAAGAAGGGTTGCAGTGTTTTTCATCGTGGTTCTGGACGTAGTCAACGCAAAAGCCGCCATTATACTGGGATTTGCCGCTCATGCAGGCAATCATCTCCAAGAGGGCTGGATTCAAAGTTATGGTGAAGACAAGCCGCGTCTGTGGTATCGTTTACGAGTAAAAATAACAGTCGCCCAGCCCGTTGTTCAGGCCTGCCAGGCCGGGTTGTGGACAATTGCCTGGTGGTACCAAGATCGTGAAAAAACAATTACCTTATTTCCTGCTGATTTTTCTGATTCCCGTCACCTTGGTGTTATGGTGGTGGGGCCTGTTTTCGTCTGCCGATGTAGAGATTGCCGAGCGCGGCGATTACCGCTACGCCTACCTCGAAGCTGAAGGGCCTTATTCCAAGCTCTCCAGCAAGCAAGAGGAAGTGCTGCATGAGTTGGTACAACAGAACATCAAGCCGGGGCCTGAAATCACCTTGATTTTTAGTGATCCACGCACCACGCCTTACAAGGAGCTGCATGCACGTGCTGGCTTTATCATTGATGCTGATGCGAAGCCTGCGGCACCTATTCAGGTAGATACCGTACCCGTGCGTAAGGTATTTGTTTCCAGCATCAAGGCGCATCCTTTGCTTGCATATGGCAAGACTTACTCCAAGGTACTGGATTTCGTCAAAGCCAAGAACACGACCTTGAACCTGCCTACGGTGGAAATTGTCGATGATAGTGTCCTCAGTGTCGAAATGCCGCTGGAACCTGTTGCCCAACCTGAACACAAAGCAGGAGTCTCGCCTTGAACTTCATTGCACTGATCGGCGCCCTGGCGCTCACCTATTACCGACCCCATCGCAAGCTGGACTGGTTGCAGGAGATCGTCGCGCCGATAGTTCAGTTGCTTGAGCGAAATTTCAATGGCGGCAATCGCCTGCAAGGCATCACGGCATGGGCGTTGGTCGTGCTACTACCTAGCTTATTGGTGGGCGTGGTTTATTACGTGCTACTCCAGGTGAATGCGATTCTGGGCATTATTTTCGGCGTGGCGTTACTTTACTTCACATTACGTCTGAGCCAGTTTGGTCCGCGTGCAGAAGAGATCATTGCCGCATTGCGCACCGGTAATATCGACGAAGCCCGCTTATTACTGGGGCAGTGGGAAAAAGTTGATACTGACAGCTTTACGCTTACCCAGATCGCACAGGTGAGTGTAGAAACGGTGTTGTCACGTTCACATTATGGTCTGTTTGCGCCAATTTTCTGGTTTGTCATCCTTGGCCCTGCCGGTGCATTGTTCTACCGTCTTTCCCATATTGTCACCATGGAGTGGCAACCCCATGAAGCTACCGCTTTTAATGACTGGTCACGCAAGGTATTTAGCTGGCTGAATTGGCCTCCGGCTTTTGTGACCGCAGGTAGCTATGCGATCGTGGGCGACTTTGAAGATGCCATCTATTGCTGGCGTTCGCAGGCTCAGACTTGGTCTGACAAGGCGATGGGCATGATATTGGCAAGTGGTGCCGGTGCGTTGGGTGTGAAGATAGGCGAGCCATTGCCGATGAATGGCATCCTGGTGTTCCGTCCTGAAATTGGCTTGGGTGACCCCGCTGATGCGGACTACTTGCGCAGCACGGTCGGCCTCGTTTGGCGGGTGCTGGTATTGCTGATCGGATTATTGCTGCTGCTGACGTTTGCTCACTGGCTGGGCCAGTGACAAGCGTTGCGGTGAGCACATGGTAGAGAGATTATGGATATTGTATTAGCCAACCCGCGTGGATTTTGTGCAGGTGTAGACCGTGCGATCATTATTGTTGAGCAGGCGCTGGAGAAATTCGGCGCGCCTATCTATGTGCGCCACGAAGTGGTGCACAACAAGTTCGTCGTAGATGACTTGAAGAAAAAGGGCGCGATTTTTGTCGAGGAGTTGGATGAAGTACCTGCGGGCAATACGGTGATCTTCAGTGCGCATGGCGTTTCAAAAGATGTGCGTGCCGAGGCGGAAGCGCGTGGCTTGCAGGTGTTTGATGCGACTTGTCCCTTGGTGACCAAGGTGCATATAGAGGTGGCCAAAATGCGTGCCTCCGGCAAGGAAATTATCATGATTGGTCACAAGGGTCATCCTGAGGTTGAGGGAACCATGGGCCAATCCGAGGGAGGCATGTACTTGGTGGAGTCACCGGAAGATGTCGCCACGCTGGAGGTGAAAGACCCGGTGCAATTGGCTTATGTAACGCAGACGACTTTGTCGATTGATGATGCAGCTTCGATAGTGGCCGCACTCAAGGCACGCTTTCCCGAGATTACTCCGCCGCGCAGCGATTCGATTTGCTACGCAACGCAGAACCGTCAGGATGCTGTGAAGGTTATGGCGCGCGATTGTGATTTAGTCATTGTGGTGGGCTCACCCAACAGTTCCAATTCCAACCGGTTGCGCGAGGTGGCGCAGAACCAGGGTATTGAGTCCTATATGGTGGATAATGCCTCTTACCTTGATCCTGCCTGGATTGTGGGTAAAAAGCGCATTGGTGTTTCTGCTGGCGCGTCTGCGCCAGAAGTGCTGGTGCAAGAGGTAATCAATAAGCTCAAGGAGCTGGGCGCTGCCGAGGTGCAGGAGTTGAATGGCGTGGTGGAAAACGTGGTGTTCAAGATACCGCGCAACTTGGCTGAGGCTTGAAAATAAGAGGTAGGGATGTAATAAAAGGGCGGAATTACCGCCCTTTTTAATTAGTTTGGCTGTGCTTGATCAGGCTTTCTTGCGCAGGTTGTCCAGGCTGAATGCAGTGGGTGCATTCAGGGCCAGGATGATATAGCCGCCTGCGATAGCGAGGTATTGCATGAAGCCAATCAAGTCGACCGGCAGTTTGAGGAAGACGGCGACGAAAACAGCATACACCGCCAGCACATAAGCCGAAAGCTTGGTCTTGAAACCAAGGAATAACCCTAAGCCAAATACCAGCTGGATCAATATCATCAATGGAGCAAAGAATGGCAGCAGGCCAAATTGGGCTAGGTAAAGCTGGTAGCTTTGGTAGCCTTCAGGGTGTTGCAGAATCATGTAAAGCTGAATCAGTATGGCCAGCAGGAAAATCTGGGCTAGTAGAATACGCCCAAGGAAACCTAAAAACTTCTTCATCGTCTTACCTTCTCGTCCAAGTACACCATCAAGATGATCGTGTTAGTTTTTATATCGATTTCGTGAATCGAAGCGAGCATAGATGATGCCTGTAAGCGTTATGTACCGCAATACTTGTGACGATGATGACGGTTTTGGGTTATGTGTTTTTATTTTAGATTCCAAGAAAGCATCCTGAAATGAATTTTTATGTCAGACAGGCGGATTGGGTGGGTGATCAAGCACCGATAGCAGCGATTCGCCAGCAAGTGTTTATTGATGAGCAACATGTGCCAGTCGAACTCGAGTGGGACGGCTTGGATGATACCGCGCTACATCTGCTCGCCATAGCCGAGGATGGGAGTGCCATAGGGTGTGCACGGATTCTCAGTGACGGTAGCATAGGCCGTATGGCTGTACTGCCAGCCTGGCGTAAACAAGGTGTTGGCCGTGCGTTATTACAGGCGGCGATCGAATTGTGCCGGCAAAATGGCTGGTTTGATATTCATGTATCGGCGCAAAGCCATGCCCTTGCTTTTTATGAACAGGCTGGGTTTCATGGCATTGGCGATGAATACATGGATGCAGGCATCCCACATCAGGCTATGAAGCTGCACATCAGCAACTAATTTATTGGCTGAGAGCATGGTTGCTATAACAATGCTGCCGTGAGCTATTGGTAGAGCAAGGGCGGGCGTAGCGAGTGTAGCAAGCTCCCAGATATAGGGCGCCGGGAGATTGCTACATTTGTTCTTACTGCGTTAAGTTCAGCGCTTGAGCATTGGTTTCAGATATTTTCCGGTATAGCTGGCCTGAGTGTCAGCCACTTCTTCCGGTGTACCGCAGGCAATCATGGTGCCGCCGCCATCGCCGCCTTCCGGCCCCATGTCGACAAGCCAATCTGCGGTCTTGATCACATCCAGGTTGTGTTCAATGATGACGATGGTGTTGCCGTGATCACGCAGGCGGTGCAATACATCGAGGAGTAACTGGATATCGGCAAAGTGCAGGCCGGTGGTGGGCTCGTCCAAGATATAGAGCGTTCTGCCTGTATCGCGCTTGGATAGCTCCAGTGCCAGTTTCACGCGCTGTGCCTCGCCACCTGAAAGCGTAGTAGCGGATTGGCCAAGCGTGATATAGCCCAGGCCAACGTCGAGCAAGGTCTGCAACTTGCGCGCGACGACGGGGACTGCATCGAAGAATTCACGCGCTTGTTCCACTGTCATGCCTAGTACTTCGTGGATGTTCTTGCCTTTATACTGGATTTCCAATGTTTCGCGGTTGTAGCGGTGGCCCTTGCAAACATCGCATGGCACATACACATCCGGCAGGAAGTGCATCTCGACGCGTATGACGCCATCGCCCTGGCAGGCTTCGCAGCGCCCGCCCTTGACGTTGAATGAGTAACGGCCTGGACCATAACCACGGGCACGGCTTTCCGGTACGCCAGCAAACAGGTCGCGAATCGGCGTGAATAGCCCTGTATAAGTGGCTGGATTGGAGCGTGGGGTGCGCCCAATCGGGCTTTGATCAACATCCACGACCTTGTCGAAGAACTCAAGCCCAGATATCTCTTCGAAAGGTGCCGGTTCGGTTGAGCTGCCGTACAGATGGCGTGCGACAACACGGTAGAGGGTATCGTTGATCAGGGTAGATTTGCCGGAACCCGAGACGCCAGTCACGCAGGTCAGCAGGCCGACAGGCAGGGCCAGATCGACATTTTTGAGGTTGTTGCCGCTGGCTTGCGTCATCTTGAGCCAGCGCGCTGGGTCGGGGGCATGGCGCTGCTTGGGGACGGCAATTTCCTTGATGCCGCTGAGATATTGGCCAGTGAGCGATTGTGGGTTGTTCTGGATTTCTGCTGGCGTGCCTGCGGCGACGATGTTGCCACCATGCTCGCCCGCACCTGGACCAATATCAACGACGTAATCCGCTTCCATAATGGCGTCTTGGTCATGCTCGACCACAATAACGCTGTTACCGATATCGCGCAGGCGCACCAGGGTTTGCAGCAAGCGATCATTATCGCGTTGATGCAGGCCGATGGAAGGCTCATCCAGCACATACATCACACCGGTGAGGCCAGAGCCGATCTGCGAAGCCAAGCGAATGCGCTGCGCTTCGCCGCCTGAGAGGGTTTCGGCAGAGCGTGATAGAGACAAATATTCCAGGCCGACATTGGTAAGGAACTTCAGGCGGCTGCTGATCTCCTGCACGATCTTGTCGGCGATGGCGAGTTTCTGCCCAGTGAGTTCAATATTGTCGAAGAAGTGCAGCGCCTGGCGCAGTGGTGCTTCGCATACTTCGTGAATGTTCTTGCCGCCAACCTTGACGTGGCGAGCTTCGCGTCGCAGGCGTGTGCCACTGCAATCCGGGCAAGCTTGCGAGTTCAGGTATTTAGATAGCTCTTCGCGTACCGTAACAGAGTCGGTTTCATGATAGCGGCGTTGCAGGTTGTTAAGAATGCCCTCAAACGTGTGGGACTTTTCATACAACTTGCCACGCTCATTGAGATACTGGAAAGTGATCGCTTCCTTACCGCTGCCGTTTAGCAAGACATCCTGTACTTCCGCAGGTAGGGCTTCAAAAGCGAGCTCCAGGTCGAAACCGTAATGCAAGGCCAAGCTTTGCAACATCTGGAAATAGAACTGATTGCGTTTATCCCAGCCCTTGATGGCACCGCTGGCGAGCGAAAGGTGTGGAAAGGCAACCACACGCTTGGGGTCGAAGAAGCTGATCTGCCCGAGGCCGTCGCACTTGGGGCAGGCGCCCATCGGGTTGTTGAACGAGAACAGGCGTGGCTCAAGTTCAGCGAGTGAGTAGTCGCATACAGGGCAGGAAAACTTGGCAGAGAAGAGGTGCTCCTTGCCGCTATCCATTTCCAGGGCAACGGCTTTGCCATCGGCCAGGCGTAGCGCGGTCTCGAATGATTCGGCAATACGTTGCTTAACGTCGGCGCGTACCTTGAGGCGATCCACGACGACATCGACATTGTGCTTTACGGTCTTGGCCAGCTTGGGCACGCTGTCGAGCTCATGAATTTCACCATCGACACGGACGCGCACGAAGCCCTGTGCCTTCAGTTCCTCGAATAAATCCAGTTGCTCGCCCTTGCGGTTGCTCACTACTGGAGCCAGGATCATCAGCTTGGTATCTTCCGGCAGCAGCAGGACGCTATCCACCATTTGCGAGACCGTTTGTGCTTCCAGCTTGATGCCATGTTCCGGGCATTCCGGATCTCCGGCGCGGGCATAGAGCAGGCGCAGGTAATCGTGAATTTCCGTGACTGTACCCACGGTGGAGCGCGGGTTGTGCGATGTGGATTTCTGCTCGATAGAAATCGCGGGTGACAAGCCCTCGATCAGGTCGACATCGGGTTTGTCCATACGCGCCAAGAATTGGCGGGCATAGGCAGAAAGAGATTCGACATAGCGGCGTTGCCCTTCGGCGTACAAGGTATCGAATGCAAGCGAAGACTTGCCGGAGCCGGATAAGCCGGTAATCACGATCAGCTTGTTGCGCGGGAGATCCAGCGAGACATTTTTCAGGTTATGCGTCCGGGCGCCACGTATGCGTATGTAATCCATGTGTTCGATGTCGGTTTGGTTAGGTGGGGCAACCTGTTAATATACGCAACTTCGCGTGTTGAATTCAATGATTTTTAATGTCACAGCCTGAACGCATGTCCCCGGTCGAATTGCGATCCACCCTGAGCTTGGCCTCTATTTATGGCTTGCGCATGCTGGGCATGTTCCTCATCCTGCCGATTTTTGCCATCTATGCCGAGACTCTGCCTTCTGGTCATGATCATTTCTACATCGGCTTGGCGTTGGGTGCTTATGGCTTGACGCAGGCCTTGCTGCAATTGCCTTTTGGCATGGCTTCTGATCGTTTCGGGCGCAAGAATGTCATTTATATTGGCTTGGTTATTTTTGCGATAGGTAGTTTTGTTGCGGGAATGGCTGATGACATCCATACCATCATCATCGGGCGAGCTATCCAGGGTGCAGGCGCAGTATCTGCCGTGGTCACGGCCTTGGTAGCTGATCTGACGCGCGAGGAGCATCGCACCAAGGCGATGGCGATGATAGGTGCCAGTATCGGTATCACCTTTGCACTATCGCTGGTGCTCGGGCCTACCCTGAATCAGTGGATAGGCGTGCCCGGTATTTTCGTGTTGACCGGCGTGCTGGCCTTGCTGGCGCTGCTGGATATCAAATACCTGGTGCCTAACCCGACTGTCAGTCGTTTTCACTCAGATACTCAGGCCGCACCTGCCAAGCTGGCAGATGTGTTACGAGATACTCAGTTGTTGCGGCTCAATTTTGGAATTTTTGCGCTACATGCTTCGCATATGGCGATGTTTGTCGTGGTGCCATTTGCACTGAAGCAAACCAGTGGCCTTAGCGAAAATGATCATTGGATGATTTACCTGCCTATCATGGTGATTTCGCTTGTGTTGATGGTGCCTGCAATTATCATTGGCGAGAAGAAAGCCAAGCTCAAACAGATATTTATCCTGAGCGTTAGCGTGATGTTGCTGGCTGAACTAGCCTTTGGCCTCATGATTGAAAGCTTTTGGGGCATTATTGCGGCATTGACTATCTTTTTTATTGCCTTCAACGTGCTGGAAGCCATCATGCCCTCCACGATTTCCAAACAGGCCCCTGCCGCCGCCAAGGGTACGGCGATCGGGGTGTTCAATACTGCGCAGTCATTGGGTATCTTTGTGGGCGGGGTTTCTGGTGGCTGGTTATCCAGCCGATATGGATATACTGCCGTCTTTGTGTTCTGTGGTGTGCTCATGCTTTTATGGTTGGTCAGCGTCTGGACGATGCGTGCACCAGCAGCAGTCCGTAGTAAAATGTATCATTTGCCGGAAGGGCATGCGCATGATGCTGCCCAGTTATCGCGCCAGTTGGCGGCATTGCCGGGCGTGAATGAATCTGTAGTCCTGCCTGATGAAGGTATGGTGATCTTGAAAATAGATATGCAGGCTGACTGGGATGATTCCACAGCGCTGCAATTGATAAGGGGTTAAAAAATGGCATCGGTCAATAAAGTAATCTTGGTAGGTAACCTGGGCCGCGACCCGGAAGTTCGTTACATGCCTAATGGCGAAGCAGTAGCCAATTTCAGCATTGCCACTACTGACAACTGGAAAGACAAGAACGGTCAACGCCAGGAACGCACCGAATGGCACAACATTGTCATGTACCGAAGGCTGGCGGAAATCGCCGGTGAATATCTGAAAAAAGGTCGCCCTGTGTATGTGGAAGGTCGCTTGCAAACCCGCAAATGGCAAACCAAGGAAGGCCAGGACCGCTACACTACTGAAATTATCGCGGACCAGATGCAGATGCTGGGTGGGCGTGATGGCGCTGGTAGTGGCGGTGCCAGCTACGATGGCGATGATTTCAATCAGGATTATGGCCAGTCAGCCCCAGCAGCTCCAAGGCAACAAGCGGCTCCCCGCCCGTCACCAGCTCCGGCTTCCAAGCCAGCAGGCGGCAGCAATTTTGATGATTTCGAGGATGATATCCCCTTCTAGTCCAAGATTATCCGACAGTGAAAAATGGCCGCAATGCGGCCATTTTTTTTTGATATGCCGCGTTAGATGACTTCCTGTTAGCGCAACTCTGTCTTTTGCTCAGTGCATTCTCTCAGCTTCTTTTCCTCCATATGCCTAATGGCCTGGGATCATTAGGCCTAATGCCCACTCTTTTATATTTTTAAGAAAATTTGTTATTAAAACAAAAGGATTACCCCGAAGTGGGTACTCCCTTTTGCATACTCCTTTAAGAGAATTTCAAGGGGTGTGGTGATTCATTATTGTCGTGGCTCCAGCTTTATTCATCGCTACCAAGGGGAGTCGCCATGTTTTCTTTACGTCCTGTTTTTCTGGCCTGTAGTTTTGCCGCCATCGTTCATAGCCCGGCATGGGCTGCTGACGCCGCAACCGAAGACAAGGCCGATGTCGCAGCAGAGCCAGCATCGCCGCACCATATCAGTACCAATTTCGGTTTTTACAGTGATTATATTTTTCGCGGGATCTCCTATGCACGCGGGCGCGGGGCTATCCAGGCATTCGTTGATTACTCCCATGACAGTGGCCTGTTTCTCGGCATAGGCGGTACCAATGTGCATAGGGATGCACTTTATGGCAATACGCTGGAAGTCGATCTTTATGGTGGTTTCAGTTTCCCAATCACGGATGACCTGACCATCACCCCAGGATTCTTGCAGTTTTACTATCCTGACAATGAGAAGATCGCCAATCAGTCTCCTAACGTCACGGAAGTTAATGTCGCCATGAACTACAAGGACTTCGCGATCAAGTATTCCTACTCCCTCACGGACTGGTTTGGTGTTAACACCAAGTCTTATGGCAATACTGCCATTGGTCACCACACGACGGGTACCGGCGATTCCAAAGGTACCAACTACATTGAACTTAACTATAACCCGGCATTGCCTTTCTACGGTTTAAGCCTGTTGTTGCATGTCGGTCATCAATCCGTGAAGAACTATGCGGTGGCGGACTACACCGATATACAGGTGGGCGTGAGCAAGGATTTCTCCATTGCCAATAGCGATGGCTGGAATGCCGGGCTAAGCTATATCGCAACTGATGCCAATGATGATTGGTATGTCACCAGCACTGGCTACAAGACAGGTGACAGCAAATTCTTTGCGTATATCAAGCGCACATTCTGATTTTACTGAGCATTCGATATGATCGAAAACTGAGGCTTTCCTTTTTCTGCGGCCTGGGCGTATAGATGGACTTGCATTCATCGCCCAGGCCGGGGAAGAAGTGCGCTGGCTGGGCGACAGTTTTACTTACCACTGCTTGTTTAAACACCTGGTTTAACGGGGCGTACCCCGTGGATATTCACTCTTCTGCAGGCTATTCACCCATAACCGCTAGTATTCCCCAGGCAGCGAACTGCTATTCTTTTCACTAGTGCTATACCCACGATATTTCCCCGGCTATACCTTGGTATATCCCGCATAAGCTCTCGGTCATTATTCCCCTACCTATTGATACTGGCAGGCTTGCAAGCGCTTTCGCACAATGCAGGCCTGCCATCGCATTGCACTGGATGGCGAATGTTCAATGGCATTTGATAGGGGTTGTCGATGAAGCGCTGTGGTGTGTGGTGGCTATGTGCCGTGCTGGCACTGGCAGGGTGTGGAAGCAAGGCGGCTGCACCGCAAGCAGCCGAGCCTAAGCTGAGCCGTGAGGGTGGCCTGGTGAGTGTGGCGGCGGATTCGCCCTTGCGTCGCAGCCTGGTGGTGGAGGCGGTGCAGGCACAGGCGTTTTCCGTGCCTATTGATGCGCCCGGTGTGATAGAGGCGATGCCGGAGCGGGTGGTGAAGATTACGCCACCGCTGGTGGGGCGCATCGTCAAGCTGCAACATGGGCTGGGAGATGTGGTGCGTGCCGGCGATCTGCTGGTGACACTGGATTCTGCCGAGCTGGCGGCTGCTTATAGTGACAATGCCAAGGCGCAGGCAGTGTTGCAGCAGGCCAGGCGTGAGTTTGCGCGCCAGGAGGGCTTGATGCAGGACAATATTCCTGCGCGCAAGGAGTTCGAGGCGGCGCAACTGGCGTTGGCGGCGGCAGAGAATGATGCGCGGGCGAGCAGTGAGCGGCTGGCACAGCTTGGCGTGGCGGTGCAGGCGGAATCGCATCGCGAATATGGCTTGCGTTCGCCGATTGCCGGGCGCGTGGTGGAGCTGAATGGGGCGCAGGGTGGCTACTGGAATGATGTGACGGCACCGGTGATGACGGTTGCCGACCTCTCCAGTGTCTGGGTGTCGGCGAGTATCGCAGAGAAGGATATTGCCCATATGTTCGTCGGCCAGGCCGCGCATATCAAGCTGAATGCCTATGGCGAGCAGGTGTTCTCCGGGCAGGTGAAATATATAGGCGACTTGCTGGACCCTGAAACCAGGACGGTCAAGGTGCGCGTGCTGGTGGATAATCGCCAGGGGCAATTCAAGCCGGGCATGTTCGCCCGCGCGACGTTTGCCGGGCAATCGCACCAGGCTGTGCTGGTGCCGGCCACCACCCTGCTGCAAAGCGGGCTTTATACGCGGGTATTCGTCGAGCATGCGCCCTTCCAGTTCGAGTCGCGCATTGTCACGATTGGTGCAACAGTGAATTCGACCGTGGGCGATCAGGTGGAAATCCTGGCGGGCTTGCAGGCCGGTGAGCGCGTGGTGACGCACAATGGGGTGATGCTCAATGATTAACGCCATTGTTCATCATTGCTTCCAGCGTCGCGGCATCGTCTGGCTGGTGTTTCTCATGGTGGCGCTCTATGGCTGGTGGAGCTGGAAGCAATTGCCCGTTGAGGCGTATCCCGATATTGCCGATGTCACTTCGCAGATCGTGACGCAAATTCCCGGGCTGGGCGCGGAGGAGGTCGAGCAGCAGATCACCATTCCGCTGGAACGTGCCTTGCTCGGTACGCCGGGCATGCATGTGCTGCGCTCGCGCAGCCTGTTTGCCTTGTCCTTGATCACCGTGGTATTCGAGGATGGTACGGAAGGTTATTTTGCGCGCCAGCGCCTGCAGGAACGCCTGAACGAGGTGGCATTGCCTTATGGTGCAGTGCCGGGGCTGGACCCGTATACCTCGCCGACCGGCGAGATTTACCGCTACACCCTGGAGTCGCCGACGCGCAGCCTGCGTGAGCTGTCGGAACTGCAATTCTGGACGGTGATCCCGCGCCTGAAGAAAGTGCGTGGCATTGTCGATGTGGCCAATTTCGGCGGTCTCACCACGCAATTCATGCTGGAACTGGACCCCAGCCGCCTGCGGCAATATGGCTTGTCCCTGCAGGAGGTGAAGGATGCGATCAATGCCAACAACGCCAATGGCGGCGGCAGCGTGCTTGATCGCGGTGAGCAGAGCTATGTGGTGCGCGGCGTCGGGCTGTTGCGCTCGCTGGACGATATGGGCAACGTCGTGGTCAAGGTCAAGGATGGCGTGCCTGTGTTGGTGAAAAACCTGGGGACGCTGAGTTACGGCAACGTCGAGCGGCGCGGCATCCTCGGCAAGGATAGCCACTCGGATACCATCCAGGGCATCGCCTTGCTGCTCAAGGACTCCAACCCTTCCGACGCGCTGGAAGGCCTGCATGCTGCCGTGCAGGATTTGAATGACAACCTGCTGCCCAAGGATGTGAAGGTGGTGCCCTATCTTGATCGCACCTCCTTGATCGAGGCCACTCTGCATACCGTCAGCGGTACGCTGACCGAGGGCATGGTGCTGGTGGCGGTGGTGTTGCTGCTGTTTCTCGGCAGTGTGCGTGCCGCCTTGATCGTGGCGCTCACCATCCCCTTGTCCCTGCTCATGGTGTTCATCTTCATGCATCACCTGAAAATACCGGCCAACCTGCTGTCCCTGGGGGCGATTGATTTCGGCATCCTGGTCGATGGCGCGGTGGTGCTGGTGGAAAATGTGCTGCGCAGGCGCGAGGCCGACGAACACCGCCCCTTGCAGGTAGAAGATGCCATCGCCGCGACCTTGCAGGTGGCGCGGCCCATCTTTTTCGGCATGGCGGTGATCATCTGTGCCTATCTGCCCTTATTTGCCTTGCAGCGCATCGAGTACAAATTGTTCTCGCCCATGGCCTTTGCGGTAGGCGCAGCCTTGATTGGCGCGCTGGTCGTCGCGCTGACACTGATCCCGGCGCTGGCCTGGCTCGCCTTCCGCCGGCCGGCCAAGGTGTATCACAACCCGGTGCTGGAATTCCTCACGCGGCAATACGGCCATTTCCTGCCATTTGCGCTGGCACGCGGCCGCTGGCTGCTGGCCTTGAGTGCGGCGGCATTGCTAGCCATCGTCATCCTGTTCATGACCATAGGGCGGGATTTCCTGCCTTATCTCGATGAGGGTTCGCTCTGGCTGCAGGTGCAGATGCCGCCCGGCATCACGCTGGATAAGGCGTCAGCCATGGCGGACGAGCTGCGGCGCGTGACGCTGCAAGAGCCGGAAGTGGCTTATATGGTGACGCAGACCGGCCGCAACGATGAGGGCACGGATTACTGGACGCCCTCGCATATCGAGGCCAGCGTCGGGCTCAAGCCCTATCGCGAATGGCCGGCAGGCGTGGACAAGCAGGCCCTGATCGCCAGGCTGGCCGGCAAGTATGCGCAGATGCCAGGCTATACCGTGGGCTTTATGCAGCCCATGATAGACGGCGTGCAGGACAAGCTTTCCGGGGCGCACGGAGACCTGACGGTCAAGGTCTTCGGCGAAGACCTCGCGGCAGTGCGTACCGTGGCTAAGCGCATTGCCGACCTGCTCAGGCAGGTGCCGGGATCGGCGGATGTCACTGTCGACGTCGAGCCGCCGCTGCCCAACCTGCGGGTGGAGCTGGATCGCGCTGCCGCGGCGCGTTACGGCATCAATGCTGCCGATGTCGCCGACTTGATTGCTACTGGCATTGGCGGTTCGCCTATTGGCCAGTTGTATGTCGGGGAAAAGAGCTATGACATGACGGTGCGCTTCCCGCGCGCGGCGCGCAACAATCTCGACACCATAGCCAACCTCACCCTGACCTCGGCCAGCGGCGCGCAGATTCCCCTGTCCGAGGTGGCGCATATCAGCACCGTCTCGGGCGAAAGCGTGATCGTGCGTGAGATGGCCAAGCGCAACATCATCGTGCGGCTCAATGTGCGCAACCGCGACCTAGCGAGCTTTCTCACCGAGGCGCAGGCCAAGGTCGCCAACGAGATCAAGGTTGATCCGCACCAGTTGCAGATCGAATGGGGCGGGCAGTTTGAAAACCTGGAACGTGCCGAGGCACGCCTGGCGCTGATCCTGCCCATGGCCTTCATGCTGATGTTCCTGCTGCTGTTCGGCGAATTCCGCAACCTGCGCCAGCCCATGCTGGTGCTGGCCGCCGTGCCATTGGCCATGCTGGGCGGGCTGGCGGCGCTGCATGTGCGCGGCATGACGCTGAACGTTTCCAGTGCGGTCGGCTTTATTGCCCTGTTTGGCGTGGCCGTGCTCAACGGCGTGCTGATGCTCTCGCAGATCAACCGCCTGCGCCAGGACGAAGGCAGGTCCTTGCTTGAGGCCGTGCTGGAGGGCGCGCGCAGCCGCATGCGCCCGGTGCTGATGACTGCCACCGTGGCCGCTCTCGGCCTGACGCCTGCCATGTTGGCCACCGGCCTGGGCAGCGACGTGCAGCGGCCCCTGGCCACCGTGGTGGTCGGTGGCCTGCTCAGCGCCACGGTGCTAACGCTAATGCTGCTGCCCGGCCTCTATTACATGGTGGAGGCTCAGGTAGAACGGCGCAAGACGCAGAATAAGCCCGTGCCGGCCTGGCAACAGGAGCAGAGCCATGAATAACCCCATGCATACAATGATGAAGCCATTTACCCTCCATTCCCTGCGCCGCAGCCTGGCCAGCCTGTGCCTGTCAGCCTTGCCGCTGTGCGCCTTGCTCGCCAGCGGTTGTGCCGTCGGCCCGGATTATCACCGGCCTGCAACGCAGACGCCGCAGACTTATACAGCGACGGCCTTGCCTGAGCACACGGTAGCTGCTGCGGTGCCTGCGGGCCAGGCGCAAGCCCTGTTGCCGGGTGAGCCGGTGCAGGCGCAATGGTGGCAGGCCTTTGGCTCGCCGGAGCTGGGTAAGCTGGTGGCAGAGGCGATCAAAGCCAGCCCGGATCTGCAGGCAGCCGATGCTGCCTTGCGTGCCGCGAGAGAACATGTGGCGGCCCAGCGCGGCTTATATTGGCCTTCGGTCGGGGCACAGTTCAACCCGACGCGGCAGAAGATTGCCAGCTCCTTGTCCACGCCGGCCTATGCCGAGCAGATCATGCTGTATTCGCTGTATACCGCCCAGTTCAATATCGGTTATGTACCGGACGTGTTCGGGGCCAACCGGCGCATGGTCGAGGCCTTGTCTGCCCAGGTCGATTTCCAGCGCTATGCGCGCCAGGCCGCCTACACCAGCTTGGTGAGCAATATCGTCAACAGTGCCATTCAGGAAGCTTCGCTGCGTGCGCAGATGGCTGCGGCAGGCGAGCTGGTTGCACTCTCGGCCCGGTTGCTGGACATGTCGCAGCGTCAATATGCCGCCGGCCAGGCCAGCCTTGCCGAGGTGACGGCGCAGGAGGCAGCGCTGGCCCAGGCGCAGGCAGCGGTCTTGCCCTTGCAGCAGCAGCTCGATCAGCAGCACAACCTGCTGGCGGTGCTGACCGGGCATTATCCCAGCGAGCTGCCAGCGCAGGCATTCGACCTGGACAAGCTGCGCCTGCCGGTTGCCTTGCCTGTGAGCCTGCCGGCGCAATTGCTCGAACAGCGGCCAGATATCCGCTCGGCAGAGGCGCAATTGCAGGCCGCCAGCGCCATGGTGGGCGTGGCAACGGCAGCGCGTTTGCCCAGCGTGACACTGAGCGCCAACATCGGCGGCGCGACCTTGCAGTTTGCCGATTTGCTCAAAGGGGCGGGATCGTTCTGGACAGTGGGGGCCAATATCCTGCAGCCAGTGTTTGCTGGTGGGCAATTGCTGCACCAGCAGCGCGCTGCCGAGGCGACCTATGCCCAGGCCGCTGCGCAATATCGCAGCACGGTGCTGTCTGCTTTCCAGGATACTGCCGATACCCTGCAGGCGATTCATTACAATGCCGAGGCCTTGCGCCTTGCAGATGTGGTTTATCAGGCAGCGCAAAAAAACCTGCTGATCGTGCAACGCCAGCGTGAACGTGGGGCAGCGAGCCAGCCTGAAGTCTTGCTGGCACAACAGCAATACCAGCAGGCAATCATGAGTCTGGTACAGGCGCGGGCTGCGCGTTATAGCGGTACAGTTGCCTTGTTTCAGGCGCTGGGCGGAGCCTGGTGGGAGGGTGCGAGTCAGGCAGGCGGCCAACCTTGAGCCTGATGGCGCGGCCCTGGAAATAGCGGTGTAGAATCTGGCAACACATTACATGACCATGCACATGTCATCATCAGCAAACCCGCGCCATCCGATAGCTCTGGTCGCAATGACACTCGTCATGGCGGCGATTTTTGTCGCCGATACCACGACGCATTATGAAGTGGCGATTGCGGTGTTCTATGCAGTGGTGATCCTCGCCGCCACCCGCGTCCTCGGCAGGCATGCCCTGCTCATCCTCTCTGTGACCTGCCTGCTGCTGACCTGGGTGAGTTTTGCCATGACGCCACACGGCACGTATCACATCGGCCTCGTCAACCTGGCGATCAGCAATGCCGCCATTGTGGTCACCGCTTACCTGGTGGTGAAAATGGAAGCAGCGAGGATGGCGGCGCAGGCCATGCAGGAGCAATTAATGCGCATTGCCCGCGGCCAGAGCCTGGAAGGCCTGACCACCTCGATTGCACACGAG
This sequence comes from Methylobacillus methanolivorans, assembly GCF_020531845.1. The sequence goes on from NZ_JAJAVF010000004.1 coordinate 506,620, forward strand.
CTCAACCAGCCGCTGGCGGCGATTACGACCAGCGGACATGCTTGCCAGCGCTGGTTGGCGCAAGAGCCGCCCAACCTGGACAAGGCCGGGCAGACGCTAGAGCGCATCGTGCGTGATGCTGGGCGTGCCAGCGAAATTATCGCCAGGGTGCGCAGCCTGACCAAGGGCGAACTGCCGCACAAGATGGCATTCGACTTCAACGAAGCTGTGCAGGAAGTACTCACGCTCTCGCAAGAGTTAATGCAAACCCACCAGATTGCACTTAATCTTGAGCTAGACGACCAATTGCCTCTGGCGCTGGCCGACCGTGTGCAGATACAACAGGTGGTGGGTAACCTGGTGCTGAATGCCATAGACGCACTGACCCTGGTATCCAAGCGCAGGCGCAGTATTACCCTGACGACTGGATTGCGCGATGGGCGCATTCTATTCGCGATTGCCGATACTGGTATTGGCATTGCCGCTGGTTTATATGAACATTTGTTCGATGCTTTCTGGACAACCAAGAAAGACGGTATCGGCATTGGCCTCAGTATCAGCCGCACCATCATCGAGGCTAATCATGGCCAGATATGGGCGGAGTCGAATGCGAGCCAGGGCGCGTTATTCCTTTTCAATCTGCCTATCGCCAAGCCAATACAGGAGCCTGCCGGATGATGACCGTCGCTACATTGTCGCCCGTTGTATATGTGATTGATGACGATCAGTCCGTGCGTGATTCCTTGCGTGATTTGCTTGAGTCGGTGGGCCTGACAGTGCAGGCTTTTGCCGCAACACGGGAATTTCTCGAGTATGCCAGGGGTGAGCACCCGGCCTGCCTGGTGCTGGACGTGCGCATGCCAGGCCAGAGCGGCATGGATTTTCATCGACAGATGCTGCAATCCGGCATCAGAATACCGGTCGTATTTATTACCGGGCATGGCGACATCGCCATGGGCGTGGAGGCCATGAAAAATGGCGCGATTGAGTTTCTCACCAAGCCATTCCGCGATCAGGATCTGCTGGATGCAATCCACCATGGTATTACCCTGGATCGTAAGCGCCGACAGCAAGCGGCGATCACGGCAGAGTTGCAATCGCGCTGGCAATCACTGACCACGGGTGAGCGCGAGGTAACCTTATTGGTGGTAGAAGGCCTGCTGAACAAGCAAGTGGCAGACCGACTCCACCTGAGCGAAATTACCGTGAAAGTGCGCCGGGCAAACGCCATGAAAAAACTCAATGTACGTACCCTCGCAGACTTGGTACGTATTGTGCAGCAAGTCATTCCTGCTAATCCTGACGTCTCTTGAATAGCGGCTGATCTGGCATGGTTGCTTGAACATTAAATATGTATTGAGAATTGTTATCATTAAATAATATAATGATAATCAATCCCAATATGTGAGGCTCAATATGTCTATCGCCCAGCAGGCCCGCAAATGTGCATTACTCATTACGCTTGCCTTGGTTGCCAACACCGCGCAGGCGATCGAGATCGTTTTTGATGATCATATTGATCGCCATGGCTGGATGATCAGCACAGCTCACGAGGAAAGTCTGCTTGCCGATACGCCAGATTTACTCGCCGTTGCAAGGCATGACGTGACATCTGGACTGGACTTGGGCAGTCGTTTATCTAGCCCTGACCTTGATGATGGCAAGTTTTCTATTGGTTTACAGGTGAGTGCCGTGCCTGAGCCATCTACCTTCTGGATGCTCTTGCTGGGCTTGGTCGGCGTGTTTGCGCGCTGGCATCGCAAACAGTCGCGTAGCATTTCCAAGAAGTAGTTCCTCGCCACAGGCCTTACATATCAACCAGTGCATGCTGGTCGGCCTGGTATTTGTACTCCGTCACCCAGCGCGTGAATTTTTCTGCCGGTAGCGGTTGTGAAAAGTGATAGCCCTGCACGAACGTGCAGCCGCTGCTTTCTGCCCAGTGCAGTTCCACATCGGTTTCTACACCTTCTGCTACCAGTTCCAGCGACATGCTGCGAGCCAAGGCGGCAATGGTCTTGACGATTTCTACGTTGATCGGCTCGTGTTCTATACCCTTGATGAAAGACTGGTCCACCTTGAGACGGTCAATCGGGAATTTGCGCAGGTAGCTGAGGTTGGAATAGCCGGTGCCGAAATCATCAATTGCAAGCTTGATGCCCAGCCCATGCAGTCTGCGCAAGGTTTTTACCACGGTATCGGCATCCTGCATGAACATGCTCTCGGTTAGCTCAAATTCGAGATAGCCAGGGTTGATGCTGGTATCGTGGATGATGGTTTCTACCATGTCACAGAAATCACTCTGGTAGAACTGCATGGCAGAAATATTGACCGAGATTCGCATGGGCTGGAACCCGGCTTGTAGCCAATGTTGATGTTGGCGACAGGCTTCTCTGATCACCCATTGGCCAATTGCGACGATCAAGCCGGTTTCTTCGGCAATTTCAATGAAATGAATAGGCGTGAGCAGGCCGCGTTGTGGGTGGTGCCAGCGGATCAGGGCTTCCTTGCCGACGACCTTGCCGCTGTCGAGCGCGATCTGTGGCTGGTAATACAGTTCAAACTCGTTGCGCTCAATGGCGAGGCGCAAGTCGGTTTCCAGTGACATGCGATCCAGCGAGTAGAGCTGCATGCCGGCAGCGTAATGTCGGTAAGTGTTGCGGCCACCACGCTTGGCTTCATACATCGCGGCATCGGCTTTCACCAACAGGTTGTTGGCATCTTCATCATCACGCGGGTAAATGGCTGTGCCGATGCTGGCCGAGATAAATACCTCGCGCCCCATGATCTGCTGGGGCAATTTTAATGTGTCGAGTATGCGCCAGCACAAGGTATCCAGGTCTTTCTGGCTGCCAATATTCTCAACGATGATGGTGAATTCATCTCCTGAAAGGCGGGCCACTGTGTCCATTTCACGCGAGCAACGAGTGAGAATCCCCGCGAGCGCGATCAGCAACTGGTCGCCAAAGGCGTGTCCCATGGAGTCGTTAAAGTGCTTGAACTTGTCGAGGTCAATAAATAGCAGGCCGATTTGTGAATTGGTGCGACAAGCTTCTGCCAGGGCCATGGATAGTCTGTCCATGAACAACACGCGGTTGGGTAGTTTGGTCAGTTGGTCAAAATGCGCAAGATAGAACAGGTTGGCTTGCTTACGCTGCGTGATTTCGTCCAGCAGATCATGCCCATTGGCAATCCCGACATAGCGCTCATGCTCCGTGACGATAAAGCCGCTCACCATGTGTTGCATGCCAGCATCAATAATGATGCGTGAAATGTCGTCGATAGAGGTGTGGCTAGGCACTATCAATGGTTGCTGATTCATGAACTCGGCAACAGGCTTCTTGCCATAAATCTCATGGGTATAAGGCTTGATAAAGGTTTCCATGAAGGCATGGCGTTCGACGATGCCCACTGGTTTGTGCTGTGCGTTGACGACGGGTAGGGCAAAAATATGCTGGTTTTCCTGAAAAATATTCAGCACTGGCAGGCAAGGCATATCGTCGAGCACGGGGGCAACTGTGCGCAATAAGCGTTTGACCGTTGGATTGTCGTCGCTGTGGATGAAGCGGAAGTGAGTAGAAGTATTCATGAGGCAGGTCCGAGGCCTTCTAGAGTGAAATAAAGCGCTTCGTTGAGCGCTACATGTCGCGCTGATTATGCATGCCTACGTTGCAAAATGATGACATCTAGCCTTGTTGCAAGGCCGGGATAGCAAGGCTTGTTGGCTGGGTTGAGTTTAATGAAAACGTCATAAAGCATGGCTATGCTGGGCGGCAAATCTTATGTATGAAAGCCAGGGACAGCCTGGCATGCCGCTATGAATAATCCTTATTCCATACACCGCGTTCAGGCAGGCTTTACCCTGCTGGAGTTGCTGGTGGTTCTCGTTATCCTGGGCTTGCTGGTTGGGTATGTTGCGCCCAAGTATTTTGCCCAACTTGGCAAGTCTGAAGTGAAGACAGCGCGTGCCCAGATTGCTTCGCTGGAAAAGGCGCTCGATCAATACCGGCTTGATGTCGGGCACTATCCCACAACAGAGCAGGGTTTGCCTGCCTTGAATAGTGCCCCTGCGGGCGAAAGCAAGTGGGCAGGGCCTTACTTGCAGAAAAGCGTACCGAATGATCCCTGGGGGCGGCCATATCAATTCAAGTCGCCAGGCGAGCATGGCGACGTTGATCTCTATTCACTAGGCAAGGATGGCCAGCCTGGCGGTAGCGATGACAACGTCGATATCGTGAACTGGTGATATGCGCTACCAGGTACGGGCAATCAGTGCAGGCCGTTTGGTCTCGCTAGAGCTTGAGGCGCAACATGCCGAGGAGGCCGTAGCCAAGGCGCGCAGCCAGGGATATGAAGTACTGGCGACTAAATCTTCTGAGTCCAAGGGCTTGGCTGGAAGTAAGCGCACACGTTTTCCTTTGCTGTTATTTAGTCAGGAGTTGCTCTCGCTACTCAAGGCTGGCCTGGGGTTGGTCGAGTCGCTGGAAGGCATTGCTGAAAAAGAGCAGCGCCCGGAAATTGCTCAGGTGCTCAAAGGCGTGCTGGAAGCGCTGTATCGCGGGCAGACATTTTCGGCAGCGTTGGCGGCATATCCTGCAGCCTTTCCTGGGTTATATACCTCCATGGTCAAGGCCAGTGAGCGCACTGGCGATTTGCCTGAAGCACTGTTGCGCTATATCGGCTATGAGCAACAAGTCGAGGTGTTGCGCAAGAAGCTGATCGCTTCGTCTATTTATCCGTTCCTGCTCATCACGGTAGGTGGGCTGGTGGTGCTGTTTCTACTTGGTTATGTGGTGCCACGTTTTTCGCAGATTTATGCTGATGCCGGTGAAAACCAGGCATGGATGCTGAGGCTGGTGCTGGGCTGGGCCAATATCATGGAAACCCATGGTCAGAGCCTGTTGCTCGGTAGTGTCTTGTTACTAGGCCTGCTGGTTGCGGCATTGATGCGCCCCAAGGTGCGAGGACGCATCATGACCATGCTCTGGCGCTTGCCGACCATCGGTGAACAGATGCGTGTATTTCAGTTGGCGCGCTTTTACCGCACATTGGGCATGCTGCTGGAAGGCGGCATCACCATCAAGCAGGCGCTAGAGATGGCACGTGGCCTGCTCACGGCTTCCATGCATCAAAGCCTGGACCAAGCCTCAAGCTTGATCCGTGAGGGTCGCTCCATTTCTGAGGCGATGGAAGTCGCTGGGCTGGTGACGCCGGTATCGCTGCGCATGTTGCGTGTGGGTGAGAAAAGCGGCGAGATGGGCAAGATGATGGAGCATATTGCCACGCTGCACGACGAGGAAATTGCACGCTGGCTGGAGTGGTTCACTCGGTTGTTCGAGCCGCTACTCATGATTTTTATTGGCCTCATCATTGGTGCTGTTGTGGTGATGTTGTACATGCCGATCTTTGAACTTGCGGGTAGCCTGCAATGAGCGTGGCAGAGATATTCAGCCAGGCGCATATCACGGAAGCGCGCCGTCTTGCGGCCAACAGCAATCACGGCATCATGGATGCCTTACAGGGCTTGGCGGGCGTGGAAGATGATGCCTACGCGCAAGCCTTGGCTAAGGCGACACAATTACGCCTGTTCAGCATGGAGTCCCTGCATGCCATGCAGCCTGCATTCGAGCTCATGAGTTTTACCATGGCGAGTCGCTGGCAATGCCTGCCTTTGCGCGAGGGCGATGCGCTCTGGCTAGTGTTATCCGACCCTTTTGACCAGGCTGCGCTGGATTGGGCGGCAGAGTGGCTGCCAGGCAGTTTTTATACTGGCGTGGCGCATTTTCGCGATATTCAGGCCTATTTGAGCCGGCACGAGGAAGACCTGCGTGCCATGGATGGCAACCTCACCGCAGTGGGGGAAGTCAGCGAGATTACTCAGGCCGATGTTGAACACTTAAGCCTGCAAAGCATTCATGCCGATAGCAGCCCGGTGATTCGGATGGTGAATTCCACCTTGTACGACGCCTTGAAATCCGGGGTGAGTGATATTCATATGGAAAGCGTGGCTGCGGGGCTGGTGATCAAGTACCGCATTGACGGCGTGCTGGTGCATGTGGGCAGCATGCAGGGCGCAGATATGGCTGAGCAGGCGGTTTCCCGGGTGAAGATTCTGGCAGAGCTTGATATTGCTGAGCGCCGTGTGCCGCAGGATGGCCGCTTCAAGGTGATGATGCAGGGGCGCGATGTTGATTTTCGCGTTTCTATCATGCCCAGCATTTATGGCGAGGATGCCGTGTTGCGGGTGTTGGACAGGAAGTCACTCTCCGACCAGGCCAAGGGTTTGTCGCTCAAGCAACTCGGTTTTGACGACTACATTATTGAAGACTTTCGCCGCCTGGTGCGCGAGCCCTATGGCATGGTGTTGGTGACCGGGCCGACAGGTTCCGGCAAGACCACCTCGCTATATGCCGCAATCACCGAGGTCAATCACGGCCACGACAAGATCATCACCATTGAAGACCCGGTGGAATACCAATTGCCCGGCGTGCTGCAAATACCGGTGAACGAGAAAAAAGGCCTGACCTTTGCACGCGGCCTGCGTTCCATCTTGCGTCATGACCCGGACAAGATCATGGTCGGCGAAATTCGCGACCCGGAAACCGCGCAGATTGCCGTGCAGTCAGCGCTGACGGGTCACTTGGTGTTCACTACGCTGCATGCAAACAATGTGTTTGATGTGATCAGCCGCTTCCTGCACATGAATGTCGAGGCCTATAGCCTGGTGGCAGCGCTGAATGGCGTGATGGCCCAGCGCCTGGTGCGCCTGGTATGCCCGCACTGTGCCGAGGCTGTGCAGGTGGATGATGAACTTCTGACACAATCACGCCTCAGCCGCGATGAGGTGGCGCATTATCAATTCAGGCATGGCAAGGGCTGTGGTCATTGCCGTGGAAGTGGCTATAAAGGACGTAAGGCGATTGCCGAACTGCTGGCGCTGGATGATGAGCTGCGCGAGATGATTATTGCGCGTGAGCCTTTGCGCAAGCTCAAGGAGGCTGGCCGCGCCCGTGGCATGAAGAGCCTGCGTGAAGCCGCCCTCGAAGCGGTTGCGCGTGGCGAGACAACATTGGAGGAGATCAACCGTGTCACGTTCGTGGCTTGATCGCCTGCTGCCTGCTGCATGGCAGCCCCGGCTCATCATGCATCTCCATCCGCAGCATATTAGCTGGTCGCGCCAACATGGCGTATTCAAGCCCAGCTTGTTTGCACAAGGCAGAGTGCAGCTTGAGCACGATCATCATGATTCACTCCTTGCCCTGCTGCCGCAAGCGATGCAGGAGGCGGGTACCGCCGGTGCGCGGGTTGAGATAGTGTTATCCAGTGATTTTATGCGTTATGCCATTGTGCCCAATCCTGATGGCGCGACCAGTCGTGAAGAGTTGGCCATGCTGTGCCGCCATGCCTTTCAGCGTGTGCACGGTGACATCGTCGCAGAGTGGGATATCCAGATCAGTCTGGCCACACTCGGTGGCAATGGGTTGGCCAGTGCAGTGGATCAGGCACTGTTGACGGCCTTGAGGCAACAGGTACTTGAGGCAGGAGGTAGGTTGGTCAGTGTAGCGCCTGCCTTGGCATATGCTTTCCATCATGCAGCCACGTCGGGGGCTGATGGCATTTTTGTTCTGCGGGAGGCTGGACGGTTATGCCTGTTGGCCTGGCAGAACCGTAGCTGGACAGCAGTACGACTGCAACCGATGACTGACGATTGGCAATCAACGCTGGAGGCCAGTGTGCGCAGCCTGCGTTTACAGCTCGACATGGCGGATGCAACGCCAGTGCAAGTATACGAACTGGCAGGTGATGCTATGCAGCCACGCATGATCTCCTGGCAACCACAAGCTAACTGGACGCTGGCGGGAGTAAGTGCATGAAGCTAACGCTCAATCATGTGGCTGCACGGGATCAGGGGGCACGCTTCCTGATTGGCTTGGTATTAGCGGTAGCGCTGGCCTCGCTATGTGGCTGGCAACTCATGCAGATGCATACTGAGCGCAGTAGTCTGGAGCAACGCTTGCAGCAGGTGCAAGATGCCCGCAAGCCGGTGCAAGTCACTGCTATCCAGCCGCAGGCACTATCTGCCACACAAAAATCAGCAATCAAGGAAGCCAACACCATACTGGGTGAACTAGGCCGCCCTTGGCCTGTCTTGCTCAATCGGTTGGAGCAAGTTGCTCAGCCAGAGATCGCCTTGCTGGCGATACGGCCGGACGCGGCCAAGGGCAAGCTACGCCTCAAGGGGGAAGCCAGGGATATTACCTCCCTGCTGGCGTATATGCAGCGACTGGAAGCTGTACCAGAAATGCAGGATGTGACCCTGGATGAGCATGAAGTGATGGAAAAACCGCAGGATGGCGGCATGGCACATTTCATCCGCTTTGGTATCACTGTCCGTTGGGGAGGTGCGTGATGCAAGCAATGATGAAGCGTTCGCTTGATCTCCAGCGCCTGCAATGGCTTGTGCGCCGGGTGCAATACCGCTTGGGTTGGCAAGGCCTAGCCCTGGTAGCTATGTTGCTGACGACAGTTTATCTGGTGGTGGTGTGGCTGTTACCCATGCAACGTGAATTATCGCAGCTACAGCAGAATGTAGAGGCACAGGAAGCTGCATCAAGCCTCAACCCACAGCCACAACAGCAGCCTGTGAGCTCGCCCGAACAAGTCTTGGCGCAGGAGTTGGCTGAATTCGATGCACGTTTTCCTGATATCCAGCGCTTACCGGATGAGCTGGGCGTATTGTTCCGCCTGGCAGAAGGGCATGGCTTGCAGGTGGTGAAAGGCGAGTATTCACTCACGGAAAAACGACAAGGCAATGTCAGGCGTTTTGAAGCCAGCGTGCCGGTGCAAGGTAATTACCAGGAGGTGAAGGCGCTCGTGCTGGATATATTGGATGCCTTGCCTAACGTAGCGCTAGCCGAGCTGGGTTTTGAGCGTGGTGAAGCCGTAGAGGCGGAGATCAAGACACGGTTGCGCCTAGTGTTCTTTATCAGGAAGCGGGCTGTATGAGTATGCCTTCAACTTCTGCGGGGAAAACCCGGCCATGGCTGCTGGTACTGGGCTTATTGCTGACATTGGCGCTGGTATTCAGCATGGAGGATGAGGAAGATGACGAGCTATTGGCGGCTTCCCATCCAGCACGCACTCGCTCCGTGGCTGCTACCAAAGCCGTGACGGGCGCTGCTGCTGATGCAGAGGCAAGTCAGCACTATCTGGATTGGGGCTTGCTGCAAGGCCGCCATGTGGATGCCGAGGCTCAACATGCCCAGGCTGATTTATTTAAACCACAGCATTGGTATGTGCCACCCGTGAAAACTGCAGCCGAGTTGGCACCACCACCTCCAGTCGCACCGCAGCCAAGCTTTGCTTATATCGGCAAGCTGGAAGATGGCCCCCAGGGGACCGTGATCTTGCTTGCCAGTGCCAGCCAGGTGTATTCCATTGCCGTTGGCGACAATGTCGACCGTAGCTGGCGTCTGGACAAGGAAGATGAGCAAAACCTCTACCTGACCTATTTACCGCTTAACTTGCCCAAAACCTTGCTCAAGAAAAGCAAGCTGGCGGCGACCATGAATCCTGCCAGCCATTTGCCGGTAGACCCGGATGATTTACAGGGGAATCTCTAAATGTTGTTGAGTTCTGCATGGCGCATGAGCAGCCTGCTTGCTGCGTTACTGGTGCTGTCTTCTTGTGCACTGACACCCTGGCCCAAGCCTGGATTTCCGGGTGATACGCCGGAAGAGAAGATTGCCAACACACAGGCCGAGCGCACAAAAAAGCCTGAAGGTGTGAGCGAGCGCCAGCGGGCACGTGTCGCGGCCGAGCAAGGGGTCAGTCAATTATTAGCGGAAGCGGAAGCAGCTTTGCGCGATAGGCGTATGGGAGATGCTGGGGAGTTGTTCCGCCGCGTGCTCGCCATCGAGCCTGATAATCCCCGGGCGCAATCCGGGCAATTGCTGATCGAGAGCACACGCAAACATGCCGAGCAGGTGGAGCATGCCCGGCAACTGCTGGAAAAGGGTGATGCCGATGCCGCACGTGAGGTATTGCACCAAGTGCTGCTGGAAGCGCCTCAGGACGAGGATGCGCTGAGGCTGCAACGCGAAATCCGACAGCAGCGTAGCCATGTGCGGATGGAACCGCCCAAGCTGAAGCCTGCGTTCAACAAGCCGGTGAGCCTGGAGTTGCGCGATGCCAATATCAAGATGGTATTCGAGGCCTTGGCACGTGCCACGGGCATTAATTTTATCCTCGATAAAGACATCAAGCCTGAGACCAAGGCGACGGTCTTTATCAAGAAATCGCCTATCGATGAAGCGATAGAGATGGTGCTGGCCACCAACGGCTTGCAGAAAAAAGTATTGTCCGAGAACACCGCACTGGTGTTCCCCAATACCACGGCCAAGCTCAAGGATTACCAGGATCTGGTGATCCGCAATTTCTACCTTACCAACGCCAAGGCCAAGGATGTCTCGGCGATGGTGAAGACCATGCTCAAGACCAAGGATATACACACCGATGAGCGGCTCAATATGATCGTGATCCGTGATACGCCGGAAGTGGTACGTATCGCTGAAAAGCTGATTGCGGCCAATGACCTGGCTGATCCAGAAGTCATGCTGGAGATTGAGGTGATGGAGGTGGCACGAGAGCGTTTGCAGGAGCTGGGAATTGAATATCCCACTTCACTGACTGCCTCGGCTGGACTATCTATTGAGGCAATGCGTAGTAATAACTCTAGTACGTATTTGTTTAACACTAATCCCAGCTTAAGATTTAAGAAAACTACCGGTGATATCAATATCCTTGCCAATCCACGCATACGTGTGCGCAACAACGAAAAAGCCCAGGTACTGGTGGGCGATAAAGTGCCGGTGATTACTACGGTTGCGACAGCAGGGGTGGGATCCTCTCAAACTGTACAGTATCTTGATGTTGGCTTGAAGCTAGAGGCAGAACCACGAATTACATTAGATGATTTCGTTAATATTAAAATAGCTTTAGAGGTATCTTCTTTAGGTAAAGAAACCCCATTAACCTCGAATGGTCAAAGCGGGGGTGTCGTATATCAAATTGGCACTCGGAATGCGAGTACGCTGTTGCGACTTCGAAACGGTGAAACTCAGATTCTTGCGGGTTTGATTAATGATGAGGAGCGTAAAACTACTAGTCGCCTTCCTGGTTTAGGTGACATTCCTCTTTTAGGTCGGTTATTTTCTAATCAAACAGACAATCGCAAGAAAACAGAAATCGTGCTGGCGATTACGCCACGTGTGGTCAATAACATCAGCCGCCCTGAATCCGAAGTGATGGAGTATTGGTCAGGCACCGAAAGCGGTATCAGTGACCATCCACAGATCAATGTGCCGGGGACTGGCGTGGCAGGCAATATGAGTATGCGGGATATGATGCTGCAACGTTTGCGGCCTGCTGAGGCGGTGACACCTGAGCCAGAGCCTGTAGCAACCCCAGCCGAGGAGAGCCAGCCTGCGCAGGATAACTTCATGTCATCGCAGCCCAAGCCTGTAGTACCACTGGTGACACCGGAAGTCGTGGTGCCCAAGACCAGTACGCAATAAGGCCAGTCACGTGAGGCAATACCAGCTTGGGTTTACGCTGATTGAACTGGTGGTGACGCTGACCATCGTCAGTATCCTCGCCAGCGCCTTGATCCCGCTTGGGCAATGGAGCGTCAAGCGCCAGCAGGAGGCCGAGTTGCGGCAGGCGTTACGTGATATCCGCACGGCGATAGATGCCTACAAGAAGGCGGTGGAAGATGGCAAGGTGATCGGCAGTGCTGAATCGTCGGGTTACCCACCTAGCCTTGGCGTGCTCGCGAATGGTGTACCGGATGCCAGCAGTGACAAGAAGCGCCTGATACGCTTCCTGCGTCGCTTGCCCCGCGACCCGATGTTTCCGGAAAAAGATGTCGCTGCGCAGGATACCTGGGGCAAGCGCAGCTATGCCAGCCCGCCCGATGTGCCGCAGGCGGGCGCAGATGTATTCGATGTGTATTCCCTCAGCAATGGCACTGGCCTAAATGGCATTGCCTACCGGGAGTGGTGATGCAGCGTCAACGTATGCAAGGATTTACTCTGGTGGAGTTGCTGGTGGTCATGGCGATTCTCATGCTGTTGATTACCGTTGCTGCGCCACGGTATTTCAATGGTGTAGAGCGCGCCAAGGAATCGGCCTTGAAGCAGACGCTGACGGTGGTGCGTGATGCCATCGATAAATTCCACGCCGACAATGCGCGCTACCCCGAGTCGCTGGAAGAGCTGGCCGAGCGCAAGTATATTCGCACCGTGCCGCAGGACCCGATCACCGAAAGTAGTGAAACATGGCAGATTGTGGCGCCTGAGGAAGATATGCCAGGCGAGCTATATGACCTGCACAGTGGTGCAGAAGGCCAGGCAGCGGATGGCTCGCTCTATGCCGAGTGGTAAAGCACAAGGCGGCTTTACCTACATCGGCTTGTTGATGATGATTGCTGTCAGCGGCATCGGCCTCGCGGCGTTGGGGGAGGCCTGGCATACAGCTTCGCAGCGTGACAAAGAGCAAGAGCTACTTTTCGTTGGGGCACAAATGCAGGCTGCCATCAAACAGTATTATCAGCAAACACCCAGCCCGATCAAGGAATACCCCGCTACCCTGCAAGCCCTGTTGCTAGATAAACGCGGCCCCAAGCCACAACATCATTTGCGCAGAATCTACATCGACCCGATGACGGCCAGCAAGGAGTGGGGGCTGATCAAGGAGCAGGAACGTATTGTGGGGGTGTATAGTCGTTCCACTGCCAGGCCGTTCAAGCAGGATGGTTTCAGCGAGGCGTATCAGGGGTTTGCAGGCGCTGAGCGCTACGAGGATTGGCAGTTCTCGGCCAAGCAGGGTGCGGATAGCGGTGTCAGCCGTGCCAATGTTGGCACCCCGTCCAATACCTCCCAGTCTCCAACAGCATTATCGGCACCTGCTGCCTCATCTATCCCCACTGCCGTTGCAGAGAGTGGAAGCACGGGTAACCCAGAGAAATATGCCAGTTGTGGCGCTGCACTAGATGCTGCCAATCTGGCCTGTCATAGCGGGTGTGGCGCGTTAACCTCGCCAGCTTGCCAGAGTTGCTTAGGCTCGGCGTTCAATAGTTATCGACAGTGCTTGCGCTAAACAACACAAGAGCAGCTGATGTTATGCAGTGGGTTTAATAGGTGCTACTGATACGTTGGTATGTCTGTAATACCTTGGGAACGTAAGCCCGAGTTTCCGCAAATGGCGGGATAACATTGCCATGACGCTTCACCGCACCCGGCCCGGCATTATAGGCAGCAAGGGTCAGGCTGAGGTTGCCATCAAAAGTGCGTTGCAGTTGGCCGAGGTAACGTGCGCCAGCCATGATGTTTTGCACGGGGTCATAAGCATCGCTAACACCTAGCTGGCGCGCGGTGGCGGGCATGAGTTGCATCAACCCGGCGGCACCACGTGGGGAAACCGCATGCACTTGGTAGCCTGACTCAGTCTTGATGACGGCATGCAGCAGGGCAGGGTCTAGCTGGTTGGCCTGTGCCGCGGTGGTGACTACCTCATGGAAAGGCAATGTGCGGGTGCCTGGGGACGAGGGTGAAGCCCCAGCTTCAATGATGCGCCAGGCGCACTCAGGTGCGGTGCTGGTATTGGAAATATGCATTACTTCGTCGCCGTCATCGTGCAGGCAAATATCGGCACGCGATTCCGGGATCAGTGACAGCCAGGTCCAGAAAGCCAAGATGAAGATCAAACCAAGTTTAGTCATGACCATGAGCGTGACGCATGGGTATGACGTGCGCATGAAGGCTGGAAAGTGCAGGACTAGTTCTTTGGGACTAGGGTAAGGCGATCTTTTGTCATGTGTTGTTGCTATAACACTATGGGAACAAACGAAACCTGCGATTCGAGCGAATATTGCTCGCTATTGCAATGATAATGCCACACCGTTTTCATGGGATTGAAACCTGAGTGCCAGACAATGTGCACAGGGGAGGACGGTCATTTGCTGCAACAACAATCATTCGGGGTTATGGATAACTATAACAAGGATCTCACGCCAGACCAGGCTAGTGCTTTTCTGGAGGTGGTTGATGCATCATTGCGGATCAAGAAGAAGGCACAGTTTTTTTCTTGGTTGCAGGGACATTTTCAGTTTTTGCTACCGCACGAAGTATTACTCTGCGGTTTTGCCATTGGTGCGGGGCGCGTATTTTCGCTGGAGACATTCAGCAGCACGCGCTATGTGACGGATGCGCATGTGACCATCGCGATGGATGAAGAGTCAGGCGTGCTGATGAAGGCAATTCAGTCTTGGCAGCATACTGCGCAGCCGGTGTTGGTAGATCCTTATCTGAAGGATGGTCATTTCGGCAGTTTTACCGTGCCTAAAATCGATGCTGGCAATCTGCAGGAAAGTGAGTTGCGTAATCTGGCTGCCTACGGCTTGTCTTCCGCTGATGGCAGTATTTCCTCTTTCTTCTGTTTTTCACGCGTGGCTGGTGAGCTTAGTGCCAATCATGCCTACATGTTGGAGTTGCTGGTGCCTTATTTGCACTCTGTACTCATGCGTGTGAGTGAAGGGATGGCCAATATCAATGAGGTGTTGGGCGATGGTGCGACAGCAGGCTTAATCACCGCTCGCGAAAAAGAAATCCTGCAATGGGTGCATACCGGCAAGAGCAATTGGGAAATTGCCACCATCCTCGAAATTAGCCCATTGACGGTAAAAAACCACATGCAAAACATCCTGCGCAAGCTGGATGTACAAAACCGCAGTCATGCGGCAGCCAAGGCCTCGCGTCTCGGCCTGATTCGCCATTAAGCCTGAGTTTTCCTTGCCTTAGACAAGCGGCGTACCTGCCTGCTTGTCTCTCTATGAGTCTTGCCAACTCAACACCCGCTCAACCTAGTCCTAAAGAACTAGAACGAGACCATACCTACTTCATATTCCATTTCTAAGATGCTCCCAGTCGCGAATTTTGAGAAGGCGCAGTTGGGTACGTTCGGTAGTGTGCAGCGTGACGAATGTAGCGGCTCAAAGATGTTTCGTAAGTGTTCTGCTTTTAAATTTTTTCGGGAGTAATAACCATGAATTTCAAGATGAAGGCTTTGGTAGCTGCCGCTGTTGCAGTGATGGGTGTTTCTGGTGTTGCAAGTGCTGCAATGGTGGATGGTAAGACTGGCAGTAGTAGCTTGGTGCTGACCATTATTGATGCTAGTAACAATGTTTCTGCTGCTTTTGATCTGGGCTTTGACTACGCTGGCTTCTCTGTAGGTGGTGCTTCCTCTGCTTCCAGCTTCAGCTGGAACCTGGCCTCCGGGGATTATGCTGATGCATGGAATGCGATCACTAGCTCCGGCAGCAGTCTTTCCTGGGCGATTGGTGCAACTGACTATGTAGGTAGCATCAGTGAAGCTGGCTCCATGGGTTTCATCACGACTTTCCGTGAAGGCCAAACTCTGCCAGACAGCCTGCGCATGGCTCAATTCGGCGCTCCTCAAGCTCAATTTGACCGTTACATTAACGCCAACAACGCTCTGGGTAACCACGGTTCCGTTGAAAACGGTGCCAGCATTGGTGGTGGTGCCTTAAATTCCTACGGTGGTCAGTTCTACGTTGGTAACAAGTTCTACGGCATTGGCCCTCTGGTAACTGGCGCTATCGGTGACGAACTGGGTGTCGTTCAGTACTACAGCGCAGTTGGTTCCCTGGGTAAGCTGACATTCGCTGAATACGATGCTTCATTCAAGCTGGATGCCAATGGTGTTCTAACTTATGCCGTTGCTGCTGTACCTGAGCCAGAAACTTATGCCTTGTTGTTGGCAGGTCTTGGCTTGGTAGGTGCTGCTGCACGTCGTCGCAAGGCTGCTTAATAGCAGTCGGTTCCCATCCCACAAGGGTGGGAACCATTCCTTGGAAATATCCAATAAAGATTGATCACTGGGAGTTTCAAATGCAAGTAAAACAAATGATTCTGGCTGTTGCGGCCACCCTAGCTGCTGGTTCCGTACTGGCTGCCCCTGTAACCCCTGCGCAGATCGGTGCTGCTCGTACAGCTGGTACCCTGCAAGAGACATGGATCTCTGGCGCTTCTGCTCCTACTTTCAACATCTTCCGTGGTTTTGAACTGGGTTGCGATGCAAACTCCGTATCCCTGTTCTCCAACTCCAGCTCCGACACCAGCGTTCGCCCTGGTTCCCTGGGTAACTACGCTGCTTACGCCTGTACACGTGGCGGCCGCGTTTCCGTGGTTTACCACACGGTATTCGACGGTTCCCTGAATGCCTACGCTCCACACATCAATGGCACTCAACTGCAACGTCTGCGTCGCCTGGAAAACGCTAACTGCGCAATTGCAACCAGCGCTTTCCCTGGTCACGTTAACTACAAGAGCTGCACACTGGTAAACCCAGCTGCTACTCCTGACGGTGCTGTTGCCAAGCCAGCTGGTGGTTTCTCCGACGTTGAAGCTTCCCTGTTCGGTTTTGACGTTTCTACAGCTGGTACTGAAGTTGAAGCCAACGTAGGTCAAACCTTCGGTGTGGCCGTGACTATTCCTCTGTACCGTGCCCTGCAGGTTGCACAAGGCATCTACGCTTCTACAGCTGCTGCCAACGCTGCTGACGCTGCTTTCAGCCCGGCCAATGCCCCTAACATCTCTTCCTCTCAGTACACATCCATCGTGGCTCAGTTCTCTGGTTACCAGTCCGACTGGTCCCCACTGGTTGGTGATGCAGGTGCAGGCAAGGCTGTTTACCTGGAGCGTCGTGTTGCCAGCTCCGGTACACAAGCTAGCTCCAATGCTTACTTCCTGAAGAACCCATGCTCCACAGCAGGTCTGGAGCCAGCTGCAGCGGCTGATAGCGGCGGTAGCTTCTTCGTCACTGAGCACAGCGGTTCCGGTAACGTGAAGACTGCTTTGACAACTCGTGGTACCAACAACCAGTTCGCTATCGGTGTTCTGTCCATGGAAAACAACTGGCGCACTGAGTCTGCTGCTAACGCTGGTTACCGTTACCTGAAGCTGGATGGCGTTCACCCAGAAGCCGGTACAGTTGACGTTAACGCCAACGGTACTGCTGATGGCCTGGAATTCGCTCGCGAATCCGCCATCAACGGCAACTACGGTTTCCACATCGAAATGCGTTCTTTCGTGGCTAACACTGCCGATACCTTCGGTCGCAACCTGATCCCAGCGATCACTTCCGCACTGGGTAACCCTAATAACTGCGCTGACGTACCACGTGGTCTGACACTGAACCCACTGGGCGGCTCCAGCTGCAGCACAGGTAGCTCTAGCGAGCTGGCTGTTGTTGCCAAGGGTACACGCTTCGGTAACAACTGCGCTGCACAGCAACTGTTCAACTAATACAGCAATAACAAGGGTGAATACCCTGTGATGCACTCGCACTTTCCTGCGTAAGCAGGAAAGTGCTTTTTACTCTCATTCGTCATGGACATGTCATAAGTCATTTCTATGATATGCCCCACTACGGTTGGGGTAATGAAACACCAAGAACCCTCACCGAGAGTGGCCAGTAAAACATGGGGAAATCATCAATGATGCTCCGCTTGTTTTATTTGCCATTTTTTTATGTGCATTTTGAGTTCATGAAAGTATCAAGCGTGCGTGTAACCTCTTTACTGATTTTCACCTGGATGGTGGTGACTGGCCTGTCACCTGTGCTGGCGGCTGAACCACAGGTAGGCACCGTCGCTGACGATGCCACACCGGAGACAGTCGCTCCTGGAACAGCCACGCCTGCCGATGCAGCGACGGAGCTTGGTGCAGAAGCCGGGCCTGGCGAAACCTTCGACATCATGGAATTCCAGGTAAAGGGTAATACCGTCTTGCCAGCTGCAAGCATCGAGCAGGCGATCTATCCCTTCCTTGGCGAGGGCAAGACCGTGGATGATGTAGAAGGTGCACGCGCTGCACTGGAAAAGGCCTTCCATGATCTGGGTTACCCCACGGTATTCGTCAACACGCCCGAACAGGAAATCCTCAACAAGACCGTGCGCCTGGAAGTGCTGGAAGGACGTATCGAGAAACTACGTGTGGTGGGTGCCAAGTACTACTCGCTGGGCGTCATCAAGTCTCGCGCACCCGAGTTGGCCGAGGGCAAGGTGCCTTACTTCCCCAATGTGCAACGCCAGCTGGCCAGCCTGAATGGACAGCAGGACAGGCAGGTGGCCCCGGTCATGCGCGCGGGTAAGACGCCAGGCATGGTGGAGATCGACCTCAAGGTGGAGGACAAGCTGCCACTGCATGCCAACCTCGAAGTGAATAACCGCTACATGGCCAATACCACCAAGTCGCGACTGGTGGGATCGGTGCGCTATGACAATCTGTGGCAGCTCGATCACAGCCTGTCGCTGAGTTTTCAGGTCACGCCGGAAAGTACGGACGAAACCCGCGTGCTGTCCGCCAATTACTTGATCCCCACGCAGGAAGGCGATTATTGGGCCATGTATGGCGTGATTTCCCGCAGTGATGTGAATGTGGTCAGCGGTGTGGGCGGTGTCAATGTGGTGGGTAACGGCAATATCTTCGGTGTGCGTTATATCCATCCTCTGCCTGCTCCCTTGCTTTCCGGCTACTTCCACAACCTGAGCGTGGGCGTCGATTACAAGGATTTCGACGAGGTGATCGGCCTCAATGGCAACAACGTCGACAGCATGCCGATCAGCTATATGCCATTCAGCATGGCCTATGACAGCACGCTGCAAACTACCAAGACCACTACGCAGATGAACCTGGGGCTGACCTTTGCCATTCGCGGCGTGATGTCGGATGAAGAGGATTTCTTCAACAAGAAGAATCGCCTGCATACCGAAAGCAGCTTTGCCTACCTGCGCGGCGAGCTAAAGCATACCTACCGCCTGCCCAAGGATTGGCAATTGTTCGGCAAGCTGGCAGGCCAGGCTGCCACCGGGCAGCTGATCTCGAATGAACAGTTCTTCCTCGGTGGTGCCGATTCTGTCCGTGGCTACTACGAAGCCACCGCAGTGGGCGACAAGGGCCTGTATGGCGTGGCCGAAGTACGTACTCCCTCACTGGCACCGTGGCTGGGCATGAGCACGGGTGAACTGTATGCCTCGCTGTTCTACAGCGCGGGTTATACCTCGGTGTATTACCCCGGCCCGAGTGAGCGCGAGCGACTGGACCTCGCCTCGGTGGGCATGGGGCTGCAATTGAAGAAATGGCGCGGTGTATATGCCAACCTCGACCTGGCCTGGGCACTGAAGGAAACCAAGGGCAAGGAAGGCTCGGCTGGCTTTATCGACAAGGGCGATTCGCTGGTGCATTTCCGCCTGGGTTATGACTGGTAGTTGAAGGGGTATCAAAATGAATCAAGGTCTGTTCCGTCTCGTTTTCAGCAAGCATCTGGGCATGTTCGTGCCTGCACCGGAAGTGGCGACTGCGCAAACCGCAGGTAGCGCCTCAAGCGCACGCAGCCGGCGCCGGGCACTGCTGGCCATGATCATGGCGATGCTGGTCTCTGGCGAGGTGGTGGCCGAGATCATTCCGCTGCCATCTTCTGGCCTGGTGCCTGGCGGCGGTAACTGGGTTGGCGCCGAGATTGTCGGGGCAACCCCGGTACTGACCACCATCCAGCAAAGCGCGCCGCAGGCGATTGCCAACTGGCTCAAGTTCAACCTGGCGGCAGGCCATACGCTGGACATCAACCAGCAGGCTGGCTGGAGCATGCTGCACCGCATTCATGACAATGATCCCAGCATCATTGCCGGTACGATTACCGGCAAGGGTAACAATTACTTCCTGAACAATAACGGCATCATTTTTGCCGGCACGGCCCAGGTCAACCTGGGCTCGATCTGGGCGATGACATCCAGCAGCATGACCGATACCCTGTTCACGCAGGGTTTCATCAATAACCTGGCAGGCGAGACCTTCAGCAATACTGGTGGTTTCATCAAGGTGGAAGCCGGTGCTAAGCTCACGGCTGCCACAGGTGGCAAGGTAGTGCTGCTGGCCAAGGATGTGGAAAACCACGGCATTATCGTCACGCCGGAAGGCCAGACCATTCTCGCGGCCGGCGAGAAGGTCTACCTGAAATCACAGGACAACACGGCGAACATGCTGGTGGAAGTGGATGGCGGTGGTACTGCCACCAACCTCGGCGAGATCCTGGCAGAGCGCGGCAATGTCACCCTGATCGGCCTGGCAGTGAACCAGATGGGCACCATCAAGGCCACTACCTCGGTGCGGGCCAATGGCTCCATCCACCTGCTGGCGCGTGATTCCGTGCGCACCAGCCAGGTATCCATCCCTGCGAATGAGGGCGGTGGTACTCGCGCCGTGTTCCAGGCCGAGCGTTTTGGTACCGTCAATATCGGTGCCAACAGCGTGACCGAAGTGGAGGTGGAAACCGGCAACCCCGAAAAAATCAGCAATAAGGTGACCTTGCCCGCCTCCAATATCACGGTGCAGGGCCGTAGCATAGACGTGCAGGGCAAACTACTCGCCAAGGGCGGCGTGGTGAACATCAACGCACTGGCTGATGCCAACCCGGTGGGTGGTGGCCTGCCTATCCGCGTGCTGCTGGGTGATACCGCGCGTATTGATGTTTCCGGCGTGGATACTACAGGCACCATGGACCAGAATCAGTTGGTGATCCGCTTCTATTCCGAGGAGTCCAAGGATACCCCACTGCTCAAGGGATCGCCGTTGCTGGGCCAGACCCTGTATGTAGACGCGCGCAAGGGTACCGACCTGTTTGATATTACCCCTTACCTTGAAGGCCAGACCCAGACCATCGCCCAGCGCATGAGTGCTGGTGGTACGGTCAACATCACCTCGGCGGGTGATGTCATCACCAAGAGTGGCTCGGTGATTGATGTCTCCGGTGGCGTGATCGACTATGCCGCAGGCGTGATCCGCGAGAGCAACCTGGTCTACAACAACAAGATCGTGGCGATCTCCAAGGCAGACCGCAACACACCGTATAACTCCATCGCTGATGTACTCACCATTACCGACCCGAAAACCGGGATGAGCGAGAGCTTTGACCTCGGCATGGGCGGCAAGTACCAGCAGGCTTATCGCCAGGGCAAGGATGCTGGCACGGTCAACATCACCAGCAGTGGCGGCGCGCCCGTGCTGGAAGGCAGCATGGTGGCGAATACGCGCCATGACATTACCCAGCGCAGCCAGTTGCCTGACGGTGGCAAGTTCAACCTGACCGTAGGTACCCAGACACTGCGTGTGGCAGATCGTGCCAATACCCTGGATGCCAGCTTCCAGCTCGGCAGCAACAATACCGCCACCGAGGCGGTGGTTGATACCAAGATGCTGGACAATGGTTTCAACCATGTGCAGCTCACCAGCATGGGGGATGTGATTGTCGACAAGGTCATCTCCACCGCGGCCAACGGTTCTGTGGGCCTCAAGGGTGACAACGTCAGCATCAACAGGAACATCACCACACCGGGTGGTGACATCACCGCAACCACGCAGACAGCCAACGGTAATGTGCACGTGGCCGATAACGTGACGCTGAGCACTGCCGGTACCTGGGCCAATGACACGCGTGGCATGCAGGGTGCACAGCAGATGCCGGTGGCCCTCGATGGCGGTAATATCTCGCTGGAAGGCAACCACCTGACTTTTGGCCAGAATACGAAACTGGATACCAGTGCAGGTGCATGGCTCAACAGCAAGGGTGAACTGGCAACCGGGGACGGCGGCAATATTACCCTGCATAGTGGCAGCGAGATTGTATTGCCGACGCAGATGCAGGCTTATGGTTTCACCAAGGGTGGCCAACTTGCGATCAGTACCCTGAAGAATGTCCATATCGGTGGGCAGGATAGCGGTAGCGGCTTCTGGCTGGGCGCCGACTTCTTCGAGCAGGGTGGCTTCTCGCACTATGCGATTACCTCGACTGGCAGCAACAGCGAGTTCGTGGTGGGTGATACCTCGGGCAAGGCCAGTGTGATTCATCCCAAGATGCAGACACTGCAAATTACGCCGGGTTATGCCGCACAGGCTTCTACCAATAACCTGACGGGTACTGTCGCGGCCCCGGTCATGAAGGCCGAGGGTCTGCGCGCCCCGGCTACCCTGGCATTCGCGGCCTACAACAATGAATTCAGCTTCGGCACCCTGACGGTGCTGGAGAACACCACGATACGCACCGACATTCCTGATGCGGCTGGCAATGTGGGCAAGGTGACGCTGACCGCAGGCAAGGGCCTGCACATGCTGGGCAGCATCATCACCCCGGCAGGTAATGTGGAGTTAAACCTCAACGGCAATCCGGGTGCAGTTGGTTACGACAACACCCAGGCCATCTGGCTGGGTGAGCGCTCGGTGATTGATGTTTCCGGCTATTACCTGCGCCCGCCAGTACAAACCAATAACCTGCTGATGGCGCGTGTCTATGATGCGGGCAGCGTTACCTTCAATGCCAACCTCGGTTTCGTAGTGACCAAGGAGGGCAGCAAGATCAATGTCTCAGGTGTTTCCGGCCAGGTTGATCTGGGTGCGAATGCACAGGGTCGCTATATCAGCTCCACGCTATACGGCGCGGCAGGTGACATCATCGTCAGAGCGCGTGAAGGTGCGCTGCTGGATGGTGACTTCATTGCCGATGTACAGGGCACGGGCCAGCGTGGCTCGTTCAGCCTCAGTCTTGAATCCAACGCTACTCCCATCGCGATCAACCCTGCACCACCTACTGGCGAACGTGTACTGACGGTGACCAGCCAGAAGCAGGTGCAGGCGGGCAGCCTCAATGCAGGTGACAGCCTGGCTGCGTTCGAGGGCAAGGCACAGATTTCCACTGAGCAGCTCGACAAGGCGCAGTTTGACCATGTCAGCCTGGCCAGTAAGAGCGAGGGTCGCGACCCCAGCTCCTCCCAGCATGACCGTATTCAGTTCGAAGATGGTGTCAGGCTCAAGGCTGGTGAGACGTTATCTCTGGAAACCCCGCGCCTCAGCGTGATGAACGATGGTACGGTTGACCTACAGGCCTCGCACATTATGATGAGTTCGCCCAGCATCAGTAACGACATCGTGGCTGGCAATGGCCTGCTGCGCGCGACAGCAGACTGGATAGACCTCAGCGGTCACCTCAATTTCTCCGGTATCAACCGTGCCGAGCTGACCAGCCGCCTGGATATCCGTATGCGTGGCCATATTGATGATAACAAGGGCTCACTGGTCACCCCTGGTTCGCTGGTGATGACCGGCAGGCAGCTGTATCCCGTCACCAACAGTGAATATACGATCAAGGCCGATGGTGCAGGCAGCACCGTCACGGTGAAATCTAGTGGCGAGAAGTACAAGCCGGTGTTCAGTGCAGGCGGCAAGCTCACCATCCAGGCCGAGGATATTGAGCAGGATGGCGTGGTGCTGGCCCCACTGGGTGAGCTGGCGCTGGAAGCCACTGATACCCTGACCCTGGGTGCAGGCAGCCTGACGTCCACCTCGGCAGCAGGCTTGCTGATCCCCTATGGCGTGACACGCGATGGCGGTTCGCTGTGGGACTTGCCGGGTGGCGCCACCATAGGCGGCAAGCCCATGGAGAAGCGCATTACCCTGAGTGCACCGAATGTAGATATGTCGGCCTCGAATGCCGTGGTGGATATTTCCGGCAGCGGCGATACCTTCGCCTATGAATTCATCGATGGCCTGGGTGGCTCAAAGGATATCCTGATTGATAAGCCGAACACCTATGCCATCCTGCCGTCATTGCAGGGCGACTACGCCCCGTATGACTACAATTACTACAACTATGTGGAGCGCGGTGGAGCAGCCCCGGCTGTTGGTTCCAGCATCTATATCTCTGGCGGCAATGGTATTGCCGCTGGCTACTACACCCTGATGCCAGCACGTTATGCCCTGCTGGAAGGGGCATACATGGTGGAACTGCAATCCGGCAAGGGCCTGTTACCCGGTGTATCGACCACCACGTTTGATGGATCCATCCTCAGCAGCGGCTTTTTCAGCAACGTCAACCAGAGCAGCCGCGCCACCAACTGGAGCACCTTCCGCCTGACCAGTGGTGCGGTATTCCGCGACCCGGAAAACTCCGGCATCAAGGTACCCGCTGAATACCTGTTGTCGAGCGGCAATGAATTCTTTACCAATGAAGCCAAGAAGAATGGCACCGCAGTACCGCGCCTGGCAGTGGATGCCGGGCAACTGGTGCTTGCGGCCAGTGAGCGCCTGAGCCTGGGCAGCACGGTGAAGACCGATGTAGGCCTGAATGGACGCGGCGCACTGGTGGATATTGTCTCCAGCCGTATCAATGTGGTCTCCAGCGTGGGGCCGGATAACGGTGCCCTGCAGGTGACTGCTGATGCACTGAACAAACTCAATGCCGAAAGCCTGCTGCTCGGTGGCCGACGCAACCAGGGCCAGGAAGGCCTGGAGATCACCACCGTGGCGAGCGAGGTGAATTTTGCCAACACGGGTGCAGAGCACGAACTCAAGGTGGAAGAGCTGCTGGCAACCGCCACCGACAAGGTCAGTGTTGCCAGTGATGTACGCATCAGCACCAAGTCATCGGGGCAGGTGACTGATAGCGTGGTGCGCGTGAGTGGCGATGGTGCCCTGCTGGGTATCTCGGGCAAGCATAACCTGGTGTATGACCGCGTAGCGACTTCCGGTTCTACGCTGGGCGGTACGCTGGACATTGCCGCCGGTAGCCAGATCACAGCGCATGAATCGCTGGTACTGGATGCCACAGGCACTGCCGATGTGGAAGGCAATCTGGGCTTCTTTGCACATGAAGTGAATGGTCAGCCGGTACCGCATGGTAGCCTGACACTGGGTGCCAACAATATCCTAGTAGGGGATGCTGATCCCGCCCTTGATGGTTTGCGCGTGGATGATAGCCTACTGTCCAGCTTCGGAAATCTCAGGCGCGTGACGCTCAACAGCCGCCAGAACCTCAACTTCTATGGTGATGTCAGCCTGGGTAACGCAAACTTGGATATCACCATCAATGCCGCCGGCATCAGCGGCCATGCAGTGGCAGGCAACGCCGATGTTACCCTGACCACCGGCCAGCTGACCCTGAGAAACTCCACGGGTGCGGTTTATACGCCAGCCAGCGATGTCGCGGGTAGCAAGCTCAACATCAATGCAGAGAGCATTGCCATCGAGGGCAAGGGTGCAGCCTCGCCAGCCGGGGCCGGCAATTTCAATATCGGTGGCTTCGAGCAGGTGGCGATGAATAGCGAGGGCGATACCGTGTTTTCCGGTAACGGTGCACTGGCGATCTCGGCACAACAGGTCAGCCTGTCCAGCCAGCGTGTAACAGCGGCAACCGGTACGAACTATGCCGTCAATGCCAGCCAGGGCAGCCTCAGCCTTGCGGGTAACGGCAGCCAGCCTACCCAGGCCAGCAACGGCATAGGTGCCAAGCTGGACCTCACGGCGCGAGAGATGGAACTGGGCGGCAATATCGAGCTGCTGGCAGGCCAGCTGAAGGCCAAGGCCACGCAGGGTAACCTGGATGTAGTGGCAGGTGCCAATATCAATGCCGGTTCCAAGGCCGTGGCCTTTGACAAGTACACTGCGCATACACCGAGCGGGCTGGTGGCACTGCAATCCGACCAGGGCAATATCCGTGTCATGGATGGTGCGGTCGTGAATGTGAGCGGCGGTAGCGGCGGTAATGCCGGTACGATCTCCATGACCGCCAGGAACGGCAGCGTGGAAGTGGCAGCCAACAGCCTCAAGGGCCAGGCTGCCGAGGGCAATACGGGCGGCAGCTTCCTGCTGGATAGCAAGAGCATTACCGATTTCTCCACCCTAAATGCAGCACTGAATGCGGGTGGCTTTGATGCTACCCGCAGCCTGCGCCTGCGCGATGGTGATTTCAACATTGCCGCAGCCGATGTGGTGAAAGCGCAGAACATCATCCTCAGCGCCGACAATGGCAGCTTCAACCTGCACGGCACACTGGATGCCAGCGGTCAGCAGGGTGGCAAGGTCAAGGTGTTTGCGCACAATGACCTTAACCTGAAGGCTGGCAGCAAGGTGCTGGCGAAGGCTGAAGCCAGCGATGGCAAGGGCGGCGATGTGCTGCTCTCATCCGATACCGGCACCATCAATGCTGAAGTCTTCTCCGGCGGCCAGCGCCTGGCGGATGCCGCCGTGATTGATGTCAGCGGCAATACCAAGGGTGAAGTCACCATGCGCGCCGAGCGTGTAGGTGCATCCGGCCTCAAAGTGGCGACCGATGCTCCTGCGGCCATTACCGGTGCCAGCAAGGTGGTGCTGGAGTCGCTCAAGGTTATCAATAGTGGCAGCACGATCAATGCCGCCACGCTGGCTACAGTGGGTGCGGACACCACTGCATTCTACAGTGGGGCAGCCACTACCGCAGATACCTACCAGGCGACCAGCGATGGGCTGGCGGTGATTGTCGCGCCGCATACCGAGATCCGGACCACTGGTACCACGACGATAGGCAGTGACCTGAACCTGGCTACATTGTCGCAAGGGCGCGATGGCAGCCTGACCATACGCAGCACTGGTAATCTTAACGTGAATGGCACGATCAGCGATGGCTTCAATGGTGTGGCAACAACTAGCACAGTGGGAACCGGGCAATCCTGGAGTATCAACCTGGTGGCGGGTGCCGACATGAATGCTGTCAATCACATGACGACGCTGACTGACAGCAGTATTGGCAACATCAATCTGGCCAGCGGCAAAATGATACGTAATGGGACTGGTGATATTCAGATTGCTGCATCAGGCAACCTGACCTTGGCCAATGCTACCTCGGTGATTTATACCGCTGGTCAGCAAGCACCCACACTTACCGGATTCACTTTCACTCCTCCGAGAGCGGGCGAAGAGTATACTGCAAGCAATGCCTATCTCACCAATGGTGGTGATATCTCCATCAACACCGGTGGCGATATTACCGGTGCCTTGCTAGATGCCATGGGCAAGCAACAGATGGTCAATAACTGGCTATTCCGTCAGGGCGGCGGCATCAACAACCTGCAATCCAGCTGGTGGCTGCGCCCTGACCAGTTCAGGCAGGGTGTGGCGGCACTGGGTGGTGGTAATGTCAACGTCAATGCGGGTGGCAATATCACTAACCTCTCGGTCTCCGTCCCCACGACTGGCCGCTACGTGGACGCTACGCATTACCGCATTGATGGCGGTGGTGACATCAATGTCCGTGCCGCAGGCAATATCAATAATGGTATGTACTACGCAGGCCGTGGTGACATCACGCTGGAAGCTGGTGGAGATATTGCCAATACCGGCAACACCTTTGGTACGGTGATTGCTTTGCAGGATGCAACGGCGACGGTAGCAGCAGCTGGCAATGTCTTCATCGAGTCTGTGTTCAATCCCACGCTGTTTGTCCAGGCCAACCTGAACGCGCCTGGCACCCAGGTAGGTTCTGATACTGGCCTCAATGCCTTCTTCAATACGTACTCTGATCGTGCTGCACTGGACATTACTGCATTGACCGGTAATGTCAGCTTTGGCAACTTCTTCGTGGGAACCGCGATCACCAGTCGTATTGCAACGACTGCAACCGGCACGGCCTTGAATTCCACCAATATGGCATCCGCCCGTGCCAGTCTAGGCTTGTTGCCGGGAACATTGGGTGTGACAGCCTACAATGGTGGAATCTCTGCGTTCACTGATTCGGGCCTCATCCTCATGCCATCGTCCCTGGGTAATCTCAGCTTGCTGGCGGCCAACGACATTCAATCCAAGTTCATCATCATGTCGGATGCAGATCCTGCCAAGTTGCCTGGGGTGCTTTCACCTGTTAGGGCGCTCAATGATGCTACCAACAGTTTTGGCAAGCTGACCGATTATGTACAACTCAATCACGCGACAATCCCGTTGCATACCAACAACCGTGAGGAAGTGGTCATCGTGGCCAGGGATGGCACTATCGGCAAGCAAGATGTGGCGACCCACATCAGCCTGCCCAAGGCTGCCTCCATTATTGCTGGCTTGGATATCCTCAACCTTAGCGCTGGCGAGATCATGACGAATACTGGTACCACCCTGACTTTCCAGGGGCAGCTACAGAACCTGTCAGCTGGCGACCTGACCATCGTCAAGGCAGGGCGCGACATATTGCAAACCTCACAGGTGAAATCCAGCTACAACCTGGCTGGCCCGGGTAACTTCCTGTTCCAGGCTGGGCGTCATTTCAATCTGGGTGCCAGCGGTGGTCTTAATAGTGTGGCTAACACCATCAATAGCTATCTGCCTGACACTGGTGCTTCTATTACCGTATTGGCTGGCGTGGGCAGCGGGCCGAAACTGGCAGACTATATCAATGCCTACATTAACCCGAATGGTGATGGCCCTGCGGTACTGGCAGGTAATGCTGAAGGCATGGCAGCCTATCGTGAAGCGACATTGAAGGCCGTGGCCAAGTATGTACGCGATCTGGGTGACAACACCCCTGGCATGACCGAAGAACAGGCCATGACGAAATACCTGGCGCTGGATCACGACAAGCAGGCCATCTTTGCCTACCGCCATTACTCCTCCGAGTTGCTGGCATCCGGTGAGGCCGATGCGGCACTGAAGGCATCTGGCGAAAGCCTGGCTGGCGTGGTGCGCCACAAGCGTGGCGATGATGCAGTCGCTATGCTGTTCCCGCGGGATATTGAATACCAGGGTGACCTCACGCTGTTCGACAGCAAGATCAACACCCTGCGCGATGGCAGCATCGACATCTTGGTGCCGGGTGGCATGGTCAACGTGGGTATCCCGGGCCGTGCGGTGCGTGCGGGCAACGGTATCGTCACCGAGAATGGTGGCGAGATACGCGCCTTCGCCGAGACCAATTTCCAGGTCAACCAGTCGCGCGTGGTTACCCAGTTTGCCAACGATATGACGATATGGGTCAACAACGGCAATATCGATGCAGGTAAGGGTTCGCGTAGTGCGGTGGCGGTGCCGGAACAGGAAATCTTCACCGATGCATGGGGCAACATGACGCGCCGCATGAAGGGGGCTTCTGCCGGTAGCGGTATCCAGGTGCAATCGTATGACCCGGATGGCCCAAGCGGCCCGCTGGAAGCGCCTAGCCTGGAGAATGTCACCACTGCGCTGATTACACCGCGCGGTACGCTGGATGCCGGTGAAGCGGGTATTGCCGGTGGTCGTATCCTGGCGGTGGCTGATCGCGTGCTGAATGCCGGCAATATCGTCGGTACCACGACTGTAGGTGTACCGTTGGCTTCGATGGGAACGCTGGCAGGCTCGTTGACAGGTACTTCTAATGTGGCCTCTGCTACAACCGCCTCCTTGGGAGATATGGTGAATCTGCCGCAAAACCAGGACTTCTCGCCAAAGAATATATTGCCATCCTTTGTGTCGGTTGAAGTGCTCGGCCTTGGCAATATCGTGAAGTAGTTAAGCGATGGAGCAAGTCAAAAGGACTAGGTTTTCCTAGTCCTTTTTACATTCTTGTGACACAGCAATTTAACGTACAAGTCACTAGCAAGTCACACATGAAATTTATATTACGCGCTTTGTCCTGGAGCGCGGTTCGATGTTGAGAAAGTTAGTAGTTCTGCTGATGTTGCTGCCTGGCATGGTCTATGCCGCTTGGAATGAAGGCGGGAATGAAGCATGGGGCAGCCGCGCCAAAGTCACGATCAATGCTGTAGGCATCCCTGCAGCCGAATCCGAAGTGCCTGTGGTTTTGCGCCTGCACTCCGGCAATTTCGATTTCTCTAGTGCCAATCTTGATGGTTCCGATCTGCGTGTAGTGGCAGGTGATGATAAGACCGAACTGAAATTCCATATCGAGAAGTTCGATTCAGTGAATGAACTGGCTGTGATCTGGGTCTTGCTGCCCAAGCTTGATCCTGCCGCCAAGGATGCGCATATCTGGCTTTACTCCGGTAACGAAACCGCAACTTCGGCTGCTGATGCGGCGGGTAGTTTCGATGCTGTGACCGCTGCCATATTCCATTTTGCCGAAAGCACTTTGCTGCAGGATAGCAAGCGTGCGCTGGTGGCGACAGGCAATGTGGCGGTGCAGAAGGCTGCCCTGATCGGTGAAGCAGCCATATTGAATGGCGAGCAGTTGGTGCTGGCTGCCAATCCGGCGCTCGCGCTCAATGATACGCAAGGTTTTACCTTTAGCGCCTGGCTCAAGCCTGGTGCGGCTGAAGGTACGTTGTATCAGCAAGGTGCTGTGACCATCAGCCTGGCGGCTGGCAAGTTGCAATTCAACAATGGTAGCGCCGTCGTGGCGGGTGGTGAACTCAAGCCTGGGACTTGGCAACATGTTGCTGTAACTGTGGCTGGCGGCAAGGCTGTCCTGTATATCGATGGTACTGAAGTTGCCAACGGTGCGGCTGCCCTGCCAGCAGTGCAGGATGCTGTGAATATAGGCAATGGCTATCAGGGTGAACTGGACGAGTTGGAGCTGGCCTCGGCTGCACGTAGCGCCGCCTGGATCAAAGCAGCTGCCAGCGGCCAGAGCATGGATGGTCAGCTGATCAAGGTCAGTGCCGCCGAAGGTGACGAGGAAGAAGAGGGCGGTAGCTCGCACTTTATGGTGCTTTTCCACAGCCTGACGGTGGATGCCTGGGTCGTCATTATTATCCTTGCGGTCATGTTTGCGATCAGTGCTGCCGTGATGGTAGCCAAGGCACGCCAGGTTACGCGTAATGACAAAGCCAACCGTGCCTTTATTGAGCGTTTCAATGATGCGAGCCATGCTGAATTGCTGCAGCTTGATCAGGGCGCCGATACGCAAAATTCTACGGTCGTGCGGCTCTATCTTGCTGGCCTGCGTGAGATCCGCAAGCGTTATGATGCAGCCGGTCAACTGTCCCTGAGTGGTGCTTCGCTGGATGCGATCAAGGCTGCGGTGGATGCTGACTTGATCCGCGAGAACAAAAAACTCAACAGCAATATCGTGCTGCTGACCATCGCGATTTCCGGCGGTCCTTTCTTGGGCCTGCTCGGTACCGTGATCGGTGTGATGATCACCTTTGCGGAAATTGCCGCTGCGGGTGACGTGAACGTCAACGCCATTGCGCCGGGTATTGCTGCAGCGTTGATGGCAACGGTTGCTGGTCTGGCGGTGGCGATTCCAGCGCTGTTTGGCTACAACTATCTCTCCAGCCGCATCAAGAACATCAATACCGACATGCAGATCTTCGTGGATGAATACATCACCCGCGTGGCTGAGCTCTACGGCAAGTAAGCGGAGCGCACATGGCCGATATCAAGGAAGACAACCAGCCCTATGACGAGATCAACATCACGCCCATGCTTGATCTCGCCTATGTGCTACTGGTGATCTTCATCATCATGACCACAGCTTCGGTACAGGGCGTCAAGGTGGAAATTCCGCAGACCAGCGCCACTGGCAATCTAGCCAAGCCGGATATACGTGGCATCACCATCACCGGTGAGGGCGATGTATACCTGGATGCCTACCCGGTTGACCTGGCGACGCTGGAACAGCGACTGGGTGAGTACAAGGCCAACAATCCGGAATTGCCCGTGGTACTCAAGGGCGATGCCGCTGCGCATTACGAAAAGGTTTCCGCCGTGCTGGAAATATGCAAGAAGCTGGGCATCACGGAAGTGGGCCTGGTGACCAAGAAAGCCGAGGGTTAGCCATGCAGGTTCAAGACGACAGCAAACCCTACGACTCCATCAATATTACGCCGATGCTGGATTTGGCCTATGTGCTGCTGGTGATCTTTATTTTGATGACCACGGCCTCGGTGCAGGGGCTGACCATGAACCTGCCCAAGCCCTCGAACAAGCCGAGTACCGAGCAGCACGAGGTCAAGATCGTGCAGGTGCAGGAGGGTGGCACGCTGTTGCTCAATGGCATAGGCGTCAACCTGACTGAGCTGGAAAGCCAGCTTAACGCCGCACGTGCCCGTGACCCCAAGTTCTCGGTGATGATCAAGGGCGATGCGCGTGCACCATATGCCGGCATTGTCTCGGTGGTGGATTTGGTCACGCGTATGGAAATACAGAACGTAGGCCTAGTGACCTCGAGGATAGGTACCTGATGGCTGAGATGAAAAAGCAGGGCAAGGCCAATTGGGTGTGGATCGTTGTTGGGGTGATGGTGATGTTGGCCTTGGGTTACGGGATTTACAGCCTGTTATCGAGCAAGCCTGGCCCGAAGAAGCCACCCGTTACCACGGTGAAATTATTGCCGGATACCCCTCCGCCACCGCCACCACCGCCCAAGGAACCACCGAAGGAACAACCCAAGGAAGAGCCGAAGGAAATTAAGGTGGAGCAGCCCAAGCCGGTGGAAGCACCGCCTGAGCCGCAAAACCTCAAGATGGAAGGGGAGGCGGGTGATGCGCCCAGTGCCTTCGGTGCGGGCAAGGTCACCAGTGATTACAGCGGTGGCGATGTGGGTGTGAAGATCGGCGGCAGCAAGGGATTGTCGGCCTATGCCTGGTATACCAACCAGATCAAGTCGAGCATCGAGAATGCCATTGCCGAACAGCCTGAGCTGGCCAAGGAGCAGTACCGCATCGTGGTTGAGCTATGGCTGGCCAAGGATGGTCGCGTGGAAAAGATCGAGTTGCTGAACGGCAGTGGCGAGGAAAAGAAGGATGGATTGTTGCGCAAAGCCTTGCAGTCGATCAAACGCATGCCAGAGGCACCGCCGGAAGATATGCCGCAGCCAGTGAAGTTGCGGATTACTGCCAAGAACATGGGTTGAGGCAGCAACTAGGGAATTGACAAGCCATACAGGCTTAGATTGAGGCAAACAAGATGAAAACAGAAGTACGTATGATGAAGCCGGTAGCCATGGCCTTGAGCTTGATGCTGCTGGCATCGAATGCAGGCGCGGGGGAGCGCGAATCTCTGGAACAGTTGCGTAGTACCACGGTAGGGCTGATTGAGGCGTTGGTACAGGAGGGCATACTTTCCAAGGAAAAAGCGAATGAGCTGATCCGCAAGGCTGAGGCAGCCAAGCAGGCTCCGGCAGAGTCGAACGCTCAGCCAGCCGTGGCAGGGGTGGCTGATGCCACGGCGCAGGATGGTAGCGTAGTGCGTGTGCAGTATGTGCCGGAGTTTGTAAAACAGCAGTTGCGCGCCGACATCGAGAAGGATGTGATGGCCAAGCTCAACTATCATGTAGAAAGCGAACGCCTGGCACTGCCAAGCTGGCTGGATCGCATTTCTTTCGAGGGTGATGTGCGCCTGCGTTATGAGCCTGACAGGTTCTC
Source organism: Methylobacillus methanolivorans (assembly GCF_020531845.1). Next base: position 539,822 of record NZ_JAJAVF010000004.1, read on the forward strand.
TGCACGTAACTTGCCGGAGTTTCAGTATGGCCTTAATACGGGTCGCCAGGCCATGATTGCCAACAGTACTGACGACCAGAACCGCTACCGTGTGCGTGCGCGTTTTGGCATCAATGCCAAGCTGAGTGATACTTTCACGGCCGGTATCCGCATGACGACTGGTCACATGGATAACCCGCTGTCTCCCAACCAGTCTATCGAGATTCGTCAGGCCAAGCTCGACTGGGGCCTGGATCGGGTATTCGTCACGGCCAAGCCATATTCCTGGTTGACGGCTACCGCTGGCCGTTTTGCCAATCCTTTCTTCTCAACCGATATGGTGTGGGATCGCTCGCTGGCGTTTGATGGTGCGGCCGTGACTTTTACGCCCAAGCTGAATGACAGTGTGACAGGCTTCGGTACTATTGGTGCTTTCCCGATTGACCAGGTGCACAAGAATTCCTTCAATAAGGCCAAGGATAAATGGTTCATGGGTGCCCAAGCTGGTCTGGAGTGGATTAGCCCTAACAAGTCCAGCGTCAAGGCTGGCTTGGCACTGTATGACTTTAAGGAAGTGCAGGGCATACGCAATAACCAGGATGGTGTGGATACGCGTTACAACGCCAGCGTAATGCCCTGGCGCCAGAAGGGTAACAACACCTTTGATGTGCTGCAGAATGGCGATGCCAGTTGCGGCCTGGTAGACCTTGCCAATGGTGGTCAAGGCTACAGTGGTAGTGGTTGTGGCCTGGCATCCAAGTTCAAGGTGCTTAACCTGACTGGTCAGGTTGACCTTGCAACCTTTGATCCCGTGCATGTCATCCTGCAAGGTGATTATGCTCGCAACATCGCGTTTGACCGTCAGGAGATCTACAACCGTACCGGCAGGCTGTATGACAAGGAAACCGATGCTTATCAAGTCAAGCTGACGGTGGGTATGCCGGATGTGGCTAACCGTCACGATTGGCAAGTGTTTGGTGCTTATAAGCGCATCGAGGCCGATGCAGTGATGGACTCCTTCAACGACTCCGACTTCAACCTGGGCGGTACCAATGCCAAGGGTACTATTCTGGGTGGCAGCTATGGCCTAGACAAGAACACTTCGTTTACAGCGCGCTGGTACAGCACCCGTGAGGTAAGCGGTTTGCCGCTGTCCATTGATGTGTTCCTCTTTGACCTGACAGCCAGGTTCTGATCATGCTTAGTTTAATGAAGTCACCATATACCCGCTGGCTTGCCTTGTTCCTATTGGTGCTTATGGCTTTACCAGTGATGGCAGCCGACAAAGATAAGGCTGCTAAGCAACAAGAGCGTCGCATGCGCCAGATGATGCAGCAGGTGCAGGCGGAAAAAGAGCAGTTGCAAACTCAGTTTGAGCAGGAAAAGATCAAGCTTAAGCAAGAAGCTGAAGCCGAGCAGGCTAAAAGCAATGAGTTGAAAGGCAGTGTGGCGAGTGCTAACCGACGCAATTCACAATTGAGTAGCGAACTAGAGACGCTGCGTAAGGAAAAGGTAGAGGCACAATCACAGAACCAAGCCTTGCAGGCTAAGCTGGAGGATATTCAACAACAACTTTCCAGTGCGCAAGACGTGATCCGCAAGGGAGAGGCTGAACGCAGCAATATGCAGGCCGTGATTGTGAAAAAGCAGCAGCAATTGACTGCCAGTCGAGAGAAAAATGACAAGTTGTATGACTTTGGGCTGCAATTGATCAAGATTTATGAAAAGCCCAGCCTTTACCAGAAGGTGATGCGTGACGAGCCTTTTACTCAGCTTAAACGTGTGGAAATCGAGAATATCCTGCAAGACTACAAAGATAAGATTGATGAAGCCAAATTGGGCCACGCTGATCTAGCGCCATAATCAAGCAAGATTTCAGAGCAAACGCGTTGTCCCGGCGTTGACCGGGATTTTTTTGCCATCGATCATCAGCATGGTGGCATCTGTAGGCGTGGAGTATCTATCCTGTCCAATCGGACTATGGCGCCACATTCAACTGTCATATTGAGTTTCTAGAATACTTGGCAAGAAATCGGTGCTGCCTGCGCAGCTATTCAAGTCAATGATAGGGAACCAAAAATGAAGAAAAGCATGATATCCGCAGCGATTGCGCTGGCATTGTTGCCATCAATTGGCAGTGCCGCAAGTCCGTTGAATGCATTGGAAAAACTCTGGACATACAACCATGCCAATACTGGTGTCGCTGGTCAGTCGTCCGAAATCGTTGCTTTTGATCATTTGACCAATTCGGTCTGGGTCGCAGGCGTCAAGGGAGTCGACGTGCTCAATGCGACTACTGGTAGCTTGCTACAACATATCAATACCAGTATTTACGGTAGCATCAACAGCGTCGCTATCCATAATGGTCTCGCAGCCTTTGCAATCGAAAATACGGCTGACCGCACTCAGCCTGGCACAGTGAAGTTATTTGATACCACTACACGAGCATTGAGCAGTGGTGTGAACTCCATCACCGTAGGTGCCTTGCCCGATATGGTGACATTTACCCCTGATGGTAAGCGACTTCTGGTAGCAAATGAAGGCACACCTACCAACTACAAGGGTTATGATCCGGTTGGTAGCGTCAGCATCATTGATGTGAACAATCGTACAGTTGCCGCTACCGTTAATTTCAATACGGCACCGGTATCCGGTAGTGATCTGCGACCTAAGTCGATTGCTGGAATGGATTATGAGCCTGAGTACATTGCAGTAAGTCGCGATGGCACCAAGGCATTTGTCTCCTTGCAGGAGGCGAATGGCCTAGGCGTGATTAACCTCAATACCAATCAGGCTGAGCATGTGATCGGCTTGGGCACCAAAGATTTCAGTGCGCCAGGCAATTACATTGATCCATCAGATCGTGACGGACGGGTTGAATTACGCCCAGTCAATGCGCGAGGGCTATATCAACCTGATGGCATTGCCACCTACGACGCAAATGGGACAACCTTTGTGGTATTGGCAAATGAAGGTGATACACGTGAGGATGAAGCCGACAAGAAGCGTCTAGGAGGTTCAACAGATGCCAGTCGGCTGAATATTGCCGTTCCAGATACCAAGTCAGATGATGTCGTAACCTTCGGCGCGCGTTCTTTCTCGATCCGTGATCAATACGGCAACCTGGTATTTGATAGTGGAAATCAACTGGATGCCAAGGCGATTGAGCTTGGTTTGTATGACGATGGTCGCAGCGATGACAAGGGCGTGGAGCCTGAGGGTGTCGAGTTGCTCGAGATCAATGGCCGTACGATTGCATTCATTGGCCTGGAACGCACACTCAAATCAGCGATAGCCATTTATGACATTACCGATCCGCTCAAGGTGAGCTATCTAGACATGATCATCACTGATGGCGATGTGGCACCGGAAGGGCTCAAGGGGTATTTTCATGATGGACAATACTATCTCGTGATTGCCAGTGAAGGGACGGCAACCACATCCTTGTATCGCCTGGCAATTGCGGCAGTGCCTGAGCCATCGACTTACGCCATGCTCATGGCAGGCTTCATCCTGATGGGCTTTGTCAGTTATCGCCGTCGCAGGGATAAGTTCAAGCTCTAATCTGGATCGTAGTTGAGAGGATTAGTCCTAATGGACTATCGTGAAAGCACCAATATACGGTGCTTTCAAGCAAGTGCATCATTTATAATGAGCACAGTTTTAAAGCAATAATTTAATTGTTCACTTTTAGGGGATTTTATGAAGTTCATTAAGACTTTGCTGGCTTCCGTGGCGCTCATAGTTGCGGCTTCCAGTGTACAGGCTGCTGATAAAGACCTTGGTGTGTTAGCAGTTGGTAAGACAGCTTATCATTCAGGTGTTATTGATACTCCTGGCTTCTTCACCAATTTGATTACATTTGAATTGAGTGGTGACTACAGCGCTGCTGTAGGTGCTGGTGTGCTCAACTATACAGTGGGTGTCGATAATTTCTTGCATATCAGCGAGTTCAAACATGAATTGTTGCAGGAAGGTACAGTTTTACAAGCTGGTAATAATTTTAGCTTGAGTTCTTTGAGCGCTGGTATCTATCAAATCCGTATTTCTGGCATTGTTGATGGTGACTTTGGTGGTCAGTATGCAGGTGGCATTACCATCGCTGCTGTACCAGAACCAAGCAGCATCGCAATGTTGTTGGTTGGTTTTGCTGCTTTGGGTGTAGCTGCACGTCGCCGCAAGAGCCTGTAATTCATTTTCGGATGAATTGAAACGGCATCGCAAGGTGCCGTTTTTGTTTTGTATATGTTTGAGTTGTATAAGCTTATTCCAGGATATTGCCTGGATTAGTCCATTCGGGCCCAAGACAAAAAAAATGAGCTTGATATAATTTGCTCACGTTGTAGAACAATAAATTTTCTCTCTGACCATTAATAGGGGATTTACCATGAAGTTTATCAAGACCTTTCTGGCTTCCGTAGCGCTCATAGTTGCGGCCGCCAGTGCAAATGCTGCTACGGGTAATTTTCAGGGTGTAGGTGCTAATAACACTACAGATATTACCATTACAGAAGGTGTAAATCTGTACAATGTGGGCGTGAATGATGTTGGTTTGTTTAATCATGTTTTCAATTTCACATTACCAAGTCTGAGTGATACTGATGTAACGCTCAATAATATTTACTTGGCATTTCCTTACGCTGTTGTATTAGATATCAAGGACGCAAAATTTAGCCTTTGGAATACTGCTGGTGAGTTGGCTAGTGCTAATCCTGGTGAAACTTTCTCTTTGGCTGCGTTAGCTGCTGGTTCTTATAGTCTGAAAGTTACGGGAACTACTGCTGGTAACTTTGGAGGAAGCTACAGCTTTGCTGTTAATGTTACTCCAGTACCAGAACCAAGCAGCGCTGCAATGTTGCTGATCGGTTTTGCTGCTCTGGGTGCTGTTGCACGTCGTCGCAAGACTCTGTAATTCTGCAGATCAGTTTTTAGAGTTCTGAAGAATAAAAATGGCGCCAATGGCGCCATTTTTATTTTATAAATCATATGTATAGTGCATATAAAAATAACTATAAATTCTTTCAAATTTGCTTGATCAATGTATAATTGGTGTTGGGGGGAATATCATCAACATGAATCATAAAAAGGAGTTTGTATGAATATTCTCAAAAACGTCCTGGTTCCTGCAGCGTTCTTAGTTGCAGCTTCTAGTTCTTATGCAGCAACGGTTGACCTTGGTGAGTTAAACAATGGTCTTAACACCTATGTAGACAGTGTTGTTGTTGGTTCTTTCTCCAATACCTACACTTTCTCTCTGGCTGATTTGAGCACCGCGAATTTTTCGTTGACCAATTCTCCACTTAGCAATAGTGGTGTTTCCGTGTTCAACATCAGCAATTTGAATTACCAGCTGTATGATGCATCCAACAACTGGTTAGCTGGTGCTGTTGCTGGTGGCGAGTTCTCTTTCGCGAGCTTGGCTGCTGGTAACTATTACCTGACTGTCAGTGGTGTGGCTAACGGTGCTGTTGGTGGTCTGTATAGCGGCTCCATCGCTGTGGCTGCTGTACCTGAGCCAAGCAGTGTTGCTATGCTGATGATCGGCTTTGCTGCTCTGGGTGCTGTTGCACGTCGTCGCAAGACCAAGCTGTAATTGCTAGTAGTCTGAAGTGGTTTAAAACGGCGCTCATTGAGCGCCGTTTTTCTTTGAAGTGATCTCGTCGTTATAGCGTGGCAATGTCAGGCGGAAGCAGGAGCCATCCTCCACTGTACTGCGTACTATCAATTGTCCCCGATGATTTTCTGCAATGCTGCGCGCAACATGCAAGCCCAGGCCTGTGCCATGAACGGTTGTGTTGTCATTGATCCTGACATATTTTTCAAAAATCTTGTTTTGTAATTCTGGCGCAATGCCCTCGCCAAAATCTTGTACTTCAAGGTGGCAGTAATGTTGGCCTTGAAACACTCGCACAATCACATTGCTATCGCTGGGAGAGTATTTAAGTGCATTATCAATCAGGTTGGAAATGACCAGGTTGATCAGATACTGATCAACCAGTACATTCGCAGGATCTGAGATAAGCTCCAGAGTGATATGACGGTCACTAAAGTCTTGGTAATGTTCTACTGAGATTTTGGCCAGTTGGGCTAGGTTGAGGATTTTCTGGCTAAAACCATCGTTGGCTTGGATTGCTTCAATTTTGTCTGTGCTGAGAAAGTTATCAATGATACGGCTCATGCGTTGGCTGGAGCGCCGGATCTTGCGTAGTGCCGGGGCTAGAATGTTGCTTGTATCTAATCCTGGTTGGGATTGTAGTAATGCAAGTCGCTGCGATGTGGTGTCAATAATTGCAAGTGGTGTGCGGAACTCATGGGATGCCATGGCAAAGAAATCATGTTGTGCCTGTATCAGCTCCCGTTTTTTCTGTAGGGAGTCTTCGAGCATCGTTTGCAAGGCCTGTCTTTCTGTAATTTCTTCATTCAGCTTGCTATTGATGAGTGCCAGTTGCTGGGTTCGTTCATGTACCCGCTGATCAAGTATTCGTTTGCTCTCCTGAGATAGCTCAAGGGCGAGTTCCTTTGCCTGCAGCTTTTTCTCCGTCTCTTTTTTTGCAATATTGATAATGCCGAGTGTAACCAGAATGAGGGATAGAAGAGACCAGGCAATAGGCAGGTTGACCATGGTGGTGGGCGGGCCGATGTCAATGCCGAAGTTTTGCAGGATGATGAAAACATAAGCACCAAATCCTGCCCATAAAGCCAGGACATACAGTAGGAAATCAAAATGTTTATGGTAGATCAGCCATATACTGCAATAAATCAGAATGGCAATATTGAGCAGCGCCAAGATATTGGCCATGAGGCCACTAAAGGGCAGGATTTGGGTCGCGATGCCTGTAAAGATCACTAGCTCAAGAATAGTGAGCCCTTGTATCAAGCGGAATATGCCCGGAAGAAACTGCTTAAGCTGAAACAATGAAGCATAAAAGAATAATACAGTGGCCATGAGCAGGAAGTTCGTGGATTTTTGTAATGCATCAATGGTTAAAGGGGCGATTGGTAGCGTGATTTGTGCCATCCCTCCAATAAATGCTTGTGAAGAGCAGACAATGCATTGATACAGCGCATAGAGTATGAAAATACTATTATGTCGCAGCCATAGCCACAAAATGAACGCAAACAATGCCAGGAAAAGGCGCACACCATAATATGCACCCACGAGATTGTCAGGACGGCTGTGATCGCTGACAAAAATATGCGGCTGCCACAATGTGGCTTGAAACGTTATGGTGTTTGTGGACTTGAGTCGGACATAATACGTTTGCGCAGAGTGCGCAGGATCTGGCGATAGCGGGAAAATGAAATTGTGATGCAGAATGGGGCGTTCACTTGCTGGGTAATGGTCACCCATTTGGATACGGGAGTAACCATGACTCTGCTGTGGGGAGTACAGCACAATATCATCAAGGGTGGCAGGGGAAATCTCAAGCCAGTATTTATTATCGGTGGCAGGAAAATCCAGGGTAAACTTCATCCAGATAGTGTCTGCGGTATACCCTGCATTCCAATACTGAGGCAATGGCTTGAAAGAGCCTGCTTTGTCTTTGGCAATGATGTCCTGCAAAGTAAGACTGCCAGAGGCATCACGGAAATAAGATATCGCTCCTGTTGTTTCCAGGTTGATACCTTTTTGCATGGGGTGCGGCACCTGAAAGGCAAAGCCCACTGATGAGTGCATCAGTAGCAGGGTGATGAACAGTCGTAATAACAGCTTGATCAAGAGTCTAGATACTCTGGTTTGCATACAGGCACATTGATGGATTTTATACGCAATTGACTTACTCTAGCCATTTACGCGTCATTATTGTAGAGGATGATCTTGATCTCCGAGAGGAGACTGAGTTGGGGCTCCGTGCGCTCGGCATAGATGTTACGGGGGTAGCAGATGCAACAGCGCTTTATCGTGAATTGATCAATAAAAAATACGATATCGTGATTCTCGATGTGGGATTACCTGGTGAGGATGGATTTTCTATCCTCAAGCATTTGCGGAATTCAGTTCAGATTGGCATTGTGATGGTGACTGCGCGTGGCGCGATCGATGATAGAGTGCAAGGTTTAAACGATGGTGCAGATGCGTATATGGTCAAGCCTGTTGATCTGAAAGAGTTGGCGTCTGTTGTGAACTCGCTGGCACGACGTCTACAGGCCAAGATGGTCGAGCGTAGAAGGCAACCACAACCATCAGTGGAGCTCACAACGGCACAGTCATTGCCTACATGGAAACTATGTAAAACACACTGGACACTGGTATCTCCTGACAATGCCTCTATCCCGCTTACTCCCAAGGAATATGCTTTCTTGAGTCGGTTGGTAGAAAAGTGCGGTCAGCCGGTGCCCAAGGCCCATATTATTCATGCATTTGGCGGTGACCTGGATGACTTTGATTTTCATCGCGTGGAAGTCATGATTTCGCGCCTTCGCCGCAAAGGCAAGGCCATTACCGGTGAGTTACTACCTATAAAGGCTTTGCCAGGCTTCGGTTTTTCTTTTACCGCAGACTGCACGCTGACCTGATCCATATCTTTTTCTAGCTCCTTCCATCCGCCGATCCAGGCGGATAAATTCGCCTATTTTGTGCGTTGACTATTGTTGACAATCTTTCCTCACATTGCATTCGCAGTATCTTGTTGTGCTCATTCCCTGCAGTAGTGCTGAATTTAAAGGGATTTGATGAATTTTTCATCATGACTAATAGCAAGAAAATGTGAGTTTGTGTGAGTTAATGTCAATGAACCCTGTTTTAAATAGCGATAAATTCTCCCAGCCTTAAAAGGTGTCGCCAAGACGCCTGCAAACAACAACAGATATGCGGTATCTGGGAGAAATCTGTGCAAGACAACAATCAATGGCAGCCTACCGTCGCGTCGGCTGCAAACTCATCGTGGATCAATATATTTGCCTGGATGGCGGCAGCGGACAGTCGCGCCTTGAGGCGCTTATCTGTGGCCGCCCATTTCATGTGGCAGAAGATGTTATTCATTATTCTGGCGCTGATGGCGCTGCCAGCATTGGCGGATGTCGATGTACTGGTGTCCAGTATTGATGATTCGGCGTATGACCCATCGCCGCGTGGCGCAGTCATCGAGTACAAGATCCAGGTGAATAATAATGGCAGTGAGGCTGCCACCGGGGTTGTGGTCACGATGAGCTTCCCCTCTGCTAATGGGGTAACAATCCCAAGCGCGACGATGGCAGGAGGCACCTGTGCGCTGAATGGTAGCGACATGGAGTGTACGTATACGGGCAATTTCCCTGCCGCTGCCGCTTCTAATATCGTACTGCAAGTGGCGACCGGGGCCTCGACGCCCAGCACTATTGCATTGACTGCCACGATTTCGGCAACGAATGAGAGCGCCGGTAGCAGTACCAGCAATAATACTTCTACTCAAAACACCACCATTAATAATGGCGCCGATGTCCGTATCACCAGTGTGACCGGGCCATCTACCCCTGTGGTGGGAGGTAGCAGTTTTGCCTGGACGATTGACGGTGACAATGCCGGTCCCAATGATGCGGTGAATCCTATCGTCACGGTGACTTTGCCGCCTTCGCTGCAGTTTGTCTCAGGCAGTGGCGGTGGATTCAATAATTGTACGATCAGCGGTCAGGTCGTGAGCTGTCGTTATGCTGGGAGCATGGCTTCTGGTGCGACATTTAGTGGGTTGAGCCTGGTCACTAAGGTCGTCGATGTTACTTCTGGCAATGTCATGATCACGCCGCGTATTTCATCTTCCACGGCTGACCCGGATGTCAACAACAACCAATTGCCAGCCAATCCGCCAGTGACCATCAGCCCGGGGGCTGATTTACAGATTACCCAGACTGCCAATACCCTGCTGGTGATCTCTGAGCAAAATGTCACATTTACTTTGCAGGCACGCAATGCAGGCCCTAGTCCTGTACCAGCGAGTAATGGTGCTAGTGGTGGTGTGACGGTCACGCATCAATTGCCAGCAGGGTTCACTTTTGTCACTTCTACCCAGCCTGCCGGATGGAGTTGTAGCGAGTCTGCAGGGCTGGTGACTTGTTTGCACCCAAGTGAGTATGCGGTGGGAGCATCCAGCAGTTTGACGATTGTCGCCAAGGCGCCGACAGAAAATTCAGCGATTACTGCCGATTTGCCTGCCACTGCAACGATTGCTGCAACCGGTGGTGCGATAGCAGATCCTGATCTTTCAAATAACCAATCAACGCTCAATGTGCGCGTGGGTCCAGATGGCTCGGTGCTGCGCATTGCCAAGCAGCGAGATCCAGGAACTGTGGTCGCAGAAGGCGCATTGATCAGGAATGTTATCCGTGTGACGAATGATGGCCCGGTAGCTGCCGCAGGCAGTACGATTATTGCAACAGATACGCTACAGACACCTGCCAATGAGGAGTTTGTTCGCTACGAGACCAATGGTGGTGCATGGAGTTGTAGCAATGCTGTCGCCGGAGGCTCTGCTGCCATACCTGCATTGGATAGTACGGTCACTTCAGTCTCTTGTACCTATGCGCAAGCGCTCGCAGTCGGTGCCGTCAGCCGGGATCTGGTGATCGTGACGCGTGCAAAAGCCAGTGGCACAACAAGTAATCAGGCTGCCGTGTCTTGTACGTCAGGTGCATCTTGCTTCCCAGTTGCAGCGTTAGTGGCTTCTGTAAACGTCACGGCACCAAGCAACTCTGTGGATCTCGTGATCACAAAAACAGCTGCAACAGCAGGGGATGAGGTGACGAGGCTGGAGTTCAACGAATCCACACTCACCTATACCTTGGAAGTGCGCAACAACAACTCCGTGGATGCTGTGGATATTGTTGTCCGCGATCCTATTCCTGGCTGGCACACAGGCACTACGCTAGGCGCGGATACTACAGCCACACTTGCGACTATCGCTACTGTCAGTAGTACCAATGGTTCGGACGCCACGTTTAATTGTGTGCTGGTGGACACTTCTGTGTTGCAGTGTACCCAGAGTGCCGGGGTGCTGAAGCAAGGTGATGTGGCCAGGTTTGTTATTCCGGTCAGCCGTCCGTTGAGTGCAGGTAACCATCGCAATACCGCGACAGTGTCTTCCACAACCCAGGGTGATACCAACACCAGTAATAATACTGCCGGTGTCGATGTCATTATCGACCCGATCGCCGATGTGCAAATGGTCTCAAAGATAGTCACGCCGGATAATGCACGAGCCGGTACTGATGTCAGCTATGTATTAACCTTCCGCAACAACGGACCCTCCACTGCGGCGAATGTGCTGGTAAGCGATACATTTACGATTGCGGCTGGTGATCCTGGTTTTACCGTATTGCGTATTACGCCAATTGGCTGGACCTCGGGTGCACCGGTATGTAGCGGCCTGGTCGTTGGCCAGACTTATGGTGCCGGCTCCAACCCTACCCTGTCTTGCCAGGGCGGTAACCTTAATAATGGTGAGCAGCGTACGATCACCGTATTGGTCAGGCCCAACTGGAAGGCCGGCCAGTCGGAAGGTCAAAGCTGGGCAATCAACAATATCGCCCGCATCACGACGACTACAAAAGAAAACGTCAATGACAACGATGGCGGCAATAACAGCCAGAATGCCACCCTGACCATTCAGGCAGCAGCAGTGGACCTGCTGGTGAACAATATCGATAACGTTGATCCGTTGGGATATGACAGCTCCAATGGTGGTGATAATGCGCAAAATGACGTGATCTACACCATCAACACAGTCAACAACGGACCGTCAGTGGCAACGGGTGTGCGATTTACCTATGCCATTACACCGCCAGCGGGCAAGACGATTCGCTTCATCGGTGATAGTGCGACGATGGGCGGCAGCTTGAGCAATAGTATTTGTAACAACATTGGCAGCAGTGTGACTGGCCCCAGCACGCTGACTATCACCTGTACGTATAGTGGTGCAGAGGCCGAGTTCGACAATGCTGAAAGCCGTAACCGTTACCTCACTATACGCATGTTGAGTGCACCTCCATCTTCAGGGGATGTGTACAACAGTATCGCGACGGTGATGGCGAACGAGAATGACAACAACAATAGCAACAACAGCGAGAGTGAAACGACCACGGTCAACCTCTCTGCACCGAATAACCTCTCGCTATCCGGCAATGTCTTTGTCGATAGCAATAATAATGGGTTGTTTGACCGCAGCGCTGGCAATCTTGAGGCTGGCATCGCGGGTGTGACCATCACCCTGTCAGGGACGACCGAGGCCGGTGAGGATATTTGTACCGTATTGCAGAATATTCGCACCCAGAACGGCGGCGGTACCTTACCCAGTTGCGTGGTGACCACAGACGCCGATGGTCGTTACATCTTTACCAGCCTGCCGCGTTCCAATAGTGCTGGCTATACGATTACCGAAACCCAGCCAACGGGATATAACGATGGCAAGGATCAGGTGGGTAGCCAGGGTGCAGTGGGCTATGCGGTAGGCACTATCCTGCCTGCCGGTACCGATAACTTCAATGTGGTGTTGACCTCTAGCGGCAGTGGCTACAACTTTGGTGAAATTCCTACCTCCGCTGGTACGGCAAGCATCAGTGGGCATGTCTGGCTGGATGGCGATCATGACCGCCAATTTAATAGCAGTAGTCCTGCGACTGCTGACCAGCCCAAGGCTGGCTGGACGGTTGAGCTGTTGCGTAATGGTGACAAGATAGCTGAAACCACCACGAATAGCGCCGGTGCCTACAGCTTTATCGGTTTGCAGCCTGGCTCTGGTTACCAGGTTCGCTTCCGCGATCCCGTCGGTAACCTGCTCTGGGGGCAAGCGCGTCCCAACGAGCGTGGCGAGCCCTTCAGCGATGAAACCGTGCATGCTACAGCCAACCCCAAGGGTGCAATCAGGACAGAAGGTGGCTTGGGCGGCATTACGCTGCAAGCTGGTGACAATGTTACCGAGCACAGTTTGCCTTTAGACCCAGCTGGTGTTGTCTATGATGCCGTGACGCGCTTGCCGGTGCGTGGTGCTGTTGTAACCATCAGCGGCCCTGCGGGCTTTAATCCAGCCATCCATGTGGTGAGCGGCAATGGTTCGCAGACGACAGGAGATGATGGTGCTTACCAGTTCCTGCTTAACCCTGGTTCACCAGCAGGTGTGTATACCTTGTCGATCACTGCCCCGATTGGATACCTGAACCAGTCATCCAGCATTATCCCGGTGTGTAATGCCACCCTGCAGGTGGGTGCTACGCCTGATCCGGCCATGGTGCAGCAGAATGATGCTGCGCCAGCGACGACTATCCCGCCGCATGATCCAGCAACATGTGCGGTGACTAGTGCGGATGGCTCATTTGCCAACGCCAGTAGTGCATTGGCAAATGCGGCCACCAGGTATTACTACAGTTTTAACCTGAATAGCGCTTCTGCCAACGTTATCAATAACCATATCCCGCTGGACCCTGGTAGTAGCGGCCTGATCAGGATTGTAAAAGTCACGCCGCTAGTGAATGTCGTGCGCGGCGACCTGGTACCTTATACCGTTACCGCCACCAGCTCGATTGACATCCCGGCCGGTGTGGATGTGACCGACCGTTTGCCGCCAGGCTTCAAGTACCGAGGCGGTTCTGCCTCGTCGGATGGCGTGCGTATCGAGCCTGAAGTGAATGGCCGTGACATTACCTGGAAGGGCCAGCTCTTCAAGGCCAATGTACCCCGTGTTTACAAGCTGATCCTGGTGGTGGGTACCGGTGTGGGAGAAGGCCAGTACGTTAACCAGGCCTGGGCGCAGAACACTGGTGGCATCCTGTCCAATATCGGCTCTGCCACGGTCAAGGTTACGCCAGACCCAACCTTCGATTGTTCCGACATTATCGGCAAGGTGTTTGACGACAAGAATGCCAACGGCTACCAAGATCAAGGTGAGCCAGGCATTGCCAATGTGCGCGTTGTAACAGCACGTGGCTTGCTGGTCACCACCGATGCTGAAGGTCGCTTCCATGTCACTTGTGCCGACATTCCCAATATGGATAGAGGTGCCAACTTCGTCATGAAGCTGGATGAGCGCACCTTGCCATCCGGTTATCGCGTCACGACTGAAAACCCGCGGGATGTGCGTGTCACGCGAGGCAAGATGGTCAAGCTGAACTTCGGTGCCACCGTGCATCGCGTAGTACGCCTGGACCTGAATGACGAGGCATTCGTGCCCGGTGGTACTGATCTACAGGTCCAATGGCAGCAGGCATTCGCCGACATGGTCAAGCAGCTGGATGGTCGCCCTTCGGTATTGAGAGTGGCTTATGACCCGGGCGGTGGCGGGGAAAACCTTGCCAAGAAGCGCTTGGAAAGCGTTGCCAAGGCTGCACGCAAGCTCTGGAAAGACACACATAACAACAATAAGGATGAAGCAGCCTTCCCGCTGATCATCGAGACAGCAGTGGAGGGTCAGCCATGATGAAGAAGCGAGCAATTGCTATCGCCGTAAGCGTGATGATGAGTGGTGGAGCGTATGCAGAGTCGTTATTGATCAGTGATAGAGGCTACGCTGCGACCATGTTGCCAACCAAAGACAGGCCTACGCCTGACTTTGAGCAGGAAACCGGCAAACGTATCGATAACAGCCGTGTGGATTTTCATGGTATGCCTGCACCAAGTGAACGTCAGGGGCCGACATCATATCCATTGCCCTCCGGCATCAGCAGTAGTGCGTTGGAACGCATGCGGGCTGCTGCGGCTAATGTGCCGCAGGTAGAGCCACAGGTGTTCAGCCGACTGGTGGAAGATAATGGCGCTGCACGCTTTGAATCCGGCAAGGCCGATCTCACCAGCAGCTCAATGGCTGAACTGGAACAATTGGCCGGACAATTGCAGGGCAAGCAGAATGTGCGTATCGACATTGCCGGGCATACCGATAGCCAGCGGTTGTCACTAAATGCCAAGAAGATTTTTGTTGATAACCAGGGCTTGTCTGAGGCGCGCTCGTTGGCAGTCGCTGCATTCCTCAAGCAAAAGCTCGGGCTGGAAGATAGTCAGTTCAGTATCCGCGGCTATGGCGAAAGCCAGCCGGTTGCCAGTAATGATAACCCGGCAGGTATGGCGCAAAATCGTCGCGTGATTATTCGCGTCTGGTTTGACGAGCAGGAGATCATCCCGGCAGCACCAGTGGCTGTTGCGCCACCGGTGCGCAGTGCTTGCGAGGCAACAACTGTTGCCAAGCCGGGTGCGCCGTTCCGCATCAGTATTGATGGTGAGCCAGTGAGCCTTGAAGATGGCCCGCTGGAGGCTGATCGCCAGCGTTGTACCGATGTTGCGCTGGAAAAGGCTGATATCCAGGTGCGTTACGATAACCTCGCCACCCTGCCACAGATGAACGTGTGGAACACCACGCGTGGCGTGGTGCGCGGTGACGAAGCGCAATTCCGCACCTGGGCGAATTACTTACCCTGGATCAAGCGAGCTGAAATCCGCGTGTTCATGCCGGGCCAGCAGCCACAGGAAAAACCGCTGGCAGTGTTGCCCGTGGATTGGAATGGCGTAACCAAATGGCAGGCCAAGGTCGAAGGCACCGGGCAGGTGATGTATCTGCTGCGTGTCTATGATGCCCAGGAGCGCTACGATGAAACGGTGATGAAACCGCTGGAAATCCTTTCCCATGCCACGCCGCGTATCGAGAGCGACCTGCAACCCGGCAAGGAAGAGCTGATAGGTTATGGCGAAAACAGCCTGAGCCTGCGCAATATCCCGGTCAAGGGTGGCACGGTGACGGTCAATGGCCGCTTCATTCAGCCTGGCCAGCGTATCGAGACCTTGGGTCTTAACGTGCCAGTGGATGCTAATGGTCGCTTTGCCATCAAGCAGATCATGCCACCCGGCCCTAACAGCGTTGAGGTCAAGTTGGTGGAGGCTGATGGCGAGTTCACCAGCTTCCGCCGTAATCTGAACATTGCCGATGACGACTGGTTCTATATTGCGGTTGGTGACATCACCGCAGGCAAGAACAATGTGCGTGGCCCAGCGCAACTGGTGACTGGCGATACTCAGCATTACGACGGCTCCAGCCATATTGATGGTCGTGGTGCGTTTTACGTCAAGGGAAAGGTCAAGGGAGAATACCTGCTGACGGCAGCGGCCGATACGCGCGAGCAGCCACTGGAGCACTTGTTCTCCAATTTCTCGTCTAAGGATCCGCGCTACCTGTTGCGCAATATCAACCCCGACCTGTATTACCCGGTGTATGGCGATGACAGCACCACCGTGGATGATGCGCCAACGCAAGGCAAGTTCTACGTCAAGTTGGCACGTGGCGACTCGCACGTGATGTGGGGTAACTTCAAGACCAGCTGGAGCGGCACCGAGCTATTGCAATACTCGCGAGGCCTCTATGGTGCCAATGCCAAGTATCGTTCTGACAGCACCACCAAGTATGGCGAGAAAGCCACCACGGTAGATGCGTTTGCGGCTGACCCAGGTACCCTGGGTGCGCGTGACGAGTTCCGCGGCACTGGCGGTTCGCTCTACTACTTGCGCAACCAGGCCCTGACCATGGGTTCTGAGCGTGTCTGGGTGGAAGTGCGTGACCGTGATTCTGGTCTGGTGATTGAGCGTAAATTGCTGACACCTGCGCAGGATTATGAAATCAACTACCTGCAAGGCCGCATCGTCTTGAACGAGGCGTTGAGTTCAACCGGCGCTGCACCCAGCATGATCAGCACTGCCGCCATTAACGGCAATGAGCTCTACCTGGTGGCGAACTATGAATATGTACCTGGCCTGACCCGCGTGGATAATTTCTCCACCGGTGGCCGCGTCTCGCACTGGGTGAATGATTACCTGCAAATCGGTATCACTGGCTTCAAGCAGGGCCAGGGCTTGCTGGAGCAGAAGCTCAACGGCCTGGATGCAACAGTGCGCTATACCCCGGGCACCTTCATCAAGCTGGAGGCTGCACATTCCGAAGGTGCTGGCGCTGGGGCACAGACCTCGCTGGATGGCGGCTTTGCCTTCAATGGCCTCACCACCAGTGGTGAGCCAGCCAAGGCATATCGTGTCGAGGCTTCGGTTGATTTTGCCGATGTGACCGATAAGGCCAAGGGTAAGGTGACGGCATACATGCAAAACCGTGAGCGTGGTTTCTCCGGCCCAGGCCAGATCACCACGACAGGCGAG
The DNA here is from genome assembly GCF_020531845.1 of Methylobacillus methanolivorans. Next base: position 556,893 of record NZ_JAJAVF010000004.1, read on the forward strand.
GCAGTTGAGCAGCATGGCTTCAAGGCTAACGTGCAAGTCTCCGACAATACCTTTGTCGATGCCAAGGGCGATGTACGCAAGGCCGATACGATAGACAGCACAGCGGTTGAAGTCGGGGTGCGTCAGCAGCTTAACTCTGAATGGCAGGCTGGTGTTGCCGTGCGTCAGGACGATCGCAACGTGCATGTCACCAACGCCAGCAGCGTGCTTTCGCGCAATGGTAACCGTACCGATGTGCAGGTGCGCATGGATTACACCCCTGTGGATCACGATGCCGAGGTGGAAGACGGTCAGCCATTGCCAAAGAAGGATTGGGCTGCCTATGGCTATGTCCAGGGTACTGTGGCGCGAGATGGTGAGCGCGAAGACAACAACCGTGCCGGGATGGGGATGAGCTGGCGCGTGAATGACCGCCTGAAGCTGATTGCCGAAGGCTCGCAGGGTAATCTCGGCCCCGGTGTGAAGATAGGCGCGGATTACCGCTTGTCTGATCGCAGCAACGCCTACACCAATTATCTGGTGGAAAATGAACGTCCGGACAATGCCTGGCGTGGCCGTCAGGGTAGCTGGGTGACGGGTAGCTCATATCGCGTCAGCGATGAAGTGCGCGTATTTGGCGAAACCCGCACCATGGATGGCTCTGGTGTGCAAAGCCTGGTCAATGCCTTTGGCCTGGATTATGCCGCCAACGATTTCTGGAATTTTGGCGTCAAGGGCGAGGCAGGCAAGGTGTCACATCCATTATCGGGCGACATCAAGCGCAAGGCAGTGAGCTTCTCGGTGGCCTACAAGCGTGACAACACCAAATACAGCGGCAACCTGGAGTTCCGCGATGAAACCAGCAATGTCACGGGCGACCGCGACACCTGGCTGATCCGCAATACCTTTGGCCATCAGGCCACGCCAGAGTGGCGCTTGCTGGGTAAGCTCAACTGGTCGGTGTCCAACAACAGCCGTGGGGCATTCTATGACGGCGATTACCACGAAATTGTCACCGGTGCGGCATATCGCCCGATCGACAATGATCGCTGGAACACCTTGTTCAAGTACACCAACTTTTACAACTTGCCGTCTCCTGGTCAAGTATCACCCTCTGGCTTTACTGCGGATTACGCGCAGCGTAGCCAAGTGTTGTCGGTGGATACCATCTATGACGTCAAGCCATGGTTATCTCTGGGTGCCAAGTATGCCTTCCGCATTGGCGAGCTGAAGGATAGCAAGGTAGATGGCCAATGGTTCTCCAGTCGTGCTGACCTCATGATCTTGCGTGCCGATTGGCATTTTGTGAAAGAGTGGGATGCCGTGGTCGAGTTGCGCAACCTGCGTGCAACCGAGGCAAAGGATTCGCGGGCTGGTGCATTGCTGGCGGTGTATAGGCATATGGCAGAGGGCGTCAAGGCGGGTGTGGGTTACAACTTCACCAACTACTCTGATGACCTGACTAACCTGTCTTACCGCAGCCGTGGCTTCTTCATCAACGTGATTGGCACGATGTAAGGGTGATGCATGCGGTTTGAACTGGATTATCTCCAGGAGCATGGTGTTACCCGGTTACAGGTATATGGTGTATTGAACCATGAAGCATATCAGCCCATGATCATGGCAGCCTTGGCTGATATGCAAGTGCACGGCACTGCTCAACTCATCGTTGACCTGCGTCATGCCAGCCTAGGCATGAGTATGCAAGAAACGGTCAGCCTGCCGGAGATTAATCAGGCACTGGGGGTTTCTCTGGAGCAGAAGGTAGCCATCGTGATCACGGAGGCTAATCCCAAAGTCAACGGTGTGCGGCTATATGAAATTTTGGCGGCACACCGTGGCTATGACCACAAGCTGTTTACACGCTATCCGGCAGCCTTGCTATGGTTTATTGATCGCGAGCTTTACCAGGTGACTTAGTGTCTGTTAGGTGTGTTTTGCTCAGTTACTTAGCGTTGCTTGAACATATGGCTGACAAAGATCCTGGCAGACACTAGGCAGGCCAGGCTAGCTAGCCCGATAATTACCACCGCTAATAGGTCTGCGCCTGCGTATCCCCAAAAAGTCTGCATTGCTTCTTCCTTGTTTCAAGAGGTGGTGATCAAGCCGGTATCGTGCATGCGTTCTAGCCCAAAAGCGCTGAGCTGGTAGTGAAACGATAATATCTCCTGCCCGTGTTCACTCATCAACGCGGGGTGTTGTCGCTGTACCAGGCCTGCCGATGATAGTTCATCCAGGGCAATGCGCAGGCTATTGCGGGCGAACTGGTCGCTGAGCGAATAGCTTTGCATGGTGAGCGCCAGCAAGTGGGTATCGCGCATGCCGCCGAGATGATGCAGTTGCGTCAGGAGAAATCCCTTGAGGTATAGTTTCATGGTTTGGTTTTGCTGGGTATGGCGATTGGTTTAATGTTCACGTAGTTTTGCCACGCTTTCTGCCGATTCGCTGAACATCACAAAGCTGCCTCCGACCGTGAGCACTAGCCCCAGCAGGAAATACCAGGGCGGGATCTGCAAGGTAAACATGGCAATGAATATCAGCGCAAACACGGCATAGAGGTTGCCAATGGCCTCGCCCCGCCCAACGCCAATCAGGCTAAAGCTCTTATAAAACGCAGTGTAGCAATAGGCATGGCAGGCCGAGGCCAGGGTAATCCACAATAGCGCCGCCGGGTTGGTGAGCGTATCGTGCAACAGGCTCATGATTGGCAACGAGGTAAACAGCGCCAGCGCTGGCAATATCAACGCTCCCCAAAACAGGATTTCAAACGTGAAACGGCAGTGGATGCCTACGTCCGGGTCGGTGACGTCCATCGCCCTGGCGGCAACTGCGCCTTCCGTGCCCCAGCCAATGGCCGACATTACGCCACCCAGATAGCCCAACCACAGTTGGTTGTTATCCGCTCCCACTTCAGTGAACAAACCAGGGCCATAGACCACCAAGCCACCCATCATGATGACGGCCATGCCCAGTGCCGTGCGGCCAGAAATCTTTTCGCGGTACCACAAGCGTGCCACCACCGCGCCGATCACTGGGTAAAACAAAGAGCTGACGGCGGCAAATACTGGCCCGACAAAGCCCATTGCCATATAGGAACCAAAAATGGCCATGGGGCCGCCGCACAGGGAGGCCAGGGCATACCATTTTGAAATCCTGCGAAAGCGCACGATGGTGCGTCCATAATCACGCACTTTGCCCAACACCAGATTCCACACGAGCAGGAATATGAAGACGGCGATAGCGTGTATCCAGGTCATGACCGATGTGGCTGTCAGCCTGAGGGCAAGCTGGTGTTCACCAATGTCGGCATATGGCGTTTCATACCATAGCGCAGTACCCGGCACATACCATGCACCCCATAGAACGGCTGTCCACAAGGCCCACATAAATCCCCAGCGCTGGTTGCGTGCGTAATGCCTGTGCAGGGCATCTGGCAGGTGTGAGGCAGTGTATTCCATGGGTGAGTGTTCAGTATCCAGGGTGGCGATGGCAGATGTTGGCCATGGTAATCAGCTATGTGGGTGAGTTGCCATACTCCTTGTGGAGTACTCCAGGTTGCTGATGTATCAAGAAAATACCGGTGAGTCTGGTGAGAGTGGCTGGGTGTGAGTGACTACCCACTATGGAGTAATCCGTAGGGAGAATTGTGGGCGATGGCTCAACAGGATGAAATGCATTCCATTGTGGCTTGGTATGCCATGCTGGAATCGCATGGGCAAGCGACAGGACATTTGACTAAGGGGAATCAAAGTGAACAGTAATCCATCTGTAGATGCTATTTCCGCCGATTTATCCGGCGATGTGGTAGCCGCCCAGAATTCCACCCTGCTGCGCAAGATCGGCTGGCAGGGGGCATTCTGGGTGGCGAGTGGGGTGCCTGCCCTGGTGTTGTTCTCCATCGGGGCGATTGCGGCCACGGTGGGCAAGCCATCGTGGCTGGTGTGGATGTTGTCGATTAGTTTCGGTTTTATCCAGGCGTTTACCTATGCCGAGATTGCCGGCCTGTTTCCGCACAAGTCTGGTGGTGCATCGGTGTATGGCGCAGTGGCCTGGGTGCGCTACAGCAAATTTATTGCGCCGGTGTCGGTGTGGTGTAACTGGTTTGCCTGGTCGCCGGTGCTGGCGATAGGCTCGGGGCTGGCAGCGGGTTATATCCTCAATGCTATGTTCCCGCCAGATGCCGTGATCAATACCTGGCAGATCACCTTGCTTGATCTCAGCTTCATCAAGTCCGACCTGGCCTTGCGTATCAATGCCACCTTCATTGTCGGTGCTGCGGTGTTGCTGTCAGTGTTTGGGGTACAGCACGGAGGCATTCTGCGTTCTGCACGTGTGACCATGGTCTTGGGTATTACTGCCTTGATCCCATTGATGCTGATCGGGCTGATTCCCATCATCACTGGTGATGTTGCCCAGCTGAATTTCCTGCCTATCGCACCATTGTCCTATGACGATGCAGGCAACGTGGTGGACGGCTTGTGGGGCATAGAGGGCTGGAAGCTGATGGCTGGTGGCTTGTTCATTGCTGCCTGGTCAACCTATGGCTTCGAGACATCAGTGTGCTATACACGCGAATTCAAGAATCCCAAGAGCGATACCTTCAAAGCCATTTTCTATTCAGGCCTGTTATGTATTGCCGTCTTTACTCTTGTGCCGATTGCGTTCCAGGCTCACCTTGGGTTGGGCCACTTGGTGACGCCCGCCGTGTTGGATGCAGCAGGGAATGTGGTGACGCCGGCTGTCTATGATGGCATGCTGGCCCCGGAAATCTACAGTGGTATGGGCGTGGCTGCTGCGCTTTCCGACATGATTGGTGGTGGCAAGGTCATCGGTAATATCCTCATGATCATGCTGGTGCTGGCGCTGATGCTCTCCATCATGACCTCCATGGCGGGTTCTTCACGCACCTTGTACCAGGCTTCTGTCGATGGTTGGTTGCCCAAGTACCTGTCCCGCGTTAACGAGCATGGCGCACCAACGCCAGCCATGTGGACAGACCTGTGCTTTAACCTGGTATTACTGCTGATGTCAGACTATGTGTTCGTGCTGGCCGCATCCAATGTGGGCTACATCATCTTCAACTTCCTCAACCTCAATTCTGGCTGGATACACCGTCTGGATCGGCCAGATTGGCTACGCCCCTACAAGGCACCTACCATTCTGCTGGCACTGGGCACCATGCTGAGCTTCGTCAACCTGGCGCTGATGGGCCTTGGAGCTGATATCTGGGGTGATGGCACATTGAAGACAGGCTTGTTCTTTGCCTCACTCATCATCCCGGTCTTTATCTTCCGGCATTACTTCCAGGATAAGGGACAGTTCCCCAAAGCCATGTTGGAGGATATGTATATCGCCAATGACGATGGTGGTGGTAAGCGTGCGGGTGTGTTGCCTTACCTAGCATTGATTGCAGGTGTGCTGGTGGTGGCCTTCTTCCATAGCCTCTAAACCACGATCTTACTGATAACTTGACCAGTGCGGGCCGCATTATTGCGGCCCGTTTTTTATTTAATTCAATGGCTTAATTTATTTTGGTACTCCGTAGGTGGTAAGCCCTAAGGAGAATTGTAGCCATCCTGCCGCTCATGAAGAATTCAACCTACAACAAGACATAACCCATGTTTAAAGAGAGGAAGTCAGAATGGCACGAGATCCTAAACACAATATCCTGTTTGAGCCGATCCAGATCGGCCCCAAAACCCTGCGTAACCGTTTTTATCAAGTGCCACACTGTATAGGTGCTGGTTCTGACAAGCCCGGGTTCCAGGCTGCCCATCGTTCCGTCAAGGCGGAAGGTGGCTGGGCGGCGATGAATACCGAATACTGCTCCATCCACCCTGAATCCGATGATACGCACCGTTTGTCTGCCCGTATCTGGGATGAAGGCGACGTACGCAACCTGCGTGCCATGACCGACGAGGTGCATAAATACGGTGCCTTGGCTGGTATCGAGATGTGGTACGGCGGTGCACATGCGCCGTGCATGGAGTCCCGAGCGACGCCGCGCGGCCCCAGCCAATATGCTTCCGAGTTTGAAACGCTGAGCTACTGTAAGGAAATGGACCAGACCGACATCAACATGGTGCAGCAATACTATGTGGAAGCTGCCCAACGTGCACGTGATGCGGGTTTTGACATCGTCTACGTCTATGGCGCCCACTCTTACCTGCCGCTGCAATTCCTCAACCCTTACTACAACAAGCGCACCGATAAATACGGCGGCTCGCTGGAAAACCGCGCACGTTTCTGGCTGGAAACCCTGGAAAAAGTCCGCCGTGCCGTGGGCGATGATTGTGCCATTGCCACACGCTTTGCCGTGGATACCGTCTATGGCCCAGGCCAGATCGAGGTGGAAGTCGATGGCATGAAGTTCATCGAGCTGGCTGATCCATTAGTCGACCTGTGGGACGTCGATGTCGGCGATATTGCCGAATGGGGTGAGGATGCTGGCCCATCGCGTTTTTACCAGCAAGGCCACCAAGTGCCCTGGACCAAGTTCGTCAAGCAGGTGTCAAAGAAGCCGGTGCTGGGCGTGGGCCGCTTTACCGACCCCGAGAAAATGACCGAGATTGTTACCAAGGGCTATGCCGACATCATAGGCGCAGCGCGTCCCTCGATCGCCGACCCCTTCCTGCCGCAGAAGATTGAAGAAGGCCGCTACGACGATATCCGCGTCTGCATAGGCTGCAACGTCTGCATCTCGCGCTGGGAAATCGGTGGGCCTCCCATGATCTGCACCCAGAACGCCACCGCTGGCGAAGAGTACCGTCGTGGCTGGCACCCGGAGAAATTCCGCAAGACCAAGTCCAGCGATGCCGTGCTGGTGGTCGGTGCCGGGCCTTCCGGCTCCGAATGCGCACGTGTGCTGATGGAAAGCGGCTATACCGTGCACTTGTACGACAGCGCCGAGAAAATAGGCGGGCACCTGAATACCATTTCCACCCTGCCAGGCCTGGGCGAGTGGAGCTATCACCGCGATTACCGCGAAACCCAGCTCAACAAGCTGGTGAAAAAGAACAAGGATTCCGTCATCGCCCTGGGGCAGAAACGCCTGACTGCAGATGACATCCTGCAATATGGCGCGGACAAGGTAGTGATCGCGACCGGGGCTAGCTGGAATACTGACGGCACCAACTGCCTGAGCCACGAAGCCATTCCCGGTGCCGATGCCTCGCGTGCCGACCAGCTCACGCCAGAACAGGTATTCGCGGGCAATAAGCCGATCGGCAAGCGCGTGGTCATCCTCAATGCGGATACTTACTTCATGGCCCCCAGCCTGGCCGAGAAGCTCGCTGTAGCCGGGCATGAGGTGACGCTTGTCTCTGGAGTGCACCTGGCCAACTACATGCACTTCACGCTGGAGTACCCGAACATGATGCGTCGCTTGCACGAACTGGGCGTGGAAGAGCTGGGCGACCATTTCTGTTCGCGTATTGAGCCTGGCCGCCTGGAAATCTACAACATCTGGGGTGATGGCTCACGTCGTACCTATCGTGGCCCTGGCGTTTCTCCGCGTGATGCCAACAAGACCCATCGCTGGCTGGAGTTCGATTCGCTGATCCTGGTCACAGGCCGTCACTCAGAGTGTGGATTGTTCAATGAGCTGAAAGCGCGTGAATCTGAGTGGGAGGAAAATGGCATCAAGTCCGTCTACCTCATCGGTGATGCAGAAGCGCCACGCCTGATCGCGGATGCCACCTTCACCGGCCATCGCCTGGCCCGTGAAATCGAGGAAGCTAACCCGCAATACCCATTGCCCTACAAGCGTGAGGTAGCGGTATGGGGCGCTGCCCACATGCCGGGCGGTGAGTTCAAGATCGAGTACAAGGTCTGATAACGCGCGCCGGGGAGGTCACCCTCTCCGGCATTTGCCCATCACCTTTTTCTTCATCGAGACTGCTATGCTGGATTCTTCTCTCGTCACCCGTATTTTGTTCCAGGACTTTGCCTCCTGGTCGATTACGCTGTTTTATCTACTGGGCTATACCGCCATTGGCGTGTTCATGCACGGTGTTTATGTGCAGGTGCGCAAATACAGGCGCGGCAAGCCATTTGCCATGGCCAGCCTGAAGGCAGGCGTGCAGCGCATGTTGAAAGACCTGTCCAGTCATCGCACCCTGGTGCGCCGTGATCGCTCTGCTGGGCGCGCTCATGGCCTGATTTTTTTCGGCTTCGTGCTGCTGTTTATCGGCACTGCTACCATCACCCTGGAATACGACATCCTGGCACCTTTATTCGGCTGGCGCTTCTGGCATGGTGATTTCTACCTGTGGTTTTCCCTCGTGCTAGACCTGGCTGGCGTCGGCCTGATTGCCGGCCTGCTGTTCATGATGGTGCGCCGCGGCTGGATCAAGCCGCCCAAGCTGGACTATGCCCGTCCAGACCGCAGCCCGGAAGACCCGGATTACAACCGTAGTGACTACAAGCGCGAGGATTGGGCTTTTCTCTGGACCCTGATCATCATCGGTATTACCGGCTATGTGCTGGAAGCCGTGCGCCTGGTGTGGTTGGCGGATCAGCCTGAGGTCTGGTCAGTGCGTTTTTGGTCACCGGTGGGCGCTGTGCTCGCCCATGGCATGCAGGGGCTGGGCATGGGTGCGGATGCCGCCGCCATGCTCCGTAGCGGCCTGTGGTGGTTCCATGGATTGCTGGCGCTGACGTTCATCGCTTTGATTCCCTACAGCAAGGTCAAGCATATCTTCACCGCGCCGACCTCACTCATGCTGCGCGACCCCCTGGCTGGCCGTCGCCTGCCCAAGGTGCCAGAAGAGCAAAAAAGCGCGGGCTACCAATACATCACCGATTTCAAGTGGAAGGAGCTCTTGCACCTGGATGCCTGCACCAAGTGTGGCCGCTGCCATGAGGCCTGCCCTGCCAATGCTGTGAGTGCGCCGCTGTCGCCGCGCGACGTGATCCTCTCGCTGCGGGAGTTTGCCAACCAGGCACTGGAGGCCAAGACCCTGCCAGAAGAGGCCAAGCTGGACGTGCATGGCAAGGGGCCAGGGCAAGTGTTCATGGAAACCTTATGGTCTTGCCGCACCTGCCTGGCCTGTGTCGAAATCTGCCCGGTGGCTGTGGAGCATGTGCCCATCATCGTGCAGATGCGCCGCAAGCTGGTGGAGGACGGCAATATGGAGCCGTTGCTGGAGAAAACCCTGCAAACCATCCATAAGACCGGCAATTCATTTGGCGAATCCAAGCGCAAGCGTGCCTCCTGGGCCAAGGACTTACCTTTCACCATCAAGGATGCGCGCAAGGAGCTGGTAGACCTGCTGTGGTTCGTCGGCGACTATGCCTCGTTCGACCCGCGCAACCAGAAAGTCACCCGCGGCTTCGCCAGGTTGATGAATCAGGCCGGGGTTGATTTCGGCCTGCTGTTCGAGGGCGAGCTTAATGCCGGCAACGACGTGCGCCGTGTTGGCGAGGAGGGGCTGTATGAGTTTCTTGCCACTGCCAATATCACTTCGCTAGCTGATTGCGAATTCAATTCCGTAGTGACGACGGACCCGCATTCCTACAACACCATCCGCAATGAATACCCGGATTTTGGTGGCGAGTTCGAGATACAGCATTACACCACGCTGGTGCGCGAGCTATTGCAACAAGGCCGCTTGCGCTTGCGCAAGACGCTGGATTGTCGCGTGACTTTCCACGACCCTTGTCACCTAGGGCGTTACAACCGCGGTTTTGATGCCCCGCGCGACATTTTGCAGATGCTGGGCTGCGAACTGGTGGAAATGGAGCGCAACCGCGACAACTCTTTCTGTTGTGGCGCTGGTGGTGGCCGGATCTGGATTCCTGATCCGCCGGGCACGGAAAAGCCATCGCAGAACCGCATGCATGAGGCAGCACGCATTGAGGGCTTGCAAGTGTTTGTGGTGTCTTGCCCCAAGGATCTCACCATGTATGAGGATGCGCTGAAAACTGCTGGTTATGAAGGTAAATTCGTTGTGCGCGAACTGATCGAGTTGATAGAAGAATGTGTGGAGTACGATGAGCCAGCTGCATTATCTCTGCAAGCCTGAGGCCATGGTGCCCGCGACGCTGCCTGAGCTGGTGCAGCATGTGCTGGCGGGCGATGACTTTCATGCGGCTGTGGCGTTGTACCCCGTGGCTAATTCATTGGGGGCACGCATTTTCTCTACACGTCGCGATGTGTTGATGCTGGCGCGCTGGGAATATACGCCTGCGGAAGTATTGGATGCCTTGTCACAACTACCTCACATGCCGTTGACCCGGCGCGTGGTCAGGCATCGCAATACCGCAGGCGAAACCTTGTCCCAGCATTATTCATCGCAACAAGACCCAGCATTGCCCGGCCTGCTGGCCCAACATCCTCATGCACCGCAGGCATTGCTGTTGCGCATGGCATCGGAAGAGCAAGACCACGTGGTACTCAAGTGCCTGGTGCGTAACCAGCATACGCCAGCGCAGGCGCTGGAGAGATTGCATCAGCGCTTTCCTGGTAGCTTCGACAAGGAGCTGTCCATGCATCCTGCAGCATCTGCCGGGATGCTGGCTGATATCTATGCCGCGCATACCGATACTGCGAGTGGTACGGTGGTGAGGGCAGCGATCATTGCCAATCCCCATTGTCCACGGGCTTGTCTAGAGCTGGCCGCGCATGCGCATGAACGCCTGTTATTGCGTGCAGTAGCCAAGCGTCCGGAACTGTCGGTGGCCCGCATACGTAAACTGGCCGGTTATCCAGACAATGCAGTGCGTGCCGCGATTGCCGCACATCCGGCCTTGCCAGCAGCGCTGGTGGCCAAGCTTGCACAAGATACCTCAGATGCCGTGCGCCGTGCCATTGCCAGTCGCCCTGATCTTACCCCTGACTGCATGGGACAACTGGCACAGGATACAGACTCCTGGGTCAGACAATGGCTGGCGCGTAACCCGGTTGTCAGCCATGAGCTGCTGAACAAGCTGGCGCTAGATATTGACGAGGATGTGCGCCGCGCCGTGGCGCGCAACCCGCAATGCCCGGTCATGCTGTTGAAAACACTGGCTCATGACGCTCGTAGTTGGGTGCGTTCCGCAGTGGCGTATCAGGCTGCGGCTACCACTTCCATGCTGGTCAGGATGGCGGGTGATAGTGCGGTGGACGTGTTGGCAGGCGTTGCAGTGAATATGCACACTCCGCAGCCTATATTGCGCAAGCTTGCGCATGCGGACGACATGGATATCCGGCGCGGCGTCATCCTCAATCCCCAGGCAACCCGCAATACCTTGTTGCCCTTGCTGGAAGACCCTTATTACCTTCATCGCCTGATGCTGGTGTCCTGTCCTCAACTGACTGTGCAGGACAAATGGGGCTTGCGGGATGACCCGGATTACCGGGTGCGGTTTGCGTTGTATCAATGGCTGGCGACAAGATTAATCAGTGCCACCCATCCATCCTATTTTGACAGGAGGTTGTAATGAAGATCGTAGTAGCAGTGAAGCAAGTGGCCGCTCTGGAGGATGATTTTGAAATCCGTGACGATGGCCTGGATGTTGATGAGGATTTCCTGACCTATGACCTCAATGAATGGGACGACTATACCCTGGAAGAGGCCATGAAAATCAAGGAGGCTTCCAGTGAGCCCGTTGAGGTGATTGCAGTTTCCGTTGGCCCTGAGCGCGTGGAAGAAAGCTTGCGTAAATGCCTGGCCAAGGGTGCGGATCGTGCTATCCGTATCTGGGATGAAGCAATTGAAGGGTCAGACTCGATGGCCATAGGCCGCTTGCTGGCGCAGGTGGTAAAGCAGGAATCTCCAGCCCTGGTGTTTGCCGGGGTGCAATCATCGGATCAATCCCACGCTTCTACTGGCATGGCACTGGCAGCAGCGCTGGATTGGCCGCATGCGGCCGTGGTGGCTGACCTGGCATACCAGCCCGGTGCCAGCGTGGCGCGCGTCAAGCGCGAACTGGAGGCCGGGATGCTGCAGGAAGTGGAAATTGATTTACCTGCGGTCATGACCCTGCAGCTGGGTATCAACAAGCCGCGCTATGCCTCACTGCGCGGTATCAAGCAGGCGGCAGCCAAGCCGATTGAAACCCTGTCATTGAACGATGTGGGATTGGCTACAGATGCAGTAGGTGAGGGTGCCGCCTTGTCACGTGTGTTGCGCATGGAAGTACCAATCAAGGGCCGGGCGCAAATGATAGAAGGCACAGTGGCAGAGCAGGCAGCTAGGTTGATTGAAATCATCAATGAGTACAAAGGGGTGGCAGCATGAGCACGATATTGGTAGTGGCGGAACATAGGCGTGGCGAAATACGAGCGGTGACGCTGGAATTGATCACTGCGGCACAGCAACTGAAAACCTCGCCCGATGATCGTGTACTGGTAGCTCTGGTGGGAGCCAAGGCGGAGTTGCTGTCGACCCAGTTGCAGTGGGCGGGCGTGGAGGAAATTATCGCCTGCCAGACCAGTGTCGATGAGTTCGAGCCTGAGCTTGCCGAGCAAGCTGTAAGCCGGATCATCGAGTCGTATCAGCCTGCTGTTGTGTTGTTGCCACATAGTGTGGACTCACTTGGGTATGCAACAGCAGTGGCTGTGAAAGGTGACTTTGGTTATGCCACGGATGTGTTCAAGCTCGCGTATGACAACGGTTCCTTGCAGGCAACACGTGGGGGCTATAACCAGAAAGTGAATGTAGAGGTAGATTTTCCTGGCAAGGCGTGTGTGTTGCTCACACTACGCAGCGGTGTGTTCAAGCCGGTAGAAGAGGTTGCGGCTCCCAAGTTGAGCGTAGAAAATTGCACCGCGCTGACTGCACGTAGCCGACCATTGGGCTTTATCGAGCCTGCCAATGATGGCGATGTGGATATCACCACTTCCGATTTCATCGTCTCGATAGGCAGAGGCATTGGCGAAGAAGTCAACGTGGAAGACTTCCGTGAGTTGGCCGATGAGTTGGACGCCACGCTGTGCTGTTCACGCCCGATCGCCGATGCCGGATGGCTACCAAAATCGCGCCAAGTGGGGCAATCTGGCAAGGTTGTGAGTGCTTGCAAACTTTATGTGGCGATGGGGATTTCCGGTTCCATTCAGCATATGGCAGGTATGAAGCATGTCGGTAGCATCGTTGCGGTGAATACCGACCCTGGAGCTTCGATTTTTACCATCGCCAAGTATGGCATTGTTGGTGATATTTTCGACATTCACGAGGCGCTGATGGAGCAACTGGCCTGATGCAGGTACGAGTCGTTGCGGCGATCATCGCAACGACTCAAGTTTGCCTGCATGTCACAGGTGTCTTTATACCACTGGTGAAATCTGCAATTGGCGCTGCATGGTGTGTTGCGCCAGGGCGCGGTCGTGTGTCACCAGTAAGATGGCGCAATCACGTTCCGCCGCAGATTCCAGCAGCAACTGCATGGTGATTTGCTGGCTGATGGGGTCCAGCCTGGAAGTCGGCTCATCCGCAAAAATCAGTGCTGGGGATAGCATCAGGATGCGTGCCAGTGCCAGTCTTTGCAGCTCTCCCCCGGATACCTGGCTGGGCAGGCGTTCAAGCAGTGCGGCATCAAGGCCCAGTCGGTCAAGCAACATCGGTAGTTCGGCTGGATTAAGGCCCTGCTGCTTGATCAGGTCGGCAAATGCCTGCTTGAGTGGCAGCCTCGGGGCAAATGCCGACACCGGGTCTTGATACAATTTTTGCAGCTTGATCTGAGCGAGGCCACTGGCGCGTGTCACCAGGCCGCTATCCGGTTTTACCAACCCCAATAGCATATTGCCCAGCGTGGTTTTACCAGCTCCACTCGGGCCATTGATGGCAATGCGCTCACCAGCATGGATGGTAATGTCCAGTTCTTTGAACAACGTATGATCGCCAAAGCGTTTACTCAAGCCTTGCCCGGAGAGGATGGCAGTGCCGGTGGCGGGTGCGGATAACGGTAGCTGCCAGTGTTCTGGGTCTGCCGCCAGCAATGCCTGCGTGTAGGCATGTTTTGGTGTTTGCAGCACGCTAGTGGCAGTGCCCTGTTCCAGTACCGCGCTTTCCTTCATGACCATCACCTCGCCGCCCAGGCTGCGGGCTACATGCAGGTCATGCGTGATGGTGAGCACGCTGCCGCCTTGGGCTATGAATGTGTGCAGGATATCCAGCAGGCTGGCACGCGCCTCTTCGTCCAGGCCTTTGGTTGGTTCATCCAGGATCACGATGGGGGCACCGCCTGCACGCGTGGCGGCAAAGGCAACGCGCTGTGCCATCCCGCCAGATAGCATAAAGGGATAGCGCTGGGCACCGGTATTGACGCCTAGCGCCTGCAAGTCTGCACGGGCGTTGGCCATGGCTTGGGCACGACTTAGGCCAGGCCGTGCGATCAATTGATAGGATTCAGCGACTTGTCGGTCTGCAGGCATGGTGGGGTCAAGCGCCAGCCAGGGCTCCTGCGGCAGTAGCGCCAGTGAGTGTCCCCACCAGGGGCGCCGCAGCTCGGCGTTGGTTGATGCCGTGGATGCATTGCCCAGCCTGATTTGGCCTGTGGAGTTAAGCGCCGGGGCCAGTGTGCCCATGATGGCCTGCACCAGCAGCGACTTGCCAGAGCCGCTTTCACCGATGATCGTGAGCGCAGCACCTGGTGCCAATGTAAAGCTGCATGGTTGCACCAGGCTATTGCCATAGCGGTCTGTGACGGCGAGGTCTGTCACCTGTAATTCATGCCGGCTCATATCGCCTCCTTCTTGCCGGATAGCAGTGCCAGCGACAGCATAATGAGCGCGAGTGTGATGACTGGTGCAGCAATCAGCCATGGTGCCTCTTGGTAATACGGGAATAGTTCTATCATCATGACACCGAGTTCGGGCGTCGGCGGGCGCAAGCCAACGCCAACAAATCCCAGTGCTGCCAGCGCGAGAATGGCGCTGGAAATGCCGAATAGCATGAGGGTGGCAATCATGGGTGCCAATTCAGGCAGCAAGTGCTTGCGTACGATATAGCTATTGCTAAATCCCAGCATGCGGGCAGATTCCACTGGGCTGCTCAGCAGCGTGGCCTTGATGCTGGCACGGCTGACGCGAAAATATTCTACCCATAAGGCAAATGAAAGCCCGAGATAAAGCGACCAGAATTCTCCCTGGGCAAACGCGGCAAACAACAATACGACCAGCAGCACAGGCAGGGTCATGACCGCATCTGCAATACTGGTGAGTGCTGCTTCAACCCACCCGCCACGCCACGCTGCAAGCAGCCCCAGGCTGATGCCGATGAGTGCGGCGGAAATCACGGAGACCAGTGCCAGGCCAAATGAGAGCTGCAAGGCATGTACCAACCTGGCCAGCATGCTGCGCCCCAGGTGGTCTGTACCCAGCCATTGCTGCCAGCTGGGCGCTAGCAACACATTGTCCAGGTTTTGCGAGATGGCGTCAGGCATGAGTAAGGGGCCCAGGATGGCAGCCAGTATGATCAGGGATAGCAAGCTGATGCCTGCGCGACGAGAGAGTGGGAGAGATTGCCAATAGTGCATCATGCCGCCACCTTGTGTTGTGCTATGTAACGCTGGCGTGGGTCTGCCAGCACGCAGGCCATATCCACCAGGGTGTTGCAGAACACAAACAGTAAGCCCATCACAATCGCTGTGCCCTGGATCATGGGAATATCGCGCCCGAAGACGGCGTGGGCCAGGGCATGGCCGATACCAGGCCAGGCAAACAGGCTTTCAATCACGATCACGCCTTCCATCAGGAAGATCAGCTGCACGCCCAGATAGGCAATCACCGGTACTGCTGCATTGCGGATGCCGTGGCGTAGCAGGGCTTGCAGGTCGGTGAGGCCCTTGCTACGTGCAAACTGGAAATAGGCCGAGCCGCGCACGGCGACCATGGCATCGCGTGCCACGCGGGAGGATACGGCGGCCAGGCTCAGCGCCAGGGTCAAGGCGGGTAACAGTAGCCCGCCATGTTCATGGCTGGCACTGGCGGCGTTGGTGAGCCCAAGCTGACTGGACATCAGCAAAATCAGCAGGATGCCAAGCAGGAAAGGCGGCAATGCGCGCAGGGCGAGTGAGCATCCCATGGTGATCCTGTCTAGCCATCCACCGGAATGGAGGCCGGACAACAGCCCGATTGGTAACGCAATGACTACTGAGAGCAGCAGTGCAGCCAGCGCCAGGACTAGTGTGTGACCAAATTGCACGCGGATTTCCTCGATGACTGGGGCGCTGGTGATGTAGGAATTGCCCAAGTCAAGGTGCAGCAATGCTTGCCAGTGCATGAGCAGGCCTTGCCATATCGGCCTGTCCAACCCCAGTTCGATGCGCACGGCATCAGCAGCGGCAGCCGTGACCATGTCGTAACCATAACGTCCTGCGGCAATGCGGAAGGCAAGATCACCTGACAGGTGATGCATCAGGAAGAACGATAGTGTGCTGACCAGCAGGGCGACCAATAAGGCCTGCATCAAGCGGCGTAGTAATAATAGGCTAATGGTATGGATCATGGTTGATGAGCGCTGGCAGGCCAGTACATATCGGTGAGGTAATAGGATTGTTCGAGTGGGTCCACCTTGACGCCACGCAACTCGGGGTGCACGGCAACAGGCAAGCGATACCACGTGATAGGAATGGCGGGCAGCTCTTGCTGCAAGGTGAGCATAATATCGTGCTGATAGCGCTGGTTGGCCTGCTCGTCGGTGCTGGTGGCCAGTTTATCCAGCAGGGCTGGCACGGTGGTGTTGTCCCACTGCATCGCGCCCCAGTCGCCGCCATGCTTGTTGAAGTTCTGGTTCATGGCAATGAATGGGTCAGGCACTACCGTGAAGTTCAGTGCCAATAGGCCCATATCCAGCGTGCCGCGGCGATGCCCGAGGGGAATCTCGCTGGAGTTAGTCACCACGAGCTTGACGTCTATGCCGAGCTGGCGGAATTGATCCTGCAAGGCAGTGGCAACAATCGGCAGCTCCGGGCGGTCTGGGAAGGCAGTCAATGTCAGCGCAAAGCGCTCGCCATCTTTTTGCAGAATTCCGTCTTTCCCCGGTTTCCAGCCTTGTGCCGTGAGTAATCCGCGGGCTTTTTCAAGATCGGTGCCCAGTTTGGGGAAATCAGCATCTGCCT
This sequence comes from Methylobacillus methanolivorans, assembly GCF_020531845.1. Next base: position 573,915 of record NZ_JAJAVF010000004.1, read on the forward strand.
GATACCAGCCGTGCATGCTGGGCGGCATGAACTGCTCTGCCGCTAATTCAGGCGTACGCAAGATGCCCTTGGCGATCCCGGTGCGATTGATGGCAAGGCTCAGTGCCTGCCTGGAGGCCGGCGTGTTGAGCCAGCGATGGCCGCTATTGAGCTTGAGCACGATGGTGCGGGCGACATCGGCCTCTTGCAAGACTACTTTTGGGTTATGGCGTAGGCGTTGCAGGCTGGCAGGGTCAAAGCCAAACACCAGGTCTGCCTGGTGTGATTCAGCCATCAGGGCACGCGTTTCTGATCTGCTGACAGAAAGATAGCGCACCGTGCGGATATGAGGTTGCTTGCCATTCCAATAAGGCGAAAGCGCGAAATCCAGTTGCTGTGGCAAGACATGGTGCACCAACTGATAGGGGCCGCTGCCTATCATGTGCGCGACCCTGCCATTGCTGCCATAGGCAGTAGGCGCCAGGATAATGGTGGTGCTATGCGCCAGCAACATGGGCAGCCGGGCATAAGGCTTTGCCAGCGTAATGCTGATGCCATCGGCTGTTTCGCTGATGGCCGTGATCGGTGCCATGTAAAGCACACCACCGGCCTGCTTCCAGGCACGTTGCAGATTCTGCGCTACGCTGGCTGGCGTGACCATGGTGCCATCATGAAACTTTGCGCCTGGACGTAGAACAAAGCGCCAGCGTAGCTGGTCAGCAGATACTTTCCATTGCTGGGCAAGCCCAGAAACAGCGCGACCGTTCACATCCACACCCACGAGCGTTTCAGCCACTTGCATGCGCTGGAACATATAGCCTGTGCGTGAAGGTTCCAGTGAACTGAGCTCCCATGGACCTACCATGCTGAGGCTGGTCTTGGCAGGAGTGGTGCCTGCTGAACAGGCTGGGTTGTGGATAGCCACGCTGGCCATGATCAATGCGCCAGACAACCATCTCTTGCGCAGCAAGGCGCGGAAAATAGACAACTTCATAGTGGGCTTAAAACTTGGCTTGCAGGCCGAGTGTCATCATGCGTGGTGCCCCGGGTAATGCCCAGGTACTGTTGTAGGAGCTGGCATAGTATTCACGGTCAAACAAGTTAGTGACGTCAAACGATAGTCGTAGTTTTGGGTCGATTTGCCAATACGTCGTTAGCCGTACCGTGACATACGAAGGCAGTTCAAAGATGTCTTCGGTACTATCGGCACGTTTGCCAACATAAGTGAAGCCGCCACCCAGCCCTAGCTTGCCGCCATTGGCCAGGGTTTGTTCGTGCATGAGTAAGGCATTGGCGGAGTGCTTGGGGATGTTGGATAGGCGGGAGCCTGCCTGCACAATACCATCTGGCAGCAATGTGGTAATCGGGGTGACTTTGAGGTCTTTGCCAAGATAGCTATCGGTGTAGGCATAGCTGGCAATTGCACGCAGGTGATCAGTAATTTGACCGCTCAGGTCAATTTCCAATCCACGGCTACGCACTTCACCTGCGGCAATTGATCTGCCTAGTACGTCACCAGGGTCTGTGGTCAGTACATTCTGTTTTGTGATGTCAAAAGCGGCAATGCTTCCCCCTAGGCGCTGGTCGGTGGATTGGTATTTCATGCCAACTTCAAACGCGCGGCCACGTTCTGGATCAAAACCACTGCCTGCGGCATCAACACCAAAACTACTTCCTCCTGCCACACCTGCATTGGGGCGGAATGAGCGGCTCCATGATGTATAGAGCGAGATTTCTGGATTGACGATATACGTTAGACCAGCTCGTGGCGAAGTTACGAAGTGATCTTGCTTGGAGATGCTGTCGGTGCGCTTGTCGTTGAGGTTCTGCCTATACGATTCAAAGCGCAAACCACCCATCAGCTTCCATTTTTCTGTCAGGCTGAGTTGGTCTTGTACAAACAGCGCAACGTCGGTCTGTTTCTCGTAAAAGTTGGTAGCGATGCTGAACTGGTTCAATGAAGGTTGGGTAAAGCCATACACAGGGTTGTAGATGTTGGTGTTCCAGTCTGTGCCATTGCGCATTGACACCATATATTGATCATTGTGGAAACGATAGGCTTCCATACCCACGAGGAAGTCGTGGCTGATGCTGCCAGTTTTAAATTTGCCATTCAGATCGGCCTGGACAGATAAGTCGGTGGATTGGTAGTCGCGAATGCGCCATTGACGTTGCACGTCACCATTCGGGCTGATGCGGTTGAGTGCCGGGATGGTTTCCAGCGATCCGCCATCGGTTGAGTTGTCTTTATAAACGATACCAGCACGACCACGCCATTGATCAGAAAACTCATGATCCAGCGTTAATTGGTGGGTATAGGCTTCCATCTTGAAGTCGCCTGTATTCGGCTCTCCCAGGAAGCGCTCGCGCTTGATGTTGTGCAGGCGGTTGCCATTGATGTCGCGCAATGGAATGCCGCGATCCATGGGCAGTTGGTGCTTGAGGTATTCCAGTTCATAGGTGAGCGAGGTGGCAGGGCCGAGCAACCAGGTGAAGGATGGGGCAATCAGCAGGCGCTTGCTATCGACATAATCACGAAAACCACCATTGTCTTCTGCTGCGACAATCATGCGATAAGCCAGATTTTCCGTGATAGGTCCTGTGGAGTCGATGGAGCTACGATAGCTGTCATAGCTGCCTGCATAGATTTCAGCCACATTGCTGGCTTTGAATTGCGGTTTCTTGGTGACCACGTTGAGCGTGCCTCCAGGCTCACTGTTGCCATACAGCGCAGCCGCCGGGCCTTTGAGAAATTCCACACGTTCTGTATTGGCGGTATCGCGCGGCGGATTGTAGCCACGGTTGCCTGAGAAGCCATTGCGTAGCATGGCGGGGCCGGTGTTTTCATGCCCGGCAAAGCCACGGATGGCGAAGTTATCCCATAAACCACCAAAATTGTTCTGACGGCTGACACCACTTACCAAATCGTACGTGTCAGCGACACGTGTTGCCTGGATATCATCCAGCGCCTGGCGCGAAATGATTTTGACTGCTTGCGAGGTTTCCTGTTGCGGTGTATCAGTTCTGGTCGAAGCACCAGCATCTCTCTGGTAGTAGTTGTTTGTCTTGCTCGTGCTTGATGCTTTGACGGTGACTTCTTCTAGCACGCCCGAGTTCTCGGCAGGCTCTGCGGCATAGCTCGGATAAGTAGCGGACATTAGTAAGGGCAAGAGATACTGAAGACGTTGTTTGATGGGCATGGCCGCAGATTTTTCTTTAAGTAGAATGGGTTGGGTCGCAACGTAAGAACTATAATTTTTTGCAGCATTATAATGTTCTGAATTGTATATTTGCAACAGTGTTGCGATTTGGTTCGGGCGCACCCTTTGCCAGGGGTTTCTATTGCGAATTCATTTAATTAGCTGAGCAAGGTTTTCATCAGGCATGGTTGGCCCCATATCTTAGCCAGCGTGCATTCGGGTATAATTTCGTTTTTTCGGGGGTGTGACGATGCCTATTTACGATTATCAATGTAGCAGTTGTGGTCATAAAGCGGAGCTGATGCGTAAGGTCAGCGAGGCTGGCACGACCGTATGTCCGGCATGTGCAAAGGAAACCTTCGAGAAGCAGGTCTCTGCACCGAATTTCCAACTCAGTGGCTCGGGCTGGTATGCAACTGACTTCAAGGGCGGAAGCCCTGCGAAGAAATCTGAGGAAGTAGCCCCCGCTGCCTGTGGCACAGGATGTGCCTGCCATTAATGTAGTCCATTTGCCTTCACGTTAGAGCTGCCATGAAAAGTTACTTTATTACTGGACTACTGGTGCTGGTGCCGTTGTGCATCACCATCTGGGTATTGAGCACATTGATTGGGCTGATGGACCAGAGCCTGTTGTTGCTACCCGTTGCTTGGCGCCCTGAGGCCCAGTTTGGGCGTGCGATCCCCGGTATCGGCGCAATCCTGACCTTGCTGATCGTGTTTGGCACTGGTGTCATCGCGACCAACTTCTTCGGCAAGCGTATTATCCAGTTCTGGGAAGCATTGCTGGCACGTGTGCCGGTGGTCAAGTCCATTTACTACAGTGTTAAGCAAGTGTCGGACACCTTGTTCTCTGATTCTGGCCAAGCATTTCGCAAGGCCCTGCTGGTGCAATATCCACGTCAAGGTAGCTGGACGATCGGCTTCCTGACCGGACAGCCAGGCGGCGATGTGGCGAATTACCTCCAGGGTGAATACGTGAGCGTCTATATCCCTACCACGCCTAACCCAACTTCCGGTTTTTTCCTGATGATGCCCAAGGCGGATGTGGTGGAGCTGGATATGAGTGTGGATGAAGCCTTGAAATACATTATTTCCATGGGAGTGGTTGCGCCAGCCGGCAAAGCCAAGCCTTGACCTTTTAACCTTAAGTTATAGCCTACAAGAAAATAGTTATGCGTACTCATTACTGCGGTCACCTGAACCGTGAACATATTGGCCAGACCGTTACCCTCTGTGGCTGGGCACATCGCCGTCGCGACCATGGTGGCGTGATTTTCATTGACCTGCGTGATCGTGAAGGCATGGCTCAGATCGTGATTGATCCTGATACGCCTGCGGCATTTGCCCTGGCTGAAACCGTGCGCAGTGAGTTCGTGCTGAAAGTGGTCTGTAAGGTGCGTGCGCGTCCTGAAGGTACTGTGAATGCCAACATCCCGACCGGGGAAGTGGAAATGCTGGCGACCGAGATCGAGATTCTCAATGCATCGCTGACGCCACCGTTCATGCTGGACGACGACAATCTGAGCGAAATGGTGCGCCTGGAGCATCGCTACATCGACCTGCGCCGCCCCGCCATGCAAAAAAACATGATGCTGCGCTACCGCGTGGCCAAGACCCTGCGTGACCATCTGGACAGCAACGGCTTCATTGAAGTCGAAACGCCTATGCTGACCCGCTCCACCCCGGAAGGTGCCCGCGATTACCTGGTGCCATCGCGCGTGCATCACGGCCAGTTCTTTGCATTGCCGCAATCGCCCCAGCTGTTCAAGCAGCTGCTGATGGTGTCGGGCTTTGACCGTTACTTCCAGATCACCAAGTGTTTCCGCGACGAAGACTTGCGTGCGGACCGCCAGCCTGAATTCACCCAGGTCGATATTGAAACCTCCTTCCTCGGCGAAGAAGAGATCATGAACATCGTGGAAGACATGATCCGCAAGATGTTCAAGAGCGTGCAGAACATTGATCTGCCTGCGCAGTTCCCGCGCATGCCATTCTCCGAAGCCATGAACAAATACGGCTCCGATAAGCCCGACATGCGCGTGACCCTGGAAATCACCGAGCTGACTGACATCATGAAAGATGTGGATTTCAAGGTGTTCGCCGGTGCCGCCAATATGGCCGGTGGTCGCGTGGCCGCCATGCGCGTGCCCAATGGCGCTGCCATTAGCCGCTCCGAGATCGACGCCTACACCGAGTTCGTCAAGATCTACGGTGCCAAAGGTCTGGCTTACATCAAGATCAACGACATCACCAAGCTCAACGAAGAAGGCCTGCAAAGCCCTATCGTCAAGAACATCCACGTCAACGCACTGCAAGCCATTATTGACCGCACCGGTGCGCAAAATGGCGACATCGTGTTCTTCGGTGCCGACAAGGCCAAAGTGGTGAACGAAGCCCTGGGCGCTCTGCGCACCAAGGTCGGCCACGAAAAAGGCCATGTTGATGGCCGTGCCTGGGCACCGCTGTGGGTGGTGGATTTCCCCATGTTCGAACACGACGAAGAAGCCGACCGCTGGGTCGCGCTGCACCACCCCTTCACCAGTCCCAAGGATGGTCACGAAGACCTGCTCACCACCAACCCCGGTGCCGCCTTGTCCAAAGCGTATGACATGGTGCTCAACGGCTGGGAAGTCGGCGGCGGTTCCGTGCGTATCCACAAGCAGGAAGTGCAGTCCAAGGTGTTCGACGCGCTCAAGATCAGCAAAGAAGAAGCCCAGGAGAAATTCGGCTTCCTGCTCGACGCCCTGCAATATGGTGCCCCACCGCACGGCGGCCTCGCCTTCGGTCTCGACCGTCTGGTCACCCTGATGGCCGGTGCCGAATCCATCCGCGACGTGATTGCCTTCCCCAAGACCCAGCGCGCGCAATGCCTGATGACCAATGCGCCCAACGAAGTCGACGAAAAGCAGTTGCGCGAGTTGCATATCCGCGTGCGTCAGCAGAACCCTGCTGCATAATATGAAATCGCTTGTGCTGGCAGCGTTGCAAACTCGTGCCGTACTTGATGTACTGTCTGCGAGTGCGCGCCTTGCCAGTCTAGCGCGATTTCATTTTTGTATCAGTCGGTAGATAGTGACGTAAATGAACATCAAGTCACTCATCCGCACTATTCCCGATTACCCCAAGCCCGGTGTCCAGTTTCGCGACATTACTACGTTGCTCAAGGATGCCGATGGCTTGCGGCAAGTGGTGGATGCGCTGGTTGCACGTTATGCCAATGCCCAGGTTGATAAAGTGGTGGGTATCGAGTCGCGCGGGTTCATTGTTGGTGCTGCGGTGGCTTATGAGCTTGGTGTGGGGTTTGTGCCTGTGCGCAAAAAGGGCAAGCTGCCTGGCGATGTGCTGGGGCATGACTATGCATTGGAATATGGCACTGACCGTGTGGAAATCCATAGCGATGCCATCAGCCCAAATGAAAACATATTGTTGCTGGATGACTTGATTGCCACGGGCGGCACGGCGGAAGCTGCTGCTGTGTTGATTGAGAAGCTGGGGGGCAATTTGATTGAGTGTTCCTTTATTATCGGCCTGCCTGATCTGGGCGGTGAGCGAAAGCTGCGTACACTGGGCTACAAGACATTTAGCTTGTGCGAGTTCGAGGGCGATTAGTGGAAAGTCATCAGCCGGTTTATAAAATCCCGGTGTCGGCGCTGGTATTGATTCATACCACTGATTTACAGGTGCTTATCATGGAGCGTGCGGATAAGCCCGGTTTCTGGCAGTCGGTGACGGGTAGTCTGGAGCAACTGCCCAATGGTGAGCTGGAGCAGCCCATGGCGGCTGCCATCCGCGAAGTGCATGAAGAAACTGGCCTGGATGCAACCGAGTACAAATTGGTGGATTGGCAACTATCGCATGTATACGAAATATATCCGCACTGGCGCTTTCGCTATGCCCCTGGTGTGACGGAAAATACCGAACATATTTTTGGATTGGAATTACCAGCGCCTGTTGCTGTCCAACTCGCTCCGCGTGAACATGTGGCTTACGAATGGGTGGATTGGCGTGAAGCGGCGCAGCGCGTGTTTTCATGGACGAATATCGAGGCCCTGCGCAAACTGGGCGAGCGACATCATTTAATATTGTGAAATATCAGCTATGCAAGCAACTCTAGAGACAACAGAAAAAAACGTCGTCGCTGAGCCGATCAGGTTTGAGCGTTTCCAGGCAACCCAGGAGGCTGAGTTACAGGCACGCATTATTGCGGCCAAGCAAAAGCTTGGGAAAAAACTGGTAATCCTCGGGCACCACTATCAGCAGGAAAGCGTCTATCGCCATGCTGACTACACTGGCGACTCGCTCAAATTGTCCCGTTTTGCTGCCGAGACCGACGCGCAATATATTGTGTTCCTTGGTGTACATTTTATGGCGGAGGTTGCGGATATCCTCTCCCGGCCTGAGCAGATTTCCATCCTGCCAGATTTATCTGCAGGCTGCTCCATGGCCGATATGGCGAATCTTGCCAAGGTGGAGCGCTCCCGCCGCGAATTATCCAAAGTGCTGGATTTTGACGCGACCATTACACCTATTACCTACATTAACTCTGCAGCCGACCTCAAGGCGTTTTGCGGCGAGCATGGTGGTATCGTTTGCACCTCTACCAATGCGACAAAGATTATTGAGTGGGGCTTCAAGCAACGTGAAAAGGTGTTGTTCTTCCCTGATCAAAATCTGGGCCGCTGGTCTGGTTACAAGATGGGTATTCCACTAGAGCAAATGCCAGTGTGGGATCCTGATCTTCCCATGGGCGGTTTGACGGAAGAGCAGATCAAGAACGCCAAGATACTGCTGTGGAAAGGCCATTGCGCCGTGCACCAGATGTTCCGCGAGCAAAACATTACACGCTTCCGTGCCGAGCATCCCGATGGTATCGTGATTTCGCACCCCGAGTCGCCATTCGAGGTCTGCCTCAATTCTGATTACGTTGGTTCCACCGAGTACATCCTCAAAACAGTCAGTGACGCGCCTGCAGGTACGCGCTGGCTGGTGGGCACCGAGTTGAATCTGGTGAATCGCCTGGCTGAGCAGATGAAGCCAGAGGGTAAGATCGTGCAGTTCATGTCGCACGTGATCTGCGAATGCTCCACTATGGCGCGTATTGATCCCCAGCATTTGGCCTGGACGCTGGAGAACCTGGTGGAAGGTAATGTGGTTAACCAGATCAGGGTGCCTGAGCACGAGGCCGAGTTGGCGCGCCTGACCTTGCAACGCATGCTGGACGCATCTTGATGAAGGGCTAGGCTTGCAGAACGTCCTGCGTATTGCCACCTTTAATATCCATAAAGGTGTGACAAGTTTCAATGCACGCTTTGCCCTGCATGAGCAGCGTGAGCTGATCCGCAAGCTGCAGGCAGACATCGTTTTTCTGCAAGAAGTGCGTGATCAGCATATCAAGCACAGTCGTCGGTTCAGCGCCTGGCCGCTGGACGGGCAGGTAGAGTTTCTTGCTGACGCGGTCTGGAGCGATTACGCATACGGCAAGAATTCCGTCTATCCTGCCGGGCATCATGGCAATGCCTTGCTGTCCAAGTTTCCCATTGCCAAATACGAAAACACCGATATTTCCGCGCACCATAGCGAGCAGCGTGGCCTGTTGCATTGTGAAATTGCCGTGCCCGGCTGGCAGCAGCCATTGCACTGTATTTGCGTACATTTGGGCCTATTTGCACGCTGGCGTCGGCAACAGATCGGCCTGTTGCGGGAGCGCATCGAGGAAATGGTACCTGCCGATGCGCCGCTAGTGATTGCCGGTGATTTTAATGACTGGAGCATGACGGCGGGTCGGGAGCTGGTACATGGGCTGCATTTGCATGAAGTCTTTGAGCATCACGGTGGCAAACCTGCTCGCAGTTTTCCGTCCTTCCTGCCGGTATTCAGGCTAGATCGTATTTATGTGCGCGGCTTTAATGTACGGCATGTGGAAGTGCATTCCGGTCCGCAGTTCGTCAAGGTATCTGACCATGCTGCACTCACTGCGGTGCTTTCGAGGGTGTGATGCGCTGGGAAGCCGGTAATCACATCACCCTGCTCAGAAACGGTACCGAATTTTTCCCGGCACTGGCAGCCTCCATTGAGGCAGCTCAACGTGAGATCCACATCCAGACATATATTTATGAGCTGGATGATACAGGCCTCATGATTGGGGAGAAGCTTAAGGCTGCCGCTGCACGTGGTGTGGCAGTGCACTTGCTCCTGGATGGTTTTGGCAGCCGCAAGTTAGCCCCGACATTTGTGCTGGAACTCGAAGCTTTTGGCGTCAAGGTCATGTTCTACCGCCCCAAGATTTCTGCGTGGTCGTTCAAACGTAGCCGCTTGAGGCGCTTGCACCGCAAGGTCTCGGTGTTTGATGGACAGCATGCTTACGTTGGCGGCATTAATATCATTGATGACATGAATGTACCTAGCAATCTCGATGCACCCCGTGTGGATTATGCGGTTCGCGTAGATGGGCCATTGGTGTTCAGCATTCATGCGAGCGTGCGCAACCTGTGGCGGCGATTGGCCTGGATGCATCTGCGAGAGGTGGCCGCCTATCCCAATTTGCCCGCACCTGCTTTTATCAGTAATGGTATGCGGGCTGCGTTTGTTGTACGCGACAATGTATTGCATCGCCGTGATATTGAGCGTGCTTATCTCAAGGCGATTGGCAAGGCGCGTACTGACATCATCATTGCCAGTGCTTATTTCGTACCGGGAAAGAAGTTTCGTCAGGCCTTGATCGAGGCCGCCAGGCGCGGCGTGCGTGTACGGCTATTGTTGCAGGGGCGCATGGAGTATTGGCTCATGTTTGCCACGCATGAAGTCTATGGTGTGCTGTTGCGGCATGGTATCGAGATTTACGAATATCGTGCGAGCTTTATGCATAGCAAAGTAGCGGTAGCAGATAATCGCTGGGCGACAGTAGGTTCTTCCAACATCGACCCTTTTAGCTTGTTGCTGGCGCGCGAGGCCAATATCCTGGTGCAGGATAAAGCGTTCAATGCCGAACTCAAGGCCGATCTGGAAAAAGCGATTGCAGAAAAATCCATCAAGGTACGGCCAGAGGACTGGTCGCGCCGACATGTGTTCAAGCGCATGTTTTCATGGGTGGTGTATATGGTTGTACGGCTGATGATCGGCCTGGTTGGCTCCAAGGAGAAACATTGATGTTGCCCGTGCCTGATGTATTAAATGTGGCGAGTGTTGCCAATGTCATCCAGTTGGCGGTAGCGCCTGCTTTCTTGCTCACCGGTGCGGGTGCCATGCTGGGCGTGATGGCAAGCCGATTGGCGCGGGTGGTGGATCGGTTTCGCGAATTGCATGAATCTGGTGGCTGGAGCCATGAGCAGAAGTCACTGGAAATGCATACCTTGCTCAAGCGTTCGCGCTGGATTCATCTGGCTATTAGCTTATCTACATTGGCAGCGTTGCTGGTCTGCGTGGTCATTGCTACCTTGTTTGCCGCTACAGAGGTGGGCTGGAACCCGTCGCGGCTGGTTTCCCTGTTGTTTATTTGTGCGATGGGCTCATTGGTCGCAGGCTTGCTGTGTTTTCTGCGTGAGATTTCCATTTCAACTGACATAATCGAGGGGTTCCCCAAGTAGTGAATTCTGTCAGTGGTTTGTAATAAAATGCAATGCACGATGCCGGTGTAGCTCAGTTGGTAGAGCAGCGCATTCGTAATGCGAAGGTCGTAGGTTCGACTCCTATCTCCGGCACCATTTTTCTATAGTGACTGAGCACAATGCCCAGAGGGCATGATGTTTGCGTCGATATTTAGGTGTCGTTAGTAGGTAAGCTGCTGTTTAGTCGATGTTGATCTCATGGTGAAAAACATAACAGTTTTTGCCATTTTCCTTGGCTTTGTATAGGGCAATATCTGCTTGTTTGAGGTGCTCGTTGGCGCTCATGGTATTTGATAGCAGGGTGATCCCGATGCTCACGCCGATGTGTATGGTGAGGCCTTGCAGGTTGAATGGCTGGCTGAGTGTCAGGATGATGCGTTTTGCAATGAGCGCTAATTCTTCCTGAAAGGATAGCTGGCTACAGACCACGACAAACTCATCACCGCCAAGGCGAGCGATAAAGTCATTGTCGCGTGCCAGTGCCGATAATCTTGCGCTGACTGCGGTGAGCAGCGCATCCCCGGTTTCATGGCCATGGGTGTCGTTGACTTCTTTGAAGTAATCCAAGTCCAGAAACAAGATACCAGACTGATGGCCATGTGTTGTGCGTGACAGCATCTGCTGCAGGTGCTGGTTCAATGCTGTGCGGTTGGGTAGCTTGGTCAGATCGTCATGCAATGCCAAGTGGGCCACATGCTCCTGCATTTTTCTGCGCTCATGGATGTCTTCCAATGTGCCTATCCATCCTTGTGAGGTGTTCTTCGAGGGGATGGCTGAGCCCTTGGCACGTACCCAATGCCATGTCTGGTCAGCGGTCAGGATACGGAATTCACAATCCAGGTCATTAGTGTCGGAAGAAAGGCATTGGCGCACGGCATTGACATCTTCCGGATGAACACGTTTTATCCAGTTCCATCGCAAGGCGTGCTCATTCGGTGCGCCCGTCAATTCCTGCCAGCCTGTGATGGAAGTGATGCCTTGTTTTGCATTGGCTTCCCATAGTGTCAAAGCCCCCGTGTGAGCAAGTGTGCGGTATTTTAGCTCGCTGTTTTCTGCTTGTTGGGTACTGAGTTTGAGGGCGGTTTGGGCGGCGATAATGCTTTCATGCAGGGAGTCGAATTCCAGGATTCTAGATGAGCTGTATTCGACCGTGTTGTAAAGCTCTTGGTATTTGTTATCAATAATGCCGCGAGCTTCTTTTGCTAAGGAGCGCATAGGTCGCAGGATATAGCCAGACAGTTTGCTGGTTAGCCATAGTGCAAGTAGCAACATGATGCCGCCGCCAATGCCAAGCTGCATCAGGGGTTTCTTCCATCGCGCATCAAAAGCTTGCAGAGGCTCTCCTACTACCAAAACCCAGCCTGGAGTGCCTGCAAGGAACTCATAGGAAAAGATGACATGTGAGCCTTCCTTGGTTTTGGCTTCAAAGAACTTCTCACTTCTTGGCAATGACATGAGCTTTTCCCAGTCTGGCACAGATTGACCGACATAGCGGTCATTGTCACGTGAGCGCGCGATGATGTTGCCATTGCCATCGACGATGGCAATCAGCAAGCTGGTCTCTGATGAACCAAGTTGTGGCGCCAATTGCAGCAGCCGTCGAGGGGAGAGAACGAAATACAGGACTTGTTGGATGGATTCGTGCTGCCAGGCAATCCCCAATGCAATTTTTGGGTCATGCAAAGGAGAGGTGAAGTACAAGTTGGAAATCACTGGTCGGTTGCGATCCGTGAAATCAAGTGCAGATTGCAAAAACTCTGCCGGAGGTAGCTCATCATGCTCGGATGTTGGTGTCAGCCTTTCGTGTGGGGATACGACGTATAAGCGTCCTAATCCGGGCTGGGCATGATCCAGCCAGCTTTGTAGTTGCTCAATACTAGTCTGGTGGGTGTAGCTTGCCGCAGCGAGTGACTTTAGCAAGGTCGTGTTGATGATGATGTCATTTTCGACGGATCGTGCCAGTGCGCGTGCGCTATCCAGCAGGCGGGTTTTACTGGCACTCTTGTCTTGTACGGTGACTTGCCAGACGGCCAGGATGGCCAAGCCCAGAATGGGCAGCAAAGCGATGATTACGAGTAATCCCAGCCACGTGCGTAAACGGTAACGTCGAATGCTGTCTTTGGCTTGTAGATTCAAGCGACTACCCAATGAAATTCTCCTAGCTCAAGCTCATCATGGTAGGGACACTATCATCGCGATCTATTTCAAGGCAATGGATTTATGGCTATTTACCGCGAATAACAGTGCTAGTATGCAGCACCTGATTGTAGAAGGCAGCATGTGACCGTATGGCAAAGCTAACGGAATCTCAACATATCATTATTCATAACCCGGATGGGTTAGGCTTGGCAGCGAGAGTAGAGCTGCCTGAGACACCGTTACGTGGCATGGCGATGATTGCGCCTGCATTTGGCTGCGCAAAAGATATCTTGATTGCCACCAGAACCGCGCGCCGATTACTCGAGTATGGCATAGGGTCCTTACGTATCGATTTCACCGGTGTTGGTCAGAGCGAAGGCGATTTTTCTTTGACCAATCTGGATACGCAGACCCAGGATTTTGTCAGTGCAGCTGACTGGTTGCGACTGCATGTCCGGGCTCCAGATTTATTGATCGGCCATAGCTTTGGTGGCTTGGTTGCTATCAACGCTAGTCGTCTAATCAATGAGGTCAAGGCTTGCGTCACGATTGCCACGCCTAGTAGCCCTGCCCATGTGCTGGCGATTATTGGGTCGGGAAAAACCGGGGAAATTGAACAATACGGCGCTACCGAGATAGAGGTGAATCGGCAGCGCTACACCTTGCGCCAGCAGTTCGTGGACAATGCACGCCAATTTGATATGGCGAGACTGATAGGTAGCATCGGCGTCCCCTTGCTGATGATGCACTCTCCGAGAGATGACATGGTACCGATGCAGCATGCTCACGCACTATTCGAGGCGGCTAGCCATCCCAAGAGCTTGATCGCTATCGAGGATGCAGATCATATGGTCTATGAGCGTCCTGCATCTGAGTTTGTGGCAGATAGCATTGGTTTGTGGAGCAGTCGCTATTTGCCTCCAATATAACTTTGGCGGGAGAAGTAACACTTGCGGAATAGCTTCAAAAAAGAGATTTCGTTTTTTTCATTTTCCGCTATAGTGCCAGCAACGGCTTCAATACTTGAGTTTGAGCAAACGTAATCTTGGGAGGGAGTTGCGTTGAAGGCAATCTTGAGAGGTTTCGTATCATGCTGAGCGAAGGCTATAACCAGTCTCTCGTGTTAGTTTCGCTCATCGTTGCCATGTTTGCTTCGTATGCGGCATTAGCCATGTCAGAGCGCGTTAATCCCGCCAAAGGGGAGAAGCTTTCCCGATGGTGGCTATGGGGGAGCGCGGCGACTCTGGGTGCTGGCATATGGTCCATGCACTTTATTGGCATGCTGGCCTTCCATCTTGATATTCCGCTTGGTTATGATCCCGCCATTACTCTGCTCTCTTTGCTAGTAGCAATTCTTGCATCAGGGGTTGCCCTATTCCAGGCTGTTCGGCCAACCTTACCTTTGACTCGTTTAGCTGGTAGTGCGGTCCTAATGGGGGTGGGTGTTGCCAGCATGCATTATCTTGGCATGTGGTCCATGTTAATGGATCCAATCCCTGTCTATGATCCCTGGCTGGTCATCTTATCTATCTTGATTGCTATTGCTGCCTCGGGGGCGGCGATGTGGATCACTTTCAAGTTGCGTCATAAATTTCACCGTGGATGGTTTGCCAGGTTGGGTGCTGCATTGGTGATGGGCGCTGCGATTGGTGGTATGCATTACACCGCCATGGCGGCAGCCAGCTTCCCTTTGGGTAGTGTTTGTGGTGCTGCTAACGGGACTAACTTGGATGACCTGAGCATCATGGTGATCGCAGGGGTCGGGAGCATTCTGTTTGTGGCTTTTATCGTGACATTGCTGGATGCCAAGCTAGAAGTCAGGATCAGTCGGTTTATCCACTTAGCGAGATCATTGGAACAAGCCAATAAGGAACTACTGCATCGATCGCTGCATGACAACCTGACGAATCTGCCTAATCGAATGATGTTGGAGAGCAAGGTGGCAGAGGCCTTGAGCCGAGCAAAACGCGACCAGGAGCAATTTGCCTTGCTGTTTGTGGATATTGATGGTTTCAAGACCATCAATGACTCCTTGGGGCATCACGTCGGGGACAGTTTGCTGGTAGAGGTAGCAACCAGGCTACATGGAATTCTTCGCGGGCATGATACCGTGGCGCGCATGGGTGGGGATGAGTTCGTCGTGTTGCTTGAAAGGGTCAATGTCGAAGAGGCATGTATTGTTGCCAACAAGATCGTCTCGGTGATCAGGCAGCCCTTTCACACTGAAGAGCGCGAATTGCATGTCTCCACCAGTATTGGCATCGCCATGTATCCCAACCATGGGGCAAATTATCGCGAGCTTGCCATCAATGCAGATGCCGCCATGTATTACACCAAGCGTGCTGGCCGTAATGGCTATCATGTTTTTGAGATGTCCATGCACCTGGATACGCGGGAACGGTTGGACATGATGTTGGATTTGGGGGCAGCGCTTGAAAGGCAGCAGTTTGTGTTGATGTACCAGCCCAAGTTTGACTTGCATAACCATGTGGTGGGGTTTGAGGTGCTATTACGCTGGCAGCATCCGACATTGGGGTTGGTGCTTCCTGATCATTTTGTCTCCTTGGCTGAGAAGTCTGGCTTGATCATCCCGATTGGCGAATGGGTGCTCAATGCGGCTTGTCGACAAATGAAGGAGTGGTACAGCTCGGGCTGCGAGAAATGGCATGTCGCGATCAATCTATCGGCCTTGCAGTTTTCGCATGAGCGGCTACTGGATGTGGTCAGGCAGGTACTGGCCCGATGGGAGCTGCCGCCTCATTGCCTGACGCTCGAAATTACCGAAACTGTTGCGATGCACAACGCCAAGAAAACACTGGAGATATTGAATCAATTATCCCAGCTTGGTGTGAATATCTCGATTGATGATTTCGGTACAGGATATTCCAGCCTGCTATATCTCAAGCGCTTGCCAGCCAATGAGCTCAAGATAGACAAGGCATTTATCAGCAACCTGGGTACCGGTACCTTGATGGATGACCAGGCTATTGTCTCGGCGATCATCAATCTCGGTCATACGCTTAATTTTAAGGTGATCGCAGAAGGGGTCGAGAACGATGAGCAAAAATCCTTTTTGCAGGCGCTTGGTTGTGATGGCTTGCAGGGGTTTGGCCTTGCAGAGCCGATGTGGGTAGACGAGGTCAAGGACTATTATTCTTCAGAGTGCAAAGCTGGCTAGGCTAACTAAAGCCGCATTGTTTATACTGTACGTTTTGCGTAGTCACGCAGTACGAACATGAGGTGCTTTGGAAATGTGGGTTAATGTTGCTAGGTCGGTGTTGGTCATTGGGTTGCTGGCTACTTTGTCTGCGTGTGGTGGTTTCAATTTCTGGCCATTTGGTGGAGGTGAGGGCGATGTGCGTCACAGTGGGCCTGCTGGTTCCACGCCATATTTATGCGACAAAGGACGCAAGTTCTACGTGAAGCAGGTGGATGCTGGCAAAGCTGCCTGGTTGATCCTGCCCGATCGGGAAATCCTGCTGAACAAGACGGACTCTGGGGCATACAGCAACAGCATTACGACACTGGTGTTGGAGGGAGAGGGTGCGAAGCTGGATGACGGCTATAAGCATGACTACAATGATTGCAAGATCAATCTGCCGGTCAACAAATCATAAAGTGACAGAATAGAAAGTAAAAAGCCGCTTTCAACAGCGGCTTTTTACTTTAGGCTTTTGCTTCAATCCCCTTACTTCTAGTCAGGTCATAATGGCATGATCAAGCAAGAAAGTGGCAGTTTCCATTAAGCACGAGGCTGATAATCTCTGAAATAATTGTTGACTAAATCAGTCTGTCAAAAGAATCCAGTGTGGTAAATCCTGTATGTTAGGCATAGTAAAAATCGCGCTCAGGCGCCCGTATACCTTTGTGGTCATGGCGATCCTCATTCTGATCGTGGGTGTGTTGTCGGCATTGCGCATGCCCACCGACATTTTCCCGGAAATTCGTATCCCCGTGATTGCGGTTGCTTGGCAATATGCCGGGATGTCCCCGGATCAGATGACCGGGCGCATCATGACGCCTTTCCAGCGTTCATTGACGACAACAGTCAACGATATTGAGCATATCGAGGCTAATTCTTATGCTGGGTTCGGTATCGTCAAGATTTTCTTCCAGCCAGGCGTTGATGTGGCAACGGCGAATGCGCAGGTGACGGCGATCTCGCAAACCATGTTGCGCTTATTGCCGCCTGGGACGCAGCCTCCGCTTATCCTCAATTATAACGCTTCCACTGTGCCTATCTTGCAGCTTGCCCTGGCAGGCAAAGGGCTGACAGAACAAAACCTTGCAGACTTGGGTATGAATGCGGTGCGGGTGCGGCTGGTATCCGTGCCGGGAGCAGCTATTCCCTGGCCATTCGGTGGCAAGTCACGCCAAGTGCAGATCGACTTGGACCCCGATGCCATGCAGGCGCGGGGGCTGTCTGGCCAGGATGTGGCGAATGCGCTTGCTGCACAGAACCTGATCTTGCCTGCCGGTACCCAGAAAATCGGCAATTTTGAATATACGATACAGCTCAATAATGCCCCATCGGCGTTGGAAGAGCTGGGCAATCTACCGGTCAAGGTGGTCAATGGTGCAACGGTGTATATCCGCGATGTGGCGCAGGTGCGTGACGGTAATCCACCTCAGACCAATCTGGTGCATGTGGATGGTGCGCGTTCGGTATTGATGTCGGTGCTCAAGAATGGTGCGACATCTACACTCGCGATTGTGGATGGTATTAAGTCCAAACTGGACGAAATCAGGCCAACCTTGCCTGATGAGCTGGAAGTCCGCCCCATCAACGATCAATCGATTTTCGTCAGCGCCGCGATCAAGGGCGTGGTGCTGGAGGGCTGTATTGCGGCCGCGCTGACCAGCATTATGATTCTGCTGTTCCTGGGTAGCTGGCGTTCTACGGTGATTATCGCAATCTCCATCCCATTATCCATTTTGGGTGCAATTGCCAGCTTGGCCTTGGTGGGGGAAACACTCAATATCATGACGCTGGGTGGGCTTGCGCTCGCCGTGGGTATCCTCGTGGATGATGCCACGGTGACGATAGAAAACATCAATTGGCACCTGGAGCAGGGGAAGCCGGTGGAACCTGCGATTCTTGATGGCGCGCGACAGATTGTGACGCCTGCGTTTGTCTCGCTCTTGTGTATTTGTATTGTGTTTGTGCCGATGTTCTTCCTGGAAGGGGTGTCGCGCTTCCTGTTCGTGCCGATGGCAGAGGCGGTGATGTTCGCGATGGTGAGCTCCTTCATCTTGTCGCGCACCTTGGTGCCGACCATGGCCAAATACCTGCTCAAGCCGCATGCTCCGCATACCGACCTGCATGGTAATAATCTGGTGTTGGCTCCGTCACGCAATCCTCTGGTGAGGTTCCAGCGTGGTTTTGAGGCGCGTTTTGAGCATTTCCGTGAAGGCTATCGTGGCATCTTGCTATTGATGCTGGCCAATCGCCGCAAGTTTATTGCGGGTTTCATGGCATTTATCTTGCTGAGTTTCGCGCTGGTACCGTTCCTGGGGCGTAATTTCTTCCCTGAGGTGGATGGCGGGCAGATTCTCATGCACGTACGCGTGCCTGTGGGTACGCGGCTTGAGGAAACAGCAGCCAAGTTTGCCAATATACAATCCGAGATTCGCAAGATCATCCCGGCTCATGAGGTCGAAACTATCGTCGACAACATTGGCTTGCCGATCAGCTCAATCAACCTTGCCTACAATAACACTGGCATCATGGGGGTGCAGGATGGCGATATCCAGATCGCCTTGAGTCGCGAGCACCAGCCAACCGCTGCTTACGTCAAGCGCTTGCGCGAGGAGCTACCGCGCCTGTTCCCGGATGCAACCTTTACCTTCCCTCCAGCGGATATCGTCAGCCAGATCCTGAATTTTGGCTCTCCAGCACCGATTGACCTGCAAATCCGTGGCAATAACCTGCAGGCTAATTTTGATTATGCCAACATGCTGGTGGCGGAAATCCGCAAGGTGCCCGGCATCGCTGACGTGCGTATACAGCAGTCGCGTCGTAATCCGGTGCTGAATGTCGATATTGACCGGGTGCGGGCGCAGGAGCTTGGCCTGACGACACGTGACGTGACCAATAACATGGTGGTCAACTTGGCTGGTAGTAGCCAGGTAGCCCCTACTTTCTGGCTGAACCCGGCGAATGGGGTTTCTTATCCTATCGTGATGCAAACGCCTCAATACAAAATGGATAGCCTGTCTGCGCTGGAAAACCTGCCGATCAATGGCAGTGTGCCGGGCACAACCTCACAAATCTTGGGTGGCTTGGCGACTTTCTCGCGTAGCAATGCCAACGCCTTGGTTAGCCAATATGACATTCAACCTATGGTGCAGATCAACGCTACTACCCAGGGACGTGATCTTGGTGCTGTGGCCAAGGAGATACGCCAGATCATGGATGCTCATGCCGACACGGTACCCAAGGGCTCTAGCGTTGCCTTGCTGGGTCAGGTCGAAACCATGGAGCATGCATTTTCTGGCCTGCTGTTTGGATTGGTGGGGGCGATTGCGCTGATCTATCTGTTGATCGTGGTGAACTTCCAATCATGGAGTGACTCATTCGTGATCGTCAGTGCCTTACCTGCGGCGATTGCTGGCATTGTCTGGATGCTGTTTGCAAGCTTTACCCCGTTATCCGTACCGGCATTGACCGGGGCGATCATGTGTATGGGGGTGGCGACTGCCAATAGCGTGTTGGTGATCAGCTTTGCACGCGAGCGCTTGGCAGAGCTGGGAAATGCGACCCAGGCCGCGATAGAAGCTGGTTTTGTACGCTTCCGTCCGGTATTGATGACTGCCCTGGCCATGATGATAGGGATGGCGCCGATGGCATTGGGCCTGGGCGAGGGTGGTGAGCAGAATGCACCGCTAGGGCGCGCAGTCATCGGCGGCCTGTTGTTTGCCACCATTACCACCCTGATTTTTGTGCCTGTGGTATTTAGCGTTGTTCACCGCAATTACCGCAAGCCCGTTGTCGAGAATTCGAGTTATGGAGAAGTAAATGTCATCTGATTTTAGCTCTACTGATCTTGGTGCCCCGCGCCGTACCGTGCGTCGAGGCAGCTTGATCATTGCCCTGGTGGCGATTGGAGTGGTGGCGTATGGTTTGACGATACGGGCCAAGGAAAGCGATGCCCTCAAGCAATGGACGAATGAGCAGTCCATTCCATCGGTAACCCTGGTGGAGCCTGTGCCGGGCAGTAATGTGAGCACCCTGGAATTGCCTGCCCGTCTTGAGGCATTTGCGCGTGCACCTATCTATGCGCGTGTGAATGGCTATTTGAAGCAATGGCATGTGGATATTGGTAGCCCGGTCAAGGCTGGCCAATTGCTCGGTGAGATTGAAACCCCGGACCTAGACCAGCAGTTGCTACAGGCCAAGGCCGATGTGGCGGCTGCCAAGGTGAATGCCGAATTGGCGGGAACTACTGCCAAACGTTGGCAATCCATGTTGAACACTGATTCTGTCTCCAAGCAGGAAGTCGACGAGCGCCTGGGCGATTACGCAGCCAAGCAGGCGCTCTTGCAAGCTGCCCAGGCAAACCTGGACCGCGTCCAAGCCAATAAGGGTTTCACTAGGCTAGTGGCGCCGTTTGATGGCATCGTGACTGCACGTCATACCGATATTGGTGCCCTCATCAATGCGGGTGAGGCTGCACAACCACTATTCGTGGTGTCTGATATGCGCAAACTGCGCCTTTATGTGAATGTGCCGCAAAGCTATGCGCCAGCATTGGGGCAGGGTACCTTGGCAAAGGTGACGATTCCAGGCCGCCCAGGCGTGGAATATTCTGCCAGCCTGGTGGCTTCGTCACGGGCCGTGGATGCGGCTTCTGGCACCACCCTGTTCCAGTTTTTGGTACCGAACAAAGAGGGCGAGCTGTTACCTGGCGGGTTTGCGCGTGCTGGCATTGAGCTGCCTGCCAGTCAAGCCACGTTGAGCATCCCGGCCAGTGCCATCATCTTCCGCCAGGATGGCTTGCGTGTTGCCACGCTGGGTGAGCATGACAAAGTTGTGCTGAAAACAGTCACCGTGGCGCGTGATTTGGGTAAAACCCTGGAAATCAGCACTGGCTTGGAAGCTGGCGATAAGCTGATAGACAGCCCTCCCGATGATATTACCGATGGCATGCAAGTGCGCGCTAATACGAAGGCTAACCAAGGGGCAGGCCAGTCATGAGCGTCAGGCAATATGCTTTGCTAGGCCTGGCGGCATTGCTTGGAGGCTGTTCGTTTGCTCCTGAGTTGAAATTGCCGGAAGTGCCGGTGGCCAGCGCCTACAAAGAGGCGCAACCTTGGGTGCCTGCCCAGCCGGCTGATCATTTGCCTCGTGGGGCTTGGTGGAAACTGTATGGCGATGCAGAGTTGGATGCATTGCAAGAGAAACTGCTGGCACACAGTCCAGACCTTGCAGCGGCACTGGCACGTTATCAGCAGGCGCTGGCTTACAGTGAGCAAGCCCGGGCTGGATTGTTTCCTACATTGTCTGCAAACGGGCAGGCTGGGCGTAACCGAGTTTCTGAGCATCGCCCGTTGGTACCACCCAATGCAGTTATCCCGCCTACCTACTCCAACTACAGCATAGGCTTGCAGGCTAATTATGAGCTGGATTTATGGGGGCGTGTACGCAACACCGTCAAAGCCGGGGTGGCCGAGGCTGGCGCGCGCGCGGCTGATCTTGAATCGGTGCGCTTGAGTTTGCAGGCCCAGCTCGCAGAAAATTTCATCGTGTTGCGTGGCTTGGATCAACAGCTCCATATTCTGGCAGAGACCGTACAAGCCAATGACAAGGCATTGGTGATTACCAAAACGCGCCACGATGCTGGCATTGTGCCTGGCCTAGACGTGAGCCGTGCCCAAACGCAGCTTGAAACCACACGTTCGCAGCTAGAGCAGGTGAAAGCGCAGCGTGCGGTGGTAGAGCATGCGATTGCAGCCCTGGTTGGCGACTCTCCCTCCAGCTTTGCTATCGCCAGTCGGCAGGATGTGATTGCCCTGCCGCAGATCCCGCTGGGTGTGCCCTCTACCTTGTTGCAGCGCAGGCCTGATATTGCCGCAGCACAGCGGCGGGTTACGGCTGCCAATGCCAATATTGGC
Source organism: Methylobacillus methanolivorans (assembly GCF_020531845.1). The sequence continues at coordinate 595,951 of NZ_JAJAVF010000004.1, forward strand.
GTGGCGAAAACTGCGTACTTCCCGGCGTTGAGCTTGAGCGCGGCTTTTGGTTACCAAAGTGTTTCTACCGGGAACTGGTTGAGTGCGCCTAGTAATTTCTGGTCGATTGGCCCCGGTATGCTATTCCAGCTCTTTGATGGTGGGCGGCGCAAAGCCCAGGTCGCCCAGGCTGAAGCTATGCTGGACGAAACCGGTGCGCGCTATCGCGGTGTAGTGCTGGAAGCTTTTCAGCAGGTGGAAGACAACCTGGCGCGCCTCAACCATTACCAATCTGCCGCGGATGCCGAGCGAGCAGCGGCAGAAGCTGCGCAGAAATCGATGGATTTTGCGATGAACCGTTATCGTGAAGGGGCTGCCAACTACCTGGAGGTTACCTCGGCACAAACGCAGGCCTTGGATACCCAGCGTGCGCTGTTGACGCTCAATGTCAGCCAGTTACGTGCCAGCGTGGATTTGATCCGTGCCTTGGGTGGTGGTTGGCAAGAGCAAGAAGCGCCGGCTACTGCTGCTAGTCTACAGTGAGGATTATTGCGACGCTGGTTTGTCTTGTGACCAGCGCGTCAGGTAATTACTTGGCGACTCTCCCATTGAGCGCGAAAACATACTGGTGAAACCCGCGGTGCTCTCATAACCCAGCGCCAGTGCAATATTGGTGACGCTGGCGCCTTCAATCAACATCTCGACGGCTCTGATCAGGCATAGCTGTTGGCGCCAGGCGGAGAACGTCATGCCGGTTTCCTTCTGGAACAAGCGTGCGAGCGTCCGTGTGCTGGCTCCGGCAAGCTGCGACCATTCTTCAATATTGCGATTATCACCGGGGTTCTGATGCAGGCGTTCCGTCACGCGACGTAAACGCTGATCGCGGCCTTCTGGCAGGAAAAGCGGCGCTTGCTGGGCAATACTGATCTGGTCGACCAACACGCGCATTAATCTGTGCTCAGGCCCATCAAGCGAATACTGGTTATTGATCGCCACGGCCTGCGAGACCAGTTCGCGTAGCAACGGGGTCAGCTTGATGACGCAACAGCGTGTAGGCAAGGTGTCCAGCCACTTCGGAGAGATCAATACAGTCTGCATTTCTGACATTTGCGTATAGGTGACGCTATGCATCGCAGCGCTGGGGATCCAGCAGGCACGGCCTGGGGGGGTAATCCAGGAGCCATCGCGTGTTTGCACGCGCATGCTGCCCGAAGTCACGAACATCAATTGTCCGCGCTGGTGCGCATGAGTTTCAACCTGCCAGTGCTTGGAATAGCGGCCCACTCGGGCGACAACCGGCAATGGAGAAAGGTCCGGATCTGGGCCTATGCCGTTGAGGTCAGTGAAGACTGGGTAAACTGTGATCTCTGTCATGTTGCAGGTAACTGCTCAAGAGGCTCATGGCAGCGTGCTGGATTGGCATTCACTGAACGACTGACTGGTTTGCTTCGCCCAATCAGCGGCCTGCTGCAATGCTTGCGTACTGGCGACATTCAATGCTGCAACGCCCCCGCGGGCATCGGCACTTTGTGCAGCGCTCTGCGCGGAGAGTAAGGTGGAAGCGAGTTGTTTACGTGAGCGCCTGTCAATCAGGCCGGCTTGTAGCTGCACTACCCCATGGCTGCTGCTGGCGCTATCAAATACCTGGTCAAATGCCACAATCTGCAGTTTTACGTTACAACTTGTATTGTGAGAGGGCGCATTGACAATCTTTTGACGCAACAACTCAGCAGGCAAGGTAGACCAGCGGCTTTCTGTATAGCCGAATACCTGGGTTGGATTCTTGTCGTTGAGGCGGTAGCGGATATTGCTATGTTGGATGGCATCCGTGGCACTCAGCTGCTCGATGGGCAGGTCAAAACTCACGCGATTTTCATTAGATTGCAAGCCGAAATCATAAAAGTCTAATTGCTTGGTCTCAGGCTTGATTGAGCTGACGCAGGCATTGAGACCGAGTGTTGCCAGCAACAGGAATGCAATAGGTGGGGTGATGTGCATGGGATACCTCATTGAGCGGGTTTGAAGCCAGATTCGCCTGGGCCAGGGCGCAGCGTCGGTTTACCAAAAATCAGGCTTTGCGGGTTTTCTTCCAGCATATCCAACAGTCGTCTGATACGGCGTGCATCGTCATTGGCAGTGACTGTCAGTTCATTAATACCAGGCAGGGTTTCGTTATTGAGCGTGTCACCTATCAGGCTAACACTTTGGCGGAAGTCACCAGACATGCCGCGTATGTCCTGCACAGTGGCGGTTAGCTCATTGAGCAAGGGTGTGGCGGCCTGCGTGGCTTGTTGCAGGTTATCCAATGTTTGCGTCAGGTGCTGCTGATTTTGTGCTGACATGAATTTGCTGGCCTTGCCGAAGGCATCATTGGCAGATACCAGCGTTTCACCTAGCTTGGATGAAGCCTGCTCAAGATTGGCAAGGGTCTGGTTCAGGCTTTGTACGTCAATACTTTGCATCACAGTGTTGGCTTGCTCGATGGTGGAGACACCGTGGTTGACGAACGCTTCTACCTTGTCCACCAACTGCGGCACGCGCTCGGAAATGCGGTCTATGAGCGAAGGGCGCATAGTGATGAGCGAGCCAGGGGCCAGTTGTTCGCCATCGTCATTCAGGTCGTTGAGATCGATATAGGCAAGCCCCGTCACCCCTTGCGCGCGTAATTCTGCATAGGCGTCCTTGGTCAGATGTAGTTTTTCATCGACGCGGATGGTGATCTCGATCGATGATTGCGAGTTGGGGTCAAGCGATATATCGGATACCTTGCCGACATTGACGCCACGGAATTTTACCGAGGCTTCCTGGCTGAGGCCGGTCACTGGTTGTTTCGAGATAATCTTGTATTCCGTGAATGCTTGGCGCGTGCCACTCATCCACCAGAATGCAAAGGCGAGAATGCCGATCAGGATGAGGGTAACAATGCCAACGGCAAGGGCGTGAGCGCGATTTTCCATAAATTATCCAGTTCTCTCCAAGCGAATGCGTACACCTTGGAAAAAGTGTTGCACAAAGGGATGGTCAATATTACCTAGCTCGCGCAGGCCGCAATTGGCGACTATGCGTTTGTCAGCGAGCACGGCGACCTTGTCGGTGAGTGATACCAAGGTGTCTAGGTCGTGCGTGACGAAGATCACCGTCAAGCCTAGGGCATGTTTGATGCTCTTGATCAATTCGACAAATTTCTCGCTGCGGTCCGGGTCCAGCCCCGCAGTTGGCTCGTCCAGCAGCAATAGCTCTGGTTCTAGCGCTAATGCACGTGCCAGAGCGACACGTTTGATCATGCCGCCGGATAGCTGCGAAGGCAACCTTGAGCCTGTATCCAGCTCCAGTTCTACCAATGATAGTTTGTGTAGTACCAATTGATGAATGGTGGCTTCGTCGAATTGCCTGAGTTCACGCAGCGGGAAAGCAATGTTGTCATATACGCTCAAGGCGGAAAACAGTGCGCCTTGCTGAAACAGCATGCCGAGCCGGTTCATCAGGCGTTGTTGCGGTACACGATCCATCGCATGCAGGTTCTTGCCAAAAAGTAGCACCTCACCTTTGGTCGGGCGAGTCAGGCCGACAATGTGCCTGAGCAGTGTGGTCTTGCCGCTCCCTGAACCGCCTACCAGCGAGACGATTTCACCTGCATTGATAGTCAAGTCTAGATCCTGGTGCACAACATTGCTACCGAACACGGTCCAGACCTGCTTGATTTCACAGATCGGGTGTAACTGTTTTTCTGTCATATGCTCTGCCATGGGTGCCTATACCCCAATACCGCTGGTGAGAATGGCAAAAGCGGCGTCGATCAGGATGACGCAGGTGATCGCCGTGACGACTGAGCTGGTGGTGCTGCGGCTCAAGCTTTCGGTATTTGGCTTAATGCGCAGGCCAAAGTGGCAGGCCATGACTGCGACGATAAAGCCGAACATGAAGCCCTTGATGATGCTGAGCGTGATGTTGACCGGTTGTACCACCGCTGCCAGATAGTCGAAGAAGAAGCGGAATCCAAGGCCTAGCTCAAGGTTCGCAGAGAGCGCACCGCCGAACAAGGCCCAGCAAGAAGTCCATATCACCAGGAATGGAGCGATGAAAGTGAGTCCGAGCACTTTGGGCAGCACCACACGCAGAATGCGGGAAATGCCCATGGTGGCCAGTGCATCAATCTCCTCGGTGACGCGCATAACGCCGATCTGTGCCGCCATGGCAGAGCCAGAACGCCCTGCGATCAATACTGCCATGAGGATAGGACCTAATTCTCGAATGACGGCCAGCCCGAGAATGTTGACGATGAAGATGTCTGCGCCAAAGGTGCGTAGCTGGGTTGCCATCAGGTAACTCATGGCAATCCCAATCATGAACCCAAGCAGCGCTGTGACGGGTAAAGCTGTTACACCGCTTTTGTAAATATTGGCGCTGAACTCGCGCCAAGGGAAATCCTGCGGCCGGCGTAAGAGGTAGCCTAACTCCAATATCAACAGCCCGATTAACTTGACGAAGTCGACGATATGGCTGGAGAGGAACATCGTCAGTTTGCCGGCTCCGGCAATCAGTCTAAGCCAGTCAAAACGTGGTGGCTTGTGATCATCCTTGGCCGCAATGCTGGCCAAAGTATCAAATAAGGTGGCTTGTTCTTCAGTCAGCGTAACGCGGTTTTCCAGTTGGCCTTGCCAACCATTCCATAAGACTGCTGCACCAGCGGTATCCAGCTGTTCGACCTGGGTCAGGTCCCACTGCATCTTGGCATCGGCAAAGTACGGTTTGAGCGCCCGGCGTAACTGGGAAAAGTCATTATCTAGGTCGCGCAAGGACCATTGACCATGCAGGGCAATGCGTTTTGCGCCCTGGGGTGTTTGCTCTACCTGAAAACTTGCTGCAGCCATAGCATCCTTTGTTGAGGGTAGTGCCAGTGACAAGACTGGTATTGCATCGGCAATCTCAGTCTTGCCGATGCGTTCTTTATAGCATGGGGGATGACAATTGCCTCTTGCTATTTATATTTTGCCGTCCAGGCCCATCTGGAAATATTTGTGGACGATCTTCTCCTGGTTTTCCAGCAGCCAGTCGATATCCGGCTTGTTGCTCATTGCCTTGTGGATGGCGTTGGCTGTGGCCTTGCGGTGGATATCAAACAGGATCTTGTGATCCAGGTTGTCTTGTTCGACCACGATAGGGTTGAGCCAGACCGAGACGATGATGCCGAGGTCATTGGCTTTTTCCTTAGGGATGTCGCCATTACGCACCGCATCCAGCACACCATTGGCGATCGCGGCTTGCACGGTGCCCATGAGGATGTTGGTATAGCGCTCGTTCTTGACGGTGACCTTGCTAACCATGATGGTGGCAGGGCGGACCATAATGTCGGTGTTGAGGATGGCAAGTACACGGGAGTGGCCTTTCACTTGGTCGCCGAGCAACGTGCCGAAGGCTGTCCCCATAGGGCCGTCCATCTCGCCTATGATGACTTCAGGCTCTGCTGCCGTCCCTGGAGGGCCTCCCGCTACTAGGGCCTCACCGACGCGCATGAAAATCTTGTCACTCACTTGTTTCTCCTTACTGATGAAATGGAATAGATAACGAAAATAATCGATCGGTTACTTTTAACTGAAATCCGCGGTAATTGCAAAAATGCTGGTAGACCACTCAATGACAACAGCGGCAGGCTATAATTTCCCGGCTTACTATTTTTAAAGGCAAAACCCATGAAAAGTTACCGTAAAGAGCTGTGGTTCAATGCGCCTTCGCGCGTGGCATTTATCAACATTACACACGAAGTCGAGGCCTGTTTGCGCGAGAGCGGCGTCAGGGAAGGGATGGTGTTGGTGAATGCCATGCACATTACTGCCAGCGTCTTTATCAATGACGATGAATCCGGTTTGCATCATGACTACCGCGAATGGCTGGAACGCCTTGCACCGCATGAGCCTATTCGCAATTATCGCCACAATGATACTGGCGAAGATAATGCCGATGCGCATATGAAGCGCCAGGTGATGGGACGTGAAGTAGTCGTGGCAGTGACTGACGGGCAGCTGGACTTTGGCCCGTGGGAACAGATTTTTTACGGTGAGTTCGATGGGCGTCGCAACAAGCGCGTCTTGGTCAAGATTATTGGTGAATAAGCCTTGAAACAGCGTGTGCTGGTGATCGTGGCGCATCCGGCGCTGGAAAGCTCTCGCGTGAATCGCGCTTTGCTGGAGTCGGCGTGGCAATGTGATGGCGTTAAAGTGCATGATCTTTATGCGCGCTACCCAGAGCAGATGATTGATGTGCAGCACGAGCAGGCTCTGGTCGATGAGCACGATGTGCTGGTGTTTCAGCATCCGATGTATTGGTATTCCTGCCCAGCCTTGCTCAAGAGCTGGTTCGACTCTGTGCTGAGTTACGGCTGGGCATATGGTGATCATGCCACCAAGCTGACAGGGAAGGCCTGGGTGCAGGTGGTTTCCACTGGCGGTTCGGAAATCGTTTATCAGAGGCGTGGATACAATTGCTTTTCCATCGCCGAGCTGTTGCGGCCATTCGAGCAGACAGCACGGTTATGCAACATGCGCTATCTACAGCCGTTCCTGACCCAGGCGGCAGATACTTTGAGCGATGAGGCATTGCGTGAGCATGCTGCTCATTATGCGGCATGGTTGATGCAACTAACCGAGGCAAATAGACCGCCGCAGGTTGATAGCCTCCAGGTGGAGGAGGCTGAGTATTTGGTAGCTGCCAATACAAAGCTAGAGGCATCCTGATGGCTGAAGTACATATTCCCTCCTTGTTGCTCGAAAGTGCCATCTACCTTGGTGCTGCTGTGCTGGCTGTGCCTATTTTTCGGCGAATCGGGCTTGGTTCTGTGCTGGGCTACCTGTTTGCTGGCATCGTGATCGGCCCTTGGGGCTTGTCTTTGGTGGCAGATACCGAGTCGGTCATGCATTTTTCTGAATTTGGCGTGGTCATGATGTTGTTCTTGATCGGCCTGGAGATCGAGCCTGATAAGTTGATGACCTTGCGCATGCCGATTTTTGGCATGGGTGGCTTGCAGGTCGTGATCACCGCAGCGCTGGTGTATGCCGCTGGCATTGCTTTCGGTTTGGATTGGCGCTTGTCGTTGGTGGTCGGTATGGGGGTAGCCATGTCGTCGACGGCGATTGCCATGCAGGTGCTTGCTGAACAGGGGGCGTTGAATCGTCCGTCTGGACGCTCTGCGTTCTCGGTGCTGTTATTCCAGGATCTTGCGGTCATTCCTATCATGATCCTGTTGCTGGTGATCGCACCGGGCGCTCACACTGCGCATGGTGTGCACATGGACTGGCTCGCCATTCTCAAGGCGGTATCCTTGGTTGTACTGCTTGTGCTGGGTGGGCAATACCTGCTGCGACCAGTGTTGCGGTACGTCGCCAACACAGGGTTGCGCGAGATTTTCATTGCCTTCGCCTTGTTTCTCATTATTGGCGTTTCCATCCTGATGACGTTGGTTGGCCTTTCCATGGCCTTGGGCGCTTTCATTGCGGGTGTCTTGCTGGCGGATTCCGAGTATCGGCAAGAACTGGAGTTGGATATAGAGCCTTTCAAGGGACTGCTGTTGGGGTTGTTCTTTATTTCGGTGGGCATGTCCGTCAACCTTGATTTGGTGTTGCAGCAGCCGGGGCTGGTGATTGGTTTGGCGCTGGGGTTTGTGCTTTTCAAGTTGCTGTTGCTGTTCGGTCTTGCCAAGGCATTCAAGCTGGATAATGCCGGAGGGCTCATGTTTGCCGTGACTTTGTCGCAGATCGGCGAGTTTGCCTTTGTGATCTTTGGCGCGGCACTGGATGCCAAGGTGATTCGTTATGAACACGGTGCATTGCTGAATTCAGTGGTGGCGGTATCTATGGTCACCACTCCTTTGCTGTTGCTAGGGTTTCACGCGGTATATCGACGTCGCTTGCAGCAGCGACGCAAGGATGGGCGGCATGACGAGTTTGACCAGGAACGTCCAGTCATTGTGGCGGGTTTTGGTCGTGTGGGGCAGGTGATAACCCGGCTGTTGACCAGTGTTGGCGTAGAGCCTACCGTGATTGAGCACGACCCTAACCAGATCGAGTTGATGCGTGGTTTTGGCTATCGCGCATATTACGGCGACATTACGCGGCCTGATGTCTTGAGGGCTGCAGGCATTGCGCGCGCAAAATTGTTGATATTGGCAATAGATGACGCGGAGGAAGCCTTGGAGACTGCACGTTATGTGCGCGAATACTATCCCGATGTGAAAATCCTGGCGCGTGCACGTAACCGGACCTATGCCTTCGACTATATGGATCTCGGCATTGATTGTGTGCGGGAGACTTTCCTGAGTGCCGTGCACCTGGGAGAAAAGGCATTGCGGGAAATGGGCTATTCTCCGTTCGATGCCTATGGCAAGGCTTGGCGCTTCCGTCAGGGTGATGAAAAAATGATGCGGGATGTGCATCCTATCCACACCGATATGCAGCAGGTGGTGTCTTACACCGTACGTGCACGGCAAGATTTGCAACGTACCTTGATGCGTGAAACCGAGGAGGCTGCGGCAAATCCTGGGCACAATGCTTGGGAAGGCCAGAACACATCCAGTTAATGCCTGCGTCCACCCTTAGGTGGGCGCAGCCATCGCTAACTTTGGATATAACTTTCCAATTGTTTGATCAGGAACTCTTGATAAGCAATGGTTTCCTTTACCAGATCGCCGATGGAGAGCAGCCCGATCAATTGATCATTCTCCAATACTGGCAAATGGCGAATGCGTTTGCCTGACATCAGGTTCATGCAGTGGTCAACCGTATCATCTGGACTGACCGTGATGAGTTGCACTGACATAATGTCGCCTACTGTCGTGGTCTTGGATGTTTTACCCTTGATGACTACCTCACGCGCGTAATCACGCTCGGAAAAGATACCCACCATTTTGTCACGCTGCATGACGACTAATGCGCCGATATGATGCTCAGCCATGAGTAGCAAAGCGTCATAAACCAGGCTCTCTGGTGATACTGAATAAATGGTGCTGCCTTTGGTTTCCAGAACTTGCCTCACGGTTTTCATGTTGGCTCCTCCTTACGTTTTCTTATTGGCGTGGGATCAATATACACCTTATTGATGCAGGGTTAAATGGTTGAGCCAGCAACAGAATGTCAGTGCAGGCATCAGGTTGCTCTGGCATGAAGGTGCCGAATAGTATTGGATTTGATTGACATAATTAGCTGGCTAATTATAATTCGACTAATCATGTTGCAACTTAGAGACCTCCCCAGCCAAGCGGTGCTTGATAAATTTTCTGCACGTTATCCAGAAGCGGATGTCAGTGCAGTATCGTCCTTTTTGCATTTATTAAGAGTAGCTAGTGATCTTTCACTGGCTTTGGATGCTTGTCTCAGTCAGCATGGTTTACTGCAAGGGCGCTGGTGGGTGCTTATCTTGCTCATGCGCGAAGACCAGGGAGTTTCATTGCCTTCGGTACTGGCGGAAAAAGCGGGAGTAAGTCGTGCCACCATGACTGGCTTGCTCGATGGTCTGGAGCGCGATAGCCTGGTTGAACGTATTTTCGATACGGATGATCGCAGGCGGGTATCGATACGCCTGACTGCGCAAGGGCAGGAGAAGCTGGATCAGGTCATGCCGGATTATTACACGCGTCTACGGCATTGTATGGCTGGCGTGAGTGAGGCAGAGCGGGCAGTGCTTAACGACATTCTGCACAAGTTAAATGTCGGTATAGCGGCGTTTGATGTTGCCAAATAGTGGGGCAGCGTTAGTGTAAGTGTATTTATATCAATATTATTCAAGAGAGGAGCACCATCATGAAGATCAGCAAGGTGATAGTGGCAGTGGTATTGCTGGCGTTGGTTAGTGTCGCTGCGGTTGCAGTGTATCAATGCAATGCCAAGCCTAACGAGGAAGAGGCCAAGGCCATCGTCAATAAGCTTAATGGCGCATGGGATGAGGCGTTTGCCCAAGCTTCTGCCGGTACTTTGGCGACTTATTACGATGCCAATGGCAGCTTGCTGCCTGCCGGTGGTGAGCAGGTAACAGGGAGTAAGGCGATTGCTGATTTCTGGTCCGGCTTGTTTGCGAAGGGATTTGCTGAACACCAGATCACCAATGTCGAAACCGGTATTGTTGGTAACACGTTGTACCAGCGTGGCAAGTGGAGCGCAGTGCTTAAGAGTGCAGATAGCGAACCACAACAATTCAGCGGCAATTTGCATATCCTCTACAAAAAGCAGGATGACGGTAGCTGGAAAATCCTCACGCATACCTGGAATTAATTTTTAGACCATAAAGGAATCACGATGTCGAATAACGATTTCAAGGCGACGGCCCAGCAGCTTAACCAAGCATGGGATGCCGCTTTTAATGCCAAGGATCATGCATTGGTCACATCTTTCTACGATGATGCAGCAACTGTATTGCCTGCTGGTGCGGCGCAAATTACCGGCAAGGAAGCGCTGTTGGGTTTCTGGAAAACCTCTATTGCCCAAGGCATCATTGATCACAAGCTGGAGTTGCTAGAGGCTGGGGCTGATGCCAACCTGGCATTCCAGCGTGGTCACTGGAGTGCTGCCGTCATTGATGCGCAAGGCAATCGTCAGAGCTTCAATGGTAATGTGCATTTGCTTTACAAGAAGCAGGCAGATGGCAACTGGAAGCTATTCAGCCATATCTGGAATTAAAGCTTAACTTAAGGCCCTGGGCCAGGAATCGACATGAACGCGGGAACCTCGACCACGGTGAAGGCCTTTGCAGCATTGCTGCTGCTGGCGATCCTGTGGGGCTATAACTGGGTGGTGATGAAGCATGCGCTGGATTATGCGGGTGCTTTCCAGTTTGGTGCCATGCGTACTTTTTATGGTGCCATGTGCTTGTTTGCGCTGCTGATATTGATGCGCAAGCCACTCAAGCCCCGCGAGCTTCCCACCCTGATCTGGCTTGGGGTATTACAGACCTGTGGCTTTACAGGCCTGATCATCTGGGCCTTGGTCGAAGGCGGAGCAGGCAAGACAGCCGTGCTGACTTACACCATGCCGTTCTGGGTCATGGTGTTGGCCTGGCCATTGTTGGGTGAGAAAATCCGCGGTATTCAGTGGCTGGCGGCGCTATTTTCGGTAATGGGCTTGCTGTTTATCCTTGACCCCCTGCATCTTGGTGCTGACCTTTTCAGCATGATGCTGGCGATACTGGGTGGGGTATTCTGGGCAATCTCGGTGATTGTGGCCAAAAAGTTGCACCATCGGGTGCCAGACCTTGACCTGATGTCGCTCACTGCCTGGCAGATGCTGTTTGGCTCGTTGCCCTTGGTGGCGATCGCCTTTATCGTGCCGGCTCCGCCGATAGACTGGAGCATGAACTTCATTGGCGCTGTGCTATTCAATGCCGTGCTGTGTAATGCCTTGGCCTGGCTGCTTTGGCTCTATGCCCTGCAGCACTTGCCTGCCGGTATTGCCAGTATGACTTCGCTGCTGGCGCCTGTGATTGGTGTGCTCGCGGCCTGGATGCAACTCGGCGAAGAGCCTAGCCATGGCGAGGTGGTGGGAATGTTGTTGATAGGCGCGGCCTTGTTGATTATTTCTTTGCAGAGTATGACTCGCAAGAAAGAGGTTGACCCTGCCATGGGTCAGGATTAAATCAATCCACAGCCTGCATCAGTGGGCTGTGCATGTCTTATTTTCACCCAGTCCTCTATGGTAAAATCCGTCAGGTTTTTTGCACAATTCGCAATCAAAGGATTTTACACATGGCAGGGCATTCCAAATGGGCCAACATCCAGCACCGTAAAGGTCGCCAGGATGCTAAGCGTGGCAAGATTTTCACCAAGCTGATCAAGGAAATCACTGTATCTGCGCGCCTCTCGGGCGGTGATCTCAATTTCAATCCGCGCTTGCGCGCTGCCGTGGCAGAAGCCAAGGAGCAGAACATGCCTGCCGATAACATCACGCGGGCGATCAAGCGTGGTACTGGCGAGCTTGAGGGCGTCAACTACGAAGAAATCCGTTATGAAGGTTATGGTATTGGTGGCGCTGCCATCATTATTGACTGCCTGACCGATAACAAGCAGCGCGCAGTCGCTGATGTGCGTCATGCCTTGAGCAAAAACGGCGGCAATCTCGGCACTGATGGTTCTGTTTCTTTCATGTTCAAGCACTGCGGCGTGTTGGTGTTTGAGCCAGGTACTAGCGAAGATCAAGTGATGGAAGCCGCACTGGAAGCCGGTGCGGAAGATGTGGTGGCAGATGAGGATGGCAGCATCGAAGTGATTACTTCACCTGGTGACTTCACAGCGGTGAAAGAGGCATTGGAAGCGGCAGGTCTGAAGCCGGTATTGGCTGAAGTGACGATGAAGCCGGATAACGAAACCGTATTTAGTGGTGAAGACGGTGCCAAGATGCAGAAGCTGCTGGATGCACTGGAAGATCTCGATGACGTGCAGGATGTCTACACGACTGCCGTGATCGAGGAGTAATGACAACGCGCATCCTCGGTATCGACCCCGGCCTGCGCTTGACGGGATTCGGAGTGATTGAAAAAACCGGCGAGAAGCTTGCCTATATTGCGAGTGGCACCATCAAGACGACTACTGGCAAAGGCAGTGAAATCGAGGATTTGCCAACCCGGCTCAAGATCATCCTTGATAGCATTGCCGAAGTGATCGCCAGCTACCAGCCGCAGCAGGCTGCCATTGAGAAAGTGTTTGTCAACGTTAATCCCCAGTCCACCTTGTTGCTAGGCCAGGCGCGCGGTGCTGCGATCAGTGCGCTGGTGTTGCAGAATCTACCGGTGGCGGAATACACGGCCTTGCAAGTCAAGCAATCCGTGGTTGGCAATGGCCATGCCGCGAAGGATCAGGTGCAGGAGATGGTCAAGCGTTTGCTCAATCTGCCTGGCCTGCCCCGACCAGATTCGGCAGATGCGTTGGCTTGTGCGATTTGTCATGCACATGGTGGGCAGGGCTTGGGTAAATTGGCAACGGCAGGATTCAGGGTAAAGGGTGGCAGGTTAATATGATTGCAAGATTAAGCGGTATCCTGATTGAGAAAACCCCACCGCAGGTGGTGATTGATTGTCATGGCGTAGGTTATGAATGCGAAGTGCCCATGAGTACTTTCTATAACCTGCCAGCCACGGGTGAAAAAGTCGTGTTATTGACCCAGTTCATCGTGCGTGAGGATGCGCAACTGTTGTATGGCTTTGGTTCTGAGCAAGAGCGTGCAACTTTCCGACAATTGCTCAAGGTGAATGGTATAGGAGCAAAGTCAGCGCTTGCTATCCTTAGCGGCCTTTCTGTTGATGATCTTGCTCAGGCCGTGGCTTTGCAGGAAACCGGGTTGCTGACCAAGGTGCCTGGCATAGGCAAGAAAACAGCCGAGCGCCTGCTGCTGGAACTCAAGGACAAGTTTTCTATTGATGGCGGAGCTGCGTTGGCCGGTGTGAATCAGGCTAAATCAGCCAGTGGAGACGTGCTCAATGCCCTGCTGGCGCTAGGTTACAACGAGCGCGAAGCGTTGGCAGCCGTGAAGCAATTGCCTGCTGATACCTCGGTGACTGAAGGCATCAAGCTTGCCCTCAAGTCGCTGGCTAAGAGCTAGTGGCACCTATGCTCATCATGAAGCGGGAAGTCTTGCGTGGTTTTCTGTATCATGCAGATATTATGTCAATAGCCAATTAGCTACTGATCTGACGTATACCCATATTTCACCTGATGATAGAAACTGACCGCTTAATCGCCCCCTCTACCCAAGGCACGCAGGAAGAAGCGCTGGAGCGCGCATTGCGCCCCAAGGTGCTCGACGAATATGTCGGGCAGGAAAAGGCGCGCGGCCAGCTTGAAATCTTCATTAACGCTGCACGCGGGCGCTCCGAGGCGCTGGATCATGTGCTGCTGTTTGGCCCGCCTGGCCTGGGCAAGACCACCTTGGCGCACATCATCGCGAAGGAAATGGGCGTCAATATGCGCCAGACCTCTGGCCCAGTGCTTGAGCGAGCAGGTGATCTAGCCGCACTGCTGACCAATCTTGAGCCCAATGATGTGCTCTTCATTGATGAAATTCACCGTTTGTCGCCAGTGGTCGAGGAGATTCTTTATCCGGCGATGGAGGATTACCGCCTCGATATCATGATAGGTGAAGGGCCAGCAGCGCGTTCGGTGCGCCTGGATTTACCTCCCTTTACGCTGGTGGGGGCGACTACTCGTGCAGGGATGCTGACCAATCCTTTGCGTGACCGTTTCGGTATCGTCTCGCGCCTAGAATTTTATACGGCAGAAGAGCTAGCACGCATCGTACATCGCTCTGCTGGCTTGCTTGAGGTATCCATGCAGCAGCAGGGGGCGTTGGAAATTGCCCGGCGTTCGCGTGGTACGCCACGTATCGCCAATCGGCTTTTGCGCCGTGTGCGTGACTATGCCCAGGTGAAATCTGATGGCATCGTGAGTGCAGATATTGCCGATGCCGCATTGAAAATGCTGGATGTCGACAAGCTTGGTTTTGATGTGATGGACCGCAAACTGTTGTTGGCTGTGCTGGAAAAATTCGATGGTGGGCCGGTGGGGCTGGATAACCTCGCCGCGGCGATCGGCGAAGAGCGCGATACTATCGAGGATGTACTTGAGCCGTATCTCATCCAGCAAGGCTACCTGATGCGTACTCCGCGTGGGCGCATTGCCACCCAGCAGGCTTATCAGCATTTCGGTTTGGCAGTGCCAGGAAAATTGGGCACGGGAGAGCTTTGGCAGCAATGAGTTCAAGCCGGGAGTTCCGTTGGCCGGTTCGTGTCTACTACGAAGATACCGATAGTGGTGGCGTGGTTTATCACTCGAATTACCTTAAGTTCATGGAGCGTGCGCGCACCGAGTTCTTGCGTAGCCTGGGGTTTGGGCAGGCGGAACTAAGAGATGATCTTGGGGTCTTGTTCGTGGTGCGTAGCCTTGCGCTACAATACCGCCGCCCCGCGCGTTTTGATGATGTGCTGGCAGTCGTGACGCGACTCAAGGACTTTAGGCGCAGTCTCATGACATTTGAACAGAAAATCTATCGTGGCGATGAATTGCTGACTGAGGCCACGGTTGATATCGTCTGTATTGATGCTGAACAATTCAGGCCGGTCATTATTCCGGCTGTTGTACGCAACATGATTGATCCTGAGTGATCAGTCTACATGATCAAACCCAATGGAGCTTGAATGAATCCTACTGAAGACATGTCGTTTATCTCGCTGATTGCGGGTGCCAGTGTGCCCGCCCAGTTGGTGATGGCTATTCTGGTGCTGACATCGCTAATTTCTTGGTGGTATATCTTCATCAAGTTTTTTGCTATTCGCAGTGCTGATCGTGATGCGGAAGAGTTTGAGCGTGTGTTCTGGAAGGGTGGCGATCTCAACCAGCTTTATGAAAGCGTGAATTCCGGTCGCCGTAGCACGCAGGGTATGGCCAGCATTTTTGAGGCTGGCTTCAAGGATTATGCCCGCCTTAAGCGGCAATCCGGCCTGGAGGTGAGCGATGTCACCGAGGGTGCGCGTCGGGCAATGCGCGCTGCTTACAATCGCGAAATGGATGATCTGGATTCTCACCTGCCATTCTTGGCATCTGTTGGCTCTGTCAGCCCGTACATCGGTTTGCTGGGCACGGTCTGGGGCATCATGAATGCTTTCCGCGGGTTGTCCAATATGGCGCAGGCCACCTTGTCGCATGTTGCACCCGGTATTGCCGAGGCATTGGTGGCGACGGCCATCGGCCTGTTTGCTGCCA
Organism: Methylobacillus methanolivorans; assembly: GCF_020531845.1. The sequence goes on from NZ_JAJAVF010000004.1 coordinate 611,657, forward strand.
TCCCTGCCGTGATTGCCTATAACCGCTTCACGGCATCTGTGGATCGTTTGGCCGTACGCTACGAGAGTTTTATCGAAGAGTTCACCAATATCCTGCAACGCAAGGCTTAAGGAGGGTGTGATGAGTCGTCGCAAATCACGCCGCCTGATGAACCAGATTAACGTCGTGCCGTACATTGACGTGATGTTGGTGCTGTTGGTGATTTTTATGGTGACTGCGCCCATGACTAATCCAGGGGTGGTCGAGTTGCCCCAAGTGGGCCAGGCCCTCAAGCAGGCGGCTGCCCCTGTTGTGATTACTGTCAAGGCGGATGGTCGTGCCGAGCTTGATGGCAAGGTGTTGCAGCGCGATGAGCTACTGTTTGCCGTCAAGACACAAATCGAGCAAACGCCTGATCGGGCGATCGTGATCGCTGCTGACAAGAATGTCCAGTATGACAAGGTGGTGACTTTGATGGACAGTCTCAAGCAGTACAAGGTGGGGTTGTTGCTCAAGCCAGCCAATTGATGCATGAAGCCACGTAATAAAAATCCTTACAAGGTCCGCGCTGCGGCACTTTCACTGCTCACCCATCTGTTATTGCTGGGGGCGTTGTTTGTGTCTTTCGATTGGAAGACTCATCAGCCAGTGACTGTCGCACAAGTTGAACTTTGGGAAAACTTGCCTGTTGCCCAGCCGGTGACTAAACCACCACAGCCACAGCCGACTCCTGAGCCACCAAAACCGGAACCCAAACCAGAGCCTAAGCCTGAACCAAAGCCCGAGCCAGCACCAGAGCCTCAACCTGAAGCTGAAATCCAGGTAAAAAAGGAGCCCGAGAAAAAGGTGGTGAAGCCGGAAAAAAAACCTGAACCAAAAAAGCCGGAGCCCAAGCCTGAACCAAAGAAGCCAGAACCGGTAAAGCCTGAGCCGAAGAAAGAGGATAAGGTCAAGCTGGATGAGCTGAAGAAGTTACAGCAACAATTACTGGAAGAAAGCGCCCAGCCTGCGGCAGCTAAAAAACAAGGGCCTACTCAATCTGGTGATAATGTGGTGAATCAGAGTGAAATAGATAAATACTTGGGTCAGATTCGCGACAAGATCAAGCGCAATGTCAACCGCCAGCTATGTGGCACGGGCAAGCCTGAGTTGGAAGTGGGCATTAGCCTGATGCCGACGGGAGAGGTTATTGGTGTGCCGCGCATATTGAAGAGCAGCGGCTTGCCAGCTTGTGATGAGGCGATTGAGCGGGCAATATTGCAGGCTCAGCCTTTGCCTGTCCCTGCTCAGTCCGAACTATTCTCGCGATTCCGCGATCTCAGGCTCAAATTCCGCCCTAATGAGGATGGTTAATCATTGCGGCTGATGAGGTGCTGGCTGCTTTTGTGATGCGGAAGTGTGAATTGTTAGCACATATCAGTTGATAGTTACATCATTGACGGCTGGAAAGCATTGTTTTGTCGAGCCCCATGGCAAGATGTGGCGGGAGTTTGATAGAATGTGCGCTTAGCTATCGGGGAACTTTGCATTATTTTATCGCCCTAAACCCTCATGAATAAATTACGCTTATTTCTCAGTCCCTTAGTTTTTCTCCTGTCATTTGGTCTCACCCATGGCGCGCATGCGGCCTTGACGGTGGAAATTGTCGGTGGTGCAGCACAGCAGATCCCGATTGCCATCGTGCCGTTTGCACAGCAGGGTAATCTCCCTGCCCAGCAAGACACGATTGCCAATGTGATTAGTGCCGATTTGCGGCGCAGCGGCTTGTTTCGAGTGCTGGAAACACGTGGTGTTGCTAATCAGCCTAGCGATATCAGCCAAGTGAGCTATTCTGATTGGGCAGCTATCCAGGCGCAGGCATTGACGATAGGTAAAGTCGAAGTATTACCAGACAATCGTCTTAAGGTGTCTTTCCGTCTGCTTGATGTTTACAAGCAAAACCAATTGGTGGGCATGGAGTACAACATTACGCCAGCCCAACTGCGCCTGACAGCGCACAAGATTGCTGATGTGATCTACCAGAAACTGACAGGTGAGCAGGGTGTGTTTGCCACCCGTATTGCCTATGTCAGCAAGTCTGCCGGGCGTTATGCCTTGCAAGTCGCGGATTCTGATGGGTATAACCCGCAGACCGTAGTTTCCTCTGTCGAGCCTATCATTTCTCCGGTGTGGTCGCCTGAAGGTAGCAGGCTGGCTTATGTTTCTTTTGAAAAGAAGAAGCCTATTGTTTATGTGCAGTCACTGGTCTCCGGTCAGCGCACCGTATTGGCCAATTTCAAGGGCAATAACAGTGCGCCATCCTGGTCACCTGATGGCAAGAAGCTGGCGATTGTATTGACGCATGCAGCCAATTCACAGGTATATAGCATCAATGCCGATGGCACTGGTTTGCAGCAGTTGACCCGCACTACTGCGATTGATACAGAACCTACTTGGTCGCCTGATGGACGCTATATCTATTTCACATCTGATCGTGGCGGTAGCCCGCAAATTTACCGTATGCCCGCCACTGGTGGCGATGCCAGTCGCATGACGTTTGAGGGCGGTTATGTGGTGAGTCCGCGTATTTCGCCAGATGGCAAGTCTCTTGCTTATATCCGCCGTGATGCCGGGCTGTTTAAGGTCGCGATACAGGATCTCCAGTCTGGTCAGGTGCAGGTGTTGAGCGACGGCCCTAAGGATGAGTCTCCCAGTTTTGCGCCTAATGGCCGCATGTTGTTGCATGCTACTCGCATCGGTGGACGTGGTGCCTTGGCCGCGGTGTCTGCTGATGGCCGCGTCAAGCAGCGTTTGAGCGAAAGTGGTGGTGATGTGCGTGAGCCTGCTTGGGGGCCGATTATCAACCAGTAGGGTGATGTAAAGAATAACAAGCAAGTTTTTGTGAAAATAGCCGTTATGCGTACGTCGGGTGTTTTTGTAACAACAGGCAAGTTTGTAGTGATGTAACAGTTGATGTGTGTCTTTAGATAATTTAAAGGAGAGAACAAAGTGAACAAGAATATCGTGATCAGTGTATTGCTCGCAGCGATGTTGGCAGCTTGCTCAAGCAAGGCAGTGAAAGAAACTCCACAAGCGGCTGTTGAAGATAAGAGTCCAGCTACAACACAAAGCAGCAGCTCCAGTGGTTCTGCTACCAGTGGCGTATCTGACTCTTCTCTGTCCAGCAACCCGCTGAAGGATCCTAACAACATCTTGTCCAAGCGCAACGTATATTTCGACTTTGACAGCGATGCGATCAAGGCAGAGTTCCGCCCATTGATCGAGGCACATGCGCAATACCTGAGCTCACATGGTGATGCCAAGGTGTTCCTGCAAGGTAATACCGATGATCGTGGTACACGTGAATACAACTTGTCCTTGGGTCAACGCCGTGCTGTTGCCGTCAAGAAGGTGTTGAACCTGCTGGGCGTACAAGATGCACAGATCGAGACTGTCAGCTTCGGCAAGGAAAAGGCTAACGCTGCTTGCGCTGACGAAACTTGCTGGCAGCAAGATCGCCGTGTAGAACTTCAATATCAAGGCGAGTAATTCATGATGCAGCGTTTACTGGTGTTGGTTGTCGTCGGTTTTCTTTCTCTGCCTCTTCTCGCGCAGGCTGCGCTATTTGGGGATGATGAAGCAAGAAAAAAGATTGCAGATCTGCAACAGCAGGTACAAACCCAGCACCAGGAAACGCAAGCTGCATTAGCGGAGCTGAAGAAAAGCCAGCAGGCCTTGGAAGCAAAAAGCCAAGGTATGCTGGACCTGATGGGGCAAATAGATAGGCTCAATCAGGAAATTAGCCGCCTTAGGGGTGATCTTGAGGTGGTCAATCACAATGTAGACAATACCCAGCAGCGTCAGCGTGATTTGTATGCTGATACTGACGGGCGCTTACGCAAGCTGGAAGAGGGCGGTGTATCTGCACATGCGCAGGCTGGTTCAGATGAGGGGGCAGCCCCTGCCTCGAATGGTGGTAGTGCTGGCAATCCTGAAGCGCGTGATCTGGATGCGGCCAAGGCGCTCAGTGCATCTGGAAAATTCAAGGAGGCATTTGACGCTTATAACAAGTTCCTGCAAGCCTATCCTGGCTCATCTCTGACGGCAGAGGCATTGCTTGGCTTGGGTAGTGCCCAGTTTTCATTGAAGAACTACAAGGCTTCCATTAGCACCCAGCAGAAACTGATTTCGCAGTTTCCGAATAGCGACAAGGTGCCAGATGCCTTGTTTAGTATTGCCAATAGCCAGATCCAGCTTTCTGATGTGGATGGTGCCAAGAAAACCTTGCGTGGTTTATTGGAGAAATTTCCCAGCCACGAATTGGCGCCGAGTGCCAAGCGACGCCTGAATGTGCTGGACTCAATCAAGTCCAGATAGTTTCCTGTGTTACGTATTCATGAGATTTTTTACTCCCTGCAAGGGGAGTCATCGCGTGTAGGCCTGCCTACCGTTTTTGTGCGCCTTACTGGGTGCCCGATGCGCTGCGTCTATTGTGATACCGAGTATGCCTTCAAGGGCGGTAGCAACATGACACTGGATGCTATCCTTGAACAGGTGGCCAGCTACGGTGCGCACTATGTCTGTGTGACCGGGGGCGAGCCTCTGGCGCAAAAGAAAGGCTGTCTGGAGCTGTTAAAGCGACTGTGTGACGCTGGGTATGAAGTTTCGCTAGAAACCGGTGGTGCGATCGCCACGGATGGTGTTGATGAGCGCGTGGCGGTGATTCTGGACATTAAAACGCCAGATTCAGGCGAGCTCGCCAAAAATCACTGGGATAATCTCTCTCGCCTCAAGCCTAATGATGAAATCAAGATCGTGCTCTGTAGTCGAGCAGATTATGAGTGGGCCAAGCAATTGCTGGCCGAACATGCGCTCAACGAGAAATGTCCCGTTATTTTTTCACCGGTTTACAGCCAAGTGAAGCCTGCAGAGCTTGCTGACTGGGTGTTGGCAGATAAATTGCCAGTGCGTATGCAAGTGCAGTTGCACAAAATTCTCTGGGGCGAGACCCCGGGAAAATAATCAAAGCTGGTTACCACTCGGTAGCCATTCTTGAGGAATTAACGTCATGAGCAAAAAAGCCGTCGTGCTATTGTCAGGTGGCTTGGATTCGGCCACTGTGCTGGCGATTGCCCGCAGTCAAGGCTATGAAGCCTATTGCTTGAGTCTTGATTACCAGCAGCGCCATCGCGCCGAGCTTGATGCGGCTGAGCGTGTTACCCAGGCGCTGGGGGCTGTCATGCACCGAACGGTCAAGCTTGATCTATCGATTTTTGGTGGCTCTGCCTTGACCGATGCCTCAATTGCCGTACCTGAGGCACCAGCGGAGGGGATCCCCGTAACTTATGTACCTGCGCGCAATACCATTATGTTGTCGCTTGCGTTGGCTTGGGCAGAGGTACTGGATGCGCGTGATATTTTCATTGGTGTCAATGCCTTGGATTATTCTGGTTACCCGGATTGTCGCGGTGAATACGTTCGTGCTTTCCAGGCCATGGCTAATCTTGCAACCAAGAGTGCTGTTGAAGGCCGTACAATCAGCATCCACGCGCCATTGATCGAAATGACCAAGGCGCAAATCGTGAAGCAGGGGACTGCACTAGGGCTTGATTATGGCATCACTGTTTCTTGCTACCAGGCAGATGCGCAAGGACATGCATGTGGTGTGTGCGATTCTTGCCGATTACGGCGTCAGGGCTTTATTGCAGCAGGCTTGGCTGATCCCACGCGTTATGCATCGACAGCAAAAACTGCATGATGGACTTGCCAAGACTATAAAAAATAACGTAAAATCCGCGCCTTTCAGTCCAATCCAAAGAGAACAAGATTATGGTGATTATTCGTCTCGCCCGCGGTGGCGCGAAGAAAGCTCCTTTTTACAGCGTTGTTGTAGCTGATTCCCGTAACCGTCGTGATGGTCGCTTCATTGAGCGTGTTGGTTTCTACAACCCACTCGCGAAAGAAGGCCAAGAAGGCCTGCGTCTGAACAGCGAGCGTATCGCTCACTGGCGTAGCAACGGTGCTCAGTTGTCTGAGAGCGTAGCCCGCTTGGTTAAGCAAGCTCAAAAGTCTGCTTAATTTAAGGACCGCTGTGCAAGCGGTTATTAGCAAGCTGTGAGTGAATTAGTCATTATGGGGCGCATCGTCGCCCCTTATGGCGTTTATGGTTGGGTAAAAGTCCAGCCAGATACCGAGTATATCGATAGCCTGTTTGACTATGATCGCTGGTTGCTGGGACGTGCTGATCCAAAATATCCTGAGCAATGGCAGTCATATGAAGTAGAAAAGGCCAAGGTCCATAACGATCTCCTGCTGGTCAAGCTGGAAGGCGTCGATGACCGTGACCAGGCTTTCGCTTGCAAGGGTATGCATGTCGCGGTACGCCGAGACGAATTACCTGAGCCAGATGAGGGCGAGTATTACTGGTCTGACCTGATTGGCTTGCAAGTGCGTAATCAGTCTGGTGTCGATTTCGGTCAGATTGCCGATGTATTCGCGACTGGTGCTAATGATGTGTTAGTGGTCAAGGGTGATCGGGAGCGTTTGGTGCCGTTTGTCGGGCAGGTCGTGCTTGAGGTGGATGTAGTCGCTAAGACCATGCTGGTGGATTGGGATGCTGAATTTTGAGCGATGCTGATCAGGCGCAGGAAAAGCCTGCCACGCAGTTTGACGTGGTGACGTTGTTCCCGGAAATGTTTGACGCGCTGACCAAGTTTGGTATTAGTTCCCGGGCACAAGAACGCAAGATTTATGAGTTGGCTTTGTGGAATCCCCGAGATTTCACGACAGATAATTATCGTACCATTGACGATAGGCCTTATGGCGGTGGACCTGGTATGGTGATGCTGGCAGAGCCATTGGAAAAGGCGATCGCTGCGGCCAAGGCAAGGCAGCAATTGCGTGGGGTCGAAAATCCTAAAGTGATTCACCTCTCGCCACAAGGTATTCCGCTCAAGCATGAGCATGTGATGCAGTTGAAAGATGTGCCGGGCCTGATTTTATTGGCTAGTCGTTATGAAGGTGTAGATGAGCGATTGCTGTCTACCCTGATCGATGAAGAATACTCTATCGGGGACTATGTGTTGTCTGGTGGTGAAATTCCTGCCATGGTGATACTGGACTCGATCATCAGGCAGTTGCCTGGCAGTTTGGGTGATGCTGGCTCGGCAGAGGAAGATTCTTTTGCTGATGGATTGCTGGATTGCCCGCATTACACGCGCCCCGAGGAGTATGCGGGGCAAAAGGTGCCGGAAGTATTGCTCTCCGGTAACCATGCAAAGATCAAGCGCTGGCGGTTGAAACAATCGCTGGCGCGAACTCGGGCAAGACGCCCGGATTTATTGGCCGCAAGGTCGTTGACGAAAGAGGAATCTCGGCTGCTCAATGAAATAGAGCAGGAACAAGACTCCCATAACTAAAAGGAAGCAAGAAATGGCTGATATCATCAAGCAACTGGAACAGGAAGAAATTGCCCGTCTTGGCAAAACCATCCCTGATTTCGCTCCCGGTGACACTGTTGTGGTGGGTGTTAACGTAGTTGAAGGTACACGTAAGCGTGTGCAGGCATACGAAGGCGTTGTGATCGCAATCCGCAACCGCGGTTTGAACTCCTCATTCATCGTGCGCAAAATCTCCTCTGGTGAAGGCGTAGAGCGTACTTTCCAAACTTACTCTCCACTGATCGCTAGCATTGAAGTGAAGCGCCGTGGTGACGTACGCCGTAGCAAGCTGTATTACTTGCGTGAGCGTTCCGGTAAGTCCGCACGTATCAAGGAAAAGCTGCAACTGCGCAACAAGGAAACCAACAGCGCAGAATAAGCGTCTGGTTTTTCGTAGTTCAAAAAAGCCCCGGTTTTCGGGGCTTTTTTATTTTCTTGATGCCGAGTTTTATCTACCTCGCTATTTTCCTCTATGATCTTGCTATGAAACCAAAGTCAGAGCCCGCTTTTGATGCTGTCGTGGCAGCGCCATTCGGAGCAATAGGTATTGATGTCTCGAATGACTACGTGACGGGAATGCGCCTGCTCTCTATGGAGTTGCCAGCATCTTGTAGCGACAACCCTTTTGTTCAGCAGGTTGCTCGCCAGGTTGCACAATATTTACAAGATGCGACCGTACCGCTGGATTTTCCTTACTTATTGCAAGGCACCTTGTTCCAGAAGCGTGTGTGGCAGGCGATGGTTGAGATTCCGCTGGGGAAAGTGTGGACGTATAGTGAACTTGCGGAGCGTGTACGATCTGGTCCGCGGGCAGTTGCCAATGTTTGCGGTGCCAACCACCTGACTTTGGTGGTTCCGTGTCATCGTATTGTTGCCAAGAGCGGCTTGGGTGGTTTCATGCAAGGCGATGCCAAAGGCCTGGAGATCAAACGCTGGTTGTTGCAGCATGAGCAAGCCGATGGATACTACTGAGGCGCTGCTTGATCATTTTCTGGACCATTTGTGGCTGGAGGATGGCTTGGCAAAAAACACCCTGGCTAGTTACCGCCAAGACCTTGCTGCATTTGCTACTTGGCTGCAACAGGATAAAGGTAAAGTCATGCTGCAAGCGGGGCCTGAGGATATCCAGGGTTTTATTGCGTTGCGCTTTCCCCAAAGCAAGCCGCGCAGTATCAGTCGCCTAGTGGCTAGCCTACGGCGTTTTTATCGTTTTGCCCTGCGGGAATCGCATATTAATGTAGATCCCAGTCTTCACCTCGAGTCGCCCAAATTACCACGCTCATTGCCTAAGAGCTTGAGTGAGGACGATGTAGAGCAACTCATCAACTCCCCCGACTACAATACGCACCTTGGTCTGCGTGATCGTGCCATGCTGGAAACCTTGTATGCCACAGGTTTACGAGTTTCGGAACTAGTTGGTATGCAGGTGACAGAGCTTAGCTTAACCGATGGGGTGGTGCGTATTACCGGTAAAGGCAGCAAAACCCGGTTGGTGCCCTTGGGTGAACAGGCGGTGGAGTGGTTGTCGCGCTATCTTGCAGAAGCGCGCCCGGCAATTCTGCAGCAGCGGTTGAGTGATCACTTGTTTGTAACCCAGCGTGGCGAAGGCATGACACGTCAAGCTTTTTGGTATTTGATCAAGCGGTATGCCGCTATTGCTGGCATCAAGGTTTCCTTGTCACCCCACGTATTGCGCCATGCCTTTGCTACCCATCTCCTCAACCACGGCGCCGACCTGCGCGTAGTGCAGATGCTACTGGGCCATGCCGACATCTCTACTACGCAGATTTATACCCATGTTGCGCGTGAGCGCTTGAAGCAGCTGCATCAGGTGCACCACCCTCGAGGCTAAGAGGGGTGCTGATTGCCGCGCTCTATTACCACTCCCAACGCCTTCAACCCCGGTAAGATGCCTGGCTTGGCAACGCGTAATTTGACCCATGGTGCACCGAATTCTCCCATGATGAGCTGGCAGATATGTTCTGCCAGTGCTTCGACCAGCTTGAATGACTTTGATGTGAGTGTTTCTCGGATGCGAGAGACCACAACGCCATAGTCTATGGTGTCTGTAATGTCGTCAGTCTGGCACGAGTGGCTGTGCGGCATGGCGATTTCAATGTCGAGAATGATCGTTTGTGCGACCAGCCGCTCCCAATCAGGCACGCCCAAATGAGTTTCAACTTTGACTTCGCTGAGAAAAATAATGTCCATAAAGGCTGGGATCCTGCGTTAGAGCTTGAGGGCTGATAGAATACTGCAATTCAATTTTAATCCAATCTTCATGAATAACGCAGTTTTCGTCATCGCCGCTTATCTTCTCGGCTCAATTTCTTTTGGCATATTGGTGAGCAAGGCCTTTGGTTTGCCTGATCCACGTACTGTCGGTTCTGGTAACCCAGGTGCAACCAACGTATTGCGCAGTGGCAAGAAGCTCGCAGCGTTACTAACATTGCTCGGGGATGCGGCTAAAGGCTGGTTGCCGGTTTGGCTGGCGCAATATTATGCATTGCCGGCAGATGTAATCTGCTGGATTGCCCTCGCGGTATTTCTGGGTCATTTGTATCCAGTGTTCTATCGTTTCAAGGGCGGCAAGGGGGTGGCGACTGCTTTGGGCGTCTTGCTTGCATTCTCGCCATTATTGGCTGGGCTGGCTTTGTTGAGCTGGGTTGCGGTGTTCGCCTTGACGCACTTTTCATCGCTCGCGGCATTGACGGCGGCGGCCTTGGCACCAGGATTCGCCTGGCTGTTGCTGACTCAGGTTGGATATATCATTGTGGTATTTGTGTTGTCCCTTCTACTGATTTGGCGCCATCGCAGCAATATCCGCAAATTGCTTGACGGTACAGAATCTGGTTTTAGTAAAAAGCCTTGATTCGCTTGCTTAAGGCTTGGTCAATTCTGCCAAATCCCATCGTGGCCTGACTGTGAAGCTGTGGTCGGTTTGCTTGGCGTGTTGCATCCGCATCGCGCCAGCAAAGGCGATCATAGCGCCATTGTCAGTGCAGAACTCCAGCCTTGGATAGTGCACTTGATATTGCCTGCGCTTGGCTGCCATGTTCAAGCGTTCACGCAGGCGCGCATTGGCACCTACGCCACCTGAGACAATCAATTGCTTTAGCCCGGTTTTGTGTAATGCGTTCATACATTTTTTGGTAAGCACTTCGGTGACTGCTTCTTGAAATTCGTGAGCAATATTGGCGCGTGCGGCATCGTCCAATGTATGGTTGTGTTGGTTAACGAGTGTAAGTACGGCGGTTTTTAAACCGCTGAAGCTGAAATTGAGATCTGCGCTATTGAGCATGGGGCGAGGTAATTGGTATGTGCCGGGTTGTCCTAGGCTGGCAAGCTTTGAAACTGCTGGGCCGCCAGGGTAGCTGAGGCCCAGCAGTTTGGCTGTTTTGTCGAAAGCTTCACCTGCGGCATCATCTAAGGTATCGCCCAACAATTCATAATCACCAATCGCGGAAACGCGCATTAATTGAGTGTGGCCTCCTGAAACTAACAAGGCGACAAAAGGAAATGCGGGTGGGTTAGGCTCAAGTAAGGGGGCAAGCAAGTGCCCTTCAAGATGGTGTACGCCTATGGTTGGCACATTGAGACTGAAGGCCAGGGATTCGGCAATGCTGGTGCCGACCAATAATGCACCGGATAGGCCAGGGCCTTGCGTGTAGGCGATGCCGTCTACATCGGCGAGTGATTTACCGGCTTTTTCCAGGACGTGTTGTGTCAGGGGTAGGGCTCTGCGAATATGGTCGCGTGAAGCGAGTTCTGGTACTACGCCGCCATAAGCCGCATGCATATCGATTTGGGAGTGCAATGCATGTGCCAGCAAGCCTTGCTCCGTGTCGTACAGGGCAAGCCCGGTTTCGTCGCAGGAAGATTCGATGCCGAGAATTAACATAAGTTTCAGGATAATGTTGATAAAACAATAATGAGGCGCTAGAATAGCAAACTTTTTCACCCTTTCTCAAAGGTAAAGTGATTTAAATGTCTAGCGTACGTGTAAAAGAGAACGAGCCGTTTGACGTGGCTCTGCGCCGTTTCAAGCGCATGATTGAAAAAACAGGCCTTCTGACTGACTTGCGCGCTCGCGAGTTCTATGAAAAGCCAACATGGGAGCGCAAGCGTAAGGCTGCTGCTGCTGTTAAGCGTCATTACCGTCGTATCCGCAGCCAGACTCTGCCAACCAAGCTTTACTAAGCGTTAGGTAGTACTGCTGTGACAATTAAGGCAAAAGTTGCCGAGGATATGAAAGCCGCGATGCGTGCAAAAGATAGTGCACGTCTCGGGGCTATTCGCCTTTTGCAGGCGGCGATCAAGCAGCGTGAGGTGGATGAGCGTATTGAGTTGGATGATGGTCAAGTAATTGAAGCGATCGAAAAGATGCTCAAGCAACGCCGTGATTCCATCACGCAGTACGAAGCTGCCAATCGCCATGATCTGGCTGATGTCGAGAAGTTTGAAGTCACTGTCTTGAAGGAGTATCTGCCAGCAGCGTTATCCGACGAAGAGGTGGATGCTATTCTTGATAGTGTTATTGCTGAAACCGGAGCTGCCAGCATTAAGGATATGAGTAAGGTGATGGCGGCGATTAAGCCTAAGGTGGTTGGGCGTGCCGATATGGGCAAGATTTCAGGATTAATCAAGTCCAAGCTTGCTGCGTGAACCTAATTGCCCGGTTGTATTGAAAAGGGAGCTTCGAGCTCCTTTTTTGCTTTTTTGCGCTATTATTTTCACTCATGATTCCTGATTCCTTTATTCAAGAGTTGCTCAATCGCGTCGACATCGTCGATGTGATTGACCGTAGCGTGCCCTTGAAGAAGGCGGGAGCCAATTACTCTGCATGTTGCCCGTTCCATAACGAAAAATCCCCGTCTTTTACCGTGAGTCCTACCAAGCAGTTTTATCACTGTTTTGGCTGCGGTGCACATGGTTCCGCACTGGGCTTTGTGATGGAGTATCAAGGCATCAGTTTTGTAGAAGCGGTGCATGAGCTTGCGAAGTCTGTTGGCATGATCGTGCCGCAGGAGTCACGCCCAGAGGACGCGGTGAGGGCTAAGGTTATCCCGGGTTTGCAGGAGGTGATGCAGCAAGCAGCGGATTATTATAAGGCTGAATTGAAAAAGTCACCACGTGCGATTGAATATCTCAAGGGGCGCGGGTTGAGTGGTCAAGTGGCGGCGCGTTTTCAGATTGGATATGCGCCTTCAGGTTGGCAAAACCTGGAGGCTATATTCTCTGATTATCGCCACGAAGTACTGCAAACTGCAGGCTTGGTGATTGATAACGAACAGGGGCGTCGTTATGACCGCTTTCGTGATCGTATCATGTTCCCTATTCATGACCAGAAGGGCCACGTGATTGGGTTTGGTGGTCGAGTGTTGGAGAGTGCGGATGCGGGCGCGAAATACTTGAATTCTCCAGAAACGCCCTTATTTCAAAAGGGTCATGAATTATATGGCCTATTTCTCGCACGACGAGCTATCCGTGAAGCATCCCGAGTGCTCGTTGTTGAAGGGTATATGGATGTGGTGGCGCTGGCGCAGTATGGTATTGACTATGCCGTGGCGGCACTCGGTACGGCGACAACGCCTACCCATATCACCAAGCTCATGCGCCAGACGGATGATATTGTCTTCTGCTTCGACGGTGATAATGCCGGCAAAAGTGCAGCTTGGCGTGCTGCGATGAATGCATTACCTGCGCTCAAGGATGGGTTGCGGCTGAGCTTTTTGTTTTTGCCGGCCGAACATGATCCAGATAGTTATGTGCGCGAATTTGGCAAAGAGGCGTTTGAAGCGTTGATGGGGCGTGCTTTGCCTTTGTCGCAATACTTGGTGCAGGAGCTGAGCGTCAATAATCCTCTTCAATCGCAAGAGGATAAGGTGCAGTTCCTCAATGAGGCGGAGCCTATCTTGAAGCAGATTCAGGCACCGAGGCTGGCGTTGTTGTTGCGCAAGCGTATTGCTGAGTTGGCCGAAGTTTCTGGCGATGAAATGCGCCGCATGATGAAGCTGCCGGAAACTAATCGTCCGCAAAAGCGGTCTGCTCCCAAGCAGGCGCGTACCACAATGTCGTTGCAGCGCAGATTTGCATTAATGGCGATCATGCAGCCGCGTTTGGTGCAAGAGAATGATCGGGAGTGGTTAACAGGAACCTCTGATGAAGATGAGATGGTGCGCCAGGTGGTGGCATTGGCACTAGCGAATTCCAATGCCAAGCCGGTTGCCATGTTGCATGCACTGGAGCCGCTCATTGATGTGCGTTTGCTGCCGGATTTGCAGCGCGAATTGCATCAGCTTGATGAGAGCTTAGACTTGGCATTGGAGTTTGATGGGGTCCGCAAGCAGTTAAAAGATATGTCTACGCAGCGCCAGAAAGCGTTTGCGGTGGATAGGCTCAAGGAGAAGAGCCTGAGCCAGCTTACAGATGAAGAGCGAGAGCTATTGAAGTCCATTAGCACCCGTTAAGTGTGTCATGGCAGATAGTAAAACTGCTAAAAATTGTAGGTGTTTTTAAGGTATAATCTAGGGTTTTTCGTACTCAACCGCAGTTCGATGGGGTCAAGCATGGCTAAAGAGCAACAGAACGACAATCAAAACGACAAAGCTGATATCACGCTGAATGACGCGGATATACGTCGCACGCGGTTGAAGTCCCTTATCGTCTTGGGTAAGGAGCGTGGGTATCTGACCTACGCTGAAATTAACGACCACTTGCCAGATGATGTGCAGGATTCTGAACAGATCGATGGCATTATCGGCATGATCAATGACATGGGTATTCAGGTGTATGAAGAAGCACCGGATGCCGAAGCGCTGCTGATGTCCGATGCTCCTGCGCCGGTGGCTGATGAAGATGCTGTTGAGGAAGCTGAGCAAGCGTTATCCACTGTTGACTCCGAATTTGGTCGTACCACTGACCCTGTGCGTATGTATATGCGCGAGATGGGTACGGTTGACCTGCTGACCCGTGAAGGCGAAATCGAAATCGCCAAGCGTATTGAAGATGGCCTCAAGCACATGGTGCAAGCTATTGCAGCCTGTCCCAGCACCATTACTGAATTGCTGTCTATGGTAGACCAGGTCGAGAAAGGCGAGCTCGGGGTTGATGATCTCGTAGATGGCTTGATTGATGCCGATGATGGCTTAGGTGCCGAAATCGCGGCCGAAGAGACAGCCGAGACAGATGATGTCGCCGACGAAGATAGCGACGATGAAGACGAAGATGATGATGGTGCCAAGGCAGCTGCGATTTCTGCGGAAGCGCTAGCCAAGCTTCGTGAAGAAGTGTTGGCACGCTTTGCCGTCATTCGTGGCGCCCATGAGAAAATGACAGTTCTTTTGACGAGCAAAGGCTCTCAGGATAAGGAATATCTCAAGCTGCAAGCAGCCATTATTGATGAGCTCATGGCTTTCCGCTTCTCTGCGAAGCAAGTTGAGGCCTTGTGTGATCGTGTACGTGGCATGGTGGATGAAATCCGTAGTCACGAACGCAAGATCATGGATTTCTGTGTTGAAAAGGCCGGCATGCCTAGGCCTCATTTCATTAAGAGCTTCCCTGGTAATGAAGGCAATTTGGAGTGGTTGGCGGTGGAGTTGGCTGTCAATAAGCCTTATGTAGAACGCCTGGAGCGTTTCCGACACTCGATTGATGATCAGCAGCAGCAATTACTTGATATTCAAGATCGTGTAGGTATTCCGATCAAGGAGCTCAAGGAAATCAACAAGCAGATGTCCACAGGCGAAGCCCGTGCACGTCGTGCCAAGCGCGAAATGATCGAGGCTAACTTGCGCCTAGTGATCTCTATCGCCAAGAAATATACCAACCGTGGCTTGCAATTCCTTGATCTGATCCAGGAAGGCAACATTGGCTTGATGAAGGCGGTGGACAAGTTTGAATATCGTCGTGGCTACAAGTTCTCGACTTACGCTACATGGTGGATTCGTCAGGCCATTACCCGCTCCATCGCAGATCAGGCGCGTACTATCCGTATTCCTGTACATATGATCGAAACCATCAATAAGATGAATCGTATCAGCCGTCAAATTCTGCAGGAAACTGGGTTAGAACCAGATCCAGCGACCCTGGCGGAAAAGATGGAAATGCCGGAAGACAAGATCCGTAAAATCCTCAAGATTTCCAAGGAGCCAATCTCCATGGAAACCCCAATTGGCGATGACGATGACTCTCACTTGGGTGATTTCATTGAGGATGTGGCAACGCTTGCTCCCGTCGACGCGGCAGTGTACGCAAGCTTGCGCGATGCGACCAAGGAAGTGCTAGAATCGCTGACCGCAAGGGAAGCTAAAGTGTTGCGTATGCGCTTTGGTATCGAAATGAACACTGACCACACGTTGGAAGAGGTCGGTAAGCAGTTCGATGTTACACGTGAACGTATCCGTCAAATTGAGGCTAAGGCATTACGCAAACTGCGCCACCCAACTCGTTCTGAACGTCTGCGCAGCTTCCTCGAAACTGGCAACGACTAAGAGCGCAACAAGCTTTTAGGGCCTCTAGCTCATGCATGGTTAGAGCAGCGGACTCATAATCCGTTGGTGCCCGGTTCGACTCCGGGGAGGCCCACCAAAGAATCAAGGGGTTACGTGAAAACGTAACCCCTTTTCTGTTTCTAGCGTCAACACTATGTCAACATCGCTAGAGGGTTGAAGGTTTTGGCTTCTTGCAGGTGTTCTGGTGCGAGGTGAGCATACTTCATAGTCATAGTGATCGAGCTATGGCCAAGGATACGTTGTAGGGTGAGGATATTGCCACCGTTCATCATGAAGTGGCTGGCAAAGGTATGGCGCAACACGTGGGTGAGCTGGCCTTGTGGTAAGTCGATATCCAGGGATGCAATGCAGCGCCGGAAGTCTTCGTAACAGTCCTTGAATAAACGCATGCCAAAACCTTTGTTTTGGCGATTTGCGATTTCATCAACCAGGTCTTGTGTGATGGGTATGGTGCGATTCTTACCTGACTTTGTTTTTGTGAAGTGCACCTGGTTGTTTTTGATCTGGCCATTGCGTAGTTCTTCTGCTTCGCTCCAACGTGCACCGGTGCTTAGGCAGATTTTGGCGACTAAGTATGTGTTGGTCTGCCTCAGCTGGAGAGCGCCCAGAAGGATTTTGATTTGTTCGTGATTGAGGTAGGACAATTCACGCTCTTCTAGCTTGAATTGCCGAAGATCCCGCAATGGGTTCTCTTTTGTCCATTCGCCTACGCGGCGCAATTCGTTGAATACTGCGCGTAGGTAGGCGTGTTCCCTGTTCATGTTGTTTGCAGTGACACCGCTTTCAATGCGCTTGGTTCTGTAGCTGGAGAACATGGCCGCATTGAATGTGGCAGCGGTAGGGTTCTGCATGGCTTTTGCCATGGATAGCAGGCGCTGATAGGTATCTTTGCCTGATCTTAGTTGATTGCCGTGGTGTTTATACCAGAGTTCGATAAGGTCGGTTAGGCGGCGATTATCTCGCTTTTGTGGTTGCCATGCTGGCGTTTGAATGACTTGGGTTTTGACCCAGGCTTCCCAGGCCAAAGCTTCAGCTTTGGTGGATAGGGTTTTGCGGAAGCGCTTCGCGCCCCGGCCACCGGGTTGGATGTCTACGAGCCAGCCAGAAGGAGTTTTTTTGATGGTCATGATTGGGGCATCTCCGAAGTT
>NZ_JAJAVF010000005.1:0-69523 GCF_020531845.1 Methylobacillus methanolivorans
CTTTCTAACTAACTTCGCTTCACATCACCTCGTTCAGCGAGCCGCGCATTTTACAGACCTTTTCGATCCAGTCAAGCAGTTTTTTTAACTTCATTCAAAACTTGCTTAACAGCGCTTACTACTAAAATCGTTTGGTTGCGGGGACAGGATTCGAACCTGTGACCTTCGGGTTATGAGCCCGACGAGCTGCCAGACTGCTCCACCCCGCGACCGATGTCGTTGCAACTCACTTCGTTTAGATGTGTGCTGCGTCGAGAGGTGAAACTATAGCAAAACTGAAACTTTGATGTCAACGCATTTTTCAATCAATCTATATGACATCGAGCTTATTGGTAGCGCTATTCACTTGCAATCAAGTGCTTAGCATTCACAATCACAACAGTTTATTTTCACTACTGATTACAACCGAACGTACATAAGCAAGATCAGCCTCTGTATCCACGCCACTGGCGGGGGCCTTTTGTGTAATTTCCACGCTAATTTTGTATCCATGCCAAAGGACTCGTAACTGTTCTAACGACTCAAAGTGTTCAATCGCTGAAGGCGTCAGGGCCGCATAAGCACGCAAGAAGCCAGCACGGTAAGCATAGATACCTATATGTCTATATATAGGCATATCAGCAGGAATATCTTGGTTAGCGGCAAATGCATCACGAGGATAAGGAATAGGAGCACGACTAAAATAGAGTGCGTGCCCTTGGTGATCAAGCACTACTTTGACAATATTAGGGTTGAGGATAGAGGCTGTATCATGGACAGCATGACACGCTGTTGCCATTGAGGCCTCAACATGAATAGCAAGGTTACTGGCAACTTCGCGGATTAAGGCAGGATCTATGAGCGGCTCGTCGCCCTGCACATTAACAATGATCGTGTCATCACCCCATCCTTGTTGCTGCACCACTTCGGCAATACGATCTGTACCCGATACATGATCAGCGCGGGTCATGATCACATCATAACCATAACTTGCTACAGCATTGCGGATAAGCTCATGATCCGTGGCGACGACCACTTCAGTCGCCCCACTGGCAAGAGATTGCTCAATCACCCGAACGACCATAGGTTTACCGGCGATATCGAGCAACGGCTTGCCGGGCAAACGACTGCTGGCATAGCGGGCAGGGATCACGACCTTAAAAGACATTACTCAACCTCTTCTTCAGCAGGCAACTTACGAGCTTCATCTTCCAACATCACAGGAATGCCATCCTGGATAGGGTAGCCCAATCGACAGGGCTTACAAATTAACTCCTGCTCCGGCTTTTTATAATGTAATGGTCCTTTGCAAATCGGGCACACCAGGATTTCCAGTAATTTTGCATCCATTGATCAAGCTTCCTTTTCTATAAGTCGCGTCAGACGCGCTAGTATCTTTTCTGCAAGTGCTCGATCTATCTCGGCTGTGATCGGCATAAACCACCAGTTGTCCCGAGCAAAGGTCGTGCACTTGACCGCATCTTTCTCTGTCATGAGGACGATGTCATCCTTGGCAAATTGGAAATCATCCGCGCTGTAAGCATGATGATCTGGAAAAGGGTGGGCCTCAACAACAAGGCCCAATTGTTCCAATTGACTAAAAAAGCGATGAGGATTGCCAATGCCAGCGACAGCGTGCACGCGCTTACCGATTAGCTCACTCAATTCCATCCGATCTTCCGGAGCACGCAACTTGCGTAGATGATCGGGCACAAGGTGCATGAGATAACCACCCGCTGCTGGCGCCCCGCTATTGAATACAACAGCATCTACCTCTTCAAGGCGTGCGCTGGTTTCCCTGAGAGGCCCGGCAGGCAATAGCTGTCCGTTACCGAATATGCGCTCGCCATCAATGATGACGATTTCCATGTCACGCTCTAATGCATAATGCTGCAAGCCATCATCGCTAATAATGAGATTGCACTCTGGATAGTCTCGCAGTAAGTGACGAGCTGCACGCGTACGCTTACGCCCTACATATAAAGGCAAACCAGTACGCTGAACCAATAAGACCGGCTCATCTCCGACCTGCTGCGGCAGACTATCCTTTGTCACTTGGTGAGTATGAATCACGTTGCCGCCGTAGCCACGGCTAATAATGCCGGGGTACCAGCCATTTTGACGCAACTGCTGCACCAGCCAAATAACGAATGGTGTTTTGCCAGTGCCGCCGACATTAATGTTGCCAACGATAATAACGGGCACTGGCAGCTTCAACGATTTAAACAAGCGCAAACGATAGGCCAGCCGGCGCATCGCAGTCAGGATGTAGAACAGCCAGGAGAATGGCCTAAGCACGACTTGCCAAGGAGTATGTTCGTACCATTGGCGCTCCAGCCAACGGCTGAATGACTGGTTCATCGTCAGCGACTCCCAGTAAAACGACTATTAATGAAACTGTTTCTGGTAAAGCTTGGCGTAATGCCCACCCAATGCCAACAACTCGTCATGACTACCCCCTTCGATAATCTGCCCCTGCTCCATCACCATAATCCGGTCTGCGTTTTCTATGGTGGACAGTCTATGAGCAATCACAATCGAGGTCCGGTTCTGCATTAATTCATCCAGCGCAGCTTGCACATGACGCTCAGACTCGGTATCCAATGCTGAAGTGGCTTCGTCTAACAAAAGAATAGGGGCATTCTTGAGAATGGCGCGTGCAATTGCCAAGCGTTGACGCTGTCCACCTGAAAGTCGAACCCCCCGATCACCAATTTCGCTCTGCAAGCCATTAGGTAACTGCTGGATAAAATCCCAGGCATGCGCAGCCTGAGCTGCGGCAATCACTTCTGCCTCTGTCGCATTACGCAACATGCCGTACGCAATATTATTGAATACCGTGTCATTGAAGAGGACTACATCCTGACTCACCAGGGAAAATTGTTGGCGCAGGTTTTTCAGGCCAAGTTGACGGATATCCACCCCATCAATCAGCACGCGCCCTTGTTGGGCCTCATAAAACCTTGGCAATAAATTGACTAACGTCGTCTTGCCGCCACCAGAACGCCCCACCAACGCCACCTTTTCACCAGGCTTGACTGTGAAATTCAAGTCGATCAAGGCCGGACGTTTGGCAGCGGGATATTGCAAAGAAACATGCTCAAACACAATCTCGCCTTTAGCACGTCCGATTTCCTGACCACCTTCATCCACCTCAGGAATGCTATCAATCAACTCAAACACGCTATGCGCAGCAGCCAAGCCTACCTGCAACTCCTCATTCAGACTGGTTAATGTTTTTACCGGGCCGATCAGCATCAGCAATGCCCCAATGAAAGCAGCAAACTCACCTGCACTAAACTTACCCACTGCATAAAACACCACCAAGGCCAAGGCAAGACCAGCCAGCAACTCAACCACCATACTGTTCATGCCAGAGAATCGTGCCAGGCGAATCTGCATATGACGATTCTTGCCTGCCACTTTGGCAAAGCGCTGGTATTCGTAATCACCGCCACCGAATATTTTCACCATACGCTGCCCTGAAACCGCCTCTTCAACCGCCTGCGTCATTTCGCCCATGGTTTGTTGCACGGCTTTGCCGGAGCTACGCAGGCGAGGCGTCATGCTCTTGAGATACCAAGCCATGGCTGGTGCCACTACTGCAAAAATCAGGGTAAGCTGCCAATCCAGATACAGCATGTATCCCACCATGCCAACAATCGTCAGCGTATCCCTCACAGCGCTCATCGCCACCTTGGTCGCCGCACCAGCCATCTGCTCAGTGTCATATGTGAGCTTGGAAGTCACCACGCCCGCAGAAATCGCATCAAAGAAGCTCACCGGCAAGCTCATCAGGCGGCGGAAAGTATCCTGGCGCAAATTTTCCACCACCCGCCGTGCAACCCAGCGCATGGCGAAATTAGAAATGAAGCCAGCCAGCGCACGAATAGCGAGCAGGCCGAACAGCATAAATGGCAGTAAGTGAAGTTTGCTAGAGTCCTGATTAACGAACCCTTCGTCAGTCACCAACTTAATAGTTGCAAGGAATCCGGTATTGGTGGCGGAGAAAGTAACCAGCGCAATGACGCTGATCAGGAATACAAGCCAGTAGCGGGCTGCGTATTTGAGAAGGCGCAGGTAAAGAACCCGCGCACTTTGCACGGAGGCGTCAGCCTTCCCAAGTGCATCTTTAGACATGATGAATACTTTTTAAAATTCAAGAACCAGAGCGTGCTTGTGTGGCGAAGGTAATCTGGCTATACCCGGCTTGGCGCGATGCCTCCATGACATTCACCACGGATTGGTGACTGCTCTTGGCATCAGCACTGATGATAATCGTGGGATCCTTGCCATCACCAACCGCCTTTTTCAAGGCATCAGCAATCCCTGCCACAGAACCATCTGCCACATCCTTGCTATTAACGACGTAGTGACCTGATTCATCGACACCAACATTAATCACCAATGGCTTATCCTGTGGGCTTTCCGCCTCTGCAGTTGGCAGGTTGATCTGCAACTCCGTCACGCGTGAGAAGGTTGCGCTCACCACTAGGAAAATGATGATCACCAATAGCACATCGATCAAAGGCACGAGATTCATCTCGAGATCTTCGTGCTTTCTACCTCGTTGGAAATTCATTCCTTGCGCTCACCATGGATAATTTCAACCAGCTTGACTGCCTCTTGCTCCATCTCGACGATGAAACCATCAATCTTGCCACGGAAATAACGATAAGAAATCATGGCAGGCACCGCTACGACAATACCACCCGCCGTATTGTACAGAGCCACGGAGATACCACGTGCAAACTGGGCGACATCATGGCCAGTCGCGGTAAATGCGCCAAACAGTTCCACCATCCCGATCACGGTACCAAGCAAGCCCAACAGGGGAGCTACTGTGGCAATCGTACCCAAGGTATTAAGATATTTCTCCAGCCTATGAGCTACAGCACGACCAGATTCCTCCACGGCTTCCTTCATAACCTCACGTGGTGCGCCCAGGTTTTTCAACGCACTGGCGAAGACTGTTCCTAGCATGGAGTGCTTTTCCAACCTGGACAACGCCTCTTGCGTGACACCAGCGCGGCCTTGACCCAACCAGTTCTGCACTTCGGGCAACAGGGACTTTGGCACAATCTGCTGCTCACGCAATGCGATGAGACGTTCGATGATAATGGCTACTGCGACGATTGAAGCAAAGATCAGCGGCCAGATTGGCCATCCTGCCGCTTTAATGATTTCCCACACAAAAGTGCCCCTAAGATGTTCTGTAAAGTGGCGTTACTTTATCGTGCGTTGCCAGTTTCAGCAAGGGAAGCTGATGTAAATCCAGCGGGCTGGTTGTACCAATAGCGCTGCGACTTTTCTCGCCAACCTGTCACACTGATCCCTTGATGCTGCCGAAAATCAAACAGCACTGCCCCATCATGGTCGGAACGATACAGACTAGCTCCTGCATTGGCATATCTGCTGACCACCTCATTCCGTGGATGATGAAAGCGATTGCGATACCCCACAGTAAAAACTGCCACTTGCGGACTAACTGCATGGATAAATGATGACGTTGAGGATGTGCGACTGCCATGATGTGGCACGACCAGCACATCTGCAGCCAGTGCAGGAGCCACGGTATCAAGCAAGTCAGCCTCGACAGAACGCTCAATATCACCGGGCAATAGCAATGTCCCCGCTGCACTGCGCACATACAGCACACAACTACGATTATTAGTTTTCACCCCAGCAGGAAGGCGAGCTGCATCAGCAGGATACAACATGGAAAACTCTACCCCATCCCAACGCCACTTCTGCCCGGCCTGACATGGAGAATGTGGCAATTTCGCCAGCTCAGACTTGTTAGCTGGTAATGAGCTTAGTAGCCAATTAACTGGCAATGCCGTCAATACGGAGGCCAAGCCACCAGTGTGATCCAAATCGTCATGACTCACGACCATGCCATTGAGGCGGCGAACACCAACACCATTCAGGTAAGGCACGATCACCCGGTTGCCACTATCACTTTCACTTGAGAATGTGGGGCCCGTGTCATACAACAACACATGCTTCTGTGTAGCTACGACCACCGCCAAGCCTTGACCCACATCTAGCACAGCCACTCGCATATCACCATAGGCTGGGCCAGGAGGCGCATTAAGCAACAATGGCAACAAACCCGCCAACCCGAGCCATCGCAACGGCATCCCCTTAGGCAACAATAAACAAGCCACCCCAGCCATTGCCAGCAACATCACTGGGGTGGATGGAATGTGTTGCTGCCATATTGCTGACGGCACCTCGCTTAACCATGCCAGCAACTGCATGGCTAGCTGCATGATCCAATGCGCCAGCAACAACAATGCATCTAACGGCAAGAAGCTACCAAGCAACGTCAATGGCACAATCACCAGGCTAACCAACGGAATGGCAAACGCATTAGCAATCGGAGAAATTAATGATACTTGTCCAAACAACATTAGCAGGACAGGAATCAAGCCTATCGTCACCGCCCACTGCGTCATGACCGCATCACGCAGCCAGTGCGGCTTATGCAAACGACCACTCATTGCGTAAGCCATGACTGCGACAGCCCCGAACGACAACCAGAACCCCGCCGCCAACACCGCCCATGGGTCGATCAACACGACGACCAACAAGGCAAGTAGCAACACTCTACCTATCTCCACCCGGCGCCCCGACCAGAACGCGAATGCCATGACCGCTAGCATATATAAAGTACGCTGTGTTGGAATGGAAAAACCGGCCAGCAGCGAATAGGTAATCGCTGTCACCACACCTGCGACCAATCCCACCTTGCGCACTGGCCAATACAGCGGCCCTTTTGGAATACGACGCCAGAGGCCAGCAGCCAACGTATAGATCAGCCCGGCAAGCATGGTGATATGCACTCCGGAAATACTGACAAGATGCACAATCCCGGTACGCCGGAAAACCTGCCAATCCTGCTGGCTGTGGTCTATGACATTAAAGTCCTGGTCCGTGCCAATAAGTTCTGTTCTGGCGCCGTTGTGACAATACATTCTGGCCCACAGCGGCTTTTTAGCCGAGCAGTCGTGACATTAAAGTTCTGGCCCGCCTTGCTACGCGGCCTGTTTCGACAATTTTGCCGATAGAGCTAGAACGGGCTCTTGACTAGCAGTTGGCTAGCTTGCCCTGATCGCACCTCGTACAAATCCTGAAGATTTGCTCATTTCTTAAGCAAATTTGCGACGAGATGACAATAAGTTCTGCTCCAGATTTCGAGATGACATTAAAGTTCTAATCTGGAACTACATCTACATGAGCTCAAAGCAACCAGCCTAGTGAATACTCGCAGGTCTTTTTCTTTGCCCTTGAACCCGCATAACCACAACGTCGTATACAGTCGTTTGACCAGGAGGCGTCCAAGTCTGTAATGAAACTTGCTCTGCAAGATGGGGCTGAGCACCATTTCTATCGAATAAATCCAATACAAGGAGAAATCCGAACGTGACGTTTGTCGTCTGGTATGCGGCAGTCTGTGGCCCGTGGAGATGTATGATGTCCTCGTGGCTTAGATCCCGCATCGTTCGCTTCACCTCTGTGACCGTGCTGACACCTAACGCTGAAAAATAAACGTCAGCTCGTCCAGCACCTTGATCACGAACCTCCATCTTCACATGGTTATGAAGACTAGACATCCTCAACAACCGGAAGTAATCTTTCTGGAGAGCATGCTCAAGTGGGAGGCTTTCTGGGCTACGGGCGAAAAGGTAATCCCCATCAGGATCACTTGCAGTACCTGTATCGTGTCGGTGGCTCAAGAAATATACCGAGAGAATTAGTATCGCCGTGAACAATGACCTGGCACTACTCAAAGTTGAGTAGTGCCGATTTCTTTCCATCTTAGTGAGAATGCCTTCAACAATCTGTGCGATTATGGGATTCTCGTTTGCGGAGAGGTCAGCCACCGTGGATTGAAGTAATGCCGCGACGCTTTTTCTAGCTTCCAGAGGCACTCGGCCGGCATCGAGTATTGCTTGGAGCGCCGGCCCGTCACTCCAGCCCTCGAAAGGGTGGTGCAGCAAACTCGCCTCGCGAGCCTGATATACCGCTTGTCGCATAGCCTCTGCATCTGGCAACAGAGGTGAACCCTTTTTTTCATCTATCCATTGATCAAGCTCATCCAGATGCCTTCTATTCACCAACAATGAGGCTGCTAATTTCGGCCGAAGGATAAGTTCAATCCCTGTATCGCCCTCTTTGAACAGGATGGACTGACTTGCTCGATAGACTGCCAGCAGTTCGTCCTCTATGATTCGAACTGCATTAATCCAAACTCTTTTGTTGAGCTGAGCCCCCAAGGTGCCGAGCTTTGAGGCCAGTAAGGTCCAATGCAAACGCTCACTCGACTGCATTCCTAGCCACGAAGAATGGAGTTCATCGTCAGACCCAAGGTATGCAGAATACCTCCAAGCGGCGTCAGATAAGCCAGCAATGTCTGCAATGGGATTATCTGTAAAGCCATCACGGTGCACTTTTACAAGGATGTCGAGACAGAACACGTAAAGTTCGGCGTCGACACGTTCTTCGCTAAACTCTAAAGAAGTGCCGAACCAATAGAGAGCATTCTCGAACGCCTTTGCAGCCGAGTCAGCGGTCACGGCATCTAGGCCAATCCTCAACTCGTCGAGACCTAACGCCATGGCAGCTTCATCTTTAACTTCGCTGAGCGCCAACAGAGCGTTTAACTTGTCGCGAAACTCTGGCTCCGGAGAATGCGCCAGCATGACTCCAAGTATTTTCGCAGCATGCCGCAAGAAGTGCGGCTCATCATCAACGTCCAGATCAGCAAGGAACCCCTTTAGTCTATGCAGCAAGCCTTTCTGACTTTGTGCCAGAAGTAGCATGCCATGCAGAGCCTGAGCTCTGACGCCATAGCTTAAGCTCTTATTATCCGTGCAGCTCAGGAATGTATTCCACAGTCGCCGCCGGAGCACGTCACCAAGATCCTGCCTGGACAAAAGAGATACAACCTCCGCTAAAGTAGCAGGGTCGCGGGTAGCGGAGATAAGCTCCACCAATAAATCACCAGCTATTGAGTCTTCAGCCTGCGCGCAAAGCCAAGAGAATAGGCGAACAGCATAAGGTCCGTTCGACTCTTGCCGAACAAGCTCTACGATTTTTCCTCGATCCAAACCTACCGACTGAATGGATTGATTCCGCAAAACCGCTGCGTTCAATGAATTTGTGTCTGCCATGCCCGGACCTAGAACAGTGAGTCAGAACCCTTAGCATGTCTACGGTGGGAGTTCGGCACAACACCTTCCAGCTCCTTTCGATAAATCGTGCCAATAAACACTTGAACACCCCCCATTTCACGCGCCACCCTCGACACGCTAGCCAACATCTCATGGAAATCCGTGTCAACAACCTCCTCCGCACCAGGTGAGTCAAGGATTAGTAGTCCGGGATGTCGCCCCATCCCCCTCGCGCGAGCAACTTCTACAGCGGAAAGTGCGGCAGCAATCTTGACACGAAGTCTTTCCCCCTTGGTTAAGCGGGAAAAGCTAGTATCTGCTCCGCCTTGTAGCAACTTAAGGTGCCCTTGACTGTTCAAGGTTGCTTGTGTCAGGTTTCTAACCCCAAAGGCTGTAGACAAACGCTTGATAGCATCAGACACGTCCTTAAGGATCTCCGCTTGAAGTCCATCTATCAAGGCGCGCGTCTCTTTTTCGGCAGCGGTCAAAACTCGCCTATCCTGCTCCTCCTTAGATTTTGTTGTGTCATCTGGATCAGGGCTACCGAGCAATGCTCGTAACTCCCTAGCCGTAGCATCAAGCTCAGCGAAGCGGAGTTCTGAGTCGTCACTTTTCTCACCCAACACTGCTTGTACACCTTCAAGTTCAGAAGCTAGGGCATCACGTGTCTTTTCCAGCTCACGCAGCCCCATACTTGCGGACTTCACCTCGCACGCGGCAATTTTTCGTGCACTGGATATTCCCTCTAAATCATGTTCCGCTTCTGTCAGCCGATCGTCGGATACGTCCTCCTCTGTAGGATGAAGCTCGGATTTACAAAGGAGACAGTTCGAATCTGCGAGGGGAGCGGCATGCACCCGAAAGTCCGCTGCGCAAGCCGGACAGTGTTCCGGCCGAAGGCTACGAAAGACGTAACCCGCATACTTCTCATCTTTGAGTTCTTGGACGAGACGCGCCTGGGTGGCCCATTCACCTTCAGTACGATCACGATGCTCAATGAGGTCTTGCAGAGCGTTTCGCGCGGCCGTTACCTCAATCTGCTTGTCGGCGAGCTTAGAATCAAGCTCAGACATTCGGCGACGCAGCGCCGTTCTTTCAGCAACGGATGAAGATTTTTCCTGGATAGCCAAAATCTCCCGCTCCACTTCTTCCAGACGATTGCGAAACACGGTAAGAGGAGAGTCTAGGGGTTTTGAAGATGGCGCCAAGATCTTCTTCGCGGCAGTTATTGCAGTCAGGGTAGATACCCAAGGCATTCCAATGAATAGTTGTAACAGTCGGAGCGGAAGCCCATCAACGAGCAATTCCCCGAAAAGTGCCTTGGCTTCTGCATTACCGCCTATGGTCAGCGCACTGGCAATTACGGGCCAGCTATGCTCGTAAGGCGTACCGGCATCATTGACCGCATATATTTTGGAAAAACCCAACTCCTCCATAAATAGGTTCTCTACATGCCCCTTCAGCCCCGACAGCCCTCCGTCATACAAGACAGTCCAGTTCGCATCAGACCGCCTCGTTAGTTTTGCAGACCCTGTACTTGCGCTTTGGTCCCCACTTTGCTTTGCAACGGCAATGCGGTAGTCAATCTGGTCGATCCGGAGGTCGACTTCCACACTTGATAACCAACGCCACACATCGGGCTTGATGTCACTGGGGAAATCTCCTTGTAATGCAGCCTTTAGAACATTCAAGACGGATGATTTGCCTCGTAGGTTGACATCAGACATTACCGCCCATAGCCCAGTATCCAGACCATTCCAATCGAAGCGAAAAGGAGTAGAACCTGTATTCTCTTCTTTAATGCCTGCAAATGAAATCGAGGTGAACGTTACTTTCCTGGCACGTGGGACCGTCGCCTGGGCCCGCACCCCGTATCGTCTAAGGGTCTCCTCCACAACGCTTCTCTCTAGTTGTGAAGCGTTAACAATCGCATCTATCCAATCACTTTCACTAGCCAGCCTCACGGCCAAACCCTGCGTACTCATGTTTGAGCCCCCCTCAGCCTATCCAGTCTGGCTTTAACCTTGCCAGCAATGCTCGGTATAACAGCACCTTGTGGTGTATTGCTGTACTCATCATGTTCATACTGCCAACCCTTCAGCTTGGAGCCGCTTTTGGCGAACGCCACTCTCATTGCTAGCTGGACTCGATCTCTGTACCACTCGAGATCGGGAACTTCTGCTATGGCAGTTTGCAGAAAGGAGAATGCCTTGGGATAGAGATGGTAGTCGTATCGCTTGTTCGCTCCATCTTTTACGAGTTTCATTGGGCGTACCAATCCGAAGGCATGGAGAGTCGCGAGTGCAGTCTCGATCTTTTGATATGCGCCATAATGCCAACGAACCATACTGATCACCCGTACCGATGGCTCTTCATTAGCGAAGATAGCCTCCACGATGCGAAGCAGCTCACCGTCATGTTCGGCCTCGCATAAATCCAAAAGTGCATCAGCAAGGTAGTCTGGATAGCGAATCAAGAAATCAATCGCCATCAAGCGCTTTTCACTCTGAAAGAGATGCGTGGCTCCATCAGCAGCAGGCTGCTCTAAAGCCTGACTTCCTCCTGCAAGGATGAACAGCAATCGGAGTGCATCCCGGTGCCGTGTGCCAGGTGCCGCAGGCATTGAGTAACAATTGGCAGCTGTAGTATCTGAGGAAAGCGGAATCGATTCGTTCAACGTATTGCCTCCATCAACCCTCGCGAGAATAGCTCGCTGGCACGCGCTCCAGGTACTTCTTTAAGACCCAGCCCGTTCTATATTCCTCGTGCAGCCAGTGGTAGTACTCAACCTCAATCCACTTTCCCTTTTTATCCAGCGCCTTCACGACTTCATTAGGTAGAAGCTTACCTTCCACCCCAGCGCCGTGCTCGGGCTTTGAGCGCACCGTAGCGGTTCTCTCCCTAACAACAAATCGCTCATCATGCGCCTGAGCAGCAGCGACTAGCGCCCGCTCAAGAAGGACCGTGAGACTACGGATCTGATTAGCTTGAATCTCCAGGATTTGGAAGGTTTGGGTCTGAAATTCCTCAGCCTTCCTTTTATCCTGCTGACTGGATGACTCTTGATAAATAAAAATTAGGAAGGTCAAGAGCAGACTCAATATAGCCAGCGCATCAGACTGCTTCCGACTGAGGAGCCCTTTTTCCGGGAGCTCACCGGCTTCATGCAAAGTGCCATCGGGATCAATGCCCAGATGCGCAAGTTGCCCTTCCAGGCCTTCCTTGCCCAGCAGCTGTGCGAGTGCCCCTGCTGAGCTCCAGTCGATGGCGGGCAAAGCCACCTTGCCGAATTGGTCTTGAAGCTCTTTGAGCGGGCCCACCAGACCCAGCACCTCACTGGGCACTTTCCACTGCTTGTTGGCCTGCTCGAATTCTTTCAGATAGCTCTGTAGGCTGGAACCGATAGCCGCGCGCTCGAATATCTCCCTGGTATGACGAGAAGCCTCAAGCTGCAAAACCCCAGTTTTAGCCACTGAACCCAGGACGGATGTCTGATCTAGTAAACTCCTGAATTGCTCAGTTATGGCTCCAAGCCCTGCAAATTCCTTGGCCATTCGGTGAGTTGACTCAGCAGCTATCAAGCTCTTACGGATGTCGGCCAAGGGTTCGAGCATTTTGCGAATACTCGCTTGTTGCTCTTGTTGCGCCGCCTGCCACTGTCGAATAGTTTGCATAGCGGCTGTGTCTTCCCCTAAGAGAGCCTTGTACTGGGAAGCCAGAGCCATCGCTGGGCTCTGAAGATCTTTGACTAGCTGCGCATACACTGATCCAACCTTCGATAGCTCCTGCCATTGCTTGGAGAGCGAATTAGCCTGGGCCAGAGAGTTACGCCAACTCGCACGATCTTCTTCCATGCGAGCCAACTCTCGAGCGACGCCCCCTACAGATCCAATAGCAGCTAATTTTCCGATATCAAGCGTCACTGTTTAAGCACCCAGCTCAAGAAAAAGCGTCTTTAATCGCCTGCCAGTTCTTATTCTCTACCCAAGCAAAACGGCAACGACCTCCACTACGCCGTGCCCAAAGCTCCCCGATCCGCTTTTTCTCCTTGCTATCGGAGCCGTCCGCAATGTGGTCGCCCTTGTACTCAACAGCGAGAAATACCCCAGACTTCATTTTCACAACGAAGTCTGGATAGAACTTGTCCGACGCGGTCTGCAACCAGAAGGAAGTTGGCTTCTTCTCGACGTTCCGTACCCACCATTCGACATCTGCAAGTTGGTTGGCGATGAACTCGGCACACTCAAACTCTTCGCCCTTGGCCTTTAGATTCCCGATGACCGGGAAGAAATGGCGCTTCAAGGGAATAAACCCAGCATAAGGGATGTCGTAGGCGTATCTGCCCTGTTCGAACACCACTGCGTGCTCATCTCGAATCTCGAACCGACTATCGTCTCCCAGCAAATCCTCAAAGACCCTCTGTTTCGCGAGCTTCAGCCCGGCGACCAGTTTTCGCTCCAAGGCACCTCTAAGCCGGAATTTTCGGTACGCCAGTTCGTCCAGTGTGAAGCCGCGCGACTCCATCAAGTAGGTCACCGCTGCATTCAGCCAGGCCGCTTTCTGAGGGCCATCTGCATAGGGAAAATAGATATTTCGATCCAGCCAATGCACCAGATCGGTAGCCTCCCAGCCTTGTTCATGCCCGAACAGCGCAAACTGGCTATCCAACCGGTCATAGACGTCGCACTCAATCCTCTCAAGCTGGGAAATGCTCAAGGACGCGCGGCGCATCGCCTCTACGTCATGAACGAACTCGGCTTCGGTCAGCTTGCAGTCGAACTCGTCAATCTCCCAGTCCGCGTCAAGAAGCGGCGTCTCATCGAAAACGTCAAAGAAACCTAGCTGGTTGAACGTCAGAAGAGGTACAGAGGCTGACTGACCAAGTTCCGCAGGCGTCTTCTGGCGAGCAGGCGGCGCCGCTCTCACAGCCATCTGAGTATCCAATTGCTCCCGAACTGATTTGGCTACCTCAGGCTGCTTGAAGGTTTCGGCGATCTGCTTAAGCTGGGCGGCCGTCACCGATCCTTTCACCGTCAATGTGCCAGCTTCCGGGGATAGCTCCACCTTGTCTCGCACTGATTTCGGCAACGCCGCAATCGCGTCCTCGTCGGGCATCGCAACCGTGTCACCGACCTCCGGTAAGGGAATAGTGAGGTCGAGCTCGTTAGCGAACAGGCCTCCAAGCTCCCCATCATCCTCATCCTGGGTGCGAATCAGATCTTTGGTTTCGAGCCGCTCGAACCCGCTCTGCACGAGACCATCCTTGAGGTTCTGAACGGTGGCAGCAAGTTCGTTCGAAACTACGTAGGCATAGCTTCGATTCAGTGCCTCTCGCTGCTTCCTGGACACGTGCGGCATCCGTAGTACGCGTCCCAGCACTTGCTCAACCGCGGTGGCCGATGTCGTATTTCGGAACGAGAATAGAACGTAGGCGTAGGGGCAATCCCACCCTTCACGCAGCTTATCTACCGTGATGATGAACTGCGGATAATCCGGGTCGCCAAGCTTTTTGCCGCTCAGCTCATCCAAAGCGCCGGTCGCAATGGCAATCGAATCAGCCGGAATGTTGAAATCGTCTATAAGGTGCTGACGCACCCGATCTGGCGTGAAGGTTTCCCGATCTTGAACTTTGCGCTCGGCCTGGATCAACATCACTACTGGGCTGATGACTTCGCCAGTGAACTGTTGTTCTTCCGCTGCCTCGTTCTCAAGCTGTCGCAAGCGAGCGATCGCCTCAGTCAAGGAAACACGCCATTCCGGATGGATTGCCAGTTCCAACGGCAGCTTCAGCATGTTCTCGGCTTGAAGGGTTGCGGCGGAAACGCTGCGCAAAACGTTGGATGGCTGGCTTGCTCGGTCTGGGGTTGCGGTAAGCTCAAGGATGCACGAGGGGTTCAGCCGAATCAGGGTATCTACCGCAAGCGGTGTTCCCTGGTTATGGGCCTCGTCCACGATAATGTAAGGACGCCGCAGTCGAATCACATCAAGAAGCGAACAGTCCCCTTTTTGCGCACTGGAGGCGCCATCAAAATGAGGCATCAACGCCCCATTCTGCCTGTACACCCGAAGCCCATCTGCCGTGTCACGCTTAAAGCTCTGCATTGTTGCAACAATGATGGTGTTGCCGGTATTCAGCGTGGCAGGTAGAACGTAGAGAGCCTCGTCAATGTCAAGGACGTTTACGGCACCAAAGAGCTCCCGCATGTCCTCATGCAGAAGCTCCCCCTTGGTTTTTAGGGCGTACAGCGTTTGTTCTCGAATTGGGTCTGATGGTACCAGCCAAAGAATCACCGAATGATCCGTAGCCAAGAACGATTCGTTGACGCGTTTGATCGACTGGCCTGCAATGCGTGTCTTACCCCCGCCGGTGGGTACCCGCAAACATACGTACGGAACTTCATCCGCACCAGGAAGTGGATGGTATGGAAGTGCATGGCCGAAAAAGGCGGTAGTGCTCTCAGCAAATGCAACGGCAGGACTCTTGACCTCTCGAGTACGAGCCAAAAAACTTGATAAGGCATCCAAAAGCTTCTGTTGATAATCCTTGAGGTTGTAAGTCAGAACCATGTTTTAACCGCCAATTCATAGGGAAGCTGGTGGAAAGTTATGCCAAGTTTTACCAGCTTTGATTTATCGAAGCGAGTCCGTGCTCCATAAACGACCATCGGACCGTCAAACTCCGGAACCTGTTTTTTCAGGTATGCGAAAGTTCGCGAGTTAAGAACATTCCCGCCTGTATCTGCCTTATCTTTAAGAATGCCGTTGTACAGCAAGAAGATCGCTCGACCTTTATGAAGTCCTAGATATGGAGTGGGCTTCTCATGATTTTTCAGCGCTGAGTCGATAACACCAGTCCCCGTCTCCATAAA
Organism: Methylobacillus methanolivorans; assembly: GCF_020531845.1. The sequence continues at coordinate 16,028 of NZ_JAJAVF010000005.1, forward strand.
CCAGACAAACTCTGCCAACTGGTCGAAACCAATATCTGGTCGAATCTGACCATCGGCCGAAAAGAGTGGATCAGCCGACAATCGGAAAAATTGGAAACCACCTCCCAGGCCCTCAACATGTTCGCCTTTTACATTTTTATAGCCTTGAGATGCCTTTCTCAAGCGATCAGCCGTGATGTTTTCAGCAATACTGGATTTCATCTCCGCCAATATGAAGCGTCGATTACCGCCATCCGCAGCATTAAGCTTCAAGATCGCGTGACCAGTGGTACCAGAACCAGCAAATGAATCAAGAACTATGTCATCACCGCTAGTGGTGAAGCTTAATAGCTCTTCAATTAATTCTGTAGGTTTTGGGAAGTCGAAGGGTCGCTTATCCCCAGGGAACATGTCCTTAATTTCGTTAGTACCGGCACGTCCGTCCAACTCAAAAAGACTGGAAAGCTTTGCCCTATAATCTTTAACGTAGACTTTCAACTCAATTAGTTTTGTCTCATCATCGCCAAAAATAATACGTTTTTCCTCTAACAATCGGTTCATAGTTTCCGGAGGAAAACGGTATCCCATCATCGGCTGCGTGCAAGGCTTACCTGTGCTGGGATGAATGACATCGTATCTATAGCCCTCTTTACCTGGGTTATGCACGCTGCGCATTCCGGTGTAAATGCCCCCTGAGTCTATGAACTTATAATCTTGAAATGGCCACAACTGGTCTTTGTTTTTTCTAAACCATTTTGTATATTCAGCCTGTAGAACTTCCTGGTCCCCGTAATTCTGAATGAAAGAATCCCCAACCTCAAGCAATCTTGACTTTACCGTCAGATTGGTCGACTTCCACTCTTTCGGAAGTCGCTCTTTCTTGCGGGCATAGCACAAAATATATTCGTGTTCGATTGCGATATTCGTAGGGTTGTTGTCGGTCACGTTTTTCCAAACAACAGTTCCGACTCGATTTGACACTCCAAATATTTCATCCAGCAATAAGCGCAAACTTGCGTACTCATTTTCGTCGATGCTGACTAAGATCACCCCGTCTTCACGCAAAAATTGCTTTAACAAGAAAAGGCGGGGATACATCATGCAGAGCCATTTATCATGACGAGATAAATCCTCTGCTTCAGCGCCGACAACCTTTCCTAACCATGCAACGATTTCAGGGCTAGTGACGTTATCGTTGTAGACCCATCCAGTACGACTGCCTCGCTCATCTCGATCATCGACGCCTGTGTTATACGGGGGATCGATATATACGCATTTCACTTTTCCTGCGTAGAGTGGAAGTAGTGCTTTCAGCGCATGCAGATTGTCTCCTTGGACAAGCAAGTTCCCGCTTTCCGCATCACCGCACGACAATTCAGGTACTGGCTCCAACAGGCGGAATGGCACCTCCCTGTGATGAGTTTCAACAGCCTCTTTTCCGATCCAGTTCAACGTTGGCATTCAATTCTCAAATCTTATATTTTCTGATTAATCGCGCTTTTCACGCCTGCACTTTATTTCAAATAGCGACAATGCCAGCTACAACGCTTTGATCGGAGCGTTGGGTGCATCTGGCCTAGGATCGCGATATCCTGGAGCCAATCGTGCATTGCTTGCTCCGTACAGTGCCAGAGGATCCTTCAGCCAAAGAGCATACTCAAGCCCTTCAAGGCTGTGATCAGGAGAACAGTCGATCGTAGACATACGTAGCATGTAGCCCGCATTCGCTGCCCGGACTTTGACATGCAGGACACCCTCAGGCATGTCGTAATCCATCATCACCACCTCGGGGCGTGGGTGGTTTGGATGTGGGACCAGCTCAAGCTCAATGATCCGATTCCACTGGACGTCCTTTTCGACTTTCTCTTCCTCGCCGATGAGGCTCTCCTCTAAAACGACGGGACTTTCCATACGAGTGAGGACGAAATCACGGAATCCTTTACGCCTGCGATCAAAGGCCCGCACGTGCCATCTAATGCCGATGTCGACAAGGGCTATGGGAACGATCTCGCGTTCAGTACGACCACTTTCTACTGATGTGTAGACCAGCTTGACCGCCTTGCCGCGGTTGATAGCACGCGTAATAGGCGCCAAGACTGACATCTTGGGCTGATTCAGCGCTGTAGGAAATTCGCATCGGACCATCGACTTCAGGGAATCTCCCACCCCTTCACCAAACCCATGGGACAACGCGGTTAGTACGCGTTGCGGGGAATGGTCGAACAGAGGAACAAAGCTCTCCGTAGGGCGATAAACCTTGTCGACATTGTCAAGAATCAGGTTTTCAGGCGCGATCTCCCTGTACTGCGCGATGTCACGAGTAGCCGCAGCTGGACCAGTGCCAAAGCGGCCTACTACATCAGCACGTCGCAACTCCCCGAGGAAGTACAACTTGAAATCTATATGCGACAGGCGCTCACGCTGAGCTTGAGTCAGCTCATCCAGTAGCGCGCGTCGCTGTTCATTCGTGTTTGTAGTCATCCCGAAATAATAACAAACCATGGGACATAAGGCGATATATTTAGATGCTTGATCTAATCATTTTGATGATGTAAAGTGATCGAATAAAACATGAATGGAGGCTTCTATGGCAAAAAACAATCCCATCGGCGACGGCCGTCGAGTTGGCGCAGTGCGAGACCGCAGCCAAACCCAGACCCCATCCGGTCATTACGTCAAACGTGATACCGAAACAGGCCGCTTCCTGGACGTCAAGACGTCTGACAAGACCCCGTTCAAGGGTGTACGTCGCGAGAAACGGTGACCTGCATGCTAGATCAACGTCCATCTTGCACAGCACAGGCGGCTCGCCCGCCCCTGGCAAATCCCCTCCTGACCGAGCCTCTGCGCTGGTCCAACTTGCTCGCGATGAAGGAGAAATCCGGATGTTGACTGAGCACGACACTCATTTGCCGAACCTGGGCACAGAGCCTAGTCATGATCTGGGAAGCCAGACTGGCGCTACAGCTCCCTTCCATGTTTTAGCGCTATCCGGCGGTGGCTTCCGGGGGCTGTACACCGCTACCGTCTTGAAGCATCTGGAAGAGCAGCTAGGAACACCGCTGGCCAAGCGGTTCGATTTGATCTGCGGAACCTCAGCTGGTGGATTGCTTGCTTTGGGGCTCGCAGCCGAGATTCCAGCTCCCCAGCTGCAAGACATGTTCGAGCACCATGGCAGTCGCATTTTTGGTGGCTCGACGGGGGCCCGACGTTTTTTCCCTCAAATCTTCAAAGCCAAGTATTCGCCTGACGGATTAAAGGCTGTCCTGACCGAAAATTTTGGCGATCTCACCCTTGGCGACCTGAAGCACCGCGTACTTATCCCGACGGTTAATTACTCCAAGGGTAACGGGCAGTTCTTCAAGACGCCGCACTCACCAAGGTTCTTCATGGACTACAAGCACAAGCTTGTAGACATTGGATTGGCAACTGCTGCGGCTCCAACCTACTTCCCGCTGCACGCCATCGGAGAAGAAGGCGTCTTTGCTGATGGAGGGCTGGTCGGCAACTCTCCCGGCTTCTTTGGCTTACATGAGGCCCACCATGCCTTGGGAGTGCCGCGCGGGAAAGGAAACGTCCGAGTCCTTGCGATTGGAACGATGACCCTGGGGGCAACGAAGAGTGGCAGCACAGGCCTTGACTGGGGTATCAAACAATGGGGAGCACGAATCTTCGACCTCGTCATTTCTTCGCAAGAGCACTCTGTCGACGCGATGCTGAGCCATCTGCTGGATGAAGATTATGTCCGGATAGATGACCCCGCCACACCAGACCAGAGCAAGGACATCGCAGCTCTGGATGTGGTCAGTTCGGCCTCCATCCAAGTGCTGAAGAGCCGAGGAACACAGGCCGCCCGTCGGGCGCTGGGTGATAAAGCACTGACGCCATTCTTGAATCACACCGCCGCTACCCCCGTGTTCTTCCACGGGCCTAACAAAACCCTGGAGAACCACCATGCTTAATCTGAGCTCTCTCTTCTACTCTGGCGTGGAACAGCCTACGCTCCTGGATAACATCACCCTTTCGGATCGGCGTTGCGAGTTCATCCTCGAAGCCAAGGAAGCTATCCGTGCCCAGTTGCGCACGGGGCTCCCGGCCGTTCTTAAAGAGCTCGGGCACCCAGGGGCGGCGGTTCAACCGCGCTTCTTCACGCAAGGATCTTGGGCATACAAGACGCTCAACGCACCTGCGCACCCTGAACAACAAGCGGACATTGATGATGGCGCCTACCTGCCGCTGAGTTTCATGCGGCTCACCTCGAAGCCGAGCGTAGCCAGCAAGGTGTTTTTCGCGGCAGCTGAAACAGCCCTGATGCCGCTGGTTCAAGAACGCAAATGGCGCCTCATTACTGACAAGCCAACGTGCATTCGTATTGAAATAGCTGAGTTCGCGCACATCGACGTGCCTTTGTATGCAATTCCAGACGACCAGTTTGAGCAGCTGCGCAAAGCCGCTCTGTCTGCGCACGGCTACTACGCGCTTGATGAGGCAATGAAACGCGCCGAGCGCGATGCTTGGACCGAACTACCGCACGACCAGGTGCTCCTCGCTCACCGTGAAGACGACTGGTTTAAGTCTGACCCACGACCAGTAAAACGGTGGTTCCTCGGCGAGGTAGATCGACACGGCGAGCAATTCCGTAGGGTTGTTCGCTATCTCAAGTCTTTTAGGGACTGGCAGTGGGCGCAGGGTGGCCCTTCATCGATTCTTCTTATGGCTGCGGCGGCTCCTTTATTCGAGTCTCGTGATCGCAGAGACGACCTTGCCTTACTCGACCTGCTTGATAAGCTGCCAGGGGCCCTGCGACAAGGCGTTCTTTGCCCGACAGACCCCAATGAGTCGCTAACGGATCGCCTCGGAGCGCCCGGAGTTGAGGATGCCGCCAAAAAGCTGGAGCAGCTTGAGAAGTCGCTGCGAGGCGCGATTCACGCAAGCTCGCCAAGCCAAGCACTTAGCTGGGCACGCGAGCAGTTCGGACCAAGGTTCCCGAATGACCCTGAGCGCGTCAAAGTAAGTTCCGCTACAGCAGTGGTCCAAGCCACTCCGGCAGCGATTGTTTCAACGCCACTCGTAGGACGCACGCAGGCAGGCTGATGAACGACGAGACACAGCTGTCTAAGCTCACCCGCGCGATGAAATCGCGAGGGTTCACCTACCTAGGACGGGATGCGGGCGATTGGCTAGCGTTCAAGGGCGCATTGACAGCAGCAGGTACCACTCATGCAGCGCATGTAGCTGTTGATCCGACTGGGGTGGATCTTCCTAGGATTGGTGTAGAGCTGCCACTGGGAACACCGAATGTTTTGGCCCATGTCGGTGCTAACGGCCAAATCTGTTACGCCGCTCAAGGGAGCGTCGTACTGGATATTTTTGACATCGCTGGCCAGGCGCTGGGCTGCATTGATCGGGCCGAAGAAATCTTGGATCTTTCGTTGAGAGGCAAGATGGATCAGGACCTAGAGGACGAGTTCTTCGCGTTCTGGCACGGTGATCTCTGCTTTCTCGACATCTACCCCGGCGATCCTGGGGCACTCGACATCCTGTTTGCCAAGCGCGGCAATGCTGGAACAAGCGTCGTATTTGTCACAAACGATGTAACCCGCACTCGAGAGAAGCTTCAGGCCATGTCGCTCCAAGAGCGAGAAGTACTGAAGGGAGCTGCCTTCAGGGTAAGCACTTCCGCCAAACCAAAACCGTCACAAGGTGTGTGGCCCCCTCCAACGGTAGCTGCGCTATTGAAATGGCAGGGACTGCTTGATCCGTCGGCAAAGCGCAACATAGAACGCCGACTGCTTCAATCGATTGCCTCCAGGCGAAACGCATCACTGTGCGTCATAGATTCGCCACTTACACAGTACGCTTTCTGGACGGATTTCGAAACCGTGGATGATCAGGTCAATCGATCACGGCAAGATCCAAGAGTAAAGCTCTATTCCTCGAAAGTGTATCCAATGATTTCGATCAGAATGGACGACAAATACGTCGCCGAACGCAACGTGCCAGAGAGTCCAACTCTCGCCGGCAAGCGCATCGCCCTTATTGGGTGCGGCACCATAGGAGGCTTCCTGGCGGAATTGCTGGTGAAGGCTGGCGCCGGCCTGAATGATGGAGAGTTGGCTCTCATTGATCCGGATATCCTGCTCCCGCAAAATGTCGGCAGACACCGCCTAGGCCTAAATCGGGCATTGCAGTACAAGTCCAATGCGCTAAAAGAAGAGCTTTCCCTCGCAGCTCCGACAGCCAAGGTACGAAGCTTACCCGTGAAAGCGGAGGAAGCCGACTTGAACTCCTTCGATTTGATCATCAATGCAAGCGGAGAAGAGGCCTTGGGCCACTACCTCACACGTACGTCCACTGATTCGGGGAATTTTGTCCCGACTCTGTCGGTTTGGGTTGATGGTCCCGGAGTCGCAGTACGAGCACTGTTTCGGGATACTACGCAAGCAGCATGTACTCGCTGCCTTTCCGACACCCATCGAACCTCGCTCTATCCTGTAGTGAATGAGCCAGTGCCGATCGAGTTGGCGGGGCACGGATGCGAAAGCTTGTACGTACCTTTCCCTGCCAGCGTCTCGGTTCAGGCCGCGTGTCTGGCTATCGAAATGGCAACCAGTTGGGTGGCGAACCAACCTAGCCCACGGCTGCGTACCCGAGTGACTCGACACGGATTCAGTCAAGCAGCACCAGATGGAGATCCAGTGCGGCAACCCACGTGTGCAGCATGCCATTCGTAACCGAATGGTCCACTACGGATCAACGAAACCTGGTGGTTTTTGCACCGGATGTTCTCAAGGTTTTTAAGCATTATCGTCAGCGGTTTTTTTGGCAACCGGAGGGTGGGGGCATTCTCTTAGGGCGCCGGAGAGGCAAGCATTTGGAGGTCATGCTTGCAACCGAACCAAGTCATAAAGACAGGCGCTCAGCATTTTCCTTTGTGCGTGAAGCTGACGGGCATGCGGACATTGCTGAACAAGCTTGGCGCCAAGGCGAAAAGCTGATCGACTACCTTGGGGAGTGGCACACTCACCCGCAGAGGGTACCGACTCCGTCAATCATCGACCGGCACGAATGGGGGAAACTGACACTACAACGGTCTAAGTTGACGCCCATTCTAGTCGTCGTGGTCGGTACGAAAGCAATACATGCTGAGCTCATTGATGGCGTTCAAGATAAGATGCTGTCGCCAATCGGATTGTCGGAATAGGCCCTCCTACTCAACCGATAACTTATCGGGCTGAACTATGGTTTGTAGGGGTGCTGCTCTCGTACATCAGGACAACGAATCCGGCACCCAGGCGGCCAGCGGCCGCAGCAGCGTCCTGGAGTTGAATCTGCGCCCCATAGGGGACTGGTCGATGTAACGCCTGCAACTATCCCATCTTTGGGCTCAGTTAATCCTTCGCTTCATAGAGCACCTCCGATTCAAGTTGAAGCATCGATATATACCTCGTAACAGCTGAAAATAAAGAAGCCGCTCATGACAGCGGCTTCTTTAAGCGAAGGGGTTGGCTAGATCACCTTGCAGCCTCATACGCTCCACACTCGTTGATTATCTCGTAGCCACACTTAGCTTTCCAGGCAGAGATCTCGAAAAACAACCAGCCTTCGCCATGGCCGACAACCCCTGTGTCAACGCGGATAATATTACGCCCCTCCCTCAGATAGGGCTTCAAGTCAATGTTTACGCCATAGCTCCAATTGGTGGCGCGCTCCCACTCCGATCGGAAAGCTTGTCCATACTCCGTACAATATCCCTCATTGTCGGACGCGATACAAGTCTGATAATACTTCCCCCATCTATCGTGCGTTGGACTGTAGCTGCCGCCGTTGTAATCGCTCCAGATCCACGTGCCGTTAATCGACAATGCGAGCAAGTCGTCAAAACTCACATGATAGACTCTGAATGTTTTGACGTTTGTTACATCGCGAATGTCAATCGCAAAATTTCGGCTGTAGTAGCCCGTGCGCCAGTAATCGTCACCTACTGTCCCAAAACGATATTGATAGGTAACCGGATCAACTTGACCGACCAATACGATAGATGAGTCAGCTGCTTGCGCTGTCAGGTCAAGACCACCCGATGAAATAACCGATTCTTGAGTGCAGTTAGCGGGCCGAGCGTAGGTGGTGCAGGCGTACTCGGCGGTCACACGCTCTTCGTGGCAAATCTCGGTGGTGCGGGTGCGCGTGTAGGACACCTTCTCCATGGTGTAGTCCTGCTTGGTCGAGCAGCTGCGCATGGCCAGCGGCACGTCGGCACTGCAGGATTCTTTCCAGGTGTTGGTGTTGACCACTTGCTTGAGGCACTGCGGCACGCTGCTGCAATCCTGGCCTTCCGTGGCCACTTGGGCCGTCAGGGCGATCGGCCGGATGCCCGACTCGTTCGTGTAGCCCTGGTCGCACACGCTGATGATGCCGTCGCTTGCGATGCCGTTCTGTATCTGCTGCAGGCACTCGCTGCCGTTGGCGGCATACTGAGCCTGGTATTGCGGGATCAGCGCGTTGCCCTGCAGCTTCTCGATGGTCTCCCAGCTCGAGGAGTGGCCCTTGGGATTGGGCACGGCAGCGCTGCCGCCGGCGAGCATGTCCTTGGTGATCTGCACCTTGTAACGGTAGGCCACGCGCAGGCCGATCGCCGAGGCGCCGGTTTCGTTGTCCTTGAAGGACTGCACGATCTTCAGCGCCGTCATGTTGTCGGAGTCGGCCGAGAAGCTCGGCGCCGCACCCCCGGTGAGCGCTGGATAGAACACCATCGCCAGGCCGTTGTTAGACTTTTCAGCCTCGGTAGCGTTGGACGGAAGCGAGGCCTTCCAGGTGATCGTCGCCGGCGAGCTCCAGCCGTTGAGGCTGTTCACGGGCTCGGTGTCGCAGGCCGGCTTCATGCACACCTGGCCGAAGGGTGCCTTGAAGTTGGGCGCCGAGGGGTCAGAGGAGCACGGCACGGCATTGTCGGGGTTCGCGACCGGATTGCCGCGGGCCGTGGCCGTGCACACCTGCACCTTGGCCTGCGCGTTGCCATTGGCCGCCACGGAGCATTCCAGCATCTTGATCGACACGCCGGCCACGAGCTTGACCTCCTTGTCGCCGCAGGCCAGGGCCGCGGTGCCCATCTGCGAGGAGATCGAGTTGGAGGAGTCGTCATCGCCGGCGAACGAGTAGGAGTCCACCCCGGTCAGCGCCTTGGTCGACATCTGCATGGAAGCGTAGTCCATGCCATCGTCGTCACCAAAGAGGCTGCGGCAGTTCTTGCCCTCGGCGTCGCACTCCTGGGCGCCTTTGCTCATGAACGTGGTGATCGCCCCGACCGCCTGGGCCTTGGCGATATTCTGGTTTTGCACCAGCGTGGGGTCTTTGATTACTCCATTGACCGTGGGTGGCCCTTCTTGTGCGCTAACCACGCTAGCCACAACGATGGCGGAACTGAGGATTAATTTTTTAAACATAGACTACTTTGCTGGTACGTTGATCACCTTTTGGCGTGCGCATGCAACTTTTCGCATTTGCAGGCCAACCCTAACCGAATCGAATAAACCGATGCTTTCAGTCAACTATTTATCCGGCAATGCAGCGAGACGAAGTGAAATACAGCCAAGCGCTTCCGTTGCCATCCTGTATAGGCTGACCAAGCATCCGATGATTTGGGTTGATACGTCAGGTCCTATCCGGCAATGCTCTCCAAGACAAAGATAGGTGCGCTTATTGCATTGATATCTGAAGATGAGGCATATGGGGCATAGCTTGGACGCTAGGTTGATGAGGCCGCAGATGAAGCCAAGTGAGCAATGGCTCTGACACGCCACTTCAACGCCACGGTACGGGCGCGCAGACGTTAAGTTTCTGAATCCCGAGCTGTCGGTCAGAGCGAAAGAAAAAATTCCTGCCGCTTTCACCCCGGCTCATGCCCAGCAGATCCGAAGCCTCATTGAACAGCTCCCACCAGCGATCTCATCGGTCGTGGTGCATTGCGAGGGAGGCATTTCCAGATCCTGCGCAGTGGTGCCGGGGCTGCACAAGCTGTATGGCTTTCAGGTTGACATGTCGGAGCTGGAGCAAGCCAATCCATCGATTGTGCGGTTGCTGATGTGGCAGCCAACTGCGAAGAAGAGATGAGGTCTGTGAGAGAGTTTGAAAAACAGGCTGTTTTCCAGAACGGCAAAAAGCCCGAAGCGGCTCTTGCGACTTCGGGCCTGGGTGCGTAGGCTTAGCGCAAGCCCTTTATAAATTAAGGGACTACATCCACCGGTGCGGGCTGGTTTGTCAACGCCGTGTCATCACCGAGCTGTCCGTAGTTGTCACCCCCCCAGCACTTGAGTCCACCTGCCGTGGTCACCGCACAGGTGTGGTAGCCCCCCGCTGCCACGCTAGCCACTCCTGAAGTCATTCCGAGCACGTCCACCGGCGTGGGCTGTTTCGTCAAAGCCGCGTCATTACCCAACTGACCGTAGCTGTCACCCCCCCAGCACTTGAGCCCGCCCGCCTTGGTCACCGCACAAGTGTGGAGTACCCCCGCTGCCACGCTCGCCACGCCCGATGTCATGCCGAGCACGTCCACTGGCGTGGGCTGTTTCGTCAAAGCCGCGTCATTACCCAATTGACCGAAGCTGTTATTGCCCCAGCATTTGAGGCCGCCTGTGCTGGTCACCGCGCAGGTATGGGAGTTACCAGCAGCCACGCTCGCCACACCCGATGTCATGCCGAGCACGTCCACCGGAGTTGGCTGGCTTGTAAAAGCAGCATCATTGCCCAGCTGGCCGTTGATGTTATACCCCCAGCATTTGAGCCCGCCTGAGCTGGTCACCGCGCAGGTGTGATTGCCCTTTGCTGTCACGCTAGCCACACCCGATGTCATGCCGAGCACGTCCACCGGAGTTGGCTGGCTTGTAAAAGCAGCGTCATTGCCCAGCTGGCCGTTGATGTTATACCCCCAGCATTTGAGCCCGCCTGAGCTGGCCACCGCGCAGGTGTGGTTGTCCCCTGCTGTCACGCTCGCCACACCCGATGTCATGCCGAGCACGTCCACCGGAGTTGGCTGGCTTGTAAAAGCAGCGTCATTGCCCAGCTGGCCGTTGTTATCCAGCCCCCAGCACTTGAGCCCGCCCGCCATGGTCACCGCACATGTATGCGCGATCCCGGCTGCGACACTCACAACACCCGAGGTGAGCCCCAGCACGTCCATCGGTGTGGGCTGGTTCGTCAAAGCAGCGTCATTGCCCAGCTGACCGTAGCCATCAAATCCCCAACACTTGAGCCCCCCCGCCGTGGTCACCGCGCAGGTGTGGTAGCCTCCTGCTGCAATTTTGCTCACCTGAAGCACCTGGCCGCCCACCTCGATGGTGTACACAGCCTGACCATTCTGACCCTTGTAAGAGGCCAGCACCGTGAAGCTGGCTGGCGAAGGCATTTTGGCCGTCGGTGTGCCGGCCACGGCGCCGGTGGTGGCGTCCAATGACAGGCCCGCTGGCAAGGCGCCTTCCACCAAGCTCCAGCGCGCGGCCGCAGAGTCAAAAGCTGCATCACCCGTGACGCTCAAGTACGGACGCAGGGATTCGCTGTAGGACTTGTTGACGGTTGCCTTCGGCAGCGCAGCGCCAGCCAAGGACACAGTGATGGCTTCCACTGGCGCTTTGGCAGCAGTAGGAACCGGCACCACTAGGTAGAACGAGGATGCAGCGAAAGCGGGCGCTGCAATGGCAGCTAGAAGCGCGGCTGCGCTAGCAACGGAGAGAACTGTTTTCTTGAGCATGAGCATACCTTTTAACAGGGGTGTCCAAGGTATAGCTCCGGCGACTAGCGATGAGCCGCCTTCAAGAGCGCGACGGCATACCGTCTGGCTACTTCTTCTCGAGAACAGCAGAGTCGATTTTTGTATCGATATCCACAGCCTTGATCCCGATCGCCTTCATGCATTGCAAAAAGAACACAAAGGAGAATTTCCCTCGTGCGATTTTGTTGGAGAGGTTGGCTTCACTTTCTTCAATGCCGAGCGCAGCCAGCCGGACAGCAAGAGTCTTGTATCCGACGCCGGCGCGAGCAAGCTCCGCTCTGAGTATACGGCGAGCCTCAACTTCCCAAGTAAGCATTGATGTAGGTGACTAGAAGGAACCCGAGTCATTCTACAGCTCACGCCTATAGTGAGAAAGAAGCCCTATAGTTGCCAACAATCCATAAATGATGTATTTTCATCACAAATGATGATTAAACTTTGGTAGGGATTATTTTTCGATATACGTGATTATTACTTTACTTCTAGCAGTTAATACCGCTTAGCCGGCTCACAGATTTTCTTATACACGCTGGCTCGCATTGAGCGTACGGAATGAGGAGGTCAGTATGTCTCGGATTAAGTGGACCGAGAAGAAAATCGCAGAACGCCAAAAAGCGGGATATGGGGAAGGCTCGGGCTCAGCTTACAACCCGTGGCTTGAAGTGTTCGATCTCAGTAGCACTGGTCGCTCTCGTCGCGTCTGGAGCTCCAAGACCGGTCGCGCTCACCATCTCTTCTCCGACGTAGAGCACGACATCTTCATCGCGGCCGAGTGGTCGCGTTCCGTAATTGATATCCGCGAGCAGTATCCGCTCGATCGGGAGATCACCCAAACGGTCGCCCACGATCTCAAGATCCGCCACCCGCACTACCCAGGCACCCAGGTTCCGACAGTGATGACTGTTGATTTCCTATTGACGGTTCGCACCGCTGACGGGGAAGACTACATTGCGCTGAATGCCAAGCGAGACGAAGAGGCGGAGGACGAGATATCCCTGGAGAAGCTGGAAATTCAGCGCAGCTACTTCCAAGCACTTGGGATACCTCACCACCTCATCTATCACTCGCGCATACCCAAACAGAAGATCGCCAACATCTACTGGATCAGGGACGCGCAACTCAAAACTGGCGAGACCGAGCCACACGCTGGATTCTATGACCAGCTAAAAAGTCGCATGGCGGGCGAACTGGCTTCATATGACGCTTCGGAGGCCACCTCACTGGCGGCGTACTGCGCCTCCTTTGATGCGCGATACGGCGTCGAGCCAGGCACAGGCCTTCGCATCGCACGCATGCTCATGCAAGAGCGCGCTCTTCTCGCCAACCTCAACTCTCCAAACTTGGCAAACGATCCCATTGGATCCTTCCTCATGACATCCAGGGCTGGTCGACTGCGCGCGGTAGGTGGCAAGAATGCTGTTTAGCAATGACCTTTTCATGCTGGACGGGATGCAAATGCGCCTGCTCCAAGCCGACACCTCCACGAATAAAGCCTGGGTCATAGCGCTGCACTCACATGCCTGGCCTGAGTGCCTTCCGTATTCCGAGATTCGTGATCTTGAGCGCGTCTCCCCGCCGGCGACGCCTATCCATGGCCACAGCCAAGCGCGCATTCGCAGATGCGAGGCGGCATGGAAACGCCTCAATCCGCTTCTGTCTGCGCATGGAACGGCGCTATTCGAGCCAAAGACCCGAAAGCACGCCATCGCGGAACATGCGAGGAAGACAGGTTGCGCGCCGACCACGCTTTACAAAGACCTGCGTCGCTACTGGCAAAGGGGGCAGACCAAGTACGCGCTGCTTCCGGATTACGACAAGTCTGGCCGCACCACGCCTGCTGCTGACGATGCGAGCGAAGCCTGCGCGATCACAGCTGGGCGAGGACGCAAAGCCAAGAATGGCTATGACACCTACCAGATCACCATGGCGGACAGTTCGTTCTTCCGCAAAGTGATTGAAAAGGAATACCTGCCAAACGCACAGATATCCGTCCCTGCGGCTTATCGATCATTGGTCGAGCAGTTCTACCGCTACCCTGACGGCAACGGCGAGCTTCACGTCAATCCTTTGGGTGCTCGACCGAGTCTGCGCCAGTTTCGCCATTTTCTCCTCAAGGCCTACGACATTGAGACACGGCTGCGCGGCCGCCAGGGGAACTCAGACTTCGAGCGGGAGCATCGAAAGCGGCTCGGAACCATCATGGCGGATTGCCAAGGTGTCGGACACTATTATGAGATCGACGCCACCATCGCGGACATCTACCTCGTGTCAAGCGAAGACGTCACCAAGATTATCGGCAAGCCGACGCTCTACCTCATCATTGACCGCAAATCTCGTCTCATCGTCGGGTTTTACTTTGGCCTGGAGAATGCCAGTTGGAACGGAGCGATGCAGGCCATCCTGAGCATCGCCGAGGACAAACGCGCTCTCTGTGAACGGTACGGCGTACCTTACGCGCCCGAAGACTGGCCGGCACACCAAGTATTCCCGTCTGAGTTTCTCGCTGACCGCGGAGACATGATCTCGCACGCCAGCAGCAATGTCGCTGAAGGGCTGCATGTCACCGTCACCAACCTGCCCAGCAAGCGGCCGGACTGGAAGCCACTGGTTGAATGCGGCTTCCGACTGCTTCACAACAGTATCCAGCCCATCGCTCCCGCGTATGACCCGCCATCCAACGCCACTCGGCGCCGGGGAAAGCACTACGAAAAAGACGCCTGCCTCACGCTGAGAGATTTTGGCCATCTGATCCTTAACACGATCATTGCGTACAACCAAAGGGAGATGCTTGGCTACGATATGGACACCAAGGAGCTTCTGGACAACGTCCGTCCAAGCCCTATTGAACTATGGAACCACGGCATCCAGTCCCGTGCGGGCCTGCTGACGCGCTACGAGGAATCCGTGGTCCGGTTTGCACTGCTGCGCAAGAAAAAGGCGATCGTCACCGACAAGGGAATCGAGTTTGAAGGCTGCTTCTACAGCTTCCCTGAGGCCATCGCACAAAAGTGGTTCGAGACCGCCCGCAAACGTCGATTCTCGGTGACGGTCTCCTACGACACTCGCCTTGCCGACTCAATCTATGTGCATTCCTTGGATGGCAAGCGCGAGCCCTACGTGGCGACGCTGACGGAGCGAAGCGCCAAGTACAAGGGAATGAGCTTTGATGAAATTGCGTACTACGAATGCCTGCGTGCAGTGCTTCGCATCGATGCCGAGCACTCTCGCCTGCAAAACAGCATTGATCTTTCCACCACAACCCGTCCGGTGATGAATGCCGCTCGAGAACGCCTGAAATCAGCGCCCAAAGTGTCGCGTTCAGCCCGCCGTGCCGACATCAAGGAGGTGCGCGAGGAGGAACGCAAGCTCGAACGCAAGACCTTGGCCAAGATTGAAGGGGGAAAGCGCAGCGAGGCGCCCGCTCTGCACCCAGAGCCGCAGAACTCCAGCCCGACAACGCCAACTCCAACGGCAGCTTCCGGCTCCCTTGCAGAGCGCATTGAAGCAGCACGCGCCCGGATGCGCTCATGACAGAACACAGCTTAGAAATACATATGCACGATACCTCTCACATCGTCTCGGCGAAGTACGCCCAGCAGTTGATTCCTCAGTTCCGCGGCAACCCGCTGATTGAAGCGCTGCCGCCAACCATGAATGACGATGCGCTTATTGACGCCCTTACGCTGATGCCCGAATTTGATCCAAGCCAGCGTCAGTGGTCGACCGCTGACCGGTTCATGATGCTCAAGAGCTTGCAGAACTTCATGATCCCGATGCAAAACCATGTCGAGTTGAGCCGGGCCATGGATTCAATGATGCGGACAGGCTACGTCGGCCGCGCTCCAAGGACGCCGGGACACGCAAAGATATTCCAGTCGATCTACGAAAAGCAGCTTGCCGGCCTAGGATTCAGCCAGACCGCATCGTCCCGAACACCTCAGATCTCGACGTCCCTGGTCGGCATTTCAGGCATGGGAAAGACGACGACCGTAAATCGATGGTGCGCTCACCTACCTAAAGTGATCTACCACGAAGAGTACAACCTCTATCAGATACCTTACCTGCACGTCGAGATGCCGAGCGACGGTTCATCGATCAAGGGCCTTGCTCACGGCATTCTGCAAAAGATCGATGAGCTAATCCCTGGCGCCGACTATTACAGCCAGTATGCGTTAAAGGGGAAGACAGGTGCAGACACGATCATGCGAAGCGTTGCCCGCCTGATGAATCTGCACCTGGTTGGCCTGCTTATCTGCGATGAGGTACAGAACCTGACCAATGCGACCAAAGGTGGTCAGAAGGTCATGACAGAGCTCGTGTCAGCCAGCAACGACTTAAAGGTCCCGATTCTTTTCATTGGCACGAACAAGGCATCCAAGGTCTTGGGTATCGACTTTCGACAGGGTCGCCGCTCGAGCGGGCACGGCATCTCGACGTGGGATCGATTGCACCCAGGGACGGCGGGCCAAGAAAGCGAGTGGGATGCTTTCCTGGACATCCTTTGGCAGTATCAGTGGACACGCAATCCCGTCCCGCTGGATCCCATTCTCAGCAAACGCATGTACGACTGTAGCCAAGGCGTGATCGACCTGGCCATCAAGCTGTTCGCATCTGCGCAGGCACGGGCAATGCTCAATAGCACAGAACAACTGACACCGGAGCTCATCCTCGATATCTTTGAGGGCGAGTTCAAGTTGATGCATCCGATGGTAGAAGCCTTGAGCCGCGATGATTTGGAAATGCTTTGCCAGTATGACGATATCGCACCATTGAATCTTCAGCAGCACATCGATAACGCCCACCGCAAGTTGAACCACCTGAAGTCTCCGCTTTTCAGTGTTCGGGCAACAGACAACACATTCACGCCTCGGCTTGCCGCCGGCCTAACCGCCCTGGGGTTCAGCGCTGAAGAATCCAGCGAGGTGGCTGATGCGGTAGCCCAAGCAGATTCAAGCATCAATCTTGCCCAGGGCGTGAAGCAGGCGGTTTCCACCTTGACGAGCCCCCCGTCAGCGAAGAGGAAGCGGCGGACGAAGATACAGGAGGAGCTTGCGCCAGACAGATTCGATGAACGGCCGGAGGACTACCGGCGAGCCATCTCCCATGCCAGGTCGAGAGGAGTTCCAGTCTTGGAGCAGCTACAGGAGTTTGGAATGGCTCCGCTGCTCGAGGAAGTCATCGAGATCTGACCATGCACCTCCTTCGCCCATACCCTGATGAGCTTTTAGGCAGCTTGTTGAGTCGGGCGATGAGGCAACTCGGCTTGTCGCAAAAGCGCTTGATGCGGCATCTGACCGGCCGAAACATCACCACGATTTCTACGGTAATAACGGGCCACGAAGGGATTGCGAGAGCTTTCGGGATGGACCTGGAGGAATTCATCCATAGCCACACCTTGCTGCCCTACGCGGTTGCATTCATGGCGCGACGGGACAAAGAACGTATCCTGACCTCGCTCTTGAGCGGTAGCTCGGATCTCTGCGTCGCGGCGGTCGCTCAAAACGCAACGAAGTCGACGAGCCTGCTCAAGCTTTGTGTGGCCTGCAAAGCGCAGGATCTGCTGCAATACGGTGAGACGTACTGGCGGCGATCGCATCAACTCCCTGGCGTCTTGCTGTGCGCCGTACATGAGCAACCTCTGCGCTTGAGCGATGTTGATATCCGTGCGAAGCGGCTCATGGTGCCGCCCAATGAGGTGCAGTCAGTTCGGGCCTGCGCTTACGAGGTTTCACGAGTTGTTTTGATGGATATTGCAAGGTTCTCGGACCAGGCATTGAGGTTTGGCCTTTCGTATGGTGATTGGGCGGAGCGCTACCGAGACGTTGCCGCGAGCTATGGATATTCTTTCACCAGTGGTCAGATATTCGGGGAGGTTCTTTCGGCGGACCTCCGTTCGTTCTACGGCGACGCCTACCTGTCCTCCCTGGGTGCCAATATCGACCTCGCTCGGCGCAACGCCTGGCCGGCACTATTGGTGCGCTCTTCAGGGGCCAGCACCACAGCGTTGAAGCACGTTTTGCTGAACATTTTCCTGCTGAACGCTCCGAGCCCATCTCGATCCCCTTCGGAGTACGAGCGCCGCAAAAAAGCAAAACCCAGGGATTGGGACCTCATCCAACGCAAGGCAATAGCGGTCATGGATAAAGAGGTCGCTCGGTGCAAACGGGAGGGTCGAAGGATCACCGTCAGGGAGCTGGCACAGAAGGCAGGAATTGTGTCGCTCCTGCATCACTTCCGCCATGAAATTCCAACAATCTTGCTGTGGATCGAGAGATTCAAAGCAACGCCGCAGTCCGAGCGGCAGGCAGGCAAACGGCCTCGAACTTACCCCAAAAAAAGATAGCTGAAGGCTCAACATGGGCCTGGTGTTTTTCCTATACGAATTCCTATTATTGGAGTCGTGTATGGAATGGGCACTCGGTGTTTCTCTGGACACCAGCAGCATTGAAGTTTTTACGTCGAACGAAGGTATTGAGCACAGGCGCATCGAGGAGATCGCGAGCGAGCGGCTCAAGGTGCCTCGCACTACTAAACCTTATCGCGTCCTGTACGAGGGCGGCCTATCGTCGTGGTCCCTTTCAGATCCTGATGAATACCTTGCAGGGATAGGTATTGAGCTGCCCGAAGGATGTCTGAATCGCCACGAAGTCTTCAAATTCATGGGGAACGACGACCTGACGGTACATGTGCCGGCGCTGGTATTGATGCGGGCCTTCTTTAAGCCCAGCGCGCTATTGTTTCCAGCAGCTTTCAAGATCACTGGCCCAGACCTCCTCGCTTACGTGGACTACGGCCAGACGCCACCTACTGTCGTCGTCGACAATCCGGCGTACACACGACACTATTCCCGCTGCAGGGAGAGCGCAGCGCCTAACAAACCCGTGGAATGGTTGCAGCTCTCAAAGTCAGCCAGAAAGGCAATGCACAGCGTCTATCTAGCCGCTTCAACTGGAGCACTACGACTGCATCTTCCACTTGGTGATTTTCGCATTGCATTGCATGGACCAAGGCTTGGCAATCGGGTATTTGTGACGACTGCAACGTTGATCGCGATGACCATACCAGCAGAGGACAGCGTCACGGGCATGCGCGAAACGATGATTTTTCACTCGATGGCGGACCCTCAACGAAAAGCCAAGGCGTCAGTAGCTGGCATCAAGGTCCCGTTGCAGTTGGACGGTGCCTCATCGGTCAGCGACCAGGAGTGGCAGCTGATCGAGCCGATTCTGACTCCAAGACGCAAAGCCCAAAGTGTCATCCACTCACGTAGGGATCTACTGGACGCCATCCTTCTAAAGCTTTCGTCAGGCATCTGGTGGGCGAAGGTGCCTACCAAGGGGTTCAAGACAACAGACTTGAGTTGGGCATTCCGTCGCTGGAAGGCCGATGGCCTCTTTGATCAGGTTCTTGAGGTATTGAGGATCACAAGGGCCGACGGCCCACTAGTGGAGTCCGTCGCCCGAAGAGGACGAAAGCCAGTTATGGCTAACGAAAAGGCCTGATTGCAGCCAATGCTCGCAGAGATGTCGGGGCAGGTTGCCGCGTATAGAGGGTTGGCGTGAGACGCCGTCTATCTGCCCGGAAATAAATAAGGCCGCGATTGTCCGATCCAGTTCAATTATCGCAAGCACTTGAAGCTATACCTTGGACAGTACTATCCCCAAAGGTATGCTCATGTTCAAGAAGACATTTCTCTCCCTTTCCTGTGCCCTGGCCCTTAGTCCCGTTGCCGCACCTGCTCTTGCTGCTACCTCGTTCTACCTAGTGGTGCCGATCCCTACCGCAGCGAAAGCACCGGTGGAAGTCATCACCGTGGCGCTGACCGGTGCCGCGCTGCCAAGTGCGAAGGTTGATCAGGCGTACAGCGAGAGCCTGCATTCGTACCTGGCGGTGACCGGCGATTCGGCATACGACTCGACGGTTGTGAGTTGGAGCGTCGTGGGAGGCGCTTTACCCGCCGGCCTGACGCTGGACCCCGTCACTGGGGTGGTAGGCGGCACTCCTACAGAAGCCACAACTTCCCCCGCACCCTTCACCGTGCGGGCTACCTACAAAGGACAAAACAGGCAAGCTGACTACTCTGTTGATGTGGCGCTCAATATCGCGGTGAACCTGGCTGGCACCACACTACCCAAGGCCACGCTGAACAACGCGTACAGCGAATCCCTGCGCAATTACCTGAACGTTACAGGAGATGCCTCATTTGACTCGGCGGCCGTACGCTGGAGCTTGGTTGACAGCACCTTGCCGGCAGGTTTGACGCTGAATACGACTACCGGGGACATTACAGGTAAGCCTACCGACAAGCCCGATGCGCCAGTTAACTTTACAGTGAAGGCGGTTTATAAGGGAGCCAACGGACAAGCGGTTTACACCCTTGCAGTTGGAGGAGAACAATTCAATATTACGCAATTGGTCGCAGGTTATGACTACACCTGCGCGGTGACGACCGAAGGCGCGGCAAAGTGCTGGGGTTCAAATACTGCCGGTCAATTAGGCGACGGCTCTACAGTCAGCAGCAAAACCCCAGTAGCAGTAGCAGGACTATCCTCCAACGTTACTGCGCTGTCTTTGGGCAATTATCACGCCTGCGCTATTCATGCTGGTGCCTTGAAATGCTGGGGAAAAAATAGTGCGGGGCAGCTTGGTGACGGAACTACCGTCGATCGCCTAACGCCAACTGAAGTATCTGGCATGACTTTAGGCGTAGAGCTCATTGCGGCAGGAGAAACGCATACATGCGCTAGCTTGACTTCGGGGGTGAAGTGCTGGGGGTCTAATAGCACCGGGCAGCTTGGTGATGGAACTTATTTGCAACGATTGGCGCCAGTAGCAGTCAATGGGTTGATCGGCAAAGTCACAAGCTTATCCGCAGGTCCCGGGGGATCCTGTGCAGTGATCTCTGGCTCAGCAAAATGCTGGGGGCTGAACTCTCAAGGCCAGTTGGGTAGCGGCTCGACAAACAACGAAACCCAGCCCGTACAGGTGTATGGACTAACGAGTGGTGTCACTCAAATTGCGCAGGGACAGCTACATGCTTGTGCCATCGCTTCTGGTGGTGGGGTGCGGTGTTGGGGTCATATGAACTATGGTCGGCTTGGGAATGGAGGAGCTACCGCGTCTTCTTCTTATAGCGCTTACCCCGTGCAAGTCAGCGGTCTTTCGGGGGTGACCAACTTGTCTTCCAAAGGAAGCTTTACCTGCGTAACCACAACTAACGGCGCAGTATGGTGTTGGGGCATTAACTTGTCTGGCCACCTTGGTGATGGCACCACAACTAACAGGAGCGCTCCAGTGCCCACCGTTGGCTTGACCTCTGGCACGACTAGCTTGAGCGCTGGCAGCTCCCACGCGTGTGCCCTTGTGAGCGGCCAGGCAAAATGCTGGGGACGTAATGATTTTGGTCAATTTGGGGTAGCTACGCCAACGGGCAGCTTAGTGCCGTACGACCTGCCGGTGGGCCAATAATGGTTGGCAAACGCTTGGCTGGCGCCGGCTTGCCAAGCTCGGCCTGGCGAAATACACGATCGAGGTCGATGGGAAGGTGTTAAATTGTCAACAAGATTGCAGCAGGCAACGATCACACATGCGCCATCATGGAATCATCTGGCAGAAATGCCGGAGCAGGTTGCCGCGCGCAGAGGATTGAAGCGAAATGCCGTCTATCGGTCCGGAGAGAGCCGAGGCCACGGTTCTCCGGGCTAGTTCAATTATCGCAAGCACTTGGAGCTATACCTTGGACACCCCTGTTCAAAAGGTATGCTCATGCTCAAGAAGAAATTTCTCTCCCTCTCGTGCGCAGCAGCGTTGGCTGCTGGTATCCCCCCTGCGTTTGCCTCTTCCACATTTTTCCTTGTGGTGCCGCTGAATGCGCAATCAAAGGCGCAAGAACCGGTGGAGTCCATCACTGTGTCCTTGGCTGGCGCAATGCTGCCAAAGGCGACGGCGAACCAGGCCTACACGCATTCGCTGCAAGATTATCTGACGGTCACCGGCGACTCGAGTCTTGATAAATCGGCTGCGCGCTGGAGCCTGGTGGAAGGCACCCTGCCAACAGGGCTGGCGCTGGATGCAACCACCGGGGCTGTAGTCGGCGTACCGGCCACCAAGACGACCTCGCCGGCGAGCTTCACCGTGCTGGCCACCTACAAGGGCTCCGATGGTCAGGCGGTGTACAGCATTGAGGTGGGTGGGGTGGTGCTGAACGTCCGTGAAATATCAGCAGGCCATAAGCATACTTGCGCTATTACCAATGTTGGCGGCGTAAAGTGCTGGGGAGATAACACTTACGGACAGCTGGGAGACAACAGTACGACATCACGCTTGCTACCGGTAGATGTGGTTGGCTTTAGCGCTGGCGTGGAACACATTGCGGCAGGCGGCAGTCACACCTGTGCGGTGACGTCCGGGGCGGTCAAGTGCTGGGGCTTTAACTCCTCTGGACAGCTAGGAAATAACAACACGACAACCCGACTGACGCCCGGGAGCGTTGTAGGGCTGTCATCTGGGGTGGCGCGCATCACTACTGGAGCTAGCTACACCTGTGCGGTGACGACCTCCGGTGGCGCGAAATGCTGGGGGCACAATGGTTACGGGCAGCTGGGCGACAACAGCACTACCAAGCGCTTAACGCCAGTGGATGTCGTAGGTTTGACGTCCGGAGTGGCAAGCATTTCGGCTGGCAACACTCACACTTGCGCGGTAACTACGACTGGCGCGGCGAAGTGCTGGGGGCAGAACACCTACGGCGCGCTGGGCAATAACAGCACCACCGATCGCTTAACGCCTGTGGATGCGGTAGGACTGACAGCTGGGGTTGCGAGTATTACTACGGGCTACCAACATACTTGCGCGATGACGACGTCCGGTGGCGCGAAATGCTGGGGGCGTAATAGCAACGTGCAGTTGGGTGACAACAGTGCCACCAACCGATTAACGCCCGTGAATGTTGTCGGGCTGACTTCCGGAGTAGCTAGCATTTCGGCAGGCAACTACCATACCTGTGCGGTGACGACGTCTGGTGGCGCCAAATGCTGGGGTAACAACATTAACAATGAGCTTGGCGACAACAGCGCGACAAATCGGTCCACCCCCGTAAATGTCGTAGGGCTGACGTCTGGAGTGGCTAGCATTTGGGCGGGCAATAGCCACACTTGCGTGGTTATGACCTCGGGAGCGGGAAAGTGCTGGGGGTATAATGCATCCGGACAGTTGGGAGACAACAGCACTACAAATCGTAAGACCCCTGTTGATGTGTGGGGCCCTTAACTAAGCGCTAAGCCCTCACACGAAGCCCGAAGCCCGAAGCCCGAAGCCCTAATCGCAGCTTAGGGCTTTTTTCTGCTTGGCGACTGATCTTAATTACGATCAGTAAGCGGCTATGTAGGCCAGAACTTCCTGCTCTAAGGGTGTGAGTTCTTTCCCGATTTTCTCCCCGAGACGCTCTACTGCATATAAGCCCTTGAGTAGCGCTACCCCCTCCTTGGTTTGTGCTATTTCGTCCACTATGGTGAACGCTTCATCTTCGGTACTTGCTTTGAGAGGATTACGTGCCGCTTTCAAGGCCAGCACCCTGATTTCTTCGCCAGTGCTATTTAGGCTGCACTGGGCAATTTTGTAGCCTTCGCTGGGATTGTTGCAGTGTACTTTCGATCGTTCTTCGTCTATTTCACGACCTAGCGCAGCTTCTATAAGCTTCGCTTTTGTTTTGGCTTGCTTTAGGTACACCAAGATGATTTGGTCCTCTGGATTCGTTTCGTCCAGTTTCGCAAGGTACTTAATCGCATCCTCTATTCTTAGCTTTTGCCTTGAGCCGGAATCATCGATAAAGATGGCAAGGTCTCTTTTATCTATTTTTATCGCTTTGATTCCTGTTTGCTTTTTATAAAATACCGTCGACATCGCTGAATCACCCGACTATTCTTACCTCGAAACTCAAGAATTTCTTGAAGCTCGCTTCCCTCTCAGGTCGCGGATCCATGCTTAACTGCGCTGGGTCGCTTCCTGAACATGGCGTAGTTTACTCGCTACCTACCGCCGTATACCAAGATATTGCGTTTGAGCGCAGGTGATTGAGCTTACAGTGCCGCTAATCAGGCGCGCCCCCTTGCCAAGACGTAGCGATCAGCCGCTTCGGGTGCGTCTTTGGCAGCCCGAGCGGCCACTCCGTCAAGTCCCCGCATGGGCACCAAAAGTCTTGTATGTGGCCTCCAAGGCCACTTCGACAGTGGCGGCAGACTGCTCCTCGATGTCTGAAAACTACTCGATTACCCCGAAAAACAGGGCAAGAATGTCTGAAAAGTAGTTGATTGCCGCTTGTTTTGTCTGAAAACCAGTCGATTCCTGCCTGATCTGTCTGAAAACTAGACGATTGCTGCGTTGCGATAGCCCCTACGTCAGGGCATAAGCCCTTTGACCTTCGCTGTCGCGGCCTTCAGGAATCGCGGCAAGTGCACGACGGCTTCCCAGGAGCCATCATTCTCAGCTCCGACAAGGAAGACAAAAGCGCCGGTCATCAAGAAGTTCTTTCCATCCGCTCGACTTGCTCCACTCAAGACCATGTCGTAGTACGGCGCCGTCCAAACCGCCTGCAAATTCCCCTCGGCAGGGTCCTTCCATTGGATGCTCTCACCATGCATGATGCAATTGCACGCTCGGCGAAGACCAAAGTTCAGAGAGTCTTTGGGAGGGTTCTTTGCGTAGAAACCAATGCTGTCTTTATCCGATAACGGATGCATTGCGTGGTGTTTGCGCTCCTGCGGAGACATCGCACTCCACTCTCGATCTTGAATCCGTCGAATCGCCGCAGCGATGGAAACCAGAAGATGTCCGGCCTCATTCCGAAAGAATTCATCGTGTAGCCCGCCCAGCCAGGCAATATCGTCGAAGCGAGCGCTATGTCTGCTCGCTCCGAACTCCAGCATTAACGCAAGACGATAGACGTCTCTCAGAACCAGATTGTGATCGAACCAGTGCATTAACATTCCCATGGAACAATAGAACCGTACATCGACAACGGCATCAGGTTCGGCCAGCAAACTCCGCGCGATCGTTGGTGCGTGCGCAGTATCCAGACCAGAATTTTAATGTCACGCGCCTAAACATAGGGTGCAAATCCGGGCCAGAACTTTAATGGCATGGATTTTTCCGCATTTTCGAAAAATCCTTTCCAATCAATGACGCGCCAGAACAGAACTTTATTGTCATTCACCAGCTGATCGCATCGTCTTCACCAATCGCTAGTGCCTTCAACACACCAGCATAAGGCTTGCCTTGCAGTACCTCAGCCATACGTTGACTCACTGACTCCCGCGCCATTTCCATCCAGTAGCCGGGTCTATTAACGTGTGCATCCAGCCGGGTGGCAGCAGGTGCTTGCCTGACATAACCACTGGCGCGAATGTTGCGCTCCAGCATCCACAACTCAAAATCGTAGCCGTATGGGTTAGATGTGCTGTGTGGTCGCTTCAAGCGTACCGTCAATTGCCAGCGCTCACCGGCATGGAATCGTGCCTGGTTGATAGGCTTTACCGTAGGAACACGGCTGCTTCCCCTGGAAAATCCGCCGGTATACTGAATTAATGAAATGCGGCTAGGTACCACTGCGCCTGCCGTCTTGACTTGTTCGACATCGAAATCAAACCGCACCCCTCGCTCATGGGCAACGGGTAAGCTTGCCACCACTCCGACGATAGCAATATCACTACCCTCCCAGGCAACAGGCAGCTCGTCCGCCATTCGACCATGCGCCATCCATGCGGCCCAGAGGAAGCCAAAAGTCATCCCCAGCAACGCCAACACCGCATTACGCATCACTGCCTGAGAACGCAAGCACCAGAAAAGAATAATAAGAGGAAGCAATGCCCACCCCAAGGACAGGGTGGGCAGGTTAGGCAGCTGCTGCAATACCCAGGCACCGGCTACAAATGTCAGTGCAAACGTGGGCATATACAATCACCCGCTCAGATAGCGTTTAACCTGCCATCTTGCAGACGATATTGCCGCTGCATGCGCGCAGCCAGTTCAAGATCATGAGTCACGACCACCAGGCTTACGCCCTGATCACGGTTCAACTCCAGCAAAAGATCAAATACGCCTTGGGCCGTATGCCGATCAAGATTACCGGTGGGCTCATCAGCCAATACGCAGCGAGGATTAGTCACTAGCGCGCGTGCTACCGCTGCACGCTGGCGTTCACCGCCCGAAAGCTCGCCCGGCATGTGTTCCAACCTGTGGCCCAATCCAACCTTGACGAGCACTTCCTGCGCACGCGCCAATGCCTCATCGCGTGACAAGCGCCGTATCATCAAGGGTAGCGCCACATTTTCTAGCGCGGTAAATTCCGGCAGAAGATGATGAAACTGATAGACAAAACCCAATGCCTGGTTGCGCAACGCCCCACGCTGAGCTTCATTAAGGGCAGCCAAGGGCTTACCCATGACATTGACACTCCCGGCACTCGGCTCATCCAATCCGCCAAGCAAGTGCAGTAATGTGCTCTTGCCAGAGCCTGAAGTCCCGACAATCGCAATCTGTTCACCCGCGTCGACTTGCAGGCTGATGCCGTTAAGCACTGCAACATCAAGGCCAGTGTAGGTTTTCTGCAAATCCATGCATTGCAGGATAGTAGGATTACTCATAGCGCAAAGCCTCCGCCGGATTGATCCTAGCAGCACGCCAGCTAGGGTAAAGGGTCGCCAGAAGACTCAGTACGAAAGACAAGACGACAATCACCGTCACATCCGACCACATTAATTTGGAAGGCAAATCACTGATGTAATAAACATCTTTGGCAAGGAATTGCACACCAAACATACGCTCAATGAAGGGCACAATGGTATCGATATTGAGGGCAAGTAATACGCCAAAAAATGCGCCCACCACGGTGCCAATCACACCTATCAAAGCCCCTTGCACAATGAATATCTGCATGATGCTGCGCGGGCTGGCACCAAAGGTGCGCATGATGGCGATGTCCGCACGCTTATCCGTCACTGCCATCACCAAGGTAGAGACGATATTGAATGCAGCAACTGCGACGATCAGCGCCAAGATAATGAACATCACGCGCTTTTCCATCTGGATAGCACGAAAGAAATTAGCATGCTGCTGGGTCCAGTCACTAATATAATAGTTACCCACACCCATCAGGCGCTGTCCCAGTTGCTGTGCCACCGCAGGTGCATTGAATAAATCATCCAACTTGAGACGTACCCCGGAGACAGTGTCCCCCATGCGATAGAGCTTGGCAGCATCATCAAGATGAATGAGCGCCAGGCCGGAGTCATACTCGAACATGCCGATCTCGAACAAGCCCACTACTTTAAACTGCTTAATCCTCGGCACTACACCCGTTGGCGTAAACTGGCCTTGCGGCGCCATCAACACCACCTTGTCACCCAATACTACGCCTAGAGATTGCGCTAACTCAGAGCCAAGCACCACACCAAACTCACCGGGCTTGAGATTGCTTAACTGCCCTGCCCGCATATGACTACCCAGCTCGGCCACTTTATCCTCGGCATCAGGCAACACGCCACGGATAATTGCTCCTTGCACCGCCTGACCAAAAGATAACATGCCCTGCGCCATGACATAAGGTGCGGCAGCCTGTACATGTGGCGCCCCTTCCACCTTCTGCTCCAAGGCACGCCAATCCTCCAGCACGTTATTTGGCCCAGTGATCTGCAAGTGTGAAGCCACGCCCAGAATGCGATTACGCAACTCCTCCTGAAAGCCATTCATCACTGAAAGCACCACAATCAAGGCAGCAACACCCAAGCCAATGCCAACCATGCTAGTGAGGGAAATAAAGGAAATGAAATGATTGCGCCTTTTGGCCCGCGTGTAACGCAAGCCGACAAAAAGCTCGAACGGAATTTGTTTAAAAAATGTCATGCCGCATTCTAGCGTGAAAGGAAGACAAGTACAGCATGAGCATCATCACGAAACCAATAAAAAAGCCCTTCCAACTGGAAGGGCTCTTGTTACTGCCAAACGCTGTTTAGAAGCGGATGGTGTTGGCGCGGCGACGGCGTGCAACCAAGGTCATCACGCCCATGCCCAACAGCAACATACCATAGGTAGCTGGCTCTGGGACTGCTGCGACTGCGGTGAACACAACCAAATCCTGGTAGCTCTTGTTCTTCAGGTAGGTCAAGCTGTAGTCACCAGTAGCCAGCACGCTGTCATCATTGACACCAGCCAACCATGTTTGCGCAAGATCAATAGCTGCCTTAGACTCTGGATCAGTGACCCACTTACCAAATATCAACCAGCCTTGCCACTCTTCTGTTGCCTCAGCTTGGAATTTGTTCTTTTCCAAATTCAATGCATTACCTTGCTGCTCATAAATAATTTCCCACACGGCAACCTGGAAAGCAGCGGAAGAAACCGCATCGCTCACGGAAGAATAGTATTTGTTTGCCAAAGAGGTCAGATTTCCAGCCACAGTTGAACTAAAAGTTCCCTCCGTGTAATAGGCTGATTGACCAAAAGGCTTATAGGCCTGGAGCAAATCAACACAGAATGCAACGAAAGAAGTGTTATCAGCCCATTTGCCGGAGTATGCGCCGGCATCAACATCACCACTAATATTCACCCAGTTAGGTTTATTAGTTACGCTCTTATTAATCCAAGCATCAACATTAACCTCAACAACATCTTTTTTGCTGGAAAATTCGTAACCAGTCAATGTGGCCTTGATACCAACAGATGGTGTAGCAAATGCTGACTGGCTAATAATAGATGCACCAATAAGTAGTGCACCAATAACTGTCCCCTTGAAATTCAACATCACAAGCCTCTTTTCGAATTGTTACTGCGTCGCAACTGACTACAGTATTTTTAAAATGAATACGGACTTAAAATTTGTCCCGCTTGATACTGGAGCGCAGTATATGAGTGATTTCACTTTTTGCATTTAGTACGTCTGGACTAATTAGTCCCATCGGACTAATCTCAGAAGCCTCAAATTAAGTCACTAATTTCATTACCACTTTACAAATGTGACACGCTCAAAGAAAGCGTTTAGCTCCCAAACAAAATTCCGCCAAAGACCGCATCACGTCTGCTAGAATTCACTCTATGTTTACCGGCATTATTCAGGCCCAAGGCCATATCAAGACCATCACCCCTCATGGCGATGACGCAAGGCTTGTGATCGATACAGGCAACCTCGACCTGCAAGATGTTGCCATTGGCGACAGCATTGCAGTCAATGGCGTATGCCTGACCGCAATTACGCTAGGCACTTGCACATTTGAGGCCGATGTTTCCAAGGAAACACTGTCATGCACCGTGGGGTTAGACACTCTGCGCGAGGTTAACCTCGAAAAAGCCTTGCGGCTTTCTGACCGCCTAGGTGGTCACTTGGTCAGCGGCCATGTCGACGGCGTAGGTCAGGTGATCCGCTTTGAACCAGTTGGCGAGAGCATGTTGTTGATTGTGCGGGCACCTCACCAGCTATCACGCTACATTGCAGTGAAAGGGTCGATTACAATTGACGGTGTCAGCCTGACGGTCAACCATGTGGATGGCGATGATTTCAATGTCAATCTCATTCCCCACACCGTCGAAGTCACCACCTTGAAAGGCCTCGGCGTAGGCAGCCGCGTTAATCTCGAAGTCGACTTGATCGCACGCTATGTAGATCGCATGACGCAGTGGAACGACATTCCCGCATAAGCAGCCAGTATTCACTTAAACATCTTTACCCATCATGATCAGCCCAACCACAGACATCATTGAAGAAATGCGCCAAGGGCGCATGGTGATCCTCGTTGACGAGGAAGACCGCGAAAACGAAGGCGACATCGTGCTCGCCGCCCAGTTCACGACTGCCGAACACATCAACTTCATGGCAAAGCATGGGCGTGGATTAATCTGCCTGACTTTGACTGAAGATAGATGCAAGCAACTTAACCTACCTGCCATGGTGCAAAAAAATGGCAGCGGCATGGGTACCAATTTTACGGTGTCGATCGAAGCAGCAACAGGAGTGACGACAGGCATCTCTGCGAGTGACCGCGCCCGTACCATACAAGCAGCCGTCGCCCCGAATGCTAAACCAAGCGACATAGTCAGCCCCGGGCACATCTTTCCGGTAGCAGCACAAAATGGCGGCGTGCTAGTGCGTGCTGGACATACCGAGGCAGGATGTGATCTGTCAGCACTGGCGGGCTTAACGCCTGCATCTGTCATTTGCGAGATTCTAAAGGAAGACGGCAGCATGGCCAGGCTGCCGGACCTGATTGAGTTTGCCAAGCAGCACAACCTCAAGATCGGCACCATCGCCGACCTGATCCAATATCGTAATGAAAACGAATGTCTCGTCAAACGTGCTGCAGAGCGTAACGTGGAAACTCCTTACGGCCCAATGCGCCTGATTGCCTATGCCGACATGATTGCCAAGGAAACCCATCTGGCGCTGGTGAAGGGCGACATTACCCCGGATAAAGAAGTCCTGGTACGCGTACATGAACCACTTTCCGTCTTCGACCTCATTGATGAGAGTAGTCGCTCACATTCTTGGAACACCTTGCAAGCCATGCGTAAAATCCAGGAAGCCGACGCTGGCGTTGTTGTGCTGCTGCACAATAGCGAAGATGCAGAAGATCTGGTCGAACGCATCAAGTTTGCAGACGAACCGGTGCGCCTGCGCCAGGATTTGCGTAACTACGGCATAGGTTCACAAATCTTGTTGGACTTGGGTGTTAGGAAAATGAAATTACTCGCCGCACCACGCAAGATGCCAAGCATTGTCGGCTTTGGGCTGGAAATCACCGGTTACGTCGAAACACCCTGACCAGCGACAAGCCATGATGTGAAAATCGTTATGTGAGATAATAGCGGCGTGGAAAATGTTAATCTCACTGGTCAGTTTTTGGTTGCCATGCCCGCCATGACTGATCCTTACTTTGCAAAGTCGGTCACCTTCATCTGTGAGCACAATGCCGACGGCGCGATGGGCATTGTCATTAACCGTCCTATCGACATGACGCTGCAGGCCTTGTTCAAGCAACTGAACCTACCGCTTTCCAGCACATTGACGGATAAACCAGTCTATTTCGGTGGGCCAGTACAGTTGGATCGCGGCTTTGTCCTGCATCAGCCACTAGAAGACTGGGACTCAACGCTCAGCATTGATGCCAATACAGGCCTGACCACCTCCAAGGATATCCTGCAAGCTGTTGCCGAAGGCCACATCCCTGAGCAATTCGTAGTCAGCCTTGGTTATGCCGGTTGGTCGGCAGGCCAGTTGGAACAAGAGCTCGCACAAAATGCCTGGCTCACGGTGGAAGCTACGCCAGAACAACGCAATCACTTATTATTCGGCCTGCCTGCAGAAGAAAAAGTACAAGCCACCATGGCATTGCTGGGGCTGGATTTTGCCCGTTTTGCCGAGGAAGCCGGGCATGCCTGAGGCGGCAACTAGCTTGCAAGGGTGCGTGCTCGGATTTGATTTCGGTGAAAAACGCATCGGTGTCGCCATCGGCGAACACTTGCTCGGCATTGCTCATCCACTCGTTACCATTGACACAGAAGCCAATGACAAACGCTTTGCTACCATTACCAGCCTAATCGAAGAGTGGCAACCGGTAGCGCTGGTCGTAGGCTTGCCAAGTTATCTCAATGGTGACGAACATGCATTGACCCAGCTTTGCCGAAAATTTGCACGCCGCCTGGAAGGGCGCTTCAACCTGCCAGTTCGCTTAATTGATGAACGCCTGAGTTCAGCAGAAGCCAGCCAGACCCTCAGGCAAAGCGGCATTACTGGCCGCAAGCAAAAACCCATGCTGGACCAAGTAGCGGCACAACATATATTGCAATCCTATTTTGACGGACTTGCCTCATGACATTGAACACTCAACTTCCCAATGCAGAAGCCCTGCTGCTGACACTAGAGCAAAAACTCTCTCCATTCATTCAGCCGAAAACCGCTATCGTCGGCATTCATAGTGGTGGCGCATGGATTGCAGAACGCCTATTCCCCACACTGCAAGCCTCGCATCCAGACTGCTCCCTGGAGCTAGGTATACTCGACAGCTCCTTCTACCGCGATGACTACAACCAACGTGGCCTGCATGCAGATACACGCCCATCCCAAATCCCGTTTGATGTGGAAGAGCGCCACATCATCCTGATTGATGATGTGTTCTACACCGGCCGCACGATCCGCGCCGCCATGAACGAGCTTTTTGATTACGGCAGGCCTGCCAGTATCACCCTGGCTGTGCTGGTAGACCGTGGCGGTCGCGAGCTGCCGATCTGCCCGCAAGTTGCCGCGCTGCAACTGGATATTCCCTTTGATCAGAAACTACAATTATCCCGCGATGAACACCATCAACTCCAATTTAGCCTGGAGGCAAGTGCCTGATGCATAATCCCCAATTGACCAAGGATGGCAAACTCAAGCACCTGCTCACAACAGAAGGGCTACCACGCGCCATCCTCAACCAGATTCTCGACACTGCCGAATCATTTGTCGGCGTAGCTGAGCGCGAAGTGAAAAAAGTGCCTCTGCTACGAGGCAAGACCGTATGCAATATCTTTTTCGAGAACAGCACACGCACACGCACCACATTTGAAATCGCCGCCAAACGCCTTTCGGCGGATGTGATCACCCTAAATGTGGGTACCTCCTCACAATCCAAGGGTGAGACTATCCTCGATACCATAGATAACCTCACAGCGATGCATGCCGACATGTTCGTCGTACGTCACGCAGAGTCTGGTGCTGCCCATTTCATTGCTCAGCATGTCGCACCGCATATCCATGTCATTAATGCCGGCGATGGTCGCCATGCTCATCCAACCCAGGGCCTGCTGGATGTGTTCACCATACGCCGCTACAAGCCGGACATGCATAACCTGCGGGTCGCCGTAATTGGCGACGTATTGCATTCACGTGTCGCCCGTTCGGAAATTCATGCGCTCACTACCCTGGGCGTACCCGAGGTACGTGTCATTGCGCCCAAGACCTTATTACCGCAGCATGTAGAAAAACTTGGCGTACAGGTTTATCACGACATGCGAGAAGGCCTGAAAGACGTAGACGTTGTCATGATGCTGCGCTTGCAGAATGAACGCATGAACGGTGCCTTGCTGCCCAGTGCGCAGGAATACTTCAAGTGTTACGGCCTCACACCAGAAAAGCTTGCACTTGCCAAGCCAGATGCGATCGTCATGCACCCCGGCCCAATGAATCGCGGCGTGGAAATCGACTCTGCGGTGGCTGATGGCAAACAATCCGTGATTCTTCCCCAAGTGACTTATGGCATTGCGGTACGCATGGCCGTCATGAGCATCCTCGCAGGAAACTCCGAATGAATATCCATATCAAGCAAGGGCGGCTAATCGACCCCAGACACAAACTTGATGCTGTACAAGACCTTTACGTCAGCAACGGCAAGATTACCGGCATAGGCAATGCGCCCGCAGATTTCAAAGCCGACCAGACCATCGATGCCAAGGGCTTAATCGTCTGCCCGGGCCTAGTAGACGTATCCGCCCGCCTGCGCGAACCGGGCAACGAATACAAAGCATCATTAAAAAGCGAGCTTCATGCTGCCGTAGCCGGTGGTATCACCAGCCTAGCCTGCCCGCCAGACACCGACCCTATTCTTGATGAATCTGGCCTGGTGGAAATGCTCAAGCACCGCGCCAAGCAATTGCACTTGAGCAATGTCTACCCCTTGGGGGCGCTGACCCGTCAGTTGCTCGGTAAACAACTCACCGAAATGAGCGAGCTCACTGAAGCAGGCTGTGTCGGCTTTGCCCAAGCCGATGCACCGATTGTCGACACTCTAGTGTTATGGCGTGCCCTGCAATATGCCGCCACTTTTGGCTTCACCGTCTGGTTGCGCCCACAGGAGCCTTATCTGGCAGAGGGCGGCGTTGCACACGACGGAGAGGTTGCCGCACGCCTGGGTCTCAGGACTATTCCAGTTGCAGCGGAAACGCTGGCACTCGCCACCATCCTACATATCGTGCGTGAAACCGGGGCCAAGGTGCATCTATGCCGCCTATCCAGTGCCGAAGGTGTGGCCATGGTACGCGAGGCCAAAGAACAGGGCCTGCAGATCAGTTGCGATGTCAGCATCAACCACCTGCATCTCACCGAACATGACATCGGCTTTTTCGATGCCAACTGCCACCTGCGGCCACCACTACGCAGCCAACGTGACCGAGAAGCCTTGAGACAAGGGCTAGCAGATGGCACGATCGACCTCGCATGTTCAGACCATGCGCCTGTGGATGAAGATGCCAAGCTGGTACCTTTTGGCGAGGCTGAGGCTGGGGCAACAGGCTTGGAACTACTGCTGCCACTCACGTTGAAATGGGCTGAGGAACAGAAGGTTCCCCTGATCGAAGCATTGGCACGCATCACCAACGCGCCAGCCACCAGCCTAGGGATCAGCCAAGGCCATCTGGGACTGGAGGCTCAAGCCGATATTTGCATCTTTGACCCACAGCAATACTGGAAAGTAGAAGCAGCAAACCTCTTGAGCCAGGGAAAGAACACGCCGTTTGACGGGCTAGAGCTGGGTGGCAAGGTTCGCTATACCTTGGTAAATGGCGAGATTGCCTATCAAAGTTAGTACTAGACGCCCGGCTTACCGTCGGGCGTCTGCATTGCACATCCGCAGATAAAACTAAGCATCTCGCGCAGGAAAAATCCCTTTCTTCACTACCGCATGCACACCCCAGTTACCATCCACGACTTGGGTAACCCCAAAGTCGACCCCGATGGACATCAGCGAGACCGCCTCGTCCTCACTCAAATGCTGGGTATGCATGAGGAAATGCCGCATCTTGCGGAATGCATCCTTGAGTGCCAAATCCAACGAAGACTTTGAGAAAATGCTGTTCTGCGCATCAGCGCCCAAGTCTGCAAGATAATTGGCATAACTAAAGCCATGCAATACCCATTCATCCTGAGTCTCCAGCAAGGGATATTGCAGGTCGGCCAGTGGAGTACCCACGAGATCGGCTTTCTTATGCAGAATGAACTGGAATGTGCCGGTCAACGAGCATTCGATGGCAGTGCCACACATCTCTGAATCCCCCTGCGAAGCATGTGGATCCCCCACCGAAAACAATCCCCCGGCGACCGACACCGGGTAATACATGGTCGCACCCTTACCGATACGCCAGTTATCGATATTGCCACCGGTATAGCTGGGCGGTATCGAATTGACCATATCGGCCTCCTTGGGTGCGAGGCCCATGGTGCCGAAATGCGGCCTAACAGGGACACGGATATTCTTCAGTACATTAAAGTTCTTGCTGATAGTGCTGTGGTCAACCGGTACGCCGGGATAATCGATAATGGGGTGCACAACACCAAAGGGGTCGGTCTGCGGTGTCCAACGGAAATTGTAGAATGCGCGTGCCCAGTTGCGCTCGCCGGTAGCATCCAGTTCATAGATCGTCACTACCTCGCGCTTCTTGGGCTCCTCTATCAAATCATTGTAATGAAAGCCCCAATTAGCCGCCGCATTCGAGCCAAATGCCTTGCCCTTATATTCCGGGTTGGCACTCGGACGCAGGGCGACATCAACGATACGCACCTCAAGCACATCGCCGGGCTGGGCTCCCTTCACCGCCACAGGCCCGGTACAGATATGCACTCCCAAGCCACCACCAGCGCCAAGCTTGTGATCCATTGGCCCCATGCCGCGTCTGTCCACGTTTTTATGCTTGCTATCCCAGTAAAACACGCTTTCGGCACCAGGATCACCTTTGACCATCAATGACGCATCATCATTGGCATGATGGGTCAATGTTTCTATGGTGGCAAAATCACCGGATTCCAGCTCAACGACAGGCTTGAGTGACTTACTGAAGAACCCCCAACTGACCGTTTTATCACTGGCAGGAATGTAGTAATGAGTAGCATGACCAGAAGATGTTCCGGATTTTGGCATAGCCTGGCCAAAAGCACTGGCGCTGATGCCCAGGCTGGCCGCTGAAGCCAAGACCCCGCCCACGGCAAAATCACGCATGAAATCACGCCGCCTCTCTTGGAACTCTTGCTGGACTTCAGCATGATCCGCCGCATGTGAATGATGACTACACCCTGCCTGGCACTCATGTTCACTCATTTAGCTAACTCCCATGACATTGAGAAAATAATCAAGAGAACTGAAGCAATATGAAGACCAAGCCAACGTATGTATAAATTCACATATTTTTCAATGTATTAAATCAGCTTTACAACCAAACCATAGCCTCACATCGGCACCATGAAGCAATCACATGCACCATCTTGGATGACAGACGGTCACTTATTGCATCGACTTTTTGCGCAATTTCACCGGCTTTCTTTTACTCATGCGTTTCCGCATGTTGATATTTAGCATTTCCACCGCCACCGAGAATGCCATGGCAAAGTAGATATAGCCCTTGGGCACATGCACATCAAAACCTTCCACCATCAAGGTTACACCTACCAAAATCAGGAATGACAAAGCAAGAATCTTGATGGTGGGATGGTTATCGACGAAATCCCCTATCGACTTTGCAGCGAACAGCATTACGCCAACCGCGATGATGATGGCCGCAGCCATGACTTCCACGTGATCGGCAAGGCCAACTGCTGTAATCACGGAATCCAGTGAAAACACGATATCGAGGATGGCAATCTGTACCAGTACCATACCCATACTATTGACGGCGACATTAGCCTCTCCATGTCCATCAGCACCTTCCAGGCTATTGTGTATTTCATGCGTAGCCTTGGCCAGCAGGAATAGGCCACCACCAATCAGGATGAGGTCGCGGCCTGATATTTCCAGCCCAGCAACCTCAAACCACGGTTGCGTCAAACCCATCACCCAGGAAATGGAGAATAGCAACGCCAGGCGCGCAATCATTGCCAAGCTAAGACCTAGCCTTCTGGCGGTATTACGCTGCTTTTCCGGCAGGCGGCCAACGAGGATGGAGATGAAGATGATGTTATCGATGCCCAGGACGATTTCCAGGGCTGTCAATGTTGCAAGCGCAATCCAGGCTTCAGGACTTGCCAACCATTCGATCATTGTCGACTTTCAGAAAAGTAAATGAGGAATGCCAGCAACCAATGCTAGCAGGCTCACACTATACCGAGATTATCCAACCCTGCGGAGAGGTCTTTGTCATGAGCATCTTTGCCCTCCAGCTTGACCCTGAGCCTCAAGTCATTAACCGAATCAGCATTACGTAACGCATCCTCATACGTAATGAGGCCAGCCTCATGCAGGTCAAACAGGGACTGGTCAAACGTCTGCATCCCTGACTCGCGCGACTTGGCGATGATCTCCTTGATCTCGTGCACATCGCCCTTGAAAATCAAATCTGAAATCAAGGGAGAATTGATCATGATTTCCATGGCAGCGACCCGGCCAGTAGTACTTTTGCGCGGAATCAGTCGCTGCGAGACAAAAGCCTTGACGTTGAGCGACAAATCCATGAGCAACTGATGCCTGCGCTCCTCTGGGAAGAAGTTGATGATACGGTCCAGCGCCTGATTGGTGCTGTTAGCGTGCAATGTCGCCATACAAAGGTGACCGGTTTCAGCAAACGCAATGGCGTAATCCATGGTTTCCCGGTCGCGGATTTCACCGATCAAGATCACATCAGGTGCCTGTCGTAAGGTGTTCTTGAGGGCGATCTGCCAATTATCGGTATCCACGCCGATCTCACGCTGGGTCACGATACAATTCTTGTGCTCATGCACAAACTCAATCGGGTCTTCTATCGTGATGATATGCCCGTGGCTGTTTTCATTACGATAGCCCACCATCGCCGCAAGAGAAGTAGATTTACCAGAACCCGTGCCGCCGACGAAAATCACCAGCCCGCGTTTGGTCAGGGCAACGTCCTTAAGAACATCGGGCAGGCCAAGTTCCTCCAGCTTGGGAATATGCGTAGTGATCGTCCGGAATACCAAGCCCACACTACCACGCTGCACAAAAGCATTGACGCGAAAACGCGCTACCCCTGGCATCCCAATCGCAAAATTGCACTCGCGCGTGGCCTCAAACTCTGCAGCTTGCTTATCATTCATGATGGCACGGGCAATTTCACGTGCCTGTTGTGGTGATAGCGCCTGCTGCGTCACCGGTGTCATCTTGCCATCAATCTTCATCGCTGGCGGGTAGCCTGCCGTAATGAAGAGGTCGGAAGCCTTCTTGCCCAGCATCAAGCGTAACAGGTCGAATACAAATTTTTCCGCTTGGCCTTGATCCATGCTCATTCTTCTACCATCCTAACCGACGAAGGCGTCCTTGTTGGCTGCCTTGGTTCTTGCTTCAGCCAGCGAAATCACATTGCGGCGCACCAGGTCTTGCAGGTTCTGGTCCAGCGTCTGCATACCAACATTCTGTCCGGTCTGGATTGCAGAATACATTTGGGCAATCTTGTTCTCGCGGATCAGGTTACGGATGGCAGGGGTGCCTATCATGATCTCGTGCGCGGCAACACGGCCCTGCTCATCCTTGGTCTTGCACAAGGTTTGGGAAATCACGGCACGCAAAGATTCAGAGAGCATGGAGCGCACCATTTCCTTCTCGGCGGCAGGAAACACATCCACGATACGGTCTATGGTCTTGGCAGCAGAGCTGGTATGCAAGGTACCGAACACCAAGTGGCCGGTTTCCGCAGCAGAAAGTGCCAATCGTATCGTTTCCAGGTCACGCATTTCGCCCACAAGGATGACATCTGGGTCTTCACGCAGGGCGGAGCGCAAAGCGTTGGAGAACGACAAGGTATGCGGGCCAACCTCGCGTTGGTTGATCAGACACTTTTTAGAGGTATGCACAAACTCAATCGGGTCTTCCACAGTGAGTATATGCCCGAACTCGTTTTCATTGATGAAATCAATCATCGCAGCCAATGTAGTAGATTTACCGGAACCAGTCGGGCCGGTCACCAGCACGATGCCACGTGGGTTCTGCGCAATCTCGCGGAATATCGGCGGGCAGCCGAGTTGCTCCATCGTCAGCACCTTGGATGGAATGGTTCGGAATACCGCCCCGGCACCACGGTTCTGGTTGAAGGCATTGACACGAAAACGCGCCAAGTTGGGAATCTCGAAGGAAAAATCACATTCCAGCGTCTCTTCATACACCTTGCGCTGGCCATCGTTCATGATGTCATACACCATGTCGTGCACGGCGCTGTTATCCAGTGGCGGCACATTGATCTTGCGCACATCCCCATGGACCCGGATCAGGGGTGGCATACCCGCGGAAAGATGCAAGTCAGAAGCCTTGTTTTTGACCGAGAACGCCAGCAAATCAGAAATATCCAAGAAAGGCTCCTGTTATAATTTTGGCCCGGCTATGTACGTGCCGAGATATGGTTGCAATCACGAAGGATGAACGGATTATGGACACAATTGGCAAGCGCTGGCAAGCCATCAAGGCCCGTATCGAGGCCGCTGCGCTTGATGCCGGCAGGGAAGCAAATAGCGTGAGCCTGCTGGCCGTGAGCAAGGCGCATCCAGCTAATGCCATCCGTGAGCTTTTCATGGAAGGTCAATGTCAATTTGGCGAAAACTATCTGCAAGAAGCACTCGCCAAACAGCAGGAACTGAACGACCTGGCAATAACATGGCATTTCATCGGCCCGATCCAGAGCAACAAAACTCAGCCGATTGCCCAGCATTTTGACTGGGTGCACAGCATAGACCGCAGCAAGATCGCTGATCGGCTAAATGCTGCACGTGACGCTAGCCTGCCAGCATTGCAGGTCTGCATCCAGATCAATATCAGTGATGAAGATAGCAAAAGCGGTACCAGCGCCGCAGAAGCATTGGCGCTGGCAGAACACATCAGGCAATTACCCAGGCTACACCTGCGCGGATTGATGGCCATTCCAGCACCGACCGACGACCCCGCCAAGCAACGTGCGCAATTCCACGCAGTACGCGAGATTTACCAACAATTACAATCCGCTGGTCATGCACTGGATACATTATCCATGGGTATGTCAGAAGATTTTCCCGCAGCCATTCAAGAGGGTGCGACAATAGTCAGGGTGGGCTCCGCCATTTTCGGCGCCCGGATCAAACCAACCACAGAACAATCAACATGAAAATCAGCTTTATCGGCGGCGGCAACATGGCCCGCGCCATTATCGGCGGCCTCAAGCAAAAAGGCTTCAACATGGCTACCATCAATGTCATCGAGCTTGATGCCGCCAAACGTGAAGAATTAACCAACGAATTTGGCGTGCATGCCACGGAGCACCTGCCCAGCGTTGCCAACTCCGACATCATCGTACTGGCGGTAAAACCACAGCAACTGCGCGACCTGGCGATCTTCCTCGCCAGCTTCCTGACCGAGCAGCTTGTCATCTCGATCGCCGCCGGCATCACCTGCGCTGCGCTCAGTCGCTGGCTGAATGGCTACAACGCCATCGTTCGTGTCATGCCCAACACGCCGGCGCAAATACAGGCCGGCCTATCCGGCCTCTATGCTGCAGAGGGAGTTTCCATTGAGCAACGGGAACAAGCCGACCAATTACTCTCTGCGGCAGGCACTACATTATGGGTAGATGACGAAAGCAAGATTGATGCAATTACTGCCATTTCAGGCAGCGGCCCTGCCTATGTATTTTATTTCATCGAGGCGCTGGAGCAAGCTGCGCTTGATCTGGGTTTTGACGCTGATCAGGCACGCACCCTGAGCTTGCAAACATTTCTTGGCGCCAGCCAATTGGCTGCCAGCCAAGCTGACATCCCAGCCGAGGCCTTACGCGCCCAAGTGACATCCAAAGGTGGCACCACAGAACGCGCCATCCTCTTCATGGAGCAAGCCGACATCAAGCCAGCCATTATCCAGGCCGCACACGCTGCAGCTGAGCGCGCGCGCGAGCTGGGTGAACAATTAGGGAAAGACTAACATGCCATTCACCATTTTCTCCCAGGAGCCTGCATGATTAACAACGCCTTGCAGTTCCTGCTGCATACTATCCTGGGATTGTTTACCCTGGCCTTGTTACTGCGCTTTTACTTGCAGCTCACACGTGCACCGTTTCAAAACCCGGTGTCCCAGGCCATTGTCGCCATCACCAATTTTGCAGTAAAACCCGTGCGGCGCTTTATCCCTGGCATTGCGGGCGTGGATACTTCCACCTTGTTGCTCGCTTTCATTACCCAGTTCCTGTTGCAGACTGGCTCGAAACTGATCAGCAACTATCCGCTCCTGGTGGCCGACAACACTATCTGGATCGCCTTGCTGGGGCTGGCTTTTGTCGGCCTGCTCAAGCTCAGTATTTATATTTTTCTCTATGCCGTCTTTTTGCAAGCCATCCTGAGCTGGATCAACCCTTATACCATCCTCACGCCAGTGCTGGATGCGCTGACCCGCCCAGTACTGAAGCCTCTGCGTAACCGCATCCCCACCGCAGGCGGCTTTGACCTCACGCCACTGGTCGTATTCATCCTAGCTGAATTGATTCTGATTGTGGTGATCACGCCAACTGAAATGCAGCTATTACGCTTGTTCTAGGCAAGAGGTGATCAACTAGCGCACATAAAAAAGCCGACGATATCGTCGGCTTTTTTATGTCACTCTCGTAGACCTACATCAAAACAATATCGTAGGTTTCCTGCGCGTAGTGGGTTTCTGACTGCAGGGAAATCGGTTTACCAATAAAATCAGAAAGATTGGCTAAGCTCTGAGCTTCTTCATCCAGTAACAGGTCTATCACCTTGGGGGCTGCAAGGATGCGGAACTCACGTGCGGTGAATTGCTTAGCGTTACGCAAAAGTTCGCGGAAGATTTCATAGCAAACCGTTTGCGCAGTTTTCACTTCACCGCGTCCCTTGCAAGAGGGACAAGGCTCACAGAGCAAATGCGCTAGGCTTTCGCGCGTGCGCTTGCGCGTCATTTCTACCAAGCCCAGGGTCGAGAACCCATGAACACCAGTTCTTGCCCTGTCCTTGACCACCGCTTTTTTCAGCTCCGTCAGCACAGCACTTTGCTGCTCCTCTTCATCCATATCTATAAAGTCGATGATGATGATGCCACCGAGATTTCGCACACGCAGTTGCCGCGCAATGCATTGTGCAGCCTCGAGATTGGTCTTGAAAATGGTATCGGACAGGCTACGCCCAGTGACAAAGCCACCAGTGTTCACGTCCACGGTGGTCAGCGCTTCGGTCTGGTCAAAAATCAGGTAACCACCTGATTTTAGTTCCACCTTGCGCGACATGGCCTTGTTGATCTCGTGCTCGACATTGTACATATCAAACAACGGGCGTGCGCCCTGATAATGCTCGAGACGCTTGACTGCCCCCACGGCATAGTGGCTGGCAAAATCCAGTAGTTTTTGATAAGTCTCGCGCGAATCCACCAGAATGCGATCAGTGTCATCATTCACGACATCACGCAACACGCGCATGGGCAAATCGAGGTCTTGGAACACTAGGGAGCGGTCAGCAGCCCCATGGCTAGCCGCCTGTATATTACTCCAAACCTTTTGCAGGTAATCAACATCGGCCAACAACTCCTCATCGGTGGCCGCCTCCGACATGGTACGGATAATGTAGCCGCCTTCGCGCTTTTCCGGCAGTAGGCGCAACAGGCGCTCGCGTAACAATTCACGCTCAGCCTCATCCTCAATGCGTTGCGATACACCGATATGCTGCTGTTGCGGCAAATAGACGAGGAAGCGTCCTGCAATGCTGATCTGCGTGGTGAGGCGAGCGCCCTTGGTACCTATAGGCTCCTTGATCACCTGCACCATGATAGGCTGGCCTTCGTGTAATACCTCCTGGATAGCCTTTTCCTTATCCGGACTACAACACTCAAGGATATCCGCCACATGCAGGAAAGCTGCGCGTTGCAGGCCAATCTCGACAAAGGCAGATTGCATGCCAGGCAACACACGACACACCTTGCCACGATAGATATTGCCTACCAGCCCTAGCGAAGTAGCACGCTCTACATGTAATTCTTGCAATACACCCTGTTCGACAATCGCAACACGCGTTTCCTGCGGGGTGACATTGATCAGTATTTCTTCACTCATGACGTTTTTTATTTTGCTTTTTAATTTCCAAATCGCAATATTCAATCAGCATCGCAGCCAATCACCTAGCTAGGTATCGTAAAGCCGCAATTCCTCAACAACCTGGCAGTTTCATACAGCGGCAGCCCCATCACACCTGAGTAGCTACCTTCAATTCGCTCAATCAGGGTGCCACCCAAGCCTTGTATGCCATAGGCACCAGCTTTATCCCGAGGTTCTCCGCTCGCCACATAGGCCGTCATCACTTCATGGCTCAACGCCATCATCTTGACGCGCGTGGTTGACAGCGCCACTTGCATGCCATGTGTACTTGCTAGAGCTATCGCAGTATGCACCTCATGCCAGCCACCTGACATGGAGGACAACATGGCATAGGCCTCATCGTCATGCTCAGGCTTGCCGAGAATCACGCCCCCCACGCATACCGTCGTGTCTGCAGCCAACACCGGCATATCCAGCACTGTCAGCCTGGCAGCGCAAGCCTGCGCTTTTTCCTGTGCGAGACGCAATACATAATCCGCAGCCGACTCCGCATTATATACAGACTCGTCTATATCGGAAGGAATGACGACAAACTCCACACCGATTTGCTGCAATAACTCTGCGCGCCGCGGTGAACGAGAAGCCAGATAAAGACGTGTCATGTTGGTGCCCATGCCTATTAGTATTGGGCGGATAGTACCTGATAGGCCCTGGCCGCACCAAGCAAGTTACCATCACCGGATAACACCTGCGCTGGCCTCACAGGCAATCCCGCTGTAAAATTATGGGTTTACGATTGCTGGGTGAAAAACACCCGCTTAGCTGGCACATAAACCCATGATCTGGAAACCCCATACCACTGTTGCTGCCATTGTCGAGCAACAAGGCCGCTTCCTCCTGGTGGAAGAAGAAACCGCAGACGGTATACGCCTCAACCAGCCTGCCGGACATGTGGAAAATGGCGAAAGTCTGCTGGAGGCAGCCGTCAGGGAAGCACGCGAGGAAACCGCTTATCGTTTTACCCCGCAAAGCCTGCTCGGCATTTACCACTGGCGTCATCCGCTCAAGGACATTACCTACCTGCGATTTGCCTTTATCGGCCAGGTGGACGATCATCAAGCGGACTTGGCGCTGGATGACGGCATTATTCGCGCCCTTTGGATGACAGCAGATGAAATCCGTGCCACCAAGGCCCAACACCGTAGTCCGCAAGTGCTCACCTGCGTTGAGCACTATCTAGCGGGGCAGCATTTCCCGCTCAACGCGATTACCCATTTATAGAATTACTACCAAGATAGAACACGCATCATGAAGAAAAAAGTCATCGTCGGCATGTCAGGTGGCGTCGATTCCTCCGTCGCCGCACTCTTGCTCAAAGAACAAGGATATGAAGTCACCGGCCTGTTCATGAAAAACTGGGAGGATGACGATACTGACGAATATTGCCCAGCCAAGCAGGATTTGATTGATGCTGCCGCAGTCGCGGACAAGCTCGATATTGAGCTGGAAGCTGTCAACTTCAGCAAGGAATACAAAGAGCGCGTGTTTGCCAATTTCCTGGAGGAGTACAGCGCAGGACGCACGCCTAACCCTGATATCCTCTGCAATTCCGAGATCAAGTTCAAGGCCTTCCTCGACCACGCCATGGCGTTGGGTGGCGATATCATGGCAACCGGCCACTACGCCCAGGTACGTGAGAAAAACGGCCTGTTTCAATTGATGAAAGCCGATGACGGCACCAAGGATCAAAGCTATTTCCTGCACCGCCTCAGCCAGGCCCAGCTATCGAAAACCCTGTTTCCACTTGGCCACCTGCTGAAGCGCGAGATTCGTGACATCGCCCGCAAGGCTGGCCTGCCCACCAGCGAGAAGAAAGACTCCACCGGCATCTGCTTTATCGGCGAGCGGCCTTTCCAGGAATTTCTCAGCCGCTACCTTCCCCGTA
Source organism: Methylobacillus methanolivorans (assembly GCF_020531845.1). The sequence continues at coordinate 60,721 of NZ_JAJAVF010000005.1, forward strand.
CACCAGGCGAGATACAAACCCCGGAAGGCAAAGTGGTTGGCCAGCATAACGGCCTGATGTATTACACCATGGGGCAGCGCCAGGGACTGGGCATTGGCGGCTCACGCGAAAGCAATGGCGAACCGTGGTTCGTGGCTGGCAAGGATATGGCACACAACGTACTGATCGTCGTACAAGGGCACGACCATCCCTTGCTACTGAATGACGGCCTGATCGCGAGCAAACTGCACTGGATTGCTGGCGAAGAACCCAAAACTCACTGGGTCTATGCCGCCAAGACACGCTATCGCCAGCCAGATGCCCCCTGCGAAATCGACAGCCTGCAAGGCGATCACGCCGAGATTCGCTTTGGCCACAAGCAATGGGCGATTACCGCAGGCCAATCCGTTGTTGTGTATGAAAGCAACGTCTGCCTGGGCGGCGGCATCATCACCTCATCGCTGTAATGCCTTGGCACGGCTCCCGTGTGTTAAAGAACGGGAGCCGTATCCTTGAAGGAAGCTCGCTTCATCATCGCGGCATAATGCTTGGCAAGGTTGGGATACTGTTGCTTCCAGTCTAACTGCTGATACCGCAACTCCAAGTAACCCAGCATGCAACCTAGTGCAATATCGGCCAAGCTAAAGTTATCCTGCACACACCACTTCTTCTTTTCCAGATCGTCATTCAGGGTTTTCAGGCCACGTCCTACCTTGCCCAATTGCTTGGCAATCACTGCAGGATCCTGCGCATTTTCCGCCCGACGTCCTTCCATCACCGCAGCAACAGCCGCATCCGTCACCCCATCAGCCAGAGCCTCCCAGCGGCGCACGGCAATCTTGGCGGTATGGTCTTGCGGAATCAAATGAGATACCGGCGTACGATGATCGAGATACTCCACGATAACGCGTGAATCATAGAGGCTGTCACCATCCGGCAAGATCAGAACTGGAATCTTCCCCAAGGGATTATGATCATTGACCGGGCAATCGGGATCAGCGAGCACAACCTGTACCATGTTCACTTCAATGCGCTTTTCTGCCGCCACTACGCGCACCTTGCGCGCATATGGGCTGGTATTCGAGTATAGGAGTTTCATCTTGGGGAGGATTTGATAGATGGATGAGTGCATTATAATGTAAATCATGGAATCCACATCACAGCACACAACACTCTCCAGCTCCCTACAAAAAACTATTGAACAAGACATCCAGCATGCCTTGGGAGAGGACGTTGCCACAGGTGACCTCACCGCACAATTGGTGCCAGTTGGTCAACTAGCAACCGCCACCATCCTCTGTCGGGAAGAGGCTGTCATCTGTGGTATTCCATGGGCTACTGAAGCCTTCAGGCACATATCCAAGGACATCGTCCTTGAATGGCAAGTACAGGAAGGTGACAAAGTCGCCCCCAACACCATCTTGTGCCAATTATCTGGGCCTGCACGCGCATTACTGACCGCCGAGCGCTGCGCGCTCAACTTCCTGCAAACCCTCTCCGCCACTGCCACAGCGACACGCCGCTATGTCGATGCGATTGCCGGCACACGATCGCATATCCTCGATACGCGCAAGACCCTGCCTGGATTAAGACTGGCGCAAAAATATGCCGTACGTATCGGCGGTGGGATGAATCAGCGCATCGGGCTTTATGACGGCATCCTGATCAAGGAAAACCACATCGCTGCAGCAGGAAGTATTGAAGCAGTATTGCAGAATGCCCGAGCACTCAATGCCGGTGTGCCAATCCAGATTGAAGTGGAAACACTGGAGCAACTGCGTATTGCACTAGATGCAGGCGCCACACTCATCCTGCTGGATAATTTCGATACAACCCAACTGAGGGAAGCCGTGAAAATGACGAATGGTCAAGCCATTCTGGAAGCCTCCGGCGGCATCGAACTGGATAACGTCAGGGAAATTGCACTGACCGGCGTTGACCGTATCTCAATTGGTGGCCTGACCAAACATGTCCACGCGATTGATCTGTCCATGCGTTTTCAGCCTGATCCTATTTAATGGCAACTTACAGACAACACAACGTCTTTTACCGCATCGACTTTTGCTGCATGACTCTTTAGTATTCAGCTCATGACTCTATCCAGCGCCATCTTCCACCCGACTCCTGGCCGCCTTTCCCTAGGCGACACATTACGTATGCTGGTTAATGATGGGCTGGTGCACAAACTGCAGGCGGAGCAATTATTCAAGGACCGCAGGCTAGATAGCTCCAACCTGCACCCACTGATCATCATCAGTGAGCAAAAGTGGAAAAACCTGCAACCGCCGCACAAGCAACTATCCCTGGAGGTACTCACTGCCTGGCTGGCGAAGCGCGCCCAGCTGGAACACTTTCACATTGATCCGCTCAAGCTGGATTTTAGCGCAGTGGCACAAGTCATTTCCAAGGCCTATGCCGAGCGGCTTAAGATCATGCCAGTAAAAATCAGCGGGCAAGAAGCCATCATCGCTACCGCCGAACCATTTTTTACCGAATGGATACCCGACCTGGAGCGCATCCTCAAGCTCAGCATCCGCCTGGTGGTCGCCAACCCGCGTGAAATCAGCCGCTACCTGCCTGAGGTCTACAATCTCGCCAACTCTATTAATCTTGCCAATACCGCAAAAACTGGCCAAGTGATTGGTGTGCAAAACCTGGAGCAATTGGTCGAGTTAGGGAAGAACAAGAACCTGGATGCCAACGAACAGCACGTCATCAATATTGTAGACTGGCTGTTCAAGTACGCCTTTGAGCAACGTGCGAGTGACATTCACCTGGAGCCGCGCCGCAACATGGGCATCCTACGATTCCGCATTGATGGCGTACTGCATCAGGTATATCAGTTACCCAGTGCCATCATGAGCGCCATCACCAATCGCATCAAGCTGCTGGGGCGCATGGATATGGTGGAAAAACGCCGCCCACAAGACGGGCGCATCAAGACCTTGACCGATGAAGGCGAGGAAATTGAGCTGCGCCTCTCCACCATGCCAACCGCCTTTGGCGAAAAGCTGGTGATGCGTATTTTCACGCCAGAAATCCTAGTGAAGGATTTTGTCGAACTGGGCTTTTCCAACGAGCAAGCTCAAAAATGGACCCAGTGGACACAAAGTCCGAATGGTATTGTGCTCGTCACCGGGCCGACCGGCTCAGGTAAAACCACCACGCTCTATTCCACGCTCAAATTGCTGGCAACACCTGAAGTCAATGTCTGCACCGTAGAAGACCCCATCGAAATGGTCGAGCCAGCCTTCAACCAGATGCAGGTGCAGCACAACATCGGCCTGACATTTGCAGATGGCGTACGCACCCTGCTGCGCCAAGACCCAGACATCATCATGGTCGGCGAAATCCGCGACGTAGAAACCGGTGAAATGGCAATCCAGGCCGCCTTGACCGGCCACCTAGTACTATCCACCTTGCATACCAATGATGCCCCCGCAGCAGTGACACGCTTGCTAGACCTCGGCATACCTCCTTACCTCATCCACTCTTCGCTTATTGGCATCATGGCGCAACGGTTGGTACGCACTTTGTGCCCGCACTGCAAAACACCTGCCGACATCAGCCAGGAGCGCTGGGATGAACTAGTGGGGGACTGGAAACTTCCCAAGCCAGCGCAGATATATACCGCCAACGGCTGCCTGGAGTGCCGCATGACAGGTTATCGTGGTCGTAGCGGCATTTATGAGATGCTCTCACTCTCACCCGAGCTCAAAAAACTTATTACGCCAGATGCTGACCTGGCCAGCATTAAAAAGCTGGCATATCAACAAGGCATGCAGCCATTGCTGATGAACGGTGCCGAGAAAATTGCTGCAGGCTTGACCACGATAGAAGAACTGCTCAAAGTCGCCCCGCCGCCTTTTGCATGACCAGATATAAAGTGGCTCTCTACCAATCAGACGAGTAAGTCACAAGCCACTTAAAAATCACCAGCTTAAAGCAGGTATTCACTTAATCGACCTTGACCAAACAGGCACAAACCGTTAGTGTTCTAAGTTTCCCAAATTCTCGGCATAACAAGCAATATCTATGGAATTATCTGGCGCAGAAATCGTCATTCGCTGCTTGCAGGAAGAGAACGTCAAATACGTTTTTGGCTATCCTGGTGGCGCGGTGCTCAATATTTACGATGAAATATTCAAACAGGACAAGTTCAAGCACATTCTTGTCCGCCACGAGCAAGCCGCTGTCCACGCAGCCGATGCCTACTCTCGCGCTACCGGTGAAGTCGGCGTTGCCCTGGTGACCTCAGGCCCGGGTGCAACTAATGCCATCACTGGCATTGCCACCGCGCATATGGACTCCATCCCCATGGTCGTCATCAGCGGCCAGGCACCCACGCCGGCCATCGGTCTGGATGCTTTCCAGGAAGTCGACATGATCGGCATTTCACGCCCTTGCGTGAAGCACAACTTCCTGGTGAAGGATGTCAAGGATATTGCGCCCACCATCAAGAAGGCATTTGTCATCGCCGCCACTGGCCGCCCAGGCCCGGTAGTGGTCGACATCCCCAAGGACATCACCGCGCACCTTGGCGAATTCGAATACCCAAAAACAGTGGAAATGCGTTCCTACACGCCTATTCTCAAGGGACACTCCGGCCAGATCAAGAAGGCGATCAAGCTCATGCTGGAAGCCAAGCGCCCCATGCTATATACCGGCGGTGGCTTGGTATTGGGTGACGCAGCCGATCAACTGATCAAACTGGCACGCCGACTGAACTTCCCCGTTACCAACACATTGATGGGGCTGGGCGGCTACCCTGCAACTGACAAGCAGTTTGTCGGCATGCCCGGCATGCATGGCACGCTGGAAGCCAATATGGCGATGCAGAACTGTGATGTGCTGATTGCCGTTGGCGCGCGCTTCGATGACCGCGTTATTGGCAACCCACAGCACTTTTACAACAAAGATCGCACCATCGTTCATATTGATGTCGATCCATCCTCCATCTCCAAGCGTGTCAAGGTAGATGTGCCTATCGTCGGCCACGTGCAATCCGTGCTGACTGAGATGAACGAGCTGTTAGATGCCGAAGCTCGCTTGCCAGATGCAGCAGCCCTCAAGGCCTGGTGGACTCAAATTGAAGAATGGCGCGGCCGTAACTGTCTTGGCTACAACCGTAACAGCGAGATCATCAAGCCACAATTCGTGATAGAGAAGTTATGGGAAGTCACCAAGGGCGATGCCTATGTGACCTCTGACGTTGGTCAGCACCAGATGTGGGCAGCACAGTATTACAAGTTCGACAAACCACGTCGCTGGATCAATTCTGGCGGCTTGGGCACCATGGGTGTTGGCCTGCCTTATGCCATGGGTGTACAGTTTGCTGACCCCAAGGCCAAGGTAGCCTGCGTCACGGGCGAAGGCAGCATCCAGATGAACATCCAGGAGCTCTCCACCTGTAAGCAGTTCCACCTGCCGATCAAGGTGATCTTGCTCAACAACCGCTATCTGGGCATGGTGCGCCAATGGCAGCAGTTCTTCTACGAGAACCGTTACTCCGAATCCTATATGGACAGCCTGCCTGACTTCGTCAAGCTCGCCGAGTCTTACGGCCATGTCGGCATGAACATTGAAAAACCGTCCGATGTTGAGGGTGCACTTACTGATGCATTCAACATGACAGATCGCTTCGTGTTCATGAACTTCATCACCGACCAGAACGAAAACGTGTTCCCGATGGTGCCAAATGGCAAGGGACTCTCCGAAATCATCCTGGCTGAAGACCTGTAAGAAGAACAGCATGAAACATATCATCTCCATATTGATGGAAAACGAAGCCGGTGCCCTCTCTCGTGTGGCCGGCCTGTTTTCCGCGCGTGCATACAATATCGAATCCCTGACCGTGGCACCCACTGAGGACGCCACGCTGTCACGCATGACCATCGTCACCTCCGGATCGGATGAAGTGATCGAGCAGATCATCAAGCAGCTCAACAAGCTGATTGATGTGGTCAAGGTACTGGACCTCAACGATGGCCGCTTTATCGAACGCGAGCTGATGTTGGTCAAGGTAAAGGCGACAGGATCGTTCCGCGATGAAATGAAGCGCATGTGCGACATTTTCCGCGGACGCATCATTGATGTAGCAGACGGTAGCTACACTATCGAGTTGACTGGCTCCGGCTCCAAACTGGATGCCTTCCTGGAAGCGCTGGACAAGGCTGCCATTCTCGAAACCGTTCGCACTGGTGCCTCCGGCATTGGTCGCGGCGACAGGATACTCAAACTTTAAACACTCATGCCGCCCTACACGGGCAGCAGCCTCCATTTGTATTGAAAGGTAAAAAATGAAAGTCTATTACGACAAGGACGCAGACCTCTCCCTGATCAAGAAGCTGAAGGTCACCATCGTCGGTTACGGTTCCCAAGGTCATGCCCACGCGCAAAACCTGAAGGACTCCGGTGCTACCGTGACTATCGGTGCCCGTAAGGACGGTAGCTCCTTCGCCAAGGCCGTCAATGCCGGTCATGACGTCAAGGAAATCAAGGATGCGGTCACTGGCGCTGATGTCGTCATGGTCTTGCTGCCAGATGAAACCATGGCAGAAATCTACCATGCTGACATCGCTCCTAACCTGAAGAAGGGCGCTGCGCTGGCTTTCGCTCATGGCTTCAATGTGCACTACAACCAGATCGTGCCTAGCAAGGATCTGGACGTGATCATGATCGCGCCTAAGGGCCCAGGCCACACTGTACGTTCCGAATACCTCAAGGGTGGCGGCGTTCCTTCCCTGATCGCGGTTTACCAAGATGCTTCCGGCAAGGCCAAGGACATTGCTTTGTCCTACGCTGCTGCCAACGGCGGCACCAAGGGTGGCGTAATTGAGACCAACTTCCGCGAAGAAACTGAAACCGATTTGTTCGGCGAACAAGCTGTTCTCTGTGGTGGCGCTGTTGAACTGGTCAAGGCTGGTTTCGAGACACTGGTTGAAGCTGGCTATGCTCCTGAAATGGCTTACTTCGAGTGCTTGCACGAGCTCAAGCTGATCGTCGACCTGATGTACGAAGGCGGCATTGCCAACATGAACTACTCCATCTCTAACAACGCAGAATACGGTGAGTACGTCACCGGCCCTCGCGTGATTGCAGATCAAGCCCGTGCTGCAATGAAGGAATGCCTAACCAACATCCAGAATGGTGACTACGCCAAGCAGTTCATCCTGGAAGGTCGCACCAACTACCCATCCATGACTGCTCGCCGCCGCCTCAACGCTGCTCACCCCATCGAGCAGGTTGGTGGTCAACTGCGTGCCATGATGCCTTGGATTGCCAAGAACAAGCTGGTAGATCAATCCAAGAACTAGTCGGTGTTTAGTTCTTGGTTAATTGATCATACTCAAGCCCAATCCAAGAACTAACAGTTATGGATGACTGCTACACTTAACTCTCTTCCAGAGCTAAGCAAGCAAAGTTCTACGTTAGAATAAAAGAGGCTGGACATTGTCCAGCCTCTTTTTACATTCCGTCATTTGTTAATTAAGAGGTTTGTGTGTCCACACCCAGCTCTATCAAACTACAGTACCTGATTCCCAAAACCGCACTCACCGCCTTGGCAGGCAAACTTGCCCACTTACGCGCTGGCTGGTTGACAACTGCGGTCATCCGGTGGTTTGCCAAACGCTATCAGGTCAATATGCTGGAAGCAGCAAACCCTGACATTAACAGCTATGTCAGCTTCAACGACTTCTTCACCCGCGCCCTCAAACCCGGAGCACGCCCACTGGCGAATGCCACGCAAATCTGTCCGGTTGATGGTGCGATCAGTCAATTCGGCCAAATCGAGAAAGACCAAATTTTTCAGGCCAAAGGTCACCAATACTCCACGACAGCATTGCTCGCCGGCAACAGCGAGATGGCCAAGTACTATGAGAATGGGCACTTTGCCACCATCTACCTCAGCCCTCGCGATTATCACCGTATCCATATGCCATGCGATGGTAAGCTACTGTCCATGACCTATGTACCCGGCGACCTTTTTTCCGTCAATCCACTGACAGCCGCACATGTCCCAGGCCTATTCGCGCGCAATGAGCGCGTGGTATGCGAGTTCGCACATGGAGACACCAAGTTCGCCCTGGTGCTGGTCGGGGCCACCATCGTCGGCAGCATGGCTACCGCATGGCATGGCATCGTCAATCCGCCGCGCACGGGCAAAACCCGCACCTGGCTTTATCACGAACAAGGCATTTACTTGAAGCAAGGTGAAGAAATGGGGCGCTTCCTGCTCGGCTCCACCGTGGTACTGCTCTACCCGGAAACCGCACGGCTTAGCTTCCAAGGCGGCTGGCAGCCCGCACGGCCAGTCCGGCTGGGAGAAGCCATGGCAGACAAGCGCTGAATGAAAAAAGGGTTACAGAAAAAACTGTAACCCTTTAAATCTTCAGACATAAAATTTAGCGCATCGACTGATCCAGCTTTTCCACTATTCTCGTGCGACGACGCTCGGTCAAATGAGAAGAAAGCTCTTTCAGCGCCAGGCGATATACATCGCGCTTGAACTCAATCACGGAGTCCATGGCAACCCAGTAATCACTCCAGCGCCAAGCATCAAACTCCGGATGCGTGCTGGCACGCAACGATACATCGCTATCACGCCCCACCAGCCTCAGCAGAAACCATATTTGCTTCTGCCCTTTGTAACTGCCACGCCATTCGCGCTTGATCCAGTTGGTAGGCACATCATATCGCAGCCAATCTCGGGTACGCCCCAAAATTTTGACATGCTCGGGACGTAACCCGACCTCCTCCATCAATTCGCGGTACATGGCTTGCTCAGGGCTTTCACCATATTTGATCCCGCCTTGCGGAAACT
>NZ_JAJAVF010000005.1:69666-273127 GCF_020531845.1 Methylobacillus methanolivorans
TCCATATTGAAAGCTGGGCAAGCCCGCTCTACCGCTTTGCAATCCCGGGAAACACAGGAGAAATCCAGTCTTGACGCTGTTTGCGGCACGCCCGTATACTGCCAAGTCAACCTTAGCAGACATTGTCGCGTTATTTTATTCAATCAGCAAAACCCGATCGCAAAATAGCCATCAACAGTGAAACACAACATCCGTACCCTCAGTAGCTTCCTACTTCTCCTGACACTCTCGTTTTTGGCTTGTGCCGATGAGGCTTACATTACCAATCAGGGCGAAAATACGGTTTCCGTGATTAACCTTGCCAATCACAGCATCATCGCCACCATTGCCGTAGGCAAAGCGCCAGTTGGTGTAGCCACTTCGCAAAACCTCGGCAAGGCTTATATCAGCAATGTTGATAGCCATTCGGTTTCAGTCATTGACACCAATACCTATACCGTCGTCGATACTATTGATATTTCTGGCTCACCAGTCGGCATCGCCCTGTCACCGGACAGCAAAAGCCTTTATGTCGCTGATTGGAATGACAACCGTGTCCTGGTTATCGATACTGCTGACACATCTCAACGCCGCGAGGTCAGTATAGGCAAAGCCCCGGCTGGTATCGTCATCAGCCCTGACGGCAGCAAGCTTTATGTTGCCAACCGTGATAGCAACGACCTGGCTATTATCGACACGCAAACGCTCAAGGTGCTGCAACGCGTTGCCACAGGCGAACACCCGTTTGGCATCACGCTCAGCCCTGACGGCAAACAACTACTTGCCGTCAATGTGTATTCCAACAGCCTCTCTGTAATCAATCTGGACACTTTTGATACACATACAATTGCCGTGGGAGAACACCCATACTGCGTCACGGTGAGTCCAGATAATCGTTATGCTTACGTCACCAATACCCAGGCCGACACCGTATCGGTGATTGACCTGACACAGCATAAAGAAGTGACCAAGATTCGTGTTGGCGGCTTCCCCGAAGGTATCAATTATGATGCCGCCAGCAACAAAATTTACGTTGCCAACTGGTTTGACAACTCGGTTTCAGTGATAGACGCCAGTAGCCATAAACATGTCCAGGACATCCCCACAGGCAAGCAAAGCCGGGCGTTCGGGCAGTTTATACTCAACAAGACGTCACATTGATTAGGAGCTAGTTAGTCGCTGTCCCGCCCCACATCCTGTGGTAGCAAGACAGCACATTAATCGTTCCGCTTTTTAACTTGCAATAACATGGAGAAATATAGATGAAGAAAATCCTCGCACTCTTGGCTATAGGCCTGCTGCCATTGACCGCAGCCGCTCACGGCCCAGCTCCCCAAAAGGTGGAAAAGACCATCATTATCGATGCCACCCCCGATAAAGTCTGGGCATTGGTCAAGGACTTCGGCAACATGCAGAAATGGCACCCAGCCGTTGAAAGCACCAAGCTCGACAAACGCAAAAATGATGCTGGTGAAGAAGAAACCGTGCGCCTGCTGACCCTCAAGGGCGGTGGCACCATTCTTGAAAACCTCAAGAGCATCGACGAAGATAGCAAGCAACTCAAGTACGGCATCATTGAAGGCGTGCTGCCAGTTGCTGACTACTACTCCACTATCACAGTTAAAGCAGCCGATGGCGGCAAGACGGAAGTGAAGTGGATGGGCCGTTTCTACCGTGTCTACAAACTCAACCCACCAATCCCACCAGGCCAGGATGACAAATCTGCACTTGATGCCGTCAACGGTGTTTACGATGCAGGCCTAGCTAACCTGAAAAAGGTTGCCGAAGGCAAATAACGACTTGTCTTGTCACTTACTGACAATTTTTGTCAGTAAGTGACGCCAAAAAAAGCGGAGCAAATGCTCCGCTTTTTTATTCAATCACAGCAAAACCCTTTAAATTCAAATACAAACTCATCACGCCCAAAAGTTGGCATATCCATTGCAATAAGCTAACCATGCGGTACTCCTCCAACCGCAATACAAACTCAACTCAACTAAAAGGGGTTTATGATGAAAAAAGTACAACAAGGCTTTACGCTGATCGAACTGATGATTGTCGTAGCAATTATTGGTATTTTGGCGGCAGTGGCAATTCCAGCTTATTCAGACTATCAAGCAAAAGCAAAAGTAACCGCAGGTTTAGCTGAGATTGCTGGTTATAAAACTGCATTTGAAGTACGTGTGAACGATGGTGGCACGGTAGCAGCTATTGCCGATATTGGTGTTCCAGCCGCCACTACAGGCAACTGCACCATTTCTGTTACTGGCAATACTATTGCATGTGCATTACAAAATACCCCTAGTCAGATTAGTGGAAGAACGATTACTCTAACCCGTGACACAACAACAGGCGCATGGTCTTGCGGCTCTGATATTTCAGATAAGCCTAAATACGCGCCAAAAACCTGCCAAGGCTAACTTACTACACTAAGGTAATAGCGAAAAAGAATTAATCTTCCTCCACAGGAGACAAAGCAATTATCAGCTTGTCTCCTGTTTCTTTTTCAGGATAGCAAAGCTCCATCCTGTCACTACAATCTCAGACTTCATTCAATACATGACACTGGGCATACAAAAAGCTACTCTCAACTGCCTTTGTCACTTAGTGAGTAGGCAATGCAATATTATTAAAAATAAATCGCCTGCACCTGTTGCAAAGTTTTTGGCTTTAGTACATACATCGCCTCATAAATCTCTCGCATAATCACCCTCGCCTCACCCGGTTTCAAATGTGTGATCCAGACCTGTGGCTGAGATTGCAATTGATCCAAGCCATGCATCAACAATGCTGGGCAGTAATGTCGAGAAACCAGGGCCAGGGCGATTTCGGCATTGGTAAATGAGGTTTCGATAATCACGTGGCGTAAATTATCCACTTGATTCAGGGCCTGCCAAAATTCGTCACAACTTGTGGTATCACCACTGAATGCCAGGCTAGCTTCACCACTATCAAGCAGATAACCCACGGCTGCAACGGTATGATTGGCGGGTAATGCCGTGATCTTTCTTCTGCCAATCTCAACCACATCGCCGACAGTCAATGGCGCATAGACAAGGGAGGGTTGCTCAATGGAAGGAATTTCGCTGAAATCAGGCCATATTTGACCATTGAAGATGTGGGTTTGCAGGCTAATGATGGTGTCAGGCAAGGCATATACGATGAGAGGTTGATCACGCTTACCAAGTACAGCATCCAATAGCAGTGGAAGGAAGGCAATATGATCAAGATGGGAATGGGTGAGGAAGACATGATCAATCACCGCCATTTGCTCCAGCGTCAGATCACCTACGCCAGTGCCCGCATCAATGAGGATATCGTCATCCACCAGCAAGGAGGTGGTGCGCAGGCCCTGGCCTATACCACCACTACAGCCCAATACTCTCACCATCATGCTACGCCTCGCTTGCTTTCAAAATTAAATACCCCATCCCAATCTACGCTTGGTGCATGTTGGCTGAAATAGGTGATCCGCTCAAGGTAGATTGAGTAGATCATGCGTGCACCATATGTCGCTTGCAATGCCATGAATGCCGATTGGGCCTGCGACCAGTGCTGCTGGCGATAAGCCGTTAATGCTAATTCATACTGGCTCAGCTCTTGGTCCATTGAGGCATCATCACTTGCAACCGGTGCGAATATCCTCACGGGAACATCCTTGCCCTTGACGCGCACTAGGTCTAATTCACGGTAACGATATTGCGTTGCGGCCTGCGCGGTGAACTCACTCACGATCACCGGCGCTGCATAATAAGCACTCAGGCCTTCCAATCTCGCGCCTAGGTTGACTGCATCACCCAACACGGTATAGGCCATGCGGAACTCGGAGCCCATATTACCCACGGCCATATCACCGCTATTGAGGCCAATGCCGATTTCCAGCACGGGCCAACCTCGTTGCTGGAAATCGGCATTGATTTTTTCCAGCTCTCGCACCATGTCCAGCGAGGCATTGACAGCATGAGCGGCATGCTGCTCATCATGCAATGGCGCACCCCAGAAGGCCATGATGGCATCTCCAATGTATTTGTCGATAGTGCCCCGATGTTGATGGATAACGCGCGTCATCGCTGTGAGGTATTCATTCATGAGCCTGGCTAGGGTTGGCGCATCCAATGCTTCCGACAGGCTGGTGAATCCGCGGACATCGCAAAACAACACCGTCATCTCACGACTTTCGCCCTGCAGCCCTAGCTCATGTTGATGAGCCGCCATTTCCTCTACCAGTTCAGGAGGAACATATTGACCGAATAGTTGTGTCAATTGACGTTTGCTGCGTGATTCGATGAAATAGCCGTAACTCATGTTGAGCACGTAAATCACGACGACCAGCAGCAAGGCCGAAGCCAATGGCAATACCACGCCAATCTGCCACGACAGCAGGTTAAACAATATCAACAGTAAAAATACCGAGACCACCAGTACCGAAGCTGGCGCTGGTCGCATCCGAGGGAGCAAGACAGTCAGCCCGACACCAAGAAAGAGTAACAGTAAAAACTCCGCACCCAAGGTATAGGCAGGCTGTTGTTTGACACTGCCATCCAGAATTCCCGCGATCATGTTGGCATGGATTTCCACGCCTGGGTAAACACTCTGTGCTGGCGTTGCCCGCAAATCCATCAATCCAGGCGCAGTGGTCCCTATCAAGACAATACGGTTTTTTAGCTGTTGTTGCGGCACTTTGCCATGCAACACATCTGCGGCTGAGACATAGACAAAGCTACCTTGCCTGCCACGATAAGGGATCAAGGCATTCAGGTGAGCATCCACCGGGATATTGTGCTGCCCTAGTGCCAACCACTCCACACCAGCACCTTGCTCGCCACCCGCGAAGCCTAACTTCAACGCTACATCACCCAGCACTTGTCGGGCCACTGCCAAGGACAGCGCTTCATAAACACCACCCTGATACACGACTAGCAGAGGAATGCGGCGGGTGATGCCATCCTCATCAGGGTCGGGGTTAAAGTGTCCTGCGGCTTTTGCTTGCTGTTGCAAGCTGGGAATATTGGCACCGTAGCCACTGGCATAAAGATAAGCAATATCCCGCCCCTCCAATACCCCAGCCTGGATAACCGGTGATGGCAGCACGCCAATATTCTGCTTGAGGCGTGTATTGTGCCGGAAATAATATCCCAGCACGACATCACGCCCCCGAATGCTATTAGCAAATAATTGGTCGTAATCGAGCGTGGGAGCCAACTCATCAATCACACTTGCCAACCCTGGCTGTTGCCGCGCCTTCTGCAAAGCCTGCAATGCTGCCAAACCAGAGCTTTCATTCTTTTCGGCAAACACAACGTCAAAAGCCACTAGCCTGGCTTGATAATGATCAAACAATTGATCCAGCAAATGCGCCAACTTATTGCGCCCCCAAGGCCAGTGGCCCTCCTGCTGTAGACTGGCTTCATCAATGTCGACAATCACGATGTGCGGATCTTGCCCACCCGGCATCAGTAATTGCAGGCGAGCATCATAGGCAAAACGCTCCATGGCATTCACAAAGCCCATGTTGAATGCGCCTACAACATGGGCCAACAGCAAGATGGTCACTAACACGCCAAGTAACAAGCGGATATAGTGATGGGAAATAAAATAAGAAAGACGCATGCAGGAACAGTGACAGTCTGGTTATGCAAGTAAGTACTGGTTTTTCAGAAGCATAGCGTAAAGGGCGCACGAACACAGTAGCAACATGCCACCATAGCCATTACATGGCAAAATGCCATTTTCGCCCAACACTAGGCTACATTGATGTCTTTATTAGATTTTATTGAAATTGCTTCCGACGATACCATCCAAAACAGCGTGATCTGGCTGCATGGCCTGGGTGCAGATGGCAACGATTTTGCACCAGTAGTGCGTGAGCTTGCGTTACCCCACACCCGATTTATTTTGCCCCACGCCCCTGCGATGGCAGTGACCGTCAATAATGGCTATGTCATGCCTGCCTGGTACGATATTTATAGCTTCCAGCCTGGTGCCATACAAGATGGCAAGGGTATACGTGCTACCCAGCAAAAAATTGAAGCCTTGATCGCGCATGAAATTGCCCGCGGGATTCCAGCAGAACGCATCATGCTGGCGGGGTTTTCGCAAGGTGGCGTCATTGCCCTGCACACAGCCTTACGGCATGACACCCCACTGGCAGGCGTACTGGCACTTTCCACCTACCTCGGGCTAGCTGACAGCCTGGCAACGGAAAAACATCCCGCCAACCAAGCCACCCCTATCCTCATGGCGCATGGTTCCCAGGACAATGTGATTCCGCTTGCGCGCTATCAAGCCTCGGTTCAGGCCCTACAAGGCGAAGGCTATGCACTGGAGTTGCACGAATACCCGATGCCACATTCGGTTTGCATGGAAGAGATTGATGATATCCGCCGCTTTATGCAGCACCAGCTGGGATTATCATTAACTTAATCATGGTTTACAGGGGCAGTTCAGCGTAAAATGGCACATTATTTTCAATAACTGCAACGAGCAGCAGTGATGCTATCTGCTCCTGCACCGGTTGTTTTCATGAGTAAAAAAACCAAAGCTGACGACCAGCAATCCAGCATATTTGAAGCGTTGAGCTTTGAAGCCGCCATGACAGAGCTTGAAAGCCTGGTCGCACAGATAGAGTCCGGCCAGTTGCCACTTGAACAATCCCTCGCGGCCTACAAGCGCGGCTCGGAGCTTGTGCAACATTGCCAGCAATCCCTGGCAGATGTTGAGCAACAAGTACGTATCCTCACTGAATCCAACCAGCTACAACCCTACAACGATACTAAATGACCGATTTCCAAAGCTGGGCTCAACATACCCAACAACGTATGGAGCAAGTGCTGAATAGCCTGCTGCCAGCCTCCGATATTGCTCCCGACCGTTTGCATGAAGCCATGCGCTACGCCGTGCTAGGTGGTGGCAAGCGTGTGCGTGCATTGCTGGCCCATGCCGCAGGTGAGCTCTGTGGCGCCAATCCGGCAAAAGTGGATATTGCTGCCGCTGCCGTGGAATTGATCCACGCCTATTCCCTCGTGCACGACGACATGCCCTGCATGGACGACGACGACCTGCGCCGTGGCAAACCATCGTGTCACAAGCAATACGATGATGCTACCGCCCTGCTAGTTGGCGATGCGTTGCAAACCCTGGCATTCCAATCGCTGGCAACCCCGGGCCTATGTACCGAGCCTGCTCGTCAACTGGACATGGTCAATCTGCTCGCCATCGCTAGCGGTTCACGTGGCATGGCAGGAGGCCAAGCGATTGACCTCGCCAGCGTAGGCAAGGCATTGGACCAAACCGAGCTGGAATATATGCATATCCACAAAACCGGTGCATTAATCCGTGCTGCGGCCCTGCTGGGCGCACACTGTGCCGATGACTTGGACCAAGATCAACTGCATGCCATTGATCACTATGCCCAAGCCATTGGCCTTGCATTTCAGGTGGTGGATGACATTCTTGATGCAGAAGCGGATAGCGAAACCCTTGGCAAGACTGCAGGCAAGGATGCGGAAAGTAATAAACCTACCTACGTCACCATTCTGGGCATAGACCAAGCGAAGCGATTGGCGCAGGAGCTGCTTGACGATGCACTGGCACCGTTAGCCTCATATGGCGATGCCGCGCAGCAGCTCAAGCAGGTGGCATATTTCATTACTCAACGTAGCTTTTAAGCGGGTCGGCCATGTATAAACTGCTAGAAAGCATTAACTCACCAGAGCAACTGCGCAAACTAGACCGCAGGGAGCTACATGAGCTTGCCAAGCAATTACGTGGCTTTCTCGTCAATAGCGTTGCGCAAACCGGCGGACACCTGTCTTCCAACCTCGGGGTAGTCGAGCTGACCATTGCCCTGCATTATGTCTTCAACACACCAGAAGACCGTGTCGTCTGGGATGTAGGTCACCAAACCTATCCACACAAGATACTCACTGGCCGCCGTGAAGCCATGAGCAACCTGCGCAAACCAGGTGGCATTGCAGGCTTTCCGCGTCGAGATGAAAGCATTTACGATACCTTTGGCACTGGGCACTCCAGCACTTCCATTTCAGCCGCGCTCGGCATGGCGATTGCGGCACAGAAAACTGGCTCTGACCGCCATTCGATCGCCATCATCGGCGATGGCGCGATGACCGCAGGCATGGCATTTGAGGCACTCAACAATGCAGGCGCGATGGATGCCAACCTACTGGTGATTCTTAACGACAACGATATGTCGATCTCGCCCAATGTTGGCGCACTGACAAACTATCTGGCTAAGCTGCTTTCCGGACCGCTTTATACCTCAATGCGCCGTTCTGGCGAGAAAGTACTAGGTGTAGTACCGCCTGTGCGTGAATTCGCCAAACGCGCGGAAGAGCACGTCAAAGGCATGGTGACTCCAGGTACGTTGTTCGAGGAATTTGGCTTTAATTACATCGGACCGATTGATGGCCACGACATTGATGTGCTGATTGCCACATTGCGCAATATCCGCGAGCTCAAGGGCCCGCAGTTCCTGCATATTGCCACGCAAAAAGGCCATGGCTACCAGCCCGCAGAAGACAATCCCGGCAAGTATCACGGCGTAGGCAAGTTCGATCCGAGTAATGGCTGCTCCATCACGCAGGCTGGCAAAAAAACCTATACGCAGGTGTTCAGCGACTGGCTGGTCGACATGGCCACGCAAGACGAGCGCTTGATTGGCATTACGCCTGCCATGTGCGATGGCTCTGGCCTCAACGCGTTTGCCGAGCAATTTCCTGACCGCTTTTATGATGTCGGCATTGCCGAGCAACATGCCCTCACGTTTGCCGCTGGTATGGCCTGCGATGGGCTTAAGCCTGTTGTCGCCATTTACTCGACATTTTTGCAACGCGCATACGACCAGTTCATCCACGATATTGCCCTGCAAAACCTGCCCGTGATGTTTGCAATTGACCGCGCAGGCTTGGTAGGGGCAGATGGCCCAACCCATGCGGGCAGCTTTGATCTTAGCTACCTGCGCTGTATTCCTAATATCGCCATCATGACACCGAGCGACGAAAATGAGTGTCGGCAGATGCTGTATACGGCCTACCAGCATGATGGCCCTTCTGCCGTTCGCTACCCTCGTGGTGGTGGCCCTGGTGCCACCATTGAGAAGAACATGCAGTTGCTGCCGCTGGGCAAAGGCGAGGTTCGCAGGCAAGGCAAGCGCGTAGCCATCCTCGCCTTTGGCAGTATGCTAACGCCAGCGCTGCAAGCGGCCGATACTCTCGATGCCACCGTGGTCAACATGCGCTTCGTCAAGCCGCTCGATATTGCATTGATCAGCGAGATAGCGCAAAGCCATGAGCTCATCGTTACCGTGGAAGAAAACGCCATTATGGGCGGGGCGGGTGCTGCGGTGATGGAAGCCATGCAAGACATGGACATTCACACACCTGTGCTGTGCCTGGGTCTGCCTGACACCTTTATCGAGCATGGAGTACATGAAACCATGCTGGCGGAATGCGGTCTCAACGCTACAGGCATTGCTGCCGCAATTGAGAAAAAATTAACCAAGTAGTATACTCAACTATTACCGAATTCACTTATAGCGTCTCAGGAATCTCATGAACCAACCCTCTATTCCACCGATTGAAGATGTGCAGAACACCCCGGATACCCGGCAACTCGCCATTGACAAGGTAGGGATCAAATCCATCCGTCATCCAGTGAAGGTCAAGGACAAGACTGGCGGCGTGCAACATACCGTAGCCAATTTCAATATGTATGTGTTCCTGCCACACAACTTCAAGGGCACGCACATGTCACGCTTTGTTGAGATTCTCAACAACAACGAGCGCGAAATTTCCGTGGAATCATTCGAAAGCATCCTGCGTGGTATGGTGCAACGGCTGGATGCAGAGTCTGGTCACGTTGAGATGACCTTCCCTTACTTCGTCAACAAGGCGGCTCCAGTATCGGGTGTACAAAGTTTGTCTGACTACGAAGTCACCTTTATTGGCGAAATCAACCAAGGCAATTACGACATTACCGTTAAGGTAGTGGTACCCGTAACCAGCTTGTGCCCTTGCTCCAAGAAGATTTCTGACTACGGTGCGCACAACC
Source organism: Methylobacillus methanolivorans (assembly GCF_020531845.1). The sequence continues at coordinate 79,714 of NZ_JAJAVF010000005.1, forward strand.
AGCGCTCCCACGTTACTGTCACCGCATTGATCAATGATTTCATCTGGGTGGAAGACATCATTCGCCTGGTGGAAGAACAAGCCTCCTGCGAGGTTTATGGCTTATTGAAGCGTCCTGACGAAAAATACGTCACCGAGCGCGCCTACGACAACCCGAAATTCGTCGAGGATATCGTGCGTGATGTGGCGGCCCAGCTTAACGCCGAAGCTCGCATCGTCAAGTACACGGTGGAATCAGAAAACTTCGAGTCCATCCACAATCACTCTGCTTACGCACTGATTGAAAAAGACAAGCGTCACTAAGCAAGCGACGCAGGATAAAGATGGCCATACAGCCATCACCTGAATAAAAACGGCAGCCTAGGCTGCCGTTTTTATTTGCCGTTATTCATGCATCAATACTTCTTGGTCAAGGTAAGCGCAATCCCATCACGCTTCATCTCCATCCGATTAAGTGCACTCATGCCCAGCAACACAACTGCTGGAGACCCACCCTCCATGACTAGCGCATCCACTTGGTTCAATATCAAACTATTCAAGCGCACATTACCAATCACGACTTTATAGGCGTTAGCGACACCGTTAGCGGTTTGCACTGAGACTGGCGTACCGCTTTTGTAATCAATCTTGGCATATTTGGCATCGCCGCTATTCATCACGATCGCCGATGCCCCGGTATCGACAAGAAATCGCAAAGATGCACCGTTGATATAGCCATCAGCGAAATGATGTCCCGTAGAGTCAGCATACAAGGTGACGCTACTGCTACCTGCCATGGCATTTTTGCTAGGTAACGCAATCGCCTGCCCCATGCCCAATTCGCGCCTGATACCATCCACCTCGATAACTGCCTTATCGCTGCTGGCAGCCACCAAGCGTATGCCTTCAGGGCTGAATTCGCCTGCTGCAAGGGTACGTGGTTTGCCGCCATTGATGACCATGATGGCTTTACCCTGAAACAAACCCACAATATTCACCTGGGTTTCTGCCCACGCCAATGATGACATCAAGCATGGTAGCAGCCACATCCATGTCCGCATGGTTTCCCCTTTTAATCTTCCTGCATCATGAACATGAAAAAGATAAAGCCGAGCATAGCGCATAGTGCAGAAACGGTAAATGTCCAGCTTGGGCCTATGCTTTCCCAGGCAAAACCGCTAATCACGGCTCCCAGAGTGCCACCAACACCATAAGAGATACTGGTATACAAACCTTGCCCCTTGGACTGATGCTTACCCTTGAAATAGCGGTGTGTCAGCGCAACCGCTGCCGCATGATAAGAACCAAATGTCGCTGCATGCAATGTCTGCGCAAGCACAATCAGCCACCAGACATCCACAGCCCAGCCGATCACGAAAAAACGCACAAATGCCAAGAACAAGCTGGCAAGCATGATATGCCGCAGGCCAAAACGCGCCGTTAGCTTGGGCATATACAGGAATACCATGATCTCGCACATCACGCCCAAGCCCCATAGCCAGCCCACGATCCCTTTGCTATAGCCATGATCCACCAGGTAGATGGAGTAAAACGTGTAATAGACACCATGCGCAGCAGACATGGCAAAACAGGCAACCATTAGCGCAATCACTTCTCGCCTGCGCAATATCGCCCACCATGAACCATCACCATCATGATGCTGCAACGCCACCAGCGGATCCGCCAAGCGCCATGACAAGACCCAGACAGCAGCCAACAGAAACAGGATCACCCACAACAAGGCCATCATGCCCAGGTATTGCACGGCATACCCTAGTCCAATCACAGCGACGACAAACCCTATCGATCCCCAAAGGCGGATATGCCCATAGCGGTCCAACCTGTCGCCAAGATGTCCCAGTGTCACTGCCTCGATCAAGGGTAAAGAGGCGCTCCAGAAAAAGCTCAAGGTCAACATGATGGCAAACAACCAGTAAAAACTGTTGCCGAAAAACACACCCACATAAGCCAGCAAGCTGGCCCCAGCCAGGAATTGGATAATCGGCACCCGATGGCCGCGATGATCCGCCACCCAACCCCACAGGCTAGGTGAAAAACTGCGTGCAATCTGGAACAAAGACATCAGGATGGCGATCTGGAAGGCATTGAATGCCAGAGACTTGAGATACAAGGTCCAGAATGGGGTAAACGCACCGACAAAGCCAAAATAGGCGAAGTAAAAGCCGGATAAGCGCCAGTAAGGCAGGGAAACATGATGTTTCATGCTGATTGAATGCATGGGGGCCATTGGATCATGATCAGCACACAGCTCCCCGCCTGGTAAAAATTGTTAAAGCTTGATGGTATCTACCGAGACATCCGCGTTCTGGGCACGATGGCGCAAAGCATGATCCATGAGCACCAAGGCCATCATGGCTTCAACGATTGGCGTAGCACGCACCCCCACGCAAGGATCATGGCGACCTGTGGTCTGCATTTCCAATGCCAGACCTTGCTTATCAATAGAATGGCGTAGTTGTGGAATGCTAGAGGTTGGCTTGAACGCGACATGGGCGACAATCGCCTGCCCACTGGAAATACCACCAAGGATGCCACCAGCATGATTGCTGGCAAATCCATTTGGCGTAAGTTCATCACTATGTAGCGATCCACGCTGTGCCACACTGGCAAAGCCATCCCCAATCTCTACACCTTTGGCAGCATTGATGCCCATCATTGCATGGGCAATGTCTGCATCGAGGCGATCATATACCGGCTCGCCCCAGCCTACGGGCACACCATCAGCAACCACGGTAATACGCGCACCTACAGAATCACGCTCGTTACGGATGTTGTCGAGATAGTTCTCCAGCTCAGGCAGGATGGATTCATTGGGTGAAAAAAATGCGTTTTGATTCACAACATCCCATGAGCTGAAAGGAATATGGACTTCCCCCAACTGACTCATATAACCACGGACAGTGACACCATAACGCTGCTTGAGCCACTTCTTGGCGATCGCCCCTGCGGCAACACGCACCGCCGTTTCACGCGCACTGGAACGACCGCCACCACGGTAGTCTCGAATGCCATACTTCTGCCAATAGGTGTAATCAGCATGTCCGGGACGGAAGGTTTCCGCAATCTTGCCGTAATCCTGGCTACGTTGATCCTGGTTGCGAATCAGCAAACCAATCGGCGTGCCTGTGGTCTTGCCTTCAAATACGCCAGACAATATCTCCACGGTATCCGGCTCCTTGCGCTGCGTCACATGGCGCGAAGTCCCTGGCTTGCGGCGATCCAGCTCCTGCTGAATATCTTCCACTGTCAACTCCAGCCCTGGCGGACAACCATCAATCACCCCCCCAATGGCAGGGCCATGCGATTCGCCAAAAGAAGTCAGGGTAAACAGAGTGCCTATGGTATTGCCGGACATGGATGGTATCTACTATGGAATATACGAATAAGAACCGGAGTTTAACATATCCGGCTCCATGATTTGGCAGGCTAAATCCGCTTCCACTCGCCAGGCGCTATCCCATCAAGCACATGCTGCCCAACGGCATAGCGAATCAGGCGCAAGGTAGGAAATCCAACCTTGGCGGTCATGCGACGCACCTGGCGGTTTTTTCCTTCGCTAATGATCACCTCCAGCCAAGTGGTAGGGATAGCCTTACGCTCCCTGATCGGCGGGTTGCGCGACCATAGATTCGCAGGCTCTGCAATACGCCTGACCCTGGCAGGCTGGGTAATAAAATCTCCCAGGTCTACGCCGTGTCGTAATGGCTCCAACGCTTCATCCGAGGGGTCGCCCTCCACCTGCACCCAATAAGTTTTGAATTCTTTATGCTTGGGATGCGATATGCGGTGTTGCAGTCTGCCATCATCGGTTAGAATAAGCAGACCCTCACTGTCAGTATCAAGCCGCCCGGCGGCATAAACCCCAGGCACGGCAATATAATCCTTCAATGTCTCGTGCTTTTCATGCGGACTGAACTGGCAAATTACACCATAGGGCTTATTGAATAAAATCAGCATCTTGGTCTCATGGAATGATGACGCCCGTCTTTCTAGCGTTTGAATAGGATAGTTCTGAATGTCTACAAAAATCAAAGTACCAGCCACTGGCGAGAAAATCAGCGTTAACGCTGATAACACGCTTAATGTTCCCGATCACCCGATTATCCCATTTATCGAAGGCGATGGTATCGGTGTCGATATCACCCCGCCTATGCGCCATGTCGTGGATAGCGCCGTGGCCAAGGCTTATGGCGGCAAGCGTGCGATTGCCTGGATGGAAGTTTACGCTGGCGAAAAAGCTGTCAACACTTATGGCGACAACACTTGGCTGCCTGATGAAACACTCAAGGCCGTCAAGGATTACGTCATCTCCATCAAGGGCCCATTGACCACACCAGTTGGCGGTGGCATTCGCTCACTCAACGTAACGCTGCGCCAAGAACTTGATCTGTATGTCTGCCTACGCCCCATCCAGTACTTCCAAGGCGTACCAAGCCCAGTCAAGCACCCGGAAAAAACCGATATGGTGATTTTCCGCGAGAACACTGAAGACATTTACGCAGGTATCGAATGGGCAGCTGGTACAGACGAAGTCAAAAAGGTCATCGATTTCCTCAGCGACATGGGCGTACGCAAGAAGATCCGCTTCCCCGAGGCTTCTGCCATTGGCATCAAGCCTGTGTCTGTTGATGGTAGCAAGCGCTTGGTGCGCAAGGCCATCCAGTATGCTATCGACAACAACCGCAAGTCAGTCACTATTGCCCACAAGGGCAACATCATGAAATTCACTGAGGGTGGTTTCAAGAACTGGGGCTATGAAGTCGCCAAGGAAGAGTTCGGTGCCGTTGAGATTGACGGCGGACCATGGTGCAAATTGCCTAACGGTATCATCATCAAGGACTGCATCGCTGATGCATTTTTGCAGGAAATCTTGCTACACCCAGCTGATTACGATGTTGTTGCCACGCTGAACCTGAATGGCGACTACATCTCAGATGCGCTTGCAGCACAAGTTGGCGGTATTGGTATTGCCCCTGGCGCGAATATTTCCGACACCGTCGCCATGTTTGAAGCTACGCACGGCACTGCACCCAAAATTGCAGGTAAGGATATCGCAAACCCGAGTTCATTGATCTTGTCTGCAGAAATGATGTTGCGTCACTTGGGATGGACTGAAGCCGCTGATTTGGTATTGACTGGCGTTGCCAAGGCAATCCAGGCAAAACGTGTCACCCATGACTTCTCCTCACAAATGGAAGGTGCTACGCAAATAGGCAGTGCCGAGTTTGGTGCCGAGATCGTCAAGCACATGTAATACTCTGGCCCACTGTTCTCAACGATAGACAATGGGCCAGATAAATAAAAAAGGCCGGATTTCTCCGGCCTTTTTTATTTTTGAAGACTATACAGTCATCAGTGAGCCAAGCTTAGGCCTTCTGAATATTAGAAGCCTGCTTGCCCTTAGGGCCTTCGGTAACATCAAATGATACGCGTTGACCTTCCTTCAGACTCTTGTAGCCAGCTTCTACAATCGCGGAGAAGTGAGCGAACAAATCGTCGCCACCATCGTCCGGGGTAATGAAACCAAAGCCTTTGGAATCATTAAACCACTTTACGGTACCTGTTGCCATTTCAATACTTCCTTGCATATATCTAAGGGGAGGCGACCCCAAAAGTTTGTACTTCAAGAATTAAAGTCGGTAGTTGCCGGCTACAATGCACTCGAATTCCAAACGCCTTTTGCGTTTTTACGTGGGTTATTCAAATAAGTCAAGCGCTTTTAGATGCTAATTGTTATTTTTATCATAATGATGTCTTTACATTGATTAACGCAGTATAAAATTCCTGAGCGCTTTACAAAAAAAATCCCAGCATGCATCATCGCCGGAGACACTGCGTAAACTATGGAAAAGGCTGGCTTGAAGATCAATGGCTGCTGTCACTTCACCGAATAAATTGGGCGGACTGGCCCGGGTATTGATTCATCAAGCACTGCTGAACGAGGATGAAGCAATCAGCATCCAGACCTCAGCCGACAAGAAGCAAATCTCATTCATCAGCCAGTTGTTGCAATCCCGCCGGTTCACAGCCTTGCAAATTGCCCAAGCCTGCTCCCAAGCATTCGGCTATCCACTGTTTGACCTGAGCACGCTCAATCCAGAGTTCATGCCCAGCAAGGGCATCAGCCCGCAACTCATGCAAAGTTATCGTGCGATCACGCTTTACCATCGTGGCAATAACATGTTTGTGGCTTTATCCGACCCGACTAATCTGCACATGCTGGATGAATTGCAGTTCCAGACGGGCAAGACATTGATGCCCATCATTGTCGAGGACGACAAGCTGGGTAAATGGATTGACAAGCTGGTAGAAGCTAGCGATACCACCATGCAATCGCTGGTCAGCGAAGACGACTTCGGCCTGGAGATAGAGGATAAAGACAGCGAACCGGAACCCACAATAGAAATCGACGATGCCCCTATCGTCAAATACATCCAGAAGATTCTGATGGATGCGATCAACATGGGCGCCTCTGACTTGCACTTTGAGCCTTATGAAAAATTTTATCGTATCCGCTACCGAGTAGATGGCATATTGCGCGAGATCGCCCAGCCACCGCTCGCGATCAAGGACAAGCTGGCCTCACGTATCAAGGTAATTTCCAACCTCGACATCTCGGAAAAACGCGTGCCGCAAGATGGCCGCATGAAGTTGGTGCTCTCAAAAACGCGGACTATCGATTTTCGTGTGAGCACACTGCCATTGATTAATGGCGAAAAGATCGTCATGCGTATCCTTGACCCCAGCAGCGCCAAGCTCGGTATTGATGCGCTCGGCTATGACCCTGATCAGAAGGAAGCGTTGCTACATGCCGTAACACGGCCTTACGGTCTGGTGCTCGTCACGGGACCAACAGGATCTGGCAAGACCGTTTCTCTCTATACCTGCCTCAATATCCTCAACGAACCCGGCGTGAACATTTCCACCGCGGAAGATCCAGCAGAAATACCCTTGGCAGGCATTAACCAAGTCAACGTTAATGACAAGCAGGGACTCACTTTTGCCGCCGCGTTGAAGTCCTTTCTGCGCCAAGACCCAGACATCATCATGATTGGGGAAATCCGTGATCTGGAAACTGCTGACATGGCGATCAAGGCTGCCTCTACTGGGCACATGGTGCTTTCCACACTGCATACCAATGATGCGCCATCAACCTTGACCCGACTGGTCAATATGGGGGTAGCCCCCTTCAATATTGCCTCTGCCGTGTCGTTAATAACAGCACAACGTCTGGCACGCAAATTGTGCCCGCATTGCCGAGTACCTGCAGACATTCCACGTGAAGCCTTGCTGGACATTGGCTTCAAGGAAGCAGATTTAGATGGTAGCTGGCAACCTTATGCCGCTAATCCAGATGGTTGCGACCACTGTAACCAAGGCTATAAAGGACGAGTGGGCATTTACCAAGTCATGCCGGTTTCCGATGAAATGAGCCGCATCATCATGAAAAATGGCACATCGCACGACATTGCAGATCAAGCCCAGCGAGAGGGTGTCCGCGATTTGCGGCAATCAGGCCTACTCAAGGTCAAGCAGGGGCTAACTTCGCTGGAAGAAATTGAAGCTGTCACCAACGAATAACACACAATAGGAAGCCATGGCTGCCAAAGAAACCAAGGAAGTCACGTACGCCTGGGAGGGTACGGATAAAAAAGGCAAACGCGTGAAAGGGGAGATGAAGGCCAGCGGTGAGGCATTCGTCAAGGCCACCCTGCGCCGCCAGGGTGTCAATGTCGTCAAGATCAGCAAGCAACGCTTCAAGACTGGCGGCAAGATATCGGACAAGGATGTGACCCTCTTCACGCGCCAGCTCGCCACCATGATGAAGGCAGGGGTGCCCTTACTGCAGGCTTTCGACATCGTGGGCAAAGGTCATAGCAACCCGGCAGTCAGCAAATTATTGGGCGACATCAAGGCTGACGTAGAGACTGGCAGTAGTTTGAGCCAAGCCTTTCGCAAGTATCCCCTGTATTTTGACAATCTGTTCTGCAACCTAGTCGGTGCGGGTGAACAAGCCGGTATTCTGGATTCCTTGCTGGATCGTCTGGCTACCTACAAGGAAAAAATCCTCGCCATCAAGGGCAAAATCAAGTCCGCCTTGTTTTACCCAATTTCCATTCTCGTCGTGGCATTCGTCATTACCGCGGTGATCATGATTTTCGTGATTCCCGCCTTCAAGGAATTATTCAGCAGCTTTGGTGCCGACCTACCCGCCCCCACCGTCATGGTCATGGCGATGTCCGACTTTTTTGTCGATTACTGGTGGGCGATCTTTGGCTCGATTGGCGGCGCACTCTGGTTCTTCTTCTATACCTGGAAACGCTCGGAAAAAATGCAGGCCAGTATGGATAGGCTTTTGCTCAAGATGCCTATTTTTGGCGAAGTGATCCGCAAAGCCACCATCGCCCGTTTCTCCCGCACCCTCTCCACCATGTTTGCAGCCGGCGTACCACTGGTCGAGGCACTGGACTCGGTAGCGGGTGCCTCTGGCAACCGCGTCTACTATGACGCCACCAAGAAGGTGCAAAGCGAAATCAGCACCGGAGCCAGCTTGACTGTCGCCATGCAAAATACCGAGGTATTCCCTAATATGGTGTTGCAAATGGTAGCGATTGGTGAGGAGTCTGGCGCACTGGATTCCATGCTGGGCAAGGTGGCAGATTTTTATGAAGGTGAAGTTGATGATGCCGTGGAAGCCCTGTCCAGCCTGATGGAACCGATTATCATGGTGGTACTGGGTACGCTGATCGGCGGCTTGGTGATTGCGATGTACCTACCGATATTCAAGATGGGCCAAGTAGTGTAGGCCACAGCGCTCAAGAAAAAGGGAGCCTAGTGCTCCCTTTTTTGCTCACTTCTTCAATGTGGTGCTCATGCTTGAATCAAGCACGACACAGTCTTTTACTTTTTACTTGCTGCCGCCGTCATGGCCTTCTCAATATCCTTGGCTGGATATGCCCCCAGCATGCGCTTGCCATCAGCGAAAATCAGGGTTGGCGTGCTGGTCACATTGATCTTGCGGCCCAGTTCGGCCAGCTTTTCAATCGGGGTATCGCAAGTGCCTTGCGCCTTGGGTAATTGACCATTCAATATCCAGTCATTCCACGCTTTGGCACGATCAGGTGCACACCAGATCGCACGCGACTTGTTGGCAGCATCAGGGTGCAATTGCTCCAGCGGGAACAGAAATGTGTAGATGGTCACATCCGTGATATTGCTCAGCTCTTTTTGCTCCAGGCGCTTGCAATAAGGGCAATCCGGGTCAGAGAACACCACCAGCTTGCGGCTACCATTACCCTTGACCACCTTGACGGCTTGGTCAAGCGGCAAGGCGGCAAAATCCACCTTGGTCAATTCGTCCATGCGCTCGCCAGTAATATCACGCTTGGTCTTGGGCTCCACCAACCGACCTTCGGCAATGAGGAAGCTGAATTTTTCATCTGTGTAGATAATTTGCCCATCGAGGAACACTTCATACAGGCTGGCATAAGGCGTTTTCACGACGCTCTCCACTTTCACCTTGGGATAAGTGGCTTCTATGGTTTTCTTCAGGCTAGCTTCATCAGCCCAGGCATGCGCCGCAAACAACGAAGCTGCCAATATTGCAATCCACTTCTTAGACATAAGTTAAATTCTCTCGCTGTAATTCAAAGCTTTAGATAACGGCATGCTGTATCAATTGCTTTTTTAACGTCGGCATGCGATTCAGGCATTGCATACCCCCATTGCGCAACATCCTGAGCCAAGGCGCAGGATGCGCATACAAACTGTTCAGGCCATGCGTCAATAAACGCATGGACATCATATCGGCCTTGCGTGTCCGCTCATAGCGACGCAAGACCATCATGTCACCAGGCTGTCGCCTGGACTGTGGCGCCGCAAGTGCTGCAGCCAAGGCTTGTACATCACGGAACCCCAAGTTCACGCCCTGCCCCGCCAAGGGATGCACCTGGTGCGCAGCATCCCCGACCAGGGCCAAACCTGGGCGTATCAAACTACTACTCTCCTGCATCGCCAGTGGAAAAGCCTGAGCTGGTGTTACCACGCTCAAGCGCCCAAGACGATACTCCCCGGCGGCGGCCACCTTCTCTGCCAATGCCTCAGCATCCAGCGCCAGCAAGGACTGAGCGTTGACATTATCCACCGACCAGACCATGGAAATATGCTGTTGCGGCAAGGGCAGCCAGGCTAATACATCATTACCGCTGAACCACTGGCAGGCTTGCGACAAGTGCGGGCGCTCACAAGCAAAATTAGCTACGACGCCCATTTGGGCGTAATCATGACGTTTCACCGTCATATCGGCCTGCCCACGTACCCAGGAGGCCGCGCCATCAGCCCCCACAAGTAATCCAGCGCCATATATTTCGCTATTCGCTGCCTGTAGTTCAACAGCACTAGCCCCCCATGTCACATGGTCAATGCTCACGCTCTCGATGATGGGCACATCCAGAGCATCAAGCCGCGATAGCAAAGCCTGCTGGAGGCGGTTACCTTCAACAATCACACTCAGGCTGGCAAGATTGGCAGCATAGGCATCCAGCTCCAGGTAGGCACCATCATCACCCCATATCTGCATGCTCTCCACCGCACAATAGCGGCCAGCATCCATTGCCTGCCAAGCACCTAGTTCCGTCAACCAGGCAACATTGCCTGGGCTGAGGGCATAGATCCGGCTATCCCATTGCTCGCTGAGCTGAACGCCAACCTGTCCACGTTCCAGCACAGCCACACGGTAACCTTGCAATTTGAGCGCCACCGCAGCAGCAGCTCCCACCAAGCCAGCCCCGAGTACAATCATGTCAAACTCATGTTTCAAATTTGCCATGTCAGCTTACCCCTTGGGCCCAAAACTCATTTTGCTCACTAGGTGCTGCTTGGCAAATGGCACCAGATCCATCAACCCCAAGCCCAAAGAGCGAATGTTGCGTAAACCAACCATATCATTGGAAAACACGTTGATCAGGAAGTCTGTAAACAACAAACCACCACGAGTATCAGCTTTGCGGCTGGCCTGATAGGCCTGCATCATTGCTTCATGCCCCCATGTGGAAAGCGGTGTAGAGGCCAGCAACTGCGCCAGCTCCCAGGCATCACGCATGCCGACATTGAAACCCTGCCCTGCGACCGGGTGCATGGTCTGCGCGGCATTACCAATAACGACGAGATGCGGAGCAGTGACAGGCTTGAGATAAGACAGCTTGAGCGGAAACGTGAGACGCTTGCCAACAGTCAGAAAACGTCCGACACGGTCGCCAAAATGGGCATGCAAAGCCTGGAGAAAAGAAGCATCATCCAGCGCCAGCAGGGCTTGCACTTCTTCAGCCTTACCAGTCCAGACCAACGAGAAATCCCGAGGACCATTGGGGAGCAAGGCGACCGGACCAGCAGGCGTAAAACGCTCATAGGCGATGTTGTCATGCGCCAACTCGCATGACACCTTGCTCACCAGCGCATCATGTCCATAGTGTTTAGTTTCACGCTCCAACCCTGGAATATCACCCAAACTGCGTCCACCATCTGCCAGCGCAACCATCTTGGCTTGGATGGTATAGGTTTGGCCTTGATATTGGTACTTCACCTGCGCCGTGTCATGGCCAGGCTCAATTGCCAGCGCTTCGGCCTCGTAATGCACCGTGATACCTGGCAATTTCTCAATGGCCCGATCTAGCGCCGCAGAAAGATCACCATAAGCCAGCACATAGCCCAAGGCTGGCTGACCATGCTCTTCGGCCTTGAGCAAGCTACGCCCCAGGCTGCCGCGTTGTGAGACATGAATGGTATTGATGGCCGTCGCCTTTGGCTCAAGTTCATCCCATAATCCCAGGCGCTCCAAGATCAAGATACTGCCATACGATAATGCCAGGGCACGCTGATCCTGATGCGCAGCACCACGGCCACGCGCTTCAAGTACGGTGGCATTGATGCCCTTGAGTTGCAACGCCAGCGCCAAGGTAGCGCCCACCGGGCCACCGCCGACAATCAACATATCTTGCTCACTTGTACTACTCATCGTGCAGCCATCCAGTCCTCGATTTCCTGTATGGTTTTTGGTGCGGCTACAGTGGTGATCTCATGTCCATCAGCGGTCACCACGGCATTATCTTCAATGCGGATACCAATATTCCAGAAATGCTCAGGTACGTTGTCGGCAGGCCGGATATAGCAACCCGGCTCCACTGTCAAGACCATGCCCGGCATCAATGGTCGCCAAGCACCATCAGCCTGCTTATATTCCCCGGCATCATGAACGTCCAGGCCCAACCAATGCCCAGTGCGATGCATGTAGAAACGACGGTAATCGCCTGATTCCAGCACGCTATCCAGCGAGCCCTGACACAGCCCGAAATCGATCAAGCCTTGCGCCAGCACATGCAATGCTGCTTCATGCGGGGCATTCCAGTGCTGTCCTGGTCGGACTTGTGCCATCGCGGCATCCTGGGCTGCCAATACCAACTCATAAACATCTTTTTGCACCGCACTGAACTTGCCATTGACAGGGAAAGTGCGGGTGATGTCAGCGGCATAGCCCTGCCACTCACAGCCAGCATCTATCAGCAACAGATCACCATCCTTGAGCCGATCCTGGTTGGTGATGTAATGCAGCACGCAAGCATTGCCACCACCAGCGACGATGGAGGTGTAAGCTGGCGCACGGCTACCACGACGGTAAAACTCGTGCAGAATCTCAGCCTCAACTTCGTACTCCATCATGCCTGCCTTGGTCATCCGCATGGCGCGCTTGTGCGCATCAACCGTGATATCGGCTGCCTCTCGCATCAAGGCCAGCTCAGCAGGCGACTTGATCAAGCGCATCTCGTCCAACAGGCGGCGTACATCAACAATCGCTGCTGGTGCGGCGATGCCGCTACGTGCCTGGCTGGCGAGGTGCTTGAGCCAGCCGCCTAGCCGCTGATCCCAAGCGGCATCCGCGCCTAATGCAAAGAATAGTTGCGGCTGATTGGCCAGCAAGTCGCCAATGCGCTGATCAAGCTCGCTGACACTGTACGACTCATCAAAACCAAAAACCTCCCGCGCGCCTGCGGGACCATGACGGAAACCATCCCAGATTTCACGCTCCATATCCTTGTCGCGGCAGAAGAGAATACTCTTGGGGCTATCCCCGGCAACAATCACGACGACAGCCTCTGGTTCATCAAACCCTGTCAGGTGATAAAAATAACTGTCAAAGCGATAGGGATAATGACTATCACGATTGCGCACTGCCTCGGCTGCAGTAGGAATCACTGCCACGCCATGGCCCATTTTCTGCATCAGCGCCTGTCTACGCGCCTTGAATTCTTCGATTTGCACTGTTTCAACTAGCCCTGTTCGAGCACTCCATGGGGAGGATTCATATTTAGTCATGCCTGGCTCAAATGTTGATCCAAGCTCCTGAGGCGCTCTGGCGTGCCAATATCATGCCATACGCCCTGATGATGAAAAGCCGACGCCTGCTCCCGCATAATCGACTCTTTGAGCAAGGGTGCCAACTTAGCCACATCACCTCTCAACACGCCCTTGAATAAGGCTGGATCATAAACAGCCACACCAGAAAAAGTCAGGCGATGTTGACCATCAAGTAGCAGCTTTCCATCATCCAGTGCAAAGTCACCATGCGCATGTTGTGGCGGGTTATCCACTAGTGCCAGATATGCCAACTGCCCTGCTTGCAAACCATCGCGCATCTGCACGAAATCAATATCGGTAAACACATCGCCATTGACTACAAGGAACGGTTGATCGCCCAGCAAAGGCAAAGCATTAGCTATGCCGCCTGCGGTTTCCAGAGCGGCTTTTTCCGGGGAGTATTGAATGGCAACACCCCAACGCCCACCATCGCCAAGTGCATCTTCAATCTGCTGCCCGAGGTGTGCATGATTGATAACTACCTCCTTGAAACCAGCCGCTGCCAGTCGCTCAAGATGCCAGACGATCAGCGGCTTACCGCCTACCTGCAACAACGGCTTGGGAGTCACATCGGTCAATGGCCGCATGCGTTCACCACGACCAGCAGCAAGAATCATGGCTTTCAAGGCAAGGTCCTCCTTAGAAGGTATAGCCGAATTGCGATTCGCGTTTTTCCAACTCATCGAGCAAGCGTAGCAACGGCTTCAACTCACCATAACGGACACAGACAGCGCGCACATAGTTCATGAAGCGCGGAGTATCCGCCAGATATTTGGGCTTGCCGTCGCGATAATGAATGCGGGCGAATATGCCCAGTACCTTGAGATGACGCTGTAGCCCCATCCATTCAAAGTCACGGTAGAAATCGCCAAAATCAGCGGCCACAGGCAAGCCAGCCTTGCGCGCCTTTTCCCAATAGCGAATCACGCCATCCAGCACCCGCTCCTCTTCCCAGCTGATGAAGGCATCCTTGAACAGCGATGCCACGTCATAACTGATCGGGCCATAGACCGCATCCTGGAAATCCAGAATGCCAGGAGAAGGCGTACTCACCATCAGGTTGCGCGGCATATAGTCGCGATGCACATACACCGATGGCTGGGCCAGGTTGTAACGCACAATCGTGCTAAAAGCATTTTCCAGCACACTGCGCTGTGCATCGTTGAGCTCGACATTAAGGTGGCGCGCTATATACCAATCCGGAAACAGTGCCAGCTCACGTCGCAACAAGGCCTCGTCGTATACAGGTAATACGTCGGGCTTGCTGGCAAGTTGCCAGGTGACTAGCGCGTCAATCGCATCGCGGAACAAGGCATCAGCGTTTTCCTCGTTCAGCACGTCCAGGAAAGTCTGTGTTCCGAGATCACTCAACAGCAGGAAGCCATGCTCCAAATCCTGTGCCACGATATTCGGTACATTCAAGCCTTCCTCCTGGAACAAGGCCGCCACTTTGACGAAGGGCGCGCAATCCTCCTGCGGAGGAGGCGCATCCATGGCAATCAGGGTAGTGCCATCCGCCAGGTGGACACGGAAATAACGCCGGAAACTGGCATCGGCAGAAGCTGTAGTCAGATGATGAGATTTGCCCTGCAAGACCTGGGCGAGCCAATCATTCAATTGATCAAGACGCGACACGAACGATTTATCCTAGAAATATGCGATCACTTTGTGATCGTACAACATGAAAACCAGGCACATTTACAACATGCCGGAAAATTTAAACTTCCTTTTAATTCAGCCACAAAGCAATCCTTCGCACGATTTATGGATTGCCTAAAGCAGCAAATTATGCGATTTTATCACCCATAAAACAAACACGCGCTTACTTAAGCCTCCTCACCACTGAATCATTGTGAAAATTCGCCCCATCACTTTTCTTGTCGCGCTTGTTTGCCTGGGACTAGGTCACGCGTACGCCGAAGACACCCTGGAAACAGATGCCAGCAATACCCCATCTGAAAACCTGCCAGATCCTGATGCCATCATTATTGAAGGCGACAAGGTACAGGTTTACCTGGATCGCAAGCTTAAATCCATAGGCAATGCCTCACTGACAACAGGTGCTCAGGAAGTGCATGGCGACACCATAGAATATGATGTGCAGAATGAGGAGTTGCACGTTATTGGCAACGTTCGCCTGGAAACCAAGGGTGGTCGTATCAAAGGCCCCGAGCTGCGCATGAAGCCATCAGAAAGCATCGGTGAAATGAAAAACCCGACTTTCGAACTGGATTCGCAATTTGCCAACCTGCCGCAATTCGGCACCACTGGCAACCAACGCCAGGACAATGACAACCTGATCTACAACAGCAACAATACAACTCCATTAACGCAGCAAAACATTGAAGACAGCGGCTATGCGCCTGGCCTGAGCCGCAAGCAGGGTGCCTCACGCGGCGATGCAAAAGGTGTCGTATTTGAAGGTCCTGATCGCAAACGCCTCAAGAGTGCACGCTATACGACATGTGAAGTAGGCTCCGATGATTGGTACATCCGCGCCAAGGAGCTGGAGCTGGATGATTACACCAAAACAGGTACTGCGCGTAACGCACGTGTGGAATTCCAGGGCGTACCTATCCTATGGACACCCTGGGTCAACTTCTCATTCCTGAACCAGCGAAAATCTGGTTTTCTGGCTCCTACCTGGGGTACCACCAGCCGTAGCGGTTTCGAATTCCTGGTACCGTTCTATTGGAATATTGCACCTGACATGGATGCCACCATAGGTACACGCTTCCTGAGTAAGCGCGGCATGCAATACCAAGGCGAATTCCGCTACCTGAACGAAGACTACCAAGGGACTGCCAACCTAGAGTATCTGCCTAGCGACACCAGTACGGGCGACAACCGCTACTACGCCAAGTTTGCGCACCTGCATAACTTCCACAATGGTTGGACTGCGGCGTACAACCTGGAAAAAGTCTCGGACGATAAATATTTCTCCGAAATGTCCACCCGTATTGTCACCACCAGCCGGGTGAACCTGCCGCAACAAGCCTACGTGAACTACGCTGATGAAAACTGGACGTTCAATGCACTGGTGCAAAAATTCCAGACACTGGATGGACTCAACTATCCTCTGCAACGCCTGCCACAACTCACATTGACCGGCAATGACGAATGGGGCCCATTCGACGTCAAGCTATTGACACAGTGGGCAAATTTTGACCGCAACAGCAATGCTATCAGCACGCAATCCACCTTGAGTGGCGGCACTCTCGACACGCTGGTTACAGGCAAACGACTGGTCGCCTACCCCAGCATCAGCCTGCCAATGGCACAACCTTACGGTTACATCACACCGAAGCTAGGCCTGCATTACACAAAGTATGAAGTTGATAATGGCGCGTTTACCATCAGGGATAGTAACGGCAATATTACATCGCAGGACGAATATCAATCGCAAAGCCGTACCTTGCCAATATTCAGTATAGACAGCGGCCTCTACTTTGATCGCGACGTACGCATCGTCAAGAACCGTTACACGCAGACACTGGAGCCAAGGCTTTACTACGTCTATATCCCTTATCGTGATCAATCGCTGCTGCCGGTCTACGACTCCAGCCAAGCTGACTTGAACATGGGTTCGCTGTTCCTGGAAAACCAGTTCACCGGCCAGGATCGCATTAATAATGCCAACCAGTTGACGATGGCTTTCACCAGCCGCATGATAAGCAAGAAGACTGGTGAACAGCGCTTAGCTGTCACGGTGGGACAGCGCTATTACTTTGCAGATGAAAAAGTATATCTACCCGGTGTGAACCCACGTTCTGGCGACACCTCTGACATCATCGGAGAAATCACTGCCCGCCTGCTTAATAACTGGAACATTGATATCTTTGGTCAGTACAACACGGACCGAAATGTCTATGTGCGTAACAACATCAGCGCACGCTACAACCCCGAGCCCGGCAAGACGCTCAACCTTGGCTACCGCTACACCGAAGATCGCCTAGAGCAAATCAATATCTCCGGCCAATGGCCTCTAGGGAAGGGTTGGTATGGGCTTGGGCGCTGGAACTATTCGCTGCGCGAGAACCAACCGATTGAAGGGATTGCCGGCCTAGAGTATGACGCCGATTGCTGGCAAGCCAGAGCCGTCATGCAACGTGTTTCCACCGCGACCGCAGATGCCAACTATGCACTCTATTTCCAGCTTGAGTTGGGAGGCTTAGCCTCTATCGGCCAGAACCCGCTCAAACTTCTTAACCGCGCCATTCCCGGCTATACTAGCTCCAGCCTGATCCCGGATTCCTACCAGTAATCATCTTATGCACAATCACGTTTTCAAGACTATCGCCAAGCATGGCCTGCTGGCCCTGTTTTTGTTTTCCAGCATCTCCGCCATGGCAGCAGACATTGCCAAGATGGATCGTATTGTCGCCATTGTTGACCAAGGCGTCATTACTGAAAAAGAGCTCAATGACCGTATCCAGACCGTGACTGCCCAACTGGAAAAACAAGGCACGCAGCTCCCCCCGCGCGAAGTGCTGCAAAAACAGATTCTGGAACGCTTGATCAACGACAGGCTGCAACTGCAATATGCAACGCAGACGGGCTTGCGCGTAGATGATGCGCAGCTCGACAAGACCATTGAACGGATTGCCGAACAGAACAAGCTCAGCACTGGCGAATTCCGCAAAGCGCTTGAAGCCGAAGGCATACCTTACCGCAAGTTCAGGGAAGATATCCGCAATGAGATCATTCTGGCCCGATTGCGCGAGCGTGAAGTTGATAACCGCGTCAATGTCACCGAGTCAGAAATCGACAACTTCCTTACCACGCAGTCCTCTCGTAACGATATCAAGGATGAATTCGAGGTAGCCCACATTCTGGTGCGCGCACCGGAAGAAGGTACGCCAGAAGAATTGCAAAAACTCAAGGCCAAGGCGGAAACCGCCTTGAAAGAATTGCAAGGAGGTGCAGACTTCGCCCAAATCTCAGCAGGTTACTCGGATGCTCCGAATGCACTCGAAGGTGGGGTATTGGGCTGGAAAACATCTGCCCAGCTACCTGCCTTGTTTACGGATGCCTTACAAGGCCTGCAACCAGGTCAATTCTCCCCAATATTGCGTAGCCCAAATGGCTACCACATCCTGAAGCTGCTCAATCGCCGCGGCGGTAGCTCACCACTGGTCGTGGATCAGACCCATGTTCGCCATATCCTTATCAAGCTAAGCGAAGTCGTTTCGGAGATGGAAGCTGAGCAGAAGATTAAGTCGATCAAGGAGCGGCTGGATCACGGCGCCGATTTTGCCGAACTGGCACGCCAGTATTCAGAAGATGCTTCCGCCAATAATGGTGGCGACTTAGGCTGGACCAATCCTGGCGACACCGTGCCCGCATTCGAGCAAGTGATGAATGGCCTTGCCATCAACCAGATCAGCGAACCAGTGCGTAGTCCATTTGGCTGGCATATCCTGCAAGTGATGGAGCGCCGTAAGCAGGACATGACCCAGGAATCCGCACGGATGAAGGCAAGACAAGAAATCCGCGCGCGCAAGGCCGATGATGCCTTCCAGGATTGGCTGGGCGAGCTGCGTGATCGTGCCTATGTCGAATATCGCCTGGAAGACAAATACTAGGCCAGCCATTGCAAACTTTGCCCCGCATCGTCATCACGGCTGGCGAACCTGCCGGTATCGGGATTGACCTCTGTGTCATGTTGGCTGGCCAAGCATTGCCATGCCACCTGGTTGTGATTGTCGACCAGGATGTATTGGCAGCGCGCGCCCAGGCCTTAACACTGCCATTGCAGCTTCAACGCTACGCGCCTGACAACTGGCCTAGCCACCTGGGACAAGATCAACTCACCGTCCTGCATCAACCCTGCCCTGCCGAGGTCATCGCCGGGCAGTTGGATACACACAACGGTACCTATGTGTTAGAAACACTTGAACGTGCGATTGATGGTTGCATGCAAGGCGAGTTTGATGCGATGGTGACAGCGCCGGTGCATAAAGGCGTCATCAACGATGCAGGCGTTGCATTTACCGGACACACAGAATTCCTCGCTGAGCGCACCCACACACCGCAAGTCGTCATGATGCTAGTCGGTGGTGAATTACGTGTTGCACTGGCAACCACGCACCTGCCATTGGCTGAGGTTAGTCGGGCTATTACGCAAGATAGCCTGGAGACAACTATCCGCATCCTGCATGAGGACCTAGTCAACAAATTCGGCATCCGCAACCCGCGTATCTTGGTCACCGGCCTCAACCCTCATGCGGGTGAAGGTGGACATCTGGGGATGGAGGAAATCACCACTATTACCCCGGTGCTGGAAAAATTGCGCGCCGAAGGCATGCTCCTTAAAGGCCCATTACCTGCCGACACCCTTTTTACTCAACACAATCTGGCGCAAGGAGATTGCGTGCTGGCGATGTACCACGACCAAGGCCTGCCTGTGCTCAAACATGCCAGCTTTGGTGGTGGCGTCAATGTCACGCTGGGGCTACCCATGATCAGGACATCGGTCGATCACGGCACTGCGCTTGATCTTGCAGGCAAAGGCAATATCGAGATTGGCAGTCTGCTCAGTGCAATCCAGCTCGCCATCACCCTAGCCAAGAACCGTAAGCAAGCACAATGAAGCACATAGCAAAAAAACGCTTCGGCCAGAATTTCCTGACCGACAAAGCCATTATCAATAGCTTGATTGAAGCAATCTCCCCCAAAGCGGAAGATTGCATGGTTGAGATAGGCCCTGGCCTGGGGGCTATGACCAAACCATTGCTGGAGCGCCTGGCGCACTTACACGTGGTGGAAATAGACCGCGATATCATCGAATGGATGCAGGGTTATTACCCCGCAGGCAAACTTAGTATTCACGCCAGCGATGCACTCAAGTTTGACTTTGGCAGTATCGCCCCACGCCTGCGCGTCGTCGGCAATCTGCCTTACAATATTTCCACCCCAATCTTGTTCCACCTGCTCGACAATGTGCCGCATATCATCGACATGCACTTCATGTTGCAGAAGGAAGTGGTAGAGCGCATGGTGGCAGAGCCTTCCAGCGCGGCTTACGGCAGGCTGTCGGTCATGTTGCAATACCGCTTGCAGATGGAATACCTGCTCACAGTGCCGCCCGAGGCCTTTGACCCGGCCCCAAAAGTAGAGTCGGCTTTCGTACGTGCTGTACCTTATGCCACCCTGCCTCATCCAGCCAAGGACGAAGCCTTGTTTGCGAAAGTGGTCACCGCAGCATTTGCCCAGCGCCGCAAGACTCTACGTAACACCCTCAAGGGATTACTGGATGACGCAGGTTTTGCAACGCTCAACATCGACCCACAATTGCGGGCAGAAAATATTTCACCAGCCAAATTTGTTGCGATTGCTAACTATCTAGCAGCATGAAGCGCGGCTGATATAATCGCGGATTGAACAGAGGAGACCACATGAGAGTCATACTATTAGGCGCACCAGGTGCAGGTAAGGGCACCCAGGCCACCTTCATCAAGGAAGCATTCAACATCCCACAAATTTCCACCGGCGACATGCTGCGCGCCGCAGTAAAAGCGGGCACCCAGCTTGGCCTGGAAGCCAAGCGCTATATGGATTCCGGTGGCCTGGTGCCCGATGACGTGATCATCGGCCTGGTCAAGGAACGCATCAAGGATGCAGATTGCCAGCAAGGTTTCCTGTTTGACGGTTTCCCACGCACCATCCCCCAAGCCGAAGCAATGAAGCAAGCCGGTGTGGACATTGACTATGTGGTTGAAATTGATGTGCCTGATGAAGAAATCATCAAGCGCATGAGCGGTCGCCGCACTCACCTGCCTTCTGGCCGCACCTACCACGTGGTGTTCAACCCACCCAAGGTTGCAGGCAAGGATGATGTCACCGGTGAAGACCTGGTACAACGCGATGATGACAAGGAAGAAACAGTCGCCAAGCGCCTGGAGGTATACCACAGCCAGACCAAGCCACTGGTGGACTACTACTCAACATGGGCTGCTGAAGCCAGCGCCAAGGCCCCCAAGTATGTCCGAATCACAGGCCTGGGCGAAGTCAGCAATATCCGTGCGCAGGTACTGCAAGCCTTAGGTAAATAATTCATCTAAATAATTTAGGTACATAATCCACCTAAGCAAACCTGCCACTAATAAAAAAGCCGAACCATGATGGTTCGGCTTTTTTTATGCCAACGGGTCGCTAACTAAAACTCAGCCCACTCATCTGCGGAGCCTGCACTCGCAGGCATTAAAGATGCCACTGCTTTTACAGGCGGTGCTGACTTAGAGACTTTAGACTTAGCCACAACAGGTTGAGGTTTGCTGGCTGCACGCGGGGCTACTGCCCGAGCCTGAACATGACTGACCTTGAACACGCTCACCGCCTGTGCCAAGCTAGCCGCCTGATCCTGTAGCGACTGCGAAGCCGCTGCCGCCTCTTCCACCAATGCAGCATTCTGCTGTGTCACTTCATCCATCTGGCCAATCGCCTGGTTGACTTGCTCAATGCCCGTGCTCTGCTCATGGCTGGCAGCGCTGATCTCACTAACAATATCTGTGACACGTTGCACGCTGTTCACCACTTCGCGCATGGTTGCTCCAGCCTGCTCGACCAACTTGCTCCCTACCTCCACACTTTCCACGGAATCTGTGATCAAGCTCTTAATTTCCTTGGCAGCATTGGCAGAGCGCTGCGCCAAATTGCGCACCTCACTTGCCACCACAGCGAAACCGCGCCCTTGCTCGCCAGCGCGGGCTGCCTCCACTGCGGCGTTCAATGCAAGGATATTGGTCTGGAAAGCAATTCCGTCGATCACGCCGATAATATCTGCAATCCGCTTTGAGGAATCACTGATGGACTGCATGGTAGAAATAACCTGCTCGACCACCTGCCCACCTTGCACCGCTACGCCAGAGGCAGATGCAGCCAGTTGATTAGCCTGCTGCGCATTGTCTGCATTCTGCTTCACGGTGGAAGTAAGTTCCTCCATCGCTGAAGCCGTCTCCTCAAGGGAGCTGGCCTGCTCCTCGGTACGAGATGACAAATCCAGATTACCCGAAGCGATCTGTGAGGAAGCTGTGGCAATCGTTTCTGTACCAGTACGCACCTCACCGACAATCCCCGCCAAGTTGTCATTCATTTTCTTCAAGGCCTGAAGCAACTGACCGATTTCATCCTTGGAATGCACCGCAACAGAAGTCGTCAAGTCTCCCGCTGCCACTGTCTCCGCCACCTCTACCGCTCTGCCTAAAGGACGGGTGATACCTAATGCCAAGCGCCATGCAGACATCGCCCCCACCAAAATTGACACCACCGCCAATATGGCCAATATCAAGCTGCTGGAATACTTGACACTTTGGATATCAGCATTAGCAGCATTCAAGACCTCTCGCTGGAAATCTACAATATCATCCATGCTGTCGTAAAAAGCTTGGCGGGCCGGTAGAAACTCATTTTCCACGATTTGATCTAGCGTAGCCTGATCCACATTGTGCTCGCGCATATCAACCAACTTGTTGCGTAAGGTATTGAATGCATCGCGCTTTGCTAGCGCTGTCGCCATTTTTTGTTTGCCGTCTGCACTTTGCAGCATGGGCTCCAGCTTTTGCACCAATGCAGCATTGACCGCGATTGTTTCCTGCATCTGTTTTCTATAGCGCTCCAACGTTGCCGGATCACTAACTTTCAGGAACGCTAGCGTCCTGACGCCATTTTCCTTCACGTTCCCAAACCACTGCGTTGCCAAACGCTCTTTGACCAAATCTTCATCCGCCATCTTTTGTGCAGTGGCACCAACAGCAGAAATCCTAGTCAAGCCAACTGTAGCCATGATCGCCATCAACACCAAAATCACCGAGAAGCCGACCCCCAAACGCACTCCAATGTTCAAATCTGCAAACTTCATAGTTGTTTCTCCTTTTATTGTTCTTACTTATGCCGACACTTGCTGAATGGCACTGCCCAATGCCACTGAGGTCATAAGCTTGTCGATGCTCAATAGCATGACTGTGAGTTCATCCACAGTTGCTACCCCAAGCAGGAATGTAGCTTCCATTGCGGCACCCATAGCTGGTGGCCCTTTGATCTGGCCAGCATCAAGTGCCATCACATCAGACACACTATCCACCACCATGCCGATAATGCGCTCTTCCAGATTCAATACGATCACCACCGTATTCTGGTTATATGTAGGTTCAAGCTGGCCAAACCAGATACGCATATCGACAATCGGCACAATAATGCCGCGCAAATTGACGATACCCTTGAGGTATTCAGGCGCATTGGCGATCTGCGTCACCTGCTCATAACCACGAATTTCCTGCACACTCAGGATATTGATGCCGTAGTGCTCCCCTCCCAGGGTAAACATCAACACCTCTAATATGGACTCCTGATCCAACATCGTCCCCCTTTATAAATGACTGAACACACTCATGTCCCAACGGCATTTAAAAAGAGTTTCTTTAATTTATTTTTACTAAAAAATGTTAAATTTTTGTAAAAAATAGATTACCCACCTTAAGCCAAGGCGTATCAAACCTTTCAAAAAAATCAATGCTTACATAATCCTGACAGCTCCAAAAAAAGCAACACCCCAATTCCTGCATTGACTTTACCATCACGCTTATTTGCAAATTACATTATGCAAAACAAAGTGCTTAACACTTCGATAGCCATCAGCCATGCACGGCTACACTTTCATTCATGCATGCCACCTATCTCATTAGATGCTCGCGCTTGTCTCGGGAAAATACTGCCGCTTCAGGTATAATTTTGCTTTCCGAATTTTTACCCAGACCACCATCATGCAGCAGCAGTATCCATTCCGTGAAATCGAGCAACAAGCGCAATCCTATTGGGAATCCAATGCCACTTTCGCGGCCACGGAGCAGTCCGATAAGCCCAAGTACTATTGCCTGTCCATGTTCCCCTATCCATCTGGCAGGCTACACATGGGGCATGTGCGCAACTACACGATTGGTGATGTACTGAGCCGCTTCCATCGCATGCGTGGTTTTAACGTCATGCAACCCATGGGCTGGGATGCTTTCGGCTTGCCTGCCGAGAATGCCGCGATCAAGAACAATGTCGCACCAGCAGGCTGGACCTATAGCAATATTGAACATATGAAAGGCCAGCTCAAAAGCCTGGGCTTGGCCGTAGATTGGCAGCGTGAGATCGCGACTTGCAAACCAGACTATTACCGCTGGGAACAATGGCTATTTACCGAGCTTTATAAAAAAGGCCTGATCTACAAGAAAACTGCAACCGTCAATTGGGACCCAGTCGACCAAACCGTGCTGGCGAATGAACAAGTGATTGATGGTCGCGGCTGGCGCTCTGGTGCGCTGGTTGAAAAGCGCGACATCCCGCAATACTTCATGAAAATTACCGCCTATGCGGAAGAACTGCTGGCAGACCTCGACACACTGGAAGGTTGGCCCGAGCAGGTCAAGACCATGCAACGCAACTGGATCGGCAAGAGCTATGGCTGCGAAGTGGAGTTCCCACTCGCCACCGGTGAAGGTACGCTCAAGGTCTACACCACTCGCCCTGATACGCTCATGGGTGCAACTTACGTTGCCGTTGCAGCAGAACACGCGCTAGCCACAGAAGCCGCCAAAAACAACCCCGAGTTACAAGCCTTTATCGACGAATGCAAGCGAGGCAGCGTTGCCGAAGCCGACCTGGCCACCGCCGAGAAAAAGGGCATGGCCTCCGGCCTGTTCGTACTGCACCCGATCACTGGCGAGCAACTACCAGTATGGGTCGCCAACTACGTGCTTATCAGCTATGGCGAAGGTGCAGTGATGGCCGTACCAGCGCATGACGAGCGCGATTTTGAATTTGCCAGCAAGTACAAGTTGCCAATCAAGACTGTCATCAAGCCTGCTCATGGCGAATTGGAGCTGCCCTTACAAGCAGCCTATACCGAGCATGGGATTCTATTTGACTCTGCTGACTTCAACGGTCTCGACTTCAACCAGGCCAGCGATGCCATCGCTACGGCATTGGCTGCGAAGAACCTTGGCAACAAGCGTACGCAATATCGCCTGCGTGATTGGGGCATCTCGCGCCAACGTTACTGGGGTTGCCCTATCCCTATCGTGCATTGCCCAAGCTGCGGTGAAGTGCCTGTGCCAGCAGATCAGCTGCCTGTTGTCTTGCCGGAAGATGTCGTCATGGATGGCGTCGGCTCGCCGATCAAGAAAGACCCTGGGTTTTACGACACTACTTGTCCAAGCTGCGGCGAGAAAGCCACGCGTGAGACCGACACCATGGATACCTTCGTCGAGTCCTCATGGTATTTTGCCCGTTACGCGAGCTTTGATGCCAGCAACGGCATGGTGGATGAGCGCGCCAACTACTGGCTGCCTGTTGATCAATACATCGGCGGCATCGAGCATGCCATCCTGCACTTGCTCTATGCACGCTTCTTCAACAAGCTGATGCGCGATGTCGGCCTGATCCAGCATGATGAACCCTTCACTAAGTTGCTGACGCAAGGCATGGTATTGAAGGACGGCAGCAAAATGTCCAAGTCCAAGGGCAATACGGTAGACCCGCAGGAGTTGATCGACAATTACGGTGCGGATACCGCACGCCTGTTCATGATGTTTGCAGCACCACCCGAGCAAAGCCTGGAGTGGTCCGATGCGGGTGTCGAGGGCGCGCACCGCTTCCTCAAGCGCGTCTGGGCTGCTGTCGCCTCGCATGTAGAAGCCGGTATCACAACGGCTTTCAGCACCGGCGAACTATCTGCCGAACTCAAGGCCTTCCGCCGCCAATTGCATCAGACGATCGACAAGGTCAGTGATGACTATGGTCGCCGCCACTCCTTCAACACGGCAATCGCCGCGGTGATGGAACTCATGAACGCCTATGCCAAGCTGGAAGGCGACGACACCATCACGCGTGCCATCCGCCAAGAAACGCTGGAAAATGTCGTGCTATTGCTTTCGCCTATCGTGCCGCACATCAGCCATACGCTCTGGCAAGAGCTACGTCCCAATAGCCAACTGCTTGATACTCGCTGGCCAGTTGCCAACAAGGCTGCCATGGTGCAGGATGAGATTGAACTGATGCTGCAAGTCAATGGCAAACTGCGTGGCAGCATGACCGTCGCCCGTACGCTGGATAAGGCAGCCATTGAAGCACTGGCGGTACAACAGGAAAGCATCCAGAAATACCTGGCCGAAGGCAGCGTGCGTAAGATCATTGTCGTACCCAACAAACTCGTCAACATCGTCGTAGGATAAACCATGTATATGCGCGCTACCCGCTGGATTCTGCTTGCCATGCTATTGGCCCTGACAGCCTGTGGCTTCCAGATGCGGGGCGTTGCCGACCTCAAGTTCCACACCCTGTACATACAAGGGCCGACGATCTCAATTTCCAAGCCATTCAAGCGCTCACTCGCGGTGAATGGCGTCAAGATTGTCAGTGCCAAGGATCAGGCTGAACTCCTGCTGGAAATCATGAGCGAAGCGCAGGAACAACGCATCTTATCCTTGAGCGGACGCGGCCTGGTGCGTGAATACGAGCTGTTCTACACCGTCAATTTTCGCCTGCGCGATCCTTCCAGTGAAACCTGGGGCGAGGTACAAACGATCAAGGGCAGGCGCGAGATTACTTATGATGACTCGCAATTACTGGCGAAACAGCTTGAGCAGGAACGGCTTTACAACGACATGAAAGACGATGCAGTGCGCGAACTATTGCGTCGCCTGATGGTGGTCAAACCGGTTCAAGGCAAGCCTCGCGCTGCAGACTTAAAATCGCCGCTGGACGACACCGTGGAATGAGGCTCAAGCCACAGGAGCTGGAGCGTCACCTCGCCCAAGGCCTGGCACCGCTATATGTGCTCATGGGCGATGAGCCACTCGCCCAGCGCGAAAGCCTGGATGCCATCCGTGCCACAGCGCGCGCCGCAGGGCATGACGAACGTACCCGCCTGACTGTTGAGCGTAACTTCAACTGGCAGCAAGTGACTGCCTTTGGCCAATCCATTTCCCTGTTTGCCAGCCGCCGCATCCTCGAAATCGTCATTCCTTCCGGCAAGCCTGGTGTAGATGGTGGTAAGGTGCTGCAAGCCCTTGCGATGGAGCCTATCCCAGACACCGTCACCATCATTATCCTGCCCAAGCTGGAACGCGATGCCAAGAACAGCGCCTGGTTTGCGGCACTGGAAAATCACGGCGTCTCGCTTGCGCTACATGAGGTTGCACCATCGGCATTGCCACAGTGGATTGCTTCCCGCCTCTCCCAGCAAGGACAGCATACCGACCAGGAAACACTGGAGTTTCTTGCACATCAGGTGGAAGGCAATCTGCTGGCCGCCCATCAGGAAATCCAGAAATTGGGGCTACTTTATCCCGAGGGAGCACTGGACGGCAGCAAAGTAAGGGAAGCCGTACTCAATGTATCGCGTTATGATGCTTTCCAATTGGGCGATGCAGTCTTGAGCGGCGACAGCGAACATGCTGTACGCATCCTGCATGGCTTACGCGATGAAGGTGCGCAGCCAGTGGCTATCATGAGTGCACTGGCCTGGGTCTTGCGCGGACTAATCAAGGTAAAATATGCTGAAACCCAGGGCAGCAACGTCAGCAGTGCCATGCAGCAGGCCAGGATTTATGGTGATAGGCAAAACCTGGTTAAACGAGCGCTATCTCGCCTGAATATGCGCCAACTAGAAGCAGCGCTACAGAAACTGGCGGAAATCGACAAAGCGGGCAAAGGCTTGTTGAACCAGGATCCATGGCTGGAAATCTCGCGCTTGTGCTTTGGCCTGGCACGCATAGGCAGCAGGAAATAATAGGCATAGAGGCAAGAATGGAAGACATCAAACACTATATGCAACAGCTTGGCATGGAGGCACGTGCTGCCTCCCGCGCCATGGCTCGCGCTGATACAGACACCAAGAACAAGGCCTTGCGCGCAATTGCCACGGCCATTCGCCGTGAGCGTGACACGTTGCTGACAGCCAATGCCGCCGATCTGGAAGCCGCGCGCAACAATGGCCTGGAGCCTGCCATGCTGGACCGCCTGGTATTGAGTGAAAAAGGCATCACCACCATGGCCGAAGGCCTGGAGCAGATTGCCAGCCTGCCAGACCCTATTGGCGAAATGTCCGACTTCAAATATCGTCCTTCCGGCATTCAAATTGGCAAAATGCGTGTGCCGCTGGGCGTGATCGGCATCATCTATGAAGCGCGCCCCAACGTCACTGTAGACGCTGCTGGCCTCTGTATCAAATCTGGTAATGCTGCCATCCTGCGGGGCGGCTCCGAAGCCATCCAGTGCAATCGCGCCCTGGCAGCCATCGTACACGAAGGTCTCGCTGCTGCGGGGCTACCTGCGACAGCAGTACAAGTCGTCGCTACCACTGACCGCGCTGCCGTAGGTGAGCTTATCACCATGAAAGAATACGTTGATGTCATCGTGCCACGTGGCGGCAAGGGCCTGATCGAGCGCATCTCCAACGAAGCACGCATTCCCGTGATCAAACACCTGGACGGTAATTGCCATATTTATGTCGACGAAAGTGCCGACCTTGATAAGGCCTTGCGTATCCTGGAAAACTCCAAGACCCAGCGTCTGGGCACCTGCAATACCGCTGAGTCGCTATTAGTAGCGCGCAGCATTGCACAAGAAGCCTTGCCAGCATTGGCTGCGATGCTGGTCAGCAAAGGTGTGGAAATTCGTGGTTGCAACGAGACCCGTACACTGGTGCCGCAGGCCAAACCAGCCACAGAAGAAGACTACTACACGGAGTTTCTCGCTGCGATCATCTCGGTGAAAGTGGTTGCCGATGTGGACGAAGCAATCGCCCACATCAACCAATACTCCTCTCAACATACTGAAGCTATCGTCACCGAGAACTACACTCGCGCCCGCCAGTTCCTGCGCGAAGTAGACTCCAGCAGCGTCATCGTCAACGCTTCCACCCGCTTTGCGGATGGTTTTGAATATGGCCTGGGTGCCGAAATCGGCATTTCCACCGACAAGTTGCACGCTCGTGGCCCGGTTGGCCTCGAAGGCCTGACCAGCCTGAAATACATTGTGCTGGGCGATGGAGAAGTCCGGGCCTGATGCCCTCACACCTGCACTTCACCAGCATAACGATGGACGTGGGCGACAACCCTCAAGCCCAGGTTTTACCGCTCATCGGCATCATGGGCGGCACCTTCGACCCCATCCACTTCGGCCACCTGCGCATGGCGCAGGAGCTGGCCGAAGGACTGAATCTGACAGAAGTCCGCTTTATCCCCTCAGCTACCCCGCCCCACCGTGACCTGCCCATGACGTCGGCCCAGCAACGAGCAGACATGGTAGCGCTTGCGATTGCCGATAATCCACTATTCAAGCTGGATACGCGGGAACTACAGCGAGAAGGCTACTCCTACACTATAGACACCTTGCAATCGCTCAATGAAGAGTTGCAAGGCCAGGCAAGACTTTGCCTGCTGATGGGGTTGGATGCTTTTGCTGGCATTACCAGTTGGCACCGCTGGCAGGCGTTGTTGCAGTTTGCGCATATCGTGGTCGCAACCAGGCCGGGGACGACATTGCCTGTGAGCCATACAGCGCTAGATGAATGGTCGCAACAACATGCAATCGCCAGTGCACAATTACTGTGTAGGCAAGCAGAAAATGGAATATTGAAGCAGGAAATTACCGCGCTGGATATTTCCGCAACCCAGATTCGAGAACAGTTTGCGGAAGGCAAAACTCCACGTTACTTATTGCCTGGCAAGGTGCTGGCATACATCAACCAACAGGCCTTATATCACCAATCGTAGGCATTTATGCGGCAACCTATCTATCGCCACTCACACTCAAGCCAGTCTATTTCAATAGCTCGCTGACAATATCTATTATATCAGTAGTATGCGACGGACCAATCCAAGCCACAAACCCCAAGTATGCAGCCGGCATACGCTGTCGCAAAGTCTGCAAATTTTCCTCAAGCATTGCCATGTCAGGATCGACCTGATTGGCCACCCAGCCAGCTAAGGTAAGGCCGCGTTGCTGGATCGCTACTGCAGTGAGCAAGGCATGGTTAATACATCCCAGGCGCATGCCGACCACCAGTATCACTGGCAAATCAAGCTTAAGCGCCAGGTCGGCAATGTCATGCTCGTCATCCAGTGGCACGTAAAAACCACCTGCCCCTTCAACGATAACAACTTCAGCATAAGCCTGCAGGCGCTGGAAGGCTGACTGGATATGATCCAGGTCTATCTGCACACCCGCCTGTTTAGCTGCGATATGCGGTGCAATGGCTGGCTCAAAAGCATAGGGATTAATATAGGCCAATGGCAAATCAACATTACTGGCCGCCAGCAATTGGGTAACATCTTCAGAGATCAACTGACCATCGCGCTTCTCACATCCTGAGGCGACGGGCTTCATGCCCACACTGCGTAGCCCTCGCTGGGCAAATTGGCGTACCAGCAGACTGCTGATCATGGTCTTGCCAACACCAGTATCGGTGCCAGTGACAAAGTAAGCTTGCTTGTTGCTCATGCTGGTTTTCTCGGATGCAAGGTCACGGTCGACAACCCTGGCTGTTTCGGCTGCGCCTTCCAGGCATGGCCGTATACCACTTCATAAGTCGCGGGCAACTTACCTTCGTGACGGAATTGCTCATAAGCCTCTGTCAGACGCCCGAGGAAGCCCCGTCCCAACAGGCCACGCGCACGGCCTTCGGCAGCATTGTGGGCACCTATGGCTTTCAGGTCTCGCATGACAGCCATGACATCATCGTAAGTGAGCACAAAGCGCTCGACATCGAGCACGGGGTCAGCAAACCCAGCTCGCACCAGAGCATCGCCAATATCATGCATATCGATAAACCGGCTGACATGCACATTGCCATCGCTGGAAGCCGCGCGCAGCTCCTTCAGTGTATCAGGGCCAAAAGTGCTGAACATCAACAAGCCCTCTGGGCGCAACACGCGAGCCATGCCTGCAAAAGCCGCATCCAGATCATTGCACCACTGGATAGCAACGTTGGACCAGATCAAATCCACGCTGCCAGGTTGCAACGGCAGGTTTTCAATATCGGCACATAATGCCACAGGTCGTTTCTGGCCGGTGAGCGGCGCAAGCATGCGCTTCATCAATGGGTACTGTCCCAGGGTTTGCTGCAACATGCCCATGGCAATATCCAGCGAGATCACCTGGCTATCGCGATAGCGCTTACCCAGTGCCACCGTGGCATGCCCAGTACCGCAGCCCGCATCGAGAATAACGCGTGGCGTCAGCTTGATGAGTTCAAGGCGTTGCAACATGCGCTCGCGCACTTCGCGCTGCAAGATAGCCGCGGCATCATAGCTACCCGCCGCACGGTCAAATGAGGCGCGCACTCTGGATTTGTCTATGCGATAACCGTCACTCATCCGTTCACTTCTGTATTGGGTTGAAGAAAGTCGCGCACACTATCGACAAACTGCGATGCGTGAGAGAGGAAAGGAGCATGCCCTGCACCAGCAATCACGCGCAGGCTGGCATGAAGCAAATGCTGGGACAACCAATGTGCCGCCTGCACGGGTGCCAAAGTATCACGATCACCATGTACCAGCAGCACAGGCTGCTGCAATACAGTCAGGTCTGGACGTAAATCATTTTGCAGCAATACATCCAATGCCGATTCGAGCGTCAACGGCGATGGTGCAGGACGTGCAGCCAAGGCTAGGCGCAACTCCTTGATAGTGGCACGTGCATCTTGTGCCCCCATACACTGCAAGGTGAGAAACTTGATTAGGGTGGCGGCATAATCCTCGCTCACCTGGCGCGCAAATGCCTGGAATACGCTGGCATTAATACCATGCTCCCACGGTTGGGGATGCCCGGATGGCGTATTGATAAAACATGGCGTACTCCCCACCAGCACCAGCTTACTCACCCGCTCAGGATAATGTACTGCCAATCGCATGGCCACCAGACCACCTAAAGACCAGCCTAGTACATGTGCATGTGATGGCAAGACAGGTAGCAGCGCTGCCACCATTTCATCCAGATTACTAGCAATTCCCTCCTGGCTTAGGCCCATGCCTGGCAAATCGACAATGTGCAGCTCGAAGGACTGCGATAGTTTTTTCACCAAGGGTTGCCAAACGCCACCATGCATGCCCCAGCCATGAATCAGCACCAGTGGTTGGCCTTTGCCGACGATCTCGACATGCAGATGGCTCATGTGGCTTCCAGTGTATGTAATGCTTGCAGCAATTGCTCAATGTCCTCATGCGTATGCGCGGCAGAAAGGGAAATGCGTAACCTTGCCGTACCCTTGGGTACGGTAGGTGGGCGAATCGCTGGCACGATAATGCCCTGCTCCAGCAAGCGCTTGCTTACCTGCAAAGCCTCGTCGTTACTGCCGATGATGATGGGTTGGATGGCAGTGGCAGAAGCCATCAATTGCCAGCGCTGCAATTGGCATGCGGCCCTGAACTCGGCAATGAGCTGATGCAAATGTGCACGTCGTGCATGATCTTGCTGGATCAATTGCACACCTGCCATGGCTGCTGCAGCTACTGGGGCCGGGCTGGCAGTGGTATATATATATGGCCTGGCAGTTTGCATCAGGTAATCGGTCAATATCTTTGGGCCAGCAACAAATGCACCAGCCGCGCCAGCAGCCTTTCCCAACGTCGCCATGTAAATAATTCGCGGCGAATCAAGCGCAAAATGTTCGAGAATACCGCGCCCTTCGCTCCCTAACACGCCAAAGCCATGGGCGTCATCCAACATCAAATAAGCATCGTAACGCTCACATAGCGCGAGTAACTCAGGCACAGGAGCCAGGTCACCATCCATGCTGAATACAGCATCAGCCACCACCAGCTTACGCCTAGCCTGGCTCTGCGCCAGCAAACGTTCCAGGCTGCTCAAGTCGTTATGGGGGAAGCGCTTGAGCTCCGCACGCGACAGCAATGCTGCATCATTGAGCGAGGAATGGTTAAGCTTATCGGCAAAGATGGCATCGTCGCGCCCGCAAAGCGCAGTGATCACGCCCAGATTTGCCATGTAACCGGTGGTGAACAATAGAATGCCTGGCAGGCACATCAAGGCTTGCAAGGCTTGCTCTAGTGCCTCGTGAGCTTGCTGGTGTCCGGTAACAAGATGCGAAGCCCCACTACCCGCCCCGGCAATCGCTGCGGTATCACGCATCGCAGCGATCAAATGAGGATGTGAAGCCAATCCCAGATAATCATTGCTGCAAAACGAGAGCAAGCGCTTACCGTCAACCTCGACATGCACACCCTGCATGCCATTTAAAACGCGACGCTGGCGCAGCAAACCCAGGCTCGTACGTTCGGCGAGCTCGGCCTGCAATGCTTCAAGCAATGGAGGGTTTGCCTTCACCGGCTGAGATTCCAGCATGGAAGACATGCGGCGGATTAAAGCGGATGAATGCCGAGCTTGCCGAAGAGCTTACGGTCAGTTTCGGCTTCTGGGTTATCCGTAGTCAGCAGCTTCTCGCCGTAGAAAATCGAGTTAGCTCCTGCCAGGAAACACAAAGCCTGAATGCCTTCATGCATGCTTTGACGGCCAGCGGATAAGCGCACAAAGCTCTGTGGCATAGTGATGCGCGCAGCCGCAATCGTGCGTACGAACTCGAAAGGATCCAGCTCATCCATACCATACATCGGGGTCCCTTCCACCTGGGTTAGCAGGTTGATTGGCACACTCTCGGGCGGACGCTCCATATTGGCAAGCTGAGCCAGCAAGCCAGCGCGTTGCGCACGGGATTCGCCCATGCCGATAATACCGCCGCAGCAAACATTGATGTCTTGCTCACGCACGCGATCCAGCGTATCCAGACGATCCTGATAGGTACGTGTGGTAATGACATCACCATAATATTCTGGCGCGGTATCCAGGTTATGGTTGTAATAATCAAGGCCAGCATCCTTCAATTGTTCGGCTTGACCATCTTTCAGCATCCCAAGCGTGGCGCAGGTTTCCAGGCCCATTGCCTTGACTTCGCGAATCATGTTCAAGACTGGCTCAAGATCGCGCTGCTTTGGGCTACGCCATGCAGCCCCCATACAGAAGCGGCTGGCACCATTTTCCTTGGCGGCACGAGCCGCAGCCAGCACTTCCTCCAGTTGCATCAAGTCCTGCTTTTCCACATCAGTATGATAACGAGCCGCTTGCGGGCAATAGCCACAATCCTCGGAACAGCCGCCAGTCTTGATCGACAGTAGCGTACTCACTTGTACGCCATTCGGGTCGAAATGCTCGCGATGTACAGATTGTGCACGGTGCATCAAATCTGAAAACGGCAACTCAAATAGTGCCACGATTTCATCAACAGTCCAGCGCTGTGGCGCCTCCACGCGCGCTTGGACCTTGGCACGCTCTACACGGTCCAGGCCACGTATATCAATCACTGAATCTCGCATGTGTTTCCTTTTATTCTGTTGTCTCGACGGTATATTCCTGCCATGGCTCCTTGCGTGCACGCAAGATATCGCGCACCCCCAGTGGGACGATCACCAGGATACTGATTGCCCAGATGATGAGGGCCAGATTCAAGCCCCCACCCACCCAACCTGCCATATTGGAACTAAAGTTGAGCAGTACCACCCAGGCGCCCAGCAAACCATAAAAACGATACCCCGCGGGCACGAGATAGTCACACACGCGAGTACAGGGATGGTTTGCCATGGCACAGTAGGTAAAAATGGAGGCGGCAATCCAGAAAGGGATCAACACTGGTACCACCACAGCAAGACTCGAAAAGAAGGGGAAGCTTTGCGCCGCCCGCATCTGCTGCTTAGCCGTGATGATTTTGGTAGCCATGATATTAAAATGGAATTGAAAACCCGGATTATAGCTTGTCAACATTCAAGTCAACAACAATTAAACAACTGATTAAATATTAATCAAAACGGAATCATTAATGCGAGAAAGCCTCCCTGACAGGCACTGGGTTATTTAGACTTTTTCTGTTGCACGTCAGTGCCACCTTGTTCAGGTTGTTGCTTGAAGCGCTGGCTTTTTTCCTTGGCATTACCTGGCACAGCACCGTCTTTCATTTGCTCTCCACCGCTAGTACTTTGATCCTGTGGCTCCAAGTAATTCCCGTGTTCAGTGGAATCAGGAACATTATGTTTTTGTTTGTGTGCGGGTGGCATATCCACGGAATTATCCGCATGTGCGTTCGGCATAAAGATGACAAGAAAAGCTGACACGATGGCGCTATTGAAAATCTTCATCACGTTCTCCTTTAATGTAGTCATTGAAATGAAACTTCATGCTAAAGGAGATTTTCACCCACCTATGTAGGCGAGCGATTGATCTCGCTGTCAGTCTAGGCTCTGATGAATGTAAGAAATAATTTCATGTGAGAAAGTAGCGCATCAGCATATTGCGCTATTAACATAGATAAAATATTCACTAATTTAAATTAATTTAATATCAATTTTTTATAATCATGGATCATAACTTACTGCTGACATTTCTTGAGATCACCCGTACAGGCAGCTTTATCAATGCGGCAAAAAAGCTTCATATCACCCAGACTGCTGTCACCACACGAATCAAGAACCTGGAAGAAGCCCTGGGCTGCATCTTGTTTGTCAGGAATCGTAGCGGCGCAAAGCTGACGTCGCATGGCGAAAAATTTGTTTCCTATGCCAGCCAGATTGTCCAGACCTGGGAAGCGGCACGTCGAGAACTGCCGTTCCCCGAGGGCACCAATGCCATGCTCACCATTGGGGGTGAGGTCAGCCTGTGGAACCCATTACTTTTATCTTGGACATCCGCTCTCAAAACCACATATCCCACGCTATTTGTAAAAGCAATTGTGGCAGACCCCAAGCAACTTCATAGCCAAATGGTCGCTGGCACAATGGATGCAGCACTAGTTCACCATCCTGACTATTGGCCAGGCATGCAGGTCACGGAAATCCTGGAAGAAAAACTCATCTGCATTCGCTCCAAGCAGCAACCCGAACCCTATATTTTTATTGATTGGGGAGATGAATTCCGCCTGCAGCATGACACCGCATTATCGGGCCGGCTGAAATCCAGCATGGCTGTCAATCTTGGCCCCCTGGCACTTTTTCATATTCTTGAGCACGGTGGCAGTGGCTATTTTAGGACCCGGGTCGTGCAAAAATACCTAGATGAAGGGATATTTGAGATTGTGGCGCAAACCCCGGAATTTTCTCATCCCATATACCTCGTGTATCCACGTGAACGGCATAATCAGGAGCTCGCCAGCTATATCGCTTTATTGCACGACGTAGCCAATGCTCCTTCCAATTGGTCACAACATACGGAATTCGTTCTTCCCGCCAAGATTTAATATAAAAATATTAAATAATAAATTCAAATAAGTTTCGTTATATTTATCTTAAAAAAGCGCTCATCATTGATTGACCATCACTACTCGGTCATCAAGATCATGAGGCAACAAGCAAGCCCTACCATCAGCGCTCAATCTCAAAAGCGATGCGCCCAGATATTCAATCTAGGCTCGATCATTGCGACTTTGCTGATGCCAGCCTTCCCTGTGCTATTTATCTGGATAGGGATTTCCATTTTTGTATACTCGGCAAATATTCAGCACCCCAGCCCGCAGGTACGGCAATATACCCAATATGCGGGTTATAGATTCTATGGCATATCAGGCTGCCTGCTTGCTTCCATGATCTTTGCGGGTGTATTGATTCCAATGGCCGGAAGTGCCGTACATTTAATCCTGATCCTCTGGGCCATTGCATTTTTAGTCGTTGTCCCTGCAGGACTCTCCGCCTTGATAAAGGCACAAAAGGAATCCTGGCAGGACATCAAGCTAGAAACCCAGTAAGCAAGGTAGGCCACATGACTGCATATTGAGCCATGTGCCAACAGGCAGAAATTAAGCATTACAATTTAGCTTCCTTCTGCGACTGAATAACAAGCGATGCATCTTGCAGGACTCATCGAAGCACTACTCCCCCAGTCATGCCTGCTTTGCTCAAGTCGGCAAGGCGGTACCTTAGGGCTATGTGATGGCTGTCTGCGCGATATGCCTTGGCACACTGATCATGTCTGCCCCCAATGTGCACTGCCCAGTAATGGCAATCTGTTATGCGGGCAATGCTTGCAGGCCCCGCCCATGTTTGATGCAACGCGCAGTTTGTTTCAGTACCAATTTCCACTCTCTACAGTGCTGCAACAATACAAATATGGACAATTATTTACCCTGGCACGCACCATGGGAGTATTGTTTTCTGCTCATATAAGCCAGCCATTACCAGCCGACTGCCTGATTCCCATGCCATTGCACCGGCAACGCTTGCAAGAGCGGGGCTTCAACCAATCTGCGGAAATTGCTAAAGTCATTAGCAAACAACTACATTTACCCATTCACCTAGAGGCCTGCCATCGCATCAAACCTACGCCACCGCAGGCCAGCCTGCCTTACAAGCAACGCATCAAGAATATGCAAGGAGCTTTTGCGTGTAACGCTGACCTGACCGGCCAGCATGTGATATTGCTGGATGATGTGATGACGACGGGCGCCAGCCTCAACGCCTTGGCAAAAACGGTGAAGGCAGCGGGTGCAAGGTATGTAGAGTGCTGGGTGGTTGCGAGAACAGTATCGGAGTAACATCAAGCAGGGCATGGCCACTGCCATGTAAAATGGCGCCTGATTACCAACTCTTGCCTTTATATATCATGTTCGACATCGTGCTCTACCAACCGGAAATCCCGCCCAATACCGGCAATATCATTCGCCTTTGTGCCAATAGTGGCACGCGCCTGCATTTGGTCAAACCACTCGGCTTTACTCTGGAAGACAAGCAACTCAAGCGTGCTGGGCTGGATTACCATGAATATGCCAGCCTGGTTGTCCACGAAGACTGGGAGGCATGTAAGCAAGCGTTGGCAAGCCGCCGGATGTTTGCACTCACGACCAAAGGCAGCACCAATCACCACCATATCCAGTTCCAGGCTGGTGATGTGTTTGTGTTTGGCCCGGAAACCCGCGGACTACCAGAAGAGATTCGTGCCGAATTTACCCCCGAGCACAGAGTGCGCCTGCCCATGATGCCAGAGAGCCGCAGCCTTAATCTGTCGAACTCGGCAGCTATATTGCTTTACGAGGCATGGCGCCAACATGACTTTGCTGGCGCGGTATAAGCATCTAGTGTAATTAGGTGCAAGAATACCCCAGCGACTCAAGCTCCCATTGAATAGTCCTTAAAAACAAAAAAGCACCATCACTGGTGCTTTTTTGTACAAATCATGTCGTGATTATAACGACTCTGACTTCTGCTCACGGCTCAACAGATTTTCCATCGCTTGCCGTGGAGAGCGGCCATGTGACAGCACCTGATCCACCTCATGCGTAATCGGCATTTCCACACCCAGCAGGCTGGCGCGCTTGATGACCTCACGCGCCGTATGCACACCCTCAGCCACATGGCCCAGGGTCTTGAGAATTTCCTGCAAGGTCTGACCGTTGGCTAGACGTAGGCCCACTTCACGATTCCGTGAATATTGCCCGGTACAGGTGAGTATCAAGTCACCGGCCCCAGTGAGGCCCATAAAGGTTTCCTTGGCACCGCCCAGTGCCACACCAAAACGCGTCATTTCAGCCATGCCACGCGTAATCAAGGCTGCACGTGCATTGTTGCCACACTGCATACCATCGCTAATACCGGCTGCGATCGCCAATACGTTCTTGAGCGCACCACCAACCGAAACACCGGTGACATCAGTACTGGTGTAAACACGGAAATTACCTCCATGCAGCATTGCACCTGCCTTTGCAGCAAAATCTGCATTATTCGCGGCTAACGTGACTGCTGTTGGCAGGCCGCGCACCAGCTCAGCTGCAAAACTCGGCCCAGACAACACGCCCCAATCGCGACTATCACCCAGCTCATCTTGCGCAACTTCATGCGGTAACTTGGCAGTAGCAGCTTCCAGGCCTTTGGATGCCCATACCACAGGAGCATTGCAGCCCAGGCGCTTGATGTCTTTTAAGGCATTACGGAAACCATTGGTTGGCACGACAGAAACAATGAGGTCTGCACCATCCAGTGCGCGAGCAAGATCTCCCTCCACCGTCAGCTGGTCGCCAAAGGCAAAATCACCAAGATACTGCACATTGGCACGTGTCACCTGCATATCCATGATATGCGCCTGGTTACGCGTCCAGAGCGAAACTTGATGCTGACGGCTGATTTGCAGGGCCAGCGCCGTACCCCAGGCGCCAGCGCCTAAAACTGAAATTTTCATCATGAACTACTTATAAAGCCGCATCAAAAGCCCCACAAGGATGAAGCTAACACATACCCTGTCATGCCATCCCTGTGCTTGACCTTGAC
Organism: Methylobacillus methanolivorans; assembly: GCF_020531845.1. The sequence goes on from NZ_JAJAVF010000005.1 coordinate 119,420, forward strand.
CCAGCCATTGACCGGAGATTCCAGCATATCAAGCACAACATCTTTGTCGATCTTGCCCAGCAATATCGACGCTGCATCGGCAGCCTGCCGCACATCGGCCTGGCCACCCTTGACCAGCACGGTCCGCTTGTTGGCTAACTGCTTGGCCTCTACCCAATTGAGGCCGCCCTGCGCATCACGCACCTTGATCCAGTCGCCCAGATTGACGATCACCTCGACGGGATAACCCTGGCCGAGAATGAACACCTTTTTTCCCTGTGCGGATGGCGCGTCATACAGCACGGCCTTAGGTACGGAAACAGAACGGAACTCAACTGCTGATGCCAATGCAGGCACCAGCAGCAGAGCCGCCGCCAGCAACCACTTAGTGGGTTGTTGCGCCATTAGCCTTGGCCTGTTCTTGCTTTTGCTGTGCATACAACGCTTCAAAATTGACAGGGTTCAGCAAGACAGGTGGGAAGCCAGCACGAGTCACGATATCGGAGATAGTTTCGCGTGCGTACGGGAAAATGATGTTCGGGCAAGTCACACCCAGGATGATATCGAGATTGTCTTCGGGCACGTTGCGAATCTGGAAAATACCAGCCTGCGCAACTTCCACCAGGAACACAGTCTTGTCAGCAATTTTGGAAGTGACCGTTACCGTCACGACAACTTCATAAATGCCTTCTTCCAATTGAGTCATCGCATTGCTCAACTCAATCGCAACTTGGGGAGCTTCGCGCTGAATGAAAATCTGTGGGGCATGCGGGATTTCAAGTGAGAGATCCTTCACATAGACCTTCTCAATACCGAATGCTGGTTGTTGCTCTTGTGCTACTGCCTGCTCTTCTGCCATGACTCTTCCCTTGATTCAGGTCGCGCTAAGCGCTTCCCCATATATAAATTAAATAAAATATTTAGATGCGTCTAAAATTCAAGCTTGTCATTCTATCCGCATCAGCGCAGGTTTTGTACTACAAAACCATGACACTACTTCGCCAGCATCGGGTCCAGCTTGCCAGCCATATCGAGAGCACGTAGATCATCGAAACCACCCACATGCACATCGTCGATATAAATTTGTGGAACAGTGCGCCTGCCAGTCTGTTCCATCATTTTCACCCTGAGCTCTGGCTCAAGGTCTACACGTACCTTATTAATCTGGGTCACGCCCTTGCTCAGCAACAAGCGCTCGGCATTGATGCAGTAAGGGCAAGTACCAGTGGTGTACATGAGGATATTCGCCACACTCTATCCTTTCACTAAGGGCAGCTTGGCATCCTGCCAAGCTTTGATTCCGCCCTGTAATTGCTGCACCTGCTTGAATTCATTTTTAGCTAGGATAGCAGCCGCCTTGGCAGAGCGAGCGCCACTTTCGCAATACACCAGCACCGGCTTATCCTTGAACCGGGTCAACTCCTTCAAACGGTCTGGCAACTGTGCCAAAGGGATATGCTTGGCATCGGCAATATGCCCGGCTGCAAATTCAGCATCATCACGCACATCCAGCACGACGGCATGGGCGCGATTGATCAAGATAACAGCTTCACTGGCGCTGACACTTGCCCCAGCACCACGCTTGATCGTCGGCAATAGCAACATCACGCCAGAACCTATTGCCAGCCCAATCCACAATGCGTTGTTTGCAAAAAAATCCACAGTCACCTCAAGAATATGCCCGAAAGGCACTATTGTACTCAAATTACCCCGCCTGACAGGCGGCCATTTGTGACTAGATGATGCCAGCCAGGGAAAATTCAAGCCCTGATTGTAAAAATCGGAACAAAAACCATTCCCGGCAGACGAAATCCATGATTAAACATGCGTAACTGGCAAAAACTCTCTAAAATACAGGGCTATTGATTGAGTTCACCGGAATCCTGACCCCAATGACTGTAACACCCGCCCTACTCGTGATCCTCGATGGCTTCGGCTACCGTGAAGATAGCCGCGACAACGCCATCGCCCAAGCCAACACCCCCAACATTGACCGTTTCTGGAAAGAATACCCGCACACCCTGATCAATGCCTCCGAGACCTTCGTCGGCTTGCCGGGCGGGCAGATGGGTAACTCTGAGGTCGGTCACTTGAATATTGGTGCCGGGCGCGTGGTATTCCAGGATTTCGAGCGCATCAATCGCTCGATTGCATCAGGCGAATTCTTTACCAACCCAGTATTGCTGGAAGCGGTGAACAAGGCCAAAGCTGGCCATAAGGCAATTCACATCCTGGGCCTCGTCTCTGATGGTGGCGTTCACAGCCATCAGGATCATATCCACGCCACAATTGAAATGGCAGTCAAGGCAGGCGTGGAAAAGGTATATGTGCATGCATTCCTTGATGGCCGTGATACCCCACCCATCAGTGCCCAACCTTACCTGGAAAAACTGGAAGCAGCCTGTGTACGCATTGGCGGCGGCAAAATCGCCTCGATTTGTGGTCGCTTCTATGCCATGGATAGAGACAAGCGCTGGCCCCGCGTCGAGGCTGCTTACAACCTGATCACCGATGGGCAGGGTGAATTCACTGCCACCAGCGCACTGCAAGGCTTGCAAGCGGCTTACGCACGCGACGAGAAGGATGAATTCGTCAAGGCAACTGCCATCGTCCCTGCTGGCGAACAGGCGGTAAGCATGGAAGATGGCGACGTGGTGATTTTCGTCAATTTCCGCTCTGACCGTGCCCGCCAATTGACCCATGCATTGCTTGACCCTGACTTTGAAGGCTTCAACCGCCGTCGCCAGCCCAAACTGGCAGGCTTCTACACCCTGACCCTGTATGACAAGGCAGAAACCCGCGCCACGCCGATCTTCTCTCCAGTGGAAATCCGAAACACCTTTGGCGAATATGTCGCGCAGCAAGGCCTGACGCAATTACGCATCGCCGAAACAGAAAAATATCCTCACGTCACGTTCTTTTTCAACGGCGGTGAAGAACAGGTGTTTGCCGGGGAGGATCGTATTCTGGTGCCATCCCCAAAGGTTGCCACCTACGACCTTCAACCAGAGATGAGCGCCTTTGAGCTCACTGACAAGCTGGAAGCCGCTATCCTCAGCAAGAAATATGACGCCATCATCTGCAACTATGCCAATTGCGACATGGTTGGCCACTCCGGCGACCTAAATGCCTCCATCAAGGCAGTGGAAACCATAGACACCTGCCTCGCCCGCATCGTCAAGGCGATGGAAAGCATAGGCGGACAAATGCTCATCACGGCAGATCACGGCAACGTCGAGCAAATGCTTGATTACGAGAATAACCAGCCGCATACGCAACACACCACCAATGTGGTGCCGCTGTTCTTCATCGGCAAGCCAGCAACTCTGGCTGCCCCTGGCACAGGCTCGCTTTGCGATCTGGCCCCCTCGCTGCTCGCCATGATGGGCCTCAGGCAGCCTTCCGACATGACCGGAAAATCCCTGGTCAACTTCCAGGCGCAATAGCTGATGTATAAACGCTGGCTCTGCATGCTGCTGGCAAGCAGCTTTTCTGCCGTGCCAGCAGCATGGGCTGCCAAGAGCGAGCCTGAAAAGCCGCGTGAAGCACTAGATGTCATCCATCAGCGCTTGGAGTCACTGAAGAAGGAGCTGGGTAGCTCGCAGGAAGCACACGCCGAAGCTGCCGATGCCCTCAAGAAAAGTGAAAAGGCGATCAGCGATGCCAACCGCAAACTGGTTGACCTCAAACAGCAGCAACAGGAAAGCAGCCAGACCTTGCAAGCGCTGCGCCGTGAGAAAACCGCACACGAAGCTGAGCTCAAGCAACAACAATCACTGCTGAACCAGCAGTTCTATCAACAATACCTGCATGGCAAACCCAACCAGGCCCAGGTTCTGCTGCAACAGCAAGACCCGAACGCCGCCACGCGCCAGTTGCATTATTTCGGCTACGTTTCACGCGCGCGCAAGGAACTGATGGATGCAGCCTCCGCAAACATTGCCAAGATAGAGACGCTCAATGCGGAAACCAGCAAAACCCTGGCGGAACTGGATACCCTGCAAGAGCAACAGGAAAAAGAACGCGCGGAGCTACAACAACAAAAAAGCCAGCGCGATAAACTAGTCAAACAGCTGTCGAGCAAGATCAGTGCTCAACGCAACGAGATCGACAAACTCAAGCGCGACGAACAACGCCTGACGCAATTGATGGAAAAGCTTGCCAAGGCCGCACGCGAACAAGCAGCCCGTGAAAAGGCTGCCAGGGAAAAAGCACAACGTGAAGCCGCTCGGGAAAGATCCAGACAGGCAACCACTTCACCCAGTGAAAAAACACCCAGCAGCAAGATCGTTGGCCGCAATGAAACCTTGCCCAGCAATGCCTTCGACGGCACCAATTTCGCCTCACTCAAGGGTAAGCTCAACCTGCCGGTACGCGGTGAAATCACCAATCGTTTTGGCAGCAGTCGCGCCGACACCGGTATCTCATGGAAAGGCCTGTTCATTCGCGCTAATGAGGGCAGCGAAGTCAAGTCCGTCGCCAGTGGCCAGGTAGTATTTGCAGATTGGCTACGCGGTTTTGGCAATCTCATCATCATCGACCACGGTAGCGGCTACATGAGCCTATATGGCAACAATCAGGCCGTATTGAAACAGGTCGGCGACAACGTCAAGGGCGGGGATACGATTGCCTCAGTTGGCAATAGCGGCGGCAACGAGCAACACGGCGTTTATTTCGAACTCCGGCTCCAGAGCAAGCCTTTCGACCCGCTGAGCTGGAGCGTGGTAAAGTAACCCCCCTACCGGGCACCACTCAACTCCGGACTATAAAAAGTATATTCAAACCATCAGAAACCACGCGCTTTTCTGTCGTTTCTATTCACCGAGCAAGTGCAGCAACACCTTACGCGTATGCGACATGCGTCGGTGCTCATAGAGGAAGATGCCTTGCCAGGTTCCCAGCGCGGCCTTGCCATCCATAACCGGTATGGAGATGCTGGTCTGCGTCAATGCAGAGCGTACATGCGCTGGCATATCATCCGGTCCTTCGGCAGTATGAATGAACAACGCATCGCCATCAGGCACCAAGCGCTCAAAGAAGCTTTCCATATCCACAAGCACATCAGAATCGTAATTCTCATTAATGAGAATACTGGCCGAGGTGTGCTGGATATACAACGTCAGCAAGCCGTGCCGAATAGCGGAGTCTTCCACCCACCGCGTCACAGCAGGCGTAATATCATACAAACGGCGCCCGTTGGTATGCTGGATGATCTGGTGATGTTGCTGCTGCATGAAATGACTCCCGAGAGGCTTAGCCTGATGGGAAGAAGTATAACGGCTGAATGCGACAGCGAAAAATAGAGAACTACTTCCCACCTCAAATCTGCGCAATCACAAAAGACAATCTCGATAGTCCATTCGGACCATTAACAGGCAATATCAATATACTTTTAAAGCGCCCATAATCATAGTCTCCATCACCCTGGGAGATTCAAAATGAAGATGCGTTACTTGAGTGTCGTCGCCATACTCGCAACCGCTGCTCCCGCACTGGCTGCCCCTACCACCATCAACTCCAACGCCGTCGATATCAGCTACGATCCGGATACATTCCAGTTCCAGATCAATGATGCATATTACGGCGAGCAAATACTGGATAACAGTATTGCTTCAATATCCGGTGTTACCAACGGCGTCTCCATCAACTTTGGCGGCTCGCTGTATGTCAGCGCAGACGGTGGCCGTTATTTTAGTTACGAAAGTTTTTCAGGCGCTTTTTCCCTGCCTTTGTCCTTTACTGCGCATCCCGGCCAGATCATCGAAAGCTACTCCATCACCTATTCCGGCACTTATGACGCGTCAAACGGTAGCCTGGGTGCCGCGGGTGTGAGCATTGGCGGCCCAGGAGCATCATTTTCCGGCACTGACGGGTATGGCTCCAGTTTCAGCGCAACAGGTATCATTCCTGGTACGACTCTACCCACAATCGCTGGTTCTTTTGAAGCTTGGGCAGACTACACCATGATTGATGTCTATATGGGTCAGGAGTGGATTATCACCGGCGGCTATTACGTGCCAGGGCCTTGTGACGAATATGGAATCTGCGAACCCGACCAATGGGTAGAGGAGGGTTACTGGCAGGATATATATGAGTCCCAAGGCGTGATAGGCACCGCGGCGATCAACCTGCAATCCATCCAGGTAGTTGCCAATATCGCCGCCGTGCCGGAAGCAAGTGCCTATGCAATGCTGCTGGCCGGATTCAGCGTATTGGGCCTGGTTACACGTCGGCGCCGCCAGCGCAATTAACCTGCCAGAAATCAGGCTTGCTACCATCCCGGGCGGGCCTGGTTGCTTGTTTGCACTGGCCCAGCCAACTTCACGCTGCAATTCATCCTTGCTTCGCCGCTGATCCTCTTGCGATCCCCCCTTCTCCGGATAGAATAGTCGCAATACAAGTCCAGAGCCCACTCATGCTACTCAACCGTTTCCGCCACCCCATCGCACCCCACCATCAGATGGTCTTACGTGAAGTGCCATTACTAGCAGGGCTCAGCAACCACGAACTGGATACACTGAATAATGTGCTGCACCAGCGTAGCTACGTGCAGGACGAAATCATCTACGACCCGCAAGAAGAAGGGCAAGCGATCTACTTCATCCTGGCAGGGAAAGTACGCGTCACGCTGGATGGGCAAATCCTTGGCACACTGGAAGCCGGTCAGTTTTTTGGTGAACGCGCACTACTAGAAAACATGCGGCGCCACACCCAGGTACGTGCGATTGAAAACTGCGTGCTTGCTGTGCTGTTTCGCGATGATTTCCTGCATTTGCTGCATACACACCCGCAAATTGCAGACACCATTTCCCAGCATTGCAGCCTACGTCGCAGCCAGTTTCCAGAACTTGAACAAAACACCATACAGCAGCCTCCCGTGCTCAGTGAGAACCATGGCCCTGGCCCTGTCGCCTGGGCCGGCATCATTACCACCACTTGTTTGTTATTGTTGATCTTCAAGAAAATCCTCTGGCTGGTCGTGCCCTTCCTGCTAGCCTTGATCCTGTATTACCTGCTGGCTCCATTGGAAAAGAAAATGGTAGCTGCAGGCACGGGCAGGGGTATTGCTGCGGTCGCGCTCAGCGGCGCATTCCTGATGGTGACTGTGATTGGCTTATTGCTGGTTTATCCATTAGTCGTCGCCAGCGCGGCATCATGGCAAGCCGGGATTGCACACTACTCCGCGGGTGGGGCCGTGCTGGCTGAACAACTGGTGGAAGGCATACAAGAAAAATTCAGCTTCTTGCAGACATCGCACTTTGGCGACAATATTTCCCAACAGATCACTGACGTCTCGGAACACTTCTCCGACAAATACCTGGGCAAAATACTGAGCGGCCTGGCCACTTGGCTCCCGTCATTATTGCTCACCCCCATCATCACCTTCTTCATGCTCAAGGACGGTGCCAACTTCAGGAAAATGCTTGGCGCTGCGGTTCCCAATGCCTTTTTTGAAAAAACGCTTTATCTGATCCACGCCGTAGATCAAACAGCACGACTATATTTTGTCGGGCTCATGAAAATGACGGTGATTGACACCATCCTAACAACGTTAGGCCTATGGGCACTGGGCATCTCCTCACCGCTCATGCTCGGCCTGACAGTCGCCATCCTGTGCTGGATTCCCTACTTGGGGCCGCTACTGGGTTTTGCCATTGTAGCGCTGGTTGCCTCCACCGATATGCCAGGCAACATCAGCGTTATTTACAGCCTTGCCGGGCTATTTATCCTGATTCGCATGCTGGATGATTTTTTCTTCCTGCCAGCCATTGTGGGTCGCAGCCTGCGTATACATCCGTTGCTCACGATCATGATGTTTCTGGTGGGAGAGGCAATTGCTGGCGTAGCCGGATTAATGCTGGTGATCCCCATCCTTGGTGTGGTGCGCATCCTGGGCGAAACGCTGGAAATCATTCTTAAAGATACCCGCTTACAGGCACGGCACCGCTATTCGGAAAAACTACGCTGGCGCGCAGCAACACGTGACATGGATCGTTAAGCCAAGCCATCACTCACGACAATAAAAAAGGGCTGGAAAACTCCAGCCCCATGATTGCATCTACCGCTTACCACCAGCCCCAACGCGGGCCATAATAACCACGCCAATATGGTCCGTAACCTGGTCCCCAGAATGGATCGTAGAATCCGCGATTGCGCCATTGATACTCACGGCGCAGCTTTTCTTGCTCAAGCACTTTTTCCTTTTCGCGCTTGTTCAGCTCTTCAGCAAACCCATCCCGCAAGGCCTGCTCACGGCTACTGTAGATATAATCCAGCACCTTGGCATCTACACCCTGCTTGCTCAACTCCAGCGCCTTGGAAGGCGTCAGGTCGTAACGGGAGTGGCTTTCCTTGATCTTGGCGATAATGTCGTCGGCGCTGGTGCCGGCCTTGGACAAGCGCACCAACTCATCATAGGTGATGAATGGTGCAGGTTGCGGCAACAGCTTTTCCAGCTCCTCCGCAGAAATGCGCTGAATCTGGGGCTCCTTCTGCTGCTGGGTCGTCGCGCATCCTGCCAGCACCAAGCTGCCTAGCAAGGCAGCAATCACTAGTCTCATCTCATCCTCCTGGCAATGTGCCAGATCTAACCAGGCCATGACAGGCCATACTGAACTCTAGGACAGCACAGCCGTTGCCGAATTCCCATCATCCCCAATTTTTATCGCCATCATGGCAGAGCTGCATTTGGAAAAAAGCCAGTTCGCACGGCTAGCGTGCGGACTGGCTCCAGAGGCAGCTCAATGCAGAAACCCGGCCTTAATCGCCCAGCGCCTTGACTGCCGCCTGGCCCTGCGCAATCGCCTGCAACTGCGCCTTGTCGAAGCCCGAGCGCAAATGCACATCCACCTTGCGGATATGACCGCCGGTAAACGGGAAGCCATGTTCGTAATCGCCTACCGGTGAACCGGTATCCACCCCGACATCCAGCCCCTCGCCGCTGATGGAGAAGAGGAAAGGCACGGTCTTGTCTATGCGCCCCTGCGCCACTTCTGCGCCATTGACCAGCAGGCGCGCCAGGCCGCCCTTGCCGAAGCCGCCGCCGTCATAGGTAAATTCCAGCGTCAGCGTCACCTCGCCAGCTGGCAGCGGCTGCTCGGCTGTGATGCGGAAGTGCTCGTGACCATACCAGTTGTAGAGATACACCGGGCGGTTATTCTCCACATACAGGCTCCAGCCGCCGACGATGCCGCCCTGGCAGATCACTACGCCTTCGGCGCCAGTCGCGGCAATCTCAAGATGCGCGGTGATGTCGAAAGAGCGGTTTTTCAGGCTGACGGTAGAAAACTCGTTGAGGCGGATATTGCCTGGGTAGAAAGTGAAATGGTCGCGGTTGTCCGTCAGGCTGGGGCGCGCGGATGCCTGTAGATCCACTCCCAGGCCGTCATTGATCGGGAATACGTTGTTGCGCAACGCCTCCACGTGGAACAAGGCTTGCAGCTCCTTGAGCTTGTCCGGGTATTGCCCGGCCAGGTCGATGCTCTGGCTGAAATCCTCAGCCACGTGGTACAGCTCCCAGGTTGCGGTCTCGGCCCGGCTATTGGCTTCTAGCTTGCCGATTTCCCATGGCAGGCGGCCGCCAAAATAGGCCGCGACCCAGCCATCGTGGTAAATGGCGCGATTACCCACCATCTCGAAATACTGCGTCGTGCGCTGGTCGGGCTTGTCCGCTTGCTCCAGCGAATACAGCATGCTCACGCCGTCCAGGCTATCCTGCGCCGTGCCGTTGACCACCTCCGGCACTGCTATGCCGGCCGCTTCCAGCACGGTGGGGAAAATGTCGATGACGTGATGAAAATGGCTGCGGATGCCGCCCTTGTCCTTGATGGCCTTGGGCCAGGACACCACGGTACCGTTGCGCGTGCCGCCAAAATGGCTGGCGACCTGCTTCATCCACTGGAAGGGCGTATCGAGCGCCCAGGCCCAACCGATGTTGTAGTGGTTCTCGCAGCGCTTGGTGCCGATGTCGTCGATGTGCGCGAGCAGCCATTCCGGGTCCTCGCCGCCGCTGAAGCCGGCAATTTCATTCCAGGCACCGTGGATCGTGCCTTCGCCGCTGGCACCGTTGTCGCCAACGATGTAGACAAACAAGGTGTTCTCCCACTCGCCCAGCTCCTTGATGCTGTCGACCACGCGGCCCACCTGCGCATCGGTATGCGCCAGCATGCCGGCGAAGGCTTCCATCAGGCGGGTAGCCACTGGGCGGTAGCGCTCGGGATAGCTATCCCAGGAAGGGATTTCGTCCGGGCGCGGCGTCAGGCGTGTGCCTGGCGGGATGATGCCCAGCGCAAGCTGGCGCTGGTAGATGTCCTTGCGCAACTGATCCCAGCCCTGGTCGAACTGGCCCTTGAATTTGTCGATCCATTCCTTGGGTGCCTGGTGCGGCGCATGGCAGGAACCGGGGGCAAAGTGGATGAAGAATGGCTTGCCGGGGGCGCTGGCTTTCTGGTTGCGTATCCAGTTGATGGCCTGGTCGGCCAGGTCAACGTCGAGATGGTAATCGGGATTGTCGCGGTATGGCTCTCTTGGCGTGGTCTGGTCGTAGATCGCCGGTTCCCATTGCGAGGTCTGTCCGCCATGAAACCCATAGAAGCGCTCGAAACCCAGGCCGGTAGGCCAGCGGTCAAACGGGCCGGCCGGGCTCAGCTCCCACATCGGCGTCACATGGTTCTTGCCGAACAGGGCCGTGTTGTAGCCATTCTGCCGCAACACTTCGGCCAGGGTGGCGGTGCTGCGCGGGATGACGCTGTCGTAGCCGGGGAAACCCGTCGCCGCCTCGCCCACCGTGCCCATATGCGCACGGTGATGGTTGCGCCCGGTGAGCAGGGCTGCCCGTGTTGGCGAACACAGGGCGGTGGTATGAAACTGGTTGTAGCGCAAACCTTCGCCCGCCAGCGCATCCAGCGTCGGCGTCGGGATCAAGCCGCCGAAAGTGGAGGAGCTGCCGAAACCGACATCATCAAGCAACACGACCACCACGTTGGGAGCCTGCTTGGGCGGATATTGGATCTCCGGCCTGGAAGGGCGGGATTCGCCCACGGTTTCGCCGATCTCGCCGGCAAAAGGTGGTGTTGGTTTAGGTAATACTTTTGACATTTTCTTTCCTTGTTTAAATGATCATCGTCAATCACTGGCGGCTTGCGCCGCTGCCCTGCCACGTTCGACCAAGGCCTGCGTCTCGGCATCGGGGAATGAGCGCAGGTCTACATCGACCTTGTGAATCGTGCCGCTGAAAGGGAAACCGTTTTCATAGGGGCCAACCTGCGCACCAGTATCACGGCCCACATCAAAACCCTCTGCATTCCAGGACATGATGAAAGGCATGGTTTTTTCCACGCGACCTTGTGCGCTCTCCACGCCATTGATGAAAATACGGGCCAGGCCACCCTTGCCGACACCGCCACCGTCGTAGTCAAACACCAGCTTCAATTCAAGCTCACCGGCAGGCAAGGGCGTTTCCGCGGCCACGACATAATGCTCATGGCCAACCCAGTTATAGAGATAGACCGGCTTGTTATCCTTGACATAAAACGTCCAGCCGCCCATGTTGCCACCCTGGCACACGATCACGCCCTCTGCGCCCTGCGCTGGAATATCGAGATAGGCGGTGAGGTCAAAGGAGCGGTTCTTGAAATCGACAACGGCAAATTCCGACAGGCGCACGTTTTCCGGGTAATAGGTCACGCGCGATAGTCCATCCGTCAGGCTGGGCCGCAAATGCAAGGCGCAACGGTCAATCAGCCGGTCATCAAGCGGGAAGACGCGATTCGCCTTGGCTTCCTCGACGAACTTCTGCTGCAGTGCCTTGAGCTTTTCCGGGTAGCGCGCAGCAAGGTCTTCGCTCTGGCTGAAATCGGCAGCCACGTGATACAGCTCCCAGGTCTCGTCGTCACCGAATTCGACCTGACTCAATTTCCATGGCAAACGTCCATGGAAGCAACACGCCATCCAGCCCTCGTGATAGATCGCACGGTTACCAAGCATCTCAAAATACTGGGTCGTGCGCAGGCCGGGATGGTCGTCCTTATCGAAGCTGTAGAGCATGCTGATGCCATCCAGCGGTTCTTGCGGCGTCCCATTGACCACCTCCGGCACCGTGATACCCGCCGCCTCCAGCACCGTCGGAAAGATATCGATGACGTGATGGAACTGGCTGCGAATACCGCCCTTGTTTTTAATACCCTTGGGCCAGGACACCACGGTACCGTTGCGCGTACCGCCAAAATGGCTGGCAATCTGCTTCATCCACTGGAAAGGCGTATCCAGTGCCCAGGCCCAGGCCACATTGAAATGGTTTTCACTATGGCGGGTACCAATCTGATCAATACGCTGCAAAATCCATTCGGGATCTTCCTGCCCCTCGCCACCGGACAGAAATTCTTCGTTCCAGGCACCGTGGATCGTGCCTTCACCACTGGCCCCGTTGTCGCCCACGATATAGATGAACAAGGTGTTGTCCCACTGCCCCAACTCCTTGATGGCATCAACGACACGGCCTACATGCGCATCGGTATGCGCCAACATGCCGGCATAGGCCTCCATCAGGCGCGATGCGACCGGCTTGTAGCGGTCTGGATAACTTTCCCAGTCAGGAATCTCCTCCGGGCGAGGCGTCAGCCGCGTGCCGGGCGGGATGATGCCAAGCTTGAGCTGGCGCTGATAGATTTCCTCGCGCAACTGATCCCAACCCTGATCGAACTGTCCCTTGAACTTGTCTATCCACTCCTTGGGTGCATGGTGCGGCGCGTGGCAAGCGGCAGGTGCCAGGAAGGCAAAAAATGGCTTGTTGGGCGCAGTTGCTTTCTGGTTCTTGATCCAGTGTATGGTCTGGTCTGCCAGGTCTTCATTGAGGTGATAGTCCGGCTTGTCGCGGTAAGGTTCCTTCGGCGAAAACTGGTCAATGATGGGCGGCTCCCACTGGGAAACCTGACCGCCATGAAAACCGTAGAAACGCTCGAAACCCAGGCCTGTTGGCCAGCGGTCAAACGGCCCGGCCGGACTGACTTCCCACATCGGCGTCGTATGATTCTTGCCGAACCAGCCGGTGTTGTAGCCATGCTGACGCAGTACCTCGCCCAGGGTAGCTGCACTCTTGGGCAGAATGCTGTCATAGCCGGGGAAGCCGGTTCCGCCCTCCCCGACGGTCCCCATATGTACGCGGTGATGGTTACGCCCAGTGAGCAAGGCAGCACGGGTCGGCGAACACAGGGCCGTGGTATGAAACTGGTTGTAACGCAGGCCCTCGCCGGCCAGCGCATCCAGTGTCGGCGTCGGCACCGGGCCGCCGAAAGTGGAAGCGCTGCCAAAGCCCACATCATCGAGCAGCACAATGACGACGTTGGGAGCCTGCTTGGGCGGATACTGAATTTCCGGCTTGACTGCGCGTGATTCTTGTATGGTTTCGCGAATCTCACCGGTAAATGGCTGTTCTGGTTTGGGCAAAATTTTTGACATGGTTATTTCCTGGATCTACTGTGGTTCAAAACGAAGTCAGGCCGCCGCCATGATGTCTTCAGCATTCTGCCCCTTGGCCAGCAACTGGGTCATGCGCGTCATTGGGGCGTCGATGTGATTGAAAAACTGCCGGTAGCCGGCACACAGGTAATTGAGACCTGGCTCGCCGTCCGGCGTGTTGATGAAGCGGTTACGCGGGCATTCGCCGTAGCAGGCGAACAGCACCTCGCACTGGCGGCAGTATTGCGGCAGCTTGTCGAGCTTGTCCTGACCGAAGGCCTGCTGCGCTTCGGCGTCCAGCATGGCCTCGAACGTGTCCTCGGCGACGTTGCCTATCTTGTAGCCCGGCTCCACGTAGTGATCGCAGGCGTAGACGTCGCCGTTGTGCTCCATGGCGAGCGAGCTGCCGCAGGTGGGCGAGAAGATGCACATGGAATGCATGCCCAGCCAGTTGCCCAAGGCCGCATCGAAGGTCTGCACGAATACCTGGCCAACATCGCGGCTGACCCACTCATCGAAGATCGCGCTGAGGAACTGGCCAAACGGTTCGGCACGCACCGAGCGCGAGGTCACCAGGTCGCCCTGTTGCAGGTAGATGGGCCTGCGCTTGCCCCAGCCGATTTCCGCCACCGGCAGTAACTGCGGCGTGACGCGCTCGACGATGGGGATGAATTGCAGGTGGCGCGCGCCCAGGGTATCGCGGAAATGCCGGTAGACCTCCAGCGGCTGCTCCATATTGGCGCGATGCACGCAGCAGAGGATATTGGTCTCCACTTCGTGCTTGCACAGCAGCCACCAGGCACGCTCCACCAGTGCATAGGTGCCGCGCCCGCCCTTGTCGACCCGGTAGGCATCGTGCAGGGCCTGCGGCCCGTCCATGCTCAGGCCGACAAGGAAATTGTGCTGCTTGAAAAAACGGCACCATTCGTCATTCAGGGCCACGCCGTTGGTCTGTATGGTGTGGCGCACCTGCTGGCGCGGACGCTTGTGGCGCGCCACCAGTTCCATGGCCAGGCGGTAGAAATCCAGGCCCATCAGGGTAGGCTCGCCGCCCTGCCAGGCAATCTCGACTTCGCGCTCGTGGTTGTCCAGGCGGCGCTGTATGTATTGCTCCAGCAGTTCCGGCGTCATGCGCGGTTTTTTGTCCTCGTAGAGATTGTCCTTGGAGAGGAAGAAACAATAGGTACAATCGATGTTGCAGGCCGCCCCTGCGGGCTTGGCCAGCACATGGTAGGGACCTGCTGCCAGACTCATGCGTGCACCTCGGCCACCGCGGTCCTGTACTCTGCCGTACGCTCGAAATCACGGGTGTAGAAACGCTTGGCCACCAGCAATACTGTCGCTGCCAGTACGCTGCAACTTGTCGTCATGAACAACAAGGCATGGGTCAAGCCATAGGCATCGGACAACAGGCCAGCCAGCCATGGCCCCGGCACCGAGCCAAGCAAGTGCGCAGTGACGATGCAGCACGTTGAGGAAAAGGCCCGCATCTGCGAGGGCACCAGTTCCTGCGTTACTGTCATGACCATGCTGATGATGCTGAAATTGACGAAGGTTGCCAGCATCATCAGGCCCAAACGAGTGCCCAAGCCTTCCACCACGCCGAATACCAGCAGGTAGATCAAGGCAGTGCTTAAAAAAGCAGTGATGGCAAAAGTGAATTTGCTGGCTGGCCTGATCTGGGCCCGGCGATCAAGAAACCAACCGCCCACCGGGCCGGCAATCGCGCTGCACAAAATGATGGCGCTGCTGATATAAGCCGCCTGCTGCAAGGGCACGCCATGCACGCGGTTAAAGAAAGTCGGCATAAAATATTGCAGGGGAATCGCGGACAAGGTCATGGCGGACAAGGCCAGGAACATGATCCACAGCGAAGGTCGATGCAGTACCAGGCGCAGTTTCGCCCAGGCATCGTGCAGCGAAAATACGCGAGCTGCCGGCACTGCCTGCCCGGTATGCAATGATTGGGTGCTGTTCTTGAAATCCTTGCTGAAATACACCAGCCACGCCACCAGCAGGCCCGGCAACGCCAGCAAGCCCAGGGCATAGCGCCAGCCGAAATGACTGGCGATGAAGCCGCCGAGAATCAAGCCGGACAAAGTGCCGACCGACTGGCTGGATAACAGTATGCCCGTGGCCAGTTGCTTGCGCCGGAACGGGAAGGCCGAGGACAACCAGGCCAGGGCGGCAGGCAGATAACCTGCCTCGCCCACGCCCACCAGCGCTCGCGTTACCAGCAAGTGCGGGAAGCTGACGACAAATGCGCCTGCGCCGGAAGCCAGCGACCACAGCCCGCCCATCAACCCCGCGGTTTTGGTACGGCTCCAGTTATCGATGAGGAAGCTGGCAGGAAAGGCGAACAGCACCATGCACATGAACAATGCCGAGCCCAGCATGCCAGATTGCGCATCGCTCAATTGCCAGGTTGCCTTGATTTGCGGAAGCACCGCTGCGATCACCATCCGATCGGCAAAATCGAAGATCATCAGCAGGCAGAACAGGGAAAAGATACGCAGGGTCTTGCTGCGACCTAACAGGTAGTCGTCTTGCGGCGAAGGTAGGCTTGTGCTCATGTGTTTGTCACGTCCAGAATAAAAAACTTATGCGCGTGATTGCGCGTCCTGCTTGGCCAGCTCGACCGCCGTGCCCTTGAAGAAATCCGGGTTGTTGGCGGTGTAGAACTCATAAGGCTTGTCCGACACCATATGGCGGAAATTGGCCTCGGTGATCACGCCTTCTTCCACCAGGCGCCAGGTATCGGCCAGCACCTGTTCGGTGTCGGGCACGTCCCAATGGCCGGAATCCGACGAGTAAAGGACATTGACCTGCGCGTTCAGCGGCGTGGCGCGGGTGTTGAAGGCATTGGATACGGTGCGGTCGTCCGCCTCGTTACCGAAGTAGAAGTTCTTCACCCAGCGGTCGCGGATGTCTTCCACCGAGGTAATGCCTGCCAGGGCGAAATCATCCAGCTCGTCCGGCTTGGGAGAGTGGTCGCCAATTTCCAGCCCGCCGATGTGGCTGATGATTTCCTCGCGGCTGAAGTCGCGTCCGCGTGTGAGGTCAGCGCCATAGCGCAGGAAGAGCTCGTAGTACAAGTCCTTGTCGATGCGTTCGGGGTTGTAGCGATGCACGGTTTCGCTGTTGCGCTTCTGGTAGCGATCGACCAGGTGGGTGAATACGTCGGCACCCCAGGCTGCGCCGCCTTCAAGCAGGGCCACGCGCAATCGCGGAAAGCGGTGCGTCACGCCGCCGAAGAACAGCGCCTTGGCAAATGCCTGCGAAGCATCGGCAAAATGCCCGATGTGGTTGAACATATAGTTGCTGACGGAGGAACGTCCAGACCAGCCCATGGAATGCGTATGCGTGGTCGGGTTGACGCCCAGTTCTATACTCTTGGCCCAGAACGGGTCGTAATCGTGCTCACTGTCCAGGCCGAGAAAATCCAGCCACTGGGTGCGGCCCGCCAGCTCAGGGTAATCCTTGGCCGGGTATTTTTCCGCCAGTGACTTGATCGGGCGGCGGATGGCGCCGGGGATCACTGCGGTTTTAAGGTGCAGCTCCTTGACGGCGAACTCCAGCTCTTCTATGCCTTCCTGCGGAGTATGCAGGGGAATGGCAGCCACCGGCGTCAGACGATCCGCATACGGACGGAAGATATCGGCATGATAGTGATTGAGCGCCCGGCACAGCGACTGGCGCAGGTCGTGGTTGCCGGAATGCTGCGGGAACAACGCCAGGTTGGGATAAACCACGGCAAAGTCGCTGCCCTGCTCCTGCAAGCGTTCGTGCAACAGCGCAGGCAGGCCGGTGGCCGCGAGGTCCAGCGTATTGGCCGCCGGCAAAACCCAATAAGGCGGGCGGAAGGCACGCTGGTTGAGCCGCTCCTGCGGCGACAGCTCGAACCATTTGGCAAAGATGGAACGCCCGCTTTTCACGGATTTGCGGAACTCGTCGACGATATTGACGCCGCCATACTGTGCCACATAATCCTCCAGCAGCGGATTGAATTCGTTGGTGTGCACATCGGTATCAATGACCGGATAGTCCAATTGCGCCCTGACCTTGGCGGAAGCGCTGCTGCCGCGCTGGCGGGACTGAAAAGCATCAGCAATCGTGTTCATGCTTGATTCCTTTTGTAGATGGTAAGCGTGTCCAACATATGGAAAATCGGCAGGCACCAGGCCTGCCGTCACTCGCTAGAAATCGAGTCGGGCAGTGATGCCTACGGTGCGCGGTGCACCTGTGGATGCAATATAACCTCCGCCGAGTGATGGCAGGGCAGTGAGGAAATAGTGCTTGTCCAATGCATTCTTCGCCCAGAGGGAGATGTCCCATTCATGCTTGCCGGTGGTAAATTGCCAGCCGGTAGAGAAATTCAGCAGCCCATAGGAAGGAATACGGGCATAGCGCGATGTATCAATGCTGCCCTCGGCTTCCGAGCGCCAGGAATAATTGACCACCAGGTACTGGTTTACGCTGTCACCCACCAGCCAGTCATAGCGCCCACCGGTATTCACCGTCCAGTCAGGTGCGCCAACCAAAGGCTTGCCAGTGAGGTCGCACACGCTCTTGCCTGCGGCTGCCGCTTCTGCCGAGCAAGGCGCATTGTCGAATGACGTGTAGCGCGCATGGTTATAAGCACCGTTGAGGTTGAACGACAGCCCGCGTACCGGCGCGGTCTTGATATCAAACTCCAGGCCATAGCTTTTGGCATCGCCGGCATTGGTCAGGGTTGCTGTCGCCAGTCCATTGGTATCGAGGATATAACCAGTGGTCTGGTAGTCATAAATCCTGGTCTGGAACAGGTTGACGTTGGCAAACAAGCGCTTCTCGAACCAGGTGCTCTTGACGCCCAGCTCCACATTGCGCGCACGCTCAGGATCGATCTTCAGGCTGTTGGCCCCTGCCGTGCGCCCGGCACCAACGCCGCTGATATTGATCCCGCCTGACTTCTCGCTCTGCGCCACCAAACCATAGCCCATGATATTGGGCGTGAACTGGTAGTTGAGCGATGCCAGTATCGATGGGCTGAAATTGGTGACTTCCAGATTGCCAGAATCCCAGGCTGCTGTGGTTGGCAGGGTCTGGTAAGTGCTTCCTTTCTTGATTTCATAAGTGCCGCGCAAGCCGGTGGTCAAATCCAGGCGCGGGGTTAGGTGCCAGTTGCTCTGGCCAAACAATGAATAGCTATTGGTCGTCGACTCGCCGTAAGTCCTGATTTTCGAAACACCCAATGGGGTACTACCAGGATCGACAAAATAATCACTTTTGATCTTCTGGTAATAGAGATAAGTCCCTACGACATAATCGAAATGCTCGCCCTTGGGCGATGCCAGGCGCAATTCCTGGGAAACCTGGTTGTGATCGACATGGAAGCCTGTGTTCTCGATACGATTGACCGTAGTAAAATCGGCATCGTTGTGTGGATCGAACTGCCAGGTGCGCCAAGCAGTGATCGAGGTGAAATCAAAACCACTGGGCAAGTGCCAGTTGGCCTCGGCCGACAGGCCACCCTGATTGACCTCCACCCGCTGCCTGCTGTCGATATTGACCTTGTACTTCTTGGGGTCGGTAATCAGTGGCTGCCCTCCCCAACCGGCAACCAATTGCTGCCAGGTAGACCCGGTCCTGACCGGGCCGAATCCATAAGGAACCAGGGTACCCTGGGAATCATCCTCGCGGTTGTAATCGGCAATCAGGCGCAGGTCGAAGGTTTCATCGGGCTTGATCAGCAACTGGCCGCGCACACCATCGCGATCAATGCTGTTGAGCCGCTTGCCATTGCTGACGTTCTTGATCCAACCATCGTCATGGGTCTTGGCAAAGGACAAGCGCCCAGCCACGGTATCGCTGATCGGGCCGGAAATGGTAGCCAGGGTTTGATAGTAGCCGCGATTGCCGGCGGAAAATTCCAGGCTCTTCTCCGGGGTGAAGGTCGGTTTCTTGGTGGTGAGGTTGAGCACGCCGCCGGTGGTGTTCTTGCCAAACAAGGTACCTTGAGGGCCGCGAATCAGGTCTACCTGCTCCAGGTCGATCAGGTCGATGGCTAGCATGCCCGGTCGGGCATAGTAGACGTTATCAACATAGATACCAACACTGGCCTCCAGGCCTTCATTGGCGGGGTTGCTGCCGATACCGCGCACGGCAACGCTGGAAACGCGTGCATGCATAAAGGCCGCGTTGGCACTAGGTAAGACTTGTTGCAGATCCTGCACCTGGCTGATCTTGCGATCAGCCAAATCGGCACCGGTGACGCTGGTGAGCGAAGTCGGCACGCTCTGGCCGCTTTCTTCGCGGCGACGCACCGTCACGGTCACGGTGCCCAGGGCCACGCCTTCATCCGCTGCTGCCTCACTGCTCTTGGCAGCAGCATTGTCCGGCTGCGCCTCCTCAGCCACTACCGGCATGGCAGCCAGCAACAAGGCCATCCCCACGCCCATCAAGCTGCCGTGGTTCCCTGCTTGATTCTTCTTTTGTTCTTGCCCAGTCATTCCAGCCCCTTTCACACACGATCCATCAGATCAGGATTTACAATACCGCCTAGTGTATGAACTCAGCCGTCAAAACAATATCAAGATGTTTACAATTTTCTAGACTTATAATTATTATTAATATTCCAAAATAGAATATGAAAAAGAGATAGGATTTAATCCAGACTTAATACACCGGCACCTTCCTGCTTGGTCAGAGGGTGGTAAAATCTGCACAACTTCAGGATCACACCCTCATGAGAAGCCCACATCAGTTCAATATCCATCATGAAATTGAACAACACTCGATTTTTCGGCTGTTCCCGCCCAGGGCACGGGAAGCATTGATCGCCGCCGCCTTCATCAAGCACTACCGGCGTGGACAGAAAGTGATGGATGCCAATGAAGATCCTCCCCACCTGATTATCGTGTTGACCGGTATTATTTTCGTCGAGCTGGCTTACCCTGACGGCAGGAAACTCACCTCCCCCACCTGGGATCAGCATGGTGATATGTTGGCCTTGATCCAGATATTTACCGGCACCCCCATTCCCTGGGATTTCGTCGCCCGCACACAGACCAGCCTGATCCTGATCCCCAAGCAGGTCATCCTGAATATATTGGCTAAATTACCGCAATTGATGGCCCCCTTCATGAATGTGCTGTGCGAACGCCTGCATGGCATGGCAGTGCAAAACAGCCATGCCCTGATCCAGCGCCCCAGGGAAAGGCTGATTCATCTGCTGCTCAACCTGGCAGAGCGTTATGGCAGCATCACGGCAGAAGGCACACTGATAGACCTGCGGATTTCCCAGGATGAAATGAGCTTCATGCTTTCGCTCTCACGCCAGAGCATCAACAAGGAGTTGAAAGGCCTCTCGGAACAAGGACTCATCCAGCATGCCTACGGCACCATCACCATCTTGCAGATAGAAGCATTGAAAACGCTGGTACAGAAAATTCCGTACCCGCTCATGCAACAAAGTGGGCTGGGAAAATCCACCCCGCTACTGCAGGCTGCGGGCATCGAGATTCCTGTATTGCCGCAAGCATTTAACCCGTAAATATCTTAATCGCAAGCACGGTTGCCTCACCGTAGAAATGACACTGGCTGCTAGAGCAGCCAGTGTTGTCGTGAAGCATGGGCAAGGGCTGTCATGCCCTTGCCTGACTTAGGCCTTGCTGAACAGCATGCGCCCGCCCTTGAAATCCACGTGCACGGTATCCTTCGCAGCAAAGTTGCCGTTGAGGATTTCCTTGGCGAGTGGATTCTCGATCTCGGACTGGATGGCACGCTTGAGTGGCCTCGCGCCATACACCGGGTCGAAACCAGCACTGGCAATTTCAGCCAGGGCAGCATCGCTCACATCCAGCTGCATCTCCAGAGCAACCAGGCGCTTGGCAAGGTTCTGCAACTGGATGCTGGCAATCGATTTCACATGTGATTCGCCCAGTGCATGGAACACCACAACCTCGTCAATACGGTTGACGAATTCCGGTCTAAAGTTAGCCTTCACTTCGCCCATGACAGCCAGTTTCACAACCTGGTAGTCATCACCACTCATGTTCTGGATCATTTGCGAACCCAGGTTAGAGGTCATGATAATCACCGTATTCTTGAAATCGACAGTACGACCTTGTCCATCCGTCAGGCGGCCATCGTCCAGCACTTGCAACAGCACATTGAACACATCCGGGTGGGCCTTTTCCACCTCATCCAGCAAAATCACCGAATAAGGCTTGCGGCGTACAGCCTCGGTCAGGTAACCACCTTCCTCATAACCCACATAGCCAGGAGGTGCGCCAATCAGGCGCGCCACGGAATGCTTTTCCATGAACTCGCTCATGTCGATACGGATCAGATGGTCTTCCGAATCAAACAGGAAGCCCGCCAATGCCTTGGTAAGCTCCGTCTTGCCGACGCCAGTAGGCCCAAGGAACAAGAAAGAGCCATAAGGTTTATTCGGATCGGACAGCCCAGAGCGTGAACGACGGATCGCATCGCTGACTAAGCGAACTGCTTCATCCTGCCCCACCACACGCTCGTGCAACTTGTCTTCCATGTGCAGTAGTTTATCGCGCTCGCCTTGCAGCATTTTGGAGACAGGGATGCCTGTTGCACGCGAGACCACCTCGGCGATCTCTTCTGCACCAACTTGCGTACGCAGCAAGCGGTGTGGCTTTTGCTCGCCCTCTTCCGCACTGGCAGCCTGCTTAAGTTGGGTTTCAAGCTGCGGCAGCTTGCCATATTGCAACTCAGAGACCTTCTGCCATTCACCCTTGCGCGTGGCTTCCTCGATTTGCAGCCTGACCTTCTCGATTTCCTCTTTTAAATGCTTGCTACCTTGAACCTGGGCTTTTTCTGCCTTCCAGATTTCTTCAAGATCGGCATATTCTTTTTCCAGGCGACGGATTTCGTCCTCAATCAACGACAAGCGTTTTTGCGAAGCCTCATCCTTTTCGCGATGCACAGCTTCACGCTCAATCTTGAGTTGAATCAGGCGGCGCTCCAGCTTATCCAGTGCCTCCGGCTTGGAATCAATTTCCATCTTGATGCGCGAAGCAGCTTCGTCGATCAGGTCGATGGCCTTGTCCGGCAGGAAACGGTCAGTAATGTAGCGATGACTCAATTCGGCAGCAGCCACGATCGCAGGATCAGTGATCTCCACGCCATGGTGCACTTCATACTTTTCCTGCAGGCCGCGCAGGATGGCGATGGTTGCCTCAACTGAAGGCTCGTCCACCAGCACCTTCTGGAAGCGGCGCTCCAGCGCAGCATCCTTCTCAATGTACTTGCGGTATTCATCCAATGTAGTTGCGCCCACGCAGTGCAGCTCACCACGCGCCAACGCTGGCTTGAGCATATTGCCCGCATCCATGGCGCCTTCCGCCTTGCCTGCACCCACCATCGTATGGATTTCGTCAATAAAGACGATGGTCTGGCCTTCATCCTGCGCCAGCTCCTTCAATACCGCCTGCAAGCGCTCCTCGAACTCGCCACGGTACTTGGCACCCGCCAGCAGGCCCGCCATATCGAGCACCAGCACTCGCTTGTTCTTGAGCGTTTCTGGCACTTCGCCATTAACGATACGCTGGGCCAAGCCTTCAACAATGGCGGTCTTGCCCACGCCGGGTTCGCCGATCAATACCGGGTTGTTCTTGGTGCGACGCTGCAATACCTGAATGGCACGCCGGATCTCATCATCACGCCCGATGACGGGATCCAGCTTGCCGTGACGGGCACGCCCGGTGAGATCTACCGTGAACTTCTTCAAGGCCTCGCGATTGCCCTCAGCCTCCTGGCTATTGACGTTATCAGTGCCACGTACAGCATTCACGGCTTGCTCAAGTGCGGGCTTGGTCAAGCCATGGGTTTTCAGCAGGCGACCGGTATCACCCTTGTCATCCGCCAGGGCGAGGAGGAACATTTCGCTCGCGATATAAGCATCATTCCGCTTCTGGGCGTTACGGTCAGTGACATTCAGGAGGTTATTGAGCTCACGGGAAATAGAGACTTCACCGCCGTTACCTTGCACCTTGGGCAGCTTGTCAATCGCAGCTTGCAAGCCAGCTTTCAGTGGGGCGAGGTTGGCACCTGCACGTGCCAATAACGATGCCGTACCGCCATCATCCTGGCCCAATAGTGCCAAAAGCAAATGTGATGCTTCTATATTCGGGTTGTCATTGCCGACGGCAATACTTTGAGCATCGGCTAATGCTTGTTGAAACTTGGTAGTCAGTTTGTCGAAACGCATGCTTGCCTTCCTTCAATATGTAAGTTGCTTGACTACTAAGTGGTGGCCATCTAGGTGAATTCAAGCACCAACAGCAACTAAATCCTACATTCTGCTAGCGCTGCTTGTTCCAGGTGCGGCCCTCATCGTCAGACATCATTTGATGCAATAATGAAGAGCCATCATTGCGAATCTCCAGCCAATTGAGGTTGACCTGTGTATTGAGCGATGTCAGCTCGATATAACTGACATCATCGGTGGACATACGCTTGGGCGGTGAGGATACCCAGGCCGCACCATCCATGCGTGCGTAATACACCCCCTTATTCATACGCATCCAGACCAAGTGCCAACCCCATTGCCCGCCCTTGACGATGGCGAGCAAAGGAAAGTGGCAACCCAGACTGCGACTACCGCCATAGGTCACGCGACGAATCCCTTGCAGGCGGCCCTCGAGTGAGGTCGCCATCACCAAGTCACGCGTACCGTCATTAAATGTGTGTTGCCAGAAAAATACCGGCTGATCGTTGCTGTCTCGCGTAGCGGCCACCCGGCAATTGCTAGGGATACGTTCTGCCAACTGGCGTAGCTTGATATCGTCCTCCTGATTGACGACATCGCGACCAACTTCGGCCGCCAGAGCTGAGCAACTGAGTAATACCCCGATAATTCCAATAATCTGTTGTTTCATGTTTCATTGACTCATGTAGAGCATGACGCAAATGGTATAGGTGCGACAATCTGCCGCACGCTTAGCAAATCGTTTTGTTGTTATTATCCGCGCCTGGTTGCTGGTAGGCAAAAAAACACAAAGAACTCATTGGCACAGCTTTTATAGAGATGAATACACACGCTGACCATCTCTACCTATGCAACTGACAAGACATTACCCGACCAGCTTTAAACCAGACGGCAAGTATATGCTTTTCTTGCGTAAACCGGCAGGCTTCATGGTAGTTGCCTCATGACCAACATATGCAATATCGTTTATAAAATTAGCCGCATCAGGAGCATCTTCATGCCTTATCGTTACCGCGCTATTGTGCTGTTGATCATGACAGCCTGTAGCCAGCGAGCTGTTGCTGACCATGTCGCAACAACAGCAAATGAGCAAGATTCGACCATGACAATTGGTGGCATCGTTGTCACTGGCAACCGCTCCTCCAGCCTACCTGCACGTAGCATCCTTTCCTCCGTGGACGTGATTGGCAAGGACGCTATTGAAAACCAGACCGTACAAAATAGTTGGCAGCTGTTCTCCCGCGCACCTGGCGTTATGCTGACCGAGTACCGCATGGGGACCTCGACAGGAAAATTTTCATTCCGTGGCTTCAATGGCGAGGGCGAGATCAATGCCGTTAAGTTATTGATCGACGGCATCCCCAGCAACAGCAACGATGGCAACATGCCGTACCTCGACATGATCATGCCACTTGATATCGAGGCTATCGAAGTAGTGCGTGGTACCAATGATCCACGTTACGGCCTGCATAACATTGCTGGCAATGCCAATGTTGTGACCCGTATCGGCGGCAACTATACGACAGCACGTGCCAGCTATGGCAGCTTCAACACACGTGAATTGCAAACAGCCATGGGCATTGAGAAAGACGGCTTCAGCCAGAATTATTTTGCCGCAGTGCAGGAATACGATGGTTATCGCGCCCACTCTGATTCCCGCAAGCACTCAGTAGCTGGCAAATGGTTTTACGACTCCAGTGACGGGCGCTTGCGCACCGGCTTGATCGCCCGTCATTACCGACAGGATGCACAGGAGGCTGGCTACCTCACCTACGATCAGGCACGCGCCCACCCCCGTCAATCCATGCCGCACAACAGCACAGATGGTGGCGAACGTGAGCTCAACCAGCTCAGCCTGCACCTTGACTGGAGCATCAATGAGCGCTGGTTTCTTTCCAACAAGGCCTACCTCAACACCATGGATGATCAGCGCTGGGTGCGCTTTTCCATCATGAACCCCAATCAGCAGGAGCGTCTACTCAGGGAAAACCATACCGGGCTACTCTCCACCCTGACGTGGAGACCAAATGTCGAGCATCTGGGCCTGCATAGCCTAGCGATTGAAAGTGGCCTGAGTGCCGAATGGCAGAACAACGAGAACTACCGATACACGACGAATGCACGTCAGCGACTCAGCGCAACACGCAACCAGCACTATGCCTTCGATACCTATGGTGTTTACTTGCAAGCCGTCATCCGCCCGACAGCGAAGCTCAAGATCGTGCCCGCCTATCGTGTAGATCGCGTAGAGGGGGATTTCAGAAATATCCTCACGGGCACCACGGCAGATATCCAAGACTATGGCGCGATCCGCCAACCCAAGCTCAGCGCGGTATATAACTTTTCAGAACATTACAGCGCCTATGGTAATTGGGGGCGCAGCTTCCAGGTGGGCATAGGGGCAGCGACTTATAAAACCAACCCGCTCGCCCCCGACCTCAAGCCCTCGATCAATGAGGGTTGGGAACTGGGCCTGAAGTTCCAGCCGACTAATTGGATAGATGGACGCATTGCCGCCTGGGAACAAAAAGCCAACAATGAAGCTCGCCGCATCTTGGGCAGCGCCAGCAACGACTCTGAAAACATCGGCGAGACCTTGCGGCAAGGGATAGATTTCCAGGCTAACCTGCGTCCAACTGAAAAACTGGATATTTGGGCCAATCTCTCGGTGCAACGCTCCGAGATCACCAAGCCCGGGAATACCGAGCTTTCCAACAAAGGGAACGAGATTGATCATGTGCCCCGGCAGATTTATGGCCTGGGCGCAGATTACCGCCTATTGTCCACGCTCAAGCTTTCAGCCTGGGGCAATGGCCAAGGCGACTATTATCTTGAGCGTTCCAACACTTGGGGAAAATATGGCGGTTATTTCCTGCTCAACCTCAGCGCAGCCTGGCAAGTGCAGAAAAACATCAGCCTGGAGTTGCAAGTACGTAATCTAATGGATCGTTACTATGAATATGCATATTACGATACTGAGTACGCGCAAACCCTGCACTCTCCTGGCGAAGGTCGCGGCGTATATGCCTCGCTCCGGTTGGATATCTGACAGCGATAGCTGCTCATCAACCTCAAAGGGATAGATGGCAACTTCACTAGGATTAAAAACAAAGAAAAAGGCTGGGTACCAGCAAGTACCCAGCCCCTGAAAAAAGTCCATAGACCTTTAGATGAGGAATCCTTAATCGGATAAGGGAAATATAAATGCTGTCCTCCAGCCTGTGAATGCGACACGTTGTCGCAGCCCCCAGCCCCTCTTACTCCGACATAGCGATGATACATACGTGACATTTTGTCACATGCCCTGCCTGATCATGTCTAGGTTAACATTACGCCATGTCTTCCCTTGCCTTTACCACTAATCTGCGTCGGTTGTTGTGGCTACGTGTAGTCATGATGACCGCGCTGGTTATGGCTAGTATTGTCGCCACTCAGGTATTTGATATCGTGCTCCCCACGCTCAAGGTCGTCAGCGCTATTAGCTTGATGCTGGTCGTCAACCTCATCAGTTGGTTGAGACTGTGGCGCCAGGCCCGCATCCATGAACTGGAGTTGCTGACGCAGCTATTGCTCGACATCACCCTGCTCACATGGCTCTTTTACGCCACGGGAGGCTATAGCAACCCTTTTGTCTGGATGTACTTACTACCTCTTTCAGTTGCCGCCGTGGCACTCCCTTGGCGTTACACTTGGCTGATTGCCGCACTAGTCATCACAGCTTATAGCTTGCTCATGTTCTGGTACGAACCGTTGACCATCCACAGCCATATGCAGCATGGCGCGCCATATCACGAGCATGATGAAGGCTTCAGCCTGCATTTGCTCGGCATGTGGGGGGGCTTTGTCGTCAGTGCCATCGTCATTGCGTTTTTCGTCGAGCGCATGGGGCGCAACCTGAGGGAATATGACAAACTACTTGCAGAATCACGGGAAAAAGTACTCGCCAGCGAGCGCATGCTAGCGCTTGGCACACTAGCAACAGGGGCCGCTCACGAGCTAGGCACGCCACTTTCCACCATGGCAGTCCTTACTCAGGAGTTAGTGCAGGAGCATCAGCACGATAAGGAGCTGACAAGCTCACTCACGCTGTTGCGCAAGCAAGTTGACCGCTGCAAGGAAATACTTTCCTCCATTACTGCATCGGCAGGCATGATACGTTCCGATGCTAGCAGCGCAATGCCTGCGCATGCATTTATCCAATACGTCGCAGAGCGCTGGCAAGATATGCGTCCCGCCACCCCGCTCGCGATGGATATACAGCTCCCGTCACCTTCTCCCGTCATCGTCGCCGACCTGGCACTAGGCCAGGCTATCAGCAACTTGATCAATAATGCAGCCGATGCCTCGCCAGAGGGAATTAGCCTGGTGGCCAAGATAGCCCAAGACAACCTGGTGATTGATATTGATGACCAAGGGCAATTCCCTGGCGCGGACCACCCTGCCTTGCTGGGAAAACCCTTCAACAGCAGCAAGCAAGCCGCGGGCGGATTAGGGCTGGGTATCTTTCTGGCCAAGTCCGTGCTGGAAAAATTTGATGGCGAAGTCACCTTTACCCCGCGGGAGACGCAAGGCACGCTTACCCAAATACGTATCCCACTGAAGAAACTACAATTAAAACTGCCATCGACACCAGCACCATGACACAAGCACCCTTACCTGACCAACCGACGATGCTACTGGTGGACGATGATGAAGTCTTTACCCAGGTGCTGGAAAAAGCCATGCATAAACGCGGCTTTCTTGTGCAAGTCGCCCACAATGTTGCAGAAGCCATCTGCATGTATGTGGACGAAAGTCCCGAATATGCCGTGATTGACTTGCGCATGCCCGGAGACTCCGGGCTGGCATTGGTCAAACACCTGCATCAACTGGATAACCAGACGCGCATCGTAGTACTCACTGGTTATGCCAGCATTGCCACCGCCGTAGAGGCCGTCAAGCTGGGAGCCACGCACTATCTTGCAAAGCCTGCAGATGCCGACCAGATTTTAGCCGCTTTCGAGCGCGTCGAAGGAGACATCAACGCCCCAGTGCCCAGCAACGCGCTTTCCGTCAATCGTATGGAGTGGGAACACATCCAGCGCGTGCTACAAGAACACGATGGCAATATCTCTGCCACGGCGCGTAGCCTGAATATGCACAGGCGCACACTGCAACGGAAACTGAACAAGCATCCTGCCAAGAAGTAAGCGCTGTCATATTTAAGATGATGGATAACAATCAGTGCCTAGCCCATTTGGACTAGTGCCTTGCCTATCCGAACTGACGACTCAGCGTTTACAATCTAATATTATTGCGTTTTCAAGGTGATTTTTTGGTGTCACCGCACAGTGACAGGTGACACCAAAGCCCAGAATAAGGCAAAATATTGGTTTTCTTATCTGCATCCCCTTAAAATCTTTAGCTTTTTTAGTATCCCGATCCCCAAGCAGCTCAACAGCTCAGTGGAAAGCCATACTGAAACAAAAACTTACGTGCGCCCAGCGCCATGTAATTGATGGAGAGTAAACATGTTGGATTACGTAATCGCCTTTGACAAACTGCGCATCACCGATGTGCCAGCAGTTGGCGGCAAGAATGCCTCTTTGGGCGAAATGATCAGCCAGCTCACTGCAAAAGGCGTACGAGTGCCAGGTGGTTTTGCCACAACAGCCCACGCTTATCGCGAATTCTTGGCAAAAGATGGCCTGGATAAGCGCATCAATGCAGAGCTGGACAAGCTGGACGTTGATGATGTTGATGCATTGGCTACCACCGGCGAGAAAATCCGCCAGTGGATCGTGGACACTCCGTTCCCCAAGGAGCTGCAAGACGCCATTGCAGAACATTACAAGACACTGACCGCCGATTCTGGCGACGACATGACATTTGCCGTACGCTCTTCAGCCACTGCAGAAGACTTGCCTGATGCCTCCTTTGCAGGCCAACAGGAAAGCTTCCTCAATATCCACGGCCTGGACAACATCCTGCATGCCATCAAGGAAGTATTTGCTTCCCTCTACAATGACCGTGCTATTTCCTATCGCGTTCACAAGGGCTTCGTTCATGCGGATGTCGCCTTGTCTGCTGGCGTGCAGCGTATGGTACGCAGCAATCTGGGGAGCTCTGGCGTCATGTTCACCATGGACACCGAGTCTGGTTTCCCAGATGTTGTGTTCATCACTTCATCCTACGGCCTCGGTGAAACCGTGGTCCAAGGTGCGGTAAACCCCGATGAGTTCTATGTGCACAAGCCATTGCTCGCCAAGGGCTTCCCTGCCATTGTGCGTCGCAACCTTGGCTCCAAGCTGATCAAGATGGTATTCAGCGACAGCAATGTCGCCGGCAAGAGTACCCACACGGTAGAAAACAGTAAGGAAGAAAGTGCCCGCTACTCCATCGCTGATGAAGAAATCCTCGAACTCGCCCGTTTTGCCGTATTGATTGAAGAGCACTACAAGTGTCCAATGGACGTAGAGTGGGGCCGTGATGGCGTAGATGGCAAGCTCTACATTTTGCAAGCGCGCCCGGAGACTGTGAAGTCCCAAAGCGGCAACGTTGTTGAGAAGTTCCAGATCAACAGCAGCGGCAACACCGCGATCATCACTGGTCGTGCCGTGACGCAAAAAGTAGGCTCTGGCCCGGTTCGCGTGGTCAAGCATGCTTCTGAAATGAACACCGTACAACCTGGTGACGTACTAGTTGCCGACATGACAGACCCGAACTGGGAACCCGTCATGAAGCGCGCATCTGCACTGGTGACCAACCGTGGTGGTCGTACCTGCCACGCAGCAATCATTGCGCGTGAACTGGGCATCCCTGCGATTGTTGGCAGCGTGAATGCAACTGATCTGCTGGAAGACGGCCAGATCGTCACCGTTTCCTGTGCAGAAGGTGAAACCGGTTACGTGTATACCGGCGCGATTCCATTCACCGTGACCCAGGAAGAAAAGGCAAAACTGCCACCTGCACCGGTCAAGGTCATGATGAACGTTGGCAATCCCGACATGGCGTTCAGCTTTGCACAAATCCCGAACGATGGTGTTGGCCTGGCCCGCCTGGAATTCGTGATCAACAACATGATCGGCATCCACCCCAAGGCCATCCTGAACCTGGATAGCGTACCTGCCGAACTGCAAGAAGATATCAAGCGCCGCGCTCAGGGCTATGACAGCCCACGCCAGTTCTATATCGACAAGCTGGCAGAAGGTGTCGCCACCATTGGTGCAGCATTCTGGCCCAAGCCAGTCATTGCGCGTATGTCCGACTTCAAGTCGAACGAATACCGCAAGCTGATTGGCGGCGAAATCTACGAGCCAGAAGAAGAAAACCCAATGCTGGGCTTCCGTGGCGCAACACGCTACATATCACCAGATTTCGAAGACTGCTTCGAGCTGGAGTGCATCGCTATGCGCAAAGTACGTGAGCAACTCGGCCTCACCAATATTGAATTGATGATTCCATTTGTCCGTACGCTGGATGAAGCACGCAAAGTGGTCGAGATTCTCGCCAAGCACGGCCTCAAGCGTGGTGAGCATGGCTTGCGCCTGATCATGATGTGCGAAATTCCTTCCAACGCCTTGTTGGCTGAGCAGTTCCTGGAATACTTCGATGGCTTCTCCATCGGCTCCAACGACCTGACACAGCTCTCGCTGGGTATGGACCGTGACTCTGGCCTCGTTGCAGCAGGCTTTGATGAGCGCGACCCTGCGGTCAAGGTATTGCTGGAAATGGCGATCAGCACAGCTAACCGCCTGGGCAAATACGTTGGTATTTGCGGTCAAGGGCCTTCCGATCACCCAGATTTCGCGGAGTGGTTGGTAGAAAAGGGCATCAAATCTGTCTCGCTCAACCCTGATACCGTGATCAATACCTGGCAACGTATCAGCAAGAAGTAATTCATCAGGCTAAAGGGATAGCGCGCCATGCAACAACGTAGTGTATTTTTCATTTCCGACGGTACCGGGATTACTGCCGAATCCGTCGGGCATTTGCTGGCGCACTTCCCGACGGTGAGTTTCAAGCATATCCGCCTGCCTTTCACCAACTCTGAGCAGAAGGTGGAAGAGGCATTGGTGAAGATTGCCGATACGGAAAAAGCCGATGGTGCACGTCCTATCATCGTGATGACCCTCGTCAATACCGATCTGCGCGACAAGCTCAAGCAAAGCAATGCCGTGCACCTGGATGTGTTTGGATCATTCGTCGATCCATTGGCAGAAGAGTTGCAAGAGCAACCCTCGCGCACCTCGGGCATTGCCCACAGCGTGCTGGGTAACAGCTATTACGAGCGTATTGATGCCATCAACTTTACGCTCAATCACGATGACGGCATGACCGATTTCGGCCTGAGCGAGGCACAAGTCATTCTGGTTGGCGTATCCCGTTGTGGCAAGACACCCACCAGCCTATACCTGGCCATGCAGTTCGGCATCAAGGCCGCCAACTACCCGCTCATCCCGGAAGATCTAGAGCGTGGCACCTTGCCCGAAGCCTTGAAGAAATATCCAGAAAAGCTCTATGGCCTCTCGATCAACCCAGAGCGCCTGCACAGCGTGCGTAGTGAGCGTCGCCCTGATAGCCACTATGCATCACTGGACAACTGCCGCCAGGAAATCCGCCTGGCTGAAGACCTGATGCAGCGTGAAGGTATCAACTGGATCGACTCTACCAGTCGTTCAATTGAGGAGCTATCCACCATCATCCTGCAAAAAATCCGAGTAAACCCCCATCAATAAGGTAGCTAGGGCATACAGAAAAAAGGAGCTTATGGCTCCTTTTTTATTGCACTTCTCTGCATAAATCAATTAATTATTCTTATCAACAAAATAGAAACAATCAATTTTTAGTACATGAACGTCATAGGTAAGATGGTTGTCATCCAAGAGGCGCTGTTTTATAAGAGTACTGTGGTATGAATAAAACATTGCCCGAGATAAATAAACAATATACAGCCACCAACCCAGGAGAAAGTCATGAGCACCTTGACCACGTCAGCAGGAGCCCCGGTTCCAGACGATAACAACAGCATTAGTGTTGGTCCACGCGGCCCTCTCACGTTCGATAACCACTACCTGTTCGAGAAGCTTGCCCATTTCAACCGTGAACGTATCCCCGAGCGTGTAGTTCATGCGCGTGGTACAGGCGCCTATGGCACATTCACACTAACCAAGAGTTTGAGTGATCGCACGATAGCGAGCTTTTTGCAGCAGGTAGGTGATAAAACCGAGGTATTCGTACGCTTCTCCACAGTAGGTGGTGGTCAGGACTCCAGTGACTTTGCCCGCGACCCCAGGGGATTTGCCATCAAGTTTTATACGCGCGAAGGCAATTTTGATCTCGTCGGCAATAACACCCCGGTGTTCTTCCTCAACGACCCAATCAAGTTCCCGGACTTTATTCACTCGCAGAAAAAAGACCCGCAAACCAACCTGCCCAATCCCGCTAACGCTTATGAATTCTGGGCCAACCACCCACAATCCTTGCACCAGATGACCATCCTCATGTCTGATCGCGGCATTCCTGCATCTTACCGCCACATGCATGGCTTTAGCTCGCATACACTCAGCTTCTGGAATGACAAGGGCGAACGCGTATGGGTCAAGTGGCACATCAAGAGCAACCAAGGCATCAAGACCGTAACAGCAGATGAGGCGGCCAAGTTGCCCACACATGGCACACAACAAGACCTGGTGGAAGCGATTGCCAGGGGCGAATTCCCCTCTTGGACTGTCAAGGTGCAAATCATGACGGAAGCTGAGGCCCGCACTTATAAGATCAACCCGTTCGACCTCACCAAGGTCTGGCCGCATAGCGACTACCCCTTGATCGAGATTGGCCAACTTGAGTTGAACCGCAATGTCGACAACTACTTTGCCGAAACCGAACAATCGGCATTTGCGCCCAGCAACCTGGTGCCAGGCATTGGTGCCTCGCCAGACAAAATGTTGCAGGCACGCTTGCTAGCCTACCAAGATGCACACCGCTACCGTGTTGGGGTCAATGCCAACCAACTGCCCGTCAATGCCGCACGCTGCCCAGTACACCATTACCAACGTGACGGCGCCATGGCCGCAGGTTGCCCGGTGACAGGCCATGGTGCATCCGCCAACAGCCTTCACCAAACACCTAACTTCTATCCCAATGACAGAGCAGGCGTGTCGCCAGCCCCAGCCGCCCATTATGCTCAACCAGCCCTTCCCGTGCTGGAGGATGCATGGATTAGCTATCACGATCAATCGGATGAAGACTACTTCAGCCAGCCAGGTGCCTTGTTCCGCCTGATGGATGCAGAGCAAAAACAGCAATTGGTTAACAATATTGCCGCTGGGTTATCGCAGGCGAATGCCTCTATCCAGGAGCGTATCTTGGCGCAATTCCACCGGGCAGACCCAGCTTATGCATCAGGCGTGAAAGCTGCGCTGGAGGCCATCGCCAAGGCATAAGCGGCATCTCAGGTGGTATAGATGTGTGCGTCAGCATGGCATCCACGGCAAAATTGTTTTATGGTGGAGCTTGGCGGCAGGTGATATTGATCTGTCGCCAACTATTCCAAATATGAAGCCGAGGAGAAATGAATGAACCAGTATGCACATGTCGTTGGACGTATCCTGCTTGCCATCATTTTCATTGTTGCAGGCGCAGGTAAAATTGCTGATCAGGCTGGCACTATCGCTTATATGGAGTCTGCCGGAATACCAGGCATCCTGTTATGGCCCACCATTGCACTTGAGCTTCTTGGTGGTATTGCCATCGTCATTGGCTTCCAGACACGACTGGTTGCCTGGGCGCTCGCGATTTTCTGTATCGCAGCTGCCTTCCTGTTTCACTTCGATCTCAAAGATTCAATGCAAACTATTCTGTTCCTCAAGGATCTAGCCATGGCTGGCGGCTTCCTGATCCTGGCAAGCTCTAGCGCACTGTGGTTTGCGGTCGATAACCGTCGCAGCTAATCTCAACACCACTTTAACCCATACCCCAACTGGCCTATCCAGGCCAGTTGGTGATTTTATTATTCATTTTCCAGGAATTGTGAAATGAAGTTATTTCCATTCATTGGATCAATGAAGCACGGCATAATCATGTCATCCTCTGACCTCTGATTATTAACCGTTTTTCATTTCGCTAGGAGCATCGCCATGACCAAAGCCATCAGCTATGCAGCACATGACCCCAAGTCACCGTTATCCCCGTTCACATTCGAGCGTCGTGAGGTAGGAGCCAACGATGTGCAGATCGAGATTTTGTACTGTGGCGTCTGCCATTCAGACTTGCACCAAGCAAGGGACGAATGGGGCAACTCCACCTTTCCCATGGTACCTGGTCACGAAATTGTTGGCCGCGTCACCCAGGTTGGTAGCAACGTGAAAAAATTCAAGGCTGGCGACCTTGCTGGCGTCGGTTGCTTGGTGGACTCATGCGGCACTTGCCCAGACTGCGCAGAGGGACTGGAGCAATTCTGCAACCAATCCGTGTTCACATATAACAGCCCAGATAAACAGTCCCCCGGGCAGTCAACTTATGGTGGTTATTCCAACTTGATCGTTGTCGATGAGCGTTTCACTCTCAAGATTTCAGACAAGCTGAATCTGGCTGCCACAGCGCCCCTGCTCTGCGCAGGCATTACCACTTACTCACCACTGCGCCACTGGAATGTAGGCCCTGGACAAAAAGTCGGCATTGTCGGCCTGGGTGGTCTTGGCCATATGGGTGTGAAGTTTGCCAAGGCATTTGGTGCGCAAACCGTATTGTTCACGACTTCTCCAAGCAAAGTAGAAGATGCCAAGCGCTTGGGTGCCAATGAGGTAGTAATCTCGAAAGATGCTGCGCAAATGCAGCAACATGCGCTCAGCTTTGATTTCATCCTTAATACTGTCGCTGCGCCACACGATCTTGATCAATTCATGGGCCTGCTTAAGCGCGATGGCTCCATGTGCCTGGTTGGCGTGCCCGATAGTCCACATCCATCCCCCAGCGTCGCCAACCTCATTTTTAAGCGCCGCAAGCTGGCAGGCTCATTGATCGGCGGCATCAAGGAAACCCAGGAGATGCTCGATTTCTGTGCCGAGCACAACATTACCTCGGATATTGAATTGATCCCCATCCAGGAGATCAATACCGCATTCGAGCGCATATTAAAGAGCGATGTGAAATACCGCTTCGTGATTGATATTGCCAGCCTCAAGCAAGCAGCTTAAGTACACTTCATATAATAAAAAAGCACACCGAGGTGTGCTTTTTTGTTTTTCCATGTCGCAACTGTCTCAGGCCTTTTTCCTGAAGCTATCCAGTATCAGCAAAGCCACACCTACGCAAATCGCCGAATCTGCCACATTAAAGGCTGGCCAGTAATACTCCTGGTAATGAAAGAACAGGAAATCAACCACGTAGCCCAAGGTGACGCGATCATAAAGATTGCCCAAAGCGCCGCCCAACACTAAAGCCAGCGCAAAACAAAACAGGTGCTGCTGCGGATATTTGCGTAGCAGGCGAATAATAATCGCTGACGCGACCACGGCAATCGCACTGAAAAAGATGCGCTGCCAGCCACCAGCTGCGGCGAGGAAGCTGAATGCAGCACCCTCGTTGTGATAGCGCACCAAGTCAAAAAATGATGTCAGCGGCAGGTGTTCGCCATACTCAAACGCCTTGAGCACCAAGTGCTTGGTATATAAGTCCAGTGCGATCACCATGCCACTCAGGCCTAGCCATTTAAGCATAATGACGTGACTCGCCTTTGCCAAAGAGATTACTTACGCACCGACCACAGATCGTGGGGTGATCAGCATCGCTACCCACATCGGCACGGTAGTGCCAGCAGCGGTCGCACTTGGCATGCAAGCTAGCACTGACCTGTACCTCCAACTCGCCTTCACGTGCATGCAAGGTAGCGCGGGAAGCCATGAGTACGAAGCGTAAATCCTCATGCAACCTTGCCAGTGCGGCATGGGTCTCACCGCTGGCGTAGATATCCAGCTCTGCCTGTAGCGAAGCGCCTATCTTGCCTTGAGCACGTTCGTTCTCAATGGCTTTATTGGCAACATTGCGCACTTCAAGCACGGCTTGCCAATCTTGCAGCACTGATGCATCCAGACCATGCGCCGGCAATACATACCATACCTCTTCAAATACCGTGGCCTGGGCATCCAAGCCTAAGGTATTCCAGATTTCATCTGCCGTGAAGCTCATGATAGGTGCCATCAGGCGCATCAAGGCATGAGTGATGTGATGTAGCGCACTTTGTGCGGAACGACGCGCGTGGGATTGATCTCCC
This sequence comes from Methylobacillus methanolivorans, assembly GCF_020531845.1. The sequence goes on from NZ_JAJAVF010000005.1 coordinate 156,331, forward strand.
GAAGTGTACAAGCGGTCTTTCAGGACATCCAGATAGAAGCCGCCCAGCTCCTCGGAGCAGAAACCCACCAGCTTTTGTACGGCAAGGTGGAATTCATAGCGGTCAAAATCGGCAATCACTTGCTCCTGCAATTGCTGCGTCAACGCCAGGCCGAAGCGATCAAGCTCCAGCCATTGCTCAACCGGCAGCATATCCTGCTTGGCATCGAAATCTGCCAGGTTGGCCAGCAGGAAGCGCAAGGTATTACGGATTCGGCGATAGCTATCAGTCACACGCTTGAGGATTTCCTCGGACAACGACATTTCGCCGGAATAATCAGTGGAGGCAATCCACAAGCGCAGCATGTCAGCACCCAAGCGGTTGCAGATGTCCTGCGGCTCAATACCGTTGCCGCGAGATTTGGACATCTTGTAGCCCTTCTCGTCCACGGTAAAACCATGTGTCAGCAAGGCATGATAAGGTGCACGTCCATCAATGGCGCAACCGGTGAGCAGCGAAGACTGGAACCAACCACGGTGCTGGTCCGACCCTTCCAGATAGAGGTCGGCAGGGCTTTGCAGTTCAGGACGACGCTTTAATACCGCCGCATGCGTAGCACCGGAATCAAACCACACGTCCAGCGTATCGGTCACCTTTTGATATTGGTCGGCATCATCTGGCGCATGCTGGGCCAGGAAAGCCGCGCCATCCAGCGAGAACCAGGCTTCAATGCCTTGTTGCTCGACTTGCAAAGCCACGGTTTCCAGCAGTGCCGCAGTTTGCGGATGCGGCTCGCCTGTCTCCTTATGCACGAAGAACGGCATAGGTACACCCCAGTTGCGCTGGCGCGAGACACACCAATCAGGACGATTCTTGATCATCGCTTCCAGGCGGGCACGACCCCAGGCCGGGAAGAACGCCGTATCATCCACTGCCTTGTTAGCCAGTTCGCGCAAAGACTTGCCATTGCTACCTACCTGGTTCATGCCGATGAACCACTGGTGAGTGGCAAGTTGCATGAGCGGTGTCTTGTGGCGCCAACAATGCGGGAAACTATGGTTGAGGCGTGCGCTGGCGAATAAAGCGCCTTTTTCCTGCAATACGGTGAGGATGACCTTGTTGGCCTCTTGGCGGTTAAGTCCGCGGATAGCAGCAAGCTCGACCAGTTCGCTAGTGAAGAACTTGCCATCGCCGCCGATCAGCACACGCGGTTTTTCCTCAGGGTAGTTGGTACGCATCACCAGCCAGTCGTCATTACCGTGAGCAGCAGCCGTGTGCACCAAACCGGTACCAGCATCGGTAGTCACATGCTCACCGGTGATGACAGGCACAGTACGTTGGTCGAAAGGATGTTGCAACAGCAAGCCCTTGAGTGCCGCGCCCTTGGCAGAGCCCAGCACTTGCGCATCTTCTTCACCATAGCGCTTGAGCGTTGCCTCGACCAGATCATGCACCAGCACCAGTAGACCTCGCGAGGTTTGCACCAAGTCGTAATCCAGCTCAGGGTGGACACTCACTGCCTGATTGGCAGGCAAGGTCCAAGGGGTCGTCGTCCAGATCACCGCATAAGCATCGCCAGTGATGGCGGCATTGAACGCTGCGCCCAGCGCGGCATTGTCGACAAACTTGAAACCAACATCAATCGCGGGCGAATTGACATCTTCGTATTCGACTTCAGCCTCAGCCAATGCCGAGCCGCAATCCACGCACCAATGCACAGGCTTGGAGCCTTGGTAGAGATAGCCATTACTGTAAATGTCGCCGAGAGCACGAATAATGTCAGCTTCGGTATGGAAATCCATGGTCAGATAAGGATGATCCCAATCCCCCAACACGCCGAGACGGATGAAATCCTGCTTTTGCTTGGCTACCTGCTCGGCAGCATAAGCGCGACACAACTCGCGGAACTTGGCAGGCGGAATATCCTTGCCATGCTGCTTCTCAACAGCAAGCTCAATCGGCAAGCCATGGCAATCCCAGCCCGGCACGTAAGGCGCATCAAAGCCGGATAAGGTCTTGGACTTGACGATGATGTCCTTCAATATTTTGTTGACCGCATGTCCGAGGTGAATCGCACCGTTGGCATAAGGAGGGCCGTCGTGCAGGATGAATTTCTTCGCACCTTTACGGGCATTGCGTATACGCTGGTACACCTGTTTTTCCTGCCAGCTCTTCAGCCATGCGGGTTCACGCTTTGCCAAGTCTCCTCGCATAGGGAAGCTGGTTTCTGGCAGGTTCAACTTGTATTTGGTGTTTTCGCTCATCGGTCTAGTGTCTATCTATCTTTAAAATCTTTTTAAGGATAGCTGCGGAAATAATCACGCGCCATCTCTGCATCCTTGGCAATCCAGTACTTCAATGTATCCAGGCTATCAAACTTCATCTCATCACGTATCTTGTGCATGAACTTCACCCGCACATGCTTGCCATAGATATCGCCGTTAAAATCGAACAAATGCACTTCCAGCGTCGGCTTGCCATTTTGCTTGACGGTTGGCCGCACGCCAAGGCTGGCGACACCGGGCAGGTCTGCACCATTGCCTTCAGCCAAACCTTCTAATTTTACCGCATAGATGCCAAAGAACGGTGGCCTATCATGCAGCATATGGATATTCGCCGTCGGGTAACCTAGCTCTCGCGCCAGCTTATCGCCATGCACCACCTTGCCGCTAATGCTGTAAGGACGACCCAGCAAGCGCGCAGCCTCCACAAGCTGGCCTTGGGCGAGCGCTTCACGAATGGCAGTGCTGGAAACACGCTTGCCATCGAGGTTGACCTGCGGCTGGCTTTGCAGATTAAACCCGGCACGGACAAAGTCCTGCATGCTTCCCTGCCGCCCTGCGCCAAAGCGGAAATCTTCGCCAACCAAGACCGCACGCGCATCCAGCGCGTTACGCAAAATGTCCTGCATAAAAGCTTCGACGGTGATCGCAGCGAAACGACGATTAAAATGGCAAACATAGACATATTCCACGCCAGCCTCAGCAAATAGCTCCAACTTCTCGCGTAACGAAGTCAGCCGTGCAGGTGCCTGATCAGGCGCAAAAAACTCCCTTGGATGCGGCTCAAAAGTCATCACTGCCGATTTCAGGCCTTGTGCTGCTGCAACTTCATTGAGGCGCTGTAACAAAGCCTGGTGCCCTAGGTGCACACCATCAAAATTGCCAATTGCCACAGCGAGTGGATGATGGGCGGCTTGGTGAAAATGACGGAATATCTGCATGCAGCTAAGCTCCTCAGCTCACACTACGCTTGATGAAATCACGCACACGCAAGCCCATCAACCACAAGGCAGCAAAATAGACCACCACGCCCAAGCCCACCAATCCAATCAAGTAAACAAGCTTTTGCCATAAGGTGGCTTGGAGCCAATATGCGCTATCTCCTGCGCCCCACCAGAGCACAACACCCATGACGAGCAAAGCCACGACGACACGTGCAATAAAGCCCAACCAACCAGGCTGTGGCTGGTAAATCGCGCTCTTGCGCAGGTTGTAATAAAGCAAACCTGCGTTGATGCACGCTCCCAGACCGATAGCCAATGCCAGGCCAGCATGTTGGAAGATGCCGACAAACGCTAGATTCATCAGCTGAGTCGCAATCAAGGTCACCACAGCAATCTTGACCGGCGTCTTGATGTTTTGGCGTGCATAAAAACCAGGAGCTAGCACTTTCACCAAAATCAGGCCGAGCAGACCCAGGCTATACGCGATCAAGGCCTGGCGCGTCATCCAGACGTCATGCTCGGTAAAAGCACCATAGTGGAATAAAGACGTCACCAAAGGCACAGACAACACCGCCAACGCCACGGCAGAAGGCAAAGCCAGAATCAAAGTCAGACGCAAACCCCAATCCAGCAACGCGGAGTATTCCTGCTCAGCCTTGTCTGCCACGCTCTTGGATAAGCTAGGCAGCAGAATCGTCCCTAGAGCCACGCCAAGCAAGCCAGTGGGGAACTCCATTAGGCGATCTGCATAATACAGCCAGGAAACACTGCCAGTAGCCAGGAAAGAAGCAAAAATGGTGTTGATCAGCAATGACAACTGAGCAATGGAGACACCGAATACTGCCGGCCCCATGAGGCGCAGGATACGCCAGACACCTTCATCACGGAAATCGAAGCGTACGCGAGGCAACATACCGATCTTGCGCAAGAAAGGTAACTGGAAAGCCAGCTGTAGCACACCGCCCGCAAATACCGCCCAAGCCAGCACCATGATAGGAGGGTCAAAGTAAGGCGCAAAAAACAATGCTGCAATGATAAAGGCAATATTGAGCCAAACTGGAGTAAACGCTGGCACAGAAAACTTGCTATAAGTATTCAACACCCCACCAGCAAGCGACACAAGGGAGATCAGCAGGATATAGGGGAAAATAATGCGCAGCATATCTATCGTCAGCGCAAAGCTTTCCGGCTCGCTATGCGCCCAACCAGGTGCGCTAACATACGCAATGACAGGAGCAGCCAGCATACCGAGCAAGGTCACCCCCATGAGCACGAGGCCCAGTAGGGTGGCTACTTTGCTGATCAGGTCATAGGTTTCATCATGACCGCGACGATTCTTATACTCTGCGAGAACCGGCACAAATGCCTGGGAAAAAGCCCCCTCGGCAAAGAGACGGCGCAAGAGATTGGGTATCTTGAAAGCGACAAAAAAAGCATCGGTGTAGATCCCGGCACCAAATACGCGTGCGATCAATGTATCCCTGACAAACCCCAAGATGCGGGAAACAAATGTCATGCTCCCGACAGCAGCCAACGCTTTTAACAGATTCATTGCACACGCATCACAGTCATCAAGTCCAACGGCTAGACCAAAGTGGTGATTTTATCACGGCTAGTCCATCAACTCACTGAAAGCGCAACATAGGGATTGCGTTTACTCAGAATATTAGTTAATATGCTTGGCTTCGATTTCAATTTACAGGAATTATCATCCATGGCTAATAGCGCACAGGCGAGAAAGCGTGCACGTCAGGCAATCAAGCAACGCGCCCACAATGCAAGTTTGCGCTCGGCTCTGCGTACCGCGGTCAAAAAGATCATTAAAGCGGTAGAAGCCGGCGACAAGACTGCAGCACAAAGCGTGTTCAATGAAAATGTCAGCGTGATCGACCGCATTGCAGATAAGAAAATCATTCACAAGAACAAGGCAGCTCGCCATAAGAGTCGCCTGAGCGCAGCAATCAAGGCTCTTGCCTAATTAGCTAACTCACCTACTTGTGTAAAAAAGCCGGGATATCCCGGCTTTTTTATTGCCTCAATTCAAGAAATTCCAAATACTCTCCTTAGCCACTCCAGCGCTACCCGATGATGAAAATAAAAAAGCCAGGCACTTGACCTGGCTTTTACATGATCAGACGGAAGCGCCTTAGTCTTCAATTCCCAACGCATGGCGCACTTTCAAAGCCCCTTGCAAGGTCTGCTCCATTTTCTCGCCAATGACTGTAAAGTGGCCCATCTTGCGACCCGGCCTGGCTTCATGCTTGCCATACAAATGCATCTTCAGGCCAGATTCGGCATAGGCTTGATCCCATGCAGGCTCACCATCACCCCAGATATCTCCCAGCAGATTGACCATGACCGCAGGGCTATGCTGGCGCGCGTCACCCAGCGGCAAGCCAGCCAACACACGAACCTGCTGCTCAAATTGGTTAGTGACACAAGCATCAATGGTGTAATGCCCGGAATTATGTGGGCGCGGCGCCATTTCATTGACAAGCAAACGGCCCTCACTCACAAAGAATTCAACCCCCAACACGCCAGTGTAATTAAGTTTTTGCGCCACTTCAATCGCTAGCTGACGTGCCTGATCACGAATAGAAGCATCACCACGCGCTGGAGCAATGCTGACATCCAGAATACCATTGAGGTGACTGTTTTCCGCTACAGGGAATGTTTCTACATTGCCGTCTTCGTCACGCGCCAGCACCACGGAAACTTCATAATCCAGCTTGAGCATACGCTCCAAGACGCAGACTTCCGCGCCAAATTTCTCAAATGCAGCACGCGCTTCCTCTGGCGTTTTTACACGCGCCTGGCCTTTTCCGTCGTAGCCAAAACGCGCCACCTTGAGAATGGCAGGGTAAAGACCACTATCTGCCGCCGGAATATCAGCTTCCTGCTGGATCACGGCATAAGGCGCCACAGGCAGGCCGGAATCACGGAAAAAGTTTTTCTCTGCTACGCGGTTCTGCGCAATAGCAACAGAAGCCGCAGCAGGACGCACAGTCCTGTGCTGCGCAAGCAACTCCAACGTCGAAGCTGGCACATTCTCAAACTCGGTAGTAATAGCGGCACACTGCTCGGCCAAAGACTGCAATGCCACTGCGTCATCATAAGCCGCACAAAGGTGGACATCGGCAATCTTGCCAGCAGGACTGTTACGGTCAGGGTCCAACACTGCCACCTTGTAACCCATCTCATGCGCCGCAATGACGAAGAAACGGCCCAATTGACCGCCACCCAACATCCCCAGCATCGCTGGGGGCAATATGGTTGTTGCACTACTCACGTACAAGCTCCTTAAAACTCAATATCCAGCATTGCAATCAAGGCTGGTCTTGCAATGTCATATCCAACACGCGCGCAGACTGCGCAGCACGGAAGTCAGCCAGCTTTTGCGCCAGCGCAGCATCGGTGGTCGCGAGAATGGCAGCAGCAAAAAGGCCAGCATTTGCAGCCCCCGCTTCGCCAATGGCGAATGTCGCCACAGGGATTCCCTTAGGCATTTGCACGATAGACAGCAAAGAATCCTGCCCCTGCAAATGCTTGGAAGGCACTGGCACACCCAGCACCGGCAATGTCGTCTTGGCTGCCACCATGCCCGGCAAGTGCGCAGCACCACCAGCACCAGCAATGATTACTCGCACACCACGCTCGGTTGCCTGCTCGGCAAACTCGAACATCAGGTCTGGCGTGCGGTGCGCCGAGACAACGCGAGCCTCATAGGCAATACCGAAATCCGCCAGCATTTGTGCGGCAGCACGCATCACGGGCCAATCGCTATCAGAGCCCATGATGATGCCTACTAATGGTTGAGACATGATTTCCCCTTATACCAGAATCAGGTTATCGCGATGAATGAGTTCAGACTCATCGACATAACCCAAAATATGTTCAATGTCGTGACTAGGCTTACGCAATATGCGAGCCGTTTCCAGGGCACTGTAATTTATCAAGCCACGTGCAATTTCCTGCCCTTGCGCATTGACGCATGACACAACCTCGCCACGTTCAAAGCTACCCTCAACGGCGATCACGCCAATCGGCAACAGGCTACGTCCACCTTCAAGCAATGCCTTGGCAGCGCCATCATCCAGCACTACCTTACCAGCCAAGCGCAAGTGATCGGCCAGCCACTGCTTGCGTGCCAAGGTCTTGACCTGGCCCGCCTCGAGGTGAGTACCAAGCACATCACCCTGCGCCAGCCTTATCAGCACGTCAGACTCACGCCCAGAGGCAATAATGGTATGCGCACCGCTACGTGCAGCACGCTTGGCAGCAAGTATTTTCGTTAACATGCCGCCACTACCAATCAAGGTACCAGCACCACCCGCCATTTTTTCCAGCGCAGGATTTCCAGCGGTTTCATGCTGGATGAATTCCGCATCTGGATGCTTGCGCGGGTCAGCTGAATACAACCCAGGCTGATCGGTCAGGATCACCAAGGCATCAGCCTCAATCAGATTGGCCACCAAAGAACCCAAGGTATCATTGTCGCCAAAGCGGATTTCATCCGTCACCACCGTATCATTCTCATTAATGACAGGGATAACACCTAGATCTAGCAAGGTGCGTAAGGTAGTCCGTGCATTCAGATAACGCTTGCGATCTGCAAGATCGGCATGTGTTAACAGGATTTGTGCAGTGTGTAGCCCATGTGAAGCAAAGCAGGTTTCATACATCTGCACCAAACCCATTTGCCCCACAGCCGCTGCCGCCTGCAATTCATTGATAGCTACCGGGCGTTTTTTCCACCCCAGGCGCTGCATACCCTCGGCAACCGCGCCACTGGAGACCAGCACCACCTGCTTCCCAGACTGAACCAACCGGGCAATCTGATCCGCCCAGGCGGCAATGGCCCCCTGATCCAAACCAGCACCATTATTGGTGACCAGACTGGAACCGACTTTGACTACCAAGCATTTCGCATTCAACAACAATGACGTCATGTCTGCCTATCCGCCAGCCTAATATCCAGTGACTGAGTCAGCCCCAGCACTCGCAGTTGCTTCGTGATCGGCACGACTAGTTTCTTCCACATGCTCCATGATGGCATAGGTCAATTCACGGCAGCCAATGCCAGCCAAGGCGGAAATCGCAAAATAACGGCCTGTCCAGCCAAGCTTCTGGACAAATTCCGCGACCTTTTCTTCGCTGTCTTCCAGCATGTCAACTTTGTTGAGCACAAGCCAGCGCGGTTTGTTATACAACTCTTCGTCATACTTGCGCAGCTCTTCCGTGATAGCGATTGCCTCGCGAACCGGATCTACTGCCTCATCAAATGGCGCCAAATCAACCAAGTGTAGTAACAAGCGGGTACGCGAAAGATGGCGCAGGAATTGGTGGCCCAGGCCTGCACCTTCAGCCGCCCCCTCGATCAGTCCAGGTACATCGGCAATCACGAAGCTGCGATTAGCATCGACACGAACAACGCCAAGGTTGGGATGCAAGGTGGTAAAAGGATAATCCGCCACCTTTGGCTTGGCCGCAGAAACCGAACGAATAAACGTAGACTTGCCAGCGTTAGGCATTCCCAACAAGCCAACGTCAGCCAACACCTTCAGCTCAAGATAAAGCTCGAATTCTTCTCCTGCATCGCCCTTGGTACACTGGCGCGGAGCGCGATTGATACTGGACTTGAAGTGGATATTGCCCAAGCCGCCATTACCACCCTTGGCAACCATCACCCGCTGATCATGCTCCGCGAGGTCAGTCAGCACTTGTCCCGTCGCCTTGTCACTAATGACTGTTCCGACAGGCACCCGCAGCACCATATCATCGCCACCCGCACCATATTGATCCGAGCCACGACCATTTTCACCACGCTTTGCGCGGAACACACGGGTATAACGGTAATCCACCAGGGTATTGATATTACGATCAGCGATCATGTAAATAGAACCACCACGACCACCATCCCCTCCATTGGGACCGCCCATGGCTTCATATTTCTCGCGGCGGAATGTGGCAACACCGTTACCGCCATCACCTGCGTAAACCTTGATCGTGGCTTCGTCTATAAACTTCATGATCGCTATCTGTTAAGGATTGAACCGATTAAGGCAGTTATCATACCGCCTGAAATAAAAAAGCCCTATCAATGCGATAGGGCTTTTTCCGAATCACGCCAGTATTAAGCTGGAACGATGCTGACCAACTTGCGACGCAATGCGCCTTTCACGGAGAAAGCCACCTTGCCGTCAACCTTGGCATACAAGGTATGATCCTTGCCAATACCAACATTTTCGCCCGGGTGCATCTTGGTACCACGCTGACGAATGATAATGCTGCCAGCGGAAACAAACTGGTCGCCAAAAGCCTTAACACCCAGTCGCTGCGCTTGTGAGTCGCGACCGTTACGGGAACTACCGCCTGCTTTTTTGTGTGCCATTTTTCACTACTCCTTACTTAGCAGCAATCTTTTCAATCTGGATTTCAGTAAAGCTCTGGCGATGACCTTGAGTTTTACGATAGTGCTTACGACGACGCATCTTGAAGATCAAGACCTTGTCGCCACGACCGTGAGCCACAACCTTGGCTTGTACGCTCGCACCCTGAACCAGAGGAGCACCAATGGTGGTGTTTTCACCATCAGAAACCAACAATACCTTGTCGAGGGTGATTTCGCTGCCGACTTCGCCCGCCAACTTTTCTACCTTAAGCTTGTCACCAGCGGCTACGCGATATTGTTTGCCACCAGTTTTGATAACTGCATACATGGTTATGCCTCGTTTGCTACGCATTCAAATGAATCGGGCATTATACGGAAAACTGCACGGAAAGCAAATGCTATTATTGACAATGCTAATTAGCCCGGAAAACGGCAATTTTAAAATGCCTCTCCGGCATGCGGGGGCTGTTTCCGCTATTGCGTATGCTAGAATCCCGAGACTAATTTTTGGCAGCCAGACGTGTCCCTAGCTTTTATTCAATCCTGCATCGCAGAAGACATGCAAAAAGTCGACGCGGTGATTCGCAAATCCCTGCATTCCGATGTCGTCCTGATCAATCAGGTGGCTGATTATATCGTCAACAGCGGTGGCAAGCGCTTAAGACCTGCCTTGGTACTACTCTCTGCCGGGGCATTTGGACACATCGAGCCTCAGCATCACGAACTGGCCGCCGTCATTGAGCTCATCCACACATCGACGCTGCTGCATGATGATGTCGTCGATGAGTCTTCATTGCGGCGCGGTAAGGCAACTGCCAATACATTATTCGGCAATGCAGCCAGCGTACTGGTGGGTGACTTTATTTACTCACGCACTTTCCAGATGATGGTCAGCATCCAGAGCATGCGGGTGATGGAAGTATTATCCGAAGCGACTAACACGATCGCCGAAGGTGAAGTACTACAACTACTTAATGTGCACGATGCCGACATCACGGACGCAGCCTATTTAAAGGTCATCCACTACAAAACCGCCAAACTGTTCGAGGCGGCCACACGACTAGGTGCGATTATCTGCGGCACCAACGCTCAGGATGAAGCGGCGATGGCGGAATACGGCATGCGCCTGGGCACTGCATTTCAGCTGGTTGACGATGTGCTCGACTTGAGTGGCGACAGCACAGAAATTGGCAAGAACCTAGGGGATGACCTCGCTGAAGGCAAGCCCACCCTGCCCTTGCTATATGCCATGCGCCATGGCACTGAAGCTCAACGTAAGATTATTCGCCATGCCATCGAGCAAGGTGGCCTGGATGAGCTACCAGCTGTGATTGATGCAGTCAAAAATACTGGCGCATTGGAGCATGTACGCAAAGTTGCCAGCGATGAGGCTGCCATTGGCTGCAAAGCCATTGCCCACCTGCCGGAAACCCCTTACAAGCAGGCCTTGTTACAGCTGGCCGAGTTTGCCGTCTCGCGCAGCTACTAAGCGTAGCGATGATTTAAGAGCCAAACTCTATCTGCCCATATCCCAACAGGGTACCAGTGTTATAAGCCACATCAATCAGCGCAACCTGGTAATCCACCAGGGCACGTATTTCCTTGATCTGTGACTCGCCTAGCCTACTCAGCATTTCCAGCACCTCGGTCATGTTGCGCAAGCCCTCATTGAACTGTTTCAGCTCACCATCATAATTGACACCAGCCAGCATCACTTGCTGCCGAGCCGCAATCATGCGCTGCCAATGCTGCTCGGCCCGATCTACGCCATCATGAATCTCGCGCTTGACCGTCAATACTTGTAATTCCTTGGTTGCCAAGCGCTGCATGCGCTGCTGCACAGCCTGCTGCAGTTGGTTACGACGCGCCTCATTGGTCATGGGCAACTCGAAACGCAAGCCCACGGACCAATCATTAAAGCGATTATCGAAGGGACTGTTATAGGCTTGGGAAAGACTATTGGCGCCAGCAGACAGAGCCCCATAACTGTAATCTAGCGTAAATAACGGCAATGTCTGGTTCTGCAAATACTCGATCTTGTTGAGATCGGCAGCCAGCTTCAGTTCAAGCTCAAGCAACTCAAGCCTTCCCTTCATCGCTGAATCCACCAGCCTATCTCTATCAAATTCATAATGCACAAGGATGGGTTCGGATTGCGGACGAATCAACGCATGGCCTTCAAAAGTATATTGCGGATCATTAAGCAGGAACTGCAACTGGCGCTGGCTAAGCTGCAAGCGGGTCTTCGCCATGATCAACGCCTCTATGCGATCAGACACCCCGATTTCCGCACGACTGGCCTCAATACTTGCAACCAGCCCCTCTTGCACCTTGCGGCGCACCATCTCAAGGTTACGCGCCGCCAGTTCGTACTGCTGTTGCCTTACCTCCAACTCGGCCCAGGCAGCATACAAATCCCAATAAGCCTTGTCTATCAAGGCAATGACACGTATGGACTGCAAGCGGGTACTAGCATCTACCGCCCGCCTATCCAAGTCGGCAATACGAATACTGGCCTCGTTGACCTTGCTACCAGCATTGCGCAATAAGGGTTGGCTAATTGAAAACCGTGTGGCGCGCCTGTACTCATCAGTACCCAACGCCCCCTCGGTGAGCTTGCGTTCAAAAGGCGTACTGACACGCACCGTACCACCGGTCCTGAGCGGAATGGCAATACCAGCTTCACCATCCAGGTAATCGATTTGCTGCTCAGCCTTGTTCAACTTGACCAATTGCCCATCCAGCGAGGTATCCTCCGCCTTGAGCTGCACAATATCGCCACTGGTCAATGGGCGATTTTCGCGCGTGCGTCGCAAGCTTGCATAGATAATGTTATCGAACTTGGCGCGTTCAGCCCCCAGCACGCTTTGCGCAATTTGTGGATCAAACTGCACCACTTTAAGAGAGAGGTTGTTACGTAAGGCGCGTGCCCTTACATCTGCAATCGTTAGCCCATGCTCAACGCCAGTTGGCATCAATATCTGCTCAGGATGCTCCGCCAACACATCATCGAGTTTGATATTGAGCTTGTTGGGCGAAGATAATTTATATTCTTGCTGTGTCGCAGCATAGTCTTCATCCAACGTAGTAGCACGCCCTTGACTCATCCCATTGAGGTCCAGGCGCTCTGGCAGGCGAATAGCCTGCGATTGTCCATCCCCCGCCATTTCTGTTGCAGCCCAGGCCGCGCCTGGTACCAAAGCGACAAAACCCAAACACACCAATACTCGGCAATGGTTGATGATTGATCCCGGCCTCATACGCTTCATCATCATCCGCCTTGATTACTCCCAGCCGTGACCTGCGGCACACGTGGAGGGAAACCATTGAGCACACGCCAGATTTCATAGCCGATAGAGACCTCTTCCAACAGTATCCAGCCTCGCGATGAACTGCCCTGCCGTAAGAAGCGCTCACCAGGCCATTTTTGTACACTTTCATCGGGCACTACCATGACGCGGAAACGTCCCGTGCCGTCATCACTGGCATCCACAAAAGCCACTTTGCCAGCGAACGTGCCGATAGCCACATTAGGCCAACCAGATACCTGAAGCGCCGGCCAACCATCAAACTCTAGCCGAACGCGACTTCCCGGCAAGATCAAGGCAGCATCAAGACCACTAACCATCAACTCCACTGCCTGTTGCTCGGTATCAGGGATAATCACCAATAGCGGCTGCCCCTGGCTGATCACCTGGGATTGCGAATTCACCGGCACTCTGAACACCGTACCTGATCGTGGTGCCCTCACCAATTGCGATTCCTGGCGCGAAACGCTGATCTCGAGATTGGTCAATTCATTCTGCGTATCGGCGACCTCAGAACCTATCTTGCTCAACAACGCGCGACTTGCATCAATATTGGCCTGGGTTTCCGCCTTCACCTGCACCAGATTGGCAGCCGCAGTTTTTTCCTCGGCCCGCGCTGAGTCCAGGGCGGCCTTGACGCTATTCACACTCCTGAGCGCCACCGCCCTGTCTCGCTCCGCAACTTCGACATCGCGCCTGGAAACCAAGCCTTCCTGCACCAAGCGCTGCATTCTGCTCACCTGAAAATCCGCTGCATCCAACGTGGCTTGCGCTGATTCGACATTTTCCGCCGCTGCCACCACCTTCTGCCTGGCGACATCTAATCCATACTCTGCAGCATTGACCCTAGCCTGGCGCACGGCAAGCAAGTTCTGCAACTGCACTTCGTAAGCCTGTAGCTCATCCTGCTTGGCCTTGAGTTTAGCCGCACTGGTCTGCCGCTGCGCAGCCAAACGCTCCTTAAACTTTGGGTCCACATCACTAATTTGTAGTAGAGGATCGCCCGCTTTCACGCGCGCACCTTCGCGCACAAACCATTGCTTGATGACCCCTCCAACTGGGGCATCCACGCTTTGACGCCTTTCCAATGGTGCAAATGCGGTCACCGAGCCCATCGCTTGTACGTTCTGCTGCCAGGGCAGGAAAAGCATCAAAGTTGGCACAATAAAACACAATACGACGATCCATACCAAGATGCGCTTCACCATCTTGGGAGTTGCGGTATATTTCTCGAACTGCTGATGATCGCTCAGCTTATATGCCATGATCATGCACCTCCAACATCAGCACCTGCGCGCAGCGCTGAGCGATCGATGCATGACGTGTCAAAATAACGACACTGCATGCGGGCAACTCCAGTAATAATGGCAGGGCCCGATTCAAATCTGCCTCATCAAGATAATCCAGCAAGCCATCGACAATCAACAAACCCGGCTGACCAACAATGCCGCGGGCCAGCATCAGCAAATTAGCCTGGGTCGTCGAAAGCGGCGCTCCATTCACGGCAAGCAAGGTATCCAGGCCACTAGGTAATCGATTGATACTGGACATCAAGCCTAGCTTGTTCAGCAACTGCGTCACATCCCCTAGCGGAATATCGTCCCGCCCGACCAAGACGTTTTCAAGAATACTGCCTTCAATCACCTCCAGCTTACCTACACAACCAAGATGTTGACGCAGGGTATTCAGGTTGTATTGTTCAAGCGCAATGTCATTGAACTCCACATGCCCTTGCTCAGCTTGCTTCAAGCCCGTGAGCAAGGCCGCCAATGAGGATTTTCCTGCGCCAGCAATCCCGAGCACAGCCAAGCTGCTACCTGGCTGTAACGTAAAACTGATGCCAGACTGTGAAGCGGTATGCCGCAGATAATCGTAACCAAGGTTCACTGCGCTTAACTTGATGGGGCGCTTGATCTCGAAGTGATGGGTAGATACCTTTTCCTGCGGCAAATCTTGGATATAACCGATCTTGTCGAGACTGGCGAGCAGATCGTAATAATACTCAAGTTGGCCGATAAACCTCAGGAAAGAAGCCAGCACGGCAAAGATGATTAGTTCAGCCGCAACAAACTGGCCCAAATTGATCTGCCCCTGGATCACCAGCGTTCCTCCTAAAGCCAGCATCGCCGTACCACCCAAGGCATAAATGACCACCCCCCCGAGATACTGCTTGATGAGCACACGGAAATGCGCACTGCGCTTTTTCAGGTATTCAGCCGCCAATTCGCCAGTTCGCTCCTGTGCCAGACGCACCCCGGAGGAAAACTTGAAGGTATTGAGGTTACGGGCAATGGTTTCCAACCATGCCGCCAATTCAAACTTGGCATGGGATTCCGCAATTGCAGTCAGTGGTGCCTTACGCCCGATCACATACACAATGACCAGGATGATGAGCATGACCAAGGCCACTACCACGGCAAAATAAACGCTGTAGAACACCAGGATAATACTGCCCACTACCCCCTGAAGGATCGTGGCCACACCTATGGTCAACAAGGTGGCAACAGACTTTTGTACCGACGTGACCTCAAAGAAGCGGTTGATGAGCTCCTGCAAGTCATCCGCACTTGCCACATCGTATTTTGCCCCTTGAGTCTTGCTGGCCGAATCTATGGCAATACGACAGAAAATCCGCCGCTGGATCAGCTCGACAATAAAAATCTCGAGCACGTAAAACAATCCCGCCAATAGCAAGAATATGAATAACATGAAGGAGATAATGAGCAGCGGCTTCATCAAGCTGCCCATCGTGACCGTATTGATGAGCGCCTGTACTGAAATAGGTATGGCGAGATTGATGAAACCAACCCCACCCATCAGGATAATAATCAGTAATATATCTTTGCGCTCTAGGCTCAGGAGATCAATCAACCTTTGCCTAGGTAGCATTTTGTATTCAGCGTTATTGTTCATACTCTAGTGATCACATCAGGCCCTGCAAAACGACACTAAACGCTGGAACTTAGTTCCTGAAACTGAACAATAAACACATTAAAAAGCCCTGCAAGCAGGGCTTTGGTTCATCCTCAATTCAAGGTGATCAATTCTCCGTTCTCTGCATGGTAGTAGCTGAGATGCGCGCAATCACTGGTTCTTGTGGTCAAGGAACCATCAAATAAGGATTGCCCATCGACATCAACAGTAGCATAGCCATTATGATAAAGAGTAATTTCCGCCTGCTTACGTCCATGACGCATGGCAAAACTCATATAGTTTTCGTCCTCGGCTTCATCATAGACCTCCCAATGCGAGTTCCCCGTCAGTTGTTCCAGCCAACCCGACAAATCGACTTCAACGCGGCAAATAACAGGGGCATCCCATGCAGCTTGCGTTTCGGTATTCATCATATGCATTCCTTTCAGGCTAGTGACGAGAAAATGTGAGCAACACTTACATGGCGATCTTCTTGCCTATTTCAAGCCCATCCGGGCCAACGCCACTGCGGTTGCCATACTTATATAACGGTGCGATGATGCGGAAAGTTTACCGACAATCTAATTTATGCCTGATTTTGTTTTTGTATTCCTCAATACATTGAGGGACAGCCCCGGCTTCTTCATTACCTTTTCCACACTGCTTGGGCTGATGGTAGGCAGCTTTCTCAATGTGGTCATACACCGCCTGCCGCGGATGATGGAACTGGCCTGGCAAGCAGAGCGTCTGGAAGCAGAAGGTAAGCCTCAGCCAGAGCAAACCCGTTACAACCTTGTCACGCCCAGGTCACGTTGCCCCCACTGCCAGCATGCCATTGGCGCCATGGAAAACATCCCTGTCGTCAGCTATCTGCTATTGGGCGGCAAATGCAGGCAATGCAAAACCAAGATCAGCCCACGCTACCCACTGGTAGAAATATTCACTGCGGCCCTGACTGGCCTGGCCAGTTGGCACTTCGGCTACTCAAGCCTGGCCGTGGCAAGCTGGTTCATCATCTTCGCACTGATCGCATTAACCTTTATCGATCTTGACACCCACTTGCTACCGGATGACATCACCCTACCCCTGCTTTGGGCTGGTCTGTTATTCAATATCAACGATGGCTTTACCGACTTAACCTCTGCCGTAGCAGGCGCTGCGGCAGGCTATCTCGCATTATGGTCGGTATATTGGCTATTCAAGCTAGTCACCGGCAAGGAAGGTATGGGCTATGGCGATTTCAAGCTTTTGGCTGCACTGGGGGCATGGTTTGGCTGGCAATTGCTACCCGCTGTCATTTTATTATCATCTATCGCTGGCTCCATCATCGGGATTGGCTTGATCGTATTAACCAAGCATGGCCGAGAAACCCCCATCCCATTTGGGCCTTACTTGGCATTGGGAGGGGTTGCCGCACTTTTCTTCGGCAAACAACTCTCACAACTATATCTAGGAGGCTGATCAATGTATGTAGTTGGATTGACTGGCGGCATTGGCGCCGGTAAAAGTGAAGCAGCAAGAATGTTCAGCGATCTGGACGTACCCGTCGTAGACGTCGATGTCATTTCCCGCCACCTGACGAGCGCAGGTCAACCACTGGTCAGCAAAATTGCAGAGGCCTTTGGCACAGAATACGTCACTGAGGATGGCGCCATGGATAGGGGAAAAATCCGTGACCGTATCTTTAACAATAATGCAGATCGCCGGATGCTGGAATCCATCTTGCACCCTGCCATACACAGCGAAGCCCTACGTGAGCTCGAGCAATACAATCAGTCACCCTACCAGATACTGGCTATCCCATTGTTTTTTGAGTCCAATCGCTACGAAGGCATTGTCAACCGCACTTTATTGATTGATTGCGACGAAGAGAAGCAGATCAGCCGCGTTGTCAATCGCAATGGCTTTACCGAGAAGATGGTGCGTTCCATCATCGCTGCACAAGCGTCACGCAGTTTCCGTCGCGCACTAGCCAACGACATTATTGACAACAATGGCAGCATTGAAGAGCTGCAACAAAAAATTCATCAAATGCATGAAAAATTCATTAAGACTTGCATAGTTAGCGAATAAATCTGATAATTCACGACAACTACTATAAACAAACGGATCAGCCTCGAGAAGCCCGTGCCTAGTTACGATTACCCCTTTAATGAACGCATCCGTACCCTGTTGCGTCTGGAAGACCTCTTTATCAAGGTCTTGCACAATATTGAGGGTGAACACGAGTTTATCCACCATAGCGTCCTGCTTTCCATCTTCCAGATACTAGACATTATTGAGCGCGCAGAGCTCAAGATGGATCTGCTGCAGGAGTTGGACCGCCAGAAAATGGTGATGAACAACCTGCGCGGCAATCCATCCATTGAGGAAAAAGTCCTCAATGATCTGGTCACTGATATAGAAAACGCTGCACGCCCCTTGCGCAACACACCTGGCAAGCTAGGGCAAACCCTGCGCGACAATGAATGGTTAATGAGTATCAAGCAGCGCTCGGTGATCCCGGGTGGTGTCTGTGAGTTCGATTTACCGTCTTACCATTACTGGCTGGGCTTGAGCAGCGAGCGCCGCAAGCATGATCTCAGTGTCTGGATGAGTCCACTGATGCCGTTACATGATGCCATCCGCATCATCCTGCACATTTTGCGTGGCAGTGGCATGACTTCCAACATGACAGCAACCAACGGGGCTTATCAGCAGATGTTAGGCGGCGCCAAACCAGCCCAAATGTTACGCGTGGAGATCAGTGACGATACGCCCTGTTTCCCCGAAGTGAGCGCTAACAAGTATGCTATTAATATCCGCTTCAATAGCTTAGATAATGCGCAGCGCCCTCGCCCCTGCGATCACGATATCAACTTCTCACTGACACTGTGCAACCTGTAAGCAAGAAAAAAATGGTCGCCTGCCCACAATGCGGGGAGCTGGCTGAATACTCCAGCACCAATGCCTATCGCCCGTTCTGCTCAGAGCGTTGCCGCCTGATCGACCTCGGCCAATGGGCCAGCGAAAACTATCGCATCCCCGATAACACTCCCAAGCTCGACGAAGAAGACTACTAAGCCAATCTGTTACTGGGTAGTCAATGTCAATTGATAATGCGTTGGCAACGCTTGCGATGAATGCTTAATGTCAATAAGCATGACCCAGTCACTGCGCCCGCTGATGCACACCGGCAATGTCACCATAGCGCGCCAACCCCCATCGGGCTGACGCTGGAAGCGATACCGATTCATCCCCATCTGCATATCCACCATATCGAAGCTCGCATACACAGACTCTGCGCCAGGCGAGCTGATACGCACCTCGAATGCCCGCATAGTAGTAGGCAGCGTCATTGCCCGTACCGTCAGGTCTCCATGCGCACAGCCCTGCACAATATCATCGCAGACAATGGTTTCAATTACATCATGGCTTGATTTCAGCCAGAAATAACCCAAGCTGCCCAAGACCAACAGCAAAGCAATCCCCCATCGCAGCTGTCGCTTGAAGGACATGATTAGCTCCACACTCCGCGCATCATGGCAATACCATGAGCACCCTGTTGCCAGGCCTGCTCCAGATACTCCGGCTGCATGCCGCCAAGCGCATAAACCGGCAGGCTACTGCCATGCGCCAAGCCAGCAAAACCGTCCCAACCCAAGACAGGGGCATCAGGATGACTCAGTGTTGGCAGTACAGGCGACAACACGACAAAATCCAGGGAAAGCGATTGTGCATGCGCCAACTCGCGTGCATCGTGGCATGAAGCCGCACACAGCATTTGCTGAGGACGCTCCGACAATGCCATCAAACTTGCAGCGGAGAAATGCACACCTGCAAAACCCAATGCACACGCAGTGTCGACATCGCCGTTGAGTAGCACTCTCGCTTGATAAGGCTGCACCATGCTTAACACTTTCTCAGCGAGACGCTGCAATCCGTCAGCAGACAGATGCTTTTCACGCAATTGCAGCAAGCGCAACCCCTGATCCAAGGCATAACGTAAGCGATCCAGAAAACCCTTTTCACCCAACTCACCAGCATTGCTGATGGCATAGATGGATGGCAGACCCAAGGCAGCAAGAATAGGTTCGTTCGCTGGCAACATCGGGCCTACAGTAAGTGTAGTCGGGTACTGCCAGCTTAATTGCTGCCCCTCGCAACTACGCGGCTCATGCTGCCAATCACGTACAATAAAGAAATGTAACTCGACCTTGCGATCCGGGTAGTCAAAGCGACGCAACATCCAGGGTGTCGCCTTTTCCACCTCGACACCAAGCTCCTCGCGCAACTCGCGCACCAAGGCATGAAAAGGGGTTTCGCCTGCCTCTATCTTGCCTCCAGGAAACTCCCACCAGCCTTCCCAAGGCTTGCCTGCTGGGCGCTCGGCCAACAACACCTTCCCATCAGGGCGTTGCAAGATAGCTACGGCAGCACGCACAACACTCATGACACCTTGCCTCCCACTAATGCTTGGCGGCCTACATGGTCACGGGCAAATTGATAGGCCACTCGGCCACTACGTGCGCCACGGGTATGAGAAAACAGTAAGGCTGCGCTACGGGTTGCTTCATCCACTTGCTCAATACCGTAATGCTTGAGCCATTGCGCCACCACCGCTAGGTATTCGTCCTGGTTGAAGGAGTAAAATGAGAGCCAGAGGCCAAAGCGCTCCGACAACGAGACTTTCTCCTCAGTTGTATCCCCAGGCCGGATTTCCTCGCCATGTCGCGTTACCTCAAGATTCTCCGACATGAATTCAGGCATCAAGTGGCGACGATTGGAAGTGGCATAGACCACAACATTATCGGACGTCGCGGCAATCGAGCCGTCCAGCACCACCTTGAGAGCTTTGTAACCTGGATCACTGGACTCAAATGACAAATCATCACAAAAGATGATGAATCGCTCCTTGCGCTCACGCAGCAAGCTGACGATTTCCGGCAATGCCACCAAATCCTGCTTGTCGACTTCGACCAGGCGTAATCCCTGGTCTGCAAATGTACTCAGCACCGCTTTGACCAATGAAGATTTGCCAGTGCCACGGGCACCAGTCAACAACACATTATTGGCGGGATAGCCATGCACAAACTGCTCGGTGTTGCGCACAATCTCGGCCTTTTGTTCATCCACATTGCGGATGTCGTTCAAGCTGATGTGATGGGGATGCTCCACAGCCACCAAATGTCCACGACCATTGAGGGTTTGCCAGCGCCAGGCCATAGCATGCCAGTCAGGTGCGGAAGCAGGCGGTGGCAAGAAGTTTTCCAGCCTTGCCAGCACAGCTTCGGCTCGCGTGATCAACTGCTCAAAATCAGCCATCCTGCACCCTAGCTGCGGTAGTCCGCATTAATGCGAACATAGTCATAAGAGAAGTCGCAAGTCCACACCGTGGCATTAGCCTGCCCACGATTCAGCACCACACGCACGGTAATTTCAGCTTCCTGCATCACGGCAGCGCCCTGTTCTTCGACATAGCTTGCAGCACGACCACCATGCTCTGCCACCAGCACATTACCCAGGTAAAGCTGCATGGCATTCACATCCAGATCATCAACACCAGCATAACCAATGGCAGCCAAGATGCGGCCTAGATTAGGATCTGAGGCAAAGAAAGCCGTCTTGATCAATGGTGAGTGCGCAATGGCATAAGCGACCTTGCGGCACTCTTCCACATCTTTGCCAGCTTCCACCTGGATAGTCATGAACTTTGTCGCACCTTCACCGTCACGCACAATCGCTTGGGCCAACTCGATGGACAATTCGGTAATGGCATCCTGCAATTGCTGGAATTCTGCACTATCCACATCACTGATCTCAGCATTGCCCGCCTGACCAGTCGCCATGACAATAAAAGAGTCGTTGGTAGAAGTATCGCCATCTACGGTAATACAGTTGAAGGAGCGATTGACGGCATGATCAATCAAGGCCTCCAGCGCAGCCTGGCTAATGGCAGCATCAGTCGCGACATAACCCAGCATGGTTGCCATGTTGGGGTGGATCATGCCCGAGCCCTTGGATATGCCGGTAATCGTCACGGTCTTGCCACCTAGCGTAACTTGCCGCGACGCCCCCTTGGACACAATATCCGTGGTCATGATAGCTTCGGCAGCATCAAACCAGTGCTGTTCGCCCAGATCGGCAACACATTGTGGCAGGCCAGCAAGCAAGCGCTCCATGGGTAACGGCTCCAGGATAACGCCAGTAGAAAAAGGCAAGACTTGCTCAGGCTTGATGTTCAGCAACGCAGACAGTGCTTCACAAGTAGCTCTTGCATTCTGCATGCCTGGCTCGCCAGTGCCAGCATTGGCATTGCCGGTATTGACCACTAGCGCGCGAATACCATGCCCTGCTGCCAAGTGCTGTTTACACACGGTCACAGGTGCTGCACAGAAACGGTTTGTGGTGAATACGCCAGCTACGCGTGCGCCTTCTGCCAGTTTGATCACCAGCATATCCTTGCGGTCTGGCTTACGGATATGCGCCTTGGCAATACCCAGTTCCACGCCTGGAACCGGCAACAGGGAGTGCGCCTCAGGCGCGACAAGATTGACTGGCATAATGGCTTTTCTCAGAAAGGCAAAAACCTGATTTTACCGTAATCAGTGACGCTTGCCCCATGGCAGCATGGCATGTGCACAATAAAAAAGCCGGGAAATCCCGGCTTTTTTATTGAATTGCAAAGCTGTCATGGCTAATGCTTGGCAGTAGGTCGCCTGGCTTCAATCACTTTGAGCACTTGCAAGCGCTCGCGGTCACTCATGGTACGCCAGCCCCTGATTTCTTCGAGGGTGCGCCAGCAACCAGTGCAATGTTGCCGCTCGCTATCCAGCGCACATACACCAATACAAGGAGAAGCGACCTGAGGAACTGATTGCATCCCTGCCGACGCTTAACTCAGCTTGCCATGGCACTGTTTGTACTTCTTGCCAGAGCCACAAGGACATGGATCATTGCGACCGACCTTGGCACCTACGCGCTCGAATGTCGATGCTGAGGCTTCATCATCGGCTTCATCGCTGTTGCCAAGCGCCTCATCATAATCCGCATGCTGGTATTGCACATTCTCAAGCTCAGCAGGCTTCTCAACCGCCTCGACATCAGCCTCGCTCTGCACCTTCACCAGCATGGTCACCTGGGTCACTTCACGCTTGACGGTATCCAACAGGCTGGAGAACAGGGCAAAAGCTTCGCGCTTGTACTCCTGCTTGGGGTTTTTCTGGGCATAGGAGCGCAGGTGAATACCTTGACGCAAATGATCCAGCGCAGCCAAGTGCTCGCGCCAGTGGTTATCCAGGCTTTGCAGCATCACGGCACGTTCGAACTGGCGCAACACAGACGCAGATGCCTGATCTTCCTTAGCCTGATAAAGAGCATTAGCGGCATCCACAATGTGTTCACGCAGCGTTTCTTCATGCAGATTGGGGTTTTCTTCCAGCATCTTTTGCAATGGAATTTCCAGGCCCAGGTCTGCCTGCAACGCTTTCTCCAACCCAGCGACATCCCACTGCTCTTCGAGGCTTTCTGGTGGGATATAAGTCGCAATCAGGTCATGAATCACGTCTACACGCATCACTGCAATGGTTTCACCCACATCAGCGGCTTCAAGCAACTCGTTACGCTGTTGGTAAATCACTTTGCGTTGATCATTGGATACATCGTCATACTCAAGCAATTGCTTGCGAATATCGAAGTTACGTCCCTCAACCTTACGCTGGGCGTTCTCGATCGCACGCGTCACCCAGGGATGCTCAATCGCTTCGCCCTCAGGCATTTTCAAGCGCTCCATGATGGCAGCAACACGGTCAGAAGCAAAAATGCGCAACAGTTGATCTTCCAACGACAGATAGAATCGGCTGGAGCCTGGGTCACCCTGACGGCCGGCACGACCACGCAACTGGTTGTCAACGCGACGGGATTCATGGCGCTCTGTACCGATAATATGCAAACCACCGGCAGCCAGCACGGCATCATGCTGCACTTGCCACTCCGCCTTCAACTTGGCAATACGATCAGCCTTGTCTGATTCAGACAGACTCTCATCCGCCTCAATCACGGCAATCTCAGGCTCGGGGTTACCACCCAGCACAATATCGGTACCGCGGCCAGCCATATTGGTTGCAATCGTGATCATGCCAGGACGACCCGCTTGCACAATAATGTGCGCTTCACGCTCATGTTGCTTGGCATTCAGTACCTGATGCTCTAGCTTGGCTTCATTGAGATACTTTGAGATTAACTCGGAGTTTTCAATGGAGGTAGTGCCGACCAGCACAGGCTGACCACGCTTCTGGCACTCTTTAATATCTTCAATAACAGCCTGATACTTCTCCTTGCCTGTGCGATATACCTTGTCCATCTGGTCTTTACGTTGCAAGCCACGATGAGTAGGAATCACGACAGTTTCCAGACCGTAAATCTGGTTGAATTCGTAGGCTTCGGTATCGGCAGTACCCGTCATGCCGGACAGCTTGCCGTACATGCGGAAATAATTCTGGAAGGTAATCGAAGCCAGGGTCTGGTTTTCCTTCTGGATGGTCACACCTTCTTTGGCTTCAACAGCCTGATGCAAGCCATCAGACCAGCGGCGACCAGCCATCATGCGGCCGGTAAATTCATCAACAATCACGATTTCGCCATCGCGCACAACATAATGCTGATCGCGGTGATAAAGCGATTGCGCACGCAGTGCAGCATACATATGGTGCACCAGGCTGATATTGGCAGCATCATAGAGACTGCTACCTTCAGCCAACAAGCCGGCTTCGGCCAGCAGAGCCTCTGCATGTTCATGCCCTTGCTCAGAAAGCAAGACCTGGTGTGACTTTTCATCCACCCAGAAATCACCTTCGCCATCTTCTTTTTCCTGGCGAATCATCTTTGCAGCAATGCTGTTCATCTGCAGATACAGATCAATACTGTCATCAGCCTGGCCGGAAATGATCAATGGTGTGCGCGCTTCATCAATCAGGATGGAATCCACTTCATCGACTAGGGCATAGTTCAGACCGCGCTGCACGCGCTCCTCTGCGGTAAACACCATATTGTCGCGCAGGTAGTCAAAACCGAATTCGTTGTTGGTACCGTAGGTAATATCGGCCGCATAAGCCTTTTGCTTCTCGTCATGCGGCATTTGCGACAGGTTGATACCCACGCTCAAACCAAGGAAGTTGTACAGGCGGGACATCCACTCAGCGTCGCGTCGTGCCAGGTAATCATTCACCGTGACCACGTGCACGCCCTTACCACTGAGAGCATTCAAGTAGGCTGGCAATGTCGCCACCAGGGTCTTACCCTCACCGGTACGCATTTCGGCAATCTTGCCTGCGTTCAATACCATGCCGCCAATCAACTGTACATCGAAGTGGCGCATATTGAGCACACGACGGCCACCTTCACGCACCACGGCAAACGCTTCTGGCAACAACTTGTCGAGCGACTCGCCCTGCTGGTAGCGCTGTTTGAATTCATCTGTCTTGGCTTTGAGCTGTTCGTCCGTCAATGCCTGCATGCTGGGCTCCAGCGCATTAATAGCCTTGACGTTTTGTGCATACTGCTTGACCAGCCGTTCGTTACGGCTACCGAAGATTTTTTTGAACAACGCGGAGAACATGAAGTGGCACCACTTTTCCGTTAGACGGAAACCTCTAGGTTAGCTTTATAAGTTAGTTAATAAATCAAATATTTAATTTGCACTTTGCAAATACTTGCGTGGATCCAGAGCTGCTCCATTCAAGCGCACCTCGAAATGCAGGTGTGCCCCGGTAGAGCGCCCAGTACTACCAACGCGGGCGATTAACTGCCCACGCTCAACCCGATCCCCCGCCTTCACCAACAACTGTGAGGCATGGGCATATCGTGTTTCCAGCCCCGAGCCGTGGTTAATCTTCACGATTCTACCATAGTCGGGGGTCTGCTCCGCAGCCGTTACAATTCCTGCGGCAGATGCATAAATCGGTGTTCCGCTATCCGCCACAAAATCCAGGCCTTCATGAAAAGCCTCCTTGCCAGAGAAAGGATCCACCCGCCAACCATAACTGGAAGAATTGTAAGCCACCTCCGTCGGCATGGTGCTCGGCAATGTACTCGCCTTCAAGCGCTGCTGCAACATCGTGGCCTCCAGCAAGCTCAATTTATCGCCATTAAGCGCTATGGATTGTGTCAAGGCGTGAATGTGCTTCTCCAGCTCAACACCTGACATAGTGCGCGCATCTACCATGGGGCCGCCACGCCCCGGCGGCAGGGCATCTGCATCCGCCCCCTTGACCCCAGCCAGGTTCGAGAGCCTTGCCCCCAGGGCATCAAGCCGCAATACCCTGGCCTCCATCTCGCCCACCTGTTGCGCCAAGGCGTCAATATGTGACTGCTCGCTGGCACTGACGAAATGGATCGAGGTGGGGATGCCTTTGTGCTGGTGTGTGCCATGTGGCACAATAAGGGCCCAAACCAGCAAGGCTGGTAGCAAACTCAACAGCCCGATGATAAGCAAGACCAGTGGCAACGAGATGCTGCGCGTCCGTGCTGTACTATTCGATACTAAAATGATGTTCATTGCTTCCCCTTGGGAGAGTCCGGCATGCTGCGTGTAAGTGCATTGTTTACTGAAAGTGCCGAACTGGCAGCGCTTTCGCAACAAGCAGAACAATTGACACTGTCGCAGCAAAAATGGAATGCCGTCGTTCCCGCTGCACTGAAACCTTATACGCAAGCAGGAAGTCTCAGCCACAAGCGCCTGACGGTCTATGCCGCCAATGGCGCCATCGCTGCAAAAATCAAGCTAATGCTGCCCAGCCTGATGCTTGGGCTGAAAAAACAAGGGCTTGAAGTTACTTCAATTCGGGTGGAAGTGCAAGTGCAATCTGTCGCAGGAAAACCTGCCAAACAAGTGCGCACGCTCAGCCCGGCCGCAGCAGCCAGCCTTGAAAAACTGGCGAAGGAATTGCAGGGTTCTCCGCTTGGAGATGCGATCGCACGACTTTCGAGCCGCCGATAGTACCCCTCCCTTCCTCTGTTATTGATCAGGATAAAGTCAGACCTTCACTATGGAATTTTTACTCTACTTCATTGCCGGCGCCGGGGCAGGTATCCTTTCGGGTCTGCTAGGCGTAGGCGGTGGCACGGTGATTGTGCCCATTCTCGTCTTCATCTTTACCGCGCTCGCGTTTCCGGCACAGCACATCATGCATATTGCGCTAGGCACATCGCTGGCAACCATCATCGTCACCTCGATCTCTTCAGCCCGAGCACACCATAAAAAACAGAATGTACATTGGCCTGTGGTCAAGCTCATTACACCCGGCATTGTCATGGGCACCCTACTCGGCGCCGTCTTAGCGGGCCAACTCAACACTGTCATACTCAAAGTCATCTTTGCCGTATTCGCATTACTGATTGCCACCCAGATGGTGCTGAACTTCACACCAGCCTCCCATCGGCAATTGCCCGGCAAGCTCGGCACTTTGAGCATGGGCGGTCTTATTGGCGTCTTGTCCAGCCTGGTCGGCATTGGTGGAGGATCCCTCTCAGTGCCTTTCCTCCTCTACTGCAATTTCAACGCACGCTATGCCATCGGCACTTCCTCGGCGATAGGACTACCGATTGCCGTCGCTGGCACCATGGGATTCATCATCACCGGATTAACGCAAGGTAATTTGCCGCAATACAGCCTGGGCTATATCTACCTGCCAGCATTCATCGGCATTGCACTTGCCAGCATGCTGACCGCCCCTTTAGGCGCCTACATGGCACACAAATTACCTGTTCCGGTATTGAAAAAATTATTCGCACTATTGCTTTACATCGTTGGCCTTAAAATGATCTGGAGCTTGATATGAGCCCAGCACTCGTTATTGAAGTCCAGGGCCTGTTCAAATACTTTGACCAATTCTGTGCCGTCAACAACCTGAATTTCCAGGCGAAGCGCGGCGTTACCACCGCCTTGCTGGGTGGCAATGGCGCAGGAAAAACTACGACGATTGCCATGCTACTGGGCTTGCTCACACCGAGCCAGGGGAGCATCCGCATATTGGGTGAGGATATGCTGCAGCATCGCTACCGCCTGTTGCACCGCATGAACTTCTCCTCACCTTACGTAGACCTCCCACAAAGGCTGACCATTCGCCAGAACCTCACGGTTTACGGCCATCTTTACCGCTTACCCGCACTGAAGCAGCGTATTGAGGAGCTAGCCACTGCCCTTAACCTTGATACATTGCTGGACAAGCGCTACGGACAACTTTCTGCAGGGCAAAAAACCCGTGTTTCCCTAGCGAAATCCCTGCTCAACAAACCAGAATTACTACTGATGGACGAACCGACGGCATCCCTTGATCCTGATACTGCCGACTCCATTCGCAGTTATCTAGAGCAATACCAGCGCGACACTGGTGCCAGCATCCTGCTGGCTTCACACAATATGGCCGAGGTCGAGCGCATGGCGACGGATGTCATCATGATGCGTAAAGGGCAAGTTGTGGACATTGGCACCCCAGCCAGCCTGATCGCAAAATATGGCCGCAACAACCTTGAAGAAGTCTTTATCGACATCGCTCGCAGCCAGGAGCCCGCTTGATGCAAGACGTACACTTTTCCTTGCGCCGCATCGGTGCAGTAGCATTACGCCACCTTTACCTCATGCGTTCATCCTGGCCACGGGTGCTGGAGATGGTGTACTGGCCCACAGTGCAAATGGTGCTATGGGGCTTCATCACCTTATACCTGCAAGGCAATAGCAGCCTGATTGCACAGGCCAGCGGCATCCTGCTTTCGGGAGTATTGCTATGGGACGTTCTCTTCCGTGGTCAACTCGGCATCGCACTCGTCTTCATGGAGGAAATGTGGTCACGCAACCTGGGGCATTTATTCGTCAGCCCTTTGCGTCCGTATGAAATGGTAGCGTCCCTGCTGCTTATGAGCCTGATCCGCACCTTGATTGGCATCGGCGGTGCAACACTAATCGCTATTCCACTATTCGGTTACAACATCTACGACATGGGCCTGCCTCTTATCGCCTTTTTCCTCAATCTCATCGTCATGGGTTGGGCGATTGGCCTGATGGTATCCGGCATCGTACTGCGCTACGGCATGGGGGCTGAAAGTATTGCCTGGGTCAGCGTCTTCGCTATCCAGCCTTTATGCGCTATCTATTACCCAGTCGCCACATTGCCGCACTGGTTACAGCCTGTTGCGCTGGCATTGCCTGCCAGCCATGTGTTTGAAGGCATGCGCGAATTACTGCTTGAGCACAGCTTCAACCTGCATCACATGCAATGGGCGATAGGCCTCAATCTTGTCTTTCTCTGCATTGGCATTGCCGTCTTCCTCGGCTATTTCAGAGTCGCACGCCAGCGTGGCCTGCTACTACAAGTGGGTGAATAAACGCAAGCAACAGCAATAAAAAACGGCGCTTAAGCGCCGTTTTTTATTCATCTTATAAGCTGGCTTACTTGCTGAAGCGTTCTACACCAGAGACGATTTCCGCCTTGGCCTCGTCTACGCCCTTCCACTCACCAACCTTGACCCACTTACCCTTTTCCAGATCCTTGTAGTGTTCAAAGAAGTGAGCAATAGGTGCCAACTGGAATTCTGGAATGTCATGATAGCTCTTCACATCCTTGTATTGCGGGCAAATCTTGTCCACAGGCACAGCTAACACCTTCGCATCCACACCACCATCATCTTCCATGGTCAGCACACCAATCGCACGGCAACGGATCACAACGCCTGGCTGCAACGGGATAGGCGTGATCACTAGCACATCAACCGGGTCACCATCTTCTGACAGCGTTTGTGGGATATAGCCATAGTTGCATGGATAGTGCATGGAAGTACCCATGAAACGATCAACGAATACTGCACCGCTATCCTTGTCCACTTCGAACTTGATGGGCTCGCCACGCATGGAGATTTCGATAATGACGTTAAAGTCGTTAGGGATGTCTTTGCCTGCTGGCACATTAGAAAGGGACATGCGGTTATCCTTAAAAGATGGGTTGATTTGAATGATGGATGGTTTTTGTAAACCATGTAAAGTTAACGCGGGATTTTAGCCTAAATCAGCAGTAAAAATCACCTTGGGCTTGCCTCGCGTGCTGCGGCTTCGCGCCTGCATTCCACGATCACCTCTATCGGCACGCACCTGACCCCCAGGTAGAACAAGGCTGGAACAATGATCAAGTCATCCAGTTGCCCAAGGATGGGAATAAAATCAGGGATCAAGTCAAATGGTAATAGCAGGTAACCCACGGCCAAACCCAGCAACACCCTGGCAAGCCAAGGCGTCTGTGGGTGGCGCAACACCAAGCGATACACTTCCAACTCAGCCTTGAGCTGTCGCGCCAGTGATTTCAGCTTATCCCTCAATGGCACTTCTTCAGCCACCCAGAGTTAAAACGGCTTGCCAGTCAGACGCTCGTAAGCTTCGCGATACTTGGCTGCAGTGCTTGCCGCAACATCGTCAGGCAATTGCGGGCCTGGAGGAGTCTTGTTCCAGCCGGTAGATTCCAGCCAGTCACGGACATATTGCTTGTCAAAACTGGGAGGATTGCTACCCACCTGATATTGATCTTGCGGCCAGAAGCGTGATGAATCAGGGGTTAATACTTCATCGATCAAGTACAGCTCACCAGCTTCATTCAGGCCAAACTCAAACTTGGTGTCCGCGATGATAATGCCGCGGCTCAAGGCATAAGCGGCAGCCTCCTTGTATAACTGTACGCTGATACGGGCGACTTTATCAGCCAGTTCTTTTCCAAGTAACTGGGCGCATTTTTCCAGGGTGATGTTCTCATCATGATCACCCACTTCTGCCTTGCTCGAAGGCGTAAACAATGGCTCTGGCAACTGTGATGCCTCTTGCAGGCCTGCTGGCAGTGGAATTCCACATACGCTCTGGCTGGCCTTGTATTCTTTCCAGCCGGAACCCGCGAGGTAACCACGAACAATCGCCTCGATTGGCAAAGGCTTCAACTTTTTAACCACCAATGCACGCGGCCCAAGCTGGGCTTTCTCGGCAGGGTCAGTCACCACACTATCAGGGTCAATACCCGTCAAGTGGTTGGGCACTACATGCTGGAGTTTATCGAACCAGAAATTGGCAATCTTGGTGAGAATCGCGCCTTTATCCTGAATAGGCGTCGGCAGGATCACATCGAAAGCTGATAGACGATCACTAGCCACCAGCAACATGTGCTGGTCATTAATATCGTAGATATCCCGCACCTTGCCCTGATTGATCAGTTTCAGGCTCTTGATACTGGACTGCATGAGGGGAGTAGTCAAAACGCTTACCTTTATCAAAAACTATTTCGAGTGATGGTCCTGTTCAGGGCCATCGGAATAAGGGAATTTCACATGCCCGTAGCGCACCACCAAAATGGCAATTGCTATCAGCAGGATAGAGGCCGCCACGGCAAAAATACGCCAGGCTTCCAGTTCCTTGATGTCGAGCACCAGATAACGTGCCAGCGCAATAATGCCGATATACAAGGGGTAACGCACCGGCAATGTGCCCGAGCTCAAGTAATGGTTGAGCATGGTGAGAATTTCGAGGTAAAGAAACAACAGCAGCAAATCTGCCACGGTTACCGCCCTCATTTCCCATATATGCAGTGCGGCCTGCCCGGTAGCCACGATCGTCGCCAGCGCAATGAATACCAGCAAGGCCTGCTCGACCAAACCGATGCCTTGTTGACCTAATTTACTGTATTTATTGGGCTGCATAGCGATAATTACCAGGCAAATAATCCCGGCATTATACGCTGTAAATTCTGCACAACGTGAGCAATGAGATCAGGCGAAAAAATAGCGCTGAGCCATTTTCTCGAGTGAAATGGGCTTAATTTTCGCCGCATGCCCTGCTGAGCCAAATGCCTCAAAACGCTCCCGGCATAACCCCTGCATCGCCTGGGTCGCCGCCGCCAGTATTTTGCGTGGGTCAAATTCGACCCGGTGTTGCGGCTGCCCAAGAAAATGTCGCAAAGCCCCGGTAAAAGCAAGGCGCAAATCAGTATCAATATTCACCTTGCGTACCCCGCTCTGGATACCCTTGACGATTTCCTCCACCGGCACGCCATAGGTTTCGGGAATCTCGCCACCATAATCATTAATGACCTTCAACCACTCCTGTGGCACGGATGACGAGCCATGCATCACCAGATGCGTATTCGGCAGCTGCGCGTGTATTTCCCGAATACGGCTGATGGAAAGCGTTTCGCCGGTGGGGGGACGCTTGAACTTGTAAGCGCCATGCGATGTACCAATAGCGATTGCCAGGGCATCCACACCTGTCTGCGCGACAAAATCCACTGCCTCATCCGGGCTGGTAAGCAACTGGCTGTGGTCAAGATGCCCTTCCGCCCCGACACCATCCTCCTCACCTGCCATACCAGTTTCTAGTGAGCCAAGTACGCCTAGCTCCCCTTCCACCGACACGCCCATCGCATGGGCTGCCAGCACCACCTGTCGTGTTACCTCGACGTTATAAGCATAGCTCGATGGCGTCTTGGCATCCTCCAGCAATGAACCATCCATCATCACACTGCTAAAACCGTGCTTGATGGAATGCATGCATACCGCTGGGCTGGCGCCATGGTCTTGATGTAGCACAACAGGAATATATGGATAACTGCTGATCGCCGCCTCCATCAACTTGAGTAGAAACTCCTCACCCGCATATTTGCGTGCACCGGCAGAGGCTTGCATGATCACCGGGCTATCACAGGCATCCGCTGCCTGCATGATGGCCTGCACCTGCTCAAGGTTATTCACATTGAACGCCGGCACACCGTAATCGTGCTCGGCAGCATGATCCAGCAATTGGCGTAAGCTAATCAGTGCCATGGGCACATCCTCTCATGTTGTGAGCAGCCGCGCCGCTCTCGCTAATGTTGTTCCCGCCGGTGCTCGCCCACTTTAACAATCTGCAAGGTATTGGTGCCCCCTGCCTTGCCGATGGGCTCACCAAACGTCAACATCATGAGATCATCCCGTTGCACCGCCCCAAGGCGTAATAACAACTCTTCGGCATCGTAAAGAATCTTGCCCAGCTCCTGGCTGGGCTGCTCGATGTGATAAGGGTATACCCCGCGATACAGCGACAGCTTGCGCCGTGTATTACGCTCTGTTGTCAGCGCATAAATCGGCACATTAGTATTGGAACGTGACAACCAGGTGACGGAAGACCCTGACTTGGTGAGTGCCGCAATCGCCTTCACATCCAGGTGCTTGGCCGTATATACCGTAGCCATCGCAATCGCCTCATCGATAAAACCAAATTCATCATGAATCGGTGCTTTCAGGTGCTGGCTGTCGTATTCCTTTTCCGCTTCCAAGCAGACGCGATGCATGGCCTGGATAGCTTCCACCGGGTAATGCCCCACTGCCGTCTCGCCCGATAGCATCACCGCATCCGTTCCATCCAGCACCGCATTCGCCACATCAGATACCTCCGCCCGAGTCGGAATCGGGCTGCTGATCATGGACTCCAGCATCTGCGTGGCCGTGATCACCAGCTTGTTGCGCATTCGCGCAGTGCGGATCATGCGCTTCTGCAAACCAGGCACGGCCGCATCGCCGACCTCAACGCCGAGGTCACCGCGCGCCACCATGATCACATCCGCCGCATCGATAATCTCTTCCAGCGCATCAATCGCTTCCGCGCGCTCGATCTTGGCGACAATTGCTGCATGGCCGCCAGCCTCTTCCACCAACTGGCGCGCAAGCTCTATATCCGCACCACTGCGCGGGAATGAGACCGCAATATAATCCGCTTCTAACGCCACTGCGGTCTGGATATCTTCCTGATCTTTCAGTGTCAGAGCCGGGGCAGAGAGCCCGCCACCTTGACGATTGATGCCCTTGTTGTTGGAGAGCATCCCGCCAGCCGTGACCGTACAATACACCTCGCCACCATTTACGGTGTCCACACTTAATACAATACGTCCATCATCCAGCAACAACACAGCACCGGCCTCCACCTCAGACGGCAAGGTCTTGTAATCCAGCCCCACCCGCTCCTGATTACCCAGCTTGCATGCTGCATCCAGGATGAACTTGTCTCCGACCTTGAGCAAAATGCGGTCATTCTCAAATTTACCGATGCGTATCTTCGGCCCCTGCAAATCACACAACACCCCCACGGGGCGTCCACTACGCCGCGATATATCACGCACCAGTTCAGCGCGGTCTATATGATCCTGCGCCGACCCATGCGAAAAATTCAACCGCACCACATCTACGCCTGCATCCACCAACCGTTCAATCACCGACTCCTCACTGGAAGCCGGCCCCAGCGTCGCCACAATCTTGGTTTTACGTAATGCCATAAACCGTTTCCTAACATTTTCTTCAAAGACTCATGTTAAAGCTGACAGCACTTAGGGGGAATGGTGCATATTTTGTGCCATCAGAAAGGCAATATATAAAACTAATGAAAAATACCTCAAAGACAACACTTGATAACACGTTCTAAGTAAACAAAAAAGGAGCCCACAGGCTCCTTTTTTATCAAACTAATCTAGACAATCAACTCTTGGCACGCTGCTCCAAAACCTCCACTGCGGGTAATTTCTTGCCCTCGAGGAATTCCAGGAACGCCCCACCGGCAGTCGAGATGTAAGACACCTTTTCGTAGATGTCGTATTTCTGGATGGCAGCGATGGTGTCACCACCACCAGCCAGGGTAAAGGCCTTGGTCTTGGCGATGGCATCGGCGATGGTTTTGGTGCCTTCGCCGAATTGGTCAAACTCGAATACGCCGACCGGGCCATTCCAGACCACGGTGCCTGCGTTGAGGATAATCTCGGCAAGTTGCTTGGCAGACTCTGGGCCAATGTCAAAGATCATATCATCGGCAACGACATCGTCCGCAGACTTGAGCACGGCAGGCTCATCTGGGTCGAATTGCTTGCCACAGACCACATCCACGGCGATCGGCACAGCTGCACCGCGCTTGGCCATTTTTTCCATCAGGCATTGTGCGGTCGGCACGAGATCATCTTCGCTCAATGAACGCCCAATCGGCTTACCTGCAGCTTTTAGGAAGGTATTGGCGATGCCACCACCGACGACCATTTGGTCGACTTTTTCAGCCAGGCTTTCCAGCACTGTCAGTTTGGTCGATACCTTGGAGCCACCTACGATAGCGACCATGGGGCGGGCAGGTTCGCACAAGGCCTTGCCCAGGGCATCCAGCTCACCAGTGAGCAGCAAGCCAG
Organism: Methylobacillus methanolivorans; assembly: GCF_020531845.1. Next base: position 191,344 of record NZ_JAJAVF010000005.1, read on the forward strand.
CGGCAGCGACTGGTGCATATTGGGCGATGCCATAGGTGGAAGCTTCTGCACGGTGAGCAGTACCGAAAGCGTCCATGACAAAGACATCACACAAGGCAGCGTATTTGCGTGCGGTTTCTTCGAGGTTCTTTTTCTCGCCCTTGTTGAAGCGGCAGTTTTCCAGCAACACCACTTCGCCTTCTGCCACATCAAAGCCGCCATTTACCCAATCCTTGATCAGGCGCACGGGTTGACCGAGCTTGTCAGCTAATACATCCGCCACGGGTTGCAAAGAGTTTTCCTCGGAATACACGCCTTCTTCCGGACGACCCAGGTGGGAAGTCACCATGACGCGTGCATTAGCATCCAAAGCCTGGCGAATCGTTGGGATGGATGCAGTGATACGCGCATCGGAAGTTACCTTGCCATCGCTGACTGGCACATTGAGGTCTGCGCGAATAAAAACGCGCTTACCCGCCAAGTCGAGGTCTGTCATGTGGATTACGGTCATGGTCTCCCCCCTGCTTAGCTGGCAATATGACGCACCAGGCGCATCATGTTGCAGGTGTAGCCGTACTCGTTATCGTACCAAGCCACGATCTTGACGAAAGTTGGATCAAGCTGGATACCGGCATCAGCGTCAAAAATAGAAGGGTAGGCATTGCCACGGAAATCGGTAGAGACGACTTTTTCATCGGTGAAGCCAAGCACGCCCTTGAGTGGACCACTTTCAGAAGCAGCCTTCATGGCAGCAACGATCTGCTCGTAAGTCGCTTCCTTGTTCAACTCAACGGTCAAATCGACTACGGATACATCGCTGGTCGGGATGCGGAATGCCATGCCAGTGAGTTTTTTGTTCAGTTCTGGAATCACTTTACCCACGGCCTTGGCTGCGCCGGTGGAGGAAGGAATGATATTTTCCAGGATACCGCGGCCGCCTCGCCAATCCTTGTTTGATGGTCCATCAACGGTTTTTTGTGTGGCAGTGGCTGCGTGTACCGTAGTCATCAAGCCACGCTTGATGCCAAAGCTGTCGTTCAATACCTTGGCAACCGGTGCTAGGCCATTGGTGGTGCAGGAAGCAGCGGAAACAATCGCTTGTCCCTTGTAGGTGTCATGGTTCACACCATAGACAAACATGGGGGTATCGTCCTTGGAAGGGGCAGATTGCACAACTTTCTTGGCACCTGCATCAATGTGTTTCTGACAGGTTTCTTCGGTCAGGAAAAAGCCGGTACATTCCACCACAACATCAACACCAACTTCATCCCATTTCAGGTTGGCAGGATCACGCTCTGCGGTCAGGCGTATAGCTTTGCCATTGACGATCAGATTGTTGCCACTGACGGCTACATCGCCATTGAAGCGACCATGCACTGAGTCGTGCTTGAGCATATAAGCCAGATAATCTGGCTCCAGCAGGTCATTGATTGCGACTACTTCGATATCAGTAAAATCCTTGATCGCCGCACGGAATGCCATGCGACCGATACGGCCAAAGCCATTGATGCCAACCTTGATTGTCATGAGTTTTTCCCTGTCCTGATTGTGTTCTTCAAAAACAAAAAGGGAGCCAGCATGACTGGCCCCCTTTTTTAGTTACTACCTGTCATTACAGCACGGACTTGACGGTCTTCACTACGTTTTCAACAGTGAAGCCGAAGTGCTTGAACAGCGCACCACCTGGAGCGGATTCGCCGAAGGTATCGATACCAACGACAGCACCTTCCAGGCCAACATACTTGCGCCAGAAGTCGGTCACGCCAGCTTCAACAGCTACGCGCTTCACGCCTGGAGTCAATACGCTGTCCTTGTAGGCTTGGTCTTGACGATCGAATACGTTGGTAGATGGCATGGAAACCACGCGCACCTTGGTACCAGCGGCATTCAGTTCAGCAGCAGCCTTGATCGCCAGATCCAGTTCGGAACCGTTACTGATGATGATCACGTCTGCCTTGCCTTCAACGTCGGAGAACACATAACCACCCTTGCGAACCAGGTCGAAGTGCTTCTCGTCGTGCTTGATGCCAGGTACGTTCTGACGGCTCAACACCAGGCTGGAAGGACCATCCTTGCGTTCAACAGCAGCAACCCATGCAATCGCAGTTTCAACGGAATCAGCAGGACGCCATACATCCATACGAGGAATGTAACGCAGGCCAGCAGTGTTTTCGATAGGCTGGTGAGTAGGACCATCTTCGCCCTGACCGATAGAATCGTGAGTCAGAACAGCGATAGTACGCTGCTTCATCAATGCAGCCATACGCAATGCGCTCTTGGCGTAGTCGGAGAACATGTGGAAAGTACCACCGAATGGCAACAAGCCACCGTGCAGTGCCATACCGTTCATGATCGCGAACATACCGAATTCACGCACACCGTAAGAGATGTAGTTACCTGGGTTCTTGCCATCAACGTGCTTGAAGCTGGAGCAGCTAGTCAGGTTAGAACCTGTCAAGTCAGCAGAGCCGCCAAGGAATTCTGGCAATACTGGAGCCAGAGCAGCGATCGCGTTTTGTGAAGCCTTACGTGTAGCAACGCCTTCAGCCTTCTCGTTGGTTGCCTTGATGAATGCATCAGTGGCTTCCTTCCAGTTAGCTGGTAGGTCACCTGCCATACGACGCTTGAACTCAGCAGCTTCTGCAGGGTAGATCTTAGCGTAAGCTTCAAACTTAGCATCCCAATCGCTTTCCAGCTTGGAACCCTTAGCCTTGCCATCCCAGCCAGCGTAAACTTCTTCAGGGATAACGAATGGCTCGTGGGTCCAACCCAGTGCTTCGCGGGTTGCAGCAACTTCTTCCAGGCCCAATGCAGAACCGTGGCAGTCGTGGGAACCAGACTTGTTTGGAGAGCCCTTACCAATGATAGTCTTGGCCGCGATGAAGCTTGGCTTGTCAGTAACTTTCTTCGCTGCTTCGATTGCAGCGTTCACAGCATCAAAGTCGTGACCGTCAACGCTAATCACGTGCCAGCCGTAAGCTTCAAAACGCTTCACTGTATCGTCCGTGTACCAACCTTCGATGTGACCGTCGATAGAGATGCCATTGTCATCCCAAACCGCGATCAGCTTGCCCAGGCCCCATGTACCAGCCAGCGCAGCAGCTTCGTGGGAAACACCTTCCATCAGACAGCCATCGCCGAGGAAGCAGTATGTGTAGTGGTCAACGATGTCGTGACCTGGCTTGTTAAACTGGTCAGCCAGCAGCTTTTCAGCCATCGCGAAACCAACAGCATTGGTGATACCTTGACCCAGAGGACCAGTCGTGGTTTCAACACCAGGAGCATAGCCATATTCAGGGTGGCCAGCGCAACGGGAATGCAATTGACGGAAGGACTTGATGTCATCCATGTTCAGGTCGTAGCCTGTCAGATGCAGCAAGGAGTAGATCAACATCGAGCCATGGCCGTTGGACAAAATGAAACGGTCACGGTCAGCCCAGTTAGGGTTGGTTGGGTTGTGGCGCAGATGGTGGTTCCACAGAACTTCTGCGATATCTGCCATGCCCATCGGTGCACCAGGGTGTCCAGAATTTGCCTTCTGAACTGCGTCCATGGATAACACGCGGATGGCATTTGCCAATTCTTGACGAGTTGCTGCCATACATATCTCCCTACGGTTGAAGAGAAAAAGGCTTCTCCAGCACATACAAGGCTGGAGGAGCCTCACTCAAATTCTTGAAAACCTCTGGACAGTCAGGATGCTGAAACGATTTCAAGCCCCAGCGACTAAGAGGTATTTAGCCCATAATTATTCCTTAGATGCGCAGTTTCAGCAATACTAACTCGTGATTAATGCTGCTGATGTCATCGCATATTCATCTTTACAAGCAAACAACTATGCCACTTCCCGCCACTTGATCGAGCAACCAATTGAGGACAGCTGCTCCGCCGGGCCTCGCCCGGTTTCCGCCACCAGCTTCATGGCCGCATATAAATCCCGTGTGGGATTGTCCACTGGTGTCATCACGCGCCCCTGGTTATCAAAACGCCCCCGGTACTGCAATTCCAGATGGGCATTGAAGCCAAAGAAATCTGGCGTACACACAGCGCCATAAGCCTTGGCGACTACCTGACTTTCATCAAAAAGGTAAGGAAAAGGAAAGTGAAACTCGCGGGCCACCTCGGCCATTTTATCAAAGGAGTCATCAGGGTATGCCTCTGCGTCATTGGAGGAAATCGCGACGGTATTAATACCCAACTCACGCAAAGCACGCACATCTGCCACCAGTCGCTCGCGAATGGCCTGCACATAGGGGCAATGATTACAGATAAACATCACCAGGGTGCCGTTGACGCCTTTTACCTGAGACAGCGACCAGTCGCGACCATCAACACCTGGCAGCTTGAAATCTGGTGCGTTCCAGCCAAAATCACACACTGGTGGATTCAGACTTGCCATAACACATGCTCCTTCCATTAGAATTCTTGTAAATTAACCGCCAATATTACACCACCTCATGTCCGCACCCCGCTTTTACCACCCTGGCGCACTATCTCCCGGCCACGAAACCACATTGCCAGACAACGCCGCGATTCACGCGTGCAAAGCCCTGCGCATGCAAGTGGGGGATGCTGTCATCCTGTTCAACGGCGATGGACACGATTACCTGGGCAAGCTGACGTCTGTCCGCAAGCAGGAAGTCAATGCACTGATGATTGAGGCGCACCCACGCCCCACAGAGTCGCCGCTCAAGATCACCCTGGCACAAGCCATTTCCTCTGGCGACCGCATGGACTTCACCATCCAGAAAGCAGTAGAGATGGGCGCATTTGCCATTCAGCCCATTGCCAGCCAGCGCAGCGTGGTCAAGCTAGCGGGCGAACGCGCAGAAAAACGTCGCGAGCATTGGCAGAATGTCGCCATTTCTGCCTGCGAACAGTCTGGCCGCGCTTTTGTGCCTCAAGTTGCATCACCACTAAGCCTGCCTGAATGGCTAGCGCAAAAACCCGCAGCAGATGCATTGATCACCCTGGCACCGAATGCGCCACAAACACTGCCACAGCTCAAGCTTACAGGCAGCAACATCTGCCTATTAATCGGCCCTGAAGGTGGCCTAACAGACCAGGAAATCGACATGGCCGCACAACATGGCTTCACCGCGGTGCGCATGGGCCCACGCGTGCTGCGCACAGAAACCGCCGCCCTGGCCGCGATCGCCAGCATGCAGACCTTGTGGGGCGACTTCACTGCCTAACACCCTGTCCTGACGCAGATCAAAATTGCACCTGAAGTGCATTTTCTGTAAAAATATGCTTTATCTGCAATTTCAGGACAACTCAGCATGGCGCTAGGCAGTGCAATCCGCAAACGCCGCAAGGCACTCAACATGACCCTGCAAGAGCTTGCACGCAAGGTCAACGCCAATAGTGGCAACCTTTCCCGCATTGAACGCGGCGCACAAGGTGTTTCTGAAGCCATGTTGCGCAAGCTTTGTACGGCACTGGATTGCACCGCAGCACATCTTTACGCACAAAGCGATGCAGAAAGCGGACACAGCACCAATACCTCGCGGCTGACACTGCACCAGCCACAGGAGTTCGTGCGCTGGTTCCGCTCTGCCGCGCCTTATATTCATGCGTTTGGTGGCCGTACTTTCGTCATCGCGTTTGGTGGAGAGGTCGTGGATGACGGACAGTTCGTTGCGCTGTCGCATGACCTTAACTTGCTCGCCAGCCTGGAAGTCCGGCTAGTACTGGTACATGGTGCCCGCCCGCAGATCGAGAGCCGCCTTAAACGTGCCCGCCTACAAACGCGGCTGGTCAATGGCCTGCGTGTGACAGATGACGAGGCGATGGAGGCCGTGAAAGAGGCCAATGGTGCTGTGCGCGTAGAGATTGAATCCCTGCTCTCCATGGGATTGATCAATTCACCAATGGCAGGTGCGGATATCCGGGTGGCCAGCGGCAACTTCGTTACCGCCAAACCGCTGGGGGTACGTGAGGGCATTGATCTGCAACACACAGGCGAAGTGCGCAAGGTCGATGCCGTCGGCATCCAGAAACGCCTGGACGACGGCGAGCTGGTATTGCTCTCACCACTGGGTTATTCACCGACTGGCGAGGTGTTCAACTTGACGCTGGAAGATGTCGCCACGAGTGCAGCCATTGCCCTGGATGCGGATAAACTGATTTTCCTCATGGACTCCAGCGGGGTACATAATATCCGCGGAGAACTGCTACGCGAAATGACCACCGACAAGGCCAACAATCTCCTGCGCCACATCGGCAACAACGGCGCACAGCAAATTACGGAAGACGAATTCTATTATCTGCCCGCGGCCGTCCGCGCCTGCGGCCAGGGTGTAGCCCGCACCCACCTGATCAGTCGACACGTCGATGGTGCCATTCTGCAAGAGCTATTCACGCATGATGGCATAGGCACCATGATCACCGAAGATCCGCTCGAATCCATGCGCCCTGCCGATATCGGCGATGTGGGCGGTATTTTGCAGCTGATAGAACCATTGGAAAACGAAGGCATTCTGGTAAGGCGTGGCCGCGAACGACTGGAAATGGAGATCCATCACTTCCATGTCATGGAGCATGATGGCAAAGTGATTGGCTGCGCGGCACTCTATCCTTTCCCTGACACAAAAACGGCAGAGCTTGCCTGCATGGCGATTCATGCTTCATTCCGTCGCGGCGGACGTGGTGACCGCTTGCTAAGCTACTGTGAGGAACAAGTCCAGGAGCAGGGCCTGAAATCAGTGTTCGTACTCACCACCCGCACCGAGCACTGGTTTCTAGAGCGCGGATTCATGGAAGGCAGCGTCGAGCAACTGCCGGGCGAAAAACAAAAACTCTATAACCTGCAACGGCGCTCCAAGGTATTTATCAAGAAGATTTAAGTCATCGCACAAAAAGGCCAACATTCGCCATTGACCTTTTAAATGATAATAATTAACATTAACGCATTCATCTCTACTCAGTGAGTTGCACACCTCCCGAGCAGCCATGAATGTCTTACCCCGGTACGGCAATCTCCCAGCACTCAAGGGAGGTTGCCGTTTTTACTTGTCCACATGACCTTTCCAAACAATTCTGTTTAATAAAGGCCAGTCACACGACCCTCGTCATCAATATCAATTCTTGTCGCACAAGGCTCCTTGGGCAAGCCAGGCATAGTCATGATGTCATCACAAATCATCACCACAAACTCGGCCCCCGCACACAACCGTACTGCCCGCACCGTCAGGATATGCTCGTGCGGCAAGCCTCTTTGCGAGGCATCGGTAGAAAACGAATATTGGGTTTTGGCAATGCACACCGGGTAATGCCCATAGCCATCGGCCTGCAACTTATCAATCACGGCCCGCACCCGCCTTGGCGCATGCACCTCGACAGCACCGTAAATATTGCGGGCAACCTTGCCCAGTTTCTCCCATAATGAGTCTGCATCTGAATAAACATATTGCATCTGTGCCTGCGCAGACTCCACCAGCCTCAACACACTTTTAGCCAGTTTTTCAGCGCCAGCACCGCCCTTTGCCCAATGCTCGGCCAGCACCACCTCCACACCATGCCCCGCTAGGCGCTCGGTCAGCAAGGCCAGCTCAGCAGCCGTATCATGATCGAACCGATTCAATGCCACCACGGCGGGCAAGCCATATTGCTGGGTAACGTTTTCCAGATGCTTTTCCAGATTGGCGACACCTAGTGCCAAGGCTTCCAGATTTTCCTGCGACAATGCAGAAATCTCCTGCCCACCGTGATACTTGAGCGCCCTGATGGTAGCGACAATGACACAAGCATCAGGCTTAAGCCCTGCCTTACGGCACTTGATGTCGATAAATTTCTCTGCGCCAAGATCCGCGCCAAACCCAGCTTCAGTAATGACGATCTCGCCCAGTTTGAGTGCAGTGCGTGTAGCAATGACCGAATTACAGCCATGCGCGATATTGGCAAACGGCCCGCCATGCAGCAGGGCCGGAGTATGCTCCAAGGTCTGCACCAGATTAGGCTTGATGGCGTCCTTGAGCAGCACGCTCATGGCACCATGCGCCTTGAGATCACGCGCCGTCACTGGGTGACCAGCAAAGTTATAGCCGATGACGATCTTGCCCAGCCTCTCACGCAAATCATGCAAGGAGTCCGCCAGGCAAAACACCGCCATCACTTCAGATGCCACGACAATGTCAAAACCATCCTCGCGCGGCTGGCCATTGACCTTGCCTCCCAGCCCAATCACCACTTGACGCAGTGCACGGTCATTCATATCCATCACGCGCTTCCAAGTCACTTGGCGAGGGTCGATCTGCAATGCATTGCCATGATGAATGTGGTTGTCGATCATGGCAGCCAGTAGATTATGTGCGAGCGCTATCGCGGCAAAATCACCGGTAAAGTGCAGGTTGATATCCTCCATCGGCACCACTTGGGCATATCCACCGCCCGCAGCGCCCCCCTTCATGCCAAATACCGGCCCCATGGAAGGCTCGCGCAAGCAAATCACGGCGCGCTTTCCCAAGCGCTGTAACGCATCGCCCAAACCCACGGTGGTGGTGGTTTTCCCCTCACCCGCAGGGGTGGGGCTGATAGCCGTGACCAGTATCAACTTGCCATCAGGGTGCGCCTGCAATTGTGGATTGGCATCAAGGTCTATCTTGGCCTTGTATCGCCCATAGGGAATCACTGACTCATCACTGAGACCAAGCTGGGCGGCAATGTCGGTGATGTGCTTGAGGGTTGCCCGTTGGGCAATGTCGATATCGCTGGGCATGCGTATTCCTGTTCTGGTTGTTGACGGATGCCAAGAAAGTGAACACCTTCCAAACCGAGTTTACCGCTGCCATGCTGGGTTTGATAGTGAGTTTTAGCGCGCTGTCGCGTGATTTTCATATTAAACCAGTTAAAATGGGAGGATATTTATTCACTCGCATTCAGAGAGAGTCAATGCTCAACCAAACTACTGCTATCCAGAAAGCCCAAACCCTGGCCGAAGCCTTGCCTTACATCAAGCGCTTCTTCGATAAAACCATCGTCATCAAATATGGCGGCAACGCCATGACGGACCCGCACCTCAAGGAATGCTTCGCCAGCGATGTCGTATTGCTCAAGCTGGTTGGCATGAACCCGGTGGTTGTGCATGGTGGTGGCCCACAGATCAACGAACTGCTGGACAAACTAGGCAAAAAAGGTGAATTCATTCAGGGCATGCGTGTCACCGATGAAGAAACCATGGATATTGTAGAAATGGTGCTGGGCGGCCAGGTCAACAAGGAGATCGTCAACCTGATCAACCGCAATGGCGGCAAGGCGGTTGGCCTCACAGGCCAGGATGGTAACTTCATCCACGCTCGCAAACTGCTGATACAGGACCTGCAAAACCCGAGCAACATGATTGATATCGGCCAGGTAGGTGAGATTAGCGGCATAGACCCCAGCCTGATCCAGTTTCTCGACAGTGGCGACTTTATCCCGGTGATTGCCCCGATTGGCGTAGGTGCCGATGGTGAGACCTACAACATCAATGCTGATGTCGTGGCAGGCAAACTGGCGGAAATCCTGGGGGCGGAAAAACTCATCCTGCTCACCAATACCCCTGGTGTACTGGACAAATCCGGCAACCTGCTGACCGGCCTCACTCCCAAGCAGATCGACGATCTCGTTGCTGATGGCACGCTCTCTGGCGGCATGCTGCCCAAGATCAGCTCGGCCCTGGATGCGGCTCGCAGTGGCGTCAAGTCTGTCCATATCATCGATGGCCGCGTTGAACACGCCTTGTTGCTGGAAGTATTGACTGACGCTGGCGTGGGCACACTGATTACTGCCAAGTAACATATAGCAAGCACGCCTGATGTCGCACAAGGTCTGGATTTTCGACCTAGACAATACCCTGCATGATGCAGATGCGGAGATTTTTCCGCATCTGCATGTTGCGATGACACGTTACATCATGAGTGAGCTAAGGCTGGAAGAAGCCGCCGCCTGCCTGCTACGCCAGCATTATTGGCGCATCTATGGCGCGACCCTCAAGGGCCTCATGCGGCATCACCGCATACACCCACACCACTTCTTGCAGCAAACCCACCAGCTTGATGAGCTGGAACACATGGTCAGCACAGTCAAAAGACTGCGACACACGTTGCAGCAACTCCCAGGCCGTAAGGTAGTATTCACTAACGCACCGATGAGTTATGCCAAAAGAGTGTTAAAATTGCTAGCTATCGATGATGTGTTCGATCAGGTTTTCAGTGTGGAGTCTTCTGGGTTCCACCCAAAACCTGCCGTGCGGGGTTTTCAACACTTGTTGCAAACGCTCAAGGTCAACGCTGGAAATTGCATCCTGCTTGAAGATAGCCTGCCAGCGTTAATGACTGCCAAACGTCTGGGTATGAAGACCATCCATGTCTCACCCAAGCCGAGGCGCCCTAGCTATGTCGATGTGCGCATTTCCAGCGTGCTGGAGCTACCGCACACCTGGCTTTATAAAACATATAACAATGCAGAATGTCACCAGAAATAGAGCGCTGGCTTCTGCCTGAATCAAGAGGTAAAAAGAAATGGCTTTGAAACCCGGAGAACGTAAGCAGCAAATCCTGGAAACCCTGGCAAAGATGCTGGAATCGCCCAAGCGCGAAAAAATCACCACAGCATCCCTGGCTGCCAAGCTTGAAGTTAGTGAGGCCGCGCTTTACCGTCATTTCCCCAGCAAGGCACGCATGTTCGACAACTTGATCGAGTTCATCGAACAAACCTTGTTTGGCCTCATCAACAAAATCACCTCGGAAGAAGAAGAAGGCCTGCGCCAGGCACGCCGTATCGTCACGATCTTGCTATTATTCGCGGAAAAGAATCACGGCATGACGCGCGTATTGATCGGCGATGCATTGGTCAACGAAGATCCTGCACTGCAGACCCGCATCAACCAGTTATTTGATCGCATCGAATCCACCTTGAAACAAAGCCTGCGTATTGCGGAAACCCAGACAGGCCGCAAGTTTGACCCAGAATCCCAGGCCAACCTGCTGTTGTGCTTTGTGATTGGCCGCTGGCATCAATTTGCCAAGAGCGGCTTCAAGCGCAAACCCATGGAGTTCGTGCAACAGCAACTGACTTTACTATACGGCCTGGAAGAGTAAGAAAGACAAGCTCAATAAGAAAGCCCCGCATGCGGGGCTTTCTTGTTTTCGAATGCAAGGCTTAAATTAGCCTGACCAATATGCCGTTTAAGCGGCCTCTTTGAGGGGAAACCGGTACATCGACTCCATCGCCGTCACCCTGGCAGCAAATACGGCTTCCTTGATCGCCTCTGGGCTGCTTTGCTGGCGGGCAATTGCTCCAGCATCCACTGACATGACTAGTTTCAATATCTCCAGCAATAGCGGAAACAGCGGCAACGCCTGCTGCTCGAAGCCGGTACGCCCGCGGGCATCAGCCTCGCAGGCGCGGAGAAAATCTGAGAACCGCTGCGGCTGGCGCAGTGCATCGGTCTCTTGCAGGAAACGCAGGACGGTAGCCGCCTTCATCTCGCCGACCTGGTGCACTTTTCCATGAAATTTGGCCACCACAAGCGCAAGTTCCTTGCAATCATTCGGTACGCGTAGACGCTTCACCAATGGCTGTAACAAATTGACACTACGTTCCTCATGCCCGATATGTCTGGGCAGGATATCTGGAGGCGTCGTCCCTTTGCCCAGGTCGTGCGTCAATGCGGCAAAGCGCACCGGCAAGCTAAAGCCAGCACGCGCGGCATAGTCGATCACCATCATCACATGCACGCCAGTGTCGATTTCAGGATGGTATTGGGCAGTTTGCGGCACGCCAAACAGGCGATCCAACTCAGGCAAAATACGTTGGAGTGCACCGCAAGCACGTAGCACTGCAAACATACGGCTGGGTTGCTGCTCCATGAGACCTTTGGCCAGCTCCTGCCACACCCGCTCTGGCACCAAGGCATCGACCTCACCATCCTCAACCATATTGCGCATGAGCGCCATGGTTTCGTCAGCGACGCTAAACTCGGTAAACCTTGCTGCAAATCGTGCTGCACGCAGGATACGCACCGGATCTTCGCTGAATGCGGGACTGACATGGCGCAACACCCTAGCCTGGATATCGTTGACACCGTGATAAGGGTCAATCAATTGGCCCTGTTCGTCCTCGGCAATGGCGTTCATGGTGAGGTCACGCCGCGCAAGGTCTTGCTCCAGTGTCACATCGGGGTCCGCATGCACCTGGAAGCCTTTATACCCCTTGCCAGTCTTGCGTTCGGTACGCGCAAGGGCATATTCCTCGTGTGTGTGGGGATGCAGGAATACGGGAAAGTCTTTGCCCACGGGACGATAACCCAAACTAGCCATGGCCTCGGGGGTGCTGCCGACTACGACATAATCCCGGTCCTTGACTGGCAAGCCGAGTAGCTTATCCCGGACTGCGCCACCCACCGCATATATTTGCATGGCTTAGCGCCTGCCGAAGGTTCTGCCTGCCAGACTACGAAAGCGGTCATAAGCACCGCGCGGGGTATCACCGACCAGATATTCTGGCGCAACGGCTTCCAGTGCCGTAGTCGCATTGCCAAACAGCTCCTTGATTGGCGCTGCACAGACACTATCGACTTCCATGCTGAAGAGATTGTCTCGCGTCATCAGCTTTACAGGCAGCTTTTCCATGACATAGGCTTGGTAGTAAGAGAGCTTATCATTGAGCGGTACGATACGGCGCTTCTTGCCCAGCAAGAAAGCGACAAACTCAATCAACTGCTGCAAGGTATACACCTGCGGACCACCCAGATCCATGCTGCGGCCGTAAGTACTGATATTTTCGAGCGATGCCACGAACACATGCGCCACATCCTCCACCCAGATCGGCTGAAAACGTGCATGAGGCTTAGCAACCGCAATCACCGGCAAGATTTTCACCACATTGGCGAACAGGTTGAGGAATTGATCGCCACGCCCGAAAATGACGGAAGGACGGAATATCGTCACATCAATCTCACGCGTACGCGCCAGCACCGCAGCTTCTCCTGCCGCCTTGGAGCGCAGGTAAGCACTCTTGGCATCTGCACTGGCTTTTAGTGCACTCATGTGCAATAAGCGCTTCACGCCTTGCTTGCAGCAGATATCAGCCAAACGTGCAGGTAACTCGGCGTGCAACTTGTCGAAGCGAGCCTGTGATGTCTCATGCAGAATACCGACCAGATTGATCACGGCATCCTGTCCATGCAAATGTCCAGATAATGCCGTGTCATTGAAGATGTCGCATTCCACGACCTGCACATTGGGCAACAGGATCAAATGCTTGCTGCTCTCGCGCCGCCGCGTCAACACCTTGACGTCATAACCAGCGACGCTAAGCTTGTGCACAATCGCACTTCCCACAAAGCCAGAGCCGCCAATCACACATATTTGCCTGATACGTTGCATTACTTCATGTCCCTTTTTGTCCTGTCTGAATCAGGGTTAATCTTGTTCCGGATTAATAGGCTCTCCCACGCCAGGCACTACGCCCAGGCGCTGTTTCAAGCTCTGGGGCTTGGTGCCCAACTGCTGTGAGTAATACATGGAGTTGCCCAGTACTTTTTTCACGTAATCGCGCGTTTCGCTGAAGGGGATGGTTTCTGCATACACGGCACCTTCCAATGGCTTGTCCGAAGCCCAGCGCTTGGGCCTACCCGGCCCTGCATTGTAGGCTGCGGTCGCCATCAATGGCTGCTGATCCATCCTGTCCATGGTATAGCGCAGGTAGTGCGTACCAAACTTCAGGTTGGTATCAAGTTGGTTAATCATGGCGGGTTTGTAATCACCCATACCCATGCGCTTGGCAATCCACTTGGCAGTTTCTGGCATCACCTGCATGAGGCCGGAGGCGCCCACCACCGATTTGGCCCAACTAACAAAGCGGCTTTCCTGGCGGATCAAGCCATAGATCCAGGCTTCATCCAGTGAATTGTCGGCCGCATAGCCCTGCATAATGTCACGGTAAGGTGCAGGATAACGCAAGGCAAAATCATGCAGTAGCTTGGTGCGATCAGCCGTACTGATCGCCACGTCATACCATCCCTCGCGGAAGGCAATTTCCGCGGTGGCGATCAATTGCTTGTCGTCGAAATCACGGCTGGCATAGCGCCATTCGTCCCGGGACTCTGTACGCATTTCCAGCCGACGCAATGCCAAGGCACGCTGGATACCCGCGTTATCCAATACCGCCCGTATCTCTTCTGCATTGGCTTTATAAGGTGCAGGAGTCGCGGTAATCACATCACCCATTTCCTCTTCTGCCAATAGTCCGTAGTAAGTGTTTTCCCTGGAGAGCTTCACCAGGATCAGATTAGCCGCAACAATCTGCTTTTGCTCCTTGAGTGCACGGGCCTTCCAGTATTGCCAGACTTGCTCTTCCTGCTGAGATTCCGGCATCACCGCGATGGTCAACTGCAACGCTTTCCAGTCACCAGCACGCATGGCGGCCCTGGCTTTCCACTCTTGTTGATCCTTGTCCAGCACCGCGCTTCCAGCCCTCTGGAAATAAGTGAGTGCCGCAGGGTCGTGTTTGCGGGCGGCATGCAAAGCGAAACGGCCCCAGAAATAATCACGATCAGCGACATCAAAGTTAGTATGCAGCTTTTCCCATAGATCCAACGCCAACGCAGGCTGGCTACGACTCAGGCGTTCCAGTGCATAGAGATTAAGCTCCTTGCCCAATCGGCTCTTGAAGCTAATCTGGCGTTTTTCCAGCACTTGCTGCGGGTTCTGGTAGGCCTTGTCCAATAGCTTGAGATTATTATTGTCGATATTCGGCAATCGTTGCAGCACAGTCTTGGCGACCGTCATCTTGGAACCTTGCAACAGCAAGCGAGTACGTGCCCAGATATCTTCCTCGCGCAAGACCCCGCCGGTCTGCAACCGTTCAAAGACGGCGCCACAATTAGCAGGCAACTCATTGCCCGTCATCCACAGCGCCTTGCCATCTCGTACAGCCGATTCCTGCCCCTGCTGGATGCCGCCATCAGCAGCATAGCAACTCACCGCCATATCATCGCGCTGAAGCTTGGGGTATTCCTCGAAAAAAGTACTCCAGTCCTGCCGCCGGGCAAGCACTTTTAACCATTCCCCGCGCAGGCGATCAGCAAATGGGGCATCGCGATACTGCTCCAAGAAAGCCCGTATCGAGGCTTTATCGGCCTGGTTAAGATCAAGTAAAAAACGCCAATAATCGGTATAAGGAGCAAGAATATAGCGTTGCGCATGCAGGGCTTGGGAAGCAGAGGTCAACGCATTGAGATTTCGCGTGTTGTAGGCATTACGGGCACTCAGGAACAGGTCATCAGGGCTGTCAGCATGGACAACTTGACCACAGGCGAGCAAGCCCATCAACAAGCATGAAGCGAATAGCCTCCTGCCAATTCCCCCTGGCAAGCGTGCCAGGGCAACACCAAACTTACTTAACTGCATTGTGTATACCCAAACCATGACGCTTGACCAAGGATAGCATAGCCATCCACCGGATGGCGGCCCTTTGCGCAAGCTAATAGAGAACGATACGACCCATGGCAATAACCAAGGCGACCACCATGAGCAAGACCAAGGTGAACTTGACGAGTTGCCAAGTGAACTTGAGATAACGCTTGTCACCTGAAATGACGTAAATACCCAGCGACACCGCGACCGAGATCAGCCCCAGTATCAGCAGTATGCGTAAGACCAGCATGGCTTAGACGTATTGCAGGGCCGGCGGCATGCCGATTGGCGTTTGGAAGGCTCCGGGCGCTTCCTCGAACTTGTCGAAAGTCGCGTACTCCCAGGCGTCACTGTCAGCAAGCAAGGTGCGCAGCAACTGATTGTTCATGTAGTGACCAGCCTTGAAAGCGCTAAATGCGCCAATGAGTGGATGGCCCAGAACATAAAGATCACCAATAGCATCAAGCATTTTATGTTTGACGAACTCATCGTCATAACGCAAACCATCGTTATTTAATACGCGATACTCATCCAGCACGATGGCATTATCCAGACTGCCACCACGGGCTAGGCCCATAGAGCGTAATGCCTCGACTTCATGCATGAAGCCGAAGGTACGGGCACGGCTAATTTCCTTGATATAGGAGTTATCAGCAAAATCAATGGTGATTTTTTGCCCGGTATGCTCCACGGCAGGATGGTTAAAATCAATGGTGAAGTCGAGCTTGAAGCCGAAATAAGGGTCGAAACGCACCCATTTATCGCCTTCGTGATATTCAACGGTTTTCTTGATACGGATGAATTTCTTCATCGCAGGTTGTTCGACAATGCCGGCCTGTTGCAGAAGGAATACAAAAGGCCCGGCACTGCCGTCCATAATCGGCACTTCGCCTGCATTCAGCTCAATGAGGATGTTGTCTATGCCTAACCCGGCAAGGGCAGACATCAGGTGCTCAATCGTGGCAACCCGGGCACCGTTGCACTCCAGCGCGGAGCACAACTTGGTATCGGTAACGAGATGAGGCTGCACCTTGAATTCAGCGGTGTCGGGCAGATCGACCCTACGGAATACAATACCAGTGTCAGGGGCTGCAGGGCGTAAGGTCAGGGTAACCTTGTCGCCCGAATGCAAGCCCACACCGGTGGCGCTGATTTCAGTTTTCAGTGTTCTTTGTTTAAGCACTGCTGTCCCTCTCGCGAGAGTCCTCATCTATATAGTTGCCACATTATAACACGCGACACTGCGCCCACCTGAGCAGGCAGCCAGCCTCACCATGCCTGTGCAGGCTTATTGCTTAGTCAGCCTGCTTGCGCAGGAATGCAGGAATATCATATTCCTCCACGCCTGACATCTTCATGGCTTCCACTTGGGCACGACGGCCATTGGAACTGAATACTGCAGGGCCTTCGTCATCCATGCCACCCATGTAGACAGGCTGGTTAGTCGTACCATCACGCACCTGGGTCATCACACGCAGCTCAGGCTTTTGTTGGCGACGTGCTACTGCACCATTCAAGCCAGTAGCCACCATGGTCACACGCAGGCCGTCACCGATGGACTCGTCAAATACGTTACCAACGATCACGGTGGCATCTTCAGCGGTGAATTCTTTGATGGTGTTCATCACATCGTAGTACTCCTTCATCTTGAAGGAAGTGCTTGCTGTAATGTTCACCAGCACGCCACGCGCATTGGCCAAGTTCACGTCTTCCAGCAATGGACTGGCAACCGCTTGCTCAGCAGCAATACGTGCGCGTTCGCTACCAGTTGCTGTAGCAGAACCCATCATCGCCATGCCCATTTCGGACATCACCGTACGTACGTCAGCAAAGTCGACGTTCACCATGCCTGGGCAATTGATGATTTCGGCAATACCTGATACGGCGTTGTGCAATACATCGTTTGCTGCCTGAAATGCTTCCAGGAATGGCACATCTTCACCCAACACTTGCATGAGCTTTTCATTGGGGATGATGATAAGAGAGTCGACGTGCTTGGAAAGTTCTTCCAGGCCTTCTTGTGCCACCTTGGTACGCTTGCCTTCAAAAGAGAATGGCTTGGTCACCACGGCAACAGTCAAGATGCCCATTTCCTTGGCAACTTCTGCAATGATAGGCGCTGCACCAGTGCCGGTACCACCACCCATACCAGCAGTGATGAATAGCATATCTGCGCCATCAATGATCTCGGCGATACGGTCACGGTCTTCCAGCGCAGCCTCGCGACCAATTTCTGGCTTGGCACCAGCCCCCAGGCCCTTGGTGATGTCAGTACCAATTTGCAATACCGTCTTGGCCTGGCTCTTTTTCAAGGCCTGCATATCGGTATTCGCGCAAATGAATTCCACGCCGCCAACTTCCTTGGCAATCATGTGTGCCACGGCATTACCACCGCAACCACCCACGCCTATCACTTTGATCACGGCCTCTTGTGAGTCCCTGTCCATAATCTCAAACATGTTAAATTCCTCCAAAGTTACGTCTGCCTAAACTCGAAAAAAGCACTATTGCTTGCACACAATCGCTTACAAACACGCTACTTAACTACTAGAAATTACCCTGGAACCAACTCTTCATCCGGCTCAACACCTGGCTGAAAGAATTGGATTCCATCTGTCCCTGGAGCTGACGTTCCACTTGCTGCTGTCCCATCAATACCAGTCCCACCCCGGTGGCATACCTCGGATTACCTACCACCTCGGACAAACCTCCCACATTGCGCGGCATGCCAAGGCGCACCGGCATGTGGAAAATCTCTTCACCCAGTTCCACCATCCCCTTCATAAGGGAGGAACCACCTGTAATCACAATGCCGGAGGCAATCATTTCCTCCATGCCGCTACGGCGCAATTCGCCGAGCACAAACTCATATAGCTCAACCACGCGCGGCTCGATGACCTCCGCCAAGGTCTGTACCGACAATTGACGCGGGTCACGGCCATCAACTCCCGGCACTTCCACCACTTCGCGTGCATCGGCCAGCTGACGCAAGGCGCAGCCATGCTTGATCTTGATCTCTTCTGCGGATTGGGTCGGCGTGCGGAACGCCACAGCCACATCATTAGTGATCTGGTCACCCGCGATCGGCACCACGGCGGTATGGCGGATCGCGCCCTGCTTGAACACGGCAATGTCGGTTGTGCCGCCGCCAATATCCACCAGGCACACGCCCAGTTCTTTTTCATCTTCAGTCAATACCGCCAGGCTGGATGCCAGCGGTTGCAGGATAAGATCGCTCACTTCCAGGCCACAACGCTTGATGCACTTGACGATGTTCTGCGCAGCAGAAACAGCGCCGGTGACAATATGTACCTTGACCTCCAGCTTCATACCGCTCATGCCCAGGGGCTCACGTACGTCTTCCTGGCCATCGATAATGAATTCCTGCGTGAGGATATGCAGGATCTGCTGATCAGATGGCAAGGCGATCGCCCGCGCAGTCTCGATCACGCGATCCACATCCATCTGCGTCACTTCGGCATCCTTGATTTTCACCATGCCGTGCGAATTGAGGCTCTTGATATGCGAGCCTGCAATGCCGGTGAATACGGTACTGATCTTGCAATCAGCCATGAGCTCAGCCTCTTCCAGCGCACGCTGGATCGCCTGTACGGTGGAGTCGATATTCACCACCACGCCCTTCTTCAAACCGCGCGAAGTGTTTTGCCCCAAGCCGATGACCTTGAGACTACCATCCAGCTGTAGCTCGGCCACAATCGCGACGATCTTCGAGGTGCCAATATCCAGCCCGACTATCAGGTTCTTATCTTCCCGGACCCTGCTCATTTATTTCTCCAATTTTCCATAGTACTCAGGCTGCTCCTGTCTTGCGTTTTGGCGGCAATCCCTCAGGCTTGCGCACGGCAAACCCGTTGGGATAGCGCAAATCGGCGTAGCTGATTGCCACTTTCAGCCCGCCCAATGTCTGTTTGTAAACGCTGGCAAACTTCTGCAAACGCGTTTCCATATCTTCACGGCCCAGTTCAATCACCATGCCGCTGTTGGTCTTGATCTGCCAGGCGCGGCGCGGGGTCAATGCCAGCTGCGCGATATGCATGCCAGTGCTTGTCCCCAATATCTGGCTATACACGCCATATTGCTTGGCCACTTCCGCCACACCATCGCCAGGCCCGTAGAACACCGGCAAATCACTATCCGACGCTGCATGGAACAACTCGCCATAGGTGTTCACCAAGGCAATATTGCCCCAGCGCGCCAGTTCCTTTTGCTCTTCAACCACCACTTCCAGCCGGTCTGGCCAGCGCTTGCGCACGCTGACCTTGCGTGCCCACGGCAGCTTCTGGAAGGCATCCCTGGCCTTCACCACATCCACCGTGAAGAAATTACCCTGCAAGTGCCTATCGACGATGAACTTGATCTGCTCACGCGTCACATGGTCCAGCTTGCCTTCCACCCGCACTTCCTTGAGCGGGAAAATCGGCAGGTGCACAACGACATACACCAGCCCGTACAAAAACATGACTGCCGCCAGTGCATTCAGCAGGTTCGCGATCCAGTTGAGGACGCGCGGCTTATCCCACATGCGCTAGCTCCAACACCTTGAGCACCAGTTCATCGAAACTCAGCCCAATCGCCCTGGCACCCATGGGCACCAAGCTATGGTCCGTCATGCCAGGCGACGTATTCACCTCGAGGAAATAATGCTTCCCGGCTTCATCCATGAGGAAATCCACCCGGCCCCAGCCTTGTCCGCCTACCACGCGGAACGCCTGCAAGGCCTCAGCCTTGATTTTTTCTTCCAGCACAGCATCAAGGCCACATGGGCAGAGATATTGGGTATCGTCGCGCAGGTATTTAGCCTCGTAGTCATAGAACTCGTTGGCAGGCACAATACGGATCACCGGCAACACCTGGTCACCGAGAATGCCCACGGTATATTCGCCGCCGCCAACAAACTGCTCAGCAATGACCAAAGGGTCAGACTTGGCAGCCAGTTCATAAGCCGCCTGAAGACCGCCAGCCGCCTTAACCTTGCTGATTCCAATGCTGGAGCCTTCATTGGCAGGCTTCACGAATAATGGCAAACCCAAGCGCTGCTCTATCGCCGCAAAATCGCTATCGGCATTCACTAATTCAAATTCCGGCGTCACAACTCCGGCAGCACGCCACAGCAGCTTGGTGCGCCATTTATCCATGCCCACGCTGGAAGCCATCACGCCGCTGCCGGTATAGGGGATCCCCATCAACTCGAGTGCGCCCTGGATAGTGCCGTCCTCGCCATAGCGACCATGCAAGGCAATAAACACACGATCAAACGCTTTCAGTTCGCTCAGTTCACGCTCTGCAGGATCAAACGCATGGGCATCTACGCCTCCGCGCAACAAGGCCGCCAGCACGGCTGCACCGCTTTTTAGCGATACCTCGCGCTCACCGGACTTGCCGCCAAACAGCACGGCTACCTTGCCGAAACTCCTACTCATGCCCATCTTCTCCAATCACTCTCACTTCTGGATGCAGTGCCACGCCCTGCTGTTGCTTCACCACTGCCTGCACATGCAGGATCAGCTGCTCAATATCCTTTGCCGTTGCTTCGCCTTGGTTGACGATGAAATTGGCATGTTTCTCCGACACCTCTGCACCGCCTATGCGATAGCCCTTCAAGCAGCTCGCCTCTATGAGTCGCGCGGCATGATCACCCGGCGGGTTGCGGAACACCGACCCTGCATTGGGCAAGTTGAGCGGCTGTGTCGCCAAGCGCCTCGCCAGCAATTGCTTGATCTTTGCTTCAGCCTCCGTTGCATCGCCATCAGCCAAGCGAAACCAAGCGGCCACGAACCACTCATCTGCCACCGGCATGTCTACATGGCGATAAGCTGTGCTAAATGCCTGGTGATTGCGCTCATGCAGCTCGCCAGCGCGGTCTATGGTCAACACACGCTCGACGATTTCCCATGTTTCGCCACCATGGCAGCCAGCATTCATTGCCAGAGCACCACCCACGGTGCCTGGAATCCCCGCCATGAACTCCGCACCATGCAAATGCTGGCGTGCAGCAAACCTGGCAAGCTTGGCACTAGTGACACCCGCCTCGGCATAGACCAGACCGTGATCCTGATGCAGTGCAGTCAACGCTCCATGCATCAGGATTACAGTGCCCCTGACACCACCGTCGCGCACCAGCAGATTAGAACCCAGGCCAATGAAATACAGTGGCTCGCCCGCAGGCAGGCCAGACAGAAACTGTTGCAAATCGTCGAGGCTGGCTGGTACATACAGGCGATCAGCCGCACCACCCGTGCGCCAGCTGGTATAGCGCGCCAGCGACTCGTCATGCAGCAACTTGCCTGTCACGACAGTCGTCATGGCTGCACAGCCTCCAGAGCCATCGGCTGTACAGAGGCCATTTCTTTGGTCTTTGCCGCCACCTGTCCAATAGAACCTGCCCCCATGACGATCACTACGTCACCATCCTGCGCCATGTCGAGAATGGCTTGCGGCAACTCCTGCGGCGTATCAACGAACAGGGGCTCAACCTTGCCCGCAACCCGGATCGCACGCACCAATGAACGACCATCAGCCGCCACAATCGGTGCCTCGCCTGCGGAATACACTTCGGTCAACAGCACCACGTCCGCCCCGGACAGCACTTTGACGAAATCCTCGAAGCAATCACGAGTACGGGTGTAGCGATGCGGCTGAAAAGCCAGCACCAGCCTGCGCCCAGGGAAGGCATCGCGTGCCGCAGCAATCACCGCATTCATTTCGACCGGGTGATGTCCATAATCGTCAATCAGGGTGAAGCGGCCGCGATCTTTAGCTGGCACTTCACCGTAGCGCTCGAAACGACGACCCACGCCTTTGAACTCGGCGAGGGCTTTGACAATCGCGGCATCAGGCACATTAAGTTCGCTTGCTACGGCAATGGCCGCCAGCGCATTCAACACGTAATGCTTGCCCGGCAGGTTGAGCGTGACATCAAACGTGGTGGTCACGCCATTGATGCGGCTCACGGTGAAATGCATGCGGCCATTCTCCGCACGCACATTGCTGCCACGGATACGCGCTTCCTCCGAGAAGCCATACGGCATCACCGGCTTGGAAACTTGCGGCAAGATGGCGCGGATATTCGGATCATCAATGCAAACCACGGCCATGCCATAGAACGGCAGGCGTTGCAGGAATTCGACAAAGGCCCCCTTGAGGCGCTCGAAATCGTGACCATAAGTATCCATATGGTCGGCATCGATATTGGTAACCACGGAGATGATGGGGGTCAGGTGCAGGAAGGAAGCATCGGACTCATCGGCCTCGGCCACAATGAACTCACCTGTGCCCAATCGTGCATTGCTGCCAGAAGCTTCCAGCCGCCCGCCAATGACAAAAGTGGGGTCCATCCCGGCCTCTGCAAGGATGCTGGCAATTAGGCTGGTAGTCGTGGTCTTGCCATGCGTACCGGCAATCGCAATGCCCTGGCGGAAGCGCATAAGCTCGGCCAGCATCAAGGCGCGCGGCACAATAGGGATACTGCGCTCGCGTGCTGCCACGACCTCAGGATTATCATCCTTGACCGCGCTGGAAATCACCACCACATCCGCTTGCCCCAGGTTTTCTGCCGCATGCCCCAAATGCAAGGTGGCACCAAAGCCAGCCAGTCTGCGTGTTGTCGCATTATCTGCCAGATCAGAGCCGCTCACGCTGAACCCCAGGTTAAGCAGCACCTCGGCGATACCGCTCATCCCAGAGCCGCCGATACCAACAAAATGTACTTGTTTTACTTTATGTTTCATGGGCGCGTCCCTCCCTGCACTGGCAGGGCAATACTTTCCAGTTCGTTGGCTATCGTCTCTGTTGCCTGTGGCCTTCCCAGCTCGCGCGCAGCTTGCGCAATGGTCAGCAAACGGCTGCGTGTTAACTCCTGCAACAAGCCAGCTAACCTTTGCGGCGTCATTTCCTGCTGCGGCAAATGAATCGCCGCATTGTGCTCAGCCATCCAGCGCGCGTTGTCGCGCTGATGTGAAGTTGTCGAAACCACCAGTGGCACCAGGATGCTGGCAACACCTGCGGTAGCCAACTCACTCACCGTGATAGCCCCGGCGCGGCATACCAGCACATCGGCTTGTGCATAGGCTCTGGCCATATCATCAATAAATGGCACCACATTGGCCTCTACCCCAGCTGCGGCATAAGCTGCACGCAAGGCATCAATATGCTGCGCACCAGATTGATGCGTCACCAGCGGACGCTGTTCGGCGGGCAACAGGGCCAAGGCCTTCGGTAAAGTGGCATTGAGCACTTGCGCCCCCAGACTGCCTCCCACCACCAACACATGCAGCGGGCCACTCCGTTGGGCGAAGCGTTGCTCTGGCGTTGCAATATTCATGATCTCGGCGCGTACCGGGTTACCTGTCACGCGTGCCTTGAATGCCATATCGCCCAATGAGATCGCGCCACCATCAAAACCAAACAACACACGGCGCGCATGCTTGACCAACGCACGATTCGACATCAATAAGGCTGCATCCGCGTTGACCAAAGCTAGTGGCACACCAGCCACACGCGCCGCCCAGCCTCCTGGCACAGTGACGTAGCCACCCATGCCAAGCACAACCTGCGGCTTCAATGTACGCATCAAGCGCCATGCAGACACTGTTGAACTGACCAAGCGGAACATACCCAACAGGCTATGCTTCCAGCCCTTGCCACGCAGGCCCGAGAACTGAAGCTGCGTCATCGGCAAGCCACTAGGCGGCACCAGGCGGTTTTCCATGCCATGCGTCGTGCCTAGCCAATGTACCGTCCAGCCGCGTGCCTGCATGGCCTTGGCGATGGCTAGTCCTGGCATCACGTGTCCACCTGTGCCTGCTGCCATGATGAGTAGGGTTTTGCTCATGCTGGCAATCCTTTTTGAAGACGCCTGTTTTCCCAATCAATACGCAGGAGAATTGCCAGGGCAATGCAATTCGCCAGAATGCCGCTACCGCCGAATGACAGCAGGGGCAAAGTCAGCCCCTTGGTAGGCAGCACGCCCATGTTCACGCCGATATTGATGATGCTTTGCACGCCTATCCACACGCCTATGCCTTGTGCAAGCAGGGCGGAGAAGTAGCGCTCATTAGCAACCGCTTCCTTGCCGATGCGGAAGGCACGGATCACCAACCAGGCAAACAGGCCAACCACCACCATGACACCGATAAAGCCCAGCTCCTCGGCAATCACCGCCATCAAGAAGTCAGTATGTGCTTCAGGCAAATACAGTAGTTTTTCCACGCTGGCACCCAGGCCAACGCCTAGCCACTCACCACGGCCAAAGGCAATTAAGGCATGCGACAGCTGGTAGCCCTTGCCGAATGGGTCGGCCCAGGGATCCATAAAGCCAATCACGCGCTGTAAGCGATATGGCGAACTCCAAATCAGGCCCACCACGGCCACCGGCAGCAACGCCACCAGTCCGCCAAAAATACGGCCATTAATCCCGCCCAGCCAAAGAATCGCCATCGAGATAGAAACGATCACGCTGAATGCGCCGAAATCAGGCTCGCGCAGCAGCAGCCAGCCCACCACCACCATGACGGCGACCATGGGCAGGAAGCCACGCTTGATGCTATCCATCACCTCGGCCTTGCGGATGGTGTAATCGGCTACATAAATCGCGGCAAACAGCTTCATGAATTCAGAGGGCTGCAAATTGATCACGAAGAGCGACAACCAGCGCTGGCTGCCATTGACGTTGCGCCCCACGCCGGGAACCAATACCAGCACTAACAGGAACAAGCCCAGCATGAATAGATAAGGGGCCATCTTCTGCCAGAAGCGCGTAGGCACCTGGAAGGCGACCAAGCCTGCCAGCAGGCTGATCACCAGGAATATGCTATGGCGCACAAGGAAATACGTGGGTTGATGCCCTGTCATCTTGTCAGCCTCGGCCAGCGCGATGGAGGCGGAATACACCATGACCAGGCCAATGCCCAGTAGGGACAAGACCACCCAGACCAATGCCTGGTCATAAGTGGAAGAGGATGAAGGCAGACGATCACGGCCACTGAGCATATACATCATGTTCTTCATGCCCGCACCTCACTCACTTGCAGGTCATGCACCGCCTGCACGAAAACCTCGGCACGGTGCACGTAATTGCGGAACATATCCAGACTGGCGCAGGCGGGAGATAGCAGCACGGCATCGCCTGGCTCGGCGAGGTTAAAAGCTTGCACCACGGCACTTTCAAGGCTGGCTGCAGGCTCAAGTTGCACTCCTGTATCCTGCAAGGCAGCAGCGATCAAGCCAGCATCGCGCCCGATCAAGACGACAGCACGTGCATGCTGAGCCACGGGGGCTTGCAATGGGCTGAAATCCTGCCCCTTGCCATCACCACCAGCAATCAGGACAACTTTGTTTGACAGTCCATTGAGTGCTGCGCAAGTAGCTCCAACATTGGTGCCCTTGGAATCATCATAGAACGAGACACCATCCACATCGGCCACCCACTGCACGCGATGCGGCAGGCCTGTGAAATCACGCAAGGCTTGCAAAGCCACGGTTTCATCAATATTTAGCGCACTGCATAACGCCAATGCAGCTAATGCGTTGGCTGCATTGTGCAAGCCAGCAATCTTGAGTTGTGAAACCGGCATCAATTGACGCTGGCCTTGTCCCAACCAGACATCACCCGCTTCGTGCAGCAAACCAAAGTCCTGATCACTAACAGGCACACCCAGGCCAAACGTCAGCTGATCTATGCCGTCAATCGCCATCTCGCGGCTCCAGACATCATCGGCATTGAGCACTTGCAGGCTGGCATGGGCAAAAATACGTGCCTTGGCATTGGCATAGGCCTGCATGCCTTCGTAACGATCCATGTGGTCTTCACTGATATTGAGCACCGTGGCTGCATCAGCCTGGAGACTATAAGTCGTTTCCAATTGAAAACTGGATAGCTCCAGCACATAAACCTCAGCAGCTTCATCCATGGCATCAAGCACGGGCAGGCCGATATTGCCTGCCACCACGGTTTTGAGGCCAGCAGCCTTGCATATTTCACCCACCAGCGTGGTAACAGTGCTTTTGCCGTTAGCCCCGGTAATGGCAATCACCTTGGCATGAGTCGACTTTGCCTGGGCAAATAGCTCAACATCACCTACAACCGGGACACCACGCGCGATAGCGGCCTGGATTTCAGGCTCAGCAACAGGAATACCCGGGCTGACCACGATCAACTCTGCATGTTCAAATGCCGCTGCAGTCAATGCACCCAAATGAATATTGAGCTCCGGAAACTCTTGCCTGATGCCCTCCAGGCCAGGCGGCGTTGTACGCGTGTCTGCAACGGACAGGCGCGCACCCTGGCGCGCAAGCCAGCGCAATGCCGACAGGCCGGTATTACCCAGCCCTAGCACCAGCACTTGTTTGTCCTTGAGTTGCAGCATATTGTCTTGACCGGCTTCTTATCTCAGCTTCAATGTAGAAAGACCAACCAGCACCAGCATCATGGTGATGATCCAAAACCTGACAACGACTTGCGTCTCTTTCCAGCCCTTAAGCTCATAGTGGTGGTGCAAAGGCGCCATGCGAAAAATCCGCTTGCCAGTGAGCTTGAATGAACCGACTTGCAACATCACTGAAATAGTTTCCATCACGAACACGCCCCCCATGATGAACAGCACGATTTCCTGACGCACGATCACGGCAACGGTGCCCAGTGCTGCCCCCAGTGCCAGCGCGCCAACATCCCCCATGAACACTTCTGCCGGGTAAGCGTTGAACCAGAGAAAGCCCAACCCAGCGCCACCGATGGCGGCACAGAACACGGCCAACTCCCCTGCGCCCGGGACATACGGCACACCAAGATACTTGGAGAAATACAGGTGGCCCGCCACATAGGCGAAAACGGCCAATGCACTCGCCACCATTACAGTTGGCATGATGGCGAGGCCATCCAGGCCATCAGTGAGGTTGACGGCATTGCTGGTGCCGACGATAACGAAATAAGTCAGGACGATGAAGCTCACCACGCCCAATGGCAGCACCAAATGCTTGAAGAATGGCACGATCAATTCGGTTTCAGCAGGCACCGTCGCGGTGTAAAACAAATAAACCGCGACACCCGCACCGATCAATGATTGCCAGAAGTATTTAGCCTTGGCGGACAAGCCCTTGGGGTTGCGGTAAACCACCTTGCGCCAATCATCCACCAGGCCAATCACACCGAACCCTAGGGTCGTGATCAGCACAACCCAGACAAAGCGATTGGTCAGGTCTGCCCAAAGCAAGGTCGAGACTGCAATCGCAATCAAGATCAATGCACCGCCCATGGTAGGTGTACCTGCCTTCACCAAGTGGGTTTGCGGGCCATCATCACGTACGGATTGGCCCACCTTGTATTCGGTCAACTTGCGAATCAGGGCAGGCCCGACTAGGAAAGAGATAGCCAATGCCGTCAATGTCGCAAGCACAGCACGCAAGGTGATGTAATTGAACACATTGAAGCCGCGAATATCCTGGGCCAGCCAGCGAGCGAGTTCAAGCAACATGATGGTTCTCCTTTTGTTCTTGCAGCAGGTCGACGACCCGCTCCATGCGCATAAAACGCGAGCCCTTGACCAGGACCGTGGTATCAGGTGCCAGTTCAGGCAGTAATGCTGTCGTCAGCGATTCAACCGTGTCATAGTGGCTAGCCCCGCTGCCATAAGCCTGGACTGCCTGCCCAGCCAATGCGCCCAATGCATACAAGCCATCCAGTCCGGCTGCCTTGGCATAAACTCCAAGCTCGGCATGTAATGCCTGCTCGTTCTCGCCAAGCTCACCCATATCGCCCATCACCAACAAGCGCTTGCCAGGCTGGCGGGCCAACACATCAACGGCGGCGCGCATAGAGGCAGGGTTAGCGTTGTAAGTGTCATCAATGATCAAGGCACCTTGCTGGCCGGGCTTACGCTGCAACCGCCCCTTGACGCCACCAAAGCCGCTTAGCCCCGTTGCGATTGCATCCAGCGATGCCCCGACGGATAACGCTGCGGCAGTGGCGGCCAATGCATTCCTAATATTGTGCAAACCTGGTACAGGCAAACGGAATGATTGCTCACCAGTTGGTGTAGATAAATGCACCTCGCTACCATCGGCCTCCAGCCTATATTCTGCCGTGACATCTGCGCCTGCATTGAGACCAAATGTGAGTACCTTGTGCCCAGCAGCCAATGTTTGCCAGAAACCTGCAAAGGCATCATCCATATTGATGACTGCCGTACCATCGACTACCAAGCCCTCGAAAATTTCACCTTTGGCTTTTGCCACACCTTCGACTGACCCCAGGCCACCAAGGTGCGCAGAGGTTGCGTTATTGATCAGAGCCACATCGGGGCAGCCAATCTGCGTGAGGTAACTAATCTCGCCAGCATGGTTCATGCCCATCTCCACCACGGCGTAACGGTGCGTTCCGCGCAAGCGCAGCAGGGTCAGTGGCAAGCCGAGATCATTATTGAGATTGCCTTGGGTTGCGAGCACGGCATCTTCCGAACCTGCCGCAACACGCAAGATAGCCGCCAGCATTTCCTTGACGCTGGTCTTGCCGTTGCTGCCGGTAATCGCCACCACAGGAATGCTGAATTTTTGTCGCCAATAAGCGGCCAGGCGACCAAGCGCCAAGCGTGTGTCATTCACCAAGACTGCAGGCAACGCATCAACCTCATGCGACAACAATACGGCTACCGCCCCCTGCTTCAATACATCGCGGGCATAATCATGGCCGTCAAAATGCTCTCCCTTGAGCGCAACAAACAATTGCCCGGCTTCCAGCTTACGGCTGTCGGTACCGACAGACTGAATCAGTACATCCTCTCCTAATAGGGTGCCGCCCGTCGCCTTAGCAATTTCAGACAAATACATCATGCCGCGACTCCCAGTGCACTAGCCGCCACGGCAGCATCGTTGAATGGATAGCGCACACCAGCGATTTCCTGGTAATCCTCATGGCCCTTGCCCGCAATCAGTACAACATCTCCTGCCTGGGCAGACTTGATTGCCTGGGCAATAGCGCGTTCGCGATCTGGCTCCACTTGCGCCAACCCATGTAAGCCTTTCACCACCTCATTGATGATCGCTGCTGGCTCTTCACTGCGCGGATTATCCGAAGTCACCACCACCTTATCTGCCAACCTTGATGCAACCTCCGCCATGAGTGGGCGCTTACCTTTATCTCTATCACCACCACAACCAAATACACAGACCAGCTCAGCCTTGGCTTGCTCGCGCAAGGCTAACAGTGCTTTTTCCAAGGCATCGGGCGTATGGGCATAATCCACCACCACCAGCGGTTGATCACCACCACCCAACTGCTGCATGCGGCCTGGTGCAGGACGAATATCAGCCAGCACACGCACGGCATCTTGTAACTCAACGCCTGAAGCCAGCAATGTCGCAAGCACCGCGAGCAGATTACTGGCATTGAAACGGCCCACCAGCTTGGCATGCACCGTTGCGGCACCTTGCGGGGTCTGCACTTGCATATGCAAACCATCTGCGTCGAAATAAAGATCATGTCCGCGTACATCGCCACCGCTCAAGCCATAGCTCAAGACTGGCTGACCGCGGGATTTAAGCTCGCTTAGCAGCTCCCGGCCAAACGCGTCATCCTGGTTGAGGATAGCCATTTGTAAACCGTCGACATTAAATAATTTGCGCTTAGCATCAGCGTAGCTGGCCATGTCGCCGTGATAATCTAGGTGGTCACGCGTAAGGTTGGTCAACACCGCTACCTTGAAGGCCACACCACTCACGCGGCCTTGATCCAGGCCGTGCGAAGACACTTCCATCGCTGCAACTTCAGCACCGGCTTGCAAGTAGTCTGCAAGCATGGCTTGCAAGTGGATAGGATCAGGTGTGGTATTAACAGCAACAGATAAAGCACCTGGGAAGCCATTACCCAACGTGCCAATCACAACTGCCTTGCGCTGCAAGGCATTGAATACCTGTGCGAGCCAGTGGCTGCAAGAGGTTTTGCCATTTGTGCCAGTCACACCTATCATCCAGAGCGTACGCGATGGATGACCGTAAAACTCCCCGGCAACTTGGCTTGCTTGCTGCCGCAGGCCAGAAATAGGCTGGTTGAGTACACTCCATGCAGGGTTCCAGTCAAAACCCTCCAGCTCCCAAAGTACGCCCGTAGCGCCTTGCGCAATGGCCTGCTCAATAAAGCAACGTCCATCGGCCTGTTCACCTGGATAAGCAAGAAACAGGTTGCCAGCCTTCACTTGGCGGCTATCAGAGGTAATACCAGTGAAATGGTTTACATCAAGGCTAGGCAGGCTCATACCACCTCCTTGATTTCAGGCAGATCATCTACCGGAATGACGACGTTATTGTTCGGTGCATCCTGCGGCACAGCCAGCATACGCAAAGCACCGGCCATTACCTTGCTGAATACCGGTGCAGCCACTGTACCACCGTAATACTTGCCGCCGCTTGGATCATCAATCATCACGGCAATGATCAGGCGCGGATTGGATGCGGGTGCAAACCCGACAAATGAAGACACATAATGATTAGCCTGGTAGCCACCTACGCCTGGCTTATGCGCTGTACCAGTCTTACCACCCACGCGATAGCCCAGCACCTGGGCCCGTGGCGCGGTGCCGCCAGGCATAATCACGGTTTCCATCATATCTTTTAAATGCCGTGCGCTTTCTGGCTTGTAGACTTGATGTCCTACTGGTGGCTCCTTGAGTTTGAGCAAAGATACCGGCAACACAGCGCCATCATTGGTGAATACCGTATAGGCACGCGCCAGTTGCAATAAAGTCAGGCTGATGCCATGCCCGTAGGACATGGTGGCCTGCTCAATCGGACGCCAGGTTTTGTAGTTGCGCAACTTCCCAGAAGCCTCCCCAGGGAAGCCAATACGCGTGGGAGAGCCAAAACCCACCTGGTTGTAAATGCTCCACATATAGTGTGGCTCCATGCTTAGCGCCATTTTGGCGGAGCCAATATTGGAGGATTTCTGTATGACCTGCGCCACCGTGAGCAAGCCTTGCGGGTGTGCATCACGAATGGTGGCAGTGCCAATCCGCATCGCGCCAGGCGAAGTCTCGATCAACGTACTGGGCTTGTAGCGCCCACTGTCCAAGGCAGCAGCAGCCGTGAAAGGCTTCAGCGTGGAGCCCGGCTCAAAGGTGTCGACAATGGCACGGTTACGTGATCGTCCGCCCGTCAGGTTCACAGGATTATTCGGGTTATAACTTGGGACATTAGCCATGGCCAACACTTCGCCAGTCTTGGCATCCAACACCACTGCAGAACCGGCTTTGGCCTTGTGTTCCTCCACCGCAGCCGCCAATTCCCGATAGGCCAGGTATTGGATCTTGCGATCAATAGACAACGTTAAATCATGACCATCCTGCGGCACCTTGACTGCCTCCAGGTCTTCGACGATACGACCTTGTCTATCCTTGATCACGCGGCGGCTACCCGCTTTGCCTGATAACCATTTTTGGGAATGCAGTTCAAAGCCTTCCTGGCCGTTATCATCAATGCCGGTAAATCCCACCAGGTGAGCAGTCACTTCACCAGCAGGGTAGTAACGCCGGTATTCACGCTGCATGAATACGCCAGGAATACCGATCCCCATCACTTGTGCGGCAAGCTCTGGAGGCAAACGTCGCTTGAGGTACACAAACTCGCGCTGCGTGTTATCAAACTTGGCTTTAACCACTTCCCGCTTGAGCTTGAGTATGGTCGCTAGCTTTGTCAGCTGCTCAGGTGTTGCCTTCACATCGGGCGGACTGGCCCAGATAGATTCAACCGGCGTGCTGATCGCCAGCGGCTCGCCATAGCGATCCGTAATCTTGCCACGATGCGCAGGCAAGCTCAGTAAGCGGCTGTAACGCGCATCGCCTTTTTGCTGCAAGAATGATTTATGCACACTTTGCAAATACACACTGCGCCCCAGCAGAACGGCAAAACCACCCAGCACCATCGCCAACAACAAACGGCGACGCCAAACTGGCAGCCTGACTACCACGCGTGGTTTAGAACCAACGCCACGGGTGCGCATCGCGTGCATCATGGTGCCACCACCTGTATACGAGCAGGATCAGGCACCTGCATATTCAGGCGCTTCTCAGCAATTCGCTCAATACGGGAATGCATGGCCCAGGTGCTTTGCTCCAACTGCAATTGCCCCCACTCAATCTCGTACTGCTTCGCCATTTCCTCTTGTTGCTGCAACTCGATATACAGCTTGCGCGCCTTGTGTTGTGACGTAATCACGCCTAGCGCCGCCACAATGACCACCAAGAAAAGGATCAGGTTGAGCTTCACCATCATTGCACCGCTGTTCTTTCCGCGACGCGCAGCACCGCGCTACGCGAGCGAGGGTTACGCTTCACCTCAGCTTCACTTGGGCGAATGGCACGACCAACCGCCACCAAGCGTGGCTGTGGCAAGTCCTTGGCACGTACCGGGAAATTGGCAGGCAAGTCGTCCCTGTCTTGCTCGGCACGCACAAAGCGCTTAACGATGCGATCCTCCAGTGAATGAAAACTGATCACAGCCAAGCGCCCTTGCGGAGCAAGCACAGATAAACACTGAGGAAGCGTCAGCGACAATTCCTCAAGCTCCTGATTGATGAAAATCCGTAGAGCTTGAAAGGTGCGCGTCGCCGGGTCTTGGCCAGGCTCGATTTTGGGGACCGCCCCTGCCACGATCTTGGCAAGTTGTCCGGTAGTGGAGATGACCATCCCTCCTGTGCGCTGCGCAACAATCGCCCTTGCAACCTGTTTAGCAAACCGTTCTTCACCATATTCCTTGATTACCCCCGTCAATTCCTGTTCAGTCGCCGTCGCAATAAACTCGGCGGCAGTCTGCCCACGACTTTGATCCATACGCATATCAAGCGGGCCATCAAACCTGAAGCTGAAGCCGCGCTCGCCCTCGTCGATCTGCGGAGAAGAAATCCCCAGATCAAGCAACACACCATCTACTCGTTGAATATTAAGATCTGCCAGAACTTGTGCCATGGCAGCAAAATGACTATGGACGATCGTGAATCGCGCATCCTGGATATTCCGCGCCGCCTCAATGGCAGCCAAATCACGATCCAACGCGATCAAATGCCCTTGCGACCCCAGTTGCTCCAGTATTTGGCGACTATGTCCGCCGCGACCAAACGTACCGTCGACATAAATGCCATCGGGCTTGATCGCCAGCGCCTCCACTGCCTCGTCCAACAAAACCGTTACATGCTGAGAAACCTGGGGAGCGGGTACATGGCGAATGCCTGCACTCACAGCGAGAAGCCCTCCAACTCGGCCGGCAACTCCATATTCTCGGCTGCCATCACTTGCTGCAACTGAGCGCGCCAAGCCTCCATCCCCCACAACTCGAAATGGCTACCCTGCCCCACCAGCATCACCTGCTTCTCCAGCCCGGCAAATTCCCGCAGCACCGGTGAAACCAGTAAACGACCAGCGCTATCCAGCTCGACATCCTCGGCAAAACCAACCAGCAACCGCTGCAAAGCACTGGATTGACGATCAAAACTGGAAAGTGCCATCACCTTGGACTGAATAGGCTCCCAAGAAGGCTGGGGATATAAAAGCAAGCAACGATGAGGATGCGCAGTCAGGACTAGACTGCCCTCACTTTGAGCGTGCAGGGCGTCACGGTGCTTGGCTGGCACAGCCAGCCTGCCTTTGGCATCCATATTCAAAGATGTCGCACCGCGAAACATGAGGCCCCTTTACCGGATACTGGCACCATTTCGCACAGGTGACAGCATGTTGTGTTAATGAAATCAGGAGTCGAGAATCGCCAACCGCCTGGAGATGAGCAATCAACTTTTGGCTGGCGATACCCCACAAAACTCCACTTTTCTCCACTAACACCCACTATAGATAAAAAAAAATGCCAATGCAAGGGCTTTTTTAGGATTTTTCCTTTACAGGACAATGACTTAGATGATTTCCGTGAGAAAATTTTTATCCTTAAGAAATAAGGAGATAGGAAATGTAGTGAAAGTGCTTTATGAGAAACGCTAAAGAGGTGATTGAATCTTGGTAGAAGGAATGAAAAAGAGAAAGTATTGACCAGGCTGGTCGCAAAAATACAAGAAAATGAAGCTGGCCGATAAGCCGGGTTTTGTTCCCGCAATGCGGGCGGCAGCCATTCATCTAGGCCTGGCGTTACCACCAGGCTCAAGCAGCCTACCCGGTAGCAGCGCGAGCCACGCCATTGCTACCCTATTTGGCCTTGCTCCGGATGGAGGTTACCGCGTTTCACATCCACCTTACGGCTTACTCGTCTCTGTGGCCCTATTCCTCGCCTTGGCCTTTAAGTTTTGCAACTTAAAGGTTGCTGCGTACGGCCGTTAGCCGTCATCCCGCTCTATGGAGCCCGGACTTTCCTCCCCTCGCTTACGCGAGCGGCGGCTGCCTGGCCAGCTTCGGCACTCAGTTTACCACAAGCCCTGTCTACAGCACTCAAGGACTGGAACAAACCAAGCAAGGCCCTACTTCAAGCGCCAGGCAATGGTACTGCCTGCACGCAAAGGTACCAGCTCATCATCGACAAATGGCAGGCTGACTGGCACTTCCCATGCCGCCTTCTCTAGCGTGACCGTATCCACATTGCGTGGCAAGCGATAAAAATCTGGCCCGTGAAAGCTGGCAAACCCTTCCAGTTTATCCAATGCACCTACCACCTCGAACGCCTCTGCATATAGCTCTATTCCAGCATGTGCAGTGTACATGCCCGCACAACCGCAAGCCGCTTCTTTTGCAGACTTGGCATGCGGGGCACTATCTGTTCCAAGGAAAAACTTGGGATTCCCTGACGTGGCGGCAGCCACCAGCGCCAGACGATGCTCCTCGCGCTTGAGCACTGGCAGGCAATAGTGATGTGGTCGAATCCCGCCATTAAACATGGCATTACGGTTCATCAGCAGGTGATGAGCCGTCACGGTAGCCGCGATATTGTCAGGTGCCTCAGTGACAAAGTCAGCCGCATCCTTGGTGGTAATGTGCTCAAATACCACACGCAAGCCCTGGAAGCGCTTTAACAAGGGGATCATATTTCGCTCGATAAAGACCCTTTCCCTATCAAACACATCAATATCGGCATCAGTCACTTCAGCATGCACCAGCAAGGGTATGCCGTGTCTCTCCATGGCTTCCAACGCTTGCACACAATGTCCAAGATTGGTCACGCCAGAGTCCGAATTGGTCGTGGCTCCCGCTGGATAAAGCTTCACGCCATGGACGATGCCGCTTTCCTTCGCGATGGTGATATCTGCTGCACTGGTGTTATCTGTCAGGTACAAGGTCATCAAGGGCTCAAACCTTGAACCTGCTGGCAAAGCCTGCAAGATGCGCTCGCGATAGGCTCGTGCTAGCGCAGTGGTCGTCACGGGCGGGCGCAAATTGGGCATCACGATCGCACGCCCGAAGCGCTTTGCAGTATCAGGCAGCACGGCAGATAAAGCTGCACCATCGCGCAAGTGCAGATGCCAATCATCAGGACGGGTAATCGTGATCGTAGTCGTAGTCGTCATGAAACTCTCTATTCAATATATCTAACTATAGTATTCAGGATTGCTTGAGGCTGAGGGCCAACTCATAAAGTGCATTTTTCTTGGCCCCGGTAATCTCAGTGGCCAGCTTGACCGCCTGCTTCAAGGGTAATTCAGCCAATAGCAACGTCAGCACCCGCACCGCCTCATCATCAAGTACAACCGCTTCCTTCACCGGCGCAGGCGCTACCAGCAACACAAACTCACCACGCTGGCGATTACTATCAGCCTCTAGCCACGTCTTCGCTTGCGCCAAGGGCAAACGATGTATGGTTTCAAAGGTTTTGGTCAGTTCGCGGGCAATAATCAAGGTACGATCCTGCCCAAGCACAGTAGCCATGTCTTCCACGCTATCCAGCACCCGGTGTGGCGCCTCGTAAAACACCAGCGTTACCGCGACATCTGCCAACGATTGCAAGGCAGAGCGGCGCTGGCTACCACTGGCCGGCAAAAAACCATAGAACTGGAACCCTGGCGTCATCACGCCAGATGCTGACATCGCGGCCACCACGGCAGAAGCACCTGGCAACGGCACCACCTTGATGCCTGCTGCGTGCGCCAAATCAACCACCACAGCCCCGGGGTCACTCACGCCCGGCGTACCAGCATCACTCACCAATGCAACGGATTCCCCTGCCTGCAAGCGTTGTATCAACTGCTCACCAGCCCTGCGCTCATTATGCTCGTGCACAGCCACCAGCTTTTTCTGGATGGCAAAATGTGAGAGCAGGCCGGAAGTGTGACGCGTATCTTCCGCAGCAACCACATCCACCGCCTTGAGCACCTCCAGCGCCCGCAAGCTGATGTCTTGCAGGTTTCCAATTGGCGTGGCTACCACATATAATGTTCCACTATGATCCAAAGACTGCTCGCCCTTCTGTATTTCACATGGATGTTGCTGCCTATGCAGGTCATGGCAGCAACAACTGTTCCCAACACCGTCCCGCCGGAGACTCGATTCCACGAAGGCATGGTATGCCTGCAGACCCGCAACATTGATTGTGCCACGCTGGCACTGAACCGGATTCCCAGCCAGTCGGCTTATGCCAAGCTGCTGGCGGGTAATATTGCTGCTGCGCAACAGGACTTTGATTCTGCTTTCAGGCTACTACTGCCATTAAAAGCCAACCCGTCACTCAACAATGAAGCAGCCGCAAGTTTACACGCAAGCCTTGCGCTCGCCTATGAGCAAGAGCCTGATCCCTTGCGTGCATTGGCCGAACGGGTCACCGCCGAGAGGTTCCTGGATGATGACCCAAGCCGCAATCACAATCATGAGAAAATCTGGGATGGCTTGAGTCAGCTCAGCCACGAGGAACTCGTCAACATCCGTGGTGACAGCCCAGATACTGATATCCAGGGCTGGATCGACCTAGCGCTGGCCGCCAAAGAACAAGACGATAGCGCACTGAAAAACTGGGCCGACTTTTACCCCGGCCACCCGGCAAGCAAAGGCTTTAGTCAAGAGCTCCTTGCCCAGCGCCCACAAAGCGCAGCAACACCCACAAACACTGCAACCATCGACAATCAACCGGGCGGGAAGGTAGGCATTATCCTCCCCTTCGCGGTAGAAGCCTACTACCCAGCTGCGGATGCCATAGAGCAGGGGTTTGCCGCTGCCCAATCACAAGCGAAAGATCAACGCGAACTTACGCTATACGCCACCGATGGCAACCCGGCCAATATTGCCGACACCTACCAACATGCCGTCAATGATGGCGTGCAAGTGATTGTGGGGCCGCTCACGCGAGACGAGGTCACCCGTTTGAGCCAACAGGCGGTTACCATCCCCACCCTGGCCCTGAACCAAAGCGACACCGCTGCCAGCAATACACCCAACCTCTATATCTTTGGCCTGCCTCTTGAAACGGAAATTACTCAACTCGTCAGGCTGGCACAACGCCTGGGCATGCAAACTGCCACGATCGCAACAGGCAGCAACCACTTAGCTGAACGCATGGCCGAAGCCTTCAATAGCGAGTGGACTGCAGCAGGCGGACGCATTACGCAACAGCTGGCATTTACGGAAGGCAGTAACCCCACAGAACTACAGGCAAAAATCACCGCCACCCCGGCAGATATGATCTTTCTTGCGGCCAATTATGAGGAAGCCAGAACAATCCGACCTTATCTTGATACAGCCACGCCGACCTTTGCCACCTCACACATCTATGCAGGCGTAGCACAAGATAAGGAAAACGATGTCCTGAATGCCATACGTTTCCTGGATATGCCCTGGTTGCTCAAGCCAGATGCGACGGAATTTGCGAACCTGCGTCCATCCGCTGCCGACCTTCCACCAGGAGAAATGCAGCGTTGGTTTGCCTTGGGTGCAGATGCCTATCGCATCCTCACCCACCTGAGCCAGCATCCGCAACAAGCACAGACTTTGCAGGGACTCACAGGCAAGATTAGCATTTCACCTGAAGGCGTCATTAGCCGCGAATTAGCCAATGGTCGCTTTAGCGCACAAGGTGTTGTGTTGGAAACCACACCTTGAAACAACTCGGAGATGATGCCGAAGCCCTGGCCGCCAATTACCTGCAAAGCCAAGGCTTATCATTGCTGGCAAGCAATTATCGTTGCCGCTTTGGCGAAATAGACCTCATCATGCAACAAGGCAACAGCATTGTTTTCGTTGAGGTACGCATGCGTAGCCAAGCCACATATGGCGGCGCAGCGGCCAGTATCAATCTTCCCAAGCAGCAAAAACTCATTCGCACTGCCGAACACTTTCTGCAACAACACGGCCATCAAGCCGCCTGCCGCTTTGATGCAGTGTTGCTCACGGGACTCAACTCAAACCATATTGAATGGATTCAGGACGCATTTGGCGCCTGATAGCGAAATAACTACCGACATCACACCATGAATGACCTTCACACCCGCATTACCGCACATTTTGAAGAAAGCGGACACCTCAAGCTTGAGCTAGCCGAACTGCTGGCCACGCCCATTGCCAACTCTGCAGAATTAATTGTTCAAGCGCTCCTCAATGAGAAAAAGATTCTCGCCTGCGGCAATGGTGGCTCCGCCTCGAATGCACAATACTTTGCATCTCGCATGCTCAACCGCTATGTGCATGAGCGTCCCGGATTAGCCGCCATTGCATTGCCTGCCGACATTTCAACCCTGACATCGATTGCTAACGACAATCACTTTGAGCAGGTTTTTGCGCGGCAGATCACGGCACTCGGCCATCACGGAGACATCCTGCTGGCCCTGAGCACCAGCGGCAACTCCAAGAATATCCTGCACGCCATCTCCGCAGCCAAGGAAGCAGGCATGCACGTCATCGCCTTTAGCGGCGGGGATGGTGGCGAGCTCGTGGAACTTCTGACAGAAGAAGATATCCATATCGGGGTGCCGCACGAGCACCCTGCTAGAGTCCAGGAAGTTTATATGTTGACCCTGCATTGCATCTGCGATGCCATTGATTGTCTTTTGTTAGGAGTGAATTAATATGCGCGCACTTTCCCGCTTACCACTAGCCCCTTTATTCCTGGCGCTGGCCTTATCTACTCAGCTTGCCGCTTGCGTGCCCGCCGTCATTGGCGGCGCAGCGGCTGGCGGCGCCATGGCTGCCGACCGCAGAACTTCTGGCATTTATATCGAAGACCAGAACATAGAACTCAAGGCCTCTCACGCCGTCAAGCAAGAACTTGGGGAAAAGAACAACATCACGGTCACCAGTTACAACCGCAATGTCTTGCTTACTGGTGAAGCTGTAGATGCAGCCAGCAAGGAAGCTGCTGAAAAAGCCGTGCGCACTGTCGATAACGTACGCAATATCACCAATGAGATCGTGATTGATACCAAGAGTACCTTTAGCGAGCGCAACAATGACACCTACATCACCTCCAAGGTGAAAGCACGTATGGTGAAGGAAAATCGCTTCCCCTCTAACTATGTCAAAGTGGTGACAGAAGCGACAACCGTGTTCCTACTAGGCATTGTGACCAAGCAAGAGGCTGAAGATGCCGTAGACATTGCGCGTAGCACCAGCGGCGTAGGCAAGGTCGTCAAGGTATTTGAAT
This sequence comes from Methylobacillus methanolivorans, assembly GCF_020531845.1. The sequence continues at coordinate 231,276 of NZ_JAJAVF010000005.1, forward strand.
ATATCGACTAAGCAAGGCATCGCACTGCCACCCAATCAGCCCGTGCGGCTCGATTGGGTGCTAGAATGACCTATAAGATTGAGCGAATGGTTATATAAGCATGAGCACGACAGAAAAATCAGGCATCAACGAAATCATCATTCAAGGCTTAACCCGTGCTGGCAAGCCTTTCCGCCCCAGTGACTGGGTAGATAGAATGTGCAGCACCTACGCCAGCTTCGGCGCAGATCGCAAGTTGCGTTACTCCCCTTATCTCAAACCTCGCGTTATCGAAGGTGTGCGCTGCTTGGCTGTCGACCTGAAGCTCAAGGATACAAACCCTGAAGGCTTCAACCAACTCATGCATTTTGTCGATGAGAACCAGCTCAATGTACTGGATGCCGACGGCAACAGCATCTCTGCGCCATAAATATTCTCAGACAGTCCACCACTTATAGGTAACAAGCTGGTAAAGCGCCACAGGCTTTATTCAGGCAGTGACAAAACAACCAAGACTAATTACCATCCCCACTTTAAAGGGGATTAAGATGAGGGGATGGTCTTGAATTTGAATGTACCAGTGCTGGTGGATCATCCACTCATTGTCGCGGAGACAAGGCCAGCCAAGATTATCAAGTTCCTGAACGCGCTCCCGGTCACCAATATTCTGGAAACCTCCCAAGCGTTGCAAGAAGAGCTGGAAATCCTGAATAGGCAAAAGGTTGCAGCGGATACCCGGATCAAAGCGCTAGAAACTTACCGCCCGGCGATCATCTCAACCACGGAGTCGCTTGCTAGCCACTACTGCAACGCGCCGCTCCCTCTCCCTGAGCAAGAAAAGCAATATGCGGCCTTAGCCAACACCTTGTGGACAGAAATGGCCTACGGCTACAAGCTTGCCCTGCTTGACTTTGAAGCCAAGCTGTTCAAATTTGGCGGCACTAAACCCATTGCACTGTGCCTGCATCGCATACTGGATGCCTTGCGCATGCAGCTCGAGATTTATTATGAAACCTACCGTGCGCAACCTCCTTCGCTCTGGGGTGAATTGCACCAAGTGTATTCTTTTACCGTACAACGCGAGCTAGAAACCAGTACGGTTGAAGATTCAGTACGTCATCAACTCCTGCCGATCAGCCATATTTACAAGCAAGCTCTCTTGCTCAGCCTGGCCGACCCGCAACATCTCTCCCAGCGAGACATCAAGTTAACCTGCGACTACATTACCCGATTCGCACATCTCACCCAGCTACAACGCCCTGAGACCATTGAAAACCCAGCGGCTATTTTTCTGATCTCCAGCAACCGGGATAAACCACCCGTACCCCTAGGAAAACGCTTGCGCAAAGTCGACGAAGAACAAGATTTCTTCTTATTGACTATGGATCTAGCGCGCCAGATCCATCAACACATCAAACAAGGCCAGCTTGGCCCATTCCCGGCAGAAGCTGGCTTGCCAGAAAGCGCAAGCCAGCCACGCTATCAGGATTTGCTGACCTATTTACTGCGTCATTGGGGAGCATCTCCCAAGCGAATTTTCACGCGCACACCGAAGAATGATGGCATTGAGCTGGCGATTGGTTTACCAGCATTACATCACACACTCATCACCAAGAACCTGTCCACCTCAGACAACATCCCTGGCAAGCTGCCTCGCAATTCACGCTGGCAAGCACTCAACATCAGCGCGGGCGGTATGGCCTTGCGTAAACTTCCAGCGGCGGAAGCACACTTACATATTGGTGACTTGGTCGGTGTAAGAATCAGCCATACCACGCACTGGGCAATTGGTGTGTTGCGTTGGGCAAGCCATACTGAGAATCGCCATCTCGATATCGGCATTCAGCTCTTAGCGCCAGAAGCCAAGCCTATCAACATGCAGACGGAAGATAACGGCACGGTGCCCTTGTTCTTATTGCCCGAAATACCTACGCTCAAGCAGTCACCCTCCCTGATTGGCGCACCGGGCACTTACGGCCCGGCAAAAAACATAGAGCTGCTGCTTGAAGATGGGAGCCATCAACGCGTGATGATTACGCGTCTGATCGAGCGCACCAATCAATTTGATCACTTTCAGTTCAGCGCTGTATAAGCACTCTAATTAAGCACCAGCATAGTGCGTCGCTATGGGTTGGCGCACTATTTCACGCCACCGACCTCGTCACTCCAGTTAAAATCAAAACACAGTACGCTAATCTCGCCATGTAACACCACGGCCATGGATAACGTGACACACAACTTACCTGTCGCAATCGAAAGATAGGGGCGCGTCATCTGCAATGATCCAGGGTTTTGCAAGGCGCGGCGCAAATATGGACGACGCAACCATACCGCCCCTCGCCCATCTGCAAGCGGTTGATAACAACGATCTGTCACATGCCTAGCACTATCCGCCAGGCAACTTGCCCCAAGCTGTACCCCTTGCTGATCAAGAATGTAGCACCGATCTGCACCCCTCAACCCCAAGAGTTCGCCAAATGCTTGCTCCTGCACTTTACCCGCCTGCAATTGAGCGACTGCCTGTACAAAAGCGCTACGATAATAGGCTAGACACTTTTGGGTGGAATCCAGCGCCGACGAAGCCTGATAGCGCTCAAACAAAGACAATATCTTACCTTCACTATGGGACTCATCAAGCGTATGAGCAGGCATGCCAAAATAATGCCCTTGCACCAGATCAACATCGGTCTCCATGGCAACCATGGCCTCTTCCAAGGTTTCTATCCCCTCGATAAGCACCAGACTGCCTGCCTCATGGATCAGGGATACGATACCAGGCAACAAGCGCCGTGCCATTGGCTTTTGCATCGCCTGCACAATCATTGAGCGATCCAGCTTGACGATATCTGGGGCAAGCCGCCAAATGCGCTCGAAGTTGGATTGCCCCGCGCCAAAATCATCGATCGCAACTAGGCATCCCAGGTCTTTGTAGAAGCCCACCGACTCCGATAATTGAAGCTCATCGTCAATCGCCCCTTCCATAATTTCCACAACGACCCGCTCAGGCGGCATATTATTTTCTTCAAGCAACTGCCTGAAAAACGCACCATATTGCTTTCCCTGCACGATCACGCGAGGATCGACATTCAAGAACAGCCACTCTACGCCATCGCGCCCCATGCTACAAAAATTACGCAAATGCAGCGCACGTGACAATCGATCCAAATGCACGATGCTCGCTTCATCGCGAGCCAGGGAAAATATCTGGTAAGGTGAAACCTGCCTACGCCCATCAATGGCACGCAACAAACCCTCATAGCCAACGATACGGCAATGCGACAAGCTATAAATGGGCTGAAAAGCACTATACAACTTCACATGCTCATAAGTCGCGAATACCTTGCCGTGCTCTCCAGGCTCATCCAGGAATTGAAACTTGCCTGTCGCGTTTTCGGTCATTTATGAAGCCCTGTCGTGATGGATTAAGCGATTTCTGCACTATAGATCACAAAAATCCATGCATCCCAGCAATATCTATGCCTGATTCAATACTTCACTTGCAGGATTTTTTTCGCTAGGATAGCGAAATTACTTGGCACTCTCCGCCAATATCAAGCTGGCTAATGCAATGTATCCAGCATAACCAAACCATCACTAGAGGTTCAAATGAGCGAACATATTACCCACATCAGCGACGATACTTTTGATCAGGAAGTCCTGCAATCCCAGGTACCTGTGCTGGTAGACTACTGGGCAGAATGGTGTGGTCCCTGCAAAATGATAGCGCCAATTCTGGACGAAATTTCCAAAGAGTATGCTGATCGCTTAAAGATCGCCAAGCTCAATATCGACGAAAACCAAAATACGCCACCTAAATATGGCATTCGCGGCATCCCCACTCTGATGTTGTTCAAGAACGGCAATGTGGAAGCGACAAAAGTGGGCGCACTTTCCAAATCCCAATTGACAGCATTTATTGACAGCAATATCTAATAGCGCTACCCTGGCGCCAGGTTCCATCTAATAGCTTAAAGCACCACTCGCCACAGGAACCTGGCGGTCATCCTTCAAACAATCCCCGTTTTACAGCACTTCTGATTTCCAACGAGCCTTCCCAAATATGCATTTATCAGACTTGAAGCACCTCCCTGTCACTGAACTAGTCGAAATGGCCATCGCCAATGAGATTGAAGGCGCAAGCCGCATGCGCAAACAGGACTTGATCTTTGCCATATTGAAGAACAAGGCCAAGAAAGGTGACAGCATCTTCGGCGACGGCACCCTGGAAGTATTGCAAGACGGCTTTGGCTTCCTGCGCTCCCCCGATACCTCGTACCTTGCCGGGCCTGATGACATTTATGTCTCGCCTTCGCAAATCCGCCGCTTTAACCTGCATACCGGGGATACGATTCAGGGCGAGATTCGCACACCCAAAGATGGCGAACGCTACTTTGCCTTGGTCAAAGTAGACAGCGTCAATGGCGAAGCGCCGGAGAACAGCAAACACAAGATACTGTTTGAGAACCTGACACCGCTCTTCCCGACCAAGCCATTAGTGCTGGAGCGTGATATTCGCGGTGAAGAAAATATTACGGGTCGTGTCATCGATATGATCGCACCGATCGGCAAAGGCCAGCGTGCACTACTGGTCGCACCGCCGAAATCAGGCAAAACAGTCATGATGCAGCATATTGCACATGCCATTACGGCCAACCATCCAGACGTGGTATTGATTGTACTGATGATCGACGAACGCCCAGAAGAAGTCACCGAAATGACTCGCTCCGTCAAGGGTGAGGTCGTGGCCTCCACCTTCGACGAACCAGCAACCCGCCACGTGCAAGTCGCTGAGATGGTGCTGGAAAAAGCCAAGCGCCTGGTGGAACATAAGAAAGACGTCGTCATCCTGCTCGACTCCATCACCCGTCTTGCACGCGCCTATAACACTGTGGTGCCAGCTTCAGGCAAGGTACTCACTGGTGGCGTGGATGCCAATGCGCTTCAACGTCCAAAACGCTTTTTCGGTGCTGCACGTAATATTGAAGAAGGTGGCTCCCTCACGATCATTGGCACCGCCTTGGTGGATACCGGCTCGCGTATGGACGACGTGATCTACGAAGAATTCAAGGGTACCGGTAATTCCGAATTGCACCTTGATCGTCGCATGGCCGAAAAACGTATTTACCCTGCCATCAATGTCAATAAATCCGGTACTCGCCGTGAAGAGTTGCTCATCGAAAAAGACGTATTGCAGAAGATTTGGGTACTCCGCAAATTGCTCTACCCCATGGATGACCTGGAGGCGATTGAGTTCCTGCTCGACAAGTTGAAGGCCACCAAGAACAACGCAGACTTCTTCGACTCCATGCGCAGAGGCTAATATATGAGTATCAGCCTGTCGAGATTTGCAATTTCTTGACAGGCTGCATATAATGCTCCCCTTTCCTGCTTGGCAGGACCCTACACTGGCTCGCCGCACAAACCGGCAATATAGAGGTAAAACATTATGAAACCTGGCATTCACCCAGATTACCGCGAAGTTGTGTTTCAGGACATCGGTGCTGATTTCAGCTTCCTGACACGCTCCACTATCGCTGCAAAAGAAACCATCAAATGGACAGATGGCAAAGAATACCCACTGATCAAGATTGAAGTTTCTTCTCAATCCCACCCATTCTATACTGGCAAGCAGAAGATTCTTGACACCGCTGGTCGTGTTGAGAAGTTTCGTCAGAAATACGGCATGTAACCCAAAGGGTAATATGTTGTACAAAAAGGCAGCCTGGGCTGCCTTTTTTGTTTTTCCCAGCATCATGATCTAAGCGATTAAAATGCATAGGCATTACCGACCGAAACTAAAGGATATTCATGGCATTCGAGCTTGAGCACGATTGGCAAGCACACTTGGCAACTCCACGCGCACGAGTAGGTGAGCGCGCCAAGACTCATCTGCTGATATTGCTCTGTGTGGCCTGGATATTCCTGGGTTTGGTCGGGCACGAACCATGGAAGCCAGATGAGGCTCAAACCATCAGCATCGTCAAGAACATGGTACAAGGCCAAGGTTTGCTTGTGCCCGTTGCCGCAGGACAGCAAAGCATAGAATATCCACCGCTTTACTACTGGAGCGCAGCAGCCAGTGGCAAACTACTCTCTGGCATTCTCCCACTCCATGATGCTGCACGGTTGATCAACAGCCTGTGGATGACCATTACCTTGCTCATGGTAGGCATGCTGGGTCGTGAACTATGGGGTGTAGGCATAGGCCGCCAAATCACCTTTATCTTTATCGCCTCCATCGGCCTCATTGCCTCATCGCACCTATTGATGCCACAAGTAGCCTCCCTGGCGGGCCTGTCAATGGCGTTGTATGCATTAGCACTAGCTAAACGTCGCCCCTTGAGAGCGGCAGCATTACTCGGCTCGGGAATCGGCATCAGCTTTCTGGCCACCGGGGTTGCGAGCGCGCTCATCGTACTCATCACCATGGCACTATTGCCCATCTTGTTCGCCCAATGGCGCAGCAAAAGCTTCGCCATTGTAGCTATATTGAGCTTGATGGTCGCAAGCCCCTGGCTACTTACCTGGCCATGGCTACTGTTCAACGCTGAGCCTGGCCATTTCAATAACTGGTGGCAAGATAGCATGCGCGGCTCAGCCACCATCAACCACCCTTATATCATGCGCACCTTACTCTGGTACGCTTGGCCAGCATTGCCTATTGCCGCGTGGGGAACATGGCGCTACCGGGCAAACTTGCTAAACAAGCCGAAGATGCAGTTACTTTTGGTATTTTCTGCTGCCAGTTTCGTGATCATTGGGTTGATGTTTGAGCGTCGTGAAATTCAGATTCTGCCACTCTTGCTTCCACTTGCTGTACTAGCCGGAGGCAGCGTAGAAACATTGCGACGTGGCGCTGCTGGCGCACTGGATTGGTTTGGCCTGCTGCTGTTCGGCATGATGGGATCACTGATCTGGCTGGGTTGGTTCGCCATGCTCACAGGCACTCCCGCCAAGATCGCAGAACGCATGCAGTTTCTTGCAGCCACTCAAGAAGCACATCTAAATATCCTCGCACTAGCAGCAGCGCTAACAGTCACCATCATCTGGTTATTTGTTGTCGCCAATAGCAAACGCTCAAATCGTGGTGCATTAACCAACTGGGCCGTAGGCATGACCATGGCATGGGGCTTATTGATGACATTGTGGCTACCGTGGATAGATAACGCCCGTAGCTACAAGAATGTATTTGAAGACCTGAGCAAGGCCATGCCTGCCGAATACTCATGTATCAATAGCTATGGCATCGGCATGGCACAAACTGCCCTGCTTGATTATTACACCGACCTAGTGATCCAACCACAGAGCGCCCCGGCAAGCCACAACCCAGCTTGCGATCTTTATCTGATTCAAGATGATAGTCGCCATGCCAGCTTGACACCAGGTGACAACTGGCAACTGATATGGTCGGGCAATCGTGCACTAGACAGGCGCGAGAGTTTCCATCTGTTTGTACGTCGTGAGTAAACCCTTAAAGTGGCTGTAACATTGACGCCAACGCCTCTGCATCCTGGGCAATACTCAGGTTGGCTTTAGCCTCCATCGCACGATACCGCGTCAGCACATCAAGGCCAAATGGTGTCACCCTGGCACCACCGCCGTGGCTACCTCCTGTTGCCGTTGCCACCAGCGGCTCACGAAAACTCTTATTCATGGCATCCACCAGGTCCCAAGCGCGCTTGTAAGACATGCCCATGGCGCGGGCACCTGCTGATATCGAACCACTTTGATTGATCGCTTCGAGCAAGTCCGCCTTGCCTGGGCCAATGGCAACCAGGTGCTGATAAGGCAGACGAATCTTGATGCTAATGGCGCTCATGTGGAATTTTCACCTCTGCTTGCAGTCATAGAGACAGACTGCAATCCATATTGTTTGTATTGACTGAAGGACTTACAATCCACGCATCTTATCGCATCCAACCTGGGCCTGAAATAGCTGCCAATGTCTGATATCCCCCACACTCCCCAATTGATCGACCAGTTTGGTCGTCGTGTGGACTATATTCGTCTGTCAATCACCGACCGCTGCGATTTCCGTTGTGTCTATTGCATGAGCGAGGAAATGAGCTTCCTCCCTCGCGAAGAGGTACTCTCTCTAGAGGAATGTGGACGACTGGTAAAAACTTTTGTCAGCCTAGGTGTCAGCAAAGTACGCATCACAGGCGGGGAACCCTTGGTGCGGAAAAACGCATTATCGCTGTTTGAAGAAATCGGCCACCTGCCAGGATTACGCGAGTTGACGATGACGACCAATGGCTCACAGCTGGAGCATTATGCCCATGCCCTGAAAAAGGCTGGGCTAAATCGCATCAATATTAGCGTTGATAGCCTTGATGCCGAGCGTTTTCGCAAGATCACCCGTGTTGGCGATCTCAACAAAGTGTTACGTGGTATCCAGGCCGCCAAGGATGCAGGCTTTACCAACATCAAGCTCAACACAGTACTGATGCGAGGCTTCAACGATGATGAAGCCATTCCCTTGCTGCAATTTGCCATTGAACAAGCATTGGATGTTGCTTTCATCGAGGAAATGCCACTAGGTGAGGTCGACCATAGCCGTGGGTCTACCTATGTCAGCAACCAGGCCACACTCAAATTATTGCAGGAACACTTCCCGTTAGTCAGCAGCACAGAAACAACAGGCGGCCCAGCACGTTATTGGCGCGTAGCCCACACGAATACCCGAGTTGGCTTCATCTCACCGCACAGCCATAATTTCTGCGAGGCCTGCAATCGCGTACGCATCACCTGCAAGGGAGAACTCTTCCTCTGCCTGGGGCAGGAAAGCAAAATTGACCTTATGCCCTTGCTACGTGACTACCCACATGATGACCAGCCTTTACGGGACGCTATCCTGGCCTCTATGCATATCAAACCCAAGGGCCATGACTTTGACTTGCAGCGCGCCGCTCCTGCGGTCATTCGCTTCATGTCCCAGACTGGCGGCTAATTTGACTCCGGTAGCCTGCGGGCAATTGGCTGTAGCAAGCATGGAAAATAAAGTAAAATTTCCCCTTCGCAATCAATCACATTTATTGGCACATCTTCATGGTGAGCCAATATTTGACCAAGACATATGAGTATTACAGGAATCGTGCTTGCGGGTGGTCAAGGCAAGCGCATGGGAGGTGCTGACAAAGGCTTGGTGGAATTCAATGACCAGCCCATGATCAAGCATGTATTACAGCGCCTTGCACCACAAGTGAACGAAATACTGATCAATGCCAATCGCGAGATTGATCGTTACCAGCAATTGGGTTATCGCGTGATAGCAGATGAAATAGGTGATTTTGCAGGCCCGCTGGCAGGCCTGCATGCTGGCATGCTGCATGCACAACATCCATATATCCTCACCACCCCTTGTGACTCACCGCTATTACCTTCTAGTTTGGCCAAACGTCTGATGAATGCATTGATAGAGCGGGATGCTGATATTGCCGTTGCTAAAACCGGTAAACAAGCACACCCCGTTTTCTGTCTATGCCGCCGCTCTTTGCTGCCCAACCTTGAGCAATTTTTACAACGAGGGGAACGCAAAATGGCAGACTGGATCGCCCAGCTCGATAGTACCGACGTCTCATTTACCGATCAGGCCCAGGCTTTCGCCAATATCAACACGCCTGAAGAACTACACGGCCTGGAACAGGCCTCGTGAATACCTTGACCGCATTTCCGCGTCCCATTTTGGGCTTTTGTGCCTATGGTAGCGGCTCTGGGAAAACCACACTGCTCACCAAACTGATCCCGATACTCACCGCCCGAGGCCTGCGACTATCAGTGATCAAGCATGCACACCACAAATTCGATGTAGACAAACCGGGCAAGGATAGCTATCGCCTGCGTGAAGCCGGTGCCGTGCAAACCTTGGTTGCCTCTGATATCCGCTGGGCTCTGATGACAGAGCGCCAACGCATTCCCGAGTTGGCAGCGAACCCAGTACACCTTGAAGAGCTATTGCCACAGCTTGATCACGAAACCATAGACTTAGTGCTGGTGGAAGGCTTCAAACAAGCTGACATCAGCAAGATTGAGATTCACCGACCCAGCCTAGATTATCCCTTACTGGCAGTAGATGATCCAAGCATCATTGCCATCGCCACGGATGCACATCTTGGTGCCCTGGCCACGTCCACATTAGATCTGAACAACCCAGAAGCCATTGCCGACTTTATCGAGCAATGGATGAAAGACCTGACGCCATGACCGCAACCCAATCGCTTAACCAACTCATCAGTTGCCAGGATGACTATGATCCCAACTCGATGCCAGTCCAGCAGGCAAGAAAATTTATCCAGCGCTTTCTGAACCCCGTCAGCGACACCGAAACCCTGCCACTAACAGCCGCTGTTGGGCGCGTGCTTGCGAAGAGTGTCATCTCGCCGTTGAATGTGCCCAGCCATGATAACTCCGCCATGGACGGCTTTGCCCTGCATAGCCAGGACATCAACTCTCCTGCCTTGAACATCATAGGCACAGCCTATGCTGGCAAACCATTCATAGGCACTGTCAATGCGGGAGAATGTATACGCATCATGACAGGCGCCTTGATTCCACAAGACACCGACACTGTGATTATGCAGGAGCGCACTGAGGTTTCAGGCAATCGCATGACCATGCTAGAACCTCCCAAACCCCAGGCCAATGTCCGCTATGCTGGTGAAGACTTGAAGAAAGGACAAGTTGTCTTAGAAACGGGTCGCCAATTGCGGCCAGCGGATATTGGCCTAATCGCATCACTGGGTATCGGAGAGGTCTCAGTCTATCGCAAGTTAAAAGTCGCCTTTTTCTCGACAGGAGATGAGTTGGTCAGCATTGGCCAACCATTAGGCGCAGGGCAAATTTACGACAGTAATCGCTACACCCTGCATGGCATGCTGCTAGGCCTGAACGTAGATATCATTGATATGGGTGTTGTGCGTGATGACCCTGCCGCATTGGAGCAGGCGCTCATAGAGGCCGCCACCCAAGCAGATGTCATTCTGACGAGTGGAGGTGTTTCCGTGGGGGAAGCCGACTTCATGAAACAACTACTGGAAAAACTAGGCCAAGTCGTCTTCTGGAAAATCGCCATGAAGCCAGGCCGTCCACTCGCCTATGGCAAAGTAGGCTCGGCTCATTATTTCGGCTTGCCCGGCAACCCAGTCTCCGTCATGGTCACGTTTTACCAATTCGTCCGAGATGCCTTGCTATATCTCGCAGGGCAAAACCCGGTGCCTGCATTGCCATTACTCAACGCCACCTGCACCGAGCCTATCCGCAAACTAGCAGGCCGCACAGAGTTCCAACGCGGCATCTTATTCGCTGATGCAGCTGGCAATTGGCAAGTGCGCCCGACAGGCAACCAAGGCTCCGGCATCCTGCGCTCGATGTCTGAAGCCAATTGTTTTATTGTCCTGAACGACGCGATAGGTAATTTACCCGCAGGTGTAGAAGTACAAGTTCAGGTCATGGAAGGTTTGTTGTAGCCCTGCCCAATGGTTTTTCTCAATTCCGGTAGCCATGATCTGCACCTGAATGAGCAAGCAATATCACAGATAAGATGTGAGTGTATGTATATTCCTGTTGAACTTTCGACACATCGGCGGTTAATATGCAGGTGGATTTTTTGTAGGCCCTATGCGTGACCCCATTAAAAACCACCAAAGCTCATGTAGCCTCGATTACTGATCTGATTCAACTAGACAAGGATGCAACTGAGCCGTTGTATGCACAGTTGTATCGGCAACTTGAAGCCCTGATATTGCAGCAGGAACTCAAGCCGGGGACACAATTGCCGACTGAGACTGCATTTTCCGAGGCCTTAGGCGTCAGCAAAATCACGATCAAGCGCAGCTATATGGAGCTGCGTAACCGTAAACTGATCACCAGCAACCGTAAAGGTGGCACAACAGTGCTGACCCCTGGCCGACTGGATACCCATATGTTCAGGTTACGCGGCTTTACTGATGAAATGCATGAGTTGGGCATGAAGCCCTCTACGCGTATCCTCGAACAAACCATCACCAATGACCGTGGCATGGCCTCCATGTTCGGCCTCAACTCCAATGCCCCAATCCTGAAATTGGAGCGTATCCGCTACGGCGATGACAAACCACTTTCTCACGAAATTGCCTGGTATAACCTGCACCATCTACCAGAGCTCGCTTCTGCTGATTTACAAGGTTCTATCTATCAAGCCATCAACCAGCAGTGCAAGCATCACCTGGAGTGGTGTGAACAAACGGTAGAGGCTGTACTCTCCAATGAAGTCGAGAATCAGGCTTTCGGCTTCAGCTTCGCGCAACCTTGCCTGCTGATCAAGCGCCGTAGCTATTCTCACGATAGCATTCTACTGGAATATGTCGAGGGTACTTTCCGTGGCGATGCTTATGCCTACCGGGTCAAGATGAAAGGCTAGACAACCATGCTGGCAAGCTTCAAACCTAGCAGCTCGAATGCTTATATCCTTGCCAGCCTGATGATCGCGCATGTGTACTTCGTGCGCCGCTTCCCCGCCCCTGGTGAGTCCTTTCAAGCTGAAAACTTTTACTGTGAAACTGGCGGCAAGGGACTCAACGTCCTGGTGGGCCTGCACAAATTAGCCGTGCCTCTGAACGGTACCTTGCCCTGCGGATACCACCCCACATCACAGCAACAACTACAGGACATATTGGCGGAATGGCAACTCAACCATATCGCTCCAGCCATCATTGCCGAGCATAACGGTCATGGTGTCGCCCTGATTGATGCGCAGGGCCAAAACCAGATCATCATTTATCCAGGTGCCAATGCCATGCTTGGCGAGGCCGATATACAAAGGCAAGCCGCGCATATACAACAAGCGGACCTCACTTATGCCCCTTTCGAGCTGCCTGATACCGCCATCATCGCAGCCTTTAGCATTGCTCGTGCGGCAAACCGCATGACGGTACTCAATCCATCTCCCTACCGTAACATCAACCCTACGCTGCTGGCACTCACCGATGTGTTGATCATGAACCAGACAGAAGCTCAAGCCTGGCTAAATGAAACGCCTGAGCATTTTTCAACCCGAAACACCACATTGGCATGGTTAAGACACATCCAGTTCAACCAACGCTTTCCAGGAAAATCTCTCATTATTACTCTGGGTGACCAAGGTGTTGTCGCCCTACTAGAAGATGGTAGCACCCATCAACAAGAAGCTTTCGAGACCCAAGTGGTTGATAGCATAGGTGCTGGCGACGCTTTCGCTAGCGCTTTCCTGGCAAGCCTGCTGCAAGGAAAGCACCTATCTACCGCCTTGCAATATGGTTGTGCCAGTGCAAGCCTGTGTATCCGTCAATCTGGACTGCTAGCCCACCTTCCCACGCGCGACATATTGCAATCTTTCCTTTCCGGGCAAGGTTCCGGTACAAATTCATGATTATCTTGATGGTCAAACTAACCGCTTTCGCCTATGCTCGCCACCTTATAAAACAGTTTAAAAGCATTATTGGGGAGTCAGCATGCATCGTTCTAGGTTTCATCTCAAACTCATTCCACTTGCTGTATTAGGCATATGGAACAGTGGCCCTGCCATGGCAGAAGATGCCTCCACAGAAACCCGCGAAGGCTTACAAGTCGTTTCCCCCGTTGTTGTGACAGCGACTCGCGCAGCGCAACGCAGCTTCGATTTGCCAGTCGCCATTGACGTTGTCAGCAAAGAAAACATTCAAGATGGTCAGGCACAAATGACATTGTCCGAAAGCCTGATCCGCGTTCCCGGTATCACTGCCCAAAACCGGACTCAAATGGCACAAGATCCGCAGATTTCCACCCGTGGCTTTGGCGCACGCTCTGCATTTGGTGTGCGTGGTGTGCGCGTCTATGTTGATGGCATCCCTTTGACTTACCCTGATGGCAGCGGGCAACCTGGCAGTGTTGACCTTGGCGCAATGCAGGGCATTGAAGTCATGCGTGGCCCGTTCTCAGCGCTGTACGGCAACTCATCTGGTGGCGTTGTACAACTGCTGACAGAAAATGCGCCTTCCGGCCATGAGTTATCGGCTGGCGTATTATTCGGCAGCTACAACACCCGTCGAGAAAACGCCCGTGCGGCCGGCACTGCTGATGGTCTCGAATACCTTATCAACTACAGCAATTACTCTTCCGACGGCTATCGCGATCATAGCCGCAACAAGAAAGAACAAGGCACAGCCAAATTCCGCTTCAATTTAAATGAAGATACTAAGCTCACAACGTTGATCAACTGGTTTGACCAGGAGGCGGATGACCCGCTTGGCTTAACACTCGGTGAGACTCGTGCAGATCGTAAACAAGCTGCGCCAAGTGCTTTGCGGGCAGACACTCGGGTCTCACGGAGCCAGACTCAAGTAGGCTTCAACCTTGAGCACAACATTAATGCCAATAACTCTATAAACCTGATTTCTTACGTAGGTAATCGACGTAATGAACAGTACCTCTCTATCAGTCAACTCAACGGGAATGGTCGTGCAAGTTCGATTGAGCGCGAGTTCTGGGGAACTGACCTGCGCTGGAACAACAAGGGAGAGTTGCTCAATCGCCCATACAACATAAGCTTTGGCATAACCTATGGAAAAATGAACGATGATCGTTTGGATATTGTCGCAGTGAATGGTATCAAGACCGGTGCATTGAACCGTGACGAAGAAAACATTGCCACAAACTCCGACAAATACCTTCAGGCACAATGGTCCGTCCTGGAAAATGTGGACCTGCATTTCGGTGCCCGTCGTACAAAAGTCCGACTAGAGGTTGATGATCACCTTGGCTCCAATAATGGCAGTGTAACCTATGAAAAAACTACTCCAGTTGGTGGGATGGTTTGGAAAGTCACACCAACCTGGAACATTTACACCAACTATGGCAAAGGTTTTGAGACCCCCACTTTCGCTGAAGCTGCATATGCCACCGTTACTCCAACTGTCACCGGCCCCAATCTAAATCTCAAACCCAGCGAAAGCCGAAACTTTGAGATTGGAACCAAAGCATTTGTTGGCAGCAATACCGTTGCCAATCTCACCTTGTTCAATATTCGTACCGATGATGAAATTGTGGTTCAGCAAAACATCAATAACAATGTCACGTACATGAACGCCAGCAAAACCAAACGTAATGGTATTGAACTCTCAATTGACTCTAAATTTGCAAATAACATTGCGGTGTTTGGCTCCTACACTTTACTACGTGCAAAATTCGATGATACCTACTCATATCCTGTAACGCGCTTTGGCTCCACTGTCATCAACACAGTTCAGTCTGGCAATTACATCCCCGGAACTTATCGCTCACAAATTTATGGTGAAGTTGCTTGGAAGCACCAAGCCAGCGGCTTCAATACAGCATTTGAAGCTCGCCACAATAGCAAAGTGTATACCGACGATCAAAACAGTGAGTCGGCACGCTCTTACACCCTCTTCAATATTCGGGCCGGTTTTCAGCAAAAATTGCAAAACTGGAGATTCAGTGAATATGTCCGCGTAGAAAATATTTTCGACAAGGATTACATTGGCTCCATTCGTGTCAACGACGGCAATAGTCGCTTTTACGAACCTGCTGCTGGTCGCAATTGGCTACTTGGCCTCAATGCAACTTATATCTTCTAAGCTCTATATTTAAGATAGCTTTATCAAAAGGGGCACTGCTAACACAGTGCCCCTTTTATTTTCTCCTGACACTCAAATCCCTCACACACCCACTCTTCGATTTTACCGAAGTATTGATCAGTTGATCGTATGTTTTTCCCAAGGGGTCACTCCAGTATGATTTACCTCAATGCAACACATACAATAAATTCATTACTTGGAGATCATCATGAAAAAGACAGTTTCTATTGCGAGTTTGGTATTGGCCGCTTCTTGGGTATCTTTTGTTCAGGCAGAAGAGCATAACGCTGCTTTGTTCGATCATCAGGTAGTCGCTGCAGCGACGATCAATCCTAGCCGTTTAGCAACCGATGCTCGTGTGGCTGAGTCTAGCGCTGTGATTAGTCATCAGGATGTGGTGCGAGCACAAAACAACCGTCCTCACCCCAAGCATCATTTCAATGTGAATCGTATTGATACTTCTGCGATCAGTGCAGATCGCCATGCGGGTAAGAAGTTTGTCTATGTGACTCACCCTAAGCATCACTTCAAGGTGAAGCGTTATGTTGGGGTGAACTAAGGCTTAAGGCTCTCCCGCACGACAGTGTTATGCAGGCACTTGCAGGTGCCTGGGCAATACACCCTCACAAGCTATGCTTCTGGGGGTGCTTTTTTATGGTGGGTATTAAAAATTTATTGAAATAAAGACATGCGCTTAAGGATATTGTCTTTATCGATGAGCTGATGCTTGAATACCGCAGCAATATGTAAACCGATCAATAAAATCAGTATGGTGGCAGAGAATTCGTGCGCGTCTACGAAAAAGTCTCGCAAACCAGCATTATCCAATCCGGGCAATACAGGTACAGAGAACCAGTGCAGGCCATATTTACTGTATAGAGTAGTCAATAGACCTGTCGCTGGCATCAATACCATCATGAGATATAGTAAATGATGCGTGCCATGTGCCAGCACTTTTTCCCAGCGCTTCATGGAGTCAGGCAAAGCTGGCGGCCTATGCATCAAACGCCAATATAGCCTTAGCCCAACCAAGAGAAACACGGTGAAGCCTATAGACTTGTGCAAATTGAAATAAAAAGTACGAGAGGTCGCTGCTTCTGCCAGATGGATGCTATATAACCCAAGATCGAACAGATCAATGCTCGTTATCTTGTCTCCCCCCTTGGGAAGCTCATTCATATACCAACCCAAGGCAAATAGGGCAAGGATGGCAATACCAATCAGCCAGTGCAAGATAATAGCGACCTTGGTATACCTAATAGTGTTATTCATGATGTTTCTAGCCTAAAAAGCCCTCTGCACTGAACCAATCTCATGGTGAGTACAGAGGGCCTATATCAACCAACAAGCGGAATTAGTGGACGAAGACACCCCATGGTGTATCACCTACTGGAATTTCCTTCAGCGCTTTGTCATTGATAGTGTCAACGACGGTGACCGAGTTTGATTTCCCATTGGCGACATAAAGCTTCTTGCCGTCCGGTGTCAGTGACATATTCCATGGCCGTTTGCCAACTGGAATGGTTGCAGTCACTTTATTGGTAGCAGTATCAATCACGGACAAACTACCATCGCCACCATTGGAGATATAAACCTTCTTGCCATTTGGCAACACTTGAACCCCATTAGAGCGCTGCCCTACTGGAATAGTCGCGATCACCTCATGCTTGCTGGTGTCAAACACAGAAACCGTACCAGCTGCTTCATTAGCAACATAGGCACGAGAGCTATCTGGCAGGAAGCCAATACCACGAGGGCGCTCGCCCACTTCAACCAGCTTGATGGAAGTACGTTTGGCGACATCTACGACATCCACATACTTAGCCTCTTCTGCACTCACATACATCCATTTACCATCTGGGCTGAATTCGGCATGTTCAGGGTTTTTGCCCTGCATTTTGACGATATAGCTCACTTTGTGCGTATTGGTGTCAATCACAGCGACGCTATTATCTTCCTCATTTGCAGCAGAAATCCATCTGCCATCATGGGAGATTCCTACGCCTTCGGGAGACTCTTCAAGCTTTATCTTATCAGTCACCTTTTTAGTCTGGAGATCAATCACCAGCAAGGAGTTTTGCTTTTGGTCACTGACAAAAATGTATTTGCCATCCTTGGTAATCGCAGCACCACGTGGCTTCTTACCCGCGTCGAAGGTATCGACTACTTTATCGGTTTGGGTATCAATGACAGAAATAGAGCCTGACTTCTCATTGGTGGAATAAGCGAAAGGTGCTGCGAGCAGAGAGCCTGAAAACGCCAGCGCAGCGGCTGCCGTGATGAGCTTTAACTCAAATTTGCATTGCATATACATTCTCCAATAGTGTTTGAATTGCTGTTTTTATCGTTTATATCTTTATATAACGCATTGTTTCAGACGCTGCGATACTTCTCAAGTTCAATTCTAGTGTTTACAGAACAGTATATAGGCATTTAACATGCAATTTTTGCAGGCCCCTTAACTATGTCACTGCGATTTACCCCATACATCACCAGCTTGCTCTACCTCATCGGCGGCTTCTGGCTATTACCCGCGTATGGTGCGCCTGCAGCATTGCCAGTACAGCAGGTTGCGCCCGGGATATATATGCACCAAGGTGCTCATCTTGACTTGGATGAGGGTTATCAAGGCGACATCAGTAATATTGGTTTTATCGTCGGAAAAACAGGCGTTGCCGTCATTGATACAGGTGGTAGCAAACAAGTTGGCCAGGCACTACTAGCCTCCATCCGCCGGGTCACCAATCTCCCGATACTGTATGTGATCAATACCCACATTCACCCCGACCACATTTTCGGCAATGCTGCATTTACATCTGAACACCCTGTGTTTATCGGCCATGCCAAATTGGCTAATGCCATGGCGTTACGTCAAGATGCCTATTTACGCCAGGGCCAACATCTTTTAGGTGAACAATTCTCTGGGAGCGATGTTATCCCTCCCTCAAAACTAGTAGACACTCAGCTGAAACTTGACCTCGGCAACAGAAAACTACTACTGACAGCTTACCCGAATGCCCATACCAATACCGACCTGACGGTATTGGACGAAAATACCCAGACGTTATGGACCGGGGACTTACTGTTTATCGAGCGCACACCCTCTTTGGATGGGGACATCAAGGGGTGGCTATCCGCCATTGAGCAACTCAAGCAGCTGCAAGGTATTCAACATGCTATCCCTGGGCATGGCCCCGCTACGGATAAGTTCGCCATTGCCTTAGATAAACAGGCACTTTATCTCAACCTGTTATTGCATGATGTCCGTGATGCCATCAAAAAAGGGAAAAGCATGGAAGAAACCATGGATACTGCAGCTCATGCTGAAGAAGGCCATTGGCAGCTCTTCAATACCATCAATCGGCGTAATATCAACCTACTATTCCCTGTATTGGAGTGGGAATAATTCCAAACAGGCCGTGATGGTCAGTCTATAATCAGCGAACTTTTCTTCGATAACGCACAGTCATTCATTTTAATACCTTGGTTGCTATCGCCCAATCTGCCTCATTACCAACAACAAGTAATCACAGCATCAGCTGGGCTATCTTGGCATCGTTGGCATTGCACATCATGCTACTGATGCAGCTACCCATGCTAGATTTTACTTCGCAAGAAATTACTGAGCCGCAAATCCTGCAAGTTGAATTAGCGCTAACACCTAGCATTGAACAATCTGCTGCCATACCAGAACCGCAAACCAGCACGCCCATAGAGCCGGTAAAACAGGTAGAGCCGGAGCCTACTCCTGTCACTCCTAAACCCAGCCCTAAAGCTGTGCCACCACCGCTTAAGCAAACTCCCAAACAACCGGATCCTGAACCGGCTCGTACCACAGAAAAACCCGTGGAGCACCAAGCAGAAAATGCAACTGCTCCCGCCATGCCTGAGGTCATGACAGCATCACCACGAGAAAGCGCTGCGCCAGCACCTGTGACGACAGTAGCACCTCCAGCACCAGAACCTACCCCCTCACCACAGCCGACTGGCCCAAGCCAACAGGATATAGATGCTGCCCGTAGCTTATATGGCAGCCTGCTTTCTCGTGCCATTGCCAAATATAAGCAATACCCGCGCATCGCACAGATGCGGGGATGGGAGGGAGAAGTGCTATTGGAAGTCCATTGCGATGAAAAAGGCCATGTCCTTTCGACACATGTAAAAAAATCTAGCGGACATAACGTACTGGATGAGCAAGCCATCACGATGGTTAAGAAGGCATCACCACTCCCTCAACCACCTGAAATATTGCGCAACAGCAAGAACCTTGTCATCCTGGTACCTGTGCCATTTTCACTAGAGTCGTCATGAGTAAGGCTCCCCAGGCAAAATCCCTCAAGGATGTATTGCTAATCCATGAGTTGACGTTCTTCCTTCTGGTTATTCTCGCAGGTACAGCTGGCGTTATTGGCATGCGTATCTGGGATCAATCCTCTCAAGAATCGCAGCGCATCCACCTCATGGTGCAGGAAATCCAGCAAACCCGCGGGGATTTGTACCGGCAAATGAAAGAGTTATTCGACTTGCACTTCCTCAAGGACCCACAAGCGCAAGAGGAATATAACGTCTACACCCTTTCCATTGATGCTCATTTCCGCAAACTATTGGAGTTAACTGCCGATAACGAAGAAAAAACTGCCATCATGGAGTTGAACGCGAGTTATCAGGAATTGATTCAAGAAACTCAGAACATTTTTGCGCTGGTTGAGGATTACAACAATGCCGAATTGGAAAAGGCACTGAATACTCACCTGGAGTCCAGTATTTTCCATCATTATGAAATCATTTCCGCACGTGCCGAACGCCTGCTGCTCCTCAAGCACCGGGAGCTTTCATCCCGGCTGGAAGATGTTAAACACACTGCATTCACCTTACTCATCATTCCCATTGGGCTCGCTTTACTATTGCTCGTGTTTTCCCATATTTTCCTCAAGCGCGCCATCGTTCGCCCTATTCGCAATGTATTGCATGCCACCAGCGAAATCAGCGCGGGGAACCTGGATCACAAGGCACCAGAGGAAGGTGTCGCTGAGTTAACAGCGCTATCGTCAGCCATCAATACCATGGCACAGGAACTCAGCCGTAGCCAGGAAGCACTAGTTCGCTCGGAAAAACAGGCGGCCCTTGGCCTTCTCGTTCCCATGCTGGCACACAATATCCGTAACCCACTCGCCAGTATTCGTGCCACTGCCCAAGTCGCAGACAGCCAACATCTTGACCAGGAAACACGTGACTCATTGATCGCTATCATCAGTACCGTAGATCGCCTGGATCGCTGGACTCGTGGCCTCTTGGCATATCTGCACCCACTCAAGCCTCATCCAAGCCCCACAACGCTACGCTTGGTACTACAAGGTGCCATAGCTCCACTACAGCAAAAAATCCAGGAAAAGAAAATTTCCATTCAACTGCCCGATTGGCAGGACCTCAATGACCGCATGTTTACTGATGAAAACCTGCTGGAACAAGCACTGTATAACTTGTTACTCAACGCGGTAGAGGCATCCCCTCAGGGTAGTGAAATCACTATCCAGTGTGATGCCTTTGATGACAGCCTGCATATTACGATCAATGATCAAGGCCCTGGCATGCCATTTACTCCTGATCCTCATGCAGCCAGCCCAGGACCAACGACCAAGCGTTTTGGCACCGGGTTAGGTATTCCCTTTGCTTTTAAGGTGATGGAAACCCTGTCCGGCCACATCCACTTCAATAACCGGGTCAAAGGTGGCACCTCCACAGAGCTTACATTGCCTCGCGACCATCAAGCTGAATAAGGTATTGAACGTTTTCACCATAAGCTGCTTGCCTTATCTCCCGTTTTTATCAACAATGAGAGCGTCTAGAGTTTATTGTCTACTATGTTGAATCAAGCAATTCCTGATTTTGAATTACCTTCCACCAGCGGAAAAACTTTCAAGCTTTCCGACTTTATCGGCAAAAAACTGATCATCTATTTTTATCCCAAGGACAACACCCCTGGCTGTACCAATCAAGGCAAGGATCTGCGCGACCTTTACGAAGCGTTCCAAACCAACAATACGGAAATCATCGGAATTTCGCGTGATGGCCTCAAGTCGCACGAAAATTTTAAAGCCAAATTCAGCTTTCCTTTTGAGTTGCTATCAGATGCAGAAGAAAAAGCCTGTACGTTGTTCGACGTAATCAAAATGAAGAAGCTTTATGGTAAAGAAGTACGTGGCATAGAGCGCAGCACTTTCGTCATCGACGAAAAAGGCGTGCTTGTCCGTGAGTGGCGCAAAGTGAAAGTGGACGGTCACGCCCAGCAGGTGCTCGAATTCATTCAATCCCTTTAAAAAGGCAGCCAGATGATTAGAAAGCGCGCAGCAAGCACCAAACTGTTTGTACTTGATACCAACGTGCTGATGCACGACCCGTCAAGCCTGTTTCGCTTTGAGGAGCATGATATCTATCTCCCCATGGTCACGCTGGAGGAGTTGGATAACAATAAAAAAGGCATGACCGAGGTAGCGCGCAATGCCCGGCAAGCGAGCCGCAACCTGGAAGAAATCGTAGGAAGCAATTTGGCAGACCTGGAAAAAGGTTGCCCACTTGCCATTAACGGCAATAAGCATGTCAGTGGCAAATTGTTCCTGCAAACCGAAGCAGTGGCTACAGAACTGCCGATGTTGGCTGGCAGCAAAGCCGACAACCAAATACTTAGCGTCGTACTCAGCCTGCAAACCTCGCAGCCAAGCCGCGAGGTAGTCCTTGTCAGCAAAGATATCAATATCCGTATCAAGGCACGCGCGATTGGCGTTGCCGCCGAAGACTATTTCAATGACAAAGTATTAGAAGATACCGACCTGCTCTACTCCGGCATGAAGGAGCTCCCAGCAGATTTTTGGGAGAAGCACAGCAAGGCCATGGAATCCTGGCAGGATGCTGGCAGAATGTTTTATCGCATCACAGGTCCCCTGTGTAAGAGTTTTCTCATCAATGAGTTCGTCTATTACGAATACGAAAAACCTTTTCATGCGATTGTGCGCTCTATTGAGGGCAATACAGCCGTGCTGGAGGTGGTCAAGGACTACACCCAGCCCAAGCATAATATCTGGGGGATTACCGCCCGTAACCGCGAGCAGAACTTCGCGTTGAATCTGTTGATGGATCCCGAAGTAGATTTTGTCAGCCTGCTAGGCCAGGCAGGCACGGGTAAAACCCTATTAACCCTGGCTTCTGCCCTGACCCAGACATTAGACAAAAAGATTTACAGCGAAATCATCATGACCCGTGTCACGGTACCAGTAGGCGAAGATATTGGCTTCCTGCCTGGTACGGAGGAAGAAAAGATGGCGCCTTGGATGGGTGCGCTGGAGGACAACCTGGATGTGCTCAACAAATCTGATGAAGATGCCGGTGAATGGGGACGGGCTGCGACTCAAGACCTGATCCGCACTCGCATCAAGGTAAAATCATTGAACTTCATGCGGGGTCGAACCTTCCTACATAAATTCCTCATCATTGATGAAGCCCAGAATTTAACGCCAAAGCAGATGAAGACCCTCATCACTCGTGCAGGACCCGGGACTAAAGTCGTTTGTTTAGGTAATATTGCGCAAATTGATACGCCATACCTAACAGAAGGCAGTTCTGGCCTGACTTATGTGGTTGACCGCTTTAAGGGCTGGGGACATAACGGACACGTCACTCTGGTGCGTGGTGAACGATCCAGGCTGGCTGATTTTGCAGCAGACATATTGTAATAATTGGTCACTACAATGACTCAATCTGGCATAGCCAGTCATAATGACAGGATAAATACGCCCCTTGACCGGGGCGCAATAAAGCAGCGATGAACTGGGGTTTTTATATCATACTGCTAGCGCAGTTTTTATCTGCGCTAGCTGACAATGCATTGCTATTTACTGCAATTGCGCTCCTGAGAGACATGGATGCCCCGAGTTGGCATGACCCATTGTTACAATGGTTCTTTGTCATCTCCTACATCATCCTCGCCCCCTTTGTCGGCGCATTTGCCGATGCCTTTCCCAAAGGCAGGGTCATGTTTGTCTCCAATGCCATCAAATTCATTGGCAGTACCTCCATGGTGCTTGGCATGCCGCCTTTATATGCCTATGGCATCGTCGGCATTGGGGCAGCAGCCTACTCCCCAGCAAAATACGGCATCCTGACGGAATACCTGCCACCATCAATGCTGGTCAAAGCGAATGGCTGGATGGAGGGATCAACTGTCATGGCTATCGTACTAGGCACTGTCATTGGCGCTATCCTGCCCAGCATCAATATCCAGGTTGCCATGATCGTGATCACAGTGCTGTACATGTCTGCAGCGATATTCAATATTTACATCCCCAAGGTGCCCGTGGATCATAAACCTCCACAGAAAACCCCGACTTTCCTGATCAAGGACTTCTGGCTTGCGACCAAAACCTTATGGAAAGACTCACAAGGCCAGGTTTCACTTGCTGTCACCACCTTGTTCTGGGGGGTAGCCGCTACCTTGCGTTTCGTCGTCCTGGCCTGGGCTGGCTTTGCATTGAACTTCACCCAAGAACAATCCACCTATCTCATGGTAGTAGTTGCTATCGGTATAGCAATTGGCTCAATTGCTGCCGCACGCATGATCAAGCTTGAGCACTCGGTGCGCGTCATCCCTGTAGGCATTGTGGTAGGCTTGCTGGTGATTGGTATGACCTTTGTCAGCAACTGGATAGTTGCCTGCATCCTACTACTCATGATTGGGGCATTGAGTGGCTACTTGGTTGTACCACTGAATGCCTTGCTGCAGCATCGCGGCCACCTATTGATTGGTGCCGGTCATTCAATCGCAGTGCAAAACTTCAATGAGAACCTTGGTATTGCTGCCCTCATTAGCCTTTATACATTGATGATCAAAACAGATATTCACATCAATTTTATTATTGTGGCTTTCGGCCTGTTCGTCAGCCTGAGCATGGGTGGAATATACAAGCTTTATCAAGTGCAAAACGCAAGTCCGCAAAAGCTGGAATAGCATATCTCTGACATATCTAGAATACTTTGTTTGATGCAGTGATAATAAAAAAGCCCGGTTTCCCAAGGCTTTTTTATTATCTTATGTGCGAAGTCACGTTTAGTGCAACTTGACCCTAGCCTCTGTCCGGCGGGTAATCAAGCGTGCAAGAATTTGCAGCACCACGGCAAAGAAACCATGCAACGCCATCAAGTGCAATTGATACAGCGACTGGTACATGAGGCGCGCAAACAAGCCCTCAATATACATGCTACCGCCTGCGATGGCTCCCATCAGGCTACCCACCGTAGAGTAGCGTCCGAGATTAACCAAGGAGCCGTAATCACGATAGGTATATTCAGGCAGGTTATCCTTGCCGGCTACACGTGCCTTGACAGTTTTAACCAACATTGATGCCTGCTGATGCGCAGATTGAGCGCGGGGAGGCACATTCTCATCGTGGCCAGGCCATGGGCAAGCAGCGCAATCACCAAATGCAAATACGTTCTCATCCAGCGTGGTTTGCAAAGTGCGCTTCACGACCAGTTGATTGATGCGGTTAACTTCCAACCCATCCAGTTCACGAACAAAATCAGGCGCTTTGATACCCGCAGCCCACACAACAAGAGCAGATGGAATAAAACGGCCACTGTGGGTATAGACCCCTTTAGCCGTCACTTCTGTTACACGCTCACCAGCATACACATGCACCCGCAACTTACGCAGCTCCACATCGACCGCCATGGAAAGCTTGGGAGGCAATGCAGGTAACACTCGGTCACTTGCCTCAATAATGGAAATCTTGATGTCTTTGTCTGGATCAATCTTATCCAAACCATAGGCGGCTACTTCACGCGTCGTATTGTGCAGCTCGGCGGCAAGCTCAACGCCTGTCGCACCTGCACCAACAATCACCACCTCCAACTGCCCGGCCTGGACAGGTTCAGCCTGGGTTTGGGCCCGGATCAAGGCATTAGTCAATTGTCTATGGAAGCGCTCAGCCTGATTTTGTGTATCCAGTGCGATGGAGTGCTCACGCGCACCAGAAATACCAAAATCATTCGTCGTACTACCTACGGCTATGATCAGGGTGTCGTATTTAAATACCCTACGAGGAATTACCTCGACACCGTCATCAAAATAAGGCGCGACGTGTACTTCCTTCTTGGCCCTATCTAACCCATCCATGCGCCCTAAGCGGAAGTGAAAGTGGCTCCAGTGTGCCTGGGCAATATATTCAAGTTCATGCTTGTCTGGATTCATGCTACCTGCTGCAATTTCATGCAGCAAAGGCTTCCAGACATGGGTTCGTGTGCAATCGATCAGGGTAATATGAGCCTTTTTCTTCCGCCCCAGGCTTTTCCCGAGACGGGTTGCCAGTTCTAGCCCACCAGCACCACCGCCCACAATAATGACACGGTGCAAATCTGAACTTGTTTGCGTTTCCAATTGCATAACTTCACTTTCCAGGACTAATCAATATAAATCCGCACATATCACGGCAAGCACAGCGTAGCTATCTAGTAACCATCTTCACTCAATCTGGTAGCTGGCTTGCGCGACGAAGGAGTCTTCCGATTTTACCTCTAAAGGCTGGACTTCGCGCATAAAAAAACGGTCATTGCATAAACAATGACCGTCTTTTCTTGGAGAGTGGCGAATTGGCAAGTCTGAATCATCGCCCCTTCGCTACATATCATTCATTATTGTGGCTTTTCGTCCAACCAAGGCTTGTTACCACCGCCCTTGTATTGACTACGTAAGAAACCAATAATCTTGAGGATTTCATCAGTAGACACCAAGTCAGGGTTACCAGCTACTTGCTTATGCCAAGTAGCCATACCGCCGTTGGAACCACCAGCGATAGTTTCAAACATACCCTTGTCGGTAATGTGTTTGGCATACTGCCAGCGATCATCAGTGATTGAAACAGCTACTTGACCATCGCCATTAGGACCGTGGCATGTGGTACAAGAGTACAAACCAAATTTTTTCTTACCTTGTTTTGCCTTTTCTGGATCTGCAGCGTAAATCTTGGTATAGGGATTTACACAGGTTTCCAGAAACTGCTTCGCCTCTGGGGTATCATCGTCAGTCACTTTAATATTCAGCGGACTGTTATCCTTGGTCGATACTAAATTGCAGGCAGCACTTGCCTGCAACGGCATTGCCAACCCTACCAGCGCCAGGACTGAGGCGGCCAAGGTTGCTTTGATCACTCCATGATTCAACATACTTTCTCCTTGCTTTTTGAACATTTAAACTTCGACTACATTAATAAAATCATGAGTCTGCAATCCATCTAACGTGTCAGACACACAATAGTTGACCCAGTTCATGAAAATTACTATTCAAATTTGGGAATTACATCACCCTTATTTTTAGATTTTTTCTCAATATCATCTCCCACGACAACAGGCACATGCGGAATACCATACTCATCAAGAATCTTGATGATATCGTCGTGACGACGGTCAAGCACATCCTGCAACTGTGCCATGCGTTCCTTGTCACGCTTGCGCACGCCAACTGAAATATTCCAGTACTCTTTACCATGAATATTTTCTTGCTCATATTCAGGTGCAGGCACAACTACTAAAGGGATAGATGCCTTCTTGGCATAGTAGCCAGCGATCGGCCCCCACAAGATAGCCACATCAATTTCACCTTTAACCAGATCATCAATCACGAAGCTTGGCGGCAGATTCAAGTCACGCTGAATACGATATGGGCGAGAGTTACCCAATAAGCCCTTATCATTCAATGGACGGGAGGGGGGCGTTTGTCCCACAACACCAATAATGCCTTTTTTCAAATCTGGGGAATCCCAGTCCTTAATGTCATAACCGCTATCCTTACGGTAGACAAACACATACCCAGAGCGGTAGTAAGGCTTGGAGGTCAGCATCATGTCATTGCCAGCCACCGTGCCAATAATCACGTCGCAACGACGTGCATTTAATGTATTCCGAATAAAGCCCATACGGTCATACCAAAATTGATATGACAGAGTCTTGCCCAAATCCTTGGCAATCAACTCGGCAATTTTGTTCTCAAATCCTTCTTGCTTGCCATTTGAATAGGGCAAGTTGTCATAATCTGCACAGACTTTCAGCTCATGCGGGTTGTCTTCACGTACCGGCAAGCCACCACGGCCCACCTCACTATCAACTTCCAATGTATTGGCGGCACCCGCCATTGCAAACTGACTGATACCTGCAAGCATCAGCACCCATGAAACCTTCTTCAGTCTTTTCAGCATTGCACTTCCTTCTGCGTTGATAAGCTTGCTAACTAATTACCTATCAAAGATAAAAAGCACCCTGTCCTAAAACAGGGTGCTTGGGAGCAACTAACTTAATGTCAGCTTTGAATCTTCTGCATTAAATCAGACGTCAATTACAGGCTGAATACGTTCAGTGCACCGCCGCCAGGAGCAGCGTTCCACTCTTTCAGCTCCTTGTAACCACCCGCTGCGCCAAGCGCATCGGTATCGTTATCAAGGCCAAGGTTCATCGCTACGCCAGCCCAACCGCCGATACCGGACAGTACGCCAACGTATTGCTTACCCTTGTGGGTGTATGTGAATGCGTTACCGATCACACCGGAGCCAACCTGGAATTTCCAGAGTTCTTTACCAGTTTGTGCGTCAAGAGCCTTGAACCAACGATCCAGAGTGCCGTAGAACACCAGATCGGAAGCAGTTGTCAGAACACCACCCCAAGCAGAGAACTTCTCCTTGTTGTACCACTTGCTCTTGTTGGTCATTGGATCATAAGCAGCAAAACCACCCATGACACCGTCAGGACCAGCAAACATGGTCAACGTAGCACCAACCCATGGCTGACCAGCGATGTACTTGGACTCAACTGGCTCGTATGTCATACAAACGTGGTTAAGTGGGGAGTACACCAAACCAGTACGTGGGGAGTAAGCAGCAGGCTGCTGATCCTTGGTACCCAGCGCTGCAGGGCAAATACCCTTAGCGTTGTAGTCTTGGTGGGTAGAGTACTTACCATCCTTCTGAGGAACACCGCTCTTCAGATCAACACCAGTTGCCCAGTTAACGAATGGATGAACCTTTTCAGCGGCGATGATGCTGCCAGTGTGTGCATCAAAGGTGTAAGCAAAACCGTTACGGTCATGGTGCCAAGCGTATGTCTTGCCGCCCTTGTCGAACAGGATGACTTCATTGATACCGTCATAATCCCACTCGTCGTGAGGAGTCATTTGATAACCCCACTTAGCGATACCTGTATCCAGATCGCGAGCGAAAATAGTCATGGACCACTTGTTGTCACCAGGACGTACATCTGGGTTCCAAACGGACGGGTTACCAGTACCGTAGTAAACCAGGTTTGTACGTTGGTCATATGGCCACCAGCCCCATGTGGAACCACCACCGTGCTGCCAACCATCCTTAACCGCTTGTGGCTTGAGCCATGTCTTCACGCCCAGGTCTTTTTCTGGGAACTTCAGCTTTTCCTTAGGCAGAGCCTTGAAGGAACCGCCTTCTTTGTTACCACCGTTCACGTCTTCATAAACAGACAATGAGCTGTAGTGAGGATTGTCTTTGTTGAAGTCCTTACCGATCAGCACTTCGCTGTCAGGACCAGTGCTGTATGCCTTCCATACCAGCGCGCCATCCTTCAGGCTGTAAGCAGCCAAGAAGCAACGAACACCGAATTCAGCACCAGAACAACCTGTCAGAACCTTGTCCTTGATAACGTGAGGAGCGTTGGTATTAGTAGCACCAACCTTAGGATCGTTTACCTTAACATCCCAAACTTTAGCACCAGTCTTCGCATCCAGAGCAACCAATACACCGTCATTCTGTTGCAAGAAGATCTTGCCATCGCCGTAACCCAAACCGCGGCTTACGTTATCGCAACAGAGAACAGCTTGTACGGAAGGATCTTGCTTAGGGAAGTAAGCCCAGACGATCTTCTGGTTGTTGTTCAGGTCAAGTGCGTAAACATTGTTAGGGAATGCTGTATGTACATACATCATGTTGCCAACAACAACTGGAGAGCCTTCGTGACCACGGTTCACACCGGTAGCGAATTGCCAAGCTGCCTTAACATTCTTGACGTTGCTCTTGTTGATTTGATTGAGGGTGCTATAACCCTGATTGTTATGTTGACCACGTGGATGCACCCAGTTGCTGGCATCCTTCATTGCGGCTTCTTGGTCAGCAGCTGCAGATGCAACCATAGGCATTGCCATCGCCATGCCAAATGCCACACCAAGCGCCAGCTTGATTTTGCTCATCTCCATTTTTATAAATCTCCATAGTGATACTACTAAGGGTTTAACAAGACCCAGCCCCACATACACTACCTCCCATTTATAATTACGGGTTTTTGCAGCATCGTTGAGACTTTGCCTCTTACTCACTTCAAAGCGAGTAGACTGCATCTTAGTGCAGGGAAAAATGTTTTGCAATACTTCATTTACATTTTACTTACAATTAAATAATTCCTAAACTTGCCAAGACAATTTCCCTTGATTGGAATGGCAATCTCCTAGCTGAGTGAGAAAAATATTCATGACCCACACCCTTTTCCCTGAAATTCAACCCTATCAGCAAGGCATGTTATCCGTATCAGACCTACATGCCATTTACTATGAACAATCCGGCAACCCGAATGGACAACCCGTCATCTTTCTGCATGGGGGCCCTGGCAGCGGATGCAACCCCGGACAACGACGTTATTTTGACCCACATCATTACCGCATTATCCTGCTTGATCAGCGCGGCTGCGGCCACAGCACCCCTCAAGGCGAAGTTCGTGACAACACCATCCAGCACCTAATTGCGGATATGGATGCACTGAGACAACACTTGGGTATCGAGCGCTGGCTGGTCTTTGGTGGCTCATGGGGCAGCACCTTGGCACTCAGCTATGCCTTGGCTTATCCAGCACGGGCGACCGGATTAATATTGAGAGGTATTTTCCTGAGCCGCCCAAGCGAGCTAGATTGGTTCCTGCACGACGTGCAGCATTTCTTCCCCGAAGCATGGGAAAAACTCCTCTCCTACCTGCCCGAGAATGAAAGACATGATCCATTAAGCGCTTTTGCACAACACGTGTTCTCAGATGACCCGACCATTAGCGAGCCTGCCGCCATCCACTGGAATGCGTTTGAAGGCAGCATCATGACCTTGCTCCCTGTCGCAGCCACAGGTGAGCATGCAATCAACACACAAGTTGAGTTGGCGCGGGCACGGGTGCAAATCCATTACATTAAGCACCAATGCTTTGTGGGCGATCGCAACTTATTAGCAGAGGCAGCTTCAACGCTACAACATATCCCTACAGTCATCGTGCAAGGGCGTTACGACATGGTATGTCCGCCACTGACGGCGCATGAACTGCATCAGGCCATGCCGCACGCCGAGCTTCATATGGTACCTGACGCAGGACACTCCGGCATGGAGCCGGGCACCAGAAGCGCATTAATTGCCGCAACAGAAAAATTCAAGCAGGCTTAGTAACCCAGCAAAGCAGGGAGATTTTTTTGGCATTCAATCTATCCAAGGTCAAGCACCTCGGCAGCCATCCGGCCATACATAAGTCACGCAGGGCTTATGCACGCCATCGCTACAGCACACCATTCTTCGTGCTGCGTGAAACGCTAAGCAGCTTTCAAACCCACAACGGGTTCGCAATTTCAGCATCCTTATCGTTTTACGCCATGTTTGCCCTAATCCCGCTGATCGTGCTGATGTTCTTCCTGCTAAGCCATTTGGTAGTGTCATCTAACTATGCCACGGTCAAGCTTGCGATTCTTGTCAGCAACCTAGTACCTAACCTCAGCAGCCGCATTATGGTAGAGGTGTATAACGCTTCCAAGCATAAGGCAGCGTGGGGAGTCTTTGGTTTTGTTGCCATGTTCTGGCTGGCTGTTCCGCTTGCCGGAGCGCTACGTTCAGCCTTTTACACTATAGCCAGCGTCAAAGAAACGCCATCATTCCTACGTCGTCAAGTCAAGGATATCCTCGGCGTGCTGGGCATACTGCTGATGTTTTTCCTTTTCACCATCCTAGGCTTAGGAATGGAAAAGGTCATCAACATCTTGGAGCCGCATACGGCACACTCCAAATATCTGAACTCAGCGACCTCAATTGGCCTGACCACCTTGCTAACCGCGATTTTCTATCGTGTTTACTTTCCAGTGAAACTACGTCTATCGCACATATTGATCGGAGCAATCATTACCTCCCTCCTATGGTTGGCAATGCGCCCTGCCTTCAGCTTATTTCTCTCGGTTAACCCAGCTTATGGAGCAGTATTCGGCGGCATGAAGAACCTGTTCATCTCTATCGCCTGGCTCTATTACACCTTTGTTGTCTTCATGCTCGGCACAACACTGATTTCAACCTTACGTAAAAAAGATGTGTTGTTACTGCGTGGGTTATTCGACCAGATGCCGGAAGACAGAGCGATCTATTTAGAAGAACTCATGGACCGTTATGGCAAAAAATTCAAGCGAGGGGAATATGTATTCAGAATAAATGACAGCTGCCACGATTTATATTACCTAGTATCAGGCCGCATTCGCCTCATGCTGGGAGACCGCTTACTTCGAGAGCTCAACAGCGGGGACTATTTCGGTGAGATGGCATTCCTGACGCAAACACCCAGGGTGGCCGATGCTATTGTGATGTCGAATGAAGCCGAAGTCGTCGTCGTCAATGCAGAGAACATTGAAACCTTGTTGCTGGGCGAGCCGCACATCACCATGGGCTTCCTGCGGCAAATGGCGGCGCGCTTACAGCACAACCACATTCAGGGTTCGTAACTCAACTATCAGCCCACATCCGTAATAGATTGTGATACACCCCCGTCAAGCGAATCACTTCGGGGTCTTGGCCACCACGCTCGGCACCAATCGCCTGGATGCTGTTATCCAACTGAAACAATAGGGTACGCTGGGCATCATCCCGCACCATGCTCTGCATCCAGAAAAATGAAGACACCCGCACTCCGCGGGTCACTGGTGTCACATGATGCAAGCTACTGGATGGGTACAACACCATATGCCCAGCAGGAAACTTCACCTCTTGCGAACCGAAGGTATCTTCAATCGTCAGCACACCGCCGTCATAATCCTCCGGCTCAGAGAAAAACAAGGTTGCAGACAAATCACTACGAATACGAAAACTGGTCCCGCGCAACTGCCGGATAGCATTGTCCACATGCGTACCAAATGCCTGCCCAGCCGCATAACGATTAAATAGTGGTGGAAAAACCTTGAGCGGCAAAGCCGCAGAAATGAACAAAGGGCTTTGCCCCAGTGCATCCTGGATCAAATCCCCGATCTGACGCGCCACCGGCGAACCTTCCGGCAACTGCATATTATTTTTAGCCAACGCAGACTGATGCCCTGAAGTCACATTGCCATCCACCCACTCGGTGGTATCCATCAACTGCCGGCATTGGGCAACTTGCTCCTTGGTCAACACACCTGGAATTTCAATCAACATTTTCTTGTATTCACCATAAGCAAAAAACCCTATAGAGGCTACACCTCCATAGGGCTGAATATTGAGATATATAGAACTTAGACTAGCACAATTAGAACTTGAAGTTCAGCGTCACAAAACCTACGCGACCTGGAGCCGGTATAGCATAGTGACGGAAATAAGTCGTATCGAAATAGCGCTTATCTGTCAGGTTCTGGATATTGAGTTGCAGATCAAGATTTTCATTGATTCTGTAACTTGCCATGGCATCCCAACGTACATAAGAAGGAACATGCGCCGTATTGGCAGGGTTAGCGTAGATTTTGCTCATATAGAATGCGCCACCACCTATCGTCAAGTTAGGCAACAGTTTATAGGTTGTCCACAGACTGGCACTGTTCTTGGCAATCCCATTCAATTGTTTGCCCTTGGATTCTGCAGCACCTGGCAAGTTGGTATCAGAGAATGGACCTGCCTTGGTTTGCTCGGCATCTAGATAAGTATAACCACCGAATACCTGCCACTTATCAGTGATTTTGCCAGCCATGCCCAACTCAATCCCTTTTGACTCCACCTCGCCAACATTAGCAAAAGTGTTTTCATTGGTAATAGGCACACGTGCATTTTCCTTTTTGATATGGAACAGTGCAGCGGTTAGTGACAAATCTTCAAATACATTCCACTTGGTTCCAATTTCAAAAGCCTTGGTGCGTTCCGGGCTCAGGTTCTGGGTGCTAGCATTAAGCTGCGTCCCCATATAATTGAAATCCCCCATCGCCAACCCTGTAGGAGAGGATGATGTGGCATACGAGGCATAAACACTCGCGTTAGGCTGCAGTTTATACACCAAGCCCAATTGATAATTAAAGAAGCCTTTATCATTCTCGAACTTTGCACCACGTACGCCTGATGTAACATTTCTGCTTTGAATTTCAGAGTTATAACTGTCGTATCGCACACCTGCGTTCAACAACCACTTTTCTGCCAAGTCAATCGCATCGAATACATAAATAGATTTGTTGACAGTGCGCCCCTCAGAACCTGGATAGTTATTCCAAACCTGTTGACCAGTGAATCCAACGTTGGGGTCTGGATTACCTATAGGCGTCAGATTGTTTACCAGTGGAGTGGCACGATTACCATTATCAGCACCAACGAAAGTCTTGATTTCCGTTTCTTCACGACTGAACTCAACCCCTGCATTCAACTTGTGTTTGATAGATCCAGTATCAAAAGCTACCGATAAATCAGTCAGGTTGGCTAGTGTAGTGGTTTGAACGCCGCGCTGATTTGCACGGGTACGATCCACCATGCCTGCCGGTGTTACGGTACCAGTCAGATAAATATTTGGGCGAGTCGCAAAATACTCATTCTTGGTTAGCCCATACCGAGTGGTATTACGTAGTACTACATCATCCGTAAATGCATGTTGCAGCTTCAAAGTGCCAATATCAGCAGATGTTTCCTGGAAATCCCGGCCTTTAACACCATACCATGCATCTTTACTACCGACAGGCGTACCAAAAGGTGTGCCAGCCGGGTTGCCCAATTGCGCGAATGGAATACCCCAGTCAGGCACATCATCAGTTTCATGGTGATACCAGCTAGCAGTCAGGCTAGTTGGACCATTCAACCCCAATGTGATAGAAGGCATGAAGCCCCAACGCTTCACATCAACATTGTCGCGCCCAGGAGTATCCGCACCATGATGCATACCCACCAAACGAATGGCGGCATCATCTCCCAGCATATAATTGCCATCGAACGTAGCACGACGGTAACGATCACTGCCAATCCCAATAGAACCAGTAGTGAAATTGCCTGCCTTCGCCTGCTTGGTCACGATATTGATACTACCGCCAGCGGAGCCACGCCCATCATAAGCACCACTTGGACCCTTGATCACTTCCATTTGCTCAATCGCAAATACTTCACGCTGCTGGGAGCCGATGTCACGCAAACCATCAACATACATCGATTGAAACGCATCAAAACCACGAATAAACGGACGATCACCAACCGAAATACCCCCCTCGCCGCCCCCAAAGGTAATGCCAGGGGTAGTGCGTAATGCTTCCTTGAAGGTGTTGGAACCAGTATCCTTGATCAACTCCTCGGTAATCACCGTGACCGTTTTAGGCGTATCAATCAAGGGCGCCGTAAATTTCTGGCTGGCAGATTTCTCTGCTTTATAACCGGTGCTCTTCTTGGTCTCCACCTGTAGCTCAGGCAATGCACCACCTTCTTCCACCGCCCACGCAGAGCCTGTAAACATCAGGGTCACAGCTGCCACAATCGGCTTTACCACCTGATCTTTTTTAATGTTTTGCACGATCTTCCCTTTACAACTATTAACAAAAATTAACAAAATGGGAATATAAATAAGAAATATTCTCGATACAAGTCAAATTTTCATTTGTTGCAAATAAACCACACAATAACCCTATGAAAGCTATGGAAATCTAATTTAGAATATTGTCCTTACGATTTGCTCCGTATGCTAAGTAGAGCGTCGCACCATTTAACTGATCTTGTGCTTACACAAGCGTATTATTTATCTGTGAGAATTTGCTTTGTCCCATATTGTCGTTGCCGCCTTATACAAATTTGCCAGCCTGCCAGATTACCAAGCGCTACAGCCAGGTTTACTAGCCCTTTGTAATTTGCAAGAAATCAAGGGGACGCTATTACTTGCGGAGGAAGGTATCAATGGCACCGTGGCTGGTAGCAGAGCGGCAATAGATGCTTTACTCGCCTATCTACGCCAAGATTCTCGACTAGCAGATATAGAACATAAGGAATCCTTCACCGATGAAATGCCGTTTTACCGGATGAAGGTGCGTTTAAAGAAAGAAATTGTGACCTTGGGCGTGCCAGGCGTTGATCCTAACAAGACAGTAGGCACATACGTCAAACCCGAAGATTGGAATGCCCTCATCTCCGACCCCGACGTTATCGTGATCGACACCCGCAATGATTATGAATACGGCATTGGAACATTTAAGGGAGCAATTGATCCGGAAACGACGACCTTCCGTCAGTTTCCAGATTATGTCCGCAACAACCTTGATCCCGCAAAAAACAAAAAAGTGGCAATGTTCTGTACTGGTGGCATTCGTTGCGAGAAAGCCAGCTCCTATATGCTAGAGCAAGGCTTTGAAGAGGTTTATCACTTGCAAGGTGGTATTTTGAAATACCTTGAAACCGTGCCAGAGGAAGAAAGCCTGTGGGAAGGTGAATGCTTTGTCTTTGATCAACGTGTTGCCGTGAAGCATGGCCTGGAAGTGGGGGATTATGATCAGTGTTTTGCCTGCCGCCACCCCATCTCAGCAGAAGAGATGGCCTCGCCAAAATATATGAAAGGCATTTCCTGCCCTCGTTGTTATGATCAGTTGTCTGCTGAAAAGCGAGCGAGCATCAAAGAAAGACAAAAACAAATAGAGTTGGCTCGCCAACGTGGCGAAGAGCACATTGGTGACAATGTACGCAAATATTCAGTGCTTCACAAACAATCCAAGATCAAAAAAGCACCCCCAGAAGCATAGCTTGTGAGGGTGTATTGCTCAGGCACCTGCAAGTGCCTGCATAACACTGTCGTGCGGGAGAGCCTTAAGCCTTAGTTCACCCCAACATAACGCTTCACCTTGAAGTGATGCTTAGGGTGAGTCACATAGACAAACTTCTTACCCGCATGGCGATCTGCACTGATCGCAGAAGTATCAATACGATTCACATTGAAATGATGCTTGGGGTGAGGACGGTTGTTTTGTGCTCGCACCACATCCTGATGACTAATCACAGCGCTAGACTCAGCCACACGAGCATCGGTTGCTAAGCGGCTAGGATTGATCGTCGCTGCAGCGACCACCTGATGATCGAACAAGGCAGCGTTATGTTCTTCTGCCTGAACAAAAGATACCCAAGAAGCGGCCAATACCAAACTCGCAATAGAAACTGTCTTTTTCATGATGATCTCCAAGTAATGAATTTATTGTATGTGTTGCATTGAGGTGAATCATACTGGAGTGACCCCTTGGGAAAAACATACAATCAACTGATCAATACTTCGGTAAAATCGAAGGATTAACCAATCCTGCCACTGGGGGGGTATATATGAATTATAAGCAACTCAGCTATTTTTGGGCCGTCGCTAAGGCGGGCAGCTTGGTGAAAGCGAGCGAGCAACTAGGTGTAACCTCTCAAACACTGAGTGGGCAAATCTCCTTGCTTGAGGCAGATTTGAATGTCACCTTATTCAGACGCGTTGGACGCGGACTTGAGCTTACCGATGCTGGTCGCCTTGCATTGCCATATGCTGAACGAATCTTTGAAATTGGTAGCATGCTGGAAGAAACGCTCCAGCATCAACCGAAGAAACGCCCAAGGGTATTTACAGTTGGCATTGCAGAGTTCGTCCCCAAATCCATCGCCTATCATCTACTATCTGCAGCGATGGAGCTTGAAGACCCAATTCGTATTGTGTGTCGTGAAGACAACTTTGAGGCACTACTTTCTCAGCTTGCCATCCATAAGCTAGATATCGTCCTAGCAGATCGCCCCATGCCTAGCGAGGTCAATATCACAGGCATTAGCCATAAACTAGGAGAAAGCGGCACAGCTTTCTTTGCCACTAAAGAATTAGCCATGAAATATCCTGGCCAGTTTCCTGAGCGACTTCATCGTGCGCCCATGCTCATTATGGGTGAGGACAGCCTATTACAAAGGCAAATCATGCGCTGGCTCAATGAACAGCACATTACCCCCAACATTGTCGGAGAGTTTGACGATAGCGCGCTCATGAAGGCATTTGGTATTGCAGGTACAGGTTTTTTCACAGTTTCATCCGCTATAGCAGATGAAATTGAACAAGAATACGACGTCATTAAAATCGCCGAAACCAACGAATTCACCCAGCACTTCTATGCCATTTCCGTGCCCAAACGAGCCCCCCATCCCGCAGTCATCGCAGTTAATGAATCAGCAGATCGGCTTTTTCTGTTCAACTAAAACGCTTAGAAAGAATCAAGGGATGACAAAACAATTGCCACCCCTTGATTTTATGGTGGGCCTCCCCGGAGTCGAACCGGGCACCAACGGATTATGAGTAAATAAATTGGTACCTCATCGTTAAGCAACGCACATCAAAAACAATAACATAGCCAACCAGCACATCTATACGACTCAATAGTCTGCAATATTGTTGACAGATTGTCGGCCTGTATTGAAACTCATCTGGAACTTTGCGACAAAAGATCAGTGGTTATGCAATGTTCCCATTCTATTCAAACCCCTCATGCATTGAGGGCTTTAGGCCTACCCAAGCCTAGGGCTCTTAAATGCCCTAGTCCAACATACCGCTTTAAGCACCTTTACTCACCTTTGCATTTGACTTTTTAGAATAAATCACATCTTAATGTCACTTGTAAGAATACATTACTGCTCATGAGTGTCATTTTGGGGGATGGAAGATATGGTTTCAAAAGTTATTCTTTTTGATTTCGATAACACATTGGCAAACACCACTAAGCTTAAAGAAATCCGTGAAGCTAGAAAATATGATTTGCTCACAGAAGATATCTTGGAACCAATCAAACCATATCGCCCTATTCCCAAGTTACTTGAATATCTAAAATCGAAAGGAGCAATACTAGGAATAGTATCGAATTCAGGGAGAACTTATATCAATATCATGCTCTCCCATTTAAAAATTTCTGCATACTTTGACACTGTAGTAACTTATACCGATGTAAAAATGGAAGGAATGAAGCCCAGTCCCAAGGGTATTTTGTTGGCATTAGAAAATTTAAATGCATCTCCAAACCAAAGCATTCTATATGTTGGTGATGAATTCACCGATATGGTTGCTGCGTATAGAGCAGGAATAACACCCGTTCTAGCATCTTGGGCTTCAAAAAATCCTATAAATACTGCACCGGCAATAGAAATGTCATCAACGATGCTTGCTCAGTATGTGCAAGAGCCAGATGAATATAAACTTTTTGCTGAAAGATGTGCTGAAACAAACAGCTCTAATTTCTTGAGAAAAGCTTGCTACTTTCTACCTCTAGACGGATCTTGCAATGTAATAACAATGAGAGACGAAATGAGCATTTTCTGCCTAGGTAGATATTTCAGTCAGTCATCTCCCTCAACTGCGCTACTTCATGACACTCATGCACTTTCGCAGGAAATAGCAAAAAAAGAAAAAGTAAAAGATTACTCTGTTCCTAAGTACTGGCATTCAATGATTGGACATGTAATCAAAAATGCTGAAAGCTATCTAAATGATGAATTTGATTTGATATCCGTAATTCCCGCAAAAAAAGGCAAACCAAAACGATTGGAAGAAATGCTAAATGGAGTTCAAGACTATTTAAAAGATAAAAAAACTTACGAATACAACGCCAACCTATTTTATTTTATTGACGATGCATTAAGTCAGAAGAAACTTGATAGATCAGAAAGGAAGCTGGAGTCTGATAGGTCTTTGCATTTAACGGAAGATTTTATTGAATTAATTCAAAACAAAAGAATCTTAATTATTGATGATGTTACAACTACCGGTGCTACATTTATGCGGGCCAACACCCTCTTAATTGAAGCTGGTGCAAAAAAAGTTCTCGGTTTAGTTGTGGCAAAAACCGTTTCCATTATCGATGATGAAAGATTATGTCCAATTTGTGGCAGAGTAATGTGGCTGAGAACCAATGGTCAGACCCATGAAAGATTTTTTTCTTGCTCTGGCAGAGGTGATAAAATCAACCCTTGCGCCCATACTGAAAGTTTGATCAAAAGAAGCTGTCCACAATGTGGGAGACCGATGCGTACTAAGACTCGAAAAAAAGACAATGTACTCTTTTGGGGTTGTACGGGCTGGAATCAAGATCCAGCATGTAGTTATAGCGAAAGCATTTAAGCATAAAACTTGGCAATGACATACGAATTTTCTCCAACTGAAAAACTACTTGTAGCCAGCAAAATTCCTGGAATTGGAAGGAAAACACTCATAAAGTTAAATGAGGACCCTTTATTTCCAAGAATACCATTAGATGAGTTGCATGGTTATCAAGGGGAATTTCTGGCTTTCAAGCCAGGCTCTTCAGTCTATGAGAGAGCTATATCTTTTGCATTGAGAGATATTGAAATAGCTAATGATCAAAGCCACTCCATAATTAGCATTTATGATAAAGAATACCCTAATCTACTTTGGAACATTCCTGACAGACCTGCGCTATTATTTATCAAAGGAAATCTAAATAATTTTAGCGACAAAGCAATTGCAATAATTGGTACAAGAGACCCGTCAAATCATGGAATTGAAATTTGCGATAGAGTAACTCAATTTTTTGCCGAAAATAATTGGCAGATAGTAAGTGGCCTAGCTCTTGGGCTTGATACAATAGCTCATACCTCGGCACTAAAATATCAAACATCTACTGTAGCTGTTCTAGCGCATGGCCTTGACACAATAAGCCCAAAAAGCAACAGATTTCTTGCTGAAGAAATTGTTGATAATGGAGGCCTTCTTGTTAGTGAATACCCTTATCAAACTCCCACTTTTTCATCAAATTTTGTTGAAAGAGACCGTATTCAGGCCGCTATCTCTCGCGGTGTATTTATGATCCAGTCTGGCTTGAGTGGAGGAAGTTTACATGCAAGCAGAGCTATAATTTCATATGATAGATATTTAATGATTCCTTACCCAACAAAACTGGATATGATGAATAAAATTTCTAGTATTGAGGCAAATCTATTACTATCTAATGGGTCAGATAATGAAAAATCTAAATTACTTAATTGCAACATAAATTCGCTAAAAAATTTAATTACTGTTAGATCTAAACTTGACTACTCAATGTTAGAGGAGATGTTATTAAGCATTCCCAGAAACGAAATAAAAATTAAAAGTAACAAATCCACACCTCCTTAAACTTCAACTTTTCATGACCTAAGATTTAATTAAAGTCAGATAGTAACTGTTTTACGAGGTGGAAAATCTTTTGTAGATTATTTCTACAGTCGGCATTGATTCTGCATGCCACCTTATTAGCTCAATACCTGCGGCTCTCAAGCTCTCTTCTTTTTTATTATCCAACTGCTTCACTTTGGGATTACCGTGAGACTTATCGTCTAACTCAACAGCAGCAACTATGGTGAAGTCTTTAAGACATACCAGATAATCAACACTTTGCTGTGCTATGCGGTTTTGCAAGGCATATGACTGACCTGCCTTTTTGTACCAAGGTGCATTTTTGATTTTGATGAAGCGGCTAAGTTGGACTTGAGGAAGGATGATGCACTCGGGAAGTGCTTTCACTAGGCGATAATAAAATACTGCTTCTGTTGCAGTTAATGGTTTGCACTGTTCGTAGGGGAGCTTTTCAGCGGGTGTGGAGGGGGAAGCTAGAGATACAGACTTAGGTTTGGATGAACTGACTGTTTGCCGATCTGGTGGATTCAGTTCAATCGTATCCGGGAAACCAGTAGTACGGAATTGCTTTGGTTTGCTCCACTCACGGAATAGGATCACCGCAACCTTTATCGCGACCAAGATCAATAGCAAGGGTACAAATTGTTTAAATACCCCAAAAATAATTTCTACTGGATTAATCACTAAAGTTCCTCCCAAAAAGTTTAGTGATACTGCTTGTTTTTGTTAAACCATCTTTGTTTTACTTCTCGAGCGATTAACTCGCTTTTTTCTGATCTTCCAATTCCCGGGCCAAAGCTTCCACCTCAGGGTTTCTCTGTTTCACATTAGTGTTATCTGTCAGCAAATAAGCTGCGTACTCTGGCCAGTGTCCGGCAATGATCTCTAACACTCCGGCTTTTGGCTCGT
>NZ_JAJAVF010000006.1 GCF_020531845.1 Methylobacillus methanolivorans
CGCGAGAACCACATGAAGCAATAAGCATCAAGGGGCGGCATAAAGCCGTTCCGTTTCACTACACTTTTTATACGCCCGGCTTCGCCGGTTTTACCCTTGATCCTTATTTCTCCATGTGTTGCTGGTCGGCCATGCCGTATGGCACGGGCAAGTGTGCCAAAAACGGGCACACCAACCCATACCAACGCCAGACCTAAACGCGGCAGTGTCTTGGGTGATTTTTTGACAGGTAATTTAAACAAGGTAAGATAGCCCCATGGAATACAGGTTAAGCGACCATGCGTTGAAGCGGATGGTGAAGCGCGGCGTAAAGGAAGAGTGGGTTAGGGAGACGTTGGCTAACCCGGACACGACGCGAGTTGATGCAGATGACATTACGTTGGTTCATGCGATCAAGGCTATTGCTGATCGTGGATTTAAGCAGTTGCGTGTCATCTATAACGAAACCACTGAGCCAGTGACGGTTGTCACGGTATTTTTTGAATAGGTGATGAATATGAAAATTGAGTTTGATCCGATTGCAGATGCTTTGTATATCGCACTGAGCGAGAACGATGTAGAGCGTACCGAGGAAATCCGCCCCGGCGTGATCTTGGACTATGACGCCCTGGGCAACATTGTTGGTTTTGAAATGTTGTCGGTCAGTAAACAGAGCGGGAAGCTGAAACACGCTGCCTGATAATGAAGCCCCGCAAGGGGCTTTTTTATTGCCTATGTATTCGGGAACGCCCATTGGCTTTCCTTCATTCTTTCGCGCTGAATAGCGCTAGGTTGGATGGGTTGCTGCTGGACTTGATCCGGCGTTTGCGCTTGCTGCACAGGGTTTGCATTGCGCTTCTCCAGCTCCGCATCCTGGCGTTCCAGCGTGCGTTGCCTGGCTTCTTCACTACGCTGACGATCTGCTGTGACGCGTTCCCGCTCCGCCTGCTGGCTCAGATCATTGGCCGACTGGCCCGGGTTAAAGTCGACGAACATGCCGCCCTGGATGATCTGCTTGCACAAGTATTCCGGGGTGGCGACGGGCGTCCCTTGTTGGCTATAGCACTTACACTGCCCCCGGAAATCCACGCAAGCAGCCGGCACCGGCACGGTGATGGGTTCAGTGAGCTTGTCATACACAGGCGCGGTATACGGCAGCCCTGGCACCCGTTCCTGTCGTGCCTCCAGCCAGGTTGGTTCCTCTTTGACGTATTGCCTGGCTGGTGCATAGGGCTGGGCTGTTGGGTTGATGACCTTCTCGGTCTGCACTTCCAGATTTTCAGGGGTATGGTGATCGGTAAAGCCGTTAATGGTCTTGATCGCATACCAGGCGACCAGGACGAACAGGATAGGCATCAGCACCACCAGTACCAGCCTGGCCGGGATGCGCTTCTTCACCGTATGCAGATCAGCCGACTTGTACCAGCCGAACACCTCCTTCGGATAGACGAAGTGTTTCTCGATGGAGCCTTTCAGGCTCTTGACGTTCTCACGGACGGATTGGAATTCGTGAATGGTGGACTTCTGGAACCCATAGAAGCGCACGACATGGAAATGACGGCCAACGAGCCTACGCACGTTGCCGTCCAGGAGCATGGGATGTTGCGTGATCAGGAACAGGTCATGGCCAGAATGGCGGTGGACTTCCAACTGACTGACACACTTAGGCACCGCAGCGCCATTAGCGCGTGGTCTAAACGTGCCCTGGCATTCATCAATCACGATGATCGCCCCTTGTGGGCAATCCACCCAGTCTTCACCTTTCTGCATCTTCTGCCAGTCCAGGGT
Source organism: Methylobacillus methanolivorans (assembly GCF_020531845.1). The sequence continues at coordinate 1,768 of NZ_JAJAVF010000006.1, forward strand.
GAGTTCTGGAATACCGTGATAGAACACAGGCCGCATTTCCTTGTCGGCCATGTCCTTGATGGTCTTGAGTGTGAACAGGCTTTTACCCGAGCCTGGCAGGCCAGTGATCAGCGTAATCATTTAGTGATCCCGAACTTGGTCATGAGGCCACTGGTGACACCCTGAATCACCAGGCGCGCGCTATAGGCACTGGCGAGCACATTGAGCGCCTTATCAATCTTGAGCGTCCCCAGCATGCCCATCATTTCCGGGGACACAGCGCTAAAGCTGGTATAGGCATGTTGCATCAAGTAATTGATCAACACATCCACGCCCTGGTAAGTGATGAAGCCAAAGCCCAGCGCAATGAGCAGCTTGACCAGGCCGTGCATGATGGATTGACCAAAGCCGCCAATCAGCGCAGCGACGATCCAGGAAGCAATACCAATGAGAGCAGGCATATCAGATGAACCCCACGATACGAAGCGCAGCGAGATAGGCCGCTGCCAACAGGAAATAGCCGATCATTTCCAGATAAGGACAGATCTTGCTGAACGGCACCGACACCGAATGGCCACCAATGGAGAACTGGACATCCGAGATACATGAAGCCCCGAAGGAGTAGGGGCCGGAATCCGACACCAGTGAGCCGACATTGATCGTGCGATTACCATCGCCCTCACGGTTCAGGTAAGCCGTGACGTCTTCGTCTTCTTCACCATGCAGGATGCGTTGCCCACGACCTGCCGCATCAGCAAACTGTTCCATGCCTTCAATGTCATCACAGCGATCCTGGTGAATCTTGCGAGACATGGCGCAATTGGCTGCATCGCCTTCACATTCCCAGGAGCCACAACCGCCGCCCCAGGTGCCTTTCTTGTCCTCCTTGTCAGCTTCTTTGCAGACTTTGGCATTGGGATTTTTTTGGCAGTAGGCTTCCTGCGGTTCGCTGGTACTGGTGGTGCTGCCATCCGGGTTGGTGGTGGTTTCCGTGACGGTAGGTTGGCTTCCAGCACCGCTGCCTGGCGTGATGGTAATCACTGGGCTAGGGGTGACCGTTGTGGTTGGTTCTGGATTGGGATTTTCAGGCGTAGGAGCCGGGGTTTCTGTCTTGACTGTAGGCTTGGGTGCAATATCGACAGGTTTGCCACCTGGTGTGCCTGGCTTGAGACACATGACGGTGGTAGTGCCGTTAGTGGTGTAACTACCCCAGGTCATGCCTTTCTTAGCACAGTCGCATTCCGGGCAAGGGCTGGGGGTTTCTGCTGGGTCTGGTGCATCTTCGGCACCATCGGGTTGTTCGTCTTCGGGCGCGTCGCAGGGAACGCCAGTGTTGTCTTCAACGTCCGTCCACCAAGTCTTTTGTCCGTTGCTGACGACAAGGCCAAAGGCATCGCCCAGGCCGTAATAGCAACCATTGAAGCAGGCCATGGTGCCTTTGCCAGTGAGGGGTTGTTCCGTACCGCAGACACCATTGCAGCCTGGGGTGCATTGCGGAGGAGCTTTACAAGTACCATCAGGCTGGCGAACTGCAGGAGGAACGCAGGCTGGCACCGTGCAATAGTATTTTTCGTTATTGCCAGAATTCCAGGTTGTGTTATCGCATGACCACTGACGATTGACCGTAAAACTAGCATCAACATTTAATTGATTCTTGACCACGCATAAATAGGTCTGGTGATTAACAGCCTGTATGCCTGTATAGGCATAGGTCTTATGGGCAGCAGGCGCAGAGGCATTCTGCTTATCGGCATGGGTTGAGCCGTAGGAATCACAAGCGAGTTGAGCGGTATTGTGAAACCCGGTATTGGCCCCCGACACATTCACTGACCAACGGTATTTAGCCTCTACTTGCTCAGTGGCAGCATACGAAACACCAGTCCATAGCCAGGCCATGATCAAGATCAAGCGTTGAACAGTATCCACAGCGCCCCCAGTATGCCTAACATGACGATCCAGCCTTCCATGTGATCCCTCGTAATAAAAAAGGCCATGAGGGCTTTACGCTCATGGCCGATGGGTTACCTTGCTTTAGTTACCACGAATGCTGTTGTAAGCCTTCTTGGTACCCCATACCAACAACATGGCGACACCCACCGCTGCCACCGCAGTCACGGCATCGGCAAACAGGGTGGTGATTTCCGAGACGTCGATAGCAGCACTCGCACCTTGGGAAGCTAAGGCCAAAGGACTAGCGACAATCGCACCCTTGATCAGACGAGTGCCGTACTTACGAGCTTGGTTAATTGGTTTCATTTGATTCTCCTTCTTTCAACATATGAATGACTGCACGGAATGCAGCCGCGATTGCCCAGAGCAGCCCGATACTCAAGCTGATCTGAACTCCTTCAGCAGCGGTGAGATGCATCACACCGTTCTGCAATTCGGTAGGACTCACCACGAGCGCCGTGCAAGTGGTGTAGTCGCTGGGTTGGGGTACTAGCACCTGGTAGGTGCCAGCACCGAGGTCAATGAGGCATTGCATTTCTGGCCTTGAGTTCCAGATCAAGAATCTTGCGCACAAGCCTGGTAAATAAGGCGACATGCACGATTCCGCTCACCACAAACCCCAACAGAAAAACGCCTAGTAAGAGTTGCCACTCAGAAAATAGAATCATGCGAACCCCACAACGAGCATGCCGCCTAGGCAGAGGCCGATAGCTAGCGCGGCCAAGTTAAGCATTAGGCGTTTCATTGAATTGCCTCCTGTTCTGTCTCAGGGACGAGTTCCCACGCAGAAAACACTGCATAGTCGTCGTCTAGGTTCAGGCGGGCCGTATCCACCGCTTCATGCGGGCAATAGAGTCGCCCGGCTTTCTCTGCAAGGTTGGTGTAGCTCAATTCCTCGGTGAGAAAAGCGCCAGTGCTACGGCACTGAATAATGTAGAAGCGGCGGAAATCGGTCATGATGGTTAGGCCGCTGTCTTGAGTTCAGATTTGCCGACCAGCTTGAAACCCTGGCAGACAATGCCCTTGGTGGTCATTTCCAGATCGAGTTCAGCTTCGACGGGGTAGGGAAGCTGCTTCAATTTCTCGAAATTGACAGACGTACCAAAGGTGACGGTTTGCGCGTTGAAACCCACCTCAGAGCCTGCCGAGGTGGATACGGGCATCACGATATGGATTTTGGTGAAATCGTGCTTGGTGCCTTCAACCACATCGTTGAAGAAACGAGCGCCCAGGACAGTAGCTTTAGTTTTGAATTGCATGATTAAATCCCTTCACAGATAACAGACATGACAAGGGGCATATGATCCAGAGGGGAGTGGTGCATACTGGAGTCAACATGCCGGAAAGATGGAGGGAGTACGCCCTTGGGGAGCTTGCCCTCTCGTTTGATTAACTCAAGGACACGTTCAGCCGTCCCCTCGACGTTAAGCATCAGGTTGATAGCGGCACCACACTGGCGTTTTAGCCATTTCTTGGTGCGCTCATAGGAGATTTCGACGGTTTTTTTTACAGTCAGGATTCGTTCCGCAGTGTCAGAGAAACTGGCGAATACGGGATAAGCCGCTGCAAAATACTCGTGTGGGAATTTAAGGACGTCAAACGGTATAACTCGGTCAACTGACTTGAATTCGACTTCAAGCCGCATCCATGGCGAATCTGCATCACCAAGCTGTTTGCCCTTTTCATAGCCTCGGAAAAACTTCCCATTTGAGCGGTTGCCAATGTAGACGGATCGCCCCTTACCATTAGGACGCTTCCAGTTGCCGCGTTGCTCGATATCAGGATTACGCCCGCCACAGTTGAAGCCTCCATTGTCGTAATTTTCAACCAGGGATTCAGGCGTAAAGAGCTTTCCCGCTACATCGTCGTAAGTCAGGTCAATACGCGTGATCTTTGGGTTGATAGCAGATTTCAGGAAATCGAAAGTACGCCTTTCCCACGCACCCCGAGCAGCAGCGCAGCCCTCACCAGATAGCGAAATCAGTACGCTATTACGTTGCCCGCCGTAGCAAACGAGGCCGTAGTTCTCACCCAGCACATACGACGTATGGTAGAAATTGGCTCCCTTGTCCCGCTTGGAGGTAATGCCGAATCCAAACAGGGATTCACACACCATGGAAACGGACATAATCACTTCCTGATCCGTTACAGCACCCTCAAGCACCTGGAAGGTATCTTCATGAACCGTGAAATTCAGCCAGTCGATAAAACATACCTTCGATGAATAGTGTTTCCGGGGTAACACTTCCTTGATCTTCCCACCCTCAAGAACGAGATTTATAGACTTTCCCCCCGTATTACCTAGGGGGGAGACCAGCACGGCTGCGCCGCCGTCGGCTCCGCTCGCCGGGAACGCAGCCGCGATGGCTGCATCCATGGCGTTAACGCTTTCTTTCAAGCTGGCATTGATTTTCTTGAAGTCGTCAGGTGTCAGGCGTGCACGTGCAAGCACATGGGCATCGGCGTGGAGAATGGGGCGTTTCTTGATGGAAGCCATTAGAGGGAGAACTCCTGTTCTAAGGCGTGTTTGTTGAGCAAAGCGAGGTTCACCAGGCGGTATTTGCCGATCTCAACCACAGGCAAATAACCGCGATTAATCCAGCCCGTGACGGTGTCTTCTGTCACGCCCACAATCT
>NZ_JAJAVF010000007.1 GCF_020531845.1 Methylobacillus methanolivorans
CAATATCATTGACTTTCAATATTGTCGACATCTAGTTGACGATTTCGACTCAACTTTCAGGAATTCGTACACCACCCGTCAAAAGTGCATTTTTCTGATTTCGCTCCATTCTTGTCAAATGTGTGCGCTTTTCCTTCTCGATCAGTTCCTTCAATCTTTGCTCAGGGTTAAATCGCTCCAAGGTAGGCTTTTGCCTCTCACTTGGTCTTTCATCAAAAGTGCCTCGCTTCAATTCGCGCTGATACTCCCTGCGCATCTTTCTGCTCATCGTGCTGGGATCAACATGACCATTCTCATCAAAAAGCACATCGCCAGCTTCTTTCCTTGAAGACATTGGTTCTGGGGTCTTAGGTTTCACTGGCTCAGGCTGCTGCTGAACAGCTTCTGATTGCTTCACTGCATTCACAAGCACGTCATATGCTCGCTTTGCTTCCTCAGTCTCCATAAAGGCCTTGGCATATCCATTTTCACGAACTGAGGTGACATGAAAAGTACGCACCGCATCCTTCAAACATTTTCTGATATATGCCGATAGCGTGAACTCCATTTTTTTGCACGCAAGCTCAGCTTCTTCTTTCAATTCCCTGTTGAGCCGAATTGTTAACGTAATGTCGTTTTCCATAAAAAACCCCTGTCGTTACGTTGTACATACACGAGTATGAACCATGTACATACATCATTTCCGGTAGAACCCGCATCAATGCTGGTTTTCCCCCTTACACACTCCCATTTAATCTTTCCCCCCGTATTACATAGGGGGGCGGTGTGAGTGCATGATGCAATTGAGGGCTTTTTAAGGACAAGGGGGTAAATTTGAATGGCTTGCAAAGGGGCACAAAGCAATATTTGAATTTCTTATGGTTTTGACCTTATTGATAATCCAGATAGCAAAAGGCCGTTGCGTATAGCCGCCTCTGGCTGGCACAACGCAACGGCCTTTGCTTTTCAGGATTCACCTGATCAGGTCTAATCCCGCCGCCCCTTTCCAGTTATCCACAGCGCTTGCGTCGCATGCGCTGCGCTATGGATAACTGGGGCGGCTAACCTTACTGAAATAATTTATTCGACGAAACTCTAATTTGAGGAAATTCAAATATCTCTCTTAAGTATTCATTTAACTCATTTGAACGAGTTTTTTCATACAACTTATTAAGTCTATCAAGCTTACCTCGTGACCATGGCCCAAATAACTGAGTAATTTCAATTGGTTTAATTGAAGATAAACTCCATTGATATGCCAGAATAGATTGTGAACCCAAGCTGTTTATAAACTCGCCCACTGATGCTTGGGAGAGTTTTAATAACTGAGCAAGAACATATTGATCATCAAGCTTCTTAGCTAGCTCCTCATAAACTTGATAATCAAATGATAATTCATGATAAAAAGTATATTCCTCAGGATAATTTATTAGCAAATAAGTCTCTCCTTTAGGTGCGCCATGCATCGATTTAAATGATACTGAAATTATCCATGCAAGCTCACCAATCAACGGATTTTCGACCAGATATGCTTGAACCATCGCCATTTCTTCTCCCCATTTAAAAAGAGCCTAGAATAATCCCCATTACTTGACTTTGCCAGTCATTGCCCCTTATTCTGAACTCCTCTCAAAAACCATAGCGGCCTGTCGCCCCGTCAGATCGCGGCTATTTTTACGTCCATTGTTTTCTTATGGCGGGGTAGAGACTGGGTATACAACACCGCAAGGAAAGCCCAGACGCGGATCCTATGGTTCCGAGAGTGCGCCCGCCACCCCGTAAGCAGTAGGGTGGCCTCTCTCAAAACCTAGGAGGTCACATGACCAGTCAGCAACTTAATCCCCTGAACGGGAAATTCTGGGTGGAAGCCGAATACGGCGGACGCCACATCCAAAACAAAGCAGCCCAAGCACTCACTGCCACTTATGGCGCAATGGGTGTTGCCCATCTCATCGAACGCAGCATTGCGGAAATGAACCTGGCCCGGGAAACCGAGCATGAGTATTCAGGTCTGCAGCCCGTGCTCCTGGAGAACATTCTTTGTGCGCAGCATGTGTTGCTGAACGTGATCAGCAAGCATGTGGAGGAATTATGCGAGCACCACAAGGAAGGACAATGAGATGGCCATCAAAAAAATGGAGGGTGGCTGGCTAGTCGATATTCAGCCAGGTGGGCGAGGATCTAAACGATTCCGTAAGACGCTAGGAACCAAGAGCGAGGCCTTGGCTTATGAGGCTTGGCTGAAATCCAAGGTCTTGACCACGCCAGCATGGCAGCCAGCAAAGCGTGATCTGCGCAGGTTGTCCGAGCTGGTTGATATTTGGTTTGAACATCATGGGGCCAACTTACGGGCAGGTCAGGACACTTACAATCGTTTGAAGGCGCTTTGTGTTGCCCTGGGCAATCCTTACCTAGATCGTTTCACGACTGGAATGTTTGCACACTATCGCAAGGCACGTGCAGAGGCTGGTATCGCGCCGAATACGATTAACCGTGAGCATGCGTATCTGCGCAGTGTGTTTAACGAGGCCAAGCGGCTAGGACACTGGAATGGCGATAACCCCTTGTCAGCAGTCAGGCAGATCAAGGTGCCAGAGCGGGAGTTGTCATACTTGTCCAAGGAGGATATCAAGCGCTTGCTGGCTGCACTCGAACAGTCCAAGAGCCGAGACACATTGCTGATTGCGAAAGTGTGTTTGTCTACAGGGGCACGATGGAGTGAGGCCGAGCAGCTTAAGCCAAGTCAGGTGCGGGATGGGATGATCCATTTCAGCAACACGAAGTCGGGCAAAAATAGATCTGTGCCGATCCCCGATTTCCTGATCAAGGAGCTAAAAGCGCAGGACAAGCTTCGAGGCGGTTATGGGCGTTTGTTTCAGTATTCCTATAACGCATTCAGGGAAGCAGTGAAACGGGCGCAGCTAGCGCTGCCAGATGGGCAAATGACGCATGTGTTGCGCCATACCTTTGCCAGCCACTTCATGATGAACGGCGGCAACATCCTGGTTCTTCAAAGGCTCCTGGGACATAGCAGCCTGACGATGACGATGCGATACGCGCACCTTTCCCCCGATCACTTACAGGAGGCTAGGAAGCTAAACCCAATGATGAATCTGGATTAGGCGCCATTGCTGCACTATAGGCACCTTT
>NZ_JAJAVF010000008.1 GCF_020531845.1 Methylobacillus methanolivorans
CAGACATAACCGTTAGTGCGTGTGCTTGGCACATTCACTGATATCTGATGGAATTTGCTTAGCAAATTCGTCTTCAACAAAGAGAAGAAGTAAAGATGGTATTTTGATTGCTGCTTTAGAGCAACCTTGACTTGATGGTTCAAGTTTCAAGGTTATAGGATCAAGCCTCACGAGCAATTAGTATCGGTTAGCTTAACGCATTACTGCGCTTCCACACCCGACCTATCAACGTCCTGGTCTCGAACGACTCTTTAGTGTGCTCAAGGCACAAGGGAAGTCTCATCTTGAGGCAAGTTTCGCGCTTAGATGCTTTCAGCGCTTATCTCTTCCACACTTAGCTACCCGGCGATGCCACTGGCGTGACAACCGGTCCACCAGAGGTGTGTCCACTCCGGTCCTCTCGTACTAGGAGCAGCCCCCCTCAAACTTCCAACGCCCACGGCAGATAGGGACCAAACTGTCTCACGACGTTTTAAACCCAGCTCACGTACCACTTTAAATGGCGAACAGCCATACCCTTGGGACCGGCTACAGCCCCAGGATGTGATGAGCCGACATCGAGGTGCCAAACTCCCCCGTCGATATGAACTCTTGGGAGGAATCAGCCTGTTATCCCCAGAGTACCTTTTATCCGTTGAGCGATGGCCCTTCCATACAGAACCACCGGATCACTATGACCTGCTTTCGCACCTGCTCGACCTGTCCGTCTCGCAGTCAAGCAACCTTATGCCATTGCACTATCAGTACGATTTCCGACCGTACCTAGGTTACCTTCGCACTCCTCCGTTACTCTTTGGGAGGAGACCGCCCCAGTCAAACTGCCCACCATGCACGGTCCCCGATCCAGATAATGGACCTAGGTTAGAACCTCAACAACATCAGGGTGGTATTTCAAGGTTGGCTCCACGAGAACTGGCGTCCTCGCTTCAAAGCCTCCCACCTATCCTACACAAATCTTGTCAAAGTCCAATGCAAAGCTACAGTAAAGGTTCATGGGGTCTTTCCGTCTAGCCGCGGGTAGATTGCATCTTCACAAACATTTCAACTTCGCTGAGTCCCGAGAGGAGACAGTGTGGCCATCGTTACGCCATTCGTGCGGGTCGGAACTTACCCGACAAGGAATTTCGCTACCTTAGGACCGTTATAGTTACGGCCGCCGTTTACCGGGGCTTCGATCAAGAGCTTGCACCCCATCACTTAACCTTCCGGCACCGGGCAGGCGTCACACCGTATACGTCCACTTTCGTGTTTGCACAGTGCTGTGTTTTTATTAAACAGTCGCAGCCACCTTTTCACTGCAACCCCATCGAGCTCCGGACGCGAGGTCCTTCACCCTACCGGGGCGCACCTTCTCCCGAAGTTACGGTGCTAATTTGCCGAGTTCCTTCTCCCGGGTTCTCTCAAGCGCCTTAGAATTCTCATCCTGCCCACCTGTGTCGGTTTGCGGTACGGTTCACATATACCTGAAGCTTAGTGGCTTTTCTTGGAAGCTTGGTATCAATCACTTCGTCTCACAAGGAGACTCGTCGTCACGCCTCAGTCTTAACCTCCCGGATTTGCCTAAGAGATCAACCTACACGCTTAAACCACCTATTCCAACAGATGGCTGACCTAACCTTCTCCGTCCCCACATCGCAGTATATGTAAGTACAGGAATATTAACCTGTTTCCCATCAGCTACGCATCTCTGCCTCACCTTAGGGGCCGACTCACCCTGCGCCGATGAACGTTGCGCAGGAAACCTTGGGCTTTCGGCGAGGGAGCTTTTCACTCCCTTTATCGCTACTCATGTCAGCATTCGCACTTCTGATACCTCCAGCATTCCTCACAGAACACCTTCGCAGGCCTACAGAACGCTCTCCTACCATGCATATAAATATGCATCCGCAGCTTCGGTTACGTGCTTAGCCCCGTTACATCTTCCGCGCGGGACGACTCGACCAGTGAGCTATTACGCTTTCTTTAAAGGATGGCTGCTTCTAAGCCAACCTCCTGGCTGTCTGTGCCTTCCCACTTCGTTTTCCACTTAGCACGTCATTTGGGACCTTAGCTGGCGGTCTGGGTTGTTTCCCTCTTGTCCACGGACGTTAGCACCCATGGACTGTCTCCTGTGATTGCACTTCTCGGTATTCGGAGTTTGCCATGGTTTGGTAAGCTCTTATGAGCCCCCTAGCCATAACAGTGCTCTACCCCCGAGAGTGAGACACAAGGCACTACCTAAATAGCTTTCGGAGAGAACCAGCTATCTCCAAGTTTGTTTAGCCTTTCACCCCTATCCACAGCTCATCCCCTAATTTTTCAACATTAGTGGGTTCGGACCTCCAGTACCTGTTACGGCACCTTCATCCTGGCCATGGATAGATCACTTGGTTTCGGGTCTACACCCAGCAACTGAACGCCCTATTCGGACTCGCTTTCGCTACGCCTCCCCTATCGGTTAAGCTTGCTACTGAATGTAAGTCGCTGACCCATTATACAAAAGGTACGCAGTCACCCCTTACGAGGCTCCCACTGTTTGTATGCATGCGGTTTCAGGATCTATTTCACTCCCCTCCCGGGGTTCTTTTCGCCTTTCCCTCACGGTACTGGTTCACTATCGGTCGATTACGAGTATTTAGCCTTGGAGGATGGTCCCCCCATGTTCAGACAGGATTTCACGTGTCCCGCCCTACTTGTCGTTACCCTAGTTCCACATACGGGATTTCATATACGGGGCTATCACCCACTATGGCCGGACTTTCCATTCCGTTCTATTATCGCGTATGCTAAAAGTAACAGGCTTTTCCGGGTTCGCTCGCCACTACTTCCGGAATCTCGGTTGATTTCTTTTCCTCGAGCTACTTAGATGTTTCAGTTCACTCGGTTCGCCACCTTTCCCCTATATATTCAGAGAAGGTTACCCTTGCGGGTGGGTTTCCCCATTCGGACATTCCCGGATCAAAGCTTGTTTGCCAGCTCCCCGAGACTTTACGCAGGCTACCACGTCCTTCATCGCCTGTAATCGCCAAGGCATCCACCACATGCACTTATTCGCTTGATCCTATAACGTTAAAACCTGAGCCCTTTTAAACTCAAATCTCGTGATGCATGAGACATCCGCTATAGGTTTTCTAAAGCACTTCATCTGATCACACCAAGCTGATGCGATCAAACTAATTTGAACTGTTAATTCTTACGAACCAACGCCGTTCAAATGTTTCGATTTTGCAATCAAATTACCCATTGAATATTTCAGACCTCATCACAAAGTCCTACTTTATTCTCTTTACTTCTTCCATTTTGTTAAAGATCAGTCTAGCTTCTAAAAGCTAGACATAAAAACAGCACGCTGCACTTATGTCTAACTTTTCAACAAAGAGTTGGTGGAGGATGACGGGATCGAACCGACGACCCCCTGCTTGCAAAGCAGGTGCTCTCCCAGCTGAGCTAATCCCCCATTACTTCACAGTAATCTGGTGGGTCTGGTTGGGCTCGAACCAACGACCCCCGCCTTATCAAGACGGTGCTCTAACCAGCTGAGCTACAGACCCTTAAGGCCAATCTTTGTTGCGCTCTTTAAACAACCGATAAGTGTGAATGCTTGCAAGCAAGGCATACTCTAGAAAGGAGGTGATCCAGCCGCACCTTCCGATACGGCTACCTTGTTACGACTTCACCCCAGTCATGAATCCCACCGTGGTAAGCGCCCTCCTTACGGTTAGGCTACCTACTTCTGGTGAAACCCACTCCCATGGTGTGACGGGCGGTGTGTACAAGGCCCGGGAACGTATTCACCGCGACATGCTGATCCGCGATTACTAGCGATTCCGACTTCATGCAGTCGAGTTGCAGACTGCAATCCGGACTACGATCGGCTTTCTGAGATTAGCTCCCCCTCGCGGGTTGGCAACCCTCTGTACCGACCATTGTATTACGTGTGAAGCCCTGGCCATAAGGGCCATGAGGACTTGACGTCATCCCCACCTTCCTCCGGTTTGTCACCGGCAGTCCCAATAAAGTGCCCAACTGAATGATGGCAATTATTGGCAAGGGTTGCGCTCGTTGCGGGACTTAACCCAACATCTCACGACACGAGCTGACGACAGCCATGCAGCACCTGTGTCCACTTTCTCTTTCGAGCACCTAATGCATCTCTGCTTCGTTAGTGGCATGTCAAGGCCAGGTAAGGTTTTTCGCGTTGCATCGAATTAATCCACATAATCCACCGCTTGTGCGGGCCCCCGTCAATTCCTTTGAGTTTTAATCTTGCGACCGTACTCCCCAGGCGGTCTACTTCACGCGTTAGCTGCGTTACTAATGGATTTTACTCCACCAACAACTAGTAGACATCGTTTAGGGCGTGGACTACCAGGGTATCTAATCCTGTTTGCTCCCCACGCTTTCGAGCATGAGCGTCAGTATTAGGCCAGGAGGCTGCCTTCGCCATTGGTATTCCTCCACATCTCTACGCATTTCACTGCTACACGTGGAATTCTACCTCCCTCTCCCATACTCTAGCCTTGTAGTTTCAAACGCAGTTCCCAGGTTGAGCCCGGGGCTTTCACATCTGACTTACAAAACCGCCTGCGCTCGCTTTACGCCCAGTAATTCCGATTAACGCTTGCACCCTACGTATTACCGCGGCTGCTGGCACGTAGTTAGCCGGTGCTTCTTATCAAGGTACCGTCATCCTCACATAGTATTAATATGTAAGTTTTCTTTCCTTGCGAAAGAGCTTTACAACCCGAAGGCCTTCTTCACTCACGCGGCATGGCTGGATCAGGCTTTCGCCCATTGTCCAAAATTCCCCACTGCTGCCTCCCGTAGGAGTCTGGGCCGTGTCTCAGTCCCAGTGTGGCTGATCATCCTCTCAGACCAGCTACTGATCGTCGCCTTGGTAGGCTTTTACCCCACCAACTAGCTAATCAGATATCGGCCGCTCCATTAACGTGAGGTCCGAAGATCCCCCACTTTCCCCCTCAGGGCGTATGCGGTATTAGCTAATCTTTCGACTAGTTATCCCCCATTATTGGACACGTTCCGATATATTACTCACCCGTTCGCCACTCGCCACCAGAGAGCAAGCTCTCCGTGCTGCCGTTCGACTTGCATGTGTAAAGCATGCCGCCAGCGTTCAATCTGAGCCAGGATCAAACTCTTCAGTTTAATTCCGACTATTACTTGTGACCTCTTTCGAGGTCGGTATATCGCTTGGCTTAATCTCAAATGAATCTTAGGTGTAACTAAAAGTTACAGATTTCATTTAAGTGTTAAGCACTTGTATTTTGAGTTTCAGATACATATATATGTATCTTTTTGCACTCACCTACAAGCACCCACACTTATCGGTTGTTCGTTTTGTTAAAGAGCGGTTACTTCGTTACTTCTTTTGTCGCTGCCGATTCGTTTCCAAATCAGCGAGAGGTGCGCATTATACAGACCTTTTTCATTCGGTCAAGCTAGTTTCGAAAATTATTTTTAAACAA